>NZ_CP110090.1:0-3921720 GCF_050858985.1 Burkholderia sp. M6-3
GTCGCGGACAATCCCGGCATCTCGTACAACCCGCTGTTCCTGTACGGCGGGGTGGGCCTCGGCAAGACCCACCTGATCCACGCAATCGGCAACCAGCTTCTGATGGACAAGGCCGGCGCGCGGATCCGCTACATTCACGCGGAACAGTACGTGTCGGACGTCGTGAAGGCGTACCAGCGCAAGGCTTTCGACGACTTTAAGCGCTACTACCACTCGTTGGATCTGCTGCTGATCGACGATATTCAGTTCTTTTCGGGCAAGTCGCGCACGCAGGAGGAGTTCTTCTACGCGTTCGAGGCGCTGGTCGCGAACAAGGCGCAGGTGATTATCACCAGCGACACGTATCCTAAGGAAATTTCGGGTATCGACGACCGTCTCATTTCGCGCTTCGACTCCGGCCTGACGGTGGCGATCGAGCCGCCCGAGCTCGAGATGCGCGTCGCGATTCTGATGCGCAAGGCGCAATCGGAATTCGTGAGCCTCAATGAAGACGTCGCGTTTTTCGTCGCCAAGCATCTGCGCTCCAACGTGCGGGAACTCGAAGGCGCGCTGCGCAAAATTCTGGCGTACTCGAAGTTCCACGGCCGCGAAATCACTATCGAACTGACGAAAGAAGCGCTGAAAGATCTGTTGACGGTGCAGAACCGCCAGATCTCCGTGGAGAACATTCAGAAGACCGTGGCGGACTTTTACAGCATCAAGGTCGCGGACATGTATTCGAAAAAGCGGCCGGCGAACATCGCGCGTCCGCGGCAGATCGCCATGTATCTCGCGAAAGAGCTCACGCAGAAGAGCTTGCCGGAAATTGGCGAGTTGTTCGGCGGACGCGACCACACCACGGTGCTGCACGCGGTGCGAAAAATCGCCGACGAGCGCAGCAAGGACGCTCAACTAAACCACGAGCTGCACGTGCTGGAGCAAACGCTGAAAGGCTGAGCGGCGCCGACGGAAAAATCGACCTGTTTATTTCGTAACTCGCCCCCATTTTAGTGAGGCGGTTCCTTTTTCAGGCACAATACAGGTTTAACCGCCCGGCGGCCGCGGGCGGATTTCACGCCGTGACGGGCGCTGCGTGGCGCCGGCGGGGAGCTGCGGTTGCGTGCCGGAAAAATGCCCAAAAGGGCTGAAAGGCGCGTGGGCCGTTATATCAACGAAGGAACTCTATGCAACTGGTCAAGACCGAACGCGATAACCTCCTCAGGCCGCTGCAAACCGTGAGCGGCATCGTCGAACGCCGCCATACGTTGCCGATCCTCGCCAATTTGCTGATTACCAAGAACGGCCCGGACGTGTCGTTCCTGTCGACCGACCTGGAGTTGCAGATCACCACGCGCGCCGATTTCGGCGTGGGCGGCGATTCGGTGGCGACCACGGTGGCAGCACGAAAGCTCCTCGACATTCTGCGCGCCATGCCCGACGGCCAGGTCACGCTTACGCTGAATGACAAGCGTCTGACGGTGCAATCCGGCAAGAGCCGATTCGCACTGCAAACGCTGGCTGCAGACGAGTTCCCAACGGTCGCGCAAGCTAAAGACTACGGCGCGAGCCTCGTGGTTCCACAAAAGACGTTCCGCCAGTTGCTTGGCATGGTCCATTTTTCGATGGCCCAGCAGGACATTCGCTACTACCTGAACGGCATGCTGCTGGTAGTAGACGGCGATCAGTTGATGGCGGTAGCAACCGACGGCCACCGCTTGGCGTTTTCGTCGATGAAGATCGAAGGCGCGTTCGCGCGCCAGGAAGTGATCATTCCGCGCAAGACGATTCTCGAGTTGCAGCGTCTGCTTGAAGACATCGACGACACGCTGAACATCGACATCGCGCAAACGCAGGTGAAATTCACGTTCGGTCAGGTCGAACTGGTGTCGAAACTGGTCGAAGGAAAATTCCCCGACTTCCAGCGTGTGATTCCGAAGTCGCATAAGAACCAGTTCGTGATCGGCCGTGAAGAACTGCAGCGTTCGCTGCAACGCGCGGCGATTTTGACGTCGGACAAATTCAAGGGCGTGCGCTGCATTATCGAGCCGGGCCAGTTGAAGATCATGTCGACCAACGCCGATCAGGAAGAGGCGCAAGAAGAACTGGAAATCGCGTACGACGGCGACAGCGTCGATATCGGGTTCAACGTCACGTATCTGCTCGACGTGCTCGCGAACCTGAAGGTCGACATGTTGCAAGTGAGCCTTGGCGATGCCAGCTCCAGCGCGTTGATCACGATTCCCGAGAACGACGAATTCAAATACGTCGTGATGCCAATGCGCATCTAACGCGTCCAAAAACCAGAACACACCAAGGGGCGCAGCGCCCCTTTGGCGTTTTTATGGCATTTTGAAAAGTCCAGAGCAGCAACCCAGCAGTAATGCAGAACCGGAAAAAATCCATGACTGAAACGAACAATACGCAACCCGACAACAGCTACGGCGCCTCGTCCATTCAGATCCTCGAAGGTCTGGAGGCGGTGCGCAAGCGGCCGGGGATGTACATCGGGGATACATCGGATGGCACTGGTTTGCACCACCTCGTGTTCGAAGTGCTCGACAACTCGATCGACGAAGCGTTGGCCGGATACTGCGACGACATTCAGGTGATCATTCACGCTGACAACTCCATCTCGATCACCGACAACGGCCGCGGCGTGCCGACCGGCTTGAAGATGGACGACAAGCACGAGCCGAAGCGCAGCGCCGCCGAAATCGTGATGACCGAACTGCATGCCGGCGGCAAGTTCGACCAGAACAGCTACAAGGTGTCGGGCGGCCTGCACGGCGTGGGCGTGTCGTGCGTGAACGCATTGTCCGCATGGCTGCGTCTCACGGTCCGCCGCGACGGCAAGAAGCACTTCATGGAATTCCACCGTGGCGTGCCGCAGAATCGCGTGATCGAAGAGATCGGCGGCGTGGCTGTTTCGCCGATTCAGGTTATCGGCGAGACCGAGAACCGCGGCACCGAAGTGCACTTCCTCGCCGACGAGACAATTTTCGGCAACATCGAATATCACTACGACATTCTGGCCAAGCGGATTCGCGAACTGTCGTTTCTGAATAACGGCGTGCGAATCAAGCTGACCGACCAGCGCACCGGCAAGGAAGAAGATTTCGCGTTCGTGGGCGGCGTGAAGGGCTTTGTCGAGTACATCAACAAGAACAAGTCCGTGCTGCACCCGAACATTTTCCACGTCAGCGGCGAGAAAGACGGCGTGGGCGTGGAAGTGGCGATGCAGTGGAACGACAGCTACAACGAAAACGTGCTGTGCTTCACGAACAACATTCCGCAGCGTGATGGTGGGACGCACTTGACCGGGCTGCGTGCGGCGATGACGCGCGTGTTGAACAAGTACATCAACGATCACGAAGTCGCGAAGAAGGCGAAGGTTGAGACTTCGGGCGACGATATGCGTGAAGGGCTTTCGTGCGTGCTGTCGGTGAAGGTGCCGGAGCCGAAGTTCAGCGCGCAGACGAAGGACAAGCTGGTGTCGTCCGAAGTGCGCGCGCCGGTGGAAGATGTGGTCGCGAAAGCGCTCGAAGAATTCCTGCTCGAGACGCCGAACGACGCGAAGATTATCTGCAGCAAGATCGTCGATGCAGCGCGTGCTCGCGACGCCGCTCGCAAGGCGCGTGAGATGACGCGCCGCAAGGGCGTGCTCGATGGCGTTGGTTTGCCGGGCAAGCTCGCGGATTGTCAGGAAAAGGACCCGGCGAAGTCGGAGATTTACATCGTCGAGGGTGACTCGGCAGGTGGGTCGGCGAAGCAGGGCCGCGACCGGAAGTTTCAGGCGATTTTGCCGTTGCGCGGCAAGGTGCTCAACGTGGAGAAGGCGCGTTACGACAAGCTGCTTTCTTCAGAGCAGATCGTGACGCTGATTACCGCGTTGGGTTGCGGTATCGGCAAAGAGGATTACAACCTCGACAAGTTGCGTTATCACCGCATCATCATCATGACGGACGCCGACGTGGACGGCGCGCACATCCGGACACTACTGCTGACGTTCTTCTATCGGCAAATGCCGGAGATGATCGAGCGCGGGTACATCTATATCGCGCAGCCGCCGCTGTACAAAATCAAGGCGGGTAAGGACGAGCGGTATCTGAAGGACGAGAACGAGGTCAATGCTCACATTCTGAAGCTCGCGTTGCAGGGCTCGGAGTTGTTGCCGTCTGAAAATGGCACGGCAATTACCGGCGATGCATTGGGCGAGTTGGCGCGTGCTTATCTGCTTGCGCAGGCGGTGGTCAACCGGTTGAGCAGGCTGTATGACGCGGGAGCGCTTGAGGCTGTGATGGATGGCGTCGTCATCGATCTGTCTAGCGAAGATGCCGCTGAGGCTTCGGCCAAAGCGCTCGAAGCTAAGCTGCGCGACGACGCGCTGAAGCCCGAAGTTACCGTTACGACGATGTATGACCCGGTGCGCGAGTTGCGCTCGCTGCGCGTGGCGAGGACGCATCACGGGAATCAGAAGGTTTCGGTGCTGGACGAAGAGTTTCAGCTGACGGCCGATTATCAGCAACTGGTCAATACTGCTAATACGTTCAAGGGGTTGATTGGTCCTGGTGCTGTTATCAAGCGCGGCGAGCGGAGTATGGCTGTTAGCGACTTCAAGTCTGCGATGAAGTGGTTGTTGGCCGATGCTGAGCGTAACGTTTCCAAGCAGCGTTATAAGGGGCTTGGTGAGATGAATCCTGGGCAGCTTTGGGAGACGACTATGGATCCGGCTGTGCGTCGTTTGCTGAGAGTGCAGATCGAAGATGCTATTGCGGCTGATGGGATCTTTACTACGCTCATGGGGGATGATGTGGAGCCGCGGCGGGCGTTTATTGAGTCTAATGCGCTTAGGGCGGGGAATATCGATGTTTGAGGGTGTTGTCGTGCCGCCAAAAGGTGAAACCTGTGCCAAGTAAGTGAGAAATTACTGCCACGGGTGGTGATGAGATCCGATGGATGTAGAAAGCAAACGCCCGGCAAGTCCGGGCGTTTGCTTTGGTCTGCCGCTCGACGCATTCCGACTAGTGGCGCCTATCCCCGGACGTCAAAAAATACGACCTTGGATTTGAGCAGCAGACAGTTGGGCTCCGCCCGAAGGCATGACCCCTAGACAAGCTTTGTATTAACTCGCGGACACCGCCGCAACAAAAAGTATTACCAGCCGACCCCAACGCCATTTGTACCGACATACAATCCAAAACAGACGCGCATCAGGAAATTACTACCCGGGCCGCCCGCGATTTAACATTTGTTTTTGAATAAGCGATTGCGACAAACGTAAGGTTTTATGTATTATCGCGCGATAGCGCGGGGGCGCGAATTGCATAAGAAGAGGCAGTATGGGCGCGCAGGACATAATCGCGGCAATAAAAGGCGGGTTGTTGCAAAGTGACCGTCTGCTCAAACTCGATACGTCACTTGGCGAGAATACGCTTTTGCCGCAAAGGCTGGTTGGCCAGTCCCGAATTGGTCGCGATTATGAATTTACGCTCGACGCGGTATCCACGAGCGACAGCATCGAACTCAAAACGCTAATCGCCCAGCCCGTAACGCTCTGGATCCAGCAGACTGACCAGTCCTACGCCCCGCACCACGGTTATGTCCATACTGCTCGCCGTTTGGGTTCCGATAGCGCAATTACCAGCTACCAGATCGGCTTTGTCTCATGGATGCATTTCCTGCGATTCCGTAAAGACGCGCGAATCTGGCAGGATAAGGCGGTCGATGAGATTCTCACCGATGTATTCAATATGCATCCGCAGGCGCAGGGCGCTTTCCGTTTTGCGCTAGCCAAGCCATTGCCACCGCATTCATTCTGCGTTCAATATGAAGACGACTGGACTTTCTGCCACCGCCTGATGGAAACCGAGGGGCTGTTCGGTTATTTCGAGCAGGCCACCGACGGTAAATCCCACACGCTCGTCATTACGGAGGATATTGGCAGCCTTCCCGCATTGTCGTCGCAACCGGTGCAGTTCTACCGCTCGGGCACCAACAGCGAAACGGACGCGCTCGTGCAGTGGAGCGGCACGCGCACGCTTCAGAGCACCACGCTCACGACGCGCACGTTCGACTACAAGTCACCGTCTTCATCGGCCAATCCGAAGGGCACCAACGTCCCCACGCTGGGTACGCAGGGCGATCTGCCGCAGCAGGCGGAGGTGTACGAATACACGGGCGCGTACACGTACGCGCAGCAGGAGCGCGGCGACCAGCTCTCGAAGGTCAGGATGGAGGAGTGGGAGTCGCGCGCAAAGCGCTTTCACGGCGTGGGCGCGGTGCGTCGGATCGATGCGGGCCGCTGGTTCGAGCTGGATAACCATCCGGCGCACGGCAGTGGCAGTGAAGAGGAGCGGCAGTTTGCAGTAATCGCCGTCGAATGGGTGGTCGAGAACAACCTGCCGCTCTCATCGGGAACAACTGACTTTCCGCACAGCCTCAAGCAGCAGATCGCTGCGGCCCGCGTCGCGCATGGCGCGGACAGCACGCTGGTCGTCAAGGCAAGGGACGGCAGCGAAGGCTTCTTCCTCGCCACCGTCGAGGCGCAACGTCGAACGGTGCCGTTCCGCAGCCCGCAGGAGCACAGCAAGCCTGAGATGCACATGCAGACGGCGACGGTGGTGGGTCCGGCGAACGAGGAAGTCTTCACAGATCCGCTGAACCGCGTGAAGGTGCAGATGCACTGGGACCGGCTCAATCCGGGCGACGAGAACGCGTCGTGCTGGCTTCGGGTGGCACAGTCGGACACCGGGGGAAACTACGGAGCGGTTCACGTGCCGCGCATCGGCGAAGAAGTGATCGTGTCGTTTCTGGACGGCGACTGCGACCGGCCGATCGTCACGGGCCGAGTCTATAACGGCGCCAGGACACCAAGCTGGCATTCGAACGGGATTCTGTCAGGCTACAAATCAAAGGAATATCAGGGCAGCGGCTACAACCAGCTAGTGATGGACGATGCGACCGGCCAGAATCGCGTGCAGCTTTACAGCACGAGCGCGAACTCGCAACTGCACCTAGGCTATCTGATCGCACACAGCGACAATACTCGCGGTGCCTATCTCGGCAGCGGCTTTGACCTGAAGTCAGACGCGTACGGCGCGGTCCGGGCGGCGCAGGGACTGTACGTATCGACGCATCCGACCAACGGCGCGGCAAGCCAACCCCTCGATGTGCGCGGGGCCAACACACAATTGGTCAACTCGGAAAGCGTGATCGAGGCGCTTAGCCAGGCGAGCGAGACGCATCAGGCGGAAAGCCTCAAGGATGGTCACGACTCGCTCAAAGAATTTACCGATGCAACACAAAGCAGCGTGTCGGGCGCAACGGGTAGTGGCGGCAATACCGCAGGCGGCGGCGCGGGCAGCGCCAACGCATTCAAAGAGCCGATCATGCTGTTCGCGACGCCAGCGGGCATCGCGATGTCGACACAGAAATCCGCGCATATTGCGGCGAACGAGCATGTCAATCTGGTGAGCGGCCAGAGCGCGCACGTCGCGACCGGCAAGTCGCTGCTTGCGAGCGTCAGCGAGAAAATCAGTTTGTTCGTTCAGAACGCCGGCATGAAACTGTTTGCCGCGAGGGGCAAGGTCGAAGTCAAAGCGCAGTCCGACAACGTCGAATTAACCGCTCAGAAAACACTCAGGTTGTTGTCCGCAACCGAAAAAATCGAAGCGGCCGCGGATCAGGAAATTTTGTTGACTAGCGGCGGTGCGTACATCCGGATTAAAGGCGGGAACATCGACATCCACGCGCCCGGCATGGTCGATGTCAAGGGTGCGCAGCATAGCTTCAATGGCCCGACGAGCCAAGGGTATCCGCTGCCGTCGGCGCGTCCCGACCAACCGGGACAGCTTGAATTGCTTCATCAATACGCGAACGGCGAGCCGGTCAAAGGCGGCCATTTTTCGGTGCTGGACGCCAACGGCGGACTCCTGCGACAAGGTGCGCTGGATGCAAACGGTCGAATGACTGTCAGCGGTTTGCCGCCGGGCGTCGCACAAGTGCAATTTGGCAATGACCCTCGCGATCCATCACAGCCGGCCAACTATTTCAAAAGCACCAAGTGGCCGGTCGAACCGCTTAGCGCTCCGGGCGACAGCGCTGCCGCTTCTCAAATGGCTTCTTTCCTGCCGGGTGCCGGCGGTGCCACGGGCGCAGCGGCCGGAACCGCCGGTGCTGCAAGCAGCGCATTTGGCACCGCCGCAGGAGGTGCATCGCAGCTCGGCAGTCTCGCTAGCATGGCTTCACAAGGGACCACCGGGCTTGCATCAATGGCAAAAGGTCAGGCGGCAGGGCTCGCTCAGAGCGCCCTCACAAAGGCATTGCCATCGGAAGCAAGCGCTGCGCTTTCGCAGGCAAGCCAGGCCGCCAGTGCAGCCAAGGAAATCAGCAGCATTGCGCAATCGGCGCGTAGTGCGCTGCCGGCAATCAAGGGCGTCGTCTGATTCGATGCCGATCGTTCAACTTCAAATAAATCTACTCCGATTATGAAGAGAGCAGCTTGTCTCGCACTTGCGTTCGTCATCACTTCACCGCGTTCGGCGCAACCGAACTCAAAACGTCCGCAGCCGCCATGGCCTCGCAATACGCGAGCGACGCCGACGCCGCATCGAAATACACCGATAAACGGCTCGCACTGACCGGCAAGTTGCTGTCGCTCGATTCCGGTCTGACCGACAACGTAATCGGCAAGCTCGGCGAAGATTCGGACACCGCCGTGCGTGTGACATTTGCCGATAAGGCAAGCATCGATAAGATCCGCTCCCGCATAGGCCAAACGGTGACGCTGCATTGCGTTGGCGCGTTCTCGACCAGCTATCCGGCGGCGACCGACTGCAAGGTGAAGTAAGTCCGCGATGAAATTCGTTCAGGCACTCACGTGTGCGGCGTGCAGCGTCGTAATCGCCGCAAGCGCACACGCCCAGTCGACAACCGATTTGCGGACGATCGCCCGCTTCGTCGAGTGCAAGCTCGACGCGCGTGAAATCGATGGCTTCATCGGCCGAGTCGACAACGGCGGGGTACCGGGCCTCACGAGCCAGCCGCCGAAAGAAAAAGCCGTGGATCTGGCGTGGAAAACGCAGAAGCCTATCCAGGCGTGGGGCACAACGTCGAACGTTGTGTCGATTGTCTCGCCAAGGCAGATGCTGCTCGCCATCCCCGCAACTGAAGGCGAGGAAATCAGCATTGCCAGGCAATGGGCCGCGCGTATCGGCGGCATGAGCGAAGGAGCCGGCACTATTTCACTGCGCGAGAACGCGCAATGGCGAGGCGTCGACTACCGCAAGACGGTCGACAGGAAGGAAATCAGACTGCTTGTCGATCAGCAGGAAAGCCCGGGATGGATTCTGCTCGGATGCGGATACGACAAACTCTTTACCAATAGCAACTAAACCGACCTGATCCAGCATGAGCGCAGCCGCTGCCGAGACCACCGCCGTTGTCCGAACCGAAGTCGCCATCGCGCCGCTCGTCACCATCGCGAGGGAGGACGTGGGTTCCGCGCTCGAGCAATTCGATGCGTGGCTCAAGAGAGTCAGCGATGGCTACATCACGCTCGATCGCGTCGAGCAACTGGCGAACTACATCCCCGTCGTTTCGAACATTCTGTCCGCGATCGACGTCGTAATGGACATCAAGCGGCTGATCGAAGCGGAGTCCAAAGACTTCTTCGACTATCTGAACCTGGGCATCGACCTGATCGGCGTCATTCCGTTGCCGCCGGTGATGGGTGAGTTTCGCATGGGTGCGCGACCGCTGATGAAGCTGGCCCGCGAGGAACTCGCGAAAAGCGCAAAGGCCGTTGCAGAAGGCGGAGCACAGATGATCGCCGATACGGTCATCTCGGTGCTGGTGGCGCACATCAGCGCGAAGTTTGCCGGCGACATCGAAAAATTCATTCAGGAGGTGCAGGCCAAGCTCGCGCAGATGCTCAATGATTGTGCGGATCATGCGAAGAAGCTGCTCGAAGGTCTTGCGCAAATTTTTGAAGGTGCGGCGACAGGCAAGCTGTTCGACACGTCAGGCAACTATCGCGCGGCCGACAGACATCTGGAGCAAGTCGGCGACGGCTTTGCCGCCCATGATGCAAGCAAGGTTGCCGAGAACCTGTGGTCGTATCTGAAAGACGGCACCAAGGTACTGGTCAAGGACGCGGCGAACCTCGCGTCCCGCGCAGCAAATGAGATCTCGCCGTCGACTAATCAGCGGCTCAAGCAGATGGCCGCAGAAGCACGCCTCGCGATTCCGATGGTGACGGAGAAGATCAAAGGGCTGAATAGTGCGGATGTGGGCGGCCTGATCTGGATGCTCGACGCGCTCATGACGGCCGTGCGTAAATGGAAGGAAAAGCAGAAACATAAGCAGGTTGTCGGCATCAAGGCGGCGGGCAAGGTCGAAGCGGAACTGAAGAAAACCGAAGGCGAACTGGAGACAATCGGCACCCAGGCGAAGGCGAAGCATCCGGGGCCGAGCGACTGCAAGAGCTGTGGTCTGGGCCGCAGCGGCGGCTCGATCGGCTACGCACTTGGCGACGAGCGCTTCGATCACGAAGACTTCGTGTTGCCCGGCGCCATGCCGGTAGTCTGGCGACGTACTTACCGGTCCTTCCTGTCTGCCTACGACGACAGCAATCTCGGCGCGCGCTGGATCACTCCGTACACTACGCGCTTCGATATCCACGCGGCCAAGCTTGTTTATCACGATCCGAGTGGACGTAGTCTCGACTATCCGCTTCTCAAGGCGGGCGAGACACACGACGATCTCGCCGAAGACCTCACGCTCGCGCAACTGGACGACCGGTGGCTTACGCTCACGCGCGGACATGAACTGCTCGAAGCATATGAAAAACGCGGCGACGCGTTCCGTCTCGCTTTCCTGAAGGATCGCAGCGGCAGTCAGGTCACATTGGACTACGACGACGCACATCGGCTCACGCGGCTGATCACTGCGCAAAGCATCGTCGTGTTTTCACACGATGGAGGCGGCCGTCTTGTCGAAGCGGTGGAGGTTGACCAGGAAGGCGAACGGATCGGCACGCTGGTGCGTTATGCGTACGATCAGCATGGCGACCTGATTGCGGCAACCGACCGCCACGGCAATCGTCGCGAATACGCGTACACGCATCACCTCGTGACACGGTACACGGATCGCACCGGCCGTGGCATGAATCTGGAATGGGAAGGGTCCGGGCCCAAGGCGAAGTGCGTGCGCGAATACGCGGACGACGGGAGCTACGACACGCGCCTCGCGTGGCATCCCGACATTCGTCTCGTCGATGTGACTGATGCCCTCGGCAACGTGACGCGCTATTACTTCGATATCGATGGTTACACGTATCGAATCATTTATGCGGACGGCCTCAATGAATGGTTCTACCGCGACGCCCAACATAATCTGACGCAGCACATATACCCGGACGGCAGCGTCGAACGGTTCATCTACGACCAGCGCGGCAACCTGATCGAGCAGGTCCGACCGGATGGCAGCGTGATACGCATGGAGTATGACGCGAAGGATCAGATGACTGTCATCATCGATCCGCACGCCTACCGCTGGACGCGGGAATACGACGACAGCGGCAATGTCGTGGTGCAGGTAGATCCGCTAGGCCACAAGACCCAATACAGTTACAACGCTCAAGGCCAACCAGTCACGATCGTCGACGCGAAAGGCGGAGCAAAAGCACTTGCCTATGACGCTGCTGGACGCCTCGCCAGCTATACCGATTGCTCGGGAAAGACGACGCAGTGGACCTATGATGGACAAGGCCGGCTGCTCGAGAGCAAGGATGCAGGCGGTCGGAGTGCCGTCTACCGCTATGGCAGCAATGGCCAACTGGCTTCGGTTCAATCCGCCGCGGGAATCGAAAAGCTGGAATACGACGCCGAAGGCCGGCTGCTGGTACATACGGATCCGTTGAACCGCGTTACGCGCTACGGATACGACGCAGCCGGGCGGATCGCGAATCGACGTGATGCATCGGGCGAACTGCTGACCTATCGCTATGACCGGGCCGGACGCCTGAGCGCGCTCACTGATTCGAATCACGCGACTTACCAGTTCCATTACGACCCGGTCGGCCGACTCCTCGAAGAAATTGCCTTCGACGGGATGACGACCCGCTACACCTACGACGCGGCGACTGGCCAGCTTCAAACCGTCGATGAAGCGGGACAAACGACTCAACTCGAATACGACAGCGGTGGACGCCTTGCACGACGCGTCGCGGGTGCAAGCGACGAGCGCTTCATGTATGACGGAAGTGGCCGTCTGATCGATGCGCAGAATGCAATCAGTCGGGTGCAGCACTTCTTCGATCCCGTCGGCAATCTGATCCGCGAACATCACGCGCAGCAGCTTTTCGATGAGCGCCGCAGCTTCGTTTGGCGACACGAATACGACGAGATCGGCACGCGTGTCAGAACCGTGCGCCCGGATGGTCACGTCGTCGACTGGCTGGTTTATGGCACGGGCCATGTCCACGGCTTGCAGATCGACGGTCAGGAACTGATTCAGTTCGAGCGTGACGACCTGCATCGAGAAACACAGCGCACGCTATCGAACCGGATCGCGCAGAACACGCGTTACGACCCGGTCGGAAGGATTGAGTCCCAGGCGCTCAGACGCGCCGGCGCACCCGCCCCGATTGTGGCGCGCCGGTATCAGTACGATGCCGTGGGTCAACTCAAAGAGATTGACGATAGCCGGCAAGGGCTGACTCGTTATCAGTACGATCCCGTGGGGCGGCTGATCGAAGCCGTCAGTCCTTTTGCGACCGAGCGCTTTGCTTTCGACCCCGCGAGTAATATCGTCGATCCGGGCAATGCTGCACAGGCGCGCACTGGCGGCGGGCAACAACTAAGCAGCCTGCCTGCGCTTACCCCCAAGGTCCTGGGCAATCTGCTCAAGGATTATGCCGGCACCCACTTTACTTATGATGCCCGTGGGAATCTCATCACGAAGCGCTCACCCGGCGCCGAACAACGCTACGAGTGGGACGAGTTCAACCGGATGACAGCCGCGAGCGTCGCCGAGCCGGCACGCCGTCACGAGGCACGCTACTTCTACGACGCGTTCGGGCGCCGTATCGGTAAAGAGGTCGACGGTACACGCACGACGTTCGGCTGGGACGGCGACACGTTGGCGTACGAAAGCGCCGACGAACGCAGCACGCATTATGTGTATGAGGCCGGGTCGTTTGTGCCTCTGGCGCAGTTCGTCTCCGCCCCAATCAAAGGTATTGCTACCCCCGATTGGAAGCAGACCGATCGCTACGCGCCGGAAGACGATCCGCTCCTGAAACCTGTAAGTCCGCCTTCCGCGGCGCACGTTCTCTATTACCACTGCGATCAGCTTGGCACGCCGCAGTTGCTTACCGATGAATTCGGTGAGGTCGTGTGGGAAGCCCGTTACAAGGCGTGGGGCGAGGCTCGCGATGTAATCGCACGCGTTTCACAGGCGACGGCCGATGCCGCTCGCAATCCGATTCGCTTCCAGGGCCAGCACTACGACGAAGAAACGGGCCTCGCATACAACCGGCACCGATACTACGATTCGAGCACGGGACGATTCACGTCCAAAGATCCCGTCGGACTGCTGGGTGGCGGGAATGTGTACCAGTACGCGCCGAATCCCACCGGTTGGATCGATCCGCTGGGGCTCAAGAAAAAAGCGCAAACGCCGAACAAGGATTGTTGCCAGAAAGATCCTTGTGCGGGGAAGGATCCCGCCGCGCAGGCGAAAACCTGGCAGGGTTCGGCGCCGTACTACGGGGTCGACTCATATCAGAACACGGTACTTAAACGGGGCACGGTGCTTTATACGCTCTACCCATACGCTGCTCCTGAAAAAATCGCGACTGCGTTGCCCGGAAATTATTTCTCAGACGCGCGCACCGTATTGAGCAGCAGCGGTTCAGCGCGGGAGTACAACGATCTGACTCAGGTTGCACACTCCGGAAACTGGCCGAAGGGTCGACCGATGAGATCTCAACTCCGCGCCTTTGTGCTGACCAAAGACATTTGTGTTGCTAAAGGCAAGGCAGCCGCCAATTCGAATCTCGGCAAGGGCGGTGGTACGCAATACTTCGTTGCGGATCAGGATAAGAGTAGCCTTGTCGGCGGCAATGTATTGAAATTTGGGAGTTAATGATGTCGGGCATCTTCAATTTTGCAACTGGCGAGCTGGATGTCGGCACGGGCCTGGTGCTCGCGCCGGGCCGTACAACGGTGGCGGATGTGATCGGGGCCGGCTGGAAAGCGCTGGACGCTCGCAATGGCTGGGAAACGTTCAACGTCCCCGAGATAATTATTTGGGGGCACTCCTTTGCGGTGGGGGCACGTTTTTACGAAGGAAGATTTGCGGCGATCGATTGCCTTTGGAATGACGGGAGCATTCGTAAGCAGGACTGGTCGGCGACTGATGACGACTTGGTCCGCGAAAAAAAGACCTTGGCAAAACTCGTCATGAAGGAGGCGCAAACGACGCGCGTTGCAACCTCACAAGGGGTCGATTCGTTCGTCTTCAACTGGGGGACGATATCGGTTCGCGCCGACCCGCGGTCGATGATGGTCACGCTCACCATTGCTTATACCGAGTAACGACAACACGCGAACCATGAAACGATATCTGATCCTGAACGGCGACAAAACGACCGCTAACGGCGTCGTTCAAGCCGTGCCAACCACCATCCAATTGAGCGATAAAGACGTCGCCCATGAAGGGGATCCGGTCGCGTGCCCCGCTTGCAATACAACGGGGAAAATCCAATGCGACGGGCCACGTCAGGTTATGACCGCGCCGGACGGAAGGCATGCCGCTTTAAGTGACGATCTATGCATTTGCGGCTGCCATCCGCCGCCGCGACTGGTGTCCTCGCAGCAGATGATGTCTGTCGATGCCTAACCAAACACTCATTCTTTCGCCGTTGACTTAGTGCGCATCGGGCGAGTCATTCCGCAAAAGCCAAGAAGTATCTCTTCCGCCGCATTTACTGGTGTGCATGTTATTTTTACCGGTTTCTTGCGCACTTCAAATTGAGAAAAGAAGGTTCGATTTAACATTTCTCTTTGATTATTTAGTCGGCCCTGAACAATTCGGTTCTCGTGCCATTCGCGTTACGCCGGCACTTCGGTGGCAGTGTGGCAGTTGAACAGGGCAACGAGAACGAAGACACAAAGAAGCCGCAGCTTCCTCAGGATCATCCGGAAGTTGTGACCGGCGCCGCACAGCACCGCGTGCATCGCATCGCCGAGCGCGCCTTTGAGCCAGTTGCGATCAAGTTTTCCGTCTGTCTTCATGTGACCGATGGCTGGCTCGATTGCGCTGCGTCGCCTGATCATCGCTCGTAGTCCGCGTGTGATGCCACGCCGCAACCCCGGGTGATAGATCTTCACGCCATCGACGGCGACACCCTTGTAGCCGCGATCGACGATGGCGACTTCTGGCGTGTCGTCGCACAGGATTGCCGCCTGCTCCAGCGCTTCAGCCAGCGTGTGCCCGTCATACGGATTGCCCGGCATCGAGCGCATGCCAACGACCAGGCCTTCCTTGTGGGTCGTCGTGATCGACACTTTCACGCCGAATTCGTAGGGCGTGCGGGCCTTTCCCTTTGCCAGACATTCAACTTCCGGTGCGTGCAGCGCGTAGAGCTTATTTTTGTCCTTCGGCTTCTGCGCCAGGATGCGCTTCGTGCGACCAATTAACTCCTGCAACGCCACACGACCTGAGTCTGGCACGTGGGAGAGCTGCCGCTCCACATCACGCATCACCCGTCCAACGCGCGAACGCAGCGTGCGCAATGTCTTTCTCATGCGTTTGTACTGCTTCGCGTGAGCGTAGCGGCCAATCTGCAGCCCCAGTCGCGGCGCCTCGCGGTTGTAGTTTTGCCTCAGTTTCAGACCATGCCGTGCCGCAGCCTTCACCAGATGTTCGCGACACCGTTCGAGCAATCGCGAATCGGTTGGGTGTGCGATCGCCTTCTCCATGACAGTCGTATCGACAATCACGCGCTTGACGCTCGAGGCCTTGATCACGCCAGCGCGCTTCGCTGCTTCGATCGTCTCGGCGAGCAATTCTTCAACGCCGGCTTCGCCCAGTCGTTTGCGCCAGCGCGTCAGGCTCGACGGGTCGATTGGCGGCTCCGTCTGGAGATACGTCTCGCCCGTAAAGACCTGCCAGTAGGGGTTCTCAACCCATTGCCAGACGACCTCTTCGTCGGACAGGTCGAACGCGTGCTGCAAATACAGCAGCCCGGCAATCAGTCTGGGCGACGTCGCCGGTCGCCCCTTGCGCGATACAAAGCTTTCGCTCATCGACGCGCCCAGTCGCGCCCAGTTGATCAGGTCGGCCAAACGTATCAACGGATGCTTCAGGTTGATCTGTTCGCGCAGCGGTTGGCGGAAAAAATCTCCCTCCGTCACAGGTGTCTTCGGACCCATCCGCACCTCGTCGAAAAATGCAGGGTTCTCGCGTTAATGTGCCAGGTTCCTGCAATTCTCACAACACCATTTCGGCCTCAAAGCTCTGCTGCACAAGGAGCTCCGAATTGTTCAGGGTCGACTATTTATTGCGACCAGTGCGTAATCTTTGTATTATCGCGTGATAACGTGGGGCGCAAAATTGCATAAATAAGAGGCGGTATGGGCGCGCAGGACATTATCGCGGCAATTAAAGGCGGTTTGTTGCAAAACGACCGTCTGCTTAGACTGGACACGCCATTGGGCGCAAATGTCCTTTTGCCACAACGGCTGGTGGGACAATCTCGGCTCGGCCGCGATTTTGAATTCACGCTGGACGCTGTTTCCACAAACGACAATATCGAACTCAAGACGCTGATCGCGCAGCCGGTCACGCTATGGATCCAGCAAACCGATCAGTCGTATGCTCCGCACCACGGTTATGTCCATACTGCTCGCCGTCTAGGGTCCGACAGCGCGATTACCAGCTATCAGATCGGATTTGTCTCCTGGATGCATTTTCTGCGCTTCAGAAAAGACGCGCGTATCTGGCAGGGCAAACCGGCCGATGAAATCCTCGCCGACGTATTCAATATGCATCCTCAGGCGCAGGGTGCATTCCGTTTCTCATTGCGCAATGCCTTGCCGCAGCGCTCGTTTTGCGTCCAATACGAGGACGACTGGAATTTCTGTCATCGACTGATGGAAACGGAAGGGCTCTTCGGCTATTTCGATCAGGCCGCCGACGGCAAATCACATACGCTCGTCATTACCGACGATATCGGCGGTTTGCAACCGCTGTCGCCGCAAACAATCGACTTCTATCGTTCGGGCACAAACAGCGAAACCGATGCCTTCGTTCAATGGAGCGGCACGCGCACGCTGCAAAGCACGACTCTGACGACGCGCACGTTCGACTATAAGGCGCCGTCATCGTCTTCTAATCCGAAGGGCACGACGATCCCGACGCTGACCACGCAGGGGAATCTTCCGCAGCAGGCCGAGGTGTATGAATACACCGGCGCCTACACGTACGGACAACAGGACCGCGGCGATCAACTGTCGAAGATTCGTATGGAAGAGTGGGAGTCGCGCGCGAAGCGTTTCCACGGCGTAGGCGCGGTGCGTTGCATCGGCACCGGCCGCTGGTTCGAACTGCAAAACCATCCGGAGCATGACAGCGGCAGTCAGCAGAACCGGCAGTTTGCGGTGGTCGCGGTGGACTGGATCATCGAGAACAACCTGCCGGTCTCGGGCAGCGCGACGGATTTCCCGCATAGCCTGAAGCAGACAATCGCCGCAGCGCGGGCACAGCACGCAAGCGATTCGTCGCTGCTCGTCAAGGCGGCAGACGGCAGCGAAGGCTTCTTCATCGCTATCGTCGAAGCACAGCGCAAGGCCATACCGTTCCGCAGTCCGTTCGAGCATCACAAACCCGAAATGAACATGCAGACTGCGACCGTGGTTGGGCCGCAGAATGAAGAGGTCTTCACGGATTCATTGAACCGGGTCAAAGTTCAGATGCACTGGGACCGTCTGAATCCAGGTGACGAGAACGCGTCGTGCTGGATGCGTGTATCGCAATCGAATGCAGGTAGTGGATACGGCGGCGTGCATGTGCCTCGTATCGGTGAAGAGGTGATCGTTTCTTTCCTCGATGGCGACTGCGACAAACCGATCATCACCGGGCGCGTCTACAACGGTGCGAAGACACCAGACTGGCATTCCAACGGCATCCTGTCGGGCTACAAATCGAAGGAGTACCAGGGCAGCGGCTACAACCAGATGGTGATGGACGACGCCACCGGCCAGAACCGTGTCCAGATGTATAGCAGCAGTGCGAACTCGCAGCTCCACCTGGGCTATCTGATCGCGCAGACCGGCAACTCGCGAGGTGCGTACCTTGGCAGTGGCTTCGATCTGAAATCCGATGCATACGGCGCGATCCGGGCGGCGCAAGGCATGTACGTGTCGACGCATCCGACCACGGGCGCGTCGAGTCAACCTCTGGACGTGCGCGAAGCAAGCAGTCAGTTGGTCAATTCCGAAAGCGTGCTCGAGGCGCTTTCGCAGGCAAGCGAAACCCATCAGGCAGAAAGCCTGAAAGACGGTCACGATTCGCTTAAGTCCTTCACGGATGCAACGCAGAACAGCACCACGGTGACCGCCAGCGGCGGCGGCAACACAGCCGGGGGCGGCACTGGCAGCGCGAACGCGTTTAAAGAACCGATCATGCTGTTCGCGGCACCGGCTGGTATTGCAATGTCCACGCAGAAGTCGGTGCAGACCGCAGCGGGCCAGCATGTCAACCTCGTGAGCGGCCAGAGCACGCACATTGCAACCGGCAAATCACTCCTGGCAAGCGTCAGCGAGAAGATCAGCTTGTTTGTTCAAAACGCGGGCATCAAACTGTTTGCCGCGAAGGGCAAAGTAGAAATCCAGGCGCAGTCCGACAACATCGAAGTCATTGCCCAAAAAAGCCTGAAGCTGATATCGGCGACGGAGAAGGTCGAGGTAGTGGCCAAACAGGACATTCTTTTGACGAGCGGCGGCGCCTACATTCGGATCAGAGACGGAAACATCGAGATCCACGCGCCGGGGAAAATCGATATCAAGGGCAGCAGTCACGCTTTCGCCGGCCCGACCAGTCTTTCGAGCAAGCCACCGACACTCCCGTCCGGCGAAGGCCCTTACAACGAGCAGTTCAAGATTCACGACAAACACACTGGCGACCCGGCCTCCTACGTGCGCTACCGCGTCGAAACTGCGGAAGGCAAAGTGTTCGAGGGGATGACTGACGAACAAGGCCTGACCTCGCGCATCATGACGAGCGCGCCGAGCGCGCTAAAAGTTTTCCTCGACACCTGACTCTGGCCGAAGAGCGCCTGCCTCACGTGGACGCGCTCGTTCATTTGAACATTCAAGCAGACCGACATTGATGAACGCTACGAGCGCAAGCCACGCACCCGATGGCAACGGCACCACTAACACGACACCCAACAGTCTCGTGCACGTGCCGCACGATCCGGCGCCCATGCTTTACTTCCGGCCCGAGACCGGCGAATTCATTCTCGTGCCGGCGGAGGACGTCGGCGCTCTGCAAAGCGAATGCAATCTGCTGCACGATCGCGTCGACAAATTTCACAAGGCCAATCAAAAGCTCGATGTGGCACTGAAGGCATACGCCACGGATGTGCAAAACCACATGTCCGACCCCCGTGCCGGGGAAGCGTATAAGGCTGCCGTCGACGACGCGCTCAAAGAGCGTGAGGCCGCACACAAGGCGCTCAAGAAGGAGCTGGAACCGCTCAGCAAGCTGGATAGCAAAGACCTCACCATGGTCGAGTTGATCCCTATTCATATCGATGGCGATGGAAAGAAATCCGTCAAATTCGCCAAGTACAAGCTTCACTACGTCCGCTCGAACAAGATTAAGCCGGGATGGCATAAATTCGGTCCGACAGCCTTCGAAGACATGAAGGGCCGCAAGGAAGAAAAAGAGACGGGCGCGAAGAGCTTCATCAAAAAGAATGCACACGGCAAGTACAAGATCGACGTCGACAAGCTGAAGGAAGGCGTGTTGATCAGCCGTGAGAGCAGCATCAAGTCGCAGTTGTACGAAAAGACCAAGGTGTCCTCAGAGATCGCCGAAAAGCATGTGACGGGGACGCTTTTCGCGTGGGCCGAAGAGTGGAACAAAGATCTCACTTATAGCGCTGGCGCCGAAGAACCGGCTGAACGCGGCGAGGGTGGCGAGGGTGAGAAGAAAGAAACCGGGAAACCCAAGCAGACCGCCTTCGGCAACAACGTCAGCATCGAGGCCAAAGCGCAATTGATGCGATACCTGGCCGGCGCAGGATTGGACACCGAGTGGCAACCGCAAAAGGGCCGCGTGGCGATCAAAGCGTCGGCGCAAGCCGAATTCGCCATTGCCGAGGGCAAGGTCTCCGGCGCCTTCTACTATCCGGACATCGCCGGCTGGATGTGGAGTCTGGATGGCGATGACGGCAAGCCTTATCCGCTCGGCGCAGTCCGATTCAAGTGCGAATTGGGCTTGTCAGGGATGGTGGGTGCGAGCATGGTCGCGCAGTTGGGTGTGGTCGTTGACTATCGCGATGAAAAGCGAAAGGACTTAGGCCTGTATGGCGCCGCAGTCGATAACCCGACCACCAAGCAACGCGAGATCAAGGTAGGCGGCAAGCCAGTCGATCCAAGCGCAAATGTCGATCTCGACGTATTTGCCGGTGCACGTGCGGACTTGTCGCTGGAAGGAGGCCTTGAGTGGATGGAGCCTGCAAAGCAAGGCCCCAGTGGCAAATACAAGCCGTTTGCCAAGGTGGGCGATACGGTCACCGCAATGGCGGGCGCCGGACTCAGCTGCATGCTTGACGTCAGCTACGCGGCGGGCCGTTTCAGAATTAAAGCGAAAGCAGGGCTGTGCCTCGGCGTGGGAGCGAAAGGCGATATCGAGGCTTCGGTCGACGCGTTGCGTATCGCCGAGTTCTTCAAGTGGTTCTTTTATCAGCTATATCACGCGAATTTCAAGCGGTTGAAGTTTGTCGACGAGGTTGCATTCGACGCCTTCACGCACATCCAGGTCATGGTCATCCAGGGATACCAGAATCTGGCTGATACAGTGGGTCAGGAAGTGCTAGAAATTAACCAGGCGTTTTCGGCCCTTATTGCCGAGTATGAGAAGGAGGAAGCACGCGTCGAACTAATGAACCGTGTGCTGAACAACCCCTGGATGCTTCAATACGCAACGCCGGAAGCGAAGGGCATGATGATCTATCAGTTGACTCGCCACTGGTATGCGACCGACGGCGTCGATATGGCCAACCACACGTATGGCCGTTGGTACGGACGGCGTAAGGACGCCGTCAAGCAGATCCTTAAATGGTCCCATACCCGGCATGATCTCGATAACGTCGTGCAGCATATCGATCCGCAGGGGGACAGGGGCGATGTCGTTCGCCGCCGCGCAGATCTGCGCCGGTTTCTCGCGATGTCGCTGACTGGCGCTCCGGCAACTGACGCAAAGGAAATTGACGACTACTACAAAAGCCTGACCGCGATGCTTAAACTCAACCCGACACCGGGCTACGCCGTCGTTCAGGTCGAATCCCACGACTATGCATTCCAAGCTGCCGTGGGCACCCACCCGTTCTACAAAAACATGCCGGATGTGCGATTGGCGTAACGCGTTGTCGCCTAGAGCGGACTTGCCTTCTGCACGGCGCAGCGGAAGGTCAAGTTAACCGCCGTGGGCCCTAGAGTTCGCCCGCTTTTGAGCTTGACGACATATCCTTGCGGAGGCGCGCCGTATCGGTAAACCGTCATTGCGGTCTCCTGGTTATCGCCTTCCGCGCCGCGAATAACCTTCATTGTTCCTCCGGCCGGACCGGTCGGATTTTTTTCGGTTGAGTGATCGTAGTAGTCGGGCGAGAACCAGTCGTTGACCCAATCCCTACCGTCCAGGCCTATGTCATAAAGGCCCAGTGGATTCGGCGGATATTTGCCGACCGGATAGAGGTACTGGGAAACCGCGGCGGGCGGCGTGTACTTGTGCTTGATCGTATCGATAGAAGGCAGATTACGATCCGATTCGTACTTACTGTTATCTGTGCCGAAAATAACAGGCTTGCCGCCGGAGCGCGCCGCATATTCCCATTGCGCTTCCGTGGGCAGGTCGATAGGTACGCCGCTTTGCTTGCCAAGCCACTCACAGTAGTCCTTGGCCATCTGCCAAGGCACGCCCGCAGGGTTGCCGGCAACCTTATAGGGTTGATCGGCTTTGTCTTGCGGCCACGATGGTTTGCCAGTCGCTGTGATATAGACATCAAGATCTGCGTACGTGACCTTGTACTTGCCGATCGAAAAACTATCTAGCGTTACGGGGTGAGCTGGTTTGTTTTCCTGCTGCGACGTATAAGGGAGTTTTTCGGGCGTCACTTGTGGACCGAAGTCTCCCATCGTGAATGTTCCGCCTTTCACGAAAATCATATCGGCAAGCGATTTTTTGACGAGTGCGCTGACTTGGGGAGATTGGCCTGTCTGGCTGCATGCGGGAAAAGAAAATGCGAATACCGTCAGCGGGAGAGCTGTAAGCTTAACGAACTTTGGCAATGGCAAATGCATGCGGTCAAACTCCGGGCGAATAGTAAATGGATTATAAGTTCGATCTGGATCCTTCGACGTTTTCAATTGCAACAAGCCGGCAATGGAGGCCGCGATCAGTGTCGAAACAGAGCGCTAAAAAACCGGTTTTCCTGTCGCGCTGATGTTTAATGAGGAATGTTTGCTGTCCAGGAGGCTTACTATGGCCGTAAGAGCGGACGTTATTTGCCTGGCCGACGTTGCTCTGCGGTATGTCGACACGGGGAATGCACCGCCGCAGCGTTTTCGTAAGTCACCTTGAACGTCGTGCCGATCGTCGTAGATGGCTTCAGCATTTCAGCGGACTGGAGTAAAGCGTGCGGACATCGAGGTCGGCCCTCCGGTAGACGGGCACGCGATCTGATCGCGTGAAGCTTGAAGATTCACCGCAATCAGGAACCGATGCAATGCGCATCAAAAAAGTTATCCCCATCACCCTCTGCACAACCCCTGTAAAAGCCCGTTCACACGTTGTGGGGCGAACTTTCATAAACAGACCTCGCGGGGAGCCGCATCAAAACTTATCCCTAACTCAAACCCGCTGCCCACAGTCACCGCCCAAGGTTATCGCCCTTGTAACGTCGTGATCCGCAACGCAGTTTCGCACTTATCCACAAGCATCAACGCCCCTTGTTAACTATTACTACATATACAGATACAAAGATTATAAAAACCACAGAACGCGCAAACAGACCGCCAGCAAACCACTCACCCCTCCCACCACCCCCCAACTTTGCCGAATTTCGATACCACCTCGAATAATGGCTCACTACCATCGGCGAAAGCCTGCCTGCGCGCACATCGCAAAGCCTTGCGGCGTCGAACAAGCGGCAAACTCACGGAGCGCCCGATGAAAACAGAGTCCAGCGGTCAGCACGTCGGTAAAGTCACGCATCACGAGTTGAAGCAGACGCTCGGCACGTGGCAGCTTTGGGGCATCGCGGTTGGCCTCGTGATCTCCGGCGAATACTTTGGCTGGAGCTATGGATGGGCGAGCGCCGGTACGCTCGGCTTCGTCGTCACGGCGATCTTTATTGCCGCGATGTACACGACCTTCATTTTCAGTTTCACCGAACTCACCACGTCGATTCCACACGCGGGCGGCCCGTTCGCTTACGCGCGTCATGCGTTCGGTCCGACCGGCGGTTATCTGGCCGGTGCGGCGACGCTCGTCGAATTCGTGTTCGCGCCACCGGCCATTGCACTGGCAATCGGCGCTTATCTGCACGTGCAGTTTCCTGGCCTCGAGCCGAAACACGCGGCAATGGGCGCGTATCTCGTCTTCATGGCGCTGAATATCGTTGGCGTGCAGATCGCGGCGGCTTTCGAGTTGTGCGTGACGTTGCTCGCGATTTTCGAACTGCTCGTCTTCATGGGCGTCGTATCGCCGGGCTTCCAGTGGTCTAACTTCACGAAAGGCGGATGGGCCGGCGCGAATACATTCAGTATGGGCTCGTTCAACGGCATGTTCGCGGCCATCCCGTTTGCGATCTGGTTCTTCCTCGCCATCGAGGGCGTTGCAATGGCCGCGGAAGAAGCGAAAAACCCGAAACGCTCGATTCCCATTGCCTACGTCGCCGGCATCCTGACGCTCGTCGTGCTGGCCATCGGTGTAATGGTGTTCGCGGGCGCGGCCGGCGACTGGACCAAGCTGTCGAACATCAACGATCCGTTGCCTCAAGCGATGAAGTTCATCGTCGGCGAACACAGCGGCTGGATGCATATGCTCGTGTGGCTCGGCCTGTTCGGTCTGGTCGCGTCGTTTCACGGGATCATCCTCGGCTATTCGCGGCAGATATTCGCGCTGGCCCGCGCGGGCTATCTGCCTGAGTGGCTCTCCAAAGTGCATCCGCGCTTCAAGACGCCGCATCGCGCGATTCTGGCCGGCGGCGTGATCGGCATCGCAGCGATCTACAGTGACGAGCTGATCCAGTTCGGCGGCCAGACACTCACGGCGAACATCGTGACGATGTCTGTGTTTGGCGCTATCGTGATGTATATCATCAGTATGTTGTCGCTTTTCAAGCTGCGTCGCACGGAGCCGAACATGGAGCGTCCGTTCCGCGCGCCGCTGTTTCCGCTGTTCCCGGCGTTCGCGCTGGTCGCCGCGGTGATCTGTCTGGCGACCATGGTGTACTTCAACTTTCTGGTGGCAGTAGTGTTCGCAATCTTCCTCGCGCTAGGCTACGTCTATTTTCTGTTGACGCGCCATCAACGCGACGCCGCGCCGGCGGACGCATTGCTCGAAGAATGACGGATGAAGCCGCTGCGCGCGCAGCGGCGCTGGAGTCGTAAAAATGAGCTACACGGAGACAATCGGCAGCCGTACTTATCGCTTCGCCGATCTGAAGACACTCATGGCGAAGGCGAGCCCGCAACGCTCCGGCGATCAACTCGCAGGCGTCGCTGCGGCGAGCGAAGAGGAACGCGTGGCCGCGAAGATGGCCCTCGCCGAAGTGCCGCTGCGCACGTTCCTCAACGAAGCGCTGATTCCGTATGAAAGCGACGAAGTCACGCGTCTCGTCATCGACGATCATTCGCCGCAGGCGTTCGCCGAGATTTCGCATCTGACGGTGGGCGACTTTCGCAACTGGCTCCTGAGCACCACGACGAATGGCGATGCGCTCACGCGCATCGCCGCCGGCCTCACGCCTGAAATGGTCGCGGCCGTATCAAAGCTCATGCGCAATCAGGATCTGATCGCAGCGGCGCGCAAGCGTCCGGTGATCACGCGCTTTCGCAACACGGTCGGCTTGCCGGGGCACATGTCGGTGCGTTTGCAACCGAATCATCCGACGGATGACGTAAAGGGCATCGCGGCATCGATGCTCGACGGCCTCATGTACGGCTGCGGCGACGCGATGATCGGCATCAACCCGGCCAGCGACAATCTTGCAGCGATCACCAGACTGCTGGTGATGGTCGATGAATTCCGGCAGCGCTATCAGGTGCCGACGCAATCGTGCGTGCTGACGCATGTCACCAACACGATCGCCGCCATCGAAAAAGGCGCGCCCGTCGACCTCGTATTTCAATCGATTGCAGGCACCGAAAAAGCGAACGCCGGTTTCGGAATTTCACTCTCACTGCTTCAGGAAGCGTACGAAGCGGGGCTGTCGCTCAAGCGCGGTACGGTGGGAAACAACCTGATGTACTTCGAAACGGGGCAGGGCAGTGCGTTGTCGGCGGACGCGCATTTCGGCGTCGATCAACAGACTTGCGAAGTGCGCGCCTATGCGGTCGCGCGCAAGTTCAATCCGTTTCTCGTGAATACCGTAGTCGGTTTCATCGGCCCTGAATATCTGTACGACGGCAAGCAGATCACGCGCGCGGGTCTCGAAGATCATTTTTGCGGCAAGCTGCTGGGCGTGCCGATGGGTTGCGACATCTGCTACACGAATCATGCGGAAGCCGACCAGGACGACATGGACAACCTGCTCACGTTGCTCGGCGTGGCGGGCATCAACTTCATCATGGGCATTCCGGGCGCAGACGATGTGATGCTCAATTATCAGAGCACCTCTTTCCACGATGCACTCTATGTGCGCGACGTTCTCGGATTGCGTCGCGCACCTGAGTTTGAAGAATGGCTTGAGTCGATGCAGATCGCCGACGCGCGAGGCGCGTTGCTGAGCGCGTCCACACAACAACCGTTGCTGGAAGGCGTGCGCGACTGGATGGGTATCGAATGAGCGACTCTGTCGACAAGAATCCCTGGAATGCACTGCGCCAGTTCACCAACGCGCGCATTGCATTGGGTCGAGCAGGCAACAGTCTGCCAACTGCGCCTTTGCTCGCGTTCAATCTTTCGCATGCGCAAGCTCGTGACGCCGTGCATCATCCGCTCGATACAGAAGCATTGCATGCACAACTGCGTGCGCAGAACTTTAGAACGCTGGATGTGCACAGCGCCGCGCCCGACCGCGAGCACTACTTGCGGCGTCCCGACCTTGGCCGGCGCTTATCCGAAGAGAGTCGCGCAGCGCTCGCGCAATTACCCGACGAGTCGCCGGATGTAGTGTTCGTGATCGGCGACGGTTTATCCGCGTTTGCCGCGTCGAAACAAGCCGTTCCGTTGCTGCAAGCTGTCACTCCGCAGCTCACGGATTGGGCGATCGGTCCAGTTGTCGTCGCGCGGCAGGCACGCGTTGCACTCGGCGACGAGATCGGCGAGTTGCTGAATGCAAAGATTGTCGTGATGCTGATCGGGGAGCGGCCTGGTCTCAGCTCGCCAGATAGTCTCGGCGTCTACATCACCTACGCGCCGAAAGTGGGCTGCAGCGACGCACAGCGCAATTGCATTTCAAACGTGCGTCCTGAAGGACTCGACTATCCGCTTGCCGCGCACAAACTACTTTATCTGCTTACCCATGCACGGCGCCTCGGCGTCACCGGCGTAGGCCTGAAAGACGATAGCGACGCATCGCTGCCGGCGGCGCCGGCAGCACCCGCAATCGGCGCAGAGGCGGCACCAAGCGCAAACCCGAACCCAAACCCAAACTCAACTGCGGCCTAACTCACGCATCGACGCGCTGCACGGGATGCGCTTCGAGCCACGCATTCTCGTCGTCGTCGAACAAGCGGGAACGCGTCAGAAAGCGCAGACCGCTGGGTCGCTCCAGCGAGAACATGCCACCGTTGCCCGGCACCACGTCGATAATCAATTGCGTGTGCTGCCAGTACTCGAACTGTGAATCGCTCATGTAAAACGGCACGCCCGCCAAAGTGCCGAGTTTCACGTCGGACGAACCGACCATGAATTCGCTCTGCGGAAACAGCATGGGTGCACTGCCGTCGCAGCATCCGCCGGATTGATGAAACAGCACCTCGCCATGTTCCGCGCGCAACGAGTCGATCAACTGGATAGCGGCAGGAGTTGCAATCACGCGCGCTACTTCTTTTCCGTCGGTCATCGTACCCTCGCTTAAACACAGCGAGCCGCACGATGCGGCTCGCTCTGCAATCAACACTTCGCCGCAACGTTTAGAAGAAACCGAGCGGCTTCTCGCTATAGCTGACGAGGAGGTTCTTGGTTTGCTGGTAGTGATCGAGCATCATCTTGTGATTTTCCCGTCCGATGCCCGATTGCTTGTAGCCACCAAACGCCGCGTGCGCCGGATACGCGTGATAGCAATTGGTCCACACCCGGCCCGCCTGGATCTGTCGGCCAAAACGATAAGCACGCGTGCCGTCGCGAGTCCAAACGCCGGCGCCCAGACCGTAAAGCGTATCGTTGGCGATCTCCAGCGCTTCATCTTCGGTCTTGAACGTGGTCACTGAAACAACCGGCCCAAAGATCTCTTCCTGGAAGATGCGCATCTTGTTGTGACCGCGAAACACGGTCGGCTTCACGTAATAGCCTTTGCTCAACTCGCCGCTCAACGTGTTGCGCTCGCCGCCAATCAGACACTCGGCGCCCTCCTGCTTGCCGAGATCGACATACGACAGAATCTTCTCCAACTGTTCCTGCGAAGCTTGTGCACCGATCATCGTCCGAGTGTCGAGTGGGTGACCTTGCGTGATGGCCGCGACGCGCTTCAATGCTCGCTCCATGAAACTGTCGTAGATCTTTTCGTCGATCAGCACACGCGACGGACACGTACATACTTCGCCCTGATTGAGCGCAAACATCGCGAAACCTTCGAGTGCCTTGTCGAAGTAGCTGTCGTCCTGATTCATCACGTCGGCGAAGAAGATGTTGGGGCTCTTGCCGCCGAGTTCGAGCGTGACAGGAATGATGTTCTGACTCGCGTACTGCATGATGAGGCGGCCGGTCGTGGTCTCACCGGTGAAGGCAATCTTCGCAATACGCTTGCTCGATGCCAGCGGCTTGCCCGCTTCCAGACCGAAGCCGTTCACCACATTGAGCACGCCGGCGGGCAACAGGTCCTGAATTAGCTCCGCCAGTACGAGAATCGACGCAGGTGTTTGCTCTGCCGGCTTGAGCACCACACAGTTGCCGGCAGCGAGCGCGGGCGCGAGTTTCCACACGGCCATGAGGATCGGGAAATTCCACGGGATGATCTGACCCACCACGCCGAGCGGTTCGTGGAAATGATATGCAACGGTGTCGTCGTCGATCTCGGAGATCGAGCCTTCCTGAGCGCGCACCGCGCCGGCGAAATAGCGGAAATGGTCGATGGCAAGCGGAATATCGGCGGCCATCGTTTCGCGCAGTGGCTTGCCGTTGTCGATCGTTTCAGCAACGGCGAGACGCTGCAAGTTCGCTTCCATCCGGTCCGCAATGCGGTTCAGAATGTTCGCGCGATCGGTCGTCGAGGTTTTGCCCCAAGCCGCTTTAGCGCGGTGCGCTGCGTCGAGCGCGAGTTCGATATCGGCCTCGCGCGAACGTGGGATCGACGTGAACGGCTCGCCTGTTATCGGCGATACGTTGTCGAAGTACTCGCCCCCTGCGGGCTTCACCCATTCGCCGCCGATAAAGTTCGCATATTGCTTCTTGAAGGGGAATTCGGTCGTCAGAAACTGCATCTCCGCGTGATTCATCTGTGTGCTCCTCACATGTCTGAATGGGCAATAGCCGGCGCGACTTTGCGCTCGGTTGCAATCCGTTGAAGTCGGCCGCGTCACCGTAGAGCCAGATCTATGCCAATGCACCTGGCTGGTGAGCCGTGCACGCGCAGCAGGCACCAGCGCACCGGAGCGCGTGTTTTTGCCTCTAGTCGACGGAGGGCGGCGCGTCGTTTCTGATCAACGCGGTTGTTGCTGTTCACGAATTGAACAGCGGCGCGGCGCGTGCCGAGCTGGTCAATGCAGTTGGCAGGCGCGTGCGATCGGCATAGGACTTGCCTTGCCTTTTCTCTTCGATACTCCATTGCGCGGATTCGCCATGACGATCGGAACCCTCAGCAGCAACCCCAGCGCGGTGTGCACAAGCTCCACGCTCGTGCCGCAACCAAGCTTTTGCGTGCAGACCCGTGTCGCCCACGACGCAGACGAACAGGCCCGCAATCTCCACGGCTGGCACCAGACGTACGACCAGTTGACGGCGGGAAGCTTTGTTGGCGGCTTGACGGAGTTGTGCCTCGACCACATGCAGGTGTTCGTTGAAACAACGAGCCACACCTTGAGGCAAACCTGCGAAGTGCAGAAAGACGCGTACTGGTTCGGCATCCCAACGTGCCGCGCGGGCTCCGGTCGCATCGACGCGAAAATCATCGGCGGCGACGCGCTCGCCTTTCGTCCCGGTGGAATCGAGTTCGAACTGCTGACGTCGGCGGGCTACGAGATTTTCGGTGTGGTCGTGAAGGGAGAGATGCTGCGTCGCTACGCGGCGGACGTGGAGCGCGTGAGCCTTGTGGAGCCAATGCCGGATACCGAGGTCGTAACAATCGGCGTGGGCCGCAAAGAGCGTATGTGCGGTTTGCTGCGCCAACTTCTCGCGCATGGTGCGGCGAGCGCTGCGCCGTTGTCGTCGGCCGCGCGGGAGAACTTGCAGGCGTCGGTGCTGGCGGAACTGTTCGACGCGGGCGCATTGCCGGCTTCTTGTGAACCGACGGCAATACCGGCGCGTGCGCGCCGTCAGTCGATCGTCTCTGACGCGCGCGACTACGTGCTCGCCAATCGCGATCGCGCGGTCGGTGTGCCGGAGCTTTGCGAACATCTGCATGTGAGCCGGCGTACGCTGCAATACTGCTTTCAGGATGTGCTCGGCATGGCGCCGGCAACGTATGTGCGAGCAATCCGCCTGAACGGCGCGCGCCGCGATCTGTGCAATGCGTCGCGGGACTCCCGCTCGGTGCAGGACGTCGCGGCGGCTTGGGGCTTCTGGCACATGAGCCAGTTTGCAACCGATTACCGCAAGCTCTTCGGCATGCGGCCCTCGGATACGTTGAAGGCCGCGATTGGCGCAAAATCCGTCGCGAGCAGTCGGTCATCTGCGCACTAGTTGCCTCACGGCGTGACGCGGGACGCGTTGCGCGCTGCTATTTGCGCAGCAAGCGCAGGCCGTTGGCCACTACGAGCAGACTCGCGCCAACATCGGCGAAGACTGCCATCCACATGGTGCCGAGACCCATCACGGTCAACACCAGGAACACGCTCTTGATGCCGAGCGCGAGCGCGATGTTCTGCACCAGCACGCCATGCGTCGCTTTGGACAGGCGGATGAAGAGCGGGATCTTGCGCAGGTCGTCGTCCATCAACGCGACATCGGCGGTTTCGATGGCCGTACCGGTTCCCATCGCGCCCATCGCAAAGCCAATGTCGGCGCGTCCAAGCGCGGGTGCGTCGTTTATACCGTCGCCCACCATGCCTATTTTCGCGCCCTCGGCCGACCACTGCGCGATTGCATCCAGTTTGTCTTGCGGCAACTGATTGCCGCGCGCTTCGTCGATACCTACTTGCGCAGCGATTGCGGCAGCGGTATGCGGATTGTCGCCGGTGAGCATGGCCGTGGCGACGCCCGCGCGGTGCAACTCGGCAATAGCGGTGGAACTCGTCTCCTTCACCGTATCCGCCACGGCAAAGAGCGCGAGGACGCGTCCGGCGTCGCTTAACAGCACCACCGTCTTGCCTTGACGTTCGAGCGCGGCGAGCCGCGCTTCAAGTGAAGGCGAGCACCGCCCGAGTTCTTCAGCGAGCCGATGATTGCCCAGCCAGTACGTCAAGCCGTTTATCTCGCCGCGCACGCCGCGCCCCGGAAGCGCTTCGAACGAATCGACAGTGACGTTGCCCACGCCGTCGTTCTTTGCCGCCGCCGCAATTGCCATCGACACAGGATGATCCGAGCGCGCCGCAAGACTCGCGGCAAGCGCGCGGCAACGTGCGGCGTCGGCATCGGCATCGGCGAGCGTTGCGAATTCGGTTTGCACCGGTTTGCCGTGCGTGATCGTGCCGGTTTTGTCGAACGCCATGCGGGTCAGCTTGCGCCCTTGTTCGAGAAAAGTGCCGCCCTTGATGAGAATGCCCTTGCGCGCGGCTGCCGCAAGACCGCTGACGATCGTCACCGGCGTGGAAATCACGAGCGCGCACGGACACGCGATCACCAGCATCACCAGCGCCTTGTAGATCCACGCTTGCCACGATCCGCCGAGAAAAAGCGGCGGCACGAGCGCCACCAGTAGCGCAACGGCGAATACACACGGCGTGTAGACGCGCGCGAACTGATCGACGAAACGTTGCGTGGGCGCTTTGGTGCCTTGCGCCGCTTCAACCGCGTGAATGATGCGCGCAAGCGTCGTGTTGCTGGCCGCCGCGGTCACGCGGTAGTCGAACGAGCCGGTCTGGTTGACGGTGCCTGCGAATACGGCATCTCCGACGGTCTTGTCCACCGGCAGACTTTCTCCCGTGATGGGCGCCTGATCCACGCTAGAACGCCCTGCAACGATTTCTCCGTCGAGCGCAATCCGTTCGCCCGGCTTCACGCGAACCAGCGCGCCGGTCGCGATCGCGTTGAGATCGGTGGGGCGCCACGTGCCGTCGGGTTGCCGCGCGCTCGCCTGTTCGGGCGTGAGTTGCATCAACCCCTGGATTGCATTGCGGGCGCGGTCGAGCGACTTTGCTTCGATCAGTTCGGCGACGGTGAAGAGCACCATTACCATCGCCGCTTCAGGCCATTGGCGCAGGATCAACGCGCCGGTCACCGCAATGCTCATCAGCGCGTTGATGTTCAGGTTGCCATGGCGAATGGCGAGCCAACCCTTGCGGTACGTTGTCAGGCCGCAGGAAGCGATCGCGATGATCGCAAGGCTTGCTGCCATCCAGGCGGGCGCGCCGAGCCAGCCGGCAGCCTCTGAAGCTGCCGCAGCGACGCCCGCGAAAGCAAGCGGCCACCAAGGCCTCAACTGTCGAGGCGCGACCGGTTGACTGCGCTGTTTAGCGTCTTGCTGCGAAGACGGTGAATCTGGACCCGCGATTTCTGGCGTGAAGTCGAGCGAACGAAGCGCGGCGAGAATCGAGTCGAGCGCGCCGTGCGCATGCACCACGGTCAGTACGCGCTGCATGAGATTGAACTCCATGCTGCGCACGTCCGGCATGCGACTGAACTTCTTGCGGATCAGCGCTTCTTCGGTGGGGCAATCCATTTGCATGATGCGGATCGCGGTGCGCACGTCGTCGCCAATCGCTTCGGACGGCAGCAACTGTCCCTCGAACTGCGCGGGGGCATGGGCGGAGGCGCCGCGACAGCCTCCACCCACATGGTCATGTCGATGGTTTTCCTGGTTGTGGGCGCTGGCGTCGCGCTGTGTGGCAGTTGCGGCATGTGCCTTGTGAGCATGCGGCATGGTGGCTTCCTCGTTCGATTTGTGGTCTAGTAAACACCTTGAAGCCACTACAAGGTCAAGGCCGGTCTCGGGAGGGTCCATGAAAATCGGCGAATTGGCGAAAATCGCCCATTGCACGACCGAAACCATCCGTTTCTACGAGAAGGAAGGGCTTTTGCCCGAAGCGGAGCGCACGGAGGCCAATTACCGCAGCTATACCGCGAAGCATGTCGAGCGGCTGCGCTTCATTCGCAACTGCCGCGCGCTCGACATGACTCACGACGAAATCCGCGCGCTGCTGCGTCTCACCGACGCGCCGGGTCACGGCTGCGGCGGCATCAATGATCTGATCGACGAGCATATTGCCCACGTCGATACGCGCATCGACGAACTGCAGCAGCTCAAGGCGCAACTGCGCACGCTGCGTGAGCAATGCCACGGCGAACAGGCCGTAGAAGACTGCGGCATCGTTCAAGGTCTCAGCGACATGGGCGTGAGCGCGCCGCGTGCGCGGCACACCCATCTCGGGTAATGCATCCAGTCGAATCAATAATCGAATCCAGTTGGAGAAGCAACGTGTTCACATGTAGAAATCAGTCCTGCGGCGCACAGTGGGATCAGTCAGACGTCGTCATCAAGAACGAGGGACAGGGGCTGCTATTCCGTTGCCCGATGTGCGGCGCGCGCAATTATGTCGAGCGCTTCGAAGGGGACGACGGCTCGGTGCTGTACGAGCAGATGGAAGGCCGCCCCTTTCCCGGCCCCGTCGCCGAATAGTTTCCAGGCCTCAAGCCGATAACGAGTCACCATCTTATGAATAGTCCCACCACCGCCGGCGCTCCGTTCAGTCAGTTGCCACTGCCGCCCGCCGCGCTCGCGAATCTCACGCAACTCGGCTACGTCGAGATGACGCCGATTCAGGCTGCGAGCTTGCCGATCGCGCTCGCCGGCCACGACCTGATCGCGCAGGCGAAAACCGGCAGCGGCAAGACCGCGGCGTTTTCACTGGCGCTGCTCGCGCGTCTGGATGCGCGCAACTTCGCCGTGCAGGCCATGGTGCTATGTCCGACGCGCGAACTCGCCGATCAGGTCACACAGGAGATTCGCCGTCTCGCGCGCGCGGAAGAAAACATCAAGGTGCTGACCTTGTGCGGCGGCACGCCAATGCGTCCGCAAACCGCAAGCCTCGAACACGGCGCGCATATCGTCGTCGGCACGCCTGGCCGGATCATGGATCACCTCGAGCGCGGCAGCCTGCCTTTGCAGTCGCTGAACACACTCGTGCTGGACGAAGCGGACCGCATGCTCGACATGGGTTTCTTCGACGACATCGCAACAGTCGTCAAGCAATGCCCGAAAGAGCGGCAGACGCTGCTGTTCTCGGCGACCTACCCCGAGGGCATCGTCAAGCTCAGCCAGCAATTCCTGCGAAATCCTAAGGAAGTGAAGCTCGCCGAACGGCACGACAATACGAAGATCCGTCAACGCTTCTACGAAGTGACCGAAGACGAGCGTCTGCATGCCGTCGGCCTGCTGCTGAACCACTATCGTCCAGTGAGCACACTGGCTTTCTGCAACACCAAGCAGCAATGCCGCGATCTGCTGGACGTTCTGCGCGCCCAGGGTTTCCATGCGCTCGCGCTGCATGGCGAGCTCGATCAGCGCGAACGCGATCAGGTGCTGATCCAGTTTGCAAACCGCAGCTGCTCGGTGCTGGTCGCGACCGACGTCGCTGCGCGTGGCCTCGACATCGCGCAACTCGAGGCAGTAATCAACGTAGACGTAACGCCCGATCCGGAAGTGCATGTGCATCGTATTGGCCGCACGGGGCGCGCCGATCAGGAGGGCTGGGCGTTGAGCCTTGCGAGCATGAACGAGATGGGGCGTGTCGGCAGTCTCGAGCAGGCGCAAAAACGCGAAGTCGAATGGCATAAGCTGTCTGAACTGACCGCGGCCAGCAACGAGCCGCTATTGCCGCCGATGGAAACGCTGCAGATTCTCGGCGGCCGCAAGGAAAAAATCCGCCCCGGCGACGTTCTCGGCGCGCTGACCGGCGAGGCGGGTTTCGCCGGCTCGCAGATCGGCAAGATCAACGTGACCGAGATGTCGACCTATGTAGCGGTCGAACGCAGCGTTGCGCGAGACGCCGTGCGCAAGCTGAGCGCGGGCAAGGTGAAGGGCAAGAAGGTCAAGGTCCGCTTGATGGACGACGCCTGATCAGGCGGCGAAGTGGCGAGGGGGGCGCGTTGGCATAGCTATGCGGACCGCTCTCGCCCCGACCATTGCTGCGGCGCATCGGCTCGAAACTCATTGTCGCGCTGGCCGCTTTCCACGCTGCACCTGCTGGTGCATCACCTCCGGTCATACCTCCAGGACGTTCGTCTTCGGCCGCAGGTGTGTCTTTCTCCCGTCGAGCATCCCGTGCGGCCGTTTCCGAGGGCTCGCGCGCCGTCGCCCAGGCCATGACATAAACGCATGCCGCGCATGACAAAGTTTCGATTGTGACGGTTCTTTGGCTGATGCCTAATCACTCAACCGGCACTCGACTGGATTGTTCGGCCGCGCGATCCGCGCCCGCCAGTCCGCCGCCGGATGGAGACAGGGAGAAGCTTTATGCAGAGCGCTATGCAAGCCCGCTCGAAATTGCCTGACGTTGGCACGACAATCTTCACAGTAATCGGTCAACTGGCCGCACAACACGATGCGCTGAACCTGTCGCAGGGCGCGCCGAACTTCGCGCCGGACGCGAAGCTGGTAGACGGCGTCGCGCAGGCTATGCGCGCCGGCCATAATCAATATGCGCCGATGGCCGGCATCGCGGCGTTACGCGAAGCGCTCGCCGACAAAGTGCAAACGCTCTACGGCGTGCGCTACGACCCGGCGAGCGAAGTGACGGTGATCGCGAGCGCGAGCGAAGGCCTTTATTCGACGATCAGTGCGCTGGTGCACCCAGGCGACGAGGTGATTTACTTCGAGCCTTCGTTCGACAGCTACGGGCCGATTGTTCGGCTGCAAGGCGCGACGCCCGTGCCGATTAAACTGTCGCTGAGCGATTTTCGTGTGAACTGGGACGAGGTTGCCGCCGCGATCACGCCGAAGACTCGCATGATCATTATCAACACGCCGCACAATCCGACCGCGACCGTGTTTAGCGAAGCCGACGTCGCGCGAGTAAAGGCTATTACGCGGAACACAGACATTGTGATTCTCGCCGACGAGGTCTACGAACACGTAGTGTTCGACGGCGCTAAACATCAGAGCATGGCGTGCCATAGTGAACTGGCGGAACGCAGCGTTATCGTGTCGTCGTTTGGCAAGTCGTATCACGTCACCGGCTGGCGCGTAGGTTATTGCCTCGCCCCCGCCGAACTGATGAACGAGATTCGCAAAGTGCATCAGTTCATGGTGTTTTCCGCCGATACACCGATGCAGTACGCCTTTGTGGACGCCTTGTCCAATCGCGAGAGTTACCTCGGCTTGTCCGCGTTTTATCAGCAAAAGCGCGATCTGCTCGCGCATGCGCTTTCCGAATCGCGCTTCGAGTTGTTGCCGAGCGAGGGCAGCTTCTTTATGCTCGCGCGTTTTCGCGGATTCTCCGATGAGAGCGATAGCGATTTCGTGTTGCGCCTGATTCGCGATGCGCGCGTCGCGACGATTCCGCTGTCCGCGTTTTACAGCGACGGCACCGATTCGGGCCTGATTCGCCTGAGCTTTTCGAAAGACGACGCTACGCTGATTGAAGGCGCGCGCCGTTTGTGCGAGATCTGAAAATGCCTCTACGCCGGCCGCGCCGGCGGTGTATTTTGAACGCAGTATGATCGTCGCGCCGTATGACATCCACACGAAGCGTGCTTGCACTACAACGAACTGAAGAGAAGGGACCTGCTATGAAATTGCTCAAGCCTCTTTTGGCGCTGGCCTGCGCATTCGCATCGGTGGCGGCCTCGTCTGCTGCCGTTGCCGCCGATACATCGACGCTGCGTTTCGGGCTCGAAGCGCAGTATCCGCCGTTCGAATCCAAAGGTCCTAACGGCGAATTGCAAGGTCTCGATATCGACGTCGGCAATGCTGTGTGCGTCGCTGCGCATATGACGTGCAAGTGGGTCGAGACGTCGTTCGACGGTTTGATTCCGGCGCTGCAAGGCCGGAAATTCGACGCGATCAATTCGGCGATGAACGCAACGGACCAGCGCCGCCAGACGATCGATTTCACCACGGTTGTCTATCGCGTGCCGACGCAACTGATCGCAAAGCGCGACAGCGGCCTGCTGCCCACGCCCGAAGCGTTGAAAGGCAAACGCGTGGGGGTGTTGCAGGCGTCGATTCAGGAGACGTTCGCGAAGGCGCATTGGGAACCGGCTGGCGTCACAGTCGTCCCGTATCAGGATCAGAACCAGGTGTACACGGACCTCGTCGCGGGACGTCTCGACGCAACGCTCGTGCTGGCGCCCGCAGGACAAACCGGTTTTCTGTCGAAGCCCAATGGCAAGGACTATGCGTTCGTCGGTCAGCCGGTGCGTGACGACAAGATTCTGGGCAGCGGTATCGCATACGGCATCCGAAAAGGCGACACGGCGCTGCGCGAGCGGCTGAACGCGGCGATTGCAAAGGTGCAGGCCGACGGCACCGTCAAAACGCTCGCGGCGAAATATCTGGGCGATATCGACATCTCGGCGAAGTAACGGCTTACGGCTCGCGCCAGGCTGGCTAGCGCCTGAGTCCGCTTGTTGACTGAACGTTTGACGGCTACGATAAGTGGCCTCGCTGCGGCTGCTGCTTCTGCGAGGTCCACGTAAAAGCCGGAGGCGCACGAATGAGCGGAACGACAGAGGCGATCAGTTACGCGAAGCGCGCCAGCGAGCCGCGTTTCTGGCGTAGCGCGGCGTTGCCGCACATCGAGGCGCGTTCCATCGAGGACGGCCGCGAGATCTGCTACGCCAGACACTCTCATGAAACGTTCTCCATCGGCGCGGTCACAGGCGGACGCAGCCTGTACGTGAACCGCCACGCGCGCGAATGGACCGGCGCGGGTGCGGTTGTCCTGATGAATCCCGACGACGTTCACGCGTGCAATCCCGTTGCAGACGAGTGCTGGTCGTATCGCATGCTTCACGTCGACGTTGCCTGGCTCACTGGCCTGCAGCACGAACTGGGCTTTAGCGAAAACCACGCGTTTCGTGCGTTCTCGCAAATCATGACGACAGATACGGCGCTGTTCAATGCACTGAACGGGCTGCATGCGATTCTCGTCGACACAGAGACGGATCTTTTGCGCAAGCAAAGCGCGGCGATTGCGTTTTTTTCCGAAGTACAACACCGCTTAAACCCCGCACCTCTTTCCGACGACGATGCGAGCCGGCAGCTTGCGCGAGCGGCGGAATTCATCGCTGAAAACTGCAGAAGCGCGCTGAAACTCGAGGACATTTGTAATGCGGCAGGCTTGTCGGCATCGCATCTGATTCGCGCATTCAAGCAGCGCTACGGCATGACTCCGCACGCGTATCTGATCAATCGCCGGATTCAATACAGCCGCTCGCAGCTGAGGCGTGGCCGTCTGATCGCAGACGTCGCGCTCGATGCGGGCTTCGCCGATCAGGCGCATTTGCAGCGCACCTTCAAGCGGCTCGTCGCGGCGACGCCGGGGCAATATCGCAGTTGAGGCCGCCCGTGCCCGGCGCGTTACGTCGTAAGCAGGTAAAGCGCGCTCGCGGCGAGCAATGCAGCGAGGACCCGATTGAATAGCCCGACTCGCTTTGGCGCCTGCAAGTACTTGCGCAAGAAAGTACCGGCATAAGCCCAGCTTGCAATAGATACAAAGCAGATCACGAAATAGATCGCGGTGAACTGCCAGACGAGTGCACCATCGCCTTCGGCTGCGTACGCGCCCATGCCGGCCAGCGACGCGAGCCATGCTTTTGGATTGAGCCATTGCAGCGCCGCGCCATAGGCGAACGAGGGGCCGCGTGAGAGCTTGTCGGTGCCGAGCTGGCCGTCGTCGAGCGCCAGTTTGCAGGCCATGTACAGCAGAAACGCGACCCCGGCCCATTTGACGATGCTGATGAGATTGGGGAAATGCACGAGCAATTCATGCAGTCCCAAGCCGATGAGCAGAAGCAGCAACGTGAAGCCGACGGTTGCGCCGCTGACGTGGCGCAGGCTCGCGGCGAATCCGTGCTGTGCGCCGGCGCTCAGCGCGACGACATTGACGGGCCCAGGTGAAATGGACGAAGCCAGCGCGAACGCGGCCATGGAAAGCAAAGCGGACATCGGGTGCCTCGATACGTGGATGCGCGGGATTGACGCGGCTCCACGGTATCGGTGGCGAGGCAAGGTGTATTGAAGGAAATTGCTTTCGCGCGGCGCTCGGTTCGCTGGTTCGCGGCCTTTCTGACGCCTACATTGCGGCGTTTTCGACGACGCGCCCTTCCGCGCGCCAACGCAGCATGCCGCCAGCGAGATTCGCAACGTCGTTGAATCCTGCTTGCCGCAGTATCACCGTGGCTTGCGCAGAACGGCCGCCCGCACGGCACACCGCAACGATCGGACGCTCTTTCTTAAGCTCACTCGCACGCGCGGCCAGATCGCCAAGGGAAATAAGCTGGGCCGCGGGAATGCGGCCGAGTGGTCCGTTGAATTCATCCGGCTCGCGCACGTCGACGATCTGCACAGAGCGGAGGTTGTCCTCGAGCCATTGCGGACTGATTTCCCAGATGCCTGCAAAGGTATACGCGAGCGGCGCCCACTCCGGTTCGGCGGTCTGCGTCGGGTCGTTCGTGGCGACGCCGCACTTGAGGTTTGCCGGCACCGCAATGTCGATCTGCTTCGGATGCGGCAGACGCAGGTTCGTCACGTATCCGACGAAATCGTCTTCGCATAGCTCACCGCCGAGGCGCGGATTGAATCGCCGCTCTTCACCGACACTCGTGACGGTTAAGCCGCGATAGTCGTGGGCAGGGTAAAGCAGGCACGTGTCCGGCTGAATGAATATCTGGTTCTGGACTGAGCGGAACATTGCGTGCGCGTCGCCGTGCTGGAAATCGGTGCGGCCCGTGCCTCTTATCAACAGGCAATCGCCGGTGAACATCAAGCTGCCGTCGTCGAGCGCGAGGCTGATGCAGCCATTTGTGTGACCGGGCGTTGCGCGAACTTCCAGATGGCGCGAGCCGAACACGCATTGCTCGCCATGGTTCAGATAGCGGTCGGCGCCTTGCGCGCCGCTCGCAGCCGATATCGCAATCTGGCTACCTGTGCGCCGTTTGAGCAGCCACGCGCCCGTCACGTGATCGGCATGCACGTGCGTGTCGATCGTGTACAGCAGACGCAACCCGAGTTCCTCGATAAGCGCGGTATCGCGGCGCACCTGCTCGAAAACCGGATCGATGAGAATGGCCTCGCGCGTTGCGCTGTCGGCAAGAAGATAGGTGTACGTCGACGATTGCTGGTCGAATAGCTGCCGGAAGATCAACACGATTTTGCTCCGTGGCCCGCATCTTCGAAAAAGACCAGGCGCATGCAATGCGCCCGGTTCATTGCACGGCAAAATTACTGCGGCTGTGTGACGAACCGCAGATAAGGCTTCACGGTCTTGAATCCTTCGGGGTACTTTTTCATTGCGTCATCGTTCGAGACGGATGTCGGAATGATCACATCGTCTCCGGGCTTCCAGTTCACGGGCGTCGCCACCGTATGCTTTGCGTTCAGCTGCAGCGAATCGAGCAGACGCAGTACTTCGTCGAAGTTGCGCCCTGCGCTCATTGGATACACCAGCATCGCCTTGACCTTCTTGTCCGGTCCGATGATGAACACCGAGCGTACCGTTGCGTTGTCGGCTGCGGTGCGCGTGCCGCCGCTCGCGTTCGGGTGGATCATGTCATAGAGCTTCGCGACGTTCAGGTCCGCATCGCCGATCAGCGGGTAGTTGACCGCGTGGCCCTGCGTCTCTTCGATGTCCTTCACCCAGTTCTTGTGATCGCTGACGGGGTCGACACTCAGACCGATGATCTTGGTATTGCGCTTGTCGAATTCGGGTTTGAGGCCGGCCATATAGCCGAGCTCAGTGGTGCATACCGGCGTGAAATCCTTTGGATGCGAAAACAGAATCACCCAATGGTCGCCGATCCATTCGTGGAAATGAATCGTGCCTTCGGTGGTTTCGGCAGTGAAATCGGGGGCTTCTTCTCCAAGTCGAATCGACATCGTCTTCCTCCATGAGGGTGCGCCGGGCACCGATGCCGCTCGTCGAGGAGGCGGTCCCCGGGCTGCCTGACCGTTCCATCAGGCAATTGCTTGTCTCACATCTGCCTCCTGCCGGTTGGACTGTATTTGCGCGGGAGGACCATGCGAACGCAGCGAATGCAGAATTTTCGCTGGATGCTGCGAAGCCGAAATACCGATGCGCTACGAGTCGCGCTTAAAGCGTAGGACAAAAATGCGCGTCGCTCTAGCCAGCTTGCAGGAGAAATCCGCCGTTTAGTACGACTTTACGTATCGCTCCACATGCGCAGCAGGTTGTGATAACAGCCGACGAGCGTGCGACGCGCGGCATCGTCCGCGTTCGACGCATTCAGACGCTGGATCGCGCCGTCCATGTCGAACAGCATCGCGCGCTGCGTATCGTCGCGCACGAGGCTTTGTGCCCAGAAGAAGCTCGACACGCGCGCGCCGCGCGTGACGGGCCGCACCTGGTGCAGACTGGTGCCGGGATAAACGATGGCATGACCGGCGGGCAACTTCACTTCCTGTACGCCGAAGGTGTCTTCTATCAGCAGTTCCCCGCCGTCGTATTCGTCGGGAGGCGTGAGGAAGAGCGTGACCGAGACGTCCGTGCGTACGCGCGCGCCGCTGCCGGGCACGAGACGAATGGCGCCATCCACATGGCTACCGAAATGCATGCCGCCTTCATAGCGGTTGAACAGCGGCGGATAGACCTTGTTCGGCAGCACCGCGCTGATAAAGAGCGGGTGCCGCTCGAGCGCCGCGATGATCCGGTCGCCCATTTCCAGCGCAATCGGCGAGCCTTCCGCGATCTGCTGGTTACGCTTGACTGGCGCGCCCTGATAGCCGGCCGTCGCGCGGCCATCCACCCACGCGTCTGTCGACGCTTCGAGATGCGCGCGCATGGCGGCGGCGTCGGCGGGGCTGAATACGTCAGGTATCGAGACAATCATGGTTGGACTTTCCTGCGAACCGCGCGCTTTCCCGCTGCCTGACGGAGCGGGAAAGCGCGCGGCGTGAGTGACGTTGGTCGCTCGTTGCGGCGATCAGAAGAACCGGTAGTTTAACGTCGCGAGGAACGTGCGGCCGTTGCCTGGCACCGCGCGTCCGCCGTCCGACGGAATCAGCGCGTCGTAGTAGTTCTTGTCCGTGAGATTCAGCACGTTGAACTGGACGTCGTACTTTTTCGCGTGATACGCGGCCATTGCGTCCCAACGCGTGTAGCCGCCGACCTTCACGAAGTTGTTGTTCGCGGCATAACGCGACGATGTGTAAATCGGGCCGCCGCCGATTTCCCAATGCGGAGTGAACGCATACGTCGTCCACAGCGTCAGCATGTTGCGCGGCGTATTCGCTGGCGTGTTGCCGGTCGTGCCGTCTAGCGCCTTCAGGATCGTTGCGTCCATGTACGTGTAGCCGCCGAACACTTGCCACTTGTCGGTGATGTGGCCCGCAAGTCCAAGCTGATAGCCACGTACGCGGATGTCGCCGTCGAGCGTGTAACTGCCGTCGGCATTCAGCGTGCGCGCGTTCGTCTTCTCGATGTTGAAGAGCGATTGGGTGACGGACAGGCCGCCGCCCAGCAGATCCCACTTCGCGCCGACCTCATACGACTTGTTGTGCTCGGGCGGCAGGCTCTGTGTGTTGTTCGTGAGCGTGAGTGCTTCGAGCGACGGATTAAACGACGTACCGTACGACACGTAGTAAGACTGCCAGTCGGCCGGCTGCCAGATCACGCCGCCGCGAACGCTCCTGAAGTAGTTTGTTTGCGTGGCGTATGAAGGCGCATTGATCGAGTTATGAATCGACGCTTCGTAGCGGTCCCAGCGAAGGCCGCCCACGATCTTCCAATGTTCGCCGATGGACACCGTGTCGTTCGCGTAGATGCCGACGCCGTTCGCGCTCGACTCGGCGAGGTTCGTCGCGACGGTTTTCGCGTTCGACGGGCGCGTCGTATAAGTCGGGTCGACGAGCGGCACGATAGCGATCGTGTTCGACGGCAGGCCCGGCGTGGTGGTCGCGAAACTCTGGTTACTGTACGTCTCGTGGCTCAGATCGACGCCCGCGACGACATCGTGCTTGATGAAGCCGGTGTTGAACTTGGCCTCGACGTCTGTCGAGTTGTAGACCGAGTGGTCGTTGATGTTGCGGTCCTTGCCCTGCAGCTTCACGAACAGTCGTGACGGATCGATCGTCGTGTAGTTGCCGTTGGTCAACGCCGTCGAGGTAGGCAGCGGACCTGTCAGCACCGACGCCGCGTTCGTCGCGCGTGCTTCCGTGCTGTAGTGGCTGAACTGGGTCTGGTTGCGCAGCTTGAGGTTGTCGTTGAAGCGGTGTTCGATGCGGGCGTTCAGCGTCTGCACGTCCTGGATCGTGCGGTCGTCGGTGAAGCCGTAGAACGTGCCGCGATTCACCGGCGCGGGATGACCGTTGAGCGCCGGAATGCCGTAGTCGGGCTGATCGCGGTTGTGCTGGATCAGCGCGGACAGCGTGATTTCCGTTGGCGTGCCGATGCCGAATTTCACCTCGGGTGCGACGCCGTAGTCCTTGCTCTTCATCACGTCGCGCGACGAGCCGAGGCTTTGGCCGAACGCGTTGATCCGGAATGCGGATGTCGATGTGATCGGCGTGTCCAGGTCGACCGTCGTGCGGTAGCGGTCGTGCGTGCCGGCCTGCAGGGACACGTCGGCGCGGGGTTTGAGCGTTGGTTGCTTGCTGACCTGATTGATGACGCCGCCCGTGGAGCCGCGCCCGAAGTACAGGGACGACGGGCCGTACAGCACGTCGATCGATTCGAGGTTGAACGTGTCGCGATAGTACTGGCCACGATCGCGGAAGCTGTCGAGGTAGATGTCGGTGCGCGCTGAAAAGCCGCGCAGGTTGATGTTGTTGCCGATCTGCCCGCCTTCAGCGGCACCGATCGTGATGCCCGGCACGTTGCGTAGCGCGTCGGTGAACGAACTTGCGGCCTGTGATTGCAGCACGGCCTTCGGCACCACGACCACGGCTTGCGGAATATCGCGCAGCGCGGTCGGCACTTTTGCGCCGACGCTGGAGACGTCAGGCGCGAAGTCCGCGGACCTACTGGTTTGGCCCGTTACTTTGACGGTGGGCAATGTGGCGCTTTCCGCGCTTGCGCTCGACGCGGAGGCGGGCGACCCGGGTTGGGCGCCGGTCGCGGGCGTTGCGGTCGATTGAGCGTAGAGCGGCGTCGCGAACGCGACCAGAACGGCCGCCGCGAGAGGCGTGTTTCGGAACATCGATAACCCTGTCGTTGTCGCTATTTTTCTGATTCGACGGATGCCAGCGCCCGTGCGGCATCGACAGGCGGTCTGCCTGCCCTAAGAGGTGATGGACCCATCGTCTTATTCTCAAATGAGAATCAGTATCATTACACGGATGATAATAGTTCGCAATAAGTCGTTACGCATTGGAAATTTTTGTGCGGGCGAGTGTGGCTGCGGCGGCGCGCGGCGATGCGGTGGAGGTGCTGGTCGGGAGAAGTTGTGCTTTCCGAGCGTCGCGCAGAGAGGTGCGAGGCGCTACCGCGGTCTCTCCGGCGCGACTCGGCAAACGAAAAAGGCCGGTTAGCTTTCGCTAACCGGCCTTTCAAATTCTTTGGTGGGGCGTGAGTGACTCGAACACTCGACCTACGGATTAAGAGTCCGCTGCTCTACCAACTGAGCTAACGCCCCAACAGAAGCGAAATTATGCAGCATGTTCCATCCATTGCCAAGCCCCCTTTAGCAGATTTCTTAAAAATACCGCTTCGATCCAGTAGAGTCGTCGCTCGCTAAAACGGGCGCCCGCGAGAACGCGCCACCTCCGGCGTCCCGGTATCATGACGCGGACACTCGCCGCTTTTGCGCAGCGCGGCTTTCAACGGGGAATTGCCATGGATGACAAAGAGATCACCGAATTGCTCGACCGCGTCCTCGCGCCCTGGGTCCGTTCGCTGACGCTGACTCCCGTGAAGGTCGACGCGGACAGCGCAACGCTTCGCCTACCTTTTTCGGGCGAACTGCGTCATTCAGGTGGCGTTATCTGCGGGCAGGTGTTCATGGCGGCGGCCGACACGGCCATGATCGTCGCTATTTCAGCCGCGCTCGGCGGCTTCAAGCCGATGACAACCGTGTCGCTCAACATCAGCTTCATGCGTGCTGTGCGCAACGGCGATGTGTTGATCACCGCCCGCGTGCTGCGTCTCGGCCGCAATCTCGTGTTCGGCGAAGTCGAGCTGCTGGACGAGACCGGCAACATGGCCGTTCACGCAACCACGACTTACGCGTTGCTCGCATAAACCGCGCAGACAGCATTAGAGGATATCGAGATGTTCGACCAGGTTGTGTTCGCGGGCGGCGGCAATCGTTGCTGGTGGCAGGCGGGTTTCTGGGACGTCGTGCAACCGGAATTGCGCATCCGTCCACGCGTGATCGCCGGCATTTCGGCTGGCGCCGCGACCGCGTGCATGCTCTACACGCGCGACTCACAGTGGGTCATGCGCTACTACGAAGACGCGCTACGTCACAATTCACGCAACGCCTATTGGGGCAACCTGTTGCGCGGCGAGTCGGTGTTTCCGCATTACCGCATCTACCGTCAGGCGTTGCTCGACATTTACGGTGAGAAGTTTTCATCACTCGCGCAAGCGCCGGAAATTCGCATCGGCGTTTCGCATCTGCCGCGCTGGTTGGGTGCGCGCAGCGCGGTGGCGGCCGGCCTGATCGCGTACAACATCGAAAAATACGTGCGCAAGACGCTGCACCCTACGCTGGGTCAGACGCTTGGTTTTCATCCGGAATTCGTGCGCGCGCAAGATTGCGCGACCGTCGAAGATCTCGCGGACCTGATCCTCCAGTCGTCGAGCACGCCGCCTTTCACGCCGGTCTTGAGGCGCAATGGCCGCCCGGTGCTCGACGGCGGAATGGTCGACAACGTGCCCGTCGGTGCGCTCGACGCCGACGCGCCCGGCAACGTACTCGTGATGGTCACGCGTCTCTATCCTCGGCCGCAAATGTTCGTCGTGCCTCACGGCGCGCAACAACGGCTTTACGTGCAGCCCTCGCGCAAGGTGCCTATTTCGAGCTGGGACTACACGAGTCCTTCGCAGATGGTGCATGCATACAACCTCGGCCGCGCTGACGGCGAGACGTTTCTCCAACGCATGCCCGATCTGCTGGAAATCGCCGCTTAACGCCGACGTCCGCCCTGCAATGCTTCAGGATTTGCCACGCTGGCGGTGTCGCCGGCGTCGAAAGCCAGGATGTTCTTGAACGCCGCGCTGAAGTAAAGCTCATAGCTCTCGCGCTCGACATAGCCGATGTGCGGCGTGCAGATCACGTTCTCCATGCGCAGCAGGCTGTAGCCCTGCAGAATCGGCTCGCTTTCATACACGTCGATCGCGACCATGCCCGGACGGTTATGCGAAAGCGCATTGACCAGCGCGTTCTCGTCGAGCAGTTCGGCGCGGCTCGTGTTCACGAGCAACGCGGTCGGCTTCATCCGCATCAGGTCTTCCTGCTTGACGATGCCGCGCGTGTCGTCGTGCAAACGAAGATGCAGCGACAGCACGTCGCTCTGCTCGAACAGCGCTTCGCGGCTCTCGGCCACGCCATAACCATCTTCACGAGCGGCTTCGCGTGAATGCTCGCGGCCCCAGATCAACACGTTCATGCCGAACGCCTTGCCGTAGCCGGCAACGAGCCGCCCGATCTTGCCGTAGCCCCAGATGCCCAGCGTCTGACCGCGCAACACCTGGCCCAAGCCAAAATTCGGCGGCAGTGCCGAGGTCTTGAGCCCCGACTGTTGCCAGGCTCCTTGCTTAAGGTTCGCCACGTATTGCGGAATGCGCCGCTGCGCCGCCATGATGAGAGCCCACGTGAGTTCCGCGGGCGCGATCGGTGAGCCGCTGCCTTCCAGCACGGCAATACCGCGCTCCGTACAGGCGCCGAGATCGATGTGATTGGACACCTTGCCCGTTTGGCTGATCATGCGCAAACGAGGCAGTTTATCGAGGAGTTGCGAGCTGATGCGAGTGCGTTCCCGAATCAGGACAAGCGCGTCGACCTCCGCGAGACGGCTCGCCAGTTGGCCGAGTCCGCGGACGGTGTTATTGAAAACTTTGACCTCATGGTCGGCCAGCAGTTGAAAGCAGTCGAGCTTGCGAACGGCGTCCTGATAATCGTCGAGGATGGCAATCTTCATGGTATGTGTCTTGCGTCGCACCAGGTTGGTGCGGAACGGAATGTTATGCTGACTGTCCCATCATGTGACCCAGGTCACATGGCGGTCTGGCTGATTGCCTTACCGTAGAAGCTGCCGCATAGAACGACAGCGTGACGGCAAGGCCGATTGACATCGTTTTTAACAGTTTGTTGCGTGTTGAGGCAAGCCGCTTTACAGACGGTTGCAACGCCTGTCCAGCGCGTATCGGCCCAACAGACTGTGTTGAAGCCCGTGATGACCTGCGCAATTGCGCGTCGGTTCGTAGAACTGGCGCAACCAGTAAATGCCTCTCGCATGCAGCGTCGCCGGGCTTGTACCGTTTTCCTATTCACTACAAACGGAGACAAGTCGATGAATCATCCATCATTCGAAGGACAACCCACAGTCAAAGCGTCAGTAGAAGCGCCCGCGTGGGTCAAACATCGAAAACTGATCGACTGGGTCCAGCGCGTTGCCGCTATGACCAAGCCGGACAACATCGTCTGGTGCGACGGATCGCAGGAAGAGTATGACCGGTTGTGCGCACAGATGGTCGAAGCCGGCACGCTCAGAAAGCTCAATCCCGCCAAACGTCCCAACTCATATCTCGCATGGTCCGATCCCTCCGACGTCGCGCGTGTCGAAGATCGCACGTTCATTTGCGCGCAACGTCCGGAAGACGCAGGACCGACTAACAACTGGGTCGCGCCGCAAGAAATGCGCGAAACGCTGGACGGCCTGTTCGACGGCGCGATGCGTGGCCGCACCATGTACGTGGTTCCGTTCTCCATGGGCCCGCTGGGTTCGCCGATCGCGCATATCGGCGTCGAATTGAGCGACAGCCCGTATGTGGTCACCAACATGCGCATCATGACGCGCATGGGCCGCAAGGTGTATAACGTGCTCGGCGAAGACGGAGAGTTCGTGCCGTGCGTGCATTCGGTGGGCGCACCGCTCGAGGCCGGCGCGAAAGACGTGCCCTGGCCGTGCAACCCGACCAAGTACATCGTCCATTTTCCCGAGACACGCGAAATATGGAGTTATGGCTCGGGATACGGCGGCAACGCGTTGCTTGGCAAGAAGTGCTTTGCGCTGCGCATTGCATCGACAATGGGCCGCGACGAAGGCTGGCTTGCCGAGCATATGCTGATTCTCGGCGTGACTTCACCCGAGGGACGCAAACATCACGTGGCGGCGGCGTTTCCGTCGGCGTGCGGCAAGACCAACTTCGCGATGCTGATTCCGCCAGAAGGGCTGAACGGCTGGAAAATTTCCACCATCGGCGACGATATCGCGTGGATCAAGCCGGGCAAGGACGGCCGCCTGTACGCGATCAATCCGGAGGCGGGCTACTTCGGCGTGGCCCCCGGCACGAGTGAAAAGACCAACTTCAACGCAATGGCCACGTTGAAGGAAAACGTGATTTTCACCAACGTGGCGCTCACCGACGACGGCGACGTCTGGTGGGAAGGCATGACCGACGAACCGCCCGCGCACCTGATCGACTGGCAAGGCAAAGACTGGACGCCGGCGAGCGCGAAAGAGAGCGGGCGCAAGGCGGCGCATCCCAATGCGCGTTTCACGGCGCCGGCCTCGCAATGTCCCTCGATCGACGCGGACTGGGAAAACCCGGCGGGCGTGCCGATCGACGCGTTCATCTTCGGTGGTCGCCGGTCGACCACAGTGCCGCTCGTCACGGAGGCGCGCAACTGGGTCGAGGGTGTCTACATGGCGGCGACCATGGGCTCCGAGACCACCGCCGCGGCCGCCGGGCAGCAGGGCGTCGTGCGGCGCGATCCGTTCGCGATGCTGCCGTTCTGCGGCTACAACATGAGCGAGTACTTCGGCCATTGGCTGAAGACAGGCGAGCGCTTGCAGCAGATGAACGCGAAGCTGCCGAAAATCTTCTGCGTCAACTGGTTCCGCAAGGGTGCCGACGGCAAGTTCGTGTGGCCGGGCTTCGGCGAAAACATGCGCGTGCTTGGCTGGATGGTCGGCCGCATCGAGGGCACCGCGCAGGGCGAAGAGCATGCGTTTGGCACGTCGCCGCGGTACGAGGACGTCGACTGGAGCGGTTTGGACTTTAGCCGCGAGCAGTTCGAGCAGGTGATCTCCGTGGACGACGCAGCCTGGCGCGCTGAACTCGCCCTCCATGCCGAACTCTTCGACACGTTGCAGCAAGGCTTGCCGCCCGCGCTGACGCATGCCAAGACTCAATTGGAAAGCAAACTGGCCGCGTAGCCATGTGAGCGGTCACTATCAACTGGAAGCCGCCTTCGGGCGGCTTTTTCTCGCTTTTTTGCCGTGTTGCGTACGAAGCACCGGCGCGCAAACCGGATCACAGCCGAGCCGTGTCTATTCACACGACGGCCTGTCCAAAGCTGCGCCGCAGCAAGTTTGTTTCCATCTGCGGAACAATCGACGCTCGCGCCCCACATTAGGGCACACAGTCGCACGAAAATTGACGAAATTTCCGCTTTTGCGGGCAACTTCTGCACGATTACGCGAGTCGTAGGAGAATCCCTAGTTCGCTTCCACTGGTTATCACCAATTGTCAGGAAGCCGTAACACGGCAGGAGTTGTCATATGGACCATTTGCAGTCGATGCGAGTTTTCGTCAAGGTGGCGGATCTCGGCAGTTTTGCCCGCGCCGCGAGCGCGATGGATATTTCCAACGCAGTTGCCACCCGTCACGTTGCCGACCTGGAGGGGCGTCTAGGTACGCGGCTGCTCAACAGAACGACTCGCAGCTTGTCCCTGACCGAGTCCGGTCAGGTTTATCTCGAACGCGCGCGCCAGATTCTCGACGAACTTGAAGACGTCGAGCAGATGGTGGTCGCGCGAAATCACGAGCCCGTCGGCACCTTGAGGATCGTCGCGCCGGTCGTGTTCGGCTTGCACAATCTGGCTCCGGTACTGCAGACGTACGCGGAACGCTATCCGAAAGTCATTCCCGACGTGACGCTGGTGGACCGTCAGGTCGATCTGGTGGAAGAAGGCTTCGACGTAGGTGTGGTCATTGCCCGGCAAATGCGCAGCGCAAGCATTGTCACGCGGCGTCTGACCACGGGCTGCATGACCGTGTGCGCAACGCCTGCGTATCTGGAAAAGCACGGCACGCCCACGCGCCCCGAGCATTTGCTGGAGCATCCGTGCCTGAGCCTGCCGTCGGAGTATTGGGGCGACGAGCGCGTATTTACGGGCCCGGAAGGCGAAGTACGGGTGCGTCCGTCGAACGTGATCGTGGCAAACAATACGGAGATGCTGCGTCAGTTTGCGCTGCTCGGCATGGGCATCGCGATTCTGCCGAGTTATCTGATCGGCCGCGACATGACGCGCGGCAGGCTGGTGCGCTTGCTCGGCGATTACCGTTTGCCGCAAGTCGAGATCAATATCGCCTATCCGAGTCGCCGTCACTTGCCCGCGAAGGTGCGCACGTTCATCGATCACCTGGTCGAGCATTTCAGCCAGACACCGAACAGCCTGCTCGGCGAACAGTGGATCAAAGACGGCGTCGGGCGGCCGGTGCCGCAGGCGTCATTCGAAGCGGCGGAATCGTCCATGCCGCCCGAAGCTTTTGACGGCGCCGAGCCGCTGTCGCGACTGCTGGACAGCGAGTTGTCACCGGTGCCCAAGACGTTGGCCAAGACTTCGAACCGCACTCAGCTGTCGGCGTTGACCCCACTGTAGAGGCGTCGTTCGAGAGTCCATGTCGCGCAGTACAAGCGCGTTTTGCAAGGCGTAAAAAAAGCGCGGTCACCTTTGGTGATCGCGCTTTTTTATCGTCAACTTGAGATCGGGCGGGCTGCGGCGCGAAGGCCGTGCACGCCCGCCGCGTCGCTCGGTCAGGAGCCCGTCTTTCGAGCCGCCGTCTTTTTGGCTGGCGCCTTCTTTGCCGCAGCGGCTTTGGTTGCCGGCGCTTTCTTCGCCGCGGCCTTTTTCGCTGCCGGCGCTGCCTTCACCGCGACCGTCGCGTCGCCTTCGTCCGATTCGATCTCTGTTCCGGCCTTCGCGGCTGACTTTGCCGCGGCGGTCTTCGCTGCGGTCTTGGCCGACGGCTCTTTCTTCTCGAATTCGAAGCCGATCTTGCCGTCGTTCTGCTTGACGAGGAACGCCTTGAAATTGCGCCCGGTGCGTGACGACTTGAAATTGGTCAGCAGGTCGGTGCGGCCTTCTTCGAGCAGCTTCGCCATCTGCTCACGAGCGATCTCCTGCTGCAGGATCACCTTGCCGGAGCGGAAGTCGCAAGTTTTCGGGCTCGCGACCGAATTCTCGCAGACATAGCTCATGCCGTGCTCGAACACGCGGCCCTTGCACTTCGGACATGCGCCTACCGATTCCTGGTCGGAGAAGTCAGGCGGTTCGCCGTCTTCGCCGCCTGCGTCCTGACCGAAGTCGAACTCGAGCTTGTAGTTCTTGATTTCGTCGTCGAGTGAAAGCTTGAGAATCGCCGAGAACGGACGGCCCATCTTGCTGCGGAAACCCGACAGCGGACCAATCGTCTTGTTCTTCAGCAGTTCCTCGACTTCCTCGATCTCGAACTGGCGGCCGCCGGGGATTTTCGAAATCGAGAATTCGCACTTCGAGCACGCGAAGCGCCGGTAATTCTCCTTCACCTGGCCGCCGCAGTGCGGACACGGCGTTTGCAACGTCGCGTAATCGCCGGGGATCGTGTCCGAATCGTATTCTTTCGCGCGCTTGACGATGGTCTGCGTCATGCGGGCAATTTCCTGCATGAACGCGTCGCGCGGCAGGTTGCCGCGTTCCATTTGCGACAGCTTGTATTCCCACTCGCCCGTGAGCTCCGGCGCGGTCAGTTCCTTCACACCGAGCCCGCGCAGCAGCGTCATCAACTGGAATGCCTTCGCGGTCGGGATCAGATCGCGGCCTTCGCGAATCAGATACTTCTCACCAAGCAGACCTTCAATGATGGCGGCGCGCGTGGCCGGAGTACCGAGCCCCTTTGCGGCCATTGCCTCGCGCAACTCGTCGTCTTCCACGAGCTTGCCCGCGCCTTCCATGGCGGACAGCAACGTGGCTTCGTTGTAGCGTGCAGGCGGTTTCGTCACGAGTTGCTGGGCGGCGATCTTGTCGGTCTTGACCTTTTCGTCCTTCTGCACCGGTACGAGGTTGGCATCTTCACCGCTGATTTCGCGACCGTACACCTGCAACCAGCCCGGCTCGACCAGCACTTTGCCTTCAGTCTTGAAGTGATGCCCGACCACTTCGGTAATGCGGGTGGTCACTTTGAATTCCGCTGCCGGGAAGAACACCGACAGGAAGCGCTTCACCACCAGATCGTAGAGCTTCTGTTCCGGCTCTGACAGATTCTTCGGCGCCTGCAGCGTGGGGATGATTGCGAAGTGGTCGCTGATCTTCGAGTTGTCGAAGATGCGCTTGTTCGGCTTTACCCAGCCCCTATCGAGCACCTGCTTGGCAAACGGCAGATAGTTGTTGCTCTCCTTGAGCATGCCGAGCGTCTGCTTGACCGTATCCATATAGTCTTCGGGCAGCGCGCGCGCGTCGGTCCGCGGATAGGTCAGCACCTTGTGCTTTTCGTACAGCGCCTGCGCGAGGCCCAGCGTGTTCTTGGCCGAGAAGCCAAAGCGGCCGTTCGCTTCGCGCTGCAAGCTGGTCAGGTCGAAGAGCGCCGGCGACAGCTGCGTGGACGGCTTCGATTCCTCGCTCACCGTACCGATCTGGCCGCGACATGCGGCGACGATCGTCTCGGCCGCGGGCAGCGCCCACAGACGCGAGTCGCGCTTTTCCGGATCGAACTCGTCGCGCTTGAACTTCGGGTCGAACCAGCGGCCCTCGTAGAAACCGGCCGCGCAGACGAACTCCGCTTTCACTTCCCAGTAGTCTCGCGGCACGAAGCGGCGAATTTTCTCTTCGCGTTCGACGACGATGGACAACGTTGGCGTTTGTACCCGACCGACCGTGGTCAGGAAGAAGCCGCCGCCCTTGCTGTTGAACGCGGTCATCGCACGGGTGCCGTTGATGCCGACGAGCCAGTCGGCTTCCGAGCGGCAGCGAGCGGCGTCGGCGAGCGGCTGCATTTCTTCGTCGCTGCGCAGACGTGCGAAGCCGTCGCGGATGGCGGCCGGCGTCATGGATTGCAGCCACAGACGTTGAACCGGCTGTTTCGCTTTCGCGTGTTGCGCGATGAGGCGGAAAATCAGTTCGCCCTCGCGCCCCGCGTCGCATGCGTTGATGAGGCGGTCGATATCCTTGCGCTTGAGCAGCTTGGTCAGCACCTTCAGGCGCGACTCGCTCTTGGCGATCGGATTCAGATCGAAATGCGGCGGAATGACGGGCAGGTTGGCGAAGCTCCACTTGCCGCGTTTGACTTCGTACTCGTCGGGCGCGGCGATTTCCAGCAGGTGACCCACTGCCGAAGAGAGCACGTACTCGTCGCTCTCGTAGTATTCGTCATGCTTGGTAAAACCGCCCAAAGCGCGCGCGATGTCGTTCGCGACGGAAGGCTTTTCGGCGATGATCAGTGCTTTGGACATGACTCGATGTGAGGTTGGTATATCCGGGTTGGTGGCCTTGAGCGCGCCCTTCTGGCGCGACCCTCGTTTGCGACCTTGCGACCCATTAACGACCGCTTTATAGCACACGGCGCGAACGCGGCGTGTCAAGTGCCATAAAAGCGCGTCATCAAAATTGCGCGCCTGGCAACTGGCCAGGCCGCGTCAAACATGCTCGGCGCCGGCCGCAATGCCCATGCCGTAACGGCGCGTACAGGCGGCCGATCGCTCTCAGGCGACGCTCAGCGCGGGCCGCAATTTCGGCGCGCCGCTCACGCCGGGCAAAGCGGTCAAATCCGACAACATCCGCTCCACGATGGCTGCCTGCGGCAAAACGGTGCCGAAGAATCGTGTCGTTACTGAGTCTTCGATCAGGATGGTGGGAAAATTCTCGACATCGAGATCGTCGAAGCGATCAGCATGCGTTTCGATGTCGATCCATGCGAAACAGATTTCCGGATGCCGCTCGGCCAGCTTGTCGAACGCCTCCTGATACTCGCGACAGGTCCCGCACCATTGCGCACACAGGCAGGCAACGAACAGCGTGTCGGGCTCGTTGACGCGCTCGGCGATCCGGTCTTGATCGGTGTCGAGATTCAGCGCGGGCATGGTGGTTCCTCAGGTGCTTTGTCGGATGCTTTGGCGCGAATGTAGCATGGCCGATCCCGGAGAGTGGTCAAGCTGGGTCAAAGCAGTTCGCGGCGGTCCGGCCTTGGCTTGCGCGGGTGTAACGCCCGCCGGGCAGCGCGCTGACCTCGCCGGCCAGTTCCAGCTGCAGCAACGTCGTTTGTAGTAGGGCGTAATCCATTTCGGTGCGCGTGGCCAGTATTTCAAGGGGAGTTGGGGCGTAGCCGAGGGCGGCGAGCAGTCGCTGGGCGTCTGGGTCCCGACCGCCGGTCATGTCAGATGCCCGCGCTCGTGCCACCGTCAGCGTCGACTCTTCGCTCTGCGCACGAGCGGTTGCCGCACTGTCGGGTGCAGCGGAGCCGGGTGCCTGCGTCGCCGCCCTATCCCGCCGGGTGCTTGCCTGAACGGGCGCGGTTATCACGAAGCCCAATTCCTCCAGAACCTCGTCTGGCGTCTCCACGAGCTTCGCCCCCTGCTTGATCATGCGATGGCATCCGCGTGACAACGGCGCGTGGATCGAGCCCGGCAGCGCGAAGATATCGCGGCCCATTTCGTTCGCGAGGCGCGCCGTGATGAGCGAGCCGGAACGCATGGCCGCCTCCACGATCAGCACACCGCTGACGAGCCCGGCGATCAGCCGGTTTCGCTGTGGAAAGTTGGCGGCGCGCGCGGGCGTGCCGAGTGGCCATTCCGACAGAATGGCGCCTTGCATCGCGATCTGCCGGGCGAGAGCGTGGTGCGCAGCCGGATAGACGAGATCGGCGCCGGTGCCGATTACGGCGACCGTGCTGCCGACGCCCTCGAGCGCGCCCCGATGAGCCGCACCGTCAATGCCTTGCGCGAGCCCCGACACGACCGTGACGCCCGCCGTCGCAAACGTCCGCGCGAACCGTTCGGCGTCTTCCATGCCTTGCGGCGTGGCGCTGCGGCTGCCCACCAGCGCGACCGCTCGTGTATGCAACAGGTCCAGCCGGCCCTTTATAATCAGCCGGTTTCGCTGTGGAAAGTTGGCGGCGCGCGCGGGCGTGCCGAGTGGCCATTCCGACAGAATGGCGCCTTGCATCGCGATCTGCCGGGCGAGAGCGTGGTGCGCAGCCGGATAGACGAGATCGGCGCCGGTGCCGATTACGGCGACCGTGCTGCCGACGCCCTCGAGCGCGCCCCGATGAGCCGCACCGTCAATGCCTTGCGCGAGCCCCGACACGACCGTGACGCCCGCCGTCGCAAACGTCCGCGCGAACCGTTCGGCGTCTTCCATGCCTTGCGGCGTGGCGCTGCGGCTGCCCACCAGCGCGACCGCTCGTGTATGCAACAGGTCCAGCCGGCCCTTTATATATAGCAACGGGGGTGGATCGGGCATGGTGAGGAGCGCTGGCGGATAGGCCGGGTCGTCGAGCGTGACCAGATGGTTGCCCGGCAGCTCGCGCCATGCGACTACCGCGTCGAGTTGAGCATCGAATTCTGGACCGGTGGGAGCCAGCGCGGCGCGTGCCGCAGCCTCGCCGGCGATCGCGGCGAGCGTTCCATGGTCCTGCTGGAGAATCGCTTCGGGTAGGCCAAAGGCGCTCAGCAGCAGGCGCAGTGCCGCGGGTTTGAGCCCCGTGGCGAGAGAAAGCCGCAGCCACGCGGCGAGTTCGTTATGGGTTGCAGGCAAGGTGTGCATTGCGGGGCGATCCTCGTGCAGGGCCAGCGGGCAGGCGGGCGCCATGCTAAAATTTTCATCATCCGAAATAACTGCGGCGCCGCGCCCACCCGCGCGGGCTCGTCGTTTGGCGCATCTGGCGCGTTGAATCGAACCGGTTCGATACCATCTATCGTGTGCGTATTGCGACGGGCCGACAACCTGGCCGAATGGCCAACGTAAGCCCTCACACGGCTAGCGGCGCCCAAAAAATCACACTCGAAATCATGGCTTTACTGAACATTCTCAATTACCCGGACAAGCGCCTGCACAAGGTCGCGAAGCCGGTCGAACAGGTCAACGACCGCATCCGCCGTCTCGTCGCGGACATGGCCGAGACCATGTACGCCGCGCCCGGCGTTGGCCTTGCGGCCACCCAGGTGGACGTGCACGAGCGCGTGATCGTGATCGACGTGTCGGACGCGCACGATCAACTGCTCGCCTTCATCAATCCGGAAATCGTCTGGTCCAGCAGCGAGAAAAAGCTGTCAGAAGAAGGTTGCCTGTCTGTGCCGGGCATTTACGACAACGTCGAGCGCGCCGAGAAAGTGCGCGTGCGGGCCCTGAACGAAAAGGGCGAAACCTTCGAAATGGATTGCGAGGGTTTGCTGGCCGTGTGCATCCAGCACGAAATGGATCACCTGATGGGCCGCGTGTTCGTCGAGTATTTGTCGCCGCTGAAGCAGACGCGCATCAAGAGCAAGATGAAAAAGCTCGCCCACGCAATGTAATGCGCGTTCATTCCGCTCCCTGCTTCCGCCCCTGCTCATGAGCCATTCGTTGCGCGTTGTCTTTGCCGGTACGCCGGAATTTGCGTCGGCCGCGCTGGCCGCAATCCACGGCGCCGGTTTTCCGGTGCCGCTCGTGCTGACGCAGCCCGACCGCCCGGCTGGGCGCGGCATGAAACTGCAGGCGAGCCCGGTCAAGCGCTACGCCGAAGAACATGGGCTGGCCGTCGCGCAACCGCCTTCGCTGCGCCGGGAGGGGAAATACCCGGCCGAGGCCGAAGCCGCCATCAATCTCCTGCGCGCCACGCCGCACGACGTGATGGTGGTTGCAGCCTACGGCCTCATCCTGCCGCAGGAAGTGCTCGATATCGCGCCGCTCGGCTGCATCAACATTCACGCGTCGCTGTTGCCGCGTTGGCGCGGCGCCGCGCCGATCCATCGCGCGATCGAAGCGGGCGACGCTGAAACCGGCATCACGCTGATGCAAATGGATGCCGGTCTCGACACCGGCGCCATGATCTCGGAGGTGCGCACGCCGATTTCCGAGAACGAGACCACCGCCACGTTGCACGACCGCCTCGCCGAACACGGCGCGAAGCTGATAGTCGCGGCGCTCATCGATTTGGAGCGCAATGGCAAGCTGACCTCGACGCCGCAACCCGCCGAGGGCGTGACTTACGCCGAAAAGATCGGCAAGCACGAGGCCGCGCTCGACTGGCGTCGCCCGGCTTCGGTGCTCGCCCGCCAGGTGCGTGCGTTCGATCCCTTTCCGGGCAGCGTGGCGACGCTCCAAGACGGCACGTCGATCAAGATCTGGGCGGCGGCGGCCGAACCCGCGCAAGCCGGGGATGCGCCCGGCACGATCACCAGCGTTGCCCCGGACCGGGTCGTCGTGACCTGCGGCGACGGCGCGCTACGTCTCACGCAATTGCAGAAGCCCGGCGGCAAACGTCTGCCGGTACGCGAATTCCTGGCCGGCTTTGCGCTGGCTGCCGGGCAGCGTTTCCAGCTTCCCGAAGCAAAGTAGCACCAGTCGGCGGCGCCTGAACATCGTCCGTTTGGCCGATGTTCAACGGCCCCGCCCGACAGTCGCCGCGCGTTAAAATCCTCCATGCAAACGCTCATGTTCCGAGGATCCTCATGTTCGGCATCACCCATTTCGAATTCTTCGTCGTCGCGGTCTTTCTGCTGAACGTGACGCCCGGGCCCGACACGGCTTATATCGTCGGGCGTAGCGTCGCGCAGGGCCGCGGCGCCGGGCTTATGTCTGCGCTGGGAATTTCGGCCGGGTGCTGCGTCCATTCGCTAGCCTGCGCGTTCGGCTTGACCGCGCTGCTCGCCGCGTCGGCCACGGCGTTCACTGTCATCAAGTTCGTCGGTGCGATTTATCTGATTTATCTCGGAGTGCGCCTCATCTTCGCGAAACCTGCCGAAGACCAGGCCCGCGGCGAAGCGCGCGGGGCGGGTGCTCCCAAGTCGCTGCGTCAGCTGTTCCTCCAAGGCTTCTGGACAAACGTACTGAACCCCAAGGTCGTGCTTTTCTTCGTCTCTTTCTTTCCGCAGTTCGTTACTGCCGGCACAGATCACAAGGCGCTCGCTTTTCTCACACTGGGCGCCGTATTCGTCGTGATGAGCATGCTGTGGAACAGCTTTGTCGCCTGGATCGCCGGCAGCGTGACGCGGCGTTTCTCCGGCAAGCCGTCGGTGAAGAAGTGGCTGGACCGCGGCGTCGGCAGCGCCTTTGTCGGCCTGGGAATCAAGCTCGCCACCGCATCGAGATGATTGAATTTTCCGCGCGCGCCTATATCTAACAGTTAGCTTACAATCAGGCGCCGCGACGATGCGGCATGGAAATGAACCCCGCGTTAGGGCAAGGAGTTGCAGACATGTTCAATTGGGTCAAAACCGCGATGTTGATGGCCGCGATCACGGCCCTTTTCATCGTGATCGGCGGAGTGATAGGCGGCTCGCGCGGCATGACGATCGCGCTCGTCATCGCTCTCGGCATGAATTTCTTTTCGTACTGGTTCTCGGACAAGATGGTGCTGCGCATGTACAACGCGCAGGAAGTCGACGAAACCAGCGCGCCGCAGTTCTACCGCATGGTCCGCGAGCTTTCCACGCGCGCCGGCTTGCCGATGCCGCGCGTGTATCTGATCAACGAAGACGCGCCTAATGCGTTCGCTACCGGCCGTAATCCGGAGCATGCAGCGGTTGCCGCGACCACCGGCATTCTGCGCGTGCTGTCCGAGCGCGAAATGCGCGGTGTGATGGCACACGAACTGTCGCACGTGAAGCACCGCGACATTCTGATTTCTACAATTTCGGCCACCATGGCCGGCGCGATTTCCGCGCTCGCGAACTTCGCCATGTTCTTCGGCGGCCGCGACGAAAACGGGCGTCCCACGAACCCGATCGCCAGCATTGCGGTCGCGCTGCTCGCGCCTATTGCCGGTGCGCTTATCCAGATGGCGATCTCGCGCGCGCGCGAATTCGAAGCGGATCGTGGCGGCGCGCAGATTTCCGGGGACCCGCAAGCGCTGGCTTCGGCGCTCGACAAGATTCATCGCTATGCGAGCGGCATTCCGTTTCCGGCAGCCGAGCAACATCCGGCCACTGCGCAGATGATGATTATGAATCCGCTGGCGGGCGGCGGCATCGCGAATCTGTTTTCAACTCACCCGGCCACGGAAGAGCGCATCGCGCGCTTGATGGAAATGGCCCGAACCGGGCGCTTCGAATAACGCGTATGCGCAGTGCATGACCAAAGGCGAGTCTTCTGACTCGCCTTTTTTATTTGGCGCCGGCCTACGCTTACGCTGGCGCCGCGGTGCAGGAGCCGGTGTCGGGTCCGTTAGCCGCGCCACGCTACAATGTGTGTTCATTGTGTCGCGCGTACCGCACGGCCTGCCTTTGCCTTCCCATGAATCTAAAGCCTTCTTCGCGTTCTGCTTCTTCGTCGGCGCGTCCGCGCGAATCCCGTTTGTCCGTGCTGCATCTCGCGCCGGAATCGCTTGGCTTTGCGCTCGACTGCGCAGCGCAAGCGGTTGGCGCTGTCCGCCTCGGGGCGGCTTTGCCGGCCGCGCTGCAATCTGTTTTCGTGTCTGCGCCCGAGGGTAGTGCCGCTGCTGCGCGCGGCGCGGTGCAGGACATCGCCTATCGCACGATGCGCCGTCTCGGGACTGCCGAATGGTTGATCGCAAAGCTCGTCAAAAAGGCGCCGCCGCCGCACGTCGGTCATGTGCTTGCCTGCGCGATCGCGCTTCTGATCGACGACGAAGCCAGCGCAGCCTACACGCCGTTCACGGTGGTCGACCAGGCGGTCAGCGCGATCTCGGCGCGTCGCGAATTCTCGTTCGCCAAGGGGCTTGTCAACGCCGTGCTGCGCAACTTCCTGCGCGAACGCGAGGCGCTGCTCGAAGCGGCGCAGAACGACGAAGTCGCGCGCTGGAACTACCCGTCATGGTGGATCGACGCGGTAAGACGCGCATGGCCCGACGCGTGGCAGGACGTGCTCGCTGCCGGCAACACGCAAGGTCCGTTGACGCTGCGTGTGAACGCCCGTCATTCAACGGTTGATGCGTATCTGCAGGTTCTCGAGCAGCATCACATTGCCGCGAGCAAAGCCGGCGAATACGCGGTGAAGCTCGCCACGCCCATGCCCGTCGACCGCATTCCCGGCTTCAACGAGGGCGTGGTTTCGGTGCAGGACGCAGGCGCTCAGCTTGCCGCGCAACTGCTCGGCGTGCGTGACGGCATGCGCGTGCTCGACGCCTGCGCGGCGCCCGGCGGCAAGACCGGGCATCTGCTCGAACTGGCGAACCTGCAACTGGTCGCGCTCGAAAGCGATGCGACGCGCGCGCGGCGCATTGGCGAAAACTTGCAGCGGCTGAAGCTTCAGGCGGAAGTGCGTATTGGCGACGCGGGCACGCCGTCGAAATGGCACGACGACATCGATCAGCCGTTCGACCGCATTCTCGCCGACGTGCCGTGCTCGGCGTCGGGCATCGTGCGGCGTCATCCGGATATTCGCTGGTTGCGCCGCGCCTCCGATATTCCCGCGCTCGTCGACGAACAGCGGCGCATTCTCGACGCGCTCTGGCCGCTCGTGAAGCCAGGCGGTGAATTGCTCTACGTTACGTGCTCGATCTTTCCCGAAGAAGGCGAGTTGCAGGCGCAGTGGTTTGGAAACAAGCACCAGGATGCGGTACGATTGGGCGCGCCGGGGCAACTTTTACCTACGGTCGCCCGCGCGCCCGCCGACACATCGGCCGGTTCCCATGCCGGAGAATTCGCTGACATCAGCGCCGGCGCGAACTCAGACCACGACGGATTTTTCTACGCGCGCTTTCAGAAACGGTGACCATCAAACGCTTCTTCCCGCTTCGGCTCGCTGCCGTGCTTTGGGTCGCGCTGGCCGTCTGGCTTGTCGCGCCCGGCGTGGCGTACGCCGACTCGATCGCCGTGCAGCGCGCTTCGCTGCAAGCCGACAACACCGGTTGGAGCCTGGACGCGCGTTTCGACTTCGAGTTGAACAGTAATCTCGAAGACGCTGTGAATAAAGGCATCCCGCTGTACTTCACCACCGACTTCGAGTTGAGCCGGCCGCGATGGTACTGGTTCGACGAGCAGCCGGTGAACGTGTCGCAAAGCCTTCGCCTGTCGTTTCAGCCGCTCACGCGCGAATATCGCGTGTCCAGCGTGTCGTCGGGTGGTTTGCAACTCGGCTTCACCACGCTCAAAGATGCGCTCGCGGTCATCAAGCACGTCACGTCGTGGCACGTGATCGACCGCAACGAAGTGCATGCCGGCGAGACGTACAACGCGTCCGTGCGCATGCAACTCGACATCGCACTGATGCCCAAGCCGTTCCAGATCGACGCGGTCAACAACCGCGACTGGAATCTCGCTTCCGAATGGAAGCGCTTTACTTTTACGGTGACCGAACGTGCTAAATAAAGTGCGCTCCGCCACCAGTGTCAGCAGCATTGTCGTGCGCGTGCTGGTTTCCACGGTCGCCGTGACGGCTGTATTGCTGCTTGTGCTGCTCGCCGCGGCAAGCGCGAACACCGAATTCTTCGACCGCTATTACCAGTGGCTTTATGCCGCGAATCTCGTGGTCGCGATGATCTTTCTGCTGGTGGTGGCGACGCTCGTCATCATCATCATTGCGCGATTACGAAAGGGTAAGTTCGGCACGCGGCTTCTCGCAAAACTCGCGTTCTTCATGGCGCTGGTCGGCGTGGTGCCGGGCGGCATCATTTATGTGGTCTCGTATCAGTTCGTGTCGCGCAGTATCGAGTCGTGGTTCGACGTGAATGTCGAAACCGCGCTCACGTCCGGTCTGAACCTTGGGCGCGGCATGCTCGACGCGTCGCTGTCCGATCTGCAAACCAAGGGCCGCCTGATGTCCGAGCAGCTCGCGAGCGCGGACGCCGCGGGAACGACGCTCACGCTGCTGCGTCTGCGCGACCAGTTCGGCGTGCAGGACGCGACAATCGTCGAGCCCACGCGCAGCATGTCCGGCGCAACGCCCGACATGCATGTGGTCGCGCAGGCATCCAGCAATTACGCGTCGCTCGTACCGAACGATTTGCCTACGCCGCTAATGCTCGATCAGGCGCGCGGACGCGGCTACGCGGCAATAGAAGGCGAAGTCGACGGCGATCCTCGCGCTCACGGCGGCAAGGGCGCGCTGCGACTGCGTGTCGTGCAGCGTATTCCCGATTCGAACGCGTCGCTGTTGCAGCCCACTGAACGCTTCCTGCAACTCACACAGCCAGTGTCGCAATCGCTCGCCCGCAACGCCGATGCTGTGCAACGCGCGTATCGCGAGTATCAGGAGAAAGCGCTCGGACGTACCGGCTTGCGCAAGATGTATATCGGCACGCTGACGCTCGCGCTCTTTCTCGCCACGTTCATTGCGATGATGCTCGCGCTCGCGCTCGGCAATCAGCTCGCGCGTCCGCTGTTCCTGCTCGCGCAGGGCACGAAGGAAATCACCGAGGGTGACTACACGCCGAAGCGCGAAATCAAATCGCGCGACGAACTCGGCTTTCTCACCCAGTCGTTCAACGCAATGACGCGGCAATTGTCCGAGGCACGCGCGGCCGTCGAGAACAATCGCATCGCACTCGAGCATTCGAAAGCGTATCTGGAAAGTATTCTCGCGAACCTCACTGCGGGCGTGTTCGTGTTCGACCGCCAGTTCCGGCTCACCACCGCGAATCGGGGCGCCGAGCGGATCTTCCGTCAGCAGTTCCAGGAGGTGCTGGGCTCGGCGCTGGAACAGATCGGCGTGCTGAGCGAATTCGGCGGCATGGTGCGCAAGGCGTTTGCCGATCGCGAAGCGGCAAGCGGCGACGGTCACGACGACGGCGGCCACTGGCAGCAGCAGTTCTCGGTTCAGGTGGCGGGCGAAAGCGAGCCCCTCACGTTACTCGTGCGCGGTGCGCGCCTCGTGTCCGCGACCGATCGCGACGCTCAGGACATGCAGACGTCGGGCTATGTCGTGGTATTCGACGACATCTCGGACGTCATTTCCGCGCAGCGTTCCATTGCATGGGGCGAGGTCGCGCGGCGGCTCGCGCATGAGATCAAGAATCCGCTTACGCCGATCCAACTCTCGGCCGAACGTCTGCAGATGAAGCTCGCCGACAAGCTGTCGCCGTCCGACGCAGATGTGCTCAAGCGCGGCGCGACCACAATCGTGAACCAGGTCGCCGCGATGAAGCAGATGGTCGACAATTTCCGGGACTACGCACGCACGCCTCCCGCCGTGCTGGCGCATCTGCAATTAAACGATCTCGTGACCGAAGTGCTGACGCTGTATGGCATCGAGGAAGGCAAGGGCGCGATTCATGTCGAACTCTCCGCGCTGCCCGCGATTCGTGGCGACGCAACGCAATTGCGCCAGGTAATTCACAACCTGCTGCAGAATGCGCAGGACGCGGTGGCAGAGATCGAGCACCCGCGTGTGGTGCTCGAGACGAGGACAGTAGAATACGGAGACCCCGACGCGGAAGGCAAGGCACGCGTCGCGGTACGTCTGACAGTGTCGGATAACGGACCGGGCTTCCCAACGCGCATCCTCACCCGTGCATTCGAGCCTTACGTCACGACCAAGGCGAAAGGCACGGGCCTGGGTCTTGCGATGGTCAAGAAGATCGTCGACGAACATGGCGCGCGCATCGACATTCGAAACCGCCTGAAAGCGGGCGATGTCATCGAAGGCGCGCAAATTTCGATTCTCTTCCTTCAACTGGCAGACGACGCCGCGGCTCCCGAAGCGGGACCGCGTCCTGCGCACGGCAGTACGTCGCAGGGAAAGACAAAAGCAACAGTGCAGACAAAGGCAGCGTAAATGGCAACCATCCTGGTGGTAGATGATGAAATGGGCATCCGGGAATTGCTCTCGGAGATCCTGAGCGACGAGGGGCATGTCGTGGAGGCAGCGGAAAACGCGCAGCAGGCGCGCGAATTCCGTCTGCGTCAGGCGCCGGACCTGGTGCTGCTCGACATCTGGATGCCCGATACCGACGGCGTGACGCTGCTCAAGGAATGGGCTGCGCAAGGGCAGCTCACGATGCCGGTGATCATGATGTCAGGCCACGCGACGATCGACACCGCAGTCGAAGCGACGAAGATCGGCGCGCTGAATTTTCTCGAGAAGCCGATCGCGTTACAGAAATTGCTGAAGGCTGTGGAGCAAGGCCTTGCTCGTGGCACTGCGGCCGTTGCGCCGGGCGGCACCGCCGCCAAATTGACGTCGCCGATGAATTCTTCGGCGGTGGCTTCGGCGGCGGCATTGCCGATGCTCTCCTCAGCCGACGGCGTGGGCAGCGGCGTGCTCGCGGCGCAAACGGCATCCATCTCGTTCGATATCCCGCTGCGCGATGCGCGCGATGCATTCGAGCGCGCGTACTTCGAGTATCACCTCGCGCGCGAGAACGGCAGCATGACGCGTGTCGCGGAAAAGACGGGCTTGGAGCGCACGCACTTGTATCGCAAGCTCAAACAGCTCGGCGTCGATCTCGGGAAGAACAAAGGTGAGTGAACACCGCGTTACGCGCGTATTTCACCGCCCCACATTTTTTCCGGAAGGGGCTTGCCCAGCGAATGACCCTTTGATATCATTTCGTTCTTCGTTGGCCCGGTAGCTCAGTTGGTAGAGCAGCGGATTGAAAATCCGCGTGTCGATGGTTCGATTCCGTCCCAGGCCACCAGGATTCAGCCCCAGGAAATCGCAAGATTCCTGGGGCTTTTCCTTTTGCGGTGAGCTTTCGCTGCTTCGGTGCTCGCCGGTAGTACGTCGGGGCACGCCGGGCGAGGTTCGGCATCGCGTGATAAAATCGCGCCAGTTCAAGCACTTGCATGCAAGTGCGTCGCCCGCCGAATTCGTTCAAGGGCCCGCGGCCGAGCCGCGATCCGCACCGAACCCCTCGCCCGACGATCAACGGTATAAGCGCCCAGCGACTTTGCAGGCCGAAGGCGCGGCCTATACTGCTTTGGGCCGGCAGTAGTGCCGGCTCGCGTCGCGCCGCGTTGTTTGCATGGCGCACCTCGCGCAGCGCGACGCGGCACTCATCATTCACGGAGTTTCACGGTGATCCGCAAAGACGCTAAACGTAGCGCTCTGGTGCTGTTTTCCGGCGGCCAGGATTCCGCCACGTGCCTCGCATGGGCACTTGAACGTTATGAAACGGTTGAGACGCTCGGCTTCGACTATGGTCAGCGGCACCGCGTCGAACTCGAATGCCGCGAAGGCTTCCGCAATGCAGTAGTGCGTACGTTCCCGGCGTGGAGCGAGCGCCTCGGCGACGATCACATGATCGATCTGTCCGTGCTGGGCGCAATCAGCGACACGGCCATGACGCGCGAGATCGAAATCGAGGCGACGGCCAACGGTTTGCCGAATACGTTCGTGCCGGGACGCAATCTGATGTTCATGACGATCGCGGCGGCCATCGCATATCGGCGTGGATTGCAGGTGTTGGTCGGCGGAATGTGCGAGACGGATTTTTCGGGCTATCCCGATTGCCGGGACGACACCATGAAGGCTTTGCAGGTCGCGCTGAATCTCGGCATGGACACGCGCCTTCTGCTCGAAACTCCGCTGATGTGGCTCGACAAGGCGGACACGTGGCGCCTTGCGCATGAGCTAGGCGGCGACGAGCTGGTGGAACTGGTGCGCATAGAGACGCATACCTGTTATGTCGGCGAGCGCGCGGAATTGCACGCATGGGGCTTCGGCTGCGGCGAATGCCCGGCCTGCCGCTTGCGCAAGCGTGGCTACGAAGCCTATCTGGCCGGTGAAAAGGTAACCGAGCCGGTGTGAGAAGGCCTCGCCACGGCGGGCTCCGGCAGTCGTTTTTAGGTACACAAGTACAAATCTAGGCAGAAGGCAGCATGACGTACGCGGTCAAGGAAATTTTCTATACGTTGCAAGGCGAGGGCGCGAATGCCGGGCGTCCGGCTGTGTTTTGCCGCTTCGCCGGCTGCAATCTGTGGTCGGGCCGCGAGGAAGACCGCGCCGAAGCCGTCTGCCGGTTCTGCGACACGGACTTCGTAGGCACGGACGGTGAGAACGGCGGCAAATACCGAACGGCCGAAGATCTCGTGCAAATGATCGCGTCGCAATGGCCCGAAGGCGAGGCTCAACGCTTTGTCGTGTGCACGGGCGGCGAGCCGATGTTGCAGATCGACCAGCCGTTGGTAGACGCGCTGCATGCGGCGGGATTTGAAATCGCGATTGAAACCAACGGCTCGTTGCCGGTGCTCGAAACGATCGACTGGATCTGCGTGAGCCCGAAGGCCGACGCGCCTCTCGTCGTCACGAAGGGCAACGAATTGAAGGTCGTGATCCCGCAGGACAACCAGCGCCTGTCCGACTATGCGAAGCTCGACTTCGAGTATTTCCTCGTCCAGCCAATGGACGGCCCGTCGCGCGACATCAACACCAAGCTCGCGATCGACTGGTGCAAACGCCATCCGCAATGGCGCCTGTCGATGCAGACCCACAAGTATCTGAATATTCCCTGATTTGCCGTGCTGACGATTACACGAAAACTCGAATTCGACGCGGGTCACCGCATTCCCGATCACCGCAGCCAGTGCCGTAATCTGCACGGCCATCGCTATGTGATCGAAATCACGCTGCAAGGCGATCTGGTGGACACGGAGGGCGCGCCCGACCGCGGCATGGTAATGGACTTCGCCGACGTCAAGTCGCTCGCCGTCGAACATCTCGTCGACAAGTGGGATCATGCGTTCCTCGTCTACGAAGGCGACACGCAGGTGCGCGGCTTCCTCGAGACAATGGCAGGCCACAAGACCGTGGTGCTCGACCGCATTCCGACTGTGGAAAACCTCGCGGCTGTGGCGTTCGACATTCTCGCGAACGTTTATGACGCGCACTATGGCGTGAATCTGCGCCTCCACAAGCTGCGTCTGTACGAGACGCCGAATTGTTGGGCCGACGTGGTTCGCGACTAACCCTCGCACGCGTTGCGCGGGCCAACCGCCGCGTTATTGTCACGGTATGATCGCTCCGATAACCACACGGAGCGAGACATGCCGGTCACCGCAATGCGTCGCAGCAGCCAAACAAGCCGTCCGCGTTCGAGCCTGGCTCGTCGCCGGGTTCGCCCGACGAGCACGCCTCCCCTCATGTCAGGCAATGAAGTCGGTCATCGTCACGGAGTGTGGCGATGAGCACCTTCACCAATCCCCTCAAGCAACGTCTTAAAGAAGCCGATCCCCTGTTCGGGCTGTGGCTGTCGCTCGGCAGCGATTCCGCCGCTGAGGCACTCGCTCACGCCGGCTTCGACTGGCTGCTGATCGACATGGAGCACGCGCCCAACGACAGCGGCGACGTGACTTCGCAATTGCGTGCGATTGCGGCCGCGCATCTGCCGAGCGAACCGGTGGTGCGCGTACCGGCGAGCGAGGGCTGGCTCGTCAAGCGCGTGATGGACGCTGGCGCACGCACGCTGATGTTCCCCAATATCGAGTCCGCCGAAGAAGCTGCGCATGCCGTGCGCCTCACGCAATATCCGAGCGCCGAGGCGCTCGATGGTCTGCGCGGCGTCGCTGGCGTCGTGCGGGCCGCCGCCTACGGCATGCGGCGCGATTACGTGCAAACGGCCAACGCGCAAATCGCGACCATTGTGCAGATCGAGTCGGCGCGCGCCCTCGACGACGTCGACAAGATTGCAGCGACGCCGGGCGTCGATTGCCTGTTTGTCGGACCCGCCGATCTCGCTGCGAGCCTCGGTCATCTCGGCGATTCGAAGCACGCCGATGTGCAATCAGCCATGGCGCGCATTGTCAGCGCCGCGGACAAGGCGGGCATCGCCGCCGGCATTTTTTCGATGGACGTCGCGAGCGCAAGGCAGCATCGCGATGCCGGTTTTCGTTTTATCGCTCTGGCCGCCGACGTCATGTGGATGTTGCGCGCAACCCGCCAGGCGCTGCAGGAGGTGAGGTCATGAAGTGGATGGTGCAAGGCGTTGTCGCGCGCATGTTGATTGCGGCGGCGTTGACCACGGGCGTCGCAGCGCATGCGCAGGATCGTCTCGCGAAGCCGAACGATCCGGAAACGCAAACCGCGGTCGCCGACTACAACGCAGGCAATTTCGGTGCGGCGCTTGCAGAATTCCGCAAGGCCGCCGAGCGCGGCAGCCGGCTTGCGCAGTTCAATTACGCGATGATGCTGCTCAACGGAGAAGGCACCGCGGTCAACGTCGACGAAGGCAAGAAGTGGCTGCGCAAGGCCGCCGACGCGAACATGTCGCACGCGCAATATGTGTACGGCAAGATGTATGACGATGGCGAGTTCGTCGGCCGCGATCCGGTCGAGGCTCACCGCTGGTTTCTAAAAGCCGCGCAGCAAGGACACGTGCAGGCCGAGCTTGCGCTCGCTAATCAGTTCCTCGATGGGCGGGGCACCGATCGGGACAACAAGCAGGCGTTCGTCTGGTACAAGAAGGCTGCCGAGGGCGGCGATATGACCGCGCAGTACGTGACCGGCTCCTTCTACGAACGCGGCGGCGACGGCGTCGACAAAAACCTCAACGTGGCGCGGGCTTATTACGCGGCTGCAGCCGCGCAGGGCGATCCGGCGGCGCGCTTGAAGTATCAGCAACTGAGCGCGCAGCTGCGGGACCACAAGGAAGTGAAACCGCAATAACGAGAAAGGGCGCATCTGGCGATGCGCCCTTTCTGTTTTCCGACTTGCGGTGCGGGGTGCTTGCAGTCCGCGTTGCAGCCGGGCTTGCAGTTTGTCTCGCAGCTAAACGAAGCCGCTGCTTCCCATCAGCACACCGGCTAGCTCTGCATCAACCGTTTCTGTCGCGCGACGCTCATGATCAGGCCGATGGCGACGCCAAGCGTCGTCAGCGCGGTGCCCCCGTAACTCATGAACGGCAACGGCACGCCGACCACCGGCAAGATGCCGCTCACCATACCGATATTGACGAACGCGTAGGTGAAGAACGCCATTGTCAGAGATCCTGCAAGCAGGCGTCCGAATAGCGTCGCGCCGTTGGCGGCGATATACAACCCGCGCGCGATCAGCAACATGTACAGCGTGAGCAGCACGACTCCGCCCGCGAGGCCGAATTCCTCGGAGAACACGGCAAAGATAAAGTCGGTGTGCTTTTCGGGGATGAACTCCAGATGCGCCTGTGTGCCCTTCAGCCAGCCCTTGCCGAGCGGGCCGCCGGAGCCGATCGCGATCACCGCCTGAATGGTGTGGAAGCCCTTGCCGAGCGGATCGGAAGTCGGGTCGAGCAGCGTACAGATGCGGTGCTTCTGATAGTCGTGCATGAGCGGCCACTGCACTTCCGGCTGGCAGATCTTGTCCTGAAACGCCGCAATCGAGCCGACCGCGATCACGCCGGCAATCAACACCGGAACGATCAGTTTGAAGCTCAAACCCGCAAAATAAATCACGAAGAAGCCGGCTGCGAAAACGAGCACGGCGGTGCCTAGGTCGGGCTGTTTAGCGATCAAGCCCACGGGCACGGCAAGAATCACTAGTCCGACCAGAAAGTCGTACCAGCGCATCACGCCTTCGCGCCGCTGATAGTACCAGGCGAGCATCAACGGAGTCGCGATCTTCATGATCTCCGACGGCTGAATCACCACGCCGACATTGATCCAGCGCTTCGCGCCTTTGCGCGTGAGGCCGAAGAGCGCCACCGCAACCAGTAGCGCGATCCCGAATGTATAAAGCGGGACCGCGAAGCGCATCAGCGTGGTGGGTGGAACGTTGGCGAGCGCCCACATCAGTACGAACGTCAGCATGATGTTGCGCAACTGGTCTTCCACGCGGCCCGGTACATCGAGACTCGCGCTGTACAAGGTGACGATGCCCACGCACAGCAGCAGAAACACCACCAGTGCGAGCGGGCGGTCGAAGCCTGCGAACATCCGCTTGATGCGGTCGATCCAGGCGCGCTTGTCGAATTGCATGCCTTTCTCCTTACTCGTCGATGCCGCCGGTAACCGGCTGGCGTGGCGAGGTGGCTTGAGTGCCGTTATCGCGCGATGGATCGCGCAGCGCGTTGGTTCCAGAGCGCGCGGCGACTGGTGCCGGCTCGCTCGCCGGTCGCGGTTGACGCGGGGCGCCGGATTTGCGGGGCGCGGAACCCTTTGCTGCCGACGCGGGTGTGCCCGCAGTGGCCGCAGTGGCCGAGGCCGGTAGCTTTGGCGTGGTCGCCGCCGCCCCCGTCGATGCGGACGACTTCGATGTCGGCATGACGGCAGACGCTGCAGCCGCCCCAGACGCAGCACTTGCGCTCGATGCCCCGTTAGCCGCAGCGGTCGCGGCGGCAGCCGACGCAGCCGCCGCGGCTGACGCCGCCCCGGGCATCGGCAGCATGGTGAAGCCCGCGGCGATCTTGACCGGCTGCCCGGCTTCCTGCGGCGCCGGCGCACCGCCGACTTCCGGCGCGGACGCGTCTTCGGTCGCCGACGCTGCCGCCGCAACTGCCGCTGCCTCCGCGCCCGGCTTATTCTTGCCGACGAGGTAGTAGTCGAGCACCTTGCGCGCGATCGGGCCGGCCGCCTCCGCTCCCCAACCGCCGTTTTCCACGATCAGGGCGAGCGCGATCTTCGGTTGCTCCGCCGGTGCGAAAGCGATGAAAAGCGCGTGATCGCGCAAGTGCTCCGCAATCGCATGGCCCTTATAGTTCGCGCCTTGCAGCGAATACACCTGCGCCGTGCCGGTCTTGCCTGCGGCGACATACGGCGCGCCGATGAATAGCTTGGACGCCGTGCCGTTCGTTATGACGCCTTCCATCGCGCGTTTGATGATGTCGATGTCGGACTGCTTCACCGCGATCTTGTCGCTCGGATCGCGCACGACCGGGCGCGTGCCTTTGGTGATCGGATTTTCGATGTCGCGCACGAGGTGCGGCTTCATCACGATGCCGTTGTTGGCCAGCGTGGCCGTGGCGTGCGCCAGTTGCAGGATCGTGAACGAGTTGTAGCCCTGGCCGATGCCGAGGCTGATCGTTTCGCCTTCGTACCAGCGTTGCTGCTCGGGTTTGCGGTAGGCCTTGCGCTTCCACTCCGTCGAAGGGAGGATGCCGCGCGCCTCCCCCGAAATGTCGATACCCGTGATCTGGCCGAAACCCCACGGTTTCATGAACCCGGCAATGGCATTCACGCCCAGGTCGTGAGCGAGCATGTAGAAGTAAGTGTCGTTCGATACGACGATCGCGCGGTTCATGTCGACCCAACCCTGACCCGAGCGCACGTCGTTGCGGAACGTATGACCGCCGAAAGTGTAGGAGCCGGGGTCCTGGAAACCCCAACCCGGCGTGCGCTTGTGCAGCGACAGCGCGGCGAGGGCCATGAACGGCTTATACGTCGAACCAGGCGGATAAGTGCCGTGCAGCGGCCGGTTCAGCAGCGGATGGTCGGGCGAGTTGTTGAGTTCGTCCCAGGTCTGCTGGTCGATGCCGTCGACGAACGAATTCGGGTCGAAGCTCGGCGCGGAGACGAACGCGAGCACGTCGCCGGTGGCCGGCTCGATAGCGACGAGCGCGCCGCGGCGGCCCGCGAAGGCCTGCTCGGCAACCTGCTGCAAGCCGATGTCGAGCGACAGCACGAGGTTGTTGCCCGGCGTTGCCTGCGTGCGCGACATTGTCCGCACGGGCCGCCCGCCGGCGGTGACTTCGACTTCCTCGAAACCCGTCTGGCCGTGCAACTCGGTCTCGTAGCTTTGCTCGACACCGATCTTGCCGATGTAGTCGGTGCCCTTGTAGTTGTTTGCGTCCAGACGCGGATCGTAGTGTTCCGGATCGCTGTCGTTCTGATCGCTGGCGTCGTCGATACGATCCTGGTCGCGCTGCGAGATGCGGCCGATGTAGCCGATCACGTGTGCCGCTGTCGGCCCGAGCGGATATTGGCGGAACAGGCGGGCACGCACTTCCACGCCCGGGAAACGGAAGCGCTGCGCAGTGAAGCGCGCGACTTCGTCGTCTGTCAGACGGGTGCGGATGGGCAGGCTTTCGAAGTTCTTCGAGTCTTCCTGCAGCTTCTTGAAGCGGCGCCGGTCACGTGCGTCGATCGACACGACCGAGGCCAGATCGTCGATCACTGTTTCGAGCGGCGCACCCAGCTTGGACGGCGTGATTTCAAGCGTGTAAGCGGAATAGTTCTTGGCCAGCACCACGCCGTTACGGTCAGTGATGATGCCGCGGTTTGGCACGATCGGCGCGACGGAAATGCGGTTTTCGTCGGCTTGCAGCGAGTATTTGCTGTAGTGCCACACCTGCAGGAACAGAAAGCGAAAGCCGATCAGCCCAAAGCAGACGAACACGAACAGGCCCGCCGCCGCGACCCGCAGGCGGAACTTCGAGAGCTGTTGCTGAGTGTCCTTGAATTCGGTCATGCGATTCTGCAAAAGGCCGGGCGACGGCCATCATGAGTGTGCGCCTGATCCGGCCTGAACCGGAAGGCATGAACAGCGAAGGGCGTCGAACGGGCGGAAGAAATGAGTTCCATGAGGACCGCCTGCGCGCTCGACGCCTTGTTAAATTGGCCGCGTGTCGTCGGGGTCGGCTGGCCGGCGTTGCGGCATCAACAGCAGCAGGCTCGCGACGGGCCACAGCGCGGCTTCGACGAACCCGTCGATCAGATAACCCCAGCCGGGAAAGGCCGCGCCCGTCAGCAGACGGATGACGAACGGCACCAGTTGAGCGATCACCAGGAGCGGCATGACGGCGAAAGTCTGCACGCCGAGCGACATCCACAGGACGCGGCGATGGATCGTGATTGCGCCATACGACAGCAGCGTGTACGCGAGCGCGTGCTCGCCCAGCAAACTGGCGTTGTGCACGTCCATTAGCAGACCCAGGAAAAACGCGATCCCCATGCCGACCTTGCGCGGCTGATGCACATTCCAGAACAGCAGCACGAGCGCGACGAAGTCAGGCACGCCGATCAGGCGCCCCCACGGCATCAGGTTCAGCAGAAAGGCCGCAGCGAGGCTGAACGCGATGAAGTACGGATTGACCGGCTGCAGAATGTATTGCGGACGGTTCATGGCTTCACCCCCGGCGCGGCTTGGGGCCTGGCTTTTTCGACGGCGGCGGGTTTCTTTGACGCAGCCGGCTTCTGGTCGACCGGCGCCGCTTTACCTGCCTGACCAGGCGCGCTTGCCGCGGGCTTGGTGGCGTTCTTGTCAGCGGCCGGCTTTTCCGCCGGTTTGGCGGATTTGTCGGCGGCGGCGGCCTTGCTGTCGGCCGCTTTCGCGCCTTTCTTTGCCTTCGCGTCTTTAGCCGACAGCTCCGGCTCTTCAGCCGGACGCGGCGGCACGTCGGCCACGTAGTGCAGCACCAGCAACTGACGCGCGCCGCGCACCGGCGCGATAGGCAGGCAGATGACGCGCGCAAATGCGGTGTCCGCCTGCTTGTCGACGCGGACCACCTTGGCGACCGGCAGCCCCGGCGGGTACACGCCGTCGAGCCCGCTCGTGACGAGTTCGTCGCCCGTCTGGACGTCGGCGCTGATCGGCACGAAGCGCAGATCGAGCGTGTCGCCCTTCGGCGTGCCGTAGATCACGCTGCGCAAGCCGGTGCGAACGATCTGCACTGGCACAGCCTGGTCTTTGTCGGTGAGCAGCGTCACTTCGGCCTGTAGCGGGAACACGCGGGTAACCTGGCCGATCACGCCGTCTTCGTTGACGACCGGCGAACCGTTCTGAATGCCTTGCTGCGCGCCGCGGTTGATTACGACCTTCTGCGTGAACGGATCGCGTGTGTCGTACTGGATTTCCGCGGGCAGCGATTGCGTGGTCGCACGTTGCGAAAGTTGCAGCAACGCGCGCAAATGGGCGTTTTCAGCGGATAGCTCAGCGGCCGTGTTCGCCTGCTGTGCGAGCTGGAGGTTCCTGGTATGCAACTTTTCGTTGTCGCTGCGCAGCGTGGCGCTGGTCACGGCCAGATCGGCGGCGCCCATGAAAACGTCGCGCGGCACGAGCGCCGCTCGTTGCAACGGATAAAGACCCGCGCCGAGCACGCCCCGAACGATTTCGAGCGTTCTGAAGCGTGCGTCGGAGATCAGCAAAGCCAGCGCGAGCACGACGAAAAACAGCAGTCGGGCGAGAGCGGATGGGCCTTGCTTGAACAGGGGCGGCGGACTGTATTCCATGGTCGGCGCCGGGGGCGTAAGCGGTTGGGTGAGGCGGCGGCGCGCTGGAAACGCGAGTTCAGCGTACGGAGGCTGGTTGGCCCAGCCAACGGCAAACCGGCCCGCAAGGGGCCGTTTGCCAGATCCGCGCTACTGACATCGATCTCGCTCGCTTACTCGTACGAGAAGATGCTGCCGAGCTTGTCCATGCGCTCGAGCGCCATGCCCGAGCCGCGCACGACGCACGTTAGCGGGTCTTCAGCGACGAGCACCGGCAGACCGGTTTCTTCGGCGAGCAGGCGGTCCAGATCGCGCAGCAGCGCGCCACCGCCCGTCAGCATCATGCCGCGCTCGGCGATGTCCGCGCCCAGTTCCGGCGGCGTTTGTTCGAGCGCAATCTTGACCGACGAGACGATCTGGTTGAGCGGATCGGTCAGTGCTTCGAGAATTTCGTTGCTGGAGATGGTGAAGCTGCGCGGAATGCCTTCCGACAGATTGCGGCCCTTCACTTCCATTTCCTTTACTTCGGAACCCGGGAAGGCCGAGCCGATTTCCTTCTTGATGGCTTCGGCGGTTTGCTCGCCGATCAGCATGCCGTAGTTGCGGCGGATGTAGTTGACGATAGCTTCGTCGAACTTGTCGCCGCCAACGCGCACGGAGCCCTTGTACACGATGCCGCCGAGCGAGATCACGCCGACTTCGGTCGTGCCGCCGCCAATGTCGACGACCATGGAGCCGGTCGCTTCCGACACCGGCAGGCCGGCGCCGATTGCGGCGGCCATGGGTTCTTCAATGAGGTACACCTGCGAAGCGCCGGCGCCGTGAGCCGCTTCCTTGATGGCGCGGCGCTCGACCTGCGTCGAACCGCACGGCACGCAAATGATGATGCGCGGCGACGGCGAGAACATGCGCGACTCATGAGCAGTTTTGATGAACTGCTTGATCATCTGCTCGGTCACCGTGAAGTCGGCGATCACGCCGTCTTTCATGGGGCGGATCGCCTCAATATTGCCCGGCACCTTGCCAAGCATCTGCTTGGCTTCCTTGCCGACTGCCTGAATGGTTTTCTTGCCGTTGGGACCGCCTTCCTGGCGGATCGAAACCACCGACGGTTCATCGAGAACGATGCCTTTGCCACGCATGTAGATGAGCGTGTTGGCGGTGCCTAGATCAATCGCCAGATCGTTGGAGAAGTAGCTGCGCAAAAAACCGAACATTCAAAATCCTGTCTCGCTTGGAGCCGGCCCTCGCAACGATGCGCAGGGCGGCAGCGGAAAAAAATAACAGCTTCAACCGGGCGAAGCGGCGCCACCGGAACTTGAAGCTGCGAGGGAGTCTACCGGAGGCCGAAGCAAGGCCGAGTCAGAAATATCCGAACTATCTTTACGAATTGTCCAGAAAGGCCTTGGTAAGTCGGTCCGGGTTTGGGTCGAACGCGTAATGATACCTTATAATTTTGGATGTTTTGAAGGAAACGGACGGCACTTTTTGCCGCCGCTGGCCCCTTTTTCGAGGTCATCCTCCCGCGTCGTAACCCACTGTCGCAGCGCTCTTTTCGCGTTGCGGCGGTCTGCCACTTTTTCCGGTGACTGCATGGCTTTGACCCTGACCGATGTTAAGCGCATCGCGCATCTCGCGCGGCTCGAACTGGCCGACGCCGACGCCGAACACACGCTTGCCCAGCTCAACGACTTTTTTGGCCTCGTCGAGCAGATGCAGGCGGTCGATACGACAGGCATCGCACCGCTTGCCCATCCGATCGAACAGATCGAAGACGTTGCGCTGCGCCTGCGCGACGACGTGGTGACCGAAACGATCGAACGCGAAGCTTTTCAGCGTCCCGCGCCGGCCGTGCAGGACGGTCTGTATCTCGTGCCGAAGGTGATCGAATAAGACCCGCATGGCGAGCCCCGCGCAGCTCGCGGGCAGCGCGCCGGGAAAAGGCATGCCGTTTCCCGCGCGGCCCTCGCGGGCGCTGCTGGGAGCCCACACCCCGGCCGGGCTTGCTGGCGCGCAATCGAACGCCTCCACGGCAGCGTGATCCGCGCTGCCGCGCTTTCCAGGACAAAACGCAATGCATGAAAAAAGTCTCACCGAACTGCGCGCCGCACTGGCGGCGAAGGAATGCTCCGCCGTCGAACTGGCGCAGCTGTATCTCAAGCGCATCGACGCGGCCAATAGCCTGAACGCTTTCATTCAGGTCGACGCGGACCTGACGCTCGCGCAGGCAAAGGCTGCGGACGCGCTGCTCCACGCGGGCCACGGCGGTCCGCTGACCGGCGTGCCCATTGCGCACAAAGATGTGTTCGTCACCAAGGGCTGGCGCTCCACTGCCGGCTCGAAAATGTTGTCGAACTACGAAAGCCCGTTCGACGCAACGGTGGTCGAGCGTCTGCAGAAGGCGGGCATGGTTTGCGTGGGCAAGACCAATATGGACGAATTCGCAATGGGCTCGTCCAACGAAAATTCGTACTTTGGTCCCGTACAAAACCCGTGGGATCGTCAGGCCGTGCCCGGCGGCTCGTCGGGCGGTTCCGCGGCGGCTGTCGCCGCGCGCCTCGCGCCCGCCGCGACCGGCACCGACACCGGCGGCTCGATCCGTCAGCCGGCGTCGTTCTCGGGCATCACCGGCATCAAGCCTACGTATGGCCGCGTGTCGCGCTACGGCATGATCGCGTTTGCGTCGTCGTTGGATCAGGGCGGCCCGATGGCGCAGAGCGCCGCCGATTGCGCCACGCTGCTCAACGCAATGGCCGGCTTCGACGAGCGCGATTCCACGAGCCTCGTGCGCGACGACGAAAACTACACGCGCTATCTCGGCCAGCCCTGGAAGCAGGACGGCGCCGGCAAGCCGCTCGCCGGTCTGCGCATCGGCCTGCCGAAAGAATATTTCGGCGCGGGTCTCGCCGACGACGTGCGTGCTTCTATCGACGCTGCGTTGAAGGAATACGAAGCACTCGGCGCAACGCTCGTCGAAGTATCGTTGCCGAAAACCGAGCTGTCGATCCCGGTCTACTACGTGATCGCGCCGGCGGAGGCGTCGTCGAACCTGTCGCGGTTCGACGGCGTGCGCTTTGGCCATCGGGCCGCGGAATATCGCGATCTGCTCGACATGTACAAGAAGTCGCGGGCCGAAGGTTTCGGTCCGGAAGTGAAGCGCCGCATCATGGTCGGCGCTTACGTGTTGTCGCACGGGTATTACGACGCGTACTACCTGCAGGCGCAGAAAATCCGCCGCATCATCGCGCAGGACTTCCAGGAAGCGTTCAAGCAGTGCGACGTGATCATGGGGCCGGTCGCGCCGTCGGTGGCGTGGGATTTGGGCGCGAAGGGCGACGACCCGGTGCAGATGTATCTCGCCGACGTCTACACGCTGTCGGTGAGCCTCGCCGGTTTGCCCGGTATGAGCGTGCCGTGCGGCTTCGGCGCGGGCGCGAACGCGCAGCGCCCTGTGGGATTGCAGATCATCGGCAACTATTTCAATGAAGCCCGGATGCTGCAGGTGGCCGACGCGTTCCAGCGTGCGACCGACTGGCACCGTAAAGCACCGGCAGGAGTGTGAGCACCATGACCAAGCAATGGGAAGTCGTGATCGGTCTGGAGACCCACGCGCAGCTGTCCACGCAATCGAAGATTTTTTCGGGCTCCCCGACGCAATTCGGCGCCGCGCCCAACACGCAGGCGAGCCCCGTCGATCTCGCGTTGCCGGGCACGTTGCCGGTGATGAACCGCGGCGCTGTAGAACGCGCAATCCAGTTCGGCCTCGCAATCGGTGCAACGGTCGCGCCGCGCAGCATCTTCGCGCGCAAGAATTATTTTTATCCCGACCTGCCGAAGGGCTATCAGATCAGCCAGTACGAAATTCCCGTCGTGCAGGGCGGCCAGGTGACGATTCAGGTGCCGGCCAACGAGAAAGCGGGCAAGGAAGCGTATTCGAAGGTCGTCAATCTCACCCGTGCGCATCTGGAAGAAGACGCAGGCAAGTCGCTGCACGAAGACTTCGCGGGCATGACGGGCATCGACCTGAATCGCGCGGGCACGCCGCTGCTCGAAATCGTCACCGAGCCTGAAATGCGCAGCGCGGCAGAGGCCGTCGCATACGCAAAAACGCTGCATACGCTCGTGACCTGGCTCGGCATTTGCGACGGGAACATGCAGGAAGGATCGTTCCGTTGCGATGCGAACGTGTCGGTGCGTCCGGTCGGTCAGGCGGAGTTCGGCACGCGAGCCGAGATCAAGAACCTCAACTCGTTCCGCTTTCTGGAAGAAGCGATCCAGTATGAGGTGCGCCGTCAGATCGAACTGATCGAAGACGGCGGGACGGTGGTGCAGGAAACGCGTCTATACGATCCGGATAAGCGTGAAACGCGTTCCATGCGCAGCAAGGAAGACGCGCACGATTACCGCTATTTCCCCGATCCCGATCTCATGCCGCTCGTGGTCGACGCGGCGTGGGTCGCGCGCGTGAAGAGCGAAATGCCGGAGTTGCCCGAAGCGATCCAGCAGCGCTTCGTGTCGCAGTACGGCCTGACGCCGTACGACGCGAACGTGCTCACGTCGAGCAAGGCAATGGCCGCGTACTACGAAGCGGTAGTCGTCAAGCTCGGTGCGGGCAACGCCAAGGTCGCGGCGAACTGGCTGATGGGCGAGGTGTCGTCGCAGCTCAATCGCGAAGGTCTCGATATGGCGGACTGCCCTGTGTCGTCCGCGCAACTGGCGTTGCTGCTGCAGCGCATTGCAGACGGCACGATCTCCAACAAGATCGCAAAGGAAATTTTCCTCGCGATCTGGGAAGAGAAGGCCACAGACGAAGGCGCCGCCGACCGCATCATCGAAGCGAAGGGTTTGAAGCAAATCTCCGACACGGGCGCGCTTGAGGCGATCATCGACGAAGTGCTCGCTGCGAATCAGAAGTCGGTTGAGGAGTACCGCGCAGGCAAGGAGAAGGCGTTTAACGCGCTGATCGGTCAGGCAATGAAAGCGACGAAGGGCAAGGCCAATCCGGCGCAGGTCAACGAACTGCTGAAGAAAAAGCTGTCGTGAGCCGGAGCGTGGCTGAAGCTGAAGTGAAGTGCAGTTGAAGAGAAAATACGGCTGAAGCGCTCGCGCTTTAGCGACAGCGGGCTGTTGCCGGAAACGAAAGTTGGGGGCAACGGCCCGTTTCATTTCGCGGTCGCGCTTTTGCGAGCCGCTGAACGCAGATCACGGAGTATGTGGATGGCGAAGCAACCCGAACTCGACGATTTCCGCGTGCCTCATTTCGAGGCCAAGAAGAACGGCAAGTTTTCGCTCGATGATTTCGATCCCGCTGCAAAACCGTTTTCGACGGGATCGAAAGACACCGACCGCGAGCGTCTCTCAGAAATTGGCGCGAAGCTGGACAGCTTGCAGGAATGCCTGCACGCGCAGCAGAAACGGCGCGTGTTGCTGGTCCTTCAAGGCATGGACACGAGCGGCAAGGACGGCACGATTCGCGCGGTGTTTCACGAAGTCGATCCGCTCGGTTTGCGGATTGTGCCGTTCAAGGCGCCGACGCCCGTGGAACTCGCGCATGATTTTCTCTGGCGCGTCCATTCGCAGGCGCCTGCTGCCGGCGAGCTAACTATCTTCAACCGCAGCCACTACGAAGATCTGCTGGTGCCGACCGTCCTCGGCTCGCTCGACGACGACGCGTTCAACACACGTTGCCGACACATCCGGCAGTTCGAGGAGTTGCTCGCCGACAGTTGCACGACAATCGTCAAGTGCATGCTGCATATTTCGAAAGACGAACAGCGCGCGCGCCTGCAAGCGCGGATCGACGACCCGACCAAGCACTGGAAATTCGACGTCTCCGATCTCGACGCGCGCAAACAGTGGGACAAGTATCAGGCCGTGTATCGCGACGCCCTCGCCGCGACTTCCACCGAATACGCGCCGTGGTACGTGATTCCCGCCGACTCGAAAACGCATCGCAACCTGATGGTCGCCGAACTGCTGTTGCGTACGTTCGAAGCGCTCAAGCTCGAATATCCGCCCGCGAAACAATCGCTGAAGGGCGTCAAGGTCGAGTGACTTTCGCCGTTCGCTCCGAACGAATCTCACAAACGAATTGAAGATAAAGGAACGACATGTTGCGTGTGATTACCGCCAACCTGAACGGCATCCGCTCAGCGGCGAAGAAGGGTTTCTTCGACTGGTTTGGCGAGCAGAATGCCGACGTGCTCTGCGTGCAGGAAATCAAATGTTCGCAAGACGACATGACGCCGGAATTCCTCGCGCCGCACGACTTCACCGGCTATTTCCAGCACGCCGTGAAGAAGGGCTATAGCGGCGCGGGCGTCTATACGCGTCATGAGCCGGACGAAGTCGTGATTGGCTTCGGCAGCGAGGAGTTCGATCCTGAAGGGCGCTACGTCGAACTGCGTTTCGGCAAGCTGTCGATCGTGTCGGTGTATGTCCCGTCAGGGTCGAGCGGTGAGGAGCGCCAGCAGGCCAAATACCGTTTCATGGACGAGTTCATGCCGCATCTCGCGGAACTTTCCCGTGAGCGCGAAGTGATCGTGTGCGGCGACGTGAACATCGTCCACAAGGAAATCGACATCAAGAACTGGAAGAGCAACCAGAAGAACTCGGGTTGCCTGCCGGAAGAGCGCGCGTGGCTCACCAAGCTGTTCGACGAAGTCGGTTACGTGGATGTATTCCGCACGCTCGATCAGCGACCGGAGCAATACACGTGGTGGAGCAATCGCGGCCAGGCGTATGCGAAGAACGTGGGGTGGCGAATCGACTACCAGATCGCGACGCCGGGCATCGCTAGCAAGGCGAAACGCACCGACGTGTTTCGCGACATCAAGTTCAGCGACCACGCGCCGCTCACGGTCGACTACGACCACGACGTGAAGAAGTGAATTTAACGTTCGTCGCCAGGCGGCTGGAACATGCGTAGCTCGATTGTGAGCAACGTCTGACAGGACGTGCGGAGTTGCTCGAGCCGTCTTAGTCGCGCGCGAGCTTGCGGCGCGGGCGGCCCATGCCGGCGTAGTCCGGGAGCGCATCCACGGTCTTGCCAATGGCTTTTGCATAGAGCGGCAGCATATCGGGCAAGCGCTTGATGATGTCGTCGCGGCGCGCCGGCGTGTACGGGTGCACGTAGATGAAGCCCTGCTCGCGATTGCTGCGCGTGGCCTGAGCGAGTTTGTCCCAAAGCGTCACTGCCGCGCGCGGATCGAAGCCTGCGCGAGAGGCGATGTCGCTGCCGATCACGTCGGCTTCGGTCTCGTCAGTGTTTTCGTACTTCATTTCGAGCAGGCGGGAGCCGATGCCGAGCGGCGCCATGCCGAGATCCGCAAGACCGAACAGCTGTGGAATCGTGCCCGACGAATTGACCTGGCTCGCCTGCAATTGACCGAGCCGCTCCCGCGCATGTTCACGCAGCGCATGCGCGATCTCGTGGCCGATCAGCATGCCGAGTTCGTTGTCGTTCAGATGCGCGCGGTCGAGCAGTCCACCGTACACGACAATCTTGCCGCCGGGCAGGCAGTACATACGAACGTCGGGCGAGCGCACCACGGCGACATCCCACTTCCAACCCTTTGCCCGCTCGTTCCATTTGAGCGAGTACGGCACCATTTTGTCGACGATCGAGCGGACACGTGTCACGTGCGCATCAGTGTCGCCGTAGAGGCGGTTTGCGTGCTCCGCACCGTACGCGATCTGGCTGAACTCCTCGGCGGCTTGCGCCTCGAGCACCGGCGACGGCACCAGATTACGGAACACGAGATAGTCGCCGAAGCGCAACTGGTTGTTCGGGCTGTACGGCACCGACCCGGCCGCGCCCGCTGGGGGTTTCGTCGCGCCAGTGGGCGAAGACGTTGCCGTCGGGGTTCGCACGATAGCGGGTGGTTGCGCCGATGCACCGGGCGACGTGCCTGCGGCCTGCCCGCTCCCGGAGGGTGTCGCGTTGGCCGCACTGCTCGCGGCCGGTGTCGCGGAAGTGGCGCTTTCCGCGCCGGCGGATGGCGCTGCGGATTTTGTGACCGGCGCCGGCGGTGCTGCCGCTGTTGCATTAGCGGACGTGCCGGCGGTGGCACTGTTACCAGTAGCCGGGGCCGCAGCCGCGGGGAGCGCTGCCGCGGCTGCATAAGCGCCGGAGGGTGCTGCGGCACTCACCAGGCTCAGAAAGCCAAGGCTCAACGCTGCATGCCACCCGCGGCGGGCCTTGCACCACGCAGCACGCGGGACCGGCGACAACAACCGCTTCGGGAGACGCACCTTCACGACCGGTCTCTCCACGGCGCGATGCGCAACAGAAGCAGCATGCCCGGCACGGCTAACGCCGTGCAGACAATGAAGTAGTCCAACCAGCCGATCTTTGCCACCACGTAGCCGCTCGCCGCCGAAGCCAGCGTGCGCGGCACCGAAGCGAGACTCGTGAAGAGCGCGAACTGGGTAGCCGTGTAGCGCGGGTCCGTGGTGCTGGCGATGTACGCGGTGAAAGCCGCCATCGTCAGACCAGTAGAGAAGGTTTCGAAACCGTAGACCAGCGCGAGCGCGACAGAGCGCGGCTCGAGTTGCACTGACCAGTCGACGCCGATGAACGCGAGCAGTCTCGTCGTAACTTCGCTTATCCACACGGCGATGTCATAAACCGCCGTCAAACCGGGCGAGGCGGGTCCGAGATGCGCAAGCCATGCGAAGCCGAGCGTCGACACCATCTGCAGGATGCCGAAGATCCACAAGCCTCGCCCGATGCCGATTTTCATCAGCCAGATACCGCCGACGATTCCGCCCGCGAGACTCGCACCGAACGCCGTAGTCTTCGCGATCACGCCGATCTGCGTGCGCGAGAAGCCGATGTCGAGGAAGAACGACGTGGACAACGTCGTTGCCATGGTGTCGCCGAGCTTGTAGAGAAAGATGAAGCCGAGCACGAACAGCGCGCCGCGCCAGCCGTCACGATCGAGGAATTCGCGGAACGGCTGCACGATCGCTTCGCGCAGATTCTTGGGCGGCGTGCCGTGCACTTCGGGTTCGCGCACAACGAGCGTCATCACCATACCGGGCACCATGAACGCTGCGGTGACCATGAACACGCTAGTCCACGGCAAATGATCCGACAGAATGAGCGCGAGCGACCCGGGTACCAGCGCTGCGATCTTGTAGGCATTCACGTGCACCGCGTTGCCAAGGCCTTGTTGCGTGTCGCTTAGCAATTCACGCCGGTATGCGTCGATCGAAATGTCCTGGCTTGCGCCAAAGAATGCGACCAGCGCCGTCAATGCCGCGACGGTCCAGATCGAGTCGCGCGGCGACACGAAGCCCAACGTTGCGATGGCCCCCGCGACCAGAATCTGCGTGACGAGCATCCAGCCGCGCCGTCTGCCCGGGCGCCAGCCCGGAAAGCGCGGGACGTAGCGGTCCATCAACGGGGCCCAGATGAATTTCCAGGTGTACGGGAACTGGATCAGCGCAAAGAGGCCGATTTCCTTCAGATTGACGCCTTCGGAGCGTAACCACGCCTGCACCAGGTAGACGAGCGTGAACAGCGGCAGTCCCGACGTAAAGCCGAGAAAGACGCAGATCAGCATGCGCGTATTAAAAAACGCGCGCCAGCCGGGATGTTCTTCGTGAGCGGTAAGTGCAGGCGCCTCGTGCGGCGGGTTCGACATGTGGATAACTTGCGTTAGCTTTTCTTGACGCGATAGACCGCAAGACTACCACGCCAGTTCACGCCCCATCGCACCGTCTGACCGTCGTGCAGTACCACACGGTCCAGAATTTCGATGCCGACTTCGGGCGCGAGCGCCTCGAAGTCCTTGATGGTCAGCACCCGCACGTTCGGCGTGTTGTGCCATTGATAAGGCAGTGACTTCGACACCGGCATGCGTCCCTGCAGCACGGAAAGACGGTGCGCCCAGTAGCCGAAGTTCGGGAACGACACAATACATTCACGGCCGACACGCACGGTCTCGCGCAAAATCGCGGCGGTCTGGTGAATGGTTTGCAGTGTCTGCGACAGAACCGCGAAATCGAAGCTGCCGTCTTCGAAGAGGCGCAGGCCGTCTTCCAGATTCTGCTGGATCACGTTGACGCCGTTTTGCGTCGCGGCCAGTACGCCGGCGTCGTTGATCTCGATGCCGTAGCCTTGCACGTCCAGTTCCTCGGTGAGCAGCGACAACAGCGAGCCGTCGCCGCAGCCGAGATCCAGCACGGTGGCGCGCGGTTCGACCCAGCGGGCGATCGCGCGAAAGTCCGGGCGCAGCGCCAGATAGTCCAGAGCTCGCTGGTTCATGCGTTCACCTCGTCCGCAATGCGTTCGTAGTAGGCGCGCATCAGGTTGTGATAGCGCGCGTCGTCGAGCAGGAAGGCGTCGTGACCGTGCGGCGCGTCGATTTCCGCGTAGGTGACGGTGCGCTTGTGATCGAGCAGCGCCTTCACGAGTTCGCGCGAACGGGCCGGCGCGAAACGCCAGTCGGTTGTGAAGCTCGCGATCAGATACTTCGCCGTTGTATGGGCAACGGCCGCTGTCAGATCTCCTTCGAAGGCTTTCGCCGGATCGAAGTAGTCGAGCGCGCGCGTGATCAGTAGATAGGTGTTGGCGTCGAAGTAGTCGGCGAACTTGTCGCCCTGATAGCGCAGATACGACTCCACCTCGAACTCCACGTCGAAGTTGAAGTTGTATGCGTCGAGCGCGCCCTCGGCACGGCGCAGCGACCGGCCGAATTTCTCGGCCATGTCGTCGTCCGACAGATATGTGATGTGGCCGATCATTCGTGCGACACGCAGGCCGCGTTTCGGCTTCACGTTATGCGCGTAGTAGTTGCCGCCGTGGAAGTCGGGGTCCGACAGGATCGCCGAGCGCGCCACCTCGTTGAACGCGATGTTTTGCGCCGACAACTTGGGCGTCGACGCCACCACGATGCAATGCCCGACCCGCTCCGGATACATCATGCTCCACGCGAGCGCCTGCATGCCGCCCAAGCTGCCGCCCATCACAGCGGCAAAGCGTGTAATGCCGAACTGATCCGCGACGCGCGCCTGGGCGTTGACCCAGTCTTCCACCGTGACCACGGGGAACGTCGCGCCGTATGGATTGCCGGTGGCGGGATCGATGCTCATGGGACCCGTCGAGCCGAAGCACGAGCCGAGATTGTTCACGCCGATCACGAAGAACTTATTGGTGTCGAGCGGCTTGCCGGGGCCGACCATGTTGTCCCACCAGCCTATGTCCTTCGGATTGTCCGCATAGACACCTGCGACGTGATGCGACGCGTTCAGCGCGTGACACACGAGTACCGCATTGCTGCGCGCAGCGTTGAGCGTGCCATACGTCTCGACCATCAGGTCGTAGCTGGCGAGCGAGCTGCCGTTTTGCAGACGCAACGGCTCGGTGAAATGCATTTTTTGTGGAGCGACGATACCGATCGATTCCATTCATTCCGCCATTTGACAAAGACAGGGCGGCTAGACGGCGTCGGCAAAGCACGGAGGAGAAAGACTTGTGCGCGGCTGACGACCTCTTTAGCCGCATTTATAGTGAACCGCGGAAATCTTCCACTGGTTCGCGCGCCCGCAATCGAGTCAGCAAATCGGCGCGTACTAGGCTTTCACAACAGGAATTCACACACGTATTAGACGTGTTCTGAAGCGCGGCATTAGAAGCTGGGAAGCGATTTCCGGAGACAATCAGGGCCGCGATCAGGCGCAAAGTATAGCGGAAAAACTCGCGCGGCAGCGTCTGACGCCCCGTGGCGCGCCTTCTTCGGCGGACTACTGAAGGATCACTCGTAATTGGGAATCCGCGTCGGCGGCCGGCATGCGCACGAAGCCGCTGCGAACGAAACGATGCCAGCGGCCGATGATATAGCTGAGCAGCAGGCTTGCCCTCACGGCCGGATCGTAGTCGGCCGGAACGGGCACCGGCGAAGGTGCGTCCTGAGCGGCTGCATCGGCGTTCGTTGCGGCTAAGCGCAGACATTGCTTCAACGAAGCTTCCACACGCTCCAGCATCTGATTGACGCGCACGGTCAGCCGCTCATGTTCGCCGACCAGCGCCTCACATGTCAGTACCCGGGTCATGCCAGGATTTTTCGCGGAGAAATTCAGCAGCACCAATGCGATTGCGCGTGCCTGCAGCACACCGCTTTCTTCTCTGTCGACGATCTGATTGATCAATCCGAAGATGGTCTGCTCGATGAACTCGATTAGCCCTTCGAACATTTGCGCCTTGCTGGCAAAGTGCCGATAAAGCGCGGCTTCGGACACGCCGAGCCGTGCCGCAAGCGCAGCCGTGGTGATTTTTTCGCTCTTCGGCGCCTCAAGCATGGAGGCGAGCGTCTGGAGAATATGCACGCGGCGCTCGCCCGGCTTCAGGCGCTGCCCGCGCGGTGCAGCGGGCGCGGCGGGATCGTGTTCGGCTAGGGCTTCGTCAGGCTTGTCGATCGGCTGCATGGCTGTCGTCCCGTCTGCTGGCGCTTCACTCGAACCGAGCGGGTGCTCAGTCGTAGCGATTTTAACGAACGAATGCTGCGATCGACATAGTGCGGCCGGCCTGTACCCGGCAGCCGGGTGGGCACGCCGTCCGCATGAGGCTTACGCGGCAGATGGCCGGTAATCCACACGGTGCGGATGCCGAGGCGCCGGTAATTCTTCAGGTGCGAACGCGTGTCTTCGACGAGGATCACGTCTTTCAGCGACACATGAGCGTCGCGCATCGCCTTGCGCAACATCGCGTGGTCGGGTTTTGCGCGCCAGCGGCGCCGGTCGCGCATATGCTCGATGGCGATCACCTGCTCGAACAGGCGCTCGATACGAAGTTGCGCCAACACGGCCCGCGCGTACGCTTCGGGCGCATTGGTCAGCACGATCTTGCGGCCGGGCAGCGCCGCAACGAGACGCGCGACGCCGCGCTCGTGACGGACCATAGAGCCGAGATCGGGGAACGTGTGCACGACCTTCAGGAAGTCGTTTGCGTCGAGTGGATGATGGCGCGTCAGACCCAGCAACGCAGCGCCGTAGCGCTCGGTGTAGCCGGTGCGCAGACGGTTGGCTTCGTCGAGCTCCACCTGGAGCGCGTCGATGATGTACTGCGTCATCGCCTGATTGATTGCAGGGAAGATGGCGTGCGACGCATGGTGCAGCGTATTGTCGAGATCGAACAGCCAGACCGGACGGCCGCCTGCGATGTGCGGACGGCGGCGTCGGGAAGTTGGAGTGCGCATGGTCAGGAGGGCCGTTCAGGCCGGAGCAGTTGCTGCGCGCGGCGGCCGTACGTTGCCGGATTGTTGCCGCAGTGCACATAAGGCGCGCCGGTTTGGCGTGCCTTATGTGCTGGGCGGGGGACAGCAATCAATGCGAGCGGATCATTGTGCCGAACGGCTGCTCGGTGAGAATTTCCAGCAGCACCGAATGCTCGATACGCCCGTCGATAATATGCACCGAGCGCACGCCGCTCTTGGCCGCGTCCAGCGCCGACGAGATTTTCGGCAGCATGCCGCCGGAAATCGTGCCGTCGGCAAACAGGCCGTCGATTTCGCGCGCTGACAGGTCGGTGAGCAGATTGCCTTCCTTGTCCATCACGCCGGGGATGTTCGTCATCATCACGAGCTTTTCGGCGTTCAGCACGACCGCCAGTTTGCCCGCGACGAGGTCGGCGTTGATGTTGTACGACAGGCCGTCTTCGCCGAAACCAATTGGCGAGATCACCGGAATGAATGCGTCGTCCTGCAGCGCCTTTACAACCGCGGGGTTGATGGCTTCGACTTCGCCCACCTGGCCTATGTCGACGTACTGACCGGGATTGTCACGGTCGGGCATCAGCATCTTGCGCGCGTGGATCAGGCCGCCGTCCTTGCCGGTCAGACCGACCGCGTGTCCGCCGAAGTGGTTGATCAGCGTAACGATGTCCTGCTGCACTTCGCCGCCGAGCACCCATTCGACGACTTCCATCGTCTCTTCGTCGGTGACGCGCATGCCTTGAATGAACGTGCCCTGCTTGCCGACTTTCTTCAGCGCCTGGTCGATTTGCGGACCGCCGCCGTGCACGATGACCGGATTGATGCCGACCAGCTTCAGCAAAATGACGTCGCGCGCGAACCCCTGCTTCAGCCGCTCCTCCGTCATGGCGTTGCCGCCGTATTTGATGACCACGGTCTTACCGTGATACTGGCGAATGTAAGGCAGCGCCTCGGCCAGGATTTCAGCCTTCAGGGTGGGCGCAATCTGCGAAAGGTCGGGAAGCTCGGACATGGCGGCAGGCTCGGGCACGGAACAGTTAAAACACGGCGAATTGTACAGGACTGGCGCGCTGCAACAGGGTTTTCGACACGCGCGCTCGCGGCACGCAGCCGGTGTTTGCGTCCGGCGGAAGCGGTGTTTGCAGCGCCAGCCGACGACCGAGCGTACCGCGCCTCGCTCACGCCTGTGAACTAGCCGAATGGACGACTCACGGCGGGACGCTGGCCGTGGCATTATTGACTCGTCGATGCTTCGCGAGGCCATCTGCCTGCCATGAAACCATCTGCTTCCCGCCCGCAAGGCAGCGCGCGTTGCCCGCGCTGCGGTAACGCGTTCGACTGCGCGATGCATGCAGAGCCTTTCGACTGCTGGTGCCGCGAAATGCCCGCATTGCCGCGCGACCGGCTGGATCCGGCCGGCCGTTGCCTCTGCCCTGAATGTCTCGTCGCGGAGATCGCGAAAGCGGCCCAAGCCGAGCCTGGCGCCAATCTGCCGTGACGCTGCCGTGACAGCTGCCGCGACCGTCGCCGGGCTGCTGGCGAAGCCGCGGCTGGCTTCAGCGGCCCGTCAGGCCGCGCGGTGCCGGGCAGCGAGTGCTTCGAGGTCGCGGGCCACCGCCTCAAGCGCCGGGTCCCAGTTGCCGAAGTTTTCCTGCCGGTACAGCGTCGCGCCGGGATACCACGGACTGTCGCGGCGACCGGTCAGCCAGACCCAGTGCGGATTGACGTCGAGCAGCACCCATGTGCGCTGTCCGAGCGCGCCGCTCAGATGCGCAGCCGACGTGCAAACGCTGATAACAAGATCGAGCCCGCCGACAAAGGCGGCTGTGTCGTCGAAGGTCGAAAATTCGGCGGTGTAATCGGTAAGCGGCAGGCCTGCGGCGTTTGCCGCGTCGACCTCGGCAACTGCGCCGGGTTGCAGCGAATAGAACGATACGTTCTGAATGCCGCCAAAGTGCTTCGCATAGCGTTCCCGGCCTACCCGGCGGAAAGGATTGCGCTGATGACCATGGCTGCCGGTCCATGTGAGTCCTACCTTTAGCCTCGACTCGCCGGCAAGCCGTTGCTGCCAGCGCTGCACAGCCGCGGGGTCCGCATACAGGTAAGGCGTGGTGGTGGGAATGGTCGCCTCGCGCGTGCCGAAGATCAACGGCAGGCTCATCAATGGAATCTCGAAGTCGAAAGGCGGCAGCCATTCGACGCCGCCGCCCGCCGAGTAGTGGTCGACATGCCCGCCGAGACTGCGGGCGAGCAAGGCGCCCATTTGCGGAAACGAATTCCATGCGAGGCGGCCGCCTTCGCGATGCACACGCTCGCCCAGCATCGGAATGTAGCGGCTGAACTGCAACACATCGCCCATGCCTTGCTCGCCCCACACTAACAGCGTTTTGCCGGCGAGCGACTCGCCGCGCCAGGTGGGCGCGGGCAAGGCAGGACGATTGCCGCGCAGTTCGGACGAACCGCTCCAGCGCGCTTCATGCGACTGCCAGCCGTTCGCATAGTCGCCGCTCATGAGCTGCAGCATCGCGAGGTTCAAACGCATGCTCGCGTCAGTGGGCGCGAGCGCGCAAGCGGTTTGCGAGGCTTGTGCCGCCTCGGCCCAGCGTTGCGCTTCACGTAGTGCCAGCGCATAGTTGTTGTGGGCGAGCGGACTAAGCGGTGCGCACTGGACGGCTCGCGCGCCTGCGTCAAGCGCGCGAGGTACGTCCATGTTGTTGCGATAAGCGTTCGACAGGTTGGTCCAGCTGTTGCCGTCGTCAGGTTGATCCTGGAGCGTATCTTCGAGCAGCTGAATCTGTTCGCTCAGCTCGCCGTGCTTGACCGCAAGTGCGCCGGCGAGATTGCAGCGGAGCGACGGCAATGAGGGGTTCAGTGCGAGCGCGCGGCGATATGGAGCGATGGCTTCGTGGTGACGGTTCGCCATTTGCAACGCATAGCCGAGACGAAAATGCGCGTCGGCGTTGTTTGCTTCGAGTTGCGCAATAATGGCGGCCAGTTCGATCGCATCGCCGTGGCGTTGCTGCTCGATCAAAGCGTGGATGAGCGAGGCGAGCGGCGCGTTGCCGAGAGAGTGGAGTTGTGCCGCGGCGTCGAGCCATTGCGTTTCGGATTCCGCAGCGCCGTTTCGCCGGGCTGCGGCGGCTTGCCGCATGAAGTTAAGGAAAGCTGACGACATGTCAGAGGTGACCATGGATAATTGGCTGCCGAACGACCGGCTCCGCGCGCTAACAAGGAAACCTATGGTATCGCCGTGCAGCGGCGAGATGATTCGGAAGCGTCCGAACGGGTAAACTGAAGTCATGCATCGTATAACCAACACGGGTCGGGTCAATCTGGGCCATTTGTTCTGGCTGCGCAGCCTCGCGATCATCGGTCAGTTGCTGACCATCGCGTTCGTGCAGATCTTTATCGGCGTGCATTTGCCGTTGCCGGCCATGCTGCTGGTCATCTCGCTCGAGGTGCTCTTCAACGGACTCACGTGGTGGCGCGTCGCGCAGCAGCGCCCCGAGTCGAACATGGAGCTGTTCGGTCAGATCTGGGTCGATCTCGGCGCGTTGTCCGCGTTGCTGTTTCTATCCGGCGGCACGACGAATCCGTTTGTATCGCTGTACCTGCCGTCGCTCGCCATTGCCGCAGCCGTTCTGCCGTGGCAACTGATGGCCTGGCTCGCCGCATTCGCCGTGGCCTGTTACGCGGTGCTCGGCTTCGACTCGGTGCCGTTGAATCTCGACAACCCCGCGAACCTGTTCGACTACTATCGCGCCGGCATGTGGGTCAACTTCATGGTGAGCGTCGGGCTGATTGCATGGTTCGTCGCGCGCATGTCGCGAGCCCTGCGGCTACGTGACGCAGCGCTCGGAGAAGCGCAGCAGCGCTTGCTTCACGACGAACGCGCGGTCGCGCTTGGCGTGCAGGCCGCTACCGTTGCTCACGAAATCGGCACGCCTCTGTCTACAATTGCGATGCTGTCCGAAGAACTGCGCGACGCGGCGCGAACCGATAAAGGGCTCGCGCCGTACAAGGCCGATCTCGAGTTGCTCGAACAACAAATGGGTCTGTGCACGTCGGCGCTTGCCAGGTTGCGCAGCCGCGCAACGACCGCGACGAACCGTCAGCCTGTCGACGAATGGCTCGAGTCGTTTGCCGAGCAGTGGCGCTTGCGTCATCCGCATGTGAAGTTCGAGCGGATCGGCACGCCGCCTGCCGATGTCGGTCTCGACGACACGGTTGCCGTCAGCCAGATTCTGACGATTTTGCTCGACAACGCCGCGCGTGCGAGCCGCGATCACGTCACGTTGTCATGCGCATTGACCGCGCGCGGCGATCAGGTCGAGTTCGAAGTATGCGACGCCGGCCCCGGCATTCCAGCCGCGCTGCGCGGCTCCCTCGGCGCGGTGCCGGTCGAGAGCACGCAAGGCGGCCACGGCGTCGGCTTGTATCTGGCTTTTTCGGCGGCGGCGCGCCTCAAAGGCTCGATCGAATTGACCGACGTCAGTTCGATCAAGCCGCGTGGCACGCGCGCGGTTTTGCGGTTGCCGCTCACCGAGCGAAAAATATCCGGCACGGGCCGTCAAGGCGCCGCACCATCCAACACGGAGAAACAGGCATGAGCGAAATGAATTTTCTGGTGATCGACGACGACGAGGTGTTCTCCGGCATCCTCGCTCGTGGCCTGACGCGTCGCGGGTACACCGTGAGCGAAGCGCACAACGCGGACGAAGCGATCAAGCTGGCAAACCAGCAAAAATTCAGTCAGATCACGGTAGACCTGCACCTTGGCAACGACTCCGGCCTCACGCTCGTCGCACCGCTACGTGATTTGCAGCCCGACGCTCGCATGCTGGTGCTGACCGGCTATGCAAGCATCGCCACCGCGGTGCAAGCGGTGAAAGACGGTGCGGACAACTATCTGGCAAAGCCTGCCAACGTCGAAACTATTCTGTCTGCGCTGCAAAGCGAGGCCAGCGCGTTGCAGGCGGAAGAGGCGATCGAGCATCCGACGCCATTGTCTGTCGCGCGGCTCGAGTGGGAGCATATTCAACGCGTGCTCGCCGAGCATGGCGGCAATATCTCGGCCACCGCGCGCGCTTTGAACATGCATCGGCGGACGTTGCAGCGCAAACTCGCGAAGCGGCCAGTCAAGCAGTAAGCGCGGAGCTATTGCTGACATTGTGCAAAAGAAAACGGGCTGCCTTTTTACAGGCAGCCCGTTTTTGCGTTCGTTCAACGCTTGATGTGACTACGTCCCCACGTCACAGCACGTAACGCGACAGGTCTTCGTCTTCGGCGACTTCGTTCAGCGCGCGATCCACATAGGCCGCGTCGATCTGCACCGTGTGGCCGGAGTGATTGCCGGCGGAAAACGACACTTCTTCGAGCAGCTTTTCGATAACCGTATATAGACGGCGCGCGCCGATATTCTCGGTCTTTTCGTTCACCGAATAAGCGATTTCGGCGAGGCGGCGAATGCCGTCGTCGGCGAATTCAAGATGCACGTCTTCTGTGGCGAGCAGTGCCTGGTATTGCTTGACGAGGCTCGCGTCCGTCGACACCAAAATCGACTCGAAGTCCTTCACGGACAACGAATCCAGTTCCACGCGGATCGGAAAGCGCCCTTGCAGTTCGGGAATCAGATCGCTCGGCTTTGCCAGATGGAATGCGCCGCTCGCGATGAACAGAATGTGATCCGTCTTCACCATGCCGTACTTGGTGTTGATGGTGGTGCCTTCCACGAGCGGCAGCAAGTCGCGCTGCACGCCTTGACGGGACACTTCGCCGCCGCCAGCCTCATTGCGCGACGCGATCTTGTCGATTTCGTCGAGAAACACAATGCCGTTCTGCTCGACGTTCTGAACCGCCTTGGTTTTCACCTCTTCGTCGTTCAGCATCTTGCCGGCTTCTTCGTCGGTGAGAACCTTCAGCGCTTCCTTCACTTTCATCTTGCGGCGCATTTTTTTGCCGCCGCCGATGTTGGCAAACATCGAACGGATCTGCTCGGTCATGTCTTCCATTCCCGGCGGCCCCATGATGTCCATGCCGACTTGCGGCTGTTCGACGTCGAGTTCAATCTCCTTGTCGTCGAGCAGTCCTTCGCGCAGACGCTTGCGGAACGTCTGACGAGTGGTGCCGCCTTCGTCGGCGGTGTCAATGGCGCTCGAACTGGAGCCGAAGCCAACCGGACGCGCGCTCGGCAGAAGGATGTCGAGAATGCGGTCTTCGGCCTGGTCTTCAGCCTTGGTTCGCACCTTGCGCATTTCCGATTCGCGAGTCTGCTTGACCGATATCTCGATCAGATCGCGCACGATGCTGTCGACGTCGCGGCCCACGTAGCCCACTTCGGTGAATTTGGTGGCTTCGATCTTGATGAACGGCGCGTCCGCGAGCTTGGCCAGCCGCCGCGCAATCTCGGTCTTGCCGACGCCGGTCGGTCCGATCATCAGAATGTTTTTCGGCGTGATTTCCTGACGCAGCGGGTCTTCTACCTGCTGACGGCGCCACCGGTTGCGCAGCGCTACGGCCACCGCTTTTTTCGCGCGGCCTTGGCCGATGATATGTTTGTCGAGTTCCGAGACGATCTCGGCAGGGGTCATGGTGCTCATCGTGGGTCCTTACTCGATCGTCTCGATGACGCGGTTATGGTTCGTGTAGATGCACATGTCGCCGGCTATCTCCAGCGACTTTTCCACGATCTCGCGAGGCGACAACTCGGTGTTGTCGGCGAGGGCTTTCGCGGCGGCTTGCGCATATGCGCCGCCCGAACCGATCGCGCAAATGCCGCCTTCGGGATCTAGCACGTCGCCGTTACCGGTGATAACGAGCGTGGTGGTCGCGTCCGCCGTAATCAGCATGGCTTCGAGACGACGCAACATGCGGTCGGTGCGCCAGTCTTTTGCGAGCTCCACTGCGGCTCGCGTGAGGTTGCCCTGATGCTTTTCGAGCTTCGCTTCGAAGCGGTCGAGCAGCGAAAATGCGTCGGCCGTGCCGCCTGCGAAGCCGACCAGCACCTTGCCGTTATAAATGCGCCGGACCTTCTTCGCACCGCCCTTCATGACGATGTTGCCGAGCGTCACCTGGCCGTCGCCGCCAAGCGCGACCTTGTCGCCGCGGCGCACGGAGACGATCGTCGTGCCGTGAAATTGCTCCATATGCGTTCCTCTTTGCAAAGCGGGTAGGACACGGCGGCGAGATGCGCCACCGCATGAATCCTGGAAGCGGACGGCGCGCGACGCCTGTAGTGCTGGCGGTCGGCGCGCTCGTACAGCGCATGTCCGGTTTATTTTAGGGCTTGCGCTGTCATATCAAGAGCCGGCAAACGGCATAAGACAAAAAACGTGACTTCGCAGGATGACGTGCACGCGTGATGTGCGAGATTCGCGCGCAAAAGAAAAAAGGCGCACGGATCACCGTGCGCCTCTCGACGAAGCAGCGTTTGTTGGCGCAGCGCCGAAGCCGCGCCGCCGGCGTTCAGTCGCCGAAGAGCTTCTGGCGCAGTTCGCGGCGCTCCTGCGCCTCGAGCGACAGGGTAGCCGTGGGCCGCGCGAGCAGACGCGGAATGCCGATCGGCTCACCGGTTTCTTCGCACCAGCCGTAGTCGCCAGAGTCGATGCGCGCGATCGACTGCTGCACCTTCTTCAGCAGCTTGCGCTCGCGGTCGCGCGTGCGCAGTTCGAGAGCGTGCTCTTCCTCGATCGTTGCGCGGTCGGCCGGGTCCGGCACGATCACGGTCTCGCGCAAGTTCTCGGTCGTCTGGCCGGCATTGCGGAGAATGTCCGCCTGCAGCTGTTCGAGCTTGTTCTTGAAGAAAGCGAGCTGATCCTCATTCATGTAATCCTTGTCGCTCATCTTCAGGATTTCGGCTTCGGTCAAGAGTCGTTTCGTCGTCATCTGGCTTACTTCTTCAATGTGAGGCAAAACTCTGCATAGTGCCCGCACTTTCGTATTGCCCGCAAGGCGCCTGGGACGCGGAGCGCAGGGCGGACACGGACGATGGGCTGTCGTGACGCCGGAGCGTCTCTCGCCCAACTCGGGCGTCGTAACGCCAATGCGGGGCCGAACTCCTCTGGAAACCGATTCTCAAATGCTCCTGAGGTATTGCTCCCGGGCACCAGCCTTGTCAGGCTGCGGCGGCGGGCACTGTCGGCGTGTTCCCCGGATTAGATTTTCCGGCGCCGCTTCAGGCCCGGCGCGCACTATTCACTGACCGCGCACTGACCGGGCAAATCGTTCTCATTCTCCAGTGGGCACGTATTGTAACTGAATCACAATCCGGCACCGCAACTGGTGGAAATCCCTCTGCGGCGCACCGGTATCCCGAAAATATAACGCGCGAACGGTCAAAAAGCGATGGTCGTGCACGCATTAATACAGCAGGGTTTTCACGCTCTTTTCACACGTGTGCGCCAGCGCACATTTCACGGCGGCGATTGCGCCGCCGCGTCATGCTTTTTCTGCTGACTATTGCCTGAATGTCGACAACGTCGTTCAGGCAAGACAAGCGTCCAAACCGTCTGTAATCAGGTCTTGCGGCAATTCGATACCGATAAACACCATCTTGTTGGTCTTCTTCTCGACCGGTTGCCATTTCGCCGCGAGATCGCTGCCCATCATCTGATGCACGCCCTGGAAGACCACTTTGCGATCGACGCCCTTCATGTACAGCACGCCCTTATAGCGCAGCAGCCGTTCGCCGTAAATCTGCAGAATGCCGCCGAGGAAGTCTTCCAGCTTGTTCGGATCGAACGGACGGTCGTTGCGGTACACGAACGACTTGATTTTGTCGTCGTGATGCGCGTGAGGGTGGTGCGCGTGATCATGGCCTTCGTGATCGCAATGGCCATGGTCGTGATCGCAGTTCGCATGATCGTCACCATGAGCGTGCGTGTTGCCGTGCTCGTCGTGCGCGTGCGCATGGCTATGCGCGTGTTCGTCTTCAACGAGGAAGTCCGGATCGATCTCGAGCTTCGAATTCAGGTTGAAACCGCGCAGGTCGAAGATCTCCTTGATGTCCGCTTCGCCGAAATTGACGACCTTGATCGCCGCCTTCGGATTCATGTGCAACAGACGGTGGCGCAGATCATCCAGGTGCTGCTCGTCGACGAGATCGGCCTTGGTGATGAACAGGCGGTCGGCGAAACCGACCTGGCGTTGCACGACTTCATGCTCGTCCAGCTGATGGTTCGCGTGCTTCGCGTCGACCAGCGTGATGATCGCGTCGAGCAGGAATTCGCTGGCGATCTGATCGTCCATGAAGAAAGTCTGCGCAACGGGGCCGGGATTTGCGAGGCCGGTCGTTTCGATGACCACGCGGTCGAAATCCAGCTTGCCCGACTGCTTTTGCGCGGCCAGGTCGCTGAGCACCCGTGACAGGTCACCGCGGATCGTGCAGCAGATGCAGCCGTTGCTCATCTGAATGATCTGCTCGCTCGTGTCCTGCACGAGAATTTCGTTGTCGATGTTTTCTTCGCCGAACTCGTTCTCGATCACGGCGATCTTCATGCCGTGCTTTTCATTCAGGATGCGCTTGAGCAGGGTGGTTTTGCCGCTGCCGAGAAAGCCGGTCAGGATGGTGACTGGGATCATGTTGTTCGCCTATATGGTCGTAAAACGATGCGTATACACAAGCGGGCGCGGCAGCCTCGCGGCGCGCGGCCCGTCTAGCCGGTTATTGAAACATATCTGTCAAGCCGACGCTGGCAGGCGGAATTGAGAAGCCGCCGCCGCGCACGCCCCAGCGCGAAATAACCTTGAATCTATAGGCGATCAGGCGATTTGCAACAGCAGGCCTTTCAGGTATTCACCTTCCGGGAATGCTGTGAGCAACGGATGATCCACCCCGGCGCCCAGGCGCTTGAGGATGCGCGCGTCGACGCGTGCATCGGCGGCGGCGCTCGAAACGATCTTCTGGAACAACTCGGAATCGATCGCGCCGGAGCACGAGTAGGTGAACAGCAGGCCGCCCGGGCGCAGCAGTTTGAGGCCGGTCAGGTTGATGTCCTTGTAAGCGCGCGACGCGCGGTCCACGTGTTCACGCGAAGGCGCGAATTTCGGCGGATCGAGCACGATCAGGTCGAAGCGCTCGCCTTCGTCGTAGAGGCGGCGCAGCGTTTTGAACGCGTCGGCGTCGAGCCAGGTCGCGCGTTCGGCGTCGAAACCGTTCGCCGCCACGTTCTGCTGGGCGAGCGCCAACGCTTCGCCGGAGGAATCGATCGAGACCACGCGCTCCGCGCCGCCTTTCAGCGCCGCCAGCGAAAAACCGCCGGTGTAGCAGAAGCAGTTCAAGACGTCGCGATCCTGCGCGAGCTGCTGCACGAGCAGGCGATTGTCGCGCTGATCGACGTAAAAGCCGGTTTTATGGCCATTGCGCACGTCGACGTGATAGCGCACGCCGTTCTCGCTCGCGATCAGCGCCTCCGAGGGCGGCTCGCCCGCCAGCACGCCGGTGGTCTGTTCGAGCCCTTCCTTCTGACGAATCGACACGTCCGAACGCTCGTAGACGTTCGGACAGCCGGTCGCGTCGACCAGTGCCGCAACGATCGCCTCCTTCCACGCTTCCACGCCCGCCGCCATGAACTGGCACACGAGCTGGCTGCGCTGGCCCTCGTCTTCGGCGACGTAGTGATCGACGATCAGTCCCGGCAGGCCGTCCGCTTCGCCGAAAATGAGCCGCACTGCGCCGGTGTCGTGAACCATGGTTCGACGGTGCGCCAGCGCGCGCTGCACGCGGCGCTTGAAAAACGCATGGTCGATCGGCTCGCTTTCGTCAAAGCTCCACACGCGGGCGCGGATCTGCGAGTGCGGGCTGTACGCGGCGCGCGCGAGAAACCGGCCGTCGTGCGCGCGAACCAGCACGGTCGCGCCGGGCGCGGGATTGCCGTCGATCCGGTCGATCGCGTTTGCATAGACCCACGGGTGGCGACGCAGCAGCGATTTTTCTTTCGACGGTTTGAGCGTAACGATATTCATCAGGATGTCAGCGAGAGCAAAGGGCCGCGCGGCTTGCTGCGCACGCGCGACGAATAAAGCGAAGGCGGAGACCGAAAAGCCGCAAAGCGGCGTCAGTCGCGTTTTTTGGCGCGCGGATGCGCCTGATCGTAGACGTGCGCGAGATGCTGAAAATCGAGCCCGGTGTAGACCTGCGTCGCCGTAATGCTCGCGTGCCCGAGCAATTCCTGCACGGCGCGCAGGTCGCCGCTCGACTGCAGCACGTGCGTGGCAAACGAATGCCGCAGTACGTGCGGATGCACATTGGCGGGAATGCCGGCCACGAGGGCCGCGCGCTTTACGCGCTCGCGCACCACATTCGGCGACAACCGGTTGCCGCGCGCCGACAGAAAAAGCGGATGCGGGTCGTGCTTTACCATCTGATCGCGCACTGCCAGCCACGCGTTGAGCGCGTCGAGCGCCTTGCTGCCGACCGGCACGATGCGGCGCCGGTTGCCCTTGCCGAGCACTTCGACTTCGGCGGAATCGAGCTTGAGCCAGCCCGCCGAGCGATAACCGTCGGCGTCGGCGAAACGTGCGTCCAGACCGACGAGTTCCGCGAGACGCAGCCCCGACGAATAGAACAGCTCAAGCATGGCGTGATCGCGCAACCCTTCTGCCGATGCGGCGGGCGGGCTTTCCATCAGGCGGTTGGCGTCGTCGACGGACAGTGCCTTGGGCAGCGTCTTGGCCTGCTTCGGCGCGCGCACGGTGGCGACCGGGTTGGCAGGCAGATCGACGCGGCCAGCGAGCCAGCGGTAAAACGCGCGCCATGCGGACAGGCGGTGACTGATCGAGCGCGCCGTCAGGCCGCCGGCATGCGCGCGCGAAACAGCACCGCGAATGTCGACGGCGGTAAGGCTTTGGAGCGGCCGGCCCTTGGCCAGCAGCCGGAGTTCTTCGAGTTCATGCGTGTAGCCGCGCAAGGTATGCGCCGACAGCCGCCGCTCATGTTCGAGATTCGACAGATAGGCGGCGATGGGATCGGCTTCGGTCACGGTTGGCTTTTTAACCGGCGGTTGACGCGTGGCGCTCGCTGAATCAGCGCGGAAGCAGACGGCTGAGCGCCGCGCTCGCGAGCCCGCCGATCTGCGTGAGGAAGTCGGTCGCCATGCCTTCGTGGAAGCGCCGCGCGTCCGCTGAGCCCATTACCAGCAGGCCGAAAGCCGACGCTTCGTCCTTCCCCTCCGGATCGCGCAACGCGAGAAGTGCAATCGACTCCGTCACATGCGCCGACTCGGGCGCTGCGCCGCCCGACGTGTTTTCGTCGGACGCGGCCTGTGCGCCCGGTGCGCCGGCCGCGGGCACCAGCCATTGCGCCGCCTCGAAACCCGTGTTCGCGCCGCAGTAGGGCGTGGTCAGGCTGTTCGCAAAAATGCGTACTTCCTCGCCGACGTGGCGCGCGAAGTCCGCTTGGGCGTACGGTTCGGCGACGTCCCAAACGCGCAGCGCGGCCTGCGGCACGTCGAAGATGTCTCGCAAGCCGTTGGCGATCGTGCGCGGCAGCGCGTACGAGTCGCGCTCGGACATGACGCGGATCGTCCAGCGATTGAAGCGCGAGGCGATGCTGTCGTTTTCGTGGCCGTAGCGCAGCAGTTCGGCAAGCCGGCGCTCGAGATGTTTGTTCTTGTCGCGCAACATTTCCATTTGCCGCTCCTGCAGCGACACCGCGGCTTTGCCGTGCGGGTTCGCGAGGCGAATGGTCGCGAGGATTTCCGCGTGTTCGGTGAAGAATTCGGGGTTGGCGAGCAGGTATTCGGCGACTTCGCGATCGTTCATGGTTTCGGCTGTAGGACTACGGGACGACGCCTTCATGCGACGCGTCGATCAAAAGAGTTTGTGCACCAGTCATGCGCGATGGAACTGGAGGCGTTCAATCGGCCAGTTCGATCTCGCCCTGAAAAACGGTTGTGGCGGGGCCCGCCATCAGCAAAGGTTCGTTTTGCTGCTTGCTGTCCCATGAGATGGTGAGCTTGCCGCCATGCGTATGCACGAGCACCGGCGCGTCGAGCAATCCGCGGCGAATGCCCGCTGCGACTGCCGCGCAGGCGCCCGTGCCGCACGCCAGCGTTTCACCGGCACCGCGCTCATACACGCGCAGTTTGATTTCACTGCGACCGACGATCTGCATGAAGCCCGCGTTGACCCGCTGCGGAAAGCGCGCGTGCCGCTCGATCACCGGACCTTCGACGAGCACAGGGAACTGCTCTACGTCGTCGACCACTTGCACGGCGTGCGGATTGCCCATCGACACGACCGAAATCCAGCGTGTGGTGCCGTTGACGTCGAGCGGCCATAGCGTGTCCGCTCCTTCCTGGCGCCCTTCGAGACCTTTGGTAGCGAAAGGCACGCGTTCCGGGTCGAACACCGGCGTGCCCATATCGACCAGCACTTCGCCGTTTTCCTGCATGGTCAGCGTGATCGTGCCGTTCTGCACCTGCACGCGCACGCTGCGCTGATCGGTGAGGCCGCTGTCGCGGACGAACTTCACGAAGCAGCGGGCGCCGTTGCCGCAATGTTCGACTTCGCCGCCGTCGCAATTGAAGATGCGATATCTGAAGTCGACGCCTTCCACCGTCGGCTTCTCGACCAGCAGAAGCTGGTCGGCGCCCACGCCAAAATGCCGGTCCGCAAGTGCGCGCACCTGCGCCGGCGTCAGGTTGACCGGTTGGGTGTAGCCGTCGAGCACGACAAAGTCGTTGCCCGCGCCGTGCATTTTGGTGAATTTCAGTTTCATCACGCTATTGTAAGTGACGCGCCCATAAGTAAGCCAAACCGGTGAGCCAAGCTGGTGAGCCAAGTCGGTGAGCCGAACGGGGCGCTGCTTCCAACCTCACCAGCCGGGCAGGCCGACTTCAATACACGCTCGGCACGCCGGGCGGCCGCGTCTTAAAACGCTTGTGGACCCAGTAGTACTGCTCGGGCATCAACGGAATCTGTTCTTCGAGGAAAGCGTTCATGCGTCGCGCATCCGCTTCGTCGTCGCCGGTCGGATAGTTGTCCCACGGCTTGAACACCTTCAGGCGATAACCCTTGTAGTTAGGCAGCACTTCGCCGATGAACGGCACGACTTGCGCATGACCGACTTTCGAAAGACGTCCGACGGCGGTCAGCGTGCAGGTCGGCACGCCGAAAAACGGCACGAAAGTTGAATTGCGCGCGCCGTAGTCCATGTCGGCGCCGAGCATGACCGGCTTGCGTTCGCGCAACCAGCGCAGCACGATGCGCGCGCTGTCGGCGCGGCTTGCCATGTCCGCGCCGAAACGCGCGCGGGCCGCCTTGGCGACTTTTTCCAGCTCCGGATTCGACATCGGCTGATAAAGCGAGCCGCAACGGCGCTTGAGCGAGTAATTGAGAAAGATCGAGCCCGCCTCGATGCCCACGAAGTGAAAGCCGAGAAAAAGCGTGGGCGGCAGATTGGGGTCGGTCAAATCGATCGCGCTGTCGAGCTGGATCAGCTTCTCGAGTTTTTTGGCGGAGCCGAACCACTGCACGCTGCGTTCGAGGTAACTGCGGATCGCGTGACGGAAATGCTTCTGCGCGACTTCTTCACGCCGCTCGTCGCTCCATTGTGGGAAGCAGAGGCTCAGGTTGATATGGACGATGCGCTTGCGCCGGCTGGGAATCTGATACAGCAGCCAGCCGAGTCCGTCGCCGAGGCGGGCGATGAGACCATACGGCAGCAGCGCGAAAAGTTTGAGCAGGCCGATCGCGAGCCGGGCTCCAAGGCGGCTCAGCATGTGGCCTCCATGGAGGCGTTTTGCGGGACGGGGTTCAGGAAAGCGGAGAGGTGGACGTAATACCGCACTCGTGGGCACTCTGTGACAATCAATGGAAGTCGCTATAATAAGGGCTTCGCCGAGTTAATAGACAACTTGCGGGGCGAAGCCGGGCGGTGCGATCCACGTGATATGCGCCTGCCGGTAAGGTAATCCGCTAAAGCGTCGCCGCTTCAGACTCCCGAAGCTGGCTACGTGAAACTCAACCGTAACCACAAAACAGGAGTCTGCAACGTGGCAAACGACTATTTCTTCACCTCCGAATCCGTTTCCGAAGGCCATCCCGACAAAGTCGCGGACCAGATCTCCGACGCGATTCTCGACGCCATCCTGACGCAGGACAAATACTCGCGCGTTGCCGCGGAAACGCTGTGTAACACCGGTCTCGTGGTGCTCGCGGGCGAAATCACCACGACCGCCAACGTCGACTACATCCAGATCGCGCGCAACACGATCAAGCGCATCGGCTACGACAACACCGACTACGGTATCGACTACCGCGGTTGCGCGGTGCTCGTCGCGTACGACAAGCAGTCGCCGGACATCGCCCAAGGCGTGGACCGTGCGCACGACAACAACCTCGATCAGGGCGCGGGCGACCAGGGCCTGATGTTCGGCTACGCGTGCGAAGAAACGCCTGAATTGATGCCGTTGCCGATCCACCTGTCGCATCGACTGGTCGAGCGCCAGGCGAATCTGCGCCGTGACGGCCGTCTGCCCTGGCTGCGTCCGGACGCGAAGTCGCAAGTCACCGTGCGCTATGTCGACGGCAAGCCGCACTCCATCGACACCGTGGTGCTTTCCACGCAGCATTCGCCGGACATCGACCTCGATACGCTGCGCGAAGCCGTGATCGAAGAAGTCATCAAGCCGACGCTGCCGGCTGAACTCATCAAGGGCGACATCAAGTTCCTCGTGAACCCGACCGGCCGTTTCGTGATCGGCGGTCCGCAAGGCGACTGCGGTTTGACGGGGCGCAAGATCATCGTCGATACGTACGGCGGCGCGGCGCCCCACGGCGGCGGCGCGTTCTCGGGCAAGGATCCGTCGAAGGTCGACCGCTCGGCTGCTTATGCGGGCCGTTATGTCGCGAAGAACATCGTGGCGGCCGGTCTCGCATCGCGCTGCCTGATTCAGGTGTCGTACGCCATTGGCGTCGCGCAGCCGACTTCGGTCATGGTCAACACGTTCGGCACGGGCCGCGTTTCGGATTCAACGATCACGCGCCTCGTGCAGGAGCATTTCGATCTGCGTCCGAAGGGCATCATCCAGATGCTCGACCTGCTGCGCCCGATCTACGAGAAGAGCGCGGCTTACGGCCACTTCGGCCGCGAAGAGCCGGAATTCACGTGGGAAGCCACCGACAAGGCTCTGGCACTCGCGGAAGCTGCCGGTACCGAACCGGTCGCTGCGCTGGCCGATTAACGCTAGCTGCACGCGTCTTTAGTGTGAAAAACCCCGCCGGCTTGCGCCGCGCGGGGTTTTTTATTGGCCGTGGATTGTTCGGCGCTTCGGCGCGGACAAAGCGCGATGCGTCGGCATCGCGCGTGGCCCGAGCGCTGGTGTGCTTTAAACCGTCCGAAGCCGCCGCATCATTGCGGCTAGCGACGCGTGCTGCTCAGCGGCTCGTTAGCGGCTCGTCAGCGGCTCGCAAACGCGAACGCAAACCAGCCCGTGCTGCCGTTCGTCGACATCCGACGGGGACGGCGGCTCGCGCTTTGCGCCGGCACGGCGACGGGCGCGCGCTGAGTCGCGCTCAGGCGCACTGGTGTCGGTTTGCGCAGGAGCGTGCGCAGTGAAAAGCGGCGCGAACCGCCGCGTGTGCGCAGCGCCGAGAAGAAAGTATTGAACCAGGTGCGAATGCCGTCGACCGCTCGGGCGTCGCGCCATTGTTCGCCTAAAGCGCGTGTGCGCGTGGCGTGGTGACGCAGAGCGCGCACCACATGGCGACGCGCGGGCCGGGCCGCTTTAAGTGCGGCTCGCGTAAAACGGGTGCTCAGAAGAGTATGCATGGCTTTACAGGTAGGCAACGTGTCGCGCGGTCAAATGTGCGCCAATAGCAGCACCAAGCATGCCAATGGCGGCATCGCGATCGACTGCGCGGGAGCCCGGGATTCGATGGAAAACTGCGCGGCGGACAGCCGGGCGGGCCTTGATGGCCGGTGCAGCGCGCAAACAGGCGGGAATAGCGATCAACATGCATGCAGGCTACACGTGATTCGTGACGTCTGAAAGTCGGTTTTTACCCTGCGGATGCGGGTTTTCACGGGGTGCATGAAGGCTTTGAGACGGACATCGCTCGCACCCTTCGCGGACGATTAGCGTGCGCGGCTGCCCGAGAAATGTGCGGCGCCATCGCGAGCCGCATGCAAACAGTGCGCAAATGGCCGGGTTGCATCAAGTCGTCGCAACGTGCGACGTCAAACACCGGGCGATATGATCGCGCCCGTTTTACAATCGAACATCGGTTTGTCGACGGTCACGGAACACCATGTCATTTCATTCGAAGAAAGAGCAGATTCAAGCATTGCGGGAGCAGGGCTTCGTCGTCGTGCCTGGCCTCGTGCCGGTCGAGCGGTGCGAGGAGATGAAGCAGGTCGCGCAACGTCAGCTGAACGAAGCCGCGGCACCGGTCGAGTTCGAAGCGGATCTGCAATACCCCGGAGCGCCGTCATCCCGGCATGCGCCCGGCGGCCAAACCGTGCGGCGATTGCTCGACGCGTATGCCCGCGATCGCAGTTTCGCCGAATGGGCGACTGCGCCGGAAATCCGCGGCTGGATGGAACTGTATTTCGGTGAGGAGCCGCACCTGTCGCGCGCCCATCACAATTGCATGATGACGAAGCATCCGGCTTACGGCAGCTTGACCGGCTGGCATCGCGATGTGCGCTACTGGTCGTTCGAGCGCGACGATCTGGTTTCGGTATGGCTCGCGCTAGGCAACGAAACCGTCGACAACGGCGCGCTATGGTTCGTGCCTGGATCGCACACAGCTGCATTCACAGGAGAACGCTTCGACGAGGCGAAGTTCTTCCGCTCCGATCTCGAGGAAAACCAGGCGTGGATTCGCACCGCCGTGTCGCCGGAACTGAAAGCCGGGGACGTGGTGTTCTTTCATTGCAATACGCTGCATTCGGCGGGCAAGAACATCAGCGATCAGGTGAAGTTCTCGCTCGTGTACACGTACCACGGCGCGAGCAATGTGCCCTTGCCGGGCACCCGGTCAGCGGCGAAGCCTGAAATCGCCTTCTGACTTTTTGGCGCTTTCTGTCGGGTTTTGTCGCCACCCTGGCCTGCGCCGCTTCGCGCCTAGCGCTTGCGGCCAGACAGGGCGATGCCAGTTATTCCCGCAAGCGTCGCCACCACGCCGCCTACGATCAGCATGATCGCCTTGTTCGACGGCGAGCCCGTAAAGACGCGGGACACGTCGCTGCTGACCGAATTGAACGCTTGTCCGCCGAAATACAGCAACAGAATGCCACCGACAATCAACGCGATTGAGATCGCCTTCGTCATTTAACGCTCCATAAGCTCGAACGGCGAAAGTGTAGGGGACGTGCAAGCAGTCGTCCATCCTGCATAGTGGGCGTCTGCACGCATCCCGTCGATTGGCTACCATAGTGGTCTGACCGCATATAAAAACAAACCCACAGCAGCACGCCTCCCGCAACATGCGATTGCCCATGCCCGCAGATTCCGGGCGACATCACCATCAAGGACACCAGCAATGGCTTACGAAGCAGCTTCAGAACGCTATTCGGACATGCAATACCGCGTGTGCGGCAAATCAGGCCTCAAACTTCCCGCACTGTCGCTCGGCTTGTGGCACAACTTCGGCGATACGACGCCGCTCTCGACTCAACGCGAAATTCTGCGTGCCGCGTTTGACGTTGGCATCACGCACTTCGATCTCGCGAACAACTACGGGCCGCCGTATGGCAGCGCCGAAACGAACTTCGGCCGCCACTTCAAGGACGACTTCAAACCGTATCGCGACGAACTGCTGATTTCGTCGAAGGCCGGTTGGGACATGTGGCCCGGTCCGTATGGACAAGGCGGCGGTTCGCGCAAATATGTGCTCGCGAGTCTCGACCAAAGTCTGAAGCGTATGGGCCTCGAGTACGTCGACATTTTCTATTCGCATCGCTTCGACGCGCACACGCCGCTCGAGGAAACCGCCGGCGCCCTGGCGAGCGCGGTGCAGCAGGGCAAGGCGCTTTACATCGGCATTTCGTCGTACTCGGCGAGCAAAACGCTCGAAATGGCGAAGCTGCTCGCCGAATACAAAGTGCCGTTGCTGATTCATCAGCCCGCGTACAACATGCTCAATCGCTGGATCGAACAGGATCTGCTCGACACGCTCGAACAGGTCGGCGCGGGCACCATTGCGTTCACGCCGCTCGCACAGGGCCTGCTCACCGGCAAGTATCTGAATGGCGTGCCGCAAGACGCGCGCGTCAACAAGCCGGGCGGCGGTTCGCTGAAAGAGGAGCATTTGAGCGCGCAGAACATCGAGCATGTACGCAAGCTGAACGATATTGCTCAGCGTCGCGGACAAAGCCTCGCGCAAATGGCGCTTGCGTGGGCGTTGCGCGATCCGCGCGTGACCTCGGTGCTGATCGGCGCGAGCCGCGCGGAACAGGTGCGCGAGAACGTCGGCGCGCTGAAGAACCTCGCGTTCTCGAAAGAGGAACTCGCGGAGATCGACCGCTACGCGACGGAGGGCGGCGTCAACTTGTGGGAAAAGCCGTCGACGGATCAGGCGGTCTGATTACAGCGGCGCTGCCGCCGCGCAAATGAAAAAAGAAAGCCGCCGATCAGGCGGCTTTTTGCTATACGAGCGCGGGTAAGCCTTCGACCAGCACGACTGCGAACATTACGCCGAGCAGGGCGCCCAGCACGCGCAGCGCGTTGTGCCGCAATTCCGTTTTGCAAGGAAGCGCGCCTACGAATAATGCCCCGGCGAGCGCCATCGGAATGACCAGAATGAAATCGCCGATCGTGAAATAGGTCGTCATACTCGTCTCCTTTTGTATTGGCGGCGTAGTGAGCGGAACTCGTTCAGAGTCGCACGCTGCAACGCTCGATTTGAGTATAGGTGACGGCTGAGACGGCGTAGGCGCGTCCGGTACATCCAGAAGCTTTATTCGCAATCCGTAGAACCCAGTTGCCGCAAGGCTTGGCGCGGTTGCCGCGACGCAGCAAAGCTGGCCAGAAAGTGTGAAGCGTTTGCTTACGCGCTGCTTACTTTTTATGGATTTCCAATGCAGTGTGAATCACCGGGCGAACTGCGCGATGGAGGCAGTCGCGGATTCGCCGGTCACGCTCAGGCCTGGTCGAGCCGGCGTAACCTCAGCGTCGCCAGCACGCCGATCACGAGCAGTGCGAAGACCAGTCCAGCAACGCCGTTCCATCCATAACCGGCCCACATGTGCCCGCCGTACGAGCCGACCAGGCTCGAGCCGATGTAGTACGCGAGCAGATACAGCGCGGCCGCCTGGCCTTTCGCCTCTTTGGCGAGTCGCCCGACCCAGCCGCTCGCGACGGCGTGTCCGGCGAAGAAGCCGAAGGTCACGCATGCGATGCCGCCGACAATCGCCGAAAGCGGACTCAACATGGTGAGTGCGAGTCCCAAGGCCATCAACAGCAGGCTTGCCGTCAGCACACGAGCGCGGCCGAATGTGTCGGCCATGCGTCCCGACCACGGCGAGGCGATCACGCCCGTCAGATACACCACGAAGATCGCGCCGATCTCGGTTTGACTCAACCGGTACGGCGGCGCGAGCAGCCGGTAGCCGATGTAGTTGTACAGCGTGACGAAGCTGCCCATCAGCACGAAGCCAAGCAGGAACAACAGGGGCAGACCCGGCCGCCTGAACTGCCTGACGAGCGCGCTGCGATGATGCGTGAAGCCCAGCCCGCGCCGCGGCACGAAATGGCGCGACGGCGGTAGCAGCGAACGAAACGCGAGCATCGACAGAATGCCGAGTACGCCAATCGTGCCGATTGCAACGCGCCATGAAAACAGATCGGCGACGATGCCCGTAATCACGCGCCCCGCCATCCCGCCGATTGCCGTGCCGCCGACGTAGAGGCCCATTGCAAGACCCAAGCCGTCGGGATGCACTTCTTCCGCGAGATAAGCCATCGCGACAGCCGGCACACCGCCGAGCGCGAGACCTTCGAGCGCGCGCAGCACGAGCAACTGGTGCCATTGCGGGGCGATCGACACGCCGATGGTGAGGAGCGCGGAGACGGTGAGCGACATCGTCATCAGCTTGTGACGGCTCCAGCCTTCGGAGACGAAGCCGGCCATAAAGATGGCGACTGCTAGCGCTGCCGTACTCAACGAGACGGTGAGACTGCTTTGCGCGGGCGTCACGTTGAATGCCGCTGAAAACGACGGCAGCAGCGGCTGCACGCAATAGAGCAACGAAAATGTGGCGTAGCCCGCGAACAGCAATGCGATGCTGGCGCGCCAGTAAGCGCGGGTGCCGCGTTCGAGATAGGGCGTGTCGGAGGTATTGGGCACGGCAGAGAGCAAAGAGCAGAGGGCGGAACGAAGCAGATGAACAACCGGCAGCGATGTATCAGGCGCGGCGCGAAGGGGGCCGCCACGCGCAGACGACGCTCGTGCAAAACAGTTAAGGATACGCTGAAAATGGCGCCTGCGTGCGCCGCAACGCACGCGTCGCGCCGACGCCGCACGTTTTTGATATCTCAGCCCGCGAGGGTTTATGATGGTCTCGTCGCGATGCCGCGCGTCTCGACGAATCAAGCGAAACGACGGGTGAAGCGCCCTCAGTTCCCGCTTTCCAAGGCCCCGCAAAACGGGAACAATGACTCGAAGCTCTCACGCGTATTCACGCGCAGCTGTTTGGGTGCGTACGCAACGTTACCGGCGAAGCGGCGCTTTTATCATCACCTTGACCGGCGCGAACTTATAAAGCCGGCTATGGGAGAACGGGGAAACATCATGCAAATCGGTTCCATTGTCCGATCAGTGCATATCGCCGTGCCGCAGGGCGCGCGCGGAATCGTCATGCGCATTCTCGGCGACATGGCCATGGTGGCGTGGTATGCCGGCGAGCCCGGCGCTTCGCCGCAACTGAACACTGAACCCTTTTTCCTCGAAGACCTTATCGACACCGGCGAACTCGTGCGTCCGTCAAGCGCGCAGATGCATTGAAGCGATCACCGTTTGGCGCGTCTGTCGCGTGACGGCAGACGCGTGCCCCCATGTTCACTCGCACTCGTCTTTGACGGCGGCGCGGCGCACAATGCGGGCATGAACGACATTCTCGATACACAGGACGGCGCGGACCGCGCCGTGCCTTTCGCCCGGCTCCAGCCGGAAATCGTGCTTGACGCGCTCGACAGCGTGCTCGCCACAGTCGGCGTGCGTACCGACGGGCGCATGTTGCCGCTCAACAGCTACGAGAACCGCGTGTATCAGGTGGGCGTGGAAGACGGCCCACCCGTCGTTGCGAAGTTCTATCGTCCTGAGCGGTGGAGCGACGCCGCCATTCTCGAAGAACACGCGTTCGTTGCCGAACTGGCCGCGCGGGAGATTCCCGCTGTGCCGGCGCGTGCGTACGAGGGCCGCACGCTTCATACCTTCGATGGTTTCCGTTTCTCGATCTTCGAGCGCCGCGGCGGACGCGCGCCCGATCTGGACCGGCGCGATACGCTTGAATGGCTGGGACGTTTCATCGGCCGCATTCACGCGGTTGGGCAGACGCAAGACTACACGGAGCGTCCCACGCTCGACAGTCAAACGTTCGGCTATGAACCGCGCGACTTCCTGCTCGCGCACCGCTTCATACCCGACGACGTGCGCGCTGCCTGGGAAACTGTCGTCAATCTGGCGCTGGAAGGCGTGGAGCGTGCATTTGAGCGGGCCGGCGAGATCCGCATGCTCCGCATGCACGGCGACTGTCATCCGAGCAACGTGTTGTGGACCGACGCGGGCCCGCATTTCGTCGACTTCGACGACAGCCGCATGGGTCCGGCCGTGCAGGACCTGTGGCTGCTGCTGCCCGGCGAGCGCGCTGAGGCATCGCGCGCGCTGGCGGATCTGCTCTCCGGTTACGAAGACTTCTGTGACTTCGAGCCGCGTGAACTGCATCTGGTCGAAGCGCTGCGTACGTTGCGGCTGATTCACTACCAGGCGTGGCTCGCGCGCCGTTGGGACGATCCGGCGTTTCCGGCAGCGTTTCCTTGGTTCAACACGCAACGTTATTGGGAAGATCGTATCCTCGAAATGCGCGAGCAACTCGGCGCGATGCAGGAAGGGCCGTTGTGGCCGGTGTGAGCTTTTTGCCGCGATTGAGCAAACGCGCCAATTGTGTAATGATAGCCATTCTCAATTGAAGGGCGTCGCCAGCTTCCTGTCACATTTCTCCTCCTCTGTGACTGCCAGCCAGCCTCTCAACAGGACCGCTCTGGACCGCAAGCCGGAGCTGTCCGCTCTCTCCTCAGAAATTCCGTCGCCGCCCGTCTCTGAGCGCGCTCCTGCCTGCGCGCGGTCGGCGGCTTAACCTGCCGTGCCTGGAGCATGATGAACGCGCCTGATTCGATCGATATGAAACCTGCTGCCAATGGCGCTTCGCGATATGTCGCCCATGAACAGCGGCCCGGCCATCATCTGATGGACGACGCCGAGCAGGCGGCACGGCGTCAGCGTTCGCGGCGCGCGAACTTCATCAAGTGGTTGCGCAAAGTGCATGGCTGGGTTGGCTTGTGGGGCGCGGTGCTCGGACTCCTGTTCGGCGCAACCGGCTTCCTGCTGAACCATCGCGCGGGGCCAATGAAGATGTCGACCGGACAACCGCAAGTCGAAGAGTTGCAAATGGCCGTGCCCGAAAAGCCGTTTCATTCGCCGATGGACATGGCGAAGTGGCTCAAGGGCGAACTGAAGATCGACGGCAAGCCTGGCAGGATGAAGCGCGAGCCGGCGCATCCCGTGGCCTGGGGCGATCGCAGCACGATTCAGCCCGAGTTCTGGCAGATTGCGTTCGCCGCGCCCACGCAAAACGTGCAGGCCGAGTACTGGGTCGGCAACGGCTTCGTCGCGGTCAAACGCACGCAGAATTCCTTCCTCGCGACGATGACCAATCTGCACAAGGGCGTGGGCTTGAGCATCGGATGGATGCTGCTGGTCGATACGATCGCCGGCTCGCTGATCCTGCTTTCGCTGACCGGCGTGCTGTTGTGGACCGAACTGAACAAGCGCCGCGTGGTGGGCGTGGTGCTGATCGGCGGATCGGTGATTGCCGCCGTGGTGTGCGGATTGATGTAAGCCGCCGGGCGTCGCGCCAGCCACGTGGCCGAACGCCCAAGCGTCCAGACAACTACGCGCTGCAGGCTTCCCCGCCGGAAGCCGCAATTTCGCGCGCTGCCTTCGCGCCCTCGACCTGCAGCAGCCTCGGCAACGAAACGCCGTTTTTCGCCGCCGTCACTTCGGCGAGAATCGACACTGCGATCTCGGGCGGCGTGCGGCTGCCGATATAAATACCGACCGGCCCATGCAAGCGCGCCAGTTCCGTGTCGCTCAGGTCGAACTCTTTGAGCCGCTCGCGACGCGCCTGATTATTGCGCCTCGAACCCAGCGCGCCGACGTAGAACGCCGGCGTCTTGAGCGCTTCCATCAGTGCGAGATCGTCGAGCTTCGGGTCGTGTGTCAGCGCAATGACCGCGCAGCGCTCGTCGAGTTTCATGTCGAGAACGGTGTCGTCAGGCATGGTCCGCACGATCTTCGTGCCGGGGATGTTCCACTCTTCGGTGTATTCCTCGCGCGGGTCGCAGACCGTCACCTGATAGTCGAGACCCACGGCAATATTGCACAGATAGCGCGACAACTGTCCCGCGCCGATCACGAGCATGCGGTAACGCGGACCGTGAATCGTCAGTAGACGCTGGCCGTCGAAAAGCACGCCATCTGTTGCGAGCGCTTTGCCGAGCCGCGCCTCACCCGAGTTCATGTCCAGTTCACGCGCCACGAGGCGGCCTTCTTCCACGGCATTGCAGAGTTCGGCGATACCGCTTTGCGGCGTCAACGGTTCGAGCACCAGTTGGATCGTGCCGCCACAAGGCAGTCCGAAGCGATGCGCCTCTTCTGCCGAGATGCCGTATTTCACGGCCTCGGGATGCGCCTGCTCGATGCCCCGCTGCCGCACGCGATCGATCAGGTCGTCTTCGATGCAGCCGCCCGACACTGAGCCGACTACGAGTCCGTCGTCGCGCACCGCGAGCATCGCGCCCTCGGGGCGCGGCGACGAGCCCCACGTTTTCACCACCGTCACCAGTAGCGCGCGATGTCCCTCTTCCAGCCAACGTGCACTGGACTTCAGGACTTCGAGATCCACGCTGTCCATGATTTCTTCCTCTTCGTTGCATCGCCGCCGGACCCGCCGTCCGCGGCCTCGGTCGATGCCATATTGTGCCCCTCCGCGTCGGCGGCTGCAGCGCCGCCGGCATCTTCAGCGTTTTCATCGCTGACGGCACCGGCGTCTTCGCCATCGAATCGTGCCCCGAAGCGCTTGAAGAACTCGCCGGCGATCTTGCGCGCCGCCCCATCGACGAGCCGCGAGCCGATCTGCGCGAGCTTCCCGCCGACCTGTGCGTTCGCGGTATAGCTGAGCCTGGTTGCTGCTTCGCCGTCGGCTTCGAGCGTGACGCGGGCGTTGCCCTTGGCAAAGCCAGCCGCGCCGCCCTGGCCTTCGAACACGATGTTGTACGCGTTGGGCGCGTCGATATCGGTCAATTGCATGCGGCCTTTGAAGCGCGCCTTGACCGGGCCGACCGCGGCGCTCAGGACCACCAGGTACGCATTCTCGCCGTCCGGGTCGATGCTTTCGCAGCCCGGAATGCAGGCGCGCAAAACCTCGGTGTCGTTCAGCGCATCCCACGTGCGCTGCTGCGAAACCGGCAGCGTATGAGTTTCGGTCAGTTCCATGGACCTGCTCCTGCGGTTGACGTGGCAGCAACGTCCCGACGCGGCGCGCGCGTGAGTTGCGCGAGGTCGCGGCCGAATGCGGCCAGGCTGTCTAGATTATGAACCGGACGATGGGCGTCGACGTAGGGCAGGATCGCCTGCACGCCGCGTGCCTTCGGAGAAAAGCCGCTGAAACGCAGCAGCGGATTAAGCCATACGATACGGTGCGCGAAGCGGCGCAGACGGGCCATTTCCAGCTGGAGGACGTCGATCGCTTCGTGATCGAGGCCGTCGGTCACGAGCAGCACCGTTGCGCGACCGGTCAACACGCGCCGCGCCCAGCGCCGGTTGAACTCAGCGAGCGCCGCGCCGATTCTCGTTCCGCCCGACCAGTCGACGACCTGTTCGGTGAGCGCGGCAATCGCCACATCCGGATCGCGCTCGCGCAATGCGCGGGTCGCGTTGGTGAGGCGCGTGCCGAACAGAAAAACCTGCAGGCGTTCACGCGACTGCACGAGCGCGTGGCAGAAATACAGCACCGCACGCGAATAGCTGCTCATCGAACCCGAAATGTCGAGCATCAGAACCAGCGGCGGCTTGCGCTCGACCACCGCGCGATATTTCCACACGGTCCAGTCGCCGCCCGCGCGCACCGCCTGCCGCGCGCTCGCGCGCAGGTCCGCATGCGTGCCATGCGACGCGGCCTTGAGGCGGCGTGTCGGCTCCTTCGCAAGCGGCAGACGCTGAGCGCGGATCAGATGGCGCAGCGTGCGCCATTCATCGGCGGAGAGGGTGTCGAAGTCGCGATGACGCAGCCGCTCTTCCGCGCTAAAGGTGACGTGCGCGCGCAAATCCTGTCGCTCGGTTTCCTGCGGGCTGTGCGTATGCGGAGAGGGCGGCGCGCGAACCGCTAGCGCGTCGGCGAGACGGTTGTTGCGTCTGGGCGGCGGAAGGCCGTCGCGGACCTTCGGCAGAAGCAGCGCACGCAGCTTCCCTTCCCAATCCGGATCTCGCCAGAACAGATCGAATGCGGCGTTGAAAAGCTCGCGCTCGTCGGGCGCGGAGACGAGCGATGCGGCTAGCGCTGCGCGCACGTCGTCGCGGCGGCTCAAGTCGATCCAGTGCAACGCGGCGAGCGCATCGACTGCGTGTGCGGGCGACATCGGCAGGCCCGCGCCGCGCAGCACGCGCACGAAATGCACCACATTGCGAGCAAGCGTTGGCGTCGCGGCAGCAAGTGGCGCGGCTGGATCGGCGGCCGCATCTTTCACGCGCTGAGCGCGCGGCGCGTCGTCGGCACCTATGCCGGTCTCGTCTGCGGAGTGTCGCGTCGTCATGCCCGCTATCCCGGCGCGGCGAGACACTGCGCGATCTGATCCGCATCGACACGCGCCAGATCGTCCTGATACTTGAGCAGCACACCTAGCGTGTTCTGCACCGATTGCGGATCGAGTTCCGTGACCGACAGTGCATCGAGCGCACGGCACCAGTCGATTGTTTCGGCGATGCCCGGCGCCTTGAACAGGTCCATGCCGCGCAGGCGGTGCACGAAATCGACCGCGCGCCGCTGCAATTCCGCCGATGTCATCGGTGCACGCGCCGCGACAATTTCAAGCTCGCGATCGCGCTCCGGATAACCGATCCACTGATAGAGGCAGCGACGCTTCAACGCGTCGTGCACTTCGCGCGTGCGGTTCGACGTCATCACGACGAGCGGCGGTTGCGTTGCGCGCACGGTGCCGTACTCGGGAATCGACACCTGGAAGTCGGAGAGCAGTTCGAGCAGGAACGCTTCGAACGGTTCGTCTGCGCGGTCGATTTCGTCGATCAGCAGCACGCGCCGCGCGCCCGGATGATTTTCGTCGGGCATCAGCGCTTGCAACAACGGTCGCTTGAGCAGGAATTCGCCGCGATACAAGGTGTCGTTATCGGGCCGTTGGCCGGCGGCTTCCGCGAGACGCAACGCCATGATCTGCCGCGGATAGTCCCATTCGTACAGCGCGCTCGCCGTGTCGAGCCCTTCATAACATTGCAGCCGCAGCATCGACGTATCGAGCATGCCGGCGGCAGCCTTGGCAAGTTCCGTCTTGCCGACGCCCGGCTCGCCTTCGACGAACAACGGCCGGTCCATACGCAGCGCGAGGTATAACGCCGTCGCAAGCTCGCGGCTCGCGAAGTAGTTTTGAGCGGCGAGTTGCGCGAGGGTGTCGTCGATTGAAACGGGGTGCATGGCGTTCCTGAATCTGCGCGCTGTCTGCTCGTCAAATGCAGCGTCAATGAAACGTGAAGCGCGTTCGTTGCGCGATACAGCATGCGCTGGCGAATGCGAGCGACTGACGTGCGCGAGCTCCACGCTCGACACGTCAGCAGCCAATAGCAAGCAAGACTAAGCGTTTGCCTTCGCCACCGCTCGCGCCGCCAGAACGGGGATCAGATGCGCGCGATACTCGGCGCTTGCGTGCATATCGTCGTTCAGATTCGCCGACGGCACACTGACCGCTCGCGCCGACTCCGGCGTGAAGTTCGCCGACAGCGCGCTTTCCAGTTCGGGCACGCGAAAGACGGACGCCGCCGCGCCCGTCACCGCAACGCGCACACCGCTTGCGAACTTCGCGACGAACACACCGACGAGCGCGAAATGCGAGGCGGGATTGCGGAATTTCTCGTAGGCGGCGCGCTCGGGAACCGGAAATTCGACGGAGACGATCAACTCGTCCGGCTCCAGTGCCGTCTCGTACATGCCGACAAAAAAGTCGCTCGATGCAATGCGACGGCGCTGCGTGACGATGGTTGCGTCCAATCCCATTGCAGCAGCCGGATAGCACGCGGCGGGATCGTTGTTGGCAAGCGAGCCGCCCAGCGTGCCGAGCGCGCGCACCTGGCGGTCGCCGATATGCGCGGCGAGGTCCGCGAGCGCCGGCGACACACGCCGCAACTCGGCGTGCTCGGCGACGTCCGCGTGACAGACGGCCGCGCCGATCGTGACCAGATTTGCGTCGACGGCGATCGACTTGAGCGCGGGAATGCGCGTCACGTCGATCAGTTGCGATGGCTGCGCGAGACGCAGCCGCATGGTGGGCAACAGGCTCTGACCGCCGGCGAGAAACTTGGCATCGCTGTCGGCAGAAATGGCTGCGGCGGCCGCTTGCGGATCCGTCGCGCGTTGATACTCGAATGAATACATGTCGAATGCTCCGCTCAGGGTCTCAATGGGCTGCCTGCTTGGCGGCGTGAATCGCCGACCATACGCGATGTGGCGTTGCCGGCATTTGCAGATCGGTCACGCCCAAGGGCGCGAGCGCGTCGATGATCGCGTTGATCACCGCCGGCGGCGAACCAATCGCGCCAGCTTCTCCGCAGCCTTTGACGCCGAGCGGATTGTGTGTGCACGGCGTGCCCTTCGCGGTTTCCACGGTGAAGTCGGGAAGGTCCGACGCATGCGGCATGGCGTAGTCCATATACGAGCCCGACAGCAGTTGGCCGCTTTCGTTGTCGTACACGCAGCGTTCGAGCATGGCTTGCCCGATGCCTTGACCAAGTCCGCCGTGAACCTGGCCTTCAACGATCATCGGATTGATCACGTTGCCGAAGTCGTCCACAGCGGTGAACTGCTGGATCCGGCATACGCCGGTATCCGGATCGACCTCCACTTCGCAGATATACGCGCCCGATGGATACGTGAAATTGCTCGGATCGTAGAACGCGCTTTCTTCGAGGCCGGGTTCGAGCACGTCGAGCGGATAGTTGTGCGGTACGTAAGCAGCGAGCGAAATTTCGGCGAACGCCTTGGTGCGATCCGTGCCCGCGACTCGGAACACGCCGTCTTTGAACTCGATGTCTTCCGCCGCGGCTTCGAGCAGATGCGCGGCGATTTTCTTCGCCTTGGTTTCGATCTTGTCGAGCGCCTTCATGATCGCCGAGCCGCCCACCGCGATCGAGCGTGAGCCATACGTGCCCATGCCGAACGGAATGCGCCCGGTGTCGCCGTGCACGATCTCGACGCTTTCGAGCGGAAGACCGAGCCGGTCCGCGACCACTTGCGCGAAGGTCGTTTCGTGACCCTGGCCGTGACTATGAGAGCCGGTGAACACGGTGACCGAACCGGTCGGATGCACGCGAATCTGCCCGACTTCGAAGAGGCCCGCGCGAGCGCCCAACGCGCCGGCAATATTCGACGGTGCGAGTCCACACGCTTCGATGTAGCACGAGTAGCCCAAGCCACGCCGCTTGCCGTTCCGTTCGGATTCCTGCCTGCGCGCTTCGAAGCCTTTCACATCGGCGAGTTCGAGCGAGCGCGCGAGGATCGTCTCGTAGTCGCCGGTATCGTAGGTGAGGCCGACCGGCGTCGCATAAGGAAATTCGCGGATGAAATTGCGGCGGCGAATTTCCGCCGGATCGAGCTTCATCTCGCGCGCGGCGGTCTCGACCAGACGCTCTACCACATAGGTCGCTTCCGGACGGCCCGCGCCGCGATACGCATCGACGGGAACGGTGTTGGTGAAAACGGCTTTCACTTCCGCGTAGATCGCGGGTGTCGCGTACTGGCCTGCGAGCAGCGTCGCGTAGAGGATGGTCGGCACACTCGAAGCGAACGTGGACAGATATGCGCCCATGTTCGCGATGGTGTGAATGCGCATGGCGAGAAACTTGCCGTCGGCATCCATTGCCAACTCGGCTTTCGTCACGTGATCGCGGCCATGCGCATCCGACAGGAATGCTTCCGAGCGCTCGGCGGTCCATTTCACGGGACGGCGAATTTTCTTCGACGCCCACGTCAGCGCGACGTCTTCCGCATAGAGGAAAATTTTCGAACCGAAGCCGCCGCCGACGTCCGGCGCGATTACGCGCAGTTTCGACTCGGGCAACGACAACACGAAAGCGGCCATGAGTAGTCGCTCGACGTGCGGATTCTGATTGGCGACGTAAAGCGTGTAGCTGTCGTCCTGCGACGAATAGCTGGCATTCACGGCGCGCGGCTCGATCGCGTTCGGCACGAGGCGGTTGTTGACGATGTCGAGCGTCGTGACATGCGCTGCCTTGGCGAACGCGGCGTCGGTCGCGGCTTTGTCGCCGTGGCCCCAGTTGTAGCAGACGTTGTCCGGCACTTCGTCGTGAACGGCCGGCTGGCCTGCGTCAGCTGCATGCGCGGTATCGACCACAGCGGGGAGAACGTCGTAGTCGACTTCGATCAGTTCGGCGGCATCTTTCGCGGCCTTGATCGAATCGGCGATCACGAGCGCGACCTGATCGCCGACGTGGCGCACTTTCGTATGCGCGATGATCGGATGTGGCGGCTCGTTCATCGGCTTGCCGTCAGTGCTGTGGATCAACCAGCCGCACGGCAGGCCGCCGACGTTTTCCGCAGCCATGTCCGCGCCGGTAAAAATCGCGACCACACCCGGCGACTGCTTCGCCGCGGTCGTGTCGATGCTGTTGATCTTTGCGTGCGCGTGCGGCGAGCGCAGGAACACCGCGTAGGTTTGCTGCGGTAGCAGGATGTCGTCGGTGTACTGGCCGTTGCCGGTCAGGAACCGGTAGTCTTCCTTACGTTCGACGGAAGCGCCGATCAGGCTGTGAGTTTCGGGTGCGTTCATCGTCGGCTCCTCAGGCGGTGGCCGCTGCGTTGGCGTTTGTCGATGCATTCGCATCGGCATTTGCGGTGGCGTTGGCTGTGCCGGAGGACTTCATCCCTTCGGCGCCCTCGAGCACTGCCTTGACGATGTTGTGGTAGCCAGTGCAACGGCAGAGATTGCCGTCCAGTTGGGTGCGCACGTCTTCGCCGGTGAGGTCTGGCTGACGCTGCACGAGCGAGATCGCGCTCATCACCATGCCGGGTGTACAGAAGCCGCACTGCAGGCCGTGACAGTGTTTGAAGGCGGCTTGCATTGGATGCAGCGCGCCGTCTTTGGCGAGGCCTTCAATGGTGGTGATCTGCGCGCCGTCCGCTTGGGCCGCGAGGATATTGCAGGATTTGATTGCGCGGCCGTCGAGGTGGACGGTGCATGCGCCGCATTGGGCCGTATCGCAGCCGACGTGCGTGCCGGTGAGCCGGAGTTGATCGCGAAGGAACTGTACAAGCAGGGTGCCGGGCTCGACTGAAGCGCTGATGGGCGCGCCGTTCACCGTCAGACTGATGCTGATCGCCATGAAGTCGTCTCCTTATGGGGTGAAACCGGACCGTTTTGTTTTTGCCTTCAGCCTGCCTTCATGGGCCCGATTAGGGTGCTGCGGTTTTTATGAGTCTGCCGAAAAGTAAAGCACAAATCGGGCGGGCGCGCTATGAGGGGTTTTTTGCCCGCCCTCAGCAACCACCCGTTACCTGGCCAGATGCGACCGCCGCCGCGAGTACCCGAAATAAATCACCATTCCGATCAGAAGCCACACTACAAAAGCGACCCACGTCACGGCTTGCAGATTTGCCATCAAAAACACGCACGACGCGACAGCGAGCACCGGCACCACCGGCACACCCGGGCAGCGAAACGCCCGTGGCAGTTCAGGATGCGTCTTACGCAAGACGAGAACCGCAATCGACACCATCGAGAATGCGGCGAGCGTGCCGATGTTGATCAATTCGGCCAGCACATTCAGCGGCACGAGCGCCCCAATCAGCCCGAAGAAAATGCCGACGAGCCATGTGGTGAAAAACGGCGTCGCAAAGCGCGGATGCACGCGCGAGAGCCGCGCGGGCAGCAAGCCGTCGCGCGACATCGCGAAGATCACGCGGGTCTGGCCGTAAGCCATCACGAGAATCACCGTGAGCATGCCGAGCACCGCACCAAGGTCGATAAAGCCCGCCACCCACTTTTGCCCCGCCACCTGCAAAGCGTACGACACCGGATGTGAAATGTTCGCGAACTGCGCCGACGGCACGATGCCGGTCACGACCGCCGCCACCGCCACGTACAACACCGCGCACACGCCGAGCGACGCAATGATGCCGATGGGCAGATCGCGCTTCGGGTTTTTGACCTCTTCGGCGGCGGACGACACCGAGTCGAAGCCGATGAACGCAAAGAACATCACCGCAGCCGCGCCGAACACGCCGTTCCAGCCATTCGGCATAAACGGATGCCAGTTGGCCGGCGTCACGTGAAATACGCCCACGGCGATCACCAGCAGCACCACGACCACCTTGATCGCGACCATGATGTTGTTGATCCGCGCGGATTCGCGCACGCCCACCGACAACAGGGCGGTAATCGCCATCATTACGAGGAACGCGGGCAGATTAAAGAGCGTTTCGTGGCCTGGCAGCGCCCCGGGCGCCGCCGTCAGCGCGACCGGCAGCGACACGCCAAAGCCCGACAGCAGCGATTGCAAGTACCCCGACCAGCCAACGGACACGGCCGAGGTTGCGAGCCCATATTCGAGCATCAAATCCCAGCCGATGATCCACGCGGCCAGTTCGCCCAGCGTCGCGTACGAATAGGTGTAGATGGAGCCCGCGACCGGAATGGTCGACGCGAACTCGGCATATGCCAGCGCGGCAAAGCCGCAGGCCACGGCGGCGATCAGAAACGAGACCATCAGCGCAGGGCCGGCCTGCACGGCGCCCGTGCCCGTGAGCACGAAAATGCCGGTGCCGATGATGGCGCCGACGCCGAGAAACGTGAGATCGAGCGCGCCGAGCGCTTTTTTCAGGCCGGCATTCTGAGCGCTCGTCGCGATCATGTGCTCGACGCTCTTTTTGCGGAAGAGGGACATTGGCGGGGGTCTCCAGTAGTGCACGCGCGTCGCGCGCCGAATGTCGGGGAAACCCGCAATTTTAGCGGATGCGCGCCCTATGCACCTTTTTGGGACGCGCTATTGGACTGGCGTGATCGCCGGTTAATTTTTGGACGTCGGAGTGGCGACGAAAGCGATAGTGAAGCGGCAAGAGCGATAACAAGCCGCGGTTCAGCCCGCCATCGCTGGATTGAGGTCGACGAGGCGGTTGCTCATCACGTAGAAAGTGAGTTCCGCGTTGTTGCGCAGCTTCATCTTTTCGAGCAGACGGGTGCGATACACGCTCACCGTTTTCACCGACAGCGACAGTGCTTCGGCGATGTCAGTCAGCCGTTTGCCCGAAGCGAGCATGCACAGCGTCTGGTATTCACGGTCGGAGAGCTTTTCGTGCGGCAACTGTTCGCCGTCGAACGAGACGTAATCGGCCAGCGCCTCCGCCATCGCCGGGCTCACGTACTTGCGGCCCGCAGCGACCTGCTGGATCGCGCCGATCATCTGCGCGGCGTCGACGGTCTTCGACAGATAGCCCGCGGCGCCGGCCTTCAGGGCGCGCACCGCATACTGATCCTCGCGGTACATCGAGAACATCAGCACCGCCACCCGCGGTGCCGTGCGTTTCAGGCGCTTGAGTACTTCCACGCCGTTCATGTCCGGCAGCGAAATGTCGAGCAGCACCACGTCGTAGTTCTGGCCGGCGACGGCATTGAGCGCTTCTGCGCCGGTTTGCGCCTCGGTGACCTCGCGGGCCACGCCGCGATCGACCAGTAATTGACGCACGCCCTGGCGGACCACGGCGTGATCGTCGGCGAGCAGGATGCGCAGACTCATGACGGCTCGCTCACAATTGCACCGCGCGCAGTCCGGCGGCGTGCCCGTCGACGAGCATCGCGTCCCACGCGAAGCGCGCACGCACGAGCGTGCCGCGCGAGTCTTCGCCGCCGGTACCGCGCGAACCATCGTTCTTGTCGCGCCGCGCAGTCACGCGCAGCGAGCCGTCGAAGGTGGCGCAACGCGCCTTCATTCCGCTCAAGCCGAAATGACCATTGCGCCGCTGGGCGTTGCGCGAAACGCCGATTCCGTCGTCGCTGACTATCAGCGTGAGATGACGGCGGCTTGTCTCGATGCGCACGTCGGCGGATTGGGCGCGCGCATGTTTGGCGATGTTGTTCAGTGCTTCCTGCGCGACGCGAAACACGGCTAGCGCCGCGTCGCCGGGTAGCCGTGTGATACGGACGTCGGCGGCGCAGACGAAGCTCGTGCGCAACTGCGTGCGCGCGGCGAAATCACCGGTCCATTGCGAAAGCGCGCCGACGATGCCCGCTTCCAGCGCCGGTGCGTGTAGTTCCGCCACAGCCTGACGCGTTGCGGTGCAGACGGCGTCGAGCGAACGGTTCGCGACGGCGAGCGCGGCCGAGCATTGTGCCGGAGCGTCGGCGGGTAGCCATGTCTCCACGCCGGCGAGCGCAAAGCGCGTGGCGGTCAACTCGGCGCCCACGCCGTCGTGCAGCTCGCGCGCAACATGGCGGCAAGCCGCTTCCTGCGCCCTGACGAGTTCCGTGGAAAGTTCACGCACCCGAGCGCGAAGCCGCGCCAGTTCGCGCTCAGCCGACTTAGCGGTTATACCGCTCGCGTCGAAACCGTCGCGCAGCAACGGCGTCGGCGAATGGGCGGTTAATCGGACGACAGTCGACGTATCCATGACTTTCTCTCAGCAAGCGGCGCGGACAACGACAGAGTGGCGCATCGGCGCCGCGAAAACGAAAGAATGCATAAGGTCTCAGTACACCCGGACGGCCCGTATTGGAAAAGCGCGAGGCGAATTCACTACCGCAAACGTAACGAAATTTACATTCAGTAACAAGCGGGGCGCACCATGAGCCACAACAAAATCGACCGTCAGTGCGCCGCGATCATATCTTAAAAAGAGGAACAATACAGGCGCACCAAGGGTTAGCGCGAATATCAGGAGCAACGGTTGCCCTTGGTCACTGGCGCTTTTGTAGGAAGAATTCCGACATTAAACGTCAACTGTGTGACGCCCAATTGTAACCGCGAAAAAAAAGGAGCCAGAAGGCTCCTTTTGCGCGAGTTGCGGCGTAGGCCGCGGTAATCGGCTTAACCGACGAACGCTTTTTCCACCACGTAATGGCCCGGCGCATTGTTGCTGCCTTCCTGGAAGCCGAGGTCGTCGAGCAGTTTGCGCGTGTCGCGCAGCATGTGCGGGCTGCCGCAGAGCATCACACGGTCGTCTTCGAGCGAGAAGCCGGGCACGCCGAGGTCGGCGAACAGCTTTTCGGTTTCGATCAGTTCGGTAATACGGCCACGGTTCTGGAACGGTTCACGCGTGACGGTGGGGTAATACAGCAGCTTTTCCTGCACCAGTTCGCCGAGGTGCTCGTGCGCCGGCAGGTGGTCGGTGATGTATTCCTTGTACGCCAGTTCGTCGACGAAACGGCAGGTGTGCGTGAGAACCACGCGCTCGTAACGGTCGTAGATGTCCGGATCTTTGATGATCGACATGAACGGCGCGAGGCCCGTACCCGTGGACAACAGCCACAGCGTCTTGCCCGGCAGCAGGTTGTCGGCCATCAACGTGCCGACCGGCTTTTTGCCGATCAGCACCTGGTCGCCCACCTTCAAATGCTGCAAACGTGACGTGAGCGGGCCGTCCTGCACCTTGATGCTCAGGAATTCGAGATGTTCTTCGTAGTTCGCACTGGCGAGGCTGTAAGCGCGGATCAGCGGCTTGCCGTCGACTTCGAGGCCCACCATCGTGAACTGGCCGTTTTCGAAACGGAACGACGGATCGCGCGTGCAGGTGAAGCTGAAAAGCGTATCGGTCCAGTGATGGACGCTCAGGACGGTTTGTGAATTGAGGTTGCTCATGGCTTCTTGGATAGTGCGAAAACAAAGGCGGCCAGTCGTTCGAGCCGGCCGGCACGGCAAGGGCGATGCTGCGCTCACCCGCGAACGGGAAGTGCACGCAATCCATTATTTTACCGCGCCCGCAGCTGGTGGGCCGTGGCGCGGGCGATAGGGCGCGACAAATACAGAGACAAGCGCCGCCAGGAGCGCGGCCAAAAGCATTGCGGCTGGCACTGATACAGCAGTCCAGGCGACGGTTAGCGGCCTGCGGTCATCAAGCGGATTACTGGTTTGAAAGCGCCCGCGCCGCATCTAAGTGCGATCGGCGGCGGGAAAAACTGGCGTGATGGTAGCCGCGCTTCACCACGGGTACGGCGATGGGCGAAAGCCGCGCAGGGCGGTCGCCATTGGCTGCCGGATCGCGCCGGGTAGGTGCGCCGCGCGGCCAACATTTTCGGGATAATACCGAAACCTGCCGTGCGGCGCAGCATAGACCCTGCCGATAAAGCAGGCAAACGCGCCAGAAAAAAGCCGCGTGGAGCGGCCTCGCGGCAGCCCGGCGCGGCTGGGGGCGCCGCGCTCTAGCCAGTCACCCGTCGCCTAACTCTGCGCGGCTGCGTCCATCCTCTTGTTGCCCCGCTGCTTCAACACTCTTGCTTGCAAAACGATGACGAGCAGCAGAAACACGCCTCGAATCACCGATTGCCAGTACGCCGACAGGCTGATGAACCCGAGGCCGTTCTCAAAGTTCAGCAGATTGAACACGAGGCCGAGCAACAGCACGCCGGCAATCGTCATCGCAATCGAGCCTTCTCCGCCCGTGAGCAGCGTGCCGCCGAGCACCACTGCGGAGATCGCGAACAACTCCCAGCCGACGCCCTCGTTCGGCTGCCCTGCGCCGAACTGCGCGGCCAGGATCACGCCCGCCATGCCGGCGAGCAGGCCGCTGACCGCATAGGCCATGACGAGCGTGCGGTCCACGTTCAGGCCCATTAGCCGCGCCGCTTCCTCGCTTCCACCAATGGCGAGCGAATGCCGCCCGAAGCGCGTGCTGCGCAGCGCAAGCCAGCCGGCCCCGGCGACCAGCGCGGCGACGATGCCGGGAATCGGCAAGCCGAACAGATCGCCTTGGCCGACGTTGGCAAAATTTGAATCCGAGGCTATCGACACTGCATCGTTCTTGCCGAGCAGCAGCGCGACGCCGTGTGCGCCGAGGCTCGTCGCGAGCGTCACGATGAAGGGCAGAATTTTCAGCCGCGTGATGATGACTCCGTTCAGCACGCCGACTGCAAGCCCGGCCGCGCAACCCGCGACCACGGCGACCCAGCCTCCGTGCGCGCTCGCCAGTGCCGCCACGACGCTCGACATGGCCGCGACCGTTCCCACGGACAGGTCGATGCCACCCGTGATGATCACGAACGCCATGCCGACCGAGATCAGCGCGAACATCGAGTTGTAACGCCAGAACGAAGTGATGTTGTACGCCGACGCGAAATGCTCGTAGCGCACCAGGCCGAGCACGACGAGCGCAACCAGCGCGAGCAGGATAGGCAGATTCTTTTTCATCGCGATAAGGTTCCTGGCGTTAGCGCGAGCGCCGCTGCACGTACACCGCGGCGACGATAATGCCGGCCTTCACCACCAGCGCGGCTGCATCGGGAATGCCGTGCGCGAGCAACGTGTAGCGCAGCAACTGGATGATCAACGCGCCGACCAGCGTGCCGCCGATAAACGCCTTGCCGCCGGTCAGCGCCGTGCCGCCCACCGCCACCGCGGCGATCGCATCGAGTTCGATGCCGAGCCCGACCACGTTCGCATCCGACGAAGAATTAACGGAGATCGAAATCAGCCCGGCCAGTCCGGCCAGCGCCGCACACAACGTGTAGGCGATCAGCTTGACGCTCGCCGTCGGCACGCCCGACAGATAAGCCGCCTTCTCGTTGCCGCCGGTGATCAGCAGATACTGACCAAACAGCGTCTTACGCACGATCCACGCGAATGCGACCACCAGCGCGAGCATGAGGAGCACCTGGAACGGCACGCCCGCGACCTTGCCAAGCGCAATCCATTGGAAGGCCGGCGTGTTGAACGCCTGCAGGCTGCCGTCGGTGACGACCTGGGCAATGCCGCGTCCGGCGATGAAGAGGACGAGCGTCGCGACAATCGGTTGAACGGCAAGCCTTGTTACCAGCAGTCCGTTGAAGACACCGCACAACGCCGCGGCCAGCACCGGCAGTACAAACGCCAGCGCGATGCCGCCGGGTCCGGGTATGTTGAGGAAGAGCATCGGTGCGAGCGCGCCCGAGATGGCCATGGACGCGCCGACCGACAAATCGATGCCGCCTGTCGCGACCACCAGCGTCATGCCGATGCCGACGATCACGATCGTCACCACCTGCGTGAGGTTCACGTTGAACGTCTGTAGCGACCAGAAATGCGGCGTGAAGATCAGGTTGAACAGCACCATCGCGAGCAGCACGATCACTTCTCGTTGCATCGCGAGGCGCCGCCAGTTGCGCACGCCGGTGGCTTGGGAAGCCGACGAACTTGCCTGCTCAGGCGACGCTTCGCTGCCGGTTTGCGGTCTGGCTTCCTGCCCTGCCTGCGGCTCGCTTTGCAAAGACTCCGTGTCCAGCTTAAACGCCATGACGGTCGCCCTCCAGCGCGTCTTCGATATGGGCGGCATTCGCCGTCTGCGTCTGCGCCGCTTCGGCCAGTTGCGAACTGCTGTCGCCGCCGTAGGCAATGGCGTCCATGATCGCGCTCTCGCTCATTTCGGCGCCGTTCAGTTCCGCGACGGTCCGGCCGTCGCGAATCACGACCGCGCGGTCGGCCACCGCCGTCAACTCTTCCAGTTCCGAAGCGGACATGAGCACGGCGAGTCCCGCGTCGCGCAACTCGCGCACGATCTTCGCGACGTCCGCCTTCGCACCCACGTCGATGCCGCGCGTCGGTTCGTCGAGCAGCAGAAGCGACGGCTCGGCGGCGAGCCAACGCGCAAGCAGCACTTTCTGCTGATTACCGCCCGACAGTTCGCGGATCGGTTGATCGGCGGAGCGCAGCTTGATGCCGAGCGACGCAATGAAGCGATCGACAATCGCCTGCTGTTTCTTCACATCGACGATGCCGTTTCTCGTCAGCGTGCGCAGACAGACGAGGGTGAGGTTGTCGCGCACCGACAGTTCCGGGACGATGCCTTCGGCCTTGCGGTCTTCGGTCAGATACGCGAGACCGCGCGCGATTGCGTCTTGCGGCGATTTCAGCGTCACCGTTGCACCGTCGACCGAAACCGACCCGCGTTCCAGCGGATCGGCGCCGAACATCAGCCGCATGGTTTCGGTACGCCCTGAACCGAGCAGGCCCGCCAGACCCACGGCTTCGCCCGCATGCACTTCGAGCGAGACGTCGCCCACTTTCGGATGCGCGCCGAGATCGCGCGCGGCGATGGCCTGCTTGCCGCGTCGTGCGAGATTCGCTTCGCGTGCCGCGGGATCGTCGTGGACGACGGCAGCGAGCGTACGGCCGAGCATCGTCGTCACGAGTTGCAGCTTGTCCATCTCCGCCATCGTGCTTTGCGCAACGGTCTGACCGTCGCGCATCACCGTGACGCGGTCGCACAGCGCATACAGTTCGTCCAGCCGATGCGACACGAAAATCACCGCCCGCCCATCGTCACGCAGCTTGCGCACCACGGTGAATAGCAACTCCACTTCGCGTTCGTCGAGCGACGAAGTGGATTCGTCCATGATGACCATCTTCGCGTCGGAAGAAACGGCGCGCGCAAGCGCGACCATTTGCTGAATGGCAGTCGAATAGCGACCCACCGGTCTCTTCACATCGATATGCAAGCCGAACGAGTCGAGTAGTGCGGCGGCGCGATGCTGCACCGTGCGCCAATCGATCAGACCGAAGCGGCGCGGCTCGCGGCCAAGAAAAATGTTCTCGGCCACCGAGCGGAACGGCACCAGGTTGATCTCCTGATAGATCGTGCTGATACCGGCTTCGCGCGCCTGCTTCGGTGTGCGGAAATCGACTTCGCGGCCCTCGAAGCGCACGCTGCCCGAGCCGCGCCGATAAGCGCCGGTCAGGATCTTGATCATGGTGGATTTGCCTGCGCCGTTCTGGCCGATCAGCGCGTGCACTTCGCCCGCCGCGACGCTGAGATTCGCGCCGCGCAACGCGGGCACACCACCGAAGCTGATGCCGATGTCCTGCATCTCGAGCAGCAGCGGACGTGTAACTGGAGACTGCGAAGGCTGCGGGGAGTGCGGCGTGTGCATGCCGGATTGCGTCACAGGTGTCCTCCTGATGCGCGTACAACGCTCGGCGCTTTGCGCCTGACCATCTTACGCTGCATAAAAGCGAAGCGACGGTCCGTGGTTCACGGGCGCGTCGCTTCGAACCCTTCCGTCATCCGCTTGCAGAGGAGACTGCTTCAAGCCGGAGACTTCTTGCTGCCTGGTTGGCGAGCTTCGCCAGCAACACGGTCAGTAGCCGTATTGCATGCTCTGCTGCACGTTGCTCTTGTCGTAGAAACGGTCCGACACCTTGACCCAGGTTGGGATCTTTTCACCTTTCGCATAACGCTGAGCGACGTCGCAGGCGAGCGGCCCGAAGAACGGGCTCGACTGCACGCTCGCGCCCAGTTCGCCGGCGGCGATGGCGTCGAGTCCGCCCTTGGTGCCGTCGATGGTGACGATCTGGATGTCTTTGCCAGGCTGCTTGCCCGCCGCCTTGATCGCGGCGATCGCGCCGAGCGCCATCTCGTCGTTGTGTGCGTAGACGGCGGTGACGTCCGGATGGGCCTGAAGCAACGTTTCCATCACTTGACGGCCTTTGTCGCGCGCGAAGTCGCCGCTCTGCGACGCGATGATCGTCATGCCCGGATTCTTCGCGATGATTTCGTCGAAGCCCTTCTTGCGATCGTTCGCGGCGGACGCGCCTGTCGTGCCTTCGAGTTCGATGATCTTCGCCTTGCCGCCCGTTGCCTTGACGAGCCAGTCTGCGGCGCGATGACCCTGATCGATGAAGTCGGAGCCGATAAACGTGATGTAGTCGCGGCCCGCGACGGCCACCGACTGATCGACGTTACGGTCGACCAGAATCACCGGAATGCCGGCCTTTTTCGCCTGCAGCACGACGGGTGCAAGCGGCTTCTCTTCACGCGGCGGGAAAACCAGCAGATCGACGTGCTGCGCGATCATGCTTTGAATGTCGGACACCTGCTTGGAGTTCGAGCCGTTGGCGTCGGTCATCACGAGCTGCCAGCCGCATTTCGCGGCCACTTCCTTGAAGCTGCGTGTTTCCGCGAGGCGCCACGGGTTATTGCTTTCGGTCTGCGCGAAGCCGACCTTGAGCGGAGTCTTGCCGGGCAGTTTCGGCAACGCGTCGTCCGCGTGCGCCGCGATCGCACCAAGACCCGCGCCGAGACCGACTGCCAGAGCCAGCAGTGAACCCGCCAGCGGACGAATCTTCTGCGTGCGCGCATTCCTGCGCGCCTCTTTGTTGAGCAACGCCATGTCTTCCTCCAGTACCTGGTGAGGTGTATTTTGCTTTTTGATTTTGCTTTCGCCCGACAACTTTGCCACGACCGGACGCGTCGATTATTTCACCGTGAATTATTATCGGTCAATCACTAATAATATTAGTCATGGGATTTTTCGCCTCGGTAATTACCCGCACTGAAGCACGTTCGACGAGCGGTCCGTCGAGCTTCACCATGCGGTGCCGCACCGGTGCGCCGGCTGCCCGGTTGTGCTCTTCCTGAAGCAGCGTTTCGACGGCCCAACGTCCCAGTTCGTAGTTCGGCAGCACGACCGTGGATAGCGGCGGATGCGTATGGCGAGCAATTTCCTGGTCGTCGTAGCCCAGCACGGAGACGTCATCGGGAACGCGGAGGCCGAGCTGCTTCAGCGCTTCGATCGCGCCGATCGCGGTCAGGTCGTTCGCGCAGAAAATCGCTGTCGGCGGATTGGGTTCGCGCATCAGCGAAAGCGTCAGCTCGAAGCCGAGTCCAGAACTCCAGTCGCCGTCGCGGACCAGTTCGGGTGCGTACGGCAGATCGGCCGTCGCCAGCGCGGTGCGATAGCCTTTGAGCCGGTCTTTCGACGCATCCTGCCACGGCTCGCCGTTGATATAGCCAATTCGCCGATGCCCCGCTTGCAGCAGATAGTCGGTGGCCAGATGACCGCCCGCGACTTCGGCCGGCACGACCGACGAAAAGCCGCTGTCGCCCGTGTAGCAGTTCAGCAGCACGGTCGGCACGCGAGAGAGCGCGGCGGGCGGCGTCACCTTGCGCGTATAGACGGTCGCGTAAATTACGCCGAGCACATGCGGGTTCGACAACGTTGTGTCGAGCACCTGCTTTTCGATGTCGGCGTTGCCGTGCGTCGAATAGACCGCCAGCATCTTGCCGCTCGCGTAGGCCGCGTCACGGGCGCCGTCAACATTAACGACTGGATGCGGGCTCGTGGAGATTTCGTCGGCGAGATAGACGATCAGATTGCGTTCGTCGCTCGAAGCCGCGACCGGCGCGCGCGGTGCAAGCCGGTAGCCGAGGTCGTGCGCGGCCTTGAGAATCTTCTTGCGGGTATTCTCGGAAAACTTCGCGCCGGTCGCGTTGTTGAGCACCAGTGAGACAGTCGATTGCGACACGCCAGTGAATTTGGCGATGTCGGTCATGGTGGGACGGCGTTGAGTCGATTTTTTCATTGTGCGGGCCGCGCGGCAGCGGCGCTAAAGCGAAGACATGCTGAACATTCCGTGCTGACGGTACCACTAATAATATGCGCCCGGCAACGCGCGCTAACCCGTCATGACGGGCGCAGGTGGGAGGGAGTTTCGCTGTGGTTGAAGGCGGTATTATTACTAATAATATTGACCGACGCGTCGTGGCGTGCGATTCTGCGACGCGCGGACCTTGATCCGCACGGACCGTGCAGAGCGCGCGGTACATCGACGCCAACAGCGTCCGCGCTGTAGCCGTTAGCTGTCTTCGCGCGATGCCACGTTTTCTCTCTCTCCACATGCCCAACGTTTCCGCCAATCCGAAGTTACCTGTTGCAACCGAACTGGCCTGGCTCGACGATCGTTCCATCGCGCCGGAGCTTGTCACGCTGACGGCCGGCACGCTGCGGCTCGTGGTCGCGCCTGCGATTGGCGGCGCGCTGGCTGCTTTCTACGAGAGCACGGCGAACGGTCCGCTGCACTGGATGCGGCCTGCTTCGCATGCCGCTTTCACCGAGCAGGACCCGTTGCGCATGGCGAGTTTTCCGCTCTTTCCGTACTGCAACCGGATTCGCGATGCGCGCTTCGGATTCGACGGCGCCATAGTCGATCTCAGCGGTAACGACCCGCGCTTTGCGCACGCGCTGCATGGCAATGCGTGGCGACGTCCGTGGCAAGTTGCCGTGCTCACGCCAAATTCGGTGGATCTGCATTTCGAGCACGAACCCGATTCGCGCATTGCCGGCGATTGGCCATTCCGGTATCGCGCGCGGCAGCGGATCGAACTCAGCGATCAGGCGTTGCGCATCACGCTGTCGGCGCAAAACCTGTCGGGGCGGGCAATGCCGTTCGGCATGGGACACCATCCTTACTATCCGCGCACGCGGCAAACGCGCATCTACGCCGATGTATCGGCGATGTGGCACGCCGACGCTCAAGTGCTGCCGACGCATCTTGGTCAGCATCCGGCTGTCGATGCATTGCGCTGCGACGGTCTCTCTGCGGATGCTTTCGATCTGGACAACAACTTCGCAAACTGGGCGCGCGAAGCGACGATCGCATGGCCCGACGAAAGCCGTCAATTGACGATGACCGCCGACGCGCCGTTCGACCATATGGTGATTTTTGCGCCCGCCGACGACTCGCAGCTATGTGTCGAGCCGGTGACGAACACGACCGATTGCTTTAACGCGTCCGGTCCGCGTGAGCATGTGGGCGGCTGCGTGCTGCAACCGGGCGAGGAACTCTCGGCTACGGTGACGTGGACGCCTAAACGGATGTAGCCGCTTGGGGCGTGGAGTCCGTCGGAATCTCCTACACCTGCTGCGGTAAAGAAAAGGGGCGGTCGCACCGCCCCTTACAACTTCCATTTCACTTTCGCGCCGTCATTCGACGCGCAGCCGCGCCATGTACGGCAGGTGATCGGAAAGCCACGCGGTCTCCTGCGTCGGTTGAATCCACTCAATCGGCTTCATGCCGCGGATGAACATCTTGTCCAGCGCGAGGGCTGGCGAAAAAGCCGGGAAGGTGCGGCCGGATTCGCCGAGCAGCGTCGCGACTTCGTGCAGGCCATGTTCGCCGAAAAGCGGCACCGAGTCGTTGCGCCAGTCGTTGAAGTCACCGGCCAGCACGAGTGGCCCGTCCGGCGCTTCTTTCGCGATCCAATGGGCGATCCAGTTCATCTGACGCAAGCGCGCCGAGCGCGTAAGGGCAAGGTGCGCGCACAACAAGGTGACCGAGTGCCCGCCGAACGTTGCGCGCGCGACAAGCAGGCCGCGTTTCTCAAAGCGATGCGCGGAGATGTCCCAGCGTCCGCCGAGATCGAGCGGATGCGGCGACAGGATTGCATTTCCGTGTCGCCAGGACGGTTTGAAGACGTTCGGCCCGAGCGCGATTTCGAGTTGGAGCGCCCGCGCGATTTCGGTGGCCTGGCAATGCCAGACGTCGCTTAGCGGATCGGCAACCGGTGCGCCGAAACTGCTCCCCAGCACGGGCGACGGCATGCGCCGCGCCATGGCTTCCTGGAGAAAATAGGCGTCGGCTTGAGTCGACTGAACCCAGCGCTGCATGGCCTGCCAGGCCTGAAAGCCGAGCGGCGTTCTCCCTTTGTGAAGGTTCCAGCTCACCGCCACAAAATCTTTGGGTGCTGTGCTTTCGCGGATCAATTCTTCGGGGTTTCGCATGCCGCGTTATCCACGTGTTCTGTTTTCGGGGCTTTGATTATTCGTGCGTTGTTCAAACAACGTGCAGGTTGGCTCTTCAGCTTCGCTTTTCAACCCTTCGCCTAGCCGCTCAGTTCGCGGCGTTCGCGTCACTTGCGCCACTCGCGGCACTCGTGCCTGTCGCCCCGCTTGCCCCGTTAGTCAGGCTCGCGCGGACGCGATAGACCAGGTTCGGATCTTTGGCGACGATCGTCCAGCTTGCCATTTGACCCGCTGCCACTTTCAGACCCGGGTGGCTCGCGCTCACCTGACGCGGCTGCGGCGGCAGTTTGCAGCCGGTGTCCGTTTGCCGCGCGGCGGAGTCCTCGAAAGTTTCCTGCGCCTCGATGGACAGCGTGACCTCGTTACTGTCCGCCTGCAATGGCGACACGGTTAGCGTCCGGGCGAGGTCGATGCTGCCGGCCGGCCGATCCTTGCAGCCGACGTTATGCTGAACGACTTTGTGATGCGTATCCGTGCGCGCCTGGCCAACCGTGGTGGTGCCTTCGAACGTGTCGATCTGTTGACCGTCGCTTAGTACTTGCAGCTCCCATTGAACGACCGGCTGTGGCGGGCGTTGCTGCGCCTGTGCGAGCAACGAAGTGCCAAGCAGCACGGCCACGATACTGGTTTTCCACATAAAGCAAATCTCCGGTGACTGCGTCCGGCAGCGTTGTTAGATGGCCATCTTACGCCTGATGAGCAGAACGCTTTTCTGACAGGTTAAACGGGGCCGGGTTCAGCAACAATGCATTTCCTGTCGGGCCGGTAATCCGGACGGCGCTTCCCCCGCCCGTCTCAAACGACCGGCTGTTTAGCAGCAGAGCCGCGCGACTGCTGGCTTGCGTGGCGATTTGTCCTCGTTAAACTGAACCTGAAACGGCGCCCGGCTTGGGTGCCGCCGAGCAAGGCCAGCCAGAACGGGGTGAGCAATGACAACAGCAATGGTCAAACAGGAAATCGCCGTCGCATCGTTCAGTCAGGTGTACGACCTCGATCAGGTCGAGACCGCTTTGAACGATCTCGGCGAAGGCGCCAACGACGCGCTGCGTACAACCTACGAAAAGATGCTGAAAACCGGCAATCTGCGCTTCTGCGTCAAGCCGAACCGCATGCCGTCTATCGACGATCTGATCGACGCACTGCCAAACTTTGCCGACCCGCTCGACGATATTCGCAAGCAGGTCGCCCTCTGTCTCGAGACGGAAGACCGGCTCGAACTGATGCCGATTCTGCTGCTCGGCGACCCCGGCATCGGCAAGACGCATTTCGCGAAGCAGTTAGCGCGCCTGCTCGGCACGGCTTATCACTACGTCGCGATGAGTTCGTTGACGGCTGGGTGGATTCTTTCCGGTGCGTCGTCGCAATGGAAAAATGCGAAGCCGGGCAAGGTGTTCGACGCGCTCGTGAACGGCAGCTATGCAAACCCTGTTATCACGGTCGACGAAATCGACAAGGCTACCGGCGACTCGCAATACGATCCGCTCGGCGCGCTGTACGCGTTGCTGGAGCACGACACGGCGCAGACTTTCATCGACGAATTCGCTGAAGTTCCCATCAACGCCGGCCATGTGATCTGGATCGCCACAGCCAACGACGAGCGCTCGATTCCCGAGCCGATCATGAACCGGATGAATGTGTATGAAATTCCGCCGCCGGACCGTGACGGCGCGCGCCGGATCGCGCAATCCATCTACGCGGAAATTCGCGGCGCACACAACTGGGGTCTGCGTTTTCCCGAACAGATCGGAGAGGGCGCCCTCGAGGCGTTGAAGAATGCGTCGCCACGCGAAATGCGCCGCGCGATTCTGAACGGCTTCGGCGCCGCGCGGATCGACGGGCGCGACGAGATAGGCGGCGGCGACATCCGGCTCGACTATGGCAATCGTCGCAGACCGATCGGCTTCTAACGTTCCTGCTCGCTCCTCTGCGCTTGTTTTGGGCGCCGATGCCCGCGTTACGCCGCCTCGGGAACCACGGAGGGCATCAAGCTCAGTGCGGCGTCGTACAATTCCACGCAGCGGGTTGCGAAACGGCAGTGCGTTCGCCAGCGAGCGGTGTAAGACGCTCGTTGGCTGCATGCTGGCGTCATCTATATTGGTGAACGAGGCGGCGCGCGGCGAAGTTGGCTGCGTCGAGGGACATGGACCAAATCGAATGTGTCGTAATCGGCGCGGGCGTGGTCGGGCTCGCGGTAGCGCGCGCCCTCGCGGCGCGCGGGCGGGAAGTGATCGTGCTAGAAGCGGCCGAGGCCATTGGCGTAGGCACGAGTTCGCGCAACAGTGAAGTGATTCACGCGGGCATCTACTATCCACGCGGCTCGCTCAAGGCAACGCTGTGCGTGCGGGGACGCGAGATGCTCTACGACTACTGTGTCGAGCATAACGTGCCGCATTCGCGCTGCGGCAAACTGCTTGTAGCGACGTCGTCCAATCAGATTCCGCAGCTGGAAAGCATCATGCACAAAGGCCGCGAAAACGGCGTGCTCGACCTGATGCGTATTACCGGCGACCAGGCGCAGGCGCTCGAACCGGCGCTCGAATGTGTGGCGGCGGTCTTCTCGCCGCAGACGGGCATTGTCGACAGTCATCAGCTGATGCTTGCGTTGCAGGGCGACGCCGAGCGCGATGGCGCGGTGTTCGCGTTTCACTCGCCTGTGGAGGCAATCGAAGCGAGTAATGGCCGATTCATCATCAAAGTGGGCGGCGACGCCCCTGCCACCATCAGTTCGGCTTGCGTGATCAACAGCGCCGGGCTGCACGCAAACGCGCTCGCCCGCCAGATCCGCGGACTCGACGCGCGGCACGTGCCGCCGCTTTATCTCGCGCGCGGCAACTACTTCGGTATCTCGGGGCGCGCGCCGTTCAGCCGGCTGATTTATCCGATGCCCAATGAAGCGGGACTCGGCGTGCATCTGACAATTGATCTGGGCGGCCAGGCGCGCTTTGGTCCCGACGTCGAATGGGTCGATGCAATCAACTACGACGTCGATCCACGGCGCGCCGAATCGTTCTACGCGGCAATCCGCGCGTACTGGCCGGCGCTTCCCGACAATGCGTTGCAGCCCGCCTATGCGGGCATCCGTCCAAAGCTGTCGGGCCCGGGCGAACCTGCCGCAGACTTCGTGATTCAGGGGCCCGCCGCGCACGGCGTGCGCGGACTGGTCAATCTGTTCGGCATCGAATCGCCGGGACTGACCGCTTCGCTCGCGATCGCGCAACGGGTCTGTGAGTTGAGCGGGCGCGCGTGAGGAGGGCGGCTGCGTCTGCCGCCATGCTGCATCAATTCGTACCGATTCGCTTATCTCTATCATTTGAGCCGTCACGCACGGCGGCTTCATTGCTATGCTTGGGGACCGCTGTCGATAGAACGGCGATCAGTTCAATATAAATGGAGTGAGTCCCCATGAAAGCTTCCCGTCGTACGTTTTTGATCACCAGCATCGGTGTTGCCTCGTCGCTCGCGCTGTCCCGCCAGGCCTTCGCCGATGCGCCGAAGGTCGCCGAAAGCGATCCGACCGCGCAAGCGCTCGGCTACAAGGAAGACGCCAGCAAGGTCGACAAGGCGAAGTTCGCCAAGTACGCGCCGGGCCAGGACTGCGGCAATTGCAGCTTCTATCAGGGCAAGGCGGCAGACCCGTACGCGCCGTGCCCGATGTTCGCCGGCAAGCAGGTCGCGGCCAAGGGTTGGTGCAGCGCGTATAACAAGAAGGCGTGAACGCGTGGCCCACATGCTGCGCTGACTTGTAATGTGAAAAGCGCTGCAATATTGCGGCGCACGTTCAATGACCTGTCACTTGGGCGTCTGCCGCCATGCGCGGCAGACGCCCTTTTTGTGGCTTCGCCGCGCGGACGCATATTGACGCTCACACAGAACATCACGGGACACTTTCCGGAGGTGCGATATCTGCATGGCGTTGGCGTCGGGCGTGTCATAGCTGCTGAGCCCGAGTCGAAGAGCAACTGCGCCGCCTAGGTGCGCGCCCTGATAAGCGGCGGCCGTTTGTTGAACCAGGGACGCGCCGCTTCCAGTTGCGCGGCGAGGCGCAACAGCGTCGCTTCGCCACCGTCGCGAGCAGCGAACTGCACACCCATCGGAAGTCCACGTGCATTCCAGTAAAGCGGTATCGACATGGCCGGCTGGCCGCTCAGATTGAACAACTCCGTGCAGCCTGCCCACGCAAATGCTTTATTCGACGCTTCGGCGAGCAGCTTCTTTAGCAGCGGCTCAAGCGGCATGGCGCTGACGGCGCGCATTTGCATGCGTTCCGTCGAAGTCGGCTGCATCTCGCCGATCTTGATTGGCGCGCTCGCAAGCGTCGCGCACAAGATCACGTCGTAGCGCTGCAGCAAACCGGTCAAACGTTCGGTGATGCGGCGCTGTTCTTCGAGCGCAGCGGGCAGGCCGCGTTCGCCGAGCTTGCGGCCCACGTGCGCCATCACCCATGTTGAGATTTCGAACTCGCCGCGCAGCGGTTTGCGCCCGGTGATGCGCTCGGCGTTCAGCACGAGATCTTCCGCAGTGACGGACCAGAGCGTGAGAAACGCGTGTCTGACAGCCGCGAAATCGATGCCAAGCGAAATCGGCTCGATGTTATGGCCAAGCGAACTTGCGAGTTGCGCGGCGTCCTCCAGTGCGGCGCGCGCATCGGCGGACAGGGACGGCGCAAGCATCGGCTCGGTGACGTAAGCGATGTTCAGCGGCTTACACGGCTCGCGACTCGCGCCGAGAAACGTGCCGGGCGCGCCGAGCGGACGGTCGGCATTGCCAGTAAGAAGGTCGAGCAACACCGCGCTGTCGCGCACGCTGCGCGATACGCCGTGATCGATGCCGAGTTCGCCGGCCGTCACCGCAGCGGGCATGCGCGGCACACGTCCACGCGACGGCTTCAGTCCAAAGAGCCCGCAGCACGATGCAGGAATGCGGATCGAACCGCCGCCGTCCGACGCATGCGCAAGCGGCACGATGCCGGCGGCGACTGCCGCTGCCGCCCCGCCGCTGGAGCCGCCCGGCGTATGGTCGAGATTCCACGGATTGCGGCATGCGCCAAACAGTTCGGGCTCCGTATAAGGCATCTGGCCAAGCTCAGAAGTGCTGGTCTTGCCGAAGATGTTCAACCCTGCCGCCTTGGCAAGCGCGACCACTGGCGCGTCGTCGCCGGGAATGAAGTGACGGTAGTGGCGGCTGCCCATTGTCATGCGCAGTCCTGCAACGGGAGCGCCGAGATCCTTGATCAGATACGGCACGCCGGCAAGCGCAGTCTGCGCGCTCGGCGTCGTTCCTTTGCTGCCGGCGTCTGCGGGATTCGCTCCGTTCGTCATGCTTGCGTCGTAACGCGACGCGCGTTCGCGGGCCGCGTCATAGTCCTTCAGCACGATCGCGTTGATCGCGGGATTGACCGCCTCGGTGCGTGAGATCGCTGTGTCGATCAACTCGCGCGCGCTCGCTTCTCGAGTTCGCACCAGTTCGGCCAGGCCGATGGCGTCATGGGCAAGATAGTCTGATAGCACGACGGAAGAGCCCTCGTTGCCGAATGTTGAATACCGGATATTCATGCGCGCCAACGGCTGCGGCAAACGGGGCGCCGCGATGTTCGAGCCGCTCATGGGCGCGCACAAAAGAAGACGGCGCGTTGGCGACGCGCCGTTCTTGACAGGGTAGCCGACTTACGCGCAGATGTGAGAAGCCGCGCGCCTCGTGCCGACTATTGGCTTGATTTAGGCACGCTCGCCGAGGAACGTCAGCGTGCGGCCATGCGCGAGCGCCGAAGCGCGCTGGTTGTACGACGCGCGGTCCCAGCAGTTGAAGCCGTGATCGGCATTCGGATAGATGTGGAATTCGGTATCCGTGCGGCCCGCAAAGCGCTCTTGAATCTGCCCGACGGCCGACAGCGGAATATGCTCGTCGAGTTCGCCGTAATGAAACTGCATCGGCACCTTGATCTTTGCGGCTTCGTCGAGCTGGTTCTGAATGCCGCCGCCGTAATAGGCGACTGCGGCGTCCACGCTGCCTCGCGCCGCCGCCATATATGCAAGGCGTCCGCCGAAACAGAAGCCGATGGCGGCGATCTTGCCGGCGACCTCGGGCATCGCGCGCAGTGCCGCGGCAGCGGCGCCGATGTCGTCGGCGGCCTCGTTCGCGTCGAGCTTTTGCATCAGTTCGATGCCCTTTGCGCGGTCGGCGCCTTCATACGTCAACTCGACGCGCGGCTGCACCCGCCAGAACACGTCCGGGGCAAGCGCGATATATCCGTCTTGCGCGTACTGATCGGCGACCGAGCGAATATGGCTGTTCACGCCGAAAATTTCCTGAATGATGACGACGGCCGGTCCCTTGCCGCCTTTGGGCAACGCCAGATAGCCGCCGAACGTGTCGTTGCCGGCAGGGATGTCGATCCATCGGAAAGTGGTGCTCATGATGTTCTCCATAGTCGCGCGTTGCGCGCGAGGTGAGTCTGCGAATTGAGTCCAGGTCAACGCAAGAGGCTCGAATGCCTGAAGCGGGCGGTCAGTTTGCCACCAAACGAAAGCCGCTGCAGGCAGGGGTCCGGCAGCCTTGCGCGCAGCCTTCGGAAGCCGTGGCGGCGCGCCTTCTGAAGGCAATCTCGTAAGACGATTGAAACGTTCTCGATAATTCATTTTTCCGTTGCGCGTGGTGCCGGTAGAGTCCACGGTAGTGGTTTGCCGTAATGAAGAGTGGGTCGCGCGAAGGAGAATCGATCATGGGTGAAGTCAATTTTGTGACGCCGTTTGCCGAGCGTTTTGAAATGCGGGTGCCGGTCGTCCAGGCGCCAATGGCGGGCGCGACCACGCCGGAGCTGGTGGCTGCGGTATCGAATAGCGGCGGCCTGGGGACGCTGGCGGCCGCGGCGCTGTCGCCGGAGAAGATTGCAACCGATGTCGCAGCGATTCGCGCGCTCACCGATCGTCCGTTCGGCGTCAATCTGTTTGTATTGGAGCCGGCCTCGCCTGACGACTCCACGGTGCGCCGCGCGCTCGAAGCAATCGACCCGGTGCGCGCGGATCTCGGCTTGCCGCCGGGCCGGCCGCTCGAACGCTATGCACCCGATTTTCGCGCGCAACTGGAGGCGCTGATCGAGTCGCGCGTGCCGGTCGTGAGCTTCACTTTCGGAGTGCTGTCGAGCGAGGATGTCGCGCGGCTTCATGCCAACGGTCAATATGTAATCGGCACCGCAACGCACGTCGCCGAAGGTGTCGCGTGGCGAGATGCCGGCGCCGACGCAATCGCCGCGCAAGGATCGGAGGCGGGCGCGCATCGCGGTACGTTCATCGGCTCATTCGAAGAGGCGCTGGTCGGCACGATGGCGCTCGTGCCGCAACTGGTCGATGCAACCGGGCTGCCGGTGCTGGCCGCGGGCGGCATCATGGACGGACGCGGGATCGTCGCCGCGCTTGCGCTCGGTGCACAAGCCGCCGTGATGGGCACCGCGTTTTTGACGAGCCGCGAGAGCGCGATACCGCAGGCATGGAAAGAGCGGCTGCGTTCGATCACGGACACATCGACTTCAGTGACGCGCGCAATCACAGGCCGTCATGCCCGCGGCATACGTAATCCGCTGATGCAGCGTTTGAGCGACACCCCGCAGAACATCGCGCCGTATCCGGTGCAGAACGCATTGACGCAAGAGTTGCGTCAAACGGCCGCCCGCGCGCAGAACGGCGACTATCTCTCGCTGTGGTCGGGGCAGGGCGCACCGTTGGGGCGCGCGCGACGCGAAGATTTCGGCGCCGCTGAACTGATGGAGCAACTCGAGCAGGAATGGCGTGCGGCGAGCGCGCGTATTGCGGCATTCGGGCGCTGATCGGCATGAGTCAGGCGTACATCGACGCCGCTTGCGTTGCACGTTGTTTTCACAATCAAAAGCCGCTCGAAGCTTATTCCAACGATTAACGGTTTAACCCGCTAAAAGCTTGAGGCCTGGTTCCTCGATGATCGCATTACATAGCGGAAACCCGCATGGGCTGGAGTTCTCCGGCCCGTCATGCAGGCCGGAAACGGTCGCTGTTGGATAAACGCTATTAGTGTTCATCCCACTTCCTCAAAAAAGTCCCACAAATTAATTTGATAGCCTACACTTGCGCGCAAGTACGGGTCGCCGCCTGCCACAAACAGTCCGGCGAACGTGCTGGCCAAGTGCATGAACGATGCAACCGGCGTGGTCGTCCACGGGACTGAGCGACACGTGTAGGGGAAGCGGGGGCACAGGGCGATTACGTTGTTTTTGGGACCGAAACTGGAGACTTACATGAACATCAAGATTCAAAAGCTGTTGCCGATCAGCGCTGCGGCGATGCTGTTCGCGACGTTGGCAACATCGGCTGCGGCTGACACGGTCGTCAAGATCGGTCACGTTGCACCGTTGACTGGCGGTATCGCTCACCTGGGGAAAGACAACGAAAACGGCGCTCGCCTCGCGGTTGAAGAAATCAACGCGAAGGGCCTGACGATTGGCGGCCAGAAAATCACGCTGCAACTCGACGCACAGGACGACGCAGCCGACCCGCGTACCGCTACGCAGGTCGCGCAGAAGCTGGTCGACGATAAAGTCGTCGCAGTGGTCGGCCACCTGAACTCGGGCACGTCGATTCCGGCTTCGAAGATCTACAGCGATGCAGGCATCGTGCAGATCTCGCCGTCGGCAACGAACCCGGCCTACACGCAACAAGGTTTCAAGACGACGTACCGCGTCGTCGCGACCGATGCACAACAAGGTCCGGCACTGGCTAACTACGCAGCCAAGGGTCTGAAAGTGAAGAGCGTCGCGATCGTCGACGACTCGACCGCTTATGGCCAGGGTCTCGCGAACGAATTCGAAAAGACCGCAAAGTCGCTGGGCCTGAACGTGATGTCGCATGACGCGACGAACGACAAGGCTGTCGACTTCCGCGCAATTCTGACGAAGATCAAGGGTGAGAATCCGGACGCCATCATGTACGGCGGCATGGACGCAACCGGCGGCCCGTTCGCGAAGCAAGCCAAGCAGCTTGGCCTGCGTGCGAAGGTGCTGGCAGGTGACGGCGTGTGTACCGACAAGCTGTCCGATCTGGCAGGCGACGCAACCGACAACATCGTCTGCTCGGAAGCCGGCATGGCGCTCGAGAAGATGGAAGGCGGCCCGGCGTTCCAGGCAAAGTATCAGAAGCGTTTCGGCCAGCCGATTCAGATTTACGCTCCGTTCACGTATGACGCGGTGTACATCATCGTCGACGCAATGAAGCGCGCTGGCTCGACCGATCCGGCGAAGATCCTGGCTGCAATGCCGAACACCGACTACAAGGGTGTGATCGGCCAGACGAGCTTCGATTCGAAGGGCGACCTGAAGCACGGCGTGATCTCGCTGTACAACTACAAGTCGGGCAAGAAGACGCTGCTCGACGTGGTGAAGATGTAAAAGTGCATGTACGCGGGCAGCTTGCGCTGCCTGTGAACGCATGATTAAAAAGGCACGCGTACCGTCAGGTCGCGTGCCTTTTCTTTTGATGCCGCGCGTTGTTGCTAGATTTTCAGGCGTCGCAGTACTTTCGGGCCCGCGAACGCAATCAATGCACAACACACGGCGACAACGGAAAGCCCGATCGACAGATTGGTCACCTGCGCGACTGCACCGATCACCACTGGCCCGAACAGCAGCCCGAAATACGCGAGCCCCGCGACGTGCGCGAGACCTTCGGCTGCGTGAATGCCCTTTACGCTCGCCGCGGCAGCGAACAGCACCGGCATCATGTTGGCCAAGCCGAGGCCCATCAAAGTAAAACCGACTAGCGCGGCGACCGGCGTCGGCAGCAGGAGCGCGCCGATCATTCCCGCGAGCGCGAGCGTTGCGCTGCCCATCACGAGTTGCGGAGCGCCAAAGCGCGCGCGCACCGCGTCGCCGGCAAAACGGGCCGCCGCCATGCCGCCGGAAAATGCCGCATAAGCAGCGCTCGCGAGCGCGGGCGTGGCGAGGACGACGTCGCGCATATAGACGGTCGCCCAGTCGTACATTGCGCCTTCTGCGATCAGCGCGACGAGCGCCATGGTGCCGAGCGCCCACAACGCCGGCGAGCGCCAACGATTGGCGCGCGGCGTCGCGGAATCCGGATGTTCGTCGTGCGGCACGTGCGGCAACACTGCCGGACACGCGGCGATCAGCACCAGTGCACTGACGGTGGCCGCCAACGCCAGATGCACGGCCGGCGCCATGCCGTGTGCGAGCAGCGCGCCGCCCGCCGCCGCACCGAACATCCCGCCGACGCTGAACATGCCGTGCAACGACGACATGATCGGCTTGCCCAGCGCTTTTTCGACGGCGCTGGCCTCTGCGTTCATGGCGACATCGAGCGTGGCCATGCCCGCGCCGAACGTTGCCAGCACGATCAGCAGAAGCCAGTAATACGGCACCACCAGGATGAATGCGGCGCAGACCGCCATCACGAGGCCGCCGGTCAGGCAGGCGCGGCGTGTGCCGACACGCGCGATCCACGACGCATTGGCGGCCATCGCGCCGATCGAGCCGCCGGCGACGGCGAGAAGCGCGAGCGACAGCAATGCTGGACTAAGCTGGAAACGATCGCGCACGGTTGGCACATGCACGCCCCACGACCCGTACACCATCCCGGCGATGAAAAACACTGCCATGGTCGCAATCCGGGCTCGCTGACGAACTGTGTAGGACAGGTCTCGGTGAGCGGCGGGAATGGCGGCGAAGTCGGGGGAGCGATCGGACACGGAAGTCTCGTGGAGGAAGATGCGGGAGAAAGCGCACTGAAAGCGAATTTCCGATTCTAACCAGGCACGCTGTCTTATGCTTGAAGCGCCTGAGACCATGAAAGCTTGGGTCCGGAGGCGATCGGCGCCGACTGCAAGCGCTAGCGCCGGCCCCAGGCGATAGCTCAGGAATCCCCCGTGCGACTGCGTTTTCGGGGTCTCCGGCGAGCAGAGCTCATCCATCAAGGAAAGCAATTGAACATTCCTGCACAAGCGCCATTGCACCTGCTGCATACCTCCGCCGTCGGTACGCTCGCGACGCACGCTCGCCAGCCGGAAGGTTTCCCTTATCCGTCCGTGCTGCCGTTCGCGCCAGACGTGCGCCACCGGCCTACGATTCTGGTGAGTCGGCTCGCCGAACATACGCACAACCTGCATGCGGACCCGCGGGCCGGCTTTCTCGTGGTCGACGCGCCCGACGGCGACGTACTCAATGGCCAGCGCGTCACCTTGCTGGGAACGTTCGAACCGGTCGATCCGGCGCCGGAGCTCGTTGCGCGCTATTTGCGCTATCACCCTGACGCGGAGCGCTATCTTGTTCTGGGCGACTTTACGTTCTGGACCATGACGCTCGACCGCCTGCGCTATATCGGCGGGTTCGGTGCGATGGGGTGGCTTGGTGGTGATGAGCTCGACCCGCTGCCCGCGCTGCAATCCGATCAGGAAGAAGCACTCATAGAAGAATTCGCCGATGCGTTTTCAAACCGATCCGGTTATCAGCTCATCGGCGTGGACCGGTATGGCGCCGATTTAAGGAAAGACGGGCTTCGCAAACGTTTTCCATTCGACAGCGGAATGCCTGATCGGGAAACCTTGCACGCGGCGCTAGAAGATTGCATACGGCGACAAACGAATTAGGCGTTTATTGCCGATTGCGAACGACCTTATCGCAGAAAAGACGGCGGGAAATTCCTATCGCAATATGTTACGTGGTCTCATATCAAAGCTTTCATGAAATGACATGTTTGACCGTTGAAACGTATCTTAATTTTCATCTGCTGATAATTAATCCCATAATTACCGACACGACACGGTCTTTCGCTGCAAATTGCGGACATGGCTAAATGAAAGGGAACGCGCAGACAGGGCGCCGGAAGGAAAGTTTTTGAAACGAAGAAGTATTAGTTTCATGCCAATGCATTTGTAGTCTTTCTATTTTGTGTTAATCTCGCGTTCAAATTCCGAGGCATGAACACCTTCAAAGGGCAAGCTGGCTAAGACTGGCAGTCGTTAATTCAAACCACAAGGGAACCTATGTCTTCCTACAAGGAACTACTCGCTCAGCGAGAGAAGCTTGAAAAGCAGATCGAAGAGGCTAAGTCGCGCGAATACGCGGAAGTGCTGAACGAAATCAAACAGAAAATGGCCGACTACGGCATCTCGCTTAGCGAACTGGGTGGCGGCCGCGCACCTAAAGGCGCCAAAGCCGCGCGTCCGCGCGCCGGCGTTGCACCGAAATATCGTGACCCAGAATCCGGCAGCACATGGTCCGGGCGCGGCAAACCGCCGCGTTGGATTGCCGGTCTCGATCGTGAGAAGTTTCTGATTCAAAAGTAATTCCCTCGGAATTACTCAGATGTAAATGGCTGCCCCATTAAATGTAATACGAATACGAGCGGGTCGGACTAGCGCCGATGCCTCGTCATGAAAGGTCGCGTGCTGTTCAGAACGCGGCCTTTTCATTGTCGCGCCTAACTCGCCCGAAGTTGCCGCATGCGCTGCTTGGCGTAATTGGAATGCGAATAGTTTTCGTTTTCATAAGCGGCTGATTTTTATGGATGTTTTTCGAGTCGGCGCAGTTTAAGAAGGCCCGGCGGGTAGAATGTAGGCATTGAACTCCTGCTTTCTCCAAGATGCCCTCCGCCGCCGTTGAGTCCGCCGAGAAACACCGCGTCGCGCGCAAAAGTACGTTTGTGAGTATTGCGCTGAATGCCGTATTGATGGTGCTGCAAATCGCCATCGGCGTGTTCGCGCACTCGCAGGCACTCGTGGCCGACGGCATCCATTCTCTTGCCGATCTGATTTCAGATTTTGTCGTGCTGTTTGCCAATCGGCACAGCGGCGCAAAGCCGGACGCGGATCACAATTACGGGCATAGCCGTTACGAAACGGTCGCTTCGTTATTTCTTGGCGCGCTGCTCATCGCAGTCGGCGTCGGCATGTTGTGGCGTGCCGGCACTCGCCTCGCCGATCTCGACAACATTCCGGCCGTTCATCTGAGCGCTCTGTTCGTGGCAGTGCTCGTGCTCTTTTCCAAAGAAGGACTGTTCCGCTACATGCTGCGCGAAGCGCAACGCGTGCGCTCGGCCATGCTGATTGCGAACGCGTGGCATGCGCGGTCGGACGCTGCGTCGTCGCTGGTGGTCGCGCTCGGTATTCTCGGCAGTCTCGCCGGCGTGCGACTGCTCGACCCCATCGCGGCCGCGATCGTCGGTTTCATGGTGGCGCGCATGGGCTGGATGTTCGGGTGGGACGCGCTGCAGGATCTGTCGGACCGCGCGCTAGACGAAGCCGCCACTGCCGACATGCGCGCACTGTTGCTGTCGACGCCGGGCGTGCGCGATGTCCACGAATTACGAACGCGAAAAATGGGCGACTTCGCGCTGGTCGACGCACATATTCTGGTCGATCCGCTGATCTCGGTGTCCGAGGGGCATTACATTGCTGAGAGTGCACGCCTGCGTGTGTTGAGCGACAACCGTGTGCTCGACGCGCTGATCCACGTCGATCCCGAGAACGATGCGGTCGCGCATCCGCCGGTTGGGTTGCCTTCGCGCGAGCGGATCGTTGCAGACGTGAACGCGGCGTTGGCGACGGTCAGCCTCAAGGCCGCGGCGGTCAACATTCATTATCTGAGTTCTGGGCTCGACGTCGAAGTCGTACTACCCGCGCAGTCCGTGCGCGATAACGATATCGAGGGCACGGAGGCGCTCCAACGTGTCGACCTTGCCGCGCTCAAGCGCCGCCTCGGCGCGCGCAAGCTCGATGTGCTGCGCGAAGTCGACACGCCGTCGGCGCAAAGCGGTCCGTCGACGCAGGTCGGCGCGGGTGCGGATCGTCATCAGGGCAGGGTTCCGCATGGCACCAGCTAAGCAGAGCGAGGATGCAACTCGACACGGCACGACACGACGCACGCCGCTGCAAGCCTCGTTGAACGAGCCACCGCACGCAGCCGCACCGGTTTGTGCGGCTGCTAAACGGCCCGCGGCCATCTAACAGCGCGCGTTAGCGCCTATGCGCGCGAATCACAGCGGTAGTTGCGTATCGAATTTGATTTCGCGAAGCACGACGCTCGTGCGTACCTGAGCAACCGCTGGAATCTTGAAGATGCGTTCGTGAAGGAACGTGTCGTACGCCTTGATGTCCGGGGCGACGATCTTGAGGATGTAATCGGACTCGCCGGTGGTGCTGTAGCACTCGGTCACTTCCGGGCAAGTGGCGATTTCCCGCTCGAACTGTTCGACGCCGCCCTCGGTATGACGCGTGAGGTGAATGTGCGCGAGCGCGCACACGTGCAGTCCCAGCTTCTCGCGATCCAGCAGCGCCGTGTAGCGCTGGATCACGCCCGATTGCTCCATGTCCTTGATGCGCCGCCAGCAAGGCGTGCTCGACAGACCGACCTGGTCGGATATTTCTTGCACCGAGCGGCGTGCATCCAGCTGCAAAAGGCGCAGGATTTTTTGAGAGAACGTATCGAGTGTCAACTGCGCCTCCGTTGGCGTCGCCGTATCACCGCATGGTAGAGGGCGCGAAAACGAAACGCAATGCAAAACGGCCTGAGCGAGGGAGATTACCTAATTTGCCGGTTCCTCAGCGGGATTTTGTCCTGACGCGTCCCCTTCGACGCCGGCCGCCGAGCCTGCCGCCTGCATTGCGCGCAGATCCTTCAGCATGTTGCAGAACAGAGCGCCCTGCTCGATAGCGTCGTCGAGCGCCACATGCGTATGCGGATGTTCGTCGAACCAGTGTTTCGGAAAGCGCGGCTTGATGTTCTTGCGATACGGCAAGCCGGTCATTGCGAACGCGAGTGTCTTGATGTCGAGCGCCGACCACGAGAACGGGCAACGGCCGACAAAGCGCATCATGTACCAGAACATGTGGGTGAAGTCGAAGCCGGCCGGCATCGCGACGAACACCGGTTTGCCGGGCAGCGCCTCCACCCAGTCGACATACGCCGCGAGCGCCGCCTCCGGCCGTTGCAAGTCCTTGCGGCAAGCCGCCCAAGCTTCCGGCTGGGTCTTCCACCACGCTTCTTGCACGGGATGCGGCGCTGCGCCCTCGAGCAACTCCAGATTCGCTGAAAAAGTGGCGATGAGTTGCTTGTCTTCCGTATAGGCCGCCGACGCGAAGCTCAGCATCGAATGCGGACCGGGAATCGGGCCGTCCGCTTCGACGTCGGTGCTGACATAGATTTCGCTGCTCATGGGACGACTCCGTCGCCAACATAGGGATTGCTACGCCGCTCCGCGCCGAAGGTCGACGTGGGACCGTGGCCCGGGACAAAGGTGACGTCGTCGCCGAGCGGCCAGAGCTTTTCGCGAATCGAGCGCACCAGATCCGCATGATTGCCGCGCGGAAAATCCGTGCGACCGATCGAACCTGCGAACAACACGTCGCCGACCAGCGCTAGCCGATGCGCGCGGCTAAAGAACACCACGTGGCCGGGCGTATGTCCCGGGCAGTGATAGACCTCGAGCGTCTCGTCGCCGAACTGCACGGTGTCGCCAGTGTCGAGCCAACGGTCGGGCTCGAACGCGTCGGCTGCCGGAAAGCCGAACCGCGTGCTTTGATCGGGCAGTTTGTCGAGCCAGAAGCGTTCGTCAGGATGCGGGCCTTCGATCGGCACTCCGTAATGCGTGGCGAGTGTCTTCGCACCTGCGCAGTGGTCGATGTGACCGTGCGTCAGGAAGACTTTCTCGACGCTCACGTTCTGGCGCGCGATCTCAGCCTGAATGACGTCCAGATCGCCGCCCGGATCGACGACGGCCGCGCGCCCGGTTGCCTCACAAACGAGCAACGAGCTGTTTTGCTGGAACGGCGTGACGGGGATCAAAGTGACTTTCATGAATGACGGCGCCGCGGGTAAAACGTTGATTGTACCGGCGTCTCGACGTGCCGCACCGACGTTTGCCGGCGCCCGCGAATGCTTGCCGCGCACCGTTTTGTCTGCTGATTTTTGCAGCAACGGTGAAGATTCATCAAGGTTTTCAGTCGCTTAGCAACACAACATTCTGTTTTGGGTATAATGCACCCCATGCACGAGGAATCGTGCTGCCACAAGGCGATGCGTCCCTATCAAAAATAGGAGCGCGGATCGCCACTCAAGTATGGGCTGTCGCGGTTTTGGACGGCCATCAGGTATCGAGCTTTCGATGCACACGTCTTGCCCAGCCAGGCGCCACGCGCCTGCTATGACTCTTACGGTCGTGACGCTGGGTGGGGCCTACGCCGCCGTTCCTGCGCGCTGAGTCTCGCGCGCAAGAACGTGTTTGCCACGTTCGATGGCGGCATGTGGGGTCTGGTCAGGCTGCCGGGGACAGGTTGCGCCAGACGTGAAAATTAACCGTGCGGTAGCGGCTGAATGAGCCGCATCCGGGCTTTGACGTTCTGCGCTCGTCTGCGCGGCGCGTTGTCGTCCTTTGCCGCCGGAGTCGCAGGCAACACGCGCAACTACGCGTGATGCGGCTCGACAATTTGATTGCACGTCTTATGAAAACTCGGTTATCCCGTAGTCTGGGGACACTTTTTGCCTTTTTTGTGCTGGCTGGTTGCGCTACGCCGCCGGGCGCCGACAACAGCATCGCAAGCGCCGTGCCGCTCCGCACAAACGCGCAAGCGGCGTCTTTCGGACCGCAAGCCTACGGCAGCGCGCCGGCGTCCGCCGATGGTGCCGCCCAAGGGCCGTCGCTGGCCGATGCAAAGCCGCTTTCGGATGACAGTACCGGAGTCTCGGACTTTCATCAGACCGGACGCGCCTCCTGGTACGGCCGCGGCTTTCATGGCCGCCGCACCGCCAATGGCGAGCGTTACGACATGCACGCGCTGACCGCAGCGCATCGCACGTTGCCGCTCGGTTCGTATGTGCGGGTGACGAATCCCGCCACTTCGCGTTCTGTCGTCGTCCGGATCAACGACCGCGGCCCGTACGCACGCGGCCGTGTGATCGATCTGTCGATGGCGGCAGCGAATGTTCTCGATATGCGCCACGCAGGCACCGCGCGCGTGAAGATCGAAGGTTTGACGCAGGACGAAGCGCGCCAGGCGCGCGACGAAACGCTGGCGTCCGATTCGGGGCCGCTCGCGCAGAAGTAATAGGCGCAAGGCGCTGTTTGCGTCGGTCGGTATGGCGAACTACGCCTGCCTGAAAAAAGAAAGGGCCGCTCATGCACATGGGCGGCCCTTTTTTGTTTGATCTTTGCTGCTGCGTGCAAGGCGCTGCCGCTTCTATCAATCGTCTTCTTTCTTGAGCGCCAATGCGCGCGTGTACAGTGCGTTGCGCGACCCGCCGGTGATCGACGCCGCGATCCTGGCCGCGCTGCTCACCGTCAACTCCTCCAGCAACATCTCGAGCAACGCGTCGTGATCGTGTTCGCCGGACGTCGCCTGTTGCGCGCCTTCAACCACCAGTACGAACTCACCGCGTTGGCGGTTTGGATCGGCGGCGAGCCACGTTGGCGCTTCGGCCAGGGTGCCGCAATGCAATGCTTCGTGTAACTTCGTCAGTTCTCGCGCGATGAGCAGCTTGCGCTCGCCGCCCCACACATCGGCCAACGCCTGCACCGTTTCTACGATGCGGTGCGGCGCTTCGTAAAAGACCATCGCGTGCGGATGCTGCGCGAGCGTTTGCAGCGCGGCGGCGCGGGCTTTAGGTTTCGGCGGAAGGAAGCCGAGGAACGAGAACGTCGAGACCCAATCCCCGGCCGCGCTCAGCGCGGTGGCAAGAGCACTGGCGCCCGGGAGGGGAATCACTGCGAAGCCCGCTTCGCGAGCTGCATCGACGAGCTTTGCGCCCGGATCGGAAATGCCGGGTGTGCCCGCGTCGGACACATAGGCCACGCGCTCGCCTGCTTGCAAATGCTCGACGATGCGTTGCGCGGCGGCTCGCTCGTTATGTTGATGAACCGCGATGAGCGGCTTTGAGATGCCATAGCGCGCGAGCAACTGACCGGTGTTGCGCGTGTCTTCCGCGGCGATGCGATCCACGAGTCCGAGTACATGCAGCGCGCGCAGCGTGATGTCGGCGACGTTGCCGATCGGCGTGGCCACCACATACAGCGCGGCGGCGGGGTACTGCTGTCCTTGCGCGAGTTCGGAGAGAGGAGTCATGAGGCAGAAAACGCAAACGGACGGAATGAGGCCGTCATTGTGCCACGCAGCGCCGCGCGTTCCGGCCGGCGCGACGAATGCCGACGCGGCGAGGAAGAAGCCGAACGCAAGCGCCGCCATCACGAACAACTTTTCCCGGCAGGCGGGGTCCAAACTCGTCGGCGCGGCGTTCGAGTTGCGTGCGCAGGAGTTTTTGCAGCGTCAGCGTTTGCGGTTCGTGGCGCGCAATGTGTGCTGCCGCGGCGGGGAAATCGATCTCGTGATGCGCGAGCGCGACGGCGGGCTTGTATTCGTCGAAGTTCGTGCACGCGCGCAACGCAAATATGGCGGCGCGGCGGCGAGCATCGGTTGGCAGAAGCGGCAACTAATCGTACGCGCCGCGCAGCACTATCTTGCGACCCACCGTTCGCATTCGCAGGATCAACCCGCTTGCCGCTTCGACGTGATTGCGTTCGAAGCGGGGCGCCTCGTCTGGTTACGCGATGCTTTCCGTGCCGACGAAGTGTGACGCAATTGCGCGGAGAACACGGGTTAGTGCGATAAACTTGCGCTCGCGTGCGAGCTACGGGGCGAATTGGTGAGATTTCAGCGTGCTTCACAGCGCATTTTGCGAGGTGTAGAAACGCACACAGTTCGTTGCGCTCAAAGGTCGGTGGAGCGTTATTGCTTGCAGCAAGACTTCATTCATACAACTTCACAACACGGCCGCATGTCGCGGCTTACTCGCGGTAGAAGATAGAGACTCGATGTCAGTCGAACGCATTCAACAACACTTCCGCGATAGCGCGGCAGTCAAACTCGAAGCTTTGGAAACCTTGTCGATGCCGATTGCCGCAGCAATCGACACGATGTTTGCCGCGCTTGCCAATGGCAACCGTATTCTTGCGTGCGGTAATGGCGGTTCCGCGGCGGACGCGCAGCATTTTGCCGCCGAACTGATTGGCCGCTTCGAACGCGAGCGGCCTGGCTTGCCGGCCGTCGCACTCAGTACCGATACGTCGGTACTCACCGCCATCGCTAACGATTATTCGTTCGAGCAGATTTACTCGAAGCAGGTGTGGGCATTGGGCCAGCCGGGCGATGTCCTGCTCGCGATCAGCACATCGGGCAATTCCGCGAATGTGATTGCTGCAATCGAAGCTGCGCACGAGCGCGAGATGATTGTCGTCGCGTTGAGTGGAAAGGGCGGCGGACGCATGCAGGAAGTATTGAGCGATACCGACATCCACGTGTGCGTGCCGTCAGATCGTACCGCGCGCATCCAGGAAGTGCATTTGCTGACCATCCATTGTCTATGCGACGGCATCGATGCCATGTTGCTGGGCGAAGACTGAGATTGATCCGAAGGAGAGCTAGTTGATGAGTGTATTCCGCGTCAAGAAGACACTGGTGAGAACCGTGCTTGTAGTTGGGTTTGCGGCGGGGTTATCCGCGACGTTGCAGGGTTGTTTTCTCGCCGTTGCGGGCGCGGCGGGCGGCGGCGCGTTGATGGCGACCGACCGGCGCACAATCGGCGCGCAAACCGAGGACCGCGAGATCCAGGTGAAGGCGCTTTCGCAGATCAGTCAGAACCTGCCGGATTCGGCGCACGTCAACGTGACGGTGTTCAACCGCCGCGTGCTGCTGACCGGCGAAGTGGCAGGGGATGTGTCCAAGCAGCGCGCCGAAAGTGTCGTGCGTGGTTTGAACAACGTGAATACGATCGTCAACGAACTTGCGATCATGCCGGCGAGTTCATTCTCCTCGCGCACGAACGACACGTATCTCGAGACGCGCGTGAAAACCGCGCTGATCGCCGAGAAGGATATTTCGGCGAACGATTTCAAGGTGGTCGCCGAACGCGGTTCCGTGTATCTGATGGGCCTCGTCACGATGGACGAAGGCAATCGCGGCGCGGACGTCGCCAGCCGGGTGCCGGGCGTCACGCAGGTCGTGAAGGTCTTCCAGTACATCCAGCCGCAAGAGGCAGCGGCGGCAAATGCGGCTGCGGCGACAGCGCCTGTTGCCGCGTCGCAGCCGGATGCTGGCGCGGCGACGGTTGGGACGATTCCGGACTCGTCGGTCAGCGCGAGGCCGCTCGAGCAGCAGGCGCCTGCGCCGGTCACGAACTCGAACGCGGTGCATCCGGGCAATCCGAAGGCGCCGCAATGAAGCTCGGGGTTGTCGGTGTTGTTATCGTTTCTTTGATGTTCGGGGCGGCGAGCTTGTTTGTATCGACGGCCTACGCGGCCGATATGCCGAGCGGTCAGCGGGTCGCGAATGCGAATGCCTGCATGGGATGTCATGCGGTGGATCGCAAACTGGTCGGTCCTTCGTTTCAGCAGATCGCCGCCAGATACAAGGGCGACGCGCAGGCTCCCGCGAAGTTGGCGCGCAAGGTGAAGGACGGCGGCTCGGGTGTGTGGGGCATGATTCCGATGCCCGCGCATCAGTCGATGAGCGATGCGGATATTCGCGCGGTGGTCGATTGGGTGCTTGCTGGGGCGCCTTCGAAGTGAGTTTTTGCCGGGGCTGGCGGCTTGGCAAAACGGAAAACGCCTGTGCTAGAATAATTTGCACGTTGGGGGGGTAGCTCAGCTGGGAGAGCGTCGCGTTCGCAATGCGAAGGTCGGGAGTTCGATCCTCCTCCTCTCCACCACTAACAGTTCTTAAGATGTCCTGGAAAGTCCGGAAACCCCGCAGCCAGCAAGGCTCGCGGGGTTTTTTATTTCCGACACTGTCCAAGCTGTTCCATTGACATCTGCCCCCGTCGGGGGAACACTCTTGGGGCAACCTGCCGCCCTTACAATGCTGTATTCCCCAAACGCTTCCGATGGAACCTCCCGTCAGAAGCACGAAGGCCGCCGGTGGCATGTGCCCCCGCCGCCGGGTGATGGCAAGCACTGGTGGCTCGAGTACGGACTTGGCAGGAGGAACGTTTGTCGTTCAGCATTACCCGCGAGTAACGTTTGCGGTGCGAGTAGGCTTCGATAGCAACCTCGGGCCTTGCTTGTCGTAGCAGTGAGCCCGGACGAGGTAAGAAAGCAGAAACACAGCTCTCCGGGGCGAACCCGCGCGGGTCGAAGCGGAAATGCGCGATTGTTTGGATAGCGACGGGGCGGCTTCGATTCGGATCGGGGGCCCACAGAGTGAACTTTAGTCCATCGGAAACTGCCGGGCTTCGCGCCTTTCTGGGCGCAACGCGGTGCGTACCCGTCTAGGAGTGAAAATGGCATTGACCGACGTAGCGGTTCGCAACGCGAAATCGAGAGACAAGCTTTACCGCCTGTTTGACGAGCGCGGCATGTACCTGGAGGTTTCGACCACGGGGGGCAAGTGGTGGCGCCTCAAGTACAGATTTGGAGGCAAAGAGAAGCGGCTCTCCCTTGGTGTCTATCCTGACGTGAGTTTGAAGGACGCACGGGATCGCAGGGATGAAGCTCGCAAGCTTCTGGCCAACGGTATCGATCCTAGTATTGAACGCAAGGTGCAGAAAGCGGCATCGGTGGACCGCGCGGCGAACAGCTTTGAAGCCGTGGCGCGGGAATGGTTTGCACGACAAGCGCCGGGTTGGGCTGCCAGCCACGCTGACAAAATCATGGGGCGCTTGGAGAAGGACGTGTTCCCTTGGCTGGGCGGTAGGGCGATCGCGGAGATCAAAGCCCCGGAAGTGCTCACCGTGCTGCGCCGGGTCGAAGCACGCGGTGCGCTCGATACTGCCCATCGCGTTCATCAGAATTGTGGCCAAGTATTCCGGTATGCGGTCGCGACTGGGCGAGCGGAGCGCGACATCAGTTCGGATCTTCGCGGTGCAATCCCGCCAGCACAGCACACGCACTTCGCTTCTGTGACGGAGCCCGCCGAGGTTGCGAGTCTCCTGCGGGCGCTCGACGGTTTTCAAGGGACGTTCGTCGTTCAGTGCGCGCTGCGTCTCGCCCCGATGATATTCGTTCGTCCGGGTGAGCTGCGGACGGCTGAATGGGGGCAATTCGACCTCGACAAAGCTCAGTGGCGCTATACAGTCTCCAAGACGAAGACTGAGCACCTCGTGCCACTTGCGAAGCAAGCGGTCGAAATCCTTCGAGAACTGCACGCGCTTACTGGACAACGTAAACATGTCTTCCCAGGGCGAGACGTCAAAAAGCCGATGAGCGGCGCGGCGATCAATGCGGCTCTCCGGCGAATGGGCTTCGATACAAAGACCGAAATCACCGGACATGGATTCCGGGCTATGGCGCGCACGATTCTTCACGAGCAGCTGCGCTTTCCGAGCGAAGTTATCGAACATCAGCTTGCACACAAGGTTCCCGACGCACTGGGGAGCGCCTACAACCGCACAAGGTTTATTGATGATCGCGTTGAAATGATGCAACAGTGGGCCGACTATCTGGACCAGCTGAAAGCTGGGGCGCACATCAAGTCGAAGTCGGGAGTAACTGGCGGCCGATGAGCTTCCGCCCTAGCCTCAATGTTGAACAGTGAGTTCATTCCGGCGCTGGCAAAGAAAACATCGCGAGTTGCGCAAAGCCTGACACTGGCAGATGGAAGGTGCCATCTTTGGGGTGAGCGTTGCGACAACTGTAGCGGTTGGCCCCAACAATATTTTTGTGGAAGCGCATTGACCGGGTTAAACAACGTGTCGGACAGGTCACTTGCCCGCCGGCTTGGCTTTCATAAAAAGCTCACTTGAGGACGCAGATGGATTTCGCTGGCTTTGTTGCTTATGACCCATATTCGACTTTCCTTGATCCGGCTGCTGAACATTTCGTTGATGTCCGCGGCAAGCGGGGGCGGCTTGTTAGAGAAAATGCAGATCTGGGATCGTTGTGGATACTTGCGCGTGACGCCTACGTGGCGTTACCTCTCTGTGAATCACGAGATGAATTTGCCGAGCGGATCGGCTTATTCCAAGAGCACGTCGCTTCAGTGAAGCACGATCTAAGGGGCGTGCTGAAAGCTGGTCGTATGGGGTTGCCTCACGATCTAGATTCTCACGTGGCACGCGCCTGGCTCGAACGTCTGCCGATGCACGATCTGATGAAATTGGGATGGAGATTCACCGGAGCGATCGACGAAGCAGACGCAAGAACGGATTTCGAAATTCACGATATTTTTGGCGAGGCGTTTCTGTTTGTGTGTCTTCACGAAGTTGATGCAGCGCTTTTGGCAATGAGCGCCGACGGCCAAGGCGCTGTCAGTTCGGCCCTCAACGCATCCGAAGCGTACAACTTGGCGATGGAGATCCTGAGATACAAAGAGCAGGTAAAGAAAGGAAAACGCGAAATGGCGCGACGGGGCGCCATCGCACGAGTCGCAAAAAGCAAGAAGACGTCTGCGAAGGAGGACGTGCATACGTGGTGGTCCAAGTGGCAAGGCGATCCATCGCTTTACAAGAGCAAGCGCGCCTTTGCAGACGCGATGCGGGATAAACATCCTGAACTGGAGAGCGAGGAGGCGATCAAGCGATGGACACGTCAATGGGAGAAAGAGCAATGCGAGTGAGATGATTGCTACGAAGCTACGGACCAGATCCAAGCTACCGAGCTAGCTCGGTAGTGACCAAGCCGGTCAGATCGTTACTGTGCCGGCTCAGGCGTCTAGGCGTTGAAGGAAAAATAACAATAATGAGAAGCCATGTACTCCGGTGCGTTCCGGGGAAATTCACTAAGGGTGAAACATGGCTGCACACATCCAGGTTGCACTAACCATTCTGAGACGTAGAGAGGTGGAGGCGGCAACAGGGCTGTCTCGTTCCACAATTTACGCTCGTATCAGAGAGAAGACCTTCCCGGCTGCGGTCCAGCTAGGGCCGCGCTCCGTCGGCTGGCGAGCAGGCGATATTGACGATTTTCTCGTCTCCCCTGCCACTTATCGCGCGGAGAATTGAAGGCGATGACGTGGGCGAATGCGGCAAGACGCTGCGGCTGTTGGCTTATCTAACGGGCTCAGCAAATGAAGCGGATGGACGCCACACAGGTCGTCGACGGTGCTGACGGGGCCGCAGGCTTTGACCACGACTGGATGGTTGTGCGAGACACGACCACGCTCGTTCCTAGTGCCACGAGGCGAGTGCTTCGAGCGGACGTAGTGGCGCGCCGACAGGGGAAGCTAACCTCCGCTGGCGCGTTAGCGGTCCAAGTCGCGCAGAAGCCGAAACGCTCCGACGGAACGCACGAAGGGGACACCGCGGCAGATACGCCTGCTGCGGCCGGCTTTGAAAAACAAAAGATGCTGCCGTTCTGGCCGGCTGATGTTCGAGGCCTGCCGCCCGTGTTTGCAGCGTCCCCTCTCTTCAATGCGCGGAACCGGAATCAAAAACGAATTCAGCTGAATGATGTCGAGCTCTACGTAATTGGAACTGCAAGCGCCGGTACCGCGCGTCTCTTGTATCGTGGGGAAGAGCTGCGACAAGTTGATCAGAAAGTGTGGCTGCAGCTGGTCCAGATCGCAAAGTCGCTGCCAGTCGGGATGGTCGTGGAGTTTACCGCCTATGCGTTTTGCAAGGCCATCCACTGGGCGCCAAACAAGGGAAGTTACGAGCGGCTTCGGAAATGTTTGGCACGTATGCAGGCCACATCCCTAACCGTGATATCGGACCGATTTGAAGCCGAAGAGGGAGTTAGCCTTTCGATGATCCCAGTGTTCCAATGGCAGAATCCACGCACCGGGAAGCCTTTAGCTCGCTACAAGGTTGCTCTGGCACCGCCGCTTGTTGCGATGTACGGCGGAAATGCTATTCCCTACGTGCAGTGGCGGCAACGCCTTATGTTGCCGGACGGTCTGGCAACTTGGCTTCACGGCTACTACTCGTGTCATCGCGATCCGCATCCAGTTCGTCTCGAAACAATCAGACTCGGAGCGGGATTGAGTACTGCGAATCAAAAACATCTGAGGGAGTTGGTCGAACAGGCGCTTGCTGCGCTGAAGGACGTGAAATTTCTCCGCGACGGGCGGGTTGAGGGCGGACTCGTGCATGTCAAGCGGCAGCACGCGAACAATGAAATGCACACCGTTGAGCAGCTGACGCCGCGTGATATCGACCTATGACCGACCATGAAGCCCTGTTGCCCTGCTCTGCTACGCCGGTCGCTCCGCCGAAGCAGCTATCTCGCAGTCGTATTTATGAACTGGAACCTGTGTTTTGGTTTGCGTATTTCCATATCGACGTATGACCGACCGAGTCAACCTATGACCGACTTCGACACGACCTATGATCGGCTGAAAGTATTGACGCATGACCGACCCAGAGCGTTGACGTATGACCGACCAAGAGATATATCAAAAACCCTGCTGGGCTTGCTCTTTCGATCGAAATTTGCCAAGGCTAACCGTTGGTATTTTTACCGTTTACTTACCCTAGCTTTTAACCATCGTTCGGACATGTGGACAACGGGGGGCTCGTGCCCTTTCACCCAAGATTCGTGCTGCCCAGTGGCCCGACTTGTCTTCCGATGTCCCGGCAGGCGCGAGCCGCAGTGATACTCGTTGCCTCAATGTCCCTGTTGATCGGCGCCAAAGCCGCGTTGCTCCGCCTTTGAGCGTCGTATGGGCCGATCCGTGCGCGGGGCGTGATATCGCGTCGAATTATCGAAGTCGGTGATCATGCATGGAAGGATCAGTGATGGATGGAGTCAAGGATGCTCTGCTTGGACTAAGGGCGAAAAGCAAGACCGGCCGGTTGCGCGAATTACTTCCGATCATAGAAGCCAAGGTCGAAGAGGGCGTTCGCCATGAGGATATTCATACCGTGCTCAACCAACTCGGCTTGAGCATGTCATTGGAGGTCTACAAGACGACGCTGTATCGCATTAGGAAGGAGCGGGCGGAGACGTGCAAGACAATAGTTTCGCAGGTATTGCCGGGCTCGACGCGGGGGAACGCAGCCATATCGCCTACCGAGCATGCGCCTACAGCATTACCAAAGCAGTCGACGACACCCATCGGCAGCGTTGCACCCGCGTCGTTCGATTGGGAATCAGAACGCGGAAAAAAAGTCGAGTGGTAATCATTCACCTTCAAAGAAGGAGGGCATCATGAGCGAAGTCGCAACCGACGTTAAACATGCAATTCACATCGTTCTACAGGGTAAGGGGGGAGTCGGTAAGTCTTTGGTTGCATCCCTGATTGCGCAATACATCAAATCTCGACATCAAAACGTATTTTGTGGCGATACTGACCCGGTGAACGATACATTTGCACGGTATGAGGCGTTTGGCGCGAAGCGCTTCAAGATTTTGGTCGGTGACAAGATCGATACCCGCGCATTCGACAGTCTGATCGAAAGCCTAGTCGAACATCAGGGCCCGGCGGTGGTAGACAACGGCGCGTCGACCTTTATTCCGCTTTCTTCATATATGGCGGAAAACAATGTCATTGACGTGCTGCGAGAGTCCGGGAAAGAGGTTTACATTCATACTATTCTGACCGGCGGGCAGGCGTTGGATGACACGATGACGGGCCTCAACGCCCTCTTCGCAACGATGTCCGCACAACTTGTCGTTTGGGAAAACGAATATTTCGGCGCTGTATCAAAAGAAGGACGTCGTTTTTCGGAATCGAAGATGTACGAAAAAAATCGTGGCCGTGTGAAAGGAATAATCACGCTGCACAAGCGAAGCGCAGACACCTTCGGAAAGGACATGGAGCTGATGATCGTCAACAAGCTGACTTTTGATCAGGCCATGGGAGCTGCACATCTCATGCATCGCAACCGACTGATGGTCGTTCAGAAGTCAATTTTTGGTCAACTTGAGGGAGTGGGCATTTGAGGGAGGGGCTCGTCATGGACACCGGTGCGGAGTCAGTGCGGCTAGCGAAAGAAGTCGTCAACGATGTCTTCAAGTTAACTGGCCAGAAGACTGATCTGAGTGACCCGGTCGTAGCCGCCGCGCTCATTTTTTCACGCATGGTACGACAAGCCGGTGCGGATTCAGCAAAGGAAATCAAGGCAGAGGCTAGGCAGTTGAGAGCGGCTGCACAGGCATCGAGCGATGCGGTTAAACCGACAAAGCGAGGTCCCATGAAGTTTTCGATGACGTGGGCCACGCCATGGATGACGGTCGCGGCGCTCTTGGCTCTAGTCTCGCTGATCGCCGTCGTAAGCAGTGTAGTGGTAATCGAGATGCAAGGTCAGCCCAGAGGCACCCAAAGCACACAACCGGCCCTTGACTCAAACGTCGTGCGTGCGCTTATGAAGCGACTCATGAGCCTTCAGCCGAAGGCGCGAGCAGAGCTTTTCGGGTATCTGGGTGAGGACACACAGCGGGCGTTGGTTGCAGTTGGGTACCAGCCTTGATCTAGACGCGAGGTAGCCAAGCATTTTGACCGTCACGCAAATAATTTTTTAACCCGCGGTCAAATTCTCGCGACGATCTTTCCCGTGGCAGCAAAAGCCGGCAGGCGAAGACGTGACCGACTCTCCTTCTTTGCTGCTCGGGGGAGCTGGATCTCCCGGCGGCCGCGTATGAATCGATCGTCTGTGTTTACAACCGGCTCACGAAAGACGTCGTCTTCCATTGTCTGTTCGGCGTCGACCATCCGCAGGCCCAGCTTTGTCAGCGTGGGGTGCTGGGCTACGGTTGCAAGCAGCCGAGTGACGGACCCGCCGAATCCGTTCTCGTGCCTCGCGACGGCTTTCGCCAACAGTAGCGCTTTAGTCAAACCTCCTGTGTTGCGGCTATACATCAAAAGCCATACTAAGTTATGAAGATTGCGGGACTGATGAATGTTGCCTGAATGTTGTCTATTTGTTGCCACAGTGTTTCATTGCTGTTCGAAAAACGTTGTGCACAACGAAATTGTTTCTCTTTTGTGCGTCGTCGCGTTTCCTTGACGTTGCTTTTCGCGTCCTATAACGATGTAGTTGTTTTTCGATGTCTTCTGTAGAGTCGAATTTGACGCGATAGATAAATGCGGTTGGGAAGCAAGGTGTAATTCGCGCTTCGCTTGAATTGTTACGCTCGGACCGAGCACTCGCCCCAATCGCTTTGCTCAGGGGTTGCCTTCGTGTCCGCGCTTCGCTCGACACTGCGCGTTTCGCAAAACTCAACTTGCAAATGAGGATGCATGGCCATTGACGTTAGCAAGCGGCGACGCCGTGGACCGGTCCCATTGGATGCCGACGATAAGCGCCATCACACGGTATCTGTCCGCCTGAATACCGGGGAATTAGATCGGTTGGATTCGCTACGAGCGCGGGTATCGATGCAGCGTGGCGAATACCTGCGGGCGGCTGCGCTTCACCAGTTGCCGCCGACCATACCAATGGTCAATCGTGAGGCATGGGCGGTGATGGCGCGTGTCGCCGGTAACCTCAATCAATACCAGACCGCTGTCAACGAAGGGCGGGCGCACGGATATCCGCGGGGTTTCCTGGCCGATTTGCGAGATGCGGTGAAAGGTTTGCGCAGGGATCTAGTCGGCGTCAAACCAGCCAATGATGAGGATAGCGAAGAAGAATAACGATGAAGGCAAACATTACACGGGGCGGTGGTTTTCGCGGAGCGTTAAATTACACTTTCGACGTACGATCAGAGGCTACCCAAAAGAAGAACGCAGAGTTAGTTGGCGGCAACATGGTTGGCGACAATCCTGCGGCCCTTTCTCGCGAGTTCGGGGTCGTCCGTAAATTGAGGCCTGATATCAAAAAACCAGTTTGGCATTGCTCGCTCGCGTTGCCGAAAGACGAAAGCCTGTCCACCGAGAAGTGGGACGAGATAGCGCGGGACTTTATGGAATGTATGGGTTTCCAAGTAGATACAACGCTCTATGTGGTGGTCAGGCATAACGATACGGAACACGACCACATTCATATTATCGCATCACGAATAGCGTTAGACGGGAGTGTCTGGTTAGGTCAATGGGAAGCTCGTCGCGCGATCGAGGCGACGCAAGAGCTCGAAAAGAAGCATGGATTAACCGTAACGCCCGGACTCGGGGATGCTCGTGTAGAGCGAAAGAAATTAACCCGAAATGAAACGAAGTCGGCGGCGCGAACAGGGCAGGAACCGCCGCGTGAGCGTTTGCAGCGGCTGATTGATGATGCAGCGAAAGGAAGGCCGAGTGCATTGGAGTTTGCAAGGCGCCTCGAGGCCGTCGAGGTCAACGCTCGGATCAATCTCGCAAGTACTGGTCGTCTGAATGGCTTCAGTTTTGAGATTAGCGGCATCCATTTTAAGGGGCAGGACCTAGGAGAGGCTTACAAATGGAATGGTTTGCAGAAGCGAGGTGTTACCTACGATAAAGAGCGGGACAGTGGCGGACTGGAACGTTTCCGGGCGGCTGTAGCGGTTCAGCAAGTACACGGCAGCGACGATCTACGAGGCTTAGCACAGGACCCAAGGCGCGACCTCTGGCGTGCCTACCAGGTATGGAACCGCGAGCGATCGCGACAGCTCACCGCGCGAAGTGCGGAGCAACGAGAGAGAGCGAAGGCGCGTAAGGCAGTCATCAAGGATAGTTTCGACGCAACGAGCGCGCGGCTCAATGCGCAGCGCAGCACCGGCAATGGCGCACAGATTCGCGCGCAGCTATCGATTGCGCGCATGACGCGCGTAACGCAGGAGACGGCTCTGCGTGAGCAGAACGAACTTGAGCGTGCGGAACTGAAGGCGGCGAAAAACAAGCCCTACGTCGAACGCTATCGCGTATTCCTCGCCGAACGTGTGCAGGTGGGCGACGAGCTAGCACTGGCGGAGTTGCGGCGCGTTCAGCGACGCGCTAAGTCGCTGGCGGATGTTTCGAATGAAGCCATCATGCGCCCAGCGCGATCGCAGCCACAGACCGAACGAGATCCATTGCATCCGGGCATCGCGTTGGCGTACGTTGTCGCTGCGAATGGTGACGTGACCTATACGAAGGACGGTCATACAGTCATCGTCGATCGCGCACACGAAGTGAAAATACTGCGGCATGACGACGCGACGCTTGAGACAGCCATGCGGCTTGCAATCGCGCGAGGTTGGGGCGCAGCCCTTGACATGTCGGGAACGGACGCGGAGAAGCGGCGGGTAGCGGAGTTGGCCGCCGAGCGGCATATTCGAGTCGAGTTCGCGGATCCGAAGCTGAACGAAATCACAGCGGAGCGGCGCTCTCAGATGGCGCGGACAAAGACCCAGCAGTACAAGGACTTTGGTGAAAAGTTGGTGCCCGTAGCGACTCCAGTCGTCCCATACCGCGAGCCAGACAACGCGCCGGAGCCGGTTCAACGTACACCACGCCCACGCATCAAGTAAGCCGCATATTTGTAGTCAGGGGTGGCGTTTTTCGATCTCATTGGTAACGTTGAGCGGTGGAGCTTGTGGGCAACGGTGAGCGCGCAGTGCTGAGGACGGAAACCCGCGTAGCGGGTTTGTCCACAAATCCACGGCTTAATGGTCACGGTCGTTCTCACGCCTAGCGCGGAACAACCTCGAATACGACAGATGACAGAGGCCCAAGCCTGACGACGTTTTCCGGCTTGGGCTTTTAAGTGTAAAAGTCTGGACTTGATTTGACAGACGGTGTCAGTCGTCGGTCTCAGTGCGGGCCACGAGCAGCCGGTCGTGGTCGTCATCCAATTCGAAGCGCCAAGGTCTCGACAGCTCCCGCTCAATGGCCGGTTTCCGGCGAGCAATTTGCCGGTGGCTTTGCCTCAACGCGACCATGAAGCGACGTTCCCATGGTGCCGCAATTCGACATTGGAGCGTCGGTAGCCCATCGAAAGCGGTCGGCAAACCTCGCAACGCGGTGGCGGTTCATAAGCCACTGCGGACGCGCCTGGTCGGTAGCGGAATGTCTGCGCTCTGGCAGTAAACAGCTGACGCGCCTGTACAATTCGCGCGATGTGTGGTGCGGCGAGGTGGAATAGTCTCGACGCATACCGCGTACGCGGCTAACATCGCGTCGCTCACCACGTCTTTACTTTGCTAAATGCTAACGCCCATCGTAAAACAAGAAGGCAGCACGCGAACGGAGAAGCACCTCGCGATGATCGCGGAGGATGCGTTTTTTGGACTTTGGAGCTACCCGAGTGTGTACCGCGACGAAGGAATCGCAAAGAATGGAATCGGTCAGGAAGTTGCCGATTTGCTAGTATTGTTTGGTACGGACTTAATAATCTTCTCCGACAAAGATATTTCTTTCCCGAAACACATCGACATCAAAGTGGCTTGGGGTCGTTGGTATCGAGCAGCGATCAACGATTCTGCCAAGCAACTTTTCGGTGCTGAATCGTTCATTCGGAATCATCCCGGCCGCTTATTCCTCGACAAAACCTGCAAGGTCAGCTTCCCGCTCCCCGTTAACCCGGACGACCTGAAAATTCACCTGGTTGCAATAGCACGCAATTCGAGTTTTAACTCGCGAAAATATTTTGACGAAATAATGCCAGGCAGCTCCGGTTCGCTGATGCACGCCTATTTCATGAATGAAAAACAGGCCCTTGACAATCCCTTCAACGTTCCAGATTTAAATCCGAACAAGACATTTATTCATGTCTTTGATGACTTTTCTTTGGATTTAGTCCTGCTTCACCTTGAGACAATCAGCGATTTCGTCAACTATCTGAATGAAAAAGAGTCGGCGGTTCGTAGGAAAGGACTAAGTCAACTTGCGGGCGAGGAGGATTTCCTTGCGTACTACCTGAATGAAATAACCGAGCAAGGTTTCGGAAGGATTTCGTCGCCAAAAAGAATGCCCAAAGATTTCAGTTTTTCGATCCCAGAACTTTGGTGGAAAAGTTTTTTCGATTCGAAAATGTACCACGAATACGAAAAAATCCGAAAGCAAGCCCGGCCGTGGGGCAAAATTGTAAGCGATTTTTCGAATGCCATAGCAACGGCACAGGTGGGAGAAGGGGAGAGTCTACATTTTCTCGATCACGAAATCGCAGTTCGCGTGCTGGCCTCCGAAAATCTCTTCTCGCGTGCGCATCTATCCAAGGCGCTGTTCGAAAAGTATGCCGAAGTTCCCCCCGGAGCCAGAAGCTCTCGAATTGTCTTCTCACTAAGCAAACCTGAGCGATTGTATGTGTTTCTCTTTTTTCCTTGGTCCACAAATTACGAAAACTACATAGAATATAGGAAGGAGCGGACCGCATGCATGAATCTGTACGCGCATGTTGCGAGATATAAATACCCTCAAGCAGAAGAGATTGTCGTCGTTGGGATGGATACGCGAGGTGCCGAAAGGTCGTCAGAAACAGTTATTGCGTTTAGCGCGAAAGAGCCAATGACCGATGCTGAGAAAGACGACGCCAAAAAAATGATGGAAGAGCATGGAATCCTGCGTGACACAATCGAGACAAAAAGAACGTCTAGACGCAAAAGACTCGCTCGGTGATACCGATGAGGCCGTTTGCGATTTAGGCCTTTTCGATAACAGGCAAACCTTTGGAGGAGTATGGAAGAGACTACTACGAAAAATATGACACCTGAGGAAATCTCAAGGCGTTCGAGGGCGAGAAGAAAGGAGGCTTTAGAGCGCGCGCTGGACACCCGCCAGTTCGAGATTGACCTCTATTGGAAGCGGGCGACCTATTTCTGGACTTTTATCGGCGCAACCCTCGCCGGGTTTATTGCAATTCAGGCAGGGAACTCGCCCAGACGCGAAATACTTCCGTCCTGCTGTCGTGCCTTGGCAAGTGTTCTCGTTCGCTTGGTTGCTTGTCAATCGAGGAAGCAATATTGGCAAGAAAATTGGGAAAAGCATGTGGATTTGCTCGAGGATTATGAGACTGGGCACTTTACAAGATCACGCTTTTCCGCAATCCGACCTTGACGCCTCTGGAACGTCTGGATCATCTCATCACCGGGATTTCAGCGTTCTCAGTTTCAAAGATCAACCAAGTAGTCAGTCTCTACGTATTTCTTTTGTGGGCCTTCCTAGTACGTTACGTAATTTGGCCGCTGAATATACGCTGGCCGATCAACTGGCCGTACTGCATGTTGATCGGCTTGACCGTTGTTACATGCGGCCTCTTTTTGCGCCGAGGACGTACTTACAAAGGTGGTTGCTGGCATTACGCGGCAATTCGTGAGTCGCGAATTACGCCGCCTAGAAAACCCTGAGCCTGCAGCATCCTCGCCAATCTTGACCGCTGCAGGCTTGGCCTACGCTTTCGACTGCGCGGACGTGGGCTCGTTTATGTCTTTGAGGTCGCTAGCAGATACGTCAACGTTAAGCGCTGGGCGAGTATTGAAGTGAACGACCGTTGTACAGTGGAAACCGCCTTCGACACAGTTTGGAAACGAACGACGGGAACGGGGTCGGGAGTACGCACTGGCGACTGGCCGCTTCCGGGAAGCGGAATTCAAGTGGCCGCTTTCCGGCGATGAATTTGAAGAGCGGATTGACGCAACCCGACCCGCTTCGGCCAGTCAGCACTACTACCATGGGCGTCCCTTGATGGAGTGCAACAGTCGTTCGCTGGGGATATAGAAGAGCCACCCCATTGCTGGAGCGGCGTAGAAGTTCGTCATTGTGCCGAGAGCGGTTGACGAACCGGAGAGAAAGTTGTTCTTGCCACTAACGCGCTAGCGGCTGTCGCGAAGTCGTTTCGGGCGTATCAGCGAAGCGCGGTAATGCGCCCCGCCGACTTCGAGCACGATGATAGGTGGGCGATCAGAACGCCGCCTTTCCCACCGACGCGCCACCGTCAACGAATAACGTTTGTCCAGTGATAAAGCCCGCATCGTCGGACAGAAAGAATGCTAAAGCCGCGGCCAATTCCTCAGGCTTGCCAAACCGCTTCATCGGTACGAGCGAAAGAAACCGCTGCTCCGCTTCGCTGCCCATGGGCGTGTTCTGCCGGAACAGTTCGGTTTCGGTGGGCCCAGGCGCGACGGAGTTGACAGTGATGCCCGTCTGCGCAAGCTCGAGCGCCCACGTGCGCGTAAAGCTCATCATCGCGGCTTTCGCCGCAGCGTAGGCCGTGCGGTTGGCCACGCCAAGAACGACAAGGCTGGAGAGATTGACGATTCGCCCCCACCCTCGGTTCCGCATGCCGGGCAGCAGGGCTTGTACGGTCTGCACGGCAGACGTGAGATTATGACGGAAGGACGCTTCGAGATCGTCGAGATCGATCGCTTCAACGCCGGCGAGCCGGACAAAACCCGCGTTATTGACGACGCCATCGAAGGCGTAGCGCTCGGCCAGCCCCGCGAGCGCACGCGCGGTCGCATTTCGATCCGTCAGATCGACTGAAACCAGTGTGCCGGGAAAACTTGAATCGTCGGCGCCGCGTGCGAGACCGACGACCAGGTGGCCGTCGGCGGCGAGCCGGTTCGACAACGCCCGCCCGATACCCTTGCTGGCGCCCGTTACCAAGAATGTACGTTTGAACATCGGAAAATCCTGAAAGGCATAAGAGAGCTGGGCTGTATCGTCCGCAAGGACGTTAGCCCCAACGGGAATTCAAGATGATGCTGCACAGGTTCACGCGCTCGAAGCCCGGGTCCTTGTATGCGAGGAAATCGTCGTTGAACGTGCCGAACGTGGTGGCTGGACGATGCTTCATGCCGTCGTAGAAGGCGTCGATCATCCTGCCGGCGAAATTAGCGCCGCGCGGCCACGCTGCGATCACCGCCGCGCGCTGTTCCTCCGAAAACGTATCGAAGCCCCGTCCCGCCACGTCCATCCCCGCTCCGGCTTGCACCAGCGCGATTTCACCGTGCATGTGCTCGGGAATGCCCGGCGTCGTATGGAGCGCGACAGCGGTCCACACTTTCGCTATGTCAACCTCGTCAACATGATGGCTGCGCAGAAAATCGCGCGCGGCGTTGGCGCCGTCTACCTCGAAACGCAGTTCGCTTTCGCGATAGGCCGACGTCAAACCGATATCGTGGAACATAGACGCAACGTAGAGCAGTTCCGGGTCGAAGGAGACGCCGTTTCGTTTTCCCAGCAGTGCACCCCATAGGTAGACGCGTGTCGAGTGATTGAACAGCAGTTCGCTCTCGGTGTCGCGAATGAGTTGCGCGACCTCCCGCGCGAGCTGGCTGTCGGGAATGACGACGCCGAGCATGTCGTTCGCCGGCGTTGTTTTATCGTGCTTCATTGGGTTCCTCAAGCTGGAGATAGCGTGCGGTTTCCGCTACACGCCTGACTTCTGGACCGTGCCGCGTTGTCCGCTGATCCCGCATGGCATTGTCTGGCGGCGCTACTCCGGGAAAGTTACGCTTCCCTTGAGTCATGCAAAAGACCCAAGATCGAACAATCCGAATGTACTATCGCGTCCATGACAAAGCTTTCTATCGGCCTCGATCGCGCCGGACGCATCTCTCTATCGGCGCAAATTTACGGCTCGATTCGAGATGCGATCGAGTCGGGCCAGCTTGCCGCCGGCGCGCGGCTGCCCTCCTGGTCGGATCTGGCCGCCCAGCTCGGCGTGGCCCGGGGCACCGTGCGGGCCGCCTATGAACGTCTGATCGACGAGCAGTTCGCGATCGGCCTGGGTGCGGCCGGCACCCGGGTAACCGAGCGGCCGTCGCCAACGACGACCGGATGGTCTCCCGAGACGCCGCCGCTGCCCGATCTCTTCTACGACTTCAACGCAGCGCCTTTGGCGTTTCAAATGGGTGTGCCCTCCCAGGACGCCTTTCCGTTCAAGCTCTGGTCACGCATTCAGGCGCGCGCGGCGCGCCATGCGGCAGCGGCTCCTGTAGGCTACCCCGATCCACGCGGCGAACCGGACTTGCGACAGGAGATCGCGGCGTATCTTGGTGTCTCACGCGGACTTCGATGCAGTCCGTCCCAAGTCTTCGTCACGGGAGGTTTCTCCGGCGCGCTCAATCTCGCGATTCGTGCCCTGCGCGTGGAGGGTAGACAAGCCTGGATGGAAGACCCCGGCTTTCCGCTCACGCGTACGGCGCTTGAGCTGGCGGGAATGACCGTGGCAGGCGTGCCGGTGGACGCGGATGGGCTCGATATCGACGCAGGCATCCGGATCGCACCCAAAGCGGTCCTCGCGGTGGTGACACCGGGCCAGCAGGCCCCGCTTGGGATGACGATGTCTCTCGCTCGACGGATTTCACTGCTCGGCTGGGCCAGACAACACGAAGCCTGGATCGTTGAAGACGATTACCTCGGCGAGTTGCAGCTGAAAGGACGGGCCGCACCGGCACTGGCCTCGCTCGATCGGGATGGACGGGTGCTGCACATCGGAACCTTCAGCAAGACGATCAGCCCGGCACTGCGCCTAGGGTTCCTTGTTGTCCCGCCGGGCATGGCGCGGCACTTCGGCGACGTCGCGGCGTGCCTTTCGCCTGCCCCGGCTGCAGCCGTGCAGCACGCCGTAACAGAGTTCATGCACGAAGGACATTATCTTCGCCATCTGCGACGAATGAAACGTCTCTACGCTGCGCGGCAGGAAGCTCTCGTTCGTTGTCTCAAGGAGCAGGCCTCGGAATCGCTCAGAGTGCAGGCCGCCGCCGGCATGACCGTCGTGGCCGCGCTTTCCCAATCCGTATCGGATGTCGACATCGCTTTGCGGGCGCGAGCTTTCGGGCTGGCCCCAGTTCCTCTGTCTCCTTGGTACACAGGCGATCCGGGGCAGCAGGGGCTGCTGCTCAGCGTGACGAATCTGAATGAAAAAACGCTGCCGGCCAACTGTTCCCGCCTGCTGGAACTCGCTCGCGGGCGCCACTGACGGACCAACGACACCTACTTTGCCATCGCTTCTTGGTACAGTAAAAATGTTCATTCCTGGTGCTTTTGCGTGCCCGCATGCCACGAGACAATGCGAAAGCACAAAGGAGCCCGACATCCATGAACATTCAAACCATCGCAAGAGCCGCCTGCACAGCCATGGCCTTCGCCATCGCCGTGCCGGCCGCGGCGCACGGTGTGGCTGAAAGGGTCACACCAAATTTTCAGCATGCCATTCCCAACATTCCGGGGAAGTCGTTGACCGCCGTCGTCGTCGATTACGCACCGGGTGCCGCGTCTTCAGCGCACAGGCATGCGAACTCGGCCTTCATCTATGCCTATGTCGTATCGGGCGAGATCGAGTCACAGGTCGATGACGGTCCGAAGCGTGTCTACCATGCTGGCGAAAGCTTCTTCGAGGAGCCCGGCGCCGTTCACCGCATAAGCCGCAACGCGAGCGAAACAGAGCCTGCAAAGCTACTCGCCGTGTTCGTCGCGGACACCAACGACAAAGTGCTGACCACCCCCATCAAGTAATCCACCACGTTAAGGAGGCACCTCATGAGCAAGCGTCTCGACTACGCTCAGATTGCGCCTGCGGGCGTCAAAGCCCTTGGCGGCGTCTACGGCTACGTCATGCAGAGCGACCTGTCGCCGGTTCTCGTCGACCTGGTCTACCTGCGCGTCTCGCAGATCAACAACTGCGCCTATTGCCTGGACATGCATACACGCGACTTGATGAAAAAAGGCGTAAAGATCGAAAAACTGGCCTTGGTGCAGGCATGGCGCGAAGGGGGCGATCTCTTCGACCTCCGTGAGCGCGCCGCACTCGCGTGGGCCGAATCGGTCACGCTGGTGGCGCAGACCGGCGTGCCGGACGCGGCCTACGAGGTTGTCCGCGCCGTGTTCAATGAACGCGAACTGGTTGACCTGACCATCGCCATCAGTCTAATGAACACGTATAACCGTATGGCAATCGGCTTCCGGAACACGCCGCAGGCCGTGATGGAAACGTAAAGACATTCCGGGCTTTCACACCGAAAGCGCCTGGACTTCGACATAAGCACGCACGATTCTGTGACGTAATAATGCAGCCGCTTTGCATAGGCGCGGCGCGATTGCATGTCTAAAAATAATCACAGTCGTTCAACTGGTTGACCAGAGGCGTCGAGGTTGAAGTGCTCGGACTTGCATAAAGCGAGTTCACCGAAGACCCGCGAATGCTGGCGGAAGTGCTCCGCGTTCCTGAAGGGAATCCCAAGGAACAAATCGCCGATGCGTTCAACGATGGGAATGAGCATCGACTCCAGTCGACCTTCAGCACGGTGAACGACCACTCACGATGCGCTTGTAGTTGTCAGGATCCCATGCATCAACGCGTGTGCTGTCCACTCGACGGTCATCCGCAATGGTCTTGGCGGAAGTCGAACAGTTGGGGGGAAATGTCATAGCTATCTCTCGCCGGACGGGACGGCGGCAGAAGTCTGCATGTTGAAAAGGAATTGGACTATGAAGATCGCTCGCTTTATGAGTATGGCTAGCGCCGTGCTTCTAATTTTTGTGATGGGTTTCATTCAGGCGTCGAACGTGTGTGCCGCTGACCGTGCTCCTGCACCGCACCAGCAAAGTTCGGACACGGCCGATAGAACGCCCCACATAGCAATCCCTGACAGCAAATTGGCACGCGACGCTGCCCGATACATACGTCACTCGGAGGGGGAGTTCCTTTTCGAGCATTCGACGCGGGTTTATTGTTGGGCAGCCTTAACTGCGCAACGAAATGGCCTTCCCTACGACCCGGAACTTTTGTACGTCGCGGCAATGTTCCATGATTATGGCTTGACTGAGAATTACGCTCAGAGCCATCTGCGATACGAGGTCGATGGTGCGAACGCCGCTCGCCAATTCCTGCGAAGCCACGGCGTGTCGGAAGCCGCGAGCGAGCAAGTCTGGCTTGCGATTGCGCTGCATACAACGAACGGTATCCCTGCACAGGTTTCACCGCTGGCAGCACTCGTTGCTCAGGGAGCGAACATGGATCTGGTTGGCGTCGGCTACGACGATTTCACGGTCGAGCAGCGAGACGCCATTGAGATGGCATACCCTCACCCGCAAGACTTTGCCGAAGTCTTCATGCGTACCCTTTACGACAGCCTCAAACATCGGCCTGAAACCACTCAGGGCACCGGCTTGGCGGATGTAATGGCCTATGAGGATCCCCACTTCGTCCGTAGAGACTTCAGCGCTCTGATGCGCAACTCTCCTTGGGCTGCAAGAAGATGAGCATTCAACTCGGGGATACCGGCTGCACCTCACCCATGGCCCGACGCTTTCGCTCTTCGTTGTCCTAAGGCGCAGTTGACCGCTGGACGCTAAAACCGATGTCTCAGGCCCGGATGGCGACGCCTATGCGTCGCTTCCGCTGGTGAGCAACGACCGACGCGGCGAGCAGCTCACAACGCAGGCCCTGACAGAAGCCTTGGGGAGCAGCGGCGCGTAGGCGCTCTCACGATCGGATGTAGGGGACATGGGAACATACTACGGTAAGCCGACCACACACAAAGGTAGCGTGCAGTTGTCGGGAATCTGGAATACAACGGCCGTTGGGGTGTCAACTCCGGAGCATCGCTGACTGTCTGAAATTGGCCGAACCCGGATATCCGTCGGCTGACGACAAACGGCCCGCCCCGGCTGATCGCCGAACTTCCCTAGTCGACCCGTTGCTGTCGTTTCCCGCCGAATGGCCCGGATGTCCCTTTTGTGCAATTGAACGGTCATTCGGCGGCCCTCGCCAGATCAACGGTACGACCTCAGACAACGCTATGCCGAGATACTCACCTGTTAGTTTGCTGCATTATCGCTCCGATAACTTGAAGCAACGCACTCAAAGTTACGGGCTTGCCGAGATGCGCATCGAATCCTGCGCGCAACGCCCGCGCAGCGTCCTTATCACGTCCGAACCCCGTCAATGCTATGGCAGGAACTTTGGCCATATTCGGCCGCTTGCGCAGTGCCTCGATCAGTTCGTACCCGCTCATGCCAGGCATGGCGATATCCGACAGGATCAAATCGAATTGGCGATCCTCGACGAGGGCAAGTGCCTTTTGCGCGCTGGACTCGACGGTGACCTGGGCACCTTCAATTTCGAGCAGCGCGCCTAATGCCTCAAGGCTTTCGATCGAATCGTCGACCAGCAGGACCCTAAGTCCCTTAAGGATGCTGGCGTCGGCAAGAGCGGGAAAGCCCGAGCGCATCGCAAAAGGAGAATGCCTTGGTAACCACAAACGAAAACAAGCTCCCCGATCGATCCCGGCCGATTCCGCTTCGATCCTTCCGCCATGCATTTCCGCCAGTTGCTTCGTAAGCGACAGGCCAATCCCGAGTCCGCTGCCATCTCGTTTGACGCTCCTCTCCGCCTGGCTGAACATGTCGAAGACTTTAGGCAGGAAGTCCGGTGCAATGCCCTTGCCCGTGTCTCTCACTTCAATGCAGGCAAAGCGATTATCTTCGAACAGGGCGACCCTGATACTGCCCCCACGAGGGGTGAATTTGAGCGCGTTGCGAAGAAGATTCCATAGCATCTGTTCGACCCGCACGGAATCGGCTTGAATGACATGTGCAGTGTCGGTCCCGCAGGTACTCAACGCGATGCCGCTATCGTCTGCATCTGTGGCGCACGCTTCCGTTACTGAGCGAACTACGGCCGCGAGGTCCACGTCGCCGAAACTGAGGGCGAGCTTTCCGGTGCGCACCCGCGACAGATCGAGAAGATCGTCGATAATCTTTGCCTGACTGATGACAGAGCGCTGAATGGCCTGGGCCGCGTCTTGAACCAGAGGAATATGCTTTGCATCGGGCACACGACTAAGCAGTTCGGCCTTAACGTGAATGAGGTTCAGCGGATTCTTGAGTTCATGTGAAAGTACGGCGAAGAACTCATCCTTCTGGCGATTGATGGATTCAGCCTGCGCACGCGTCGCTCGCTCCAACTCGAGTTGCATCTGCTGTTGACTCTCCACGCTCTTCTTATCGGTCATGTCACGAACGATCTTGGCCAATCCGCTGAAGCCTTCGCTGGTGATTTTGGTCATCACTCCGCTGCAGTAGATTCGCCTGCCATCCTTGCGTTGGTGCCATCGTTCGTCTTCGGCCCGACCAATCGCCTTTGCGGTCTCGCGTTCCCGAAGTGCGACATCCTGCGCCCGATCCCCCGGCGTGAAGATCAGATCGACGGGCTTGCCCAGTACCTCCGGTTCGTCATAGCCGAATATGCGCTGTGCACCCCTGTTCCAGCTCACGACCCTGCCGTCCAGGTCCTGGACGATGATTGCGTAGTCATCGGTGGCGATTGCGGCAAGCTTGAGTCGTTCCTCCCCCACACGAACTTCCTGCTGCGCGAGGCGTCGCTCCGTGATGTCAATCAGCGTCAACACCGCCCCGTCGATGCGGTCTTCGCCTGTTCGGTAAGGTAGCAGCCGGACCAGATACCATTCACCGCTTGTCGTGCTGACTTCGCGCTGCGTGATCTGCAGGCTTTTGAAGGTAGCACTCGCGTCGGCGGCCAGCTCCGGATAAATGAGGCGATGCGTCAGGTCAAACAGCGAACGGCCAATGTCCGTTTCGATCAGATTGAACAACCCGACAGCAGGGGCCGTGTATCGCTTGATGCGCATCTCACTATCGACGAAAATCGTGGCGATGCCGGTGGACGCTATGAGGTTTTGCAAATCGTCGTTGGCCTTCGCCGTTTCTTCGACCTTCGTTTGAAGCGCGCTATTAACGGTGACAAGCTCCTCGTTGACCGACTGCAGTTCTTCCTTGCTCGTTTCGAGTTCCTCAGTCGCTGAGCGCATCTCTTCGTTGATCGCCTGAAGTTCTTCGTTCGAAGCCTTAAGTTCCTCATTCGAAGCATTCGATTGCTCAATGCTCAGCCGCAGAAGTTCCTTCGTGCGAGATAACTCGCCCTCAAGATGTGCGACGAGCGGATTGTGATCCGCGTTTGTCTGCTCTGCTTGCTCAGGGCGAGTCGTTTCCTCGACCTCATCGAAGAAAACCGTGAAGAATATCGCCGAGTTCGCTGCGTCGTTGAACGGACGAACCGTCATGTTTACGTAGGAATGGGTAGCGCCTTGCGAGAACCGCACCCGCTCAGCGTCGACGCTCCTACCGTTTTGCAGCGCCTGATAGAGCGCGGTGCGCAATTCAAGACCCAAATCGGGGTTTATGAGTGTGAGCAGATTGTGCGAGGGCTCACCGCCGACATAGCGCAGGAATCGCCCGACGTCATCGGACATGTGCAGGATTTCTGCGTTCCTGTCCACCAGCACACTTGGCGGTGCGTACCGTTCGATCGCCTGCTGATGAAGAGTCGCAAAAGTCAGGCTTGCGGGGTCGCGCATCGGTGCGGGCGCGAGCGGGCGTGGCGCGAAAGCCTGAGTGCCGGTCACAGCCGGCGACGAAATCGACGGGACCTTTGTAGGTAGTATTCTTGCCCGATAGATCCGGTTTTTCTTGTCGACCGTGCTGAAAAGATCATCCGCGATGTCGACCGACTCCGAGGTCCCTAAAAACAGCAAACCACCCGGCTGGAGCGCAAAATGAAACGTTTCGAGCACCTGACGCTGCACGCTTCGGTCGAGATAGATCAGCAGGTTGCGGCACGAGACGAAATCGAGATGAGAGAACGGTGGATCACGCAGAATGTTGTGAGGCGCAAACAGAACGCTTTCCCGCAAGGCCTTGCTGATTATGTATCGGCTGCGCTCCAGCGCAAAGAAACGCCGCAGGCGCGCGGGCGGAACGTCCGTCAGAATCGATTCCGGGTAGCTGCCAGTACGCGCGACTTCTATTGCTTGCTGATCGAGGTCCGTTGCAAAAAGTTGCAGCTTCGGTAACTCGGTACCTTCTGTCTTGCGCTCGCTGAACAGCATGGCGAGCGAGTACGCTTCTTCACCCGTGGAACACCCGGCCACCCATACGCGAACGGACTCGCCCTCCGCCTTGCTCCCGATGATGGCCGGCACCACTTCGCGCTCGACCGCCTCGAACGCCTCGCGGTCCCGGAAAAAGTTCGTCACGCCGATCAGCATGTCGCGAAGCAGCGCGCCTGTTTCGTCCGGATGGGTTTCGACGAAGCGCTGATAGGCCAGCAGGTCCGGCAGGCTGTTGACCTGAAGGCGGCGCTCAATCCGCCTCAGTACGGTCGCGCGCTTGTAGTGCTGGAAATCATGGCCAGTACGGATGCGCAGCGCCTTTAGGATGCGTTGCAGCGCGTCTTCTGCCGCACCCGTGCCGTCTTCCGCCGGTTCCCCCGCCGTCGCGCTCGGTTCGACGTCGGCGGACGGTAGCGTAATCGACCGTGCGTTCGCGTTCAATTCGATCAGCTTCTGCGGGATGTCGACAACCGGCAGCACGATGTCGATCTGCCCGGTTGCCAAAGCGTTGGCGGGCATCTCTCCGTACTCGGCGTCCTCCGGCGATTGGGCCAGCGTAATGCCTCCGCATTCCTTGATACGGCCGATGCCGACTGCGCCGTCGCTGCCCGTGCCTGAGAGAAGGACGCTGATCGCACGTTCGCCGTGTGCTTCGGCGAGGCTGCGAAAAAACAGGTCGATCGCGACAGGAGCGCCTCGTCCCCGCTCGGCTGGCGTCACGGACAGGTAACCATCTGTCAGCGACAGAGCGGTCGCCGGAGATATCAGATAAATGTGGTCTTTCTCGACGGGTGTGGCCTGGGTCAGCTGCAACACCGGCATGCGGGTGACACGCCGCAGGACGTTGTCGGCTTGGCTTTCGTGAGAAGGCGAAAGATGAAGGACAACCACGAACGCCATGCCTGGGGCCTGCGGCATGTGTTCAAAAAACCTCATCAGGGCCTGAACACCGCCGGCCGATGCACCGATCCCGACAATCGGAAAGTCGAGGGCAGACGTTTTGCGAAGCGCTGCTGGCTGGTCGCCCGCAGCATGATCTGGTTTTTGCATCCGACAAGACAACCTTGAGTAAGTATCGACGAGTTTAATCTGATATGTGGGAGAAAGGGAGTAAGCACTGGGTCCTTCCAAGGCCCGCGCCGAAGGCCCGGTCCGGCCGAGCGAGGTAGTCGTGTGACCATAAGCAAGGCTCGTCATTTGCTACGCTTTGCGACGGGGGCGACACATAGATCAAAGACGCAGCGCAGGGCATCTCGTGGCCGTGGCGGCGTCGCTGGGCGGGGCTGCAAGCGCTGAAAGCGATCGTCTCCGCACTGCCTGCCGACTTCTCAGCGAGAATGTTCAACGTCGTGAATTTTCGCGCGTGGCCATGCCAACGGCCCGAGCTGCTCGCCGCAGGAAGCCGCCTGCCAGTCGTCCATGGCTCCCACGGTGCAGTCATCACCACGGTTTATATCGTTCCGCTTGATAGGCGCATGCTCCTTGCTGATGTCGGGCGGGGGAGTCCCAGGTGGCCGGCCTGACGCATGCCGAGGCCGGCGTGCACGTACGCGATCTGGAACTTCATACCTGAACCACGAGTCTCGGCTGGTTTTTTGCCTGATGACGACCGGGCTGAAGAGGAGACTGAAGGCCGGTAGCAACGTCAAAGCTGACGTTAGAACGTCGCGGACCGACCGCTAGCGAACGTCGCTTCATGGCCGATTGGGTGAGGTCGCCAACGGCCGCTCATTGGAACCCCAGTTAGCAAAACCTGAATTTGGCTGACTGACCGGTCCGGGGAAAGTTATCTGACCGGAGCGGGTCGGGTGCCGACTTTCGCCACCTGCATGGTTGAGCATGCCTTCGCAGGATCTGACGGTAGGCGTCGTACACATCATCCTGAACACGGGCCTGCAGCTCGTGCTGAGCACTCAGTCCTTGAACGTGTGCGCCCAGTCGTCAAGTACAAGCACAAGGCGTTGTTGCTCGACAGGCAATGCGACCATCGGCTCGGGCAGCCGCGCTCAAGGGAGTAAGTCGTCGACTACTTTCCGTTCATCCAGTACTCTTCTACTGCCCAAAGTGGTCGACCGCCCTGCAGAGCTTTGATGGCCGCTACGTATGCGTCGTAGGTCGCCTTGTCGAAATCGGTCCAAGAGTCTCCTTTCGCAGGCGCAACGTCCCAGAGCCTCTTGAATGAATGATGCAGCGGTGCAGCCGGCTTCGCCCGTGCCAGGCGACCTAATGCTTTAAGTAACTCTCTGTCCAGGGGCGGGTGCAGTCTCGCCAATCGAATGTCGTCGTGGCAGGTACTGCCACAAATCAGCTTGGATTTTAGGTAGATGTTTACCAGTTTCTGCGCACGACCGTACGTACATACGAATTCGCGCTCGACCTTCTTCTTCTCGGACGTGCCACTTTCTACGTCTTTCTCATCGGCAGTGTAGGTAGGCGGTGCGGCCGCCATTACCCTGTGAATGAGTCCATCGTTAAATTGGTCAATTTGATCCGGTTCCGGAAGATCTTCAACGCTGCGAATGTCTCGTACGCCTGCCGCTTCCAGCACCAGCCTCGCTGTCTCGAGGGTATATCCTCCACCGCTGCCCCCGCGAGAGTACGCACGAGCGGCTGCCCACACCGCGAACCGGTGGCGGTGCTCATCTAAGGTGTAGTCGGACGCGTCGCCTATTTTGGGCGCCTGCGTTTCGGCGCAAGGCTCCTTCGCCAGAGCGAACCCGGTAGGCATCTCGGAATGGCCCGTGTGAGTGCATGGGTGACCATCAGGATCGTCGAGTTCCACGAGTCGACGACTCTCAAGCAGTGTAGCGTCATCGAGAGGTGTCCTTCGAAGCATGGCGGTCTCCATAGGCCGTGGGAAAACCAAGCCTATCGAAATTGCTGGCAAACAGGCAATACTTCGAGTCACCCAATTTTGCAATGAACAAGACCTTGCAGGATGGTCTTTGCTCACCTTAAGCTGTGTGCTTGCTTTTACAATCCGACGGACCCTGCTGCACCCCTCCTGCAATTTGTAAATCGTCGGGAAGGTCGCTTTAGATAGGTCTGTGGCCAGGTTTCTGCGGCACCAACTGTTGAACTCGGCTAGAAGGATTTCCTACTTTGATGGGGATTTACCCGACCGACACGATCGGACTGTATGGTTCCGCCCATATTTGTCCTGGCCCGAACGGACGCTCAGTGATTACGAGGGCGGCCGAGGGAGCCGAGGATTGGCTAGACCCGGCGGTAACACGGGTGCCAACACCAAGTTTGTGGCATGGCCCAACAGGGCGCTTGCTTACCTAATTACTCGTCCGTTTTCTCGACCGTGCCCCTTCGGCGATCACTATTGGCGAATCTTCCGGAAGCTGGGCGCGCATTTTCATAACAGTTGCGGACCGATAGCGTTCCCCCACACCGCACTCGTTGACCCTTGTGTAACCCAATCTCGGCTATGACCGATGACGCAACGGACATAATGGGTAAGCGGATCGACCGGCTACCGCCTTATGCGCGTTAAGTGTAGCCGCGGGCTGCGTGATATCTGATGTTTCACGACCAATTTGGGCGGCCTGAATTAATCGAGCAGCGAGGCTCGGACGCCAATGCCAGACAATTGTTTCACGCGAAGGGATTGTCTTTGGCGTGCGGGATCCGCGTTGCCTGACATAACAGGCGTTATGTCTCAGTGCCGCGTCGAATCGTCATAGATATGACGGGCTACGTAATAATGAATTCGGAATCGCCCAACGTATCCGGTGGAAAAATGAGCCTATATGCGGCAGCGTGTGTAGGCTCACAAGGACATTTGCGATAAGGCGAACACAGCCGATATTTGGCAACATTAGGAGCACATAAGTTTCTTCCTGTCGGGCAATTATGTATACAGACCGACCGAAGCACCGGAATACACCGCTCAGCGTGGCTGAGGCGCGGGAGCGCTTGGAGCTATATGGACTCACTTTGTCAAGCGAGCACCCGGACAACGTGGTGACAACATTGACCACGGTGAGTGTTGCCTGTGCGGTCGGCCATTCGATGCGGCGGCGCTACGGTGACATCCGGAAGCGCGGATGCCCGGAATGCAAAGAGCCGTTCGGAGAACGTCTTCTCTATGCGTTTTTGCGCCACTATGCGACAGGTCCAGACGATTGGCAAAGGATGGTGGTAAGGGGACTCGACCCAAAAGATGCGAACCGCAAAGTAGTTTTTGACGCGGCTTCTCCGATTCGGAAGTTCGGCCTTGAAAACCACAGCGCCTATCACGATCCCAACCAGAACGTCCCCATATTTCAAAGGATCATCTCGAAGAAAGAGCGCCTGCGTCTGGACAGGTTGAAGGTACCGCAGGCGACGAATGGGAAACATCGGGGAGGACCGCTGGATGGCTGGCACGTCGGGGTTCTCTGGTTTGAAGCGGCCCGGCTCGCAAGACTCTCCGATGGTTCAGGTTCCTATCTATCGATCGCCATCCAGGAGTTTAAGCATGTGGCGAGGTCGATTGGGCTCAAATTGAGAGAGGATGGCGTGGAAATCAACGCGGCCGAAGTCTATGCCGGCCTCGGTCGCGATGCATTGGCAGGCATCGGTCGCGAATTCCACCTGCTGGGACCTTGGCGCGGCAGGACGTTCGAACATCGGTGGCGGCACTCGTGCGGTGGCGAGTTCAACAAGGTTATCCGGGAGCTCGAAAGCAGGCCGCCGGGAAAAAGCGGGTGCCCATTCTGCGATCGGGAGGGTGTATGCGGTCGCTGGCTCGCTTTCCTCGAGCGACTAGAACAGCACGGCTATTGTTTTGCCGGCAAAAGCAGGTATCGGATCTGCACCGAGCATCAGGTTGTGCAGTTGCGTTGCGTCGTGCATCCTGCGGGACGGGTTCGACGATTGACCCGATCCAAACTCTACCAGTGGCTTGACGGACTGAAAGCTGGGGCTACAAAAGCGCTTCCTCCTCCGTGCCTCACGTGCAGGGCGGCCTACACGCGGGACGTTCAATTTCGGGAACGGCAACGACGCGAAGCGGAGCGACAAAGGCTCGGCCGCCGCTTGGAGGCGTTTGGATTTACGCTGGTGACTATGTTGCCAACTTCTGTCCGTGACCCTGCAACGGGAAAAATACGCACGCAGAAAAACAAGATTCGGTGCAAACGCTGTGGTCACGTTTGGTCGATTTTCGTCGTCCAGCAATTGGCCAAAGCCGAAAAGCGAGGGAGGATGGGTTGCCCGAGGTGCAGTCCGCTAAAAAAAGGCCCGAAGGCGGACGGAGCAACCTGTTGACGACGTGCTGATGCGCGAGATATCTTTCAGCGACAGGGCTTCATCTGGCCCGTCCGTCACGACGGCGAAGTCCTCCGCTTGGGCCTCGACAAGCTTGATGGCTGCCTCCCTTTCCGCGTGCAAGTGCGATAGAACGGCGCGATGGAACTTCCGAAGCTTGGCTAACCTGCGCATCGCGTCATTTCACACTTTCGCGGTGTGCGGATCGGGGCGTATGCTGGTATCACCAAGGAGAAGACACCATGCCAGCCGACAAATTGGGCCGCTACATGACCAGCCGCGCGTTTTTGGAACGAGCCCAAGCCGCCGTCGCCAAGGCTGTGCGCGCGCTTGGGGCAAAGGGCATACCAGAGGAAGAGAACATGACAGAATTGGATGCGTACCTTGCTACGGTCGCCAACGGTACGAGGAAGGAACTTACCTTCTTCCTAGGGATGGTCTGCAAAAGTCCTGGCGTCGAAGTCTGGTTGTCCTATCCTGGAAGAACGGGAATTAAAGGAGTTCCTCGATGACACAGCTCGGTCTTGGCCTGGATCTTTCAACGAAACGCACGCGCAAGCGGGAATTTCTCGATGAGATGAGGCGCGTTGTGCCATGGTCGAGGTTGATTGCGTTGATCGAACCGCACTATCCGAAGGGTAAGACTGGAAGGCCGCCGTTTCCGGTTGCGACGATGCTGCAGATTCACTTCATGCAGCAGTGGTTTGGGCTTTCGGACCCGGCGATGGAAGAGGCGCTTTATGACGTGCCGCTGTACCGTGAGTTTGCGGGGCTGGACGAAGGTATGACGCGTTTGCCAGACGAAAGCACGATTCTGCGGTTCCGCCACCTTCTCGAAACGCACGGACTGGCCGCGCAGATGCTCGCCCTGGTCAATGAGATCCTGAGTGAAAAAGGCTTGATGTTGAAGGCAGGGTCAGCGGTCGATGCGACCTTGATTAGCGCACCGAGTTCGACAAAGAACGGCTCTGGCAAACGGGACCCGGAGATGCATCAGACGAAGAAAGGGAATCAATGGTACTTCGGGATGAAAGCGCACATCGGCGTGGACGCAGAGTCGGGGCTGGTCCACACCGTCATTGGTACGGCAGCCAACGTGCACGACATCAATGCGGCCGAAGCGTTGTTGCACGGCCAGGAAAAGGATGTGTACGCTGACGCCGGATATCAGGGTATAGAAAAGCGATGTCAGGCGAACCCGGTACGCTGGCATGTCGCGATGCGACCGGGCAAGCGTCGACAACTGGACCTGACCAATCGTCTGGACGCGATATACAACCAGATTGAGCGCCTGAAGGCTGGCGTGCGCGCCAAGGTTGAACATCCGTTTCGCGTGCTCAAGCAGCAGTTTGGTTACACGAAGACCCGCTACCGAGGATTGGTGAAGAACACCGCGCAGATCACGACACTGTTTGCGCTGGGCAACCTCTGGATGGCGCGCAAGGCTTTAAACAAAGCGTGAAACGCCCGGCGCATCAGGCCGTGAGTCTCGGCAAACGAAGGTCATCATGCTTCAAAAGCCGCACGATCAACCTGCTGGCAGACTCTGCGGCCGATACGCCCAACGTGAAAAAAGATCGGCGCACATGAAAACATGTTGTGCAGACCTTCCCTAGGTTTTTTCCTGCACGAGTGTCCCACGAGCATGATCCCAGCGAAGCAACAGGTGCAGGAATGGGCAGAGATATTGGAGAAGCGCGGTCCCGAATTTTCGGCCGATGCCGCCGCCTGTCGCGAATTCAGTGAAGGAAGCGACGGCTAATTTCGAGTTGTCGCGACCGGTCGCGAATCCTGCCGGCCGGACGGCGGACCGAGCACCGGTATCGGAGCAAGCAACGTCGATGACTTCACGAAAGCCGATTTACGTGCACGCGTCGGCGATTTGATGATGCACGTTTCTGACGCCTACACCTAATAGTGCCGCCCCGCCCATGCGCCTTTTCGTCGATACTGAATTCACCGATTTCATCGACTGCGATCTGATTTCGATCGCGCTCGTCGCTGACGATGGCCGGGAGTTCTACGGTGAGCGCTCGGATTACGACGATGCAACCTGTACCGCGTTCGTGCGTGAAGCGGTGTTGCCGCAACTCGGCCAGCATCCAGGCCGGGTCTTCACGCGTGACGCCTTGCGCGCCGATCTTCTCGCGTGGCTGGCTCAGTTCAACAGCGAGCAAGAGCGCATGCTGTGCTTCGACTACGCGGGCGACTGGGATTTGCTCGTGGATCTCCTCGGCGATGTACCGGATGGCTGGTTGGCGTGCCATATCGGCCAAGCGCTGCGCCCCGAACGCTCGGAAATGTACTTTCGCGAGCATGGCGGCCGGCACCACGCGCTGCACGATGCGCGTGCGAACCGATACGCGATGCAGGGCTGACCGCGAGCGGCCGATGCGTAAAAGTCAGGGTTTCGGGAATGGCTCACTGGCGCTACAGCGCGCGAAAGGTCGAAACTTTTGGGATGGCTGCTGACCTTTCTGTGCGTCTACCGGCGAAAGGTCAGGGTTTTGGGGATGGGTTTTCAGGGTTCTATATCTCAATGCAAAGCAAGCCCGCGACGCGGGCGCGAAAGCCCGAAGGAAAGACGTCGCGGGGAGTCGGTAACCTGCACGGACAAGTCAGTGTGAGCGCCTATGGCAACGGCTTCAAATTCAGTTCTCGCAGGAAAGCGTTGTGCTTGTCCTTCGCAGCCGCAATCGCCTTTTCAATCTCCGCCAGTTCTTGGTGAGTCTCATCCAGAACAACCTCCGTCTCGTTCACCGCCGTGCTGATATAGCGCGCGATGTTCAGGTTGAAATCGTTCTTCTCGATCTCGGCCATCTCCACTCTGCGCGAGTAGCGCGCCTCTTCTTTGCGGAACTGGTAGGTCTTGATGATCTTGGCGATGTGCTCGGGTTTGAGCTGGTTCTGGCGTTTGCCTTTCTCGAAGTGCTCCGGCCCGCTTGCGTTAATGAACAGGACATCGTCCGGCTTCTTGCACTTCTTCAACACCAGGATGCAGACGGGGATGCCGGTGGAATAGAACAGATTGGCGGGCAGGCCGATCACCGTGTCGACGTGCCCGTCCTTCAACAGCTTGGTGCGAATGCGTTCTTCCGCCCCACCCCGGAACAGCACACCGTGCGGCAGGATGATGGCCATCACGCCTTCGTCTTTGAGGTAGTGGAAGCCGTGCAGCAGGAAAGCGAAGTCGGCAGCGGACTTGGGCGCGAGGCCATGGCTCTTGAAGCGCACATCGTCGGCTAGGGCGTCGGTTGGTTCCCAGCGGTAGCTGAAAGGCGGGTTGGCAACGATGGCGTCAAAGCTGGGCTTTTTGGCCGGGTTTTGCTCCCGCATCATGTCCCACTCGTTGAGCAGGGTATCCCCGTGGAAGATCTCGAACTCAGTGTCTTTCACCCCGTGCAACAGCATGTTCATGCGCGCGAGGTTGTAGGTTGTGATGTTCTTTTCCTGGCCGAAGATCTTGCCGATGGTGCCGTTCGCCTGGGCCACTTTCTTGCGCACGTTGAGCAACAGGGAGCCAGAGCCACAGGCAAAGTCCAGCACGCTTTCCAGCCGCTTCTTGGTCCCGGTTTTCGGTTCCTGACTGTCCAGCGTGACGATGGTGGAGAGGATGTCGGAAATCTGCTGCGGGGTGTAGAACTCGCCTGCCTTCTTGCCGGACCCAGCGGCAAACTGACCTATCAGGTATTCATAGGCATCGCCCAGCGCGTCGATGTCGGTGGAGAACTCCACAAGTCCTTCGGCGATTTTCTGGATGATGGCGCATAGTTTAGCGTTCCGGTCGGCGTAAGTTTTGCCGAGCTTCGGGGAACTCAGATCGATCTCGGAGAACAGACCCTGAAAGGTACTCTCGAAGGATTCCGTCTCGATGTACTTGAAGCCCGCTTGCAGCGTGTTCAGCAGCTCTGCGTCTTGGGTGCGGGCTAGGTTAGCGATGCTGTTCCAGAGATGCGCGGGCTGAATGACGTAATGCACCTTGCGGCGCATCTGCTTCTCGAACGCTGGGATGTCGTCAACGTTGTTCGCATACCAGAGCGCCAGCGGCACCTTGCGGATGTCACTTCCCACATCAGGGTAGTCCCGCCCCAACTCCTTCTTCGCCGCCGTTTCGTAATTGTCTGAAAGGTAGCGCAGGAAAAGGAATGACAGCATGTAGTCGCGGAAGTCGTCCGCATCCATGGCGCCGCGCAGTTGGTCCGCGATGCTCCAGAGGGTCTGGTTGAGTTGCTTTTGTTTCGATTCGTTCATGGCGTCGTGGCAGGTGCGGCGGCGGGTGCTGTAGGTGCTGCGGGTGCTGTAGGTGCTGTAGGTGCTGTAGGTGCTGCGATCGGTGTCGCCTCAAGAATGTCAGGCAGGTCAAACTGGAATTTGGTGGTGAAGTCTTCCAGAATGCGCCGGAACAACTCTTTGTTGTCCTCCCCCATTTCGGTCGGTTCGTGGATGGCGTATTTGCCATGACTGAGGAGGTTCAGCGCGCGGTTGTAAAGTGCACGGTCTTCCTCGATGCTCAGCGCCTTGAGGCAGAAGGAGATGTCAGCGTGGCCGAAGAACGACGCCGTTTTTTCCATGATGCTGCGCAGGGCGTTGAAATGGAAGGTGTATAGCTTGCCGGTACTGGGGGCAGCGGCAAGTTGGAGCTCAGCGAGTGACGCGACGTGATGGAAAAAGGGCGTGTCTTCGGTGGCCCGCAAGGTATATGCGCCGTCTCCGTTCGGGCGGTGCAGAAAGTAGCGCTTGTGGGTCACCCTCGACTCGCCCTCTTTTGCTCTGCCAATCTCGTTGCACATCACGTTGAAGAAAAGGGCGTGATGGGACGAGAAAACAACCTTGATGGGCGCGGGAGTACCGTCCTGGCCTTTGCGGCTCACAGCCCGGCGCAGGAGTTGGGCGAGGTCGCAAGCCACGGCGATGGCGTTGTTGTCGTCCAGTGAAGAGATGGGGTCATCAATGTAGAGATATTTGTTCAATTGATAGGAGACATGACCGTCGAGCATCCGCTCGCAAATGGCCATGAAGAGGCACCAGATGAAGATATTCTGCTCGCCACGGGAGATCTTGATATTCTCGGCTTCACGGTTCCGGAAAGAGACCGTCCATGTCTCGTAGTCAATGTCGAAATCGAAGTCCGCATAACGGTCGAGGTATCCCGCAATGGTTTCGTCCAGTGCGAGGTCTTTCAGACCATTGAAGAAGCTGGAGTTGGGATTGAGTCTGAGCCGCCGGACAACATCACCGTCTAGATCGTTGTCCCAGGTGAACAAGTCTTCGGTAAAGGCATTGAAGTAGAGGGTGTCGGGAGCGCCATTGTTCTTGCGCTTCCCCTCGTCCTTGAACTCCATCGACAGCCGTGTCTTGCCAGTGCGGTTGTAGGCATACATGAGGATGAGCTCTACTCCGCCCAGATCGTCACGCAGCCTTCTCGCGAGTGTTCTGAGGTTGGCGTATTTGTTGATCTTCGGCTTTGCGCTCATGCATCAACCTCTTCCGAGGATGGGAAGAGTTGCTGCAGCAACCCTTTCTGGTGGCTCTTGAGGGCTTCCAGCTTCTGGGCTTCGACGGTGATCAGCGCGTCGAGGGTGCTCAGGAACGAAGCGATACGTTGTTGTTCTTCGACCTTAGGATGGCGAATGCAGAGAGTGACGAACACGGAAGACTTGATGCCTTTAGCTGTCGATCCGGTGCTGTGAAAGTCGATTGTCTTTTGCATCTCCGGCCCAAGCAGTGACTGAAAAAGGAATTCAGGAACACATTTCTTGGTATTGCATCGGAGCGTAATGATGCGCTGACCGAGCGCAAATACCCCCACACTCGGAAACATCGCCACATTCCCGAGTGGTGCCTCAGTGGTGAAAAGGATGTCTCCTGCGTTGGGAATCCCTTTGGTCATCCATGCGGCGTAGGCGCCTGCTTCGATGTATTCGTCGGCTGTCATATCGAGCCAACCAAATCGCACATTCTTTGCGGTAATCAGCGGAACGCCCGATTCTGCTTTTGGTGGTGGCTTGCCTCGATAGTCGATTACCTTTTCAAGGCAATTCCCCAGTTCTGTCGTTTCCCACTCCCCGGCGTTCTGAAACTCGGGGAAGCGAACGCGGGGTTGAGTTTCGCCTTCGCGGGGGAAAAGCTGGTGCATCAGCCCTCTCTTATGAGTCTTGAGCGCGTCCACTTTCCGCGCTTGCGCGGCCATCAGCTTGTCCATCGAACTCAGGCAGTCGGCGATTTTCTTCTGTTCAGCGTAGGACGGCAACAAGGTGCGCCACTCGCAAAGCCTGCTGAAATAGAGTCGGGTTCGTGTGCCTCCAGCCTTTTGGGATAGAGCAAACCGCTTGAAGTCGAGGCTATTATTCAGCTTGACGAGAAGGAAAGCTGGATTCAGACCCTTGGTGCTGAAAACCGGATACTCTTTACTTACCGCAATATCCCCGCCTGTTTCATTGATATTGAACTTGAACAGACCGTCGTCGCTCATGTGGCGATAGACAAAGCAGGCGGGCGGAACCACGCCGTATTCGTTTTTGTTCTGGAGAACCCGGCCGTCGAAGTAAGCGTCTTGGCGCTGCAGGCCGTCTCGTGTAGAGCTATAGACGGGTAGCGTGGTATCAGGTGGTACTCGGCCTGAACGGTCCTCCAAATATGGCCCAACGAATTTGTATTCCCATCCCGCCGTTCCCAGAAACTCTGGAAAGCGCAGCTTCGGCACCAGCGCAGGCTTTGCCTCTTCCTTTGCTGTAGCGGTTCTGTTCTTACTACTCATACGCACTGAGTCCTGAGATGTCGCGGCCACCGGCGCGTTTAACAAGAAGGGGGTGGAGGTCATCCATGAGGGCGAGTTCGGCCTGGGTGCGGGCTTTCCACCCGAGGTCGAGCGGGGCCATCAGGTCGCTGAGTTGCTCGCCATCGAAGATCATGCGGTCGAGGATGCCGTCCACGAAGCTTTGAAGGGCGGCGGTAGTGAGGCCGTGCTTCGCGGCGATGGCGGCGAGCTCCTTGGCGCTCTTATCGGCCTTGAAACGGGTATAGCCGTCGCGGATGGCCGCCTCAGAGAGGCCCTCACCCGCCTGGAGCGTGGCGATGTATTCGGCGATGTCGTCGCGCTCGTTCATGAACTTGGCATCGGCGCTGATGAGGCCGATAAGTTCCTCGCGGGTCATCTTGGCCTTGCCGGGCCCCTTGGCAGAGAACTTGGCGATGAGGCCCATGATGTAGTCGTAGTCGATGACGGCGGAAGCGAAGAGCACAAACTCGAAGTCGAGCTCCTCCACGGGATCATCGGTGCCTGGGCCATCACCTTTCTTGGCGTCTTTGCCCTGCTGCGCTCTGAGCTCTTTGGCAGTTTGCAGATACTGGCCTTTGAAGCCGCGCAGGTTTTCATCGGGCAGCACCTGCTCGATGGCGGCCTTGTTGTCTTCGCTGAGGTCGGTGTATTGGTCCAGCTGGGTTTTGAGTCGCTGGACTTCCTTGAAGTGGCTGATGAAGGCGGCGCGGGCCTCGTCGCCCTTCAGGTTAGCTACGGCGGATGGAGTGCAGGCAAGGCCTTGGGACGTCATGAAGTCGTCCAACTTCTGCACTGCGGTCTCCAGCTTCTGGATGACCACAGGCGCCTTGTCCACGAGCCAGATTTCCCGCGCCTGCTCGCCGGTCTTCTCTCCGGAGAAGAGGGCGATGGCTGCATCGACGGAATCTTGCTGCTGGCGAAAGTCGAGGATGTTGCCGTAGGGCTTGGTGCCGTTGAGCACGCGATTGGTGCGGGAGAACGCCTGGATCAAGCCGTGGTGCTTGAGGTTCTTGTCCACATAGAGCGTGTTCAGGAACTTGGAATCGAAGCCAGTGAGCAGCATGTCCACCACGATAGTGATGTCGATCTTCTGCGCGGCCGGGTAGTCGGCATTGGGCCACTGCTGGTCCTTGATGCGTTTCTGCACATCCTGGTAGTAGAGGTCGAACTCGCTCAAGCGGTGGTTGGAACCGTAGCGGGCGTTGTAGTCGGCGAGGATAGCCTTGAGCGCGGCTTTCTTGCCCTCGGGATCTTCTTCGTTGTCCACCTGTTCCTGCGGCAGGTCTTCCTGGATCTGCTTGACGTCTGGGTCTCCCTCGGCAGGCGGGGAGAAGACGCAGGCAATGTTCAGCGGCTTGAAATCGGGATCGGTGGCCTGCTTGTCCGCCTGCATGGTCTTGAACAGAGCGTGGTATTCGATGGCGTCGTTGATGGACGCGGTGGCGAGGATAGCGTTGAAGCGGCGCCCGCCGGTGGCTGCATTGTGCTTGGCAAGAATGGCCTCGATGACAGCCTTCTTGGCAATGGCTTCGCCCGGCTTTGATGGGTTCTTACCCTCGGGCTTGAAGTAGTCGACGTGGAAGCGCAGGACGTTGCCATCCTCGATGGCATGGGTGATGGTGTAGGCGTGGAGCTGCTTGTGGAAGAGCTCCTCGGTGGTCCGATACGAGGCCACCTCACCGTCGATTTTTATGCGACTGGCGTTGCCGTCGGGTCCACCAAATATCGGCGTGCCGGTGAAACCGAAGAGCTGCGCCTTCGGGAAAAATGCTTTGATGGCCTTGTGATTGTCGCCAAACTGCGAACGGTGACATTCGTCGAAGATGAAGACAATGCGCTTGTCCTGCAGTGTTTCGAGCTGCTCTTTGTAGGTGGCCTGGCCGTTTTTGCTGCGCTGCTTGTTGCGCTTGCTGTTTTCGTCCAGCGCGAGGCCGAGCTTCTGAATGGTCGTGACGATGACCTTGTCGGCGTAGTCCTCTGAAAGTAGGCGGCGCACGAGGGCGGCGGTGTCGGTGTTTTCTTCGACGCAGCCTTCCTGGAATTTGTTGAATTCTTCCCGGGTCTGGCGGTCGAGGTCTTTTCGGTCCACGACGAACACACACTTGTGAATGTGGTCGTTTTCCTTCAACAGGGTAGAGGCCTTGAAGGACGTGAGCGTCTTGCCGCTGCCAGTGGTGTGCCAGATATAGCCGTTGCCGTTGTCTTCGTCAATGCACTTGACGATGTGTTGCACGGCATAGACCTGGTATGGCCGCATGATCATAAGCTTTTGCTCACCCGCAAGCAGCACCATGTAGCGGCTGATGGTGCGGCCGAGGTCGCACTTTCTCAGGAAGTGTTCGGCGAACTCGTCGAGTTGGGTGATCTTGCGGTTGTCCTCGCCTGCAAACTCATAGATGGGCAGAAAGCGCTCGTCGGCATTGAAGGCGAAGTGGCGGACGTTGTTGTTGGCGAAGTAGTAGGTGCGGTCGCGGTTGCTGACGATGAACAGCTGCATGAAGCAGAGTAGCGTCTTGGTGTAGCCGTTGCCCGGGTCGTGCTTGTATTCGACGATCTGCTCCATTGCCCTGCGTGGGTTCACGCCTAGGGTCTTCAGCTCGATCTGCACACACGGCACGCCGTTGATGAGGATGAGAACGTCGTAGCGGTGGTGGCTGTTGTCGGTGTTGATGCGGAGCTGGTGAACGACCTCGAAGTGGTTTTTGCACCAGTCCTTGATGTTCACCAGCGTGTAGTTCAACGGCGTGCCGTCGTCGCGGGTGAAGGCATTGATGCCGCGCAGGGTCTTGGCAGCGTTGTAGACATCCGGGGTAACTATTTCATCTAGGAGCCTGGCGAACTCGGCTTCAGTTAGCTTGACGCGGTTCAGGGCCTCGAACTTCTCCCGGAAGTTCTTCTCCAGTGCGGCGCGATCGCGAATGTCGTCGCGGTATTCGTACTTCAAGTTCTGAAGCTTGCCAAGGAAGCCGTATTCGATGTGCTCTTCTTTGACAACGGGGCTCGGTGCTCCGGACGGCAGATCGTAGGTGAACTTGGATGAAGGCATGGGGGAGGAACGTGCGTTGGCTATGGATCGGAATGCAATGCGGGTGGCGGGTCGCTATGTATTGTGTTCGTTGGGATGTACTACAACCACTTATAAGCTCGCCAGTGTAAGGTCCAACGTTCCACTCATGTGTCGTGGGAGGCCTTGATGCGCGGGCTCTGATCGAGCGCCGACTTCGAAAATCCGCACTCGGAAACGATTTCCTTGCGCGATCACGCCTCACGGCTCGTCATCGAACGGAAGACTTAGCTCGAACCCAGTCGAGGAACGTGCCGAGGTTCTGCTCGGCCAGCTGCTTACGGCTTGCCGCTTGCCGCTATCAGCCCTCTATTCTAGCCGAGGCAACCATTCGCCTGCCGGGCGCTTCTTGTCCTGCTGCCGGTTCACGTCGGGCAACGGGGAGTTCAAGCATCCCTCCTTAAGACGCGTCATGTTCGCGTTGTATGCCCACAGCTGGCGTGTTTTCCCTATTCCGCTTGCGGTATAAGTCTATCGCTCCCTATGAAATACGTATGAGCGGACAAAGCGTGGCCCTCGAACCTGAACGGCTTCATCTGCGCAGAGGCCGGCCCAGATCTTCGCAAGGAGCCAAGCCTGTGAGACATCGTTGGAAGCCCGCAAGCTCTAGCCGGTGCGCAAGAGTCGGTAGACGTCCACTACCGATCCTGATCTAAACCGCCTCGCACGGGGTTGTGAACGTCCGCTCTGGACAAATCTGACAGACCGCTTAGGGTCGGGTTCGGCAGCTCGCGCAGGATCGTCGCGGACGAACGGTGCGGGAAGCTGCTGTTCGGCAGCCGGCCAATATTAGACATTCGAACCGGGATGCAGATCCCCAACTCCAACGGCGGTCGCAACCAATGGGGAGCTCGGCAGGAACACTGGACCATCTAAAGTCTTCGCTTGAGGAGCCGATATAGCAGAGATCGGCTGGTCCTGACTACTGCTGGCATGCAGAGCTTCTCGCTCGGAACATGAGCGTCGCGAGGACGGCTTGCGTTGCTGGTATATGAGCGTGTCCTTTGCTTGCAGGCCGCGAATAAATTGAAAAACGCATAACAAAGACATAGATACTTTCAGCTTTTTGTACTTTTCCCAGACCACATCTCAGACCACATGACCACCCAATATCACCTTTGCCCGCCATTCTTGCATTATCCGGAAGAGGATGACTTCTCGGATGTATGGGAAAGATTTTGTTGCAAGCTCCTAAACATTGAGCACAAAACGACTGAGATTTACGTTCGTAACCCGCCAGAGCAAGGCGTAGACATTTTTTTTCCTACCAAGAAGGTTGCGTATCAATGCAAAAGCATTGAGTCTGGGAAGTCGGGAGGCTTCAATGTCACGAAGGCAGTGGAGTCAATTCGCGCGGCGAAAGCAATCAAACCAGCGCTGGGCTGGGAACGCTACGTACTCTGCGTAAATGTGGCGATATCTGGCAAAGCGGAAGCCACCCTTAAGGCAGAGCTACCAGACATTGAGATATTGCCAAACTCGCATTGGGTACAAATGTGCGAAAATTATCCAGCAGAGGTTGAAAGAAATTTCAGAAAGCTTATTGAGATACCTGCCCCCAGAATACAGGCGGCCATTGAAGAGCGGTTCATTTCCGCATTTACGGACGAGATGAACAGGAAGCTTGACTCAAGTCAAATAACTATTATTCTATATTGTAATCAACATGATACAACCTATCGCGTATCAGTGTCGGCAGATTTCACCTGCGAAGAATTACTTGAGGTTTTTCGTGCGTTCTTTAAACTTCCCGAGTCCAAGACAGTAGAAACGGAAGAGATTCGTGTTTCTCTATCGCACTCAGTTGTTTTTGAAGGAAAGCAGGTTCCTTTGTCCAAGACATTACGCGACGCAGGTATTCTTGCAGGTAGTGTCGTTACGTATTGGACAACATTTCGCTGGAAAGACTTGCATCTTGAGGCGAGGGGCGACGTCATCCAGATGATGACTATGCATCGAATTACAGCGCCGTCTGGCGTCCGTTCAAAGAGCGAGCGTTCAAGGGGCGCTCTTGAGCTATTCAAAATCTTAGTTCGTAGTCGGTTTGAGCAGGTCGATGCATCCCTTGTCGGCAATGTGTAACGTTCGGCTCGACTCGGGCCTAGCGTACACAGTATGCTTGGCCCCGTCGCCATCAGATGATTACCGTTTGCGACGTCATGTAACTCAAGACCGCCTTATGGTTGAGTCGGTCCGACGGACCGCGATGGGTCCGATCGCAGCCAAGTATCTTCGCTCGTGTTTAGTGGATCAGGCGGGAAACGGTAAAAAAATCAGCCGGGTGCCAGCAATCTGATGCAGCGCTTCGGACTAGACTGCTAGGACCGACTCTACGGCGCAAAAGGTCAGGTTTTAGGGATGGTTCGATCGGCTCTACTGCGCTAAAGGTCAGGGTTTCGGGGATGGCTTTTTAAGGGTTGCCTCAATGAGGCTAACGCACTCGACTAGGTCGGGATGCGCCTTCGCGTGGAAATCGTGCTTTCGCGGCTCAGCGCTCGACGCGTATCCTTGTATCAACAAGGGGAAAAGTCACACGGATCTTGAAAAAACTAGGCCGCTCCATCGCGCGCAAAGCGTTCCTTAATTGCGCTAACGCGGTCCGTCGCGAGGGCCGCAAGCGGGATTGGGGCGAGAGCATCAAGCCGGTCTCGATCGAGCGTATGTTTCTGAGCGAGATCCGCAGGCAACTCGCGTTGATGCTTGCCGAGCCTGCTTTGATCGAAGGGGCACGGTCGACAATCGACGTTGAGGTTGGTAGTCTCGACTCTACACGCAATCAAGCAATCATCGATGATGCCTTGTTCGCTCGACGCATCAACGCGATTTGGCAGGAATAGACCAGATCCGAACGAGACAATAAAGAAGATGAGCCCAGACCTCAAAAAACGGCTAACTGAGCGCTGTCCAGAGATCTTCGCGGGACAAGAGCGAACTGGTGCCGTAATGTGGTTCGACTTGATCGACACGCTGTGTGCCCAATTGCGAAGGACCACGGCGAACGGCTTGCCGCAGGTCACAACGTGGCAGGTCATGGAGAAGTTAGGCGGCTTGCGTTTTCAAGTGCAGCCGATACCTGAGCGCTTCGAACATGGCATGATTGAGTTTGCCGATGGCCATGAGCCTGCACAACTGCGACCTGTGTGGAAATCGTGGGAAGCTTCAGGGCCTTGAAGGAGACGCGCATCGCTGCTGGGTGCGAGCACGCTGTGATGTGCACGCGGATATTCGGCCGGAGTAACCATGGCAGAAGAGGAGCAGATCGAGGCAAACGAAAAGTGCCCCTTGATGCAGGCAAAGCGGGCACGGCAGAAGCACGACCGCGAGCTGGTGGAGAGCGGGCAACGCACGCTCGAATCGATGTTTCTCATCTCGCCCGAGATTGTTCGCACGTTTGTTCTCACGCGCCGTACGGACGACTTTTGATCGAGGTAACGAGCGATGACAGAAGACCACGACCGGTTGATGGCAGACGCTGAGGCGGAAAAGGCCGAGAAATGTCCTTTGATGCACGTGGAGCGCGCACGTCAGAAACTGGATCGTGATGATGTGCGCAGCGGCCGACGCACGCATGCATCGATGCTGAAGCTCAATGCCGACGGCATTCGGAAAAATTGGGTTTCGTCAGACGCCGACCGCGGAGCGATTGAGGCTTCTTTGTCAGATTGCGGACGCTCTCTCGATGGTCCCCAAGTTGGGTCGTAGAGCAGCATTGCTCGAACGCTGTCAAATATCAGCGGCGTCAGCGCGCTTTCGGACTGCTCGGGCTCCGGGATGAAGCGCTCTTAGCTTTCCTCAGTGTGTCGACGGAAGAAACTCGAAATGTCCACCCGGGCAGATTAGCTTGAGGAATCCCGAGGCCGGACGACGAACCGAAATCGTGTCTCGCTGGATACCTCATATCAAAGCGTTGCTATGGATGTGATATGGATCTGAGATGTCGGTTGCGCCGAACGGACAGTGCCAGGCCAGACTGGCGCCCGCACGCCGTCGTACGGATCGTGCTGCAGTAGCTTTCCCACCGTTATTTCAGACCATTTAGTCAGCGCCACTGAGGGTAAGCCAACGCCTTCCATGGCTTGAAAAACGGGGGCATTTTTGGGGGCAACACCCATTATAATCGCCAGCATGAGCCCATTTGGCGGTTGTTTTGAGCATTTGTTTGGTTGTCCTCCTCCCAACAAGATTCCAAGCAACACCACAAGCTTCAAACCAAAAACCCCGGCAGCTCAACCTGCCGGGGTTTTTGAATTTTGCCGTCAAGCGCTTCCCCGCAAACCACCAAATCAGAACTGATCCCACCCCGCATCGTCGTCGGCGGAGACAACGGGCATCGTTCCAACCTTGACCGGCGTTCGCATCGACGCCGACGCGCCCACCCACGGCGCCGCCGCAACAACTGCACGTGTCGTAACAGCCGGCTTCTCCCGACCAACAGAAGCCCGAGCACCCCCACCCCCACCCCCCCCCCCCACCCCCACCCCCTCCAAAACCCGAAAAAACCCCACAACCTCATTCAACTGCTCGCCCTGCTCCTCCATCGACCGCGAAGCTGCCGCCGCCTCTTCCACCAGCGCCGCATTCTGCTGCGTGACGTTGTCCATCTGCGTGATCGCGAGGTTCACCTGCTCGATGCCGCGGCTTTGTTCGCTCGATGCCGCCGCAATCTCCGACATGATGTCAGTGACGCGCGCCACCGCCTCCGTCACCTCGCTCATCGTCTTCCCCGCTTCGCCGGCGAGCGACGAGCCGTCGCGGATCTTGCCCACCGAATTGGCAATCAGATCCTTGATTTCCTTCGCCGCGCTCGACGAGCGCTGAGCCAGGCTTCTCACCTCGCTTGCAACCACCGCGAAGCCGCGACCCTGTTCGCCCGCACGCGCCGCTTCCACGGCCGCGTTCAGCGCGAGAATGTTTGTCTGAAATGCAATTCCTTCGATGATGCCCGTGATGTCCGCGATCTTGGTCGAGCTGTCGCTGATGTCCTGCATCGTGCTCACCACCTGGCCCACCACCGCGCTGCCTTTTTGCGCAACACTCGACGCGTTCGCGGCCAGCGTGCTGCCTTGCTGCGCGTTATCGGCGTTCTGCTTCACCGTCGACGTAAGTTGCTCCATGCTCGAAGCCGTCTCCTGCAGCGACGCCGCCTGCTGTTCCGTGCGCTGGCTCAGGTCCATATTGCCCGCGGCGATCTCGCGAGCCGCGTGCGCGATGCTCGTGCTCGCATCGCGCACGCGTCCGACGATCGTCGTCAGGCGCTCGTTCATCTCACGCAATGCGCCGAGCAGCTTGCTCGTTTCATCCTTGCCGTCGACGTTAATGCGCGTGCGCAAATCGCCTTGCGACACGGTCCGCGCGACGCCGATTGCAAGATTCAACGGACCGCTCACCGCGCGCGTGAGCACCACGCATGCGCCAACCGCGAGCGCGATCGCGAGCAGGGAAATCGTGATGAGCAAGTTGCGCTGGTGCTCGTAGTGCGCCGCATAGCCGGCGATCATCTCCTCCTGCCGCGAATGCGCGTAGTCCGCGTAAGCAGTCTCCACGCGGTCCATCTCGGCCACAAGGCTGCGCGCTTTGTCGCTCGCGTCGGAGGCCTTCACCATCTCGTTCAGCTTCTTCAGGTTCGCGGCTACATCTTCGTGCGCGCGCGCCACCAACGCTTTCTCGATGTCGAGGTCCTCGGGCTTCACAACCAGCACGAGGTTACGGGCCGCGATCGCACGACGGTCGACCGCTGTTCTCACTTGTACAGCCATGTCGGCGCGCGCGTTGATGCCGCGCACGAAGCTGGAGAACCCCTCGGTCGAGTCGCTCAGCGACTTGAGGGAAAGCCCCGCAACCACGACGACAATCAGGGACAACGTGCCGAAGCCGGCAATCAGCTTCGCTTTAATACTGAACTGGTTCAAGGCAGCCATATGTTGTTGCTTCTCCAAGGACGAAACGTCGACGTTTCGTGATGGACTCTCAGGTCCGGACATGGGAGCGTCTATGTGACCGTCGTACTTCCCGACGGTCCTGCGCAGTGTTGCCGCTGCGTGCAAGCACGAAACCGGCATCCCATTTACTGGTTATCGGGCCGCGTTGAGCGGACTTGAGGGAGGCGAGGTAATCCATTACGGACTTCTCATGAAATCCGCATAGAACATGACGTGGGTGCGCGGCGTAAGCGATTCACAAGCGGTTCCACAAGCGAATCGCAAGCGCCACATAAGCGGCGCACTAGGCACTAAAAACCCGTCTTTTCGATCCTTTGGGTAAGGATGACCTCTGTTACGCTACGGGTTCGCCATACGCGATCCCCGATGGACGCGTCTCTTCCTTCTTTAGCGCGTGAAGACCGCGCATGCCCAAACCGAATTCAATGGTCACGCGTCGTCCGAACATCATCATCGCGATCAGTGGCGTGCTCGCCAGCGCGATCCTCGCCATTGCGGTGTGGGTGCTGGCGCAGATGCACGACGACGCGTTGCGGCGCGCGCAAGACTCTGTGTTCAACGTCTCGCTGCTGGTGGAACGCGACGTGTCGCGCAATCTGGAAATCTACGACCTGTCGATACGCACGGTGATCGAAGGGCTCAAGCAGCCACGCGTGCTGCAACTGGAGCCTTCGCTGCGTCAGATGGTGTTGTTCGACGGCTCGGCATCCGCGAAAGACATGGGCTCGATTCTCGTGATCGACGAAACCGGCTACATCAAGTTCGATTCGCAGTCCGTTACGCCGCGCCATGTCTATCTCGCCGACCGCGACTACTTCAAGGTGCATCGCGATTCGCCCAACGTGGGTCTGTACGTGAGTCACCCGTTCATGCCGCGCGCAACGGGCGCCGACATGAGCATCGGCTTGAGCCGGCGCATTTCGCGGCCGGACGGCAGCTTCGGTGGCGTGGTGGTCGGCACTATGCGGCTGAAATATTTCCGCAGCCTCTTCAACGGGATGAATCTCGGCGCCGGCGGCTCGATGGCTCTCATGCTGAGCGACGGCACGATGCTGATGCGGCGTCCGTACGATCCAAAAACGATCGGCATCAATCTGACGGGTACCTCCAACTATTCGCGCTTCGCCGCGCAGCCGAGCGGCGACTTCTTCGGCACCGCGGCGATCGACGGCGTCGAGCGCTGGTACGCGTTTCGCCATATCGACATGTATCCGCTGATTCTCGATGTCGCGCTGTCCACGCAGGACATCTATGTCGGCTGGCGGCGGCGGGCATGGATCATTGGCTCGCTGATCGGCGCGCTCGATCTCACGCTGATCGCGCTGGCCGTGCTGTTCGCGCAGCAGATGCGGCGCCGTCTTCTCGCCGAAGAAGAGTTGCACAGGCTCGCGCGAACGGATGGTCTCACGGGCATGGACAACCGCCGCACCTTCGAGGAAGCCGCAGAGAAGGAGTGGCGTCGCGCGCAGCGCAACGACGGATCGCTCGCCATGCTGCTGATCGACGTCGACAGTTTCAAGGGCTTCAACGACCTTTACGGTCACTCGGCCGGCGACGACGCTCTGAACGCCGTAGCTCGCTGCATCACGCACGAGGTGCGGCGTCCCGGCGACACGGCGGCGCGCTACGGCGGCGAAGAGTTCGCCGTTCTGCTGCCGGATACCGACGAAGCGGGCGCCATCTGCATTGCAGAGAAAATCCGCGCGGCAGTCCAGGCGCTCGCGCTCGGGCATGTGGCGAGCTCCCACCACGTATTGACGGTCAGTATCGGCGTAGCCACGACGCGAGGCGAGGCCTTCACGACGAGCCGCGCGCTCGTCAATGCGGCAGATCGAGCTTTGTACGCCGCCAAAGACGCCGGCCGCAACCGCGTCGTGTCGCACCGAAGTGTAGGAACCTACGCGTCGGCAACGGGCCGCGCTTTCAGGGTGGTGGGCGGCCATTGAGTTCGGATCAATATTATCCGGATAATATATTGCCTTGTAATTTAACCCGGATATAATTCGACAACTTCCCAACCGGAGTTTGTCGTGACCACGCATCGCACCACCAGCACTACCAACACCACTTGCACGGCCTTCGAAGGCCAGCGCCTCATCGCCTCAGGTGAATTGCCCGCAGTCGCGCTCGCCGTCAAGGAAGTAATCGAGCGGGGCGAGCAAGCGCCCATTCTGGTTTTCGACGACGCCACGGCCGCACCGGTTGAACTCGATTTGCGCGGCACTGCCGAGGAAATCGTCGCGCGCCTAGGTCGCGAGACTTCCGCTGCTCATCCGCGCAACGATGCAAGCAACGACGCCGAGCCCGACATCCCACGCGGTCGCGGACGCCCCAAACTAGGCGTCGTCGCGCGCGAAGTCACCTTGTTGCCGCGTCATTGGGACTGGCTGAGCGCGCAACCGGGCGGGGCGTCGGTCGCGTTGCGCAAGCTCGTGGAGACGGCGCGCGGAACTGGCGAGCAGCGCGAGCGCAAACGTGCGGCGCAAGAAGCGGCGTATCGCTTCATGACCGCGGTAGCCGGCAACCTGCCGGATTACGAGGACGCCACACGCGCGCTCTATTCGAGCGATCAACCGCGCTTCGAAAAGAAAATCGCTGGATGGCCCGAAGACGTTCGCGCCTACGCATTGCGGCTCGCCGGCAACGCGTTCGATCCGCCAATCTGAATCGCATCAAAACGCGGCGCACAGGCGAAAAAAAACCGCTCACACTCGTTCGAGCGTGAGCGGAAAAGTCGGAGAGTTACAACAACATCGCATGCGCTACATGAGGTCCACGCAGCAGGAGAAGTCTAAGAGGCGAATGAACACGGTTCTATCGGACGAATCTCAAACGCGAGCCCTGTGCGTTCATCACGGTGCCGTCTGCCAGGCATTCCTTACATTATCCTGTCCCGCTTATTCCAGGCATTTACCGCATCAAGTCCGCGCCTTCAGCGCCGTAAAAGGAAGGTGAGCGCTGCTGCGTCTCCACGTCCTGCGTGCATGACTCACCGCAACGAGTTGCGACATGCTTGGCGACGCTGCAGCAGCGAGAATTCCGTTGTGACTTCCGAAGGATGTTCAAATGAAGTGGTTCGACCGCATGACCGTGTTCAGGAAACTGCTGCTGGCCTTTGCCGTTGTGATTGGATTTTGCTTGGTGATCGGTGGCACTTCGCTAAAAACGCTGGCGTCGATGCATGACATCACCGATGCGATCTGCGACAAATACATGGACGGCCTCTACTGGCTGGAAGAGGCGAACCGCCACAAGATCGACGCTGACCTCGCCGCCGCAAATCTCGGCTATGTGAAAGACGATGCGGGGCGCCAGAAGCTGAAGGACAGCATCGTCGGCTCGCTCAAGCTGATGCATCAGGGCTACGATCAATATCGCGCGACCATCGTCACTGCAAAAGGCCGCCAGATGTTCGACGACGTGCTGGGCAAGTCGGCGGAGTGGGAAAGTATCGTGCATCAGCAGATCGGCCTCGCGCCGATTCCTGCCGGCGTCGACAGCGACGAACTCGTGCGCCGCGCGATTGCGTCGAGCGAAGCATTGCGCGATCGCATGACGGCGTTGATCGACTATCGCCGTCAACAAGGCAACGACGCGCAGGCGGAAGCAGCCAGCGAATATCAGCGCATGCGCGTTGCGATGGTCGCGTTGGTGCTGGGTGCGATCGCAGCGGGCGGCGCGCTTGCTGCAATGATCGCGCGGCGTCTGTCGCGTCAGTTGGGCGGCGAGCCGGACTACGCAATGCAACTCGCCAACCGTATCGCCGACGGCGATCTCAGCGTGCGCGTCGAGACCCGCGCCGGCGACACGCACAGCATGCTCTACGCGCTGCGCAACATGCGTGAGCGGCTCGCCACGATCGTGTCGGGCATCAGCGAATCGAGCGAATCCATTCTGACCGCGTCAGGTGAGATTGCACAAGGCAACACCGACCTCTCGCAGCGCACTGAAGAGCAGGCTGCGGCCTTGCAGCAAACGGCGTCGAGCATGCAGCAACTGACGTCGACGGTGAAACAGAACGCCGAAAACGCGCAGCAAGCGGGCGGCGTCGCGCACGGCGCATCCGAAGTGGCCGCGCGCAGCAGCGGTCTTGTCGACGATGTCGTGGAAACGATGCGCGAACTGGCGGCCGGGTCCAGGCGCATGACCGATATCATCGCGGTGATCGAAGGCATCGCGTTTCAGACCAACATTCTGGCGCTCAACGCAGCGGTCGAAGCGGCACGGGCTGGCGAACAGGGGCGCGGCTTCGCAGTCGTCGCGGGCGAAGTGCGCTCGCTCGCGCAGCGCAGCGCGGTGTCGGCGAAAGAGATCAAGGAACTGATCGAGAGCTCGACGGCACGCGTCGGCAGCGGCGCGGAACTCGCCGAGCGGGCCGGCCAGACGATGGCTGAAGTGACTCAGGCAATCAAACGCGTGACGGACCTGATGGGCGAGATTTCATCGGCGTCGCAGGAGCAAAGCACGGACATCGAGGGTGTGAACCGCGCCGTCGCACAAATGGACGACGTGACCCAGCAGAACGCCGCGCTCGTCGAGCAGGCTGCGGCCGCGGCCTCGTCGATGGCGGATCAGGCGAGACAACTTCAGCAAGCGGTGACTGTGTTTTCGCTCGAAGCGGCGCGGGTCTGACCGGATTCACGTCATCGCTCGCTGTGCCGTTTCAACCGACAGCACATCCTATTGTTCACGCTTGCCACCTCCAATGGCACTCCGTACACTCGCGCGTAATTCCCGCACGGCGTTTGTTTTTTGCGCCGTAGTCATGAAAAACGCCGACTAGAGGAGAACCCCCGCGATGGCCGATTCCTATTTCCCCCGCTGGCGCGTACAGCCAGACGCCGTCGAGGGGCGCATCGTCGGCACCGACGAGCGCCTCGCGTGGCCGCAGATGTTCGCGATGGGCATTCAGCACGTCGTCGCCATGTTCGGCTCCACGGTGCTCGCGCCGTTGCTGATGGGCTTCGATCCCAACCTCTGCATCTTCATGTCTGGCATCGGCACGTTGTTGTTCTTCGTGCTGGTGGGGGGCCGCGTACCGAGCTATCTCGGTTCGAGCTTCGCGTTCATCGGTCTCGTGATCGCAGTCACGGGTTACGGCGGCCACGGGCCGAATATGAACATTCCCCTCGCGCTGGGCGGCATCATCGCGTGCGGCGTGGTGTACGCGATCATCGGGCTGATCGTGTCGGCGGTCGGCACGCGCTGGATCGAAGCGCTGATGCCGCCGGTCGTGACCGGTGCGATCGTCTGCGTGATCGGACTGAATCTCGCACCCATTGCGGTGCGCGGCGTGAGCGGCAGCAACTTCGATTCGTGGATGGCGTTGGTCACCGTGCTGTGCGTCGGCGCCGTTGCCGTGTTTGCGCGCGGCATGCTGCAGCGTCTGCTGATTCTGGTCGGCTTGCTGATGGCGTATGTGATCTACGCAATCGTGACGAACGGACTCGGCATGGGCAAGCCGATCGACTTTTCGATCGTCGCTAACGCTGCCTGGTTCGGTATGCCGCACTTCACGGCGCCTGTATTCGATATGCGGGCCATGACGTTGCTCGCGCCGATCGCGGTGATTCTCGTCGCCGAGAACCTTGGCCATATCAAGGCGGTAAGTGCAATGACGGGACAGAACCTCGACCGCTATATCGGCCGCGCATTTCTCGGCGACGGGCTCGCGACAGTCGTCTCGGGTTTCGCCGGTGGCACGGGCGTGACGACGTACGCTGAGAACATCGGCGTCATGGCGGTGACCAAAATCTATTCGACGCTCGTGTTCGTCATTGCCGCGCTGATTGCGCTGGTGCTGGGCTTTTCGCCGAAGTTCGGCGCGGTCATCCAGACCATTCCGGGTCCGGTGCTCGGCGGCGTTTCGATTGTGGTGTTCGGTCTTATCGCGGTGACGGGCGCGCGCATCTGGGTCGTCAACAAGGTCGACTTCTCGGACAACCGCAATCTGATCGTGGCTGCTGTCACGCTGGTACTCGGCGCAGGCGACTTCTCGCTGAAGCTCGGCGGCTTCGGTCTTGGCGGCATCGGTACTGCGACTTTCGGCGCGATCATTCTTTACGCGCTTCTCAGAAGAAAGCCGGCGCAAGGCCCGGTGGCCTAACGGTTTTGGCGGCGGCGCGCGTACCTTCAATCGAGGGCCGCCGCCGCAACTCGAGCAGTAGCCGGCTCACTTCCTGCGCGCGGTCAGCGCCGTCTCCGACAGATCCACTTCGCGCATGAGCTTGTTGAACGTCTCGTCGTTGATGTCCTGACTGCTGCGCAAGCTAAGAAGCACCTGACGCTCCGCGCGCATCGCCGAGAGCTTCATGCGAAATTCCAATGCATCGGCGCGCCGCGCCATCTCGCGCGGTTCCCGCTCCTCCCCAAGTGCTGTGAGTCTGCGGCGATAAATGTCCATCACGCGTGCGGTGACATCGGCCGCATATGCCGAGGCGGATTCGTCGAGATTCGCGCACTCCTTGTCATGCACATCGTCAACAGCGCGAATGGCGGCTTGCGCGGCCATCACACGTGCAAGCGTTTCTTCCGCTGCATGCGGGTCCTTGCCGCGGCGCCATCCGCGCAATAGCAGAGGCAACGCGAAGACAGCGACGACCAACGACAACAGGATCACGCCGGACGCGATGAATATCGCGAGGTCGCGCCCAGGCAACGGTGCGCCGTCCGGCAGCATTTCCGGCAGCGACAACACGCCTGCCAATGTCACGGCGCCGCGCACGCCCGCGACCGTCGTAACTCCCACCGTGCGCAATCCCGGTACCGCGTTCGCGACGCCCTGGCGCGCTGCGCCGCGGCTCGCGAACCAGCGCAGCAGCCAGACCCACACAAAGCGCATCGTGTAGAGCGCCGCCGCAACAGCCGCGATGTAGCCGATCAGCAGCCCGACTTGCACGTTGCTAGTTTCATGCGCATCGAGCAGCGCGCGGCCGAGAATGTGCGGAAACTGCAGCCCCAGCAGAATGAACACCATTCCGTTGAAGACGAACTCGATCATGGTCCACGTACTGCTCGCGCGCACTCGCGATGCCACCGGCCCGGACGTCGCAAGCGTCGTGTAGTTCATCATCATGCCGGCCGCGACCGCCGCGAGAATTCCCGACAGTTCAAGGCGTTCTGCGATCAGGTATGCGGCGAATGGGATCAGCAACGTCATGACGACGCCGGGCGCAGGGTCGCCTTCTTCGGCGAGATTCAGAAAGCGCACCGCGATAAAGCTGAAGAGCCAGCTCACCGCTGCGCCCGTCGCGAGACCGCCCGCCGCGATGATCACGAAGCTGATCGACGCGTCGCGCAACGAAAAGACACCGGTGAGCGCAGCGGCGATCGCGAACTTCAGCGCGACGAGGCCGGAGGCGTCGTTCATCAACGCTTCGCCTTCCAGGATGTGCATGAGCCTGCCTGGAATCTTGCCCTTGCCTGCGATGCCGGAGAGCGCAACCGCATCGGTCGGCGACAACACTGCGGCAAGTGCGAACGCGACGGGCAGCGACATCGACGGTACCAGCGCATGCACGAAGTAGCCGACGGCGAGCACCGTCATGAAGACAAGGCCGAGCGCGAGCATCAGGATCGAGCGGCGCGCCATGAAAAATTCGCGCTTCGGAATGCGCCAACCGTCCGCGAACAGCAGCGGCGGAATGAACAGCATCATGAAGATTTCCGGATCGAACGTGACGTGCAATCCGAGCCTCGGCCAGGCGAGCATCGCGCCGATTGCGATCTGAACCAGCGGCAGCGGTAAGGGCGCGAGGCGGGTCACGACACCCGACCCGGCCACGGCAAGCAGAAGAATCAATACGGTGAAGACAATTTCCATCGGTACGAGACTTGGGAAGATAACGGAGAGGCGGACAAAGGTTTATGCGCCGGCGCGTCGCGCCTCGCAAGGCTGACGCGCAAGCGGCATGTGGCGCGTCGGAGTGCGCCGCGCCAGCGCCAGGCGTAGACCGCGAGTTTAGCTTGTGAGTTTGACCTGCGCAGCGTGGCTGCCCCGTGCTGCGTGCTTAGCGACTCCACGAGGGCCGCGTCGCGCTCCGCAAGCTCGGCTTGTCCCCGCTGCACGCTAAAGGTGCGTCCGCGCCCTGCGGTGGCGCACGCGCCATGCCGCCGGTGCAATCTTTCACGCGAGTTACATGGCTATGTGCGCGAGCGCGCGCATGGAGCTTGCTTAAGCCATATCGATGACGCACATTTTGGAGCAATGGCGCCGTGGGTTGTTCGCACCCGCGTTCGACCGGCCCGGCTCTCGCGTGAGAGGATTGCATGACGATTGCGCAACAGGAAAGGACGGCCAGCGCGCGCCACGGTTTCGACGTCGAAATGACGTCCGGCCTGGAACGCTTCTCGGTGCAGCACGGCGAGCTGACGCTCACCAGCGTGTTTCAACCCATCTTCAGTCTGTCGCATATGCGGGCAGTCGGCTATGAAGGTTTGCTGCGCGCGCACGACATGCTCGACCGGCCGGTTTCGCCGCTCGACGTGTTCGGCGAGGCGGCGCGCGTGGGCGATGTGTTGCAGTTGGACCGTCTCGCGCAGACGCTGCATCTGGAAAATTTCAAGGTGCTAGGCGCCGAGCGCGAGTGGCTGTTCCTCAACGTGCACCCGGGCGCGCTCACCGATCCGTATCTGTCCGCTGCATTACTGGCTACGCTCAAGCGCCTGGGCTTGTCTCCAAGGCGCATCGTGCTCGAAGTGCTCGAGCAGCGCGCTGAAGATCTGGAGCGTCTCGCGGACGCCGTGCGTCAGTTCCGCGAGCGGGGCTTCCTGATCGCACTCGACGACTTCGGCGCGGGACATTCGAACGTCGAGCGCATTTGGCAGTTGAATCCGGACATTGTGAAGCTCGACCGCATCATGCTGTCGCACGCGGCGCACCGGGCCGACATGGGAACGATTCTGCCGGGCCTCGTCGCGTTGCTGCACGAAGCGGGCAAGCTCGTGCTTATCGAAGGCGTGGAAACGGAACACGAGGCGCAAATGGCGCTTGCCTGCAACGCCGACTTCGTCCAAGGGTTTTTCTTCGGGCGCCCGAACCCGGGGGCCGCTGACGCAACGCACGCGGCGACCTGCATCGGCGAGCTAACCGAACGTTATCGCGATCAGACCGAAGCACGCGAGCGCCGCACCGCGAGCCGCCTCGCTCCCTATCTGCGCGCATTCGAACGCGCGGCCGAGCGGCTTGCTGCAGGCGAGCCGCTCGAAGAAGTGTGCTGGAATTTTCTCGCGCTCGATCACGCCGCGCGCTGCTTTCTGCTCGACGCGAAAGGGCGCCAGGCGGGGCGCAACGTCGTGCTGCGGGCGGATCGCGCGGCGCATGAAACGCGCTTCCTGCCGCTTGCCGATGCGCAAGGCGCGAACTGGCTGCGCCGTCCGTACTTTCGCGATGCAATCAACTCGCCCGAGCGCGTGCATGTGACGCGTCCGTATCTGTCGATCAACGAAGCGTTGCCGTGCGTGACGTTGTCGGTGGCGACGAGCGTCGGGGCGCAGACTTGCGTGCTGTGCGGCGACATCGACTGGATCGACGAATAGCGCTTCTGCGATGATGTCGTTTTCAACGACACCCGGCTGCGCTCATGTCCGTTCTACTCGAAGTCATTGCCACTACTGTTGCTGACGCACGGCTCGCCGCGCAAGCGGGCGCCGACCGGCTCGAACTCGTGACCGCGATGGGCGAGGGCGGGCTGACGCCGAGCATCGGCTTGATCGAAGCGGTGGTCGATGCGGTCAGCATTCCTGTCAATGTGATCGTGCGCCCTCACAGCCGTTCTTTCGTCTACGACGCCGACGACTTCGCGGTGATGCTGCGCGACGTGCAAGCGGTGAAGGCGGCGGGCGCGAACGGTGTGGTGATCGGCATGTTGAACGCGAACGGCGAGATCGACCGCGAACAACTTGCGCGTGCGATCGACGCCGCCGGTGATCGCGCGATCACTTTTCATCGTGCGTTCGACGAAGCTCGCGATCATCAAAAATCGCTAGACGTGCTGCTCGGTTTCGATGCGGTGACGAATGTGCTGACCTCGGGCGGCAAGCCTTCGGTGCTGGATGCCGAAGCGACGATTCGCGAACTGGCGAGCCAGGCGGCGGGGTCGCGGTGCACGGTGCTGGCAGGCGCGGGTCTGACTGTCGATGCAGTTGCGGGCTTCGTGAGCAGGACCCGAGTCGAAGCGGTGCACTTCGGGTCGGGCGTCCGCATCGGCGGTAACGGGCTCGCCCCGGTCGATAGCGAAAAGGTCGCGCAGGTGAGGGCATTGCTGAATGCCCAGGCGAAAAGCTAGCGCGCGGGCGGAATCGCCAGGCGGAAAAAAAGCCGCTACGTGCATGCGCACGAGCGGCTTTGTTGTAGGCGTGGCAAGCCCGACGGCCGTAGCGCTTACTTCGCCACTACCACGGGAATGCCGCGCAACTGCCCAGCGCCTTTCACTTCCTCCAGCGATTTTTTAACCGACGCTCCCGTCGCCGCTTCGATCTGCAGACGCGCGGCGAGATCCCGCTCGCCCCGCTTCACGCCCGCGAGATTCGCGAGCTTCACATGGCCATAACCGCGCACACGGGCGTGCAGATCGGCGAGCTTCGCGACGTCGTCGAGATTGTCCGCGTCAAGCTTGGCGAGCGCTCGCTGCAACGTGGTTTCGTAATCGTCCGCGAGTTCGTGCTCCATTTTGCGCTCGAGCGTGCGGCCAAACGGGTCCAGCATCGTGCCGCGAAGGCCGCGCACTTTTGCGAGTACGCCGAGGACCGGCCACATCCATTGGCCGAAGGTTTTCTTCGTCGGATTCGCACCCGAATGCGCGCGCGTGAGTGCGGGCGGCGCGAGATTGAACTTGATGCCGAAGTCCTTGCCGGCCACGCCTTCGAATTGCGCCTCGAGTGCTTCGCGGAACGCGGCATCGGTATGCAAGCGCGCAACTTCGTATTCGTCCTTCACCGCCAGCAAACGATAGAACGTTGTAGCCACCGCACGCGTCACGCGTTCGCTGTTTGCGTCGACCGCGCTTTCTGCGCGGCGCGCAGCATCGACCAGCGCACGATAGCGCTTCACATAGCTTGCACCGCCGTAAATTTGCAGACGGCCTTCGCGATGCGCAATCAGTTCGTCGAGCGTATCGACGCGCACCGTCTGCTTCGCGGCGTGCCGCGCCTGCCACAGCGATTCGAGCGCGGCCGGGTCTTCCGCAGCGAGCCGGCCGATGGAAAACGCCAGCTGATTCATCTGCACGGCCACGTTGTTCAATTCGATCGCGCGCATCAACGCGCCGAACGACACAGGCACGAGACCAAGCTGCCACGCATAACCGAGCATCAGAATGTTGGCGCCGATGGTGTCGCCGAGAAAACGCGTGGCGAGCGCCTGCGCGTCGCAAGTCGACATGCGTTCAGCGCCGGCTGCATGGCGCATCTTGTCGATCAACGCGTCGGCATGCAGCGTGGCGTCCGGGTTCTGCACGAACGTCGCGTTCGGAATGGCATGCGTGTTGACGACGATGCGCGTGCGGCCATGACGCACCGTCTGCAATGCATCGGCGCTCGCGCCGACCACCATGTCGCAGGCGAGCAGCACGTCCGCTTGCTGCGTGTCGATGCGAACCTGGTTGAGCCACTCGTCGCGTGCGGCAAAGCGCACGAACGACAACACCGAGCCGCCCTTTTGCGCGAAGCCCATGAAGTCGAGCACCGACGCGCTCTTGCCTTCCAGATGCGCAGCCATGCTGATCAATGCGCCGACCGTCACGACGCCGGTGCCGCCGACGCCCGTCACCAGGATGTCGTACGGTGCGGCATCGAGCTGCGTCGCAGGCAGCCGCAACGCGTTGACGCGTTCAGCCAATGCTTGCGGATCGAACGCTGCGCCCGCGGCTTTTTTTAGCTTGCCGCCTTCGACTGTTACGAAGCTCGGGCAGAAACCGTTCACGCACGAGTAGTCTTTATTGCACGACGATTGATCGATGCGACGCTTGCGTCCCAATGCTGTTTCGATCGGTTCAACTGACAGGCAATTGGACTGCACGCCGCAATCGCCGCAGCCTTCGCAGACCTCTTCGTTGATGAAAAGGCGCTTGTCGGGATCGGGGAATTCGCCCTTTTTGCGGCGACGCCGTTTTTCTGCGGCGCACGTCTGGTCGTAGATCAGCACGGTCACGCCGTCGGTGTCGCGCAACTCGCGCTGCACGGTGTCCATTTCGCTACGGTGATGGAACGTCGTGCCCTTCGGGAAAAGATCGTGATGGCCGTCGTATTTTTCCGGCTCGTCGCTGACCACTACGAAGCGCGATACGCCTTCGGCTTCCACCTGACGCGCGATCTGCGGCACGGAGATGCTGCCGTCCACGGGCTGGCCGCCCGTCATCGCGACGGCGTCGTTGTAGAGGATCTTGTACGTGATGGTGGCTTTCGCCGCGACCGCCTGACGGATCGCGAGAATACCGGAGTGAAAGTACGTACCGTCGCCGAGATTCTGGAAGACGTGGCGCGTCTTCGTGAACATCGAATGCGACGCCCAGTCCACGCCTTCTCCGCCCATCTGAATGAGACCGGTCGTGTCGCGCTCCATCCACGAAGCCATGAAGTGACAGCCAATGCCCGCGTGCGCAATCGAGCCTTCGGGTACTTTCGTCGACGTGTTGTGCGGACAGCCCGAGCAGAAATACGGCGTGCGCTTCACACTGTCCGCGGCGTTGGAGAGAATTTGCGGCGCGACCAGATCGACCACACGTTCGCGGCGGTCCAATGCCGGCTTGTGCTTCGCGAGCCAGTTGGCGAACACCGGCAAGATGCGCGAGGGCCGCAATTCGCCGAGCGACGAGAGCAGCATGCTGCCGTCTTGCGCCTGCTTGCCGATCACGGCCGGCCGCGCGCCTTGCGTGCGGTTGTACAGAGAGTCCCTGATCTGCTGCTCGATGACCGGGCCTTTCTCCTCGATCACGAGCACTTCGGAAAGACCTTCGACGAACGTGTCGATGCGCGTCATTTCCAGCGGGAACGACAGGCCGACTTTGTAGATGCGCACACCGGCCGCTTCGAGATCGGCGACGGTCAGGTCGAGGCGGCGCAACGTTTCCATCAGATCGAGATGCGCCTTGCCGCATGTGACGATGCCCACGTTCGCATGCGGGCTCGGCGCAATCCATTTGTCGATGCTGTTGGCTTTCGCAAAGTGACGCACGGCGTCGAGCTTTGCGTGCATGCGCGATTCGATGGTGAGGCTCGGCAGATCGGGCCAGCGATTGTGCAGGCCGCCTGTCGGTGGTTCGAAATCCTCCGGCGCGCTCCAGTCGGTCTGCAGCGCATCCAGATCGACCGTCGACCCGGATTCGACTGTTTCCGAGATCGCCTTGTAGCCGACCCACGCGCCCGAGAACCGCGACAGCGCCCAGCCGTACAGCCCGAATTCGAGCATGTCCGCAATGTTCGACGGATTCACGACCGGCATGTGCCACGCCATCATCGCAAAGTCGCTCTGATGCGGCATCGACGAAGACACGCAGCCGTGATCGTCGCCGGCTACGACCAGTACGCCGCCGTGCGGCGACGAGCCGTACGCGTTGCCGTGCTTCAGCGCGTCGCCCGCGCGATCCACGCCGGGACCCTTGCCGTACCACATGGCGAACACGCCTTCGACGGTGCGCTCCGGGTCCGCTTCCACGCGCTGCGTGCCGAGCACGGCGGTGCCGCCGAGTTCTTCATTGATCGCGGGCAGGAAGCGAATATCGCTCGCGCTGAGCAGTTTCTTCGCTTTCCACAATTGCTGATCGACCATGCCGAGCGGCGAGCCCCGATAGCCGCTGATGAAGCCCGCGGTGTTCATGCCGCGCGCGCGGTCGAGCGAGCGTTGCATGAGCGCGAGGCGCACCAGCGCCTGGGTGCCGGTCAGGAAAATCCGGCCGCGCGTCGCGGTGAGATTGTCGGACAGCTTGTAGTCGGAAAGAGCGGGCGTGCCGTCGATGGGCAGGCGAGCGGTCATAGGTGAGTCTCCAATCCCATACGTGATGGATGCTGTTGTATCTTCGGCGCGCGTCCTCAGGCCGACGAGGCGCCGCAGCGAAAGAGACTCTATTTTTTAGCGCCAATCGGAGTGGATTTTTTCTACTTTGCTGGCGCGTCAGCGAATGAGCGCGAGGAGCGCCCGGTTTCAAGCCTCTTTTGAGATAGATATGCCACGCGAACGGTGGCTACGGGTATGCCCTGGGGGCGATACGCGCGATGGCTCGGCCCGTGGTTTGCCCGATCAAACGTTCGATACGGCGGCTCTCACAGGCGCTTCATCCAGCGGCACGATCTCGTCAAAATGCGAATAGTCGATATGGCTCACGCCGTCCCGTTCGCTCATGATGTCGACAAAGCGGTACTGCCAGTAGATCTGATCGCAGGTCCACATGTGGCGTGCCTGCATGGTCTGCGACGTCGATTCGTCGACGCCGTCCAGTGTGAGCAGCAGCGACGTGTCGCGCGCTTTCAGCGTCTCGGCTGTTTCGCCGAAAAGCGGACTTGTTTCGTCGATCACATGCATGATGCTCCAGCCGAGCTTGAAGACCGGATGCTGGTCGCGCACGAGTCTGAGGTCGTAAAGCTTGCGAAGCGTATAACCTTCTGGAGTCGTTTCGCGACGCATAATGCGTAGCCGTGCATGTGCTTCGGCGATCACGTTCTGGCGCCCGTTGGCCGAGCGGACCATCAAGGTCATGTGACCGTCGAGCGGCCGGATGATCGCGTAGCGGGCGAACATGATCTTCGCGTGCGGACGCGAGAAGCGCGCGAAAATCAGACCGGTTGCCAACGCAATGCTCGACATACCCACGAAGATTTCGAGCGTCGCGATCCAGTGCGCGTACACCGTTTGCGGATGCATGTCGCCATAGCCGACCGTGGCCAGTGTTTCGACGCTGAAGAAAAACGCGCCGCCGAAGCCCGGCGGGTACTGGTTGGCAATGGACGCGTTGCCGAGCATATAGAGCGCGGCGAATGTGGTGTTCAGCAACAGGAAGATCACCGCGAGGCTGACGAAAAACATCGGCCATCGCACCACCAGCGCGCGGTGATAAAGATCCTGCCAGAATCGCGTCGGCATGCCGTGCGCGATCACCACGCGATCGTCCAGGCGCAATTCGCGGCTGCCGCGCGAAGGGCTATTTTCTGCGCTGACTTTCTCCCGTCCGATGCGGGCAAAACGGTCCGACGGTTCAGTAGCCATCGCGTACTCGTGGAGATGAAAACGGCGCAAGCGTAGCACGCGGCCTCGCTCGCGGAGCGCGATCTTCAGCGCGTCGAACTGGAGCGAAAGAAGGTGTGCGTTTTCTGCGCCGTGGCGGTGCGGCGGGGGCGCTTCTGCGGCATTTGAACGCGCCTGAATGCCGCGTTCAAATGCCGTTTGCGATGCCTGCCAGCGGTAGCACAAGCGCTAACGCTGGCACGGGCGACCGGTGCTCTGCTTTACGGAAATGCTCGCGGCTTCGGAATGCCTGCGCCGTGCTCGATGTCGTCGACGGCTTGCTGATGTGCCGCAGCGATGGCTTGTGCTTCGTCGGCGTAACCGTCGTCGCCGCCGATGGTCGTCCACGGCTTGACCGCTTTCTCCCGATGCCTGATTTCGTACTCCGAGTCCCAGCGCGCGCCGCTGAGTTCGATTGGGCGGACGTGAATCGAGTACACGCCGTAGAGGAAGAGCTGCTCAACCATGATCGCCTCCGACCATTGCGTTCAGGTGGCGCGCCGCGAGATGCGCCGCGCCGGTCTGCCTAGAGTTCGATTTCCCCGAGTATGCGATGAGCGAGCGCCTTCGCTTCTTCCAGCGCCTCGCCCGGTGTGGACGAGGTAGCTTCCACTTCATAGACCGTGGTTTCCTGGTCCTGGCTCGCCTCGCCTTCGTCGCGCGCGAGTGTGACTACGCCCTGCCAGGTGTCCGCGTCGACCTCTCTCACCGTCGCAGTGGCCGTGTAGATGCCTTTGGTGTAGGTGATGTCCTCCATGGCGTCGCTCCTTGTTCCAAAGGTTCTGGTGATTTCATCCTAGCACGGCAATGACGCTTCGGCTGAAGCCCCATGGCGCGCCGCCTCGCGACGACGCGCGCCTGTCCAACCGGAAAGATAACGCCCGCGCGTTACAGCAACGCGACTACTTCATCGAGCGATGGTGCGTGCGCGCCTGCGTGCCGGCAGGCTGCCGCGCCGGCCGCCAATGCGAACGCCAGATGCTCCGGCCACGCGCGCTGCGAAGCGGTCATCAGACTGAACAGCAAGCCGCCGATGGACGCATCGCCGGCGCCGACCGTATCCACGACCTCGACGCGCGGCGGTCGCGCCTCGAAAGTCGCTGCGCCGTCGATCAGCAGAGCCGTTTCCGGTCCACGGGTGACGAGTACGGCGGCGGCCGGATTCATCGCGCGCAACTGGGCAAGCGCATGCGCTTCGTCGTCGGTCTTGAAGAGCAGGCGCAGGTCTTCGTCCGATACCTTGATGAGGTCGGCGAGCGCCGCCATTTTGCGTAGCGTGGGCTCGTACCCGTGCTCCATCAGATTCCGGTAGTTCGGGTCGAAACTGATCTTCACGCCGCGCGAGCGCAGTTCGGCGGCCAACGCGGCGAGCGTGTCGCCGAGCGGTTGCCGCACGAGACTGATGCAGCCGAAGTGCGCCCACTTCACCTGCTGCATCCAGCCTGCCGGCAGATGCGCGGGATCGAAGGCGAGATCGGCGCCGTTCTCGCCCATGAAAAAATACGCAGGCGGATGCGTGCGATGAACGATCGCGAGCAAAGGCGGGCGCTCGACGCGCTGCATGAAGCGCATGTCGAGCCCTGCCGCGACGCTCGCGTCCCACAGTTCGTCGGAGAAATTGTCGACGCCGAGCGAGCCCGCGCAGGCGGTCGGCAAGCCGAGCCGCGCGACGCAACGCGCCACGTTCCAGCCGGCGCCGCCGGGACGCGAAAGCCATTGCGAGGCGCCCGTGCGCACGAGATCGGTGAGGATATCGCCCGCCGAAACGAAGACGGGCAGTTCGTTGGACACGTGGCTCATTTTGCGTGCTCCGTGGAGACGGCCGCGGCGGTTGAGCCGTCGGCCAGCGCATGCGTCAGCACCTCGTAGCATGCACCCATGGTGTGATAGTCGGTCTTGCCGGCCGGACTCTTTTCGTCGCTGTATTTGCGGTTGTCGCAGGTGAGGATGCGATACCACGCGCCGTATTTGTGATCGACGAAGTGTGCCCAGCTATAGCACCAGATCTCGTCGTACCAGTCCCAGAAGCGCTCGTTGCCGGTGCGCTTGCCGAGTAGCGCGGCGGTCGCGAAAGTTTCTGCCTGCACCCAGAAGTACTTGTCGTGGTCGCACACGGTGCCGTCGGGACCGAAGCCGTAATACAGGCCGCCATGGTCTTCGTCCCATGCGTGCGTCATTGCGGCGTCGAACAGTTCGATTGCGCGCGGCAAGAGCCAGGGCAGCGGACGATAGCGCTCAAGAATCAGCAGCAGCTTCGCCCATTCCGTTTGATGCCCGGGCTGGAAACCCCACGGACGAAAAATGTTCGAGCTGTCTTCCTCGTTGTAGTGCCAATCCACCGACCAGTCCGCATGAAAGTGCTCCCACACGAGCCCTTGCGACAGCTTTGCCTGACGCAGCGTGATGTTCGACGCGACGCGCTCGGCGCGGTCCAGATACACCAGGTGGCCGGTCGCTTCGTGCGCGGCGAGCAAGGCTTCGGTGGTGTGCATGTTCGCGTTTTGCCCGCGATATGAAGTCACACGCCATTCGGGCGATGCCTCGTCGGCGTAGAGACCGGCGGCGGCGTCCCAGAAGCGATGCTCCATCAACTCGAAGGTCGCGCCGATCATCGGCTTCGCTTCCTCGATGCCGGCCATCGCCGCATGCGAGTACGCGAGCAGCACGAACGCGAGGCCGTAGCAGTGGCGCGTGGCGTCGAGCGTGCGCTTCCTGCCGTCGCTCCATTCGATCTCCCAGTCGTAACCTTCGTGCTGCGCGTCCCAATGCGCGTCGCGCAGAAACTGAAGGCCGTGGCGCGCATATTCCAGATGCTTCGGGTCGCCGAATTGCCGATACGCCATCGCGTAGTTGAAAACGTAGCGGCAGCTGCTCACCAGATGCCGCGTGGTTTTGTTGTAGACGGAACCGTCGTCGCGGAAAAAATGGAAAAAGCCGCCGCTCGGATCGAACACATGGGGCGCGTAGAAGCGCAGCGTGTCCTCGACATGGGAGAGCAGAAACTCGCGGCTGCGAAAGCTGGCGACGGCCGGCACGGCAGGCGCGCCGTTGGCGGAAGGAGGCGTAGCGGATAGCGTCATGGCGTTTTCACCAAAGTACTGGCACGGGCAATGAGATGAACGGGCACGCGGACTTCTGTTTCGGCCGGCGCGTCTTCGAGCAGCAACTCGACGCCGCGGCGGCCGAGCGCTTCCTTGTCGACCGCAATGGTGGACAGCGGCGGCGTGGCGTGAGCGGCGGCGGGAATGTCGTCGAAGCCGATAATGGCGATGTCCTCCGGCACCCGCACACCGCGCGCGAAACAGGCGCGCAGCGCCGCGAGCGCGGCAGCGTCGTTGTAGGCAAACACGGCGTCGGGGCGTGGGCCGGGCGCATCGAGAAGTTGCTGCATCGCCCGGGCCGCGCCGCTGTCGGGGTCGAGTCCGGCGTCGATCGTGACTTCGAGCGACGGGTCGAACAGAAGCCCCGCTTCGAAAAAAGCACGCCGATAACCGAGTGCGCGCTGCGCGATGCTGAAGTGTGCGAGCGATCCGCCGATGAACGCCACCCGCTTGCGCCCCTGTTCGAACAGGTGCCGCATCGCAAGCGCGGCGCCCCCGGCGTTGTCGAGATTCACCGAACGCAATCCCGGCGCCCAAAGATCGATCAGCACGAGCGGACGCTGCATGGCGATGAGCATGGCAAGCGTCTCGGGTTCGACGAAGCCGGCGATCGCTACGGCGTCGGGCGCATGCAGGCGCATCTGCTGGATGACGTCTTCAGTGGGACCGGCGGTCAGCACCGACGGCACGATTCCGCGCTCCCGGCAGGCGTCTTCCACGCCATGCAAGACGTGCGAAAAGAATGGGCTGACGGCGAAATTGTTGTGCTGGCGGTGCAGCAGAAACGTTAGACGGCGGATGCGCGGACGCAATTGGCCCGCGTCATAGCCCAGTTCGCGCGCGGCCTCGACCACGCGCACGCGTGTGGCCTCGGACAGGCCCGGCTGGTTTTTCAGTGCGCGTGAGACGGTGCCGATCGACACGCTGGCCGCACGCGCGACGTCGCGGATGGTTATCGCCATCGAAGCAGGCAGCCGAGGCAGAGCGGCCGCATGTGTTTGGGTCCGGGGGATTGTATAGTAAAACGGCCGTCAAACAGCGTCAGAGCGTCGTAGATAGCACCCGTAAATACCCGTAGTTGTTGGCCTTTTTTGTATTTTGTTGTTTAGTAAAAATACTAAACGCGTGCACATCAGACGCGTTTCATGGCGTCGTGAGCTTGCGTCATAACGGTAATCAAGGCTGGGAATGCGGCCTTCCAAACGGCCGGCGCAACGTCGTCAATCGGCGGGCGTCACCGCGGCTTCTGATTGCCCGCGCAACAAGGCCACGCTTTCTTCGGCGTCGATCAGCACGAATCCACTTGATTCGAGCTTCGCCCGCCGCTTGGCCAGCGCCGCGACCGTGGCGATTTCCTCGCTGTTATAGAGCGACGCGCCGCCGGTCGGCTCCGGCTCCACGCGCACGCAACCAATTGCCATCGTGACGAAGCCGAAGAACGTCGGGTTGCCGCGCCGGTCTTCGCCGTGAATGCCGCCAGCCAGACGATCGGTTGGCGCGTAGAAGCGCTGCGCGCCCTCGTTGAACACGTGAATCGCGCGCAGCACGCGGTCGCGCCAGTCGTCGCTCTGAAACAGGATGAGGAAGTCGTCGCCGCCCACGTGGCCAAGAAAATCGCGCGTCGGATCGCAGACCTCGGCGAGCACCGCAGCGGCGAACTTCAGTACCTCGTCGCCTTGCCAGTAGCCGTATTGATCGTTGAAAGGCTTGAAGTGGTTCAGGTCCACATAGCAGGCGTAGAAGCCGGCGTGATTGTCGACGAGCCGCGCAATGTGCGAACTGATCGGGATGTTGCCCGGCAGGAAGGTCAGCGGGTTGGCGTAACGGGCCGCTTCGATGCGCACTTCGGTGACCGCGCGCACGAGGTTCTCGCCAGTGCCGAGTCCCGCGTACTTGCCGTTTTCGGTGATGACGAAGCCATCGGCGAGATAGCGCTGATCGTCGCTTGCGAGGAGCTTGGCCATCTGCTCGACGGTCATCGATTTCTCTATCACTACCGGCGAGGCGTTCGCGAAGAGCAGGCATGGCCGCTTGCCGAACAGCTCCCGGTGATACGGCAACGCGTAGCGGTCCATGAAGCTGCGGCGGTTGATCAGCGCAACCGGTTCGTCATGCTCGACCACGGCGACCGCGTGCAGATCGGGCAGACGGTTGAAGAGTTCCAGCACGTCGTTATTGGTTGCCTGGCGCGGCAATGCGGGCGCGTGCACGAGCATCTTTTCCGAGGCCATGCCGCCCGATGGCGACGCGCCGCCGAGCGTGCGCGTCGCTTCGGGAAACACGGCGATGTGGCCTGCGCGCAAGGCGTCGCGGGCGTCGTCGGTGACTTTGCTTGCCGGCTGCGCATGCGGACGGCCAAAGAAAAAGCCTTGCCCGCAGCCGATTCCCATGTCGCGCACGACGATCAGATCGGCCTCGTTCTCGATGCCTTCGGCCACGAGGCGCGCGCCGCTTGCGCTCGCGAAGTGCTGCATTGCGCGAACGGCCTCGAACTTCAGGGGATCGCAGGCGATGTCGTGAATGAAGAAGCGATCGATTTTCACGACGTCCGGTTGGAGTCGCACCCACAGATTCATGCTCGCATTCGCGGTGCCGTAATCGTCGAGTGCGAACTGCGCGCCTGCCGTGCGCAACGAAGCGATCACCGGCAGGAAACTGCCGACGTCGGGAATCATGCTCTGCTCCGTCAACTCGATGACAATGCGCTGTGGATCGACGCCGCGATGGCGCAGCAGCGCGAGTGTGTCGTCGGGTACGGCGGCCAGACGCCGAAGCGCGCCTGCGCTGAAGTTCAGGAACAGCTTGCCGTCGTAGCCGAGTCTCGCAAACGCGTCGATACAAGCGCGCGCGGCGGCCTGTTCGAGTTCGATCGTGCAGCCTTCCACGAGCGCTTGCGAGAAGAGCGCGAATGGCGTCTCGAGCGATGTGCCGGCCGGCCCGCGAATCAGGCCTTCGTAGCCGAGAATCGCGCCGTCGTCGAAGTCGATGATCGGCTGGAATACGGCGGATAGATCACGCCGGGCAATCAGGTCCTCGATGCGCGGCGCGGCGATTCCGGAGGGCGAGCGAAGTTGCATGGCAGGTTGACGTAGCGATGGACCTTCGGCTTATCGACCTGCGCTGCGGAGAATTAAGTGAACTTTTAGTGAAGCGTTGCACTGGTGTGGTGCGTTCGACTGCGGGCAGTCTTCGCACGCGGTCGTGCGCTGTGTGCAGGCGCTTTGAGGAGTTGGCCAGGAGGCGCCCAGGAAGCCGCCTATGCCATCTGGCCGAGGCGACAACCGTCGCCGATGAGCGTGAAATAACAAAAAGCCGCGCGAGGCGGCTTTTCTGGAAAACGACGCTCAGGGAGGGCGCTTATGAATGTCCTATTTGCATTGCGCGCGTATTCAACGGCGGGCGACGGCGGCAGCAGCCCGCTCGCGCGAGGCTGCACGGGTTTCTCCGCTGGTGTCGCGAGCGCCCCAGCGTTGCGCGAGCGCGGCGCAGACCATCAACTGGATCTGGTGGAACAGCATGAGCGGGAGAACGACCGCGCCGACCGCCTGCGAGGCAAAGATGACTTTGGCCATGGGCACGCCGGCGGCAAGACTTTTCTTCGAGCCGCAAAAGATGATGGTGATCTGGTCCGCACGACTGAAGCCGAGCCGCTTGCTGACGAAAATCGTCATACCCAGCGCCAGCGCGAGCAGCACCACGCTGATGACCAGCACACCGCCCAAAGCGGAGAGCGGGATCTGATGCCAAAGCCCTTCCGTCACGGACTCGCTGAACGCGCCATACACGACCAGCAGAATGGAACCTTGATCGACGAACTTCAGCACGCCGCGATGCCGCTCGATCCACTTGCCGATCAGCGGGCGCAGCAGTTGCCCCGCCACGAACGGGACAAGCAACTGCAGCACGATATTGCCCACGGTGTGCCAAGGAGAGCTAGCGCCCGCGGCCTGATTCGTCACGAGGACACTGACGAGTGCGGGGGTGATGAAGATGCCGAGCAGGCTCGAGGCCGACGCGCTGCAAACCGCGGCCGGAACGTTGCCTTTGGCGATGGACGTGAAGGCGATAGAGGACTGAACCGTCGACGGCAACGTGCAGAGGAAGAGGATCCCGGCGTAGAGCGCAGGCGTGACAAGTGGCGACAGGAGCGGCTTAAGCGCGAGGCCGAGCAGAGGAAACAGCGCGAACGTGCTGAGCAGTACGACCACATGCAGACGCCAATGCGTCGCGCCCGCAACAATCGCTTCCCGAGAAAGCTTCGCGCCGTGTAGGAAGAAAAGCAGGCCGACCGCAATGTTCGTCACCCAGTCGAATCCCGCGGCGGCCTGTCCGTGAACCGGCAGCAGGCTGGCGAGTATCACCGTACCGACCAGGCAGAGGGTGAAGTTATCGGGAAGCAGTTTCGGGCGGGCCATGTCGGATTCTCGAAATCGGTGATGCGGGACTGCACGCAAGGCGCGTGCGCGAAAGCGCTGCGGCGTCGGTGCTATGGAAAACCCCTATTGTCCGTCTAAACCGATTGAAACGGCAAATTCATTTGCCGAATCGATTAATGAGTACGGTGCATTCTCTCGGTGCGCCTGATTGCGCTTATGGACCGCCGATCGCTGCGTGCGCACACCCACGAGTTGCATCCCGCGAGTGAGATGCGCTGCCCCCTGGTTAATCGTGATTCGGAGACATTTTGCATCGTTGCACTTTCGCCTTTCGCGAAGGAATTCCGATCAACCGGCTGCTGCTTTTAAGGCGGTTTTAGCAAGGGTTGTGTCGTAGAAAAACGTCGCAGTAACAACGTGTTACAAGAGCAGCCGAGGCCTAACACTTTTTGGCTCGACACCCTCTGCCGGTGACCATAAATTACCGATCAAAGGCCGTCGGGATGCTCTGCGCTGCGACCTGTCCGCAGCGCCCGCGCCAGTCCCTCAACAAGTCCATCGCAGCTCGAACGGTGGGCTTCAGGCAAGTCTTCGGGCAAGTGAGTCACTGGTGGACGGGTTGTCGAGAACGAAGCACCTGGCGTGGGGCGCGGTAATCGTCGCGCTGTGCTCGTTCGCCTATGCAAAAGGACCGGGCATGCCGCACGGTGGCGCGAGCTTCGGTGCTGACAGCTATGGTCACGGCAATTACGTGAACCGCGACGTTGGTCGCAACATCGAGCGTAGCCTCGACCCCTCCGGCGCTTTGGGCGGAGGCATGCATCGCGTCGCCGGACCTGGCGCATATCCGGGCGACGGCCGCGGCGGCATACCGTATGTCGGCGTCATTCAACCCGTTAGCGCAGAGTCGCGCCCCGGACAGCGGCCGCAGCCCAACGCGCCGGTTCGCTCGGGATCGATCCGGGCCGACGTCGCGCGCTATAACGAAGAACGCGGTGCACTGCGCGCCGTTCAGCGCCAAGGCGACGACAGCCGCCCGCCCGAGAGTTCTCCCTACCGAAACTAAGCTGGAAACCAGGCCCGCCCGGGCTGCGCGTTAATTCGCGTGTTAGTCAATCTCCCAGCAGACCCACGGCGCCGGTTCGCATCGCGTCCAGTCGTCGGCAACGCCCGTTGCCCCAAGCTCTGTTAATTTACGCGCCTTTCAATTGGCTTGGCGCCCGCATTACGCTTTAACTCACCCCAAAACCGCGGGCGCAATGTGACGTTTCGACGCCACACTTTTTTGAAAACACTCGGCAGCTGGCCGTCTCCCGTCGTCAAATTTGGGCGGTTATGCGGCGGCGCGTCATCACCATGTCATTTGAAGCGTTATCGTGCGCCTTGCGCATAGGGCGCGCAGCTTCGCGCGAGCCGACGCGTCTGTCGCGGCGCCGCGAACATGCACGCGTTGAGGTCTGTAGCAGGCCGATAAGCGACAAAACTAATCAGACCGATATACCCGCAATAACCAGCGATATTTTTGTTCATAAAAATGGTCCGCAAAGATGGTCCCCGCCCAGATTGGCTCGACGATTGAACGGACAACAACAACGGTTCGCGCGAGCTTGCCCTTTCGCACAGCCACACCCCTTTTGACAAAGACTGGAGAATCCATGAAAACAGGCATCAGCCGTGCGCTGAAGACCACCCTTAAGGCAACCGCGTGTGCCGCTTTGCTGGCCAGTGCATCGTCTGCTTTCGCGCAGTCGAGCGTGCAACTCTACGGTCAGGTAGACGAATGGGTCGGCGCGCAGAAATTTCCCGGCGGCAAGACGTCTGTGCAGGTGTCCGGCGGCGGTATGTCGACGTCGTACTGGGGCTTGAAAGGGGCTGAGGATCTGGGCAACGGCTACAAGGCGATCTTTACACTGGAAGGCTTCTTCCGCGCGCAGAACGGCCAGTACGGCCGCTTCACCGGCGACACAATGTTTTCGCGTAACGCGTACGTCGGTATCGAATCGCCGTACGGCACGGTTACGGCCGGCCGGCTGACCACCGAACTGTTCGTGTCGACGATCCTGTTCAACCCGTTCATCGACTCCTACGTCTTCTCGCCGATGGTCTATCACGTGTATCTCGGGCTCGGCACCTTCCCGACTTACTCGACCGACCAAGGCGTGACCGGCGACTCGGGCTGGAATAACGCGGTCCAATATCAGTCGCCGAACTTCAACGGCCTGTCGGCGAGCGCAATGTATGCGCTGGGTAACACGACGCAGAACGGCGCGAAGAAGTGGAGCGGCCAGGTTCTGTATTTCCACGGCCCGTTCGCCGCGACCGCGGTCTATCAGTACGTGAACTTCAACAACACGCCGGGAGACCTGGGCAGCTTCGATTCTTCGGGCGTGCCGGGCCTGAAGGCGCAGAGCGTCGCGCAAGTCGGCGTCTCCTATGACCTCAAGTATGTGAAGCTGTTTGGTCAGTACATGTACACGCACAACGACCAGACGCTGACGAGCTGGCACGTGAACACCGCGCAGGGCGGCGTAACCGTGCCGGCGGGTCCGGGCTCGGTGATGGCGTCGTACGCTTATTCGCGCGACGGTGGCGGCTTCGACCAGACGCGCCAGACCGCGGCGATCGGCTACGACTACCCGCTGTCCAAGCGCACCGACGTGTACGCGGCTTACCTGTACGACCATATCACCAGCCAGTCGAGCGGCAATACGTACGGCGTCGGCTTGCGCGCGAAGTTCTAGGCGTCGCCGCGTAGCTGAACCGGCCGGCGGGCGGCGACTGCCGCGCGCCTGGCCCCATGCTCACAACCTCCAAAGCCCGCGTTCCTCACGGAACACGGGCTTTGGTCTTTTCCGACTTCTAACGCGACTCCGGCCAGTCGTTTCGCCATCGTCTCTTTGATAAACCGGGCAAAATAACGCCGATTAATTCCTATAGCGAGCGATTCGGATGGACACCCTCGTCAGCATGAAAGTGTTCCGACAAGTGGTCGAGGTGGGCAGCTTCGTGGGCGCGGCTGAACGGATGGAGATGTCGGCAGCGATGGCGAGCAAGCATGTGATGCATCTCGAACAGCAACTCGGCGCGCGCCTGCTGAACCGCACCACGCGCCGGGTCGCGCCGACCGAGGCGGGCCGCGAATATTACGAGCGCCTGAGTCAGGTGCTCACCGAACTCGAGGAAGCGGAGCAGGTCGTCGGGGCGGCGAGCGTCGTGCCGCAAGGACGCTTGCGGGTGTCGTCGCTGTCGGCATTCGGGCTGAGTCACGTGATGGCCGCGGTCGCCGACTACGCCGCGCAGTATCCGCAGGTCACCGTCGACATCACGTTGTCGGACCGTGTGGTCGAGCTGATCGACGAAGGCTTCGACGTCGCGATCCGCGCTTCGCCGAGCGGCCTCAAGTCGTCGTCGCTGATCGCGCGGCAGATCGCGATGGCGCATCTGCTGCTGTGCGCGTCGCCGGAGTATCTGCGCCGGCGAGGCACGCCGAAGACAGTCGCCGATCTCGCGCGCCACAACATTCTGCAATACACGGGCGTGACGGCGCTCGACGTCCTGCAAGCCACCGGCGAAGCCGCGCGCGTGCGCCTGTCCGGCAATCTGATCGTCAATCATCTCGAGGCCCAACGCGTGATGGTGCTGCACGGTGCGGGCATCGCGCTGCTCGGCACCGAGGTGATCGGCGCCGATCTGGCAGAAGGGCGTCTCGTGCCTGTGCTCGTCGATGAAGTGCCGCCTCGCGAGTTGCCGATTCATGTGGTGTACGCGAGCCGGCGCCATTTGTCCGCGAAGGTGCGCTCGTTCGTGGACTTTCTCGCGGAGCGGTTTGCGAACGAGTCGCTGTGGCCGTCGCTCGAACAGATCGAGGCGCTGGCCGTGAGATAGCGCTCTCGCAAAGCCCGTCGGCAAGCGCCCCAAGCCGCAAACCGCCGGAGCCGCGCCCATCCGTTTCGTTATACTGGTTGCCAGCACCCACACACGCAAACAGCGTAACGATCTGGGGGAGACATGACCGATCTGTCCACGCCGCAGCGCGCCGCCAGCCACGAGCTGCCCGCGGGCCGGCGCTTGCGCTTCGTCACCGCCGCAGCTTTGTTCGACGGCCACGATGCGTCGATCAACATCATGCGTCGCATCCTGCAAGCGAGCGGCGTCGAAGTCATCCATCTAGGCCATAACCGTTCCGTCGATGAAGTCGCGACCGCCGCGCTGCAGGAAGACGCGGACGGCGTCGCGGTGTCGAGCTACCAGGGCGGCCATAACGAATACTTCTGCTACCTGGTCGATCTGCTGCGAGCGCGAGGTGGTGAGCGCATCAAGGTGTTCGGCGGCGGCGGCGGGGTGATCGTATCCGACGAAATCGTCGCGCTGGAAAACTACGGAGTCGAAAAGATCTATTCGCCGCACGACGGCCAGCGGCTTGGCCTGCAAGGAATGATCGACGACATGATCGCGCGCTGCTCGGCAGCGGCCCGCGAGGACGCCACAGCGCGGACCGGCGCAGTCGGCGAATGGCTCGCCAGCGTGACTGGTCAACCTCTGTTGCACCTGCGCTCGAGCGCGCAGGTAAGGAGCGAAACAAGCAGCGCCGATTTGCGCGACGCGAGCTCGCTCGTGTTCCGCCGGCTCGCCCAACTGATCAGTGCCTTCGAAACGGGCGGCGTCGCGTCGTCGAAGCGCGCGGAGCTCTCCGCTCTTACTCAGGCAGCGCAAATCCCCGTACTCGGCATTACCGGCACGGGTGGCGCGGGCAAATCGTCGCTTACCGACGAACTGATCCGCCGCTTCCGGCTGGATTACGGCGACACGCTGACCATCGCCGTGCTCGCCATCGACCCGTCGCGCCGCAAGTCCGGCGGCGCGCTGCTCGGCGATCGCATCCGCATGAACGCAATCGGCGACTGGGGCGGCGGCGCACGCGTCTATATGCGCTCCATGGCGACGCGCGAGGCATCGAGCGAAATCTCCGACGCGCTGCCCGACGCGCTGACGCTGTGCAAGGCGGCCGGCTTCGACCTGATCGTCGTGGAAACGTCAGGGATCGGTCAGGGCGACGCGGCCATCGTGCCGTTCGTCGACGAATCGCTGTATGTCATGACGCCCGAATTCGGCGCGGCCAGCCAGTTGGAGAAGATCGACATGCTCGACTTCGCCGACGCCGTGGCGATCAACAAGTTCGACCGTAAAGGTGCGCCAGATGCGTTGCGCGATGTCGCGAAACAGGTGCAGCGTAACCGCGCCGACTTTGCAAAATCGCCCGAGGCAATGCCGGTGTTCGGCACGATCGCTTCGCATTTCAACGACGACGGCGTGACCGCGCTTTACCAGTACATCGCCGAAGCGCTGCGCAAGCACGGCCTGCGCTCAGGAGGCGGCCGTTTGTCGGTTGCAGCCGACGTGCGCTTTTCGAGCGGTCGCCATGCGATCGTGCCGCCCGCGCGAGTGCGCTATCTCGCGGAAATCGCGCAGAACATCCACGCTTATCGCGAGCGGGTCGATCAGCAAGCCGGCGTTGCGCGCGAGCGCTGGCAACTCGTCGAAGCGCGACGGATGCTCGGGGAAGCCAGCGCAGACGAGCACAATGCAGACGATGTGCTAGCCTCGCTCGACGCGCTCATCGAGCAACGCACCACAGCACTCGGCGAGCGCGAGCGCAAACTGCTCGACGCGTGGCCGCAAACTGTCGCCGCCTACTCGGGCGATGATCATGTGGTCCGCATTCGTGACCGCGAGATACGCACCGCGCTCACGGCCACGACCTTATCGGGTACACGGCTGCGCAAAGTCGCGTTGCCGAAATTCGTCGACCACGGCGAGATTCTGCGCTGGCTGATGCTCGACAATCTGCCGGGTTACTTTCCGTTCACTGCAGGCGTCTTTCCGTTCCGCCGCGAGAACGAAGACCCGACGCGAATGTTCGCTGGAGAAGGCGATCCGTCGCGCACCAACCGGCGGTTCAAGCTGCTGTCCGAGGGCATGCCGGCCAAGCGTCTGTCGACCGCGTTCGACTCGGTCACGCTTTACGGCGAAGAGCCGGATGAGCGCCCCGACATCTACGGCAAGGTGGGCAACTCGGGCGTGTCGGTCGCGACGCTCGACGACATGCATGCGCTCTACGACGGCTTCGATCTGTGCGCGCCGCAGACGTCGGTGTCGATGACGATCAACGGCCCCGCGCCGACCATACTCGCCATGTTCTTCAACGTCGCGATCGATCAGCAGATCGCGCGTCAGGCGCAGCAACTGGGCCGTGCGCTGAACGAGGACGAACTCGCCGAGACGCGCCGCATGGCGTTGGAGAATGTACGCGGCACTGTGCAGGCCGACATTCTGAAAGAGGACCAAGGCCAGAACACCTGTATTTTTTCGACCGAGTTCAGCCTCAAGGTGATGGGCGATATTCAGGCGTATTTTGTCCAACACCGCGTGCGCAACTTCTATTCGGTGTCGATCTCCGGCTACCACATTGCCGAAGCCGGCGCGAATCCGATCTCGCAACTCGCCTACACGCTCGCTAACGGCTTCACGTATGTCGAGGCATATCTGGCGCGCGGCATGTCGATTGACGACTTCGCGCCGAATCTGTCGTTCTTCTTTTCCAACGGCATGGACCCGGAATACACGGTGCTCGGCCGCGTTGCGCGGCGCGTCTGGGCGATCGCGATGCGCGAGCGTTATGGCGCGAACGAACGCAGCCAGAAGCTCAAGTATCACGTGCAGACCTCGGGCCGTAGCTTGCACGCGCAAGAGATCGACTTCAACGATATCCGCACCACGCTGCAAGCGCTGATCGCGATCTACGACAACTGCAACTCGCTGCACACGAATGCGTTCGACGAAGCGATCACCACACCCACCGAGGAGTCGGTTCGACGCGCGGTGGCGATTCAGTTGATCATCAACCGCGAATGGGGGTTGGCGAAGAATCAGAATCCGAATCAGGGCAGCTTCGTGATCGACGAACTGACGGACCTCGTCGAAGAAGCGGTACTCGCCGAATTTGACCGGCTGACCGAGCGCGGCGGCGTGCTCGGCGCAATGGAGACTGGTTATCAGCGCGGGCGCATTCAGGACGAGTCGATGCTGTACGAGCATCGCAAGCATGACGGCTCGTATCCGATTGTCGGCGTGAACACCTTTTTGAGCGCGAAGCCGCATGAAGCGCCGACGCCAATTGCGCTCGCCCGCTCCACAGAAGAAGAGAAACAAAGCCAGTTAAAACGTCTGCGCGATTTCCAGGCGCGGCATCGCGATGCCGCGCCGGCCGCGCTCGAGAGGCTGCAACGCGCAGTGATCGACGACGAAAACGTCTTTGCTGTGCTGATGGATGTGGTGCGCGTCTGTTCGCTTGGGCAAATCACGCACGCGCTGTTCGAAGTGGGCGGGCAGTATCGTCGGAATATGTAGCGAGCGCGGCGGACTGCAGGCGGGCTGCCGCGGCCGTCAGCGGGCGCCGTCACCCCCGCCACCCCCGGCAACCCTCGACGAAGTCAGCGCCGGATACCGAGTCGCGCCTTTGCGTCGTCGTATTCCTTCGTGAGACGCTTGACCAGCTCGCTCACGCTCGGCACGTCGTCCATCAGGCCGACGCCTTGGCCTGCGCCCCAGATGTCTTTCCACGCCTTCGCCTTGTCGTTCGCGAAGTTCATCTTGGTTTTGTCCGATTCGGGCAGCGCGTCCGGATCGAGCCCGGCGTTGACGATGCTCTCGCGAATGTAATTGCCGTGTACACCCGTGAACAGGTTCGTGTAGATGATGTCCGACGCGGTGGAATTGACGATAGCCTGCTTGTAGCTGTCCACCGCATGCGCCTCTTTCGTCGCGATGAAGCGCGTTCCCATGTACGCAAGGTCGGCGCCCATGGCTTGCGCGGCGAGAATCGAGCCGCCGTTCGCAATCGATCCCGACAGCACGATCGGGCCGTCGAAAATGCGCCGCACTTCGCCGACCAGCGCGAAGGGCGAAGTCGTGCCCGCATGACCGCCCGCGCCCGACGCAACCAGAATCAGACCGTCCACGCCCGCTTCCAGCGCCTTCTGCGCGTGCCGCAGATTGATCACATCATGCAGCACGATTCCGCCGTAGCTGTGCACCGCATCGACAATCTCGCGCGCCGGCGCGCGCAGACTCGTAATGAAGATGGGCACCTTGTGCTCGACGCAGACCCGCACGTCATGTTCGAGCCGCGTATTCGACTGATGGACGATCTGGTTGACGGCAATCGGTCCGATCACCGAGTCGGGATTCGCCGCCTTATGTTCGGCGAGTTGCGCCTGCAGTTGCGTGAGCCATTCGTCGAGTAGTTCGGCAGGGCGCGCATTCAACGCGGGGAACGAACCGACGATGCCGGCCTTGCACTGCGCCAGCACGAGCTCCGGATAGCTGACGATGAACATCGGCGAGGCGACGACAGGCAACGCCAGATTTTGTAGAACGGCGGGCAATGCCATAGTGCGGGTCTCCTGATTGACTGACCGGTGCGCAAAACGCCCGGCTGTTGACGAGTGTAGCGGCATGCGGCTTGCGCCGTGCCGAAGCTGACAGCCCGCGCATAGGGCCGCTCGTACGTTTAAGAACGATCGTTCGATTATAGGGCAAAGCATGTGCTTCGCGTTCGCCGGTTTGTTTAGAACGGTTCGAATGAGTGCTCGGGTTCTATGCTTTGCGTGGGTTGTCCCACCCGGTGCGGACACATTGAGCTTTTACAATGGACTGACTTCAAACGACGAGAGATGCCGGCCATGGCCTTCGAGAATTTCACGCCCTTTCGCGTCGCCGCGGGCGATGCAGATATCTTCGGAGTAAAGGGCGGGGCGGGGCCGCCACTTCTACTGCTGCACGGCCATCCGCAATCGCATCTGATCTGGGCGCGCTCCGCGGACCAGTTGGCTCAGCACTTCACGGTGATCGCCACCGACCTTCGCGGCTATGGCGCATCGGCAAAACCGCAGAGCGACGCCACGCATGCGCCGTATTCGAAACGCACCATGGCTGCCGATCAGGTCGCAGTGATGCGGCACTTCGGATTCGAGCGCTTTCTCGTCTGCGCGCATGACCGCGGCGCGCGCGTCGCGCATCGCATGGCAATCGATCATCCGGACGCCGTCGAACGTCTGATGCTGCTCGACATCGCTCCAACACTGGCCATGTACGAAGCGACCGACCGCACCTTCGCCACGCATTATTTCCACTGGTTCTTCCTGATTCAGCCGGAGCCGCTGCCCGAAACGCTGATCGGCGCAAACCCGGCTGCTTATGTCGATGCGGTCATGGGAAGCCGTCACGCAGGTCTCGCGCCGTTCGACCCAGCCGCGCTCGACGCTTACCGCTCGGCGCTCGCGCAACCCGGTGCGGTGCATGCAATGTGCGAGGACTACCGCGCGTCGGCCAGTATCGACCTTGAGCACGACCGCGCGGACATCGAGCGCGGACAGAAGATCGCCTGCCCGTTGCGCGTGTTGTGGGGCGACAAGGGCGTGATCGAAAAGTGCTTCGACGCGCTGGACGAATGGCGTCACGTGGCGCGCGACGTGAGCGGTCGTTCGCTGTCTTGCGGCCACTACATACCCGAAGAGGCGCCTGACGAACTGGTCGCCGAAATGCTGTCCTTCTTCGAAGCGCTCGAAAAGTAGCGTTGCTCGCTTAACCGAGCGGCGGCAGACGCCGCGCGATGGGCGTCGATTTGACGATCGCGCTGCTCGTCTCCGCCCGCTCGGCGACCTTCGACAGAATCTCGTCGAGGTGCTCGATCGAATGCAGATAGAGGCGACAGATGAAGCAATCGTCGCCGGTCACTTTGTCGCATTCCACAAACTCCGGAATGCGCCGGATCACTTCTTCCACCAGATGCAATTGGCCGGGTAACGGCTTCACGCGCACGATAGCTTGCAGCGTGAAACCCAACGCGCGCGGATCGAGCTGGACGGTGAAGCGCTCGATCACGCCTTGCGCTTCCAGCCGTCGAATGCGCTCAGCCGTGCTCGGCGCCGATAGTCCGACGAGGCGAGCAAGTTCGCTGACTGGACGGCGCGCGTCTTCGGCGAGTGCAGCGAGGAGCGCCCGGTCCGTTTCGTCGAGCGCTGCAGGCGTGGGCTGTGCGAGGCGTTTTGTCATGACGGCCTTCGATTATTAGGTTGGAACGCGATAGTGCTTAAGTTTAGCTATGTATTCGTGACAGCGGATTATCTACACTGCTCGTCAGGCAGAATTGAATCGAGGATCGGATCATGGCTTCAAACGAAATCCGGCGCGGCGCGGCGGAGATGAGCATCGCAATGCTGATGTCGGGCACGATCGGCTGGCTGGTGGTGTCGTCGCAGCAGAGTCCGTTCAATGTGGTGTTTTTTCGCTGCATTTTCGGCGGCGCAACGCTCGCGCTGGTGTGCGCCGTGCTCGGTTTCTTCAGGCGCAAGCTGTTCTCGTGGAAAATGCTCGGGCTCGCGTTACTCGGCGGCGCGGCGATTGTCGCGAACTGGGTGCTGCTGTTCGCCGCCTATTCGCGCGCGTCGATCTCGATGGCGACGGCCGTCTACAACACGCAGCCGTTCATGCTGGTGGCGCTTGGCGCGCTGATGTTTCGCGAGCGTATCAGCGCGTCCACGGTCGTGTGGCTGCTGATCGCATTTATCGGGCTCGTGTTTGTCGTCAAGGTCGAACCGGCCGTACTGGCGGTGCCGGGGCAATATCTGGTGGGTATCGCCTATGCGGTGGGCGCGGCGGCGATGTATGCGGTTTCCTCGATTATCACGAAGCGCCTGAAGGGCACGCCGCCGCATCTGATCGCGCTGATCCAGGTGTTACTCGGCGTGGTCATGCTGGCGCCGTTCGTGCGTTTCGACGCGCTGCCCGTCACCGGTGCGCAATGGGTCGAACTGGTCGTGCTGGGCGTCGTGAATACCGGCCTCATGTATGTGTTGCTGTACGGCGCCATCCAGAAGCTGCCGACCTCCATGACCGGCGCGCTGTCATTCATTTACCCGGTGGTGGCGATCATCGTCGACCGCGTTGCGTTTGGTCAGGCACTAGCGTGGATTCAGGTGCTGGGCGCGGTGCTGATCCTCGTTGCGGCTGCGGGCGTCAATCTCGGCTGGCGCATCGTGCCGCAAAGGCGGGTGCCGTCTGTCTGAGCGTCGTGCGTCCGGCCAGCGCGGCCAGCGGCAATGCTATGGATTGCAAACCATATGCGCGGACGTTTGTTCATATCGGCGGGTCAATCGTTCGCCAGGCTCGGCACGGTTCCCGTTGCTTTCAGACCGCATGCGGTCAACGGCCGCCGTCAAGCGTCTGTAGGGAAATCACTGATGCGGTCAAAAATCGCGCGCGCGTATCATTCGACCAGACGCTGATCACGTCCGACAGAATTTCCGCCGCTCGCCTTTATAGGTTGAGCGGCTTTCTTTTTGTGGCGGCGTTTTTGCCGACGCGCCGAAGCTGGCGCGCTTGCCAACGCGCATGCGCTGGCCACCAATGGTCGGACTTCGATCACTTCAGGCAACGTAGGCGCTTACGCCCGTTGCGCCGCGCGCGCGACGATCTGCTCGCCATGCACCATCAGCGGTCCGTTTCCGGCAGCCAGTTCATCGACAATCGTTTTGACGAGTGCGGGCCATTCACCGCGCGGCTTCAGCATTGAAGCGGCCGCACGCATGACCGCCGCGTCGTCGAGCATTTGCAGCAGCGTGGCAAAGCTCATCGAGCGGACGTCGAGCAGCTTGAAGACAATCAGCACCTTGAGCGCATTCTTCGCATTGCGGGCCGGGTCGGCGCGCAACCACGCCACGCGGGAGAAAGCCCGGTCCAGTGCCTGTCCCACGTTCGTGAACGGCGCCCCATGACCGGGAATCACAAGGCGCACGTCGAGTGCTGCAATGGCTTCGAGCACCGCCTGCTCCTCCGCGAAGCCGCTTTCGCCTTCCAGTTCTGGAAAGATCACGCCGAAGCCGTTCTCCCACAGCGCGTCGGCGCTGATCAGGATGCGTTCGTCAGCGCAGTACAGGATCAGCGAATGAGGATCGTGGCCGGGCGCGCCTAGCACCTGCCAGTCGAGTGCGCCCAGGCGCAGCGTTGCGTCCGGTGCGATGGTGCCTGTGAAGCCGAAGCGCTCGCAGGTCTGCGCGGTCGCGCGGAAGCTCAGCCGCGTCTCGTCCCAGTCGCGCACGGCGCCGGCTTCGGAGGCGGGGATGAGCGTGCGGCACGGCCACGAAGACTGCAGCAGCGCATTGCCGCCGCAATGGTCGGAATGCAGATGCGTGTTGACGATCAAATCGAGCGGCCGCTCGCCGAGCGCCTGCTGGACGAGCGCCAACGTTTGATGTGCATGCGTCGCGTAACCGGTGTCCACGATGGCGGCGCAGTCGTCGTCGACGAGCAGCACATTGTTCGACGAAAGCCAGCCGCGCTCGAAGACGCGGATCGATGCAGGCAACGCGGGCAATCGGTTCATAGCGTGCCCGTGCCCGAGTCGGCTGCTACGCCTGCGCTCACGGAGGTCTCGGCCTTCGGCATCACGAGAATGGTCGACGTGCCGACCACTGCAACCTCACCACGCTGATTCTTGACCGAGCCCTCGAGGTGCGTCAGGTCTCCGTTCAGGCTCGGCTTCCAGTAAGCGTCGCGCACGCGCCAGGTCATGGTGAGCGTGTCGCCCGCGTGCGCGGCCTTCTTCAGCTTGATATCGAAGTCGAGCCCGAGGGGCTGCGCGTACGTCGAAAAATGCGTCGCGAGCAGCGCCATGAAATGCGCGGTGGGCTGCGTGCCCGACGCGATGAGACCACCGAAGCGGCTTTGCGCCGCGTAGGCTTCGTCGTGATGCAGCGGGTTCATGTCGTTGACGAGCGTTGCGAACGACTTCACCGAATCCACCGACAACGTGAGCGTCGAGCTGAACGTCTCGCCGATGGTGACAATGCGCGGCGGCGCGTTCATGGCTGCACCTTTGCCTGTTCTGCGATCAACCGGGCGCGCCGGGCCTCCAGTTCGTTCCATACGGCGCGCTTCTCGTGATCGTCGTAGATCGACCAGCCGGCGATTTCGTCGATGGTGCGCAGGCAACCTTCGCACCATCCGGTCGATGCATTCATCCGGCACACGTTGATGCACGGCGACGGCACGCCCTCGGCATCCGTTGCTTTGTTGATTACCGCTGTCATCGCGTCAGGCCGTCTCGCGCAGCGCCACGTCGACCACCGGCGCGCCCGTCAATGCAACCAGTTCCTGGGCGCTCAGATTGAACACCGCATGCGGGTGTCCGGCGGCCGCCCACAGACTGTCCAGCGCGAGCAGGTCTTCATCGATCAGCGTGACCGGCTCGACCGCATGACCGACCGGACACACGCCGCCAATCGCATACCCGGTCTTTTCGCGGACGAACTTCGCGTCGGCGCGGCCGATGTCGCCCACCTGCGCCGCCACCTTCTTTTCATCGACGCGATTCGCGCCGCTCGCGACCACCAGCACCGGCGCATCGTCTTCGCGACGGCGAAACAGGATCGATTTTGCGATCTGCGCGACTGAACAGCCAAGGCCGGCGGCGGCTTCGGCTGAAGTCTTGCCGGTCTCCGGCAGCATGACGATCCGGCCACTGTGTCCGCGCTCGCGCAGCAGCAGTGCAACGCGGCGTGCAGAGTCGGGTAATGCGGTGAGATCGTCCGGGTCGAGAGAAGCGTGGTCCGTCATCGTGTCAGGTCCTGATAGTCTGGTGTCCGGCAATGTCTTGAGGAAGATGTTCGACGCAGGCTCAAACGCAGTTGGCCGCTTCGCTGCGCGCCTTCGCGAGCAGCGCCTTGCCCGCGCGCGAAACGTTCGGCCGACCGATAGACGTGGAAATGAAATCGCCGATTGCCACGACTTGAGCAAGGTCGATGCCGGTCTCGATGCCTAGGCCGTTCATCAGATACAGCACGTCTTCGGTCGCGACGTTGCCGGTTGCGCCCTTCGCATACGGACAGCCGCCGAGCCCCGCCACCGACGCGTGATAGATTTCGATGCCTTCCTGCAGCGCCGCGTAGATGTTGGCCAACGCCTGGCCATACGTGTCGTGAAAGTGCCCGGACAGACGCTCGCGCGGAAACACTTGCGTCACCGCTTCGAAGACTTCGCGCGTGCGCTTCGGCGTGCCTACGCCGATTGTGTCGGCGATGTCGATTTCGTCGCAGCCGAGCGCTGCAAAGCGTTGCACCACGTCGACCACCGACGCGACCGGCACCTCGCCTTGATACGGACAACCGAGCGCACACGACACACTGCCGCGAATGCGCAGGCCGTGCTCCTTGGCTGCCTGCGCGACCGGCGCGAATCGTTCGATACTTTCCGCGATGCTGCAGTTGATGTTCTTCTGCGAGAACGCTTCGCTCGCGGCGCCGAAGATCACGATCTCGTCCGCGCGTGCGGCAAGCGCGCCTTCGAAGCCGCGCAGGTTAGGCGTGAGCACCGAATAGATGGTGCCGGGGCGGCGCTCGATGCCGGACATGACTTCCGCGCCGTCGGCCATCTGCGGCACCCATTTGGGCGACACGAACGACGCCGCTTCGACGTTGCGAAAACCCGCTGCGGAGAGCCGGTTGATCAGTTCGATCTTCGTGGCGGTCGGGACGAACTCCTTCTCGTTCTGGAGACCGTCGCGCGGGCCCACTTCGACGATCTTCACTTGCTGCGGTACGGCCATGATTGTCTCCTCATACACAGTAGTCGATTGGAGTTGGCGGTTTGGAACCTGCTCCTGCTCATGCAATTCGACGATGTCAATATCCGCGTTCGATGTCCACCACGCCCCCGACCGCTTCCCCACGCTCCAGCGCCAGCATTTTTTCCGCGATCTGCGCGACGCTTTCTTCGCGCAACGTTAGCGCGGAGATGTGCGGCGTAATGGCAATGCGCGGCTCCTGCCAGAACGGGTGATCGGCGGGTAGCGGTTCCTCGCGAAACACGTCGAGCGTGGCTGCGGCCAGCTGACCGCTTGCCAGCGCGTCGAGCAGATCTGCTTCGACGAGATGCGCGCCGCGTGCAACGTTGATCAGATACGCGCCACGCTCAAGCCGCGAAAACGTGCGCGCGCCGAGCACGTCGGCGGTGTCCGGCGTATGAGGCAGCAGATTCACGAGCACCTTCACGCCGTCGAGAAACGCGTCGAATTGCGCCGCGCCATCAAACGTCGTAATGCCTTCGACGTGGCGCGCGCTACGGCTATAACCGCGCACCGGCATGCCGAACGCGGCGACAGCTTGTGCGACATGTGCGCCGAGCACGCCGAGTCCGAGGACACCCACCGTGAACGTCTCGCGCGGATGCGGATCGAGTACTTGCCAGCGACCCTCGCGTTGCAGCGTTTGATATTCGTCGAAGCGCCGCAGATAGCGCAGCACCGCATGCGTTACGTATTCGGCCATTTGCGGCGCCATGCCGCTGTCTTCGAGACGGATCAACTGCGCGTTGCCGGGCAACGTGCCGGGCTGCTCGCGTTCGAGCGCGAGAATCGCGTCGACGCCCGCACCCAGATTGAAGATCGCCCGCAGATCGCCGCGGCCGGCCAGCATGTCGCGAGGCGGGCGCCATACGACGGCAAAATCGGCGGGCGCGGTGTCGCCGGGCTGCCATTCGCGCAAATCGGCCTCCGGCAGCGCACGGGCGAAGTCGTGCAGCCAGGCGGCGGCTTCGGCGTTCGGCATGTAAAAGAGGATTTTCATGCGGCCTCGCCGCTGGATGCGCGATCGCGCCGTTTCGCGCGAGACGCGCGGCAGCATGGCTGCGAGGCTTCCGGCGGCTGCGGCACGGCGCACGACGCTGGCAACATGAGGGCTCCTCCTTTTATGGATAGGCTTCATTCTACTTTTTCGCCGGCAATCCCGCGCGGTTGCGCACGACCGTGCGCGTCGCAGACCCGTGTGCCGCCCGTTGCGGTGATCCACTCCATAAACAAAGCACAAAAACTTGGTTCGTCCACGCGTCGCACGGCGGGACAATGGCCTCCCGGTTTCCCGTAGCGAGGGACAGACATGCTTTCATGCACCACAGCGCCGTGGCCGCCGCGGCTCGTGACCGTTCCCGGCCTGCATGGCAGCGAGGGCGCACATTGGCAAACCTGGCTGGAACGCCAGTTCGCGCGGTCGTTGCGCGTCGAGCAGGCCGACTGGGATTCACCGGACGTCGCAGGTTGGGCGAATTCGCTGCGCGAATTGCTCGCGCGTGAACGGGGGCCGTTCGTGCTCGCCGCGCATAGCTTCGGCTGCCTTGCGACTGCGCACGCGTTGCAGCAGGCGTCGTATGCAAACGAGGTAGTCGGCGTGCTGTTCGTTGCGCCCGCAAGCCCGCAGAAATTCGCTTTCGCGGGACCGTTCGAGGCTCGGCGTGTCGGCGTTCCGTCCATTCTGATCGGCAGCGAAACCGATCCGTGGATGCCGCTCGCCGGCGCTCGCGAACTCGCGCAGCGCTTCGGCAGTGCGTTCGTCAATCTGGGCGACGCAGGGCATATCAACACCGCAGCCGGTTTCGGCCCGTGGCCAAGGGCGAAGTATTTCGTCGACACACTGGTGCATTGCGCGGCGCCGCTGCGCTTTCGCGACGAAGCGTTAGAGCTTGGCCAGCAGGCGCTGGTTTGACGCGCTGGCTGCGGACCGTTGGTTCCGCAGACCTGTTCGGCTTCTTATCGTGCGCCGCTCGATGCCCGTCATGCGACGGCTATCGCGCGTCCCGACTTCGGCCGAGGCGCGCACAGGCGATCCGCTAGAATCCCGCTTCACGCTGCGCAATTGCGCGGCCACAGGTTTTTATCATCGATAGCGGGGACAACATGGCATACAGGACGGGGACAACGCGCTGGCTGGCGGCCGGTTTTACGGCAGCCGCGCTTGCGCTCGGCGGCGTGTCGGCAGCGCACGCGGAGACGTCGTTGATGAACGTGTCGTACGACGTGACACGCGAGTTGTATAAGGACATCAATGCCGGCTTCATCGCCGCGTACAAGCAGAAGAGCGGCGAGAGCGTATCGATTCGCCAGTCGCATGGCGCGTCGAGCGCGCAGGCGTTGTCGGTATTGCAGGGTTTGCAGGCGGACGTCGTGACGATGAATCAGCCGAACGACATCGACCTGCTCGCGGAAAAAGGCCAACTGGTCCCAGCCAACTGGCGCGCGCGTCTGCCGGACGACAGCGCACCGTACACGACCACGATGGTGTTCCTCGTGCGCAAGGGCAATCCGAAGCACATCAAGGATTGGGACGATCTGGCGAAGCCCGGCGTGCAAGTGGTGATCGCGAATCCGAAAACTTCGGGCAACGGACGTTATACGTATCTGGCCGCGTGGGGTTATCGCAAGCAGCACGGCGGCAGCGACGCACAGGCGCTCGACTTCGAAAAAGCGATCTTCAAGAACGTGCCGGTGCTCGACACGGGCGGCCGCGGCGCAACGACGACGTTCACGCAACGTGGCGTCGGCGATGTGCTGGTGACATTCGAAAACGAAGTCGCGCTGATGAATACCGGCGTGGGCGCGGGCAATTTCGAAGCGGTCTATCCGTCGGTGAGCCTGCTTGCGGCGCCGCCGGTATCGATCGTCGACAAGGTGGTCGACAAGCGCGGCACGCGCAAGGAGGCGCAGGCTTACCTGGACTATCTGTGGTCGCCGGCCGCGCAGGAGATCATCGCCCAACATCATCTGCGTCCGCGTGACAAGAACGTGCTCGCGAAGCACGCCGCCGAGTTCAAGCCGATCAAGACGTTCACCGTCGAAGAAATGTTCGGCAGCTGGCAGAAAGCGCAGCAAACGCATTTCTCGGACGGCGGAACGTTCGATCAGATCATCGTCGACAAGAAGTAACTTTTCGGGCTGAAGATAAAAAAGGCCGCTTCGTATTGAAGCGGCCTTTTTCATTGCGCGGCATTTACAGCGCGCGGTCAGTGTACTTAGTTCGTCGTGGCCTGTGCCGGTTGCTCATGTTCGCAACCATGCTCGCAGCCGCTTTTATCGAGCGGCATGTGCTGCGCCGCTTCGGCGCGAATGCCGAGGCGTTCGAGTAGCTTGCGGTCCGCTTCCGCTTGCGGATTGCTCGTGGTGAGCAACTGATCGCCGTAGAAAATCGAATTCGCACCCGCGAGGAAACACATCGCCTGCAACGCTTCGTCCATCTGCTCGCGGCCGGCCGACAGGCGCACCATCGCGCGCGGCATGGTGATGCGTGCAATCGCAATCGTCCGAACGAATTCGAACGGATCGATCGATTCGGTGCCTGTCAGCGGCGTGCCTTCCACTTGCACCAGATTGTTGATGGGCACCGACTCGGGGTACGGGTCCATGTTCGCCAGTTGCGCGATCAGGCCCGCACGTTCGCGGCGCGACTCGCCCAGTCCAACGATGCCGCCGCAGCACACGTTGATGCCGGCGTCGCGCACGCGTTCAAGCGTGTCGAGACGGTCCTGATAAGTGCGCGTCGAAATGATCTGTCCGTAGAACTCCGGCGACGTGTCGAGGTTGTGGTTGTAGTAGTCGAGGCCTGCTTCGCGCAATTGCTGCGCCTGATGCGTTTCGAGCATACCGAGCGTCACGCAGGTTTCCAGACCCATCGCCTTGACGCCGCGAATCATGTCTTTGATCGGCTCGAGGTGCCGGTCTTTCGGATTGCGCCACGCGGCGCCCATACAGAAGCGCGTCGCACCGTTTTCCTTGGCGGCCTTTGCGGCGGCGAGCACTTCGTCGACCGGCATCAGCTTGTCGGCCTGCAGGCCCGTATCGTGATGCACGGACTGCGGGCAGTACGCGCAATCTTCTTCGCAGCCGCCGGTCTTGATGGAAAGCAGTGTCGATAGTTGGACCGTGTTCGCATCGAAATGCTCGCGATGCGTTTGCTGCGCGCGAAACATCAGATCGTTGAACGGCAGTTCATACAACGCGACGATATCGGCAACGCGCCAGCGCGCGAGCTGCTTGCCCGCTGCATCGACATTGGCATTTGCATTGGAGTTGCTGGCGGCCGTTTCAGCACGCGCGGGGGCGATGTTCAGTTGCGTCATGTGTTCAATCCTCATGAATGGATGTGTTGGTTGATTCAGCGCTGCGCGTCACGCAGCGTCTGCAATAGCCGGTTGATGTCGAGTTGATCAGCCGCAAGTTCCGGCGCCGTTGGGCGCAGATGCGGCACGATGCCGAGCAACGGCGCGCCGTGTTCACGTGCGAGATGCTCGCGGATAGACGCGATGTTTTCGTCGGGGAAAGTCATGTCCGGGTCGACGCGATTCGCTACCCAGCCAGCAAGCGTAAGCCCGCGCGCGGCGATGGCCTCAGCGGTGAGCAACGCGTGGCTGATGCAGCCGAGGCGCATGCCGACCACCAGCACGACCGGCAGCTTCAGCGCGACGGCGAGATCGGCGGTGTCATGTGTAGCGGTCAACGGCACGCGGAAACCGCCGACACCTTCCACTACCACGACGTCCGCGCGCGTCAACGCCTGCGCATGGCAAGCGACGATATGGTCGATATCGAGGGCGACGTTCTCCAACGCGGCCGCGATATGGGGCGCCGCGGGTTCCTTCAGCAGATACGGCGTGCGCATCGCGGGAGGCAGCAGCACGGTCGAAGCGGCGTCGAGCTGATCCGCGTCTTCGTTATGCAGTTCGCCGTTCAGCTCGAATGCGCCCGCAGCGATCGGCTTCATTGCGGCGGCTTGCAGACCTTCGCGCGCGAAGCCGCGCAACAATGCACAAGAGACGAACGTCTTGCCGATTTCAGTATCGGTGCCGGTGACGAAGAGCGACAGGGCAGAGTTCGTGGCGGTCATATGGCTTGCGCTCCCGCCTGTTGCAAGCCGGCTTCCAGCCGGTCGAGATCCGCATGCGAATGCGCAGCAGACAACGATATGCGCAGGCGCGATGTGCCGGTGGGCACGGTCGGCGGACGGATTGCGGGAACCCACAAACCGGCGCGGTCGAGCGAGGCCGCAATATCCAGCGTCGCCTCGTTCGCGCCGATCACGAGCGGCTGAACGGCAGTGTGCGAATCGACCGGAATCCAAGGCGAGCTCTTGAGCATCGCGCGCGTGCGTTCGATCAATTGCCGCAAATGCGCGCGACGTTCATCGCCTTCATTGCCGCCGATAATGCGCAGACTCGCCGAAACCGCATGCGCCGCTGCGGGCACGGATGCCGTGGTGAAAATATAAGGACGCGCGCGCTGTACGAGCCATTCGATCACCGTCTCGTGCGCGGCGACGAACGCGCCCGACACGCCCGCCGCCTTGCCGAGTGTGCCGATGGAAATCAGATTTGGCGAGCGCAACGCGGCGTCCGCGACGGCGCCGCGACCTTGCGGGCCGAGCACGCCGAAACCATGCGCGTCGTCGACGATCAGCCATGCGCCATGTTGTTCCGCGAGTTCGAGCAGACGCGGCAGCGGTGCAATGTCGCCGTCCATGCTGAACACCGTGTCGGAGACGATTGCTTTCACATCCGCGTCCGACGCGTCGAGCATCGCGCTCAGCGCTTCCATATCGCAGTGCGGATAGATCTGCACATCTGCTCGCGATAAACGGGCGCCGTCGATCAGCGACGCGTGATTCAGTGCGTCGGAGAAGAGCGTCGTGCCGCGGCCCGCGAGCGCGGTGAGCGTCGCCAGATTCGCCATGTAGCCGGTGCTGAAGTAGAGCGCGCGCGGTGTATCCACGAATCCGCCGACGAATTCGGCAAGGTCGTCTTCGAGCTGCGCATGCGCGCGCGAGTGGCCGCCGAGCAGATGCGAACCGCCGCTGCCCGCGCCATAGCGTTGCGCGCCTTCGGCAATGGCGGCAATCAGTTGCGGATGCGCGGCGAGCCCGAGATAGTCATTGCTCGCAAAGCCGATGATCTCGCGTCCGTCGACCGTCATGTGCGCGGCGCAGGGCGTGTCGGCCGTGCGGCGTCGACGGCGCAGGCCGCGTTCGTCGATTTCCTTCAGCCCCGCTGAGAGTCTGTCGAGGAGATGCATTAGCGGACCTGCGCGAGCGTTGCGTCGAACGTTTCGCGAGTGCGCGAGGCGAGCAGCGCGATTTCGTCGTCGTCGAGAATGTATGGAGGCATCAGATAAACCGTGGTCGAAATGGGGCGCAGCAGCAGTTCACGTTGCAACGCGTTTTCGAAGAAGCGGCGCGAGAATGTTTTGGCATGCTGAGGGTTTTCGATTGCTGCGTCGAAGGCGACGATGGTGCCGCACTGCCGCAGGTTGCGCACCTGTTCATGCTCCGCGAGCGGCGCGAGCGCCGCCATCAGCTTCGCCGACTTCTGCGCGTTGGCTGCGAGCACGTTGTCAGTCGCAAATAGATCGAGCGTGGCGAGCGCCGCGCGGCACGCGAGCGGATTGCCGGTGTACGAATGCGAGTGCAAGAAGCCGCGAGCGGTGTCGTCGTGATAGAAGGCTTCGAAGATTTCGTCGCGCGAGAGCACGATGGAAAGCGGCAGATAGCCACCGCTTATACCTTTGGACAGGCACAGAAAGTCCGGCCAGATGCCAGCCTGTTCGCACGCGAAGAAGGTGCCCGTGCGTCCGCAGCCAACGGCGATTTCGTCGGCGATCAGATGCACGCCATATTGATCGCACAGCGCGCGCAGGCCGGCGATATACGAAGCGTCGTGCATGGCCATGCCGGCCGCGCACTGTACGAGCGGCTCGACGATTAGCGCTGCGATCTTCGTGGCGCGGGCCTCGAAGAGCGCGCGTACATGGTCGAGCGCGCGACGTGCGACGTCCGCAGCCGTCTCACCTGGTTTCGCCAGACGCGCGTCGGGTGACGCGACGACGTGCGCGTTGCGGATCAGCGGATCGTAGGCGTCTTTGAACAGCGCTACATCGGTGACGCCGAGCGCGCCGATGGTCTCGCCGTGGTAGCTGTTCGCGACGCAGACGAATTCCTGCTTGTCGGCGAAACCGCGATTGCGCCACGAGTGGAAGCTCATCTTGAGCGCAATTTCGACTGCCGATGCGCCGTCCGACGCGAAGAACGCGTGACCCAGCGTGCCGTGTGTGAGCGCACCGAGGCGCTCCGCGAGTTCGATCGCGGGTTCGTGCGTGCAACCGGCGAGCATGGCGTGCTCGAGCGTATCGAGCTGGTCCTTGAGTGCCGCGTTGATGCGCGGGTTTGCGTGGCCGAAGAGATTCACCCACCACGAACTGATCGCATCCAGATAACGATGGCCGGCGCGGTCGTACAGCCACGCGCCTTGACCGCGCGCGACCGGCACGAGCGGAAGGCGCTCGTGGTGCTTCATCTGCGTGCAGGGATGCCAGACCGCGCGCAGGCTGCGGGCCACCCAGTCTTCGGTCGATGTTGAAGGTGTTGCTGAATTTTCCAAGAGGTACTCCAGAGAAGCTTTTCTTGCTGCTGCCGTGGTTTGTTTTTATGGTTTTTCCGGGCGCGGCGCGGCGCGTGCGCGTTGGCGACGCTGCGCGCAGCCCTCGGCTAGCGTGCGGGGTCGAGATTAGCGGTTTATTTCGGCCTTTGCACTAGGCCTTTGACCGTGCTTTTCGCTGGCCGCCGCGGGGTTCAGCGCTGTTCGCGACAGGTGATTTGCGTTTGAATCTGGAGCTCGCAAATCGCCGGAGTTGACGACGGCAAAGTAATTGGGAGTAGTGGGCGAGATTCGGGGGAAGGGGCGGCGAGCGGGGAGATGTGACTATCGGGTCACATGATCAGAGAAGACTTGAGGCTGGCAAATAGTTGAGCATGACGGACCGAAATCAGACGGAGTCGTCGTGGTGACACGTCAGCCTGGAAGTCCGGTCTGCACGATGGCAAGTGCAGCCACTTCGCTGGATTGGCAGCACAGAGGAATGCAAGAAAGGCCCGTCAGGCGGGCCTCTAAGAAATTCAAAGGAGGGGCAGCAAAGAACAGGCTAACGGCTCTTGAACGTTGGCGGTACTTAAAAACCAATGCCCTGCCTATGCCCTAAACCGCTGCGCATCTAAACCAGAATCCAACCGCGACATCATTCGCGACTGGCAATAGCCCGCCGTGCTTCGTCGGCAGAAGATCCTGACCCGCTGGTAGCACCACTATCCGCCGTCCGCGAACCCTGATCACCCCAGACGACAGAACTATCGACGGCATACAACCGGCAAGGCGCGGAACTCTGTTTCTGGCAGTTAGCAATCGCAACCGACATCGGATCGTCGCCGCCCTCGGCCCACGACCACGCACCCGTGTCGGACACCGCAAATGCGCGGCTCGGATACTGATGCAGGAAGTTGCGATAGCCGTTGCGTCCAGCTTCGTCGACATAGGGCACCGCGTCTACGGCATCTACTGACGCAAAGCCGCTCGCTTTGGGCGCCGAAGGATCCGATACCCGGTACTGCACGCCCGTAGGCATGCCGACGCGGGCGAGGAAGGCCTCGACGGCGGGCCACCACACATGCACGCCGTCGCGGTCGCCGACGAGCCGATGTGCGTCGTTCTTGTAGCTGCCGTAGTCGACCATCTTTGCGCTCGCGCCGTGCGCTACGTACGCCGCGTACATGCCGGCCACGAGTGGCGCATTCCACACTGAGTCGTTATCGCCGTACATCCACAGCGACGGCACTTTCGTTTTGTCGCCATACGCGCCGAATGCGCGCGTCAGGTTGCCTTGCCAGTCGCCGCACGCGTCCTGCCGCAAGCCGCCCGAAAAGTTGATCAACGCGCGCACGCCCGGTGCGGCCTCGGTGCCGTAGGCCAACGTTGCGAGACCGCCGTGTGACGTGCCGGCCACCACGATGTGTGACGCGTCGACGTAGGGCTGCTTCGACATGTAATCAACGGCGGCCGCAACGTCGCCGGCCTGCGACATGCCGTTGCGTTCGACGTCGCAACCGTCCTGATGATAGACGCCGCCCGACTGGCCAAAACCCTGGCGGTTCGGTGCTACGACCACATAGCCACGGCGCACGAATTCGCGCGCGAGCGGCAGCGGGTCGCTGCGCTCCTGCATGCGGGGATCGCCCGGAATCTTGCCGTGATTGAAGACGATCATCGGAAACGGGCCTGCGCCGTCCGGTTTGTAGACCGTTGTCTGAAGCGTGATGTCACCGTCGGCATCGACGGGTATGCGGATAATCTGTTCGTTCAGGCGCGCGGTGGGCAGATAAACGTCGTCCTGGAGCGCGATGCGCGGCACCTGCGCGCGGGCGAGGGGTCCGGGCTGGGCGTCCGCGAGCGGATTCGCCTGCGCGACTGCGACAGCGCACGTGGCCGCTGCACAAATCACCGCACACTTCGTAAGGACCTTGCTCAACACCATTCACGCACCTGCCTGAAAAGACTGCCTGGACATCTTGGGTCCGTTCATCGAAACACGCGGCCGACATTCGCCTTTCGTGCACGTTTGCGACAAACAAAAAGATGCTCACGTACGCATTGCGCGAAGCGCACGCACGTCAATCGAGATCGCACGGGATAAACCCAACGGCCGACGCGACCCCACGCGCCGATGATGAACGCCACGTCTGCCGCCGGGCGCCGCGGCCGTAACCGTTTCTATCTGGTTATCGGGCAGGCACCGGCACGGCTTGCGGAACCCTTACCAACTGGTCCTCGCATCGCGGCGTCACGAAGCAACGACCTCATCCTGGCACGACAATTTTGTTTTGTGCAATCAAGGAGAACCCGCGACGAAAAAATTGCTGCATCGCGCGAGGGCTTGTTTGGCTGCGCGTGGACTCGGCGCAGCGCGGGGCTGGGGGCGGTGGCAGATGGGTTCTGGAGCCGGCGTGGCAGCCGTTGCGCGGCACCGCAGCGGGCGAAGTGAGCAAAGGTAAGGCGCGGCCTGTGGCGCCGAGCCAACGGAAGAAAACGACGCTTCTATGGGGCCATATGCGATGGCGGCGCATTACCTGCGGCCGCGCGGCCAGATAATAGAAAGGCGCTGAAAGCTACTCGCTTACATCGCCGTCGACGTAGAGCCAGCGTCCTTCGTCGTTGCAAATGAAGCGGCTCAACTCGTGCAGCCTGTGCGCGCGGCCTGCAACCTTGTATCTGGCGACGAACTCGACCGTCGCATGACGCGGATCGATCTCCGCGAACGTCTTGATTTGCAGCCCGAGCCAGCGAGGAGCGTCGGGCGCCGACACGTCGACGTCCAGTTCGGCGGGGCAGGTTTGTGGCGCCCAGGTCGCGCGTAAATAGTTCGTTGCGCCGACTACATAAGCGCTGTACCGCGAGCGCATCAGTTCCAGTGCGCGCGGCGCGACCTCGCCGCCGTCGATGTAACGGCCGCAGCACTGCTCGAAGCGCGGCGCTTTTGCGGCGCTTGCCTGGCCCGGAACCGCGCCGCCGCATGGACAGTCGGCGGGCCGCTGCGCGGACGACTTGTGACTGTTTTTCGAACTCATCGAACTCATCGAACCCTAGCCGAGACCGCGCGCGATCAATATTTTCTGAATGTCGCTCGTGCCTTCGTAGATCTGGCACACGCGTACGTCGCGATAAATCCGCTCGACCGGAAAGTCGCTGAGATACCCATAGCCGCCGTGGATCTGCAGCGCCGCCGAACAGATTCGCTCGGCAGCTTCCGACGCAAACAGTTTCGCCATGGCGGCTTCCGTGAGACACGGCTGACCGGCGTCCTTCAGCGACGCCGCGTGCCAGATCAACTGACGCGCGGCTTCGAGTTGCGTCGCCATGTCGGCGAGGCGGAATTGCACCGCCTGGTGCGAAAAAAGCGGCTGACCGAAGCTCTCGCGCTCTCTTGCATACGTCAGCGCGGCTTCGTATGCGGCGCGGGCCATGCCGACACTTTGCGCAGCGATGCCGATGCGCCCGCCTTCGAGCCCCGACAGCGCGATGCGATAACCCTCGCCTTCCGCGCCGATCAGATTCGCGGCCGGCACGCGGCAGTCTTCGAAGATGATTTGCGCGGTGTCCGACGAATGCTGGCCAAGCTTGTCTTCGACTCGCGCGACCACGTAACCCTTGCTGTCGGTCGGCACGATAAACGCGCTGATGCCGCGCTTGCCCGCCGCCTTGTCGGTGACGGCCATCACGATCGCGACGTCGCCGTTCTTGCCGCTCGTGATGAACTGCTTGACGCCGTTCAGCACGTACGCGTCGCCGTCTTTATCGCGTGTAGCGGTGGTGCGCAGCGCCGATGCGTCGGAGCCGGCTTGCGGTTCGGTCAGACAAAACGCGCCGAGCATTTCACCGCGCGCGAGCGGCGTGAGCCAGTCACGCTTTTGCGCGTCGTTGCCGTAAGTCAGCAGGATGCTGCATACGGGGCAATTGTTCACGGAGATCGCCGTGGATGTACCACCGTCGCCCGCGGCAATTTCTTCGAGAATCAGCGCGAGCGCGAGCGCGTCCATGCCGGCGCCGCCGTAGGTTTCGGGCACCAGCACGCCGTATGCGCCAAGTTCCGCGAGTTGGCGGTGAACGTCCTTCGGGAACGTGCGCTTGCGATCCCACGTCGCCGCGTACGGCGTGACTGCTTCACGCACGAATGTGCGCAGCGCGTCGCGGACCATCAGGTGGTCCTGATCAAGCACCATGAGCGTGTCTCCTCACCATTCCAGCGGCGTGCCGTCGTATTGATAAAAACGGCCATTGAACGCTTCGCGCGACGCGGCGGCCTGCTTGAGCACCTCGCGCATGCCGGCGACGCTGCGCGTGGGGTCGATCGCCGCCTGCGCGCCGCCCATGTCGGTTTGCACCCAGCCGGGATGCAACGACACACACGTGGCGCGCTGCGCGTCGAGCGACGCGAGTTTGAGCGCGTCGTTCAACGCCGCCTTGCTCACGCGATACAGCCAGCCGCTCGTACCGCTCGTTTCGCCGATGCTGCCCATCTTGCTCGAGATCACCGCGAGCACGCCGCCTGATTCTTCGACGAGCGGCAGCAGGATCGGCATGAGCTGCATCGGGCCGCGCACGTTGGTGTGCATGACATGGTCGAAGTCTTCGGCGGTGATGGTTTCGATGCCTTCGGTGCGCGGGCCGTACACGCCCGACACGACGATGGCAACGTCCACATGCTCGCCATCGAGCTTCCAGCCGAGCGCGGCGATATCCTCCGGCTCGGTCACGTCGACGGAATAGGTTTGCGCGCCAAGCTGAGTGAGGTTGTCGAGCGCGGCGCCGTCGCGCGCTGTGGCGAGCACCCGCCAGCCACTATGTTTGTACTGCCGGACAAACTCCTGGCCGATGCCGCGCGATGCACCGACGATCAACACTGTCTTCATGATTCACCTCAGACCAAGTGACACGCTTGAACGTGCGTACTACGCGTCAAATCAATTCGATACCCATTGCAGTCGCTTCGCCGCCGCCGATGCACAGGGTCGCGACGCCGCGCTTGCCGCCGCGCTGTTTCAGCGCGCCGATCAGCGTGACGAGAATACGTGCGCCCGATGCGCCGATCGGATGGCCGAGCGCGCATGCGCCGCCGTGCACGTTGACCTTGTCGTGCGGCAGCTTGTGCTCTTTCATTGCCGCCATGGTCACCACGGCAAACGCTTCGTTGACTTCGTACAGATCGACTTCGTCGGCGCGCCAGCCGTTCTTCTCGAACAGCTTGCGGATCGCGCCGACCGGCGCAGTGGTGAATTTCGCCGGCTCCTGCGCGAAAGTGGAGTGGCCGACTACGCGCGCAATCGGCGTGACGCCGAGACGCTTTGCCGTCGATTCGCGCATCATCACAAGGGCCGCGGCGCCGTCCGAAATCGACGACGAGTTTGCTGCCGTCACCGTGCCGGTTTTGCTGAATGCGGGCTTAAGCGTCGGAATCTTTTCGAGGTTCGCCTTGAACGGCTGTTCGTCACGGTCGATGGTGACTTCGCCTTTGCGGCTCTCAACCTTCACCGGCGCGATTTCCCAGGCGAACGAGCCATCTTCGTTCGCGCGCTTCGCGCGGTTCAGCGATTCGACGGCGAATGCGTCTTGCGCGTCGCGCGTGAAGTCGAACGAAGCCGCGCATTCTTCCGCGAACGTGCCCATCAGGCGGCCTTTTTCGTACGCGTCTTCAAGGCCGTCGTAGAACATGTGGTCAATCACCTGGCCGTGGCCCATGCGCATGCCGCCGCGCGCCTTCGGCAACAGGTACGGCGCATTCGTCATGCTCTCCATGCCGCCCGCGACGATCACGTCGACCGAGCCGGCGGCCAGCATGTCGTGCGCGAACATCGCCGCGCGCATGCCGGAGCCGCACATCTTGTTGACCGTGGTGCTGCCGGTTGCAAGGGGCAAGCCGGCGCCGAGCGCGGCCTGTCGTGCGGGCGCCTGGCCGAGGCCGGCCGGCAGCACACAGCCCATCACCACCTCGTCGATCTGCTCGGGCTTGAGGCCCGCGCGTTGAACCGCGGCTTCGATCGCCACCGAGCCGAGTTGCGGCGCAGTCAGCGACGCGAAATCGCCTTGGAACGCGGCCATCGGCGTGCGCGCAGCGCTCACGATTACAACGGGATCAGCCGTTGTGCCGTTCATGTTTGTCTCACTCATGTTTTAGCTCCTTGATCACACCTTCGACGATAGCCGGCACGTCGCCAAGCTGGGCCGCATCGGCGGCGACCACGTCGTTGTCCGCCTGATGCGCGCGGCTTGCCGACACGGCGGCGACGCAACGCTGGTAAGTTTCATCGAGCGCGGCCGCGTTGTTGATCGTCATGCCGAGGTCGCGCACCTTGCCGTCGTGCACGCCGTACGCCCAGCCGTGCACCGTGAGTTCCTGGCCGCGCGCCCATGCATCGTTGATGATGGTCGTGCGGCACACGTTCACCACTTGTTCGAGAGCGTTCAGTTCGACTAGACGCCGGTGACGCGCTTCGCCGAGCGGCCATTCGTCGAGCAGCGCGGCATGCTTCGCCCGCACGTCCTGCACGTGATGCAGCCAGTTATCGGCGAGGCCCACGCGGCGGCCGTGCAATGCCGCGCCCACGCCCGAACAGCCATAGTGGCCGACCACCATGATGTGCTTGACCTTCAGCAGATCGACGGCGAACTGGATCACCGACAAACAGTTCAGATCGGTGTGCACCACTACGTTTGCGATGTTTCTATGCACGAACACTTCGCCCGGCGGCAAGCCGATGATCTGGTTGGCCGGCACGCGCGAATCGGAGCAGCCGATCCACAGATACTCGGGCGTCTGCTGGTGCGCAAGGCGCGAAAAGTACTCGGGGTCTTCGGACAGTTTGCGGGCAACCCACGCGTCGTTGTTGTCGAACAGATGAGCGAGCGGGTGAGCGGGGTTAGAAGCGTTCGTGTTCATAAAGCGTCTTGGCGGTTATTCGACCGTTTGAGCGGCCGGGTCGTTACGTTGATTTCGGTGTCGTACGAGCGTCATTCGTGCGGCGTGCGAGCCGTTATGCGACTCTTACGCTGCGCTCGTTCTCTGGCGCTTGCGCGGCGTCCCGAGCATTCGGTGCGTTGAATGCCGTATCGGCAAAGCGTTCCGGATAGCGGATACAGAAGCGCACGTTGCTGTCGTACGGGAAAAAATCGGGCAATTCGCCCTTCAGTAGATGGTCTTTGTGCGTTTGCCACAGCGCGGGATCGAAGAAGTCGGCGTGATGCTGCAGAAACGAGCGGCGCACGCGTGGGTCGCCGAGCAGGAAAGTGCCATACGTCTCCGGGAAAATGTCGTGCGGGCCGACCGAGTACCACGGCTCGCCCGACATCTCGTCTTCTTCGTTACGCGGCGCGGGCACCGCGCGCACGTTGCAATCGGTCAGATATTCGATCTCGTCGTAGTCGTAAAACACGACACGGCCGTGGCGCGTCACGCCGAAGTTCTTGTACAGCATGTCGCCGGGGAAAATGTTCGCCTGCATCAGTTCTTTCACCGCGTTGCCATATTCCTTGATGCCGTGATCGACGTCGTTGTCGCTGCCGTTTTGCAGGAACAGATTGAGCGGCACCATGCGACGTTCGATGTACATATGGCGAATCACGAGATTGTCGCCGTCGTATTCGAGCAGCGACGGCACTTCCTTTTCCAGTTCGCGTAAGAGCGCTTCGTCGAGCCGCGAAAGGGGCAGCGCGACGCTCGAATATTCGAGCGTGTCTGCCATGCGGCCCAGGCGGTCGTGCCGTTTGACGAGCTGATATTTCTCCTGGATCTTTGCGCGCGTGGTTTCTTTCGGCGGCGGGAAGTTGTCCTTGATCAGCTTGAACACATATGGAAACGAAGGCAGCGTGAACACCAGCATCACGAGCCCTTTGATGCCCGGCGCGATGATGAACTGATCGCTCGAATGCGACAGGTGATGCAGCAAGTCGCGATAGAACAGATTCTTGCCCTGCTTCTGCAAGCCGACCGACGTGTAGATCTCGGCCTTCGGTTTGCCCGGCATGATGGTGCCGAGGAATTCCACGTAGGCGGACGGTACTTCCATATCCACCAGAAAGTACGAGTGCGAGAAGCTGAAAATGATCAGCAACTGTTCGCGCTTGAGCAGCACGGTATCCAGCGCGAGCAAGCCGGGCTGCACATGGCGCAGCGGCACCGCGAACGGCAGCAGCATATCGCCGTTGATAATTCTGCCGACGATATACGCCGACTTGTTGCGGAAGAACAGCGACGAAAGCACATGAATCTGGAAGTTCGGTGCTTCGTCGAATGTACCGAACGAGTCGTGAATGGTCTGCATTACGCAGCCGACGTCGCGCGTCAGATCTTCGAACGGCGGCTCCAGTTGGAAATTCGTGACGATGCGCTCGAGCGTGGCGGCGAGGCCGTCCTTGCCGGGATAGTACGCACGGTAGGTAGGCTTTGCCGCGGGTTCGTCGTTCTCGATGTATTCGGTCGAGATCGCCGGGCGCACGAAGATGAAGTCGTTGTTGAAATACGAGCGATGCAGGATTTTGCAGCAGACGGAATTGAAGAACGTTTCCGCGCACTCGGGCTGACGATGCGTGGTCAGCAGCCCAATGTAGTGCAGCTTGATCTGTTGCCACACTTCGCTGTCGATATTCTCCGCGTCGTACTCGTCTTCGAGCAGCGCGACGCATTCTTCCACGCGATCGTCGTATGACGTAATGCGCTCGCGGGCCAGCTTTTGTAGACCGTGCCAGTCGCCGGTTTCGAACAGCGCCTTGGCGTGGATCGCCGCGTCGCGAAAGATCCGGTAGTGCCGGTTGAATCCTTCGAGCAGCGTTTCCGCGACGTCAAAGCCGATTTGCGACGACAACAGTTTGGGGAAGTGATTCATGTCGACCGTGCATTCGTCTCATGTCGTGAAGACACCCGTGATTGTATCGTTCGAGTGCGCCCTCAACGCATTGCGCCAACCGGTTGATGACCCGCCGCCACGGGAGCGTTGCAGGGCATTCGCCGACTTTTCCGACTAACTCCGCTCAATGCTCCTGTTCCTCATCGTTACACGGCTCAACTTGCGGTAAAAAAACTGCTCGGCGGCGGTTCTCCGCCTGCTTACGCGGGCTTGGCTTCACTTGCTTTGTGCGTGCCGTTCTCGAGCAGCGCCCGCGCCTGAGCTTCATATTGCGCGAGGTCTTCGAGCGTCGCGTTCAGGTCTTCCAGTTGGCGCTCCAGCACGTCGCGATGACGGGCGACCGTGGCGAGAAACGCTTGCAGTTGCGGCACCGTGTCAGTCGGCGATTCATATACGTCCAGCAGATCGCGAATCTCGGAGAGCGTGAAACCGAGCCGTTTGCCGCGCAGCGTGAGCTTGAGCCGCGTGCGGTCGCGGCCCGAGTAGACGCGCCGCAAGCCGCTCGAACCTTCGCGGCTCGGTGAGAGTAAACCCTGATCTTCGTAGAAACGGATCGCGCGCGGTGTGACGTCGAACTCCCGGGCGAGCTCGGTGATCGTGTATTGCGTGTTCATCGGGACATTCAGTAGCCGGGCAAAAAATCGGATTGAACGATAGAATCGACGTTTACGTTATCGTCAACTTGGGTTGAATGCAACCTGCGGCAAGTACGCGGAACGCGTGGAGGAAGACATCCGAAATGAATGCGCTCGAACATCAACTCGACTATCCGTTCAAAGACACATTGCCCGAACCCGGCCACGCGCAGGAAGTCGTGCCCGGCGTCTTCTGGCTACGCATGCCGCTGCCGTTTGCGCTCGACCATATCAATCTCTGGCTGCTGCGCGATCAGATCGACGGTCAGGACGGATGGACGGTGGTCGATTGCGGGATCGCGTCCGACGCGATCAAGGAAAACTGGGAGAAAGTGTTCGAGTCCGTGCTCGGCGGTTTGCCGGTGCTGCGCGTGATCGTCACGCATTGCCATCCGGACCACGTCGGTCTTGCGCACTGGGTTTGCAGCGGCGGGGACAAGAAGCGCTGGGACGCCCGGCTATGGATGACGCTCGGCGAATACATGCAGGCTCGCGTGATGGCGGCGGGCGACGGCTCGAACGCGGGCGGCGAGGGCGCTGCGCGCCACTTTGCGCTGCATGGCGTGACCGACGAGGCGTCGCTCGACAAGCTGCGCAGCCGACAAAGCTACTACGCGAATCTGGTGCCTGAAGTCCCCGACCAATACCGGCGCTTGCGCGAAGCGGATGCCGTCAGGATCGGAGGCAAGACGTGGCGCGTGGTGACGGGCTTCGGTCACTCGCCGGAGCATTGCGCGTTGCATTGCGAGGAGATCGGCGTGCTGATCTCCGGCGACATGGTTTTGCCGCGCATATCGACGAACGTGTCAGTGTTCGCGATGGAACCGGAGGGCTCGCCGCTCGCGCTGTATCTGGAATCGCTTGCGCGCTACGAAGCAATGCCCGAGGACACGCTCGCGCTGCCGTCGCATGGCAAGCCGTTTCGCGGCGTGCGTACGCGCGTGAGGCAGTTGCGCGAACATCACGATGCGCGTCTCGCCGAAGTCCGCGAAGCGTGTGCGCAAAAGCCGCAAAGCGCGGCAGATATCGTTCCGCTGATGTTCAAGCGCGAACTCGATATCCACCAGTTGACGTTCGCGATGGGCGAGGCGCTCGCACACTTGCATCTACTGTGGCTGGCGGGCGCGTTGAAGCGCAGGCTGGATGCGGATGGGGTGATGCGCTTTTCGGCGTGATGGTTCGCCTCGTTTGAGATGTCGATAAAAAAGCCCGGTGCTTTCGCATCCGGGCTTTTTCTACGTTTCAGAGCGCAGCGAGTGACTACTGCACCGCCACCGTTCCAAAGTTCTGTCGTCCAAACGGACTCACGTGATAACCGCTCACGTTGGTTCGCGTGATAGCCGAGGCGGTCGGATAGCCGAGCGGAATCCACAGCGCCTGATCGTGGATGATCTGCTGCGCGGCCTGATACGCTTTCGCGCGTTTGGCTTGATCGGGCGTGGCCTTGCCGTCGGCGATGAGCTTGTCCAGATCCTCATTACAGAAGCGCGCGAAGTTGATGCCCGACTTCACCGCGTTGCAGCTAAAGAGCGGCGACAGATAATTGTCCGGGTCGCCGTTGTCGCCGGCCCATCCCATGAATAGTGAATCATGCTGGCCCTGCTTGGCCTGCTTGATCAGTTCGCCCCATTCGATCACTTTCACGTCCGCCTTCACGCCGATCTTGGCGAAGTCCGCTTGAAGCAGTTCGGCGCCCGCCTTCGGATTCGGATTCAGCACGCTGCCATTCGGGCGCACCCAGATCGTCGTTTCGAAGCCGTTCGGATAGCCCGCGTCGGCGAGCAGCTTTTTGGCCTTCGCGGGATCGTACGGCCACGCCTTCACTGCCTTGTCATAGCTCCACGTATTCGGCGGATACGGATTGACCGCGGGCGTCGCGGTGTTGTCGAAGACGGTCTTCAGATACGTGGTGCGGTCGAACGCCATGTTCAAAGCGGCGCGCACTTTCTGATTGTCGAGCGGCTTTTTCTGCGTGTTCAACGCGACGAACGCGGTCATGAATGCAGGCGTCTGCACGATGGCGAGCGACTTGTCGCCTTTTGCGTCGGCAAGATCCTGCGGCTTCGGCGACAACGCAATCTGGCATTCGCCCGCCTTCACCTTCTGCGCGCGCACCGTGGCGTCTGGCGTAATTGAGTAGATCAGACGGTCTATCTTCGGTTTCGTGCCCCAGTAGGACGGATTCGCGTCATAACGGATCACCGCGTCTTTCGTGTAGCTCTTGAGCTCGAACGGACCCGTGCCGATAGGCTTCGAGTTCAGATCGACCTGCTTGCCGGCTTTAAGCAACTGATCCGCGTACTCGGCGGAATAGATCGAGGCGAAGCCCATGGTGAGGATCGACACGAAGGTCGCGTCCGGCGCGTTAAGTTCGAACTTGACGGTGTTGTCGTCGACCTTGCTGATCGACTTGATGAGCTTCGGCAATCCCATCGACTGCGCATGCGGGAAGCCGCTCGCGCCCGCCACCTTATGCCACGGGTTGCTGTCGTTCAGCATGCGGTCGAACGTGAAGACGACGTCGTCGGCGTTCAGCGGCCGGCTCGGCTTGAAGTAGTCCGTGGTCTGAAACTGCACGTTCGGGCGCAGGTGGAACGTGTAGGTGAGGCCGTCCGCGCTCACGTCCCATTTGTCGGCTAGCGACGGCACCACTTTCTTTGCGGCTTCGTCGTATGAGACCAGCGAATTGAAAATTACATCAGCCGACGCATTGGTCGTGACGAGCGAGTTGAACTGCACGACATCGAAGCCGTCGGGGCTCGACTCGGTGCAGACGGTCAGCGGTTTGGCGAGCACGAGCGCGGGCGCTGTGAACAGTACGGCGGCTGCGAGCAGTTTGAAGCGCATAAGATCTCCGATAACAAGCGCAGTCAGGCAGTGCGTCTGGTTTCTGGTTATGTTCCGTTGACGGGCGACGGCGGCGTGGCCGTCGACTTCATTTTGATACGTTTCCAGCGCTCGCGCATGACCGGCATCAGTCGGGATCAACCACGCGATCAACTGACGGACCAGGCGCGCGCCGGCCTTCGCGAAAGCTTATCGAAGGGCCGTTGCGGCGACAACAACATAATCCGCATATTCATATGGAATCGGCGCCGCGGGTTCACGCAGACCCGGCCTGCTTCACCAGATAAGCGATGCCGTCGATAGCGCGCACGCCGTACCACGACACCATCTCGCCATCGATCAACTCAATGCGCTTGCCGGCCATTCGCGGATCTCGTTTGAGCGCATCGCAATGCGCTTGCGTGAAGCGATATGGCTCGCTTGAGAGCAGAATACGGTCGACGCCGGCAAGCCACGGCGAGCGGTCGAAATCGAACGCCGGATAGCGGGCCGCGCCCGCGCTTCCGCCTTGCACGGCGGGTAGCGTGTGCCAGTTCACGAGGCTCAGCATCGCGGAAATGTAAGTGTCGCGCGCGACGGTCATCCAGGGTTCGCGCCAGATCAGATACAGCACGTTCTGCACAGCAAACGCGCGTGAAGCGGCCTCGCGCAGACGCGCTTCGAGCATTGCGGCGAGACGCTGCGCTTCCTTATCCCGATCGAAAATCGCGCCTAGGAGCGCGTATAGCGAAAGGTTGTCGTGCGGTGTCTGCGGATGCGTGACGACGACATGCGGCACGAACGCGCGCAACTGCTCGACGGTGTCGCGCTCGTTCTCGTCGATATTGACGATCAGATGCGTAGGTTGCAGCGCGCGAATCGTTTCGATATTTACCGCTTTCGTGCCGCCGACCTTGGGTACGTTGCGAACCTTGTCGTGCGGATGCACGCAGAAGCCGGTGCGCCCAACGATTTGCCGTTCGAGGCCGAGAGCAAACAGCAATTCGGTGATGCTCGGCACTAGCGAGACGATGCGCGCGCCGGCACCCGCTTTCTCGTGCGCGACGCCGGTTGCATCGACCGCACGCAGTGACATGATTTACTCGGCGACGGCGCGCGGCTTGCGCGGCGCGCGTTCGAACACGCGGTCATAGAGCCAGCGTGGCGCTATATGCAGCAGCATTGCCACCACGCGCATCTGCCAGGGGAACACAGCGTAAGCCGTGCGACGCTCGATCGCATGCGCGGCCTTGGCGGCAAAACGATCCGCGTCCATCAGGAAGGGCATGCTGTACGGATTGTGCGCGGTCATCGGCGTGCGGACATAGCCGGGCGCGATCGTGACCACGCCGACGCCGAGCGGACGCATCTCGACGCGCAGCGCTTCAAGATACTTCGCCGCCGCGGTTTTCGACGCGCTATACGCACCCGAGCCGGGCAAACCGCGCACGCCAGCTACGCTGGCAATGCCGACCAACGTTCCGCGCCTGGCCGCGATCATGGGCGCGGCGAACGGCTCGAATGTGGCGACCACGCCGAAGTAGTTGACGTCCATCACCTCACGGAACGTGCGCAGGTCGCCTTGTCCGGTGACCGCGCCGCGGCTCACGCCTGCATTGGCGATCACGATGTCCGGCACGCCGTGCTGCGCGATGAATTGCGCGGCGGCATCGGCGAGCGCCTCGGCGTCGCGGACGTCGACGGAATAGATGGAAATGGGGTTCTGCGGATGAGACCGCTGGAAGGCAGCAAGGGCGTCGCCGCGGCGGGCAACGAGGCCGAGAATCGCGCCGCGCCGCGCATATTCGGCGGCGAGCGCGAGGCCGATTCCACTTGACGCGCCGGTAATGAAAACTTTCAACGGTGAACTCATTCCGGCGCCTCGGGTTTTACATCTTCTTTGCGCGAACCTGCTGGACCAGGTAGTCGAGCACCTGTACGGTGCCAGGCAGGCTATTGGTGGCGGCCGGGCCGGTTTCATACTTGCCCTGGACCGCGATAGTCGGCACGCCGTCGATCTTGTAGTCGTCGAGCAGCTTCTTGTCTTTCTGCAACGCGCTTTGCGTCGAGAAAGAGTTGTACGCGTCCATGTACTTCTTCGGATCGACGCCGTTTTTCGCGAGGAATTTGGCCTGATCTTCCGGCGTCAGCAGATAGTCTTTATTGACGTGGATTTCGTTGAAGACTTTCGGCGTGAGTTGCGTGGCGAGACCCAGTGCGTCGAGCGCGTGATACATCTTGGAGTGCGGAATGAAATCGTCGCGGAAGGCAACCGGCACGCGCTTGAAAACCACGTCGGCACCTTGCTTCTTCACCCATGCTTCGAGGTACGGGTTGAATTCATTGCAGTGCGGGCAGCCGTACCAGAAGAATTCGGTGACTTCGATCTTGCCGGCGGGCACGTCGGTGGGCTGCGCGCTCGGCAACACCGTGTAGTCCTTGCCCGCGACCGGCGCCGTCGGCGATGCGTGCGCCGTGGCTGCAACGAGCCCAAGCGAGAGGAACAGAATGCTCAGCAGTTTTTTCATGTTTTGTTGACCCAGGTAGGCGTAAAACAGTGGCGCCACGCAAATGCCCGTCACCGTTTTTAAAATCGGCGTTCGACGGTTCTATCGTCCGTCGTGCTCAATCATGCTTATCTTGCTCGCGATTCCTGTGACAGGCGCCGCACACCGATAGTTCGGCGGCGGCGCAGCCGGCGGATCGCTCGCTGTTATTGTTTGGTGAAACGGATGACCGCTGTGTCCACGCCCGCGTCGGACAGGCGCTGACGGTTCGCGTTCATGTCCTCGAACTTCGAAAACGGTCCGATACGTACGCGATAGTACGTGACGCCGCCTGCGTCGCGCTGCGTGACCTTCGACTCGAAGCCCTGGAACGCGAGACGCGCGCGTTGCTGTTCGGCGTCGGCAGCGGTCTTGTACGCGCCCACTTGCAGGAAGTAGCCGGTGTTCGCGTCGGCCGGCGCCGGGGCTGGGCCCGAACCCGGTTTGCCATTTGCGGCCGTGGCCGACGACGTGCTTTTCGGCGCCGAACCCGCAGCCGTGGCTGCTGGCGCGCTGGTAGCTTGCGGCTTCTTCGCGGGCGCGGCGGCGGTGGTGCTGCTGCCGTTATCCTGAGCCGGCTTCGGAGCGACCGCGGTGCCGTTCGAGTTGGCGTTCGGATTATTGCCGATGGTCGGCGGCACTTCGATGATCTGAGGCTGCTCCAGCATGCCCGACTGCGTCTGCGAGTTGGTCTGGCCAGGCGCGGTATTCGGCGGCGCGGGTTGTGCCGCTTGCGGCACCGGCTGACCCGGCGTCTTGCCTTGCAGCGGACGGTTCGGATCGTATTGCGCCTGGCTTGCGCCCGAATCGGATGCAGCAGGCGGCGCCACCTTCGAGACGAACGGCGTAGGCGCACGGGTGATATAAAGCGCCACCACTACCGCGATCGCAAGGCCGACGATGAGGCCCAGCACGATGCCGAGAAAAGTGCCCCCGGTTTGTTTCGATTGCTTTGTTGTGCGGCGTGGTTTTGCCATCGTACGAATTACCTGCAAAAAGAATCCTGGAACGGCCGCCGATTATAACGACGGCCGCATACATGTTGCGCCGGAGGACTTACATCTTGACTGGAGCGGAGACGCCGATGATTGCAAGACCGTTGGCGAGCACCTGACGCGTGGCCGCCAGCAGCGCGACGCGTGCATTGCGTTCGGCGGCATCGTCGACCAGCACGCGCTCGGCTTTGTCATTGTAGAACGAGTGGAATTCCCCGGCGAGGTCGCGCAGATAGAACGCGACCGCGTGCGGCGCGAGTTCGTCGGCGGCATGTTGGAGCATGTCCGGGAACTCGGCGAGCTTGTTCAGCAAAGCCATTGAGCGCTCGCTCGTGAGCGGCGCGAGGTCGACGCTGGCAAGCGCGCTTTCGTCAGTACTTTGATCGCCGCTGTAGCGGGCCTTGCATTCGGCTATCACGGAGCAGATCCGGGCATGTGCATATTGCACGTAGTGCACGGGGTTTTCGTCATTTTGTTTCAACGCGAGGTCGATGTCGAAGACGAACTCGGTATCCGCCTTGCGCGAAATCAGGAAGAAACGCACAGCGTCGCGGCCACGGCGAATCGTTTCTTCGTCGATCAGATCGACAGCGGCTTCAGACCCCGGCGTCGCGCCGCCCGACCATTCGATCAGATCGCGCACCGTCACATAGCTGCCCGCGCGCTTAGAGATCTTCACCTCTTCGCCGTTGCGCATGACCGTGACCATCTTGTGCAGCACGTAGTCCGGGTAGCCTTTCGGAATGCCGATGCCGAGGCCTTGCAGGCCGGCGCGCACACGCGCGATCGTGCCATGGTGATCGGAGCCCTGAATGTTGATGACCTTCGTGAAGCCGCGTTCCCACTTCGCGACGTGATACGCGACGTCCGGCACGAAGTACGTGTACGTGCCGTCGGTTTTGCGCATGACCCGGTCTTTGTCGTCGCCGTCGTCGGTCGTGCGCAGCCAGAGGGCGCCTTCCTGCTCGTAGGTCTTGCCCGCGGCGATCAGCGCTTGCACGGTCTTCTCCACGCGGCCTTCGGTGTAAAGCGACGACTCCAGATAGTACTGGTCGAACTTCACGCCGAACGCCTGCAAGTCCATGTCCTGCTCGCGGCGCAGGTAGGCGACCGCGAAACGGCGGATCGCGTCGAGGTTTTCGACGTCGCCCGCGCCGGTGACGGGTTCACCGTCGCTCGCGGATACCGTGACGCCGTTCATATAGTCTTTCGCGATGTCGGCAATGTACTCGCCGTTGTACGCCGAAGCCGGCCAGCCTTCGTCGCCCGGAGCGAGACCGCGTGCGCGCGCCTGCGTGGACAGCGCGAGCGTTGCGATCTGCACGCCGGCGTCGTTGTAATAGAACTCGCGATGCACGTCCCAGCCTTGCGACGCGAGCACGTTCGACAGCGCGTCGCCGAGCGCGGCCTGGCGGCCGTGGCCGACGTGCAGCGGTCCGGTCGGGTTCGCCGACACGAATTCGATGAGCACATGCTTGCCGGCGTCGCGTTGCGAGCGGCCATATGTCTCTTTCTCGGCGAGCACGGCGGCGATCACGGCCTGCTTCGCCGTGGCGGCGAGGCGCAGGTTGATGAAGCCGGGACCCGCGACTTCGGCGGCTTCGATGAGTCCGCGCGCTTGCGGCTGCGCGAGCAGCGCGTCGACGATCTGTTGCGCGAGCTGGCGCGGATTGGCGCGCAGCGGCTTGGCGAGTTGCATCGCCACATTGCACGCGACGTCGCCATGGGCAGCGACTTTGGGTCGCTCCAGCGCGATGGTGGGCGACACGAACGCGGCTTCGGCCGCACCTTGCGTGGCAAGAGCTACCTGCTTCACCGTGTCGGCGAGCAGTGTTTCAAGAGTATGTTTATGTGCGGGCAGCATGCTTGTTGCGAGTCCAGTGAGGCAATCCGGTGATGCGGAAGAGGCGCCGGCCGCGCGGCAGGCACGGCCGATTCGTCAGAAGCGTGGAAAGCGGCGGTTCGCTCGTCAACGCATCGGCATGACGGACGCGCCATCGGGCACGCAGCCTGCAACACAATAAGCGAGTTGCGCGACGCCCTGCAAAGGCATGGCCGCGGCGGCGTGCAGGCGCGAACCGGCCGGGCTGGCTACGCCGCTTGCACCTGTGCGCTCGGCGCAGCAAGGCGCGCTTTTCCGTCCAGACGGATTTTAGCAGGTGCTAATATGTTCAATCAGATGCCCAGCAAGGGCCCATGCCGCCGCGTCTCTTTGGCGAGCTGACGGAGCGCGTGCTGACGGCTGCATTGAGCGCCGCTCGCGCGTCAATCGAACATAACGAAAAAGGGAACAGTCATGCTGATTACTTTCAAATGTCGCGCTTGCCCAGACGTGATCATGCTCAATAATCTGGCACAGCATCTGGTCGGCATTGTCGGCAAACGTCTAGGTGAACGAGGCGTCATTACGCACGCCGAACTCGCGGACGCTATCACCAAACTCGAAGCGGCCATCACCTTGGACAAGCAGGAACGCGCCGAGCACGACGGCCATTTCCACGAAGGCGAAGAGGGCCACGAGCATCACGAGATTCCGCCTGGACTCGCACAGCGCGCTTACCCGTTCCTCGACATGCTGCGCGCAGCGCAAAAAGAGAACGCAGACATTGTCTGGGGACTGTGATTTCGCGAGCGAGCCGCGCCAACGCGATCGGACCGCGAGGGCTATGCGCGCGCTGTATCTGCCGCAGACCTGATGCCCGGCGGCCCGCGCCTCATGTCTGAATGAAAAAAGAGCCCGCTTGACGCGGGCTCTTTTTTGTTGCGAGGCCGAAAGCGCAGCGGCCGTGCAGCGTGCTTACTGACTGGCGGCTGCCGGAGCGGCTGCGGAAGCTGACTCACCTTTCTTCATTTTTTGCTTCTTCGGTTTCTTGACGTGTTTGACCGTGGGCGGGGAGTACGAACTGACCGCGCTCGAACCGCCGGGAGCGGCAGTTTGCGCGAGCGCCGCCGAAGCGCCCGCGGCAAGCGAAACAGCAGTCAATAACAGCACCAGCTTCTTCATAGGATTTTCTCCGTCGACGGTTGCAATTAGTTGAGCCGACGCGTTTTGGCCGCGTCTGGCGGGTCAAGCCGCCTCAGTCTACAAAGCCGAAAATTACGTTGCCGCAAATATTCAGTCTTTCTCGCCCGATATAGTGGGTTTCCCGCCACGCCGGCAGATCGGCTCTTACCGGCTTAGAGCAACGGCGCCAACGCCCGCTCGGCATCCGCCTTCGAAAGCGACATTCGCTGTGCGTAGTCTTCCAGCTGGTCCTGGCCGATCTTGCCCACCGAGAAATACGTGCTGTCCGGGTGCGCGAGATAGAAGCCGGAGACGCTGGCCGCCGGCAGCATGGCGAGCGATTCGGTCACGCTCATGCCGATGTCGCCCGCTTGCAGCACCTCGAACATGTCACGCTTCACCAGATGGTCCGGGCACGCCGGATAGCCGGGCGCCGGGCGAATGCCGCGATATTTTTCCGCGATCAGGTCGTCGCTCGACAGGTTTTCGGTGCTGGCGTAACCCCACAGGTCGCGCCGCACGCGCGCATGCAGCGCTTCGGCAAAGGCTTCGGCGAAACGGTCAGCAAGCGCCTTCAGCATGATTGCGCTGTAGTCGTCGTGATCCTTTTCGAACTGCTTTTCCTTCACGTCGACGCCGAGACCCGCCGTGACCGCGAACATGCCGATGTAGTCCGCCACGCCCGAATCCTTCGGCGCAATAAAGTCGGCTAGCGAGCGGTTCGGGCGCATCACGCCGTCTACCACCGGCCGCACGCTTTGCTGCCGCAGGTTGCGCCATGTGAGCGCGACTTCGGTGCGCGATTCGTCCGTGTAGATTTCGATGTCGTCGTCGTTGACCGTGTTGGCGGGCAGCAGCGCGATTACGCCGTTTGCCTGCAGCCAGCGACCCTGGATCAGGCGCGCGAGCATCGACTTGCCGTCGGAAAACACGCGCCGCGCCGATTCGCCGACGATCTCGTCGTTCAGGATCGCCGGATAAGGACCGGCGAGGTCCCAAGTCTGGAAGAACGGCCCCCAGTCGATGTAGTTGGCCAGCTCGTTCAAATCGAAGTTCTTGAACACGCGCCGCCCGATAAACTTGGGCTTGACCGGCTGATAGCCTTTCCAGTCGATCGGCGTCTTGTTCGCGCGGGCTTCGGCAAGCGTGACCATCGGCAGCGCCTTTTTATTCGCGTGCTGATTGCGAATGCGCTCGTAGTCGGACTTCAATTCGTCGAGATACTTTGTCGCGCCTTCGTCAGACAGCAGACTCGAAGCGACGGACACCGAACGCGACGCGTCCGGCACGTACACCACGGGGCCTTCGTAATGCGGCGCGATCTTCACTGCGGTGTGCACGCGCGAGGTGGTTGCGCCGCCGATCAGCAGCGGAATCTTCTTCACCCGGAAGTAGTCGTCGCGCTGCATTTCCGACGCGACGTAGGCCATTTCCTCGAGACTCGGCGTGATCAGTCCCGAGAGCCCGATGATGTCCGCGCCTTCGACCTTCGCCTTCGCGAGAATGTCGTTGCATGGAACCATCACGCCCATGTTGACCACTTCGAAGTTATTGCACTGAAGCACCACCGACACGATGTTCTTGCCGATGTCGTGCACGTCGCCCTTAACGGTCGCAATGACGATCTTGCCCTTCGCGCGCACGTCGCCGCCCGCGGCCGCAAGTTGCTTCTTTTCTTCTTCGATGAACGGGATCAGGTGCGCAACCGCCTGCTTCATGACGCGCGCCGACTTCACGACCTGCGGCAGGAACATCTTGCCCTGACCGAAGAGGTCGCCGACGATGTTCATGCCGTCCATCAGCGGGCCTTCGATCACGTTGATCGGACGGCCGCCTGCGGCCGCGATCTTCGCGCGCACTTCCTCGGTATCTTCGACGATGAAGTTCGTAATGCCATGCACGAGCGCATGCGACAGGCGCTTCTCGACCGGCTGGTTACGCCACTCCAGGTTCTCTTCTTTCTTCGCCGCGCCGGTCTTGAATTTGTCGGCGATTTCGAGCAGGCGGTCGGTGCCGTCCTCGCGACGGTTCAGGACTACGTCTTCAACGCGTTCGCGCAGTTCCGGATCGAGGTCGGCATACACGCCGAGCTGCCCCGCGTTGACGATGCCCATGTCCATGCCGGCCTGAATTGCGTGATACAGGAACACGGTGTGAATCGCCTCGCGCACCGGATCGTTGCCGCGGAACGAGAACGACACGTTCGACACGCCGCCGCTCACCTTCGCGTACGGCAGGTTTTCCTTGATCCAGCGCGTCGCGTTGATGAAATCGACCGCGTAGTTGTTGTGTTCTTCGATACCGGTGGCAATCGCGAAGATGTTCGGGTCGAAGATGATGTCTTCCGGCGGAAAGCCCACTTCGTTCACGAGGAAGTCGTACGAGCGCTTGCAAATCTGCGTCTTGCGCTCGAAGGTGTCGGCCTGACCCTGCTCGTCGAAAGCCATGACGACGGCGGCCGCGCCGTAGCGGCGAATCAGGTTCGCGTGATGGCGGAACGCTTCTTCGCCTTCCTTGAGCGAGATGGAGTTGACGATCGCTTTGCCTTGCACGCACTTCAGGCCCGCTTCGATCACTTCCCACTTCGACGAGTCGATCATGATCGGCACGCGCGCGATGTCCGGCTCCGACGCGATCAGATTCATGAAGCGGACCATCGCCGCCTTGGAGTCGAGCATCGCCTCGTCCATGTTCACGTCGATCACCTGCGCGCCGTTCTCCACCTGCTGGCGCGCGACGGCAATGGCTTCGTCGAACTGGTCGTTCAGGATCATTCGTGCGAACGCCTTCGATCCTGTCACGTTGGTGCGCTCACCAACGTTGATGAAAAGCGTCCCGGACGTGACGTTGAACGGCTCTAGGCCGGCAAGGCGCATGGTGTGATCTGTCATGGCGTATATGCGAGTCGATTGCGTGCGTTAGGTGCGGCTCGGTTGCGTCTGCGGTGCGTCTGCATGGACGCCGCTTAGGCGGCGTCGCGATACTGCGTCGGCCATTTGCGCGGCTTCACTTCGGCCAGCGCCTTCGCTATCGCAGCGATGTGCTCCGGCGTCGTACCGCAGCAGCCGCCCGCGATGTTCACGAGACCCGCTTCGGCAAATTCCTTGAGCAGTCCGGACGTGTCGGCCGGCAATTCGTCGAATCCCGTATCGCTCATTGGATTCGGCAAGCCCGCGTTCGGATAGCACGACACATACGTGTCGCAGAGCTTTGCAAGTTCGGCGATGTAAGGGCGCATTAACGCCGCGCCCAGCGCGCAGTTCAGACCGAACGTGAGCGGCTTTGCATGCCGCAGCGAGTTCCAGAATGCCTCGACGGTCTGGCCCGAGAGAATGCGCCCCGAGGCGTCGGTAACCGTGCCGGAGATCATGATCGGCAAACGTTCGCCGGTGTTTTCGAACAGTTCGTCGAGCGCGAAAAGCGCGGCCTTTGCATTGAGCGTGTCGAAGATCGTTTCGACGAGAAACAGGTCCGCGCCGCCCTCTAGCAGCGCCTTTGCCTGCTCGTAATAGGCCGCGCGCAGTTCGTCGAACGTGACGTTGCGCGCGCCGGGATCGTTCACGTCGGGCGAAATGCTCGCAGTCTTCGGCGTCGGTCCGATCGCGCCTGCTACGAAGCGCGGCTTGTCCGGCGTCGAATACTTGTCGCATGCGGCGCGCGCGAGCTTTGCCGACTGCAGGTTCATCTCGACTGCAAGCGCTTCCATGCCGTAGTCCGCCTGCGCGACCGTGGTCGCGCCGAACGTGTTCGTCTCGATGATGTCGGCGCCCGCAGCCAGATACTGCTCGTGAATCTCGCTGATGATCTGCGGCTGCGTGATGGACAGCAGTTCGTTGTTGCCTTTGATGTCGCGCCCGTAGTCCTTGAAGCGCTCGCCGCGATAGCGCGCTTCGTCGAGCTTGTAGCGCTGGATCATCGTGCCCATTGCGCCGTCCAGAATCAGAATGCGCGACTTGAGCAGCGCGGGCAGCGCCGTGCCGCGGGTATAGGCGAGCTCGGGACGGACAGGCTTGGCAGTTTGGGCAGTCTGGTTCATGGCGGACAAGGGCTTGCGCCGGCTTTTTTTGAGAACCAGTCATTGTAGCCGCAGCCGGGCTTATTCGCCGGGCGCGGGCGACGTGGCGCTGACTGGATGTCGCGCGAAGTGCAATTCAGGTCTGGACAAAGGCATCGAGAGACCGCGCAACGCACGACTGCGCGCGAATCTCATGGAACTACGCGCAACACGTCGCGGCGAAGGGACACCACAAGAAGAAAAACGGTTCAGCAGGCTGAGGCCCGCTGAACCGCTTTCATGATTGCCGACCCTCTTACAAATGCCGCCGGGGTGCCGGACGGCGTGGTCGATATATGTCGCCAATAGGTTGAAAACTATACAAACGGTCCTACCGCCGAGAGCATCGGCGCGACCTTAAGGTCAGTGGAGGATTACCGGCTGATGCATCAGGCTGTCGAACTGGCCGAGGAATTCGTCGACTTCGTCTAGCGACGGTTCTTCTTCGATCAGCTTTTGCACGTTCTCGCGAAACCGCGCCGCCATTGCACCGTCAATGTAAATTTCACGCTGCATGTTTTTGTCGACGATCTCGTAGCCACCCGATTTCATGGCCAGCGGGCCTTCTTGCGGCGGAAATTCGACGACACAATAGTTAGGGCTGTTGTAGATCATTTGCATGGCGACACTCCTTATTTCCGTTGGCTCCTGGCCATTCCTGCGCCATACGTGGAGCTTTTGGTGTGGAATTCAAGGGGTGGGTCCGGATTGACGCTTGTAAAAGTTCCGAACCTACCGGTTAGACCGGCCTTTCAAGAAACGTTTCAAGCAGTGCGGCAAAACGTTGAGACTGCTCGACTGGCGCAAGGTGAGCGGCGTCGAGCAATTCGAAGTGAGCGCCTTCAATGGCATCTGCTATCTCCTGACTAGCAGCAGGCCGCGTGCCCGTATCGTGGCGCCCTGCCACGACCAGGGTTGGACAGTGAATCGCTCCCAGCTTACCGCGTACGTCGAAGTCGCGCAGCGCTTCGCACGCCATGGCGTAGCCTTCTGGCAACGTCCGCGTCAGCGCCTCGTGTATCGGCTCCACTGCTTCGGGATGCGCGACCCGAAAATCCTCGGTGAGCCAGCGTTCGAGCGTGGCGGCCGCAAGCGGCGCCATGCCGTCCCGGCGGGCGCTGGCAGCGCGTTGGTCCCATGTGGCGCGGGCCTCTGGCGGATTCGCGGCAACGCTGTCGGCAATGGTGAGCGAGTCCACACGCGACGAGTGGTCCAGCGCGAACTGCTGCGCGATCATGCCGCCCATCGACATACCTACGAGGTGCGTGCTCGGCGCGCCCAGCGCATCGAGCAGCGCGGCAAGGTCGCCGGCAAGATCGCCAACCGAGAACGGTTCTTTTGACAATGCCGCTTGGCCGTGACCCCGCACGTCGTAGCGCAGAACCGTATAGTCGTCGCGAAAATAGCCTGCGAGCTGGTCCCACACGGATAGATCGCCGCCTAATTGATGAATGAACGTAAGCCAGGGGCCGCCGCCTTCATTGCTCAGCACGTAGCGCGTCTCGATTCCGTTGATGTTCACTTGCATGCGGGCTCCTTTAAGGGGATCGCAGTGGAAGAATTGGTCGAGGCCTGACGTGTATGCGCATATACGCACATACGTATGTGGCCCGCCAACGGTTGCATCAGATGATGCAGAGTCGGCGTCGAGACGGAAGTTTCGCGAGTATGTGCGAGGCACTATTCGAGTGCATGCCCGCATTGCCGCCGGTGCCGGCGGGCTTTGTATCAGGGCTTGATGTTGCCGGACGTGTCGTCGGTACCGGTCGGATTGACAGGTGGGCCTGGCGGCGACGCCACCGGCGCGGCTGGCGCTGCGTCTGAGGCGGCTGTCGGCGCGGCTGAAGGTGATGCATCCGGCGATATATCGGACGAGCCCGCGTTGTTATCGACACTGGTCTTGCCACGCCACACCAGTTCGAACTGGGTGCCGTTCGGCTCCGTCTGCACGAGTCGCGCGGGTAGCCAGCCGAGTGAAGGCGCGAGCCATACGTCGATGCGGCGCTGGTCGCCCTGGCGGCGCGGCAGCCGCTTGAAATGACGCGTTTGCAGATAGCCCTGCGCGGCGCGAATGGTTTCATCGCCGATGGTCTCGACTGGCCAGTTTTCACCACTGTCGCTGTCTACGACAAAAAACTGCCGCGTCACGCCCGGCTTGTAGGCATCGGGGTCGCCGCGCACCAGGCTTGCCAGCTGCATGATCATGCTGAAGCGGTCCTGCGCGCCGTCGGGCAATGGCAGCGTGGCGGGTGTTCGCGTGAAGGCGATCTTTTTGTCGGCGCGGTTGAAGATGGAAACATCTTCCACGCGGTGACCGCGCTTTTCCACGTATTGCTCAGGAGCGAGGCCGAATGCATCAATACGGCCATGGCTCGAATACACGAAGGTGCCGACAAACGGTAAGGGCACCGAAACCACCATTTCGTAACTTTGCGCGCTGCTGGTCCAATGAATGGTGCCGGGCTGGTTTCGCACGCCGTTGTAAAACGTGTCGTACTGGAGTTCGCCGGACGGCGGGACCGAGAACTTGACGCCGGGCGCCGCTGGGGCCGCTTGCACCGCGCTTGCCGTCGCGCTCGCGGGCGCGGAGTTTGCGGCGCTCGCCGCCACTGTGTTTGCGGCAGGCGCGCTGGCGGCGGTGTCCGATGCGGCGATAGCGGCGTCGACGGTGGGCTTCTCGGCCGGTCGCAACGCGGTCAACACATGCTCGCGCGGCTTGCCGGCGGCGGGCTTGCGTTTTCGCTCGGGCGCGGACGTCGCCGGGGCCGGGGCAGCCGGATTGCGCTCGATACGTTCCGGTTTAAGAAGCGCAACCTGCACTGGGACATGTTCGTCGTCGGATGGATTCAGCGTCGCGCGGTGGCGCTCAACCCATTGCGCGGCGATCCAATGGAGAACGCCGACCACGAGCAGGACCGCGATCCAGCGCCACGTACGCCAACGGACGCGCGGCTCGTCAGCGAGCGTCAGATCGGACTGGCGTGCGGCGGAAGGTAGGGCCATCGGCGATTGAATGCGTGCAGTGAGGGCGCAAAGTGCGAATGAATGGATGCGGCGGCGAGTCTCAACGCGGCGTCGGACTATATCCCAGCTCGTACGACAGCTTTTGCGCGCATTCCCGCAGCGCCGTGTCGATTTCGCCGCCCCAGCCGATGTCGAACGCGCCTTCGTGACCGAGCGCGACGAGGCCGAGCGCCAGTTCGCCAGTCGAGTCGAACACCGGCATGCAGAACGCGTGAATGGTCGGCAGCAACATGCCTTCGACACGCGCCGCTTCATGCTCGCGCACGTCCGCCAGCACCCGTTCAACTTCCTCGCGGGTACACGGCACGCCCAGATGCGATGAGCGGCGGGTGTCGGCCAGTTCGCGCTCCAGCATTGCGCCGGTCTTGCCCGCGGGCAGATAGGCCGCAAAGAGCAGGCCCGTGGCGGAACTGAGGAGCGGCATCACGTCGCCGAGTTTCAACGACGCCTTCGCCGGATGGCTCGATTCCATCCAGTGAACCATGGTCGGCCCCTGATTGCCCCAAACGGCGATGCCGACGGTCAGGTCCAGCCGGTCGCGCAATTCCGCGAGCGCGATCCGCGCGAGCTTCACGCCGTCGACGCGGGCAAGTCGCGCGAGTCCGAGTTGCAATGCGAAGCCGCCCAGTTCGTATCGGCCGGAGAGCGGGTCTTGCGAGACGACGCCGAGACGTAGAAAGCTCACCAGATAGCGATGCGCCTTGGCTGGACTCATGCCGGCGCGCTGAGCGAGATCGCGCAGCATCATGGCGCGCGGTTCGCGGGTCAGCACGTCGAGCAGCTTGAAACCGACTTCGATCGACTGGATGCCCGAGCGCAGCTTTTCCTCGCCGGCGTCGGCTGCGTCGGTGGTTTCGGCGGTCTCGTCGTCGATGTCGGACGCTTCGGCGGCGTCGGCGTCCGCGCGGTTAGGAATTGTGCCGGAGCGGGCAGTGTTCGGCATGAGCAAGGCGCGCGAAGCGCGTTCAGAAGCGATGAAAGAAAGCCGGCCGCAGAGCCCGCGCGATGCGCCCGACAGCGGTTTCGGCAAGGCGGGCTTGGGCAGCGCCGATTCACCATCGTAGAATAGATTCCCTCTATCGTCACTAACCCGGTTCATCATCCATGAAACTTGCCACGCTGAAAGACGGCACGCGCGACGGCCAACTGATTGTCGTGTCCCGCGACCTGCACACGGCGGCCGTTGCCGACGCGATCGCGCCCACGTTGCAGCGCGTGCTCGACGACTGGACCTTCTACGCGCCGCAACTGCACGACCTGTACGACGCGCTCAACCAGGGGCGGGCGCGCAATACATTTTCATTCGACGCAAGCGACTGCATGGCGCCGCTGCCCCGCGCTTTCCAATGGGCGGACGGGTCGTCGTATGTGAATCACGTTGAACTGGTACGGCGCGCTCGCGGCGCGGAAATGCCGCCGGAATTCTGGACCGATCCGCTCATGTACCAGGGCGGCAGCGACGACTTCATCGGTCCGAAAGACGACGTGGTCTGTGCATCCGAAGCGTTCGGCATCGACTTCGAGGCAGAAGTTGCCGTTATCACCACGGACGTGCCGATGGGCGCGACGCCCGAGCAGGCGCTCAAAAGCGTGCGTCTGATTACGCTCGTCAACGACGTCTCGCTGCGCAACCTGATTCCCGCCGAACTCGCAAAGGGCTTCGGGTTTTTCCAAAGCAAGCCGGCGTCTTCGTTCGCACCGGTCGCCGTGACGCCCGACGAACTCGGCGAACACTGGCGCGAAGGCCGGGTGCACCGGCCAATGATCGTCCATTGGAATGGCAAGAAAGTCGGCCAGCCAGACGCCGGCACGGACATGGTGTTCCACTTCGGCCAGCTGATCGCGCATGCGGCGAAAACGCGCAATTTGCGAGCGGGCGCGATTGTCGGATCGGGCACGGTCTCCAACAAGGACGCGAAGCGCGGCTATTGCTGTATCGCCGAAAAACGCTGCCTCGAAACGATTGAGCATGGCGCGCCGCAGACCGAGTTCATGAAGTACGGCGACACGGTGAAGATCGAAATGTTCGATGAAGCGGGCAAGTCGATTTTCGGCTCCATCGAGCAGAGCATCGCACCGCTCGACTGAAGCGGCACGGCGCATCGTCCGAAAGGGTTTCGCCCGATGCCGCTGCCATCGCGCGCCGCTACACTGACTGGCGCGGCGGCATCGGCGGCATATCAAAACGAAAAACTCATGTGAGGAGACACCATGCGGCGAGCTGGATCGATTGACGCGGGATTGGGGAGCGCTGGCGCGCGCGGTCTGCATGCGAGCGCATGGCGGCCGCGGCTGAATGGGCTGGAAAAGTTGAAGCCGAGCAGGCGGCTCGCCAGAGCCGCGGCTCGTGTCGCCGCATTGTGTACGGCGCTTGTATGCCTGTCGCCCGCGGCGGCGCTGGCTCAGGTGAAGATCGGGCTCGTGCTCTCGCTGACCGGGCCCGCCGCGTCGCTCGGCATTCCTGCGCGCGATACGGCGACGTTGCTGCCGAAACAGATCGGCGGCCAGAGCGTCGAATACATCGTGCTCGACGATGCGTCGGACACGACCCAGGCTGTCCAGGACACCAAGAAGCTGATTTCCGAAAATCATGTCGACGCGATCATCGGTTCATCTATTACGCCGAACTCGCTGGCAATGATCGACGTGGTCGCCGACGGAGCCACGCCGATGATCTCGCTTGCGTCGTCGGCGAAAATCATTGAACCCGTTGATGCCAAGCGCCATTGGGTCTTCAAGACTCCGCAAACGGATGCGATGATGGCTTCGGCAATCGCCGAGCACGCAAGCACACGCGGCGTGAAAACTGTCGCGTTCATCGGTCAGGCCGATGCGCTCGGCGAGACCTTCTACGCCGAAGTCGCGAAGTTCGCGCAGCTTCATCACATGCAGATGGTGGCGAGCGAGCGGTTCAATCGCACCGACCCCAGCGTGACGGGTCAGGTGCTGAAAATCCTTGCAACGCATCCCGATGCAGTGGTGGTGGGCGCGGCCGGCACGCCCGCGGCGCTGCCCCCGAAGACGCTGCGCGAGCGCGGCTACAAAGGGCTGATCTATCACAATCACGGCGTGGGCAATAACGACTTCCTGCGCGTGTGCGGCGCCGACTGCAACGGCACCTTCCTGCCCGCAAGCCCAGTGCTGGTCGCGGCGCAATTGCCCGCCGATCATCCGGCGAAGCGCCTCGCGCTCGATTACATCGCGCGCTTCGAAGCGCTGCGTGGGCCGGGCAGCGTCTCGGCATTCGGCTCCTACACGTGGGACGCGGGCATGTTGCTCAGCCACGCCGTGCCGATCGCGTTGAAAACAGCCGCGCCGGGTACGCCGGAATTTCGCCGCGCGCTGCGCGACGCACTCGAAGGCACGCGCGGTCTCGCGGATACCAACGGCGTCGTCAACATGAGCGCCGGGGACCACCTGGGGCTCGACCAACGTGCGCGCGTCATGGTCGAAATCAGCGGCGGCAAATGGGTTTATCAGCCGCGCTAAGCGATGCGCGCATCACGCACACACGGATCGATCACCATGACTGAACATCCTCACAGCAACGATGCGTTCTACGCACGTTACCAGTCGCTCAAGTTGCATCGTCGTCCGCACGGGGTACTCGAAGTCGTGATGAGCGGCGAAGGCGCGAACAGGAGCGCGCTTGCCACTGCCGACGCGCGCATGCATTACGAACTCGCGGAAATCTGGCGCGACATCGATCGCGATCCCGACACGCGCGTCGCCATCATTCGCGGCGAGGGCAAGGGCTTCTCGGCGGGCGGCGATCTGCAACTGGTCGAAGACATGGCTACCGACTTCGACGTGCGCGCGCGCGTGTGGCGCGAGGCTCGCGATCTGGTCTACAACGTCATCAACTGCAGCAAACCGATCGTCTCGGCAATGCACGGTCCGGCCGTCGGCGCGGGTCTGGTCGCGGGTCTGCTTGCCGATATTTCGATCGCGTCGAAGACTGCGCGCATTATCGACGGGCACACACGACTCGGCGTAGCCGCCGGCGACCACGCGGCAATAGTCTGGCCGCTACTGTGCGGCATGGCGAAGGCCAAGTACTACCTGATGCTGTGCGAGCCGGTGAGCGGCGCGGAGGCGGAGCGCATCGGGCTCGTGTCGCTTGCGGTCGACGAAAACGATCTGCTGCCCAAAGCATTTGAAGTCGCGCAGAAGCTCGCGCACGGTTCGCAAACCGCGATCCGCTGGACGAAGTACGCGTTGAACAACTGGCTGCGCTCGGCAGGCCCCACTTTCGATGCGTCGCTTGCGCTGGAGTTCATGGGGTTCGCCGGACCGGACGTGCGTGAAGGCGTGAACTCGCTGCGCGAGCGGCGTGCGCCGGATTTTGGCGGCGCAGACCCTTGGCGCGCACGGTAACGGATGCAGTGCGATTCCGGTGCACCCGCGCTGTATGATCAGTTTCAGGCGCGCTCAATGCGCTCTTGGGTTCGCGTTTTTCCTTCCGCGCTTTTTTGTTAATGCAGCGAGGCGACAAGCATGACTGACACATCTGGTTCAACGCCGCCGTTCCCTGGCTTCCCCGGTTTTCCGCCCGCCGAGATGCTCGAACACATGTGGGGCATGATGCGCATGTCGCCGTTCGGCTCCGCGTTCTCCGGCGCATCATCGGGCGCGGGGGTGGGCGCGGGCATGGGCCCGTCGCTGTCGATGATGTCCGACATGATGGCGCCGCTTACCAACGTCGAAGAACTCGATAAGCGCATCACCGACATGCGCGCGGTCGAGCAATGGCTGAAGCTGAACCTGAGCATGCTGCAGTCCGCGATTCAGGCGCTCGAAGTGCAGCGCGCGACGCTTGCGACGCTGCGTGCATTCGGCGCGTTTGCGCAGCAATCGATGAGTCAGCCGGCGGCGTCGCCGGCGCCGGCCCCCGCGCCGAGCCCGTCGCCGAGCCCGTCGCCGACTAGCGGCTGGCCTCATCCGGAGCCGGCGGCTTCGGCTGAAAACTCGGCTACCGCCGGATCGTCGGACGACGATGAAGGCACACCTGCCACTCCGCCGTTCGACGCATCGGCATGGTGGAATCTGCTGCAATCGCAATTCAACCAGATCGCGCAATTCGCGATGACTCAGCCGGCGGCGAGTGCCGCGGGAGCGGCCGGGAGCGGCGGCACGCAAGCCGGGACTGACGAGGACGCTGCCGACGAGGCGAGCGAGGCAGTTGGCGGGGCGACCGATGTTCCGCGACCGTCGCCCGAGGACGAAGCCACCGCAGCGTCGGCAAGTTCGGCTGAAGGCGCTGGATCTGCTGGACAGTCTGCGGCGAAGCGGCCGGCGGCGAAGCGCGCGCCGTCAACCACAAAGCGCGCAGCGGCCGGTACGGCAAGCAGCGGGGCGAAGCCGCCAAAAAAATCCCTGTGACGATGTGCTGCCGGAGGCAGGCGGCGGGAGGCGGCCGCGCCCGCTGTCGCCGGCAACCGGCCAGAAAAATCGCCGGCTGTCACCGTTTTGACCCCGTCGCGAGCCACACTCCGCCGATTGCACAGTCGTTGAGACAGGTCAACCAGGCATCGGAATTGCGTCCCCTATCGCGCGGGTTTGAGGAAGTCAGCGTGCTATCATTGGAAGGCATTTGTTTGGTTTTGGGCGTGCGCTGAAAACAACCAACCAGCCGCCCAGGCTCCATTCACCGCCGGCATCACCGGCGCAGGGCTGGACGGTGCGGTTTTCATCGCAAACTGGCTCGACCTCAGGCTTAGGGTATCCCTCACCCACGGTTGGCCGCGCAGTGCGTGACTTTGAGCGTGTAACTTTGCGTTAGCCGCTCCCCGCGTGAACGCCCGGACTTCTTCGCTGGCCGTGCATCCAGGCGGCCGGTTACCGCGTAAAATTGAAGGCTTGGCCGGCGAACGGCGCGTCATTCGGGTACAGCACCCGGCGCGTTTCGTTCGTGGTCAGGAAAGTGCTACACGTAGTAGTGACAGACACAAACAGTATGTGCAGAACAGGGGTGGGACTATGAACACCATGCTTTACCCGGAACTTTATAAATCGCTCGAATCCGTTCGATGGGACATGGAGAAAGACATTCCCTGGGACAAGTTCGATGCATCGCTATTGACCGACGAGCAGGCTGCGACGATCAAGATGAACGCGATCACCGAATGGTCGGCGCTGCCCGCCACGGAAATGTTTCTGCGTGACAACCATCACGACAGCGATTTCTCCGCGTTCATGAGCGTGTGGTTCTTTGAAGAACAGAAGCATTCGCTGGTGCTGATGGAATATCTGCGCCGCTTCAAGCCGGAAATGTGCCCCACCGAAGAAGAGCTGCACGCCGTGCGCTTCGAATTCGACCCGGCGCCGCCGCTTGAAACGCTGATGCTGCACTTCTGCGGCGAGATCCGCCTGAATCACTGGTACCGCCGTGCTGCGGAATGGCATACCGAGCCGGTCATCAAGCACATCTACGAAACCATTTCGCGCGACGAGGCGCGGCATGGCGGCGCTTACCTGCGCTACATGAAGAAAGCCATGGTGCAAACGGGCGATATCGCGCGGGCCGCTTTTGCAAAGATCGGCGTGCTGATGGCGTCGGCGCGTCGCACTGAAAAGCCGTTGCATCCCACGAATCTGCACGTCAATCAGGCATTGTTTCCGCGCGACACGATCCAGTCCCGCCTGCCCGACCCCGAATGGCTCGAACGCTGGCTCGACGAGCAGATCCGCTTCGACGACGGTTGGGAAAAGAAGGTTGTCGAGCGTATTCTGCATAACCTGTCGCTGCTGTTCGAGCGCACGTTCACTACCGCGCAGGAACTGAACCGCTACCGCAAGGAAGTGGTGACGCGGCTGCAGGCCGACCAGAAGTCTGCCGAACAGCCGGCTTGAATGTAGCCTCGTGGATCCGGGTTCGCGGGTCGCGCATAATGCAAAGCTAGCGCCGCGCTGCGGTTCGGCGCTCTAAAACGGTCTGGCAGGCGCGAGCTTGCCGGACCGTTTTGTTTGGTTTGCGCGTGATTTCGATGCTCGCCCTTTACGCTTGACCAGGCTGCGCGAGCGTCATGGCCCACGTTGCATACGCCGTATCGCGACGGCAAATCTCTGTATCTTCCATATCTCCAAATGGCCGCTATTTTCGAACGCAAGATTCTTACTCGCGACGCGCTGGTCGCGCTGCGCCCTTCGCTGAACGCGCCGGTCGTATTTACGAACGGCGTGTTCGACATCCTGCATCGCGGGCATGTGACCTATCTCGCGGATGCCAAAGCGCAGGGCGCTTGCCTGATCGTCGGCGTGAACAGCGACGCGTCGGTCCGTATGCTGGGCAAGGGCGATGACCGGCCGATCAACAACGAAGCCGACCGGATGGCTTTGCTCGCGGCGCTGGAGAGCGTCGACTACGTGGTTTGCTTCGGGGAAAAGACGCCTGTCGAACTGATCTCGGCGCTACGTCCGGATGTGCTCGTCAAGGGCGGCGACTACGACATGGATACGTTGCCGGAGTCGGCGATCGTGCGCGGCTGGGGCGGCAAGGCGTTGGCGATTCCGTTCGAGCATGACCGCTCGACCACGGCGCTGCTCAAGAAGGTTCGTACGCACGGCTAAGCACGAGCGGGCGAGCACGGCGCAAAGTCTGTATGGCCTGGGCTTGCGCTTGCACAGTTAGATGCGCCCCCGACGCGCCGCTGCAATATCCGGCACCAACTCTCAGCTTCGATTTTTCGCTTTATTGCGGCAACGCCGACGCCGCGATCGGCGCCACCGGTGCCGCCGCACCGACAACAGCCTGATCAGCGGCGTCCGTGGCAGTGACCGGGCGCACCTTCAACCAGTCCGGATGGACTTCACGGCTCAGGTGATTGGGTTCGCGCCCGCTCGCGGTGGGCGTCGGGCCGAACACGCCGCGCACTGCGACGAATGCCAGAAGGTTAGCCAGGAACAGTATGGCGATCAGCCAGCGCAGCATCGTTATATTTTCCCTTCCAGAAGTTGACCGCCGATGTGGCTCAGACGCGAAGCTCAGCCATCACATTTATCCGGTGTTCTACACGCCGTGTTCAGAAGCGCGCTCGGAAGCTATCAGTGCAAGCCCAGACAAAACCAGTGAATCGTGGCGAGTATGCGGCACTTTGAGTGCGCTCGCCACTTCGTCTGCAGCACCGCCGCCGACCACGAGGCGCACCGGCACCTGCCATTCGTCCGTCAGGTCGCGCCATGTCCGCTCGACGAGTCCTGCTTGTGCCAGCGTGCAGCCGGCGGATAGCGAACTTGGCGTATCCGTCGCGAAGAACGGGCCACGTCGGGCTGCGTCCTGCTTAACAGCGGAACTCGCCAGAAGGCCGCGCGCGGCGTTAGCGTCGAGCGTCGGCAATTGAGCCGTGTGCTCGCCGAGCGAGCGCATCATCAACGTCCAGCCTGGCGCGATGAGTCCGCCCACGAAGCGGCCGTCCGCGCGCAACGCCTCGAGCGTGGTCGCGGTTCCGAAGGTCGCAATGAGCAGATGCTCGCCGGGAAATGCCGCGTGCGCGCCGATCATGCCGGCCCAGCGGTCGCTGCCGAGCGCGTGCGGCGTCGTGTACGTGTTGGTCACGCCGCATTGCTGCTCGCGTGCGCGGATCGTGGTGAGCGGCAGATGCGGCCATTGCGCGTCGACCAACGCCGCGATTCGCTCACCCGCGGTGTCGCCGGCGACGTTCGATAACCATGCGCCGCGAGGCGCGGGCAAGTTCGCCCACTGCGTCACTCCCTCAGTAACCCATTGAGACTGATCTGCGCCGCCATGCGCCAGCGCGCCACCGGCGATCTGCGTCCCGTCAGCCTCCACCATCGCCCATTTGACGCGGCTATTGCCCGCGTCGATCAAAAGATGACGCGCGCCGCTCGTCATGCAGCACCGTCGGCCAGACGCAGCGATACGTCGCCGGTCGCGATGCTCTGCCGGCCCGCGTCTGTATCGAGCAACAACTGGCCGCGCTCATCGACGCCCGCAGCGACGCCACGCGTGACTTCCGCGCCCTGTTCGAGCAGCACGACCTCACGGCCGGCGTACGCATGCATTGCGTTCCAGCGCGCCTGGAACGGCGCGAATCCTTCCGCGCCGAAGCGCTGCAACGCGGGCTCCAGTGCATTGAGCTCGGCGGCGAGCGTATCCGTGAGGTTCGCGTTGGGCAGCGCGCGCTGCAGCGCGGTCGGTGCCGTGCCGCGCACCTGCGGCGGCGACCCGGTGTTGAGCGCGCCGATTTTCGCGGCGAGTTCGTCGGCGCCCTTTACATTGGTGCCGATGCCGATCACAACGGCGCTCGCGTCCTCCGTACTCCAGGCGGTCTCGATCAGGATGCCGGCGAGCTTGTCGCCTTCGAGCAATATGTCGTTCGGCCACTTCAGCGCAATCTGGCCGGGGCCCGCGACAGGCAACGAGCGCAGTCCGTCGACGAGCGCGACGCCCACCGCGAGGCTCAATCCCGCCAGTCCTTCTAGCGGACGCGGCAGCACGCAGGCGACCGAAAACAGCAGCGCATTGCCCGGCTCCGCGTACCACGGACGCCCGCGCCGGCCGCGTCCGGCGGTCTGCAGGTAAGCCACCCGCACGATCGGCCGCGGCAGCGCGCCCGCCTTGCGCGGTAGCGCCTTCACGCGGGACATGAGGTCGGCGTTGGTCGAGCCGGTTTCCTCGACGATTTCGATCGGCCAGTCATGCGCATGCGCGCCGAAAAGAGCGACGGCGCGTTCACGGTCGATACGCCAGTCGGCTGCGTTCGCGGCAGCGGCCGGTCCTTTGGGAGGAGTGGAAGCGTTCATGTCCCATATTGTAGCGACAGCGTGTAACGACAGCGAACCGCCTGAGCCCGCCAGCGCGGTCCATCCGCTGCGCGTTCGTTACAATGACCCCTACTCCGATCACCACATTGCAACGATCCTTGAACTACGACACTCCGCCCGGCCTTGAAGTCGCGGCTGGCAGCCAAGGCAAGATCGTCCGGCTCTCGGGCCAGTGGACGGCGCTCGCGCTCGCGCGCGATCGTGCAACCGGACATGTGATACCGCAACTGCGTTCGCTCGAAGGCGCCGAAGGCATCGGCCGGTGGGATCTCTCGCGCATCGAACGGATGGACCACGTAGGCGGCCAGGCGCTGTGGCGAGTGTGGGGCCACAGAATGCCGCCCGACACCGAACTCACCGACACGCAGCGCGATATCTTCGAGCGCATTGCGTTGCTCGACACCGTCCGCGAGACGGCGGAGCCGGTCGCCAGATTCGATCCGTTCACGCGGCTCGGCCTCGGGCTGTTTTCGTTCTTCGAGCATTTGTACGGCGGCGTGGCTATGCTGGGTCGGGTCGTGCTCGATCTGCTGGCGATCGCGCGCAAGCCGGCCCTTACGCCGTGGACCGAAATCTCGGCGAATATCTACAACGCCGGCACCAAGGCGTTGCCTATCACCGCGCTGGTCGCGTTTCTGATCGGCATCGTGCTGAGCTATCTGTCCGCGCAGCAATTGAGGCTCTTCGGCGCCAATCAGTACATCGTGAATATTCTCGGGCTCTCAGTGATCCGCGAACTCGGGCCGGTGCTCTCGGCGATTCTGGTGGCGGGCCGCTCCGGCTCCGCAATCACCGCACAGATCGGCGTGATGCGCGTGACCGAGGAACTCGACGCCATGCGCGTGATGGGCATTCCGCACGGTCTGCGGCTCATCCTGCCGCGCGTGGTGGCGCTCGGCGTAGCGATGCCGCTACTCGTGATGTGGACGAACATCATCGCGCTGAGCGGTGGGGCGCTCGCCGCGAAGATCGTGCTCGGCATCGACATGAGTTATTTCGCGCGCGCGTTGCCCGGCGTCGTGCCGGCTGCGAACCTGTGGATCGGTCTTGGCAAGGGCGTCGTCTTCGGAATGCTGATCGCGATTGTCGGCTGCCACTTCGGGTTCCGTATCAAAGCCAATTCGCAGAGTCTTGGCGAAGGCACGACGACCTCGGTGGTGACGTCCATCACGATCGTGATTCTCGCGGACGCCGTGTTCGCGATTCTGTTCCAGAACGTGGGGCTCGGATGATTGCACCGCTAACTCAGGCCGTACGCGGCCAGCCGATGCCTTCCATTGCCGAGCCGGTAATCGAAGTGATCGACGTCACGAAGCGCTATGGCCGTAACGTAGTGCATCAGCATGTGAATCTGGACGTGCGGCGCGGCGAGATCGTGTCGATCGTCGGCGGGTCGGGTTCCGGAAAGACCACGCTCGTGCGGCAGATTCTCGGGTTGGAGCGGCCATCTTCGGGAACCATCAAGCTGTTCGGCGAAGACCTCGCGACCATTTCGCCCGAAACCGCACTGCTGATGCGCAGCCGCTCCGGCATGCTGTTCCAGCGGGGCGCGCTGTTTTCCTCGCTGTCGGTGTTCGACAACGTCGCACAGCCGGTGCGCGAACTCGGCCAGGTGCCCGAAGATCTGCTGCGCGACATCGTCATGCTGAAACTGGAGATGGTCGGGCTGCCGTGCAAGCACGCGTCCAAAATGCCGGCGGCGCTATCCGGCGGCATGATCAAGCGCGTAGGCATTGCGCGCGCGATTGCGCTCGAACCCGAGCTGCTTTTTCTGGACGAACCGACCGCCGGGCTCGATCCGGAAGCGTCCGACGAGTTCGTCGAACTGATTGCGGCGCTGCATCGCGCGCTCGGTTTGACGGTCGTGATGGTCACGCACGATCTCGACACGATGGTCGCGCTTTCCACGCGCGTGGCCGTGCTGGCGGATCGCAAGGTGCTGGTCGCTGCGCCCGTCGAAGAAGCCGCCGGCGTTGATCATCCGTTTATCCGCGAATATTTTCTCGGCTTGCGCGGGCGCCGCGCCTTGCAGGCGTTGCCGCCCGAGCGCCGCGCGAAGCTGCCGCGCGCGGCGCTCGAGCCGGCATCGTCCGAATTGCCGCTGTGAATCAGGGAAACTAGGGAACCTGGCAATGGAAAACAAATCGCATGCGTTCTGGGCAGGACTCTTTACGGTCGTCCTGCTGGCCGCGATCGCCACGGCGGCTTTTTTGTTCAATGTCGACCGCGCGGTGCGCGTGCCGTACGATCTGATTGCGCGCACTAACGTAACGGGCCTTTTTACCGACGCGGCCGTGCGCTATAGAGGCCTCGACGTCGGCAAAGTGCAGTCGATCAAATTCGACCGCGATCATCCGGGCCAGATCCTGATCCGTATTCTCGTCGACACGCATGCGCCGATCACGCATTCCACGTTCGGCAGTCTCGGCTTTCAAGGCGTGACGGGCATTGCGTTCATCCAGCTCGACGACACGGGGCACGATCCGTCGCCGCTCGCATCGTCGGCGAAACAGGTTGCACAGTTGCCGATGCGTCCGGGCTTGCTCGATCAATTGCAACAACGCGGCGACGTGTTGTTGAAGAAACTCGAAAAGGTCACGGACGACGTCGACAATCTGTTGTCGCAGGAAATGGTCGACCAGTTGCACGGCACGGCGGCCAGCATCCAGAAAGCCGCGGACGGCGTCGCCACGCTCACGCAGCAGATGGCGCCGGTGGCCGGCAAGCTGCCCGCCACCATGGACAAGCTGGATAGCACGCTCGTCTCGACGAACCAGTTGATCACGAGCCTGAATCGTGCGGATGGTCCGCTCCAGACCAATCTGAACAAGGTGGGCACCGCAGCTCAGCAAGCGGGCGACGCGCTCACGGCGATGAACGGCTCATTGCAGGATCTGTCGGCGCGGGTCGGTTACGACACGTTGCCGCGGGTCAGTTCGCTTGCTGAAGACGTGCGCTCCGCCGCGCGCTCCGTGGACCGCGCCGCCGACACGTTCAGCACCAGCCCGCGCAGCGTGCTGTTCGGTGCGCCGGCAGCCGCGCCGGGGCCCGGCGAGGCTGGTTTTACGTGGCCTGCCGCGCGCGCCGCACAATGAATCTGAAGGTTTGAAGAAAGGAACATCGTCATGTCACGCTCCATTCACCGCTTGTTGTCCTCGCGTGTCGCGCGCACGGGCGCTGCTTGCGCGACGTTGCTTGCGCTCGGTCTGCTGACGGCAGGCTGCTCCAGCACGCCGGCCGCGCTTGCGGACATTCGCTACGACTTCGGGCCGCCGAAGCCTGCAGCGTCCGCGGGCACGCAATCGGCGGTCAAGGTGCTCGACGTCAGCGCGCCGGAAATGCTCCAGTCCGACAAGCTCGTGTACCGGCTCGGCTATGCCGACGCGCAGCAGTTGGCCGCGTACGCGAACAGCCACTGGACGATGCCGCCTTCGCAGTTGCTCACACAGCGTCTGCGCGGCGCGCTCAGTTCTCGCGGCACGGTGCTGACGGGTGCCGACGGCGTCGCCGCGCCCGTGCTGAAGGTGGATCTGGGCGAGTTCGAACAGGTCTTCGACAGCCAGTCGCAAAGCCATGCAGCGGTGACTGCGCGCGCCACGCTGACGCAAAACGGCAAGGTGCTGAGTCAGCGCACCTTCATCTCCAGGGCGCCGTCCAGTACCGCCGACGCTGCGGGCGGCGCGCAAGCGCTCGCCACCGCCAGCGACGACCTCGTCGCGCAAATCGCCGCCTGGCTCGGCGTTCAGGCGCTGGTCGCCGCGCAATGACCGGCGCGCAGCGCACGCAACGGAGCGCTGCATGAGCGAAAGATCGTGGCTGCGCCGTCCGTCGGTGCTTTCGCGGCAAGCGCTGCTGCTCTACACCGTGCTGATCGTCTACGGTTCGTGGTATCCGTTTTCAGGTTGGCGCTCGCTCGGCCTTACGCCGTTCGCCTTCCTTTCTGATCCGATGCCGCAGTATCTGACGGCATTCGATGTCGTCACGAACGTGCTCGGCTATATGCCGTTTGGCGCGCTAATGGTGCTTGCGCTCTATCCGCGCTGGCGCGGGCCGCTCGCGGTCGCGCTGGCGTTCGTGCTCGGCGGCCTGCTGTCGGGCGTGATGGAAGCCGTGCAAACGTATTTGCCGACGCGGGTCGCGTCCAACCTCGACCTCGCGGCCAACGCGCTCGGCGCGCTGCTTGGCGCGGCGATCATGTCGCCGGCCACCGGCGCGCTGCTCGACCGCGGGTTGTTGCGACGCTTACGGCTCATGTGGTTCCACCGCGAGAGTGCCGCGCTCGCGTGTCTTGTTGCGGCATGGCCCTTTGCGACGATGTATCCGTCGCCACGTCTGTTTGGGCTCGGTAACTGGCCGCGCGCGCTGTGGACGCGAGTCGATTCCACGACGCAAGATGCCCTTTTCGCATGGACGCCGGCCGGCTGGCACGTCGGCGCATGGCCCGCGTGGGTCGCGGCCTGGTTGCCTGACGATGCCTGGGAAGCCCTCATCACCACGCTCAATCTGTTTGCCGCGCTTGCGCTCGCGTCGTTGACGATACGTCGTCATGCGCCGCGCGTGCGGCTGTTGCTGCTGTTTATCGTCGTGGCTCTTGCAGTGAAGGCGGGCGCTACGTTCTTGCAATCGCAATCCGGCCTTGCCTTCGACTGGGCGACGCCAGGCGCGCTCGCGGGCATCGGCTGCGGCGGGGCGCTCGGGCTCCTTGTGCTGCGTCTGCGGCGCAGATCGCGCGCCGCGCTGGCGGCCGGCGCACTCGTCGTGACGCTCGTGTTCGTCAACCTGTTGCCGGTGAATCCTTATTTCGATGTCGTACTGGCCGACTGGCGGCAAGGACGTTATCTGCACTTCAATGGCCTCGCGCGCTGGCTCGCGTGGGTGTGGCCGTACGCGGCGCTCGTGTGGCTCGCGTTCGTCGTCGAACGGGTCTGGCTCAGGCGGCGCACGAGGCTTGAGTCGAAGTAGGCGCTCCTGCCGCGTCAGCGATGCTGGCCTCTGGCTCGCTATAATCGTTCGCAAGCGGTCCTTCGTAAACGACATCCGCAAGCGGCGCGGCCAACGGCGCCTCCGCAACAAAGCGCGCGCCGCTGCGCCCGACTGCCTTCTGCTGCAATATTGCCCTTCTGACAGCCTCGCTCTTCGTACAACATGGACTCCTTCTACAAGTACCACGTCTTCTTCTGCCTCAATCAGCGTGAACCTGGCGCAGAGCGTCCGAGTTGCGCGAACTGCAACGCGCAGGCAATGCAGGAATACGCGAAGAAGCGCGTTAAGAAACTCGGCCTCGCCGGCCCCGGCCAGGTGCGCATTAACAAGGCAGGTTGCCTCGACCGCTGCGAACTCGGCCCGGCGCTCGTCGTCTATCCGGAAGGCGTCTGGTACACGTATGTCGACGAGAGCGACATCGACGAAATCGTCGACTCGCATCTGGCGAACGGCAAGGTTGTCGAGCGTCTGAAGATCGATCAATAGGCGCCGCGATGAACGTACATACGAAGAAGTATCTGATCGACGGCCCGGTAGGCAAAATCGAGGTCGCGCTCGATCTGCCCGACGAGATGCGCGAAAACGGCGCGGCGCCGCGCGGCATTGCGCTCGTCGCACATCCGCATCCGCTCTTTGGCGGCTCGATGGACAACAAGGTCGCGCAGACGCTTGCACGCACGCTCGTCCAGTTGAACTACGTGACGTATCGCTCGAATTTTCGCGGTGTCGGGCAAACGCATGGCGAGCATGACGCCGGCATCGGCGAGCGCGACGATTTGCGTGCTGTGCTCGACCACATGCGCGCGCAACCGGGGCACGCCGATTTGCCGCTGGTGCTGGCAGGCTTCTCGTTCGGCACTTTCGTGATGTCGCATGTGGCCGCCAAGCTGCGCGACGAAGGCAAGGAGATCGAGCGGATGGTGTTCGTGGGCACCGCCGCGAGCCGCTGGGACGTGGCGCCCGTGCCGGAAAACACGCTCGTGATTCACGGCGAGACTGACGAGACCGTTCCCATTCAATCCGTTTACGACTGGGCGCAGCCGCAGGAATTGGCCGTGGTCGTGATTCCGGGCGCAGAGCATTTTCTGCATCGCAAGCTGCATATCCTGAAGCGGATCATCGTCGACGCCTGGCGGTAAGTTGCCGCGCGGCGCGCGTTTTCCGGGGTACAGGTACGCGCAAACGCCTGGCTATTCACCAGTCATTGCGCGAAGTTCGGGGAATACCGCGCGTATAATGGGCGCTCTTTTTTGGGCGCAGCACGGCCTGTCCGGCAGTTCGCGCGACGCGTAACTTCTTTTCACGCGCGCAGCGGTGCCGGCTACGAGTGTGCTGCGCGAACCGATCGCGTGGCCGGAAGTCCAATGGGCGCTCAAGCCGTTACGTTTAGTCGTTACGGCCAGTCGCCCGCCGACCGGCTCTTCCAAACTCTGCGCCCTGCGCGCGTTGAATTTTTCTGCCCAAACCGACCTTATGCGTTTTTCCACCTCCGGCCGCACGTCTTTTCCCTCCGTTGCAAGTTTTGTTTCTCCCACGCTAAGCCGCGCATTGACGCTCGGTGTCGTGCTGCCCGCCACGCTGGCGGCCAGCACTGCGTTCGCGCAAGTGCCGCCGCCGGCGGTGAATGCGCGTTCGTGGGTGCTCGTGGACGCGACCAGCAACCAGGTTCTGGCTTCGGGCAATCCCGATGAGCGCGTGGAACCGGCATCGCTGACCAAGCTGATGACTGCGTATCTCGTCTTCGAAGCACTGCAAACGAAGAAGATCGCAATGGACCAGACGGTGACGCCGAGCGAAGCGGTGCGTCGCGTGCGCACCGACGAATCGCGCATGTTCGTGGAGGCAAGCAAGCCCGTGACCGTGCACGATCTGGTGTACGGCATGATCGTGCAGTCGGGCAACGACGCGGCCATCGCGCTGGCCGAACTGGTGGGCGGCAGCGAAGCGCAGTTCGTCAACATGATGAACACCGAAGCACAGCGCCTCGGCATGAAAAACACGCATTTCGCCGATGTGAACGGCATGCCCGACGCGCAGCACTACACCACGGCTGGCGATCTCGCGGTGCTGTCGGCGCGTCTGATCCGCGACTTCCCCGACTACTACAACATCTTCTCGGTCAAAGAGTTCACGTACAACAAGATCAAGCAGCCGAACCGCAACCGTCTGCTGTGGATCGACCCGACCGTCGACGGTCTGAAGACCGGCCATACGCAAGCCGCCGGCTATTGCCTGATCGCGAGCGCGAAGCGCTCGCTGCCGGGCACGCAGGACGCATCGCGCCGCCTCGTCTCGGTCATGATGGGCGAGACGAAGGAACACGACCGCGTGCAGGACAGCCTGAAGATGCTGAACTACGGCTACTCCGCGTACGACACGGTGCGCCTCTACAAGGCGAGCCAGGTGGTGGGCACGCCGCGCGTCTACAAGGGTGCGCAGGACTCGGTGCAGATCGGCGTGAAGAGCGATCAGTACATCACCGTGCCCAAGGGCATGGCCGACAAGGTGAAGCCGCAAATCGAGCAGATGGATCCGCTGATCGCGCCGATCGCGAACGGTCAGCAGGTCGGTACCGCGAAGCTCGTCGCCGACGGCAAGGTGCTTGCACAGTTCCCGATCGTCGCCTTGCAAGCCGTGCCGCAAGCGGGCGTGGTGGGCCGCGTGTGGGATTCGCTGATGCTCATGTTCAACAAGAAAAAGTAAACACCGATCGCAATGACCGCTCTTCCTGATGTTTCGCTCGAGCCGATCGTTTATCTGAACGGCGAAGTGGTGCCTTTGTCCGAAGCGCGCGTGCCGGTGCTCGACCGCGGCTTTATTTTCGGCGACGGCATTTACGAAGTCGCGCCGCTGTATGCGCACGCGGGCGGACGCACGGCTTTCCGCTTCGAACAGCATTTGGCGCGTCTGTCGCGTTCGCTCGGGAAGATCGGCATTACCAATCCATTCGACAATGCAGGCTGGCGCGCGTTGATCGAGCGCGTGGTCGCGGCCAACGAAGCCGAGGCCGGTCTTGCCGCCAGTCAGGATGCGATCGCGTACATTCAGGTCACGCGCGGCGTCGCAAAGCGCGGCCATGCGTTTCCCGCGGGCGTCCAGCCAACGGTGTTCGTCATGGTTACGCCGCTCCATCTGCCCAATGCCGCACAGCGCGCGGAGGGCGTGCGTTGCGTCAGCGCGGAAGATCGCCGCTGGCTCAATTGCGACATCAAGTCTGTGTCATTGCTCGGCAATGTGCTGATGGCACAATACGCCGCGGAAAACGACGCGTTCGAGACGGTCCAGTTCCGCGATGGCGTGTTGACCGAAGGGTCGTCGTCGAATGTGTGGGTGGTGAAGGGCGGAGTGTTGACCGCGCCGCCGCGCAGTCACAAGATTCTCGAAGGCATCCGTTACGGGCTGATCGAAGAGTTGTCGGCCGAATGCGGTATCCGCCTGGAAGTACGCGAGATCGCCGAAGCCGAAGTGCGCGCAGCGGACGAGATCATCATCAGTTCGGCCACCAAAGAAGTGCTGCCTGTCACCCAGTTCGACGGCCAGCCGGTCGGCGGCGGCAAGCCGGGCGCGGTGTTTGCGGCGCTATATGCGGCGTATCAGCAAGCCAAGGCAAAAGAGGCGCAGCAGCAAGGAGCAAAAAATGAATCCGGCGAACGAATCACTAATTGAGTATCCGTGCGATTTCCCGATCAAGATCATGGGCAAATCGCACCCCGAGTTCACCGAGACGATCGTCACGGTGGTCCGTCAGTTCGATAGCGAAGTCGACGCCTCGCGCGTCGAGACGCGTCCGTCCAGCGGCGGAAACTACACCGGGCTGACGGTGACGGTGCGCGCCACTAGCCGTGAACAACTCGACGATATCTATCGGGCGCTCACCGGTCATCCGATGGTCAAGGTCGTGCTCTAAGGCGTCCCACTACGGCGCGACGCGCAATGCGTCCGCCGGGTCCGCTGCCCGGACCGCGCTTGCGGCCGAGCCGGCCTCGCAGGCCCGGTCGAACAGCAGCTTGAACCGTCCCACCTCCGCAAAGACCCAGTCCCTGAACGCCTTTACCCGTGCTGTTTCCAGCATTTGCGGCGGGCAGATGAAGTAGTACTGCCACGGACTCGGTCCGTCCACATCAAACAGCCGCACGAGTCGGCCGGCCGCGATCTCATGCATGGCGAGCGAACGGCGCGTGAGCGCAATCCCTTGACCGTCGATCGCCGCCTGCAACAGGTTCGACGAATCCTGATACAGCACGCCGCGCTTCGGCTCCGGCCATTCGGTAAGTCCGGCGGCGTCGAACCATGGCCGCCATAGTTCGTCGTCGGAACGAAGTAGAGGAAGCTTCGCCAACTCGGCGGGCGTTTTCGGCAGGTTGCCACCGTTGAAATTCGGCGCGCATGCCGGGAAGAAAATCTCCTCGAGCAACAGTTCGGAGTGAAGCCCGACATATTTTCCGTAGCCGAAACGGATTGCCACGTCGACGTCGTCGCGCGCGAAGTCCGTCAGCGCGTTAGTGGACAACAGTTCGAGGTCCCATTGCGGATGGGCTTCGATAAAGCTGCCGACGCGCGGCGTCACCCACCGCGCCGCAAACGACGACAGCATGGACACCACGAGCCGCCGCTCGCGGTCACCGGCACGGAGTTCGCGCGTGGCGTCGGACAATGCGGTTAGCGCAGAGCGCACGTGGTTGGCGTAGCGCCTGCCGGTTTCTGTCAGACGCACGCGCTTGCCGTCGCGGGCGAACAGCGACACGCCGAGTTCTGCCTCCAGCGCCCGGATCTGATGGCTGACCGCGCCGTGAGTAACGAAAAGCTCATCGGCGGCACGCGAAAAGCTCTCGTGGCGGGCAGCAGCTTCGAAGGCTTTGATCGCATTCAACGGCGGCAGATGGCGCAGCTCCATCGTAATATTTCTCACATAGAGGTGAAAATTGATCGTTTTGCGTAACCCCTTGCCACGCCTACGATTGTAGCCATGAAACGACTTTTGGCGAGGGCATTATGCGAGAAGTTTCCTCTAGCATCGCGTATGAAATCCACGGCGGCGAAACGCTTCCCCTGAAGGTGGCCCGCAGCACGAAGCTGGTCGTGCGCGGCGGCGCGGTCTGGGTAACACGCAGCGACGACACCGAAGACTACTGGCTGGAACCCGGCCACACGCTGAGATTGCGGCGCGGCGAACGGCTGTGGATCAGTGCGGAAGGCACACCGCGCGCGACGATCGCGTTTTCAGTGCCCACGCGTTGCGACGAGCGTGCGCTTAACTGGTTTGCGCGAGTCGTCGAACGTTGGGCGGCGCGAATGCGCGGCGGCTGGCGCACCGTTTGATGGTGGCCGCCCCGGCCGGGGCGCGGCGACTCCCGGCGCGAATCGCCCGATTTCGGTAAACTGCGTGGATCATGTCTGTCCCGCCAGTTTCTTCTCCCCCAATGCCCGCCGCGGCGCCGCTCGTGCTGCGCTGGCGCGGCAGCGAACTCTACGAAGCCAGTTTCGATGCGATGCGCGCGTTCACCGACGCGCGTACCGTCGACACCCCCGACGAAATCTGGCTAGTCGAACATCCACCCGTCTTCACGCTCGGCCAGGCCGGCGATCCGGCACATCTGCTGGCCGCCGACAGCGCTATTCCTCTGGTGAAAGTCGATCGGGGCGGGCAAATCACGTATCACGGACCGGGGCAGGTGGTTGCCTACCTGCTGCTCGATTTGAGGCGTCGCAAGTTGATGGTGCGGGAGATGGTCACGCGGATCGAGCAGGCCGTAATCGACACCCTTGCGGCGTATAATCTCGCCGGAGAACGCAAGGCGGGCGCGCCCGGTATCTACGTCGCGCCCGGGCCGCACGCCGGTTTGCATGCCGGCGCAAAGATCGCCGCGCTGGGCCTCAAAATCCGCAATGGCTGCAGCTATCACGGCGTTAGCCTGAACGTGAAAATGGATTTGCGACCGTTTCTGGCCATCAACCCTTGCGGCTACGTGGGGCTCGAAACAGTCGATATGGCAACGCTAGGCGTTGTGGCCGGCTGGAACGACGTGGCCCACACCCTTGCAGCGTGCCTCACCGCAAACCTCGACGGCAATCCCGCGGCCGTCGCCCAACCGCAGGCCGGTGCGCTCACCGCCTGACTGGACTGAACGAATGACTGACGTTACCGCGAACCTCGCAACTTCTCCCGTGCCTGAAGGCGTGCCGGCATCTGCCGCTGCCTACGACGCTACCGCGAAGCAGAAGGCGCAAGCCAAAACCGCCCGCATTCCTATCAAGATCGTTCCGATCGAAAAGCTGAAAAAGCCGGACTGGATCCGCGTCAAGGCGGCGACCGGCAATTCGCGCTTCTATGAAATCAAGCAGATTCTGCGCGAGCACAATCTGCATACGGTGTGTGAAGAAGCGAGCTGCCCGAACATCGGCGAATGCTTCGGCAAGGGCACGGCAACATTCATGATCATGGGCGACAAGTGCACACGTCGCTGCCCGTTCTGCGATGTGGGCCATGGCCGCCCGGACCCGCTCGATCCGGAAGAGCCGGGGAATCTCGCGCGCACTATTGCCGCGTTGAAGCTCAAGTACGTGGTGATCACGAGCGTGGATCGTGACGATCTGCGCGACGGCGGCGCAGCGCACTTCGTCGAATGTATCCGTCAGACGCGCGAGTTGTCGCCGGACACGCGCATTGAAATTCTGACGCCTGATTTCCGTGGTCGTCTGGACCGTGCGCTCGGCATTCTGAATGCCGCACCGCCTGACGTCATGAATCACAATCTCGAAACGGTGCCGCGTTTGTACAAGGAAGCGCGCCCGGGTTCGGACTACGCGCATTCGCTCAAGCTGCTCAAAGACTTCAAGGCGCTACATCCGGACGTCGCGACGAAATCGGGCCTCATGGTCGGCCTCGGGGAAACCGAAGAAGAGATCCTGCAGGTCATGCGCGATCTGCGCGAACACGATGTGGACATGCTCACCATCGGTCAGTATCTGCAGCCTTCCGAACACCATTTGCCGGTGCGCTCTTATGTGCACCCCGACACCTTCAAGATGTACGAGGAAGAGGCGTACAAAATGGGCTTCACGCACGCAGCGGTGGGCGCTATGGTGCGCTCCAGCTACCACGCCGACTTGCAAGCGCATGGAGCCGGCGTAGTGTGAGTGTCAGGTGGCTGATCGGTCAGGTTGAAGAAAACCCGCACGTGTTGCGGGTTTTTTATTTCACGGTGGGCAGGCCTCTGATCGCCGTAGTACCGCCGGCTCGAACAAAAAGCATATCAGTTAGGCAAACGAATAATCAGGCGTGGCGAGCGAAACCGCCACCATCGCGGTTGCGGCCCTTGACGGCCACACCGACATTGCACCAAGCGTGCATCAGCTGAAAAGTTCGATGACAGGCCAGCCTCGTTCATTCGCGATCGCACGCAAACGCGGATCGGGATTCGTCGCGACCGGATGCGTGACGCGTTCGAGCAGCGGAACGTCGTTGATCGAATCGCTATAGAACCAGCTTTGAGGAAAGTCGTTCAAATGGTGGCCGAGCGAAGCCAACCAGCTCTCCGTGCGCGCGATCTTGCCTTCACGGAAAGTCGGAACGCCCACCGACGCACCCGTGAAACGGGCAAGCGGATCATCACCCTCCGTACCCAATTCGATCCCGAGAAGATGCTCGAAGCCGAGCGCCTTGCCGATAGGCGCGGTAACGAACACGTTCGTTGCGGTGACAATGCAGCAGAGGTCGCCCGCCTCGATATGACGCTGCACCAGTTCGCGTGCGGCCGGCAAGATCGCCGGCGTGATCACTTCCCGCATGAATTGCGCATGCCACGTGTCGAGCTGTTCGCGCGAGTGGCGAGCGAGCGGCGCCAACGTGTAGTCCAGATAGGCGGCCATGTCGAGCGTACCGGCCACGTACTGCCGATAATATTCGTCGATGTCTTGTGCATGGCGCGCCGCGCCCTCTATGCCGAGTCCAGCTATAAAGTGAGCCCACGCCTGGTCGCTGTCGAGCGGCAGCAACGTGTGGTCCAGGTCGAACAGCGCGAGATTGCGGCTCATCCGTTGTCCTCGTGACAGGTGGTGGTAGCGTCACATGAACGGCACAGACGGTCACGCGACGATCCTCATCGTTGGCCGAGCGTATATTTAAAAGCACAAAATTACAATAAGGCAAAAATGTGCAACACTACTGTCATATACGCCCCGGGTGTCGTACGCGCGGCATGCGGTTCGGGTCATGGCAGCAGAGAATAAGAGCAGTGCCTTATGTTGATTCTCCTTAACCTTCTCGCCGGCGTGGCGCTGCTTGTCTGGGGCTCGCATATCGTTCGCACCGGCATCCTGCGCGTACTCGGCGCAGATCTGCGCAGCATCCTCGGGCGAAGCACCCGCAGTCGTTGGCGAGCATTCCTGTCAGGAGTGGGCGTCACGAGCCTCGTCCAAAGCAGCAACGCCACGGCGGTCATCGTCACGTCGTTTGCCGCGCAAGGGCTCCTGCCGCTGACCAGTGGTCTTGCGATCATGCTCGGCGCCGACGTCGGCACCGCGCTGATGGCGCGAGTTCTTACCCTCGATCTATCCTGGTTGTCGCCGATCCTGATCCTGTTCGGCGTGCCATTGTTCCTGTCGCGCAAGCAGACGCGCACAGGCCAGGCCGGCCGTACGTTGATCGGTCTCGGTCTGATTCTGCTCGCGCTGCATCTGATCGTAGAGGCCGCTCAGCCCATGATGCAAGGCGCCGGCGTGCGCGTGATGTTCGGCGCATTGACCGGCGACACCATGCTCGACGCGCTGGTGGGTGCGGCCTTCGCGATGCTGTCGTATTCCAGCCTCGCGGCCGTGCTGCTCACGGCCACGCTTGCGTCGTCGGGCGTCATTTCGTTGAAGGTCGCGTTGTGCCTCGTGATCGGCGCGAACCTCGGCAGCGGCATGCTGGCGCTGCTTGGCACAGTGGCGCAGAACGCGGCGGCGCGGCGGCTCGCATTGGGCAGCTTCGCCTTCAAGCTGGCGGGCGCGATGCTGATCCTGCCGTTTGCACCGCTGCTCGCGCGCGGACTCCCGGTGCTGATTGCCAATCCGCGTGAAGCCACCGTGGGTTTTCATCTGATCTACAACGCATTGCGTTGCTGCGCATGCCTGTCGCTGATCGATCCGGTGGCGCGCATCTGCGTGCGCGTGTTGCCCGACCGGCCCCTCCCGAACGGCGAACTGCGGCCGCTGCATCTGGACGAGGCCGCGCTGTCCACGCCGACGCTCGCGCTTGCGCACGCGGCGCGCGAAGTGCTGCGCATCGGCGACATCGTGCGGGCCATGCTCGACAACGTGGCGGAACTGATTCATCACAATCATCTCGACAAGGCGCGCGAAACGATCCGTATGGACGACGACGTCGACGAACTCTACGCAGCGGTCAAAAACTACCTCACGTTGATCTCACGCGAGCAACTGGACGAAGCCGACAGCCGCCGCTGGACCGACATCATTTCGCTGACGATCAACCTCGAGCATGCTGGCGACATCATCGAGCGGATCGTGGGAGATATCGAAGAGAAGAAGATCGCTCACCGCCTGTCGTTTTCAGAAGAAGGACTCGGCGAACTGGACGATCTGCAGACGCGGCTGGTCAGTAATCTGCAACTCGGTCTATCCGTATTCCTGAACAACGATCTGCGCTGCGCCGAACGTCTACTCGCAGAAAAAGAGCGTTTCCGCGATCTGGAGCGCGCGTATTCATACAGGCATCTGGACCGGCTCACGGGTCAGACGCTGCGCAGCATTGAAACGAGCGCATTGCATCTGGATCTGATCAGCGACATGAAGCGGCTCAACTCGCTGTTCTGCTCGACGGCTTATCCGGTACTCGACGCCGCTGGCGCATTGCATGACACGCGTTTGCGCAAGCGCGCGCTCGACACGATGCATGTGAAGGAATGAGCTGCGTGCTCGGCGTGCAGCATCACGCTTCAGGCCAGCACGACCTCTTCGAGCTTCTTTTTTAGCGCCGTGAAATCGGCGGCGTCTGCTGCCTTCTTGTTGGTGACGAGCACGTCTATCCGCTCGACCGCGCAATACGAGATCCGGCTGCGCTGACCAATCTTGCTGTAATCCGCAAGGATCACGACACGGTCGGCATTCGCGACCATGGCGCGCGCCACTTCGGTTTCTGCGTGGTCGTAGTTCGTCGCGCCATGCCGGTGATCGACGCCGACCGGCGACAGCAGCGCGAGATCCGCCCGGTAGCGCTGAATATCGAGCACGGTGGTGGCGCCCGTGGTTGCCATCGCGCGGTCGCTGATCGTGCCGCCGAGCAAAATCACTTCGTTGCCCGCGTCGGCTTGTTCTGCAGCGCCGCGCAGCTTCAACGCGACGTCGATCGAATTGGTCACGATGGTCAGGTTGGCGAGTTTCGCGAGCTCTTCGGCGAGTGCGGCGGTCGTGGTGCCCGCGTCGATGAACAGCGTCTGGCCGCTCGCAATCAAGCCGGTCGCCGCCTTTGCAATCGCCGTTTTGGACTTGACGCGCATTTGCGCGCGCTCGGCGATGGGCGCTTCGTCGGCGGGCTTGATGGCGCCGCCGTGTACCCGCCGTAATTCACCGAGCGCTTCGAGGTCGAGCAGATCGCGCCGGACCGTTTCGCGCGAGACGCCAAGGTCCGCCATGATCCGTTCGGTCGACACCCGATGGAGCGTCGACACCAACGCGCGTATTCTCTGATGACGGTCTTCCTGCCACATGCATTTTCCTTGGATGCGAAGGCGCTCGCACAACGTGTCTTAGCCAGTGACATCGTGGACACGAATGTGTGTCCAGACGATGTCAAGCCTACTACTTTAGCCGCATTGTGTTGTATTTTTTTGGCAGCTTGCAAGTTTGTGTATTTGACTTTAGCCTTCGCAAATCGAAGCGCCGCGCTTGTTCGAAACTCGAATGTTCGAAGGCAAAGTCTGATCTGTTCTTTCGTGCACTTTCGTGCATTAGTGTGGCGCTTTTTGACAAGACAGCATATGTTGGAGCGCATCCAATGCGCTCTCCGCTTTATTCTGGGTGAAAGGTGACCGGACGTGGGAAACGGGATCGATCATGCATCACCTGCAGACTGGCCATATCCGCCGCTCGTCGCGCACCGCTGCGGCGGCACGCTTGCGCCTGAGAACACGTTAGCGGGATTCGACGCCTGCGTGCGCCACGGCTACCGCATGGTCGAGTTCGACGCCAAGCTTTCCGCCGACAACGAACTCTTCCTGCTGCACGACGACACGCTCGAGCGCACGACCAACGGCTACGGTGCCGCTGCCGTCTATACATGGGCGCAGCTCGCCATGCTCGACGCGGGCGCCTGGTACGGTCCGCAATTCGCCGGCACTCGCCTGCCGACGCTTGCCGATGCGGCAGCCCGTTGTGCGCGCGACGGCATCGCGGCGAACATCGAAATCAAACCTTGTCCGGGCCGTGAAGAGATCACTGGCCGACTCGTTGCGGACGGTGCGCTCAGGTTGTGGCAAGGGCAAACGCCGCCGCTGCTGTCATCGTTCTCTTTCGACGCCCTTGCAGCTGCGCGCGACGCGGCGCCTTCATTGCGGCGCGGCATGCTGTTCGAGGAAGTGCCCGCGGACTGGTTGCGTATCGTGCGCGAGCTCGACTGCGTGTCCTTGCATGCGAGCCACCGTTATCTGACGGAGCAGCTCGTCGGCGAAATCCGCGAGGCTGGACTGCATGTGCTCGCATACACGGTGAACGATCCGGCGCGCGCGCAATTGCTTGCGCAGTGGGGTGTTGACATGATTTGTACAGATCGCATCGATATGCTGCGGCACGACATGCTTTGAGCTGCGAAGCCGGCCAAAGCAGGGCGTGAGTGTGCAGGCAGGCACGCGAAGGCGGCCCCAAAGGCTGACCAGGAGCGCACGCAATGGCGCACGAGTAACGCCGTTGAAGTCGAACTAGAAATTTTCCAAACGTAGCAACTTCGGCAGAGGATGGGGAAAACTATGAACCGCACCGTGTTAGCTCGCATACTTTCGATGTCGGCCGCCGCGGGCGTCGCAGCCGCCGGCGCGAACAGCGCTAGCGCCGCGCCGCTCGACGCACTGATCGCCGCCGCGAAACAGGAAGGCCAGCTTACCGTGATCGCGTTGCCGCACGACTGGTGCAACTATGGGCAACTCGTCGCGGGTTTCCAGAAGAAGTACGGCATCAAGATCAACGAGCTGAATCCCGACGCGGGCTCCGGCGATGAAGTGGAAGCGATCAAGGCGAACAAGGGCAACAAGGGTCCGCAAGCGCCCGACGTGATCGACGTGGGTCTGTCGTTCGGCCCGAGCGCGAAGGCCGAAGGGCTGCTGCAGCCGTATAAGGTCTCTACGTGGAACTCGATTCCGAAGGAATCGAAGGACGCCGACGGCTACTGGTACGGCGACTACTACGGCGTGCTCGCATTCGAAGTGAACGCCGACATGATCGACAAGGCGCCGTCCGACTGGAGCGACTTGCTCAAGTCAGACTACAAGAATGCAGTGTCCCTCGCGGGCGATCCGCGTTCCGCGAATCAGGCGATTCAGGCGGTGTACGCGGCGGGTCTTGCGCAAAGCAAGGGCGACGCGAGCAAGGCGGACAAAGCCGGCCTCAAGTTCTTCGCCGACCTGAACAAGAGCGGCAACTTCGTGCCGGTGATCGGCAAGGCCGCGTCGCTCGCGCAAGGCACGACGCCGATCGTCGTCCGTTGGGATTACAACGCGCTCGCCGATCGCGACACGCTGAAGGGCAATCCGAAGGTTCAAGTGGTGATCCCGAAAACGGGCGTGGTCGCAGGCGTCTATGTGCAGGCCATCAGCGCCTATGCGCCGCATCCGAACGCAGCCAAGCTGTGGATGGAATATCTCTATTCCGACGAAGGCCAGATCGGCTGGTTGACCGGCTATTGCCACCCGATGCGCTACAACGAACTGGTGGCCGCGAAGAAGGTGCCGCAGGCGCTCCTCGACAAGTTGCCGCCGCCGTCGTCGTATAAGAACGTCGTGTTTCCGACGCTCTCGCAACAGGACGCGTACAAGGAAACCATCACGAAGCATTGGGACGAAACGGTCGGCGCGAACGTCAAATAAGCGCTATTTCGACGCTTAGCGCGAGGTCGTACACGCCGCGCGCGTCGTCCCAGCCGGACGGCGCGCGCCGTACCCAGAGTGCCGGACATGCCGGCGATGCGGCCAATGCGGGGAATACCCAAAGGGTGAGCTATGAGCGCTTCATCGGATGCTGGATCGGTGCAGCCGGACTTGCTGGTTCCGCCTGTGCCCACTCCAACGCCGCGCGTCGACGGTCCGGGCCGCGCGTCGCAGATGCTGGCCTGGATCGGCGTCGTGCCATTCTTCACTTTCGCGCTGCTGTTCCTGATTCTGCCGACCGGCTTTCTGATGATCGGCGCGTTCCAGGATTCGCAAGGTCACTTCACGCTCGCCAACCTGCGCGACCTGTTTCAGCCGTCCGTGCTCGACGCTTACTGGATCAGCTTCAAAGTCAGCGCGGCGTCCGCGGCGGGCGGTGCGCTGGTCGGCTCGCTGCTCGCATGGGCGGCGGTTCAGGGCAAGCTGCCGGGCTGGATTCGTCCGACCTTGATGACGTTCTCCGGTGTCGCGTCGAACTTCGCGGGCGTGCCGCTCGCGTTTGCTTTCATCTGCACGTTGGGGCGCGTCGGGCTCGTCACCGTATTGTTGAAGAAGTATCTCGGCTTCAATCTGTATTCGACGGGCTTCAGCATTCTCAGCTTTTCGGGGCTCACGCTGACCTACCTGTACTTCCAGATTCCATTGATGGTGCTGATCGTCACGCCCGCGCTCGACGGCCTGAAGCGCGAATGGCGCGAAGCATGCGATTGCCTCGGCGGCACCGCGTCTCAGTACTGGCGCTACGTCGCGCTGCCGGTGCTATGGCCGAGCGTGCTGGGCGCGACGCTGCTGCTGTTCGCCAACGCATTCGGCGCGGTCGCCACCGCTTATGCGCTGACCGGCAGCTCGCTGAACATCGTGCCGATTCTGCTCTTTGCGCAGATTCGCGGCGACGTCATGCACAACCAGAATCTTGGCTACGCGCTTGCACTCGGCATGGTGCTCGTCACGGGTCTGTCGAATGGCGGCTATATCTGGTTGCGCTCACGCGCTGAAAGGGGCCGCCGATGAAAAGCCAATCGCGCGTGGGAGCGTGGACCGCGATAGTGGTCGGTTCCCTGTACTTCCTGATTCCGCTGATCGCCACCTTTGAGTTCAGTCTGCGGATGAAGCGCGGCACATATAGCTTCGAAGCCTATAGCGTAGTGCTCGGCGATCCGCGCTTTCAGGCCTCGTTTGGTTATTCGATTCTGATGGCGCTGTTGACGATCGTCGTCGGCATATTGCTCGTCGTGCCGACCGCTTACTGGGTGCAACTGCGCTTGCCGAAGCTGCGGCCGGTCGTCGAATTCATTACGCTGTTGCCGCTCGTCGTGCCGGCTATCGTGATCGTGTTCGGCTATCTGCGCATCTATAACAGCAGTTCGATTCTGCCGCTCACGAGCAACGAGCGCGCGACCGACCTGCTGCTGGTGTTCGGCTACGTGACGCTTTCTCTGCCGTACATGTACCGCGCGGTCGATGCGGGCTTGCGCGCTGTCGACGTGCGCTCGCTCACCGAAGCCGCCGAGTGTCTCGGCGCAAACTGGCCGACGATTCTCTTCAAGGTGATCTTCCCGAATATCCGCTCGGGCATTCTGTCGGGCGCGTTTCTCACCTTTGCGGTGGTCATCGGCGAATTCACGCTGGCGAGTCTGCTCGATCGGCCCGCGTTCGGTCCTTACCTGCAATTGATCGGCGCGAATCGCGCGTATGAGCCGTCGGCGCTTGCGATCATCGCGTTCATGATTACATGGGCGTCGATGGGCTTGATCCAGGTGTTCGGCTCGGCCCGCGCGTTGAGCGGTCAAAAGGTTTGATGCAATGAGCTTGATCCACTGAGGCAGCGAATCATGGCATTTCTCGAGATCGAAAATCTGCATAAGTCCTTTGGGGCGAACATTGCGTTGCATCACTTCGACATGAAGATCGAGCGCGGTGAGTTCATTACTTTCCTTGGACCTTCGGGCTGCGGCAAAACGACCGTGCTGCGGATGATTGCCGGGTTCGAAACGCCGACTCGCGGCGTCATCCGGCTCGATGACAAGGACGTCACGCATCTTCGTACGCGGCAGCGCAAGGTCGGCATGGTGTTTCAGTCGTATGCGCTGTTTCCGAACATGACGGTCGCGGAGAACATCGGCTTCGGACTGAAGATCACTCACCGGCCGCAGGCGGAAATCAGCCGGCGCGTCGAAGAGATGCTGCACCTGATCAAGCTGCCGCAACTCGGCGGCCGCTATCCGTGGCAACTGTCGGGCGGCCAGCAGCAACGTGTGGCACTGGCGCGCGCGTTGGCCGGCAAGCCGCAGGTATTGTTGCTCGACGAGCCGCTGTCCGCGCTCGACGCGAAGATTCGCATTTCGTTGCGGCAGGACATTCGCGCGCTGCAGCGCGAACTCGGCATCACGTCGATTTTCGTTACGCACGATCAGGAAGAGGCGTTGTCGGTTTCCGACCGCATCGTCGTGATGAACGAAGGGCGCGTCGAGCAGATCGGCTCGCCTTCGGAAATCTACAACTATCCTCGCACGCGTTTCGTCGCGTCGTTCGTCGGCACGCTGAACATTCTGGCGGGGCACGTGATCGATCCGGCGACCGGCAAGATGGCCGTGGACGGCCAGGAGTTGACCACTACGCAGGAACTGCCGGCCGGCGATGCGGGCAAGAAGCGCCTGCTCGCGCTGCGCCCCGAAGCGATCGTGCTCGAACCGGCGGCGCCTGGCCGCAACACGCTGAGCGCGACCGTCGAAGAAGTGAATTTTCTCGGCGCGGTGGTGCGGATCAGGACGCGCGTGAAAGACGCAGTGATTTCCCTCGACGTGTTCAACGATCCGAATCGCGGTTTACCCGAACGAGGTCAGCCGGTGTCACTCGGTTTCTCGCATGAGAATCTGCTGGTACTCGAAGAAGGCGGCGCTTAGAAAACGGCAAAGCCCCGCCAGTAAAGGCTTCGGGTTTCCCCTAGGCTGCTGCCGGAACGAATTCCGGTTTTCCCGACGCGGGCCGTCCGGATTTCCGGAATCCCGGATGGCACTTGCGAACACGCGCAGGAAAACCTATAAAAATCAAAGGCGCGCGGCCTGCCTCAAGCTGGCATCGACCTTGCGAAATAGATAACGCGGCCGCAACGGTCCGACAACTAAAGCAAGGAGACAACGATGTCCGATTTCCCTTTCCGGTACTTCTGAATTCGTCGTCTTGTCGCGGCCTAATGCCGTGCACAGGCGTGACGATCTTTCGTTCGCATGATGCGCAGCGTGGCAGGCCATAGGCTCACCCACATCGCAGGAACCATCGTGAAGAAACCTATCCACAAAGTGCTGTACGTCCAGGTGATCGTGGCGATCATCATCGGTATCGCGCTCGGACATTACTATCCGAATCTCGCCGTCGACATGAAACCGCTCGGCGACGGCTTCATCAAGCTGATCAAGATGGTGATCGGGCCGATTATCTTCTGTACGGTCGTGACCGGCATTGCCGGCATGGAAGACATGAAGAAGGTCGGGCGCGTCGGCGGCAAGGCGCTGCTGTATTTTGAAATTGTCTCCACTTTTGCGCTGGTGCTCGGCCTGATCGCGACGCACGTGCTGAAGCCGGGCGTCGGTTTCAATATCGACCCCGCCACGCTCGACGGCAAGGCGGTCGCTTCGTACGCCGCCAAGGCGCACGGTCAGACCACGGTCGACTTCCTGATGCACCTGATTCCGGACACGCTCGTTTCCGCGTTCGCACAGGGCGAGATCCTGCAGATCCTGCTGATCGCGCTGCTGTTTGGCGCGGTGCTCGCCACAGCCGGTGAGAGGGGTAAGGTCGTCACGAACTTCATCGAAGGGCTCTCGCACGTGCTGTTCGGCATCGTGCGCATCATCACGAAGCTCGCGCCGATCGGTGCGTTCGGCGCGATGGCGTTCACCATCGGCAAGTACGGTATCGGCTCGCTGCTGCCCATGCTGAAGCTGATCGGCACGTTCTATCTGACGTCGATCGTATTCGTGGTGGTCGTGCTCGGCATCATCGCGCGTGCGGTGGGCTTCAACATCCTGCGCTTCATTGCGTACATCAAGGAAGAGATGCTGATCGTGCTCGGCACGAGCTCGTCGGAAGCCGCGCTGCCGCAACTGATGCTCAAGCTGGAAAACCTCGGCTGCTCGCGCTCGGTGGTGGGTCTCGTGGTGCCGACCGGTTACTCGTTCAACCTCGACGGCACCAACATCTATATGACGATGGCCGTGCTGTTCATCGCCCAGGCGACGAACACCGACCTCACGTGGGCGCAGCAGCTCACGCTGCTGGCAGTGACGATGCTGACGTCGAAGGGCGCGAGCGGCGTGACGGGCGCGGGCTTCATCACGCTCGCCGCAACGCTGGCCGTGGTGCCGACCATTCCGCTGTCGGGCATGGTGCTGATTCTCGGTATCGACCGCTTCATGAGCGAATGCCGTGCGCTGACGAACATCGTCGGCAATGGCGTGGCGACCGTGGTCGTGTCGGCTTGGGAAAAGGAACTGGACCGCAACAAGCTGAACTCGGCGTTGCGCGGCGACGTGCCGGTCAAAGAGCCGGCCGGCGTTTAAGCCGGGCATCGACGCTCATTATCTGAAAACGCGTGACGTTTGCGGCCGCGGACACCAGCACATGCAACCGGTGACCGCGCGCCCAACCGAAGTGCCGTCGGCCGGGGAAGCTCGCGCCGACCGCGCTTCGCCTTATGCCACAATATCCGATCACACCTCACCGGATATTGCCAACGTGACGCGCCGTCTGCTGATCCTCTTCGCGCTCGTCGCCGGGCTCGTCGCGGCGTGCGGGCTGACCTACAGCGTTGCGTGGCAAAGCGGGATCGACAGCTTGCGGCGCAATGCCGCCGGGCGCGTCGATCGCACCGCCAGTTCGCTCAAGAGCACACTTGAGCGCTACGAATCGCTGCCGTATCTGCTCGCCGAGCATCCCATCGTGCAGGACGTGCTGGTCGATCCGTCGCCTGCCAACGTCCAGCGCGCGAACCTCTATCTCGAAGATTTGAATCGCCACGCGCGCGCAACGGTGACCTACATCATTCCGCTCGACGGCTATTGTGTCGCCGCGAGCAACTGGCAAGGGCCGGGCAGTTTCATCGGCGCGGGCTATCTGTTTCGCCCATATTTCGTCGATGCAATCAAAGGCCATGTGGGCCGCTTCTTCGGCATCGGCACGATCTCGCAGGCGCCAGGCTATTACATTTCGCAGCCGGTGCGTCGAGAGGGAAAAATCGTCGGCGTGGCGGTCGTCAAACTCGATCTCGAATGGTTTCAGGGCGCGGACGCATACGAGCCGCTCCTCGTCACCGACGATCACGGCGTGATCTTTCTGTCGTCTGTCCCAGCGTGGAAATATCACACGATACGGCCACTGTCAGGTCAGGTCGCCGATTCGATCTATCAGGCCCGGCAGTATGCGCAGCAGCCTATTGCGCCGCTGCCCGTGACGATCGAGCGCAAGCTCGAAGGCGACGCGCAGATCGTGCGCGTCGGCGGCGGACGCTATGCGCCTCGCTATCTCGCGTCGCGGCGCGGCATGGGCGAACCCGACTGGCATTTGATTACCATGGCGCCCGTTAGCCCCGTCGACGCCGACGCGCGCAACGCGACCATCGTCACGGGCTTCGGCTATGTGTCGGTCGTATTGCTCGCGTTCTACTGGAGAATGCGCCGGTCCCGCGTGCGCGAGGTGATGCGTAGCCGCGCGCTGCTGCAAAAGGCGTATGCCGAATTGAACCAGCGCGTTGCGGAGCGCACCGCGGATCTGTCGCAAGCGAACGAGCAATTGCAGAAGGAAGTGGCCGAACGCACGCGCGCCGAACAGGAATTGCGCGCCGCGCACGACGAACTGATTCAGGCAAGCAAGCTCGCGGCGCTCGGTCAGATGGCGGCCGGCATCACACATGAATTGAATCAGCCGCTCGCGGCATTGCGCGGATTTTCTGACAACACGCGCGTGCTGCTTGAGCGCGGCGACCAGGCATCGGCGCGGGAAAACCTCGAAGCGATCGCGGCGCTCACCGAACGCATGGGCAAGATCACCAATCAGCTCAAGCTGTTCGTCGGACGCGCGCGGCCGCGCAGCGCGCGCGCTTCGGTCGTGCGGGCGCTGCGCAATGCCCTCGCGCTGTTGCAACAACGTTTGAAGGGCGTCGAACTCAACCTCACGTTGTTCGATGCGGAAAACGGCACGCGCGTGCCGCTCGATCTCGCCGACGATCATGCCGAACTGGTCGCACACTGCGACGATCTGCGTCTCGAGCAGGTGCTGATCAACCTGCTCGGCAATGCGCTCGACGCGACCGCCGACATGACTCCGCCGCGCATCTCCGTGCAGATTGAAGTTGCTGCGGACAGCCTGTCGTTCGCGGTCAGCGACAATGGCCCCGGCATTGCCGAAGATGTCTTGCCGCACCTGTTCGAGCCGTTTTTCACCACGAAGGAAATGGGGCAGGGGCTCGGGCTCGGGTTGGCAATTTCGTCGTCGATCGCGCGCGATTGCGGAGGCACACTGGTGGCGCGAAATGTGTCGAACGTGCAGGACGGCGGTGCATTATTTGTACTGACACTGCGCCGTGCACGCGTGCAGACGAGTCACACCGCGGACCCACTCACCACGGGCTCGTGAATCCGACGAGAACAACATGCTGAACGACGGCTTGCAAGTGCTGTATATCGAAGACGACGAACTCGTGCGGCGCGCGAGCGTGCAGAGTCTGCAACTGGCGGGCTTCAACGTGGTCGGTCATGCGTCGGCGGAATCGGCGGCGAAGTCGATCAGCGCCGACTTTTCCGGCGTGATCGTCAGCGATATCCGGCTGCCCGGCGCGAGCGGTCTCGATCTGCTCGCGCAATGCCATGAGCGCGCGCCCGACGTGCCGGTGATTCTCGTCACCGGTCACGGCGATATTTCGATGGCGGTGCAGGCGATGCGCGACGGCGCCTATGACTTCATCGAAAAGCCGTTTGCTTCTGAGCGCCTGATCGAAACCGTGCGGCGCGCGTTGGAGCGGCGCAAGCTCGTGCTCGAAAACCTCGCGCTGCGCCGCGAGCTTGCCGGGCAGAGCCCGGTTGCGCCGCGGATCATCGGCCGCAGCCCGGCGATCGAGCAGGTGCGGCGGCTGATCGCAAACGTCGCGCCGACGGATGCGTCCGTGCTCATCAACGGGGACACCGGCGCGGGCAAGGAATTGATCGCGCGCAGTCTGCACGAGTTGTCGCCGCGGCGTGACAAGCCGTTTATTGCGGTCAACTGCGGCGCGCTTCCGGAGCCGATGTTCGAGTCGGAGATGTTCGGCTACGAACCAGGCGCCTTCACCGGTGCTGCGAAACGCCGGATCGGCAAGCTCGAACACGCGTCGGGCGGCACGTTGTTTCTCGACGAAATAGAAAGCATGCCGCTTGCGTTACAGGTCAAGCTCCTTCGCGTGTTGCAGGACGGCGTGCTCGAACGCCTCGGCTCGAACCAGCCGATTCGCGTGAATTGCCGCGTGGTCGCCGCAGCCAAAGGCGATATGGCGGAACATGTCGCCGACGGTTCGTTCCGTCGCGACCTGCTGTACCGCTTGAATGTGGTGACGATCGCGCTGCCGCCGCTTGGCGAGCGCCGCGAGGACATCGTGCCGCTCTTCGAACACTTTCTGCTGGACGCGGCCGTGCGTTATCAGCGTCCGGCACCGATCCTCACGGACCGTCAGCGCGCGAGCCTGATGCAGCGCGAGTGGCCGGGCAATGTGCGGGAGTTGCGCAATGCGGCGGACCGCTTCGTGCTCGGCGTCGCCGACGACCCCGTCATGTCTTTCGGCGACGAAGGCGTCCAGCCACAGCCGCTAAAGGAGCGCGTGGAGCAATTCGAACGGGCGGTGATTGCTGAGGCGTTGGAGCAGAGCGGCGGCGCGGTGGCAATCGCGGCGGACCGGCTGCAGCTTGGCAAAGCGACGCTTTACGAGAAGATCAAACGCTATGGCCTCGCGGCCAAAGGGGATGGGGACAGGTGAAAAAAACGCCGGCAGTTCATGCCGGCGTTTTTCATTGGTCTTTGGGTTTGGCTTTCTGCTTGGCTTTGGCTTCGGATCGGTTGATCTGAGCGCCTGGCGTTACTTTCAGCACGAGGCTTAGTTAGCCGTCGTGGCGCTCGCCCGGCTCAAGCAGCATTCAGCGCCTTTTCCAGCAGCTGGTCGAGTTCCGCAAACTGCGGCTCGCCGACATAGCGCTTCAGAATCTTGCCGTCCTTGTCGACCAGGAAGGTGGTCGGCGTGAGCTGGACGTTGCCGAACTGCTTCGCGGCCGAGCCGTCGTCCATGGCGACCTTGAACGGCAACTGACGCGTCTGCGTGTAGTTGGTCACGTACATGGGCGCGTCGTAGCTCATGGCCACCGCAACGAATTCCAGCCCTTTACCTTTGAAGCGGTTATAGGTTTGGACCATCTGCGGCATTTCCTTCATGCATGTATCGCAGCTCGTCGCCCAGAAGTTAACCAGGTAGACCTTGCCTTTCAGATCGGCAGTCGACACCTTCTGGCCCGAGAGCAGCGTGAAAGTCGCGTCGGGCACGCGCTGTTGGCCCGCAAACGCAAAATAACCAGCCACGCCGATCGCAATCGCCACGACGGCGGCGATCACGTAGCGAAGCGGATTCGTGCGCCTGACGGCGGTAGTCGACGTGATGGTGCTCATGAACGGAACCTCGGAAATCGCGAAATGGCGTGGGACAGCGTGTGGGCCGGGGTTTTGCGCCCGCTGCCCCATAGCGTGGGTATTGTAGTCCTATTCGAGCCAAGCGGCAGCGAGCGCCCGCACTGGACGCATGCCTCGCGCGGGCTGCGGCCGATCGTGGCCGATTGTGGCCGGTTGTGGCCGGTTGCGGCCGGTTCTCCGGCAGCGTGCCGGTTCCGCTGACGCTTCTCAAGCTGCCAGCGGATAATGTCGCTTTATGCTCACGTCATTGGCCCGTTTCCCGGGCGCCTTGCTCCCATGCTCCACATCGTTTTTCGCGTTTTCCGTCCGTTCACCCAATTTCTTTCGCGTCTCGTTTCCGGCTTCCCCCGCAATCGGAATACAGCGGACCAGAAACCGCCAGTGGTTTCGAGCGTGCATTCGGCCGTCCGCGTTGGGGCTTGCGCGCTCGCCCTAGGCGCGGCTCTGAGCGGCTGCTCGCCGACTTTCGACTGGCGCACCGTCATGAATAACGACAGCGGTTACACGATCGATCTGCCGGCCAAGCCGGGCAACGATCAGCGCGCCGTACAGATAGACGGAGCGCCGATGCAAATGGCCATGCAAACGGCCGAAGCCGGCGACGCTGTGTTCGCGGTCGGCACCATCACGCTGCCCGACGAGAGCGAGGCGACGCAACGCAAGGCGCTCGACTTTCTGCGTAACGGTCTGGCGCGCAACGTCGGCGCGGAGCCCGATGCGCGCGCCGTGCAAATTCCACTCGCGGCCGGCGGCAAGGTGCTGGGTCTGGAAATGAAGCTGAGCGGGCAAGCCGGTTCAGACCACGAAAAGCGCACCGTCTATGCGCGGCTGGTCGCGCGAGGACGGCATGCATATCAAGCCGCGATCATCGCTTCGCAGCCGCTGCCGCAGGAGCAGGTCGACCAATTTTTTTCGTCTTTCCAGCTGTATTGAAAGCGGTAGTTTTGGCCGATGCAAGGCGCGACGGATCCGTTTGTGCAGTGAAAGTTCCGTCGCAGATTTGCACGCTAATTCGCGGTTTACGTTGAAGTTTTCCACTTGCCCACGTGTCCTGTGGATAACTCTGTTGAAAACTCCTGTTTTTTTCGCGCAGATGCCCGCCCCATGGGCATTTCGCCTCTCTGCGCGCCCGGCGGCCGCAATAAAAAAATGTTTTAAATCAACGGTTTTGCTCGCGAGGCTTCTATGTACCTTTCAGATGTTTCTAAATTTATCTGGAACGCGCGCATGTGCATAAGTCAAGTCTTGACAGCATATTTTTCTCCTCACCCAGAGCCAAAAGCGCGTCGATACTGAACGGCCTCGCCAACCTGTGCAGCGCTCGGCATATTCGTCCCCGCGAGGTCCGCGATGGTGCGCGCCACCTTCAACACCCGGTAGTAAGCGCGGGCCGACCAGCCGAAGCGCTCGCCGGCCTCGCGCAGTAGCGCTTCGCCGGCTGCGTCGGGCCGGCAGACGGCGTCCACCTCTTTTCCACTCAACTCGCGGTTGGTTTTGCCTTGCCGCGCCAATTGACGCTCGCGCGCGAGGTTGACCCGGCTCGCGATAACGGCGCTCGTCTCGCCAACGGCGTTTGAGCGCGCGGAAAGCTCCGCCGACGTAAGCGCAGGCACTTCGAGTTGAATGTCGATGCGGTCGAGCAGCGGCCCGGACAGCTTGCGCAGGTAGCGCGCCGCGATGTCGGGCGTGCAGCGGCACCGTCCGTTCGGATCGCCGCGCCAGCCGCAAGGACATGGATTCATCGCCGCGATCAATTGGCACGCTGCGGGAAAATCGGCCTGTAACGCTGCGCGAGAGATGGTGATGCGGCCGGCCTCCAGCGGTTCGCGCAGTGTTTCCAGCACGTCGCGGTCGAACTCGGGCAACTCGTCGAGAAAAAGCACGCCAAGGTGAGCCAGCGTGATCTCACCCGGCTGCGGAGGGTTGCGCCCGCCGACCAGCGCTGCTGCGCTCGACGAGTGATGCGGCGCGCGAAACGGCCGTCGGCGCCATTGCGAGGGCGAGAACCCCGTGCGGCTTGCAGAGAGCAAGGCTGCCGAACTGAGCGCCTCGTCGTCGGTCATGGGCGGAAGCAGACCCGGCAGGCGGGCGGCGAGCATGGATTTGCCAGCGCCCGGGGGCCCGATGAGCAGCACGTGATGTCCGCCGGCCGCGGCGACTTCGAGTGCCCGGCGGCGCGCGCGTGGCCATGCATTCAGCGGACGTGTCGCCCGCTGCCGCGCTACGCGCGGTGCCACACGCCATCGCGAAAGCGCCGCGCATGGGACGCAGCGCGCCCGTCAACGACAACTCGCCGGCGAACTCACGATGAAGCAGCGATTCCACGGGAATCTGGCCGCTTGCGGCGAGAATGCCCAGCGCGATCGGCAGATCGAAGCGGCCGGACTCCTTGGGCAAGTCTGCGGGTGCGAGGTTGACGGTGATGCGTCGCACGGGAAAGTCGAAGCCGCAGTTCTGCAGCGCCGCCCGAACGCGCTCGCGGCTTTCGCGGACTTCCAGATCGGGAAGTCCGACGATGGAAAAAGACGGCAACCCGTTTGCGAGGTGCACCTCGACGGTTACTTCGGGCGCGCGGCCAGAGGCCGGCGCGCGGCTGCGCACCACGGCAAGCGACATGTTTTCTCCCGTCGGACGGTGCGCGACTAACGCGCTCCAATCCCCTTAATACGCTGATGACGTCACGGCTCGCTTGCCTGTGATGTGCAGCTAGATGCAGCTACTGCGCTGCCAGAACGACAGGCGTCAGGAAGTCTGCGTGACCGGAAGCTTCTGTTCGAGTTCTGCGACGCGACGCTCCAGTTCTTCGAGACGCGCACGCGTTCGCACGAGCACCTGTGTCTGGGTATCGAATTCCTCACGCGTGACCAGATCGAGCTTGGAGAAGCCCTGCGACAGCATGGCTTTCACATTGCGCTCGACGTCTTTGGCCGGCGAATTCTTGAACAGCTCGCTCATGCGGGCCTGAATGTCGTTGAAAACATCGTTCGGTTGTTTCATGGTGTTCCCCTTGGTGCACAAAAAATGTGCAGCGTTTCATTACGTCTGTGCCTCGCATCTGACGATGCGCTGTGTTGGTGCGCTGGCCTTTTCAACTCACGTCGGCGTGAGCCCCTTTGGTGCGCGCTTCCTGTTTCGGAACCTGCGGACACTCTAGCAACGATCCCCGCACCGCGCCACCGGGCGGGGCGTGCGTTAGCCATTCGGACAAGAGCGACCGAGCCGCTCGGAAAGCCCGCGCGGGCGCAGTTTGACACAACATGGCATATGAGTTGCTTTTACTGCCCCGCGCGCACTGCCGGCACCATTTTCCGGCAGCGAAACGAGACCACGCGGACGGTTACGAGTGCCAGCCCGGCTTCTGCATGCGGAACGCAGACGGATCGAAGCAGGGCTGCAACGGGTTACAGAAACGGGTTACGCAAACGGGTTACGCAACTAAGCGAGGGATTTCATGAAACTCATCACCGCAATCATCAAGCCGTTCAAGCTCGATGAGGCGCGCGAAGCCTTGTCGGCGATCGGCGTCTCGGGCATCACGGTTACAGAGGTCAAGGGGTTCGGCCGTCAGAAGGGCCATACGGAGCTGTATCGCGGCGCTGAATATGTCGTCGATTTCCTGCCGAAGGTGAAGATCGAGGCCGCTGTCTCGGACGACATCGTCGATCAGGCGATCGAGGCGCTCGAGCGCGCGGCACGCACCGGCAAGATCGGCGACGGCAAGATCTTCGTCACGCCGATCGAGCAGGTAATCCGGATTCGCACCGGTGAGACCGGCGCGGACGCTCTGTAACACCAAAAGATAGCGACACAGATAAAGCGACAAGAGGAAACGAAAGATGCGCAAACTATTGATGTCCCTGCTGATGGCCGGTTCGCTTCTCGCGGGCGGGGTCGGCGCCGCGCTCGCGGACGACGCGTCCGCTCCCGCAGCCGCCTCGGCCGCTACTTCGGATACGGCAAGCGCGCCGGCACCGGACGCTTCGGCCGCCGCGGCAGCTTCGGCACCCGCGGCTGACGCATCGGCTGCACCTGCAGCGAGCGCCGCCGCCGCGCCCGCGGCATCGGACGCCGCGCCGGCCGCACCGACCGCGCCGTTCTCGGTCGATTCGTCGAAGATCAATTCGGGCGACACCGCCTGGATGCTGACCTCCACCGCGCTCGTGCTGTTCATGACGATCCCGGGTCTGGCGCTCTTCTACGGCGGCATGGTCCGCAAGAAGAACGTACTCGCCACGCTGATGCAAAGCTTCGCGATCACCTGCCTCGTGACGATCATCTGGACGGTGGTGGGCTACAGCCTCGCGTTCACGCCGGGCGGCTCGTTCATCGGCGGCTTCTCGCGCGTCTTCATGGCCGGCATGAACTACATCAAGGGCGACAAGGCCACGACGCTGACCGTCAGCCACCTGGCCCCGACGATCCCGGAAACGGTCTACTTCGTCTATCAGATGACGTTCGCGATCATCACCCCGGCGCTGATCACCGGCGCGTTTGCAGACCGTATGAAGTTCTCGGCGATGCTGGTGTTCATGGCGCTGTGGTCGATCATCGTCTACTCGCCGATCGCACACATGGTCTGGGAACCGACCGGCTGGCTGGCTAGCGCAGGTGTCCTCGACTTCGCGGGCGGCACGGTCGTGCACATCAACGCGGGTATCGCGGGTCTGGTGTGCTGTCTGGTGCTCGGCAAGCGCGTCGGCTACGGCAAGGAAGCGATGGCTCCGCACAACCTCACGCTGACGTTGATCGGCGGCGCGATGCTGTGGGTGGGCTGGTTCGGCTTCAACGCGGGTTCGGCAGTGGCGGCAGACGGCCGTGCTGGTTTCGCGATGTTCGCAACGCAAGTGGCAACGGCAGCCGCGGCACTCGCCTGGATGTTCGCTGAATGGGCGGCCAAGGGTAAGCCTTCGGTGCTCGGTATCGTGTCGGGCGCGGTGGCTGGTCTCGTGGCGATCACGCCGGCTTCGGGCTTCGTCGGTACGCTCGGCTCGCTCGTGATCGGTATCGTGGCCGGCGTAGTCTGCTTCTGGTCGGCAACGTGGCTCAAGCACAAGCTCGGTTACGACGACTCGCTCGACGCGTTCGGCGTGCACTGCGTCGGCGGTATCGTGGGTGCGCTTCTGACCGGCGTGTTCGCGGTCAAGGACATCGGCGGCTTCGACGGCAGCGTGCTGCTGCAAGCCAAGGGCGTGCTGACGACGCTCGTCTACAGCGGCGTGGTGAGCTTCATCCTGCTGAAGATCATCGACATGACGATGGGTATCCGCGTGACGGAAGAGCAGGAACGCGAAGGCCTGGACGTCAGCCTGCACGGCGAACACGTCGAATAAGGAAGTGGCTTGACGAGCCCGTGCTCCCGGGCTCGATGAATCAGGAACAAGCACGAACAAGCACAGCGCTTCGGCCCGCCTTCACGGCGGGCTTTTTTCTTGCTCGCTATCTTGTTAACAGTTCTTTTTCCTGTCTATCATTGCGATAGAGACAATGCATCCTGGTTAGCTTGCGAATGGAGAAAGCGTCCCCAAATGGGCAAAGCATTTGCTCTACAATCTTTTTTCTCCAGTCTGCGAGTGATCAATGGTTCCGCACCTAGTTACGGCGTTAAACGGCCCGCTGCTCGATCTTGAGCGGAAGATCCTCGACGCCACTCCCGCAATCGAACGCTGGTTCCGCCTCGAATGGCAGGAGCACACGCCGCCGTTCTATTGCTCGGTCGATCTGCGCAACGCAGGTTTCAAGCTTGCCCCGGTCGACACCAATCTGTTTCCCGGCGCTTTCAACAATCTGCCCCAGGAAGTGCTGCCGCTTGCCGTGCAGGCCGCCATGGCGTCGATCGAAAAAATCTGCCCGGACGCCAAGAACCTGCTCGTGATTCCCGAGCGCCACACGCGCAACGCGTTTTATCTCGAGAATGTCGCCCGGTTGGCCGCGATCATGCGCCAGGCCGGCTTGAACGTGCGTTTCGGCACGCTCGACGAAAGCATCAACGGACCCGTCACCATTGCGCTGTCCGACGGGCAGAAACTCGTGCTCGAACCGCTCGAGCGCTCGCAGCGTCGCCTTGGCCTGAAGAATTTCGACCCGTGCTCGATCCTGCTGAACAACGACCTGTCGGGCGGCATTCCGCCGGTGCTCGAGAATCTGCACGAGCAGTATTTGCTGCCCCCGCTGCATGCCGGCTGGGCTGTTCGCCGCAAATCGACGCACTTCTCGTGCTATGACGACGTGGCGAAGAAGTTCGCGAAGATGGTCGAGATCGATCCCTGGATGATCAACCCGTACTTCGCGCATGTCGAAGGCGTGGATTTCCAGGAGCGCACCGGCGAGGAAGCGCTGGCCGATGCGATCGACGGCGTATTGAAGAAAATCGCCAAGAAGTACCGCGAGTACGGCATATCCGAAAAGCCGTATGTCGTCATCAAATCGGACGCGGGCACTTACGGCATGGGCGTGATGACCGTGCACGACGCGTCGGAAGTGGCCGCGCTCACCAAGCGCGAGCGGGCCAAGATGGCGGCTACGAAAGACGGCCTGGAAGTGCACGACGTCATCGTGCAGGAAGGCGTGTACACGTTCGAGCGCATTGGCGAAGAAGTGGCGGAGCCGGTCGTCTATATGATCGACCGGTACGTGGTGGGCGGTTTCTACCGTGTGCACGGCAGCCGCGAGCGCGATCAGAATCTGAACGCGCCGGGCATGCACTTCGTGCCGCTCGGTTTCGAGCACACGGCGCTGCCCGATGCGCACGCCAAGCCCGGCGCGGCGCCGCCGAACCGCTTCTACATGTATGGTGTGGTGGCTCGGCTCGGGCTGCTAGCCGCATCGGTCGAGCTGGAAAAGACCGATCCGGAAGCGATCCAGGTTTAAGCTCGGCCGCGCGAGGGCGGCCTGCATGATGCGCGGAGGCGCGCATGCCGCCCGCGCCGTTTTCACCGGCGACATTCGCGCTCGACGTCACTCGCAAATTCACGCGCAATTTCACGCGCAGTTTCACGATCAACGCCAGGCCCAGCAGGGCGCAACGGGACCTCCATGGACATTCTTTTCATCGCCGATCCGCTCACGCAGTTCAAGATCTACAAAGACTCTACTTACGCGATGATGGCCGAGGCCGCGCGCCGCGGTCATACGCTGTACACGTGCGAGCCGAAGCATCTGGCGTGGACGGGTGGCGACGTCGAAGCAAACGTGCAGCGCTTCGCGATCACCGGCGACGTGACCGACCTGCATCGCGATATCTGGTACGCGGCGGAAGCCGCCGCGCCGCGCGGGCTCAAAAGCTTTAGCGCGGTGGTCATGCGCAAAGACCCGCCCTTCGACATGGAATACGTCACCTCCACGTGGCTGCTCGAAATGGCCGAGCGCGCCGGGGCACGCATCTTCAACAAGCCGCAGGCGATCCGGGATCACTCGGAAAAGCTCGCCATTGGCGAGTTTGCGGAATTCGTCGCCCCCACGCTGGTAACGCGCGATCCGGCGCGGCTCCGGGCCTTTCACGAGCAGCACGGCGACGTGATTCTGAAGCCGCTCGACGGCATGGGTGGCATGGGCGTATTCCGCGTGAAGCCCGATGGCATGAACCTCGGGTCGATCATTGAAATGCTGAGCCACGACGGCACGCGTTCGGTGATGGCGCAGAAGTTCATCCCAGAGATCAAGGACGGCGACAAGCGCATTTTGCTGATTGGCGGCGAAGCCGTGCCGTACTCGCTCGCCCGCATTCCGCAAGGCAACGAGGTGCGCGGCAACCTCGCGGCGGGCGGACTCGGCGTCGCGCGTCCGCTGACCGATCATGACCGCAAGATCGCCGATACGCTCGCGCCGGTGCTGGCGGCGCGCGGTCTGCTGCTCGTCGGGCTGGACGCGATCGGCGACTGGCTCACGGAAGTCAACGTGACGAGCCCAACGTGCTTTCGCGAGATCATGGATCAGACGGGCTTCGACGTCGCGGCGATGTTCATCGACGCACTGGAGCGCGCTGCGGGTTGAGCGGTCGTGCTTGAATGTGGACAGCGGCCCCCAAACTACGTGGCAGGATCAGCATCACGTCCGCTCAGAGCGGGACGCCGGCTTAGGCCCCAAAACAGGCCTGCTACAATGCCCGCTCTTCGCTTCTGTTTCGGGCAATAGGCTCTTGCACCGGGCCATCGGCACGAATAGCGGACCTGGAACGAGCGGATTCAGCATGCGCCGGCACGGCGTCATGCTTGTGATTCCGCTCATGAAGTGGTGCATTCCCGGCTCTCATGGCCCACGGCCGGCCGAGAGCGCGAGCGTTTCGGACAGGTTCCGATCCACGTTTGGGGCCGTCTTTTTGCAGTAAGGCTGACATGGCAGGCATTCTGATCATTGCGCACGCTCCGTTCGCCACCGCGTTGCGCGACTGTATTTCGCATATCTACGGTGGCTTGCCGGCTCGCATCGGCGTGATCGACGTATCGCCCGATTGCGATCCCGCACAAATGGTTTCTTTCGCCGAGTCGGAAATCGCGCGTCTGAAAGAAGAGAACGGCGCACTCGTGCTCACCGATATGTTCGGCGCCACACCCGCGAACATTGCGGGGCGGCTTGCCTCGGTGCCGGACGTGCGCGTGCTGTGCGGCGTCAATTTGCCGATGCTGGTGCGCGCGGTCTGTTATCGCGCCACGCCGCTCGACACGCTGGTGGACAAAGCGCTCGCCGGCGCGACCAAAGGCGTTCATGCAATCGGACCGGCAACGCCCGCGCCCGCTGAGTCGTCGGCGGCCTCGGCCGACTGTCTGCCCGCGTTGCCTTGCGACGCGGAACTCGTCCAGAAGGCTGGGCCAGCAGGCCTGTAGCGCGTCGCATTGCAACTGCATAACTACTGACTGGCAGTTTCACTTTCACAACAACACTTACCAGCGCTTCGGACCATCACATGCTGCAACAGGAAACGACTATCGTGAACAAGCTGGGGCTGCACGCGCGCGCGTCGGCCAAGTTGACGCAATTGGCGGGCAATTACCAGTCGGAAATCTGGATGAGCCGCAATGGCCGCCGTATCAATGCGAAAAGCATTATGGGCGTGATGATGCTGGCCGCGGGGATCGGCAGCACGGTGTTGATTGAAACCGAAGGCCCCGACGAAAAAGAAGCGATGGACGCACTGTTGAAACTGATCGCCGATAAATTTGGCGAAGGTCAGTGAACTTGCGAATCGATATACCGATGAGTGAAGCGCCGCGGCTGTCCGCGGCGTTTTTTTTAGCGCGCGACAATACGCGGATCTCTTCGGCGAATGCAATGATGCATGGAGCGCAACGACTACGGTCTTTCGTGCTGCATTGCACACAGCATTCACGCACGTGCGCGACGGCGTGGAATTTATAATGACGACGAGAGTCTGAGAGCACTGCAGCGGTTTGCCGCGGCATCACACAACTAGAGGAGGTGCGCGTGTCGTTCACGCTGCATGGAATTCCCGTGTCACGCGGTATTGCCATCGGGCGAGCCTATCTGATCGCCCCGGCTGCACTTGACGTAGACCACTATCTGATCGAACCCGCGCAAATCGAGAGCGAGGTCGAGCGATTTCGCGCGGCCCAGCAACGCGTGCATGAAGAACTCGATGCGCTGCGCGCCGATCTTGCCGCGGACGCGCCCAGCGAAATGGGCGCTTTCATCAACGTACATTCAATGATTCTGAACGACGCAATGCTCGTTCAGGAAACCATCGATCTGATTCGCACCCGCCGCTACAACGTCGAATGGGCGCTGACCGAACAGCTCGAACGGCTCTCGCGCCATTTCGACGACATCGAAGACGAATATCTGCGCGAGCGCAAAGCCGACATCGAGCAAGTGGTGGAGCGCGTGCTGAAGGCGCTGGCCGGCGCCTCGAGCTCGCTGGTGAATGGCGTGCACGGTGCGTGCGACGAAATGATCGTGGTCGCGCACGACATTGCGCCAGCCGACATGATGCAGTTCAAGACGCAAACGTTTCAGGGTTTCGTCACGGATCTCGGCGGGCGTACTTCTCATACGGCTATCGTCGCGCGCAGCCTGGGCATTCCGGCGGCGGTCGGGGTGCAGCACGCGAGCGCGCTGATTCGCCAGGACGACCTGATCATCGTGGACGGCGACCATGGCATTGTGATCGTCGATCCCGCACCGATCGTGCTGGAGGAATATTCATACCGGCAGAGCGAGAAAGCGCTGGAGCAGCGCAAGCTGCAGCGCCTCAAATTCTCGCCGACACAAACGCTGTGCGGCACGCGTATCGAACTGTGCGCGAACATCGAGTTGCCGGAAGATGCGCGCGCCGCAGTCGACGCCGGCGCGACCGGTGTTGGCCTCTTCCGCACCGAGTTCCTGTTCATGAATCACAAGCACCGCATGCCCGAAGAGGAGGAGCAGTTCGAAGCCTACCGGCGCGCGGTCGAGTTGATGAACGGTCTGCCGGTCACGATTCGCACGATCGACGTGGGCGCCGACAAGCCCCTCGATTCGATGAGCGGCGGCGACGGTTACGAGACCGCAGCGAACCCCGCTTTGGGGCTCAGGGCAATTCGCTGGAGCTTGTCCGAGCCGCAGATGTTCCTCACGCAATTGCGCGCGATTCTGCGCGCGTCGGCGTTCGGCACGGTGAAGATTCTGGTGCCGATGCTCGCGCATGCGCAGGAGATCGATCAAACGCTTGACTTGATCCGCGAAGCCAAGCGTCAGCTAGACGATGCCGGGATTGCGTACGACCCGAACGTGCAGGTCGGCGCGATGATCGAGATTCCGGCAGCGGCTATTGCGTTGCCGCTCTTTCTCAAGCGGCTGGATTTTCTGTCCATCGGCACGAACGATCTGATCCAGTACACGCTGGCTATCGACCGGGCGGACAACTCGGTCGCGCATCTGTACGATCCGCTTCATCCGGCGGTGCTGCATCTGATCGCCTTCACGTTGCGCGAAGCGAAGCGGGCGGGGGTGCCGGTGTCGGTGTGCGGAGAGATGGCGGGCGACCCGAGCCTGACGCGTCTGCTGCTCGGCATGGGCCTCACCGAGTTTTCAATGCATCCGAGTCAATTGCTCGTGGTCAAGCAGGAAGTCTTGCGCTCGCATTTGAAGACGTTGGAAAAGCCGGTGGCAGATGTGCTCGCTTCGTTCGAGCCCGAAGAAGTGCAAGCAGCGCTTAAGCGTGTGGCGCAAGCCTGATCGAGATTCGCTGCTCTAAATGAAAAACGCCGCACATGTGCGGCGTTTTTCATTTGGGCTTTGTACCTCTGTTCAAGGCAGGTGGGGTTGTCCGCATACCGGGCAATCGGGCTGACGCGCGATGCGCATGGTGGTCCACTCCATTCGCAGCGAATCGAGCATGGTCAGCCGGCCGACCAGCGGCGTGCCGATTTCGCCGATGACCTTGAGCGCTTCCGCTGCCTGCATCGAGCCGATGATGCCGACCGTCGGCGCAAACACGCCCATCGTCGAGCACGCGACTTCCTCGAACGGCTGGTCTTCGGGGAATACGCACGCGTAACACGGCGATGCTTCGTTGCGGAAGTCGAACGTGCTGATCTGGCCGTCGAAGCGCAACGCGGCGCCCGACACCAGCGGTACACCATGCTTCACGCAGGCGCGATTGATCGCGTGGCGCGTGGCGAAGTTGTCGGTGCAATCGAGCACCACTGTGGCGGCCGGCACATGATGATCGAGCCACGCGTCGTCGACGCGTTCGGCCACCGCGTTCACTGTCACTTCGGGATTGATTTGCGCGAGCGTGTCGCGGCCGGACTCCACCTTTTTGCGTCCGACCGACGCGCTTACATGCAGGATCTGCCGTTGCAGATTGGTGAGATCGACTGTATCGGCATCGACCAGCGTCAAGCGTCCGACGCCTGCTGCCGCGAGATACATCGCGGCAGGCGAACCCAGTCCACCCGCGCCGACAATGATCGCGTGCGCATCGATAAAGCGCTGTTGCGCCTCGATGCCGATTTCGTCGACGAGAATATGGCGGGAATAGCGAAGGAGTTGATCGTCATTCATGAGGGGCCAGCGTGTCTTCTTCGCTGCGTGTCTTCACGGCGGCTTGCGCCGCGAAGACACGTGAGTCGTGCTGCTTACTTGCTCTGGGTAGCCGGTGCGGATGCCGGCGCAGCACCCGACGCTCCCGGCACCGGTTGCGTCGGCTTAACTGCGACCGGCGCGGACGCTGACGTGGCCGGCTTGTTCTGCGCGAGACGGCGCTCGGTCAACGACTTCGATTCCTGGACCGGCTTGCCTTCGAGCTTGTTCAAGGCTTGGGCCAGCATGAAGTCGTCGGCGGAACCGAATTCGACCGGCTTGCGCTCGCGGTCTTTCTGGCGCTGCTCCGGCGTCTTCTTGTCGTTCTGCTCTTCGAGTTGACGCAACTGGTCCATGCGATCCTGCTCGCGCTTCTCCGCTTCCTTCTTCTCGTTCGGGTCTTGCGTGTTGGCAAGGTGATTCGAGTAGTCGACTTCGCGCGTGACGAGTGCGTCGTCCGGATCGCCTTCCGCGTACTGATCGACCGCGATGTCAGGACGGATGCCCTTGTTCTGGATAGAACGGCCGCTCGGCGTGTAGTAATACGCCGTGGTCAGCCGCAGCGCCGTGTCGGCGGTCATGGGCCGCACGGTCTGCACCGAGCCCTTGCCGAAGGTCGTCTTGCCGACGATCAGCGCACGATGCTGATCCTGCAGCGCGCCCGCGACGATCTCCGATGCCGACGCCGAGTAGGCGTTGGTCAGCACGATCATGGGCACGGTCTTGAAGATCGGCGCTTCGTCTTTCAGCGGGTCGGAGTCGAAGGACTGCAGACGGTAGTTGTCGTAAGTGTCGCGATAGACCTGCTTCGAATCCGGAATCTGACCGTTGGTGGACACGACGACCGAGTTCGGCGGCAAGAACGCGCCGGCCACGCCGACCGCGCTTTGCAGCAGACCGCCGCCGTTGTTGCGCAGGTCTAGCACGAGACCCTTCAGATTCGGCTGCTGACGCGCGATGTCCTGCAGCTTCGCGGCGAGATCCGGCGTGGTGCGTTCCTGGAAGCTGGTGATACGCACATACGCGTAGCCCGGCGCGAGGATCTTCATCTTGACCGACTGCACCTTGATGAGCGCTCGCGTCACCGTGAGCGGGAAAGTGCGGTCGTCGGTCTTGCGGAAGATCGTGAGCGTGACCTTGGTGCCCGGCTCGCCGCGCATCTGCTTGACCGCCTGGTCGAGCGTCATGCCGCGTACGGGCTTGTCGTTGATGCGCGTGATCAGATCGCCCGGACGAATTCCGGCGCGGAACGCGGGCGTGTCTTCGATCGGCGAGATCACCTTGATCAGGCCGTCTTCCGACGAAATTTCAATGCCGAGGCCCGCGAAGCGACCTTTGGTCTGCTCCTGCAGTTCCTCGTAATCGGTCTTGTCGAGGTAGGACGAATGCGGGTCGAGGCTCGACACCATGCCTTTGATTGCAGCGGTGAGAAGCTTTTTGTCGTCGACAGGTTCGACGTACTCGTGCTTGATCTGCCCGAACACTTCGGCAAACAGCCTGAGCTGGTCCAGCGGCAACGGACTGGCGGCGGCGCTGGCGGGCTGCTGGGCCGAGGCCGAAAGTTGCAAAGTGGCGAATACACCGGTAGCAAGGCCCGCGGCGATCAGGCCGATATTTTTCAGGTTCTTTCGCATAGAGTCTGTTGCGGTCGGAAGCGCGTGGCAGCGTCGATAGAGATGGGGACGGACAAGTATAACTGCACACCCGCCAACTCAGGGCGCGGTGCGGGCAATCGTGATTCGACAGCGCGAAGCGTGCCGGGTTCGGCGCAACGCTCGCACGACGTCGAAGTAATGTGCCGTAACAGTGGATCGCGATCAGAATGGCCGCGATCGAGGAAAGCGGACCGCGCTGACCGGTCCGTCTTGCCGGTCGCCGTGGTCCGTTTGTGGCGCGCCGCGGCGCTTGCGGTCAGCTTCGCCGCAACCATCTTTAACAAAGAAGCGCTGTGACGCGACAAAAGGCAGCCAAGCTGCCGTCGCTCTGCAAATAGCTGCGCAGCGGAATCAGCCCGCCTTGCCTTGCTTAGCGACTGCGGCCTGTGCCTTCGCGATCGCTTCCTGGTCTCCCAGATAGTAGTGCTTCAGCGGCTTCAGGTTCTCGTCCAATTCATAGACGAGCGGCACGCCGTTCGGAATGTTGAGCCCGACGATATCCTCGTCCGAGATGTTGTCGAGGTACTTCACCAATGCGCGGATCGAGTTGCCGTGCGCCGCGATCACCACTTTGCGGCCCGACTTGATGGCCGGCGCAATCGACTCGTTCCACAGCGGCAGCACGCGCGCCACCGTATCCTTCAGGCACTCGGTGAGCGGTAGCTGTTCGCGCGGCACCTTGGCGTAGCGCGGATCGTTGTACGGCGCGCGCTCGTCCGTCGGTTCGAGCGCAGGCGGCGGCGTGTCGTAGCTGCGGCGCCAGACCAGCACCTGTTCGTCGCCGAATTTCGCTGCGGTTTCGGCCTTGTTCAGACCCGACAGCGCGCCGTAGTGGCGCTCGTTCAGACGCCACGAATGCACGACGGGTATGTACATCTGATCCATCTGATCCTGCACATGCCACAGCGTGCGAACGGCGCGTTTGAGCACGGACGTGTAAGCGATGTCGAACGAATAGCCGGATTCCTTCAGCAGCGCGCCCGCCTGCTGCGCTTCGCGGTTGCCCTGTTCGGTGAGGTCGACGTCGACCCAGCCCGTGAAGCGGTTTTCCTTGTTCCACGTCGATTCGCCGTGGCGGATGAGAACGAGTTTGTACATAAGATTGCCGGTCGGTAGTAAGGAAGCGGTAAGCGCTGCCAGGCGCACGTCGAGGAGCGCCGCCATCGCGTCAGACGCTTATTTTATAATGCCCGGATTGCCCTTTCCGATTTCTCTCTTTTTCGGCGGATCTTCCGTGAAGTTTTTCACTGATTACACAAACCTTGTCCTCATTGCGATCGTCCTCATCTCCGGTGGGTTGCTGCTGTGGCCGACCATCAGCCGGCGCGGCCGCGGTGGCCTGTCGGCCGCCGAAGCCACGCAGTTGATCAATCGGCGCAATGCGGCGGTCATCGATCTGCGTCCGCTGGCTGACTTCGCCAAAGGGCATTTGCCCGCGGCACGGCACCTGGAATTCGCCGAGTTGCAAGCAAAGGTCGCGCAACTGGTGAAGAATAAGAACAACCCCGTGCTGCTGGTTTGTCAGACCGGCCAGCAGTCGAACAAGGCGGCGCGTATCGTGCAGGATGCAGGATATGCGGAAGTCCACGTTCTGGAAGGCGGCGTCGACGCCTGGCAGAAAGCCGGCATGCCGGTTGTGAAACAAGGAGTAGCCAAGTGAACAAAGTGATCATGTACAGCACGCAGGTGTGCCCGTATTGCCAGATGGCCGAACGTCTTTTAAAGTCGCGCGGCGTCGAGAATATCGAAAAAGTACTGATCGACAAGGACCCGGCCCGTCGTGAGGAGATGATGACCCGGACCGGTCGTCGCACGGTGCCGCAGGTGTTCATCGGCGAGACGCACGTCGGCGGGTATGACGATCTCTCCGCGCTCGATCGCGCGGGCGGTCTGACGCCCCTGCTCGAAGCCGCCTGAATTCTCGCGTCGTTGGGCGCGGGAAGTGGCGGGTGAAATACAAGTCGGCGCATCGTCGCCCCGCGAGGGCAGGCGGCGCGCCGCAACTATCTGGCGGCCCGTGACTTCATGGGCCGCCGCTACGCATACCTATCAGGGAATCACTCAATCATGTCCGACGAGAACAACCAGCCGTTCTTCAACATCCAGCGCATTTATCTGAAGGACATGTCGCTCGAGCAGCCCAATTCGCCGGCCATCTTCCTCGAGCAGGAAATGCCGTCGGTGGAAGTGGAAGTCGACGTGAAGGCCGAGCGCCTCGCCGACACCGTGTTCGAAATTCTCGTGACGGGGACCGTGACGGCCAAGGTGTCGGACAAGGTCGCGTTCCTGATCGAAGCCAAGCAAGCAGGCATTTTCGATATTCGCAACATTCCGGCCGAACAGGTCGATCCGCTCGTCGGCATTGCGTGCCCGACCATCCTGTTCCCGTACCTGCGCTCGAACATTGCCGACGCGATCACGCGCGCGGGCTTCCCGCCGATTCACCTCGCCGAAATCAACTTCCAGGCGCTCTATGAGCAACGCCTCGCGCAGATGGGCGGCCAGGACGGCGCAGCGCAAAACGGCGTCACGCACTAAGTGTCGCAGGCAGTGCCGGCTATGAAGGTCGCTGTCCTCGGAGCCGGCGCATGGGGCACGGCCCTCGCCGGCCATCTGGCCGTCAGGCACGACACACTGCTGTGGGCGCGCGAGCCCGCGCTGGTCGCAGATCTCTCCGCTTCGCACGAAAACGCCCGCTATCTGGCGGGCGTTGCCTTGCCGTCGGCGCTTCGCTACGAAGCGGACCTGAACGCGGCGCTCGACCACGCGCTCGCCGACGACGCGCTATGCGTCGTGGCAACGCCCGTGGCCGGACTGCGCGCCCTGTTTCAGTCGATGCGCGATGCGGGCAAAGTACCCGCGCATATCGTGTGGCTTTGCAAAGGTTTCGAGGCGGAGTCGCAGTTGTTGCCGCATCAGGTAGTCGCGGCCGAGCTGCCCGCGCACGGCAGCAATGGCGTGTTGTCGGGGCCGAGTTTCGCGCGGGAAGTCGGCCAGGGCTTGCCGGTTGCGCTGACTATCGCGAGTGCTTCGGCGGTCTGTCGCGAGCGTACGGTTGCGGCGTTTCATCACGGCGCGATGCGCATTTATACGGGCGACGACATCGTCGGCGTAGAAGTGGGCGGCGCGGTGAAGAACGTGCTGGCGATTGCAACGGGTATCGCTGACGGTCTGGGTCTCGGCCTGAACGCGCGTGCGGCGCTAATCACGCGCGGACTCGCGGAAATGTCGCGTCTCGGCGTGACGCTCGGCGGACGCGCGGAGACGTTCACCGGTCTGACGGGGCTCGGCGATCTGATTCTCACCGCGACCGGCGACCTGTCGCGCAACCGCACCGTTGGCGTGCAGCTCGCCGGAGGCCGTTCGCTTGCCGATATTCTCGGCGGCTTGGGCCATGTGGCCGAAGGCGTGCGCTGCGCGCAAGCGGTTCTCGCGATCGCGCGTGCTCATGCAATTGAAATGCCGATCACCCAGGCGGTCTGTGCCGTGCTGTTCGACGGCGTTGCGCCGCGCGACGCCGTCAGCGCCCTGCTGCGGCGCGATTCGAAGGCCGAATAAGCCGCCGCCCGGGTTACGGGCGCGCTGTCTGTCAGCCGTCTGGCGTGTAACGACGCTGAACGGCTGTCTGCACTCGCTGTCCATCGTCTATCGACGCTACGGATCAGCGAGGCTCATATGCTCAATATCGGTGGTTGCACGCTGGAGGCACGGGTGGCCGACATCACGACTCTCGACGTGGACGCCATTGTCAACCCAGCCAATACGTCCTTGCTCGGCGGCGGCGGCGTGGACGGCGCGATCCATCGCGCCGCAGGAAAGGAATTGCTGGGCGAATGCGAAGCGCTTGACGGCTGCGCGACAGGCGACGCGAAGCTCACGCGCGGCTACCATCTGCCGGCGCGCTATGTGATTCACGCGGTGGGCCCGGTCTGGCGCGGCGGCACGCATGGCGAAGCGGATCTGCTGGCTTCCTGTTATCAGCGCTCGCTTGAAGTAGCACGCGAGGCGAACTGCGCAAGCATTGCATTCCCCGCGATTAGTTGCGGCATCTACCGTTTTCCTGCCGACGAAGCAGTTCGTATCGCGGTCCAAACGGTAATCGAAAATCTACCTCGCATGCCGCAGCTCGAGCAGGTGATCTTCGCCTGCTTCGATCACGAGATGTTCGAGCGCTATCAGACGGAGTTGCAGCGTCGTCAGGCGCCGCCGTCGAAACCTGTTTGACGCCACCCTTCGAACACCACGATCGCGACGGTATTCGACAGGTTCAAACTGCGATTGCCGGGACGCATCGGCAGACGCACGCGCTGTTCGTTGGGAAACTGGTCGAGCACCGAGTCGGGCAAGCCTCGCGTTTCCGCGCCGAACACGAACCAGTCGCCCGATTGGAACGCGTGCTCGTGGAAGCGGCCCGAGCCGCGCGTGGTGAACGCGAACATGCGTGTCGCATCCGGCGACTCTTTCGCGATGAAGGCGGCCCAGTCGGCATGCACGTTCATTTGCGCGTACTCGTGATAGTCGAGACCGGCGCGGCGCAGCTTGGCGTCGTCGAGCGGAAAGCCGAGCGGCTCGATCAGATGCAGCCGCGCACCCGTGTTGGCGCACAAGCGGATGACGTTGCCGGTATTCGGCGGAATTTCCGGTTCGACAAGAACGACGTTGAACATAGAGTGATCAGGTAGAAACTAGTTTTTCGGTGTACGCAACGCGACGAAGTTCGTGATGCGCCGCGCGCCGGCTGCTTTCAGCGTGCGGGCGAGCGCTTCAAGCGTTGCGCCGGTCGTCATTACATCGTCGACGATGCCGACGTGCAGCCCTTCGACTCTTCCAGCAAGCTGGAATGCGCGGCCCACGTTGAGGCGGCGCGCGTCGAGATCGAGCCGCGACTGCGGCGCGGTGTCGATCACGCGGCGCACGAGAGTCGGGTCGGCCGGCACCTTCAACGAGCGAGCCAGCGCTCTGGCGATCTGCCATGCCTGGTTATAGCCGCGTTCCCTGAGACGCCGGTCTGAGAGCGGTACCGGAACGATGACATCGGGGCAGTCGGACGGCTCTTGCCAGCTATCTTGCGCGAGACGCGCAAGGCGCCGCGAGAATTCGCGCGCCAGCATCAACTGGGCGCGAAACTTGAGGCCGACTGCGAGCGCGTCGAGCGGTGCGCGATAGTCGGCGAGCGCGAACGTTGCGTCGAACGGCGGTTTTTCGACGACGCAATCTGCGCAACGATAAGACGCGGGCTGTTCCCTTCGCGCGAAGGTCAGCGGCACGGCGCAGACGCAACAACGCAAGGCACTCTCATTCCAATAAGATTTGTCGCAAAAGGGGCACAGCGTGCTGTGCGACAAATTGCCGCACAGAGCGCAGGCGTTCGGCAGGATCGCGTGCATTGCGTGCGGCCAAGCCGAACGCACGCCGCGCGCGAATCGCGTGAACGGACGGGCTGAGGACGAAAAATATGCTCGGAAAGTCATGCACAGGCGGCCACAAAGGCCTTTCGCACTGAAGCGGAGGAATCGAACGAGTATACTTCGGGCTCTACGCCAGTACGACACCCATGTCCCCAACTTCCGCTCAATCAGGCCGTCCGGCCTACGATTCCCAGCGCCTCAGGCGGATTTTCGACCGCCGTGCAACGACTTTCGACGACGTCGCCTTCCTGCCGCGCGAGATTGCGCAGCGCATGCGCGAACGTCTCGATTACATCAAGGTCGCGCCGGCAAGCGTGCTCGATGCCGGTTGCGGTGCAGGGGAAGACATTCCTGCGTTGCGTGAGCGCTTTCCGGAAGCGCCGGTGTTCGGCTCTGACCTGTCGCACGGCATGCTCACACGCGCGCTGCGCCACGATTCCGGCGATACGAGCTGGCGGCGCTTCCTGCCGGCCACGCTGGGCAAGGCGCTTGGCGCACGCGGTCCGCGCTTCGCGCAGGCGGACTTTTCCGCGCTGCCTTTCGCGGCTGGCGCCTTCGAATTCATCTGGTCCAATCTCGCACTTCACTGGCACTCGCGCCCGGACCTCGTATTCCCTGAGTGGCAGCGCGTGCTCAAGGTGAACGGGCTGCTGATGTTCAGTACCCTCGGACCGGACACCCTGAAAGAGTTGCGCGGCGCATACGCGGAAGTGGAAGCGGCGCACGGTGTCGGCTCGCGCAAGCATGTGATCGACTTTGTCGACATGCATGACCTTGGGGACATGCTGGTCGAAAGCGGTTTCGAAATTCCCGTGATGGACCAGGAAACCATCACAATCACCTATAAGTCGCCCGAGTCGCTGCTCGCGGACGTGCGCCGTTGGGGCGCGTATCCGTTCGAGCGCGAAGAGTCGTCGGGCGCGGCGGCACGGCGGTTGCACAGAGCGTTGCTGGCAGCGCTTGAAGCGCGTCGGCGCGGCGACGGAACCATCGCGCTGACCTTCGAGGTGATCTACGGACACGCATGGAAAGCGGTGCCGCGCACGACGGCGGAAGGACACGGCATCGTGCGAATAGAGGACATTGGGCGAGGCTCGTCGAGGAATCGCTAAAGAGGTAAAGAGGACATCTGTTATGTCTGAAATTACCGCTTTCAAAGACGTGCAAAAGGTGCGGCAAAACGGCGCGGAGGCTTGTCGCGCCTGGCTTGTGAGGCTGTCGGGGCTTGCTTGTGGATGCTATGGATCGCGCCTATAATGCGTCAGTTTGTCGCCCGGAGTTCCCACATTTGGGGCGGCAGGCCCGAGGCACGGGCTGCGACACGAGTTTGCGCGGTGGCGGTTGGGCGGCCGGAATATGAGGTCGCGGGTTGGGGCACTGTCGGGCATTGCAGGCGGCCGTTGTTGACGCGTTGGTGACGTTCGGCGGGAGGCAGCGATGGATGCATCAGATCTGCTGGCGGATTCAGAACCGGTCCTGAAGGACTGGACAATGAAACGCAACTGCTCCATGTCACCGCGGCAGTTCGTGTGTTTCTACGTGTCGCTCGCGTTGTTCTCGTTGGCAATTGCTTTCATGCTGGTTCTGGTCGGCGCCTGGCTGGTCTTGCCGTTCACCGGTATCGAGTTGCTGGCGGTGGGCGTCGCGTTTGCCATGTATGCGCGCCACGCTGTCGATTACGAACGCATCCGGTTGTTTCAGAACCGGCTTGTAATCGAACAGGTGAGCGCCGAGCAGGTCACGCAGTTCGAGTTCAATCCGCGCTGGGTGCGGATCGAGGCTGGCGCAACACCGCGTGATCAGATCAAGCTGGTCTCGCGCGGCGAGACGATCATGATCGGGCAGCATCTCGCGCAGCACCGGCGCGCGCAGTTTGCCGGTGAATTGCGTATCTGGCTCGCGCGTTGTTAGGCGCATCCGGTCATGCGGCGTTCACGGGGAGCGCGGGCAGCCCGTCACAGGGTCAGCGGGGTCGAGGGTTTGAATGGAAATTTTGGGTAAGGAAGCTATGAAAACAATCAAGCGAGCGCTCATGGGCGTGCTGGCGATGAGCGGACTGCTTTTCGCCGGTGCAGCCCTGGCAGTGGGCGATGTTCCGGGCGGCCCTGCCGTCAACGAGATCAATCTCCAGCCGCCTGCGACGAAAATCGCTGAGGAGCTCTACAGCCTCCACACGTTCATGCTGATTCTTTGCACGGTGATTTTCATCGGCGTGTTCGCTGTGATGTTCTATTCGATCTTTGCCCACCGCAAATCGAAAGGCCACAAGGCTTCGAATTTCCACGAAAGCACCACCGTCGAAATCATCTGGACGATCGTGCCGTTCGTCATTGTCGTGCTGATGGCGTTGCCGGCCACCAAGACAGTTGTCGCAATGAAGGACACGACCAATGCCGACGTCACCATCAAGGTCACGGGCTACCAGTGGAAGTGGGGTTACGACTACGTGAAGGGTCCGGGCGAGGGCATCAACTTCCTCTCCACGCTGGCCACGCCGCGTGCCGAAACCGACGGCCGTCAGCCGATTTCCACTACGTATCTGCAAGAAGTCGACAATCCGCTGGTCGTGCCGGTCGGCAAGAAAATCCGCATCATCACCACCGCCAACGACGTGGTCCACTCCTGGTACGTGCCGGCCTTCGGCGTGAAGCAGGACGCGATTCCTGGTTTCGTGCGCGACACGTGGTTCAAGGCTGACAAGGTCGGTACCTTCCGCGGCTTCTGTACCGAACTCTGCGGCAAGGAACATGCGTTCATGCCGGTGGTGGTCGAGGTGCTTTCCACCGACGACTACGCGAAGTGGGTCGATACGCAGAAGAAGAAAATGGCGGCGGGTCAGGACGATCCGAACAAGACTTATACGATGGCCGAGTTGATGGAGCGCGGCGGCAAGGTCTACGCAGCGAACTGCGCGGTCTGCCATCAGCCTACGGGCAAGGGCGCGGGCGCATTCCCGGCGCTCGACGGCAGCAAGGTTGCCAACGGCGCGATTGCCGAGCACGTCAGCATCGTGTTGAAGGGCAAGAACGCAATGCCTTCGTGGGCACCTACGCTGAACGACGTAGAGATTGCCTCGGTGGTCACGTTCGAACGTAATTCGTGGGGCAACCACACCGGCGACATTCTCCAGCCGAAGCAGGTTGCAGACGCCCGTAACGGCAAACTGCCGGAAGGCGGCAACCATCTGGCCGACGCAGGCGCGGCGGCGAGCGGCGCGGAAGCGGCGTCGGGCGCCGCGGCTTCGGAAGCATCGGGTGCGCAGGCAGCGTCCGCGGGTTCGGAAAGCGCGGCTGCATCGCAAGCAGCGTTGCCGGCGAGCGTCTACTTCGACACCGGCAAGAGCACGCTGCCGGCCGACGCGAAAGCGGCGGTCGAAGCAGCTGCGGCTTACGCGAAGGCGCATCCGGACGCGAAGTTCACGCTGTCTGGCTTCACCGACGCCAGCGGTTCCGCGGACACGAACGCGAAGCTCGCCAAGAGCCGTGCGGAAGCCGTGCGCGACGCGTTGAAAGCAGCCGGCATCGCCGAAGACCATATTATTTTGAAGAAGCCGGAAACGATCACGGGCGGCAGCGACGCGAAAGAAGCCCGGCGTGTTCAGATCAGCCCGGCTGCCTGACGTGTCACGGTCAGCACCGCAGTATTCGCTTTAGGAGATTGTCATGTCTAGCATCGGACACGATGTAGTCGCGGGCCACGAGCACGTGCACGGCGACCATGCCCACGAAACGCCGCATGGCTGGCGTCGTTGGCTGTTCGCAACCAACCACAAGGACATCGGTACGCTGTACCTGATCTTCTCGTTCACCATGTTCCTCTCCGGGGGCGTGATGGCGCTGATGATTCGTGCCGAACTGTTCGAGCCGGGCCTGCAGATCATGCGCCCCGAGTTCTTCAACCAGTTGACCACCATGCACGGGCTGATCATGGTGTTCGGCGCGATCATGCCGGCGTTCGTCGGCTTCGCGAACTGGATGGTGCCGCTGCAGATCGGCGCATCGGACATGGCCTTTGCCCGCATGAACAACTTCAGCTTCTGGCTTCTGCCGGTGGCGGCTGTTCTGCTGGTCGGTTCGTTCTTCTCGCCGGGCGGCGCAACCGCCGCGGGCTGGACGCTGTACGCGCCGCTGTCCACGCAGATGGGCCCGGGTATGGACTTCGCGATTTTCGCGGTCCACCTTATGGGCGCTTCGTCGATCATGGGCGGGATCAACATCGTCGTGACGATCCTGAACATGCGCGCGCCTGGCCTCACGCTGATGAAAATGCCCATGTTCGTCTGGACGTGGCTGATCACTGCGTACCTGCTGATCGCCGTGATGCCGGTTCTGGCTGGCGCGATCACCATGGTGCTGTTCGATCGCCACTTCGGCACGTCGTTCTTCAATGCGGCGGGCGGCGGCGACCCGGTCATGTACCAGCACATCTTCTGGTTCTTCGGGCACCCCGAGGTGTACATCATGATCTTGCCGGCGTTCGGGATCGTGTCGCAGGTCATCCCGGCGTTCTCGCGCAAGCCGCTGTTCGGCTATAGCTCGATGGTGTACGCAACGTCGTCGATCGCGATTCTGTCGTTCATGGTCTGGGCGCACCACATGTTCGCAACCGGCATGCCGGTGACGGGCCAGCTGTTCTTCATGTACGCGACCATGCTGATCGCCGTGCCGACTGGCGTGAAGGTGTTCAACTGGGTCGCCACGATGTGGCGCGGTTCGCTCTCCTTCGAAACGCCCATGCTGTTCGCGGTCGGCTTCCTGCTGGTGTTCACGTTCGGCGGCCTGTCGGGCCTGATGCTCGCCATGGCGCCGCTCGACATCCAGTATCACGGTACGTACTTCGTGGTCGCGCACTTCCACTATGTGCTGGTGGCGGGCTCGCTCTTCGCGTTGTTCTCGGGCTGGTACTACTGGGCGCCGAAGTGGACCGGCTGGATGTACAACGAAACGCGCGGCAAGATTCACTTCTGGGCGTCGATGTTCTTCTTCAACCTCGCGTTCCTGCCGATGCACTTCGTCGGTCTCGCAGGCATGCCGCGTCGCTACGCCGACTATCCGGCTCAATTTACCGACTGGAATCAGGTGATTTCGATCGGCGCGTTTGGCTTCGGTCTCGCGCAGGTGTACTTCCTGTTCGCGGTGGCGTTGCCTGCATATCGCGGCGGCGGCGACCACGAAAAAGCGGGCGACAAGCCGTGGGACGGCGCAACGGGCCTCGAGTGGACCGTGCCGAGCCCGGCTCCGTTCCACACGTTCGAAAACCCGCCGACCGTCGAGTAATCGTCGTTTAGCGAAGTAGCCGGTTCCTTGGCGACGTGATTGCGTCGTTGCCGGGACCGGACGGCGGCGCAAGCGCGGCAATGGCGGTAACCAGGTATTCAGAAACTCGAGCATGACGCGCAATTCACAGGAAAGACGTACGCCGGAGCAGATTCGGGCGAGCAACAGACGGATCGGTCTTGTGCTGCTCGCAATCGCAGCGGTATTTTTCGCGAGCGTCATCATCAATCAGGGTTGGTTTTCCTGACGGAACCGGTCCAGGTGTAGTTTGCAGGTTTGTTGAGGATTGAGATGTCGACGCAACCGCCGGCTCAGGCCGATCGCTCTTTCAACCGTTCGATGCTGGTCAAGCTGTTCGTCGTCGCGTTGATGATGTTCGGTTTTGGTTTTGCGCTCGTGCCGATGTACCGCGCGATCTGTCAGATCACCGGCATCAACAACCTGGTGCAGCGCGATGCAACGGTGCGCGAGGCGAAGAATACGCAGGTCGACATGAGCCGTACGGTTTCGATCGAATTCGATGCGAACGCGCGCGGCCCGCTCGGTTTCAAGCCGGAACAGCGCAGCATGGACGTGCATCCGGGCGAAGTGACAACAGTGATGTACGAGGTGAGCAACGAACAGGCGCGCACGATCCAGGCGCAAGCAATTCCGAGCTACGCGCCAAAGCAGGCAACTGAGTACTTCAAGAAGATCGAGTGCTTCTGTTTTACGCAGCAGACGTTGACGGCGAATCAGACGAAGCGGATGCCGGTCGTGTTCGTCGTCGATCCGAAGTTGCCGAAAGACGTGAAAACGATCACGTTGTCGTACACGTTTTTCGAGTTGAACACGCCGGCAACGGCGAAGGTCGGAAGCGCGGCGCTCCCGGCCGAGACGGCGGCAACTGCTGCCAATCCCGCCTGACGGCTCATGCCGCCGGCGAAGGAAGACAACAATGAGCGATAACAGCGGCGGCCCGCGCAAGAGCAGTTTCGGCCAGTCGATGAAGGCGGTGTTCTGGTCGTTTTTCGGCGTGCGCAAGCGGCGCGATCTTGAAGCCGACGCAACGCAACTGAACCCGATGCACGTCATTATCGCGGCGTTGATCAGCACGGCGATTTTCATCGGCGTGCTGATTTTGGTGGTACGCGCGGTGGTGGGCTGACATTGCGCATGCATGTGGTACGGGCGTAGCAGCGCCCACGAATTAGAGTGAAGCGGTGCGGTACACACGCGCCGCCGAAGATGCAGCCGGAGCTTCCGGAACAACTGGACTGAAGTGGAGAATCAAGAATGAGCGGTCAAAACGAGAGCCCGTACTATTTCGTACCGCATCCGTCGCGGCACCCGATCAGCGCCGCCGCTGGGTTGCTGGTCATGCTCGGATCGCTTGCGGCGTGGATCAACGAACATGACTGGGCGCCGATCGGCGTTGTCGTCGGCCTGTTGTGGCTGCTCTTTACGTTGTGGCACTGGTTTGGCGACGCGATTGCCGAATCCGAAGGCGGCATGTACGGCAAGAACGTCGACAAGTCATACCGCTGGAGCATGAGCTGGTTCATCTTCTCTGAAGTGATGTTCTTCGGCGCTTTCTTCGGCGCGCTCTTCTACGCACGCGCAATTGCGCTGCACGAACTGGCGAGTCTCGATTACAAGCTGATCTGGCCGGACTTCTCGGCGGTGTGGCCCAACAACGGTCCCGCGTCGCTCGTGTCGACCTTCAAGTCCATGACGCCATGGCCGGTGCCGACCATCAACACGGCGCTGCTGCTTTCGTCGGGCGCCACGCTGACGGTCTCGCACCACGCACTGCGTGAAGATCATCGCAAGAAGGCGATTGTCTGGCTGGCAGCTACGCTCGTGCTGGGCGTGTGCTTCCTGTTCTTGCAGGGCTTCGAATATTTCCACGCGTATAACGAACTGAACCTGACGCTGGCTTCGGGCGTGTACGGCTCTACATTCTTCCTGCTGACGGGCTTCCACGGTTTTCACGTGTTCCTCGGCGGCACGATGCTCGCGGTGGTCCTGGTGCGAATGATTCGCGGCCATTTCACGGCGGAACACCATTTTGCGTTCGAAGGCGCGGCCTGGTACTGGCACTTTGTTGACGTCGTCTGGCTTGGACTCTACGTGGTCGTGTACTGGCTGTAAGACTGATTGGCCCGCGCCGCGGCCGGCTATACCGGAGCGCGCGGGGGCCGTCGCGCAGCGTTCATCGGAACACCGCGCACGCGTAGTGAGCAGGATTGATGAAGCGCCGCCCTCGACCCTGTCAGGGCGGCGTTTTGTTTATAGCGCAGTGATGGTTACGCCAGGCTCAGCGCCCGTACGGAATGCCGGTTGAATGAATCCAGCCCATCCAGTACGCAAACAGAATGAAGAGGAACAGCGAGATCGAAAGTCCGACTCGCGTGGCGAGCGACCAGACCATCCGCTTGGTTTTGCCCTTGTCATGCATCATGAAGTACAGCGCCGACACCATGCTGGCGATGATCAGGACGAAGGCGATGGGAACGAGAATGTGCATGGAAGCTGCTAAGACGGAAAAGCGCGAAGGCAAGATGATCATTATCTCACCGCGCGCCGGCGTTTGCCCCACGTTCGCCAGCCCTTTCAAGCCGCACGAGGAGTGTCGTCGATGAAGATCCGGCTCGTTCCCGCGTTGCTGATCCTGCTCGTGGTCGCGGTGACCTTGCGGCTCGGCTTCTGGCAGCGCGACCGCGCGCATCAGAAAGAAGCACTCGAGGCACGCATCACGCAGTTTGAGAACGCGCCCGCGCAAGCTGTCACGAGCGCTCCGGTGGCATTGAAGGACATTGAATTCCATCGCGTGAAAGCGCGCGGCACGTTTGTCGCTGACAAGGTCGTGTACCTCGATAATCGTCCGTATAACGACCAGCCGGGTTTTTACGTGGTGATGCCTCTTAAACTCACCGGCGGCGGTTATGTGCTCGTCAATCGGGGCTGGTTGCCGCGTAACATCAATAATCGCGAGACGATCGCGCCGTACACTACGCCCCAGGGCGAAATTGAGATAGAAGGGATTGCGCGTGCGGATGCTTCGCGCGCGTTTGAACTGGGGCAGGGCGGATCGGCCGCGCATCAGGCGATTCGCCAGAATCTCGACGTCGCCGCGTATGCCGCCGAGACCGGACTGCCCTTGCAATCGTTCGTGATCCAGCAATTGAACGACGACGGCGACAAACTCGTGCGCGACTGGCCAGCTCCAACCAACGGCGTCGAGCGCAACTACGGCTACATGTTCCAGTGGTGGGGCATGGCGGCTGCGGCCTTGGCCTTTGGCCTGTACGCCGCGCGCCGCGCCGCCAGAAAACAGCAGGCGCCCATCGTGTAATGCAGCGCGTGCCCGGCGCGGCTCTCCACGACCTGGGCGAGCCGCACAAATTATTGAAAGAGGTTATGTAGTGTCGACGCCATCTCCCCGTTCGCAGCAAGCCCGCAAACCGACCGCCGCCAAGCCGATGCCCGGTCAGCCCAACGGCAAGGGCTCCTGGGAGCGCGGCCGCTGGATCCTGCTGCTGCTCGCGATCGTCTGCGCGGCGCCCATTGCCGTGTCGTATTTCATGTATTACGTGGTGAAGCCGAGCGGCGGCAGCACCAGTTACGGCACGCTCGTCGAACCGCAGCGGCCGATTCCCGAGTCGCTCGTCGTCACTGGCGAAGACGGCAAGCCGCTCAAGCTCGCCACGTTGCGCGGCCACTGGCTGCTGATCTCCGTCGACGACACCGCATGCGATAAAGCGTGCGTGACGAAGCTCTACTTCATGCGGCAAATCCGCGCGGCACAGGGCCCGGAACGCGAGCGCGTCGTAGAAGTGTGGCTTCGTACAGGTGCGGGCAACGTGGCGGACGTGATACAAAAGGCTTATCCCGACACCAACATGCTGCTTGCCGATCCGGCGCAGGTGTCGGCGTGGCTGCCGACCGAAAACGGCACCAAGGTCACCGACCACATCTACATGGTCGATCCAAACGGCAATCTGATGATGCGTTTCCCGAAAGATCCGAACCCGAGCAAGATCAAGGGCGACGTGACCAAGCTGCTGAAATGGTCGAGCATCGGCTGATGCCGCAACCAGGGTAAGAGAAGATGTTCGTACTGCAATTGGGTCTGATCGGCTTGTGTATTGCGTTGTTGCCGCTGTCTTATGTGTGGGTCAAGGCCGACGACAACAAATTCCGCAAGCTCGTATGGCTCACCACTTTCCTCACGCTTGACCTCGTGATGTTCGGCGGCTTCACGCGTCTGACCGACTCGGGGCTCGGCTGTCCGGATTGGCCCGGCTGCTATGGCACGTCGTCGCCATTTATCGCGCATGCTGCGATCACCGCCGCGCATCAGGCGATGCCCACCGGCCCCGTCAGCATGACCAAGGCGTGGATCGAAATGATCCACCGCTACTTCGCGATGGCAATCGGCGTGCTGATCATCGCGCAGACGGTGATTGCATGGGCCGCGCGCATCAAGCGGCGTCCGCTGCACGTGTCGCCCTGGTGGCCGACTTCGCTGCTGCTGCTGATTCTCGTGCAAGGCGCATTCGGCGCATGGACGGTGACGATGAAGTTGCAACCGGTCATCGTGACGACGCACTTGCTGCTCGGTCTCGCGCTGCTGGGCACGCTCGGCTGGCTGGCCGCGCGCCAGACGCCGTTGCCCGCCTACGAGCCGGAAGCAGCGCGTTGGCGCGTCGCCGCAGTCGCGGGTCTCGTGCTGTTGATTGTGCAGATCGCGTTGGGCGGCTGGGTCAGCACGAACTACGCGGTGCTCGCGTGTACGGATTTCCCCACCTGCAACGGCCAATGGGTTCCGCCGATGGACTTCTCGCACGGCTTTCACCTGTGGCGTGCGCTCGGCATGACAAGCAACGGCGACATGATCACGCAAGATGCCTTGGTAGCGATTCACTGGACGCACCGCACTTTCGCGCTCGTGGTCGTCGGCTACCTCGTATGGTTCGCGCTTCAATTGCGCCGCTTCGAGTCGCTGCGGCGTCCGGCGAACGGCGTTTTGCTGGTGGTGCTGATCCAGTTCGTCACCGGATTGTCGAACATCGTTCTGCAATGGCCGCTGCCTGTTGCGGTAGCTCATAACGGAGGCGCGGCGATCCTGTTGCTCCTGCTCGTTATGTTAAACTTTCGAATCGCTTATAGCCGTCCCGGCCGCGCCGTGTTGCCTGCGCGCGATGCCGCGCCAGCGTGACTCCACATGGACAGCACAACACTCCCTCATACGCCCGGCAGCCGGATCTCGCAGTACATTGCGCTGACCAAGCCGCGCGTCACGCAACTTGCCGTGTTCTGTGCCGTCATCGGCATGTTTCTGTCGACACCCGGCATGGTGCCCTGGACCGTTCTGATCGGCGGCACCGTCGGCATCTGGCTGCTCGCCGGTGCGGCGTTTGCAATCAACTGCCTCGTCGAACAAAAAATCGACGCGAAAATGCGGCGCACTTCGTGGCGTCCGTCGGCGCGCGGCGAAATCACCACTACGCAAATTCTGCTGTTCTCAGCCGTGCTCGGTGGCCTCGGCATGTGGACGCTTTATACGTTCGCCAATCCGCTGACCATGTGGCTGACGCTCGCCACGTTCGTCGGCTATGCCGTCATCTATACGCTGCTGCTCAAGCCGGCCACGCCGCAGAACATCGTGATAGGCGGCGCGTCGGGTGCCATGCCACCGGCGCTCGGCTGGGCCGCCGTCACCGGTCAGGTGCCGGGCGACGCATGGATTCTCGTGCTGATCATTTTCGTATGGACGCCGCCCCACTTCTGGGCGCTCGCCCTGTACCGCCGCAAAGATTATGAAAACGCCGGCTTGCCGATGCTGCCGAACACGCACGGCGAAAAGTACACGCGGCTGCATATTCTGTTGTACACAGTAATTCTGTTCGCCGTGACTATGATGCCGTTCATCTCCGGCATGAGCGGCGTGCTCTACCTCGCAGCGGCTGTGGTGCTCGGCGCGGTGTTTCTCGCCTACGCGTGGAAGATCTACCTTGAGTACTCCGACAATCTGGCGCGCCGAACCTTCCGATACTCGATCGTCTATCTGTCGCTGCTGTTTGCCGCGCTGCTGGTCGACCACTATGTGCGCGTTGTGATCGGCGCGTAAGACCATGCTCAATACCCGCTTCGCGCGTGCGGCGCGTGCTGCCGTGATTGCCTGCGCGCTCGGCAGCGCATTGTTCGTGGCGGGCTGCGGCAAGCAGCCACCAGCATTCCAGAATCTGGACCTAACCGGCAATACCCAGTTCGGAAGCAACTTCTCGTTGCCCGACACGTCTGGCAAGATTCGCACAATGGCGGATTACAAAGGCAAGGTCGTAGTGCTGTTTTTCGGCTACACGCATTGCCCGGACGTTTGTCCCACCACGATGGCCGAGCTCTCGCAAGCGCTTCAGCAACTCGGTCCCGAAGACGCCAAGCGCGTTCAAGTACTGTTCGTCACCGTCGATCCTGAGCGCGACACGGCCGCGCTGCTCGGGCAATACGTCTCCGCGTTTAATCCGACGTTCGTAGGCCTGCGCCCCGCTGACGAGGCACAGTTGAAAAAAGTGGCGAAAGACTTCCGCGTCTACTACGCGAAGGCGCCCGGCAAGACCCCCGACAGCTACACGATGGACCATACGGCGGCGAGCTATGTGTTCGACACCGAGGGCAAGCTGCGCCTTTTCGCGCGCGACGGCCAGGGCGCCGCACCTTGGGTACACGACATCAAGCTACTGCTTGACTGACGTCGTGCCGCACGCGAGTCAAACACAAGCCACCCGCGAGCCGCTCAACCTCAAACCGGCATCGGCAGATTCAACCCCGGCGCAAGCCGTGTCGTCTTGAACTCGGTCACCTCGTAACGCGCCAGCTTCTGCACGGCGAACGGATCGGTTGCGAGGATCGCATCCAGCCTGTCACGCTCGATGCGTACCGCCAGAATGATGCCGCCGTCGCGCGGCACTTTCGGTCCCGCGGCCACGAAAACACCTGCTTCGAAATGCGTGGTCAGGAACGCGCGGTGTGCGTCCAGCGCGTCGTCGATGCGTTCGAGTGAAGCGGTATAGATCAGGTTGATGACATACATGGGCGTCCTCGCAGGTGTTTGAACGTACCGCGGATGCTCGCGGCAACGTTTCGAATTATCAGCTACAGCGCGGCGCTTCGTCGCCCGATCGCGCTTCGCATACCTATATGTGATTGCTGTATTTCACATCTCGCACCGCATATGAGACGATTTACGGTCCGGCCGGCGGCGCGCTCTGATCCCGCTGCTACCTGCGTGTCATCAGTGCCCGCGTCTGGCTATCACCCGAATCTCATTGCAAACGATTCGATTAGAAACAGCGAGAATTACATGCAGCGCAGAAATATCCTCAAAGCCCTCTCCGCAGTGATCGCCGGCGCGGCGATCGTCACCAGCCTCGGCGCCCATGCCGACGACAAAGTCATCAAGGTCGGCACCATCGGCGGCCCGGACGCTCAGATCTGGGAAGTCGTCACCAAGGTGGCGAAGCGTGAAGGCCTGAACGTGAAGGTCGTCGAATTCAACGATTATGTGCAGCCGAACGCCGCGCTCGACGCAGGCGATCTCGACGCCAACAGCTTCCAGCATCAGCCGTATCTCGACAGCCAGATCAAGCAGCGCGGCTACAAGATCGTCAACGCGGGCCTCACCTACATCTCGCCGCTCGGCATCTACTCGAAGAAGCTGAAGTCGCTAAAGGATTTGCCGCAAGGGGCGAAGGTCGCTGTGCCGAACGATCCGTCAAACGAGAACCGTGCGCTGTTGCTCCTGCAGACGCAGGGCGTGATCAAGCTGAAGGCCGGCGCGGGCACGAACGGCAACAATGCGACCGCGCTCGACGTCGCTGAGAATCCGAAAAAGATCAAGCTGGTCGAACTCGATGCCGCGCAATTGCCGCGCTCGCTGGCGGATGTGGACGCAGCCGCGATCAACACGAATTTTGCGCTTTCCGCCGGTCTGCAGCCGACCAGAGACGCGATCGCGCTCGAAGACATTCACAGCCCGTACGCGAACCTGATCGCGGTGCGCACCCAGGACAAGGACAAGCCGTGGGTGAAAAAGCTCGTTGCAGCGTATCAGTCGGAAGACGTGCGCCAGTTCATCAAGACGCAGTTCAAGGGTTCGGTGGTGCCGTCGTTCTAACCCGGCTTACAGTCCCAACTCCCACCGCTCGATCATCAGATCCTTGCCGAAACGGCGCTCCGGCGCCGTGCTGACGAGTTCGAAACCGGCGCGCTTGCACAGGCGCCGCGGCTCTTCCAGTGCGCTGGCCGTGGTCAGCGTTAGTCTCGTGTAACCCGCGCGCCGCGCGAACCGCGTTGCTTCGGTCATCAAGCGTGTGCCGATGCCAAGACGCTGCAAGTCCGGTTCGACCCACAAGAGGCGCACGCCGGCCACCGTTGTCGACACTGCGACGATGCACACCGCACCCACCACCATGCCGTTGTGATCAGCGACGACGCACGTTTCGCGAATGCTATCGTTGCGTTGCGTGTAGTCGGCGACCACGCGCGCAAGCAGCCCTTCGAACGATCCGTCCCAACCATATTGCGCCGCGAACCACTGCGCTTGTCGATGCACGAGCCAGCCGCATTCGCCCGGGCGGGGCGCGCGCAGTTCAATGACGTCCTGCTGCGGCTTGTCGCCGAGCAGTCGTTCGATAAGGTTCATCGCGGCAATCAACTGCTCCTGTGAGGCCGCGCCGAGTCCGCCGAGAAGGTCCAGTACTTCCTCAACAGCTGCCGAGTCGAGCGGCGCATAGGCAGCATGGCCGTGAGCCGTCAGTTCGATTAGCGACTGGCGTGCGTCCGTCTCGGACGGCCGTCGCGTAATCAGATTGCGACGCTCGAAACTCGTGAGCAAGCGGCTCAGATAACCGCTGTCGAGTCCAAGCGCGCGGCCGAGCGCCGACGCCGTCTGCGCGCGTCCGCGCGACAGTTCGTGCAGCACGCGCACCTCCGTCAACGAGAACGTGCTGCGAGCCAGGCGCTCGTGCAGAGCGCCGATAAGCCGCGTGTAGAAGCGATTGAAATGGCGGACTGCCTGGGCCCGTCGCAGCGTCTCGGAATCGGTCAAATGCTGATCTCCCGTTTTTTTTATGGATTCGCATACCACTATATTGGAACGCGCCCTCCTTAACAAAATCACGCATCTGGCATAAGCCGCGCCGGGTTCGAAAAAGGACGAACGTGCACCCTTCCAGCCCTCGCGAACTGGTTCGCAATTGGGCCTGCTACACGCTTAATTTGGATCGAATACGGGTAAATCCTGGGCTCTCAAAACCCGCATGCGAACCATGTTCATTGGCCGCTCCGGCTTGATGGACAAGGCTTTACGCCAAGTCATACCGGCATAGAACCAGTTCGTTGACTGGTATTATGTTGGTTATATAATGGGCTCTCATTTTTACAGGCCGAACCTTCTGCCACTGCCGCCGGAGCGCCATGGAAACTCGCTGGTCCGCACTCATGCCTGACGCTCGCAACGTCACGCCGCTGTACTTGCAGCTCGCGCGCAATCTGGCGACCGCGATCCATTGCGGGGTGTGGTCCGCCGGTGAAGCGTTGCCTTCGGAGCGGACGCTCTCGGACGCAATCGGCGTGTCGCGCATTACCGCACGCAAGGCAATCGAACTGCTGGTCGAGCAAGGGCTCATCCGGCGCGCGCGCGGCGCGGGCAGCTTCATCACGCCACGCGTCGAAGATCCGCTGTCGCGGCTCACCGGCTTCACCAAGAAGATGCAGCAGCGTGGCTTCCGTCCGGACTCGGTCTGGCTCGAGCGCGATATCCGCGCCGCCAATCGTGAAGAGCTGGTGCGCCTCGGTTTGTCGCCCGGCGCAGCAGTGGCGAGTTTGCGCCGGCTGCGCCGCGCGGACGGCATCGTGATGGCGGTCGAGCACTCGGCGCTTCCGGTCGCCATCGTTCCCGATCCGCAGGCAATCGGCGTTTCGCTTTACAGCTATCTGGAGCAACGCGGCGCAGCGGTTGTGCGCGCGTTGCAGCACTTTCGGGCGGTCAACGCTTCGAGCGAGATCGCATCACTCATGGATATCGAACCGCGCTCGGCGCTGCTGGTCATTACCCGTATCGGTTATAGCGCCGACCAGCGCGCAATCGAATTGACGGACACCTATTGCCGCGACGACTACTACGACTTCGTCGCTGAATTGCGGACCTGAGCGCCGCTTCCAGGTGGGGCGTACGGCCGCGTAAGCCGCGCCCCTGCGCCCCGCGCCGCGCGCTCAGGCGCGATTGAGCCACACCCCGTATCACGCCTTGCAAGAGAGACTCATGCTGACCGGAAACATACTCACCACCGACGGGTGGATTCACGGCACGCTCGAATTCGAAAACGGCCGCATCACGGCGATTACCGGCGAGCGCGTCGATCCCGCGACGAGCGACGCGCCGTACATCCTGCCAGGCTTCATCGACCTGCACGTGCACGGCGGCGGCGGCGCCGACGTGATGGAAGCCGGCAACGCGATCGAAACCATCACACGCACCCATGCGCGCTATGGCACGACGAGTCTGCTGGCTACCACCATGACCGCGCCGCGCGACGAACTAATGAGCGTGGTGGCCGGTCTCGGCGACGTCGCGCGCGTGCGCACGCCCGGCTGCTCGCGAGTGCTCGGCGTGCATCTGGAAGGGCCGTACATCAACCCAGGCAAGCTGGGTGCGCAGCCCGATGCAGCCGTCTCTGCCGTGATGGACGAAGTGCTCAAGTATCTGTCCATCGCGCCAATTCGCGTCGTCACGCTGGCGCCTGAAATTGCCGGCCATATGGACATCATCTCGGAGATGGCGGCGCGCGGTGTGCGCGTGCAGCTCGGCCATTCGCTCGGCACTTACGACGACGCCGTTGCCGCGCTCAAACACGGCGCGTGCGGCTTTACGCATCTTTTCAATGCGATGTCGCCGCTGCATCACCGCAATCCTGGCCTCGTCGGCGCGGCGCTCGCGCATGCCGAATTCGCTGAAATCATTCCCGACCTGCTGCACGTGCACCCGGGCGCGATCCGCGCCGCACTGCGCGCGATTCCGCGTCTGTACGTGGTCACGGACAGCACGTCGGCGACCGGCATGCCCGACGGCGAATACCGCCTCGGCAGCCAACACGTAACGAAGTGTCTTGGCGGCGTGCGTCTCGCCGACGGCACGCTCGCCGGCAGCACCCTGACCATGGATCAGGCGCTGCGCAATCTGGTGTCGATCGGTCTGCCGATCGCCGATGTATCAAACCGTTTGTCGCGCTACGCCGCCGACTACCTGGGCATTGAAGACCGCGGCCGCATCGCGCGCGGTGCATGGGCCGACGTCGTCGTGTTCGATCGTGAACTGGCGTTGAGCGCGACGTACGTCGAAGGAGAAGCAATTGTCGAATATGCTTAAAGAGGCGTTGGCGTCCGCAGAAACGGTCGCCGCGCAACTCACGGACACCTCGCGCGTCGAGGCCTTGGCCGCCCGGCTCGCGCAACAACCTCGTCATGTCGCGTTGACGGTCGCGCGCGGCAGTTCCGACCATGCGGCGAGTTACTTCGCAAGCTTGACGATGAGCCGCCTCGGCGTGCCGGTCGCGTCGCTGCCCATGTCGGTCGCGACGCTGCAACAGGCGCCGCTACAGGTTCGCGATCAGCTTGCACTGGCGTTCTCGCAATCGGGCAAGAGTCCTGATCTGGTCGGCACGATGCAGGCGCTGCGCGAGGCGGGCGCGTTGACCGTTGCCGCAGTCAATGCACCGGCTTCACCGCTCGCCGACGCGTGCGAGTGGCATCTGCCGCTCGTCGCTGGTCCTGAACTGAGCGTTGCGGCCACCAAGAGCTACATCGCGATGCTCTCGATTTCCGCGCAACTGGTCGCGCATTGGCAGCGCGATCCGGAACTGCTGGCTGCGTTGAATACGCTGCCCGACGCGTTGCAGACCGCCGGCAAGCTCGACTGGTCTAAGGCCGTCGACGAATTGCGCGGCATCGAACGCATGATCGTGATCGGGCGCGGTCTCGGCTTGGCCATTGCGCAGGAAGCCGCGTTGAAGCTGAAGGAAACCTCCGGCATTCAGGCAGAAGCGTTTTCTAGCGCGGAAGTGCGGCACGGTCCGATGGAACTGATCGACCGCGACTATCCGTTGCTGGTGTTCGCACCGCGAGGGCCGGAGCAGGCCGGTCTGCTGCAACTCGCGCGCGACATGCAGGCTCGCGGCGCCCGCGTATTGCTTGCCGCTCCGTCCGATGTACCCGAAGCGACGCTGCCGCTCGCTACCACCGCTCACGCGGCGCTCGATCCGATCGCCGCCATCCTGTCCTTTTACGTGATGGCCGCGGGCCTTGCGGGCGCGCGCGGGCGCAATCCCGATGCGCCGCGCCATCTCAACAAAATCACCGAAACTCACTGACGAGAAATCAGATGCGACGTGTCGAGGAGTCCCGTTTAATGAGCCATTCTGAAGGCCATATTGTTTTGCTGGCGCCGATGACCGGTCCGGTCGTGCTGCTCGCGGACGTGCCCGACCCGGTGTTTTCGGGCGGCATGTTCGGCGACGGGATCGGCGTCGATCCGCTCGAGGGCCGACTCGTCGCGCCGTGCGAGGGAACAGTCACCCATCTTGCGCGCACCGGCCACGCTGTGACGCTGGCCACAGCGGAGGGCGCCGAGATTCTGCTGCATATCGGTATCGACACGGTCGAGCTGAACGGCAAAGGCTTTGCGCCGATGATCGAGCAGGGCGCATACGTGCATGCCGGCGACGTGCTGATCGAGTTCGATCAGGACCAGATCGCCTTGCATGCCCCGAGCCTTGTTTCTGTCATCGCTATAGCTAACTCCGACGCGTTCGAAATCGTCGAGCGCGCGCAGGGCGGCATGCTGAAGGCGGGTGAAACGCCGCTGTTGTTGCTGCGTCCTCGCGACGGTGCGGCGGCCGACGCGTCTCGTCAGTTGAGCGCAACGAGCGTGACTGAAGAAGCGCGCGCGCAAGTCACACTGGTTCACGCTGGCGGCCTGCATGCGCGGCCGGCAGCGCGTGCTCGTGAAGTGGCGCGCGGTTTCGATGCGCGTGTCGAGGTGCGTTACGACGGGCGCAAGGCGGCAATCGAAAGCGTGGTTGGACTGCTGGGACTCGGCGCGGGTCAAGGCGCGACGGTGGAGCTACTCGGTGTGGGTCCGCAAGCCCGCGCCGCAGTAGACGCGATTGCTGACGAACTGACTCGCGAGGCGCACGGCGAAGCCGAAGAGAAGCCTGCGCGGCAAAGTTCGCCCGCGCCGCAAACCGTGACGCCGGCGGAGGGCGAGACTCTCGCGCCGAACACGCTCGCCGGTGTCTGCGCGGCGCCGGGCGTGGCGATCGGCAAGCTGGTGCGCTGGGACGACGCGGACATCGATCCGCCCGAACAGGCAAGCGGCACGTCGGCTGCGGAAAGCCGTCTGCTCGACAAGGCGATTGCGACCGTCGACGCCGACCTCGGCACGACGGTGCGCGACGCGTCGCAACGCGGCGCGGTCGGCGAGGCGGGTATTTTCGCGGTACATCGTGTGTTGCTTGAAGACCCCACGCTGCTCGACGCCGCGCGCGATCTGATCAGTCTCGGCAAGAGCGCGGGCTTTGCGTGGCGCGAGGCGATCCGCGCACAGATAGCCATCCTTAATAATATCGAAGACGCGTTGCTCGCCGAGCGTGCGGCCGACCTGCGCGACATCGAGAAACGCGTGCTGCGTGCGCTCGGCTATACGAATGCCGCGGCGCGCACGCTCCCGGACGAAGCTGTGCTCGCCGCGGAAGAGTTCACGCCATCTGATTTGTCCGCATTGGATCGCTCGCGTGTCACGGCTCTCGTGATGGCGCGCGGCGGTGCGACGTCGCATGCGGCGATTCTCGCGCGGCAGGCGGGCATTCCCGCGCTGGTGGCCATGGGCGATGCGCTGTATGCGATTCCCGAAGGCACACAGGTCGTGGTCAACGCGACGACAGGTCGGCTGGAGTTTGCACCCACGGAGCTCGATGTCGAGCGCGCGCGGCTCGAGCGCAGCCGCCTCGCGGGTGTGCGCGAAGCGAATCGCCGTACGTCGCAGGAAGCCGCGGTCACGGCCGATGGCCGCGCGATCGAAGTCGCCGCGAACATCGCGACGCTCGACGACGCAAAAACGGCCGTGGAAAACGGCGCGGACTCGGTCGGCCTGCTGCGTACCGAACTGCTGTTCATTCACCGTGCAGCCGCGCCGACCACGGACGAGCATCGGCAGAGCTATCAGGGCATTGTCGACGCATTGAGCGGTCGCACCGCGATCATCCGCACGCTCGACGTCGGCGCGGACAAGGAAGTCGATTACCTCACGCTGCCGCCGGAGCCGAACCCCGCGCTCGGCTTGCGCGGCATTCGCCTCGCGCAGGTGCGTCCGGACCTGCTCGACGACCAGCTGCGCGGCCTGCTCTCCGTGAAGCCGTTTGGCGCCGTGCGCATTTTGCTGCCGATGGTGACCGATGTCGGCGAGCTGATTCGAATCCGCAAACGAATCGACGAATTCGCTCGCGAGCTGGGCCGCACGGAACCGATCGAGGTCGGCGTGATGATCGAGGTGCCGTCGGCGGCGCTGCTTGCCGACCAACTGTCGCAACACGCGGATTTCCTGTCGATCGGCACGAACGACCTGACGCAATACACGCTTGCCATGGACCGTTGCCAGGCCGATCTCGCCGCACAGGCCGACGGTCTGCATCCGGCTGTGCTGCGGCTAATCGCAGCGACCGTGCAAGGCGCGAGCAAGCATGGCAAATGGGTCGGCGTATGCGGTGCACTGGCGGGCGACCCGCTTGCGATGCCGCTGCTTGTCGGCCTCGGCGTAACCGAGCTTTCGGTGGACCCGGTTTCGGTGCCGGGCATCAAGGCGCGGGTGCGCAACCTCGATTATCAACTGTGCCGTCAACGCGCCCAGGATGCGCTGGCGCTCGAATCGGCGCAGGCGGTAAGAGCAGTAAGCCGCGAAACGTGGCCGTTGGACTGAACTCCGCACGGTCCGCAGCGCTACATATTTCAACGACGTCCGTCGACAACGAGACAAGGATTGGAGGTATCAATGGATGGGAATCCGTTTCTGAAGATTCAGCGCCTGGGACGCGCGCTGATGCTGCCTATCGCGGTGCTGCCGGTTGCCGGCCTGCTGCTGCGCCTCGGCCAGCCCGATGTGTTCAACATCAAGATGATCGCCGACGCCGGCGGCGCAATCTTCGACAACTTGCCGCTGCTGTTTGCAATCGGCGTGGCGGTCGGCTTCGCGAAAGATAACAACGGCGTCGCGGGTCTCGCGGGCGCGATCGGTTATCTGATCGAAGTCGCGGTGATGAAGGACATCAACGACAAGCTCAACATGGGCGTGTTGTCCGGGATCGTGGCGGGTATCGTGGCCGGCTTGCTGTACAACCGCTACAAGGACATCAAGCTGCCCGACTACCTGGCGTTCTTCGGAGGGAAACGCTTCGTGCCGATTGTCACGGGCGTGGTCTGTCTCGCGCTCGGCATTCTGTTCGGCTATGTATGGCAACCGGTGCAAAGCGTAATCGATACAGCCGGCCATTGGCTGACCACGGCGGGCGCGCTCGGCGCGTTCGTGTTCGGCGTGCTGAACCGGCTGCTGCTCGTGACGGGTTTGCATCACATCCTGAATTCGCTGACGTGGTTCGTGTTCGGCACCTTTACGCCGCCGGGCGGCGCCGCTGTGACGGGCGACCTGCATCGCTTCTTCGCCGGCGATCCGACTGCCGGAACGTTCATGACGGGCTTCTTCCCGGTCATGATGTTCGGCTTGCCGGCCGCATGTCTCGCGATGTTCCATGAAGCGCCGAAGGAGCGCCGCGCGATCGTGGGCGGTCTACTGTTTTCGATGGCGCTTACGTCGTTTCTGACGGGCGTCACGGAGCCGATCGAGTTCAGCTTCATGTTCCTCGCGCCGGTGCTGTACGTGATCCATGCGCTGTTGACGGGTCTTGCCCTCGCAATCTGTTCGGCGCTCGGCATTCACCTCGGCTTCACGTTCTCCGCGGGCGCGATCGACTACGTGTTGAACTACGGTCTTTCGACCAAGGGCTGGCTGGCCATTCCGGTCGGCATCGTGTATGCGGTGGTGTACTACGGGCTGTTCCGCTTCTTCATCCGCAAGTTCAACATGGCGACGCCGGGCCGCGAACCCGCCGCTGCCGACGAGCAAGTCGATTCGTTCGCGGCCGGCGGTTTCGTTTCGCCCGTGGCCGGCGCTGCCGTCCCGCGCGCGCAGCGTTATATCGCGGCGCTCGGCGGCGCGGCGAATCTCTCGGTGGTGGATGCGTGCACGACTCGTCTGCGTCTGTCCGTCGTTGACTCCAGCAAAGTGTCGGAGAACGAACTGAAGACCATCGGCGCGCGCGGCGTGCTCAAGCGCGGCGCGACGAACGTGCAAGTCATTATCGGACCGGAAGCGGACATCATCGCTGATGAAATTCGCACTGCGATGGAGCGGGATGGCAACGATGCAGGTGCGGTGAAGCCGGCTGCCTCCGCTGCTGTGCCGGCTGCGATTTCGACCCCGGCTGCAACTTCGGCGGCGACGGGCGGTGCGGGTGGTGCTTCGGCTGCCGCAAGCGGTCCGCTCGATCCCGATCCATTGCGCTGGCTGGCGGTGTTTGGCGGCGCCGGCAACGTGAAGTCGCTCGACGCAGTGGCGGCGACGCGTCTGCGTATCGTCGTTCAGGATCCGTCGGCAGTGGATCGTCAGCGTCTCGCGACGCTCGACACGGCGTGGGTCGCGGCGGATACGTTCCATATCGTCGTCGGCGATGCGGCGCGGCGTTACGCAGAAGCACTGGCAGCGCGCATGCCGGCCAGCGGCGGGGCGGCGCCTTTGCCTGCGTGACCGAACAGGCGCGGCGGAGAAGCGCTTAAGGCGCTGCATGCCACGCGATACGGCGATGCGGTTAGCGCGGGTCAACTGAACGCCCGACCGGCAGCGCAATAAGAAAGCGGCACCTCGATTCGAGGTGCCGATTTGCGTTTACCGGCGCCATGCCGGACAAACTACTCGTTAGCGTGGTGTACGCCGACCCTTCTCGCGCAGCTGGCGCGCGTGCTCATTTGTCTCAGCGCGGGAACGACGCATAAAAAAGCCCCGCCGTCTTGCGAGGCAGGGCTTCTGACTTCAGTGCTTCTTTTTGGGCTAACCGGCTTGCACCGCGCCGATCTGACCGTTGACGAGCGTTACGCGTATTCGGTCAGCGCACCGCGCATCTTCTTCATTGCGCTAGCTTCGATCTGACGGATACGCTCAGCCGATACGCCGAACTCGTCGGCCAGTTCGTGCAGCGTCGAGCCGCCCGAACCGTCGTCTTCCACCTTCAGCCAGCGAGCTTCGATGATGCGGCGGCTACGGGCGTCGAGTGCCTCCAGTGCCGTCGCGATACCGTCGCTTTGCAGCTTGTCGCGTTGACGCGAGGCCAGTACCGCGGTCGGCTCGCTGTGCGAGTCGGCGAGATACGCGATCGGCGCATACGACTCTTCGCCGTCTTCAACCTGGCCTTCCAGCGCGATGTCGCCGCCAGAGAGGCGCGTTTCCATCTCGGCTACTTCTTCGCGCTTGACGTTCAACTCTTTGGCGAGACCTTCGATCTCGTCCGGCGTGAAAGCGCCCAAGCCTTGTTTGTGGCTGCGCAGATTGAAGAACAGCTTGCGCTGCGCTTTGGTTGTGGCGACCTTCACCATGCGCCAGTTGCGCAAGATGTATTCGTGGATCTCGGCCTTGATCCAATGCATGGCGTACGACACGAGACGTACGTTCTGCTCTGGATCGAAGCGCTTCACGGCCTTCATCAGGCCAATGTTGCCTTCCTGGATCAGGTCGGCGTGCGGCAACCCATAGCCCAGATAGTTGCGCGCGATTGAGACGACCAGCCGCAGGTGCGACAGCACGAGGCGGCGTGCAGCCTCGAGGTTGTCGTGCTCGCGGAATTCTGTGGCGAACTGGCGTTCTTCTGCCGGCGTCAGCATCGGAATCCGATTTACGGCCTGGATGTAGGCGTCGATGTTGCCCAGTTGACCGGGCAGCAGGGAGGAATGCGAGAGCGCCAGCGCACCTGCCGGAGCGGCCTTAGCCGACGACGGGCTCAGAGTACTCGGAAGGGTCAAAGCATGGCTCACGTTTAAAACTCCTTTGGAATCAGGCAAAAGCTTGTTCAGGTAACGACTCCAGCGTTGGATGTTAGCACTCTCGATTTCCGAGTGCTAATACTTAGAGCCCATAGGGACTTCCAAGTTCCGTTGTTTCCTATTGAAATTCAAGTTTCAATAGCCATCATACTCGCCTTTGGCGGCCAGCGCTGGTGCCGTAGAAATTACCTGACAAAGTCCATTCATTCTTACTTTCGACCGATTTTTTCAATTTATGATGTATGTAATTGCGAAAATTTAAATTTCTTAACAGGATCCACCGCCGCGAGATTGTCTTTAGAATACGCAAACTGTTACAGAATGTTCAACTTGCTGAGCTCGGGTATCAGATGGACAACAAAAAGAATGTCTTCCGTGGTCTGGCTCTAAAAGCTGCATGCGCGGCTCTGCTGCTTACTCTTTCCGGCGTTGCTGCCGCCGACCAGTTCGGAGTCCAGGTCACCGGGGCTCTGGGAGATCATCATGTCAAAAAACTCGACCTCGGCCTCGTGTGGGACCCGAATCTCACGTGGTGGCAGGTCGGCGACTGGCATTTCGCGCTGATCGGCGAGGCCCACGTTGCCTGGTGGCACACGAACGAAGGCAATGTGCATGAGAACATCGGCGAGATCGGTGTGACGCCTATCATTCGCTTCATTAAAGGGTCCGGGTCTATCCGGCCTTTCGTCGAGGCAGGCGTGGGTGTGCGCTTGTTGTCGAGCCCGAGAATTTCTTCGACTTTCACACTGTCCACTGCGTTCCAGTTCGCCGATATGGCGGGCGTGGGCATGCAGTTCGGCGGTCATCAGCAGTATCAGGCAGGCTACCGCTTCCAGCATGTTTCGAATGGCGGTATCAAAGAGCCGAATCCTGGTATAAATTTCCACCAGCTATACCTGCAATATAACTTCTGACGACCGTGGCCGCGTCTGGCTCACCGGTGCAAGGGGCTGAGCAATGGCGGCAAAGACAATCGAAGCGATCCGCGGGCTGGAACGCGAACGCTTCCGCGCGATGGTCGACGGCGACGGTCAATCGCTCGACGCGCTGCTCGCAGAGAACGTGAGCTACGTGCACACGAACGGCAAGCGCGAGACGAAGCGGCAGTTCATCGACGGCATTACCGCGGGGCGCCGCCGCTATCGGCAAATCGAAGTGCAGTCGCAAGATGTGCTGCCGGTCGGCCGCGAAACCTGCGTCGTGACCGGCCGCGCGCTGATCGAGATGGAAGCGAATAGCGGCGCACTGCTTTTTCCGATTGCCTACACGGCGATCCACACGCAGGAAGACGGCCAGTGGCGCCTCATTGCATGGCAGGCGACGCGTTGCGCTATTGAGTGAGCCTCAGTGCGCGGGCGTTCGCGCGACGTCGGCAATCAACTCGACTTGCCTCTCTATCGCGCTTGGCACGGGCGCCTCGCCGCGCAGCACGGCGCCGATCCATGCCGCTGTCGTCGCGGCGTCGCGCGCTTCGGGCAACTCGACCTCGGGTGCGTCGCGCGACGAGCGCTCGTGCGGCACTCGCGTCTCACAGATCCCGTCGTGCAACCAGTCCACCTGCACCTGACGCCGGGTGTCGGCGACTGCTTCGCCCTCCGTGCCGCGCGCGAGCAAAGCGCCGCCGGCCGCCGCGTCGGGATGAGTGCTAAATAGCTGCGTGAGGCTGTCCCGATACGGCGGATGCGTGTAGTTCACGAGACGCAGCCCGGCGGGCGCAAATGGCTGGAGAATCTTGACGAGCGTATGCGTCGAATTGCGCACGCCCATGCGCCGCCGCAGCGCGAGCAGACGTGCAAGCTTTGGCGCGAGCACGTCGATCGGCGCAAACGCGAGCCGGCGCTCTGCGAGGCCGTCTTCAATGTCGTCGTGCGAGGCTGCGTGCGGTATCCGCAGATGCGTGAAAATTTCGGCGCTCGTCACGCGGCCAGGATCATCGGTAATGCCGTGCACGAGAACCGGCACCCCTTCACGCGCCAGCAGCAGCGCAAGCAGCGGCACGAGGTTCGGCTGCTTGCGCGCGCCGTTGTAGCTGGGGATCGACACTGGCCGGAACTCGCCGGGACGCAGATGAACCGGCTCGAACGACGCATGGGCGCCTGCCAGCATCGCCGCGAGTTCGTCGGCGGTTTCGCCTTTCACACGATAAGCGAGCAGCACCGCGCCCAGTTCCAGTTCACCGACGCGGCCGTCGAGCATGGCGGTGTAGAGCGCGCGCGTATCCTCGGCGGTGAGCGCGCGGGCTCCGTTCGGCCCGCGGCCGATTTCCTTGATGAAGCGGGCGCAGGGGAAAGGGTTGGCGGTGTCGGCGGAATCTGTCATGAGCGCAAATTGACGTGCTGGCGTGCCGCCGTCGGGGCGGCCGCCACGGTATTCAAGGGACGTTGTCTAGTGTGAGTATCGCATCTATGGCCGTCCGGCGAGACGCGCGCATTGACGCGCCGCTGTCCGGAACCCTTGCCGGACTTGCGCGCGTCGCGTTCTACCGCGCGTTACACTCGCTGTTTTATCGCCGCACTGCGGCTCATATCGAAGAACGGAGAACCGGATGAGTTACGTATTTGCACCGGCACCGGTGGTCGCAGTGCCGGTTGTCGGGTCCAGCGAGCAGTTCCCTGTGCGTCGCATTTATTGCGTCGGCCGCAATTACGAGGCGCATGCCCGCGAGATGGGTCATGATCCCGACCGCGAGCCACCGTTTTTCTTCAGCAAGCCGGCGGATGCCGTCCTGTATGTCGCGCCGGGCGAGACCGGCGAATTCCCGTATCCGACGCTGTCTAAAAACGTCCACTTCGAGATGGAGCTCGTCGCGGCGGTCGGTAAAGGCGGCAAAAATATCTCCGCGGACAGCGCGCTGGATCACATCTACGGCTACGCGCTCGGTCTCGACATGACGCGCCGCGACCTGCAGGCCGAGGCGAAGAAGCTGGGTCGTCCGTGGGACACCGCAAAGGGTTTCGATCAATCCGCGCCGCTCGGCCCGATTCATCCGGTGTCGAGCGTCGGCCACATTGGCAAGGGCGCGATCTGGCTGTCCGTGAACGGTGACGAGAAGCAACGCTCGGACGTGTCGCAACTCATCTGGTCCGTGGGCGAGACCATTGCCTACCTTTCGACGTTGTTCGAGTTGCAGCCGGGCGATCTGATTTTCACCGGCACGCCAGAAGGCGTCGGCGCGGTGGTGCAGGGCGATCTGATGAAAGGCGGCGTGGACGGACTGGGCGAATTCAGCGTGCGCGTCGTCTGAGGTAGTTTTGGGAGGAGACAACGACATGAAGCTCTACAGCTATTTTCGCAGCTCGGCGTCGTATCGGGTGCGGATCGCGCTCAACGTGAAGAACCTGCCGTACGAGTATGTGCCGGTACATCTCGTGCGGGATGGTGGGGAGCAGCTGAAGCCGGAATATCGCGCGGTCAACGTGGACGGCATCGTGCCCACGTTGATCGACGGCCATGAGGTGATGCCGCAGTCGCTCGCCATCATCGAATATCTGGAGGAAACGCATCCAGAGCCGCCGCTTTTGCCGAAGGCGCCTGCCGACCGTGCATATGTGCGCTCGCTCGCGTTGCAGGTGGCGTGTGAGATTCATCCGCTCAACAATCTGCGTGTGCTGAAATATCTGAAACACACGCTGTGCGTGGAGAACGACGCGAAAGACGCCTGGTACCGGCACTGGGTGGACACAGGCTTTGCGACGCTGGAGGCTCACCTTGGGAGCGACGCGCGCACCGGCAAGCTTTGTTTCGGCGACGAACCGACACTCGCGGACGCGTGCCTGATCCCGCAGGTGTTCAACGCGCAGCGCTTCAACGTCGATACGTCGAAATATCCGACCATACAGCGCATCTACGACCACGCGATGCAAATCGACGCATTCGCGCGGGCCGCGCCCGGCGTGCAACCAGACGCCGAATGAGCCGCACCGCGTTGCCGGTGTGAAAAGGGCACTCCGGAGAGTGCCCTTTTTTTGTGACTTGCCGGCGACGCGCCGATAGTGGCGTGGCTTCCGCTTAGCCGCCTAGCAATGCGTCGGAGAACTCTTCAGCGCTGAAAGGCTGCAAGTCCTCCACTTTTTCGCCAACGCCGATGAAGTACACCGGGATGGGTCGCTGGCGCGCGATGGCTGCAAGGATGCCGCCTTTGGCCGTACCGTCGAGCTTGGTGACGATCAGGCCGGTCAAGCCGAGCGCGTCGTCGAAAGCCTTGACCTGCGCAAGCGCGTTCTGCCCGGTATTGGCGTCGATCACGAGCAACACCTCGTGCGGCGCGCCGTCCTGCGCCTTGCCGATCACGCGCTTGACCTTGCGCAGCTCTTCCATCAGATGCAACTGGGTAGGCAGACGGCCGGCCGTGTCCGCCATCATCACGTCGATCTTGCGCGCCCGCGCGGCGCCGACCGCGTCGAAAATCACGGCCGCCGGATCGCCGCTTTCTTGCGACACCACGGTGACGTTGTTGCGTTGCCCCCAGATTGCCAACTGCTCGCGCGCGGCGGCGCGGAACGTGTCGCCGGCGGCAAGCAGCACCGACTGGTTGAAACTTTGCAGATGCTTGGCGAGCTTGCCGATGCTCGTCGTCTTGCCCGCGCCGTTGACGCCCGCAATCATCATGACGAGCGGCTGCGCGCGTCCGAGCATGAGCGAGCTTTCGAGCGGCTTGAGCAACTCGACCAGTAGCGTGCGCAGCGCCGTCTTGACCTGTTGCGGCTCCGTAAGACGCTCGGTGCGTACCTTCTCGCGGAGCGCTTCAAGCAGGAATTCGGTTGCGTCGACGCCCGCGTCGGACATGAGCAGCGCTGTTTCCAGTTCTTCGTAAAGATCCTCGTCGATCTTGGTGCCGACGAAAATGCCGGTGAGGCTCGAACTGGTCTTCGACAAGCCGGTTTTCAGGCGAGTCAGCCACGAGCGTTTCGCGGTCGCATCCTGCAACGGCGGAGGCACGATTTCGACGGTCTCTAGCGTCGATTCCTCGAAATCGGGCTGGGGCTGCGGTTCGGGCGAGGCGGCGGGCGGCGACACAATGTTCGCCGGCACGCTGGCACTTGCGGCCGTCCCGGCTTTCGCGGGCACAGGCGGCTCGGCCGGCGCTGCAGCCGGCTCGTCGATTAGCCCCTCAGGCGCGATTTGCGATTCGTCTGGCGCGTTTTCGGACTCTTTCGAACCCTTGAATCGTTTGAAAAAGCTGAACATGATCTGGCGTGGTGAGAGCGCGCGCCGATGCGCGCGGCCGGTACAGCACCGGCGAAAGCGGCAGGCAGCGTTGCGATGCGGGATGCAAGGCGCTGGAAGCCGCACATTTTATCAGGCGCGCCGTCGCACGTTGTATAGGCCGAACGGCCAGGCTGGACGCGTCGCGCCCCTGTGGTAACGTTGGCGCTCCGGTCCGCTTGCTTCGATGCAGCGGACGCTTCTGTCAACGCGATCAAAACTGCATGCCCCGTTCAGCCTCTTCCCGCGCCCATGGCGCTTCCTCTAAAGGCGGCAAGCCGCACGCCATCCGGATTATTGGCGGCGATTGGAAACGCACACCGCTGCCCGTGCTCGACCTCGACGGCTTGCGCCCCACGCCGGACCGGGTCCGCGAAACGCTGTTCAACTGGCTCGGGCAACGTCTGGATGGTCAGCGCTGCCTCGATCTGTTTGCCGGCAGCGGCGCGCTCGGCTTCGAAGCGGCGTCGCGCGGCGCCGCACGCGTACTGATGGTCGAGCGTAACTCGCGAGCGGCGAGCCAGTTGCGGGCTAACCAGGAACGACTCGGGGCGCGCATGATCGAAATTGCCGAGGCCGACGGTTTGCGTCTTGCAGCGAGTCTGCCGCCCGGTTCGTTCGACGTGGTATTCCTCGACCCGCCGTTTGGCTCGGATGTACTGGACAAAGCGCTCGCGCTGGCGGCTCCGCTCGTGAGCGACGACGGTTTCCTGTATGTGGAAGCTGGCGTGGCGATTGAGCCCGGCGCGAACGAAGCGCTTGCCGGGTGGGAAATCGTGCGGCAGGGCAAAGCGGGCGCTGTCCACTTCCATTTGCTGCAGCGCGAAAATGAGGAATAATGCGCCTTCCATAACAAGCGCCGGACGGTTCTCCGTCACGCGCGCGGCCGGTGCCAAATGCGTCGCGTGGACGCTTTGACGTGCCCATCTGTCTGAAGAGAGGAGAAATCTCATGGTAGTCGCCGTGTACCCGGGCACGTTCGATCCGCTAACGCGCGGTCACGAAGACCTCGTTCGGCGCGCGTCGAGCATCTTCGACACGCTGGTGGTCGGCGTCGCCGACAGCCGCAACAAAAAGCCGTTCTTTACGCTGAAAGAGCGGCTCGATATCGCTCATGAAGTGCTGGGCCATTACCCGAATGTTCAGGTCATGAGCTTCAAAGGGCTGCTGAAGGACTTCGTTCGCAGCAACAACGCGCGAGTGATCGTGCGCGGGCTGCGCGCGGTGTCCGACTTTGAGTATGAGTTTCAGATGGCCGGTATGAACCGCTATCTGTTGCCGGACGTCGAAACCATGTTCATGACGCCGTCCGATCAGTACCAGTTCATTTCGGGCACGATCGTGCGCGAGATCGCGCAGCTGGGCGGCGACGTGAGCAAGTTCGTTTTTCCGTCGGTCGAAAAATGGCTGAAGGAGAAGGTTGCGGCGTTGGACCCGGATAACGGTGCTTCGGCGGCGCAGCCGTAACCGGCGTAAACTGTCGGTTTGACGGATCAAAGCCGGCTCCGGCCGGCGCGAAGTGAGAGAAGTATGGCCTTGATGATTACCGACGAGTGCATCAATTGCGACGTGTGCGAGCCCGAGTGCCCGAACGACGCGATTTCGATGGGCCCGGAAATCTACGTGATTGACCCGAAGAAGTGCACTGAGTGCGTCGGTCATTTCGACGAACCGCAGTGCATCCAGGTGTGCCCGGTCGAGTGCATTCCGCGCGATCCCGAGCACCTCGAAACGCCGGAAGGCTTGATGGCGAAATATCACGCATTGCAGGCGGCAAAGAGCGCGTGATGTTTTTGCGGTGGAGTGTGAAGCGGCGAGGCACCAGCCTCGCCGTTTTTTTTGCGCAGATCCGCTCAGCCGATGTAAGCGCTGAATATGTCGCGCAATGCGTCGAGCAGAAGGCTGCATTCCGCGTCGGTACCGACCGAAATGCGCAGGTGCTGGTCGATTCTCGGTGCGTTGAAGTGGCGCACGAAAATCTCTCTTTCACGAAGGAGAGACACGAGCATTGCCGCGTCGTACGCTTCGTGGCACGCGAACAGCAGATTAGCTGCCGACGGCACGACATCGAAACCTAACGCCGTTAGCCCGGCGCTCAGTCGCTCTCGGCTTGCAATCACTGTTGCACAGGTGTCGCGAAACCACCGGTCGTCTTCGTAAGCCGCTCGGGCGGCGACTTGTGCGAGGCGGTCGAGCGGATACGAATTGAAGCTGTCTTTGACACGATTGAGCGCGTCGATCAGTTCCGCGTTGCCAAAGGCGAAGCCGACGCGCATGCCAGCCAACGAGCGCGACTTGGACACTGTCTGCACGACGAGCAGATTCGGATAACGATCGACCAGTCGGATCGCCGATTCGGCTCCGAAGTCCACATAGGCCTCGTCGATTACCACAACGGAATCAGCGTTTTTTGTTACGAGACGCTCGATATCGGCAAGCGGCAATGGACGTCCGGTAGGCGCGTTCGGGTTCGGAAACAGGATGCCGCCGTTCGCAACGGCGTAGTCGTCGACGTTGATCGCGAAGCTGTCGTCGAGCGGAATCGTCTGGTAGGCGACCTCGAAAAGTCTCGCGTACGTGGGATAGAAGCTGTACGTGATGTCAGGGAACAGCAAAGGCTTGTCGTGCTTCAGCAAAGCCTGGAACGTGAGCGCAAGCACTTCATCTGAGCCGTTGCCCGCAAAGACCTGATCCACACGGATGCCGTGATAGGCGGCGACCGTTTCGCGCAACTTGAGCGCGGTGGGGTCCGGATAGCGGCGCAGCGACTCGCCCGTGTCGCCGAGTTCCTGACGAATCGCCTCAAGCACGCGGGGCGACGGAGGGTAGGGATTCTCGTTGGTGTTCAGCTTGACCGGATGGGCGAGCAGGGGCTGTTCGCCCGGCACATACGGCGTCAGGCGGTGAACAATGTCACTCCAGTATCGGCTCAAAGCGCTCTCCTATCGTTGCAATGCGGTTGATTGGGTTGGCGCTCCGGCCGCTCTTGCTACTCCGGCACGAGGCCGCGCTACTTCATCCCAACCTGCGCCGCCGAGCAACACAGCTTAAGAATTGCGATGCAGTTGCATCATTGCCCGTTCAAGCTCGCCTTTGATGATCTGCGGCATGACTGCCAACGCGCGCTCGATGGACGCGTCGATCACGTCCTGCTCTTCGCGCCGCGGCGGTTTCAGCACGTAGTTCGCGACGTCGGGCTTGGCGCCCGCACGCGCACTTTCAGGAATCAGGTCGCGTGGATGCCCGATGCCGATGCGCAGCCGCCAATATTGCTGCGACGACAAATGCGCGGTGATGTCCTTCAAGCCATTATGTCCGCCGCTCCCCCCGCCGAGCTTGAGCTTTACGCTGCCGGGCGGCATGTCGAGCTCGTCGTGCGCGACGAGGATCTCGTCGGGAAGAATCTTGAAGAACTGCGCCACCGCGACGACGGACTGACCCGAGCGGTTCATATAAGTCTGCGGCTCCAGCAGATGCACTTCCTCGCCGTGGAGTCGTGCCTTCGCGTAGAAGCCATGGAAGCGCCGCTCGTCGCGCAGCGTCGTGCCCGCCTCGCGCGCCAGTTGATCCACCAGCCAGAAGCCAGCGTTATGGCGCGTCGCAGTGTATTCAGCGCCCGGATTGCCGAGGCCGACGATCAGCTTGATCATGATTGCGTGGGTCCATCTGGCCCGTAAGCCAAACGCGGCCGGGCCGAAATAACCGAAAAAAAACCCGCCGGGGCGAACCTCGGCGGGTCACATCGATCGTCTCATTGAAACGAATCGAGAGGATTACTTGCTCATTGCGCGAGGTGCACTCAAGCAGCCGGCGTTTCGCCTTCACCAGCGGCGGCGTCGCTTTCGGACACTGCGCCAGCCGGGATCGTTGCAGCAGCGACCACCGGGTTTTCTGCTTCGACGTGAGCAACCAGCGACACGCCTGCCGGCAGCGGGATGTCCTTAGCGTGAACCGATTGACCAGCTTCGATCTTGGCCAGGTCGACTTCAATGAATTCAGGCAGTGCCGACGGCAGGCACTCGATTTCCAGTTCATTGACGACGTGCGAGATCACCGCGCTCGCCAGCTTCACAGCCGGGTTGCTTTCCTGGTTCATGAAGTGCAGCGGCACCTTGGTGTGCAGCTTCTTCGATGCGTCGACACGCTGGAAGTCCACGTGCAGCACGAGCTGACGGAACGGGTGATATTGCACGTCGCGCAGCAGAACCTGTTGCGACTTGCCACCAACTTCCAGATCGAGGATCGACGAGTGGAAAACTTCTTTCTTCAGCGCGTGCCACAGCGCGTTGTGGTCCAGTTCGACCAATTGCGTTTCAGCACCAGCGCCATATACGATGCCCGGGGTCTTGCCCGAGTTACGCAGGCGGCGGCTCGCACCCGTACCTTGCAAAGAACGCTCGAAAGCGACAACTTTCATCTTGAATCTCCAATGCACTGCCCGCGACCAGGCAGTAAAAACGGGGCCCGCAAGCCGTTATGGCTGAGGCCCCAGAGCTGCGGCATGAACCTTCGTTCGTTCACGCCGATTGTGCAAAAGCGCGTGTGTCGCATGAAGCGATACACCGCGCCTTCGCAAATACTTAACTTTCAGCAAACAGCGACATGACCGAATCGCCGCGGCGAATCCGCGAGAACGTTTCGGCAAGCAGGCCGGCGCTGGTCAACGAACGGATCTTCGCGCACGAGCGGGCTTCTTCACCGAGCGGGATCGTGTCCGTGACAACGAGTTCGTCGAGTGCGGATGCGGCAATGCGCTCGCCGGCGCCGCCCGACAGAACCGGGTGAGTGGCATAAGCGAAAACCTGCTTCGCGCCACGTTCCTTCAAAACCTGAGCCGCCTTGCAAAGGGTGCCGGCGGTGTCGACCATGTCGTCCATGATCACGCAGGTCCGGCCTTCCACTTCACCGATGATGTTCATCACCTCGGCAACGTTCGCCTTCGGGCGGCGTTTGTCGATGATCGCGAGATCACAGTTCAACTGCTTCGCCAACGCCCGGGCACGCACCACGCCGCCGACGTCCGGCGAAACGACCAGCAGGTTCTCGTAGTTCTGCTTGCGCAGATCGCCGAGCAGCACGGGCGTAGCGTAGATGTTGTCGACGGGGATGTCGAAGAAGCCTTGAATCTGGTCGGCGTGCAGATCCATCGTGATGATCCGCTCGACGCCTGCGATTTCCAGCATGTTCGCCACGATTTTCGCCGAGATGGCGACGCGCGCCGAACGAGGGCGGCGATCCTGACGTGCATAACCGAAGTAGGGGATGGCTGCAGTGATCCGACCGGCCGATGCGCGCTTGAGCGCGTCGACCATGATCATCAGTTCCATCAGGTTGTCATTCGCCGGTGCGCACGTGGACTGCAGAACAAAGACGTCTTTGCCACGCACGTTTTCCTGAATCTCGACTTGGATTTCACCGTCCGAGAAACGGCTAACCATTGCTTTGCCGAGGGGAATACCGAGGATTTTGACGACTTCCTGTGCAAGCGCGGGATTTGCGTTGCCAGTAAAAACCATCAGGCCGTCATGGCTGCTCATCGTGCACCTGCTTCAGGCTGGGGGCGAGGGGAAATGCGAGAATTATTGGCAGGGGAGAAAGGATTCGAACCTTTGCATGCCGGAATCAAAATCCGGTGCCTTAACCAGCTTGGCGACTCCCCTACACTAACTTTGAGCTCCGCCGAACGTGGAGTTTCGTTCGACGATGCAAAACCTATGACGCGAAAGCAAAGAGTGGATGTTGCTCCAGACTGGCGGCCACTGCGCTGTTCCATTCGCCTGGCAGTTTAGCTTGCACCGCTTCTGCTTCAGCTTTACTACGGAACGCTGCAAAGACACTTGCACCGGATCCAGACATCCGCGCCGGCGCAACGTTTTCAAACCATCGCAGCACTTGCGCTACTTCCGCGTACTTTCCGACGACAACCTGCTGCATGTCATTACGGCCAAAGCTTTCTGGCCATTCAGTGTTGCAGCTGAGTTCTGCAGGAAAGTCCGTAATTGTGAGGGCTTTTGAATCTCTTGTCAACGCTTTTTCGGAAAAAATCGCTGCAGTCGGAACATGAACCCTCGGCGTCACTACCAGGAAATGACGCGGCGGCAATTGTACAACGTCTAAAGCTTCACCGACACCCTGGGCAAACGCATTTTTTCCAAAAACGAAAAATGGCACGTCGGCGCCGAGCTTCAACGCCAGCGCCTGCAATTCCAGCCGCGGCACATTCAATTTCCAAAGCCGGTTCAGCGCGAGCAGCGTGGTGGCGGCGTCCGAACTGCCGCCGCCAAGCCCTGCGCCCATAGGCAGGCGCTTTTCGATTTCGATGTCGACGCCTTCCGGCGAGCCCGTATGCGCTTTCAGAAGCGTGGCGGCGCGCACGGTGAGATCGTGTTCGGGGGGCACGTCGGCGATTTCGGTGCTACGCGTGATGAGGCCGTCGGCGCGACGCTTGAAGTGCAACGTGTCGCCCCAGTCGAGGAGCTGGAAGACCGTTTGCAGCGTGTGATAGCCGTCCGGCCGGCGTCCGGTGATGTGCAGGAAGAGATTGAGTTTCGCCGGCGCGAGGCAATCGCGCAGCGAGTCGGTCGTTTCGATCATGTCGAGGCTGCATGCGCCGAGGTGGCGCCGAATAAGCGGCAAGAGCGCGAGGCGCGCGTTTTACTGGTCCAGTACAAGCTTGATGTCGAGCGGCGGCTCCGAGCGCGTCAGATTCACCCGTTTTACGCCAGTGGCCGGCGCTTCGGCGTAGGCAAGATAGTCGATCGTCCAGCCGTCCTGAGTGATTTCCTTGAAGCGTGACGGCTGTTCCGGGTCCCGTTCCGTCTTCGCACGCGAGGTGGGCGCGGGCGAAGGCTGCAGCCAGTAACGCAATCCTTCGACGGGAAGTGCGAAGCCGAGCGCGTTCTGCATCAACGTGGAGACGTTGTCAGCGGTGAGCGGTTGGCGGTTCGGCAATTCAAGCGTGGCCGAAGCCGGCGACGACGTGACGATCGCGAGCGTCTGCCCAAGCGGATTGCGCAATTGCAGGGTCACCGTGTCGCCCGTTTCCTGCCACGAGAAATTGCCGTACGCGTTGCGCTGCTGGCCATTCTGATCGTTGTACTGGACGGCGAAACGGCCCTGGTAAGCACGGCTCGTTTGCGTGGTCACCGCAGTCGCCGCATTCGACGTGGACGGTCCCTGTGGTTTCACCGAGGCGCAGCCCACCAGTGTTACGACGGCTGCTGCAGCGAGCCCGAGCGCCGCGCGAGGCGGCGCCCACGGAAAAGAATTGAAACGTGAAATACGCATCAAAGATCGTTCACCTGAAGACGTTGCAGCGTTTTGACGAGCGTTTCGTTGTTGGGTTCGAGCTTGCGAGCTTCGCGGAAAGCGGCGCGGGCCTGGTCCTGATCGCCGGCTTTCCACAGCACCTCGCCGAGATGCGCGCCGATTTCAGCGTTCGGCTGAATGTCGTAGGCTTTGCGCAGCACCTTGATCGCGTCCGATGTATTGCCCATGCGGTACTTGACCCAGCCGACGCTGTCCATGATGAACGCGTCGTTCGGCGCAAGCGACGACGCCTTCTCGACGAGCTTGTCCGCTTCCGCGAGACGCTGATTGCGATCGGCAAGCGAATAGCCAAGCGCGTTGTACGCCTGAGGATTGTCTGGCTGCGTTTGAATGAGCTTGCGCAACTGCGCTTCCATGACGTCGAAGTGGCCGTTCTTTTCGGCGGCCATTGCGTAGTCGTAGCTCAGATCCGGGTCGTCCGGAAATGCCGCCGTGGCTTGTTGCAGGCGCGTTTCCGCCTCAGGGTAGCGCTTCGCGTCGAACAGGATGGCTGCGTCGGTGCGTGCGACCAACGCCTGGTCGCGCGGATCGGCCGGCCGCAGGTTAGCCAATTGGCGGCGTGCGTCGTCAGGCTTGCCTTGCTTCGCGAGCAGTTGCGCGCGCGTGATCTGCGCGGGCATGTACTGCTGGCTCGACGGCGAAATCTTGTCGAGCCAGTCGGCGGCGGCCGCTTCGTTCTTCTGTTCGAGCGACAACTGCGCGAGATAGATATACGCTTGCCCCGCGTCCGCGCCAGGCGTCTTCTCGGCTTGCTGCGCGTACTGCGTGAGATAGGTTTGCGCCTCGTTGAAATTCTTCTGCTGGATCTTGATGAGCGCGAGCGCCATGAGCGGCGTGAGGTCGTTCGCATTCGCCTTGTGCATGATCTCGAACTGCTTTTGCGCGTCGTCCAGGCGGTCGCTCGCCAGATACATTTGAGCGAGCGCGAGACGCGCGTCATGCGATTTCGGGTTTTGCTGCACGTATTTTTCGAGCGACGCAATTCCTTCCTTGCGTTCCTCGGGGCCCATTTGCGACAACATCAGCGCGGCGGGCAAATAGTCAGGCTTAAGCGCGAGCGCCTGTTCCAGCGACTTGCGAGCACCCGGCGCGTCATTGGAAACGAGTTGCTGACGTGCGACGGCCAGCTGCGCTTCCGGCCGGTTCATATCGTTCTTTAGCAGGTCCTGCAACACATGCAGGCCGCCGATGCGATTCGGTCCGCGAGAAATCAGCAACTGGAGCGCAAGGATTGCGCTGCCGCGATTCTGCGCGGGCACCTTCTCGAGCTCACGCGCAAGTAGCGGCGCCGCGTCATCCGGCTTGCCTGACAGTACCAGCAGCGACGCGTCGAGTTGTGCGGCGCGCTCCGAGCTCGGCGCATACTGCTGCCACAATTGCGCGGCCGCCAGCGCGTCCGACGGACTTTGCGCGGCCAGTGCGATTTCAGTGGCGCGCTGCGCCATGCGCGGATCGTGCGTGTCGCGCGCGAGCGCGAGATACGTCTGATAAGCAGGCGCAGGCTGATTGCGCTGCAGCGCGACTTCGGCGGCGAGCACCTGGAATACGATCTGGCTCGTCAGTTGCACGTTCGGCAGCGCTTTCTGTTCTTCCGCTGACGGCGGGCCGAGCGGGTCGGACAGCGTGACCGAGGTATCGTCCGACTCCGGCGATGGGTCCTGCGCGTGCGCGGGCAGCGCGGCGAACGCCCAGAGCGCGAGCGCGGCCACGCCCAGCGAGCGCCGCGCGGACACTGCGTGCGGCACGCGGGACGCGCTAGCCGGGCGCTTCGAAAACAGCTTCACGAAGGACAAGTTCATGGAAATCCGTTCAATGTTTCGGACGATTGTAACGCGCTCGCTACAATACGCGCACAATCACTCACGCAAGTTGCAGACCAGTTAGACATGCCAGAGCTGCCAGAAGTTGAGGTTACCCGACGAGGTATCGAGCCGTATGTGTCCGGCCGCAAGGTGCAGCGCGTCGATGTCCGTACGCCCGCGCTGCGGTGGCCGATTCCCGCGGACCTTGCGAAGACCTTGCGAGGGCACGTCGTGCGCAACGTCGAGCGGCGCGGCAAATATCTGCTGTTCGAAATCGACGCCGGGTGGTTCATCGTGCATCTTGGCATGACCGGCACACTGCGTGTATTGCGTCATGTGCCGCATCCTCCGGCTGCGGCGAAGCACGACCACGTCGACTGGATTTTCGACGATTTCATTCTGCGCTTCCGCGATCCGCGACGCTTCGGCGCGGTGCTGTGGCATCCGCGTGAAGCCGGCGACGTGCTCGATCATCCGTTGCTTGCGAGTCTTGGCGTTGAGCCGTTTTCGCCCGCATTCTCAGGCGCGCTCATGCACCGGCTCACGCGCGGGCGCAAGGTGTCGGTGAAGCAAGCTCTGCTGGCCGGCGAAATCGTGGTCGGCGTGGGAAATATCTATGCATCCGAAAGCCTCTTTCGCGCGGGTATCCGGCCCACCATTGCGGCAGGCCGCGTCTCGCTCGTACGTTACGGCTTGTTGGCAGATGCGGTACGCGTGACGCTTGCAGCGGCGATCGAGAAAGGCGGCAGCACGCTGCGTGATTTCGTCGGCAGCGATGGCGAAAGCGGGTACTTCCAGCTCGATTATTTCGTCTATGACCGCGCGGGGCAGCCGTGCCGCGTGTGCGGCACGCCGATCAGACAGATCGTGCAAGGTCAGCGCTCCACTTACTTTTGTCCCACCTGTCAGCGCTAATTTTCAATGCCTTCCCGCTTAACTCCGAACTCCGGTCCGCGTTCCGCACCGTCCGCCGCGCCCGCTGTATCCGCAGCGTCCGCATCTGCACTGACGTCCGGGTTTGCCGCCCGGCTGGTCGCGTGGCAGCGTAAGCATGGGCGCCATGATCTGCCATGGCAGAACACGCGCAACGCCTATCGCATCTGGCTGTCGGAAATCATGCTGCAGCAGACGCAAGTCGCGACGGTGATTCCGTACTACGCGAAGTTCCTCGCGCGCTTTCCGGATGTTGCCGCGCTTGCCGCGGCTCCTGTCGATGACGTAATGGCGCTCTGGGCCGGCCTCGGCTATTACACGCGCGCGCGCAATCTGCATCGCTGCGCGCAGGCGGTCGTCGAGCGGCACGGCGGCGAGTTCCCGGCTTCGGTGGACGAACTTGCGGAACTGCCTGGCATCGGTCGTTCGACGGCGGCGGCGATCGCGTCGTTCGCGTTCGGCGCCCGAGCGACGATTCTCGACGGCAACGTCAAGCGTGTGCTCGCGCGAGTGTTCGGCGTCGAAGGGTTCCCCGGCGAGAAGAAGGTCGAGAATGTTATGTGGACGCTGGCTGAATCGCTGCTGCCGTCGAATGCATCTGACGACGAAGTCAGCGCGTACACGCAAGGTCTGATGGACCTCGGCGCCACATTATGTGTGCGCGGCAAGCCCGACTGTTTGCGTTGTCCGTTCGCCGCCGACTGTGTTGCGAACGTGACGGGACGTCAACGCGAACTGCCCACCGCGCGTCCGAAGAAAGCGGTGCCGACGCGTCGCACGTGGATGCTCGTGCTGCGCGACGGCGACGCGGTAATGCTCGAAAAGCGCCCGCCGTCCGGTATCTGGGGCGGCTTGTGGAGCTTGCCCGAGGCTGCGGACGAAGCGGCGCTCGCCACGCGAGCGCGAAAATCCGGCGGCGACGGTGCGGTGTCGCCGCTCGCGCCGCTCACACATGTATTCACGCACTTCAAGCTGGAAATCGAGCCACGGCTCGCAGAGTTCGATCGCAGTGTCGGCGCTCTCGCGGCGTTAGGCGATGCGGACACGGCCTGGGTGTCGGTGAGCGACCTCGATTCTTTCGGCGTGCCCGCACCCGTACGGAAACTTCTGGAAAGTTTGCAGGGTTCGCTGATCTGAGCGGTCGCGCTCAGAGTCGCTGCTTACAGCAGTTGATGCTGCTGCATATAGTGATGAACCACGTCGATGCGCGCGCCGGCATCCAGCATTTCCATGAGTTTCTGCCGCGCTTTTAGTGCGATCGGCAGTACTTCGGCGAGACGGTTGGACACCCACGACGGGTCTTCGAGTTTGAACGGTTCCGCAAACGGCAAGCTTTCCGGATCACGCTCCTGGATCGTCGCGATGATGCGCTCCAACACCTCTGCACAGGCGCCGAACTTGGCGAGTTGCTGGTTACCTTCCAGCGGCCGGTCTTCGCCGAGCGGCTCGGCCATACCGACCAGCAAACCGCTGCTTTCCACGCGATGCGACAGCAGCCGGAAGCGCCGCGTGCCGCGCGCGCGGATCAACAGCATGCCGAAGGTCTCAACGTCGCATTCTTCAATTTCGGCGAGGCAGCCGATTGATTCGGGCACCGAAGGCTCGTGTTCCCGCGCGACCTCCGCGCCGCTTTTCAACAGGCACACGCCGAACGGCGTCTTTTCGCGGAGGCAGTCGCGCGCCATATCGAGGTAGCGCGCTTCGAAGATTTTCAGCGGCAGAATGCCGTCAGGAAACAGAACGGTATGCAGCGGGAACAGCGGCACATCGGCAAGCACAGTAGAAGTAGAGGACATGGCGCAACGCTTCGAGTTAAGGCCGCGCGATGCGGCCGGTTAAGCCACTAACTTCGATGACGCCCCGGCGTCGACCGGTGCGTCGCGATGCCGCACGATTACATTCGCTGCATTGGCGAGACGCGCGGCAAGCGTCTCCGCAATGAACACCGAGCGATGTTGGCCACCCGTACAACCAATCGCGACTGTTAGATAACTGCGATTGTCGTCGCGGAAATGCGGCAGCCATTTGGCGAGAAACTTCTCTATATCGTCGATCATTTCATGAACGACCGGCAGCGCGTCCAGAAAATCGATCACCGGTTTGTCGAGACCTGTCAGTGGTCGCAACTCATGGTCGTAGTACGGGTTCGGCAGCGTGCGTACATCGAACACGAAATCGGCGTCGAGCGGCACGCCGCGTTTGAAGCCGAACGACTCGAACATCAGCACGAGACCTGCATGCTCCTGCTCGATGAAACGCTTCACCCACTGGCGCAGCACGTTCGCGCGCAGATTGCTCGTGTCGATCTGATGGCCGAATTCGGCCAGTCCCGCGACGAGCTCACGCTCGCGCTCAATTGCTTCCGCAAGCGACGTGAGCAAGCCGACATCTGCGTCATGCGCGGTCGAGCCCGACAACGGATGGCGGCGACGCGTTTCCGAGAAGCGCTGAATCAGCGACTGCGTGCTCGCGTTGAGGAACAGCACCCGCACGTCGTGAGCGCGCGAGAGGTCGCGAATCATCGCGGGCATGTCGTCGAGTGACGCACTCGAGCGCGCGTCGATCGCGACCGCGAGACGGTCATTTCCGTCTTCGGCGAGGTAGGAGGCGAGTTCGGGCAAAAAGCGCGGCGGCAAATTGTCGACGCAGTAATAGCCCGCGTCCTCAAGCGCGTTGAGCGCGACGGATTTGCCAGAGCCGGATATGCCGGTGATGAGGATTATGCGCATGGAGTCGTGAAATCGGTCCGTTTCATCATAGCATCTGACTGCTCTCGCGCGTACCTGCAGCGGCCACTGGCGTGGGCTGCAAGTACTCGATGTACGACCGACTCAGATCAGTTTGCCGGGGAACTGACTATCCGGGTCCTGCATGGCGAGGCGCTGCCGGTCCATGAAGTCACGGAGTGTGTCGATGCCGCGCAATTGCAGGATGGTATTGCGCACCGCAGCTTCGACCAGCACCGCGAGGTTGCGGCCTGCGGCCACCTGAATCGTGACCTTGCTGATGGGTAGGCCAAGCACGTCGACGGTTTGGCTCTCCAGCGGCAGCCGCTGGAATTCACCGTCAGGACGGCGTACCAGTTGCACGATCAACTTGAGCTTCATTTTCCGGCGCACGGCGGTTTCACCAAAAATCGTCTTGATGTCGAGCAGCCCGAGGCCGCGCACTTCCAGCAGATTTTGCAGCAGCGGCGGGCACCGCCCTTCGACGAAGTCCGGGCCTAGCCGGACGAAGTCGACCGCGTCGTCGGCGACGAGGCCGTGGCCGCGGCTAATGAGTTCAAGACCGAGTTCGCTCTTGCCGAGACCCGAGTCGCCGGTGAGCAGCACGCCCATTCCGAGAATGTCGAGAAACACGCCATGCAACGTGGCGCGCGGCGCGAGAATGCGCGACATGTAGAGGCGCAGGCTGTCGATCACCGCGGCCGCCGACATCGGCGTCGTAAAAAGCGGTGTGGACGAGCGCGTGCAGCGAAGCACCAGTTCCGGCGGAGCCGCGACGCCGCCCGCCACCACGAGGAACGGCGGTTCCAACGCAATCAGTTCGGCCATGTGGCGCGAGCGGTCTTCGTCGGTCTGGCGCTTGTAATAGTCGATTTCGGCGTCGCCGAGCACCTGGATCCGGTTCGGGTGGATCAGGTTCAAGTGGCCGACGAGGTCGGCGCTCGACGTGGCATTCGCGACCGATTCTGAAGAAAAGCCGCGTTCCCAGCCTTCATGCCCTGTCAGCCAGCTTAGCTTCAGCGTGGCGGCGTTATCGTCGAAAATGCTCTGGGCGTTGATGCTGGACGTATCCATGAGTCAGTGACTCCAGTGTTGGCCGCTTGCCGGGCAAACCGCTGGCCACGCTGATGCGGGCCGTGCGCCGAGCCTGGCTATATCCGCACGCGGGCGGTGGGACGTGCGGATAGGCGGCGTGCGGATGACCGCCGTTGCATCAAGGTTGCCACTGAGTGAGCAGGCGATGCAATGATTCGCGGTCTACTTCCGTATGCAGGCGCTCGCGGGCCTCGCGATCGGACAAAAGTTGCGCGATTTCCGAAAGGATTTCGAGATGCTGCTGCGTGGCCTGTTCAGGCACGAGCAGGAAGATCAGCAGCGAGACCGGCTGGCCGTCGGGCGATTCAAAAGGAATGGGTTCGGCCAGACGGACAAACGCGGCGAGCGGCTGCTTGAGTCCTTTGATGCGGCCGTGCGGAATCGCGACGCCTTCGCCAAGCCCTGTCGATCCGAGGCGCTCTCGCGCAAACAGATTGTCTGTGACCGTGCTACGGGCGATGCCGTTCTGGTTCTCGAAGATGAGGCCCGCTTGCTCGAACACGCGCTTTTTGCTGGTGACCGATAGTCCGACGACGACGTTCTCGAGGGGAAGAAATTTGGCTAAACGATTCATGTTGACAGGCGGAAACGTGGCCTGGGTTCTCCTCGCTGGGGCGATTGATTGGCGTTCCATTCGTTTGATGCTCACCGCGATGTGCGTTGGAGTCCGAAAGCACAGTACTCCGGCAGACCGCGTGCATGCGACCTAGACCCCGATGGTAACCGGAACATTATAGAACAGGGCGGCGGCGTATGGTGCGGCGCGCCATCAATGCTCAATAGGTTCTTTTCCAAGGGTGATTCGCGCCGCGGCAACGTTGCCGATCGTCCGGTGAAAACCGCCAAGCAATCGACAAGCATTCGGCAAACAAACCGCGATCCCAACGAAAAACCGCCCGAATGCGGGCGGTTGAGGTGAAGCGAAATGAAGTAAGTCTTCTAATTTCGCTTACTGCGGCGGCACGTCAAGTTGCGGCGCCGGTTGATACTTGATCGCTTCGTGCTGATGGCCTTGCAGGCGATCCTTGTGACGTATCACTTGCCGGTCGAGCTTGTCGATCATGAGATCGATCGCAGCGTAGAGGTCGCTGTCGCAGCTCTCGACAAAAATGTCCTTGCCCTTCAGATGCAGGTTGATTTCAACCTTTTGCCGCTTTTCCTTTTCCTTGTGGTTGTCGACCGAGAGGACCACACTGCCGTCGATGACCTGATCGAAATGTCTTAGCACCCTATCCAGTTTGGTGATCACGTATTCGCGCAACGCAGGCGTTACTTCGAGGTGGTGTCCACTGATCTGCAGATTCATAGTGCTTCTCCAAGCTAATGGCCGCTTGGTCCGCACGATGACGTAGGTCCGGTCGATCTGTCGGCTTGCCTGAGTCGCCCCCCGGTGACTGACTTCTGGCAGGTCGCATCGGCCGGCCTGTCCGCCAACTTGCGGAGCGGCCGGTAAATGCCCGCCACGGAAGGCGACGGGCTACAGAGACTTGCGCAGGTTGACTGCCGGAATCCTGAGTGCTTCGCGATACTTCGCGACGGTGCGCCGCGCGACCACGAAGCCCTGTTCCGCCAGCAGTTCGGCTATGCGGCTGTCTGAAAGAGGCGTTTTTGCGTTTTCCGCTCCTATCAGTTGCTTGATGAGCGCGCGAATGGCCGTGGAAGAGGCCGCGCCGCCCGTGTCTGTCGAAACATGTGATCCGAAGAAGTACTTGAACTCTAGCGTCCCGAACGGGGTGAGCATGTACTTGCCGGTTGTCACACGCGAGACAGTCGACTCGTGTAGGCCCAGCGTATCAGCAATTTCCCGCAAAACCAAGGGGCGCATAGCAATTTCGCCGTGCACAAAAAAGCTCTTCTGGCGCTCCACAATGGCCTGCGCAACGCGCAAAATTGTTTCGAAACGTTGCTGGATATTCTTGATGAGCCAGCGCGCTTCCTGCAGTTGCTGGCGCAACGAACCGCTGCCCGGATCGCCGCGGTTGTTGCGCAGAATATTGGCGTACAGGTGATTGATGCGCAGCTTCGGCACCACTTCGGGATTGAGTTCGGCCTGCCACCCCTGGGCGGTTTTGCGCACCATGATGTCCGGCACCACGTAGTCCGCTTCGGCCTTGCCGTACGCTGCGCCGGGGAACGGTTCGAGCGAGCGGATCAGCATGTGCGCGTCGCGCAGGTCGTCGTCGTTTGCTTTCAGATGCTTGCGCAGACGCGTGAAATCGCGCGCGGCCAGCAGTTCCAGATAATGGGCGACGATTTCGAGCGCGAGCGTTCGCGTGGGCGAGGGCGGCAGCCGCAATAGTTGCAGCCTGAGACACTCGGAGGCGGAACGTGCGCCGACGCCCGCCGGGTCGAAGCTATGCAGCAGCGCGAGCGCCGCATTCAGTTCGTCGAGGTCGACTTCGAGTTCTTCGGGCAGATCCGCGAGCACTTCGTCGAGCGTGGCGGCAAGGTAGCCGTCGTCGTCTAGCGACTCGATCAGGAAGGTAATCAGCGCCCGGTCACGCTGACCAGCCTGCGTAACGCGGAGTTGCGCCATCAGGTGATCGCGCAGCGAAGTACTCGATTCGTGAATTTGCAGCGGCGGTAGATCGTCGTCGTCGGAGGCGTTGCCGGAGCGGCCGTAGTCGTCGAGATTCCATTGCGACGCGTCGCCGTTGCTGTCGCCCGAGAGGCCGTTGTACTCGTCTACGCCTTGCGGCTCGCCGTTTTCCGCGCGCTCACTGCTGCTGGACGATGACGAGCCGTTGCCGCCCATCTGGTCGGGCGGCGCTGACGAACTGGGTGCCTGGGTAATCAGGGAACCGTCGGCCGCCACGCGAAGCGGGCTCGCGATCCAGTCGTCCTCGTTCTCGAGGAGCGGATTCTGCGAGATCGCGGTTGCCACTTCCTGCTGCAGTTCGAGCGTGGACAGCTGAAGCAGCCGGATGGACTGCTGCAGTTGCGGGGTCAACGCAAGATGCTGCGATAGGCGGAGTTGGAGGCTGGCTTTCATGGCAAGTTCAGATTCATTGTAGAGAGTTTGCCACGACCGCGATACCTTGCGAATTCGCAAATTACGCTGCGCCGGTCCCGGCGACGCCGGGCGGGGGCCGCCCGCGACAGGAACAGGCCGGGCGCTTGCCACGGAAGAACCGGCTGACGCGCGCGGCGCCGCCGATTCCCGCGAGCACTTACATGCGGAAATGCTCGCCCAGATAGACGCGCCGCACGCTTTCGTTTTCGATGATTTCGCTCGGCGCGCCGGCGGCCAGCACGCTGCCGTCGCTGATGATGTAGGCGTGATCGCAGATACCGAGCGTTTCACGCACGTTGTGGTCGGTGATTAGCACACCAATATTGCGCTGCTTCAGAAATTTAACGATCTTCTGGATTTCGAGCACCGCAATCGGGTCGACGCCCGCGAACGGCTCGTCCAGCAGAATGAAGCTCGGATTAGTGGCGAGCGCCCGCGCGATTTCCACCCGGCGGCGTTCGCCGCCCGACAGCGACAACGCAGGATTGTCGCGCAAATGCGAAATTTGCAGCTCGTCCAGCAAGGCTTCCACGCGGCTCGTGATTGCGTCTTTTGTGAGGCGCTTGCCGTTGTCTTCGTGCTGCAATTCCAGCACCGCGCGAATATTCTGCTCGACCGAAAGCTTGCGGAACACTGAAGCTTCCTGCGGCAGATACGAGAGCCCGAGCGAAGCACGCTTGTGGATCGGCAACAAGCTGATGGACTTACCGTCCAGATCGATTTCGCCTGCGTCGAGCGGCACGAGGCCGACGATCATATAAAACGACGTGGTCTTGCCCGCGCCGTTTGGCCCGAGCAGCCCGACCACTTCGCCGCTTTTCACGTCGAGCGAGACGTCTTTGACGACTGTGCGGGAACCGTAGCGCTTCTTCAGATTGCGTACGACCAGCGAACTACTGGTGCCGGCCGGCTTGCGATTGGGGAGGGACGCGGAAGTGCTCACTGATTCGGCGCTCCCTGAATCGTGGTGGACGGCGCGAGCGTGGCCGACGCACCGTTCAGCGGCGCCGCGCCGCCGTTTCGCGGCGAAAGCATTGCGCGCACACGGCCGCTCGGATTGCCCGGTCCCGCGACGTCCTTGCCTGCCTTTGCGGTATAGAAGTCTTTCTGCCCGTCATATGTGATGACGCTGCCGTGCACCTGGTCCATCACCGTGGAAAGGCCTTGCAGACGCTTGACGGTCGCATTCGTGGTGAGCGTGGTGAGGTCCTGCTTGCCGTCGTAGTCGATACGAACGGCCGTGCCTTCGATGTATTCATCGAGACCTTCGCGCTTCTGGCGGAAATACGACAGATTGCCGCCGGTCGAAGTGCCGGTCGCGTACTGATAGCCTTGCGGGTCTTGCGTCACGTCGACACGGTCGGCCTTGATCACGATCGTGCCTTTGGTCGCGACCACATGGCCGGTGAAGATGTTGACCTGTTTGAGGTCGTCGTAAGTCATGTTGTCCGCTTCGATATTGAGCGGCTTGTCCTTGTCGGCGCGGTCTGCGTGCGCGAGCGGCGCGAAGCCGGCGAGCGGCAACGCGATAATCAGCGCAGCAAGTCCGGCGCGGCACGCGGACAGGGTTCGCGAGCGGCCGGTATGAAAACGGGGGAACGATTCGTTCATGCAGTCACGCCTGGAATGGATTTACCCGGGTTACTTGGGCGAGCTGCCGCCGGCGTCGGACGCGGCGATCGCGCCTTTCACATTGCCGAAGAGCTGCATTACCCGGGTGACGTTGTTGTAGTTCATGCCGCTGGCAGTCATTACGGAGACGCCGCGCTGAAGTTTAACCGGCTTTTCCGTCTCGATCACATCGTCGTTGACCAGCACGCGGAAATGCTCGGAATCGGCTTGCATCTGCGGATCGCCATAGCCTGGCGCGCGCAAAATGCGTGCATTGCCATACAGGTCAACGATGGACGCGTCGCCGTTGACCTTGCCGGTGTCGCCGGTTGCAGTGACGATCGGCTTGCCCGGCTGGAACGCGCGCATCGCGGGCTTGACCAGATCGCTCAGCTCGTCGTCTTCGTAGTGAACCAGCGACTGCGCGGTCAGGCGATATTGCGTGGAGCCCGACTGATCGAGTTCGGAAACCGAAAAGTTGTCGGCGAAGTAGTCGGGCGTATGCTCCTTGGGACGCACCGCGCCTTCGTTTTGCCGCGGCAACGTGGCTTGCAGAAGCCACCACGTGATGCCCGCGAGAGCGGCCATCGCGACGAGCGGGATCAGCGAAGTCAGGCGAAACTGATTCATCCGACGAGGCCCCGCTGTTCGCCGCTACAGGCGGCCGCGAGCAGCGCCTCGTACTTGTGCTGGGCGCGCAGCAGCGTGTCGCACACTTCACGGGCCGCGCCGTGGCCGCCGCGCGCCTCGCTGACCCAGTGGGCTCGCGCGATCACTTCAGGATGCGAATTAGCCGGCGCAGCCGCGAAGCCGACCTTCAGCATCACGCCGAGATCGACCCAGTCGTCGCCCATGTAGCCGCATTGTTCCGCACTCATGCCGGTCGCCTGGAGCAACTCCGCGAACGCCTGCGGCTTGTTCTCGATGCCCTGATACACGTGCGTGATATGCATCTCTTTCGCGCGCGCGGCGACGATGCCCGACTTGCGCCCGGTGATGATCGCCGTTTCAATACCGGCCTGGCGCAGCAGCTTCATGCCGTGGCCGTCCATGGAATTGAAAGCCTTCATCGTGTCGCCTTCCGCCGTGAAGAGCAGGCCGCCGTCGGTCAGTACGCCGTCGACGTCGAAAATCATCAGCTTCACGCGGCTTGCGCGTTCGGTAGCGGTAGGGGGCGCGACGGCCATCAGATCACCTTTTTCGAGAACAGGTCGTGCATGTTGAGTGCGCCGATGAGCTTGCCCGCTTCGTCGACGACCAGCATCTGATTGATGCGATGGCGCTCCATCAGTTCCACGGCTTCCACTGCGAGATGATCCGGACCGATGGTGCGCGGGTCGGCGGTCATGACCGAAGCGATCGACAGCGCGCGAAAATCGCCGTCACGCTCCAGCACGCGGCGCAAGTCGCCGTCGGTGAAAATGCCCTTCACGCGGTCTTCGCTATCGACGATCGCGGTCATGCCCATGCGCTTGGCCGTCAACTGGAACAACGCGTCGCGAACGGTCGCTTCGGGCGTGACCTTCGGCACCTGGTCGCCCGTGCGCATCACGTCGCTGACATAAGTAAGCAGGCGCCGGCCGAGTGCGCCGCCCGGATGCGAACGCGCGAAGTCGTCGCGGCCGAAGCCACGCGCGTCGAGCACGGCGACCGCGAGCGCGTCACCGAGCGCGAGCGCCGCCGTGGTGCTCGCCGTAGGCGCAAGATTCATCGGACAGGCTTCTTTCGCTACGGCAGAATTCAGATGGACGTCGGCCAGTTTCGCGAGACTCGACGACGGGCGTCCGGTCATTGCAATCAGCTTCGCGCCGATCCGCTTGATGAGCGGCAGGATGGCCACGAGTTCTTCGGTTTCGCCGGAATTGGACAACGCGAGAAATACGTCGTCGGCGGTGACCATGCCGAGATCGCCATGGCTCGCTTCAGCGGGATGCACGAAGAACGCCGGTGTGCCCGTGCTGGCCAACGTGGCCGCGAGCTTGCGCGCCACATGCCCGGATTTGCCGATGCCCGAGACGACCACTCGCCCGCGGCAACCCATGATGAGTTCGACCGCGCCGACGAAGGCGCCGTCGAGTTGATCGCGAAGCGCGCGCACGGCGTCCGCTTCGATGTCGAGCACGTCACGAGCGAGCGCAAGTGCCCGGTCGCCATTGATTTTCGCTATCATTCGCGAAGTATAGCAAAGGCGCTTGTTCGCCGCGCCGGGCCTGCTGTGCAAAGCCGCTGCCTTCATCAGCCCCTTCAACGGCCCCTTTATCGCCCCCTATAACGGCCCCTCAACCTTGTCGCACGGCGTGTTGCGTGCGCGGTTCCGCTGACGAACGAGGACGCTTTACTCATGCGTTTTTGCCGATGATTTCCCCGCTCGAAATGACGCTTTTCCTGCTGCTGGCCTCGGTCGCGGGCGTGGTGATTTTTCGCTTTCTGAACCTTCCGCCGATGCTCGGCTACCTGAGCGTCGGCATCGTCGTTGGGCCGAATGCGTTGGGCCTCGTTCCCGATTCCGTGGGCGCGCAGAACCTCGCGGAGTTCGGCGTCGTGTTCCTGATGTTTTCGATCGGCCTCGAGTTTTCGCTCGCGAAGCTGCGCTCCATGCGCCGGCTCGTGTTCGGTCTCGGTCTCTTGCAGGTGTTGGGCACGATCGCGATCGCGGTCACGCTCGGTTTTGTGTTCGAGCGTTGGGTGCATATCAAATGGCAGGCGAGCGTTGCGCTCGGCGGCGCGCTGGCGATGTCGTCGACGGCGATCGTCAGCAAGATGCTCGCGGAGCGGCTCGAGATAGAAACCGAGCATGGCCGCAATATCTTCGGTGTGCTGCTTTTCCAGGATCTCGCGGTGGTGCCGCTCCTGATCATTATCTCGGCGCTGGGCGGCGATTCGAAAGACCTCGTCAACGCGCTCGGCGTCGCGGCCATCAAGATCGTCGTCGCTTTGTCGCTGCTGCTGATCGTCGGACAGCGTTTCATGACGCGCTGGTTCAATGTGGTCGCGCGGCGCCGCTCGCAGGAACTGTTCATTCTCAATCTGCTGCTCGTGACGCTCGGCTCGGCGTTCATCACGGACAAGTTCGGGCTGTCGCTCGCGCTGGGCGCATTCATCGCAGGCATGTTGATCGCGGAAACGCCGTACCGGCATCAGGTGGAAGAAGACATCAAGCCGTTTCGCGACGTGCTGCTCGGGCTATTCTTCGTCACGACCGGCATGCTGTTGAATCCGCGCGTGATCTGGGAGCATCCGCTGATCGTGCTCGGCTTCCTGATTGGTCCGATCCTGCTCAAGGCGGTCATGATCACGGGACTTTCGCGTCTGTTCGGCGCGTCGCCGGGCGTCGCCATGCGCACCGGTATCGGCCTCGCGCAAGCGGGCGAGTTCGGTTTCGTGCTGCTGAATCTGATTCTCGACAAACATCTCGTCGACGCGACGCTTCTGCAGGCAATTCTTGCGGCGATGCTGCTGTCGATGCTCGCCGCGCCGTTCCTGATCCAGAACGCGGACCGTATCGTGCTGCGGCTTTCTTCGACTGAATGGATGATGCAGTCGTTGCAAATGACGCGCATCGCCACGCAGAGCCTGAAGCAAAGCGGCCACGTGATCATTTGCGGCTACGGGCGCGCAGGACAGAACCTTGCGCGCATGCTCGAACACGAAGGTTTGTCGTATGTCGCGCTGGACCTCGACCCGGACCGCGTGCAGGCGGCAGCCGCCGCAGGTGAGTCGGTCGTGTTCGGCGATGCGGGCCGCCGCGAATCGCTGCTCGCGGCCGGGATTCATCGCGCCGCGGCGATCGCGATTACGTATGCGAACACGCCGTCGGCATTGCGCGTGCTGCACAACATCCACGAGCTGGAACCGACGCTGCCGGTGATCGTTCGTACCGTCGACGACGCCGATCTGGAAAAGCTGCTGGCCGCCGGCGCGACCGAGGTGATTCCCGAGATCGTGGAGGGGAGCCTCATGCTCGCTTCGCACACGCTGGTGGTGATGGGCATACCGATGCGCCGCGTGGTGCGCCGCGTGGAAGAAATGCGCGACGAACGTTATGCGCTGCTGCGCGGCTATTTCCACGGCGCCGACGACATGGACGACGACGACGGCCACGAACAGGTGCGGCTACAATCGGTCCCGGTCGACGAGAATGCCGACGCGGTTGGCCGCACGCTCGCGGACCTCGGTCTGTACGAACTGGGTGTCGAAGTGACGGCGATTCGCCGTCACGGCATTCGCGGCGTAGAGCCAGACCCGTCCACCAAGCTGCGCGCGAGCGACATTGTCGTGTTGCGCGGCTTGCCCGAACAGTTGGCGCAGGCCGAGGAATGCCTCTCGAAACACCGCCGCGCGGGCGCCGCAGCGGCGTAGCAATTGCTGCACCGTTCGTGCGGCTGCACAGATTCAGCTTTTCATTGGACCTGTCGAGGTCCATCCGGAGACATCATGTCAAACGCGCTCGCGAGCGCGCCGCTCGATGCGGCCGACTACATCAAGAGTCATATTCGCACCGTGCCCGACTGGCCCCAGGCCGGCGTGCAGTTCCGCGACATCACGCCGCTGCTTCAGGAGCCGAAGTCGCTGCGGGTGCTTATCGACCTGTTCGTACAGCGTTATATCGATGCGAAGCTCGACTACATTGCGGGGCTTGATGCGCGCGGTTTCATCATCGGGCCAATTCTTGCGTATGAGTTGAATCTGGGCTTCATTCCGATTCGTAAGGAGGGCAAACTGCCCTACAAGCGCGCGTCGCAATCTTATGAACTCGAATACGGCACGGCCACCGTCGAGATTCACGAAGACGCTTGCAAGCCGGGCGACCGCGTGGTGATCATCGACGATCTGATCGCAACCGGCGGCACGATGATGGCCGGCAAGATTCTGCTCGAGCGGCTCGGCGCGATCGTCGTGGAAGGTGCGGCGATTATCGACTTGCCTGAACTCGGCGGCTCGAAACTGCTCGCCGAGGGCGGGCTGTCGCTCTATACAGTGACGAGATTCGACGGTCATTGAGCGCGCGGCAAACTCGCCGCTACGCACTTCGCCTTGTGCAATAAAGAAGGTAAGAACGATGCCCAACTTCATGTTGTTCCTTGCCACGTCGATTGCGATCACGATGGCGCCCGGTCCGGACAATCTGCAAGTGCTCGCGCGCGGCATCTCGCAGGGCCGTGCGGCTGGTCTGGTGGCCGCGCTCGGCTTTGCCGCGGGCATCACGTTTCACACGACGCTCGCCGCACTCGGCGTGGCAGCGCTGTTACGCTCATCGCCGTTCGCGTTCCAGGCGATCAAGCTGGCCGGCGCGGCGTATCTCGTCTGGATCGGCGTCAAGGCGCTGCGCAGTCAGGGCCTCGCGACCGCGCACGAACGCGCGCCGCAACCGTTGACAACCGTGTTCCGCCAAAGCGTGCTCGGCAATCTGCTCAATCCTAAAGTGACGCTGTTCTTTATCGTATTTCTGCCGCAATTCGTGCAGCCGCACGGCGCGCAAAGCGTCACCGTGCAAATGCTCGAACTCGGCGCGCTCTTCATGTTGCAGACCCTGGCGGTGTTTTCGCTGTTTGGCGTGTGTGCGGGAATCATCGGCGGGTGGTTGAAGCGCCGGCCGCGTGTCGGCGTGTGGCTCGACCGTCTTGCCGGCGCCACCTTCATTGCGATCGGGATCCGAGTCGCGTTGCGTGACTGATCTGGCTCATCGCCGCTTGCCTCCGCTCGCCGCCGACAGTTTGGAGTTTCGAATGAGTTTGCCTTGCCTTATCGCCGCGCGCCGCTTCGACGTTAGTGCGCATCTGCCGTTCTGCATCGACAGCGACCAGGTCGGCTGGATCCGTTCGAGCGATGTGCGATTACTCGCGCGTTGGCCAGACGTATTCGACATCGACGATGTGCGCGTGAACCTTGCCCCGTCGTTCAACACCGTTGACTTGCGGAGCGCGGCGCTCGGATCGGTGATCGGCGCGCTTGCCGCCGAAGGCCGCATTCCCGGCTGGCGCAACGAGACCTATGCGATCCGCAATGCGTTCGACGCGCCACCGCTCGCCTACATCGAACGTGCGGCGTCGCGCTTTTTCGGCACGCTGACCTACGCGGTGCATCTGAACGGCGTCGTAGAATATGCGGACGGCGGCGCGCCGAAATTGTGGATCGCGCGCCGCAGCGACACGAAGGCGACCGATCCAGGCATGCTCGACAACGTAGTGGCGGGCGGAATCGGTTGGGGTTTCGGCGTCGAGGCGACGATCGTCAAAGAGTGCTGGGAAGAAGCCGGCATTCCGGAAGAAATTGCCGTGCGGGCGGTGGCGGGCCGCACTGCATATGTGCTGCAATCGCTGCCCGAAGGCACCCAGGCCGAACAGATCTTTATCTACGACCTCGCGCTGCCGGCGGACTTCGCGCCGCGCAATCAGGACGGCGAAGTCGGCGAGCACCGGCTTGCGCGCATCGACGAAGTGGCGCGCTGGATCGAGGAAGGCGCAATGACGGTCGACGCGAGTCTTGCCACGCTGGATTGCCTGCTGCGCCGCCGCTGGATCGACGAAGAGGCGTGCGCGGGAATCGAAGCGTTGTTCGCGCCGCCCGCGCTCGCGTAAGCACGTCATCGCGGACCTTGCCAAAGCGCCTTGCGCCGCACACCATACAGCAACACCGAACAAACCACGCATTGAAGAAGGGAGTCACCCAGGTCATGTCGACCGATCACAGCTTTATCCTCAAACTGTCGTGCGCCGATCGGCCCGGCATTGTTCACGCCGTGTCGGGCTTTCTGTTCGAGCGTGGCAGCAATATTCTCGACTCCGCACAGTTCGGCGACAGCCGCACCGGCGAGTTCTTCATGCGCGTGCATTTCCAGCAGGTGGGCGGCGATCCGGGGCTCGAGGCACTGCGCGTGTCCTTCGGGGCGCTCGCCGAGCAGTTCGGCATGAGCTGGGAATTGCACGATGCATCGGTGAAGCCGCGCGTCGTCATCATGGTTTCGAAAATTGGACATTGCCTGAACGACCTGCTGTTCCGCTACCGTACCGGTCAGCTGAACATCGAGATCCCGGCGATCATCTCGAACCACAAGGAGTTTTATCAGCTCGCAGCGAGCTATGACATTCCGTTTCATCATTTCCCGCTGCTGGGCGGCACGCCCGAAGCGAAGGCCGCGCAGGAAGCGCGCGTGCTCGAAGTGATCGACGAGCATCAGGCAGATCTCGTCGTGCTCGCGCGTTACATGCAAATTCTGTCGCCGAAGCTGTGCGAAGCGCTTGCCGGTCGCGCAATCAACATTCATCACTCGTTTCTGCCGAGCTTCAAGGGTGCGAAGCCCTACTACCAGGCGTTCGATCGCGGCGTCAAACTGATCGGCGCAACGGCGCACTACGTGACCACCGATCTGGACGAAGGTCCGATCATCGAGCAGGAAGTGGAGCGCGTGGACCACAGCATGACGCCGGAGCAGTTGACGGCCATCGGCCGCGACGTCGAGTGCGTGACGCTGGCGCGTGCTGTGAAATGGCACGTTGAGCACCGCGTGGTGCTCAACGGCAGCAAGACGGTGGTGTTCCGTTAGAAACCGGTGAGGGCTTGCCGCAGCGGCTCCCCGGGCGCTGCGGTGAACGCTCGCAACGAGCGGCATCCTTTATTGAAGCGCGCTTCGCCTGCCGCTGCACACAGGTACCCGTTCATTCGGGCGCGACGTTTGGCTCAGGACGTGCCGGTGCTCGGCCGTCGTCCCTAGTCACTGGCGCTTTGTGCATCCTTTGCGCGTTCTGCGATGAGCGGCGGCGCGCATTCAGCTTTTTCAGCCAGATCAACAGCCCCGTCGCGCTCAGCACGGCGACCGCGATGCCGACTGCGCTAATCAGGATCCGCCCCCCGAGGCCGAGGATGCGCCCCGAGTGCAGCGGAAACTGCACCTGCATGAAGACGTCTCCCGCTGTGCCTCTACCCGGAATCTGCTGGCCGAGCAACTTGCCGGTTGCCGCGTCCCAATACATCCACGGATTGCCGAGGCCCATGTCGCCGTGATCGTTGCCGGTCTCATAGAAACCGACACCGTACGCATGCAGGAATTCCGCGTAATAGATTCCCCCTGGAGACGCCTGCAGGTGCAGCGTTTTGCCAGCTTCTTGCGCCAGTTGCAAGACGCGCTCGCGGGTGAGCAGGCTGTCGCCGGGTTTCGGCGCGCGAAGAATCTCCGGGTTGTTGATCGGGTCCGGCGTGAGCGTCGAAAACATCGAGACGATGGGGCGCACAACGGGTGACGCGAGGTTCATCGACACCGACGTCACCGCGACGATCATCAGCAGTCCCCAGATCCACACGCCGCCCGAGCGGTGCAAGTCGAACGTGAGCGCGTAACCTCCGCGCCCGAAGCGAAACGCGAACGACTTGCGCCACGTATTGAGGCTCGGAAACGACAGGCACAGCGCGATCGCGCTATCGAACAGCCAGATGATCCCGACGATGCCCATCAGCCAGACGCCCACGTCGATGCCGCCGGTGAACGGCAGATGCAGCGTGTAGTGCAGCTTGTAGATGAACGGAATCAGGTCGATCCTCGCTAGCGAAAACGCGCCCCACTGCCGCTGTCCCTGAATCTTGCCGGTGGCGGGATCGACGGCGATCTGGTTGAAGTCGAGCTTGTACGGCTGCCGCGTGACGGGATCGGTGCGTGGAAGCACCATCATCTGCAGCGTATGACCGGGCTCTGCCGCGAGCGGCAGATACGTCACTTGCAAGCGCGGATCGGCGGCTTCGACGCGTCGCGCGAGTTCCAGGCCGGACAGGGCAGATCCCTCGGTGCGCGCCTTGAAAAACGAAGGATTAAGCGCGGCATCGAGTTCGTGATCCCACGCGATGATCGCGCCGGTCAGTCCCGCGACGAACAGGAACAGCGCAGTGGCGACACCAAACCAGCGATGCAGACGGACGAGCTGGCGCCTCATGGGCGTACCGGAAATGCGAAGCGGAATTGCAAACGACGGATCACAGCGGTAGCAGAGATGTAAATGGGAATTGTTCGCATCTCATGCGAAGAGTCTCATAAGTCGCAAGTTTCTTGAAAGTTCGGCGGTCAGCGTTGGATCAGCTTCCGGGCGGCTCGACTGATCGGCGCGCGCTGCCGTGCCCACTAACGCCGCCAACGCCCCTTCACAGCGTCACTGCGACAAAATGCCGCATCTTCACCCTTACAATTGTCTAAGTTTTTGGGCATTATCCCGTCCCGTACAAATAGTAATGATTCTCATTTGATAGGTGAGATAGAGAAACGGGACCGACAATGAAGAAACACAGCGGGGTAGGACGTTCACGAAAGACTCGCACAATGCACCGGTTGCATTGGGCCGCGTGCCTGGCATTAACAGCAAGTCACGCGGCGCTGGCGCAGCAGGTGCCGAATCCAGTTTCATCTTCGGAAAGTGGTGAAAACGCGTTGCCGACTGTCAAGGTCACGGCGGCACACGACACGGCCCAACATCTGAAAGAGGAGGTCGGCAGCGGCGCACTCGGCACCCGCTCGCAGCTCGATACGCCGTTCTCGACCACCGTCGTCACCAGTGAAGAGTTGCAGGATCGCCAGCCGTCCAAACTCGGCGACGTGTTTGCCACCGACGCCTCCGTATCCGACAACGGCAACGCCTACAACGCGTGGGCCACGTATCTGACCGTGCGCGGCATGCAGCTGGACTGGCAGTCGGGATTCAAGATCGACGGCATGCCGTTCAACAGCTACGGCATCACGATGCCCTACGAGCAACTCGAAAAAGTGGAGCTGCTCAAAGGGTTGACCGGCTTCATGTACGGATTTGGCGCGCCCGGCGGCGTCGTCAACTACGTGACGAAAAAGCCGCCCGTGTCGACGACGCCAATACGCAGCGTCGACGTCGGCTACTACACCGACGGTGTATGGACCGAGCACGCGGACCTTGGCGGTCGCGTGGGTCCGGACGGCATGTTCGGCTATCGCCTGAACGCCACGCACGAGGAAGGCAAAACCTATAACGACGGCAACGTGCGCCGCGATTCGGTTTCAGTCGCACTCGACGCCCGCATCACGCGCGACCTGAAGGCGACCTTCGGCGCGTTATATCAGGAGCGCCATTCGACCGGCATTACGGGCGCGATCTCGACGGCGCAATACACCGGCACCAGCCTGCCGCACACGATAAGCGGCGGTACCGGCGATCTTTCCGGGCCCGACCAGCATCTGAACACCAACCTGCAGCTTTACACCGCCGGCCTGCAGTACAACCTCGGCCCGGACTGGACACTCAACGCAAGTTACAGCTACAGCAAGAGTTCGCGTGACCGCAACGAAAGCACGTACTACCTGCTGAACGGCACGGGCGACTACACCGACAGCCGCTTCGCCGGCAAGGAAGGCCATCAACTGAGCCTGTGGCAGGTGTCGGCGGAAGGCCGCCTGAAGACAGGACCGTTGCAACATCAACTGGTATTGGGCGCCGCCTATCAACGTCAGACGAACGACTACGGTGCGAACAGCTTCTTCGGCCAGATCGGCACGGGCAACATCTACCAGCCGAACACCAACACGTTCGGCGGCGCGTCCAACTACTACACCTACCGCGACAGCGATATCACGCAGAAGGCGCTCTTTGCCAGCGATACGATCGAGTTGACGCCGCGCTGGTCGGTTCTCGGCGGTGTGCGTTACACGAACTACGAGCAGCACGGTTACTCGACGACCGGCGCGACGACCTCGACCTATAGCCAGAACGGCGTTTTGACGCCGACCGTCGCGCTGATGTTCAAGCTCGCGCCGACCACGACGTTGTACACGAGCTATGTCGAGTCGCTCGAGGCGGGGACCGTTGTCGGCGATACGTATGTGAATCGCGGCGAACTGCTCAAACCGTTGCGCAGCAAGCAATACGAAGTGGGCGTCAAAACCGGGCAGGGACGCTGGAGCGCGACGGCTGCCTTGTTCCGCATCGAGCGCGGCTCGGCGTATGCGAATAGCGCGAACGTCTACACACAAGACGGCGAGTCGATCTTCCAGGGTGTCGAGATGGGCGGCGATGTACGTCTCGGCCGCGACTGGAACGTGGGCGGCGACCTGATGTGGATCAACACGAAGTACGAACGCGGCGCGGCCAATAACGGCAACCGCGTGGCGGGCGCGCCGCAGTTTGTGGTTGCCGGCCATGCGACTTACTCGGTGCCGTACGTGCCGGGGCTGCGCATCGGCGCGGACGCGAAGTTCACGGGCAACACCAATGTGCGCCCGTCGGACAATCTGAATGCGCCGGGCTATTTGCTGGTGAATCTGGGCGCGAGCTACGCGACCCGCATTGCCGGCTATGACGTGACGTTCCGCGCGGCGATCGACAATCTGCTCAACCGCCGCTATTGGGAGTACCAATACGCCGATTACGTGACGCCGGGCGATCCTCGCACGCTGTCATTGAACGCGCGCATCGACTTCTGAGTAAAAAAAACGGCACCGCGGTGCCGTTTTTCTTTGCATTCTCCTGCGTGCAACAGATTCAAACCAGCCGGAGATAGATCAACTCGCGCTTGATATACGCGTAGAAAATCGGCGCTGCGACCACGCCGGGCAGACCGAACGCGGCTTCCATGACGAGCATTGCCACGAGCAGTTCCCAGGCGCGCGCCTCGATCTGCCCGCCCACGATCCGCGCGTTCAGGAAGTACTCGAGCTTGTGAATCAGGATCAGAAACGCGAGCGACATGACCGCCGCCGGAAAGCTCACCGACAGCGCCACCGCAACGATGATCGTGTTCGAGATCAGATTGCCGATGACCGGCAGCAAGCCGACGATGAACGTGACCAGTACCAGCGTTTTCGAAAGTGGCAACTGATCGTGAAAGATCGGCAGAAACAGCAGCAGGAAAATGCCGGTGAACACCGCGTTGATCGCAGAAATTTTCACCTGCGCAAACACGATGCGGCGGAAGGCGTCGGCAAAACGGGTCACGCGCGTGACGAACGCGGTGGACAGCGGCAGCCGGTGCATGTGCTGTTGCGCACTCACCGCGATGATCGCGCCAATGATCATGCCGATCAGAATGTGCGTGAACGCGCGCGCCGCGCTCTTGCCGCTTTGCTGCAGCATGTTGGCGTGGGTCTGCATCAGCTCGGCGGCTTTGGTTTTCATCTGCTCGGTGTCGACCGGCAGCGAACTCGCGATGAATTGCGGAATCCGCCCGCGCGCCTGATCGATCAACTGCATGGCCTGGTCGAGCAGCCTCTGCACACTGGGCACATCGTTCTCGAAGTGCTCGATGATGCCGAGCGTGAGGCCCGTGAGCGCGCCCACGATCACGGCCGACAGAAACACCACCGCGAGCCAGCGCGCCCGTTTGCTGGACATATGACGCTCGATGCGCGGCGCGATCGTATGCACCAGCTGAAACACCAGCAGCCCGGCGAGCAGGGCGCCGAGCAGCCGGAGTTCGATCACCGCCCACATGCCGAACAGCATCAGCACGTAACTGCCGATCTCGACTGCCGAGAGCTTCGGCAGGCTCATGTTGCTGGTCAGCCTGACCGGGCGTGGACGTAGGTCCTCAACTTGCCCGTCTTCGCGCGCCTGATTCCGCTTGGCCATGGCTTATCCGTCTCCAACCCGTGTTGTGCAGCGTTACTTTTTACTGGCCGCGCGCTTGAGCAAGGGCGCCAGATATCTACCGGTAAAACTTGCTTTGGACTTCGCGATCTGCTCGGGCGTGCCTTGCGCGATGATCTGGCCACCGCCCGCGCCGCCTTCCGGACCCATGTCGATGACCCAGTCGGCAGTTTTGATTACATCGAGATTATGCTCGATGATCACGACGGTATTACCCTGGTCGCGTAACCGATGAATAACTTCGAGCAGCAGCGCAATGTCATGAAAGTGCAACCCGGTCGTGGGTTCGTCGAGAATGTATAGCGTGCGACCCGTATCGCGCTTGCTCAGTTCCAAAGATAGTTTGACCCGCTGCGCCTCGCCGCCCGACAAGGTGGTCGCGGACTGGCCCAGCCGGATATAGCCGAGGCCCACGTCGAGCAATGTTTTCAGCTTGCGCGCGACGACCGGCACCGGCTTGAAGAACTCATACGCATGCTCGACCGTCATGTCGAGCACCTCGCTGATGTTCTTGCCTTTGTACTGCACGTCCAGTGTTTCGCGGTTGTAGCGCTTGCCATGGCAGACGTCGCACGGCACGTAGACGTCCGGCAAAAAGTGCATCTCGACCTTCAGCACGCCGTCGCCCTGGCAGGACTCGCAACGCCCGCCCTTCACGTTGAACGAGAAACGGCCCGGGTCGTAGCCGCGCTCCTTGGCTGCGGGAACGCCCGCGAACAGTTCGCGGATCGGCGTGAAAAGTCCCGTATAAGTGGCCGGATTCGAGCGCGGCGTGCGGCCGATCGGCGACTGGTCGACGTTGATGACCTTGTCGAAGTGCTCGAGACCCTCGATCGACTCATACGGCGCCGGCTCCGTGGAAGAGCCGTACAGATGATGCGAGACCGCGTGATACAGCGTGTCGTTGATGAGCGTCGACTTGCCCGAGCCCGAAACGCCGGTCACGCACGTAAGCAGGCCGACCGGCAGGTCCAGTGTGACGTGCCGCAGGTTGTTGCCGTGCGCCTCGACGATGCGCAGATGCCGCTCGTCCGGGTCCTTGCGCTCGTCCGGATACTCGATGGTGCGCGCGCCGGACATGTACTGCCCCGTCATGGAGGCGGGGTTGCCCTGCACCTGTTTGGGCGTGCCCTCGGCGATCACCATGCCGCCGTGCTCGCCGGCGCCCGGGCCCATGTCGACCACGTAGTCGGCCATGCGGATCATGTCTTCGTCGTGTTCGACGACGATCACCGAGTTGCCCAGGTCGCGCAGATGCTTGAGCGTGGCGATGAGCCGGTCGTTGTCGCGCTGGTGCAGGCCGATGGACGGCTCGTCCAGCACGTACATCACGCCGGTCAGACCCGAGCCGATCTGCGACGCGAGGCGGATGCGTTGCGCCTCGCCACCCGACAGCGTTTCGGCACTACGTTCCAGCGACAGGTAATCGAGCCCGACGTTGTTCAGGAACATGAGCCGTGCGACGATCTCTTTCACGACCTTGTCGGCGATCTCGCGCTTCGAGCCTTCGAGCCGCAGCGTCTGGAAATAACCGAGCGCGTCGCGCAACGGCCAGCCGCTGATTTCGTAGATGCCGCGCGCGTCGCCGTCCGTGCCGATGCGCACAAAGCGCGCTTCCCGGCGCAACCGCGTACCCGCGCAGGCGGGGCACGGCTGATTGTTCTGATACTTCGCAAGCTCTTCACGCACTGCGGCTGAATCCGTCTCGCGATACCGCCGCTCCAGATTCGGGATGATGCCTTCGAACACATGCTCGCGGACCGACGTGCGGCCGCGCTCGTTAATGTACGAGAACGGAATTTCCTGCTTGCCGGAGCCGAACAGCAGGATTTTGCGGACTTTTTCAGGCAGGTCTTCGACGGCTGTGTCGATGTCGAAGTCGTAGAACGCCGCGAGGCTTTGCAGCATCTGGAAGTAAAACTGGTTGCGCCGGTCCCAGCCCTTCACCGCGCCTGCCGCGAGCGACAGCGACGGATGCGCGACCACCCGCTTCGGATCGAAGAAGGTGATCTGTCCGAGGCCGTCGCATTCCGGACACGCGCCCATCGGATTGTTGAACGAGAAGAGCCGCGGTTCCAGTTCCTGCAGCGAATACGAACAGATCGGGCACGCGAACTTCGAACTGAACAGGTGCTGCTTGTCGGTGTCCATTTCCAGCGCGATCGCGCGGCCGTCGGCGAGACGCAGTGCGGTTTCGAACGATTCTGCAAGGCGCTGCTTCATGTCCGGCCGCACCTTGAGGCGGTCGACCACGACGTCGATAGTATGCTTGTCGTTCTTCTTCAGCTTGGGCAGGGAGTCGACTTCATAGATTTTCGCCGCGCCTTCATTGGCCGTGCCGCCGCCCGAGCGCACGCGGAAGCGGATGAAGCCCTGCGCCTGCATCTCCTCGAACAGTTCGACGTGCTCGCCCTTGCGGTCGGCGACGACCGGCGCGAGGATCATTAGCCTGGTTTCTTCCGGCAGCGCGAGCGCCGCGTCGACCATTTGCGACACGCTTTGCGCTTCGAGCAGGATGTCGTGATTCGGACAGTAAGGCGTGCCGACCCGTGCGAACAATAGCCGCAGGTAGTCGTGAATTTCGGTGACGGTGCCCACGGTGGAGCGCGGATTGTGCGACGTGGCCTTCTGCTCGATCGAGATCGCCGGCGACAGGCCTTCGATCAGATCGACGTCGGGTTTTTCCATCAACTGCAGGAATTGGCGTGCGTAAGCGGACAGGCTTTCGACGTAGCGCCGCTGTCCTTCCGCATACAGCGTGTCGAACGCGAGCGACGATTTTCCCGAGCCGGAAAGACCGGTAATTACGACGAGCTTGTGACGTGGTAGGTCGAGATTGACGTTCTTCAGGTTGTGGGTGCGAGCCCCACGAATACGGATTTGTTCCACGGATTTATTCCATGAACTGCGGAAAGAGGAAGAGGCTAAACCTGCTACTATAACGACTTTTCAAGGCCGCCGTTACGGCTGCCTGACGGCCCGAACAGGCCCGAACAGCGCCTCAGGCAAGCTGTAAGAACGCGGTTCAGCGCTAGCGGGAAAAGGTCTAACTGGGGCCGTTTCCGGCAAGTACAAGGCGCCGCGAAGCGCGCCGCGGCCGCAAAGGCATGAGAGCCGAAGGGTCAGGGGCGCGGTCAGCGCGGAGCGGGAACGCTGCAGGCTGCCCGGTTGGCTCAAGCGGCGGTGCCGCACCGTCTGCAGGCTGTCCTATGGAAAGCCGTCCGGTCGTGGCGCCCCGGTGCGTCACCCAGCTCATTCAAAGAACGCTTCCGATGTCCAATCCGTCTGCCACCTCTTCACGCATGAGCGCGCCTGAACTGCGCGCGACCGTGTCGCTTGCCGCCATCTTCGCGCTGCGCATGCTCGGGCTCTTCATGATCATGCCGGTGTTCTCGATCTACGCGAAGACCATTCCCGGCGGCGAAAACGTGCTGCTCGTCGGCATCGCGCTGGGCGCTTACGGCGTGACGCAGTCGATGCTCTACATTTTCTACGGCTGGGTTTCCGACAAGATCGGCCGCAAACCGGTCATTGCTACGGGCCTGCTGATCTTCGCGCTCGGCAGCTTTGTCGCGGCGGGCGCGCACGACATGACGTGGATTATCGTCGGCCGCGTGATTCAAGGCATGGGCGCGGTGTCGTCCGCGGTGATTGCATTCATCGCCGACCTGACCGCCGAAGAGCATCGCACGAAGGCGATGGCGATGGTCGGCGGCAGCATCGGCATTTCCTTTGCGGTGGCGATTGTCGGCGCGCCGATCGTTTTCCATTGGGTCGGCATGAGCGGTCTTTTCGCGCTGGTGGGCGTCTTCTCGATTCTCGCCGTCGGCGTGGTGCTGTGGGTCGTGCCCGATGCGCCGAAACCCGTGCATGTGCGGGCGCCGTTCGCCGAAGTACTGCACAACGTCGAGCTGCTGCGTTTGAACTTCGGTGTGCTCGTGCTGCACGCCACGCAGACGGCGTTGTTCCTCGTCGTGCCGCGCATTCTCGAAGCCGGCGGCCTGCCGGTCGCGTCGCACTGGAAAGTGTATTTGCCGGTCATGGGCTTGTCGTTCGTGATGATGGTGCCCGCGATCATCGCAGCTGAAAAGCGCGGCAAGATGAAGATCGTACTGCTCTCGGCCATCGCTCTTATCCTGATCGGACAGTTGTTATTGGGCGTGGCTCCGCATACGATTCTGAGTGTGGCGGCCATCCTTTTTGTGTACTTTCTGGGCTTCAACATTCTCGAGGCGTCGCAGCCTTCGCTGGTGTCGAAACTGGCGCCGGGCAACCGCAAAGGCGCGGCAGCCGGCGTGTACAACACCACCCAGTCCATCGGTCTTGCGCTGGGTGGCATGATCGGCGGCTGGTTGCTCAAAGCGGATGGTCAGAGCGCGGTCTTCTTTACTTGCTCGGGGCTCGTCTTTTGCTGGCTTATAATCGCCGCAAAGATGAAACAGCCGCCGCGTAAAGCGTCCTCGTGACACGCGCGGAACACTCGCAGAACATACGCGGCGACTCGGGCGTGTCCCGGCATCACCCAGAACTCACCCGGCGGCGGGCAGAGGCGCACTTCTGATCTCGGGCCGGCTAGGCGTGAGAGGCGAACTGTGTTGCCGGGCCGCCCGAAATGGAATCAACAGGAGAAACTCATGGCATCCGTGAACAAGGTCATTCTCGTCGGCAATCTCGGAGCCGATCCGGAAGTCCGTTATCTTCCGAGCGGCGACGCAGTGGCGAATATCCGCCTTGCAACGACGGATCGGTACAAGGACAAGGCGTCCGGTGAAATGAAGGAAGCGACTGAATGGCACCGCGTGTCGTTCTTCGGCCGCCTCGCCGAGATCGTCTCCGAATACCTGAAGAAGGGCTCGTCGGTCTACCTCGAAGGGCGCATTCGCACCCGTAAGTGGCAGGCACAGGACGGCACCGACCGTTACTCGACGGAAATCGTCGCCGAGCAGATGCAAATGTTGGGCGGTCGTGGCGGCTCCATGGGCGGCGGCGACGAAGGCGGCTACAGCCGTGGCGAGCCGTCGGAGCGCAGCGGCGGCGGTGGCGGCGGCCGCGCTATGTCGGGTGGCGGCTCACGCGGCGGCAGCGGTGGCGGCGCGAGCGGTGGTGGTTCCAGCCGTCCGAGCGCACCGGCCGGCGGCGGCTTTGATGAGATGGATGACGATATTCCCTTCTGATCCGCTCGTAGCGCAAGACCAGCGAAAACCCCGCTTCCTCAGCGGGGTTTTTTCTTTTCAGCAGTCGTTATCGCCTCAAATGCTCCAGCGCATCTCGCATCGGCAAGCTGGAGATCATGATCGGCCCGGTGAGCGGCGTATCAAGATCGACGATTACATAGATCGCCGACGCAATCGACACAGCCCCAAGCGAAATTGTCACGAGCGCCAGCGCATTGCGAGGCGCGATGAGCCCGAAGCTCAGAAATATCACGCAAAGCCAGAACGTCAGCGTCTTGAGGAAGGGCTGCGAGATGGAGCTGTGCGCTTCCTCGATGATCTTCCAGCGCGCGTCCACCACGCGGCGAAACTGCGCCAGGCCATCGTCGAGCGAATGCTGCTGCAGCGGGTCATGCGCGCGCAACTGCCGCAATTGCCGGCCTACCGACGTCAGCAAATCGCCGAGCCGCACGTTTTCCAGCCTCTGCGAGTTGTCCGGCGAGCCGAGGTGGGTGGGGTAGTCGCCGGTAGGAGCCGGTTCATTCGGCCACGTCGATGCAATCGCTGCAGCCGTGTAAACGCGCAAGAGATTGCGCGCGGGTTCGGTGTCGCTGCCGTAATCCCTCAACGTCGTGTCCAGTTCGATGATGTCGGCGGCAAAGGTGCGCAAGTCATTTGACGCCGTGTCGAAGCTGGATTTCGCCGACGCGGTCATCAAGCCGAGCACCAGTGCGGCAAACGTCACCAGCATGCCGATGACCAGTTGCACGAGTTGCACTGTCTCGTGTGCCTTGTGCTCCTCGGGCAGGAGCGGGCGCACCCACACGCCGATGCCGGTGGTCGCGAGCAGGAGAATGAAAACCACGAGAGCCGAGCCAATTTCGGACATAGAAATGCTCCTATGACATTTGCATCGACTTCCAACCGGCTTAGGTAGGACGCCTGAAACTCGGCAGTCCGGCTATCGCCGGCGTGCGGGCGGCTTCGCGCCGCTTGTAATTTGATGTGACGCAAAAGCGTACGCCATCCACCATAAAGTTTTTAGCGATTCAGCCGTAGTCCCTATCTGTGGTATTCGCTTAATTTTTGAAAAAACGGTTGCGGACCATGCCAAATGGGCTGGGCGCAGCATGCATGGCCGACGCAAATTTCACTGAATATTCGGTCAGGCGGCCCAAATGGAGACTAGCCCGATGCTGAAAAATCTGTCGATTCGCAGTTGCCTTACCCTGATGATCGCGTTCTTTGCCGCCGCCCTGCTGCTGGGTGCTGCAGCCGGGCTGCTGTCGCTGCGCTCGAGCAACGCGTCCCTGCAACAGATGTACACCGTGGACACGCCCGCCGTCGCCGATCTCGAAGGCAGCGCCGGCCAACTGTTGCGCCTGCGCCTGGCACTGGCCACTTATGCGTCGCTCGTCGATCTCAACGACCAGGACGGCGCAAATGCGGTGCTGAAGCGTTTCGATCAGTACCAGAAAGCATCGAATGAACGGCTTGCCCACTATGTGAGCCGTGCGAGCGCCGAGGCCGAGGAGCAGCGCCTCATCAAGGATATGCAGGACAAGCGCGACACGTTCCTTCGGGAGGGTGTCGAGCCGGCGTTGGCCGCACTCAAGGCGGGCGACCGGACCGCGTTCCAGCAATTGCAGGCGAAAAAGCTGCCGTCTCTGTACAGTTCGTTCGAAAAGGCGATGCTCGCGCTCGAACAGCTGCAGCTCGACCACGCCGAACAGCGCTATCAGAGCGCACAGGACCTCTTTTACGCGATCTGCGTGACGGTGGCGGTCGGCATCGTCATCTCGCTGCTTGGTTCGCTGCTCGGTCGCGCGGTGCTGGTGCGCGCAATCGTGAGTCCGGTCGATGCCACCATCGCCCAGTTTCAGCGGATCGCCAATGGCGACCTGACCGGGCAGATCGTCGTCACGAGCAGCAACGAAATGGGACGCCTCGCCGCCGCGCTGCGGAAGATGCAGGAGTCGCTGATCGCGACGGTGAATTCGGTCCGTCAGGGCACCGAATCGATCGACAGCGGCGTGAGCGAAATCGCCGCGGGTAATACGGATCTGTCACAACGTACGGAAGAACAGGCGGCGTCGCTTGAAGAAACGGCGGCGAGCATCGAGCAGCTCACGTCGACGGTGAAACAGACCGCGGACAACGCGAAGCAGGCGAGTTCGCTCGCGCAAGGCGCGTCGACGCTCGCCGCTCAGGGCGGCGAATTGACCGAGCAGGTGGTAGGCACAATGCACGAGATCGTCGACGACTCACGGCGCATTGCGGATATTGTCGGCGTGATCGAAGGGATCGCTTTTCAGACGAATATCCTCGCGTTGAACGCGGCAGTCGAGGCGGCGCGCGCCGGCGAGCAGGGCCGCGGCTTTGCGGTCGTCGCGAGTGAGGTGCGTTCGCTGGCCCAGCGAAGCGCCGCCGCCGCGAAGGAAATCAAGGCGTTGATCGAAGCGTCGACTACGCGCGTCGAAAACGGCTCACAACTGGTCGAGCGGTCGGGCTCGACGATGACCGAGATCGTCCAGGCCATTTCGCGGGTCAGTTCGATCATGGGCGAGATCGCCGCGGCGGCGACCGAGCAGAGCACCGGCATTGACCAGGTCAACCTGGCCGTCGCGCAAATGGACGAGGTGACGCAGCAGAACGCCGCGCTGGTCGAACAAGCCGCGGCGGCGGCAAGCTCGCTGGAGGAGCAGGCGAGAAGGCTTACATCCGCCGTGGCAGTGTTCCAGACGGAAGGCGGTTCGTCGTCGCGGGGCCTGGCCGGCTCATGCAACGGTCAGAGCGTTGCAACCACACGTGCAGCGAACAGTGCGGACGAACTGGTGGTCGCTTGATACATTCGGAAGCGGCGTTGCGTTAGGTTCGCGTTGCGTTTAATTTCGCGGCGCGTGCCGTGACGCGGCAGGCGCGCTTCACATCACTGCGGGGCAGTGCTGGTCTCGCGGATCGCGCCGCACGGTCGCGCGTCCCAGCGAACCACAGTGCACCCCGCCCAAATCATTCGCTCTACTGCATGCCCGCGTAGTACTTCGCGACACTGTCAATCTCCGCCGATGTCATCTGCCGGGTGACATTGCGCATCTGCTCGTTGATGTCGTTGCGGCGTGCGCCCGAAGCGAACGCCCGCATCTGCGCCGCTAGGTAAATCGACGACTGGCCGCCAAGCCACGGCGCCGAACCCTTGCGATCGAGCTGCCCGTGACATGCCGCACATGGCGCGATGTTGCGCTGCGGATCGCCCTGCATCGCCAACCGGACGGCGTTCGCATCGGGCGTGCTGCCGGTGGGCGCAACTTCCGCGGCGGGACCGCGTGGCAGCGACGCGTAGTACGCCGCGAGATCGTGCAAATCCTGATCGCTGCGAGCGGCGACGATCGGCTGCATTACCGCGTTCTGCCGCACGCCTTGTTGATAATCGCGCAACTCCTTGTAGACGGCATCCGCATATTGTCCGGCCAGCGCGGGCGCCGTGACCTGCACCGTACCGAGCACGCCGTGACACATCGAGCATTTTTGCGTGGCGAGGGTCGCGCCGCGCCCGATCGAATCGGCGTCGGCCCGCACGCGACGCAGCGGCGGCAAGACGACTACGTCGCTCGGTGCCCGGCCTGCGATGTTGGTGCCGCTGTACCAGCTCGACGGCGCGCCCGCAGCGCTGCAGATCGTCGCCCATAAGCTGCGGTTCGCGAATGCGCTATTCGCCGAAGGCAGCCAGATGAAACCTATCAGCATCGACACGATGGCCAGCGCCAGCGTGCCGGCTACGCTTACCGTGAACCACGGATTGCGCAAGCTGAAGACGCGTTCCTGATTCATCGCTGTGCTCCAATCACCACCGCGGGCACGGACGTCTGCGGCAGCTTGAGCAATTGGACGATGGGCACGCTGTAGTTGACGACGGTCAGGCCGATCATCAACGCGACCCACAAGCCGAAGCTATTGAGCGCCGCGGGCACGCGTTCGACCGGATGCACCGCGCTCGCGAAACGGAAGCCTTGCTGCGGAACCGCCGGCCCGAACTGCGACTTCGCGAGAATGTAGATGAAGAGCACGCCCGATAAGGCGAGAACCACGCCGCCGACCGCCGACATGCTGACCCAGAAAGCCTGCGATTCGAGGCCCGGCATCTTGTAGTCGTAGTAAGCCATGCGGCGCGGCGCACCGAGCAGGCCGACGTAATGCCACGGCAGCGTGACCACCAGCATGCCGATGAACCACAGCCACAGTTGCGTGCGCACGAGCTTCATCGACACGATCGCGCGGCCGGTGAGTTGTGGCCACAGTTCATAAGCAATCGCGAAATACATAATGACGATTGCGCCGCCGAAGATCAGATGGAAGTGTCCGGTCACCCACTGCGTGTTGTGCACGGTGGTATTCAACTGATAGCTCATGTTGATCAGACCGCCTGCGCCGCCGAGCCCCAGCATCACGAACGAAAACGCCACGACGAGCATCATGGGGTTCTGCCAGGGCAATGCGGTGAGCCAGCCGAATGCACCCTTGCCGCCGCGCAGCCTGCCGGCAATTTCCACCGAAGCGCAAATCGTGAACACCGTCAGCAGCGTGGGCACGGACACCATCCCCGTGAACACTGCGTGGAGGAACTTGAAACCCGAGCCGATCTGCGGGTCGGCAAACAGGTGGTGGATGCCGATCGGCATAGCGAAAACGAGGAACAGGATGAACGACACGCGCGCCATCGAATCGCTATAGAGCCGCCCGCCGATGGCTCGCGGCACGAGCGTGTAGTACGCGATATAGGCTGGAATCAGCCAGAAGTAGACGATGGCATGCAAAGTCCACGAGAACAGGACACGCGACAGGCCGGCGTCGATCGTATTCTTGAGACCAAAAGCAACCGGCAAAATCTGAAGCAGGATTTCGAGCGCCGCGCCGACGGCCGTCCATGCCCATAGATAGGCGCCGGCGACATTGGCGAACATCGCGAGCGGCACCGGCTTTCCGGGGTTCGCGCGACGCCATATGGCGAGGTTCACGTGCATCAGCGCGACCCAGATCCACGAGCCGACTACCACTAGCACCACGCCGAGATAATAGAAGGGACTGCCGATCATCGGCGGATAGAACGTGTAGAGCACCGAGGCCTTGCCGAGCGCTACGGGCACCATCGCCATCACCGCGCCAACCGCCAGCATGATGAATGCGGCCCATGCCCACTTCAGGCCCGCGAGGCGCTGCGCGAGCGCCAGCTCGACGATTGCATAGCCAAAGCCCATCGACACCAGGGTCGGCAGCACGTAGGCCATCACTGAACCGTGAGCGGTGACTGAGCGGTAGTACAGCTCGGGGTCGCCGATCCACGGCGCGAGTGGACTGCGCACGAGCATCTGCCAGGCGCCGAGAAACAGCGCGACGATAAACGCGATGAAGGCGAGCCAGAAATGCGCGAGAACGAGTCGCTTAGCGTGAAACACAGCTCAGCCTCCGTGATTGTCGGGCCTGCTCGAAGAAGGCGGCTTTGTCGATCACTTTCACATGCGCCCACATGGCTTGATGGCCAAAGCCGCAGAACTCGTGACAGGGCATGGTGTGATCGCCGGGCGCGTCGAAGCGCGTGCTCAACGTAGCCACGTAGCCGGGCACGACCATCGTGTTGATATTGGTGTTGGTGACGAGCAGACCGTGCACGACGTCCGCGCTGGTGGTCCGGATCGTGACAGGGGTGTCGGCGGGCACGAGCAGACATTGCGGCGTGAACGAGTACTGCTGTGCGATGAATCGCACGACCACGGAGCCGTCGGGCTCGACCGCGCTGCCCAGATTGTCTTCGACGAATTCGCCCGACAGTTGCAGGCGGGACGGGTCGATCGTTTCCACGCGCGATGGCGGCATCATCGCCCAATGGAGCCCCGAGTACACGATCACGGCCAGCATCAGCACGATCAGCGCGCCGACGAAGATCGCCCAGCGGCGCTCGGCGCGCAGCGCGACGGTGTGGCCGCTGCCCGGTTGGTGTTGGGAGTCGGGGGAATGAGTGGACATGATCAGTGCACGACGCCGCGCGGCAGAAACACGAGGAAGTAGAAGCCGAACCAGATCGCCATGACGATCAGCGTGGCCACGCCTGCGACGGCGATCGCACCATGCGGACCCGCGACGACCACGCGTTCTACTTCGTCGTCGGTGGGAGGGAGCGCGGCGCGCGTATCGTTCGCTTCCATCTAGGGCTTCTCCTGTTGCCGGTGCGGCGGCTAGTGCAGCGGCGCGTTGCGCAGTTCGTTGACATCGCGGGCGGTGACCGGCATCCCATGATTGCCCCACGCTGTGCGGATATACGTAATGACGGCGGCCGCGTCGGTGTCGTTCAGTTCCTGCGCAAAAGGCGGCATGCCGTAGGGCTCCGGATTACGCTTCGTGCCAGGCGGGAAGCCGCCGTTCAGCACGATGCGAATGGGATTGACCGCGGAGTTCATTTCGATCGACTGGTTGCCCGCGAGCGGCGGATAGTGCTGCAACTGTCCTTCGCCTTTTGCGCCATGACACAGCGCGCACTTGTCGGCGTAGATCTTTTCACCGAGCGCGAACACGTTGGTGGCGGTCGGCGCTGTCGGCCCGGACTTGCGGCCGGGATTGTCGGGCAACGTCTTCAGGTAGACCGCCATTGCCTTGACGTCTTCGTCGGTCATGTATTGAAGGCTGTGATAAGTGACTTCGGCCATTGGGCCGTACACTGCGCCGCGATCGGAAATGCCCGCTTGCAACAGGTCGACGATGTCCTTGATGCTCCAGTCGCCGAGTCCGCCGTCCTTGTCGGAAGTGAGCGACGGCGCGTACCAGTTCTGCACCGGAATCAGCCCGCCGGCAAACTGCTCGCTTTGTGACGAACCGCCGAGCATGTTGATCTTCGTGTGGCACATCGTGCAGTGCCCGAGCCCTTCCACGAGATACGCACCGCGATTCCATTCGACGGAGCGGGTCGGATCGGGCTTGAATTCGCCTTCGCGGAAGTACAGCGTGCGCCAGCCGTAGAGCAGTTTGCGCTGGTTGTACGGAAAGCGCAGCGTGTGTTTCCGGTTCGCTTCACGCACTGGTTCAATCGACTTCAGATAAGCAAAGATCGCGTTCGAGTCCTCGCGCGTGACCTTGGTGTACTGTGCGATCGGCATGGCGGGATAGAGCAGCTTGCCGTCCGGCGTGATGCCGGTGCGCATCATCCGAAAGAACGCGTCTTCGCTCCAGGTGCCGATGCCGTACTGCGCATCTGGCGTGATGTTCGGCGAATAGAGCGTGCCGAACGGCGTTTCCATCGCGAGGCCGCCGGCGAACAGTCTGCCGCGAGGTGCGGTGTGGCAGGCCACGCAGTCGCCTGCGCGCGCAAGGTATTCACCGCGCTTGACGATGTCCGTGCGGTTGTCGACGGAGGTATTGGCCTTGGCTTCTGTGGTGCTGTCGGCGGCGCGAGCTTCGGCGACAAGCGAGGGCAGTGGCGCGCTGCCGGTCACCAGCGCTGCGGCGGCAACCAGTGGCAGGAGCGGGCTGTGCAACTTACGTGAGAGCACGCGCAGCGAACGAAGTATCGTTTTCATTGCGGTTGGCTCCCGCATGCGAGAGGCAAGCGCTCCGCGGACGCCGGCACGGGCCGCGGGTCGGCCGGACGCGGTTGCCGCGCAAGCCAGGTCGAGACGGCGGTGATGTCCTTGTCGGTCAGCTTCACGGCGATTGAACGCATGCAATCCGGCGCGAGCGCGTGACGTGTGCCGGAGCGCCAGGTTCCCATCTGCCCGGCTATATAGCTCGCATGCAAACCGAGCAGACCGGGAATGCCAGGTTGCTGGCCTGTCATGCGCGCTCCGTGACATGCGATGCACGCGGGAATCTTGCGCGCCGGGTCGCCCTGCATGACGAGTCGCTGACCCGCGGCGAGCACCGCGGGCGCGACGTTCGATTGATCGGCATTCGGATAGGGCGGCTGCAAATCGGCGAAGTACTGGCTGATCTTGCGCAGATAGTCGTCGGGGAGAAACGCGACCAGATAACCCATCGGCGGATAGGTGCGGCCGCCATCGCGAAACGCGGTTAGCTGATTGAACAGATATTCGGCCGGTTTGCCGGCGATGCGCGGGAAGTAATCGTTGTTGAGGCCTTGGCCCTGCACGCCATGACAGGAGGTGCAGGCGCGCACGCGTTCGTCCATGGCCGAGGGCATGGGGCCGGGCGCGCTGGTAGCCGCGAGCGCCGTGCCGTTCCATAAGACGTAAAGCACGAACAGAAGCGCAAATCCCATAGGTCTACGATGCACATCGGGCCTCGCTGGGGAACCTTCTTTTGTCGATCTGCTTCGCCCGCATTGATGGCTGGATTCACTTCCAGCCTGGTTCGCCATGCTCAGCGGGTCTACCTTTTTTCTCTATCGCGACAGCGCAAACTGCAAATGGAAGTGCACTTGTAGTGGATGGCGAAACGTTGGTTCGCCGCTGCGATTCAATGGCTCGTCAAAGAACGCGTTGACACACGTAAGCGCGAAGGACGGCAGCTTTCCCGTGGCTGGATCGGCGCGTTGATGTCCGACTGCATATGGCAGACTGCAGCAATCCATTCGGAGCGTCAATGGCGAAACAATAAGGCTGGCCGACTTCGTCTCTGATCATCATAGGCGGCGTTCAGAACGCTTTCAACACTTCTATTCACGCCGCATGCAAATGGACGTTAGCGCACGAATGTGATGGTCTGATGTAGTCAATTGAAGAGCCTCATCAACGCGGTGCGCGCATTGGTCACACGTTCGCTCTCGCCGATCCGCCCGGGCAGCAAATGAAACTCGACGGCGGGTAATGCGGGTAGGCCAATGCCCGGTGGGCATGCGACCACACCTGCTCCAATCGATGATTCGTTCAGGCACGAGATGCCGAGTCCGGCCTTCAACGCGAGCTGCAATCCGGCTACGCCCGAGGCGGAGTGCGACACGACATAAGGCACCTTGTTTTCGTCGAGCAGCTTGACGACGAAGCGCTGCAACTGACAACTCGACGGCAACAGCACCAGTTGATACGGCGCGACCGGGCGCGGGCTCGCATCTGATGCGCTTGCCCACAGCAATTTCTCGCGCCGCACGACGGTGCTCTGCGCGCTGCTGCGCCCGCTCGACGCGCGAGAGTTGCCCGTGACGAGCCGCAACGAGAGGCCGATGTCGAACGATGCGTCGTCGCCGGCGCTGCTGTCGATCACGGCGCTCGGCAGTACGGTGACATGTAGCTTCAGACGCGGGTGCTGCTCCGAAAACGTCTTGAGGATGCGAGCGATGTCGTGCGGGCGGTAGTAGTCGGTAATCGCGATGCGCAGTTCGCCATCGAGCGAGCGGCCCTGGAGGTCTTCGAACGCTGCTTCGCTCATCGCGATGATGCGCCGCGCATGCTCCAGCAGGCGGCTGCCCGCGGGCGTCGCGCTCACGCCCTGCTTGCTGCGCACGAAGAGCGGCTGGCCCGCACGCTCCTCGAGTTTTTTCAACTGCTCGCTCACCGACGATTGAGACAGGAACACGCGCTCCGCACCCGCTGAAACGCTGCCCGACTCGGCGACGGCGACGAAGGTCCGTAGTTGCGTGAGGTCGAATCCGCGCTGACTCATGTTTCGTTTTACCCGATGGATGACATCTGCATTTCCGGCTTTTCCGATGGAAGGCGCCGCCGTAGGATACCTCCGAATTCATTGCGGAGGAAACATGGAAAACGCACTACGGGCAGGCGCCGGGATAAAGGGCGGCTTGGGGGCGAGCCACCGGTGGAAGGTATTGGGCGTGGGCTTTGCCGCCAACGCGAGCTTTTCGGCAGCATTCTCGGGTATTCCGACCACGGCGGTTTACTTGCGCGCGGGTTATCACCTCGGCAATGAAGGGCTCGGGCTTGTGCTGGGCATGCTCGGCCTGGGCATCGCGGTGAGTGAATTGCCGTGGGGGCTCTTGACCGACAGGTGGGGCGACCGTCGCGTGTTGCTGCTGGGTCTGCTGTCCACCGCCGCGGCGCTGGCCGGCCTCGCGTTGTTCGCAGCACCGTCCGGGTCGCATGTGCCTCGCGTGACGACGCTTGCCCTCGGCCTGTTGCTCGTCGGTTTGCTCGGCGGCAGCGTCAACGGTTCGAGCGGCCGCGCGGTAATGGCGTGGTTTCGCGAGGGCGAGCGCGGACTGGCCATGAGCATTCGCCAGACGGCTGTCCCGACAGGTGGCGGACTCGGCGCGCTGTTGCTGCCGGCGCTTGCAACGAGATTCGGTTTCGTCAGTGTGTATGCGTTGCTGGCGCTGAGTTGCGCGATAACCGCGGGGTTGGCATGGCGCTGGTTGCAGGAGCCGACGCATGTCGAGAATGGCGATGTGCGCGCGGCGTATGTCTGCGGCGGGCATGGGGCGAATGGTGCGGGCGCTGTGGGCAGTGTGGGTGGTGCGTATGGTGTGAACGGCGCGAATGGTGTGAACGGTGTGAGCGGTGTGAGCGGCGCAAACGGTACGAGCGGTGCAAGCAGCGTAAACGGCGCAAGCGGCATGAGCAGTGCAAACGATATAAACGGCGCGCGTGCCCGTAGTCGCTCGCCGCTGCGCGACGCCCGCATCTGGCGCGTGGCACTCGGCGCGGGTGCGCTTTGCGTGCCGCAACTCGCCGTGATCACGTTCGGAACCGTATTCCTCCACGACTTCGGACGCGCCGCCGTGTTGACAATCAGCGTCGCGATGGCCGCGGTGCAGGCAGGCGCTGCCATCGCCCGTATCTGGAGCGGCCGGTGGACGGATCAGCGCGGCAATCGCCGGGCATACATGCGCGGCTGCAGTCTGCTGACGGCGGTGCTGTTCGCTGCGCTCACTCTCATGAGCGGTGTCGCCGGCATGCAGCACACCCCAACGACAATGATGACGATGTTTCTCGTGCCGATCATCGTGCTTGGCGGGGTGTGTGCGTCCGCCTGGCACGGCGTCGCCTTCACCGAACTCGCGATGCTCGCCGGAACGAGCCGCGCCGGCACTGCGCTGGCGCTCGGCAATACCTGCGTTTTCCTCTCGCTTTTCCTGACGCCGCTCGCGATTCCGTCGCTGCTATCGCTCGGGTCATGGCCGATGGTGTGGGCGGTGGCAAGTTTCTGCGCGTTGATCGCGGTGCCGGTTTTTCCGCGCGCACTGCGTGAGGTCACCACACGCGCGCCGCGCGCCTGTGACACGGCTTGACGATTGCCGGCGAGCGCGATGCAGTCTTTGCACGAGTTTTATCGAAATGCCGCGCGGGCAAGGTTAATTCAGACGTGATTTCCCCGCGAACCTTGCCGCGCCGATTTTCTCAATTTATTCATTTTGAATAATTGGGGGCTTTTTGTTGTCCGTGCACCGTATTTGCCGGTGAATTCAACACTTGATTCGGAACACTCCGATTTTCGTTTCGCGCACCGCGATGATTTTATGGTCGCGTCGACGCGCGATGATTAAAAACGATTGCGCGTCGACGCAGGTGCGGAGCATGTCGACTTGTCCTGCGTATCTGACGACTATTCCTACAACAAACGAGATCAATCTAGTGAACCTCCGAATCATTCTCGCGGATGATCATCCATTCGTTCTGCTTGGCGTTAGAGCTATGCTCGAAACCAGAGCCGGTGTCGCCATCGTCGGCCAGGCCGTCAGCCCGACGTCGTTAATCAAACTGCTGCGGCGCACGCCATGTGACGTGCTGATTACCGACCTGTCGATGCCTGATCCCGGCGCCGCCTTGGAAGACGAACTGAGCCTGATCCGACAGATCCACGCTGAGTGGCCGCGACTGCGCATCGTCGTGATGTCGACGACGACCAATTCTGCGTTGCTCCGGGTACTCGCATCGGAGCGCGCCGTGAGCTTGCTCGGCAAAACTGAATCCATGCACGAGTTGTGGCGTGCGATCGAGCAGCATGAAAGCAGTGAGCCATACATCGGCAACTCAATCGCCGCACTTCTCGCAACGCCGCCCGAAGCTGGGTGCGAACGGCCGCTCGCGCTCCCTCTGTCGGTAATGCAGAAGACGGTCGTCAGGATGTTCGTCGACGGACGTTCTATTGCTGAAATTGCGGCCACTCTCGGATGTCATCGCCGCACCGTTAGTCGGCAAAAGCGTGAAGCAATGGTAAAACTTGGCGTTACTAATGATCCTGGTTTATTCTCGTGCGTTCGAGCTGGTGAAATTCTTAAATTTGAATCGCATATCTAAGTAAATTAATTGGCCGAGTTATTGAAGTTATTTCGGAGCGATCTTATGTTTAACGCCGCCACAATGTCTGATGATGGGGCAGGGCCGGTTTGGAGTGAGATGGTGATAGGGAGTCAGGATATGGAGGAGAGATAGACGATGGGCGACACCGCTGAAATAAGCACGCCGGTCCGGGCGATCATCGCGGACGATCATCCGCTCGTCCTGTTTGCAATCGAGAACTTGATGGGCGGTTACCAGAATATGGAGGTGGTCGGCCGCGCGACCGATGCAACCGATCTCTTTGCCGAGGTCGACCGAACCGGTTGTGACCTGGTGCTCATGGACCTCTACATGCCAGGCGGCGCAGATGGCAGTGGGATCGACGCGGTGCGGCAGTTCAGGAGCCGCTACCCCGACGTGGCCCTCGTCGTGCTCACCATGGAGACCGAGGCAACAGCGCTGCAAAGCGTGATCTCGCTCGGCGTTCACGCGCTTATCAGTAAGCGTGACCGCATCGACCTGATTCACGTGGCGATCATCACCGCGCTCGCGGGCGAATGCTATCTCGGGCCCGCCGTGCGCGCAGTCATTGCGGACGCCACGGCAATGCAACGGCTCGACTTCGTTCGTTCGGTGTTGTCGCGGCGCGAGCTTGAAGTGTTCACGCAGTACGCGTCGGGATTCGGCGTCACTGAAATTGCCGGGCGGCTGGGGCGCAGTGTGAAGACAATTAGTGCGCAAAAGTGCACCGCCATGCGCAAGCTGGCGTTGCACAGCGACGCTGAGCTATTTCGCTTTGCGGTTGAGCACGGCGTGGTAACCGAGGCCCGCGTCGAAGGGCGCTGAAGAACACACGAGGTCGCGCCGGGCCGGCGTGACAAACATAAGATGTGTTGGTGTTGTCCGGGGAAGTACATCTTGTACTGGACATGCCAATCGATAAGACAACAAAAAATATGAAAGACAAGATCCGCGTCATCGTGGCGGACGACCACGACTGCGTTCGCGCCGGCGTGAGGAGGTTGTTGCACGCCACGCCGCATATCGAAGTTGTTGGCGAGGCCTGCAACACGCATGACCTTGCCGAACTGCTCGACGTCTGCGAATGCGACATCGTCATCTCCGACATTGGCATGCCGGGTCTGGACGGAGCGAGCAACGCTGTTCCTTTCCTACGAAGGGTATTGAGAGGACATGCGCATCCCGCTGTCGTTGTGCTCACCATGATTTGTCATGCGCATATGCTGTCGGGGCTGCTGCATGTTGGCGTCAGCGCGATAGTTGATAAACGCGACACGACGGCTGCATTGATCGACGCAATCCAGGCAGCGTTGACAGGAGGGGTGTATCTGTCGGAGCACGTGCGCATTGCGATGGAAACGACTGACACTCCGCCGCAACTGCGCGCCAGCGTTTTGAGTGCGCGCGAATGGGAGATATTCCAGCTTTATGTGCAGGGTGTCGCGGTACACGAAATCGCGAAACGGTTGCAGCGCAGCGGTAAGACAATCAGCACTCAGAAGCGTACCGCAATGCGCAAGCTAGGCCTCGAAACGGAGTCCGATCTTATTGTCTACGCACGGCAGATTGGCTTGATTTAACACTCGGTAACGCTGCGCATATATACCGGCAACTCACGGTCCCGAAATTAGGACTCTTCTGATTGGTCGGGAGACCTTGCCACTCCATAGTTCTGAATTAGCTTCGGCTTTTGCTGACGTTGGCCTCTTTAGAACAGTTATGTCTTGAGACGGCGCCGCTCAAAGCTGGGGAAGTTCAGGCAGATGTTCGCGGAAATTGCATAGCGCCATGCGCTTTGTATAGCGACGGGGAGGCGGCATGGCCGTGCTAGGTAAGCGGTTGTTGGTCGAGAGCGTGGGTACGGCATGGCTGGTGTTCATCGGCTGCGGCAGCATCGTATTGAATACCGGCGCCGTTCAGCAAGGCTACGGCGTGCTCGAGGTATCACTCGCGTTCGGTCTCGCGCTTGCCACCGCGAGCTACTGGTTTGGCGACACGTCGGGCGCTCACTTCAATCCCGCTGTCACGGTAGGTTTCACTGCCGCACAACGATTCCCGGTCAAAGACCTGTTGCCCTACATTGCCGCGCAGATTGTTGGTGGAGTCGTCGCCGGAGCACTGCTTGTTTATGTGGCGAGCGGCCGGCCGGGCTTCGAGATCGGTGCGAGCGAATTCGCGGCTAATGGCTTTGGCGATCACTCTCCTTCCGACTATCAGTTGCACTCGGCGTTGGCCATTGAGTTCGTGCTGTCGTTTGCATTCGTGATGGCGAGCCTTCTCGTAGCCGCACGGTACGAGACGAAGCCGGGCGGACCAATGGTCGTCGGCGGATGCCTCGCGCTCGTCTACCTCGTGTCGATTCCGGTCACGAACGGTTCGGTCAACCCGGCCCGTTCCACGGCGCAAGCGCTGTTCGTGGGTGACTGGGCGCTCGACCAATTGTGGCTATTCTGGGCGGCGCCTATGTCCGGCGGCGTCGTCGCCGGCTTCGTGTTCTCGTTCCTCAGTGGCAGGTCCGACCAGGCCGCGGGCGCGCTCGCCGATGGCCACAGCGAAGCCGCGTGAGTTGTGCCGTGACGTTTTTCTCATTCCTTGTCACACGTTTCCAACGCGCTGCGATAGCGCGCGTGCGGCGGCGCGTGTCGGCGTGCGTGCTGGCAGGGCTCTCTTTATTGGCCGCGACTCAAGTGGCGGCTGCCGGCCGCGCTTTCGTGGAGTCCGGTTCCAGCCGGGTCGTTAGTGCCTTCCCAGAGAAGTTGACCGTCGGCGTACTTGCGGATAGCTGGTTGCCATTCGACGCGCTGCAAAACGGGCAACTCACAGGACTGAGCGTCGACTATCTGCGTGCACTGGTTGGGCCGGGTGTTGCGATCGAGGCAAAGCCATATCCCGACATGCTGCAGCTACTTGCCGCCGCCTGCGCGGGCAACGTCGATCTGTTGATGAGTCTCGCGCGCACGCCGGAGCGGGAGCGCTGTGTCAGTTTCACCGCGCCGTATTTTCGAGCGTCCACCTCAACGGTTGTACGCAGGGACGGCGACATTTACGAAGGACCGGCGCGTCTTGCGGGCGCGTCCATTGCCATAGAGAAAGGCTTTGCGCTTGAGCGGTCGTTGCGCGAGCGCTTCCCGCGCGCCCGCATCAGCGTGTTCACATCGACGCACGCGGCGCTCGCTGCCGTCGCCGATGGCGACGCGGACGCATACATGGGTTTCACACCAGTCGTCGAATATGCGCTTGCGACAGAAGAGTTCCACAATCTGCGCGTCGCCTTCGAGGAAAGCACTCGCTCCGCTGAACTGCGCTTTGGCGTGCCGCGGAGTCAGGTGGCCTTGCGTGACCGGCTGGACCGCGCATTAGCCTCGATGAACCAGACCGACGACACGGCGATTCGGGTCCGCTGGCTCTCAGGCAATTTCGATGCAAAGCCGGAGCCCGCCACATCCCGTCTCGAACTGACGCAGCAGGAGCAGGCGTGGCTTCGTTCGCTTCCGCCGTTGCAGGTGGGCTTCGACAGCAACTGGCCGCCTTTCAGCTATGTCGATGCATCGGGCCGTCCTGCCGGCGTGACCGCCGACTACCTCGCGTACCTGAGCCGCACGCTGGGTGTCGTGTTCAACCGCGCGCGGCAGCCCGACTGGCCGTCCGCTATCGACGCGTTCCAGCGCGGTGAACTGGCGATTCTCACCACGGGCTCGAGTAACGACCCGCGTCTCCAGAAGGCACGTCATACCCATGCGTACGAAAGTTATCCGCTGGTAATGGTGGGCCGCGACGACGAGCCGGCCGCCCGCTCACTCAACGATTTCGCCGCGCGGCGCGTCGTGGTGTCCTCTCACGTTGCCGGGGTCGACCCGCTCGCATTCCAGGGCATTCCGAAAGACCACCTCGCAACTGCGCCAAGCCTTGACGACGCGCTGCGCATGGTCGCTTCCGGCGAAGCAGATGTCGTCGTGGAAAACGTGGCAGCCGTCGACATTGTGCTCAAGCGGCAATACACCGGCGTGCTGAAGGTAGTCGGCACAGTGGGCAAATCCGACGCCCTCGACTTCGCTGTGCGTCCGGACCTGGGTCTGCTCGCCGAACTGATCGACCGCGCGTTGTTAGCAATGCCGCCAGCGGAAAAGCAGCGCATCCGGCAGAAATGGGTGACCGGCGACACGCCGGAAGGCGGTACATGGAGCGTTTCCGCAGTGCGTCTGCTGCCTGTGCTGATCGGCATCGCCTCGGTACTGCTCGTTACATTGCGCGCCTATCTGCTTTTGCAACGCGAAGTCAGGCGCCGCAAGGAGACCGAGCGCGAGCTCGCGCTGCAGCTGAATTTCCAGGAAACGATGATGAAGATGGTGCTCTATCCACTCGTCGCCCAGGATCTGCAAGGCCGCTACATCGCAGTCAATGGCGCGTATGAGCGAGCGTGCGGGCTAAGCCGCGAGGCGGTTATCGGACGCAGCACGATGGAGGTTCACACATGGGGCGAGGCCAACAGCCGGGTACTCGCCGATATGACCCGTGACCTGCTGCGAGGCGGCGACATGGCCCAGGTCGAGCTGCAGTTCGAGTCCCGTGCCGGAGATGTGCGTCACGGTCTTTTCTGGACGAGCATCTGTCGCGGCAACGACGGGGAGCCGGTTTGCGTACTCGGCACCATGGTCGACATCACCAACATACGGCGTGCGGAGATGCGCGCGCGACACCGAGCGGAGGCTCTTCGACGTCACGCGCTCGTTGCCGGCCGTGGTGTTCCAACTGCGCCGCACGTCAGACGGTGCTTATTCGTTTCCTTAGATCGGTGGGGACGCGAAGCTCTTGCTCGGACACGGCAGCGGGCTGGCGGGCAGCCGCGATCATGCCGACTTCGACCGTATCCACGAGCAAGACCGTCCGCTCGTCATTGCGGAACTCGAACGCTCGGCTCGTCTTGAATCGCCGGTGCTGATCGAATTCCGCATGCGCTGCCATTCGAACGTCAAGTGGGCGCGAGCGGAACTGGTGCCGCGTCGCGAAGCGGACGCAAGCGTCGTTTGGAGCGGCTACTGGGTCGACGCGAGCATCGAGCATGCGCGCGCCGAAGAACTTGCCCGCGCGCGAGATGCGGCTGAAGCGACGTCGCGCGCGAAAGACGACTTCTTCGCAATGATGAGTCACGAAATCCGCACTCCTATGAACGGTGTACTCGGGCTTGTGGAAGTGCTCGAGCGCACGCCGCTCAACGCGGATCAGGGCGAAATGCTCGGCATGATCCACGAGTCGGCGGGCGCGTTGCTGCAAATTCTCGACGACTTGCTCGATTACTCGAAAATCGACGCGGGACGGTTGACCATCGAAGCAGAGCCTATCGACTTGCGCGAACTGGTCGACAACGCCGTCGGCTTGCTAGCGGGCCGCGCGCATGAGAAGGGCCTGAAAGTTAGGGTGAATATTGCATCGGACGTGGCGGCCACGCTGCAGGGCGACAGTGTGAGATTTCGTCAGGTCCTGTTCAATCTGCTCGGCAACGCGATCAAATTCACTCCCGAAGGTCAAGTAGACGTGAGCGTGGCGGTGCTCGCGCAAAAGGGCGATGTTCAGACAATCGAGATGGTCGTCGAGGACGCCGGCATCGGCATAGCGGCGGACGTGCAGGCGAAATTGTTCGAACCGTTCGTCCAGGCGGAGTCGTCCACCACGCGTCGCTTCGGCGGCACGGGCCTTGGCCTCACCATCTGCCGCAAATTGATCGAACTGATGAACGGATCGCTCACGCTCGACAGCGAACTGAACCGCGGCACGCGCATGACGGTGCGGCTCAGCATGGCCGTCGAAACGCAGCATTACTCGGTGAGCGGTTTGCGCGGCAAGCGTTGTCTCGTGGCGACTATCGACGCGCGAGTCGGTCAGGCTCTCGTCGACTTCGGAAAAGCGCTGGGATTAGAGCTGCGTCGGGTTCCGGCCGACTTTGCGCAGTTGCGTTGCCGCGCCGCGCTAAGCGGCGTGCATGTGCTCTTCGTGAGCGAGGACGTGGTGCTGCCCGCCAACGTCACAGGCAAGCTCCGTGTGATATCCCTCACCGAAAAGCCGAAGCCTACGGGCTACCGCATTCTCGAAGACAACGTTCGCCTGAGCATCAATCCGATATCGTGGCGCGGACTCGGTGCTGCGTGTGCTGCGGCCATGACGGGCCTTCAGTCCGCACCGGCGCCGTCGGTCGGCGTGCCGCGCACGCATGAAAACATCACCGCGCCGCCGGACCGGGAGCGGGCGATCGCGAGTGGCCGCCTGATTCTCGTCGCTGAAGATCATCCGGTAAATCAGGAACTCATTCGCCATCAACTGGCGCTGCTCGGTTTCGCGTGCGACGTCGCGAACGACGGTGCCGAAGCGCTAGCCGCGCTCGAACACACCAGTTACGGATGTCTGATCACGGACTGCCATATGCCCAACGTATCTGGCTATGAACTGACGCGGCGTATCCGGGAACGTGAGCGCGAGCAAGGCCGCTCAGACCGTCTGCCGAGCCAACACGGCGCCTGAAGATCTGAGCCTTTGCCGCGAGGTAGGCATGGACGACAACCTCGTCAAGCCGACGCGCCTCGCAACGTTGCGTGAATATCTGAGCCGCTGGTTCGGCATTGACAGCGCACGGCAGACAACACCGGCGGATAGCGCTGATATCGAGGAGGCGACAGACTCGTCGGCGGCGGGCGCCCCGGCCTTCGTTCCGGTCGACCTGAATCAGATGACGCAATTATGGGGTAGTGAATCGACAGTCAAGGCGTTGCTCGATTCGTTCGTTTCTTCAGTGCGCGAAGACATTCAGGCACTGTCGTTGTTGCTGGAAGACGCGGACACTGTGCGCGTGCGCGAGTGGCTTCACCGGGTAGCGGGCGCAGCGAGCGTACTGCAATACCCGCCGCTCATTAGCGTGCTTGACGAATATCGTCGCGATATCTCGGACGGACCCGAGCGCGTGCGCTATAACGGACTCGCGGTGATCGACAAATGCAACGCGATGCTTGACGGCATCGAACACCAGGCGGCATTGCTCGCCTGAGCGCGGCCATTAGCTGGATCAACGCCCAAAGCAGCGTTGCTCGCCCGCACCGCAATCGACGGACGAAAAAAAACGCGGCCGAAGCCGCGTTAAAGATTTGGAGACATCCCTCGATGAAGGAGTCACTTCTCGCGAGCCCAAAGCATACTCGGGAAAACGCGGATGATTCAGTGCAGAATCTGCAAATAATTGTTTGGAAATTCGTTACAAGCGAAATCAACGGCGTGATTTAGGCGCGCAGACGGGCGCGTCGTCCGCCATGAACGCCTTTCGAAGATTTGCACTAGTATGTGATGGCTTCGCGCGTGGCCGAGGTGTCGGCGCGGCGGCACATCTAGTCGGAGAAGACCATGATCACGCTAAAAAAACTCAACCTGGCTGTGGTGTTGTGGGCCGTAACGGCGGGTGTCGCGTTTGCGGACACGGTCGCGCTAAAAGCGGCTCTCGAACCTTCAAGCGAAGTGCCGCCGCGTGTCAGTCACGGGCATGGCACGCTGAACGCAACGTTCGATACGTCGACGAAATCCCTGCAATGGACCGTCAGCTATGAAGGCCTCAGCGGCCCAGTAACTGCCGCGCATTTTCACGGCCCGGCGCCGGTCGGACAAAATGCAAAGGTCCAGGTGCCGATCGACAAAGGCGCGCTCGCAAGTCCAATGAAAGGGGCTGCCGCCCTCACCGAGCAGCAGGTAACCGATTTGCTGGCGGGCCAGTGGTACTTCAACATTCATACCGCGCAAAACCCGACGGGCGAAATTCGTGGGCAAGTGATGCCCGCCAACTAGGTAAGAAAATCCCTGAAGCGGCGCGTCGCTAACGCGGCGCCGCGGCCTTCAACAAAATTAGAAGCCGCCGTCCACCGGCATGGCGGCCACGCACGTACCATGGTGGGACATTTTCCAGGGAGGATGTCCCAATGAGTTGGCAAAGCGTAGTCGCGTGCTGGTTTTTGCGCAGGCAGTTTCGCCCTCAAACCCTGAAGCCGCATATCGATGTCGAGAAAGCGCGCGCATTGACCGCGAAGCGAGCGTGGTCGCCAAACGTGCCGCGTGGCTGGCGTCTTCGGGAGCTGGACGGCGCGGACAGCAAACCGCTGCGTGGCGAATGGATCGAGCGCTCCGGCGAGCCCTCGATTGGCGCGCGACCCACGGTGCTGTATTTCCACGGCGGTGGCTATTACTTCTGCTCGTCGCGCACTCATCGCTCGATTGTCTTCGGCCTCGCAACCCGCGCGAACGCGCCGGTCTTTTCCCTCGACTACCGCCTCGCGCCTGAACATCGCTTTCCAGCGGCACTCGACGATGCGACTGCCGCCTACCGTTACCTGATTGCCGAAGGCACGGCACCCGAATCGATTGTGATTGCCGGCGATTCAGCAGGCGGCGGTCTTGCGCTCGCTACGCTGGTCGCGCTGCGCGACGCGGGCGATCCAATGCCCGCAGGCGCCGTGCTGTTCTCGCCGTGGACCGACCTCGCGGCAACGGGCGCCAGCATTGTCGACAACGACGGCGCCGATCCCATGTTCAGCGGACCGGCAATTGCGAAAGCAGCGAAAGTCTATCTGGGCGATATGCCTGCCACGCATCCGTATGCGTCGCCGGTTTATGCGGACCTGCGCGGCTTGCCGCCGCTCTTCATGATGGCGGGCAGCACCGAGGTGCTGCTCGACGATTCGCGGCGCGTGGCCGCTAACGCGCGCGCGGCCGGCGTCGATTGTGAACTCGAGGTGTGGAAGAAGATGCCGCATGTGTGGCCCATCTTCGCGCCGTTCATCCCCGAGGGGAACCGTGCGCTCGATCGCGCAGCGGCCTTCGTTGGGCGTGTGACGAGCCGCGCGGCCAATGCGGCTCAGGCATCCAGGGCGACGTCGATAGTCTGATAGGCGGCCTTTACTGTCTGCTCGCCGTATTGCCGTTCGAGCCGCCGCACGGTGAAATGGCCATGCGCGACCTGCTGGAAGTGGTCGATAAACACAGTGTTGACCATCGCGCCGAGCACGGCGCCGATCGCCGGAATCGACTTCGCGGCGATCTGTTCGCTGACCTGCACCGAGAAGCGCGCGGCGATCGAGTGCAGCAGGCGCACCAAGGCGGCCGAACCGTGTGCGGTGAATCCTTTCGTTGCCATTTCCGACGACGCTTTCGACACCGCCTGCGCCAGCGCGCCGCGCATGATGAAGTAGCCGAAGTCGGCGTCGTCGTCCGAGGCGGATGTGCCCCCCATGCCCAACACGGTCAGACACTGCAGCTGGGTGTCGACAGCCGTCAGATCCTCGCCCTCGCTGCGCGCTATATCGCAGATCGAGCGAAACATCAGCGTGGTGGTCACGGGCAATTCGACGGGCAGCGCAAAGAGGCCGAACGCGCCGCCGGCTGCGCCCGTCGTGGCCACTGCGAACTTGTGCAGCAAGTTGCTCGGTTTGTCCGGCACAACCAAAGGCGACGCGCTGTCGCGCCGGCCGAGCGTGCGCATCGCAATCGACAGACACTTGCGCAACGCCAGTTCGGTCGCGTCCGTGACCTTTTCGTTTGCAAACGCGGGCATGCGCGAAATCAGCTTCTCTAGCGGCGCCCCGACGATGCTTGCCAGCTTCATTGCCAGCGCAGGACTTTCCAACTTGTGTTTCGCGCGTCGCAGCGCGCGGAGGTCCTCGTCGGACAACGATTGTGTTGCGAGCGAACTCGGCTGCATGTGCCTCCCTGGCGTCGTTTATGTGCGTTCTTCAGGTCAATCGGGGCACCGCGTCGCGCGCCGGACCGTCCTGCTTAGAGCGCGAACGCATGGTATGATTCCCAATCGTTTGACGAGTCAACTGTTGCTCCATCAAAAATGGCCGTGCACACCGCAGCCCACCATTCGAGTGGGCAAGTCTTACCGTTCCGGGAATCGCTTCTCGCGATGCTCGGCATCTCGTTCGTCACCATGCTGGTCGCGCTCGACCAGACCGTGGTCGGCACCGCGCTGCCTACGATCGTCGCCGAACTCAAGGGTTTCGAGCTTTATGCGTGGGTCGCGACGTCGTATCTGCTCACGTCGGTGATCACCGTGCCGATTTTCGGGCGCCTCGGCGACTATTACGGACGCAAGCCCTTCGTGATCGCGTCGATCATCGTGTTCACCGGCGCGTCCGTGTTGTGTGGCGTCGCGAACAACATGCTGTTTCTCGTTCTCGCCCGCGGCTTGCAGGGCATCGGCGGCGGCATGCTGGTCGGCACAGCCTTCGCGTGTATTGCCGATCTTTTTCCGGACTCCGTCGTGCGTCTGCGCTGGCAGGTGCTGATGAGTTCGGCATTCGGCATTGCCAATGCTATCGGTCCATCGCTTGGCGGCTTCCTGACGCAGTACTACGGCTGGCGCTCCGTCTTCTACGTGAATCTGCCGGTCGGCCTGCTGTCGCTGTTCTTCGTGTGGCGCTTTCTGCCGCATCTGCGACATGTGGAGCATGAAGGCAAGATGCGGCTCGACTGGCCCGGCGCCGTGCTGATCGCGGTGGCGCTCGGCTCGCTGCAACTGTTCGTCGAATTGCTGCCGAAGCATGGGTTCACATTGAGCGCATGCGCGTTGCTCGTGCTGAGCATCGCCTCGGCGTATGCACTGTGGCAATGGGAGAAGCGCTGCCCAACGGCAATCCTTCCCGTCGACATGTTCCGCAATCCGAGTCTCGCCGCGCTATTTACGCTGGCGGTGCTCGGTGGCTTCACGATGTTCTCGCTGCTCTTCTACGCGCCGCTGCTGTTCCAGGGCGGCTTTGGCATGTCGCCGAAGGAGGCGGGCCTCGTCATCACGCCACTCGTCGTGTTCATCACGATCGGCAGCATTACCAACGGGCGCGTCATTTCGCGCGTGCGCAATCCGAATCTGATGCTGTATGTCGGCTTCGCGCTGCTCGCGCTCGCGTGTCTGGGCGTGGTCGTCGCAACCCGTTCCATGCCGCAGTGGCTACTCATGTCGTTCATGGTGCTCGGCGGGCTCGGCCTCGGTTTCGTGATGCCGAACCTGACGATCTTCGCGCAGCAGACGGCCGGTCGCGAGCATCTCGGCATCGCAACCGCGCTGCTGCAATCGCTGCGGATGATCGGCGGCATGATCGGCACGGCGCTCACCGGAACGCTCGTCAGTCATATGTACGCGAGCGGCGTGCGCAGCGCGCTTGACAGCGAGCGCGCATCGCAATGGTTCTCAGACCTGGGCGATCCACAGATTCTGATCAATCACGAAGCACAGGCACGCTTGCTCAGCGAGCTCGCACAAGCCGGGCACAACGGTGCCATGCTTCTGGAGAGCGCGCGCGAAACGCTCGTCGCCGCAATTCATTTAGGTTTGGCGATGGCGGCCATCATCGCCGTGGTGTCGGTATGGCAAAGCCGCCGTGTTCCGCCGATCAAGCTTCAGCGCAAACTGGAGCCGGTGATTCACGCCGACTGATTTCAGCTTTTGAGTTTCACTGAACCATCATGGAAGAACAGGACCGCATAGCCGTCATGCAGCAATTTGGACGCACGTACCGTACGTTCATGTCGGCGTTCGAGGCGCAAGTCGGCCATCCGCTGCCGCGCTGGCGCATCATGCTCGCGCTGCATGAGCAGTCTGGCGAGTCGTCGCAGAAGCGGCTTGTGGAACGCTTGCGGGTCGATCCCGGCGCATTGACCCGCCAGTTGAAAGCGCTCGAAGGATTGGGCTGGATCGCGCGCAGCATGGACTCGCGCGATAACCGCGTGACCAACGTACGCCTGACCGAAGCGGGCTTGTCCGCAACCGAAGCGAGCTTGCCGCGCCGCAACGCTTTTTTGCACGACACAATGGCCGCGCTGCCGGACGATGCGCTGAACGCGCTGTCCGGCGCGCTGAAAATGCTGGAGGCGAGAATTGGCGAAGTGGTGTCGGCAGCAAACGCCGGAGAAGCAACCGACGACGTCACTGCTGACGACAGGCAGCCGCCGGTCGATCGGCTCGCCGTGAAGCAACGTGCTTGACGGTTGTCGATTGACGCAGCGAGCAGACAGTTAAGAGCCCAAGCGGCGGGTCCCATCCCAACGCCGCTCGCCGCCCTCGAAACACCAGAACAATCAGAAGAACGTTTCGATCACCTCGGTAACGCGATAAGCGGAGTCGAGCACCAGCACCTGACGCCACTTATCAAAAGTCAGGCACGGGTGCGAGATGTCGAACGCGATCATGTCACCGACTTTCACATCGGCGCCCGCGGGGATCCGCAAGTACGCGTGCTGATCCATCAGGCCGAAAACCTCCCATCCTTCGCTCGCCGCTATGTCGCGCGGCGCCGGATTGCCCGGCCGATAATGGCGGGCCGGTTCGGGCAGGCCCGCGTCGAATGCGGAGTCACGCTTGCCGAGACCGATGATCGCGCGATCCGGTTCGGGAATCGACTGCACATAGGCCCACAATTGCAATGCAGGCAGCAAGCCTTCGCCCATCTTTTTCGCGACCGGATTGCGCGCGAAGATATCGGTCTGCGCTTTGCGGTAAATGCCGACGTCATGTGTCAGATAGCAGCCGGGACGCAGCACGACCTCGACCTTGCCTGTCTCCGACGCCTTCACGAATTCCTCGGCGACCACGTCGTACCATGCGGAACCCGCGCCCGACAGGATAGCCGGCGTGCGATCGAAACGTCCTTCGTCGAGGAGCGCGCGTGTGACCGCGACCGCGCTTTGCAGAAACTCGCGGACTTCGTGTTCTTCCTTCAGCACGCCTTCGTATAGCTCTACGCCGGCCAGCTTGAGCACATCGGGATAACGCGCGATTGCTTCGAGCACCGCGTTGCGCTGCGCTTCGTCGCGCACGCCCGTGCGGCCGCCCACCACGCCGAGCTCGAGCAGGACTTGCAATGGCTTTTTCACAGACTTGAAGAACTGCCCCAACTGCTCGACGCCATCGACTGAATCGACGAGGCAAAAGAACTCGAAGTCCGGATCGCTCAGCAGCTCGGCGACCATCATCATGTTGCGGCGGCCAACCAGCTGATTCGCCATCAGCACCCGCGAGACGCCGCCGTGATAAGCCGCGCGAACCTGATGCGCGGTGGCGAGCGTGATGCCCCACGCGCCGGTTTCCAGCTGACGGCGGAACAGTTGCGGCGCCATTGTCGTCTTGCCGTGCGGCGCGAGCTTGACGCCGTATTCGGCAACGAACGCCTGCATCCAATTCAAATTGTGCTCGACGCGATCGGCGTAGAGCACAGCGGCGGGCAGGCTCACGTCTTCGTTCAGCAGATTCCACTCGAGACGCGCAGCATCTGTGAGCTGGATGCTGGCGCCCGGAACCATGCCCAAGCCCTTGCTATAAGGATCAATCGTAGCGCCCTGATAGTTTGTAACTTTCATGTCTCCTGCTCCATCGTCCGGTTAAATTGCATCGAAGTTGACTTTAACATGTTACCGAAAGTACGATGGGCGAAGAAATGTTATTTAGTACCACGCCAGGGCCCGCACTCGTGCTGTGATTTACCTGCAGCCGTTGCGAGCCTTGGCAGCGGTGCTCACCGGGCTGCAATGAACTCAACCGCCGAACCGCTGGCATTCGACATCGTCGCACGCATCGCCGAATGCGCGCCGGGGCTGCGTTCGGCTGAACGCAAAGTCGCCGCGCTGATCCTCGACGATCTGATGAGCGCATCGCGCGCCAGCATCGGCGCGCTCGCGCAGCAGGCGCAGGTGAGCGTCGCGACCGTCACGCGGTTCGCCAAGGCGGTGGGCTGCCGCGACGTCCGCGAACTGAAGTTGCGGCTAGCACAGGCGGCGGCCGTTGGTCAGCGCTTCTTGCAGCCGGGCACCGCGAACGACGCGCCCGAGCACATCGCAACCCGCGTGTTCGACGAATTGCAGACGGCGCTCGCGCACAATCATCAACTGTTGCGCCAGGCGCCGCTTGGGGGCGCCGCAGCAGCGCTGCGGGCCGCGCGCATGATCTATGTGTTCGGCATGGGCGGCGGCTCGACCGCGCTCGCCGACGAAATGCGTTTTAGACTGGTGCGGCTGGGCCGGCCTGCGGCCACTTATCAGGACGGCTTGTTGCAGCGCATGGTCGCGAGCACTGTGTCGCGCGACAGCGTCGTGATCGCGCTGTCCACCACGGGCCGCGTGCCGGAGATGGTAGAGAACTGCAAGATCGCGCGCAGCTACGGCGCAACGGTGATCGCACTGACCGCCCCGGCGTCGCCGTTGGCGAAGCTGGCCGACTGGGTCATTCCGATCGTCGCGTTTGAGACAGACTTCATTTACAAGCCGTCGTCGTCGCGTTACGCAATGATGATGGCACTCGATGTGCTCGTCACCGAACTTGCCGTCAGTCAAGGTGACGAGAGCCGCGAATTGCTACGCCGCATGAAGCACGCGCTCGACACGCACCGCGGCGGCGGCGATCGACAACCGTTAGGAGACTGATTCATGCACTCGCATCCCGAAGCCGCCGACACGCTGATCGTTGGCGCGCAGCTGTACGACGGCACAGGCGCGCCGCCTGTCGAGCGCGACGTCGCGGTCCGCGACGGGCGCATCGTCGCGATCGGCAATCTGTCGAACTGGCTCGCCGAAGAAGTGATCGAGGCCGAAGGCCGGGCGCTGGCGCCGGGTTTCATCGACGTTCACACGCACGACGACACGCACGTGATCCGCTCGCCGCAAATGCTGCCGAAAATCACGCAAGGCGTGACGACGGTGATCGTCGGCAATTGCGGCATTAGCGCGTCGCCGGTTGCGCTGAAGGGCGATCCACCCGACCCGATGAATCTGCTTGGCGAGCGCGACGCGTTCCAGTACCCGAGCTTCGCGGACTACGTGAAAGCCGTGAACGCGGCGCGTCCGGCCGTGAATGTCGGCGCGCTGATCGGGCACACCGCGTTGCGCAACAACCAGATGGACCGGCTCGACCGCGCGGCCACGCCGCAAGAGATCGAAGGCATGCGCGCGCAACTCGAAGAAGCGCTGGCCAACGGCGCGCTCGGACTGAGTTCGGGGCTCGCCTACGGCTCCGCGTTCGCCGCGCCGACCGAAGAAGTCATGGCGCTTGCCGAACCGCTTGCCGCCGCCGGCGCGCTGTACACCACGCATATGCGCACGGAGTTCGACGCGATTCTCGACGCGATGGACGAGGCGTATCGCGTGGGCCGTCACGCGCACGTGCCGGTGATCATCTCGCATCTGAAATGCGCGGGCCCGTCAAACTGGGGACGCAGCACCGAAGTGCTGAACTCGCTCGAAGGCGCGCGGCGCATGCAGCCCATCGGCTGCGATTGCTATCCGTACAACCGCAGTTCGTCGACGCTCGACCTGAAGCAGGTCACCGGCGACATCGACATCACAATTACGTGGTCGGAACCGCATCCGGAAATGGCCGGCAAGCTCGTCAAAGAGATTGCGGCCGAGTGGGGCGTTACGCAGCAGGAAGCGGGTAAGCGCCTGCAGCCCGCGGGCGCGGTCTATCACAACATGTCCGAGGAAGACGTGCGGCGCATCCTGTCGCATCCCGCGACAATGGTCGGCTCGGATGGCTTGCCGAACGATCCGTTGCCGCATCCGCGGTTGTGGGGCGCGTTTCCGCGCGTGCTCGGCCATTACGCGCGCGACGCTGGTTTGCTGCCGCTCGAAGAAGCGGTGCGCAAGATGACGAGTCTGTCGGCGCGGCGCTTCGGGCTTGCGCAACGTGGCGAGGTGCACATCGGCTATCACGCCGACCTCGTGCTGTTCGACCCGGCCAAGGTGCGCGACGCAGCGACGTTCGAACAGCCGCAACAGGCGGCCGACGGCATCGACGCAGTATGGGTGAACGGCGTGCTGACTTACCGCAACGGCGAAGTGACGGGCGACCGCGCCGGGCACTTCGTCGCGCGCGGCGCGGCGTCGAAAGGCGACGCGCAGGGCGCATTCTGATTATCCGATCGAACGATCTACCAGGGCGCGCGCTGCAACGAGCATGCGCGCCCAACTTTTAAGGAGCATGACGATGAAGCGATATGGCGTTGAAGGCGGGAAGGGAACGGGCGGTCAACATATGCCGTTTGCGCGTGCAGTCGAAGCGGATGGCTGGCTGTTCGTTTCTGGGCAAACGCCGATGGAAAACGGCGAAGTGATCAACGGCGGAATTGTCGAGCAATCGCACAAGGCGATCCAGAACGTATTTGCGATTCTGAAGGAAGCAGGCTACGGCGCGGAGCATGTGGTCCGCTGCGGCGTGTGGCTCGACGATCCGCGCGACTTCGCGTCGTTCAACAAGGTGTTCCGCGAATACTTCGGCGACAATCCGCCGGCGCGCGCATGTGTCGTTTCGTCGATGGTGATCGACTGCAAGGTCGAAGTGGATTGCGTCGCATACAAGAAGCCGACGGCGTAAAGCATCGGATTCGCCGCGGTCGCGTGACTGTGAGAACCCGCGGCGATACCGCGCTGCCTTACTGACGCGCGAGCCGCATGTTGTCCGGCATCGGCAGGTTGTAGTTGGTGCGGAACGGGTTGATATCGAGCCCGCCGCGCCGCGTATAACGCGCATAGACCGCGAGCTTGACCGGCTTGCACGCCTTCAGAACATCGATAAAGATTTTCTCGACGCACTGCTCGTGAAAACCCGTGTGATTACGGTACGAAATGATGTAGCGCAGCAGGCCCGCGTGATCGATCTGCGGGCCGACGTAGTGAATCTGCACGCTGCCCCAATCGGGTTGGCCGGTCACCGGACAATTCGACTTCAACAAATTCGAAAACAGCGTCTCCTCGACAGGCGCTTCGTCTAGCGCTGCTTTCAGCAGCGAGGCGTCGGGGTGGTAGATGTCCGTGTCCAGGTCCAGCCGGTCGAGCGACATGCCCTCGAATTCTTCCATCTGTAATTTGCCGAAATCGTGTGGCGCAGTCAGATAAACCGAAACGGTCGCACCGCAAGACGCGGACACATCGCGCCTGATCGTATCGCGCACCACGTCGATCGACTCAAATGCAGTCTGCGCGAACGAGCCGAGATAAAGCTTGAACGACTTCGACTCGACGATGTTCGGCGACTCGGCGGGCACGAAGAAGGTCGCCACCGCGATTTGCGGTTTGCCGCGCTGATTCAGCCACGACAATTCATACGCGTTCCAGATGTCCGTGCCGAAGAACGGCAGTTGCGCGCCAATGCCGATCGCGTCGCGTGCGTTGCTGCGCGCAATCGGAAAGAGCAGCGAGGCGTCGTACTGTTCGGTGTAAGTGGAAGCCTTACCCAGCGGTGATTGTTCGGGTGTCATGATGCATTCACGATGCCACTCAGCACGTGCCCGGTCGCCGTCACGACGCGGGCCGATTCGCAATGGCCAATTTGGTCGTCGAAGAAAAAGTCCGGCTCGAACTCGCGCAAAAATGCGCTCTTGTCGAGGCCGCCGAGGAACATCGCTTCGTCGATTTCGATGTTCCAGGCCATCAGGGTTCGGATCGCGCGCTCGTGCGCGGGCGCCGAGCGGGCCGTCACCAATGCCGTACGAATATGCATGGGCGCGGCTTGATCCGCGAGTTTTTGCAGCCGGTGAAGCGCTTCGAGCAAGGGTTTGAGCGGCCCGTCGGCGAGCGGCAAATCCTTGTTGTGCGTCTCGTGGCCGACGAACGCCCGCAGGCCGTCCTTCTGAAACACGCGCTCGGCTTCGTCGGAAAACAGAACCGCGTCGCCGTCGAAAGCAATGCGGATTTCGTCCGGATACTTACTCGCCATTTTCGCCGATTCCGGCAGGACGCGTGCAGCCGGGAAACCTGCGGCCAGCGCGTCGCGCACGTCGTCCTGATTAGCCGAGAGAAACAGCGACGCGTTCAAGGGCTTCAGATATCCGAACGGCGCACGGCCGCGCGTGAAGACGCCGCGCTCGATGGCGAGCCCGTGTTCGCGGCACGAATGAAATGCGCGCAGTCCGCTGATTGGATCGCTGCGCGACAGGATCACCACTTCCACATGATGACCGCCTGTGTTCAACGCCAGCAGTTTGCGGATCAGAGGAAACGCGACGCCAGGTTTGGCGGGCACCGTCAGCCGGTCGCGCTGCAGCGCTTCATACGTCTGTAGGTCGCCTTCTTCGTACACGCGGTTCTCTTCTTCGAAATCGAAGAGTGCGCGCGACGATATCGCCACCACCAGTTTGTCGACAAGCGAGAGAGCCATATGCGCGTTCTAATCCAGAACTTCAGGCAAGAAACAGCCGATACACCGGATTGTGCGTCTCTTCCCAATGCGGATAACCGAGCGTGGCGAGGAAGCGCTCGAACTCCGCGTTGTCCGTCTGCGGCACCTGAATGCCGACGAGAATCGAGCTGTAGTCCGCGCCCTGATTACGGTAGTGGAAAAGGCTGATGTTCCAGTCAGGCGCCATCGACGAAAGAAACTTCATCAGCGCGCCCGGCCGCTCGGGAAACTCGAAGCGGAATAGCCGCTCGTCGTGCGCGAGCGGCGAGCGGCCGCCGACCATGTAACGAATGTGCTGCTTCGAGAGTTCATCGAACGTCAGATCGACGGTGGCAAAGTTGTGCGCCTCGAACGCGCCCGCAATCTGCGCCGATTCGCTGCGGTTCCTGATCTGCACGCCCACGAAAATGTGCGCGGACTCGGCCTGCGCGATCCGGTAATTGAATTCCGTGACGCTGCGCGTGCCGACCAGTTCGCAAAAGCGCCTGAAGCTGCCGCGCTCTTCGGGAATCGTCACCGCGAACACCGCCTCGCGCGCCTCGCCCACTTCCGCGCGCTCGGCCACGAAACGCATGCGGTCAAAGTTCATGTTCGCGCCCGAGGTGATCGCGATCAGCGTCTGGTTCTCGATGCCTTCGCGCTCCGCATACTGTTTGGCGCCCGCCACAGCGAGCGAGCCCGCCGGTTCGAGCACGCTGCGGGTGTCCTGAAAGACGTCCTTGATCGCGGCGCACAGCGCGTCGGTGTCCACGAGCAGCACGTCGTCCAGATATTCGCTGCACAGGCGGAAGGTTTCTTCGCCGACGAGCTTCACCGCGGTGCCGTCGGAGAACAGGCCGACCTCGTTTAGCGTGACGCGCTCGCCGGCTTTCAGCGATGCGGCCATCGCGCACGAGTCGTCGGTCTGCACGCCGATCACCTTGATCTCGGGACGCACCGATTTCACATACGCCGCGACACCCGCCGCGAGTCCGCCGCCGCCGATCGGCACGAAGATCGCGTGAATCGGGCCCTGATGCTGGCTCAGGATTTCCATGGCAACCGTGCCTTGCCCGGCGATTACATACGGGTCGTCGAACGGATGCACGAAGGTCAGCCCGCGCTCTTCCTGCAGTTGCACTGCGTGGCCGTAGGCGTCGCTATACGACTCGCCGAACTGCACGACTTCGACGGTCGGGCCGCCGTGCGCGCGCACCGCGTCGACCTTGACCTGCGGCGTGGTGACCGGCACGACGATGATCGCCTTCACGCCCATGCGCGCGGCAGATAGCGCGACGCCCTGCGCATGATTGCCCGCCGACGCGGTGATCACGCCGCGCGTGAGCGCCTCGGCGGGAATATGCGCCATCTTGTTGTACGCGCCGCGCACCTTGAACGAGAACACCGGCTGGTTGTCCTCGCGCTTCAAATAGACCGGATTGCGCAGGCGCGCCGACAGTTGCGGCGCACGTTCGAGTTCGGTCTCGCGCGCCACGTCGTAGACGCGTGCGGTGAGGGTTTTCTTCAGATAGTCGTGGGAGGCCATGCGGGTGGCGCGATGCGCTCTGGAAGGCGGAAAAGCATCAATGATAGCGCCAACGCCGCACGCACTGCCCTGACAGGTCGCCGGGCAGCGCCCCGCCGCGCGCGGTCTAGAAGATATGCGGCGGCCTGCCGTCGGTGAGTTCGCGCGGCAGCGGTTCGTCGAGTTGCCATTCGACATGCGGCAGCGCGAACAGGTCGCCGTGAAATTCGACCGGGCCCTCGCTCGTGAAAAGCCCATCGAGGTAATCGAAGTTCAGCTGCGATGAGACGGCGCGCAACGCCGCGTCGACCGAATGCGACGGTTGCAGGTCCAGCGGATCGACGTCGAGCCGCACGGTGTAGCGGTCGCCTTTCGTTTCCATGGCGCCGACGTCGATCAGCTTGCCGTCGGGATTTTGCGCAATGACGCGCTCGCCGTTGGCGAACAGCCTGAACGTGGCCCGAAGCGCCGCGGATGCGGCGGGTTGCTTGGTTGCCATCGCGATTCTCCTTATGATTTCGTGTCGCAGATGTGATTCAGCCGGCTTCCCCGACTTCCTTCGGGTCGGGCAGGTTCGCGCCGCCACCGGGCTTAGGCGGCGCGGGTTCGTTCCTGGCCGATTGCTTCTGTTCGTCGGACAGGCGACGGTCGCCGGCAGTCGGGTCGTTGGGCGTTTGACGCGGCGGCGTCGGGCGGGCGGATTCGCTGGTCATCATTGGCTCCTGGTCATGTTGATCGGTGAAAGTCGTGCTCAGTCCGGCGAGCGCGTGCGGTCGGCGTCGCTTTGCGTGCCGGGCGGCGTGCCGGGTTTCGTGTCGGGGCCCGCGTCCGGTGCGACGTCTTCCAGGCGATGAGTCCCGGATTCCCCGTCGCGCCGGTCGTCCGAGCCGTCGCTGGGAATGTTCTCGGTATGGCCGGGCACCGGTTGCTGCTCGATATGCTCGGCGTTCTTCGTGTCGGAGTCGGACATCATGAGCTCCGTGGATCGCTGTTCCTTGTAGCCGGTCAGCATCCCGCATGCCGCGTTCTTTGCGTTCGTCGGCATCTTCTGGCTGATGATGACAAAAGTCGCCTGATCGATAGAGGACCATCGACGCCGCGCGGCCCGCGCCGCAGCGCGGCTTGGGCGCCGTCGAACCCGCCGCGCTCCGATTTCCGCCTGCAACGCGTGGCGGGCCGATGCGGTAGAATTCCATTTTGGAATAAGGATCGGAAGATGCACTGGCAGCCTCGGATCGCCCACTTGATGCCCGCCCCGCGTGAGTCTTGTCCCGCGGCGGAGCGTCTTGTCCGCCACGCACGATCGTGTAGCTGTATCTGAGCGCCGCGAAGCGACCGACGTGGGCAGGCCGTCGGTGGCGCTTCGCTCCCCAAGAAGATTTCCAAGCATTGCGCCCCACGCGCACCGTCAGCCGGCGCCTCGCCATGAGCGCGCAGGACTGACCCACCGAGTCGTCCAAACATGAACGCACCTCAAGTTTTCGATCCGCACGGAGCCGCCGCTGCGGTGGTCGCCGATCCCGAAGCGCGCCTGCGCGAAATTCCCTACAACTACACGTCGTTCTCCGACCGCGAGATCGTCATCCGCCTGCTAGGCGACGACGCATGGGCGGCGCTTGCCGAACTACGTGCGGAGCGCCGCACCGGCCGCTCGGCGCGCATGCTGTACGAAGTGCTCGGCGACATCTGGGTGGTGCGCCGCAATCCGTATTTGCAGGACGATCTGCTCGACAACCCGAAACGGCGCGCAATGCTGATCGAGGCGTTGCATCACCGTCTGTCGGAGATCGAGAAGCGCCGCCGCGCCGATCTGATCGAACATGGCGATGAAGCGGGCGTCGACCGTGCCGCGCGTGTCGAAACGCTGGTGCAGGCCGCGCGCCGCGCCGTCGACGAATTCGAAAGCGAATTCCAGAAGACTTACGATCTGCGTCGCCGCGCAACGAAGGTGCTCGGCCGCGTCACCGAAAAAGACAACATCAAGTTCGACGGTTTGTCCCGCGTTTCGCACGTGACCGACGCGACAGACTGGCGCGTCGAGTATCCGTTCGTCGTTCTCACGCCGGATACCGAAGCCGAGATTGCCGGCATGATCAAGGCGTGTTTCGAGCTCGGGCTGACGGTGATTCCGCGTGGAGGCGGCACCGGCTACACGGGCGGCGCAGTTCCGCTCACGCCGTTCTCCGCCGTGATCAACACCGAAAAGCTCGAACAGCTCGGCGCGGTGGAAATGACCGAACTGCCGGGCGTCGACCGCAAGGTGCCGACCATTTTTTCGGGCGCAGGCGTGGTCACGCGGCGCGTGACCGAGGCGGCCGAACAGGCCGGGCTCGTGTTCGCCGTCGATCCGACCTCGCTCGACGCGTCTTGCGTCGGCGGCAACGTCGCGATGAACGCGGGCGGCAAGAAAGCAGTGTTGTGGGGCACGGCGCTCGACAACCTCGCCTGGTGGCGCATGGTCGACCCGGAAGGCAACTGGCTCGAAGTCACGCGTCTGGATCACAACCTCGGCAAGATTCACGATATCGAGGTCGCGCGCTTCGAACTGAAATGGTTCGACGGCAACCATGCGCCGGGAGAGAAGCTGCTGCGTACCGAGTCGCTCGACATCAAAGGTCGCGTCTTCCGTAAGGAAGGGCTCGGCAAGGACGTCACCGACAAGTTCCTCGCCGGCTTGCCCGGCGTGCAGAAGGAAGGCTGCGACGGTCTCATCACGTCCGCACGCTGGGTGCTGCACAAGATGCCCGCGCATACGCGCACCGTCTGCCTTGAATTCTTCGGCCAGGCGCGCGAGGCGATTCCGAGCATCGTCGAAATCAAGGACTACCTGTTCGAAACGTCGAAGCAGGGCGGCGCGATTCTCGCCGGTCTCGAACACCTCGACGAGCGCTATCTGCGCGCGGTCGGCTATGCGACCAAGAGCAAGCGCAACGCGTTCCCGAAGATGGTGCTGATCGGCGACATCGTCGGCAACGACGCGGACGCGGTCGCGCAAGCCACGTCCGAAGTGGTGCGCATGGCCAACGGCAAGAGCGGCGAAGGCTTCGTCGCGGTGAGCGCCGAGGCGCGCAAGCGCTTCTGGCTCGACCGCAGCCGTACTGCCGCAATCGCAAAGCACACGAACGCGTTCAAGATCAACGAAGACGTGGTGATTCCGCTAGACCGCATGGGCGAGTACACGGACGGCATCGAGCGTATCAACATCGAGTTGTCGATCAAGAACAAGCTTCAACTGGTCGACGCGCTCGAAGCGTTCTTCCAGGCTGGCAAGCTGCCGCTCGGCAAGAGCGACGACGCCAATGAAATCCCGAGTGCGGAACTGCTGGAAGACCGCGTTCAGCAGGCGCTGGATCTGCTGAAGCGCGTCCGCACGCGTTGGGAATTCCTGCGCGACAAGCTCGATCTGTCGTTGCGTGAAGCGCAGCACTATCTGGTCGGTCTGGGCTACGAAGCGCTCGCGGAGAAATTTGCCGACCGCGTCGACACACAGGCCGGCGCCACGGTGTTCGACGTCACGCAGGACCGCACCATCCGCGTGTCCTGGAAGCAGGAGATTCGCGCCGAGTTGCGGCAGATCTTCAATGGCGGCGAATTCAAGCCGATCCTCGACGAAGCACAGGCGATCCACAAGCAGGTGCTGCGCGGCCGAGTGTTCGTCGCGCTGCACATGCACGCGGGCGACGGCAACGTGCACACGAACCTGCCGGTGAACTCCGATAATTACGAGATGCTGCAGGACGCCCACACGGCGGTCGCGCGCATCATGAAGCTCGCCCGCTCGCTCGACGGCGTGATTTCCGGCGAGCACGGCATCGGCATTACCAAGCTCGAATTCCTGACCGACGACGAAATCGGCGAATTCCGCGCGTATAAAAAGCGCGTCGATCCGCACGGCCGCTTCAACGCGGGCAAGCTGCTCGAAGGCGCCGATCTGCGCAATGCCTACACGCCGAGCTTCGGCCTGATGGGCTACGAATCGCTGATCATGCAGCAGTCCGACATCGGGGCGATTTCCGAGTCGATCAAGGACTGCCTGCGCTGCGGCAAGTGCAAGCCGGTGTGCGCAACGCACGTGCCGCGCGCGAACCTGCTGTACAGCCCGCGCAACAAAATTCTTGCGACTTCGCTGCTGGTCGAGGCGTTCCTGTACGAGGAGCAGACGCGCCGCGGCGTGTCGATCAAGCATTGGGACGAGTTCAACGACGTCGCCGATCACTGCACCGTGTGTCACAAATGCGTGACGCCGTGTCCGGTGAAGATCGACTTCGGCGACGTGACCATGAACATGCGCAACCTGCTGCGCAAGATGGGCAAGAAGAAGTTCAATCCGGGCAATGCGGCCGGCATGTTCTTCCTCAACGCAACGAATCCGCAGACCATCAACCTCGCACGTACGGCGATGATGGGTATCGGCTACAAGGCGCAGCGCCTCGGCAACGACGTGCTGAAAAAGTTTGCGAAGAAGCAGACGGCGCACCCGCCCGCAACCGTCGGCAAACCGCCGGTCACGCAGCAGGTGATCCACTTCATGAACAAGAAGATGCCGGGCAATCTGCCGAAGAAAACCGCGCGCGCGTTGCTCGATATCGAGGACAACAAGATCGTCCCGATCATCCGCAATCCGAAGACGACCACGGCCGATACAGAAGCGGTGTTCTACTTCCCCGGCTGCGGTTCCGAGCGGCTCTTCTCGCAAGTCGGCCTCGCGACGCAGGCCATGTTGTGGGAAGCGGGCGTGCAAACGGTGTTGCCGCCGGGCTACCTGTGCTGCGGCTATCCGCAGCGCGGCTCCGGGCAGTACGACAAGGCCGAACAGATTGTCACCGACAACCGCGTGCTGTTTCACCGTGTGGCGAACACGCTGAACTATCTCGACATCAAGACGGTGGTGGTGTCGTGCGGCACGTGTTACGACCAGCTCGCCGGTTATGAATTCGACAAGATTTTCCCGGGCTGCCGGATCATCGACATTCACGAGTTCCTGCTGGAAAAGGGCATGAAGCTCGACGGCGTGAACGGCGTGCGTTACATGTACCACGACCCTTGCCACACGCCGATCAAGACCATGGATCCGGTCAAACTCGTCAACTCGCTGATGGGTTCCGAGAAAGACGGCTACAAGATCGAGAAGAACGATCGCTGCTGCGGTGAGTCGGGCACGCTCGCGGTCACGCGTCCTGACATTTCGACGCAGGTGCGTTTCCGCAAGGAAGAGGAAATCCGCAAGGGCGCTGCGAAGTTGCGCGGCATTCCTCTGCTCGCCGAAGCCGGCGCGAACGCGATCAACCCGGCCAATGCATCGGCCGGCACGGCGGGCGCGGGGAACGGCTCGGTGCTGAAGGCCGGCGACGGTCCGCAGCCCAAGGGCGCTACCGACGTGAAGATCCTGACGAGCTGCCCGTCCTGTCTGCAAGGCTTGTCGCGTTACAACGAAGACGCGGGCATCGAGGCTGATTACATCGTCGTCGAAATGGCGCGTCATGTGCTCGGAGAAGACTGGATGGTCGACTACGTGCAGCGGGCGAACAATGGCGGAATCGAGCGCGTGCTGGTTTAATGGCACGACTGACGATTTTTGCCTGAGGACGACGATGGACTGCGTTTTTTGCCGTGAAGATGGCGGCGATGTGCTGTGGCAGGACGACACCTTGCGCGTCGTCCTTGCCGACGAACACGATTACCCTGGCTTTTGCCGCGTGATCTGGAATGAGCATGTGGCGGAGTTCTCGGACCTCGACGCTGCTGGCCGCGATCGCGTGATGAAGGCTGTGTACGCCGTGGAGCGCGCAATGCGGCGCATCCTGCATCCGGCCAAGGTGAATCTCGCGAGCCTCGGCAACCAGGTGCCGCATGTGCACTGGCACGTCATTCCGCGTTTCTCGAACGACGCGCATTTCCCGCTGCCCATCTGGGCGCCGCGTCAGCGCACGGTGTCCGAGGCAATGCTGTCGTCACGCCGTGCACAAGCCACCCTGTTGCGCGAAGCGGTGCGCCAGGAAATCGAACAGGCTCTTGGCTGAGCGCCACTAACCATTCCTTCGCGCCGCGCCGTTTCAAAGGCGACTTGTGGTGCGGCGGCGCTTTCTAATGAGGCCATGATGAGCGGATTGACTCCCGATACCCCGGTGCCGACCGGTGTCGTCGTACATTCCAAGTCGCGCGTGCTGGAACTGCAGTACGCAGGCGGCGAATCGTATCGGCTGCCGTTCGAACTGCTGCGCGTGTATTCGCCGTCGGCGGAAGTGCAGGGCCACGGCCCCGGCCAGGAAACGCTGCAAACCGGAAAGCGCGACGTCACGATCACGATGATCGAGGGCGTGGGCAACTACGCGATCCAGCCGACATTCTCCGACGGGCACTCCACCGGCATCTATTCGTGGGACCTGCTCTATGACATGGCGCGGCGTCAGGACGAACTCTGGCGCGCGTATCTCGACAGACTCGCGGCGGCGGGCGTCGACCGCGACGCGCCAATGCCTACACCTGGCGCTGCGCACGGCCACCGTCACTGATACGATTCGCCTGACCCGCTGCACTGATGCGGCGCAACATTTGAGAATACGCGAAAGGACAAGCGCGATGAGCAAAACCCACTTCGGCTTTCAATCGGTCGACGAACAGGAAAAAGCGCAGAAGGTGGCGGGCGTGTTCCACTCGGTTGCCGCCAACTACGACTTGATGAACGACCTGATGTCGGGCGGATTGCACCGGGCGTGGAAGATGTTCACGATCGCCCAAGCCAACGTGCGGCCGGGCTACAAGGTGCTCGACATCGCGGGCGGCACGGGCGATCTGTCCAAAGCGTTTGCAAAGCAGGCCGGCGAAACCGGCGAGGTCTGGCACACGGACATCAACGAATCCATGCTGCGCGTAGGCCGCGACCGTTTGCTCGACAAGGGCGTGATCACGCCGGCGCTGCTCTGCGACGCCGAGAAGATCCCTTTCCCGGACAATTACTTCGACGTCGTGACCGTGGCATTCGGCTTGCGCAATATGACGCATAAGGACGTTGCGCTGGCGGAAATGCGTCGCGTCCTGAAGCCGGCAGGCCGTCTGCTCGTTCTCGAATTCTCGAAGGTATGGGATCCGTTGAAAAAAGCCTACGATGTCTATTCGTTCAAGGTCTTGCCGTGGCTTGGCGAGCGCTTTGCGAAAGACGCGGAAAGCTACCGTTACCTCGCGGAATCGATCCGGATGCATCCGGATCAGGAAACCTTGAAAACAATGATGGAACAAGCCGGCCTTGACGGCGTCAAATATTACAATTTGTCAGCTGGCGTGGTAGCTTTACATGTGGGGACCAAATACTAGGGTTCCTAACCCATCGTTTTTAAAGGAAAGTGCCAAAATGTCCGATTCAGCCGTGTTATCTCCCCGTAAGGTGAAGCGGTCGCTGGCGAGACGAATCGGACTGATCGCGATGGTCGGCCTGATCGTGGCCGGCTCCGTCGCCTCGCTCGATGCGGAAGCTCGCCGCATGGGCGGTGGCCGTAGTTTTGGCCGTCAGTCGAACACCGTTCAGCAACAAGCTGCGCCGTCGCAGCCTTCCCCGTCCAATCTGCAGGGCATGCAGCGCGCGCAACCGGCGCCCGCACCTGCGCCGGCGCCTGCCCCGCAACCTAACCGGTCGCGCTGGCTCGGCCCGATCGCGGGTCTGGCGGCCGGTCTGGGTATCGCAGCACTGCTGTCGCACTTCGGTCTGGGCGGTGCGTTTGCTGGCGCAATGGCCAATATCATCGTCATTGCGTTGCTCGCCATGGTCGGCATCTGGCTGATCCGCCGCTTCATGGGCCGCAAGCGCGATACGTCGCAGCCGGCTTACGCAGGTCAGTCGCCGTCGCTGAATTCGGGTGCCACGGGTTATACGCAGGAGCCGCGCTACACCGCGCCGCCTACGGGCTCGTATCTGGAACCGCAGGGCAATCCGCTGACCACGCCGTCCATCAATACAACGCCGAGTGTGCCGGCGGGCTTCGATTCCGAAGCGTTCCTGCGTAACGCGAAGGTGTACTTCGTTCGTCTGCAGGCCGCGTGGGACGTCGGCAATATCGACGATATCCGCGAATTCACCACGCCGGAAATGTTCGCGGAGATCCGCGTCGACCTCGCTTCACGCGGCGCCGAAACGAATCAGACAGACGTCGTTCAGCTCAACGCCGATCTGTTGGGCGTGGAAGAACGTGCGAACGAATACTTCGCGAGCGTGCGCTTCTCCGGCCTGATTCGCGAAACGCCGGGTGCGGCGGCGCAGCCGTTCGTCGAAGTGTGGAACCTGTCGAAGGCGAACCGTCCGGGCGAAGGCTGGCTGCTGGCGGGCATTCAGCAGCTCGCGCAGCATTGAGATGGCGCGGGCTCGCGGCGCTGCTTGGCCCGCGTCCGCGTGCAACGTTGGCCTGCGGCCGGCCCGCAGTTAGCCGTTCGGCCGAGCAAGCCGCGAAGCGAACGGACGTTACAATAGGAACCCGCGCGAGCACTCGCTTGCGCGGGTTTTTTCTTGCCACTTTCAATGACCCTCGCCGCCAAGCCTTTCGCTGCTGCTGTCAATCATCTGCTCGCCCGCGAATCGTGGGCCCGTGAGCGCCTCGCCCCTTATGCGGGCAGGACCGCCAGACTGTCGTCGCCACCTGTCGTGCTGATGCTGCTGGTGCAGCCGGACGGCTATCTGACTACGCTCGGCGCAAGCGACGCACAACAGTTCGACGTGACCATCTCGGTCCCGTCCGACGCGTTGCCTGCTTTCGTGCAGGGCGGCCAGGCGGCCGTCATGAAACACGTGAAGATTGAAGGCGACGCGGAGTTCGCCACGGTCATTGCCCATCTTGCCGAGCATTTGCGCTGGGAGCCGGAAGAGGATCTCGCAAAGCTGATCGGCGACGGCCCCGCGTGGCGCGTTGCGTCGATCGTGCGCACCGTCGGTGAACATGTCCAGCGCACCGGCCGCAATCTGCTCGATACGGCCACCGAGTATCTGCTCGACGAGAATCCCCAGCTCGTGCGCCGCGCCGCGCTGGAAGACTTCAATGCCGAGCTGGCGCGGGCCCGCGACGCGTTGGCGCGAGTGGAAAAACGTATCCAGCGTCTTGAACAGAAGGTCGAAGCCCACGGCGCAGTTGTGCCGGGCGGCGCCGCCACGTTGCGCGGCACGCGCTAGTCACCGGGCACAACCATGCGTTTTCTGCGTTTCCTCAAGATATTTTTCACGGTTATCCGCTTCGGTCTCGACGAGATGATGCTCGGCCGCGTCAACGACCGGCGCGTGCGCATGCTGTTGCGTATCACCACGATCGGCCGCAAGTTCGACGCGCCGCCCGGCGTGCGCTTACGGCTCGCGCTTGAAAGCCTCGGGCCGATCTTCGTCAAGTTCGGGCAGGTATTGTCGACGCGGCGCGACCTGTTGCCGGTCGATATCGCCAACGAACTTGCGAAGCTTCAGGACCAGGTGCCGCCGTTCGATTCGGCGGTGGCGATAGGGCTGGTCGAAAAGTCGTTGGGCGCGCCTGTCGACGTGCTGTTTGACGATTTCGAGCGGGTGCCTGTGGCGAGCGCGTCCATCGCGCAGGTGCACTTCGCGACGGTGAAGGCCGGGCAGCATGCCGGCAAGGCCGTCGCTGTGAAGGTGCTGCGTCCGAACATGCTGCCTGTTATCGATTCGGACCTCGCGTTGCTGCGCGACATCGCCGTGTGGGCCGAGCGTTTGTGGGCAGACGGCAAGCGCCTGAAGCCGCGCGAGGTGGTCGCTGAATTCGACAAGTACCTGCACGACGAACTCGATCTGATGCGCGAGGCGGCCAACGGCAGCCAGTTGCGCCGTAACTTCGCCGGGCTCGATCTGCTGCTCGTGCCGGAAATGTATTGGGAGTTCTGCACGCCAACCGTGCTCGTCATGGAGCGCATGGTCGGCGTGCCGATCAGCCAGGTGGATACATTGCGCGCGGCGGGCGTGGATATCCCGAAGCTGGCGCGCGAAGGCGTCGAAATTTTCTTCACTCAGGTGTTCCGCGACGGCTTTTTCCACGCGGACATGCACCCTGGCAACATTCAGGTGAGCCTCGATCCGGCGCACTTCGGCCGTTATATCGCGCTGGATTTCGGGATCATCGGGGCGCTGTCGGACTTCGACAAGAACTACCTCGCACAAAATTTCCTCGCGTTTTTCAAGCGCGACTACCACCGAGTCGCGACGCTGCATCTGGAATCGGGCTGGGTGCCGCCGACCACGCGCGTGGAGGAACTCGAAAGCGCCATTCGCGCGGTGTGCGAGCCGTATTTCGACCGCGCGCTGAAGGACATCTCGCTCGGTCAGGTGCTGATGCGTCTGTTTTCTACGTCGCGCCGCTTCAACGTCGAAATTCAGCCGCAACTGGTGCTGTTGCAAAAGACCATGCTCAACGTGGAAGGTCTCGGCCGATCGCTCGATCCCGAACTGGATTTGTGGAAAACGGCGAAGCCCTATCTCGAGCGCTGGATGAACGAGCAGATCGGTCTGCGCGGCTGGTACGAGCGGCTCAAGATCGAAGCGCCGCAATGGAGCAAGACGCTGCCACAGTTGCCGCGCCTGATCCATCATGTGCTGGCCGAGCGGCACGATCACGGACGGGTCGGCAACGACGACATGATCCGGCAGATCCTGCTCGAACAGAAGCGTACTAACCGGCTGCTGCAGGGCTTGCTGCTGTTTGGCGTAGCGGTCGGCGTCGGCGCGGCGCTTGCGCGTGTGGTCCTCGCGCTGGCTTACGGCAGTTAATAAGTTTGCGAGGCGCGTGATGAGCGACACTACCCAATCCCCAGTCCCCGATTTCGAAAACCGTGATCCGAATTCGCCGGCGTTCTGGAACGAGCGGTTCGAGCAGCATTTCATGCCGTGGGATCAGGCGGGTGTGCCGTCGGCGTTTCAGTCGTTTGCGAGCCGGCACACCGGAGAGGCGGTGCTGATTCCGGGTTGCGGCAGCGCATATGAAGCCGCCTGGCTGGCAGAGCACGGCAGCCCGGTTCGGGCAATCGATTTCTCGCAGGCAGCGGTCGCGGCGGCACGGGCGCAATTGGGCGAGAAACATGCAGAACTCGTGGAAGAAGCCGATTTCTTCACCTACGAGCCTCCGTTCAGGCCGGCGTGGATCTACGAGCGGGCGTTCCTCTGCGCGTTGCCGTTGGCGCGGCGCGTCGACTATGCGCGTCGAATGGCGGATCTGTTGCCGGCGGGCGCGTTGCTCGCCGGATTCTTCTTTTTCGGCACGACGCCGAAGGGGCCGCCGTTCGGCATCGTGCGTGGCGAACTGGAAGCGCTGCTGACGCCTTTTTTCGAACTGCTCGAAGACGAACCCGTGGCCGATTCGATCGCCGTATTCGCGGGGCGCGAGCGCTGGCTAACCTGGCGCCGCCGCGCGTGAGCGTGGTGCGAGGGGAATCGGCGGGCGGCTATGGCGGCAACTGGAAGCGGCTACGTGCGGGAGGTGTAGCGCGCTTCCGGCGTCAGCGCGGCCCTTGATTTTCCCGATAGCCGCCCTCATCTGGCGCATCGGCGGTCGCGTCGGACGCTTATCCCCAAAATGCGGGGAGCGTTATCGTTTGCGGCTATAATTCAAGGCTTTGCAAGCGTTTACAAGATTTCAGTAGGGAACAGGTCATGCCGATCTACGCTTATCGTTGCGAGTCATGCGGCTTCGGGAAAGACGTGCTTCAGAAGATGAGCGACGCCCAGTTGACGCAATGTCCCGAATGCGGGAAAGACACTTTTCGGAAACAGGTCACGGCCGCGGGCTTCCAGTTGAAGGGCTCCGGCTGGTACGTGACCGACTTCCGCGGCGGCAATAGCGGCACGAGCGCGCCGGCGAAGGCGGACGCAGACGGTGCGTCCAACGGCAGCCCGGCCGGGACTGCCGCACCTGCCGGCAATGGCACCGCGAAATCCGACACGGCCACGGCCAGCAGCGCAGCCGCCACGCCGGCCGCGCCCGCTGCGGCGCCGGCGGCTAGCGCAGGCGCTAGCAGTTCAGGCAGCGCCTAGTGGGACTGCCGCCCTCGGGGGCGGCGCACACGCCGCGCAGCGCTTTGGCGGCGCGGCTTTCTGGCGGTACACATGACGACGAAAAAAACGACACTCAAATCGGTGTTTCTGACTGGCCTGCTGGTGCTGGTGCCTTTGGCCATCACGCTGTGGGTGCTCGGTCTGATCATCGGCACGATGGACCAGACGCTGTTGCTGCTGCCGCGCGCATGGCAACCGGAGCGTGTGTTCGGCTTCCGGCTGCCGGGTCTCGGCGCGGTGCTGACACTGGCGTTCATCTTTGTCGTCGGCCTGCTGACGCAGAACTTCGTCGGGCAGAAGCTCGTGAAGTGGTGGGAAGTCGTCGTCGCGCACATTCCCGTGGTCGGACCGATCTACACGAGCGTCAAGCAGGTGTCCGACACGCTGCTGTCGAGCAGCGGCAACGCCTTTCGTAAGGCGCTTCTGATCGAATATCCGCGCCGTGGCTCCTATACGATCGCGTTTCTCACCGGAATTCCGGGTGGCGACGTGATCAATCACCTGAAGGAAGATCACGTCAGCGTCTACGTGCCGACTACGCCGAACCCAACGTCCGGCTTCTTTCTGATGGTGCCGAAGAGCGAAGTGATCGAACTCGACATGACCGTCGACGCCGCGCTCAAGTACATCGTCTCGATGGGCGTGGTGGCGCCGTCCGCGCCGCCGGCGCCGGTGCGCCGCACGACAGTCGAGCCTCCGCTGTAATGCCGGCGCGCAACGTTTCACGCAGTGTTCAGCTGCGGCGCGCCGTTCAACTAATGCAAAACGAAAGTCAAACATCATGTCGATGAGATCTGAATACTGCGGTCTGGTGACCGAAGAACTGCTGGGCCAAACCGTCTCGCTGTGCGGCTGGGTAAGCCGCCGCCGCGACCATGGCGGCGTTATCTTCATCGACCTGCGCGATCGCGAAGGCCTCGTCCAGGTCGTCTGCGACCCGGACCGCGCGGAGATGTTCAAGGCAGCCGAAGGCGTGCGCAACGAATTCTGTCTGCAAATCAAGGGCGTGGTGCGCAGCCGTCCGGAAGGCACGACGAACGCCGCGCTGAAAAGCGGCAAGATCGAAGTGCTGTGCCATGAGTTGATCGTGCTGAACGCGTCGATCACGCCGCCGTTCCAGCTCGACGACGACAACCTGTCGGAAACCACGCGTCTCACGCATCGCGTGCTGGACCTGCGCCGTCCGCAGATGCAGCACAACCTGCGTCTGCGCTACCGCGTCGCGATCGAAGTGCGCAAGTATCTGGACGCGCAGGGCTTCGTCGACATTGAAACGCCGATGCTCACCAAGAGCACGCCGGAAGGCGCTCGCGACTACCTGGTGCCGTCGCGCACCAACCCCGGCCAGTTCTTCGCGCTGCCGCAATCGCCGCAGCTCTTCAAGCAGCTGCTGATGGTGGCGAACTTCGATCGCTACTACCAGATCGTCAAGTGCTTCCGCGACGAAGACCTGCGCGCCGACCGTCAGCCGGAATTCACGCAGATCGACTGCGAGACCTCGTTCCTGTCGGAACAGGAAATCCGCGATCTGTTCGAAGCGATGATCCGTCACGTGTTCAAGGAAACGATCGGCGTCGAGCTGGAAGAGAAATTCCCGGTTATGCAGTATTCGGAAGCCATGCGCCGCTTTGGTTCGGACAAGCCGGACCTGCGCGTAAAGCTCGAGTTCACCGACCTGACCGACGCGGTCAAAGACGTCGACTTCAAGGTGTTCAGCACGCCGGCCAATACGAAAGACGGCCGCGTCGCGGCGATCCGCGTGCCGAAGGGCGGCGAGCTTTCACGTGGCGACATCGACAGCTACACCGAATTCGTGCGCATTTACGGTGCCAAGGGTCTCGCGTGGATCAAGGTCAACGAAGTGGCGAAGGGCCGTGACGGCCTGCAAAGCCCGATCGTCAAGAACCTGCACGACGAAGCGGTCAAGGCGATCATCGAGCGCACCGGCGCGCAAGACGGCGACATTATTTTCTTCGCGGCGGACCGCGCGAAGGTGGTGAACGACAGCCTCGGCGCGCTGCGCCTGAAGATCGGCCACTCGGAATTCGGCAAGGCAAACGGCCTCGTCGAATCGGGCTGGAAGCCGCTGTGGGTGGTCGACTTCCCGATGTTCGAATACGACGAGGAAGACAACCGCTACGTCGCCGCGCATCACCCGTTCACGAGCCCGAAAGACGAGCACCTCGAGTATCTGGAAACGGACCCGGCGCGCTGCCTCGCAAAGGCTTACGACATGGTGCTGAACGGCTGGGAAATCGGCGGCGGCTCGGTGCGTATTCATCGTGAAGAAGTGCAGAGCAAGGTGTTCCGCGCGCTGAAGATCAACGCGGAAGAAGCGCAAGCCAAGTTCGGCTTCCTGCTCGACGCGCTGCAATACGGCGCGCCTCCGCACGGCGGCATTGCGTTCGGCCTGGACCGCATCGTCACGATGATGGCCGGCGCCGACTCGATCCGCGACGTGATCGCGTTCCCCAAGACGCAGCGCGCGCAAGACTTGCTCACGCAAGCGCCGAGCGAAGTGGATGAGCGCCAGTTGCGCGAGTTGCACATCCGCTTGCGTACGCCGGAACCGAAGGCGTAATCGAGGCGACCCGCGGCTGCCTGTGAACGGCAACGCGGGCTAGCACGCAAGCTAGCATAAGGAACGTCGAGCAAGATACGCTTGATGAAATAGCAAAACGAGAAAGGCGCGTCACGCGCCTTTTTTGCTTTTTGCGTTACAGTCCATGCAACAGCTTCTGCTCGCTCATTGGACCACTCGCCGACATGTACCGCGCAAGCGTTGCGCCCAGTTTCCACGCCATGCCGAAACCGCCAAAGATCCCGCAGTCCGTACTTGTCGTCATTCATACGCCCTCGCTCGACGTGCTGTTGATCGAGCGCGCCGATATTCCGGGCTTCTGGCAATCGGTGACGGGTTCCAAAGACCGGCTCGATGAGCCGCTCGCCGAGACGGCGATCCGTGAAGTGGCCGAAGAAACGGGCATCGTGATCGGCAGCACACTGGTGCCGGAGAGCGCCTTGTTCGACTGGCAATACTCGATCGAGTACGAGATCTATCCGCAGTTCCTGCATCGTTACGGCGAAGGCGTGATCCATAACACCGAGCATTGGTTCAGCGTACAAGTGCCCGAGCAACTCGAGGTGACATTGGCGCCGCGCGAACACACCGCATTTCTCTGGCTGCCATATGAAGAGGCGGCGTCGCGTTGTTTCTCTTCGTCGAATGCGGATGCGATTCTGCAATTGCCCAAGAGGCTGCGCGAGCGTTCGGAGTCTCGCGGATGAGCGTCGGCGGCGCACGCCGTTTCGCCCGCCTGCGGCAATCGCTGCTCGGCCGCCGCTATTGGCAGCGCTACCGCTTCACGAGCGGCAACGACGTCAAGCTGCTGCGCTCGGGCGGCGAGTACTTCAGCGCGCTCATCGAGCGCATCGATGCCGCGGAGCGCGACGTCGTTCTCGAAACCTATATCTTCTGCAATGACGAGGCCGGCCAGTCGGTCGGCGCAGCGTTGCTGCGAGCGGCGGCGCGCGGCGTGCGCGTGCGAGTGATTACCGACGGCATCGGCACTGCACGCCTGTCGATGTTCGACGAGTGGGCCAGCGCGGGCATCGAGCATCGGATCTACAACCCGCATATCTTCGGGCGCTTCGGCTTTTCGCGCACGCATCGCAAGCTCGCCGTGATCGACGATCAATTCGGGTACTGCGGCGGCATCAACATCGTCGACGATTACGAGAACGACGGCGAAAGGCTGCCCTATCGACGCTGGGATTTCGCGGTGGAATTGCACGGGCCGGTGGTCAGCGACATCCGCGAGGCCTTCGAAGTGCAGTGGCGCCGGATTCGCGTCGGTCATCGGCCGCTCGATTCGTTGGAGCCGGATCTGACTCCGAAGACGGCAGCGTCGCTCGGCAACCTGAGACGTCGCCGCCGACGCCGCAACGAGGAGTTGTGGGCGGGCGGCGAACCCTGTGTGGCCTTCGTCGCACGCGACAACCTGATCAATCGCCGGGCGATCGAAAAGGCGTATCTGACGGCGATTGGCCAGGCTCGCGAGGAGGTGCTGCTGGCGAACCCGTACTTCATGCCGGGCCGCAAGCTCCGCCGCGCGCTGGTGTATGCGGCCCGGCGGGGCGTGGTGGTGAAACTGATCATCGGGCGCAAGGAATTCAAGGCGCTCGATTACGCGGTGCCGTTTCTCTACCGCGCGTTGCTTAGAGCAGGGGTGCAGATCGCCGAGTACGAGAAAACCCTACTGCACGGCAAGGTCGCGGTGGTCGACTCGAACTGGGCGACCGTGGGTTCGTCCAATCTCGACGCGCTGAGCCTGATGCTCAACAACGAGGCCAATGTCGTGCTCGTGAACGATCCGTCGATCGACGCGCTTCGCGAAGCGATTCTGGCCGCCTTCAAAGACGCACGGCGTATCGACGAAGCGCACTACGATGCGCGTCCGGCCGGCGAACGCCTGCTCAACTGGCTCGCCTACACGACCTACCGGGCGGTGATGAAGCTGCTCACGGTGGGCGGCTACGATTGAAGGGGCCGAATCGATGGCCCCAATCGTGGCGCACGCGCTCATCGCCCAAGACATCGCCGACATCGCGCCCGCCCCTTCCTGATGGCGGCGTTTGTACGGCATCATGCCGGCCTTACGGCGAAAACGGCAACGGAAGCAGCAATCAAACGGGCGTCCCTCGGGCAACAATTGCCTCAAGGCGAACGCCTCTAAAAAATCAGCTTCCTCCGATTGCCAGATGTCGCAGAATTGAAACCTGGTTAGAAACCGGTTTCTAATAAAGTCCTTGTTTCGCGGACGGCGCCACTCAATAATAGTACGGCCGTTCGATTTTCATTTCGGTCACATTAGAACGGTAAAAAAGCTATGCGAAAAGGCGAACAGACGCGAGTCGCGATTCTCGATGCAGCACTTGATCTCGCAAGCCGCGACGGACTTGAAGGTCTGACGATTGGCCTCTTGGCCGAGCGCATGCAGATGAGCAAAAGCGGTGTGTTCGCGCATTTCGGATCTCGCGAAGACTTGCAGGTTGAAGTGGTGCGCGAGTATCACCGTCGTTTCGAAGACGAGGTGTTCTTTCCGAGCCTGCGCGAACCTCGCGGACTGCCGCGCTTGCGAGCGATGATTTCCCGCTGGATCGAGAAGCGCATTCAGGAAGTCACGACCGGGTGCATCTACATCAGCGGCGCCGTCGAGTACGACGACCGCGCGGATAGCCAGGTGCGCGAGCAACTTGTGTCGAGCGTGACGATCTGGCGCGCGGCACTGACTCGCGCGATTTCGCAGGCGGTAGAGGAAGGGCATTTGCGTGCCGATACGGACCCGCAGTTGATGCTCTTCGAACTGTACAGCTTCACGCTCGGTCTGCATCACGACGCGCGCTTCCTGCATCTGCCGGATGCGGTGCGTCTCACGTGGGCCGCGCTGGAAAAATTGATTGTTTCGTATCAGAGCGAAAGCCGTTAGTGCACACCGCGAACCTGAACAAGGTTCAGCGGCGAAAACGCGAACAAACCTCCGCGTGACGCACTCGCGCTAACGGCCTGGCTTCTTGTCAAACTTTGGAGAGAGTCATGGGACAGTACGCCGCGCCGCTGCGCGACATGCAATTCGTGTTGCACGAACTGCTCAACGTCGAAGCCGAGATCAAGCAGATGCCGAAGCACGCGGATCTCGACGCGGAGACGATCAACGCCGTGCTCGAAGAGGCCGGCAAGTTCTGCTCCGAAGTGTTGTTCCCGCTCAATCACAGCGGCGACCAGGAAGGCTGCACGTACGTCGGCGACGGCGTCGTCACCACGCCGAAAGGCTTCAAGGAAGCCTATCAGCAGTATGTGGAGGCTGGCTGGCCGGCGCTAGGCTGCGATCCGGAATACGGCGGCCAGGGGCTGCCCGCGTTCGTCAACAACGCGTTGTACGAAATGCTGAACTCGGCGAATCAGGCGTGGACCATGTATCCGGGTCTCTCGCACGGCGCCTACGAATGTCTGCACGCACACGGCACGCCCGAGTTGCAGCAGCGCTATCTGCCGAAGCTCGTCTCCGGCGTGTGGACCGGCACGATGTGCCTGACCGAACCGCATTGCGGCACCGATCTCGGCATTCTGCGCACCAAGGCCGAGCCGAACAGCGACGGTTCGTACTCGATCAGCGGTACGAAGATTTTCATCTCCAGCGGTGAACACGATCTCGCGGAGAACATCGTCCACCTCGTGCTCGCGCGTTTGCCGGATGCGCCCAAGGGCACCAAAGGCATTTCGCTTTTCATCGTGCCGAAGTTTGTTCCGAATGAAGCTGGCGAGCCGGGCGAACGCAATGGCGTGAAGTGCGGCTCCATCGAACACAAGATGGGCATTCACGGCAACGCGACCTGCGTGATCAATCTCGACAACGCGAAGGGCTGGCTCGTCGGTGAGCCGAACAAGGGCCTCAACGCGATGTTCGTGATGATGAACGCGGCTCGCCTTGGCGTCGGCATGCAAAGTCTCGGCCTCACCGAAGTTGCGTATCAGAACTCGCTGACGTACGCGAAAGAGCGTCTGCAGATGCGTTCGCTGACCGGCCCGAAGGCGCCCGAGAAGGCCGCTGATCCGATCATCGTGCACCCCGACGTGCGTCGCATGCTGCTCACGCAGAAGGCCTATGCGGAAGGCGCGCGCGCGTTCTCGTACTGGTCCGCGCTGCACATCGACAAGGAACTGTCGCACGCCGACGAACCGGTGCGTAAGGAAGCCGCCGACCTCGTCGCGCTGCTCACGCCGATCCTGAAAGCGTTCCTGTCGGACAACGCATTCGAAGGCACGAATCACGCGATGCAGATCTACGGCGGCCACGGCTTCATCGCTGAGTGGGGCATGGAACAGTACGTGCGCGACGCGCGTATCAACATGATCTACGAAGGCACGAACGCGATTCAGGCGCTCGACCTGCTCGGCCGCAAGATTCTCGGCGACATGGGCGCGAAGATGAAGAAGTTCGGCAAGCTCGTCACGGAGTTCGTCGAAGCGGAAGGCGTGAAGCCGGAAATGCAGGAATTCATCAACCCGCTCGCCGACATCGGCGAAAAGGTGCAGAAGCTGACCATGGAAATCGGCATGAAGGCCATGCAGAACCCGGACGAAGTCGGCGCCGCTGCCGTGCCGTACTTGCGCACTGTCGGCCATCTCGTGTTCTCGTACTTCTGGGCGCGCATGGCGCGCATCGCGCTGGACAAGGAAGCGTCGGGTGATCCGTTCTACAAGGCAAAGCTCGCCACCGCGCGCTTCTATTTCGCGAAGCTGCTGCCTGAGACGGCCATGACGATCCGTCAGGCGCGCGCAGGTTCGAAGCCGCTCATGGAAGTCGAAGAAGCGCTGTTCTAAGCCATCTCACGGAACGCGTCGCGCTCATTCGAACAGCGCGACGCGTTCGCCAGCCACACATGTCGCGAACCAGCCGACACATTCGCGACACCGCATAACTCCCCGGAGGAACGACGTGAGCAATCTGATCATTCGCAAGGTAGCCGTGCTCGGCGCCGGCGTGATGGGCGCGCAGATCGCCGCGCACCTGATCAACGCCAAGGTGCCCGTGCTGCTGTTCGACCTGTCCGCCAAAGAAGGTCCGAAGAACGCAATCGCGCTGAAGGCGATCGAGAATCTGAAGAAGCTGTCGCCGGCGCCGTTCGGCGTGAAAGACGACGCGCAATACATTCAGCCGGCGAATTACGACGACGACATCGAGAAGCTTGCCGAATGCGACCTCGTGATCGAAGCGATCGCCGAGCGCATGGACTGGAAGCACGACCTGTACAAGAAGGTGTCGCCGCATATCGCGCCGAACGCGATATTCGCGACCAACACGTCGGGCCTGTCGATCACCGAACTCTCGCAAGGTTTCGCGGACGAGCTGAAGGCGCGCTTTTGCGGTGTGCACTTTTTCAATCCGCCGCGCTACATGCATCTGGTGGAATTGATTCCGACCGCGACGACGCGCCCGGAAATTCTCGATCAGCTCGAAACGTTCCTGACGAGCGTGGTCGGCAAGGGCGTCGTGCGCGCGAAGGACACGCCGAACTTCATCGCGAATCGCGTCGGCATTTTCTCGATTCTCGCCGTCGTTACCGAAGCCGCGAAATTCGGCCTGCGTTTTGACGAAGTGGACGATCTGACCGGCTCGCGTCTCGGCCGTGCGAAGTCGGCCACGTTCCGGACCGCTGACGTGGTCGGTCTGGACACAATGGCGCACGTCATCAAGACGATGCAGGACAACCTGAAGGACGATCCGTTCTTCCCCGTCTACGAAACGCCGACCGTGCTCGCCGAACTCGTGAAGAAGGGCGCACTCGGTCAGAAGACCGGCGGCGGCTTCTACCGGAAAGAAGGCAAGGCGATCAAGGTGCTCGACCCGAAAACGGGCGACTACGTGGATGGCGGTGCGAAGGCGGACGAACTGGTCGGCCGCATCCTGAAGCGCCCGCCGGCCGAGCGCCTCAAACTGTTGCGCGAATCGCAGCATCCGCAGGCTCAGTTCCTGTGGTCGATTTTCCGCGACGTGTTCCACTACATCGGCGTGCATCTGGAATCGATCGCCGATAACGCCCGCGACGTCGATCTGGCAATCCGCTGGGGCTTCGGCTGGAACGAAGGCCCGTTCGAAGGCTGGCAGACTGCGGGCTGGAAGCAGGTCGCCGAATGGGTGCAGGAAGATGTCGCAGCGGGCAAGGCGCTTTCTAACGTGCCGCTGCCGTCGTGGGTGCTCGACGGCCCGGTCGCCGAGAAGGGCGGCGTGCATACGAACGAAGGTTCATGGTCGCCCGCTTCGAAGACTTTCGTGCCGCGCTCTTCGCTCGGTGTGTATGACCGGCAGGTGTTTCGTGCACCGCTCGTCGGCGAAACGGCGGCTGACCCGAAGACCTACGGCAAGACGCTGTTCGAAACCGACGCCGTGCGCGCCTGGGTGGACGACCGCGCCGGCGAAAACGACGTGCTGATCGTGTCGTTCAAGAGCAAGATGAACACGATCGGACCGTCGGTGATCGACGGTCTCACGCAGGCAATCGAACTAGCTGAGAAAGAGTACAAAGGTCTCGTCGTGTGGCAGCCGACATCGCTGAAGCTCGGCACACCGGGCGGCCCGTTCTCCGCGGGCGCCAACCTTGAAGAAGCGATGCCCGCGTTCATGATGGGCGGCGCGAAGGGCATCGAGCCGTTCGTGAAGAAATTCCAGCAAGGCATGCTGCGCGTGAAGTATGCGAGCGTGCCGGTCGTTTCCGCGGTGTCGGGCATCGCGCTTGGCGGCGGCTGCGAACTGCTGCTGCATAGCGCGAAGCGGGTCGCGCACATCGAAAGCTATATCGGTCTGGTCGAAGTCGGCGTGGGTCTGGTGCCCGCGGGCGGCGGCCTCAAGGAAGCGGCGCTGCGCGCAGCGGAAGCCGCGACGCAAGTCGGCGCGACCAACGACCTGCTGAAGTTCGTGCAGAAGTCGTTCGAAAATGCGGCGATGGCGAAGGTCTCCGCCTCCGCGCTCGATGCTCGCGCAATGGGTTATCTGAAGCCGTCCGACACGATCGTCTTCAACGTGTTCGAGTTGCTCGACGTCGCGAAGAAAGAAGCGCGCGCGCTGGCCGGTGCGGGTTATCGTCCGCCGCTGCGCGTCACGCAAGTGCCGGTCGCCGGACGTTCGGCGATCTCGACGATCAAGGCTTCACTCGTGAACATGCGCGACGGGCGCTTCATCAGCGAGCACGATTTCCTGATCGCGAGCCGTATCGCGGAAGCCGTCTGCGGCGGCGACGTCGAAGCAGGCAGTCTCGTCGACGAAGAATGGTTGCTGCATCTGGAGCGTCGCGCATTCGTGGATCTGCTGGGCACGCAGAAGACCCAGGAACGGATCATGGGCATGCTGCAGACCGGCAAGCCGGTGCGGAATTGAGCGACTAGCGCAAATACATTTGCATGGGGCGGGAGTAAGCGCGAAAGCGTCACCGCCGCCTACATTGGAGCTTCAAATGACAAAGCAATTGCAAGACGCATACATCGTCGCCGCGAGCCGTACGCCGATCGGCAAGGCGCCGCGCGGCATGTTCAAGAATACGCGCCCCGACGAACTGCTGGTTCACGCGATCAGATCGGCCGTTGCTCAGGTGCCTGGGCTCGACACCAAGGTGATCGAAGACGCCATCGTTGGCTGCGCGATTCCCGAAGCGGAACAGGGCTTGAACGTCGCGCGGATGGGCGCATTGCTGGCCGGTTTGCCCAATTCGGTCGGCGGCGTCACGGTGAACCGCTTCTGCGCGTCGGGCTTGACCGCGCTCGCTATGGCCGCGGACCGCATCCGCGTGGGTGAATCCGACGCGATGATCGCGGGCGGCTGCGAATCCATGAGCATGGTGCCGATGATGGGCAACAAGCCGTCGCTGTCGCCGCACATCTTCGATCGCAACGAAGACGTCGGCATCGCGTACGGCATGGGCCTGACCGCGGAGAAAGTCGCGGAGCGCTGGAAGATCAGCCGCGAAGCGCAAGATGCGTTCTCGGTCGAATCGCATCGCCGCGCAATCGCCGCGCAGCAAGCCGGCGAGTTCAACGACGAAATCGCCGCTTACACGATCACCGAACGCTTCCCGGATCTGGCTACCGGCGAAGTGCGCGTCAAAACGCGTGAAGTCGCGCTCGACGAGGGCCCGCGCCCGGACACTTCGCTCGAAGGTCTTGCGAAGCTGCGCACGGTGTTCGCGAACAAGGGCTCAGTGACGGCGGGCAACAGCTCGCAGACGTCGGACGGCGCGGGCGCGCTGATCGTCGTGTCGGAAAAGATCCTGAAGCAATTCAATCTGACGCCGCTCGCACGCTTCGTGAGCTTCGCGGTGCGAGGCGTGCCGCCGGAAATCATGGGCATTGGGCCGAAGGAAGCGATTCCGGCGGCGCTGAAGGCTGCAGGTCTCAAACAGGACGACATCGACTGGATCGAGCTGAATGAAGCGTTCGCCGCGCAGTCGCTCGCGGTGATTCAGGACCTCGGTCTCGATCCGTCGAAGATCAACCCGCTTGGTGGCGCAATCGCGCTGGGTCATCCGCTCGGCGCGACGGGCGCGATTCGTGCGTCCACGGTCGTGCACGGCCTGCGCCGTCGCAACTACAAGTACGGCATGGTCACGATGTGCGTGGGCACGGGCATGGGTGCAGCCGGCATTATCGAGCGACTGTGACACAGCCCCCGCCGGTGTTAGCGGCAAGCCGTTAAGGCGCGCAGAACGGTTCGCAGGCTTGCCGCTTGCGAACCGTTTTCGCATTCGCAGCAGCAGTTTTCCAGCAGTTTCCGCAGCAGTCGAGGAGACAAAATGACGACGGATATTCTGGTCGAGCGCGCAAATGGCGTGCTGACAATTGCCTTCAACCGGCCGGAGAAGAAGAACGCAATCACGGCGGCAATGTACCAAACGATGGCCGACACGCTGGCACAGGCGCAAGGCGACGCGTCGGTGCGCGCGATCCTGATTCGCGGCAGCGCGAACATCTTCAGCGCCGGCAACGACCTCGAAGACTTCATGAAGTCGCCGCCAATGGGCGAAAACGCGCCGGTGTTCCAGTTCCTGCGTGCAATCAGTTCGGCCGAGAAGCCGGTGGTCGCGTCAGTGGCGGGGCCGGCGGTGGGCATCGGTACGACGCTGCTGCTGCATTGCGATCTTGTCTATGCCGCCGATTCCGCCAGCTTCTCGTTGCCGTTCGCGCAACTCGGGTTGTGCCCGGAAGCGGCGTCGAGCTTGCTGCTCCCGCGCGTCGCCGGCTACCAGGCGGCAGCTGAAAAACTGCTTCTCGGCGAGGCGTTCGACGTCGCGGAGGCACAGCGCATGGGCTTTGTGAACCGCGTACTGCCGGCTGCGGAAGTCGATGCGTTCGCGGCATCGCAGGCAGCGAAGCTGGCCGCGCTGCCTGCGTCGTCATTGCGGGTGACGAAGAGTCTGATGAAGCGCGCGAGCCACCAGGAACTGCAAACGCAGATGTCGGAAGAAGCCGTACATTTCGGCAAGATGCTGATCGCGCCCGAAGCGCGCGAGGCATTCAAGGCATTTTTCGAAAAGCGCAAGCCTGACTTCCGGCAATTCGACTGAGCGGCTGCTCAGTTTTGTGACGGCTGCGCGGTGTCGTAATCGACGTAACTCGTTTCACGGCAGAAGCTGACGAGCCGCACGCCCGCCTTGCGGGCAATCGCAATTGCAAGCGACGAGGGCGCCGAGATCGTCGCGACCATCGGCACGTCGACGCGAGCAGCTTTGCGCACGAGCTCGTAACTCGCCCGGCTCGACAGGAACACGAAGCCCTCTTTCGTATCCACGCGATCGAGCACGAGTTGGCCGATCAGTTTGTCGAGCGCATTGTGGCGGCCCACGTCTTCGAACGCGTAGCGTATCGAGCCCGCCGCGTCGCACCATGCGGCGGCGTGCAAGCCGCCCGTGAGGCGCGTGAGCGCCTGATGCTGCGGCAACTCGCGAGCGGCGCGAGCAATCGCGTCCGGCGCGAGCCGCTGCAGAAAGCCAGTGTCCGGCACGCGTTCGGGTTTCAGATCGAGCAAGTCGATGCTTTCGATGCCGCACACGCCGCATCCGGTGCGGCCAGCGAGCGCGCGGCGCTTTTCCTTCAGCGCGACGAACGCCTGCTGCACGACCTGCAACTGCACTTCGGCGTGCGGCAATTCGCCGTCGTCATGCAATTCGACCTCGATGTCCTGAATGTCGCTGCCACGCCCGACAATTCCTTCCGAAATCGCGAAGCCCACCGCGAACGCTTCGAGGTCGCGCGGGGTGCACATCATCACCGCATGCGAAATGCCGTTGAAGACGAGCGCGACCGGCCACTCCTGACCGACGTGGTCGGTGACCGTTTCGACCGCCGCACCGCGATGGCGATGCACCTGACGCTCCACCGCGCCTGGCTGGCCGGCTGTTTCCAGTTCGTTCAAGCTGATTCACTCCATTTATGCTGCGCGCACCGTTCCGGACTGCGCCGCCGGTGTGCGAATAAGGTTCTAAAATACCTCAAGCCGGGCTTGTGCGTTGCCCGTCAACAATGAGGAACACTGTCATGGGACTCAACGAGGCACCGCTGCTGTTCAACTTCGAGGTGAAGTCGTCGGAGAATTTCACTTACATCCCGATGTCGGTTCGCTTCAATCTCGATCGTTTCGGCCTGCGCATTTCGCTCGCGCAGTGGCAAATGCTGCCGCTTGAAGACCGCAAGCTGCTCGCACGTTTCCCCGTCGAGGACGACGCGGAGATCGAGCCCAACTTCGATCACGCGCTGTTTGAAATGTTGCGCACTCACGCGAACGTCGAGCCGGAGTGGTTTACGCCCGACGAGGCGCCAGCCTGGCGCAACACGGACGGCGTGCCCGAGAGCGTCCTGCGTCAGGCGAAACAGGCCGGCCTGGCGGCGCCGAGCGCCGCGCTGTGGGGGCAGCTCGATCCGTTCAAGCGCTACGTGCTGGCCAAGCTTTCGCGCAAGCAGGAAATCAACCACGACTTCATCCCGGCGATGAAGGAATTTGGTGCCGCCGGCTAGGCGCGGCCGGCTAGGCGCGGCCGGCTAGGTGCGGCCGGCTAGGCGCGGCCGGCCAGAGCGGCCAGACACGGCCAACCGGAACCCACCACCCAGCCCCACCACCGAAATTTTTTTCACTCCCAACCCTCAACCTGTTCCGAACGCTGCCGTTATCCATGGGTTGGCGCGTAAAAGATCTCGCATCGATGCGGCCGGACGCATCGGAAGCGGCCTCGCGCTCCCGCCTGAAGAACGATCGACGTTCGGAACCCATGACCCATTTCATCTCGAAGCGGCTGCTGATCAATATCGCGGTCGTGGCCGCCGCGCTCGGCGCAAACGTGTTCGTCGCGTATCTGCAGATCGGCGGGCAGCGCGACGCCGACGCCCGCATGCTGCATTCGACGCATGTTCGCCAGAGTCTCGACGCCTACCAGACGGCGCTCGACGCCGGTCTCGCCGCGCTCGCGCGGTTCGAAGCGTCCGCTGAACCGTCGCCGGGAAACGCCGCCGCGACGATGAGCGCTACGCTCGCCAGTCTTCAGCGCGAGTTGCGCGACGAACTTGCCGGCGAGCCGGCCATGCTCGCCACGCTCGCGCAGGTCGACGCCGACAGCCGTGCGCTGCAACGTGACATCGACGATGCGCTGCGGGGCGGCGATGCCGCCGAACCGGCCGCGTCACGCGCATGGGCGGCCGCGTCGTATATGCATGTCGGGCTCGGGCTGCAACGTGTCGAAGCGGGCCTAGCCGCGCTGCGCGATGCCGAAAACCGTGCGTTCAAAGAGTCGCTCGCGGCTTCGACAAAACGGGCGAAGCACGCCATGTTCATGTTGGTCGTGACCATGATCGCGGGCAGTGCGCTCCTCATTTTCACTTTCGGCGTGCGCGAAAGCAGTGCGCGCAAGAAGCTGCACAGCGCGCGGGCGCTTGGCCGCAACGACGAGCGTTTTCGCAGCCTGTTCGACGATCATCCGGTGCCCATGTATATCTTCGACCGCGAGACGCTGCGCTTTCTCGCCGTCAATTCTGCGGCGATTCAGCAATACGGCTATTCTGAGGCCGAGTTTCTCGACATGACGATTCGCGCGATCCGGCCGAATGTGGAGATCGCGCGCCTCGAGTCGCATCTGCAGCGCGCCGACAGCGTGCAGCACGGCCGCACGATGGCGGGCATCTGGCATCACCGGCGCAAGGACGGCTCGACCATCAGCGCGGACATCTCGTATCACGCGCTGAACTTCATGGGACGCGCCGCGTTTTTCGTTCTCGCCGACGACGTCACCGAACAGATCAACGCCGAAGCCGAGGCGCAGCGTTCCAATCAGATGCTCGAAGCGGTGATCGACAACATTCCGCAGCGCATTTTCTGGAAAGATCTGGAGTCACGCTATCTGGGCTGCAACATGGCGTTCGCGCGTGACGGCGGCCTCGCGTATCCAGAGCAGGTGGTCGGTAAGAGCGACGCCGACATGCCGTGGCGCGCCTTCGCCGAACTGCTGAGCGCGCACGACAAGGAAGTGATCGACACCGGCGTGCCGAAGATGAACTTCGAGGTCGATATGGTGATCGACGGCGTGCATCGCACGACGGTGACGAGCAAGCTGCCGTTCACCGACGGCGAAGGCCGCGTGATCGGCGTGCTCGGCTCATACACCGACATCACGGAGCGCAAGCGCGCCGATCTCGCGCTGCGTCTGCAAAGCCGCGCGCTCGACGCGAGCGTCAACGCAATTCTGATTACGGCGCCCTCGCCGTCGGGCAATCTGATCGAATACGTGAATCCTGCGTTCATGCGGATCACAGGCTACGATCCCGCCGAGGTGATCGGCCACGATTGCCGGGTCTTGCAACGCGACGATCGCGAGCAGGAAGGCGTTGCGTCGATCCGCAAGGCGCTCGCCGCGAATCGCGAAGTGAGCGCGGTGGTGCGCAACTATCGCAAGGACGGCGCGCTGTTCTGGAATCAGCTGTTCATTGCGCCCGTGCCGAACGCGGAAGGCGTGATTACGCATCACATCGGCGTGATCAACGACGTCACCGACCTGATGCGCTATCAGGAACAGCTCGAATATCAGGCCAACTACGACAGCCTTACGCGCCTGCCGAACCGCAATCTGCTGCGCGACCGTCTGCAGCATGCGCTGATCGTCGCGCAGCGGCAGCACAAGGGCGTAGCGGTGGTGTTCATGGACCTCGACGGTTTCAAGAACGTCAACGACAGCCTGGGCCACAGCGTGGGCGATCGGCTGCTCGGTGTCGTGGCGGAGCGGCTCGCACGCTGCACTCGCACGAGCGATACGGTCGCGCGTCACGGCGGCGACGAGTTCGTGATCGTGATGACGGATACTGTCGACGAACAATCGCTGATTGCGTGGATGGAGCGCGTGCGTGCTTCGATTTCGGAGCCGGTCTGGCTCGATGGCACGGAGCTGTACGTCGGGTGCAGCATGGGCGCGAGTCTGTTCCCGCAAGACGGCGACGATGCCGAAACGCTGATGAAAAAGGCGGACCTCGCGATGTATCGCGCGAAGGACATGGGCCGCAACACGTTCCAGTTCTATCAGCCGGAGATGAACGCGAGCGCGGGCGCGCGTCTGAATCTCGAAAGGCGCTTGCGCCGCGCGCTGCGCGACAACGAGTTCCTGCTGCACTATCAGCCGCAGGTCGATATCGACAGCGGACAGATCGTCGGTACCGAGGCGCTGGTGCGTTGGCGCGATCCTGAAGTGGGGCTCGTGCCGCCATCGTCGTTCATTCCGGTTGCCGAGGAAAGCGGTCTCATCGGCCCGCTGTCCGAGTGGGTGCTGCGCGAGGCGTGCCGTCAAAACAAGGCCTGGCAAGACCTTGGCTTGCCGCCGGCCCGTGTGTCGGTCAACCTGTCGGCGCGCGTGTTCCAGCAGCGCGATATTGCAAAACTCGTCATGCAGGTGCTTGACGAGACCGGCCTCGAGCCGCAATACCTCGAACTGGAACTGACCGAGAGCGCGATCATGCGCAACGCCGAAGAAGCGGTGTCTATGCTCAACGAGCTGCACGCGCTCGGCATTGGCCTTGCCATCGACGACTTCGGCACCGGTTATTCGAGCCTCAGCTACCTGAAGCGTTTTCCAGTGGACCGGCTGAAGATCGACCGCTCGTTCGTGTCCGACATCGGCATATCCGGCGACGACGAGACGATTACCTCGGCCATCATCGCGCTCGCTCATTCGTTGAAGTTGCAGGTGATAGCCGAAGGCGTCGAAACGTCGGCGCAACTCGACTTCCTGAAGGAGCGTGCTTGCGACGAGATGCAAGGCTTCTACTTCGCGAAGCCTTTGTCCACCGAGGCAATTTACGACTTGATGCAAGGCGGCGCGGCGCGCGAACTCGCGCTGGTTTGATGCGGCGGCGCGTTCGTTCGCTGCTGCTGGATCGCTCGCGATACACCTACGCCTGCGTTAGCGCCGCTGATCTCACACTGCCGGTGTGCTCGCGAAAACCGGCAACTGCTCCGCCGCAGCCGAAAATGCCTGCAAATGCGGATGCGCGCTGGCGCTCACCATCTGCGGCAGCATCGCCTGTGTGAAGTTCCACGCGACCGCGAGCGTCACCTCCGCCGCGCCGAAGCGGTCCGCCTCGGTTGGCAACGGCGCGGCCGCGGCTTCCTGTTCGAGCTCGGCATACGCGGCGAGCATCTGCCCGCGCACCCGCTCCATCCACGGCTCGTGTTGCTTGTCCACCGGCCGCAGATTGCGTTCGTAGACGAGCTGCACCGTCTTGTCGCACGCGGCGAGCGAGAGGCCCGTCAGGCGCGCGGCGCGCAGGCAGTCGTCGGGATTGGACGGAAATAGCCGCTGCCCGGGACCGGCGAGCGACGCCAGATATTGAAGGATCACCGTCGAATCCATCACCGTCTTGCCGTTGTCGGCGACGAGCGTCGGCGCCTTGACAACCGGATTGATGGCCGCGAACTGGTCGTAGGTACTGAATACGGAAATGGGCGCGTGTTCGAAATCCAGCTTCAGCATCTTCATGCAGATAGCCACCCGGCGCACGTAAGGCGAGTCCAGCATTCCGATCAGTTTCATGTTGCTCCCGATAGAAGTTTTATCGCGATGCGCGGGCGCTCCCCGGGGCAGTGCATCTGCCCGCCGGTGCGGCATGGCGCGCTTCAGGGCAATAGATTAAGCCTCAGTGAACCCGGTCGAGTTCAATCGAGTGGGGGCAGCGCGCGCGGACGGCGGTCGCTGTCGGTAGCGACGTAGGTAAGGATCGCCTCGGTTACCTTGACGAGATCTTCCGTGAGGCTCATACGTTGCGCGTAGACCTCGACGGAAACGGTGACCGACGTATTGCCCGTCTTGACGATGTCCGCGTAAAAGCTCAGCAGATCGCCGACGAACACTGGCTGCTTGAACACGAACGAGTTGACCGCGATGGTCGCGACCCGTCCATTCGCGCGGCGGCTCGCCGGAATCGAACCGGCAATGTCCACTTGCGCCATGATCCAGCCGCCGAACACGTCGCCGTGAACGTTCGCGTCCGACGGTTGCGGCATGACGCGCAGTGCGCAAGGCTTTTGCGGGAGTTGGAGAATATCGGTCATTGGTACCCTGGAAACGCGTGTTGATCTGTTTGGCTCTGTCGGCCCGCCCAGCAGGTGGACTACGCGGCAACCGCTTCATTCGAGCTGCGGACATCGCCAGACGGCAAGCCCGCCCGGTCCGCCTTCGACCGAATGCTCGGATAGCCCACGAAAAGCGGCGCCGGCCGGCTTCTGCGACAATAGGAAGATCAGGAATTGTACGGGAAAGCGCCCAGCGAGGTTGCGCCGCCAGGCAACGTGCCCACGTGCACACAATGGCCGGCGTACCGCTGTGAACTCCGGCATTTCCACCTCCTCCCCAGCCGAATCCATGCGCCGCTCGCTTCCGTCAGAACCCTCGCCCATCTCCACCCAACCGCGCAACGACTGGCAGACGATCCTGTCGCTGCTGCCTTACCTTGCGACCTATAAGTGGCGCGTGATCTTCGCGCTCAGTTGCCTGATCGGCGCGAAGATTGCCAATCTTGGCGTGCCGATCGTGATGAAGCGTATCGTCGACAGCCTCGCGTCGGTGCAGCATCTGACCGCACTCGGCCGCGCGCACGATTCGCCGGGCATCGTACTGCTCGGCGGCGTCGGCTTGCTGGTGGTCGCATATGCGGTGGTCCGGCTTTCCACGTCGCTCTTCACCGAATTGCGGGAAATCCTGTTTTCGAAAGTGACCGAAAGCGCGGTGCGGCAGCTTGCGCTCAAGGTGTTCCGGCATCTGCATGGCTTGTCGTTGCGCTTTCATCTGGACCGGCAAACGGGCGGCATGTCGCGCGACATCGAACGCGGCACGCGCGGCATCACGCAGCTCATTTCCTATTCGTTGTACAGCATTCTGCCGACGCTCGTCGAAGTCGGGCTCGTGCTCGGGTTTTTCGTCGTTAAATACGAAGCGTATTACGCGGTGGTCACGTTCGTGGCGCTTGCGGTGTACATCGTGTTCACGGTGAAGGTCACCGAGTGGCGCACGCATTTTCGCCGCACGATGAACGAACTCGATTCGAAAGCGAACTCGCGCGCAATCGACTCGCTGCTCAACTATGAGACCGTCAAATACTTCGGCAATGAAGAGTGGGAAGCAAGCCGCTACGACGAAAACCTGAAGCGCTATCGCACGGCTGCTATCAAGTCACAGCGTTCGCTGTCGGCGCTGAATTTTGGACAGCAGGCGATTATCGGCACGGGGCTCGTGTTCATTCTGTGGCGCGCGACCGAAGGCGTGATGGCTGGACGCCTCACGCTCGGCGATCTCGTGCTGATCAACACGTTCATGCTGCAGCTTTATATTCCGCTGAATTTTCTTGGCGTGGTGTATCGGGAACTGAAGCAAAGCCTCACCGACATGGACCGCATGTTCACGCTCCTCGGGGCCGCGCAGGAAGTGCCGGACCTTCCCGACGCGCCCGCGTTGCAAGTGAGCGGCGCGCAAGTGCGCTTCGACCGGGTGAACTTCTCGTACGAACCGGCGCGGCAGATTCTGCACGACGTGAGCTTTACGATTCCAGCCGGCACCACCACGGCGGTGGTCGGCCATAGCGGCTCGGGCAAGTCGACGCTTGCGCGGCTCATGTTCCGCTTCTATGACCTGGACCGCGCGACGGGCGGCGCAATTACTATCGACGGTCAGGACATTCGTGACGTGGCGCAGGCTTCGCTGCGCGCTTCGATCGGCATCGTGCCGCAGGACACGGTGCTGTTCAACGATTCGATCTACTACAACATCGCTTATGGACGGCCTTCTGCGACGCGCGACGAAGTGATCGCGGCGGCGCGCGCCGCGCACATTCATGAGTTCATCGAAGGACTGCCGAAAGGATATGACACGCCCGTCGGCGAACGTGGGCTGAAGCTCTCGGGCGGCGAGAAGCAGCGTGTCGCAATCGCGCGGACCATCCTGAAGAACCCGCCGATCCTGTTGTTCGACGAAGCCACGTCGGCACTCGACTCGCGTTCCGAGCGCGCCATCCAGCACGAGCTCGATCAGATCGCACGCGAACGTACGACGCTCATCATCGCGCACCGGCTTTCGACGGTGGTGCACGCACAGCAGATCATCGTGATGGACAAGGGGCGCATCGTCGAGCGCGGTACGCACGCCGAACTGTTGCGCGCGAATGGCCTCTTCGCTCAGATGTGGGCGTTGCAGCAGCAACGCGCGGCCGAAGCCCCGGAGTCGGCCGAGATTGTTGGGGCGGGCAATGGCGAGGGGTGACGCGGCTGGCGGCGCGTAGCTGGAGCGTGCCCTCGCGGCGTCGCTCAGCGCTCGACCAACCGCTGATCCAGCGCCTGAAGCTGCGCCGGCGTTCCGACGTTTTCCCACAGGCCTTCGTATAGCTCGCCAGTCGCGAGACCGCGCGCGATCGTCTCGCGGTAGTACGGCTTGAGCGCGCGCCGTGTACCGCGCGGGAGATCGCGGAACATGCGTGTGTCGTAGAGCCCGATATTGCCGAACGTAAAGCGCGGCTCGGCGTCGAGTGACAACACGCCGCCCGTGAGCGCAAAGTCGCCGTTCGGATGGAACGCCGGATTCGGCACCATGACCAGATGCATGCCGGGCTCCTGCAGCGACTTCATTGCCTGCGCATGCGCATTCAATGCGCGGTAGTCGAAATCCGCGTACACGTCGCCGCTTACTGCTACGAACACCTCGCTCGCGCCGTTATCTTCGATAAGCGGCAGCGCGTTGACAATGCCGCCCGCCGTCTCGAGCGCTTCCTGCTCGGGCGAATAGCGCAACTGCACATGCCAGCGCGAACCGTCGCCAAGCGCGGCTTCGATCTGCTCGCCGAGCCACGCATGATTGATGACAATCGTCTCGAAGCCCGAGCGGGCGAGCCGCTCGATCTGCCACACGATCAGCGGTTTGCCGCCTACTTCGAGCAAAGGCTTGGGACACGCGTCGGTCAACGGACGCATGCGCTCGCCGCGGCCCGCGGCGAAAATCATCGCTTTCTTCAGAGACATTGTGTTGGGTCAGAACGTGTAGCCGACTTCGTTCGAGCGGCCTTCGAGATCGTCGAGCAGCTTCGCGAACGGACGCAGCGGCGCATAACGCTCGGCTACCTTGCGCGCATAGCCGATGAAGCGCGGCAGATCTGTCATGTAGTGCGGTTTGCTGTCGCGGTAATTGATGCGGCAGAAGAGGCCCAGCACCTTGATATGCCGTTGCAGTCCCATCCACTCGATCTGGCGGTAGAACTCTCCGAAATCTGGATCGACGGGCAAGCCGGCTTTCTTTGCGCGCTCCCAGTAATACACGAAGCAATCTAGCTCGAACTCCTCGTCCCAACTGAGGAACGCGTCGCGCAGCAACGATGCGACGTCGTAGGTAATGGGGCCGTACACCGCGTCCTGGAAGTCGAGCACGCCGGGATTGGCTTTGGGACTTGCTTCGCTCGCCGCATTCGGCGCGTCGCAAACCATCAGATTGCGCGGCATGAAATCGCGCAGCATGAACGCTTGCGGCTGCGCCCGCGCGCTCGCTATCAGCAATGCGAACGTGCGGTCGAGCAGGCCGCGGGTGTTGTCGTCCACTTCGCGGCCAAGGTGCCGGCCGATGAACCACTCGGGCATCAACTCCATCTCTCGGCGCAGGAAGGCTTCGTCGAACGGCGGCAGCACGTCTTCGCGCGACGTGAGCTGCCAGCGGATCAGCGCGTCGAGTGCGTCACGCATCAACGTGCGGGCGCGGCGCGGGTCGTTGTCGTTTTGCGCGGCGGTGAGCGCGCCGAGGTACGCCTCGGTGCCCAGGTCGGTGACGAGCATGAACCCGGCGTCGAAGTCGGCCTCCAGCACGCGCGGCACGTGCACGCCGGCGTCGCCGAGCAGATGCGCGACCTGCACGAATTCTCGGCACTTTTCGGGCGGAGGGGCGTCGACCGCGATCAGCGTCGCGGCGCTTTCGCCTTGCGCCGCCTTACCGGCGAGCCGGAAATAGCGGCGAAAACTGGCGTCGGACGAAGCCGGCGCGAGCGTGCGGAGATCGAGCGCATAGCGCGCCGCGTGGCTTTGCAGCCAGGCCTCGAGCAGTTCGAGGCGGCGGTCGGCGGGATGGTGTGTGAAGTCTTGGGAAGGGGGCAGCGTCATGAAAACCGGCGGCAAATTCAGGGGGGCAACGTCTTGCCATATAATACCCCACGACTTTTTTGACGCGACTCACGCCAGCTTTCGCGTATTCCGCTTTACCGCCCGCCTCACCGTTCGAAGATTGTAAATATTGATGTGCAGCCGACTGTCACGGTCGTGGTGTGCAGGCGGTGGATCGTGACTGCAGAAGCTGACGGACGGGCCGATTCGCCAAACGATACATGCCGCCTAGACAGCTTTCCCAAACGATTCCCTCTTGTGCCGCGGTGCCGCGCAAAAGGCGGCTCGTCGCGGCGTTGATCGCCGTTCCGGGTCTCATGCCCGCGCTCGCTCACGCCCAACTGGCGGGCGAGGCCGCGCAGCCGCAGCCCATCGACCCGCCCTGGGGCATGCAGCTCGCCCCGCAACTCGAAGATCATGTGCTGCAGCCGGGGCAGAAGCCGGCCACGTTCGTCCTCGGCGATTCGACCAACGGCACGACCGATCAGGACATGGCCGTCAAGGGCTCGGCTGAAGTGCGCCGCAATACTGTCGTGATCAAGGCCGACGCGCTCCATTACGATCAGGACACGGACATGGCCGACGCATACGGCCAGGTCCGCATGAACAACAACGGCACCACGTTCGCCGGACCCGAAGCGCACATGCGCGTGGATTCGAGCGAAGGCTTCATGACCGCGCCGAAGTACCACTTCAACGTAACGGGCGGCTCGGGCAGTGCGGAGCGCGTCGACCTGCTCGATAACGAGCGCTCGGTGTTCACCAAGGGTACTTACACCGCCTGCGCGTGCGCGGACGATCCGGCGTGGTACATCAAGGGCAGTGAATTCGACTTCGACACCGGCGCCGACGAAGGCGTGGCCCACAACGGCGTGCTGTTCTTCCAGGGCGTGCCGGTTTTCGCGTCGCCGTGGCTGTCGTTTCCGCTGTCCGGCGAGCGGCGTAGCGGTATCCTGCCGCCCACGTTTTCGCTCAGTTCGACGAACGGCTTCGAACTGTCGGTGCCGTATTACTTCAACATCGCGCCAAATCGCGATCTGACGGTCACACCGCGCATCATTTCGAAGCGCGGTGTGCAGTTGCAGAGCACGTTCCGCTATCTGTCGCCCACGTATTCCGGGTCGATCACCGGCGAGTTCCTGCCGAACGACCGGCTGACCAAAACGAACCGCTACGCGCTGTACATCCAGCACAACCAGAACTTCGGCAACGGGTTCGGCGGCTATATCTACTACAACAAGGTTTCGGACAACACGTATCCGGAAGACCTGTCGTCGTCGGTCAATCAGTTCATGAACGGCACCCAGCTCCTGTATCAACAGGAAGCCGGGTTGACGTACAACAACGGCCCGTGGTCGGTGCTCGCGCGCGAGCAGCACTGGCAGACGCTGACGCCGTCGGTCGCGCCGTATGGCCGCGAGCCGCAGTTGAACGTGAAGTACTCGAAGTACAACGTGGGTGGGTTCGACTTCGGCGCCGAAGCGGACTATACGAACTTCCGCATCACGACCGCGGACATGACCGAAGGTCAGCGGGTGGTGTTCAACCCGTACATCGCGTACTCGGTCGTCGGGCCCGGCTACTTCGTCACGCCGAAGGTGCAGTGGCATTTCGCGTCGTATAACCTGCGCAACATCAGCAGCGACGTGCCGGTCGGCACGCCGAAGAATTTCACTGAATCTATCCCGACGCTGAGTTTCGACACCGGGCTCATTTTCGACCGCTCGGTCCGGCTCTTCGGCGAGGATTACATCCAGACGCTCGAGCCGCGCCTGTATTACGTGTACACGCCGTATCGCAATCAGGAGTCGGCGCCGCTCTTCGACACCGCCGAATCGGACTTCGGGCTCGCGGAAATCTTCACGCCGAACACCTTCGTCGGCAACGACCGCATTGCGGACGCGAACCGTCTGACCGCGGCCATCACCACGCGCTTCATCAATCCGGCAACGGGCGACGAACGCGCGCGTTTCGTGATCGCGCAGCAGTACTACTTCCAGGATCAGCGTGTCACGCTGCTCCCGAATCAGACGAGCACGCAAGCCACGCATTCAGACTTGATCGTCGGCGCGTCGCTCAAGCTCGGGGCTGGTTTCGCGTCGGAAACCGCGTTCCAATATAATGCCGACAACAATCAGCTGGTCAAGACGAGCGTCGGTTTCGGGTTCAGTCCGGCGACCGGCAAGGTGCTCAACGTCGGGTATCGCTACACGCGTGCGAACACCACGCTGGAAAACCAGCCTATCAATCAGGTACTGGTGTCGGGGCAATGGCCGCTCACGCATCGGGTATTCGGGGTCGGGCGGTTCAATTACGATCTGGGCGGGCATCGGATCGTCGACGGGCTCGTGGGCTTGCAATACGACGCGGACTGCTGGACGCTCGGCGCGGGTATCCAGCGCTACGCAAACGGCCTGAATACGTCGGGGCAGCATCAGTCGAGCACGCGTTTTCTCGCGCAGTTGACGTTCAAGGGCTTGTCGAGCGTCGACAACGGGCTGATTTCCGCGTTCCGCAGCAGCGTGGCGGGCTACACGCCGCTGCCGCCTCCGCCGCCGCCCGAGTCGCGGTTCATCAATTACGAATGACGCTCGCCCGGTCGTTCATCGAATGCGAAAAGACGGGCCAGGCGTGCCCGACATCATTGGAGTATCTGTGGCAATCATGAAAAAGCTTCGCTTGGCAACGCTCGCGGCAGGTCTTGCCGCCGCGGCGTCTTTCCTGTCGGTTGCGCCGGTACAGGCGCAGGCGCTGGGCGGCAACCGCGGCGGCCAGACCGTCGACACGATCGCCGCAGTGGTCAACAACGGTGTCATCACACGGCGTGAGCTCGAAGAGCGCGTGGGCCTGATTACCCGCCGTCTGAGCCAGCAGAACGCCCCGATTCCGCCGGCCGATCAGTTGCGTCAGCAGGTGCTCAACCAGATGGTGCTGGAGCGCATCCAGTTGCAGAAGGCGAAAGAAGACGGCATCACTATCGACGACGCAGCGGTGCAGAAAACGCTGGAGCGGCTCGCACAGGCGAACAATCTGTCGCTCGACGTGTACCGCTCGCGGATCGAGGCGCAAGGCGTGCCTTGGGCCACCTTCACGAGCGACGCGCGCACCGAGCTCACGCTTTCGCGTCTGCGTGAAAAGGAAGTGGACAGCAAGGTCACGGTTTCGGACGCTGAAGTCGCGAACTACATCGCCAGTCAGCGCGGCCCGAATGCCGGCGCGACGAGCGACCTGCACATGCAACATATTTTCCTGAAGGCGCCGCTGAACGCGCCGGAAACGGATATTGAAGCGGCCCAGAAGAAGGCCGAGGCATTGCTCGCCGAAGCCAAGGGCGGCGCAAACTTCGAGAAGCTCGCGAAATCGAATTCGCAGGCGCCGGACGCATCGAAGGGCGGCGACATGGGTTTTGCCGCGCCGTCGAAGCTGCCGCCGGAATTCGTCAAGGCCGCCTCGGCATTGCGTCCGGGGGAGGTCAATCCCGAAGTGATCCGCACCAACGACGGCTTTGAAGTCGTGCGCCTCGTCGACCGTCGCAGCGGTCAGGGCACGAGTTCGGACGCGCCGAAGCTCGTGCAAACGCACGTGCGGCACATCCTGCTGCGCGTGGGCGACGGTATGTCCGAGCCGCAAGCGCGCCAGAAGCTGCTCGAAATCAAGAAGGAAATCGCTGCGGGCGGCGACTTCGCGAAGTTTGCCCACACGTATTCGCAAGACGGTTCGTCGTCGCAAGGCGGCGACCTGGGCTGGATCAGCCCCGGCGAGACGGTACCGGAATTCGAGCGCGCGATGAACACCTTGCAGGACGGTCAGATCAGCGACCCGGTGCGCAGCGAATACGGCTATCACCTGATTCAGGTGCTGGAACGCCGCGAGTCTGAAGGCTCCATCGCGCAGCAAATGGATCTTGCGCGCCAGGCCATCGGTCAGCGCAAGGCGGAGCAGGCTTACGCCGACTGGCTGCGCGAACTGCGCGACACCGCCTACGTCGAAGTAAAGCCCGATCTGTCTCGCGTTCAATAAATCTCATGAATTCCGCCGCCCCGTCAGCCAGCTTGCCGTTGCAGATCGCGATCACGACGGGCGAACCCGCCGGCGTCGGTCCGGAGCTGACCGCGCAGGCGCTTGCGGGCGCGGCGGCACACTGGCCCGGCGCGCGGTTCACCGTGCTGGGCGATGCGGCTCTTGTCGCGGAACGGGCGCGCTCAGTCGGGGTAGATTGGCCGGCGCTCGTGGCCGACGCGTCGCACATTCGGGTGCAGCACCGGCCGCTCGGTGCGCCGGCTGTCGCGGGCAAGCTCAACGTGGCCAATGGACGCTACGTGCTGGATCTGCTGGACAGCGCAATCGACGGCGCAATGGCCGGCACATTCGACGCGATCGTTACCGCGCCGCTGCAAAAGAGCACCATCAACGACGCGGGCGTGCCATTCACCGGCCACACCGAGTATCTCGCCGAGCGCACGCGCACGCCGCGCGTGGTGATGATGCTGGCGGGCACCGGCGAGCGTCCGTTGCGGGTTGCGCTCGCCACTACGCATCTGCCGCTGAAGGACGTTTCGTCCGCGCTGTCGGTGGAGGGTATCGTCGAAACGCTGCGGATTATCGATCACGATTTACGGCATCATTTCGGGTTGCCCGCGCCGCGCATTCTCGTTACAGGTCTGAACCCGCATGCCGGCGAGAACGGTTATCTTGGTCGCGAGGAGATCGACGTGATCTCGCCGGCGCTCAAGCTCGCGAACGTTGAAGGTATCGACGCGCGCGGACCGTACCCGGCGGACACGCTGTTTCAACCGCGTTATCTGGACCAGGCCGACTGCGTGCTCGCGATGTTCCACGATCAGGGCTTGCCGGTGCTCAAATACGCGACGTTCGGCGAAGGCATTAACGTCACGCTTGGCTTGCCGATCATCCGCACGTCGGTCGATCACGGGACCGCGCTCGATCTCGCCGGCACGGGCCGCGCGGATGCGGGCAGCCTGATCGCCGCCATCGACACAGCCGTTCTCATGGCGCAACATCGCCGCGCGGGCTGATTCAACGTCACATCGGCGCCTCGCGCGTAATCATTTCCAGGCAGTTTTCTTTCTTTAGCGTTTCTTCGATGTCCACCAGCAGACAGCAGCAGGGCCGGCACCAAGGTCATATCGCGCGCAAGCGTTTCGGGCAAAACTTCCTGGTCGACATGGGCGTGATCGATTCGATCGTCGATGTGATCGGGCCGCAGCGCGGCCAGCGCATGGTCGAAATCGGGCCGGGGCTCGGCGCACTGACCGAACCGTTGATCGAGCGTCTCGCGACGCCCGAGGCGCCCTTGCACGCGGTCGAACTGGACCGCGATCTGATCGGGCGTCTGAAGAACAAGTTCGGCGAGCTGCTACAGCTGCACGCCGGCGACGCACTCGCGTTCGACTTCGGCTCGCTCGCCGCGCCGGGCGACGAGCCGTCGCTACGCATTGTCGGCAACTTGCCGTACAACATTTCGAGCCCGTTGCTGTTTCATCTCACTGCGTTCGCGCACCGTGTGATCGACCAGCACTTCATGCTGCAGAACGAAGTGGTCGAGCGGATGGTGGCCGAGCCAGGCACCAAGGCCTTCAGCCGTCTCTCGGTGATGCTGCAATACCGCTACGTCATCGACAAGCAGCTGGACGTGCCGCCCGAGGCATTTCAGCCGCCGCCCAAAGTCGATTCGGCAATTGTGCGAATGATCCCGTATGCGCCGCACGAACTCATGCCTGTAGACGAGCGCGTGCTCGGCGAAGTGGTGACGGCGGCTTTCTCCCAGCGTCGCAAGATGTTGCGCAACACATTGGCTGCGTTGCGCGACACCGTCGACTTCGACGCCATTAGCTTCGACCTGCAGCGCCGCGCCGAAGACGTGCCGGTGGCCGAATACGTGCGCGTCGCGCAGATCGTGGCGGGTAAGCGCTAAGCGATGGGCGCGGGGTTTGGGGCGCTGAAGTTCGTAGGCTAAAGCGTCGGCAGGAGTTCCGAGCCGTTAAGCCGGAAGTTCAGGCGCAATGGTTACGGACGAAAGCTCGAACCGCTCACCGCTTGACCGGCGCATTGACCAGCGCGATACCCGTCAGCACAAGTGCCGCAGCCATCAGAAACCGCAAGCTGAATGACTCGCCGAGCAGCAGCACTCCGAAGGTGACCCCAAACATTGGTGTGAGAAACGAGAACACCGACAGGCGCGACGCGACATAGCGCGTGAGCAGCCAGAACCACACCAGATAGCTGACGAACGCGACCACCACCGCCTGATACGCGAGGCTCGCGATCGCCAACGGCGTAACCGTGTCCACGTGCGCCTCGCCGAACGCAAGCGCCAGCGCGAGCAGCACCACGGCGGATATCGCCAGTTGATAGAAGAGCGTCTTGCTCGCGCTCGAGTGCGCGAGCCGCGTCGCGCGCACCACGACGGTCGTCGCCGCCCACGCGATGCCTGCGAGCACGCCGAGCGCGTCGCCGGCTACAGCGGCAAGCGACGCGCTGCGCGCCGTCGCGCCATGCAGGAAGCCATCCGCGAAAGCCAGCGTAATGCCCGCAAAAGCCACGAAAATGCCGAGCCACTGAATGCGCCGCATCCGCTCGCCATCGACGAACCAGTGCAGGCCCAACGCCGTAAAGCAGGGTGCGGTGTAGAGAAAAACCGCCATGCGCGACGCACTCGTGAGTGTGAGTCCGAGGAAGATGCACACGAACTCGGCAGCGAACAGGATGCCCGCCAGCAGACCGGCGCTAAGCGTGCCGTCGTCGCGGAAAAGCGGCGTGCCGCGCGAGCGCGCCCAGCCCCAGACCAGCAGCGTGGCGATCGCCGAACGCAAGCCCGCCTGAAAAAACGGTGGCAACGCGGCGTTGGCGCTTTTGATCGCCACTTGCTGGAATCCCCAGATCGCGCACAAGCCGACCATCAGCAGGATGGCGAAGCCATCGGGGGTGCGGCGCGTGTGAAGGGCAGTGGTGCTCATGGCGTTGTGATGACGAAAAAGGCAAGACGGGGTTGTCTCGCGCAGCGCGTACGATACCAAACCCGCTCACGCGTCCATTCGATGACCCCACCGCCTACGCGTGCTTCCGACAAGTCGCAAGTCATTTGAGAATTCGGGAGCGCCTGCGCAACTACCGCGCAACACCTCGCGCAACACCTATTTCTTACCATCCTGATTTCGCGCTAAGGTTCGACGACATGTTCTGTCGGTACGTTCGTACGCGCTGCGTCGCAGAATCGGGCTTCAGTCGCTTCAGTAAGAAGCCGGCCACCGGGCGATGCGTCGCGTGAGCAGACAAACTCCATCCGCGCGAAGCGGAGCCTGTACGAGGAAACGGCATGAAGACCCTCAGCAGAGGCGCGGCGGTCGTGGCGTTGGTATCGTTCGGTTGTCCGGTTGCGCAGGCTCAATCGAGCGTGACGCTTTACGGCGTGGTCGACGAGAGCGTGCGCTACCTCACGCATGCCAACAAAGCGGGCGACTCTTCCCTCGGGCTGGGCACGGGCGGCATGACGCAAAGCCGCTGGGGGCTGAAAGGCGTCGAAGACCTTGCCGGCGGGTGGTCTACCTTCTTCAAACTCGAGAATCGCCTTTACATCAACAGTGGACAGAGCGATCCGACCTTGCCGTTCTTCAACGAAGCGCAGGTCGGTGTGCGCTCCACTTCCTACGGCCAGGTCATTTTGGGCCGTCAGTACAACGTGATGATCGAAGGCATCACGGTAGGCGGTTACGGCAGCAATCCGTGGATTCCTTACGACTTCAGCTTCCAGCCCGAGGTGACGATGACGGGCGGCATCTGGACCAGTAATCAGGTGCAGTATCAGGCAAAGTACAACGGCTTGAGCTTCGCGGCGGGCTACGCGTTCGGCGGCAACGCCGGCAATTCGTACGGCAGCCAGATCGGCGCGGCGGCCGCTTACGCGCCCGCGGGAGGACCATTTACCGTCGGCGGCGCATACGAGGAGTCGAAAGACTCGGTCAACGGAGCCTCGGCCAAAGCGTGGACATTCGGCGGCTCGTACACGTGGGACAAAACGCGCTTTTCGCTGGGTTATATCGTCAATCGGGCCGACGCCGGTTTCTCCACTTTCGCGAACGGACCGTTCACGGCTGCCGCGCTGACCGCGCTGAAATACACGGACTTTTCGCGGAGACGCATGTTCATGGGCGGCATCACGCAGCAGGTGGGCGACGCCTGGCACCTCGCGGCAAACGTCTGGCGCACGCTGCAGGACGGCAAGACCGCGGCCAAAGACGGTTCCGCGTGGCAATACCAGCTCGTCGCGGACTACAACCTGTCAAAGCGCACAGACGTCTATGTGGAAGGCGATTATTCGCTGTATCGCGGCGATCTGATCGGCGCGCAACTGCAAGGCGTGAATGGCGTCGGGCTCGCGCAGAAAGGCTCGCAAATCGGCTTGATGGCGGGGCTGCGGCACCAGTTCTGACATATCGGGTACATATCGGCGCGGCGCGCGCTCCACGCCGCCCGCTACGCGCCGGCGTCCCTGCAACGACGGTCGATTCCGGGTACATTTATGCTCTCGACATCAAGCAACAGGGAGTACACGATGCGCCTGCTTCACACCATGCTCCGGGTCGGCGACCTGGACCGTTCGATCGCGTTCTACACCGAATTGCTCGGCATGAAGTTACTGCGCCGCGAAGATTATCCGGACGGCAAATTCACGCTGGCGTTCGTCGGCTATACGGACGAGCGCGACGGCACTGTCATCGAACTGACGCACAACTGGGACACGCCGGCCTATGACCTCGGCAACGGCTTCGGCCATCTCGCCGTCGAGGTGGAAGACGCCTATGCCGCATGCGACAAAATCAAGGCGCAAGGCGGCACGGTTGTGCGCGAAGCGGGGCCGATGAAACACGGCACCACCGTGATCGCATTCGTCACCGATCCGGACGGCTACAAGATCGAGTTCATCCAGAAGAAAAAATAAACGCCGATGCCGGCGAGCCGAGGTCTCATTCGATCACGTCATGAACAACAACAACCCTTACTTCAACGAACTCGATGCTATCCACGTCGAAATTGAGGCCTTGTTCGACGGTTCCGCGGACGACCTCGCGCTCGAGCGGATCATGGCGCGCTTCGCGCCGCGGTTCACGTTGATCATGCCGTCCGGCGCCGCGCTCGATCGGACCGCACTGCGCGAGACGTTCGCAAGGCTGCGCGGCGCGCGGCCGGGCTCGCAGATCGACATTCGCGACAGGGAGATCGTCGTCGAATATCCGTCTGGCGCGGTGGTGAAATATCGAGAGTATCAGCGGGACGATGCTGGTAATGCGAACGTGCGGCGCTCAACCGCAGTGATGGACGTCGACGCGCAAGGCAAGGTGACGTGGCGTCATCTGCATGAGACATTTTGCACGGAGTAGGTCGCGCGGCGTGGGTCATCATCCACGCCGCGTCCGGCTTTCCCGCGCTGCGGGAAAGCACGAGAAACGCCGGCTCTAGAGCGTCGGCAGCAATTCCGGCGGATGCGACTTCAGCGTCTGCCGCGCTTCGCGGAATTCCGGAAAAATCGATTCGACCGTTTGCCAGAAGCGCGGGCTGTGATTCATTTCCCGCAGATGCGCCAACTCATGCGCGACGACGTAATCGATGATGGAAAGCGGAAAGTGAATCAGCCGCCAGTTCAGGCGAATCTTGCCGTCACTCGAACAACTACCCCAACGCGTGGCCGCTGAAGAGAGCGCATACGCGCGATAGTTGACGCCCAGCTTCTCGGCGTAAATAGCGAGGCGCTCGCCGAACACACGCTTCGCTTCGTTCTGCAACCAGCCTTGCACGCGGTCCTTGATCTGCTGCGGGTCTGCTTGCAGCGGCAGCGGCACTTGCAGGGCGGAGTCGGTCGCACTAAACGCGAGCGTGCCTTGCGGCGAGCCGAGCGTTACGCGCACCGGCTGCCCGAGATAGGGCACCTCGGCGCCGTCTTTCCAGTCGACCTTCGGCAACGCGCGCTGTTCGACGCGCGTTTGCCACTCGATCAGCTTCGTGAAAATCCAGCGCTGTTTTTCGGTGATCGCGGTTTCGATATCGGCGAGCGTGACCCAACGCGGCGCCGTGATCGTGAGACCGGTGCTGTCGATTGCGAAGCCGATCGAGCGGCGCGCCGAACGCTTGAGCGCGTAATGCAGCGTGCGCGAGCCGATGACGAGACTGCGCAGCTTGCTGCCGTCCGGTGCAAGCGGCACCGCGGGCTGCTGACCCTGAGGCGTTGCCGAAGGCGCGGACGGTGAAGGGGACGACGAAGTCGACCCCGGCTCTGCAAAGAGCGGGAGATCGAGTTGCCGGTTATCGAGCGCCGCAGCGGGCTGCGGCGTAGGAGACTTCTGCATCGGATTCGGCTTCGCGCAAGTACGCCTTCGAGGGCGTGGGCGCGTCAGATAGGTGCGGCGGCGGAACTGCTTCCCGCCGCGCGATACGCTGTAGGATCGATGCGACGCATTTCAGCTTCGATCCACTGTTCGACGCGCGTGTTCACTTCGTCGGGCGTGAGCCCCGTGGTCTCGATCGGCTTGCCGATCGACACTGTGACTATACCCGCATATTTGATAAACGAGTTGCGAGGCCACACGCGTCCGGCGTTGTGCGCGATCGGCACGACCGGCGCGCCGGTTGCAATCGCAAAACGCGCACCGCCGGTTTTGTACTTGCCCTGCTTGCCAGTCGGCGTGCGTGTGCCTTCCGGAAACATGATCACCCAGGCGCCTTCCGCCATGCGTGCCTTGCCCTGCCTGATCACCGACTCGAACGCGTACTTGCCTTCTTTACGGTCGATATGAACCATCTTCAGGAGGCCGAGCGCCCAGCCAAAAAACGGCACATACAGCAACTCGCGCTTGAACACGTAGCACAGCGGCCGAGGCATCAAGGCGGGAAACGCCAGCGTCTCCCATGCCGATTGATGCTTCGACAACAACACCGCCGGGCCGTTGGGCAGGTTCTCCATGCCCTCGATCTTGTAGCGGATGCCGTTGAGCCAGCGCACCGCTTTGAGCGTTGCGCGGCACCAGCCGGCCGCCATCCAGTAGCGGCTATCGGCGCGCATGAACGGGAACGCAATGAAACACGCGGTCGCGTACGGCACCGTGAACACGATGAAGTAAATCAGCAGTAGCGAAGAACGAATGAAGCGCATCGGCGTGATCAGTAAGGGGTGGGGACGCGCGTGGTACGCGTCACTCTTGAGCGTCGGCGAGGAAGTCGAGCACGAACGCTCTCAGGTCGTCGTGGACGACGGTGCCTTCCGGCAGGCCACCGGCCGCGAGCGTCTTGCGGCCTTTGCCCGTGAGCACCAGATGAACCGGGTGGCCAAGCGCCGCGCCCGCTTGCAGGTCGCGCATCGCGTCGCCGACCACCGGCGTGTTTTCCGGGTCGACCTCGAAACGCTCGTTGATCATCTTCAGCATGCCGGGCTTCGGCTTGCGGCATTCGCAGTGGTCTTCCGCGGTGTGCGGGCAGAAGAACACCGCGTCGATGCGCCCGCCGACGGACGCCGCCATGCGATGCATCTTGAGGTGCATTGCGTTGAGTGCGTTCATGTCGAAGAGCCCCCGGCCGATGCCCGACTGGTTCGTTGCGACTGCCACGCGATAGCCCGCCTGGCTGAGGCGCGCAATCGCTTCGAGCGAACCCGGCAACGCGACCCACTCGTCCGGCGACTTGATGAACGCGTCGGAATCGGCGTTGATCACGCCGTCGCGGTCGAGGATCACCACTTTTTTGGTCGGCATGGCGTGCGGCTCAGGCGGCGAGTCGAGAAATGTCGGCGACGCAATTCATCTGCTGATGCAGCGCGCCTAGCAACGCCAGACGATTCGCGCGCAGCGCCGGATCTTCAGCGTTGACCATCACGTCGTTGAAGAAAGTGTCGACCGGTTCGCGCAACGCGGCAAGCGCGGTAAGCGCGCCCGTGTAATCGCGTGCGGCGAGTTGCGACTGCACACGCGGCGCGACCTGCTCCAGCTGCGCATGCAGGGCCTTTTCCGCCGGCTCGACGAGCAGCGTGACCTGCACGCCGCCGGTAGCGGTAGCGCCTTCCGACTTCTTCAGGATGTTCGAGATGCGCTTGTTGGCTGCCGCGAGCGATGCCGCTTCCGGCAACGCCGCGAACTCGCGTACTGCATCGAGGCGCGCGACGATATCGTCGAGACGCGTCGGGTTGAGCGCGAGCACCGCGTCGATTTCCCCCGGTGCATGACCGCGTTCGCGCAACAAACCACGCAGACGATCCATGCTGAAGTCGTAGATGGCTTGCGTCGAATCGACGACGCTCGGCACTGCGGCAAATTGCGCGTAAGCGGTGCGCAGCAGTTCGACGAAATCCACGGCCAGTTGCTTCTCGACCAGAATGCGCAGCACGCCGAGCGCGTGACGGCGCAGCGCGAACGGGTCTTTCTCGCCGGTGGGTTGCAGGCCGATGCCCCAGATGCCGACCAGCGTTTCCAGCTTGTCGGCTAGCGCGACGACCGTGCCGGTTGCCGTGCCCGGCAACGCGTCGCCGGAGAAGCGCGGCTGATAATGTTCCGAGCATGCGAGCGCGACTTCTTCCGGCTCGCCGTCGTGGCGCGCGTAGTACGTGCCCATCGTGCCTTGCAGCTCGGGGAACTCGCCGACCATGTCGGTGATCAGATCGGCCTTGGCCAGACGCGCGGCGCGCCTGGCGAGCGCCACGTCCGCGCCGATCAGTTCGGCGATCGCGCCGGCCAGCACTTCGACGCGCTCCACGCGTTGCAGCGCCGAGCCGAGCTTGTTGTGATACACGACGTTCGCAAGCAACGGCACGCGGTCGGCGAGCGGCTTCTTCTTGTCCTGCTCGAAGAAGAATTTCGCGTCGGCCAAACGCGGGCGCACCACACGCTCATTGCCTTCGACGATATCGCCCGGCGTGGACGTTTCGATGTTCGACACGATCAGGAAGCGCGAGCGCAGCTTGCCGTTCTCATCCGTCAACGCGAAATATTTCTGGTTCGTCTGCATGGTGAGGATCAGACATTCCTGCGGCACTTGCAGGAATTCGTCCTCGAAACGGCATGCATAGACGACCGGCCATTCGACCAGCGACGTCACTTCGTCCAGCAGCGATTCAGGCATCACGACCTGATCGCCGTCAGCGTGCGCAAGCAAATGCGTGCGGATGGTTTCCTTGCGGTCGGCGAAGTTCGGTACCACACGGCCCTTGTGCATCAGCGTGTCGGCATACGAATCCGCGTGCTGGATCTGCACGAAGCCTTCGGACAGGAAGCGATGACCAAGCGTGGTGTCGTCTGCGTCGATGCCGAGCGCGCTGACCGGAACGATCTGCTCGCCATGCAGCGCGGTCAGGCGATGCGCCGGCCGCACGAACTGCACGTTCGTGCCGTCGGGGCGCTGGTAGGTCATGACCTTGGGAATAGGCAGCTTGGCGAGCGTTTCGTCGAGCGCAGCCTGCAGGCCTTCCGCCAGCGTGGCGCCGGGTGCGGCGTAGCGCAGGAAGAAGGCTTCGGCCTTACCGTCCTGCGCGCGCTCCAGGTCTTTCACCGAAAAATCGGGGAAGCCGAGCGCGGCGAGCTTTTTCGCGAGCGGCGCGGTGGGCTGGCCGTCTTTATCGAGCGCGACGGAAACCGGTAAAACTTTTTCGCGCACGTGCTTTTCCGGCGCAACCGTGCGTACGTTTTTGATCGTGACAGCGAGGCGGCGCGGCGTCGCATAACGCTCGAATGACAGCTCGCCTTCGATCAGATCGCGCGCCGCGAGGCGCACCGCAATACCTTCCGCGAAGGCGTCGCCGAGACGGGCAAGCGCTTTCGGCGGCAGTTCCTCGGTCAGCAGTTCGACCAGCAGGGTAGCTTGATGGGATTGAGTCATTTCTTGATGTTCTCGTCAGTCCGCGTCGATCTTGCGTTCGACTTTCAGCGGCGGCGCCCACGCGGGCATGGCGGCGTCCTGCTCGTCAGTGGTGAGGCCGGGTACGGCGTGCACCGGATTGCCGAGCATCGGGAAACCGAGCTTCTCGCGTGAATCGTAGTAGGCCTGCGCGACCAGGCGCGACAGCGCGCGAATCCGGCCGATGTAGGCCGCGCGCTCCGTGACCGAGATCGCGCCGCGCGCGTCGAGCAGATTGAATGTGTGGCCGGCCTTCAGCACGAGCTCATAGGCGGGCAGCGCGATCTGCGCTTCGATCATGCGCTTCGCTTCAGCTTCGTAGCTGTTGAAGAACGTGAACAGAAGATCGACGTTTGCGTGCTCGAAGTTATACGTGGACTGTTCCACTTCGTTCTGGTGGTACACGTCGCCGTAAGTGAGGCGACGCGTTTCCGGGCCGTTCGGGCCTTGCTCCTCCCACTCGGTCCAGATGAGGTCGTAGACGTTCTCGACCTTTTGCAGATACATCGCGAGGCGCTCGAGACCGTACGTGATTTCGCCGAGCACCGGCTTGCAGTCAAGGCCGCCGACCTGCTGGAAATAGGTGAACTGGGTCACTTCCATGCCGTTCAGCCACACTTCCCAGCCGAGTCCCCACGCGCCGAGCGTGGGATTTTCCCAGTCGTCTTCGACGAAGCGCACGTCGTTCTGCTTCAGGTCGAAGCCGAGTGCTTCGAGCGAGCCGAGATACAGATCGAGGATGTTCTCCGGCGCCGGCTTTAGCACCACCTGGTACTGGTAGTAATGCTGCAGGCGGTTGGGGTTCTCGCCATAGCGGCCGTCTTTCGGGCGGCGCGACGGCTGCACGTACGCCGCGCGCCACGGTTCCGGGCCGACCGCGCGCAGGAAAGTGTGGACGTGCGAGGTGCCCGCGCCGACTTCCATGTCGATCGGTTGGAGCAACGCGCAACCCTGCTTATCCCAATAGGATTGCAGTGTCAGAATGATTTGCTGAAACGTGAGCATGAAGTGCCTTTCGGGCATGAGGCCGCGCCGCGAGCGCGTGAGCGCGCGAGGCGGCCGTGGAGCGAAGTGCTAAACCTGCGATTTTAACGGAAAGGCGGGGGGGCGTCCGGTTTTGGGGAGGGACTGACGGCACGAGCGGCGCTCTATCACGCCACCGCCAACTCCGCCTTCGGCGAAAACGAATCGCTTTGCGCGACCTGCCACCACTTCTCATACAACGAGTAGCGGTATTTTCCGTTGAGCAGATCATCCGGCTCGAGATACTTGAGCAACTCCGACATCAACTGCACCTCATGCGACGACACTCGCCGCACGATGTGATGCGCGCGCAACTCGGCAGGATGCTTCAACCCGGCGGCCTGAATGATTTCCTTCAGCGCATGCAGCGTGTTGTGGTGGAAGCTGAACACGCGGTCGGCCTTGTCCGGTACGACGAGCGCACGCTGGCGCACCGGGTCTTGCGTCGCGACGCCGGTCGGGCAGCGTCCCGTGTGGCAGGTTTGCGCCTGAATGCAGCCCACGGCGAACATGAAGCCGCGGGCCGCGTTGACCCAGTCCGCGCCGATCGCGAGTGTCTTCGTGATGTCGAACGCGGTGATCATCTTGCCGCTCGCACCGATGCGAATCCGTTGCCGCAAGCCGATGCCAACCAGCGTGTTGTGCACGAGCAGCAGGCCTTCCTGCAACGGCACACCGACGTGATCGGTGAACTCGAGCGGCGCTGCGCCCGTGCCGCCTTCCGCACCGTCCACGACGATGAAGTCCGGCAGAATGCCCGTCTCCAGCATCGCCTTGGCAATGCCGAAAAATTCCCACGGATGCCCGATACACAGCTTGAACCCAGTCGGCTTGCCGCCCGATAACGTGCGCAAGCGGTCGACGAATTCGAGCAGCCCGCGCGGCGTCGAAAACTCCGAATGCGTGGCCGGCGAAATGCAGTCGCGGCCCATCGGCACGCCGCGCGTCTCCGCGATTTCAGGCGTGATCTTCGCGGCCGGCAACACGCCGCCGTGACCCGGCTTTGCGCCTTGCGACAGCTTGACCTCGATCATTTTCACCTGCGGTTCGGCCGCCTGTTTCGCGAATTTTTCTGCGCTGAAGGTGCCGTCGTCGTTACGGCAGCCGAAATAGCCCGACGCGATTTCCCAGATGATGTCGCCGCCGTGCTCGCGGTGATACTTCGACATCGAGCCTTCGCCTGTGTCGTGCGCGAAGTTGCCTTTCTTCGCGCCGAGGTTCAGCGCCATGATCGCGTTTGCGGACAGCGAGCCGAAGCTCATTGCCGAGACGTTGAAGATCGACATCGAGTAAGGCTGCGCGCGCTCTGCGCCGACGACGATGCGGAAGTCGTGACTATCGAGCGTGGTGGGCGCAAGCGAGTGGCTGATCCATTCGTGCGCGACGGCCTTGACGTCGACCTCGGTTCCATAAGGGCGGCTATCGACGTCGTTTTTTGCGCGCTGATAGACGATGCTGCGTTGAGCGCGCGAAAACGGCTTTTCGTCGGTATCGCCTTCGACGAAATATTGGCGGATTTCCGGGCGAATGAACTCGAACAGAAAACGGAAATGGCCCCACAGCGGATAGTTGCGAAGAATTGCGTGCCGCTGCTGACCCAGATCGAAGAGGCCGAGCGCGACGAGCGCGAGCGGCACGATGATCCACAGCCACGACATATGATGCGTCGCGGTGAGCGCCGCGCAAACGGCGAGGAGCGCGACCGCGCTCCACATGGCCAGATAACGTCGAGCAAACATGGGGACTCCGGTGCAGTGAAGATCGTCGCGGAGGGATCGCCGGCGCCGGCGGCGCGGACGGATCCACCGCGAATGAAAACGAGCGACTGCCCGTTGGGAAAAGCACACTGCCGGGAGACGCGAGCGGCTTTAACGCACGCTCAGCAACGCCGCTTTTTGCGGCTCGCGCGCGGTTGGCTGCGCAGTCGCAGCATGTTCGATGATGCCGCCGCCGAGACAGACGTCGCCATCGTAGAGCACCGCCGATTGCCCCGGTGTGACAGCCCATTGCGCATCGTCGAAATTGAGTTCGAAGAGGCTCTCGTCGTAGTTCGCCGTCGTGAAAGTGCAGCGTGCATCTGCCTGCCGGTAGCGGGTCTTCGCGCCGCAGGCGAAGCCTTCCGCCGGCGGCTCGCCCGCGACCCAGCTCGTGTTGCCCGCGCTGAGCGTATGACTCAGGAGCCACGGATGATCGTGACCTTGCGCGACGTACAGCGTATTCGACGCGATGTCCTTACCCGCCACGAACCACGGCTCGCCGCTGCCTTCCTTGCTGCCGCCGAGACCGATGCCCTTGCGCTGTCCGAACGTGTAAAACGCGAGTCCGATGTGTTCGCCGACCGTTTTGCCGTCGGTAGTTTTCATCGGGCCCGGCCTGGTCGGCAGATAGCGGTTCAGGAAGTCGCGGAACGGCCGTTCGCCGATAAAGCAGATGCCGGTTGAATCCTTCTTCTTCGCATTGGGCAGCGCGATCTGTTCGGCGATTTCGCGCACCTTCGTTTTGGGTATTTCGCCGAGCGGAAACAGCGTTTTCGACAACTGCGCCTGGTTCAACCTATGTAGAAAGTACGACTGATCTTTCGTATGGTCGAACGCCTTCAGCAATTCGAAGCGGCCATTGTTCTCGCGCACGCGCGCGTAGTGGCCGGTCGCGATGGTTTCCGCGCCGAGCGACATAGCGTGGTCGAGAAAGGCCTTGAATTTGATTTCGGCGTTGCACAGCACGTCCGGGTTCGGCGTGCGCCCCGCGGAATATTCGCGCAGGAACTCGGCGAACACGCGGTCTTTGTATTCGGACGCGAAGTTGACCGCTTCCACGTCGATGCCGATCAGGTCCGCGACCGACACCACGTCGATCCAGTCCTGGCGCGTCGAGCAGTATTCGCTGTCGTCGTCGTCTTCCCAGTTCTTCATAAACAGGCCGACCACGTCGTAGCCCTGTTCCTTCAGCAGCCACGCGGTAACCGACGAATCGACGCCGCCCGACATGCCTACTACGACTTTCTGCTTGCTCATAAGATGCTCACTGGGTACTGCGAAACTTCATGGATCGTGGGTCGCTGCTGCCGTGCGGTTTTATCCGCGGTTACCTTTTCGGCCCGACCGAATGCGTATGCACGAAGTCGAGCGGGAAACGCCGGCCTGCCAGGTAATCGTCGATGCATTGCATGACGAGCGGCGTGCGGTGCCGTTCAGGGCAGGCGCGCAGTTCGTCGGCGCTCATCCACGACGTTCGCACAATGTCGGGATCGAGCGCGCGTGTTGCCTCGGGTTCGCCGCCGGTGCCGCAATAAGTGAAGCGCAAATACGTGACGCCTTCGCTGTCCGGCCGCTCGAAATGCGTCATGTACATGCCGACCAGCGCCTCGGGTGTGAACGGGTGCGCGGTTTCTTCGAGCGTCTCGCGGACCACGGCTTCCAGCAACGTTTCGCCGGCTTCCAGATGGCCGGCCGGCTGATTCAGGCGCAGACCGGCCGCCGTGTGTTCCTCGACCACGAGAAAGCGCCCGTCACGCTCGACGATGGCCGCGACGGTCACGTGCGGCAGCCAGGTTTCCGGTTTCATGGGTGCGCATTTTACCGTTTATGGGCACTCGCTGCCGGGAAGCGGGCGGCCGGCGGGACGGGCGGTTGGACCGCGGGCTGCGGGCGCGCGGCTCGCACGCGGCCCAGGATGGCCACCGGACCCCGAAACGCACGGCCCCCCGCGCGCGCCAGCCCACCGGCACCCCCGGATTGTCCCCGATTTCTGCCGCCCCCCATGTTTCGGGTAAAGTGAGGCGTTAGCCGTTGCACCTGCAAGCCGGCGTGCCTCGTCGGCCGATCTGTCGTCAAACAGTAAGTCGAGGAGGAAGCACGATGCACATCGGAGTGCCAGCCGAGACGCGCGCGCACGAAACCCGCGTCGCCGCGACGCCCGAAACGGTCAAGAAGTTCGTGAGCCAGGGCCATCGGGTCACCATCCAGAGCGGCGCCGGAGCTGGCGCCAGCTTTCCCGACGACGCCTTCACAGCCGCCGGAGCGGAAATCGTCGACGCCGCCAGCGCGTTTGGCGCCGAGCTCGTCCTCAAAGTGCAATCTCCAACCGAAGCCGAACTGCCGCTCCTCAAGCGCGGCGCGGTGCTGGTCGGCATGCTCGATCCGTTCAATGCAGAGAATGCGCTAAAACTGGCTGCCGCCGGCGTTACCGCTTTCGCGCTCGAAGCCGCGCCCAGAACGACCCGAGCGCAAAGCCTCGACGTGCTGTCGTCGCAGGCGAACATCGCCGGATACAAGGCAGTGCTGCTCGCGGCGACGTTGTACCCGCGCTTCATGCCGATGCTGATGACCGCGGCCGGCACCGTAAAAGCCGCGCGCGTGCTGATTCTCGGCGCGGGCGTGGCGGGCTTGCAGGCAATCGCGACGGCCAAGCGCCTCGGTGCCGTGATCGAAGCGTCCGACGTCCGTCCGGCCGTGAAAGAACAGATCGAATCGCTCGGCGCGAAGTTTCTCGACGTGCCGTATGAAACCGATGAAGAGCGCGAAGCCGCCCAAGGCGTCGGCGGCTATGCGCGTCCCATGCCGCCCTCGTGGCTGCAGCGGCAGTCGGCGCTCGTCCACGAGCGCGCGAAGCAGGCCGACGTGGTGATCTCCACCGCCCTGATTCCCGGCCGTGCGGCGCCGACGCTGATCTCAGTCGAAACCGTGCAGGCGATGAAGCCGGGCTCCGTGCTGGTCGACCTTGCCGCGGGCCGCGGCGCGGACTATGAAGGGCAGCGCGGCGGCAACTGTCCGCTGACCGAAGCCGACAAGGTGGTCGTCAAGCATGGTGTGACGATTGTCGGCTACACGAATCTGGCCTCGATGGTGCCCGCCGACGCTTCGTCGCTCTACGCGCGCAATCTGCTCGACTTCCTCAAGCTGATCGTGACGAAGGAAGGCGCGCTGAATATCGACCTCGCCGACGACATCGTCGCCGCCACGCTGCTTGCACGCGACGGCGAAGTCGCGCGCAAGGCATAAAACGAATCCACCGAGGAGAAACGGCGATGGAAGTGCTCAACCACACCGTCATCAACCTGATCATTTTCGTGCTGGCGATTTACGTCGGCTACCACGTGGTCTGGAACGTCACGCCGGCCCTGCACACGCCGCTCATGGCCGTGACGAATGCCATTTCGGCGATCGTGATTGTCGGCGCAATGCTGGCAACCGGCCTCACGCTCGGCACGCCGGGCAAGTTCTTTGGCACGCTTGCCGTCGCGCTCGCGGCGGTCAACGTGTTCGGCGGCTTCCTCGTCACGCGGCGAATGCTTGAGATGTTCCGCAAGAAAGAGCCGAAGAAGCTGATCGCCGACAAGAGCAAGGAGAACGCGTAATGAGCCTGAACGTCGTCACGCTGCTTTATCTGGTCGCGTCCGTCTGCTTCATTCAGGCGCTCAAGGGGCTGTCGAATCCGAAGACCGCGCGCATCGGCAATACGTTTGGCATGGTCGGGATGGCAATTGCGATTCTCACGACCATTGCCTTGATCGCCAAGCAGGCCACCGCGCTCGGATCGAATCTTGGCCTGGGGCTTGGACTGCTGCTGGTCGCTTTGATTATCGGCGGCGCTATAGGCGCGTTTGTCGCCGCGCGCGTCGAGATGACCAAGATGCCGGAACTCGTCGCGGCCATGCACTCGCTGATCGGTCTGGCGGCGGTCTGCATCGCGTACGCGGTGGTGTCGGAGCCGGCCGCGTTCGGTCTCGTCGATCCCGAGTATCCGGTGCCGGGGTTTCTGCCTTACGGTAATCGCGTCGAGCTGTTTATCGGCACGTTCGTCGGCGCAATTACTTTTAGCGGTTCGGTGATCGCGTTCGGCAAGCTCTCGGGCAAATACAAGTTTCGCCTCTTTCAGGGCGCGCCGGTGGTGTATGCAGGCCAGCACCTGATCAACCTGATGCTCGCCATCGCGATGCTCGGCTTCGGCATCATCTTCTTTTTTACGCAGTCGTGGCTGCCGTTCATTGTCATGACGGCCATCGCGTTCGTGCTCGGCGTGCTGATCATCATTCCGATCGGCGGCGCGGATATGCCGGTCGTCGTGTCCATGCTCAACTCGTACTCGGGCTGGGCGGCGGCGGGGATCGGATTCTCGCTCAACAATCCGATGCTGATTATCGCGGGCTCGCTGGTTGGGTCCTCGGGTGCGATTCTGTCTTACATCATGTGCCGCGCGATGAACCGCTCGTTCTTCAACGTGATTCTGGGCGGCTTCGGCAATGAGGCGGGCGCGGCGGCAGCGGGCGGCTCGGCCGAGCAGCGTCCGGTGAAATCCGGTTCCGCCGACGATGCGTCGTTCATGCTCGGCAACGCCGAAACGGTCGTGATCGTGCCGGGCTACGGCCTTGCGGTGGCGCGCGCGCAGCATGCGTTGAAGGAGTTGACCGACAAGCTCGTCGAGAAGGGCATCGAGGTCAAGTACGCGATTCACCCGGTGGCCGGACGGATGCCTGGCCATATGAACGTGCTGCTCGCCGAAGCCGAAGTGCCGTACGACATGGTGTTCGAGATGGACGACATCAACGGCGAGTTCGGCCAGGTCGACGTGGTGCTCGTGCTCGGCGCAAACGACGTGGTGAACCCGGCCGCGAAGAACGATCCCAAGTCGCCGATTGCGGGCATGCCGATCATCGAGGCGTACAAGGCGCGCACTGTCATTGTGAACAAGCGCTCGATGGCGGCGGGTTATGCCGGGCTCGACAACGACCTCTTCTACATGGACAAGACGATGATGGTGTTCGGCGACGCCAAGAAGGTGATCGAAGATATGGTGAAGGCGGTCGACTAGACGCGTAAGGGAGTCTCGCGGATTTTTGACCGTTGACGCGGGACTCCATCCACACTGAAGTCTGTATTTTTAAAATCCGGCAGCCGCGACGCATGTCTCGCGTTGTCGCGTTAGCGCGGCTTTGCGTTGACGTGCCGCAACAGGTCCGCGAGTCGCCTGCCTTGCTGGTCCGGATAAGGTTCGCGCACTTCCAGTTCCTGAATCCGCTCCAGTCCAAAATTGCGGAAGTCGCCGCGCAATTCACACCACGCGCCTAGCGTCCAGCGCGCGCCCCAATACGCGAGCGCGAGCGGCCACACGCGGCGCTCGGTTGCGGCGCCGTTTGCATCGGTGTACGAAAAGCTCACCACTTGCCGTGTGTCGATTGCTCGATGCAGCGTGTCAAGCTGTGCCGAGAAATCACTCCTGATATGAAACGACGGCGCGAAGACAGCGAGTCTTTCGAGCGACGCGCGCTTGTCCGCCGGCATCGCCGAGGCAATCTTGGCGAGCGCGCCGCGCGCTCCGCTTGCAAAGTCGGCGCCGCCCCAGGATTCCAGCATGCGCGCGCCGGCGGCGAGTGCTGCGAGTTCGTCGGCGGTGAAGGTGAGCGGGGGCAGACTCGCCGCGCGGCTCAGCCGGTAGCCAATGCCGGCCTCGCCCTCGATCGGCACGCCCGACAATTGCAGATCGCGCACATCGCGATAGACCGTGCGCAGCGAGATGTTGAGCCAGTCGGCGAGTTGTTGCGCGGTGGTCAGACGCCGGCCGCGCAGCAGTTCGGCGATCTGGAACAGGCGGTCGGCGCGGCGCGTCATCGTGGGCGTCTTGTAGAAAAGGACAGGGACAGTCCCGCGATGATAGCGCCGCATGCCGCGCTCCGGTCAGCGTTCGGACGCCGTGCGCGTCGCGCTTAGTGCTGCGTTGAGTGCGCTCTGTTCGCCGCTCTGCGCCCTAGCCGTTGGTCCGCGAGTGCAGGCCGAGGCGGTTGCCTTCAGTATCGGTGAAGAACGCGATATAGCCGATGTCCTGCGGCAGCTTGACGACCGGCCCGTCGGTCTTGCCGCCGGCTTCTTCGATGCGGGCGAGGGCGGCGTCCACGGTCGGCTGCGCATTCAGGTAGACGAGCACGCCGTCGCCGTTGGGCGTCATCGACGGACTGTGGACGATCGCGCCGCCCGTGGCCGGTTCTTCGTAGCCGAACACGGCAATCGGCTGGCCACCGATTTCCTGACGATTCAGTTTGACGTCGAGCGCGGCTTCATAGAACCGGACGGCGCGATCGAAATCGACGGACGGGATCTCAAACCATGCAACAACTTTCGACGATGCAGACATGACACTCTCCTGTTGACCCGAGCCAGTGCTTCAGCGCTTGCTCTGGTCCCATGCAAGATGGTTCGTTGGATGGACGGCGGATATGCCGTATAAAGCGCCGGATGGCGTGAGGAGAAGTGTGCGGGTGTGCTGCTGACAGCGTGGTGTCAGGAGGGTGCCAGGGAGAGGAGTCGGGCGTGCGGTTTCGGCGACGCGAAAAAAAACCGCGGAAATCGGTTCCGCGGTTTCTTTGTCCTGCTTCTGCTTCTACTTGTGCTTCCGTCTGTGCTCGGGTTTATGAGGTGCGCAAGCCGCGCCTCTGCGCCGGAAACGGTGCGCGGCGAGCGGCTCGCGTCAATCGGCGGGCGTGTCGCTCTGCGGGCGCTGGCGCACGCTGCCCGCAATCAGATCGAAGCGGAATAGCCGGCATTCGAGCGCGCCGTTGAAAAGCGGCGTCTTGGTCGATTCGCGCAGACGCAATTGGCCGGGCAGCTTGCGATCCGAAGTCAGGATGAACGCGTGCCAACCGGTGAAGCGCTGCTTGAGCGCGTCGCCGAGCGACTGGAAAAATTCGCTGTCGGGCGTTTCTTCCTGAGCGCGGCGGAAGCTGTCGTCATCGCGATTATCGCGGTTGCGCGGCTCGCGGATTTCGCCTCGCGCGTTGCGCCCGCGCACTTCGATCCGCTCGCCGTACGGAGGATTCGCGACGAGAATGCCCGGCTCGGAGCTCGGCGGCGTCATGCCGCGAGCGTCGACCTGTTTGAGCGGGATCGACGGCAAGCCTGCGCGCTGAAAATTCGCACGCGCTTTGTCGAGCATGTCGCCGGAAATATCGCTGCCGAATATTTGCAGATCGGCGCGCGAGGTACGAGCGGCGTGCTTGGCGTCGAGCGCGGCGGCCTTCAGTGTTTGCCAGGTTTTGCTGTCGTATTGCTTGAGCTTTTCGAAGCCGAAGCGGCGCTCCGCGCCCGGCGCGATGTTCAGCGCGACTTGCGCGGCTTCGGCGAGGAACGTGCCGCTGCCGCACATCGGGTCGTACAGCGGCGTGCCTGCATTCCAGCCCGTCAGACGCAGGATGCCCGCCGCGAGATTTTCGCGCAGCGGCGCGGCGCCCTTGTCGAGGCGCCAGCCGCGCTTGAAGAGCGGGTCGCCGGATGTGTCGAGGTAGAGCGTGCAGTCGGTCGCGGTGAGAAACGCGAATACGCGGACGTCGGGCGTCGCGGTGTCGATGTTCGGGCGCGCGCCGCTGACTTCGCGCAGCCGATCGCAGATGGCGTCCTTTACGCGCAGCGTGGTGAATTCGAGGCTGCGCAGAGGCGACTTGATCGCGGTGACGTCGACGCGCAAAGTCTCGTTCGCCGAGAACCACTGCTCCCAACGTTGTTCGACGGCGAGCGCGTAGATGTCCTGTTCACTGCGATACGGGCGATGCGCGATTTTCAGCAACACGCGGCTCGCGATGCGCGAATGCAAATTGGCCGCCATGCCGGCCGCCCAACCGCCGCGGAAATGCACGCCGCCGGGGACTTGCGAGCCCGCCGAGAATGGCGCGCCGTTCAGATGTTTCGCAGCGATTTCGGCGAGTTCAGTGGCGAGCGAGGCTTCGAGGCCGCGCGGGCAGGGGAGGAAGAAATCAAAGGACATGGGGTGGGGCGAGCCGGTGGGCGTTGGGTAAGGGCGTATTGTACGCGGTTGGCTGGCGCGTTTTTTCGCTGACGGGGGGCGGGGGTTTTGGAGCCGTAGGCGTTTCGTTGAGATCGCGATGGTCCATTGGCGTTGCCCGTGTGGGGCGGCACTTACTTTTTCGCGCGCCGCGGCGGTTGTTCGCAAAACCGCTGGACCTACGCCGATTGTCTTGCCCTCGCGACCGTGCGCGAAGAATCCAGGCGAGCGGTTTTGAAGCAGACCTTTCCGACGAGCTCGCAGTGCGAGGCGGGAGGTATGACTGCCTTGTCACAAACGCGGAGTGTGCGAGGGTACAGATTCCAGACGCACCACTACCCCTCTTAGCCAGGGGACCCACTTATGAGCTAGCGGTGCAAAGCCGCTTTCTTTGCTTACTTTCTTTGCGGCATGCAAAGAAAGTAAGTGCCGCCCCGCACAGGGGCAACGCCAATAGACCACCGTGAAATCAAGGAAAGGCCAAGGGGTTCAAACGGCGAAGGAACCCAAGCTCCTTCGAAACCTACCCCGCAGCAACAGCTGCCCCGTCGGAAGGACAAGCCGGCACGCTCACCCGCGTCGCTCCCTTTGCCTGCGAAGCAGAAGCGCCAGCAGCAGCGGCACTGGCAGAAGCAGAAGAAGCAGCAGCCATCGCCCGCAAAGCCCCCGCCACCTGCTCAGAAACCCGCCGCAAAGCCCTCCGATGCCCATCGACGAGCGAGTTGTACCCACTCCCGACCTGCTCGCTCACGACGCTGCGACAAGTCATCACAGCAGTACTCCGAACAGCCCGCACACTCCACACCGCGTCGATCAACGCATGCGACCCCGGCCAGGATTCGAACCGCTGCACATTCATGCTCACGCGATACACAGGCGTCGTATCGGAATAAGCGGTGCCATACACATCGATCGTATTCAACTGTTGCGTGAGACTCGTCGACAACGCCCGGCGCAGTTCGTCGCCCGGCAGTGACGCCCAACGTTCCTCTTCCAGCACCTTCACCTGAGTCGGGCCTGTTTGCACGACCAACTGCGTCTTGGCAACTTGCGGCGGCACGTCGATCGGTGCGACTTCGATCAGCCACGCCGGCGCCGCCGCCGTACGCACGCTCGACGCGCCCGCTGACGCGCCCACACTTGCGCCGCCGAGCGTATAGAACCGGCTACTCGGCGATGCACACGCCGCCAGTGCGAGCAAGGCGACGAGTGCACTGGCTTGGAAAGCGTTGCGCGCGCGCCCGCCCGGCAGGCGCGAAAGCCGGGACAGTCTGGAAAGGCGGCCAAACATCATGGTTTATCTCCTGCTTTACCGCGCAATAACGATTCGGGGTGACGCTCCAGATAATCCGACAGCGCATTCAGCGACTGCAACGTCCGCGTCAATTCCTGCAACGCCTGATGCACGTCCGACTGCAACGGCGAGTCCTGCTGCAACGTCGCCTCCGCCGAGCCGAAGGTCTGCTTCGCCGCCGCCAGCGTGTCGCGGGCTTGCGGCACGACTTCCGTGTCGAGGCGCTTGAAGAGCTGATCGGCATTCTTCAGCGCGCTGTTCAGGTTGTTGCCGATCTGGTCGAACGGTACCTTGTCGAGCTTCTTCGCGATGTCCGCCACCTGGAGCTGCAACTCGTCGAGCGTGTTCGGAATGGTCGGCAATTCGAGCGGATCGCTTGCTACGTCGACGGTGGCCGGCGGCGCCTTCGGGAAGATATCGAGCGCAACATAGAGCTGGCTCGTGATCAGATTGCCCGTGCGCAACTGGCCGCGCAGACCGTGTTTGACCAGCTGTTGCAACAGGTTCTGACCGGCAAGGCTGCCCGGCGTCGGAGCCGTTTCGCGGAAGCGCTTGCCGAGGCGGTCCGGGTAGATATTCATGGTCACGGGCATCGTGAAGCTGCGCGTCTTCGGATCGTAGTCGATGCCGATGTTCGTCACCTGACCTAGCACGATGCCGCGGAAGTCCACCGTAGCGCCGACCGACAGCCCACGCAGCGACTGATTGAAGTTCATCACGACGCGCAGCGGCTCGCCGTCCGGCTCGCGCATCGCGTCGCCTTCGTCCGAACCGAGGCGGAACGTCATGTTGTTCGGTGCCTGCGCGCCCACCCCCTGGCCGGGCGGCGACTGGAACGACAAACCGCCGACGATCACCGTTGCGAGCGACTGCGTATTCAGCTTGAAACCGCTCGAATCGAGCCGCAGATCGACGCCGCTCGCATGCCACCAGCGTGAATTGGTGCCGACGTACTGGTCGAACGGTGCGGACACGAACACCTGCATCGTCACGCCGGTGCCGTCCTTGTCGAGCGAGAAGCCGACCACCTGGCCGACCTGCACGCGACGGTAGAAAATAGGCGAACCGATGTCGATCGAGCCCAGCGAATCGCCGTGCAGGATGAATTGGTGGCCCTTCTGGTCGCCGGTAACAGGCGGGGGTGTTTCGAGGCCGACAAAATTCTTCTCACTGTCGGGCGAATGGCCGGCGTCCGCGCCGATATAGGCGCCGGAAAGCAGGGTGGTGAGCCCGGACACGCCGCTTGCGCCCACCCGCGGTCGCACGACCCAAAAGCGCGAGTCCTTGACCGCGAAGTCCTCGCCTTCCTTCGTCAACTGCACCTGCACGAGCACGTGAGAAAGATCCTTCGACAACGTGATCGACTTCACCGCGCCGACGTCGACGTCCTTGTATTTGACCTTGGTTTTGCCGGGCTCGAGCCCTTCGGCGCTGACGAAACTGATCGTGATGGTCGGGCCTTTTTCCGTCGCCGACTTGATGACGAGCGCAATACCGATCAGTGCGGCGATCAAGGGAATCACCCAGACGAGCGACGGCAGCCAGCGGCTGCGCGGCTCGATCTGGGGGTCTGGGAGTTGGGGCGGCAGCTGCGGTCCGTTCGAATCGTTGCGCGGCGCATCGGAGGCGGGCGTCGGTCCTGGCGGGCTAGTCATGTTCGAGATCCTGAGGTTTTTGAGTACTGCCGTCCACGTCGTCCCAGATGAGCCGTGGATCGAATTGCATGGATGCCATCATCGTGAGGATTACCACCGAGCCGAACGCGATCGCGCCCGGTCCAGCCGTGATGACTGCAAGCGACTTGAAGCGCACCAGCGCGACCGTCAATGTGACCACGAACACGTCGAGCATCGACCAGCGGCCGATCCGTTCGACCATCCGGTAAAGCGTGGTGCGTTGCTCCGGACGCCAGCGCGAGCGGCGCTGCGCGGTGATGGTGAGGAGCGCGAGCACGCTCAGCTTGAGCATCGGCACCATGATGCTGGCGACGAACACGATTACTGCAAGCGGCCAGTCGCCGGACGTCCAGAAGTACACGACGCCGCTCATGATGGTGTCGTCCTCCGAACCCAGCAGCGACGAGGTATGCATGACCGGCAACAAATTTGCCGGAATATACAGCAACGCCGCCGCGATTAGCAGCGCCCACGTGCGCATTAGGCTGTCCGGATTGCGTGAGTGCAGGCGCGAGCCGCACCGTGAGCAATGCTGCGGCGTGATCGAGCGGATGCTCGGTTCGACGCGTCCACACGCGTGGCAGGCGACGAGGCCCGCGCGTCTTGCTGTGATGTATTTCATGCGCGGGTCACCCTCGATGCGGCGCCGGCGGTACGCCGGGGCTTGCGTCGGGGGGCTGGTCGCGGTCTACGCCTGGTTGCGCGTCGACTTGCAGCGCAGGCAGAGCGGGCGGGCCCGCAACCGCGCCGACCGCGAGTGCCGCGCTATCGGCAGAACTGCGCGGCAGCGGCCGCTGACTGCGTGCGCCGAGTTCGTCCGCGAGATCCCACAGAATGCGCGGGTCGAAGGTGACGACCACGGCGAACATCAGTGTCAGCGCGCCGAACGCGAAAAGCGCCGCCTCGGGTATCACGCGCGCGAGACTGACCATCTTCACGATGGTGATCAGCACACCGAGCATGAACACTTCGATCATCCCCCAGGGACGGACGAACTGGATAGCGCGCAAGACGCGGTTGAAGCCCGCAGGCACATAGCCCGAGCGCAGCGGGATCAGAACGTACAGCAGCGCGACGAGTTCGGTGAGTGGAAACAGAATGGTCGAGCAGAACACCATGACGGCGACGATCTGCATGTCCTCGTTCCAGAGCGCGACGAGCGCGCCGAACAGCGTGGTCTGCGAGGTAATGCCATTGGTTTCTAGTTCGACGATGGGAAATCCCTGCGCGATCAGGAATGTGATCAGCGCGGCGAGCGTCATGGCGCTGATGCCCTCCAGCTTGCGCGAGACGCCGCTGTAGAGCGTCGCACGGCAACGCGGACAGCGCGCGAGTTTGCGCCCGGCAAGCCGCGGCTTGCGGAATAGCGTATCGCACTCGTGGCACGCAATCAGGTTGTCATTTTCCATACGGCAGCGGGCCAACGATATGTGAGTAAGCGTGCAATGCCGGTCGCAAGTGTGGGCGAATAACGCAGTTCGAAAAAATTTGTGCAGCAATAGTACCAAACGCGTTGCAGGCGCGCGCGTGGGCGCTGCGCCTTGTGAATGAAAGCTCTGACAGCGTCCGTCCCCAATTGTTCAACGGCGTGGCGAGGCGCGCCCCAAGTCGCCTTTCGGTAAATTTCGCGTCGCCGCAGCCAGCTTTTTTCGCTTCGGGTAGCATGGCGGCCTGGCGCGTCTCGAAGGCCGCGGCGCTTGGCCACCCGCCGACAGACTTTGAATCGGCACGGAATAGCCGGGCCTGCCGCACCGTTATCCTCTCTTAGCAAGCGTTCACCTGTCATGGCACACAACCCTTCATTCGGTGGCCGGGAGTCGTACACGCGGACTGCCATTGCCTTTCATTGGCTGATCGCATTGCTGATCGTCTGCGGCTTTGCACTCGGCTGGGTGATGACCGACATCCCTGGCTTCACGCCGACCAAACTGCGCTATTTTTCGTGGCATAAATGGATTGGCGTGACGGTATTTGCGCTGGCCGTCGTGCGCATTCTATGGCGCGCGACGCATGGTGCTCCGGCGATGCCGCGCCGCATGCCCACGTGGCAGCGCGGCGCCGCGCACCTCGTGCATCTGCTGCTCTATGTATTGATGATCGCGATTCCCGTCTCCGGCTATCTGTACAGCTCGGCGGCAAATGTGCCGGTTGTCTATCTCGGGCTGATTCCGCTGCCGCGCCTGATCGCGCCCGACCCGCATCTGAAGGAACTGCTCAAGAACGTCCATATCGTGCTGAATTACACATTGCTGGTGCTGGTCGGGCTGCATGTAGCGGCGGCGCTCAAGCATCAGTGGCTGGACCGCGACGGCTTGCTGTCGCGCATGCTTCCCTTCCTCAAATAAGGACAACCATGAAGGTCTCGTTTTATCGCTATATGCTCGCCGCATTTGCCGCGGTTTCGCTGACCGCAACGGGCAGCGCGCTGGCCCAGGTCGATGTCGCAAAGAGTTCGGTGACGGCCACGTCGAAGCAGATGAACGTGCCGGTGGAAGGGAAGTTCGGAAAATTCGGTGCGCAGATCAAGTTCGACCCGGCCAAGCCGGCCGAGGGCAGCGCTCAGCTCAACATCGACGTCGGCAGCTACGATCTCGGCGACGAGAGCTACAACGATCAGGTGCGCGGCAAGGAATGGTTCGACGCAAAGACCTATCCCAGCGCCACGTTCGTTTCCAGCGCCATTGCGCCGGCCGGCGGTAACCAGTACAAAGTGACTGGCAAGCTGACCATCAAGGGCAAATCGCAGACGGTGGTGGTGCCGGTCACCGTGACGCAGCAAGGTGCGACGCAAACGTTCGACGGTTCGTTGCCGATCAAGCGCTCGCAATTCGACATCGGCACGGGCGAATGGAAAGACACGTCGGTTGTTGCCGATGACGTGGTCATCAAGTTCCATATCGTCGCCGCACATAAATAACTTGCGCTGCGCGGTTCAGTGCAGCCGTTTTTAACTGACTGGGAGCATGAATTGAAGACATCCATGTTGATCGCCGCCGGTGCATTGGCCTCCTGTGTTTCGCTGAGCGCATTCGCCGCCGCCGACACTTATCAGCTCGACCCGACTCACACCTATCCGAGCTTCGAAGCAGACCACTTGGGCGGACTTTCCGTGTGGCGCGGCAAGTTCACGAAGAGTTCCGGCACGGTCACGCTGGACCGCACTGCAAAAACGGGTACCGTCGAAGTGAATGTGGATCCCGCTTCGATCGCCACCGGGAACGGCAAGCTCGACGACCATCTGAAGTCGGCTGAATTCTTCGACGTGTCGAAGTTTCCCGCCGCGACCTACAAAGGCACGGACATCAAGTTCGACGGCGACAAGCCTTCGGAAGTGGTCGGCACCTTGACGCTGCACGGCGTGACGAAGCCGCTGAACCTGAAGGTCGAGTCGTTCAAGTGCATGCAGCACCCGGTGCTCAAGCGCGAAGTGTGCGGCGTGGAAGCGAGCGGTCATTTCGACCGCGCGGACTACGGTATCGACTTCGGCACAAAGTACGGTTTCAATATGGACACCAAGCTGCATATTCAGGCTGAAGGCATCAAGCAACAGTAACTGCAGCGGTGCGCGCATGCGCACTGATTCACGATGACGCGATAACGGCGCCGCTGCGGCGCAGCACAAATAGTACTTCGCGTCCCGCTGAATATATGACCGCTTCGTTCGCTTCCGCGACGAAGCGGTTTTTTCATGGAGCGGCCCGCGCATCGCGGCGTGCGAGCGTTATGCGGCGCGGGCGCGTAATTTGCCGCTCGCCTCGGTTTAATTTTTCGGGTACATAGAGCGCTGGCACCGCGTTGGTTGTGCGCGCATCCAATACGGCGAGATGGGGCCTGAGTCCGCATCCATAATATTCGCGCAAACTGGAGATCTGCATGAACGCAACGACAGCAGCAAGCCTTGCGGGAAGCCGGCGAAATTCGTGGCGGGCGGTGATCGCCGCATCGATCGGCAACGCGCTGGAGTGGTTCGATCTGGTGGTCTACGGCTTTTTCGCCGTGGTCATCGCCAAGCTGTTCTTTCCCGCCGGCAACGACACAGTTTCGCTGCTGCTCACGCTTGGCACGTTCGGCGTGTCGTTCTTCATGCGTCCGCTCGGCGCGATCGTGATTGGCGCATACGCGGACCGCGCCGGGCGCAAGGCCGCGCTCACGCTGTCCATTCTGCTGATGATGGGCGGCACGCTGATCATCGCGGTCTTGCCGACTTACAGGAGCATTGGCATTGCCGCGCCCGTGATTCTCGTCATCGCGCGATTGATGCAAGGTTTTTCGGCGGGCGGTGAGTTTGGCAGCGCCACCGCCTTTCTCGCGGAGCATGTGCCGGGGCGGCGCGGCTTTTTCGCAAGCTGGCAGGTCGCAAGCCAGGGGCTTACTACGCTGCTTGCCGCCGGTTTCGGCGTCGCACTTACGGGCAATCTGACGCCGGATCAGATGGCATCTTGGGGATGGCGCGTGCCGTTCTTCTTCGGGCTCCTGATCGGACCAGTCGCCTGGTACATTCGCACGAAGCTCGATGAAACGCCGGAGTTTCTCGCTGCTGAAACGACGAGCACGCCGTTGCGCGACACGTTCACGAGTCAGAAACTGCGGCTACTGATCGCGATTGGCGCAGTAGTGCTTGGCACTGTGTCCACTTACCTCGTGCTGTTCATGCCGACCTTCGGCGTGAAGCAACTGGGGCTCGCACCTTCGGTCGCGTTCTCCGCCATCGCGCTGACGGGCTTGATTCAGATGGTGTTTTCGCCGGTGGTTGGGCATCTGTCGGACCGGCATGGGCGCACCACGATCATGCTGATTTCGGCAGTGCTGCTTCTCGTGCTGATCTACCCGGCGTTCGTGTATCTCGTCGCGCATCCGACCTTTGGCACGCTGATCGCACTCCAGGTGGTGCTCGGCTTTCTCATGACAGGCTATTTCGCGGCGCTGCCGGGTTTGCTGTCGGAGATGTTTCCGGTGCAGACACGCACGACCGGTATGTCGCTTGCCTATAACATCGCCGTGACGGTTTTCGGCGGCTTTGGGCCGTTCATCATCGCGTGGTTGATCGGCTTCACGGGTTCGAAGGCCGCGCCCAGTTACTACCTGATTTTTGCCGCGCTCCTGAGTGTCGCGGCGCTGACTGCGGCGCGGCGTAAATTGGGCTTCCGGTAGATGTCGACTGTTTCAATCAGTCGGCGGGCCCGGCGAGGCGGGCAATAAAGCGCTGAGGACAACGCCACAAATGAAAAAGGCCGGTCGCGATGAACCGGCCTTTTCTGTCGCCAATGCGTTACTTACTTCAACGCGATCAAACCTGAGCGCCCGCATTCGGATCGTTCGGATCGACGCGTTCTTTCTTGTCTTTGATCAAATCGTCGCGCTTCACGCCGAACCACATGGCAAGCGCCGCGGCAACGAACACCGACGAGTAGATACCGAACAGGATACCGACCGTCAGCGCCAGAGCGAAGTAGTGCAGTGTCGGGCCGCCGAACAGGAACATCGACAGCACCATCATTTGCGTACAACCGTGCGTGATGACGGTCCGCGACATGGTGCTGGTGATTGCGTGGTTGATCACTTCGATCACGGTCATCTTGCGCTCGCGGCGGAACGTCTCACGAATCCGGTCGAAGATAACCACCGATTCGTTCACCGAATAGCCGAGCACCGCAAGGACGGCGGCCAGCACCGACAGCGAGAACTCCCACTGGAAAAACGCGAAGAACCCGAGAATGATCACGACGTCGTGCAAGTTCGCGATCACGCCCGCCACGGCGTACTTCCATTCGAAGCGGAACGACAGATAGATCACGATGCCCGCGACCACGCAGGCGAGCGCAAGCAAGCCGTCGGTGGCGAGTTCCTTGCCGACTTGCGGGCCGACGAACTCGACGCGCTGCAACTGCACCTGCGGCGTTTCGGTTTTCAGCGCGCTCATGACCTGATCGCTTTGCTGCGCGGACGTCAAACCCTGCTTGAGTGGCAAACGGATCAGCACGTCGCGTGAGGTGCCGAAGTTCTGCACCTGCGCGTCGGCGTAGCCAAGCTTGCTCAGCGTGCCGCGTACCGGATCGAGCGGCGCGGCGCCCGGATACTGGACTTCGATCACGGTACCGCCGGTGAACTCCACCGACAGATGCAGTCCCCGGTGCACGAGAAAAAACACCGCGGCGAGGAACGTCAGCAGCGAAATCGCGTTGAAGATCAACGCGCGCTGCATGAACGGAATGTCTTTACGAAAGCGGAAAAATTCCATGGTCTTGTTCTCCGGGACTCAGCGGGATGAACCCGGTTTCTGCGGCGTGTTTGGCGTGCCCTGTGCATTGCGGCGGCGTACGGTCGGCTTGCCCGCGCGCGACTGCGCGGCAGCGGCCGGCGCCTTTGGCTTCACGGCGGCGGCCGATGCGGCACGCATGGCCTGCGCCGTGTCGGTAGCTGCGTCGTCGGTGCCGAGGTAAGCCGCGGAGCCCGCAGGCGCCGTTTCCGGACGCCACACCTGGCCGATTGCCAGCGACTTCAGCTTCTTCTTGCCGCCGTACCAAAGGTTGACGATGCCGCGCGAGAAGAACACTGCCGAAAACATCGACGTCAGAATGCCGATACAGTGAACGATCGCGAAACCGCGCACCGGGCCCGAGCCGAACGCGAGCAGCGCGATACCGGCGATCAGCGTGGTGACGTTCGAGTCGAGAATCGTCGCCCATGCATGCGCGTAGCCGTTCTGGATGGCCAGTTGCGGCGGCGCGCCGTTGCGCAGTTCTTCACGCACGCGTTCGTTGATCAGCACGTTGGCGTCGATCGCCATACCGAGCGCGAGCGCGATTGCAGCGATGCCGGGCAACGTGAGCGTGGCCTGCAGCATCGACAACACTGCGATCAGCAGCAACAGATTCACGGACAGGCCGATCATCGAGATCACGCCGAACAGCATGTAGTACGCGATCATGAAGACGGCGATCGCCGCGAAGCCCCACACGACCGAGTGGAAGCCCTTCTTGATGTTGTCGGCACCAAGGCTCGGGCCGATCGTGCGTTCTTCGATAATGTCCATCGGCGCGGCGAGCGAACCGGCGCGCAGCAGCAGCGCGAGGTCGGCGGCGCCTTGCGGCGTGGCCTGTCCGGTGATCTGGAAGCGATCGCCCAGTTCCGACTGGATGGTCGCGACCGTCAGCACTTCGCCCTTGCCCTTTTCGAACAGCACCATTGCCATCGGCTTGCCGATGTTGTCGCGCGACACGCTGCGCACCGCGCGGCCGCCGGCCGAGTCGAGGCGAATGTTGACGGACGGACGCTGATGTTCGTCGAAGCCCGCCGACGCGTCGATAATGCGGTCGCCGGTGAAAATGATCTGCTTCTTGAGCAGCACCGGCGTCTGGTTGCCGTGCGTGAACAGCTCGTCGCCCGGCGGCACCGGGTCGGACGGATTCGGATGCGTGTTGACCGGATCGGCGAGGCGCGCTTCGAGCGTTGCCGTGCGGCCGATGATGTCCTTCGCCTTCGCCGTGTCCTGCACGCCCGGCAGTTCGACCACGATGCGGTCGGCGCCCTGTTGCTGGATCACCGGCTCGGCCACGCCGAGTTCGTTCACGCGGTTATGCAACGTGGTGATGTTCTGCTTGAGCGCGGCGTCCTGCACGGCGCGTTGCACAGCCGGCGTGAAGGTGCCGACGAGCTGCACGGAGCCGTCAGTGCCGTTCTGCGACGTCCACTGGAGTTCGCTGATACTGCGGCTCAGTTGCTTCGCTGCGTTGTCCGCCGTGGCCTGGTCGGCGAAATTGATCACCACCGTCTGGTTGACGCGGTTCACGCCGCCGTCGCGAATGTTGTTGTCGCGCAGGAGCGTGCGCGCGTCCGACGCGTCGGAGTCGAGCTTCTTGTTCAGCGCGCCCGCCATGTCGACCTGCAGCAGGAAGTGCACACCGCCGCGCAAGTCGAGACCGAGGTACATGGGCAGCGCGTGCAATGCGGTCAGCCAGCGCGGCGACGCACTTTGCAAGTTGAGCGCCACGATGAACTGCGGGTCGGTGGGGTCGCTGTTCAGCGACTTCTGCAGCAGATCTTTCACGCGCAATTGCGTGTCGGTGTCCGGCAGGCGCACGCGAATGTTTGCGTTGGCCGACGTGTTGTCGAACGTGACGTCGTCTGCTTTGATCTGATTGGCTGCGAGCGCGGCTTCGACTGCCGACAGCGTGGTCGAGTCGAGCTTGACCGTTGCCTTGCCGCTCGACACCTGCACCGCCGGCGCTTCGCCGAACAGGTTGGGCAGCGTGTACACGAGGCCGATGACGAGAGCCACCAGCATCACGGCATATTTCCAGAGGGGGTAACGATTCATGAGTAGTCCAACGGAAGGTTGGCTTGAAAGCGATGCGCCCGGCGATGAGCGCGGGCGATCCGGCGTCTGCTTGCCTGATCGCCGGCGAGGCCGCGCCGGACGCGAGAGAGCAGGCCTTTACAGCGACTTGATCGTGCCCTTCGGGAGAATCGTCGTGACCGACGCTTTTTGCACGGTGATTTCCGTGCCTTCCGAAATTTCGACGCCGACGTAAGCCTCGCCCACCTTGGTCACCTTGCCGACGATGCCGCCGTTCGTCACAACTTCGTCGCCCTTGGCCATGGCGGCGAGCATGTTGCGATGTTCTTTCTGGCGCTTCATTTGCGGGCGAATCATGATGAAGTACAGCACGCCGAACATCAGGATCAGCGGCAGGAAGCTCATCAAGTTCGATTCGATGCCACCTGCGGCTGTGCCTTGGGCGAAGGCATTGGAAATGAACGACACGTTGGTCTCTCCGTTATAGATCAATTCAATCAAAAAAATCAGCCGGTTATTCTACCACCGGCATTGCGCGCGTCGGCGCGGCGATTCGGCTTTGGGATCAATCGTTTAAAGCCGTTTATCGCCGTCCGCGAAAGTAGATTGTAAGGTTTTCCGCAAGCATCTGACGGATTCTTCCGCCGAATCCGACGAACCAGGCGGTCATGGCGCCTCGTCGATGCCGCGCGCGCGGTTCTCGTGAAAGCGCTTGCGGAACGGTTCGAACATTTTCGCGTCGATGGCGTCGCGCATTTCCTGCATCAGTTCGAGGTAGTAGTGCAGGTTGTGAATGGTATTCAGTTGCGCGCCGAGAATTTCCCCCACGCGATGCAGATGGTGCAGGTAGCCGCGAGTGAAATTTCGGCACGTGTAACAACCGCATTGCTCGTCGAGCGGACGGAGCGAATTCTTGTGCGTGGCGTTGCGGATCTTGACGTCACCGAAGCGTGTGAAGAGCCAGCCGTTACGCGCGTTGCGGGTAGGCATCACGCAATCGAACATATCGACGCCTGCAGCCACGCCGGCCACCAGGTCTTCGGGCGTGCCGACGCCCATCAGATAGTGCGGCTTGTCGGCCGGCAGCTTCGGGCCGATGTGATTCAGCACGCGCATCATGTCTTCTTTCGGCTCGCCGACCGACAAGCCGCCGATCGCGAGGCCGTGGAAGTCTTTCTCCGCGAGACCCGCGAGCGACTCGTCGCGCAGGTCCTCGAACATGCCGCCCTGGACGATACCGAAGAGCGCGTTCGGATTGCCGAGCCGCTGGAATTCGCCGATCGAGCGCTGCGCCCAGCGCATCGACATGCGCATGGAGTCGGCCGCTTCCTTGTGCGAGGTCGGCACGTTGTTCGTTGCATAGGGCGTGCATTCGTCGAACTGCATGACGATGTCCGAGTTCAGCACCTTCTGGATCTGCATCGACACTTCCGGCGACAGAAACAGCTTGTCGCCGTTGATCGGCGACGCGAAGGTGACGCCGTCTTCGGTGATCTTGCGCAGGTCGCCGAGCGAAAACACCTGGAAGCCGCCGGAGTCGGTCAGGATCGGCTTTTTCCAGCCCATGAAACCGTGCAGGCCGCCGTGTGCGCCGATCGTTTCGAGCCCCGGGCGCAGCCAGAGGTGAAACGTATTGCCGAGGATGATCTGCGCGTGCATTTCCTCGAGTTCGCGCGGCTGGACGGCTTTCACGGTGCCATAAGTGCCGACGGGCATGAAGATCGGCGTTTCGACGACGCCGTGATTCAGCGTGACGCGGCCGCGGCGCGCCTGGCCGTCAGTGCCGAGCAATTCAAAGTGGAGGCCGTTGGCGGGGCGCTCGGTGGTTGTCTGTTGCGAGTGGTGACCGGAGGTCATTGAGGTAACTCCATGGGCAACCGGAAAACAGTCCGGCGCAAACAATGAAACGCCGCCGAAGATGTTCGGCGGCTGAGGAAACTGCAAACCCGTGGACGGCGCGTCAGACGGCTCGGTCGTCGCGCCGCGTCAACAGCATCGCGTCGCCGTAACTGAAAAAGCGGTAACGCTCCTCGATCGCATGGCGATACGCGGCGCGAATCGTCTCGACGCCCGCGAATGCCGACACCAGCATCAGCAGCGTCGACTTTGGCAAATGAAAGTTCGTCACGAGCCGGTCGACGACGCGAAACCGGTAACCCGGCGTGATAAAAATGTCTGTCTCGGTGCTCGCCGCAGCAAGCGGGCGACCGGCCGCTTCGGCGTCGCGCGCGGCGGCTTCGAGTGCGCGCATGGACGTCGTGCCCACTGCTATCACGCGGTTGCCGCGCGCCTTCGTCGCCGCGATTTTGTCGGCTAGAGACTGCGGCAAGTGATACCACTCGCTGTGCATCTTGTGCTCGGCCAGGTTCTCGACGCGCACCGGCTGGAACGTACCGGCGCCGACGTGCAGCGTCAGTGTGGCCCGCTCAACGCCAGCGGCGTCGAGCCGCGCGAGGAGCGCGTCGTCGAAATGAAGGCCCGCCGTGGGCGCCGCGACCGCGCCGGGATTTTGCGCGAACACGGTCTGATAGCGGGTTTCGTCCGTCGAGTCGGGGTCGTGCTCGATGTACGGCGGCAGCGGCAAACGCCCGAACTGCTCGATCAGCGTCAGGCAGTCGTCGGGGAAATGCAGCGTGTAGAACGGCTCGACGCGCTCGCCGACGGTCACGTCGAACGCATCGGCGAGACGGATCGTCGTGCCCTCCTGCGGGCTCTTGCTCGCGCGGATCTGCGCGAGCGCCGTGCGCTCGCCGGTGAGGCGCTCGACCAGAACTTCGATCTTTCCGCCACTGGCCTTCTGGCCGAGGAAGCGCGCCTTCAGGACTTTGGTATCGTTGAAGACCAGCAGGTCGCCGGCCGAAACGCATTCGGGCAGTTCGGCGAAGCGGCGGTCGACGAGACGCGTGGCGCCGTCGGCATGGGCCGCGTTGTCCACCTGAAGCAGCCGACTGGCGCTGCGCTCGGGTAGTGCGACTTGCGCGATCAGCTCGGGCGGCAGATCGAAATCGAAATCGGAAAGCTTGAACATGCGAACGACTGGAAGCGAATGGAGACTGAATTGAGCCGAAGGCCGAGCCGGGCGGCTATGATTGCGGGGCGCCGCAGCGTGCCGCGAGCCCGCGCTTGCGCGCCAGCCAGATAGCGACGCGCCCTTCGATACTTTTGACAGCCGATATTGTACTTGCGAAGCAGCCCATGCCTTTGTCCGACCGCCGATTGCCCTCCGCTACCGATGAAGTGAGCGCCGAACCGGCAGCCCCGGTTGCGCGACGCGGCACGTCGGCGGACGCAAGCGGGCAGGCCGACGGCACGGCGCAACCCAGGCGGACGGCGCGCGCTGTGAAGCGAGCGGACCAGACATCTGATGAAGCGCCTGATGAAGCGTCCCGGCGCACATCGCAGCAGGCGCGTCAGCAAACACCAGAGGGAATGACCGCCCCCGCACTGCAGGCGGCGGCCGGAAAAGCGAGCGCGTCGGCGAAATCGGCGGCGAAGTCATCGGCGAAAGCGTCCGCTAAACCCGTCGACAAGCTCGCCAAACTCGGTCTCACGCGTGACATCGACTTGGTGCTGCATCTGCCGATGCGCTACGAAGACGAAACTTCGTTGACGCCAATTGGCCACCTGCTGCCAGGCGGCATTGCGCAGACCGAGGGAGTCGTGTTCGACAACGAGATCGCCTATCGTCCGCGTCGGCAGTTGCTCGTCAAATTGCGCGACGACGCGGGCGACGAACTCGTGCTGCGTTTTCTGAACTTCTACGGTTCGCAGGTCAAGCAGATGGCGATCGGTGCGCGGCTGCGAGTGCGCGGCGACGTGCGCGGCGGCTTCTTCGGCATGGAGATGGTGCATCCGGCGGTGCGTGTGGTCGACGAAGACACACCGCTGCCGCAAGCGCTCACGCCGGTCTATCCCAGTACAGCCGGCGTGACGCAGGCGTATTTGCGCAAGTCGATCGACAACGCGCTGTCGCGCACGTCTTTGCCGGAACTGCTGCCCGAGGCCGTCGCGCGGCAATGGTTGCAGCCGCTCGGCGTGCCCTCGCTGATGGACGCGGTGCGCACGTTGCATCATCCCGGCGCGCAGTCCGATGAAACCGCGTTGATCGACGGCACACATCCGGCATGGGTGCGCATCAAATTCGAGGAATTGCTTGCGCAGCAGATGTCGCTCAAGCGCGCGCACGAAGAGCGCCGCACGCGCTCGGCGCCTGCCATGCCGCGCCGGAAGCTGGGCGACGAATCCGCATTGGTCGCGCGTCTGCTTGAGGCGTTGCCGTTTTCGCTGACCCGCGCGCAGGAGCGAGTTGGCGGCGAGATCGCTCTCGACCTGACGCAGCCGCATCCCATGCAGCGGCTCTTGCAAGGCGACGTCGGCAGCGGCAAGACAATTGTCGCCGCGCTGGCCGCCGCGCAGGCTATCGACGCCGGTTATCAGGCCGCGCTGATGGCGCCGACCGAAATCCTCGCCGAACAGCACGCGCGCAAGTTGCGCGGCTGGCTGGAGCCGCTCGGCGTGAACGTCGCGTGGCTCGCCGGCAGCCTGAAGGCCAAGGAAAAACGCGCCGCGATCGAAGCCGCGGCGCTCGGCACTGCCCAGCTCGTGATCGGAACGCACGCGATCATTCAGGACGCTGTGGAGTTCGCGCGTCTCGGGCTCGTGATCGTCGACGAACAGCACCGTTTCGGCGTCGCGCAGCGGCTGGCGTTGCGCGCAAAAGCGAAGAACGCCGCCGACGGCGCGCGCGATTTTCAGCCGCATCAACTGATGATGTCCGCCACGCCGATTCCACGCACGCTCGCGATGACCTACTACGCGGACCTGGACGTATCGACCATCGACGAATTGCCGCCCGGGCGCACGCCGATCCTGACCAAGCTCGTGTCCGACGCGCGCCGAGAAGAGGTGATCGGCCGGGTGCGCGAGGCCGCGCTGACCGGGCGTCAGGTCTACTGGGTCTGTCCGCTGATCGAGGAAAGCGAAACGCTGCAACTGCAGACCGCGGTCGAGACCTACGAAACGCTGGTCGCAGCGCTGCCTGAACTGAACGTCGGACTCGTGCACGGGCGGCTGGCACCGGCTGAAAAAGCGGCTGTCATGGACGCCTTTACGCGCAACGAAGTGCAGTTGCTGGTCGCGACGACGGTGATCGAAGTGGGCGTCGACGTGCCCAATGCGTCGCTGATGGTGATCGAGCACGCCGAGCGCTTCGGCCTCGCACAGTTGCACCAGTTGCGCGGGCGTGTCGGGCGGGGCAGCGCGGCGTCGGTGTGCGTGCTGCTGTACACCGGACCGTTGTCCATGACGGCGCGCGCGCGCCTGCAGACCATGCGCGAAACGACGGACGGCTTTGAAATCGCGCGTCGGGACCTGGAAATTCGTGGCCCGGGCGAGTTCCTCGGCGCGCGCCAATCCGGCGCGGCGATGCTCCGCTTTGCCGATCTGCAGAACGATCAATGGCTGATCGAGCCCGCGCGCGAAGCGGCTGCGGCGTTGCTGGAGACGTATCCGGATGTCGTCACGCAGCATCTGGCGCGCTGGCTGGGGGCTCGTGAGCAGTATCTGAAGGCATGACCGGGCGCACCGACCGTCGGCCTTCGCCTGGGGGGCGCACCCGTGGCGCGTTTCGCGGATATTGAAAGCCCGCGTACCGGGTTGGCGAACCGACCCTATGGGTGTATAACTGAAACCTATCGAATCCACTGCACTGATTGGTCCCCCAATGACGCTCACCGAATTGAAGTACATCGTTGCCGTTGCCCGCGAACGGCACTTCGGCCGGGCCGCCGAAGCGTGTTTCGTCAGCCAGCCGACCTTGTCGGTGGCCATCAAGAAGCTCGAAGACGAGCTCAACGTACAGATTTTCGAGCGCGGTACGAGTGAAGTGAGCGTCACGCCGATCGGCGAGCAGATCGTCACGCAAGCTCAGCGGGTGCTGGAACAGACGCTCGCCATCAAGGAAATCGCGAAGCAGGGCAAAGATCCGCTCGTCGGGCCGCTGCGCCTCGGCGTGATCTACACGATCGGACCGTACCTGCTGCCCACGCTCGTCAAGCAGATGATCAAGCGCGTTCCGCAAATGCCGCTGATGCTGCAGGAAAACTACACGCTAAAGCTGATCGAACTGCTCAAGCAGGGCGAGATCGACGTTGCAATCATGGCGCTGCCGTTCCCCGAAACCGGACTGATGCTGCGCCCGCTCTACGACGAGCCGTTCGTCGTCGCGCTGCCGTCGGGTCACGCGTGGGAAAACCGTCAGAAGATCGACGCGGACGATCTCAAGCAGGAAACCATGCTGCTGCTCGGCAGCGGCCATTGCTTCCGCGATCACGTGCTGGGTGTCTGTCCCGAACTGATGCGTTTCTCGCAGAACGCCGACGGCATCCAGAAAACGTTCGAAGGATCGTCGCTCGAAACAATTCGCCACATGGTCGCAAGCGGCGTGGGCATCACCGTGTTGCCGCGCATGTCCGTGCACGAGGTGAAGCCGTACGCGGGCGGCATCGACTCGGGGCTGCTTTCCTATGTCCCGTTCGGCGAGCCGGTGCCCGATCGCCGCGTCGTGCTGGCGTGGCGCAAGAGCTTTACGCGGATGCCCGCCATCGACGCGATTTGCGACGCAATCAGCGCCTGCGACCTGCCGGGCGTCAGAAAGCTGGATTTGCCGGTCGCCGTGAACTGAACGGCGGCAAGGCGCACGGGCGCTGACGGCTTCTCGCCGCGGCGCCCGTTTCGCTTGGCGGCGGCGCGCCAATCTGCGCTAGGGTGCGCCAGGGTGCGCCTATTGGATAGATTAAATTTATAAAACACGCAATTCCAATAGCATTGATATAGTGTCCTCCATGGATCGCAAGATCCCCAAGGCCCGGAGGACACTATGACTCAATCAGACTCGCCGCAAACTCAGACATTCGCCACCGACCCAGCCGGCGCCAATACCGGTTTTGCCGCCGCCATGCTCGGTATGCGCGCGGTCGCGCTTTCTCTCCTCGTCGATCGCGCTCTGTCGGCCTGATTGTTCACATAAGCCTTCGGCATTGCTTTGCCGCGCTTCTCCCCGCATTCCTTTTCCAACGAAAACCATCCAGGAGTTCCGCATGTCAGAACAGAAGCTCACCAATGCCGCCGGCGCGCCCGTCGCCGATAACCAGAATTCGATGACAGCCGGCGTGCGCGGCCCGGTCGTCCTGCAAGACGTCTGGCTGATCGAAAAACTCGCTCACTTCGACCGCGAAGTGATTCCCGAGCGCCGCGTTCATGCAAAGGGCTCGGGCGCGTTCGGCACGCTGAAGGTAACTCACGATATTTCGCGCTACACGAAGGCCAAAGTGTTCGCCGAAGTGGGCAAGGAAACGCCGTTGTTCATGCGGTTTTCGACGGTCGCGGGCGAACGCGGCGCGGCGGATGCTGAACGCGACGTGCGCGGCTTCTCGATCAAGTTCTACACCGAAGAAGGCAACTGGGACGTGGTGGGCAACAACACGCCGGTGTTCTTCATTCGCGATCCGTTGAAGTTTCCGGACTTCATCCACACGCAAAAGCGTGACCCGTACACCAACCTGCGCAGCAACATCGCCGCGTGGGATTTCTGGACGCGTCATCCGGAGTCGATGCATCAGGTCACGATCCTGATGAGCGACCGCGGCATTCCGAAAAACTACCGTCAGATGCACGGTTTCGGTTCGCACACGTACTCGTTCATCAACGCGAACAACGAGCGCTTCTGGGTGAAGTTCCACTTCAAGTCGCAGCAAGGCATTGAAAATCTCACCGATGGCGAAGCCTCGCAAGTCGTCGCGCAAGACCGTGAAAGTGCGCAGCGCGATCTGGTGGGCAACATCGACGCGGGCAACTTCCCCAAATGGCGCTTTGCGATCCAGGTCATGCCGGAGGCGGAAGCCGCAGCGTATCGCTTCAACCCGTTCGACATCACGAAGGTGTGGTCGCAGAAAGACTATCCGCTGATCGACGTTGGCACGATCGAATTGAACCGCAACGCGGCCAACTATTTCTCGGATGTGGAGCAGGCAGCGTTCACGCCGGCCAATGTGGTGCCCGGCATTGGTTTCTCGCCAGACCGGCTGTTGCAGGGGCGTCTCTTCTCATACGGCGACACGCAGCGCTATCGTCTCGGCATCAATCACCACCAGATTCCGGTGAATGCGTCGCGCGTGCCGAACCCGCATTCGTTCCATCGCGACGGGGCAATGCGTACGGACGGCAACCTCGGCGGCAACGTGAACTACGAGCCGAACCGCTTCGGCGACTTCGCGCAGGACACCAATGCATTGGAGCCCGCACTCGCAGCAGGTGCGGTCGATCGCTACGATCATCGCGCGGACGACGACTATTACACGCAGCCGGGCATGCTGTTTGCGCTCCTTGACGCGGCGCAACGCGAGCGGTTGTTCGGCAACATTGCGCGGCACATCAACGGCGTACCGCAAGACATCGTTGCGCGCGCGGTTGAGCATTTCCGTCGTATCGATCCCGCTTATGCCGAAGGCGTGATCGCTGCGATGGCAGAACTCGCGGAAGGCGGCAAGAAGTAACCAGGCAGCACGAGCGGGACGCGTAGGCGTCCCGCGAAGGGTGAACGGAGTAAACGGCGCTAACCGAGGAGCACGCTGATGATCGAGATGATGAAAGCCACTGCGGGCAAATCACGGGTTGCTCACCGCGCGCAGCTGCACTACGCGCTGGGATTGCGCAGAGCCGTGGGTTTCGCGATCGTGACGAGCGGACTCGCGGTTATCGCGGCGCAGGTGCTGCAGCATGCAGTGGGAGGGTAAGCGGGCAATGGCAGGCAGCGACATGCAACAGCGGGCCCGTGTAGGCGCGTAGCAGCGTGTGATGGCGCGCCGGGCAGGCCACCGTTGCGAGCCGCGCAGAACACCGCGCGCCCGCTAGCGCGCGCCGTAGTGACCACGCGTCACACGAGTCCAGCACCTTTCTACGATAAACTGTCGAGCGCCCGCTCTACCGGCTTCGTCGTCAGTCAATCCATAGCACGCCGTTACTTTGCCACCGGTTCGTATCACTCTTCAAAGGAGTCATCATGGCCAAAAAAGAAGCTGTACAACACGTCAATATCGGAATCAGCGACAAGGACCGCAAGAAGATTGCGGAAGGTCTGTCGCGTTTGCTCGCTGACACCTATACGCTGTACCTGAAGACCCACAACTTCCACTGGAACGTGACGGGTCCGATGTTCAACACGCTGCATCTGATGTTCGAAACGCAATACAACGAACTGGCACTCGCCGTCGATTCGATCGCTGAACGGATTCGCGCGCTTGGCGTGCATGCGCCGGGCAGCTACAAGGATTTCGCGAAGTTGTCGTCCATTCCCGAAGCGGACGGCGTGCCGGCTGCAGAGGAAATGATCCGCCAGCTGGTGGAAGGTCAGGAAGCCGTGGTACGCACCGCGCGCGCAATTTTTCCGTCGACGGAAGCCGCGAACGACGAGCCGACCGCCGACCTGCTGACGCAGCGTATGCAGACGCACGAAAAGACCGCGTGGATGTTGCGCTCGATGCTGGCCTGATCTCGCGCTGCGGTCGTTCTTTTGCCGGTCCATCGCCGGCCGGGGCAGGATCCGATTCCGGTTCCCGGAACGGAAATCGGCCGGCACAGGCGAAAACGTCCAGACGCGCTCCGATACAGCCGGATATATCAAAGCCTCCCCTCGCGGGAGGTTTTGTTTTTTGCGGCGCGGCTTTCGCAATCGCTGTCGCGGCATGAGCGTTCAAGGTGCGGGCCGCACGACGCTCGGCGCGGGCTGCATCCCGTAAAATGGCGGCACAGTTTCCGCATTCCGCCCGCTTTTACAGAGTCCGCCATGTTTGCCCGACTTCCGCTCTATCTGCGCCTTGTGCGTATGGACAAGCCTATCGGCAGTCTGCTGCTGTTGTGGCCGACGCTCAACGCGCTGTGGATCGCGTCCGACGGTCATCCGTCGTGGCCGCTTCTCGTCATCTTCACGGTAGGCACCGTGCTAATGCGCTCCGCAGGATGTGCGATCAACGACTACGCCGATCGCGATTTCGACCGCTACGTGAAGCGCACTGAGAATCGTCCGATCACGTCAGGCAAGGTCAAGGCATGGGAAGCGGTGGCGCTCGCCGCCGGTTTGTCCTTGCTGGCTTTTCTGCTGATTCTGCCGCTCAATGCGTTGACGAAAGAGTTGTCGGTGGCCGCGCTGTTCGTTGCCGGCTCATATCCGTTCACCAAGCGTTTCTTCGCGATTCCGCAGGCGTACCTGGGTATCGCATTCGGATTCGGCATTCCGATGGCGTTCGCGGCCGTGCAGAACCACGTGCCGATGCTCGCCTGGGTCATGCTGCTCGCGAACGTGTTCTGGTCGGTCGCTTACGACACCGAATATGCAATGGTCGATCGCGACGACGACATCAAAATCGGCATCCGTACTTCGGCGCTCACTTTTGGCCGCTTCGACGTGGCCGCGATCATGCTCTGCTATGCGGTGACGCTTGGAATCTACGTCGGCATCGGCGTGATACTGGGTTTCGGCGTTCTGTACTGGTTAGGCTGGGTTGCTGCGGCGGGCTGCGCGGTCTATCACTACACGCTCATTCGCAACCGTGAGCGGATGGCCTGCTTCGCGGCGTTCCGGCACAACAACTGGCTGGGCGGCGCGTTGTTCGTGGGCATTGCCGCGCATTATGCGGTGGCCTCGTTCTGACTTTTGGCGAGGGCTGCCCATTTGCCGCATGACTCTTTTCGCTGAACGCGGAGCGGGTTGACCCGACTCCGCGTCGCACGGCTTATTCCATTGCAGCAGGTAGTAAGCCGATAGACCGTAACTGGCGAACCGGCGATAGCCGCGCTTATTGCTTACCGAACTCGTCGCCCATTTCTTTCGCGCGAGCATCGGCGGCGAGCGCCCCGCGAATGATTGCTTCCTTCACGCCGCTTGCGTCAAACGAGGCAAGCGCTGCCGCAGTCGTGCCGCCCTTCGACGTCACGCGTTCGCGCAACAGGCTCGGCGGCTCGTCCGAATTGGCTGCAAGTTGCGCGGCTCCCGTGAAGGTCGCCACGGCGAGCGCGCGGCCTTGCGCTTCATTCATGCCGAGCTGACGCGCGGCTTCCTGCAGCGCTTCGATGAAATAGAACACGTAGGCCGGGCCGCTTCCCGAAATGGCGGTGACGGCGTCGATTTTCGCTTCGTCGTCGAACCATACCGTCTCACCCACGGCGCCTAGCACCTGCGATGCAAGCGCGCGGCCCGCTTCGTCGACACTTGCCGTTGCGGCCAATCCGGCGACGCCCATGCCAATCAACGCCGGCGTATTCGGCATGACGCGCACGATCCGCGTATGGCCGTTCAGCCAGCGTGACATGTCGTCCATGCGGATGCCGGCGACAATGCTGATTGCCAGTTGCGACGCCTTGAGATGCGGCGCGAGCGATTGCGCAACGCTCTTCAGGATTTGCGGCTTCACCGCGAGCACGACGGCGTCATACGCAGCGAGCGCCGCGTCGGCGGCGGCGCCGGTTTTGATACCGAACTGTTCTTCGTTACGCTTGCGCGCGCCGTCGTTAGGGTCGATCGCATAGAGATCGGCGGGCGCGACGCCACGCTTGATAAGGCCGCCGATCAACGCCGCAGCCATGTTGCCGCCGCCGATAAAAGCAATTTTCATGATGTTCCGGAAGGTTTGATTGAACGTATGAGTTCGCGCTTACAACTGAGCTTGCAACCGTAGTTGAAACCGCCCTTGCAACCGCTAGTTCGAGTAATCGCGCGCGCCGAAAATGGCAGTGCCCACGCGCACGATGGTCGCGCCTTCGAGTACCGCGGCCTCCAGGTCGCCCGACATGCCGATCGAGAGCGTGTCGAGCGCGAGACCGTCGTCGCGCAGACGCTCGAACAGCTCGCGCAACCGGCGATGCGGCACGCGCTGTTCGTCGATGCTGCCGACCGGTTCGGGAATCGCCATCAGGCCGCGCAACTTCAGCTTGGGCAGCGTGGCGATTTGCCGGGCGACTTCGGCGGCTTCCTCGACGCTCACGCCGCTTTTCGAGCTCTCGCCGCTAATGTTGACCTGCAGGCAGACGTTCAGCGCCGGTAGATTATCGGGCCGCTGTTCGGAAAGCCGCTGTGCGATCTTGAGGCGATCGACCGAATGCACCCAGTCGAACTGCTCGGCCACCGGACGGGTCTTGTTCGATTGCAACGGCCCGATGAAATGCCATTCGAGCGAGCCGCGCAAATCGGCGAGCGCTTCGATCTTCGTGAGCGCTTCCTGCACGTAGTTTTCACCGAACGCGCGTTGACCGGCGGTGTGCGCCGCGCGCACGTCTTCAGCGGGGAAAGTTTTCGAGACCGCGAGAAGCGCGATGGAACGCGCGTCGCGCCCGGCCACGTGTGCGGCCATTGCGATGCGCTGCTTCACCGCTTCGAGGTTATGAATCAGATCGGGCATGGAACGAACGGGAACGGACGGAAGTCGATGCCCCGATTATACGGACAGCATGTGCTCCACCAATTCGATCCAGTGCGCGACCGGCGTGGACGTGCCGCTCTGCAGGTGAGAAATACAGCCCACATTCGCGGACACGATCATTTGCGGCTCCTGCGCGTGCAGCCGCTCGAGCTTCTGATCCCGCAACGCATACGAGAGCCTCGGCTGCGTGAGCGAGTAAGTGCCGGCCGAGCCGCAGCAAAGGTGGTTGTCGGCGGGCAGGCGCACTTCCACGCCGAGTCGCGTCAACAGATGTTCCACTGTGCCGCGCACCTGCTGTCCGTGCTGCAACGTGCAGGGCGGATGAAAAGCGACCGTGTGGATCGCGCGGCGGCGCGTGATCGACGCGAGTTGTTCCTCGAAGTCCGGCAGGATCTCGGCAATGTCGCGTGTCAATTCGACGATGCGGCGCGCTTTCTCCGCATAGGCCGGGTCATGGCGCAACAGGTGCGCGTATTCCTTGACGGTCGCGCCGCAGCCCGACGCGTTCATCACGATCGCTTCGACGCCCTGTTCGACATACGGCCACCATGCGTCGATGTTGGCGCGCATGTCGACGAGCGCTTCGTCGTTGTAGCCGAGATGCAGGCGCACGGCACCGCAACAGCCCGCGTCGGGCGCGACGAGCGTTTGCACGCCGAGCGCATCGAGCACGCGCGCGGTGGCGACGTTGACGTTGGGCATCATCGACGGTTGCACGCAGCCCGCGAGCATCAGCATCTTGCGCGTGTGCGTTGCGGTCGGCCACTCGAGCGGACGCTGCCGCGCGGGCACCTTGTCGCGCAGTTTTCGCGGCAGCAGCGCCCGGAAATGCTGGCCGAGACGCATGGCCGGCGTGAATAGCGCGCTGTTCGGCACGAAGCTCGCGAGGAAGCGGCGCGTGAGACGCTGGCCGAGCGGGCGTGTCACCTTTTTCTCGGTGATCTTGCGGCCAATTTCTACCAGCTTGCCATACTGAACGCCGGACGGGCAGGTCGATTCGCAATTGCGGCAAGTGAGGCAGCGGTCGAGGTGAACCTGCGTGCTACGCGTGACTTCGGCGCCTTCCACCATCTGCTTGATCAGATAGATGCGGCCGCGCGGGCCGTCGAGTTCGTCGCCGAGCAGTTGATAGGTGGGGCACGTGGCCGTGCAGAAGCCGCAGTGAACGCAATTGCGCAGGATAGCGTCGGCTTCGTCGCCGTCGGGCGTGTTGCGAATGAAGTCCGCGAGATTAGTTTGCATCGCGCGCTCAGAAGTCGGGGTAGAGACGGCCGTGATTGAAGATGCGGGCCGGGTCGAAAGCGGTTTTCAGGCCGCGATGGATTTTCATCAGCGGCGCGGGCAGCGGTGTGAACACCCCGGCTCCGCGGTCATAGCCGTGGCCAGTGCGGAAGATGGTCGCGTGACCGCCGGCTTGCTTGGCGCTGATGCGCACGGTTTGCGCGTCGGTGTCCGTGATCCACCAGCGCTGCGCGCCGCCCCATTCCATTAATTGAGCACCGGGCAATTGAAGCGGCTCGGTGATGGACGGCAGCGCGAGCCGCCACAGCGCGGCTTTCGGCGGAATTGCGGCGAAAAACGTGTCGGTCTGCTCGCGCAGGCCTGCCCAGAAGCGCTCTGCCTCGACCGCATCGACAACCTCGCCGCCCAGCGACGCACGCGCCGACTTGACCGCGCTCTCTGCGCCCGCGAGACGTACCGCGAGCGTGCCGTGACGCCACGCGCTCGCGGTGATCGGCAATGGGCGGCCGCCCCATTCGTTGAGCTTACGGACAGCGTCGGTGCCGTTTACGTCGAACTTGAGCGTGGCTTCGGCCTGCGGTTGCGGCAGCACCTTCACCGAGAGTTCGAGGATGAGCCCCAGCGTGCCGAGCGAGCCCGCCATCAAGCGCGAGACGTCGTAGCCAGCGACGTTTTTCACCACCTGGCCGCCGAAATGCAGCGCTTGTCCGTGGCCGTTCATGATGACCGCACCTAGTACGAAGTCGCGCGCCGCACCGGCCGACGGACGGCGCGGGCCGGCGATGCCCGCAGCGATGCAGCCGCCGAAGGTGGCTTGCGGTCCGAAGTGCGGCGGCTCGAAGGCGAGCATCTGATGGTGTTCGGCCAGCGCCGCCTCGATTTCGAGCAGCGGCGTGCCGGCGCGCGCGGTGATGACCAACTCCGCCGGGTCGTAAGCGATGATGCCGCGATAAGCGCGCGTGTCGAGGATCTCGCCTTCCAGCGTCTGACCGTAAAAGTCTTTCGTACCGCCGCCGCGAACGCGCAACGCGCGGCCTGCGGCGCTGGCGGAACGCACGCGTTCCGACCACATGGCGACGATGTCGTCCTCTTCCATGATGCCCTGCTTCGTTATGTTTCGATCGATTGTACCGGGCGGGGGCTCGCTGACAACCCGGAGCGGACCCGCATCGGGTAATCAGGGTGGAATGGCGGCATAGCCCGCCGCGGCGGGCTATGCGTATTGCCTGGCGCTAGAAGCGCGGCAGTTCCGGATGTGGCAACAGACCACCGCGCACATGCATCTTGCCGTACTCGGCGCACCGCGCTCGCGTGGGGATACCCTTGTCCGGGTTCAGCAGACCGGGCGGATCGAACGCACGTTTGACCGCGTGAAATGCATCCCGCTCTTCCGGCGAGAATTGCACGCACATCGAGTTGATCTTCTCGATGCCGACGCCGTGCTCGCCCGTCACTGTGCCGCCCAATTCGACGCACGCTTCGAGGATGTCGCAGCCGAATGCCTCGGCTCTGTGCCATTCATCCTGGTCGTTGCCATTAAAGAGGATCAGCGGATGCATGTTGCCGTCGCCCGCATGAAAGACGTTGATGCAGCGCAGCGCGTACTTCTTCTCCATTTCCTCGATGCGGGAAAGCAGCGGTCCGATACTGCGGCGCGGCACGGTTCCGTCCATGCAGTAGTAGTCCGGCGAAATCCGGCCCGCAGCTGGAAACGCATTTTTGCGGCCGGACCAGAAGCGCAGCCGCTCGCCTTCCGTGCGCGAAATCTGAATACGCGTTGCGCCGTGCTCGCGCAGCACTGCGGTCATACGGACGATTTCGTCGGCGACTTCTTCGGGCGTACCGTCGGATTCACACAGCAAGATTGCCGCCGCGTCGAGATCGTAGCCCGCGTGGACGAATTCCTCGACCGCGCGCGTGGCCGGCTTGTCCATCATCTCGAGGCCGGCCGGAATGATGCCCGCGGCAACGATGCCGGCGACCGCATCGCCGCCTTTTACGACGTCGTCGAAACTGGCCATGATGACCTGCGCCGTTTGCGGTTTTGGGATCAGCTTGACGGTGACCTCGGTGACGATCGCGAACATGCCTTCGCTGCCGATCAGCACCGCAAGCAGATCGAGGCCGGGCGCGTCGGGCGCGAGCGAGCCGAACTCGACGATTTCGCCTTCCATTGTCACGGCGCGCACGCGCAGCACGTTGTGCACGGTGAGGCCGTACTTGAGGCAATGCACGCCGCCCGAGTTCTCCGACACGTTGCCGCCGATCGTGCAGGCGATCTGCGACGACGGGTCCGGCGCATAGTACAAACCGTAAGGCGCGGCGGCTTCGGAAATCGACAGATTGCGCACGCCCGGTTGCACCGTGGCGGTTCGCGCGTACGAGTCCACCTCGATGATCTTCCTGAAGCGTGCGAGCGATACCACCACGCCGTGGCGAATCGGCATTGCACCGCCGGACAGGCCCGTGCCCGCGCCACGCGGCACGATCGGCACCCCGAGACGATGGCAGATCTGCACGATGCGCTGCACTTGCGACTCCGTTTCCGGCAACGCGACGGCGAGCGGTAGACGGCGATAGGCGGCGAGGCCGTCGCAGTCGTACGCGACGGTATCTTCGTCGCGATATAGCAGACAGTGGTTCGGCAACACCGCCATCAGCGCCTGCACGACTTCGCGCTGGCGCTGGGCGAGAACCTCTGCTGACAGTTCGGCGGGTGCATTCATGTGAGTCGTCTCCTCCTGTTTTCACCCAGCGCTATCCGGCGCTTGCGTGGCGGCCCGTTTGCGGCCGCCGCGGCTCGATAACGCTCAGCCGCGTTCAGTCCTGCTCAATCGTTCCCGACCACGCGCCTTGAAACGACGCGTCAGGCGGCCCAGCTGAAAATCTTGCCGGGGTTCATCAGATTCTGCGGATCGAGCGCGTGTTTGATAGAGCGCATGGTGTCTACCGCAACGTCGCCATGTTCTTCCAGTAGAAAATCCATCTTGTGCAGACCGACTCCATGCTCGCCGGTGCAGGTGCCGTCCATGCGCAGCGCGCGCTGCACGATGCGATGGTTCAACCGCTCGGCTTCCGCAAGTTCTTCCGGTTTGTTGGGATCGATCAGGATAGCGACGTGGAAATTGCCGTCGCCGACATGGCCGACAATCGGGCAGGGCAGCGGCGACGCCTTCAAGTCCTGTTCCGTTTCGACGACGCATTCGGCGAGCCGCGAGATCGGCACGCAGACGTCGGTCGTGACGGCGCGGCAACCGGGCTTCAGTTGCAGCATGGCGAAATAGGCATTGTGACGCGCGTTCCACAGACGGCTGCGGTCTTCCGGACGCGTCGCCCATTCGAATCCTTCACCGCCGTTCTGCGCGGCAAGTTCCTGCACGAGTTCGGCTTGTTCCTTCACGCCGGCCTCGGTGCCATGGAATTCGAAGAACAGTGTGGGCGCCTCGCGCAGCGTGAGATTCGAATGCCGGTTAATCGAGCGGATCGCGAGCGCGTCGACAAATTCCACGCGCGCAATCGGCACGCCGATCTGAATTGTTTCGATGACGGCGCGAACCGCGTCGCCCATCGACGGAAATGCGCAGACAGCGGCGGACACGGCCTCCGGCTGCGGATAAAGGCGCACGGTGACTTCGGTGATCACGCCGAGCGTGCCTTCCGAACCGACGAACAGACGCGTGAGGTCGTAGCCCGCGGACGATTTGCGCGCCCGCGTGCCCGTCTTGATCACGCGGCCGTCGGCCAGCACCACGGTGAGCCCGAGCACGTTCTCGCGCATCGTGCCGTAGCGCACCGCGTTGGTACCTGACGCACGCGTGGCCGACATGCCGCCAATGCTCGCGTCCGCGCCCGGATCGATTGGGAAAAAGAGGCCGGTGTCGCGTAGCGCCTCGTTCAACTGCTTGCGCGAAATGCCTGGCTCGACGGTGACCGTGAGGTCTTCGGCGTTTATGGACAGCACGCGGTTCATTTCCGACAGATCGATCGATACGCCGCCTTGCACCGCAAGCAGGTGCCCTTCCAGCGACGAGCCGTTTCCGTACGGAATGATAGGTACGTTGTACTGGCCGCACAGCTTGACGGCGGTCTGCACGTCTTCGGTGTTGCGTGCGAAGACGACGGCGTCGGGCAGTTGGGGATCGAACGGCGATTCGTCGCGGCCGTGGTGTTCGCGCACGGCTTGCGCGATCGACACGCGCTCACCGAACGCGTTGGTGAGCGCGCTCAGCAATTCGCCAGGGAATGGCCGGCGCAGCGCGGCCGGCGGAACGGAATGATTCACGCATGTCTCCTGTGTCGACCGGCGTTAGTGCTTCAGCACTTACGCCGGTCCCATCAATAATGTGCATTCACGTTAGTGCTTCAGCACTTACGCCGGTCCCATCAATAATGTGCATTCGCGTTAGTGCTTCAGCACTTACGCCGGTCCCATGAATAATGTGCATCCACGTTAGTGCTTCAGCACTTACGCCGGTCAGCACCATGAACAGGTCTGTTAGTCGTTGTCAGGCGAAGCTGCTTTTTGCAGCAGGCACTTCATTTTACGCCGATCGCTTTCTGCCGGGGGCGGGCCGCTCCCATGCTTCTGGGGCTTCGCGCCGGCTATCGCTCCTATAATGGCGGCGGCTACTGCCTCCGCGCAACATGGTTAACGCGGTGACAAGACAGAGATGAGGCGGCAGATGATGCGGTGACCGATCTGCCGCCACCACAGTGCAAGAAACCGGGACTTTAGTCGGCGACCGATACGCTATCGGCGCGGACTTCATCATTGGTGCAGGGAGAAATCATGGGTAACCGTCTGAGCAAGATTGCCACTCGTACCGGCGACGACGGCACCACCGGTCTCGGCGACGGCCGCCGCGTCCGCAAGGACAGCGCGCGCATTGCGGCGATCGGCGACGTCGACGAACTCAATTCGAATCTTGGCGTGCTGCTGTGCGAGCCCTTGCCTGATGCCGTGCGAGCGGCGCTGGTCTCGATCCAGCACGATTTGTTCGACTTGGGCGGCGAACTTTGCATTCCCGGTCACACAATGATCACCGACCGCCATCTCGCGCAACTCGACGGCTGGCTTGCCGACTACAACTCTGCGCTTCCGCCGCTAAAGGAGTTCATCTTGCCGGGAGGCTCGCGCGCGGCGTCTCTCGCGCACGTTTGCCGTACGGTTTGCCGCCGCGCCGAACGCTCGATTGTCGCCCTCGGTGACGAGGAGGCCGTCAACGCCGCGCCGCGACAATATGTGAACCGTCTGTCGGACCTTCTGTTCGTGCTCGCGCGCGTGCTCAATCGCGCTGACGGCGGCGCGGACGTGCTCTGGCAGCAGGATCGAGGGCACAACTAGGCGCCACGGCCGCTTTCAGCACGCGACAGTGGCCTGCGACAATCTGTCTGAGCAAGTCACTCCTTAAAGATGTATCTTATATGCATCTTTAAGGAGAAGTATAAATGACCGCCCTGACCGCCGAACAGATTGCCCGCGTCAAAGCCACTGTGCCCGTGCTTGCTGAGCATGGCACGACCATCACGAAGCACTTCTACAAGCGCATGTTTGCGCACCATCCAGAGCTGAAGAATCTGTTCAACCAGACGCATCAGCAAAGCGGCAATCAGCCCGAGACGCTTGCGCGCGCGGTGTATGCGTACGCAGCCAACATCGACAATCTGGGCGCGCTCGGCCCGACTGTCTCGCGGATCGCCAACAAGCACGCGAGCCTGAACATCCGGCCCGAGCATTACCCGATTGTGGGCCGCCACCTGCTGGGTGCAATCGTCGACGTGCTCGGCGACGCGGTCGATCAACCCACGCTCGACGCCTGGCAAGTCGCGTACGGTCAGCTTGCGAACATCTTCGTGAGCACCGAGGCGAAGCTGTATGAAGGTGCGGCCTGGAGCGGCTTCCGCCCGTTCAAGGTGGCGCGCAAACAGGTGGAGAGCGACGAAATCACGTCGTTCTATCTGACGCCAGCCGACGGTTCGGCCGCGTGTGACTTCGAACCGGGTCAGTACGTGAGCGTGAAACGTTTCGTCGACAAGCTGGGTGTCGATCAGCCGCGTCAGTACAGCTTGTCGGACGCGCCGCATGGCAAGTGGCTGCGCATCTCCGTGAAGCGCGAAGACGGCCGCGAAGACACAGCGCCCGGCCACGTGTCTAACCTGCTGCACGCAGATGTCGAAGAGGGCACCGTCGTGCATGTGAGCGCGCCGATGGGCGACTTCACGCCCGATCGCAAGAAAACCACGCCTGTGGTGCTGATGAGCGGCGGCGTGGGTGTGACGCCGATGACCTCGATGCTGTCAACTATCCTCGCCGATGGCAGCGAGCGGAGCGTGACTTTTGTTCACGCATGCCGCAACGGCCGCGTGCACGCGTTCCGGCAGTGGCTCAACGAGACGGTCGCGTCGCATTCGAACGTGAAGCGCGTGGTGTTCTACGAAGCGGTCGGCGAGGGCGACCGGCGGGGCGTGGACTACGATTTCGACGGTCGTCTCGACGTAGCAAGAATTGCCGAGCAGGTCGTCGTGCCGGACGCCGACTACTACATCTGTGGACCGGTGCCCTTCATGCGCGCGCAGTGCGATGCGCTGGCGGCGCTCGGCGTGGACCCGGCGCGGATTCACACTGAAGTCTTCGGTTCGGGCGTGGTCGAGTGAAACGTAGCCGTACATGGCAAGCTCCAAAAAAAGCTTAAGGGACGCGAGTCACGCACGACATCGTCAACGTAACCGGCGGCTTCCGCTCACCGCAAGTCATGCTGAGACCGACGATGACTTGCTACGGAACTGAGGCGGTCCATCCAGCAACATTCATCCGTTTGGCCAGAAAAAAACCCGGCTCGTCGAGCCGGGTTTTTCATCTGCGAACTGCGTCACACGACGCAATCGAACAGCAATCAGTTGCCGCTTCCGCGCGCCACGCGCCGTTGCTTGACGGCGTCGGCGAGACCTTCGAGTACGGCAACGCTTTCGTCCCAGCCGATGCATGCATCGGTCACACTCTGCCCGTACGTGAGCGCGCAGCCTTCCTGCAAGTCCTGGCGGCCGGCCACCAGATGCGATTCCAACATCACGCCGATAATTCGTTCGTCACCCGAAGCAACCTGCCGGCCGATGTCCGCGCACACCGGAATCTGGTTCTCATGCTTCTTCGAACTGTTCGCGTGGCTCGCGTCGATCATCAGGCGCGCGGCGAGACCTGACTTGCCGATGTCCGAACACGCCGCGTTGACGCTGTCCGCGTCGTAGTTCGGCGTCTTGCCGCCGCGCAGAATGATATGGCAATCCTCGTTGCCCGCCGTCGATACGATCGCCGAATGGCCGCCCTTGGTGACCGACAGGAAATGGTGCGGCTGCGACGCGGCTTTGATCGCGTCGACGGCGATCTTCACATTGCCGTCGGTGCCGTTCTTGAAGCCGACCGGGCACGACAGTCCCGAAGCGAGTTCGCGGTGCACTTGCGACTCGGTAGTCCGCGCGCCAATCGCGCCCCACGAGATCAGATCGGCAATGTACTGCGGGCTGATCATGTCGAGATACTCGGTGGCGGCCGGCAGCCCCAGTTCGTTGATGCGCAACAGCAGCTCGCGCGCCGTGCGCAGCCCTTCGTTGATCTTGAAGCTGTTGTCCATATGCGGGTCGTTGATAAGACCCTTCCAGCCGACCGTCGTGCGTGGCTTTTCGAAGTACACGCGCATCACGACTTCGAGTTCGCCCGCGAAGCGCTTGCGCTGTTCGACGAGGCGCCCAGCGTATTCCAACGCCGCCTTCGTGTCGTGAATCGAGCACGGTCCGACGATCACGATCAAGCGGTCGTCCATGCCGTGCAGAATGCGATGCATGGCGGTGCGTGAGTTGTAGATCAGATCGGACACCGCTTCGTCGCAGGCAAATTCGCGGATCAGGTGCGCGGGAGGAGTGAGCTCTTTCAATTCGCGAATGCGGACATCGTCGGTGTTGTGCGGGGGCATGTTGTTCTCCTGAATCGGTTCGTAGCGTGTTCGCGCAGGCGCTGCGTGCAAAACATAATGTTCAAAGACGGAAGGCGAAAAAAAACCGCCAGACTCGCTGGCGGTTTTTCGGGAATTCTCGGTGTTCTACGTGCACTAACACCCCTCTCGATCCGCCAGCGGTCTGAGATACCAGAAAAAGTAAAAGTAAAACTTGGCGGACATGGCGAAATGGAGTCGCTGGTCAAAAAGGGTGAATGACTTTATAACCCGGCTAAGCTCGACTGACAAGCACCGGGGCCAGAAAATGCGGAAAATCCGCATGATTCACTCAGTTGATGCACGAATCATGCGGCGAGTTCAATTAAGCCGTGCCGCCAACCGTCATCCGGTCGATGCGCAATGTCGGCTGCCCGACCCCGACCGGCACGCTCTGGCCTTCCTTGCCGCACACGCCGACGCCTGAATCGAGCTTCATGTCGTTGCCGATCATGCTGACGTATTTCAGCGACTCCGGACCGCTGCCGATCAGCGTCGCGCCCTTGACCGGGTACGTGATCTTGCCGTCTTCGATCATGTACGCCTCGGAGGCCGAGAACACGAACTTGCCGTTGGTGATGTCGACCTGGCCGCCGCCGAAATTCACCGCGTACAAGCCGTTTTTCACCGATTCGATGATCTCCTGCGGGTCCTTGTCGCCGTTGAGCATGTACGTGTTGGTCATGCGCGGCATGGGCAGCGCCGCGTACGACTCACGGCGTGCATTGCCCGTGACCGGCATCTTCATCAGACGCGCGTTGAGCGTGTCCTGAATATAACCCTTGAGAATGCCGTCTTCGATCAGCGTCGTGCACTGCGTCGGATTGCCTTCGTCGTCGATGTTGAGCGAGCCGCGGCGGTTCGGCAGCGTACCGTCGTCGACGACGGTCACGCCCTTGGCCGCGACCTGCTCACCGATGCGTCCTGCAAACGCCGACGACCCCTTGCGATTGAAGTCGCCTTCCAGACCGTGGCCGATTGCTTCGTGCAGCAACACGCCGGGCCAGCCCGGTCCGAGCACGACGGTCATCGCGCCGGCCGGCGCCGGACGCGCTTCGAGGTTCACGAGTGCTGCGTGCACCGCGTCGTCGACGTAACGCGACAGCACTTCGTCGGTGAAATAGCTGTAGTCGAAGCGGCCACCGCCGCCGCCGCTGCCGATCTCGCGGCGACCGTTCTGCTCGGCGATCACCGTGACCGACACGCGCACGAGCGGACGGATATCCGCGGCGAACCCGCCGTCGCTGCGCGCAACCAGCACGACGTCGTATTCACCGGCGAGGCCCGCCATGACTTGCTGGATGCGCCGGTCGCGACCGCGCGCCATGTGTTCGATGCGCTCGAGCAGCTTGACCTTGGCGGTCGCGTCGAGCGAATGCAGAGGATCGGCGGGCAGGTACAGATCGCGCCCGGCAATGCCGGTCAACGACGACGCCACCTTGATTTTCTGCTTGCCGCCGCCCGCCTTGGCAATTGCTCGTGTGGCAATGGCCGCCTGGCGGATGGCTTCGGGCGACAGGTCGTCCGAATACGCGAAAGCCGTGCGGTCGCCCGACACGGCACGCACGCCGACGCCCTGGTCGATGCTGAAACTGCCCGACTTCACGATGCCTTCTTCCAGACTCCATGCTTCGCTGCGGGTTGCCTGGAAGTACAGGTCCGCGTAGTCGACGCGATGCGTGAAGATCTCAGCCAGCGTGCGGGTGAGCAGGGACTCGTCGAGACCGTAGGGCGTCAGGAGGATGTCCTTGGCGGTGGCGAGATTACGGATACCGGGTTCGATGATATTCATGCGAAGTATGTTCTGCTCGATACGAAGGATTCGGTTAGCGCCACCAACACTACCAACACTATATGGGTGAGGGGCGCCGCAGTTTCAATGTCAATGAGTCTAGCTCAGCACCCGGTGACGCCAGGCGGGCAGGCTCTGCCGCACTTCGTCGATACGCGTGCGCTCCAGTGTGCCGGCGACCACGCCGGCGCCTTCGTCACGCACTGCCACGATTTCACCCCACGGGTCGATCAACATACTGTGGCCCCACGTGCGGCGGCCATTCTCGTGCTTGCCGCCTTGCGCCGCGGCTAGCACATAGCACTGGTTTTCGACGGCTCGGGCGCGTAGCAGCATCTCCCAATGCGCGCGGCCGGTCGTGTAGGTAAACGCCGATGGCACCACGATCAGCGCGCAATCGCCCATGCGCCGGTACAGCTCGGGAAAGCGCAGATCGTAGCAGACCGACAGGCCGACACGGCCGAAGGGCGACTGGAAGGTGCGGACCTCGTCGCCGGGGCAGATGGTGCGCGCCTCGTCGAACGATTCCTCGCCTTTCTCGAAGTTGAACAGATGAATCTTGTCGTAGCGGGCCGCCTCGTGTCCTCGCGCGTCGAATACGAGTGTGGTGTTCAATACTCGCGACGGCTCGGGCGCCGTGACCGGCAGCGTGCCGCCGATCACCCACAGCTTGTGACGGCGCGCGGCATCCGCGAGAAAGCGCTGAATCGGGCCGTCGCGGTAAGACTCGCGCACGGCCAGCTTGTCCGTGTCCTTGAAGCCCATGAAGCAGAAGTATTCCGGCAGGAGGACAAGCTGCGCGCCATCGGCCGCGGCTTCAGCAATCAGGCGCTCGGCGTCGGCCAGATTTCGATCGCGGTCCGGCGTGCTCACCATCTGCAGCGCCGCGACGCGGAACGTGCTCTGTGTGCCGCTTGCCTGCGCAAGCTGCGAGTCGCCTGGCGCGGCCGACAAAGCAGGGGACGAAGATGAAGAGACGTGTGTTTCGCTCATGAGCGTTTCGAGAAACTCCCGGCAAAGGCGGCGGCGCGAAATGCTGGCGCCGCATACGTCGTTCGTGGCTGGCTCCAGCACCTGGGTTCGGAGCTCGGTCGATCCGTAACCCGCCGACAGCGTCGAACCCGCCGTCGACTTGGAGCTTGAGCCAAAGCTTCAACTGAAGACGCTTACTGAGCGACCGCGGTCGAAGCTGGAGCGTCCATCTTACCCCGATCGTTCTTGACCCGCTCGATGTGCGGTTTCGACCAGGAGCCGGTGATAGCGTACTCCCGCGCGAACGCGTGCGAGATCGATTGGCTGAACGCCAGATCCGCCACCAGCGCGCCCAGGCCGAGCAGTGGATTGATTACCGCGGCCGCGACGACCGCTGCGCCGGCGCTCACCGTCGGCACGATCCGGACATGCAAATCCTGCGTTTCCTGAGCCAGATCGACGGAGCCCTTCATTTCGGCGCGGGCCGGCGCGGTCACCATCTCGAAGTTTTCGGTGCGGCCGATGCCGTTGTGAATCTGTGCGGTTCCCGTGACGTGCTCGAACGGCAGACCTTCGCCGATCACGTCGCGAAAGTTCAGCGTCGCGAAGCGCGCGAGGCTTTGCAGACTGAGGACGCCGAGCAGCTTGGCGACGCCCGGATCGACCTTGAGAATCTGGCCGTGACGAAGATCGACGGCCATGTTGCCGTTTAGCGTCGGGTAGTCGATCGTGGTCGGGCCACCGCGCCACACCATCTTGCCCGATAGCGTGCCGCTGCCCGCCTTCAGCGTGCGCGGCTGGCCGAAGCGCTGGAGCAACCCGCCCGCGTCCTTGATGTCGAGCTTGAAATCGAAGACGGTGCGCCGCGACGTGGTCTCGTCGGCGGAGTTGGCCAGTTCCGTCGAGGTGCGCCAGTTCGCCGTCGCGGTGAGCGTGGCCGAAGGATTTGCAATGTCCAGCTTGTCGAGTTGCCAGACGGGCACGCCGTCTTCGTTGAAATTGTGCGCCAGCACTTCGAGCCGGCCGATATCGCGGTCGCGCACGATCAGTTCGTTCACGACCAGATCGATCGACGGCATGTTCTGCACCGGAGCCGAGATAGCTTGACCGAGCAGATCCTTGTCGGCCACCGACGGAATCACCACGCGCGCAAAGCGCGCCTGCAGCGTGCCCGGCGACGCCTTGTCGGCGCCCGGGAGCCACGAAACGTGCCCCGACACCTGATTGGACGCGATATTTGCCTGCCATATGCCGTCCGCGTGCGAAGCGCCGACGATCACGCTGTCCCAATGGCGCTTGAGCAGCGTCAAAGTGCCGATGTGGAGCGCGAAGCGGCTCGGCAGGAACTGCGCGACGGTCGGGTTGGGGGTGGCAGGCGTGGCCGTTGCAGCAGGCGCTTCCTTGTTGCGCATCTGTGTAACAAGGAAGCGCCATGCGTCGGCATCGAACGTTTCGACGTCGACCGCGGCGATTACCCCTTCCGAAGGCAGGTCGGCCGGCCGGTTCACGCCGATTGCGCCGCGCAGCACCGTCGGCGGGCTTTTCGGCTTGTAGTCCAGCAAGTAGCGCGCGGCGATCGGACCAAAGTTGAGTTCCGCACGCTCCAGTCCGCTTTCGCCGGCAACCGTGGACGGCCCGGCGGCGAGCCGTAGCGGCATTGGTGTGCCGACCGGCTTGTTGAACGGCGCCGGAAAGTCGAGCGCGAGGCCGGTCAGGTCCGAGTTCATGGTGAGTTGCGGCAGCCTGCCTTTTGCGCCGCTCACATTGAGCGCGTAAGGGGCGCTGCCGCTCATCCGCGTGAGCACCTGGGCCGCCGGACCATGCAGGCCGAGACCGCGCGCGGCATCGACGGCGAGATGGCCGTCCAGGTCGAGAGCGTAAGTGCCGTCCTGCTTCAGTCCGCCGCTTGCCCGCAGATCGCCGCCGAGAAACTGCGCGGTGAGCCGGTCGGTCTGCGCGCTGCGTTCGGTAAAGTGCACTTTGCCCCTCAGCTGGGACAACGGCGGCACGTTTTCTACCGTCAGTCGATTATTCTCGAAGCCAAGCGCGCCTTCCACGCCGATATGCGGCTTGGGCGTGCGCGGAACCGTCAGCTTCAGCGCGAGTGAGGCCGGCCCTTCGGCACGGATCTTCTCGGTCTGGTGCCGCGCCATGATGCCGAGCGAGCTTTCGTTCACGTAGTCGAGCATGTCGGCGAGCGGCCCGAGCCCGTCGCCCTTGATCACGAGGTTCGACTCGCGCGTGCCGAGGTCCTCGATCCTGCCGTTCACGCCATGCAGCGCCACGCGTTTATAGCGTGCGCGGTCGATGTCGAAGCGCAACATCTTCTCTTTGAGTTCGAACACGCCGTCAATGCCGTCGAGCGGCGGCCACACGTTCGGCGTGCCGTTCCTCATCTTGCGCGGCGGGTATGGCGAAGGGTCGAATTTGCCGCCCTTGAACGGCGCGACAATGTGAAAGACGCCCGCGTCGGGATCGCGCGAGTAGGGGAATTTCGTCAGATCGCCATGTATCTCGATCGTCCCGCCGCGCGACATGCCGGCCTGCAAACCGTGACCAAGATAGATGCGCAGCTTTTCGCTGATGCTGGTCGGAAGATAACGGGCGATGCGCGAGACCTGCGCGCGTTCGAAGTCCGCTTTCAGGTCGAGCGAGCCGCGGCCGTGGCCGGGGTTGCTGTAGTCGGCGGTGGCGCTCGCCGCGACGTCTGCATTCGAGACGCCGAAATCGGCCAGTTTCACTGTGAACGCCGGGTGGTTGTCGCCGGGCGCCTTCTTGCCGATGGTCCAGTCGGCGCGACCGTGCAGATGGTCGAGCTTGAGACGCGGATCGTCGAAGACACCTGGCAGCGTGATCGCCACATTGGACGTGTCGAGCAAAGCCGTGCCGTGACGTTGATCGGCGTCGACAGTGCCCCAAAGATTCTCGATACCCGGAATGCCCGCACGCGGGTGATTGCGCGCGGTGAGCCCAGGCGGCGGTTCTTGCGCGGCGAAGCTGATGCCTTGCAGATCGCCCTTGAAGCGATAACGCTCGACTGGCTCGGCGCCCGTCGCGTGACGGTCGCCGCCAGGCTCGCCCGATTCCGGCTTGCCGCGTTCCACTTCGATCAGATAGTTGGCAACGATGCCGCGCGGGTTGTAGCGCACGAGACCGTTCAGAAGGGGCCGCGGCAGCGGCAACGCGCGGCTGAATTCCGCGAGAATGCCCAGGTCGACGCGGTCGCCCGACACGCTCATGAGCTGTCCGTTTTGCTGCGACGCTTTGCGATAGTGTCCGTCGAGCGTACTGAACGTTAGTGTGCGCGTAAGCGGCGTGCCGTCCTCGAGCGGCGGCTGGCCGAGTTCGGCGCGCATGTCACTCAGTTGAAGCTTGTAGTCGCCCTGATCGGCTTCCATGCGCCACCCGAAATGGGCGACCGGCACAAGCAGCTTCGGCTGCGTGGGCCGCACGCGTAACGCGACATCGGCGCCGGCCATCTGGCCGCTTGCCGACTTCATGCGGCCGTCGGCGAAAGCGACCCAGATGGCGTTGTCGATGCGGCCGGCGAACGTTTCGATCGGAATCCTGACGTAACGCGCAAGCGTCGGCAGATCGACCGGCCCCGTCGACACATAGGCCTGTCCCTTCCAGTTGATCGGCTTGCCGATCGCCGCGAGCGGCGCGTGCCGGAAATGCGTGCGGAAATCGATTGGGCCGTGAAGCAATCGGCCATCCGGCGGCGCCTGCAGGGCAAGGCGGTGATCGTAGCCGTCGTTCAGGATCGCTATGCGGATGTCGCGCAGCGCGAGTTCCGGCTCGTTACGCTGGACGTCGCGCCAGCGCAGCACGCCACCGCGCACGACGATCGCCTGCTGGCGCACGAGCCACGTCGACAACGTGTCGTTGCCGCTGTGACGGGTCGGCACCGGCACGCCTGCGACCGAGAGCTCCCCGTCGCCGCCGCGCGCAATCAGCACATCCGGTTGATCGACGATCAGGCTCGAGAGCGTCGGATAGAACTGCCAGAGCGAGCGCCACGACAAACTCGCGGTGGCGTGCGGTATGGTGAGCGCGGGTTTGCCGTCACGATCTCGAATCACCAGGTTAGTGATGTCGAGCCCTGGCTGGAACCCGCTCCAAAGCGGCGCCAGCTTGCCGATGGTGAACTGCGCGTGCAGCTTTTCAGAGACGGCGGCTTCGATGCGCGGGCGGAAAGCGTCGGCGCGCGGCAGCACCACATAGCGCAAGCCGAGGTACAGTCCCGCAGCGATGAAATAGAGGACGAGCGCCAGCGCCAGAACGACGTGAAGAGTCCGGCGCAGCACGACGTGGTCGCTTCCGCTCAGAGGCCGGGCCTGCCCGGTTTCCTGCGGGTCGGCGGATTCGTTTCGCTCGGACATGCTGCGGCGGGTGGGCGTATGGTAGTTTTGCGATTTAACGACGAAATGTAACACACGGGAAAGCGTCGGCAGGACTTCGTGCAGGCCCTGTCAGCACGCCGCCGCGCGAGCCTCGTCGGCACGCGGGAAGTCGTGGTGCGACGAAGCAGTCATGCCTCTGGCGCACAGTCCCCGACAATCAAGCAACGAGCGAGCCAGACCTTTGATGACTCACGCTACTCTTCTGAGTTCCGACTATTCGCACTATGCGGCGCGCGCCGCCGCGGCGCATCCCAAACTCGCCGTGAAGGTGGCGGAGCTTGCGTCAGCGCCGCTGACCCGCGAGCGCATCGACGCCCGCTTTGACACGCTCTGCGCGGAGGCCGCCGGCGGCGCTTTCGCTCCCTTGACCGAAGAGGCACTAAAACGGGCCCTGCGCCGGTTGCGCACCGAGGTGTTTTGCGCAGTGATGGAGCGCGACCTGGCTGGCGAGGCGGACGTCGCCGAAGTCACCGGAGCGATGACCGATCTGGCCGAGACGACGATCCAGCGCGCGCTTGCCGTGCTTTCCGCCGAACTCGAGGCGCTCTTTGGCGAGCCGCGCGGCCCGCAAGGCGAGCGGCTCACGCTGGGCGTGGTCGGCATGGGCAAGCTCGGCGGCCGGGAACTGAACGTGTCGTCGGACATCGATCTCATCTTCATTTATGAAGACGACGGCGAGACCGCCGGCGGGCAGCGCGCGGCGATCGCCACGCAGGACTTCTTCACGCGCCTCGGCAAGCGGCTGATCGGCGCTCTCGCCGAAGTCACCGCCGATGGCTATGTATTTCGCGTCGACATGCGTTTGCGCCCGAACGGCGATTCGGGGCCGCTCGTATGCAGTCTCGGCATGCTCGAAGAGTATTTCTATGTGCAGGGCCGCGAGTGGGAACGCTATGCGTGGATCAAGGGCCGGCTCGTTTCGGAAGCCACCAGCGAGGCGGCGCGGCGTCTCTCGAAACAGCTCGATGCGATCGTCACGCCGTTCGTCTATCGCCGTTATCTCGACTTCGGCGTGATAAGTGCGATTCGCGCATTGCATCTGCAGATTCGCCAGGAGGCGCAGCGCCGCGCGTCGATGCGCCCTGACAAGGCCGACGACATCAAGCTGGGGCGCGGTGGCATCCGCGAAATCGAATTCAGCGCGCAAGTGTTCCAGTTGATCCGCGGCGGCCAGGACGCCGGTTTTCGTGTGCGTCCGACGCTCGCCGTGTTGCGTCACGCCGCGACGCATGGGTTGATCGACACATCGGTCTGCGTGAAGCTTTCGCAAGCGTATCGGTTCCTGCGCGAACTGGAACACCGGCTGCAATATCGCAACGACGCGCAAACTCATGCGATGCCCGTCGATTCCGAGGACCGCGCGGCACTCGCCCATGCCATGGGCTGCGACGACTATCCGACGTTGATGGCGCGGCTCGACGCGCATCGTGAGTTTGTCGAACAGCAGTTCGATCAGATATTTGCCGACAAGGTAAGCGGCCGCGACGGCTGCGGCGCCCCCGAAGACGGCGCGGCGGCCTGGGTCTGGAGCAGCGCACTCTCGGACGACAGCGCGGAAGATGCGTTGCGCGCGCGTATCGTCGAACTGGGTGTGGCGGAGCCGGGCGATCTGCTCGCGCGGCTGCGCGGCGTGTGGCAATCGTCGCGTTATGCGGGGCTCGCCGAACGCAGCCGGCAGCGTTTCGACATTGTCGCGCAGCGCGCGCTCGAAGCCGCCCGCACGCTGGAGCCGCCCGAGCGGCGCGGCGATACGCTCGCGCGTCTTTTCGATCTGCTCGAAGCGGTGAGCCGGCGCGGCGCGTACCTGGCGCTACTGACCGAATACCCGCAAGCGCTGCATCGGGTGTTGTCGGTGCTGGGCGCCTCGCGCTGGGCGGCCGGCTATCTGATCCGCCATCCGCAATTGCTCGACGAACTGCTCGACGACGAGGCAATCAACAGTCCATTCGACTGGTCCGAGTTCAAGCGCACGTTGCGCTTGCGGCTTGCCGCCGCGGACGGCGTCGAGCAGCAAATGGACTTGCTGCGCCACGCGCACCAGGCAGAAGTGTTCCGTATTCTGCTGATCGACCTTGCCGGCAAGCTGAGCGTCGAACATGTGAGCGACCGTCTGTCCGAACTCGCCGACGCCGTGCTCGATGTAACGCTGGAAGCTGTGTGGAACCAGTTGCCGAAGCGCCATCGCGAGGTGCCGCGTTTCGCGGTGATCGCATACGGCAAGCTGGGCGGCAAAGAGTTGGGCTATGCGTCCGACCTCGACGTCATTTTTCTCTACGACGATCCCGACGACGCCGCAGCCGACATCTATTCCACGTACACCCGCCGGCTCATTACCTGGCTGACCACGGCGACCGGCGCAGGCACATTGTTCGATATCGACCTGCGCCTGCGGCCGAACGGCGAGTCGGGTTTGCTCGTCACCGACCTGGACGCGTTCCGCCGCTATCAACTGCGCGAGGGCGACGCAGCCAACACCGCATGGGTCTGGGAGCACCAGGCACTGACCCGCGCGCGTTACTGTGCGGGCGACGCGCAGATCGGCGCGCAGTTCGAGGCGATCCGCGAACAGGTATTGACCACGCCGCGCGACGCCGGGCAGCTTGCCGCCGAGATTGTCGAGATGCGCGAGCGGGTGATCGCCGGGCACCCTAACCATACGACGCTGTTCGACCTCAAGCATGATCGCGGCGGCATGGTGGATATCGAATTCACCGTGCAGTACTGGGTCTTGCTGCATGCGGCGCGCGATCCCGAATTGATCCGCAATACCGGGAACATTGCTCTGCTGCGCGAAGTGTCGCGCCTCGGGCTGATGAGCGAGGCCGAAGCCGAGACGGTCGGCGCGGCTTACCGCACGTACCGGAAACTGCAGCACAAGTTGCGGCTGGATGGGATGGAGAAGGCGCGCGTGGAGCCGGCTCTCGTCGCGACGGAGCGCGATGCCGTGCTCGCACTTTGGGAGCGGGTGTTTGGCGAGGGTTGAAGAGGACGTGCATTATGGCGGGCCGCGGCACAAGCGCGGCTTGCCGGCGCTTTGCGTGGTGCCGCTCCGGCGTTAAAAACCTGCCCGCGCTGAGGTCCGGGCGTTCGCCGCAGCCCTAATACGACTAAGCCGCCAGCATTTCCTTCGCGTGCTTGCGAGTGGTCGGCGTGATTTCGAGCCCGCCGAGCATTCGCGCGACTTCTTCCACGCGGCTCGCCTTGTCGAGGGAAACGACGCTGCTTACCGTACCGCCCTTGCCGTTGCCGGTCTTCGCCACCTGGAAATGATGGTCGCCCCGTGCGGCGACCTGTGGCAAATGCGTCACGCAGAGCACCTGGCGTGCTTCCCCGAGTTGATGCAATAGCCGTCCGACCACTTCGGCGACGCCGCCGCCAATGCCCGTATCCACTTCGTCGAAGATCAGCGTGGGCGTTGGGCTTGCGGCGCTGGCGATCACAGCCAGCGCAAGGCTGATCCGCGCGAGTTCGCCGCCCGATGCGACCTTGGCAAGCGGCCGCAGCGGCACGCCTGCATGCCCCGCGACGCGGAATTCGACCTGCTCCAAACCATGCGCGCCGCCCTCCGGCAGCGGCACGAGCGCTACTTCGAAGCTGCCGCCTTTCATCGACAGTTCCTGCATGCCCGTGGTGACCGCCGCGCCGAGCGCCTTGCCGGCCTTCGCGCGTGCCTTGGACAGCTTTTTGGCTTCCGCGACGAATACCTCGCGCGCCTTCGCTTCTGCTGCGTGCAGGCTATCGAGGTCGGCGGCAGCGTCTAGCGCGGCAAGCTGCGCACGGCGTGTTTCATGTTCGTCGGGCAGCGTTTCGGGCTGCAAGCGGAACTTGCGCGCCGCCGAATGCAATGCGTCGAGGCGCTTTTCGACCTGGGCGAGCCGGTCGGGATCGAGTTCGAGCTTTTGGGCGTAATGGCTCAGCGAGTACGCAGCTTCCTGAAGTTGAATCTCTGCGGGTTCGAGCGCGGCCAGTACGTCGTTCAAGGCCGGATCGATTTCCGCGAGATCGCGCACGTTCGACACGATCGACGCAAGATGCGTGATCATCGCTTCGTCCGATTCGGATAACGCAGTCAGCGCGCCTTGCACGCCGTCGATCAGGTTCGCCGAATGCGACAGCCGCCGATGCTCAGCGTTAACCTCTTCCCATTCGCCCGGCTGGGGCGACAGCTTGTCCAGCTCCGCAAGCTGCCAGGCAAGCCGCTCGCGTTCCAGTTGCAACTCGCGATCACGCGTTTGCGCATGCTCTACCGCCTGAACCTTCTCGCGCCATGTGCGCCACGCGCGCGTGACCCCTGCGGAAAGTTCGCTCAGGCCTGCGTGGGTATCGAACAGTTCGCGCTGGGCGTCGGGACGCATCAGCAACTGGTGCGCGTGCTGGCCATGAATATCCACCAGCATTTCGCCGACCTCGCGCAGTTGCGCCAAGGTTGCGGCAGTGCCGTTGATGAAAGCGCGCGAGCGGCCATTGGCATCCACCACGCGGCGCAGCATCACGGTGCCGCCGTTCTGGCCGTCGGCTACCGACGCGCTGAACGCCTGCTCGTCAAGCCACTGATCCACCTGCGCGTGCGTGTCGAATTCCGCGGTGATGTCGGCGCGGCTCTCGCCGGTGCGAACGACGCTCGCGTCAGCGCGCGCGCCGAGCGCGAGCGCCAGCGCGTCGATGAGGATCGACTTGCCGGCGCCGGTTTCGCCGGAAAAAACGGTAAAGCCGCTGTCGAATTCGAGATCGAGCGCGGCGACGATGACGAAGTCGCGTATCGAGAGGTGGCGAAGCATGAAGGTGGTTTGTGAGCCTGATATTCGGGTTTCTCTAGCGGCGCTTGTATCCCGGCATTCCGCCGGTCAGAGCTTGCCGTCTTCTTCGTGCGACGGGTACTCGTTCCAGTGCAGCTTCTTGCGCAGCGTCGCGAAATAGCTGTAGCCGACCGGATGCAGCATGGGCACCGTATGACGCGAGCGGCGCACTTCGATCGCGTCGCCCAGTTCGAGCGATGTGAACGACTGCATGTCGAAATTGACGTTGACCTCGCGCCCGGAAACGATCTGGATACTGACCTTCGAGTCGTCCGGCAGCACGATGGGCCGGTTCGACAGCGCGTGCGGCGCGATCGGCACGAGTACGATGCCCTGCAACTGCGGATGAAGAATCGGCCCTTGCGACGACAGCGCGTAAGCCGTCGAGCCGGTGGGCGTGGCGACGATCAGGCCGTCCGAGCGCTGGTTGTACATGAAGCGGCCGTCCACCGAAACGTGCAGTTCCGCCATGCCGGAGAAGCCGCTGCGATTGACCACCACGTCGTTGAAGGCAAGCGCGTGATAGATCGGATTGCCCTGGCGCATGATGCGCGCCTCCAGCAGCACGCGCTCCTCGCGTTCGAAGTTGCCCGCCAACATTTGCGGCACGATCTCGCTCATGTCCGAGATCGGGATGTCGGTAATGAAGCCCAGCCGGCCGTGGTTGATGCCGATGAGCGGAGTGCGGTAAGGCGCCAGTTGCCGCCCGATGCCCAGCATCGTGCCGTCGCCGCCCAGCACGATCGCCACATCTGCACGCGCGCCGATCTCGGCCGGACGCAGCGCCGGATACTCGGTTACACCGATTTCCGCAGCGGTGTCGGCTTCGAAAAAAACTTCGAAGCCGCGCTTCGCGATGCAGGAGGCGAGCGCCGTCAGGGGCTCGCGGATGCCCGGGGTGTTGTTGCGCCCAACGAGCGCCACGGTCTTGAACTGGCTGGTTACTTGCATGCCGGCATTACACCATAGGTAAGGCCCGAAAAGAACCGCGCGCGGACCCGGCGGCCCGCCGGCACGGGCGGGCGGCCAGCGCAGTTAGGGATTATCGTTAGAATGGTGAAGCCTTGATGACATGTGCGCCCTGCAAACTGCAACGGCGCGCTGCGGGCGGGGCCTTTGGCAACAGAGCTGGCGGCGCACTGGACCGAACGCGGCACAGGGCGCTGAAACCGGCGCAAGACGCAGTCCTGGCGAGCGGCGGTCGATCCGCCGGTGTTGGGCGCCGTTAGCGCTCGCGGTAGTCGCACCATTGAGCTAAAATTTTTCGTCATGCTAGATCCTCGCGCACAAACCCTCCTAAAAACTCTGATCGAGCGCTACATTGCCGAAGGTCAGCCGGTCGGCTCGCGCACGTTGTCGCGCTATTCCGGCCTGGAGCTGAGTCCGGCGACCATCCGCAACGTCATGTCGGACCTCGAGGATCTGGGCCTTGTGATCAGCCCGCATACTTCGGCTGGACGCATTCCCACGCCGCGCGGTTACCGGCTTTTTGTCGACACAATGTTGACTGTCGAGTCTGCCGCAGACGAAGAAGCGGTCACGCGTACCGTCAAGACTACGCTGCAGGCAGGCGAGCCGCAGAAAATCGTGGCCGCGGCGGCGAGCGTGCTCTCGAATCTGTCGCAGTTTGCCGGTGTCGTGCTCACGCCGCGGCGCAGCCACGTGTTCAAGCAGATCGAATTCATGCGCCTGTCCGACAAGCGCATTCTGCTGATCATCGTTACGCCCGAAGGCGACGTGCAGAACCGCATGATGGCGACCCAGCGCGATTTCACGCCGTCCGAACTGGTCGAAGCATCCAACTACATCAACGCGCACTTCGCCGGTCTTTCTTTCGACGAAGTGCGCCGCCGCCTGCGCGAAGAGATCGACCAGTTGCGCGGCGACATGACCACGCTCATGCATGCGGCCGTCACCGCGAGCACCGACGAATCGGACACTGGCGAGACCGTGCTCATTTCGGGCGAGCGCAATCTGCTCGAGGTCGCGGATCTTTCCTCGGACATGGCGCGCTTGCGCAAGCTCTTTGATGTGTTCGATCAAAAGACCAGTCTCCTTCAGTTGCTGGATGTGTCGAGTCATGCGGCGGGCGTACAGATCTTCATAGGCGGCGAGTCGAACCTCGTGCCTATCGAGGAGATGAGCGTCGTGACCGCGCCGTACGAGGTGAATGGCAAGATCGTCGGAACACTTGGCGTGATCGGACCCACGCGAATGGCCTACAACCGCGTGATCCCGATCGTGGACATCACCGCGAGACTGCTCTCGCTGACGCTCAGCCAGCAGTAGCCCGTCGCCGCTGCGGCGTTTCATCCAGCACATGATGCGCGAGCCGGCGCCGCCTGCCAATTGGCCGAACGGCCAGGGGTCTCCAAGGCGCGCGGCCACGAGGCTCGCCGCTATAATGAATCCCACCTGATTCCACTTCCCGCCTTGAGCGGTTATTCCTGCTGCCTATGCGCTTCGATCTCGAGCGGCCCTCGCAGAACGCCACGTCGCACCGCGTTGCCGTGCTGCTGATCAATCTCGGCACGCCCGACGCGCCAACGCCTCGAGCGGTTCGCCGCTATCTCGCGCAGTTCCTCTCCGACCCTCGCGTGGTAGAAATTCCGGCGCTGCTGTGGCAAATCATTCTGCGGCTTCTGATCCTGCCGTTCCGGGGTCGCGCATCTGCGAAGAAATATGCGGCCGTGTGGATGCCCGAAGGCTCGCCGCTGCGCGTCTATACGGAAAAGCAAGTGGAAGGGTTGCGCCACCTGCTGCAATTGAATGACTACACGGTGCTCGTTGAGTACGCAATGCGCTACGGCACGCCCGGCATCCCGGCCATGCTCAATCAGCTGAAGCTCGCCGGTGCCGAACGTGTGCTGCTGGTGCCGATGTATCCGCAATACTCGTCGTCGACAACGGCAACCGCGTTCGACGACGCGTTCTCCGCCCTGAAGCGCATGCGTAACCAGCCCGAGATCCGCACGGTGCGCCAGTACGCCGATCATCCCGCGTACATTTCAGCGCTCGCTGCGCAGGTGCACCACTACTGGCATCTCCATGGTCGTCCGGATTTCGCTGCCGGCGACAAGCTCGTTCTCAGTTTTCATGGCGTGCCCAAGCGAACGCTCGATCTTGGCGATCCGTACCACGAGCAGTGCCAGACGACCGGCGCGCTGCTGATGCAGGCTCTCGGCCTCACGCCGGTGGAATGCCGGATCACGTTCCAGTCGCGTTTCGGCAAGGCGGAGTGGTTGCAGCCGTACACGGCGCCCACGCTGAAGGAACTCGGGGCGGCAGGCGTGCGGCGTGCTGACGTGTTTTGTCCCGGTTTCACCGCCGACTGTCTCGAGACGATCGAGGAGATCGGCATGGAAGTGCGCGACGAGTTCCTGCATGCCGGCGGGAAGGAGTTTCATCGCATTCCTTGCGTGAACGCGTCGCAGGCGTGGATTGCCGCGCTTGGCGAAATCGTCGCGCAGAATCTGCAAGGCTGGCCGGTTCAGGCGGTTCCCGTACCGCATCACACTCCGGCTTGAGCACGCTTATGAACTACCGAATTTCGACGGAACCGGGCGCGAAGCTGCGCATCGACAAGTGGCTTTGGGCTGCACGCTTCTTCAAGACGCGCTCGCTTGCCGCGGACGCGGTCGAGAAGGGGCGTGTGCGCATAGGCGGAGCCAACGTGAAGCCGGCCAAGGACGTGCGGGTTGGCGATCTCGTCGAGATCGAAATCGAGCGGTTCGTTTGGCAGGTGCAGGTGCTGGGCGTATGCGACGTGCGCGGCCCAGCGAGCGTCGCGCAGACGCTTTACGCGGAAACGGACGAAAGCCGGCAGAAAAGGCAGGCCGAGCACGAGCGCCGCAAGACCTATCGCGAGCCGGCCGAGGCACTACACGGCCGCCCGACCAAGCGCGACCGCCGGACTATCGACAGATTTTCAGGTGGGGATTGAACAGTTGTTCCATGGTCGCGTTCACGCCGCCGTATTCGGTTGTGTGATCGTTGACCGCCCCAGACATACAGATGGTCGTGGTGCCCGCGACGAGTACCAGTGCGACCACCGAGATTGCAAAGGTCAGTTTCACGGTACCCCCTTTTGGGATGGTGCGGAAAAGAAACGAGCTAGCCAGGTGGAAATTGCAAAAAGGCGGAAAGGTTCATGTCAGATTAGGGTTAACGCTGTTTTTCCGCCGCGTAACTGGAGCATAGGTCACTTGCACGCCGCGCTCAATCTGAATCTGATCGCCGCGCACTCATGGTTGTAACCGCGCGTTTCGGCCGGCGGCTGCCGGTTTGAAAATTTCGGCGAAGACGCTTGAAATGGCGCATTTGCGGCCCCAACTGCCGTTTCGATACGTGGTAGCGCGCCTGGATAACTGTCGCGATTTTGCAACGCACAAATCGCGTTCGTGTCATGCGCCGTTGCTGCCGTTGGCTTTTAATTTTTTAACGACTTTCAGCGACATGGAAAACACGCAAGAGAACCCGACGAGCCAGAATCCCACGCCCGCGGACGAAACCGCGCGCCAGGCCGCCGAGGCGGTCACTCCGGAGCAGGAAGCCGCTGCGAGCGTCGCCACGGACACGCCGGCCACGGGTGCGGAAGCTGCATTGGCCGAAGCGCAGGCGAAGATCGCCGAATTGCAGGAAAGCTTCCTGCGCGCGAAAGCCGAGACGGAAAACGTGCGCCGCCGCGCGCAAGAAGACGTTGCGAAAGCGCATAAGTTTGCAATCGAGAGCTTCGCGGAGCATCTGCTGCCCGTGATCGACAGTCTGGAAGCAGCCGTCGCTCACTCGACCGACGACCTTCAGAAAGTGCGCGAAGGTGTCGAACTCACGCTGCGTCAGCTCACAGGGGCGCTGGAGAAGGGCCGCGTCGTCGCGCTGAATCCGGTGGGCGAGAAGTTCGACCCGCACCGCCATCAGGCTATCTCCATGGTGCCGGCCGACCAGGAGCCGAACACGGTTGTTGCCGTGTTGCAAAAGGGCTTCGTGATTGCGGATCGCGTGCTGCGCCCGGCGCTCGTCACCGTCGCGGCGCCGAAGTAAGGCCGGTTCACACCGCATTCCGTACGGGTTTCGCTCGCGCCCGCTGTACGCAGCCGTAGACAACGAGTAGGCACCAGTAGGCATCGTCATGGCCAAAATTCCCGTCGACGCAACCGCGTTTTCGGCGTTTGACATGCAGGAGTTGAGCGCCGAATCATTCGACGCCAGTCTCGCCGAAGCGGGTGATCAACTCGCGGTGGTGTTCTTCTGGGGACTCGACTGCGTCAACTGCGAGATCGCCAAGAAGGCCATGCTCGCTCAGCCGGACGCGATCCATGCGCTCGGCTTGCGCTGGTTTCACAGCAATGTCTACGAGCACCGCGAGCTTGGCCGGCGTTTCGTGCTTCATGGTGTGCCGACGTGGTTCTTTTTCCACCGCGGCAAACGGCTGGGTCGGGCGACCGGCTGGCACGGCCTAGCGCAGTTCGAGGCGGCGGTTGCGGCGGCGCGCGAGAAGATCCGCTCGGCCAATGCAGCAGGCGGTGCGCGAGCCGACGGAGCGGATTCGGGCAAAAGTCCGGTCGATTGAAAAAAATTAAAGACCGCATCGCAAAAGAGGTCTTGAAAACGATGCGGACGCACTTATGTTGAGTGCAGGTATGAATTTAGGGCGGATTGCCTTGCCGCCAGACGGCAAACAGGGCGATTCCCGCAGCGATCAAAGTCAGGAGATTAGTAAAAATGGGCAAAATCATCGGTATCGACCTCGGCACGACCAACTCGTGCGTGGCGATCATGGAAGGCAATTCGGTCAAGGTGATCGAGAACTCGGAAGGTGCACGCACCACGCCGTCGATCATCGCCTACATGGAAGACGGCGAGATTCTCGTCGGCGCGCCTGCCAAGCGTCAGTCGGTCACGAACCCGAAGAACACGCTGTACGCGGTTAAGCGCCTGATCGGCCGCCGCTTCGAAGAGAAGGAAGTTCAGAAAGACATCGGCCTGATGCCGTACAAGATCATGAAGGCCGACAACGGCGACGCATGGGTCGAAGTGCGCGATCAGAAGCTCGCTCCGCCGCAAATCTCCGCGGAAGTGCTGCGCAAGATGAAGAAGACCGCTGAAGACTACCTCGGCGAGCCGGTCACCGAAGCTGTGATCACGGTTCCCGCGTACTTCAACGACAGCCAGCGTCAGGCAACCAAAGATGCAGGCCGCATCGCCGGTCTGGAAGTGAAGCGCATCATCAACGAACCGACCGCAGCCGCGCTCGCGTTCGGTCTCGACAAGAACGAGAAGGGTGACCGCAAGATCGCCGTGTATGACCTGGGCGGCGGTACGTTCGACGTGTCGATCATCGAGATCGCCGATGTCGACGGTGAAAAGCAGTTCGAAGTGCTGTCCACGAACGGCGATACGTTCCTCGGCGGTGAAGACTTCGACCAGCGCATCATCGACTACATCATCGGTGAGTTCAAGAAAGAGCAGGGCGTCGATCTGTCGAAGGACGTGCTCGCATTGCAGCGCCTGAAGGAATCGGCTGAGAAGGCAAAGATCGAACTGTCGTCGAGCCAGCAAACCGAAATCAACCTGCCGTACATCACGGCCGACGCGTCGGGTCCGAAGCACTTGAACCTGAAGATCACGCGCGCCAAGCTCGAAGCGCTGGTTGAAGAACTGATCGAACGCACGATCGAACCGTGCCGCGTCGCTATCAAGGACGCAGGCGTGAAGGTCGGCGAAATCGACGACGTGATTCTGGTCGGCGGTATGACCCGTATGCCGAAGGTGCAGGAAAAGGTTAAGGAATTCTTCGGCAAGGACCCGCGCCGCGACGTGAACCCGGACGAAGCCGTGGCCGTTGGCGCCGCGATCCAGGGCCAGGTGTTGTCCGGCGACCGCAAGGACGTTCTGCTGCTCGACGTGACCCCGTTGTCGCTCGGCATTGAAACGCTCGGCGGCGTGATGACGAAGATGATCAACAAGAACACCACGATCCCGACCAAGCATTCGCAGGTCTACTCGACGGCTGACGACAATCAGAGCGCCGTGACGATCAAGGTGTATCAGGGCGAACGCGAAATGGCGGCGGGCAACAAGCTGCTGGGCGAGTTCAACCTTGAAGGCATTCCGCCGGCACCGCGCGGCACGCCGCAGATCGAAGTGAGCTTCGACATCGACGCGAACGGCATTCTGCACGTCGGCGCGAAAGACAAGGCGACCGGCAAGGAAAACCGCATCACGATCAAGGCGAACTCGGGTCTGTCCGAAGCAGAAATCGAGAAGATGGTGAAGGACGCCGAAGCGAACGCGGAAGAAGATCACAAGCTGCGTGAGCTGGCCGACGCCCGCAACCAGGGCGACGCGCTCGTCCACAGCACGAAGAAGGCGCTCACCGAGTACGGCGACAAGCTGGAAGCCGGCGAGAAGGAAAAGATCGAAACCGCGCTGAAGGACCTGGAAGACGCACTGAAGAGCGGTTCGACCGATAAGGCTGCACTCGAAGCCAAGATCGAAGCGGTGGCGACTGCCTCGCAGAAGATGGGCGAAAAGATGTACGCCGACATGCAGGCTGCGCAAGGTGCCGAAGCTGCGGCAGCAAGCGCGGCGGGCGCGAGCGCGGGCCCGTCGGCTGGTGGCGCGAGCCAGCAGCAGGACGACGTGGTCGACGCCGACTTCAAGGAAGTCAAGAAAGACTAAAGCCAGGTCGCATTCCGACCGTAAAGCCGCACACGGGTTCTGTGTGCGGCCCGGCTGCACGAAGGACCGCGGGCATCTGGACGCGGGAACGTGCAAGAGCGGTTATCACGCCTGGCGAGCCTTTTGGGCTCTCCGGGCACATTTGTTTTATGGAGGCCGTTGTTTTGAGCCGCATTCAGGTGGCACGAAACACGACCGGACGAGTCGTGAGACTCCAGCATTCAAGAGGAGCCACCGCGCGGCACTCTCGCGAGGGGCGTTGAACCGATATGGCGAAACGGGATTACTACGAGGTTCTGGGCGTCGCAAAGAACGCGAGCGACGACGAAATCAAGAAGGCTTATCGCAAGCTGGCGATGAAGCACCACCCCGACCGCAATCCGGGCAACAAGGATGCGGAAGAGCATTTCAAGGAGGTGAAGGAAGCCTATGAAATGCTCTCGGACTCGCAAAAGCGTGCGGCATATGACCAGTATGGTCACGCGGGCGTCGATCCGAACATGGGGGGCGCCGGTGCGCAAGGCTTCGGCGGCTTTGCCGATGCGTTCGGCGATATTTTCGGCGACATCTTCGGCCAGGCGGCAGGCGGCGCGGCGCGAGGCGGCGGCGGACGTGCGGGCCCGCAGGTGTATCGCGGCGCCGATCTGCGCTACAGCATGGAAATCACGCTGGAACAGGCCGCGCATGGTTACGACACGCAGATTCGCGTGCCGAGTTGGGTCTCGTGCGAAGTCTGTCACGGTTCGGGCGCGAAGCCCGGCACCAAGCCGGAAACCTGCCCGACGTGTAGCGGTTCGGGTGCTGTGCGGATGTCGCAGGGCTTTTTCAGCATCCAGCAGACCTGTCCGAAGTGTCACGGCACCGGCACCTATATTCCTGAGCCGTGCGCTCACTGCCACGGCGCGGGCAAGGTGAAGGAAACCAAGACGCTCGAAGTAAAGATCCCGGCAGGTATCGACGACGGCATGCGCATCCGTTCGGCCGGCAACGGCGAACCGGGCATCAACGGCGGGCCGTCAGGCGATCTGTACGTCGAGATCCATATCAAGCAGCATTCGGTATTCGAGCGCGACGGCGACGATTTGCATTGCCAGATGCCGATTCCGTTCACCACGGCGGCGTTGGGTGGCGAAATCGAGGTGCCCACGCTCGCGGGCCGCGCGAGCTTCACGGTGCCCGAAGGCACGCAGTCGGGCAAGACGTTCCGGTTGCGCGGCAAGGGTATCAAGGGCTTGCGTTCGAGTATTGCCGGCGATCTGTACGTGCATGTGCAGGTCGAGACGCCGGTCAAGCTCACGGAACCGCAGCGCGACCTGCTCAAGCAGTTCGAAAAAGCTTTGGTGGAAGGTGGCGCCCGGCACAGCCCGCAAAGCAAGAGCTGGTTCGATAGGGTGAAGAGCTTCTTCGATTAACGGCAGTTAGAAGTTGGCGGTAGGCATGACGGTAGATGAGCGCGGCGCTGTGTTTGCATTGCTCGATGATTGCGACGCGTCGGCGGCGCGCCGCTCGAGCAGGCTGTACACCGGTTTCGCGCATGAGCGGGTATGCGCCGACGCCGCGCAGCTGGAAGCCGTTTGCGAGGCCGCCGAATCCGATGCGCGGCACGGCCTGCACGCTATCGTGCTCGCCGACTACGAGTTCGGCCGGCATCTTCTCGGCGGGTCATCAGATCCGTCGTTCAAAACGCAGCATGGCGACGCCACGCTGCGTTTTTTATTGTTCGAACGTTGCGAGAAACTCTCACGCGACGAGGTCGACGCGTGGCTCGTAAAACAAGACGGCGAACTCGCTGAGCCGTCTGTGGCGGGCACGGCCAATGTGCGCGAGAGCGTCGAGCCCGCAGAGTTCAATGCGGCCATCGGCGCAATTCATGCCGCCCTGCGCGACGGCGATTCCTATCAGGTCAACTACACATACCGGCTTGGCTTCGACGTATTTGGGCCGCCTATCGCGCTTTATCGGCGGTTGCGGGCGCGTCAACCCGTTCCGTACGGCGCATTGATTGCAATGCCTGGTAACGGGTGGGTGCTGTCATGTTCGCCGGAGCTTTTCGTCGAGAAGCAGAATGCAACGTTGCGCGCGCGGCCGATGAAAGGCACCGCGCCACGCTCAGCCGATCCGTCAGCGGATCGCGGCGCCGCTGAATTTCTCGGCAACGACCCCAAGAATCGCGCCGAAAATGTGATGATCGTCGATTTGCTGCGCAACGATTTGTCGCGCGTCGCTCAAACGGGCTCCGTCAAAGTGCCCGCGCTCTTTTCTGTCGAACCGTATGCATCGGTTTGGCAGATGACGTCGACGGTTGAAGCCGCTTTGCGGCCCGGCACGTCGTTCGCTGCGATTCTGCGCGCGCTCTTTCCTTGCGGCTCGATCACCGGTGCGCCAAAGCATCGCACGATGCAGTTGATCGACGAACTGGAGAGCACGCCACGCGGCCTTTACACCGGCGCGATCGGCTGGCTGGACGCGCCCGCGCCCGAGCCGGCGGCGAATGAAATTAGCGGCGGCGACTTCTGCATGTCCGTCGCGATTCGCACGCTGACGTTGAAGCCGTCCGCGCCTACAGGAGAATTGCGCGGCACGATGGGCATCGGCGCGGGCATCGTGCTCGACAGCGTCGCCGAAGACGAATATGCGGAGTGTCGCTTGAAAGCCCGTTTCCTGACCGGTGCCGAACCCGGCTTCGAGCTGTTCGAAACCATGTACGCGACGCGGGAAGAGGGCGTGCGCCATGTGTCGCGCCACCTCGCGAGGCTGTCGGCGAGTGCTGCGACGCTAGACTTTCAATTCGATGCCGCAAGCATTCGCGCGCAGATCGCGGAGCGATGTGCGTCGTTGCCCTCGGCCACACCGCACCGTATGCGCGTCGCGCTAGGCAAGAGCGGCGTGACGCAAATCACGGCCGCGGTGTTGGTGCCGTTGGCCGATTCGACGGTCGGCGTTCTCCTCGCAACGGATCACGATTTTGCATCGACCCAAGCCGGCGATCCACTGCTGCGCCATAAGACCACGCACCGTGCGCAGTACGATCGCGGCTGGCGCGAAGCCGAGGCAAAAGGCGCCTTCGACACGTTGTTCTTCAACGAACGAGGCGAGTTGACGGAAGGCGGGCGCTCAAACGTATTCGTCAAGCTGGCGGGGCGGTGGTGGACGCCGCCGCTCGCGTCGGGCGTGCTGCCCGGTGTGATGCGAAGCATCCTGCTTGAAGACGACACTAGCCTGCAGGCGGCTGAAAAGGTGCTGACAGAGGCTGACGTATTGAACGCTGAAGCGCTGTTGGTCTGCAATGCATTGCGCGGCGCGCTGCCGGCTCGGATTATCCGCTAGAAACTACCGAAGCGCCGCCACGCTAATATCGCCCCCGCGAAAGCAGCCTCAAAACGAGTGCTCAGGCCCAGGAAATGTCCCGTCCTTCACGGCCTGCACATACGCTTCCACGGCAGCAAGAATGCTCGGCTGCCCGACCATGAAATCCTTCACGAAACGCGGCCGTTTGCCGGGAAAAATACCCAGCATGTCGTGCAATACCAGCACCTGACCCGAGCAGTCGAGGCCCGCGCCGATGCCGATGGTCGGAATCCGCAACTGCTTCGTGACTTCGCTCGCGAGCAGCGTCGGAATTGCTTCCATCACAATGAGCTGCGCGCCGGCGGTTTGCATGGCGAGCGAATCGCGCAACAACTGGTTCGCGCCTTCCTCGGTCTTGCCCTGCACCTTGAAGCCGCCAAAAGCATGCACCGACTGCGGCGTCAGCCCGACATGTGCACACACCGGAATTGAGCGTTCCACGAGGAAACGGACAGTATCCGTGAGCCATTCACCGCCTTCGAGCTTCACCATCTGCGCACCCGCGCGCATCAATTCGACGGAACTCCTATACGCTTCTTCCGGCGTGCCGTACGTGCCGAACGGCAGGTCCGCGACGATCAACGCCGACGGTCGCGCGCGCGCCACGCTCGCCGTGTGATAGGCGATGTCGGCGAGCGAAACCGGCAGTGTGGTGGTCTGTCCTTGCAGGACGTTGCCGAGCGAGTCGCCGATCAGCATGACGTCGACACCGGCGCGATCCAGCAGCGCGGCGAAGCTTGCGTCGTAACAGGTGAGCATGGCGATTTTCTCGCCAGCATCGCGCATTGCCTGCAGTTTCGGCACGGTGACGGCGCTGCGGCTCGTCTCCTGCAAATAGGTCATGGTCGATCCGTTGAAGAGAGAGACGCGCGCCGCTCAGAGCGACGTGCCCTTGACAAAGAATTCCTTGCGTCCGCGCATGGTTTCGATGCGCTCGGCGAGCAGCGCAAGGTCCGCGTCGGAGTCGAGCGGATTCAGATGTTCGGCGTTAACCGTCAGCACCGGCGTGCGGTCGTAGTGATAGAAGAATTCGTTGTAGGCGTCGCAAAGGGCATGCAGATACGCATCGGAAATTTGCAACTCCATCGGCACTGCGCGCTTTTGAATGCGCGAGAAGAGCACTTCGGGACTCGCCTGCAGATAAACGACGAAGTCCGGTGCCGGCGCGCTCACTTCCAGCTTCGCGGCGAGCGCGCGATACAGATGCCACTCGTCTTCCTGCAGCGTGAGGCGCGCGAAAATGTCGTTCTTCTGCGTCATGAAATCGGCTACGAGCGGCGTGCCCGCCACTTGCGCTGCGTTCACTTCTTGCGCCTGCTGCGCGCGTTGCAACGCGAAGTGCAATTGCGCGGGCAACGCATAACGCGCGGTGTCGCGATAAAAGCGCTCGAGGAAAGGATTGTCCTGCGGCCTCTCGAACAGTTCCTGCATCGACCAGCGTTGCGCAAGACGCCGCGCGAGCGAGGTCTTGCCCACGCCAATCGGTCCTTCGATCGCCAGATAGCCGAATGGAGGCCGCAATTGCGGCGCGGTGACGGTAAGCGGTGTGGAATTCATTCGCAGCGGCCCTTGCCCGCGGCGAGTGCGTTCAGCATCGGGCACTGGCAGGGTCCTTTCACTTTCTCGATGCGCTGATCGCGCACGGCGTCGAGCAGCGCGTCGGCGCGCCCATGTCGCGGAATGATCAGCGCAGCGTCGATTTCGACAAGCGGCACCAGCGCAAAAGCACGCTCGACGAGACGAGGATGCGGAACGATCAGATCGGCTTCGTCGATCGATTGATCGCCGAAAAGCAGGATGTCGAGATCGAGCGTTCGCGGTGCATTGCGAAAGGGCCGCTCCCGGCCGAACTGATGCTCGATCTTGTGGCACAGCGCGAGCAGATGCCGCACGGGCAGCGTTGTGTCGATCTTGACGACGCAGTTGAAATAGTCGTCACCGCCCGCGTCGATCGGGGCCGTGCGATACAGGCTCGACTTGGCGAGCACGGTGATGGTGTGCTGTTGTGCGAGGCACACCACTGCGTCTTTCAGGGTCTGGCGCGCGTCCCCGAGATTCGCGCCGAGGCCGAGATAAGCAACCGTCATGGCATAACTTCCTGCAACTATCGTTCGACGGCTTCAGCGAACGCCGCGTCAGTCTTCGTGCGGGCCTTCATGGCCCGCTTCGGCGTCTGTGCGTTCGGCTGGCGTGCCGCCCTCCATTCCGTCGCCCGGTTTGCGGTTTCTCGCGCCACTGCTGCGTCTCCGTCGTTTTCTGGGGCTTCGGTCCTTCCCGCCTTGCGTAAGCAATGTTTCACGCGCCGCGATGTCTCCTTCGATGAACTCCGTCCACCACGCTCCGACCGACTCATCGAGTTCGCCCGATTCGCAGCGCAACAGGAGGAAATCATACCCCGCTCTAAATCTTTGGTGTTCCAGCAGCTTCAGCGCGCTTCTTCCCGAGCGTTTTTCGAGGCGCAGCTGCAAGCCCCAGATCTCGCGCATGTCGGACGAGAAGCGCTTGTGAATAGCGAGCTTTTCCGTCTGCATGTCGAGGACTTCGTCCATCGCGCGATGCAGCGCCGGCACCGGATATTCACCGTTCGCTTCAAACTTCTGCCAGCGCTGCTGCACGTCGTGCCAGAGCAGCGTGGCGAACAGGAAGCCGGGCGATACCGGCTTGCCGGCGCGCACGCGTGCGTCCGTGTTGGTGAGTGCGAGCGTGATGAATTTTTCGCCGGTAGGCTGCTCAAGCACGACGTCGAGCAAAGGCAGCAAACCATGATGCAGGCCTTCCTGACGCAGGCGCTTCAGGCAGGCGAGCGCGTGGCCGGACAGCATGAGCTTCAGCATCTCGTCGAACAGACGAGCGGCCGGCACGTTGTTGATCAGGTCGGCCATTTCGGCGATCGGCGCGCGGGTCGCGTCTTCGATCTCGAAGTCGAGCTTTGCCGCGAAACGCACCACGCGCAGCATGCGGACAGGATCTTCTCGATATCGCGTGGCCGGGTCGCCGATCATGCGCAGCAGGCGCGCGCGCACGTCCGCCATGCCGTTGTGATAGTCCAGCACCGTTTCGGTGGCGGGATCGTAGTACATCGCGTTGATCGTGAAGTCGCGGCGCGTGGCGTCTTCGTGCTGCTCGCCCCACACGTTGTCGCGCAACACGCGGCCGCTTGCGTCGACCGCGTGCGTGCGGCGGTCGAGCTCGTCGCGCTTCAGGCGCCGCGGCGGCGCCGCGTCAGCGGCGGGCGGATCGACCAGCGCGCGGAACGTAGAGGTTTCGATGATTTCCTGGCCGAACTGCACATGCACGATCTGAAACCTGCGACCGATGATGCGCGCGCGGCGGAACAGCTTCTGCACCTGTTCGGGCGTGGCGTCGGTCGCCACGTCGAAGTCTTTCGGCTTGATGCCGAGTAGCAGGTCGCGCACCGCACCGCCGACGATAAACGCCCGGTGCCCCGCCTGTTGCAGGCCTTCGGTCACGCGAATCGCGTTGCGCGAGATCAGCGTGGGGTCGATGCCGTGCACGTCGTGCGGAATGATGACCGGCACGTCCGGGTCGCGCACTGTCTTTGCGGGCGCGCCATTGCGGGCGGGCTTCCGGCGGGCGCGGCCGGTTCCCGCGGCGCCTGCTGCATTGCGTGCCGGTGCGCTGCCGGGTTCGGCTGAGTCGGCTTCAGCCGGCACGGTGTCGTCGGTGGACGCTGTGTCCTGGCCGAATAGCTTACGGATGAGTTTTTTGATCACGTGGGTTGAAAGAGTTCGAGGATGCGCCAGCCTTTGGCCTGCGCATGGGCGCGCAATGTGTCGTCGGGATTCGTTGCGATCGGATCGGTGACTTTTTCGAGCAGCGGAATGTCGTTGTGCGAATCGCTGTAGAAGTAGCTGCGCTCGAAGTCGCTCCAACTCTTGCCGAGCGACGCAAGCCATGCCTCGGTGCGCACGATCTTGCCTTCCTTGTAGCTCGGCGTGCCGGTGGGGCGGCCGGTGTAGGCCGAATGCGGCTGGCCGTCGACGGTTTCCGCTTCGCAGGCGATCAGCGTGTCGACGCCGAACGCGCTCGCGATGGGACGGGTGATGAATTCGTTGGTCGCCGTGACCACGCAGCACAGGTCGCCGGCTTCGCGGTGCCGCTTGACCAGTTCGACGGCCGCCGGAAGGATGGCCGGCGTGATCACTTCGTGCATGTACTGCGCGTGAAAGTCCGCGAGTTGCGCGCGCGTGTACTTCGCGAGCGGCGTGAGCATGGCGATCAGATAGGCGTGAATGTCCAGCTTGCCGGCTTTGTAGTCGGCATAGAAGCGGTCGTTTTCACGAGCGAAGTTTTCGCCGTCGACCATACCGTGTTTCACCATGAAGCGGCCCCATTCGTGGTCGCTGTCGGTGGGAATGAGCGTGTGATCGAGGTCGAAGAGTGCGAGATTAGCCATGGGGATCTATTTTACTTGAAGCGGCGGACGACGCGGCGGGCCCGTCCGCGCCCGGCGAAGCCAGCATCGTGCGCAAAAGCGGCAATGTAACCGCGCGCTTCTGTTCGAGCGAGAAACGGTCGAGCGCGTCGAGAAGCGCCATCAGGCTCGGCATGTCGCGACGAAAATGCGTGAGCAGATAGGCCGGCACGTCGTCGGCCAGCATGATGCCGCGCTCGCGGGCCGCGTGCTTCAGTACCGCTGCCTTGCCTTCGTCGGGCAGCGGCGCGAGGTGGAACACGAGACCCCAACCGAGCCGCGTGCGCAGGTCCTCGCGCACCGTCATGCCGATCGGCGCCGCGTTGCCGGTGGCGACGAGCGCGCTCGTCGGATGCGCGCGCACTTCGTTGAAGAGATTGAACACGGCGATCTGCTGCGCGGCCGACAGACCGTCGCAATCGTCAATGGCATAGAGCGCCACCCGAGGATCGAAACTGAACGCGGCAAGGCTGCTTTGCGGACCCGCGAAGCGCGCGTGCCCCGGCGGCGCTTCGTGCACGAGCGCTTGCAACAGGTGAGTGCGGCCGCTGCCCGCTTCGCCCCAGATATAGAAGGTGCGATCGGCGACAGGGCCGGCCGCGAGCGCGCCGTCCAGTTCACGCAGGCGCGTCACCAGCTCGGCGTTTGCGCCAGCGAAAAAATTATCGAATGTCGATGGCGGCGGAGTGCCGAGATCGAGCGTCAGTTGACGAAGCACAGTAGGTTGATGCCGAAAGTAGGGCTGAGGCTGCCGATGGTCCTGGCGAGCCGGGTCACTGGAGCAGAAGGTCAATTGTTGTACAGGGTGCTTTCCAGATAGCTTTGCCGCAATTCGCGCACCGCCACGGACAAAATCGCACTCACGGGCAACGCAAGGAGCACGCCGAAAAAGCCGAACAGTTGCCCGAACGCGAGCAACGCGAAAATGACTGCGAGCGGGTGCAGCCCGATCCGCTCGCCGACGAGGCGCGGCGTCAGGAAAAAGCTCTCCACGATCTGACCGACGCCGTAGATCACAGCCACCGCACCAAAGCCATACCAGTTGCCGAACTGCAGCAATGCTGCAAGAAGCGCCAGCGCGAGGCCGGTCGCGAAGCCAATGTACGGGATGAACACTGCGAGCCCGGTGAAGATGCCCACCGGCAGCGCGATCTCGAAGCGGGCGATGCTGAGCGCCACCGCATAGAACGCCGCGAGCACGCCCATCACGAGCAACTGGCCCCGCAGATATTGCGACAGCATCTGATCCATGTCGCGCGCGAGTTGCAGCGTCTTGTCGAGCCAGCGGCGCGGCACCACGCCCTGTACGCGCAGCAGCATGCGGTTCCAGTCGTACAGCAGATAGAACAGCACGAGCGGCACCAGCACGAGATTGCCGATCACGGTCATCATGACGTTGCCGCTCGTCACGATCGAGGTCCATGCATAACGAGCGACGGTCTGCGCGCTGCCTTCCAACTGGCCCATCACGAGATCGCGCACGCTTGCGAAATCCAGCGAATCGGCGAGCCCCAGCATGGCGAGCTTGGGCTGCAGCCACGCATTCACATGAGCGAACAATTGCGGCACCTGCTGGCGCAGCTGCGGGCCTTCCTTCTGGATGACGGCGAAAACCAGCAGCGCGAGCATTGTCACCAGCAGGGTGAAAAGCAGCATCATCAGCAACGCAGCGATCGCGCGAGGCACACGCCGGCGCACCATCCACGCGACGCCCGGCTGCAGAATGTACGCGAGAATCGCGCCGAGCAGAAACGGCGTGAGGACGGGGCTCAAGAGCCACAGCAGAATGCCCACGCCGAGCGCGATGGCTAGCCACGTGAAAGCGCGGCGCTGGACCGGAGTCAGTATCGAGGAGTTCTGTTGCAAAGTTGTTTCCCTGGTGTCGCCGGAACGGATGATTCAAATTCCAGCCAGCCGGCCGGCAACGCTGTATGGGACCAGAGTAGGCGCTGAAGCGCCTACTCTGGATCGGCATCGGGTAAAATCGCATTTTACCGACCTTCGAGCTCTCCCCCATGAATCAACCGAAATCCGCCCCGAATTCAACCGGTTCGGCCCAAGGTCTGTCGTACCGCGACGCCGGCGTGGACATCGACGCAGGCGACGCCCTTGTCGACGCGATCAAGCCCTTTGCCAAAAAGACGATGCGCGACGGCGTGCTGGGCGGCATTGGCGGATTCGGCGCGCTGTTCGAAGTGCCGAAAAAGTACAAGGAACCGGTGCTGGTATCGGGCACAGACGGCGTGGGCACGAAGCTGCGCCTCGCGTTCGAATTGGACAAGCACGACACCGTCGGCCAGGATCTGGTCGCCATGAGCGTGAACGACATTCTCGTGCAAGGCGCCGAGCCGCTCTTTTTCCTCGACTACTTTGCCTGCGGCAAGCTGGACGTGAACACGGCGGCAACGGTCGTCAAGGGTATCGCTTACGGCTGCGAACTGGCGGGCTGTGCCTTGATCGGCGGCGAGACGGCTGAAATGCCGGGCATGTATCCGGACGGCGAATACGATCTCGCGGGCTTCGCGGTCGGCGCGGTGGAAAAGAGCAAGATTATCGACGGCAGCACCATTGCTCCCGGCGACGTGGTGCTGGGCCTTGCTTCGAGCGGCATTCATTCGAACGGTTTTTCGCTGGTGCGCAAGATCATCGAGCGCGCGCAGCCCGATCTGAATGCGGATTTCGACGGCCGTTCGCTAGCCGACGCATTGATGGCGCCCACGCACATTTACGTTAAGCCGCTTCTCGCGCTGATGCAGCAAATCGCGGTGAAGGGCATGGCGCACATCACCGGTGGCGGGTTGGTCGAAAACATTCCGCGGGTTCTGCGTGAAGGCCTGACGGCCGAGCTGGATCATCGCAGCTGGCCGCTGCCGCCGCTCTTCTCGTGGCTGCAAAAGCACGGCGGCGTGGCGGATGCGGAAATGCATCGCGTATTCAACTGCGGTATCGGGATGGCGGTAGTCGTCTCGGCGGCTGACGCGGACGCTGCAATCGGTCTGCTGTCCGCAGCCGGCGAGCAGGTCTGGAAGATCGGCACGATTCGCGAGAGCGCGCCGGGTGAAGCACAGACGGTAGTGGTGTAAAGATTGGCAGCCCGCGCGGCGTGAATATCAAACGCCGCGCGGGCTCGCAGTTTCAAGGTTTCTGAGGTCTGGCAGTCCGCCAGCATGCTTCCCGTCTGGGTAGCGCGAAAGCGCAGCACTTCAACGTGCTTCAACTTACTTCAACGAAGCGCATCAAACAGGTTGTGAAACTAGCGCTTCGATCAGATCAAGCACCCGCGCGCTCGCGTTTGGGTCGCAACAGTCCACCACCACCCGCTCGTTCATGCTGCGCAGCCATGTGAGTTGCCGTTTGCACAATTGCCGCGTCGCGAACACGCCTTTGTCGCGCATGGTCGGGTAGTCGACGGTTCCATCGAGATATTCCCAGACCTGCCGGTAGCCGACGCAACGCATAGACGGCATCTCGGTGGATAAATCTCCGCGTTCGCGCAGCTTCACCACTTCATCGACAAAGCCGCTCGCCAGCATGGCATCGAAACGCTGCTCGATGCGCGCGTGCAGCACGCTCCGGTCCGACGGCTCGAGTGCGATCGGTGCGAAGCGCCACTGCGCCGCTGCGTCGTCGATGCGAGCGGGCGCAGCCAGCAATGCGGACATCGCTTGACCCGTTAGCAAGAAGACTTCGAGCGCGCGTTGGATTCGCTGCGAATCGTTGGGCGCAAGACGCGCGGCAGTCGCCTGATCGACGGTAGCCAGGCGTGCATGCAGCGCGGGCCAGCCATCGCGCGCGGCGTCGGCGTCGAGTTGCGCGCGGACAGTCGCGTCGGCTGCGGGCAAGTCGTTGAGCCCTTGAGTCAGCGCCTTGTAGTACAGCATCGTCCCGCCGACCAGCAGCGGCAGCCGACCGCGCGCAGTGATCTCGGCGGTCAGCCGGAGTGCGTCGGCGCGAAATTCCGCGGCGGAGTAGGCGTCGGCGGGATCGACAATGTCGATCAGATGATGCGGCGCTACCGCCCGCTCGTCGGCGGTCGGCTTTGCGGTGCCGATGTCCATCTCGCGATACACGAGCGCCGAATCGACGCTGATGATTTCGACCGGCCGCCGCGCGGCCAGGGCCAAAGCAGCCGCGGTCTTGCCCGACGCAGTCGGGCCGAGCAGGCACGGAATGGGGGTAGCGGTGCGTGCGTTCATGAGCGTGCCGGCGCTCGGCAATCGAGCCTCAAAAAACGCACCGTCACTGTCCGCGCATGAAGAGGCGGTCGAGGTCGGAGAGCGTCAACTGATACCACGTGGGACGCCCGTGGTTGCACTGGTCGGCGCGCTCGGTCGCTTCCATCTGACGTAGCAGCGCGTTCATTTCATCCAGTGTGAGACGCCGGTTCGCGCGCACCGCGTGATGGCAGGCGAGCGTGCCGAGCAGTTCGTGCTGACGCTCGGTCAGGACGCGCGAGCCGCCGTAAGCATGCAGATCGGCCAGCACCGCGCGCGCCAATGCCTGAAGGTCGGCGTCTTTCAGCAGCGCCGGCACCGCGCGGATGGCGAGGGTGGTCGGCGACAGAACCGCCAGGTCGAAGCCGAGTGCGTCGAGCGTGTCCCGCTCTTCTTCCACTGTGCCGATTTCGACGGGGTCCGCCTGCATCGTCTGCGGAATCAGCAACGGCTGCACGGCGATCGTGCGGTCGGCGAGTGCGTTCTTGAACTGCTCATAAAGAATGCGCTCGTGCGCGGCGTGCATATCGACGATCACGAGTCCATGCGCGTTTTGCGCAAGCACATAGATGCCGTGAATCTGGCCGAGCGCGAAGCCGAGCGGCTGATCGTCGGCGGGATTGAACGTGGGCGGCGCGTAGGGCGCTGACGTGCTATAGGGCGACGGACCTTCGGCGGCGGAATCGCGCGCTTCGAAAAGCGTCGCGCCTTGCGCGGTTCCTGCGCTGGCGTCCTTGCGGCCGAACAACGCGTCATAGAATGCGAGCGGTTGGGCGACCGGCAGCGTGCCCTGCGTCATGCGCGACTGGCGCATCCACGTATTGCCCGCTTGCGACGCGCTGAAGCCGCCGCCCGTCGATCCAGGCGTGCCGTTCGAACTCAAGCCGCCGACAAAGCTGCCCGCACCGGAACCGCCGAACCCTGCACCGCCGGCAACGCCGGCAACGCCCGGCGACGCTCCGAACGAAACCGCTCCGTCCGCCGACGCTTGCAGATGCGCCGCGTGCCCGCCTGCGGTCGTCTCCGGCGACGCGCCCGCATGGCGCGCCAGCGCACGCTGGACCGCGTGGAAAACGAACTGATGAATCGAGCGTGAATCGCGGAATCGAACTTCGATCTTGGACGGATGAACGTTCACGTCGACCGCTTCGGGCGGCAGATCGAGAAACAGCACATACGACGGATAACGGTCGCCATGCAGCACGTCTTCATAAGCGGCGCGCACCGCGTGCGTCAGCAGCTTGTCGCGCACGAAACGGCCGTTAACGAAGAAGTACTGCTGATCGGAGCGTCCGCGGCTTGCGGTCGGCAAACCCGCGCAACCGTAGACGGCGAGCGGACCGGCGGATTCATCGAGCGGCAGATGAGCCGTCGCGAAAGTTTCGCCCAGTATCTTCGCGACTCGCGCAGGCGGTTCGCTCGCGTTCCAATGCTCGACGGCCTTGCCGTTGTGCAGGACCGAAATGGCGACATCCGGTCGCGCCAGCGCAGCACGACGAATCTGTTCAAGACAATGTCCGAGTTCGGTTTGTTCGCTTTTCAGGAATTTGCGGCGCGCGGGCGTATTGAAGTACAGCTCGCGCACTTCGATGGTGGTGCCTTGCGTGCCCGCAGCCGGGCTCAGCACGCCGGTTTGTGCATCGACGCGCACTGCATGCGGCGCATCGGCCGTACGGCTCGTGATGGTCATCTGCGCGACCGACGCGATTGAGGCCAGCGCCTCGCCGCGAAACCCGAGCGTCGCGACGGCCTCGAGCTCGGCGAGCGAGCGGATCTTGCTGGTCGCGTGGCGCATCAACGCGAGTGCAAGTTCGTTCTCGGGAATGCCGCAGCCGTCGTCGGTGATCGAAATACGTTTGACGCCGCCCTCGTCCAGCATGATGCGAAGCGTCTGCGCGCCCGCGTCGAGCGCGTTTTCAAGCAACTCCTTCACCACCGACGCGGGCCGCTCGACCACTTCGCCGGCGGCAATCTGGCTGATGAGCTGATCGGGCAGCGGCAGGATTGCCCGCAGCGGGCGCACAGCCGGTGTAGCGGCGGCGCCCGTGGCGTCGACAGGCGTTTCGGAAAATTCGGACATGGCGAAATTATAGCGATTCGGCGCGGCGGTCCTCGGATGGCGGAAACGACCCGGAGATTTTCGAAGTTCGCCCGGGCACTTTCTGTATCATGACGCGGTCAATTTGGGCGGCGAGCAAATGCTCGCCGCTATCCCGGAGGTCTGCTGCCGACCTTCCTGCCACGTTCACTCTTGCCTCATAAAGGACGCTTTTTGGACACGCTGCTACATCTAGCCAATCTTGTGCTGCACATCGACAAGTTCCTGGGAGAATTCATCCACGTGTACGGCGCCTGGGTCTATGCGGTGCTGTTCCTGATCGTGTTCTGCGAAACGGGGCTCGTGGTTCTGCCGTTTCTTCCGGGCGATTCGTTGCTGTTTATCGGCGGGGCCTTCTGCGCGTCTGGGCAGATGAATCTCGGTCTACTGATCCTGTTGCTGTTCGTCGCGGCGACTTCGGGCAATACCGTCAACTATACGATCGGACGAGCGATTGGGCCGAAGGTTTTCAATTCGCATATTCCAGTGCTCGAGCGTTTTCTCGACCGGCGCGCGTTGCAGAAGACACATGACTTCTACGAGAAACATGGCGGCAAGACCATCGTCCTTGCGCGCTTCATTCCGGTTGTGCGGACGTTTGCGCCGTTTGTCGCGGGTGCTTCGGCGATGACGGTTAGCCGGTTTCAGCTGTTCAATGTCGCCGGCGCGCTGTTTTGGGTATTGCTGCTTGTTCTGCTCGGCTATTTCTTCGGCAATATCCCCTTTATCCGCCAATATCTGAATGTGATCGTGCTCGTCGGGATTGGCGCTGCAATCGTGCCGGTCGTGCTGGGCGCGCTCTGGAAGATGATGCGCAAGAGTGCGTCGAAGCCTGGCTAACGCTGGCTCGGGCACTTAGTCCGCGGACCTACTCGCATAAGCAAACGGCGTCGCAATTGCGACGCCGTTTTTTTGCGTGCGCGGCCACACGCCTGCATGCGCACTTACGTTACTGCACGCGGCGCAAGCGGGGTTTCCGGCGTCGGGTAACCGGCCTCGCGGAATGTCTGAATGATCGCGCGGTTAGTGTCGAAGTACACCTGCCAGTAATGTTCATTGTGTGCATAGGGTCGCACGCAAAGCAGCGGTCCTTCGGGCGTGAAGCTCAGCACTTCGACATCGGGCGCGGGGCTTTCCGCAACGTTCGGTATTTCGGCGATGGCGGCCTTCAGCCGGTTCATCGCGTCCGTCGGGTCGACGCCGTTCGCGATCTTCGCTGTCAGTTCGACCCGTCGCACCGGCAACGCGCTGTAATTGGAAATCGTGTCGGAGAAAATCTTGTTGTTGCCGACGATCGTCGTCACGTTGTCTGGCGTGACGATGGTCGTGCCGAACAAACCGAGTTCAGAGACGGTGCCCGTGACGCCGCCCGCGGTCACGAAGTCGCCGACCTTGAACGGCCTCAACACCTGCATGAAGATGCCGGCCGCGAAGTGCGCAAGCAGTCCGCCCCACGCCGTGCCGATCGCGAGGCCGAGCCCGGCGAGCAGCGCCGCGAACGAAGTGGTCTGCACGCCGAATACCTGCAAGATCGCGAGGATCAGAAGCAGGTTCAATAACGCGCCGAGAATCGAGCCGAGGTAGTGAGCGAGTGTGGGGTCGACGCGGCTGTTGCGCATCAGCACCGCGCGCAGCAAGCGGGTAATGAGTCCAATGACCCAGCGGCCGACGATCCACAAGACGATCGCACCGAGCACTTTGACGCCGAGGTCGATGCCGCGGGTCATCATGAAAACGCGTACGGTTTCGAAATCCAAGATGTTCCCCAATCGGTGAACTTGCTTTGACTGATTTACGACGTGACGCGATGCTGCGGGCGGTCGCCGGGGTGGCTGAATTCCAACCGGATACCGCTTGGTCTTGGGAAGTTATAGGTGAAGGCGCGAGGGTTAGCAAGGATCGTTCCCGCGACGCCTCATACTCGCGCGACGCGTTTTACATCGGCAGGTGGGAGTCAGAGTAGGGAGATGTCGGAATGACCAACGTCTTGCCTACCGTCGATCTGGCGGGGCGGTTTCGGCGACCCAAGCTGCGCCACGCAACTGCCGCAACGATTGCGAGCGCATACGCGGCGCTGCGTATGAAGGACGCCGTCGGCGTGCTGAACTGGCCGTAACGTGTGCGAGAGTCGGCAAAGACAAGGAAAGTGAGGGCTGCATCCAGCAGCATTGCGGCGAGCGCCAGCGCGGAAAACACGCGAGAGCCGTCTATCGCGGCGCCGGGTATCAGGCGATTACACCCATTGCACGCGACAAGCACGATCGCCAGTAACGCAAGATTCGAAGCGAGATCGAACAGAAAATTGGTCATATCGATGGAATGAAAGCGCCGCAGGTTGCGGTGTTGCGAGAGCGTCTGCGTCCATCGGTTCTCGGCGGATTGACAGACGGCGGCGATCATTGCACGTCTTTATGTCTCAATAAATGCTCACGTTCGCAGTCCGTAGCGTTGTCGGAATGTGCGAGGTATTGCGTGAGAAAAGTCAGGGGCGTAATGAGAAATCGCGGCGAGTTGTGGGCTGTTTCGCTTTGGACTTCGCCGTGTGGTTTGCGCTAGTTGTTCTTGACGAGAAGAGTGTTGCCAGGAGACTAGCGGAGCGCGCGCTGCACGAAAACAGCGGCGAAAAAGAAAAGGGCTTACGACGCTGACGCGTGTAAGCCCTCGAATCTTTTGGTAGGCCGTACGGGATTCGAACCTGTGACCAACGGATTAAAAGTCCGCTGCTCTACCAGCTGAGCTAACGACCCAAAAGAGAAGCGAAATTATAGCGATAGCCCCGGAGGACTGTCAACCCGTCCCGAGCAATCCGATGTACACGTTCGTGCAGTTCAGATAGTGAAAAGCCCGGGGCATGAAGACCCGGGCTTTTCAGCGAGAGGCGCGCGTGACCATCTTTTTGGCGCTCGCGGACACTGCGCGTTACTGCCAACTGCTCGACACGACTACGACTACTTGATCTGCGACAGCTTGCTTTGCGCCGACTGCGCGACGTCCGAGCCGCCGTATTGCGCGACGATCTGCTCGAGCGTCTTCTTGGCCGCGGCCTTCTGACCTTGCTCGAGCTGATTGTTCGCGATTGCCATCAATGCTTCAGGCGCTCGCGGATGCTGCGGATAATTCTTCACCACACCCTGCCAGGTCGCCGTCGAGCCCTTGTAATCGCGCAACGCATACAGCGCGTTGCCGAGCCAGTACTGCGCGGTCGGCTGATAGGGACTGTTCGGATACTTGGAGATGAAGCTGCGGAACGACGCCGCCGCATTCTTGAAGTCGCCGTTGCGGAACTGCTGTGAGGCCGCATTGAACGAATCCGTTTCACCCGGCTGGACCTCGCCCTGAACGCCGTCCACCGTCTGCTGCTGCGGCTCGAATTTCTTCAGACGCGTGTCCAGATCGGTGTAGTAGTCCTTCTGCTGTTTTTGCAGCGTGGCGAGCTGATTGGCCATGTCCTCGTTCTGCCCGCGCAGCGTCGCGACCTGTTGATTCATCTGGTCGAGACGGTTGGACTGATCGAGGATCGTGCGCTGTGCTGCCGACAACTGGCTCGACAGGCTGTCAGTCTTCGCCCGAAGATCGAGAATGGCCTGGCGGGCCTGATCGTCGTCGAAGATACCGGCGTGCGCCGGCACAGCCATGAAGACCGTGCCCGCGACGCAGGCCGCTGCGGCAAATCGCAGCCAGGAGAAACGATGCGTCATTCGGCTCATCACCTGTTACTTACTGTTGGTACACGAGATCGGCGCGGCGGTTCTGTGCCCACGACGATTCGTCATGACCGGTAGCTTGCGGCTTTTCCTTGCCGAGGCTCACGGCTTCCATTTGCGAGTCGGTCACGCCCATCAGCGACAGCGAACGACGCACTGCTTCAGCACGCTTCTGGCCGAGTGCCAGGTTGTACTCGCTCGTGCCGCGCTCGTCGGTGTTGCCCTGGATCAGCACGTGGCGTTGCGGGTGGCTCTTCAGATACTGCGCGTGTTGTTGCAGCAGCGACTGGTAGTCGTCCTTCACCGAATAGCTGTCGAAGTCGAAGTAAATGCTGCGCTTTGCGAGCGGGCTGTTCGGATCGTTCAGCGGATCGACGTTCACTTGCGCGACATCGTTCGGGTTCGGTTGCGTCGAGACGGCGCCGCCCTTGTTTGCGTTTTCGTCGAGCTTGACGCCCGAGTGACATGCGGCCAGTGCACCGACCATGAGAACTGCGAATGCGAAGCGAAGTTTAGACATCATTTTTTACTCTCCTTGTGTTATTGCATCAACGTTATTGCATGAAAGGGCCCCAGGACGGCTCACGTACGCTGCCGCCTTGCACTGACAGGACCTGCCGGGTGCGACCATCGGTCGAAACCGCAGCCAATACGCCACGGCCGTTCACCTGAGTGGCGTAAAGAATGTACTGACCGTTCGCCGCGAAGCTCGGCGATTCGTCATGTGTCGTGTCCGTCAGGCCCGTGGCCGTTCCGCCTTGCAAGTCCTGGATATACAGCTTGAAGCCGCCGCCGACGCGCGAAATATACGCGAGTTGCTTGCCGTCCGGGCTCACGCGTGGACTGGTGTTGTAGCTGCCGGTGAACGTGACCCGTTGTGCCGCGCCGGCGCTTTCACCCTGCGCCGACATCTTGTAGATCTGCGGTTGACCGCCGCGGTCGCTCGTGAAATAGATCGTCTGGCCGTCCGGCGAGAAGGTCGGCTCGGTGTCGATCGAGCTGCCTTGCGTGAGACGGCGCATGCCAGTGCCGTCCGCATTGACGGCGAAGATTTGCGTGTTGCCCGTGCGCGAGAGCGCCACGGCGAGCGTGCGGCCGTCCGGCGACCATGCCGGCGCGCTGTTATTGCCTTTCTGGTCCGAAACGACGATGCGCCGACCCGTGGGTAGATCGTGGATATAGACGATCGGTTTCTTCTTTTCGAACGATACGTAAGCCACCTTGGTGCCATCAGGCGACCATGCCGGCGAGATGATCGGCTCCGGGCTCGACAACGCAATGTGCGCGTCCTGGCCGTCCGAATCCGAGATCTGCAACTGATAACGGTTGCCGGTCTTGATGACATACGAGAGCCGCGTCGCGAACACGCCGCGGCCGCCCATCAGCTTCGCGTAGATGTAGTCGGCCACCTTGTGCGCGCTCATGCGCAGGCCGCTTTCTGGGCTCACCAGCACGAGGCCGCCGAGGCTCTCGCCCTTGACCGTGTCGTACAGCTTGAAGCGCACTTCGTACTGGCCGTTCGGCAGGCGGTTCACGCTGCCGGCTACGAATGCATTCGCGCCTTTGGCCTTCCAGCTACCAAGGTCGACCGAGGCCGTTTCGGGAACCGGCGTCGAGCCTGCGTCGATATTGGTGAATTTGCCGCTGCGTTGCAGGTCCTGACGCACGATGGTGCTGACCTGTTGCGGCGAGCTCGCTTCGTTGGCGAAGTTCGCCGTTGCGATCGGGAACTGGGTGGAGCCGACGCCCGTCACGAGGACGTTGAGTTGTGCGTTCGCGGCGCCGCCGACGGCGATCAGGCACGACGCTACAAGTGTCCGCAGGCCTAGCTTGGTCATCAAACTCATGCTGTATGGATTCCCCAAAAAACGGTTTTACTAAAGCTTCGCGACAGCAGACAGACCGGAAAAGAGCTAATTCGTTCCCGAGCACGCCGCGCCGGGCGGGGCGCTGGGTCTGCTGTCAAGTTACCGTCAGGCTTTCATCAACCTGCCGGTCGCAACGTAATTCTGAAGCTCGCCGGCGTCTTGCCGTCGATGTCCTGAGGCATTGGGTCCGAACGCTGAACGGCTCGCAACGCCGCGTCGTCCCACGCGGAATTGCCGCTGCTGTGAGCGATCGTTGCGCTCAACAGGGTGCCTGTTGGTGAACAACGAACGGCGATCACAGTCTCCAGGCCCTCCGTCTCACCGCCCCACGAAATGTTCGGCCGCACCACGCGACGCACCTTGTCAGCGTAACCCGGCGATGCCGCATTGCCACCCGAGCCGCTGCCCGTGCCGCTCTTGCCGAGGCCATTGCCGGTCGAGCCCGGAGGCCCGGCCATGCCTTGCATCTGCGCAAGGCGCGCGCGGCGTTCCGCGTCGACCTTCTTCGCTTGCGCCGCTGCTTCGGCTTGTGCGGCTTGTGCCTTCGCCTTCGCCGCCTTTTGCGCGTCCGCCTTTTTCTGCGCTTCGGCCTCAGCCTGCTTTTGTTGTTCCTGCTGCTGTTCCTTCAATTGCTGCTGCTTCTGCTGCTCGGCCAACTGCTGTTGCTTCAGCTTTTCCGCTTGCTGCTGTTGTTGCTTCTGCTTCGCGGCCGCCGCTTTCTGGGCGGCCAGTTGCGCCGCCTGTTCGGCCAACTGCTGCTGACGCTTCGCCTCGGCTTCCTGCTGAGCCTGCAGCTTTTCCTGACGTTGCTGTTCCGCGAGTTGCGCCTGACGAGCCGCTTCCTGTTGCTTGCGCTTCTTTTCCTGCAGCGCGATCTCGGCCTGTTCGTCCGCCACCGGCGGAGCCGGGACCACAGGCGCGGGCGGCGGCGGCGCCACGCGCGGGATCGCGGCGTCCGGCACTTCGGTCCACAGTTCCGCTTCGGCGCCTTCAGGCGTGCTGTTCTGCCACTGAATGCCGTGATAGAGGAAGAACCCGAGCAGCGCATGCATCACCAGCGCGAACGCAAAGGCGCGCCCGGTGCCGCGTTCACGCGGTGGCTGGAGCGGATAGTCGGTGTTCTTACGGATCATTGCGATTTGACGAGCAATCCAACGCGTTTGACGCCTCGTGCCTTCAGCTCGGACATCACGTTCATCACGGCTTCATACTTCACGGTCTTGTCGGCGGCGATCACGACGGGCTGATCGGGATGCGACTGCGCGCGGTCGGCGATAAAGCCGTTGAGGCCCGCTTTCGTCATGTCCTCCTGCTGCTGCGCGCCGGAATCGTCCTTGTATTTGACGCTCATGTTGCCGTCCGCGCGAATGTTGACGATCACAGGCGGCGTTTGCTGTTGCGGCGCTGCGCCGCCGACAGTCGGCAGATTGACGATGGACGGCGCGACTAGCGGCGCGGTCACCATGAAGATGACGAGCAGCACGAGCATCACGTCGATATACGGCACGACGTTGATGTCGGACATCGCGCGGCGCGAGCGGCCGCCGCGCATGCTGGAGGAGCGAGAGCCTGCCATCGTGGACTCCTTAGTGTGCCTGGCGCTGCAAGATGTTCGAGAACTCTTCGATAAAGGTCTCGAAGCGGATCGCCAGACGGTCGATGTCGTGCGCGTAACGGTTGTATGCGACCACGGCCGGGATCGCGGCGAACAGGCCGATCGCGGTCGCGGTCAGCGCTTCGGCGATGCCCGGCGCCACGTTCGCAAGCGTGGCCTGCTGCACGTTGGCGAGTCCGCGAAACGCATTCATGATCCCCCACACCGTGCCGAACAAACCGATATACGGGCTGACTGAACCGACCGACGCCAGAAACGCGAGGTTCGCTTCGAGCACGTCCATTTCACGCTGGAACGCCGCGCGCATTGCACGGCGCGCGCCGTCGAGAATCGCGCCCGGGTCGTTCAGGCGTTTTTCCTTGCCTTTCAGGAATTCGCGCATGCCCGACTCGAAAATCCGCTCGAGCGCGCCGATGGTGTGACGGTTATTGGCAGCGCTTTGATACAGCGCCTGCAGGTCGCCGCCCGACCAGAAATCACGTTCGAAACGCTCAGTCTGCGCGCGGGCGCGACGGATCGCAAACCACTTGCGGAAGATAAAAGTCCACGAGAGCAGTGACAGCAACAGCAGGAGCGCCATGACGGCCTGCGCCAGCAGGCTCGCGTTGAGTACGAGAGAAACGATCGACAGATCTTGTGTAGTGTTCATAAAGGTTCGTTTTATCGTCCCGAAAGGGGCGTCCGGCTTTGCAAGGCCACACGAAGCTTTCCGTGAGCAAAACGGAAGCATCGGCGGTGCTGCAAGCCGAACCATGCTTTTGTGCTGCTTGGTCGATGCGAGTTCACTGGCCTCGTAACAACGAGGGTCAGCATGCGTTCGTTGACACGCCGCCGTCGCGCACGCCTGGGCCGCGCCGCAAAGCTGCCAGAACCTGCGGCGGAATCGCGGCGGGGCGCAGCGCTGTACGCTCGACGCAACCGACCCGGATCGAGCCGGCAGCAAGCAACGTGCCGTCGCGCCACGCTTCTTGCGCGAAGTCGACGGAAGCTCTTCCGAGCCGCTCGATCCGGCTCACCACTTTGACGACGTCGTCGAGACGCGCGGGTGCCCGATAGTCGACTGCGGTGCTGCGGACGATGAAGATCGCGCCCGCTTCATCGGCGAGCCGATTCTGGTCGATGCCGCACGCGCGCAACCATTCGGTGCGCGCCCGTTCAAAGAACTTCAGGTAATTCGCGTAAAACACGATGCCGCCGGCGTCGGTATCTTCGTAGTACACGCGGATGCCCCACGAATGGCCGATTTCCGTGCCTGGCTGGCTGGTCGTCATATTCATGCGGCGCATTTTACCGGATCGCACACTGCGAGGTCTGTTTCAAGATGTGCGCGCCGTCTGGCGGGCCTTTAGCCGCGATGAACGGACAAACCCGCGAACGATTGCGCCACCGGCATCAGTTCGATCGTGTTGATGTTGACGTGTGCCGGGCGAGTGGCGATCCAGTAAATCGAATCGGCGATATCTTCGGCCGTCAGCGGCTGGACGTTTTCGTAGACCTTGCCGGCCTTTTCGTCGTCGCCCCGAAAACGCACGTTCGAAAATTCGGTGCCGCCGCACAGACCGGGTTCAATGTCCGTCACGCGAAGCGCAGTGCCCGCCAGGTCGGCGCGCAGGTTCAAGCTGAACTGGCGTACGAACGCCTTGGTGGCGCCGTAGACGTTGCCGCCCGCATAAGGCCAGCGGCCAGCGACCGAGCCGAGGTTGAAGATATGGCCGCGGTTGCGCTCGACCATGCCGGGCAGCAGCGCGTGCGTGACCTGAACGAGGCCGGTGCAGTTCGTTTCGATCATCGTCTGCCATTCGTCGAGGCTCGCCTTCTGCGCCGGCTCGACGCCCAGTGCGAGCCCGGCGTTGTTCACGAGCACATCGATCGCGGCGAAGTCGGCCGGCAACGCTGCTGGGACCGCTTCCACCGCCGCGCGATCCCGCACGTCCAGTTCATAGGGCAGGAGGGCGTCGCCGAGTTCGGCGGCGAGCGCATCCAGGCGGTCTTTGCGGCGGGCCGTGGCGACGACACGATGGCCGCCCTTGACGAAGGCACGAGCGATGGCGGCGCCGAATCCTGCGGACGCACCGGTGACGAACACGATCATTACAGTTCCCTGGTCGGTAGAAGACAAAGGCCCCAAGCCTACTTCCAATGCGGCGCTGCGGCAAGGATAGGCGAGCCGGATGGATTGCGTCGCAAGACGTCCGCGCACGCTTCCTGGCGGGCCTTCGCGGGACGGATGTGCGCGGCGCTTCGCGCCCTCGGTCGCCGTCGTGCCAGTGCCTTGGGCGACGGGGGAAACCCGGTTGCCTATTCGATCCTCTTCCAATAAACTAACGCGCTCACCCCTGCGTGACTGGCGATAGAACCGATCCAACCAATCGGGTTCAAGGTGGAAAAACCCACCGTGAAGCGCAGGGTGCCGTTTTGCCGTTCGCCTGGGCAGCCGTGATCCGCGCGCATCAATCTGCGCTGACGGTGGCTGTCCTGCCTCGCGTGTGCGGCGACTCTCCTCTCGCCACGTCAGGGCTGGCCCAGTCGCCAGCAGCGCTGCGTACCCTCTACGCAAGATTCGGCGCACGATCCGGTCAACCTGAACACACTCAACGGAATCCGTATGTTTGACAGAGCCCAAAGCACCATCGCCAACGTCGACCCTGAACTCTGGAAGGTGATCGAGCAGGAAAACCGTCGTCAGGAAGAGCATATCGAACTGATCGCGTCGGAAAACTACACGAGCCCGGCTGTCATGGCTGCGCAAGGCTCGCAACTCACGAACAAGTACGCCGAAGGGTACCCGGGCAAGCGCTACTACGGCGGTTGCGAATACGTCGACGTGGCGGAGCAGCTGGCGATCGACCGCGTGAAGCAACTGTTCGGCGCCGAGGCTGCCAACGTGCAGCCGAACTCGGGCTCGCAGGCGAACCAGGGCGTGTTCTTCGCCATGCTCAAGCCGGGCGACACGATCATGGGCATGAGCCTCGCGCACGGCGGCCACCTGACTCACGGCTCGCCCGTCAACATGTCGGGCAAGTGGTTCAACGTCGTGAGCTACGGCCTGAACGAAGCCGAAGACATCGACTACGACGCTGCCGAGAAGCTGGCCCAGGAACACAAGCCGAAGCTGATCGTTGCCGGTGCGTCCGCGTTCGCGCTGCGCATCGACTTCGAACGTATGTCGAAAATTGCGAAGTCGGTCGGCGCGTACTTCATGGTCGACATGGCGCACTACGCGGGTCTGATCGCTGCGGGCGTGTATCCGAACCCGGTGCCGCATGCAGACTTCGTCACCACCACGACGCACAAGAGCCTGCGTGGCCCGCGCGGCGGGGTGATCCTGATGAAGGCCGAATTCGAGAAGCAGATCAACTCGGCAATCTTCCCGGGCATTCAGGGCGGCCCGCTGATGCACGTGATCGCCGGCAAGGCGGTTGCGTTCAAGGAAGCGCTGTCGCCGGAATTCAAGGCTTACCAGCAACAAGTCGTTGAGAATGCCCGCGTGCTGGCGGAGACGCTCGTCAAGCGCGGTCTGCGCATCGTGTCGGGCCGTACTGAAAGCCACGTGATGCTGGTCGATCTGCGAGCGAAGAAGATTACCGGCAAGGCTGCGGAAGCCGCGCTCGGCGCCGCTCACATCACGGTCAACAAAAACGCGATTCCGAACGACCCGGAAAAGCCGTTTGTGACGAGCGGAATCCGTCTGGGCTCGCCGGCCATGACCACACGCGGTTTCGGCACCAAGGAAGCAGAGCAGGTGGGTAACCTGATCGCCGACGTGCTGGACAACCCGGAAGACACGGCCACGATCGAACGCGTGCGCGGCCAGGTCGCTGAGTTGACGCAGCGTTTCCCGGTCTACGGCTAAGTCGCCATGCATTGCCCTTTCTGCCGTCACGCCGATACGCAGGTTGTCGACTCGCGTGTCTCCGAAGACGGCGCGACGATTCGCCGGCGCCGCCGCTGCCCGGCCTGCGACAAACGTTTTACGACGTATGAGCGGGTCGAGCTGGCGTTGCCGTCGGTCGTCAAGAAAGACGGCAGCCGTACCGAATTCGATCGCCGCAAGATCGTCGCAAGCATGCAACTGGCGCTGCGCAAGCGCCCCGTTGCAGCAGACGCGATCGACGCGGCTGTCGCCCGGATCGAGTACCAACTGCTCGGCAGCGGCGAGCGCGAGGTACGCAGCGAGCGCCTCGGCGAACTCGTAATGAACGAGTTGCGCGCGCTCGACACCATTGCCTACGTTCGTTTCGCCTCCGTTTACCGGCGCTTTGAAGACGTCTCTGAATTTGAAGACGTGATCGAAGAGTTCCGCCACGCTTCCTCTCCTCCCAAGCCGTCGCGCAAGCGCTGAGCGCCCACGTCCCTCGCGTCGCGTCCGACTATTCGTGTTGTGCCGCGTCGCTTCGAGTCTCTGCATTTCCCGCTCCCTCATCGTTCGTCGCGTGAATTCTTGCGCGCAATAGCGTCTGAATGCCACCTGGCCATTCGGCCGATTGTTGAGCCGTCCTCGAACCGCTAGATTGGCTGCATTCTTTGAAATATTCAGGGATGCAAATGAAACAGCATGCAATCGCTCCGCCGCCGTACGGCGGATTTACGCTTGTCGAAACGCTGGTCGTAGTCGCGCTGCTGGCGGTGGTCTTGTTGTGGGCGACTCCATCGTTCGTAGCGTGGCAGGTGCGGGATCAGGTCGATGCCCGCGCAAAGGCGCTCGTGTCGACGCTCGGCTATGCGCGCAGCGAGGCTTTGCGTCGCGGCGCTCGCGTGACCGTATGCCGCACAGATGCGGCGCGGCACTGCCTTGCCGCCGGGCAACCGTGCGGCACGGGCCTCACCGACTGGTCTTGCGGCTGGGCCGTGCTGGCGGATCGAGGCGGCACTCTTACGCTGCTGCGCGCCCATTCCCCGCTTTCGTCGGTGAGCATCGTGGGTACGCAGACGAATCTGACGTTCACGCCGCCCGCTGGTCAGTTGATCGGCACTTTCCGCAGTTTCGACATTGCGCCGCGTGCGCCGTCGAAAGCGACTCAGGGCGATAAGTGGCGGCGCTGCATTCGCATTGCTGCGGGTGGGCGGACCCGAATCGTCGAAGGAGCGTGCGGGGCGGCGTCATGAGGACGTTCATCGAACTATGGTTGGCGCAAGCACCATCGCAACGTTGCGGCAGCAAGTGCGGCGGCAGCTCGTTGATCGAAGTGATGCTAGCCGTCGCAGTGCTCGCGGTCACGGCACTCGGTCTAATCGCCGGGCAGTTGTGGACAGCGCGTGAGGCCCGAGCAATGTCGATGCGAGAACAGGCCGCGTGGATAGCCGATTCGGTGGCTGACGCAATGTCTGCGCCATCTGGCAACGAGGCCGCGCTCGCATCGTGGAACTCGCGAGCGGCAACAGTATTGCCGCGCGGCGACGCATCGGTCGTCGCGACAGGCGGCGTGTCGGCGGCTCGGGTGACATGGTCGGCTTCGCAAAACTTGCCGCGCGCGAACGACGTAATCGACAAGCCCGAGTCGTGTGGCGGAGTGAGCGCGCCCGTGGGCTTCTCGTGTATCGCACTGGCGTTCGTCAAATGATGCGGCGGCTGCATCGTGCGTGCGGTCATACGTTGGTCGAGTTCGTTATTGCCGTCGCGCTGGGGCTCGTGGTAACCGCGGGGACGGTGTCGCTCTACACGACACAGCGCGCAGCCTTTGAGCACGCGAGCAACGGGCTGCGAATCCGCGAGGCCGGTTGGACGGCGCTGACCGTTGTCGGGCAGCAGTTGCAAATGGCGGGCTTCGTGCCGGCCGACGCTTCGCAATACCGCGCACCGGCGCCATTGTTCGGCTGTTCCGGCGGTCACCCAGCCGGCACGGATGACAGCCGTCTGACGTGCGAGACATTGCCTGGTAAATCAGACGGCGTCGCGGTGCGATATGTCGGCGATAGTGTGTCGACGTGGCCGTCATCCACGGGACAAACGACGGACTGTCTGGGACAAGCCGTGACCAGCAGCAGCGCTTCGCTTGGCGAGCGCGGCGTGCCGGTGGTCAATCGCTTCTACGCCAAGACGAGCGGCTCGACCGGCGAGCCGGAGCTCTATTGCGAAGGCAATGGCAAGACAGGCGCTGCGCAACCGCTGGTCGAAGGCGTCGAGCGGCTGCACATCAGGTATTGGCTGGCCGGCGCGGCCAATGCAATCGACGCGTCGGCGGTAATGCCCGACCGGTGGGCGAGCGTTGTCGCGGTCGATCTGTGTGTGCTCGTGCGGGGCGCGCCCCAAGGGCAGCGCTCGCGCTATGCGGATTGCGATGGCGTTACCAGCATTGCGAGCGACTTGCGTCCGCGGCAGGCATTCTGGCGTCGGATCGCGCTGCGAAATTACGCGGAGGCTGTCTCGTGACTGACACACCAAGCAGAACGGCGTGCCGCTGTGTCGCTCATGCGCTGTGCGGCTGCTCACAGCAATTGGCGACGCTGCAAATGGCGTCTGGTGGCCGGAGGCGCCGTGCTTCGCGCCAACACCGCGACGCGCATCGCACGCGTTGCCGCGGCGCGGTGCTGCCCATCGTTCTGCTGATTTCGGCGATGCTGTTGGCGACATCGGCGGCCTGGTTCGAAGCATCGGTCGCGGCCGCGCATAGCGCCGTCAATGTGCGCGACTACTTGCAGGCATTCCATGCTGCCGACTCGGCATTGAGCTAATGTGCCCGCAGCGTCGTTGCAGGCACGGGCATCGGCGCATTGGCATCGCCGCCAGTCGCCCGCGAGCCGACCCAGTGGAAAGTCGAAGCTGCGTTCGAAGCCGCAGCCGCGACACCTGTCGCTCAGTGGCCCGGGGCACTGCGCGCGCCGCAATGCGTGGTCGAAGGATGGAGTCTGCCGGCTCGCCCCGACGCGCGGGCGTACCTGCTGACATCGCGCGGGTTTGGCACGAATAAGGACTCGCAGGTATGGCTGCAAATGCAACTTGTTATCGACGGCGACAGGATCGAACGCCATTGGCGGCGCGTCGCCGCGCGGCCATTTTAATGAGGCATAGATGAGAAGGGCGCACGTATCCGCATTCACCTTGCTCGAGCTGATTATCACTCTCGCGATAGTCGCGGTGCTGGCCGTCTTTGCCGTGCCGTCGTATCGCAACCACGTCGTGCGAACGCATCGGGTCGACGCGGCATCGGCGCTGTTTCGGGCGGCGCAGTTCGTCGAAGGTGCAGCAAGTGACAGCATTGCCGCGTTGCCGCCGGGCCTCGACCAGGCTCCGCAATTCGGCACGGCTGTCTATCGGCTGCATGTACTGCCGGCGGACGATGCTAACGGCGGTTATTCAATTGAAGCGGCCCCGGACGAATCGGGGCCGATGCGCGATGACCCGTGTGGCGTCTTTACGCTCGACGCAACGGGGATGCGAAGTAACAAGAATGTCGCGAACGGATCGGCACCGGCCACCGGGCAGTGTTGGGGCACTGGCTAGCAAGCGCCTCGAAGTCGGCGCACGCCGCAGTGCTTTCGTTGACGGACAGGGAAGCAGGCAACCACTGGGCGCTCAAGCAAGCAGCCAACCCGGCACTTCACCTCTCGTCGCCCGAACCATACGATGCACGCGACTCCCCCTTGATCTGCTGCCACACGCGATACGCTTCCCACGCGGCAAGCGCGAGGCCACCCCATTTCAGCGCGGGCTTTGCGCCAGCAGCAACGGTCGCGCGCAACGGCTTCGCGAGGACGAGCGAGGCGATCGAGCTGACAAGCGGATACTGTTTGAGAAGAGCGCCAATTGTCCCGGCGTTCAGGAAGTTCGCTTTAGAGCCGGTGCCCATGCGCAATCCGCCGAAACCCGGCACGATGAACTTGAGCCAACTGAAGTGTGTGACGGCTTCGCGCAATTCGATCGTCGCCTGGGCCAATTCCATGCGCTCGACGTCCGCGCGCACGAGCAGCAATTCCTTGCGTAGCGCTCGCAAGTGCGGCCCGCTAAGGTCTCTCGCCGGCTGGCGCTTGTTACGGAATGCGGAACTTGAATGGCTCTGGCTCATGGCGTATCGGCATTATGGAAGGCTAGGAACAGCGCACGGAACGGCACAACGAGCGGCATGGAAAGAGTCGGTGCAACCGGTGCGCTCCACATACGCTAAACAACCGGTCCACGAACTTGCCCATCAATAAAAAACGTCTCGCGCTCCGTGCGCTCGCGATGCTACGGTCTACGAAGTACGTCGCGGTCTTTTTCGAATTCGGCGATGGTGGACTCGAAGACCATCGGCGCATTACGCAGACCACTACGCGCTTTTAGCGCGCAGATCAGTCCGGCAATCGCATAAACCAGTGTGATGCCGGCAAGCGCCTGCCACCGGTATGTGTCCCAGAACGCGATGGCGACCAGCGCGGTAAGAGCGATCAGGGCCATGGTGGTCAGCATCATCGCCGCAAGGCCAAGAAAGAGCACGCCCAGAAGGCGGTCTTTTTCCTCAGCCAGTTCAATGCCGACCAGTTCAAGGCGTGTTTGCAGAATGGCAGACACCGAACTGATGATGCGGCGTAACGGGCTATGTTGTTCGCGCTGCGAATGTGTGTCGGTCGTCATGGCTGTGGGCGTTGCGCGTGGTGGCCTAAGCGGCGCGTGCAAACGTGCGCGCCAAGATAAGCGGACCGGCCGGACATGCGCCGGTCCGCTTGATTCGCTGGCAAGCCGGACTTAGTTCGTCCGGCAACGTGCAATGGTGTTACTTGCGGTTGATCAGCAGACCCAGCAACACGCCGGCACCCGCAGCAATGCCGATGGATGCCCACGGATGCTCGTGAACGTAGTCGTCGGTTGCGCGAGCAGCCTTCTTGCCTTTCTCGACCACGACGACTTGCACGTCGGCAGCTTTTTCCCGGGCTTGCTTCAGACGGGACAGCGCCGTTTCGCGCAGTTCCGAAGCGCGCTCGCCCGTTGCGCTTGCGGCCTGTTTCAGCAGGTCTTCCGCGTCCGCGAGGACGGTTTTGATATCCGACATCAATCTCTCCTTGTTGACTTCCGACATTGACAGCTCCCCTTTTCGTCTCACGCCACGCGTGAATCCTAACCAAAGAAACGGCGCCTGGCGAGCGCACTGCCCGGTCTGCGGAGCCGAACGCACGAACCGTTCCCGGCGAGGCTAAACACTTCCGAACCACACCTGCATGACCCTCACAGATGATGTTAGTGCATGATTGAGTTGATCTGTCCCGCAAAGTTTCCACTAAATCGGCGAAAATTACAAAAAGGCATAAAGTAGTGAGCCGATGTTCGTTCGTCATGTACGGTCGCTGCCGTATGCTTTATCTTTGCCTGGCGCGGCGCGCAAATGCTCGCGCTGGTGTCCGAATACTTAAGGAGATGCACATGAGTCTACGTCTTGGCGATACCGCACCGGATTTCGAGCAGGAATCCAGTATCGGCCGCATCAAGTTTCATGAATGGCTCGGCGACAGCTGGGGTGTGCTGTTCTCGCACCCGGCCGACTTTACGCCGGTCTGCACCACGGAACTCGGCCTGACCGCCAAGCTCGCCGAGGAATTCGAGAAGCGCAACGTGAAGACCATCGCGTTGTCGGTCGACAGCGCCGAGTCGCACAAGGAGTGGATCAAGGACATCAACGAGACGCAGGCCGCCAACGTCGGGTTTCCGATTCTGGCCGATGGCGACCGCAAAGTGTCCGAGTTGTACGACATGATTCACCCGAACGCCAATGAAACGCTCACGGTCCGCTCGCTGTTCATCATCGATCCGAAGAAGAAGGTGCGTCTGATCATTACGTACCCGGCAAGCACGGGGCGCAACTTCGACGAAGTGCTGCGCGTAATCGATTCGCTTCAGCTCACCGATAGCCACTCGGTTGCAACGCCCGGCAACTGGAAGCAGGGCGACGACGTCGTGATCGTGCCGTCGCTGAAGGACGAAGAGGTGATCAAACAGAAATTCCCGAAAGGCTACAAGGCGCTGCGTCCATATCTGCGCATGACACCGCAGCCGAACAAGTAAGCGCGGGCTCGGCGCAAAGCCAGAGGCGTTCGAAAGCAGAATGCCGGGAGCGCGAAAGTTGCGCCGTACACGGACAAAAGGCCGGTTCATCGCGATCCGGCCTTTTACTTTCGACGCAGGAGCAAACCGCGCTGCGGCAAACCGTGGTTTGCCGTCAGAAAGGCTTTAGAAAAACGCCTGGATGCCCGTTTGCGCGCGTCCGAGAATCAGCGCGTGAATGTCGTGCGTGCCTTCATAGGTGTTGACCACTTCGAGATTCACCAGATGCCGCGCGATGCCGAATTCGTCGGAGATGCCGTTCCCGCCTAGCATGTCCCGCGCGAGCCGCGCAATGTCGAGCGCCTTGCCGCATGAATTGCGTTTCATGATCGACGTGATCTCGACGGCCGCCGTGCCTTCATCCTTCATACGACCAAGGCGCAGCACGCCTTGCAGCCCGAGCGTGATCTCCGTCTGCATATCGGCGAGTTTTTTCTGGATCAACTGGTTTGCCGCGAGCGGCCGGCCGAACTGCTTACGGTCGAGCACGTACTGACGCGCGGTGTGCCAGCAGGATTCCGCAGCGCCCAACGCGCCCCACGCAATGCCGTAGCGGGCTGAGTTCAGGCACGTGAACGGACCGCGCAGGCCGCTCACTTCCGGGAAGCGGTTTTCTTCCGGTACGAACACTTCGTCGAGCACGATCTCGCCGGTGATCGACGCGCGCAGGCCCACCTTGCTATGGATGGTCGGCGCTGACAGTCCCTTCCAGCCCTTCTCGAGTATGAAGCCGCGAATCGCGTCCTTGCCGTTTTCCTCGAGCTTGGCCCACACCACGAAAACGTCGGCGATCGGCGAATTGGTGATCCACATTTTCGAGCCCGACAGCGAATAGCCGCCGTCGACCTTCTTTGCTCGCGTCACCATGCTGCCCGGATCGGAACCGTGATTCGGCTCGGTCAGTCCGAAGCAGCCGATCCATTCGCCGGTGGCGAGCTTCGGCAGGTATTTCTGCTTCTGTGCCTCGGAGCCGAACTCGTAGATCGGCACCATGACCAACGAAGACTGCACCGACATCATCGACCGGTAGCCGGAGTCGACGCGCTCCACTTCTCGCGCGATCAAGCCATACGCCACGTAGTTCAGCCCGGGACCGCCGTATTGCTCGGGAATGGTTGGACCGAGCAGGCCCAGTTCCCCCATCTCGCGGAAGATTTCGATGTCGGTCTTCTCGTGACGGAACGCTTCCAGCACGCGCGGCTGCAGCTTGTCCTGCGCATACGCCGCGGCGGCGTCGCGAACCATGCGTTCGTCTTCGGTGAGCTGCTGATCCAGCAACAGCGGGTCTTCCCAGTGAAACTGCGCGGCCTCGGCCATGACGTATCTCCTGATTCTTTGCTTGATTCAAGCTTGACTGGAGTTCCGCTATGCAGAACAATGTTTTGCAAACCACGACTGAGTGTATCACCCGATGACGTCCGCATCCACTTTGTCCGATCCACTCGACGAGCGCAAATTCGTTGTCGCCCTCGCACGCGGGCTTGACTTGCTGCGCGCATTCAAGCCGGGCGAAACGATGCTCGGCAATCGCGACTTCGTCGAACGCACCGGTTTGCCCAAGGCGACTGTGAACCGCCTCGCCTACACGCTGACCGTGCTCGGCTATCTTCGCCTTGATGAGGCCGTGGGAAAGTACGCGCTTGATGCAGGTGTGCTGTCGCTCGGGTTTGCGCTGCTCTCGGGCACCGACACGCTCGAACTCGCCCGCCCGCACATGCGCGGGTTTGCGCGCGAAGTGGGCGCGGCTGTTTCGCTTGGCTGCCGTGACGGCCTCGACATGATCTACCTCGACACGATACGCAGCGAAACGGCGCTCACGCTCGGCCTCGCGCCCGGCTCGAAACTGTCGATGCTGACGAGTTCCATGGGTCGCGCATATCTCGCTGTGCAACCTGCCGACGTGCGCGCCGCGTTGCTTGCGGAGCTCAGGAAGGCGGCGGGGAAGGGCGGTGCGGCGCTGGTGGCCGACGCTGTGAAGGAAATCGCCGCGTTCGAAAAGGAGCGCTGCTGCTATTCGTTCCGCGCCTGGCACGACGATGTTAACGCGGTCGCCGTGCCGTTTCGCGAGCCGCGCGAAGGGCGCTGGCTTGTGCTTAGTTGCAGCGGACCGGCTTCGTCGATGGGAGAAGACGTGTTTCGGGAGAAGGTTGCGCCGCGGCTAAAAGCGCTTGCGCGGCGCCTCGGCGACGCTGGCTGAGGAATCGCATTCAAGCCGAGTGGAGCGAGTCAGGCAAAGCAAAACCGGCCGAGTGGCTCGCATCAAGCGCATCTACCGCATCATCCGGATCAAGCCAACCCGCAGATCAAGCCGCGCGGTCGTGATAATGCGCATTGAACAGCGGCCCTTGCACGAAGCGAACATCGTATTGCTGCAACGCTTCGAATTGCGGTTGGTCCATCACGCGATTGAAGATCAGCGGAATCCGCAGCCGGCTCGCGTATCCCACTAACGGCTTGACCGTCGCGTCGCGCAACGCGGTCGCTGCATCCATCTTGATGAAGTCCAGCCGAGCGGTGTCCGACACCGACAGAATCTGCCCCGCGTTGGACAGGTTGCCCGCCACCTTGAAGCCGTAGTGCTGATAGCTCTTGGTCAAATAGCCGAGAAACGTCTTATGCGCGACCGCGGCTGCCGGCAGTTCGATCACTATCCTCGACGGGTTCAACCCGAACGACGTGAGCACGCTCGAAAAGTGCCGCCCGTGATCGTATTTCACGCTCTTCAGAAGCCGCTCGTGTACGCGCAGGAATAGCAGCCCGTGCCGTTGCGCGCCGAAAAAATTGACCGAGTGGAGCGCGCGCGACATGCGGTCGAGCGCGACGACTTCCTGGTCGTCGGCGATGCGGTCGAACGCGTCGAACATATCGAACGGCGCGGCGTCGAGCCGCTGCGTGACCGCCTGGAAGCCCAGCTCATCGCCGAAACGGTCGACGTTTTCGACGTCCGACGACATCGATTGCGCCAGCGCATGCACGCTGATGTCGAAGATCGGTTCGTAGGCGCTCGTAAGCTCGAGGTCGTGGAACCGGGCGAGCGCGATCTCGCCGTGCGCCCCATGTCCCATCGCCAGATGTGTGCCGAGGAACGGATGCTCAGAGGCGCGGGCAACGAGACTGGGAATGGTCGGCGGAATCATTTAAGCGAATGGTCAGGTGAGTGGTGCGTTCGCTCGAGACTCCAGACAGAGCCCATGCGCCGCATGCTTCGATGGTAGCAGTCCGCATCGCGCGCACATGAACAAAATGCTGCTAACGATATCCGCGAGCCTTACCTGGTGGCGTCGCTGCGCGTTTGTTGTCGTACTTCCAGGGTATACGTTAATTTCACTTAACGTAATTCGTTTTACCATGCGTAAATCGCCGTGTGACTAAAGAGAGCCGACTCGCGTCGTTCCGCGTGGTTCGCATTGGGCCGCGCCGCAGACATTCCAACTATCAGACGTGGAGACAATTCCGATGAGCGCCAAGCCGGCAACAGCCGCCGCCAACGTGATCGAAGTCGAGCGGGTGCTCGGCGAGACGCATCACCCGGCATTCCAGTTCATGCTGCTCGCGTTGTGCGGACTCTGCCTCGTGATCGACGGCTTCGACGCGCAGGCCATGGGTTACGTAGCGCCGAGCGTGATCGGCGAATGGCATGTGTCGAAGGCGGCGCTCGGCCCGGTATTCAGCGCAAGCCTGTTCGGCATGCTGCTCGGGGCATTGGGGCTGTCGGTGCTGGCGGACCGCATCGGTCGTCGTCCGGTTCTGATTGGTGCAACGTTTTTCTTTGCGCTGTCGATGCTGGTCACGCCGTTTGTCTCGACGATTCCCGCATTGATCGCGCTGCGCTTCATCACGGGCCTGGGCCTCGGTTGCATCATGCCGAACGCAATGGCGCTGGTAGGCGAATTTTCGACGCCCGCCCATCGCGTCAAGCGCATGATGCTGGTGTCGTGCGGCTTCACGTTGGGCGCGGCGCTGGGCGGCTTCATCAGCGCTGCGCTGATTCCGGCCTACGGCTGGCGCGCGGTGTTCTGGGTCGGCGGCGCGGTGCCGCTGGTGCTGGCGGTCGCCATGTCGGCCGCGCTGCCCGAGTCGTTGCAATTTCTCGTGCTCAAGGGCCGCAGCGACCGCGCGTTGCGCTGGCTCGCAAAGTTCGATCCCAGCTTGCCGATCGATGCGAACACACGCGTCGTCGTGCGCGAGAAGGGCAATGCCGGTGCGCCGGTCGCGGAATTGTTCCGCGCGGGGCGTGCTCCGGTCACCCTGATTCTGTGGGCAATCAGTTTCATGAACCTGATCGATCTGTACTTTCTGTCGAACTGGCTGCCGACCGTCATGCGCGACGCCGGCTATTCGCCGGGCACAGCGGTGATAGTCGGCACGGTGTTGCAGACGGGCGGCGTGGTCGGCACGTTGCTGCTTGGCTGGTTCATCGAACGCTTTGGTTTCGTGCGCGTGCTGTTCGTGTGCTTCGCGGGCGCGGCACTCGCTGTCGGCACCATCGGCAGCGTAGCGCACGCTTTGCCGTGGCTGCTGATCGTCGTGTTTGCGGGCGGCTTCTGTGTAGTCGGCGGGCAGCCGGCCGTGAACGCGCTCGCGGGCCATTTTTATCCGACCACACTGCGATCGACGGGCATCGGCTGGAGCCTCGGAATCGGGCGAATCGGCTCGGTGATCGGGCCGCTGGTCGGCGGTCAACTGATCGCGCTGAACTGGTCGAATGAATCGCTGTTCCATGCGGCCGCGGTGCCGGTGCTGTGTTCCGCGTTGCTGGTGATCGCGCTTGCCGCGGCGACGCGGCAACGCAACCGGCCGTCCGAACCGCAAACCGCGTGAAGTGATGTCTAGGGTCAACGGAGAGTCTTGCATGGATACCTCAACACGTCAGCCGAATACCGTCAGGTCGCGGCTTGAGATCGAACCCGGCTATCAGTCGGGCTTCGGCAACGAATTCGCGACCGAGGCTTTACCGGGCGCGCTGCCGGAAGGGCGCAATTCGCCACAGCGCGCGGCTTACGGTTTGTATGCCGAACAGTTGTCCGGCACCGCTTTCACTGCACCGCGCGGGCACAATCGGCGCACCTGGCTGTACCGCATTCGTCCCGCGGCAGTGCATAAGCCGTTCACGCCGCTACCTTCGGAGCGGCTCGTCGCGAATTTCGCCGAAGTGCCGCCGACGCCGCCGAATCAGTTGCGCTGGGACGCGTTGCCGATGCCAGGCGAGGCGACGGATTTCGTCGACGGCTGGGTGACGATGGCCGGCAACGGCGCCGCCGAATCGATGAGCGGCTGCGCGATTCACCTGTACGCGGCGAACCGCTCGATGACAGACCGTTTCTTCTACAGTGCCGACGGCGAGTTGCTGATCGTGCCGCAGGAAGGGCGCCTCGATATCGCAACGGAACTCGGCCGGCTCGAAGTCGGGCCGTTCGAGATCGCGGTGATTCCGCGCGGCGTGCGCTTCGCGGTGAGCTTGCCGGACGGCACGGCTCGCGGCTACATCTGCGAAAACTTCGGCGCGTTGCTTCGCTTGCCGGACCTTGGGCCGATCGGCTCGAACGGTCTTGCCAATCCGCGCGACTTCCTGACGCCGCACGCGGCTTACGAGGACCGCGAAGGCGACTTCGAGCTCCTCGCGAAGATGAACGGCAATCTGTGGCGCGCGGACATTGGACATTCGCCACTCGACGTCGTCGCGTGGCACGGCAATTACGCGCCGTATAAATACGACTTGCGGCGCTTCAACACGATCGGCTCGATTAGCTTCGATCATCCGGACCCGTCGATCTTTCTGGTGTTGCAATCGCAAAGCGACACGCCCGGCGTGGATTCACTCGACTTCGTGATCTTCCCGCCGCGCTGGCTCGCCGCCGAAGACACGTTCCGCCCGCCATGGTTTCATCGCAATGTCGCAAGCGAATTCATGGGACTCGTGCACGGCGTCTACGACGCGAAGGCCGAGGGCTTCGTGCCGGGCGGCGCGAGCCTGCACAACTGCATGTCCGGTCACGGCCCGGACGCGGATACCTTCGAGAAAGCTTCGCACAGCGATACGTCGAAGCCGACCAAGGTTGGCGACACCATGGCGTTCATGTTCGAAACCAAAACGCTGATCAAGCCGACTCGCTTTGCGCTCGAAACCGCGCAACTTCAGGCGCATTACTACGAGTGCTGGCAAGGTCTTAAGAAACACTTCAACCCGGAGCAACGATGAGCGCATTGAGCGATCTTCAGGCGACGCTCGATCCGTCGCGCAAAAGTTGGGTGCAGTCGGCCAACGAACCGAGCAACGATTTTTCGATTCAGAACTTGCCGTTCGGCATTTTCAGCGATAGCAAAGACGACGCGCCGCGCGTGGGCGTTGCAATTGGCGATGAGATCGTCGATCTGGCCGCGCTGAAGGCGGCGGGATTGCTCAAGGTGCCATCGAACGCAGACGTTTTCGCGCGCGATACTTTGAACGAGTTCATCGCGCTCGGCCGCGACGCATGGCGCAGCGTGCGCATCCAGTTGAGCAATCTGCTTTCGCGCGACACCGCAACTTTGCGCGACGACACTGCGTTGCGCGGGAAGGCGCTGGTGCGTCAGGCCGACGCGCGGCTCCATCTGCCCGTGCAAATCCCCGGCTACACGGATTTCTACTCGTCGAAAGAGCACGCAACGAATGTCGGCTCCATGTTCCGCAATCCGAAGGATGCGTTGCTGCCGAACTGGTCCGAGATGCCGATTGGCTACAACGGACGCGCGTCGTCGGTCGTGGTGAGCGGCACGCCGGTGCGTCGGCCAAACGGTCAATTGAAGTTGCCCGATCAGGAGCGTCCCGTGTTCGGCGCGTGCCGTAAGCTGGACATAGAGCTGGAGACCGGCTTCGTGATCGGCGGCGGCAACGTATTGGGTGAGCCGATCGCCTGTACCGATGCGGAAGCGCATATCTTCGGGATGGTGCTGTTGAACGACTGGAGTGCGCGCGACATCCAGCAATGGGAATATGTGCCGCTCGGCCCGTTCAATTCAAAATCATTCTCGACCACCATTTCGCCGTGGATCGTCACGCTGGATGCGCTCGAGCCTTTCCGCGTTGCACAGCCCGTGCAGGAGCCGCAGCCGCTTGCGTATCTGCGGCACGAGGGCAAGCATGCATTCGACATAGCACTGGAAGTGAAGCTACGTCCGCAAGGCGCGAAACAGGCCACGGCCATTGCGCGAACCAACTTCAAGTACATGTACTGGACGATGGCTCAGCAACTCGCGCATCACACGGTGGGGGGGTGCAACACGCGAGTGGGCGACCTGATGGGCTCGGGCACGATCAGCGGGCCGACGGAAGACTCGTACGGCAGCCTGCTCGAACTCACGTGGAACGGCAAGAAGCCGCTGGAATTGAAAGAGGGCGGCACGCGCAGCTTTATCGAAGACGGCGACGAGTTGACGCTCTCGGGTTGGTGCCAGGCGGACGGTTATCGCGTGGGTTTTGGAACGTGCGTCGGCGAGATTCTGCCGGCGAGGGCGTGAGGTAGAAACGCCCGCGTTCGCACGAAGCGCGCCGGCATGAACCGGCGCGAGCCCGCGCAGGCGGCTGTCAACCCGCCACCGCCATCCGCTGCGCGCGCCGGTCGATGGACACCGACCACACCGTGAGCACGAGCGCCCCGATCGAGGTCGCGACGCCGACCCACGGCAGCGTGGTCAACGGCGCGCCCGCGCCGATCGCCATGCCGCCGAGCCATGCGCCTGTTGCATTGCCGAGGTTGAACGCGCCCTGGTTCAACGTCGACGCAAGATTCGGCGCGTGGCTCGCCCGATTGACGATCAGCATCTGCAATGGCGGCACGATTGCAAATGCCAGAACGCCCCAAACGAAAACGGTGATCATTGCCGGAATTTCGGCATGCATGGTGCCGGCAAAAACCGCGAGAATCACGACGATGGCGAGCAGAAAGGCCACCAGTGACGGCATCAGGCGCCAGTCGGCGAGCTTGCCGCCAAGCGTGCTGCCGACCGTCAGGCCGAGCCCGAACAGCAGCAGAACGAGTGTGACGGCGTGCGGCGTGAAGCCGGTCACGTCTTCGAGAATCGGCGTGATGTACGTGAATGTCGAGAAGAGGCTTGCTGAAGCGAGCACGCTGATGCCGAGCACCATCAGCACCTGCGGATTTTTCAGCACGCTGAATTCGCGCACGAGACTCGCCTTCTGCATCTCGATCTGCGCTGGCAGGCACACGGCGAGCGCGGCGGCCGCGGCAATGCCGATGGCCGTCACGGCCCAGAAGGTCGCGCGCCAGCCGACAGCCTGGCCAAGCGCGGTGCCGAGCGGCACGCCAAGAACATTCGCGAGCGTGAGGCCGGTGAACATCAGCGCGATGGCCTGCGCGCGGCGGTTCGGTGCGACGAGACCTGCGGCGACCACCGAGCCGATGCCGAAGAACGCGCCATGGCAGAACGCCGTGACGATCCGCGCGGCCATCAACACCGCATAACCCGGCGCGACCGCGCACAGCAGATTGCCGACGATGAATACGCCGATCAGGCTCATCAGCGCTTTCTTGCGCGGCATGTTGGCGACCGCGATTGCCACGATCGGCGCGCCGATGGTCACACCAAGCGCGTATGCCGAGACCAGCATGCCCGCTGCCGGGATCGAGACAGACAGGTCACTGGCGACGTTGGGCAACAGCCCCATGATGACAAATTCGGTGGTGCCTATGCCAAAGGCGGCAACGGCGAGAGCAAGCAGGGGCAAAGGCATGGCGGCAGACTGTGGATCGGCGCGGCGCGAAGCGTCGCGCGGCCGGCGCGCGTTTTCGGGACGAGAGCGCATGCGCCGTGCGAGATGCAAAACAGTCAGGGATTCTACCTAAGTCAAAACGATAGTGCTGAGCGCCGATGCGAACGTTGTTTTTCGCTGAACACGGCGGGACGTCGCGCGGCGTGAGTGTTTGCAACCCGCGGTGCCGACCGCTGCGGCCGCTCCTTTTCGGCGCCCCGCTAGCTGTTTCCTTCGTGCGAATGCGGCGTTTCGCCGTGACGTACAGCGCCTCTCCCAAAACGCGCGGCGCCGGCGATCCCTTCGTCGAATACGGCCCGATATCCGCCGGCGCCTTCGCGCTGGAGTGCCTCGGCCAGGTCGCCGAGCATGCTGTTTTCCAGCACTGAACGGCGGTCGGCCAGCAGCGCCGCCTGCGGGAATGCTGCGAGATCCGCAGCCAGTTGCTCTGCCGCGGTGCGCGCCGCACCCTTTGCGACCACGCGGTTGACGAGGCCGAAACCGAGCGCTTCCTCGGCGCTCACCGCACGTCCCGTCAGGATCAGATCGAGCGTGCGCGACATGCCGATCAGCCGCGGCAAGCGGATCGTGCCGCCGTCGATCAACGGAATGCCGACGCGTCGGCAGAACACGCCGAGCACCGCATCGTCCTCCGCGACACGCAGGTCGCACATCGCAGCCAGTTCCAGGCCGCCCGCCACCGCATAGCCCGCGATGGCCGCGATGACCGGCTTCGTGAAGCTCGTGCGCGTCGGTCCCATTGGTCCAGGTCCGCTGCCGTCCGCGTGTATTTCATTGCGGAGGCTTTCGTCGGCCAGCGCGCTCAGATCCGCGCCCGCGCAAAAGGTGCCGCCTGCGCCGAACAACACCGCGGCGCGCCACCCAGGTTCCCCCTCGAAGCATTGGAACGCGGCGCTCAAAGCGTCGGCGACGGCGCGGTCGACGGCATTTCGGCGCTCGGGGCGCTCAAGCACGATCGTTGCTACGCCGTTATCCTGGTTAGCCTCTATGCGCACATATCGATTGAAATTCAGGGTGTCTTTCATCGTTGTGTCCTTGAAGGTACGCGTTCGCCCGTCAGTTCGGGCGCTTGTGCCGCGCTCGTCGGCACTCATGCACAGCAGTTAATACCGTGGCTTGACATGCTTCTTTCACAATCGACTCGTAGCGTTAGCGCTCTCTTAACGCGCTGGCGAATCTTCGCCGGCTCTTCGAGCCTGCCTTTGCCTCTAATCAATTCATCGTCCGGAGCTGCGCCCGCCTGCGCTGAGACGGTCTGGATCGTGCCGCTGCATCAACATTCATGGTACGACCATGTGCGCCTGAAACGCGTGTTCGTCGCCGACGGCACCCGGCATCAGGTCGTGCTGGTCGACGTGCGCAAGCTGCTCGCCTGCGCGGATCGCGACAACACCGACTATGTTCTGAAGCCTATTGCCGAATGGCATGCGGGCAAAGTGCGAGGCATTCGCGAATTTCTCGATCCGGACAATCCTCGTATTCCGCAGATGCCCTACGTGACGATTTGCACGCGTCGCGCACCCGGTCTACTCGGCTGGCTCGGTGTCGAGCGCGAGGGTGTGGTGGCGTTTCGCAATGGCCAGCATCGCGCGCGTTATCTTGCCGATGCCGGCGCACGCTGGTTTCCGGTGGAAGTGCACGAGCGCGAGGCGGCCTTGTTGCGTGAGATGTGCGGCGCACCGGACGACGCCCGCACCGCGATCCGCCCCGTTTCGCTGAAGGCGGGCGGCATCTAGCCTGCTGTGCCCGCTGCAGAGACCGTGTTGCGAGGCACACCCGTTTGCCAGGCGGCGACGTTATCGAGCGTGGTCTGCGCGATCTCGTTCATCGCCTCGCGTGTGAAAAACGCCTGGTGGGCGGTCACGATGACGTTCGGGAACATCGGCAGACGCGCGAGCACGTCGTCTTGCAGCGGGAGATTCGAATGGTCTTCGAAGAAGAGACCGCCTTCTTCCTCGTAGACGTCGAGGCCCAGATGGCCAAGCTGGCCGTCCTTCAGTGCACCGACCAGCGCATTGCTTTCGACGAGTCCGCCGCGCCCCGTGTTGATCAGCATCGCGCCGCGCTTCATTTTGGCCAGCGCGGCGGCGTCGATCAGATGGTAGGTGGAAGGCACCAACGGACAGTGCAAACTCACGATGTCCGATTCCGCCAGAAGCGTGTCGAGCGCGACGTAGCGCGCGCCGAGCGCGAGCAGGTCGCTCGCGGGCGTGCCGGGATCGTGCGCGAGAACACGCATGCCGAAGCCCGCCATGATGCGGCCAAACACGCGGCCGATCATGCCGGTGCCTATCACGCCCACCGTCTTGCCATGTAAATCGAAACCGAGCAGCCCATGCAGCGAGAAGTCGCCTTCCCGTGTACGGGCGACGGCGCGCGGAATGCGCCGGTTCAGCGCGAGGATCAGGCCAACTGCGTGCTCAGCCACCGCGTGCGGGGAATAGGCGGGCACCCGGGCGACCGCGATGCCGAGGCGTTCGGCCGTTGCGAGGTCCACGTGGTTGAAGCCCGCCGACCGCAACGCAATCATCCGCGTGCCGCCTGCATGAAGCCGCTCCAGCACGGCCGCGTTGACCAGGTCGTTGACGAACGGGCACACCACCTCGTAGCCCTGCGCCAGAACAGCAGTTTCGCTGTCCAGATGCGACTCCTGGAAATGCAGATCATAGCCATGGCCGCTGTTCGCTCCAGTGAAAGTTTCGATGTCATATTGGCGGCTGCTGAAGAGAATGATGCGCATCGCGTACTCCCATAAACGTTTCGCGGCGCTCGCGAATTCCCGGCTAATGAGGAGTCAAGGCTGTGTGGAGCGAATGAGTATAAGGGAGCCATCGCAATAAGCAATGCGCTTAAGCGAATGCGGAAGGAGTTTGTTTAGGTCCGCGCTCTGTGAAGTCAAGTGTTCACGGCAAAAAAAATAGCATTGACAGGGATACTAAACTTTCATAATTTAAAAAAGCTCGTGAATCACCGCTCCATTCATGAGTGAAGACGTTTCGTAAAAACCGCACTTGCGGTGTTTCACCTTGCCGGGCGCATCAGGCGAAGTCCGGTCGGCAATATTTTTCGTTTAAATGACGCAGTAGTCAGCGCGGCATTCGTGATTTGCTGCGCGCTTTTTTGCGCCATATGAAGCCATTCCATCTTTTCCATGGGATAGCTGATTCAAGTCAACTATCCACAACGGCAACGGGCTTAATTGCGCTTGCGTGGATATTTAGCAGTTTGCGAATAATTCAAAAATCGGCTAGCCAACATGATCGGTGAATTGCTGAGGACTCAACCGGAGATCGCTCTGTTCACGAGCCTCGCAATCGGCTATTTGATTGGCTCTTTCCGTATTGGTCCTATTCAGCTGGGCGGTGTTTGCGGCACATTGATCGTTGCGTTGTTACTTGGCCAGACAGGCGCACGCCTCGCGCCCGATCTGAAGAACATCGCCTTCGCATTGTTCATCTTTGCGCTGGGCTTCACCGGTGGGCCACAATTCTTCGCCAATATCGGTCGAGGGTGGCGTTATGGGCTGCTGTCAGTGGTCGAGATCGTGTCGGTGCTCGTGCTGATCATGATCGCGGTGACCGTGATGCGGCTCGATGCCGGCACTGCGGCGGGTCTCCTGGCCGGCGCGGCGACCGAGTCAGCCGTGATCGGCACGGCCTCCGAGGCGATTGCCAGGCTTGGCTTCGACGAAGCGCAGACGCTGCGTCTGCAAGCGAACATCGTGACTGCTTACAGCGTGAGTTACCTGTTCGGGCTGATCACTATCGTCCTCTTCACGAGCCAGTTTGCACCTTTGCTGTTGCGCATCGATTTGCGCGAGGAGGCGGCGCGCGTGTGGCGCAAGCTGGGCGGCGACGGAGCATTGGGCGAGGGCCAGCATGCCGCCGCACCGGCGCTGGTGGGCCGCGTTTTTCGCATCGGGGCGGCGCGTGGTGCGACAGTTCTCACCATCGAGCAGCAGCACGGCTTCAATCTCACCATCGAGCAGGTGCGTCGCAACGGCGCGAATGTGCCGGTAGATCCGCACCTCGCGCTGGCTTCGGGCGACATCGTGCTCGTCGCGGGCCGCCGCGAAGCGATCGTCGCCGCGGCACCCGATCTCGGCGATGAAGTCGACGGCGCCGGCTTCGGCCAGGTGCTTGCCGAGAAGCTCGACGTCGTGTTGACACGGCGCGATGCGCACGGTCTCACGGTTGCCCAGATGCGTGAGCGGGCACCGCCGGACGAGGCGCGTGGCGTCTACATCGCGGCCGTCACGCGGCTGGAGACGACGATACCCGCGTTGCCCGGCACCGAACTGAATCGCGGCGACGTGCTGACGCTGGTCGGCGCCAAGGCCGATGTCGAGCGCGGCGCGCGGCGTCTCGGCTATGTGCTCGTCGCAACGCAGAAGACCGACTTCGTCTATCTGGGCCTCGGCGTGCTGGTCGGCATGGCGATTGGCCACCTGGGCGGGCGCGTCGACGGCGTATCGCTCGCATTGGGCACCGGCGGCGGCTGCTTGTTGTCCGGGCTGCTGTTCGGCTGGATCCGCTCGCGACATCCGCTCGTCGGCTCGCTGCCTCCGGCGGCCGCGCAGATTCTCAAGGACTTCGGGCTCGCCACTTTCATTGCCGCGGTGGGATTGTCGGCGGGACCGGACGCCATCAAGCTGGTGCGCGAATACGGCCTCGCGCTGCCCGTTGCCGGCATTCTGATGGTGCTCGTGCCGGGGCTGCTGTCGTTGTGGATTGGCCGCATGTTCCTCAAGCTCGAAACGCCGATGCTGCTCGGCGCAATCGCCGGTCAGCAGTGCAGCACGCCGGCGATCAGCGCGCTCGTCGGCGTGACCGGCAACTCCACGCCGGTGATCGGCTACACGATCACCTACGCGCTTTCCAACATCTTTCTGCCGTTGATGGGACCGGTCGTGGTCGGCCTGGCCGGCAAGCTCAGCTAGCCGGTCGGAATTGCCGCGCGGGGGGCGCACACCCGCGGCGGGCAGTGTCGGGTAATTAGTATCGCAAACTATTCAGCGAGGACATGATGGACTGGCTACATCACATATTCCAGAAATCACCTGAGATCGCGCTGTTTTTGTCGCTCGCGGCTGGCTACTTCATTGGCCAGATCAACTTCGGCAAGTTCCAGCTGGGCGGCGTCGGCGGATCGCTGCTGGCGGCGGTGGTGATCAGTCAGGCAGGCGTGACGATCGACAACGGCGTGAAGTCGGTGATGTTCGCCGTATTCATCTACGCGGTGGGCTACGACTCCGGTCCGGGTTTCTTCAATTCGCTGAACCGCAAGACGCTGCGCGAAATTGCGATGGCGGTTTTCCTCGCGGTCACGGCGCTGATCACCGTGGTGGTCTGCGCAAAGCTGTTCCACCTGAACAAGGGACTCGCGGCCGGGCTCGCTGGCGGCGCGCTGACGCAGTCGGCGATCATCGGCACTGCGGGCGACGCGATCGCGCGCCTCGGGCTGCCCGCCGAAGAGGTGAAGTCGCTGCAATCCGACGTTGCGATCGCCTATGCGGTGACGTACGTGTTCGGCTCGCTCGGCGCGATCATCGTATGCGTGAATATTTTGCCGAAGTTCATGGGGCAGAGTCTGCGCGATGCCTCCATCGAAGCAGAACGCGAGCTCACCGCGGGCGCGCCGGCTCGCGGGCCAGGACAGCTTCAGGCATTGCCGGAACTGGTAGGGCGCGCGTACCGGATCGACGTCAGCGCGGGCAAGACGGTGAAACAGGTCGAGACATTGCATCGCGACATGCTGACAATCGAGCGCGTCAAGCGAGGCGGCCATACGCTCGACCCTACGCCGGACCTGGTATTGGATCACGACGATGTCGTGCTCGTCGTGGGCCGTCGCGAAGCCGTCGTCGAGTTCGGCTCGAACGGTAGCGAAGTTGCAGACATTGGCGATGTCGGCGTCGTCATGCAAACGCGCGAAGGCGTATTCACCCGCAAAGGCATGAACCACACGACGATCGCGGCTGCGCGGGAAATGGTTGATCGCGACATGCGCCATGGCGTCTACCTGCAAGGTGTGACGCGCGCTGGGCAGCCGCTGCCGCTGCTGCCGGAAACTCATCTCGAACATGGCGACGTGCTGACGTTCTATGGCTCGCCGAAAGACACCAAGCGCGCCGTGGAAGCCGCCGGTTACGAGCTGCCGTACAGCAACAAAACCGACTTCATCTACATGGGCGTTGGTCTCGTGCTCGGCTTGCTGATCGGGCTCATCGTCATCAACGTGGGTGGAATTCCGCTCACGCTCGGTTCAGGCGGCGGCTGTCTGCTCGCCGGCCTGCTGTTCGGCTGGATGCGCGGCAAGCATCCCATGTACGGCGTGATGCCCACGGCAGCCTCGCAACTCCTGAAGGACTTTGGGCTCGCGGCCTTCGTCGCCGTGGTCGGACTGAATTCCGGCCTGCAGGCCGTGGTCACGGTCAAGCAAAGCGGCATGACGATCTTCCTGCTCGGCGTGTTCGTCACGCTGTTCCCGCTTTTGCTCACGATGCTGTTTGGCCGCTACGTGCTTCGCTACAACAACGCGGCCATTCTGGCAGGTGCGCTGACGGGCTCACGTAGTGCGAATCCGGCTTTTGGCGGCGTGCTGGACAAGGCGGAAAGCGCGGTGCCCACCGTGCCGTTCGCCATCACCTATGCAATTGCGAACGTCGCGTTGACGTTGCTGGGCCCGCTCGTGGTGGGACTCGTGTAGCAAACGCGTTGTATCGATCTCTTCGCGCCGGCCGCGGCATCGCGCAAATCAATGCCCGGCGGCGTCTTTCATCTGGCTCAGGAGAACACATCATGGCAAAAGAGAAGGACGACAGAAAACGTGGCGACATGGCAGAGCCGGGTCTTGTCGCGCTCAGCCCGTTCGAGCTGAAGGACGAACTCATCAAGGCTGCGGGCGGCGGCGCCGTCGAGCGGCCGGCCAATGCGTCGATGCTGAACGCCGGTCGGGGCAACCCGAATTTTCTCGCAACGATCCCGCGCCACGGCTTCTGGCAGCTCGGGCTCTTCGCGATGCGCGAGTCGGAGCGCTCGTTCGCTTATATGCCCGAAGGCGTCGGCGGATTTCCGCGGCGCGAAGGCCTGGAAGAGCGCTTCGACCTGTTCTTGCGCGAAAACAAAGGCGTCGCGGGGATCGACTTTTTGCGCGGCGCGGTATCGTACGTGCGCGACCAGCTCGGGCTTTCCGCCGGCGACTTCCTTTATGAAATGTGTGAGGGGATTCTCGCGTCGAACTATCCGGTGCCCGACCGGATGCTCAAGCTATCCGAAGTCATCGTCGGACAATATCTGCGCCGGGAGATGATCGGCCGACATCCGTTCGTCGGCGAGTTCGACGTGTTCGCGGTGGAAGGCGGCACGGCGGCCATGACGTACATCTTCAATACGATGCGCGAGAATCACCTGATCAAGCCGGGCGACACCATCGCGCTCGGCATGCCGATCTTCACGCCGTACATCGAGATTCCGCGGCTGAACGACTACCAGTTGAATGTGGTGAATCTGAACGCCGGTGTTGAGAATGGCTGGCAGTACACCAAAGAAGAACTCGATAAGCTGCGCGATCCGAAAGTGAAGGCCTTCTTTCTCGTGAATCCGAGTAATCCGCCTTCGGTGAAAATGGACGACGAGAGCCTTCAGTACATTGCCGACATCGTCAAGGAACGGCCCGATCTCATTCTTCTCACCGACGACGTGTACGGAACATTCGCCGACGACTTCGTGTCGCTGTTCGCGCTTGCGCCGAAGAACACGATTCTCGTGTACTCGTACTCCAAATATTTCGGTGCGACCGGCTGGCGTCTCGGAACGATTGCGACGCATCGCGACAACGTGCTCGACAGGCTCATTTCGGAACTGCCGAAAGACGTGAAGAAGCAGTTGCACGAACGCTATGAATCGATCACGACAGAGCCTGAAAAGCTCAAATTTATCGACCGTCTGGTGGCCGACAGCCGCACCGTCGCGCTGAATCACACGGCAGGGCTGTCGACGCCGCAGCAGGTGCAGATGGTGCTGTTCTCGCTGTTCTCGCTGATGGATACGCCCGACGCATACAAGAACGCGCTGAAGCGCCTGATCCGCAAGCGCAAGCAGGCGCTCTATGAAGAGGTCGGCATTGCATTCGACGACAGCGATCCCAATCAGGTCGACTACTACACGATTCTCGACGCTGAGTACCTTGGAGAGCGGATGTTCGGGCGCGAGTTCGTCGATTGGCAGTTGAAGAGCACGCAGCCTACCGAATTGCTGTTCCGTCTCGCGCGCGAGGCTCGGGTGGTGCTGTTGCCGGGACTCGGCTTCGGTACACAGCATGCGTCTGGGCGTGTGTCGCTGGCCAACCTCAACGAATCCGACTACCGGCAGATCGGACGCGCGGTGCGGCGGCTGATCGAAGAATACGTCGAGCGTTTCAATGCGGAAACCGGCAAGAAGCTCGACAAGACGAAGGTGAAGTGAGGTTTTGCCGCGGTGCGGCCAGGCGCGTCGCAGACGCGCGTTTGCAGCGCCCGCCGGTAAAGCATGGTCAAAAAACTTGCGCAATTGCGCGGATCGGTGAATGATCGGACGACGGCCTCGCCAGTGTCATAGCTGGCGAGGCCGTTGGCTCCTGTGCATTCCATCTTTGCGCTTTCCTTCAAGTACCGATCATGCCGACTTCATCATCTAACGTTGCATCTACTGCTGTGCCGTGTCCGGTTGTCGAATCGCTCGACGCCATTCTTCCCGAAGAGCCGTTACTGATGATGGGCGCCGGCCCCGTGCCGATTCCCGCAGCGGTCGCCAAGGCCAATACGATCGTCATCAACCATCTGGGCGCAACCATGGTGAAGGTGATCGGTCAGGTGAAGAGGATGGCGCGCTACGTGTTCCAGACCAATTCGAAATGGGTGCTGGGCGTCGCGGGACCCGGCTCGGCCGCGATGGAAATGGCAATCTCGAATCTCGCGTGGGAAGGCACGCGCGTGCTGAGCATCAAGAACGGCTTTTTCAGCGGGCGCATGGCGGAGATGGGCCGCCGCGTCGGCGCGCGAGTGACGGAACTGGAAGTGGCCGACCGCGCGGTGGCGAGTCTTGACGAGATCGCCGAGGCAATCCGCCGTGAGCGTCCGGAGATCGTCACGGTGGTGCAGGGCGAGACTTCGAATACGGTCTGGAATTACCAGTTGAAGGACATTGCCGCACTGGCGAAGTCGGCGGGCGCGCTGGTGATCGTCGACGCGGTGTGCACATTGAGCACCATGCCGCTCGCCATGGACGAGTGGGGTATAGACGCTGTGATCACGGGAGGGCAGAAGGGCTTGTCGTCTATTCCGGGAGTCTCGTTGATTGCGTTTTCCGATGCAGCTTGGGAGCGCGTGAAAGGACGTACCGCGCCGAATGCACATTGGTGTCTCGACGCGTCGCTCGCCGAGAACTTCTGGCATAACGCGGGATATCACTACACGGCGCCGGTCTCGGGCGTGCTGGCTTTACATGAGGCACTGCGGCTCGTGTGCGCGGAGACGCTTGAAAAGCGTTTCGCGCGGCACCTCAAGTGTTCGGTGGCGTTGCAGGAAGGCGTGACCGCGCTGGGCTTGCAGCTGTATGCGCCAGTTGCTTGTCGGTTGAATTCGGTGGTGGGCATCGAGGTGCCCGCCGGGCTGAGTCCAGGTGATGTATGCGCGCATATTTCGCGGCACCATCAGGTCGAAATTTCGGGGTCGTTCGGATTGCCGATTGTCCGGATCGGGCAAATGGGCGAGCAATGCCGTGAGCACAATCTGTTTCGCACTCTGCACGCGCTGGGCCGGACGATGGTCGATCTCGGCGTTAAGGTCGATTTGCCCGCCGGGGTCGCCGCGTTGGAGCGTGGATTGTCGGGAGGGAAGTAGGGAGTGGGTTTCCGACCTCTCCGTACGTCATAATGCCACGGTTCAACGGCGTGACACCTGCAGTTGGGCGTGGGTTGGGGACCACTCCGCTAATGCGACGCGCTCGAAAGTCCGCCTGCCGGAGGTAATCTCGGCGGCGGACCACTGTCGGTCGAACTGAACGCCGACATGGAACTCGGACATTGGAACGTCTTCAGCACATCGCTCGTCAGTGGGTTGGCAACGCTGACCGCGCGCACGATGTTGAATACCGCTTTGCGCCCGCCGAAGTTGAACGCCACGCGCGTACCTCCGGATGCCGCTGTTTCCAGCACCAAAGATGACCTTCGATGGTCGTCCGGTCGCCCGTATGGGCAACGAAGTCTTTTGCCCGCCACATCCGGAAATTAGACCGAACCTGATCGTTTAGGGTGATGAGTCGATGATGGACGATAGCCTTCCTGTTACTCATCATGGACATCGTGCGACATGTGATTGCCGATTGATTTCCAGCCTGTCGCAACTGTGATCGCTTTAGCCGCTCGACAAACACAATTTGGTGCGGCTCGAAGCCGAGCCTTCCGAGGATTACCGGTTGAACGTACGACTAGCTGCCACCAAGGCCAGCCGTGCCACGGCGCTGGTCCTGATTACACCGCTGCCTGCCCGGAACCACACAACTAATTGTGAGTTGGTGCGTTGAGAAGAGAACCCTCAAAGCGCCGCAGGCATCTTCCCAACCTTCACATCCCGAAGATAAAGAAAACTCGAAAGCCCCACAGCCGCGGCAGCGGCAATTGCTGCAAACAGAAACACTGACCCATACCCGAACTCGCCGGCAATATACCCCGCCAACGGCCCCGTAATTCCCAGCGACAGATCGAGAAACACCGAGTAAGCCGACAACGCCGCACCCCGGCTCGCGGGCGGCACGAGTCCGACTGCCTCGACGCCGAGCGCCGGGAATACCAACGCAAACCCGAATCCGGTCAACGCCGCCCCCGCGAGCGCAATATGCGGCTCAGGCGCAAGCCACAGCATCAGCAAGCCGACACATTCAAACGAAAAGGAAACGATCGCGACCCGGAAGCCCCCGTAGGTCTTGATCGTGTTGGCGAACAGCAGCCGCGCGCCGATGAACAGCGTGCCGAACACCGTCAGCGACAATGCCGCGTTCGGCCACTGCTTCGCCGCATAGAACAATGTGATGAACGTCGCAATCGATCCAAAACCGGCCGACCCGAGCGCTAACCCGATGCCGTGCGGCAGGACGCGCGTGAACACGCTTCGGTACGACATCCGCTCACCGTGCACGATCGGCACGGGTGCCATCGGCCGGGCGAGGTAGAAGCCAAGCGCCGCCAGCAGAATCACTAGAATGCCGAGCGCCGCAAATCCAACCGTCCGCTCGATTGCAACGCCGAGCGGCGCGCCGACCGCCAGCGCGCCATACGTGGCGATGCCGTTCCACGAGATCACTCGAGCGTTGTTGCTCGTGCCCACGCGGCCAATCCCCCACAGAATCGCGCCGGTGCCGCACAGACTCTCGCCGAATCCGAGCACGAGCCGGCCGCACACGAGCAGGCCAAGGCTCAGCACGGGCCAGCGTCCGCACAAAACCGCCAGCAGCAAAAGAACGCCGCTCGCGCCGCATCCGAGCAAGCCAATCGTTACCGTCCGCTTCGGCCCCAGCGTGTCTGCAGAACGTCCTGCCAGCGGCCTCGACGCCAGAGTCGCCAGGTATTGCACGCTGATCGCAGCGCCCGCGAGCACCGCGCTGTAGCCGAGATCGTCATGCACGTAACCTGGCAGCACCGCCAGCGGAATGCCGATCGTCAGATAGCAAAGAAACGTGAAAAAGACGACCGGAATGATCTGCATGGTCGTGGCAAATTCGCTGCGGGGTGTCGCTGTGTCGGTGGACATCGGGAAAACCAGACTTGAAAACGGCGGGAAGGCGTGATTTTCCCACGGAACCGATTCTCGTGCAGCATTTGCTTAATAATTGGTCAGACTTAAGCCCGCGCGAAGCCCAGATAGTGAGGTGTCGGACGCTCAATGCCTTCGACGCCGTGTGAACTGCTTTACCCAGCGCCCCCAAAAAAAAGCTGGCTGAAATCAGCCATTTCATAACTAAACATCTCAAATGAGCCAAGTCAACATAAGCCCGCAGCGCGCTGATTCCATCTCGATATCGCTTTAAGCATATGTCCCGCATGCGACCCGTGCTATGGGTTGTATTTATTGACAGTGATAGTTTTCGAACCATCCCTGCTGCACAAAGAACATTCGAGAGCGATAAGACATGACTGAGCCAATCCGCTTTTACCATCGCAACGCGATCCGCGAAATCAAGGACGCGCCTGTCACCCGCACGGTCCTGCAGTATCTGCGTGAAGATGCGCACTGCACCGGCACCAAGGAAGGGTGCGCCGAAGGCGATTGCGGCGCGTGCACGGTCGTGGTTGGCGAGCGCAACGAAAAGGGCGGCGTCGATTTCAAGGCGGTCAATGCCTGCATCCAGTTTATGCCGACGCTCGACGGCAAGGCGCTCTTCACCGTCGAAGATCTGCGTCAGCCCGACGGCTCGCTGCATCCGGTACAGCAGGCGATGGTCGAATGCCACGGCTCGCAGTGCGGTTTCTGCACGCCGGGTTTCGTCATGTCGATGTGGTCGCTCTACGAAAAGCACGGTCACGAGCATGGCTGTGCGAACAGGACGGTGCCGTCACGGGAAGCAATCAGCAATGCGCTCACAGGCAATCTGTGCCGCTGCACCGGCTATCGTCCGATCGTGGATGCGGCCGTGCGCATGTTCGAAGTCCCCGCGCCTAAGGCGCGGGTGAATGTGGAGGCGCTCGCAGGTACGCTCGCGACGCTGCAACGCGACGACACGTTCCATTACGAGCACGCCGGCCAGCGCTTCGACGCGCCGCGCACGGTCCAAGCGCTCGCGCAGATCAAGCAGGGCGCGCCGGCCGCGCGTATTCTCGCGGGCAGCACCGACATTGGCCTGTGGGTCACCAAGCAGATGCGCGAACTCGGCAATGTCGTGTACGTCGGGCAAATCGCTGAATTGCAGAAGCTCGAAACGCGTGCCGACTGGATCGAAATCGGCGCGGGCGTGACGGTAGAAAACGCCTACGCGGAGATCGCAAAGCAGTATCCCGAGCTTACCGAAATGTGGCTACGCTTTGCTTCGCTGCCCATTCGCAACGCGGGCACACTCGGCGGCAACATCGCGAACGGCTCGCCGATCGGTGATTCGATGCCGGGTCTCATTGCGCTGGGCGCGCGCGTGATTGTCCGAGGTGGCGACGTCGAACGCGAAATGCCGCTCGAAGACCTGTACCTCGCGTATCAGAAGAAGAATATGGCCGAGCACGAGTTCGTCGTCGGCCTCAAAGTGCCGACTCGCACGGGCGCGCGCGCAAAGCTGCAATTTCGCACTTACAAGCTGTCGAAGCGCTTCGACTCGGACATCTCCGCCGTGTGTGCCGCATTCTCGTTTATCGCGGACGGCGAGTTGATTCGCGAGCCGCGCATCGCGTTCGGCGGCATGGCAGCGACGCCGAAGCGCGCAACGCACGCAGAAGCGGTGCTGCGCGACGCCGAATGGCATGAAGCCACCGCGCAAGCCGCGATGCTCGCGCTCGGCAACGACTACGCGCCGCTTTCCGATATGCGCGCGACCAGCAATTATCGTCTCGACGCTGCAAAGAACACGTTGTATCGCTTCTGGCTCGAAACGCGCCCCAACAATCCGTTGCCAAAAAGCTCGCTCGATGTGCGCGCGGTGACTGCGGCGTGCGCGACTGCGGACGCCGGTGTCGACGGCAACGTCGAAGCAAATGCCTGAAGCGAACGAAGCGCTCGAAGAATACGGAGAACACAACAATGAATCAGCATGCTGAACCCTTTCTGAAGGACGCTCAGGCGCTCGACGACTTCACGCAGGTTCATGTGTCGCGCCCGCATGAATCGGCGCATCTGCACGTGAGCGGCCGCGCGACGTATACCGACGACATCCCGACGGTCGCCGGCACGCTGCACGCCGCGCTCGGCCTGTCGAGCAAAGCACACGCGAAGATCGTGTCCATGTCGCTCGACAAGGTACGTGCGACGCCCGGCGTAGTCGCTGTCTTTACCGCGGACGATATTCCCGGCGCCAACGACGTCGCGCCGATCGTCCGCGGCGACGACCCGATTCTCGCCGACGGCATCGTTCAGTACGTTGGTCAGCCGGTGTTCATCGTAGTGGCGACGTCGCACGAAACCGCGCGGCTCGCCGCGCGCCGCGCGGAGATCGTCTATGAGGAATTGCCTGCCATCCTGACCGCACAGCAGGCGCGTGCCGCCAACCAGCACGTGCTGCCGCCAATGAAACTCGCGCGCGGCGACGCCGGCACGAAGATCGCGCGCGCGTCGCATCGTGAGGCTGGCGAAATGCTGCTCGGCGGCCAGGAGCAGTTCTATCTCGAAGGGCAGATTTCGTATGCGGTGCCGAAGGACGACGACGGCATGCACGTCTATTGCTCGACGCAGCATCCGACTGAAATGCAGCATCTTGTCGCTCACGCGTTGGGCATTGCGTCCCATAACGTGCTGATCGAATGTCGCCGAATGGGTGGCGGCTTCGGCGGCAAGGAATCGCAGTCGGGTGTCTTCGCGTGCTGCGCAGCGCTCGCCGCATGGAAGCTGTTGTGCCCCGTCAAGCTGCGCCCGGATCGCGACGACGACATGATGGTGACGGGCAAGCGGCACGACTTCCACTACACGTATGAAGTCGGCTACGACGACAAGGGCGTGATCGAAGGCGTGGCCGTCGACATGACCTCTCGCTGCGGTTTTTCGGCCGACCTGTCCGGCCCGGTGATGACGCGCGCGCTGTGCCACTTCGACAACGCGTACTGGCTGTCGGATGTGACCATCGACGGCTTCTGCGGCAAGACCAACACGCAATCGAATACCGCGTTTCGCGGCTTCGGTGGTCCGCAAGGTGCATTTGCGATCGAATACATCATGGACAACGTGGCGCGCTCGATCGGCGAGGATTCGCTCGACGTGCGTCGCCGCAATCTGTATGGCAAGACCGAGCGTAATCAGACGCCGTATGGCCAGATCGTCGAAGACAACGTGATTCACGAACTGATCGACGAACTGGAAGCGACTAGCGAATATCGCGCGCGCCGCGCGGCGATCAACGAATTCAACGCTAACAACGAGGTGCTGAAAAAAGGCCTCGCGCTGACGCCGGTCAAGTTCGGCATAGCGTTCAACGTCACGCACTTCAATCAGGCCGGCGCGCTGGTGCATATCTACACCGACGGTTCGGTGCTCGTGAATCACGGCGGCACGGAAATGGGCCAGGGCTTGAACACGAAAGTCGCACAGGTCGTCGCGCATGAACTGGGCGTTGGCTTCAATCGGATTCGCGTGACGGCAACGGATACCAGCAAGGTCGCAAATACCTCGGCGACGGCGGCTTCGACGGGTTCGGACCTGAACGGCAAGGCTGCACAGGACGCGGCGCGCCAGCTGCGCGAACGGCTCGCCGCGTTTGCGGCCGAGCGTTTCGGGGCCGGCGAGGTCAAGGCTTCCGACGTGCGCTTCGCGCATGACCGCGTGATTGTCGGCGAGGCAGTTGTGCCATTCGAAGAAGTCGTCGCAAAGGCATATCTCGCGCGAATCCAGCTATGGTCCGATGGTTTTTACGCGACACCGAAGCTCCACTGGGATCAGGCGAAGCTGCAAGGCCGGCCGTTCTACTACTACTCGTATGGCGCGGCCGTGTCCGAAGTGGTGATCGACACGCTGACCGGCGAAATGCGCGTGCTGCGCGCGGACGCGCTGCATGACGTAGGTGCGTCGCTGAATCCGGCGCTCGACATCGGCCAGGTGGAAGGCGCGTTCATTCAGGGCATGGGCTGGCTCACCACCGAGGAGCTGTGGTGGAACGCCGGCGGCAAGCTCATGACGCACGCGCCGTCCACCTACAAGATTCCGACTGTCAACGATACGCCGCCCGTTTTCAACGTGCGTCTGTTCAAGAACCGCAATGCGGAGGACAGCATTCACCGCTCGAAAGCGACCGGCGAGCCGCCGCTGCTTTTGCCGTTCTCAGTGTTCTTTGCGATTCGCGACGCGGTGTCCGCAGTTGGCGGTCATCGGGTGAATCCGCCGCTCAATGCACCTGCCACGAGCGAGGAAATCCTCAGGGCGATCGGCGCAGCGCGGGCCGCCGCGTCGGCCGCGAGGTAATTGAAGATGAACGCGATCAACCACTGTTCGTCGATTCGGATCGGCCGGCGCAGCGCTGTCGACGAATCCCGTCCCTCGCCCATGCACATCGTGCTGTTCGGCGCGGGCCATGTGGGTCATGCGCTCATTCAATTGCTCGGCAACCTGCCGTGCGTGGTTCAGTGGGTGGACGAGCGCGACGAACTGTTCCCGGACGAAACCCCCGCGAATGTGCAGATCGAAGCCACCGACACGCCCGACGCGATCGTCGATACGGCACCGCCCGGCGCCTGGTTTCTGGTGATGACGCATAACCATGCGCTCGATTTTTCGCTCGCTGAACGCATCATGCGGCGACGCGATTTCAGCTACTTCGGCATGATCGGTTCGAAGACAAAACGCGTGAAGTTCGAACGGCGCCTGCTCGCGCGTGGCGTGGAGCTCGAACAGTTGCAGCAGATGACATGTCCGATCGGCGTGCCAGGTATCGTCGACAAGGCGCCGGCCATGATCGCGGTGGCGGTATGCGCGGAGTTGCTGCAGGTTCGCGGGCGGCGAGCCGCGGTTCAGCCCGCAACGGCAAACGGAACGCAAGCGGCGCTTCAACCCTTTGGCGACGAACGTCTGAAATCGATTGGCTGCGTTTAGCCTGTTGGCCCCGTTAGCCGACGCGACGGGGTCGAATACGTCAACCGCATTAACCGCATCCAGCCCATCAGCCGCCGAAGGCTCCTTAACCGACTCAACCGCATGGACGCCTCGTTGCTCCATTAGCGCGTTCGCCTCGCCCTCAGGTGGAACCTTGCCGTGGTTGCTTCGCGCGGTGAACCTTCTGCGCGACCAGCCCGTCCGACACCTGTGACATCAATGCACGCAGCCAGCCGAGATCACTCGGGCGATCGGGCTGCGGATGCCACATCTGATAGCACTTGATACGCGGAAACGGAATGGGCGCCTCGACTACCGCGAGCGGCAGAATGCTCGCGTAGTGCGTTGCGAAGCGCCGCGTCGTCGTGAAGATCAGATCGGATTGCAGCAGCGTCTGCGGCACGAGGCCGAAGTAGGGCAGCGTGGCGACGATGCGCCGCTCGGCGCGCGCTCTCGCAAAGCCGATGTCGATGGCGCCACCGCGCGCGCCGCTATAAGGAGTCGGCGCAAGATGCGGCGCCGCGAGATACGCGTCGCGCGTGAGCGGCGCGCGCGCCAACGGATGATCCGCCCGCATCAGGCAAACAACCGTGTCCGAAAACAGGTCGCTGCGATCGAAACGCGGATCGGGCTTCGGCCAGTTGCCGATTACGAGATCGAGCTCGCCTGCATCGAGCGAGGCAGTGTGGTCGAGCATCGGGCCGAGCGAATCGATTTCGAGCCGTGCGTGCGGCGCGGCCTCACGGAACTGCGCGATCACGGTCGGCATGAAGAAGTCGTTCAGATAATCCGGCGCGGCTACCCGAAAGGTCCGGCGCGAACGGCCGGGGTCGAACTCCCCGTGCGGCGTGGCCACGAAATCGACCTCACGCAGCACCCGTTGCGCGGATGCGAGCAGCGACTCGCCATATTCGGTCGGCACCATGCCCGACTTGCCGCGTACGAGGATGGGGTCGTTCAGCGTCTCTCGAAGCTTGCGCAGCGCGGTGCTGATTGCGGGCTGCGTCTGGTTCAGGCGCAGCGCGGTTTGTGTGACGCTGCGCTCGACCAGCAACGTGCGCAGCACGCGCACGAGCCAGATATCGAGGGAGGCGGCGGTGTCGTCCATGGAAAAGAGCGAGGCGAAGTCGAGCGGGCGTCACAAGAATCCGCGCGAGAGGCGATCAGCACGCGGTCTATGCGTGGCGCAAAGGTTATAACCTTAGGCCCGATTGCACTGCGGCCGCCATAGCGGGCGCGGTATGACCGGCATCAGCAGCGCTCGGTTGCCCCACGCACGCCACTGCGCCGAACCCTCAGATGTTGGCCAAGCCCGACGGCAGCGCACTGATCCGCTTCACTTCGCTCGATTCCAGCCAGTTGGGCGTGCGTGCGCAGTACAACACCATCGGCAGCGCATCTTCGCCCCAGAACAACTGGTCGTTCAGCCGGAAGGTCGGCACGCCGTACACGCCGAGGCCGATGGCGTCGGCGGTATTGCGTTGCAACTGCGCCTTCACTTCTTCGCTCTTGATGAGTTCGGGGCCGTCCGGCATGCCCACCCGTTCGCACAATTCGGCGAATGCCGCCTCGCTCGACGGATCGCGGCCCTCACGCCAGATGAAGCGGAAGATTTCGCGCACACAGACCACGTCTGCCTGAGCGGCGGTGGCGAGCAGCAGCGGCTTCATGGAGTCGAAAGGATGAGCCGGCGGCATCTTGTAGGGTATGCCGAGCTGCTCCGCGCGAAAGAGCGCGTGCCGGTACAGGAAGGTGCGTTTGGCCGGCACGCTGTAAGCCGGCCGTTGCCCCCAGTGACGATACAGGTCGTTCAGCACCACCGGCGTGAATACGAAGTCGAAGCCAGGCCATTTGTCGTGTTGTTCGAGCAGCAGATACGTGAACGGCGAGACGAAATCGTAAAACCACAGCGGCTGCGCGGCGTCGATGCCAACGGTCATATGTGTCTCCCGGATTGCCTGTCCGACAGATCGGCGGTTGCGTCTGCCATATCGTCGGAATTGTAACGATCTTACGCGGTGCAGCGACGGCTTGCACCGTCAATCTGGTTTGCGGCGCTCGTCGGCGCGTGTCTCGCCGATCTCTGCGGCTTCGTTCGGCGCGCCGGGCGCGGCGGCCGCGTCGTCTGCTTCGGGCGTCGTGGCGAAGTCCCGGTCGGCACCTTCGTCCGGCTCTTCCTCGGACACCTCGCGCTGCGCTTCGCGGCTTTGCATGAGCCTTGCCCGCACAAAACCGATGTGCTCGCGCAGCACATAGAACTGATCGGCATAGGCGAGCGGCATCTTCAGACCATTCACCGAGTCTTCGATCGCGTCGAGCCGTTGCAGAAGCGACGCGCGCTCGGCCGGCGAATGGTCGCTAAGCGCGCTGCGCTCGATAGCGATCAGTGCGCCATACCAACGATAGATACGTGACTTCACCCGCCATGCATACAGCGACGGCACGAGCCGCAGCGCCGGGATCAGCAGCACCACGAGCGGCACGACCACCACGAGCAGCCGGTCGGCGAGGCTCGCGAGCCAGAACGGCAACAGCCGGTACAGGAAGCTCTTGCCCGACTTGTAGTAGCGCGCGGCGTCGTCGCTGATCGTGAAGTCATGGGCAAGCGGGGCAGGAAATTCACCCGCGCGCTGCATGATGTTCGCCCTGCCGTGGACTTCGCGCGCGGCCTCGATCAGCAGGTCAGACAGCGCCGGGTGCAGCGAGTCGCGCGCCACCAGCTCGGCGGTCGGCGCGACCATATGGATCGGCGCGGACGGCAGGTTCTTGCCGAGATCGAACGCGCCCATTGGCAATTCGAGTTGCGTCAGGTACGGAAAGCGGCGCGTGTATGCGTCGGCCTGCGTGAAATCGTAGAACTGCACATTTGGCGTACGGTAAAGCTTGCCCATGACCGCGGGTTGCGCGGAATCGCCGGCGAGGAAAGCGGCGTCGACCTTCCCGGAGATGAGGGCCTGCGCCGCGTCTTCGCCAGAAAGCGGCAGCAGTTTGGTCGCGCCGCCCGGCTCGATGCCGTTGGCCTTCAGAAGCGCGAGCGCCAGTTCCCGGGTGCCGCTGCCTTCGGCGCCGACTGCGAGCCGCTGGCCCTTGAATTCGGAGAGTCGCGCGACCGTTGGCCCGTGATAGAAGATCGCCAGCGGCACATACGACACGCTGCCGAGCGACATCAGGCCATTGCTTGCTGCGCCGGGCGCGACGCCGTCCTGCACGAAGCCCACGTCGACGTTCGAGTTCGGGTCTGACAGCCGTTTGAGGTTTTGCAGCGAGCCTTCCGACGGCAGAACATTCAACGTGATGCGGTTGCGCGCCAGGATCTCCTTGTACTTTTGGGCCGCCGTCCAGAAGCTGCTGCCTTGCGGGCCGGCGCTAATGGTGAGCGTGCTGGGCGGCGCGGGCTGGATCAGGCGCACCGCGAGCCAGATCGCGACGACAGCGATCAGCACGATCGGCCCGAACGACACAGCCAGATCGCGCCATGAGATCGCGACGAAACGGGCAACAAGGTGGGTAGGGCGTTTGCGGCCGGTGGCTGGCTTCATCGGATGACAGGACGGCTACGGTCCGGAATGAACTGAATGGGGCGCTGCGCGTGGCGCCGATGGTACCTGAGATTGCCGCGGCGGCGGAATGGACGACTGGGCAGGGCACGGAGAAACCCGTAACAAAAAGTGACTACCGGGTAGCGGCGAAGCGGCGAGCGCCCAATGAATGAGCGGCGAGTGCTTCGCCGACAAGCAGGGCGCGGGCGGCCATTAAAAAGCGCCTCAACGACGAGCGCTTTAAGCAGATTAAGCGCATATCGGAAGCACATGAAGTGCATATGAATGCCTGCAAACATGCGTATTTAACTCAGCCCCTCGCGTCGAGCATAACTAAACCCTTTGCGCTTCGGGCGCGGCTAGATTAAATTGTGCATCGCTGCCGCGAACACACGTTTCGCGCGGCGCGACCCGGCACGACACAGAAGAACCGGGCGCGTCTGCGAATATCGCCGCTTGCCGGTCTGCGGACCGCATCGCATGAGCGTCTTCGCCATCGCGTGCGGCACATGGCAGCCGGCCTCCCTTCGCCTCTCGCATCTCGTGTCGCAGCCACAGCCGGCCATTGCCTCGCCGCGCGCCTCGTCGCGCCTCGGGCATGGCCGCAGGTAGTCGTAACGAAGCCGCTTATTCAAGCGGTCCAATGTGAAGCTAAGGAGAGAAGCAATATGAAATCGGTCGGTTTTCTGAAGACGCTGGGCTCGGTGGTGGCAATGGTGGTGGCATGCAACGTCTATGCTCAGGCAAGCGATGCAACGGCAACGGGCACGACAGCCGCCCCCGCCGCCAGCGCGAAGGCGAGCAAGAAGGCCAATAGCCAGCTGGGCCGCAAGGTGCGCGCCGCGCTCGCGAAGACGCAAGGCATCGACGTGTCCAACATCGCGGTGCGCGCCCGCGGCGGCGCAGTGACGCTCACGGGCTCGGTGCCCGATCAAGGTCAGATCGACGCGGCCGGCGAGGCAGCGAAGGGTGTTCCCGGCGTGACGTCGGTGTCGAACAAGCTGAACGTGATGCAGCAGTAAGTGCGGCGAGCGGGCGCATCGGTAAGCCCGCTGTGACGGTGCACTGATCAGGTGCCTGGCCGCACGGCAATCGGCGCGCCTCACACGGCGCGGCTTATGAGGTGTCGGTGCCGCGACGGGCGTTTTCCGACGCAATGCACCACTTCGATGTGCACGACGAGAAAGCTCCGGCAGTCATGCCGGAGCTTTTTTGTTTTGTGCGACCCCGTTGATGAAACGGCAGCGGCAAAAGGGTGACGACAAAGCGGCAAGAACAAAGCGGCGACGACGGTTTCATCAGACGCTGTACTGCAAGCCAGGCGCCGTCGCCCAATGTGTGGGATGACACATTTCCAACGCCGCGCTAAGCGTACCGTATGCATGAAGAACCGGAGTCAACGCCATGCAAACTACGCTCCTGCGCTATACCGATCTGCCCATCACCGACCGGGCCGCATTTGAACTGGTGTGCGCGCGGCACGGCTTTGCGCCCGCGCATTTCGACATCAGCATTTGCGCCAATCCCGCCGATGCTGCCCATGAGCGCCTCGTCACCGTGCGACGTGGCGGTTGGGCTCAATCGTATTACGACCGCCAGGGCCAATGGGTCAGACAGTTCGAGGCCGATCTGACCTGCCGCTTTTTCAGGTGACGGCGACGGCGGGAGCCCGGCATAGGGCGTGCGTCATCAGTCTGGCGCAAGGCGAGAATCAGACGGGCGGCTTTACATCGGCGTGACGCCAGCGTCGCGCGACGTCACGCGGCCTCACGCCAGCACCAGACGCACGCCTACCAGCGTGAGCGTCGCCGCGAGCAGATTGCGCAGCAGCGCATCCGGCGCGCGCGCGGAGAGCATGCTGCCCACCGCGATGCCCGGCAGCGACCCCAAAAGCAGCGACAGCAGCATCGACCAGTCGACCGAGCCGAGCAGCCAATGGCCCGCGCCTGCCAGCAACGTAAGCGGTACCGCATGCGCAATGTCGGAGCCGACGATGCGCGTTGTCGGCAGCATCGGGTAAAGCAGCAGCAAAACGGTCACGCCGATCGCGCCCGCGCCCACCGAAGTCAGCGATACGAGCACACCGAGCACCGCGCCCGTCAGCATGGTGAGTCCGAGCGTGCGTCCCTGGCTGGGTGTGCGCTGACGGTGCGCGCCGAGCGCCGCAAGTTGCGGGCGGAACACGAGCGCGACTGCCGTCACCAGGAGCGCGACCCCCAGCACGATCTGGATCAGTCGGCTCGCGCCCGGCGTGTCCATGCCATAGCGGTGCAACAGCACCAGCGTGACCGTCGCGGCCGGCACGCTACCGGCGGCGAGCCGCAGCGTCACCTGCCAGTCCACGGAGCCTTTCAGGCCGTGCACCAGCGTTCCGGTCGCCTTGGTGGCGGACGCGTACAGAAGGTCGGTGCCGACTGCGGTCGCCGGGTGCACGTTGAACAGGAGGACCAGGATCGGCGTCATCAGCGAGCCGCCGCCAACGCCCGTCAGCCCGACCAGGAAGCCGACGAACAGGCCGGAGGCGGAGTACAGCAAATCGATATGGGGAAGAGCCATTGATGAGACCGCTGGCGGTCGGTGAATTGACGGTGGATTGACAGTTAGGGCACGGGCGGCGCGCGTGTTCCCCACCGCCGACGCAGGTCGGCAGATCGGGCATCAGGCAACGCTCGGTGCAGCGAAAGCCGCTATTGTCGCAAAACTGACGCGCGAGCGTACGAACGGCGAGGAACGCGCGTGCCGCGGCCGTTCGCGCGAGGCCTGGCGCGTTGCCCAGCGCTCAAAGCGCGCGGCGAATTTCGACGACGCCGAAGGCCGCGAGCATGATCCCGACGAGCCGGTCGATCGCGAGCCGCAATTTGCTGCCGATAGCGTGCCGCGCCAGCGATACCACCGTCACGAGAAAGCACCACCACGCGATCGAGCCACAGAAAACGCCGCCGACCGTCGTGAGCGCAATCGTCGACGAAAACGCGCCGCGCGGCGCCAGCGTCGTGAACAACGCGGCGAACATGATGATCGTCTGCGGGTTGGTCAGCGTGAGCAGCAAGGAACTCGCGTAGGCGCGCAGCGCCCCCGCGCGGCCCACTTGCGCGAGTTTGCCATTGCCATTGCCGTTCCCGTTCGCTTCGCCGTTGGCCGCGTCGACGGGAGGCTTTTGCAGCAGCGTGCGCACACCGAGATACAGCAAAAACAATCCGGCAAGCAGATGCAACGGCCTGTCGTATGCCAGCATGAACTGCGAAATGCCGACGAGCCCGAGCGCCGCGATCAGACCATAGAACGCGTCGCCGCTTGCAATGCCCAAGCCGATCGCCAGTCCGGCGCGCGGGCCGCCCGTCAGCGTGCGGCGTATGCAAAGCATACCCATGGGCCCCACTGGCGCGGCAATCGCAAGGCCGACGCCGGCAGCGGTAACGAAGAGGCTGGTCATGGACATGGACATGGCTATTTCCGTGAAGTGGTCATGGTCGGTAGCGATACAGTCACCGGGCGGGCCGCATGCATCGCAAACCATTGCAAGAATGCGACGGCATCCGCGAGCAACGCCGAGCATAGCGAGCGCGCAAGCCGCGAGCAAGCGGCCAGCGGTCCAGCAGCAGAGCCAGCGTGCAAGCACTGCGCATCAATCGACCGTGGATACCCTGGCATCAGGTCCGGCACCGCTTTACTCGGGCATAATTTTCCCCACTCTTACTTTGGAGCCGTCCCGCATGTGGCAGATCGATCAGGTGACGTTGCGCTTGTTCATTGCCGTTTGCGAGGAGGGCACGATCGCGCGCGCCGCGGAACGCGAGTTCATCGCGCCGTCAGCGGTCAGCAAGCGGCTCGCCGATCTCGAGGCGCTCGTCGATGTCGCGCTGCTTTCGCGCAGTCAGCGCGGTGTGCGCGCCACTGCCGCGGGGGAGGCGTTGTTGCGGCATGCACGGCTCATCATGCGCAGCCATGAACGCATGCAGGCCGAGCTGAGCCAATATGCAGCCGGTGCGCGCGGCCATGTTCGCGTGCTGGCGAACGTGTCGTCGATGGTCGAGTTTTTGCCCGAGGCGTTGTCCGAATTTCTAAAGGCCAACCCGCAGATACGGGTGGATGTCGAAGAGCGCGTGAGCACGGAAATCGTTCGGGGCCTCGAAGAAGGCGTGGCCGATCTCGGCATCTGTCGCGACGTGGTGCCGATGGGGAGTCTCGACGCGCTGCCGTATCGAGCCGATCACCTCGCGCTAATCGTGCCGCGTGGCCATCCACTTGCCGGCGAGGCGGCCATCGGCTTCGAGCAGACGCTTGCGTTCGATCACCTCGGACTCTCGTCGAATGCGTCGGTCAATGCGCTGATGCAGCGGATCGCGGCTGAGAAAGGACGCGAACTCAACTATCGCACGTACGTGTCGACGTTCGACGCCGCCTATCGCTTTATCCAGGCGGGCCTCGCGGTAGCCATTCTGCCCGGCGAGGCGCTGCCCCGTCATGCCGCCGACGAATATGGCATCGTCGCCGTGCCGTTGCGCGAAGCGTGGGCCGAACGGCGCTTCGTGATCTGCGTGCGCGACCGCAACGCGCTGACCCTCGCTGCGTCGCATTTGCTGGAGCACTTGCTGCGCATGGTTTGAGGCATGCGCAGAGGTAGCGTCCCGATCTCCGATCCGAAGCGAAATCAGGCCGCTCAACCGCTCGTCAATATGCGATTCAAGCTACGCGCATGGCCGCGCAGGTCCGCACTTCGCATCCTCTGAAAAGCCCTTAAGGGTTTCCCCTTTGCGACGGCGCATGCCCGTCCCGCTTGAGTCGCCGGCCATCGTCAACGGCGATGGAGTGCTTCGTCAACGCAGACTTTGCGACGCGCTCTCGCGCGGGCACGCTGTGATCCGTGCTTCATTTCCCCGCATTTTCCGCAGGATTCAAAACATGAGTGATATGAGGGAGCGCGTCGTCGTGACTGAGGTCGGCATGCGCGACGGTCTGCAAAGCATCGCCCAAACGATGCCCACCGAATCCAAACGCCGCTGGATCGACGCCGCCTATGCCGCTGGCGTGCGGCACATGGAAGTCGCTTCTTTTGTGCCGGCGAAGCTGCTGCCGCAAATGGCCGACGCCGACGAGGTCATCGCCCACGCGCTGGGTTATGGCGATCTGATCGTGACCGCACTCGTGCCGAACCTGAAAGGCGCGCAACGTGCGCTCGAAGCGGGCGTGCATCGGATCGTCGCGCCGATCTCGGTGAGCACCGCGCACAGCCTCGCGAACGTGCGCAAGACGCCGGCCGAAATGATCGACGTGTTCGCGGCAATGCGCGAGGCGATCGACAGCGCGCCGGGTGCAGGCGCGCGGCGTGTGGAGTTGATTGCCGGTTTATCGACGGTATTCGGCTGCACGCTGCAAGGCACGGTGCCCTATGAAGACATCGCCGCGATTGCCCGCGATGCGGTGCGTGCAGGCGCCGACGTGGTCGCACTCGGCGACACGACCGGCGAAGCGACGCCGCGCCAGGTCGGCGAAATTATCGAAATCGTGCGCGGCGTGGCGGGCGACAAACTGCGATCGCTGCATCTGCACGACACGCGCGGCCTTGCGCTCGCCAATACATTGATCGGATTGCAACACGGCATTCGCGAATTCGACGCGTCGCTCGCCGGGCTTGGTGGTTGTCCGCACGCGCCTGGCGCGACCGGCAACGTCAACACCGAAGATCTCGTCTTCATGCTCGAAAGCATGGGCTATGAAACCGGCATTGACCTCACGCGCCTGATCGCGTCGCGTGCAGTGCTCGCCGATGCGTTGCCCGGTGAGCCGCTTTACGGCTATCTCGCGCGCGCCGGTTTGCCCAGGCAGTTCGCCGCTTCGAGACAGATCGAATCTTTACCTTCTTCCTGCTCACAGGTGCTGCAATGAACGCCCATTCCGCTACCGCCAGTTCCACTACTGAAGCGCCGCAGCAGAGCGCATTGCCGCTTGCCGGCATTCGCGTGATCGAGTTGTCGCATATGGTGATGGGCCCGACCTGCGGGATGATTCTCGGCGACCTCGGCGCAGAAGTCATCAAGGTCGAGCCGCCGCGCGGCGACGGCACGCGCCGCTTGCTCGGCACCGGCGCGGGTTTTTTCCGCACCTTCAATCGCAACAAGAAGAGCGTCGCCCTCGATCTCGATAGCGAAGCGGGACTGGCTGCGCTGCACAAGCTTGTCGATACTGCCGACGTGTTCGTCGAAAACTTCAAGCCGGGCCGCATGGCGACGCTCGGTCTCGACTATGCGTCGCTGCGCGAGCGCAACCCGAAGCTGATCTACGTATCGCACAAGGGCTTTCTCAATGGCCCGTACGAACACCGCCTGGCGCTCGACGAAGTCGTGCAGATGATGGCGGGCCTCGCATACATGACCGGTCCGGTGGGCCGCCCGCTGCGCGCCGGCAGTTCGGTCAACGACATCATGGGCGGGATGTTCGGTGCGATCGGCGTGCTCGCCGCACTGCACGAACGGCATGCGAGCGGGCGCGGCAAGGAAGTGCAAAGCGCGCTCTTCGAAAACTGTGTGCTGCTGTCCGCGCAGCACATGCAGCAGTACGCCGCGACCGGTGTGCCGCCGGCGCCGATGCCTGAGCGCATCAGTGCATGGGCCGTCTACGACGTCTTCACGCTCGCGAACAACGAGCAGATGTTTATTGCCGCGACTGGCGACGGCCAATGGCGCGCATTGTGCGCGATTCTCGGCCGCGGCGATCTGCTCGCCGACCCGCGCCTCGCGACGAACAACGACCGCGTGCTCGCCCGCTCATGGCTGCTGCAAACGTTGGGCGACACCTTGAGCCGTTTCGAAGGCGCGGCGCTCGTGCCGTTGTTCGAGCGCGACCACATTCCGTTCGCGTCGATTGCGAAGCCCGAAGAGCTGTTCGACGACCCGCACCTGAAAGAAAGCGGCGGCCTTGCTCGCCTCACGCTAGACGACGGCAGTGAAACCGCCATGCCGCTGCTGCCTATTTCGATCGACGGCGCGCGTTTGCAGCCGCGTCAGCCCATCGCGAAGATCGGCGAGCACACGGCGGCGGTATTGCGCGAGCTAGGTTATGACGAGGCGCAAATCGCGCTGTTGAACAACGAGTCGAACCGGGCGCCACGCGAGGCTGCGTGATCAGCAGCGAACACGGTCAATCAAGCTTGTCCGGCGCAGACCGGCATTCAAGGAGACAGACGATGAAGTCGTCAAATCAGACGGTGTATGCCACAGCGGTCGGCGATGCCGGCGCGCTCGGCTTGCCTTCGGGCGCAGGGGCTTCGGCGGGCAGCCGCGCAGAAGAAATAGCGCTGGGCGGCGCGCGCATTTCGGCGCGGCTCGACCGCTTGCCGGCCACGCGTTCCATCTGGAAGCTGGTGATGTTGTTGAGCCTCGGGCTCTTCTTCGAACTGTACGACCTCATGTTCTCGGGCTATATCGCGCCGGCACTCGTGCGCAGCGGCATTCTGACCGCGACGACGCATGGCCTGTTCGGTACGAGCGGCGTGGCGAGCTTCATCGCCGCGTTGTTCGCGGGACTCTTCATCGGGACCGCGGCGTGCGGCTTTCTCGCCGACCGCTTCGGGCGCCGCGCAATTTTCACGTGGTCGCTGCTTTGGTACACGGCGGCGAACGTCATCATGGCGTTTCAGGACACGGCGCTCGGGCTCAACCTGTGGCGTTTCATTGCGGGCATTGGCATAGGCGTGGAGATCGTGACGATCGGCACATACATCTCCGAACTCGTGCCCAAGCACGTGCGCGGCCGAGCGTCTGCGTGTTCGCAGGCAGTCGGTTTTTGCGCAGTGCCGATCGTCGCTTTTCTCTCGTATCTGCTGGTGCCTCATCAGTTCTTTGGTCTGGACGGCTGGCGTCTTGTCGTGTTGACCGGCGTGGTGGGCGCGATCGTCGTGTGGTGGATCCGGCTCGGTTTGCCGGAGAGTCCTCGGTGGCTCGCGCAAAAAGGCCGGATCGACGAAGCGGACGCGATCATGACGCGGCTCGAAGCGCGAGTTGAACGCGAATACGGACGAGCGCTGCCGGAACCCGCATTGCCGGAGCCGGTTCGTGCCCGCGCAGCATTCCGCGATCTGTTGGTGCCGCCGTATCGCAAGCGCACGCTGATGCTCATCATCTTTCATGTATTCCAGACGATGGGCTACTACGGCTTTGCCAACTGGATTCCGACGCTGCTGATCAAGCAGGGCATTACGGTGACGACGAGCCTGATGTACGCAAGCATCATTGCGGTGGCGGCGCCGCTCGGACCGTTGCTCGGCTTGCTGATTGCGGACCGTTTCGAGCGCAAGACTGTCATTATCTTCATGGCGGCCGTGAACGTGATGTGCGGCTTGCTGTTTAGCCAGGTGCGAGAGACGGTGCTGCTGGTCAGCCTCGGCGTGTGTCTCGTGCTCGCGGGCAACATCATTTCCTATAGCTACCACGCGTACCAGGCAGAACTCTTTCCGACGAGTATCCGGGCCCGAGCAGTAGGCTTCGTTTATTCGTGGAGCCGGCTGTCGGCAATGTTCTCCGCATTCGTGATTGCTGGTTGCCTGAGCCGCTTCGGCGTAAATGGCGTGTTCGTTTTCATTTCCGGTGCGATGGCAATTGTGATGCTCGCTATTGGCACGCTCGGCCCGAAGACGCGCGATGTCGCTTTGGAGGACATCTCGAAGTAGGGTATTTCTTTGGTTCTTGCCTCGCGTATAGACCGCCAGATGCCACCGCTTTCATCCCCCGTCTCGCCAATGTGCGGTAGCGCTCATTAACGCTCGTCAGACATTTGGTGAAATGGTGTAATGGATCGGCCGGCCTATTCGGTCTCCAGAAGAAATTCACCGCCCAAGTGGGCGATACCGCTCATTCCGAAGCCGAAGAAGTCTTGGACTTGGCGCAAACTTGCAGGATCTTGGGTGTAACGTTTTCTCGCGTCGAGAACCGGTGCATTGGCCGGTCGCGTGTTTCGGAAAGGGCGCACGCTGCAAAGGCGTGCGCCAGATACCAACTATCGGATGAGAGCGCCCGGCGTGTCGTTGTTCGCTGGGCCGACTCATCTATCCGCTGCAACATGGGCGGTCATCAGAGAGATAAATCGTGAGGATTCTTCAACTGGTTCACGCACCACGATTGTCCGGGGCAGAAGTACTTGTAAAAGGTCTTGCGATTCACCATCAGCGTGCTGGACACGAAGTCTGTATGACTTCGCTGTTGCCGCAGCAGGACGACTTCGTCGCTATTCGAGCCGAGCTCGAGGCGGCGGGTGTCATGTGCCGCTTTCCCGATGTGCGGCATGGCAGGATCGGCAAACTGCTGCACCTGTATCGCGTGGTGCGCGAGTTTCGCCCGGATTTCATCATTGCGCATGCGACGCTTGCTGCGCTATACGTGCGTCTGTTGCCAGTGAACACCCCTATCGCATGGGTGATGCATTCAGGCGTCAACGACTTCGAGAACGGTGCGCTCAAGCGCGCCGAACGCCTGCTATCGCGCCGGGCGAGAGCCATCATCGGCGTCTCGCAGCAGAATATCGACGACTATATGCGCGAGATCGGCCGGCATCCTTCGATGGTGGTCATTCCCAATGGCGTCGACGCGTCGCTATTCGCCGGACACGACAGTTCGCCCGCACCTGACAGTGCGGTGCCTTCGAAGCAGATCGTTCAGCTCGGCCGATACATCGAAGGAAAGAGTCAACTGGACACGGTTCGCGCGTTCGAGCGTGTACTGCAGGTCGAACCGGAAGCGCGTTTGCTGCTGTGCGGCGTGGTCGAGGAACTCGGTTATCACCGCGCGGTAGTATCGCTCGTGAGGCAACTTGGTCTGGAGAGCAAGGTCAGCGTATGCGGACCGCGCTCGGACGTCGCCGCGGTGCTGCGCTCCTCGCGCGTGTTCGCCATGCCATCTCGCTTCGAAGCCCAGAGCATAGGATTTCTGGAGGCGCTCGCATCGGGAATTCCGGTCGTGGCAAACCGCATTCCTTCATTCGGTTTCGCGAGCAATCTGGCCGGCGTGAATCTCGTCGACACGACGGACGTCGACGCCTATGCTCACGCGCTCGTCAAGGCATTGGAAACGCCGCGCGCGCACCGGCAACTCGCCGGTTATACGCTGCACGACACTGCGGACCGCTACATGTCGATCGTGCGCAAGTTCGCTCAGCCGATGCAGGTATCGGCCTGAGTCGACCCTGAGTTCATCCTGAGCTTGAGGACCGGCGCGTCACGCATTATTGCGCGAGCCGGTCTATTCTCACCGTCTCCGAAAACAGCCCTGGTAGCTCGCCGAGATCGTGCGGCGCGCCCAGGGCAAAGCCGTTTTCCAGCGGATAGCGCGATAGCGCCGGTGCGCCGCCAGTAAAGTAAAAGTCGCCGAGCGTCGCGTCGGTCCTGCGATAAAGCACGAGTGCCGCGCCGTGCGTGTCGCGCACATAGCCAGGGAATACATCCGACCACGACATGCCGCGCAACGAAGCCACGTGCACCGGCGTCGCTGCGGATGCGGCGATGTCGAGCGTGGCGATGTCGATCAGCGTGTCGGCGTCTGTGCCATTTACACGCGGCGTGACCAGCATTAGCGTGTCGCGATCGTCGCCGCGCGACGATGCGACCGTCGTCTTCACGAAGCCCGGTACGAAGTTGGCGGGCAACATTCTGCGTTCACCGATGCTCATCCGCGCCCCGTCGTTCGAGATGACTGTGAGCGACACGCGTCCTAGCGCCGTCTCCATGGCGACGAGCGACGAGCGCGAACCCGCGTTGCCGAACGGCAGCAACGCAGCGTTCTGTGCGAGGCCTCGAGCTTGCGCGACGAGCACAGGGGCGGTGCCAGAATCTGCGGCGCCGGCAGATGACGCGATCCACAAGTCGAGCCCGCTGTCTGCGCGCTTCTGCGCAATGAGCACACTGGCTCTGCGCATGCCGGTGAAATCCGCAGCCACGTATTGCTGAGCGAGTTCGGGTTTGAATGCCGCGTCCGTTTGCAACCAGAGGCGGGGTGCATCGAAACGATCGCCCAAACTGCGCAGCAGCCAGAAGGCGGTACCGTTCTCTCGCGCAGTAACAACCATCAGGTCAGCCTTGCCATCGCCGTCAAAGTCGCCGAGCAGGAAACGCGCGCTGTCGAAGCACAGTTTGTCGCCCGCGCAGCTCGGCGCGGTCGCGTCTGGGTCGAACGGCACAGCGGCTGCATACCAGAGTGCCGGGGGCGAAGCTTTTTCGAGCGACGCCGCATAGACGTTGAAGCCGGGACCATCGTGCTGCCGCTGCACATAGACGGCGGATTGCGCTCCCGTGCCCGTCACGTCTGCGTACATTGCGGTGGCGAGCCGGAGATCGTTTGCCTGGATGCGTTGCGTCGTGGCCCAACGGTAACGCGTGGTGAGCGCGGTGCAGCCGCGCATTGTCAGCTTGCCGTCGTTTTCGCCGAGGCAATGGCGCATAGGCGTATAGACGAGGCCGAAGTCCCAAGGCGTCCAGCGTTGCGCAAGATCCCACTGATCGCAGCTTTCCGAGCGCAGATAACCGTCGCGCTCGGCGATGCATTGCGACGTCGCGGCGCTGACAAGCGCCGCATTGCGCGCGTTGCCGGGATAGACTGGTACCGGCTCCCATCGCCATTGCTGCGCGGCGGATCCATTGCATGCGGCGAGCGTAGGCGCGCGGCCGGGTCCGTTTGCAGTTACGCAGCGATTCGTCGCAACATTGAATAGCTGTATTGGACGCGCCTGGAAGTCCGGCACGCGGTGATCGCTGCGATCCGCGAATGCATAACGCCGCGCGATCCAGTTGCCGTCCCACTGAAACTCGCCGAATACATGCGACGACTCGTTTCCGTCGATCGAAAAGTAGCTCGCGACAATGTCGCGCTTGCGCTGCACTTCGGTCGCTGGAACATTGGCCGGCCAACCGCCCGTCGGGTATGTCACGTGATAGACGATCGGCACGCTCCTGGCGAGAGTCTGGGCAACATGACGCGCGATGCGTGCGGCAACGATGTGATCCGGATGTTCGACAAATGGTACGGTGTCCGGATTAAGCGTGTAGATCAGCGTAGCCTGAGCGAGAATTGCCTTCAATGTGGCCGACAGCGTGTCGCGGTCGTATTTCATGCGCCCCGAGCCGTCCGTGCTCATCGGATACGAGAAAAGCGTTGCGCGCTGCTCCCACAGCAAGCCGAGCGGCTGGCGTCCGCCGCGCACGCCTCCGCCCGGCAGTCGCAATTCGAGCAGGCGAACCTGGGGCTTTGCTTTCAACACCATTTGATGCACGAGCTTGCCGGCAATCTCGACGTTCGATTCGTTCCAGGCGTCAGGCGCCCCCGCCATGCGTGAATATGCGAGCCGCGAGGCCCGTTCGCGCGTGAGCACATAGGAGAAGTTCGCACCGTTTGCGCCGCCGATCAGATGCACCGTACTGATGCACCATCCTGCATCCAGACGCTCGCTGATCGCAGGATCGACAAACAGCAGATCGTCATCGAGATGCGCGACGACCGTGACGAGTGTGCCCGCTTTGCAGGCGGCTGCGCGCGCTGTCGCTGGAAACGTGGCGAACACGAGCACTGCGAGCAGCGCGACGAGCGCAATGCACGACCTCCGAACAGAACTGGCTACCGCTGATCGCATGTCGATTCGAGCCGTTGAAAGTGGGCTCGATCATACTGCAATGGTCTGACGTTCCACGTTGCCGGGACAACACTGCGCTCGACATGACGGCGCGCTTCGCCGATCCGTATATGTCGGCGCGATTAGCGGAAGTACGCTTTGGTGTTTTCGTGGACGTCCGGGTGCGCGAGCAGCTCGGCGGGCGTGAGCCACAGATAGTCGCTGTGCTGATCGGGCCGCCCGATCTGGTGCGTGTTGCCGGGCGACAGCGCATAGGCGAGCACGATGTAGTGAGTCGACACGCCAGGCTCTGCCGCGAAATTGTCGCTGTAATGATGTTCGAATACGCCTTCGAAGCGAGCGGACGAACGCGCAAGCTGAGCGATACCCAGTTCGGCATCCGCAATGCGCGCGAACGCGGCGTCGAGCCTTTCATCTTTCAGAATGCGACCGCCGGGCACAAACCACGTGCCGCGCGCGGGCCGGTTCCGGCGATGGCCGATCAGGATTCGTCCGTCTGCGTCCCTCACGATCAGATCGATCGCGACGAGTGGCGTTAGACGAACAACGTCGAGAAAGTCGATCTCCGTCAGCATTTCAGTTCCTTAAGCGAGGGTGCTATGTCCGGCGCGACTTTTCTGTTGCAAGCGCTAGTAGTCGCTAGTAGTCACAGGTGATCGCTAGTAGTCGCCGCGGTTGTCATCGTCGCGGGTCAGCTTCTCGGCTACATAGGCGAACAGCAACAGGAGCACGAGTGTGCCCGCCGCCGCAAACACAAACGCGCCGGCCACCGCCGCGAGTATCAGCATGAACCATGCTACGCCGTTCATTGGGCGGCTCCAGCGCGTCGATAAGAATGCTAGCTTTACCGGCGCGGATTTTTTGTGCGCTACCTAGCTATCGCGGCGGTTTCGCCGCGGGAAGTAGCGTACCGATCACGTCATGCGTCCGGATCTCTATCGGGCAACGTAGCCTTCCGGCGCAGTCACCGCGTCTTTGAACACGTCGGCGTTCCTGGACAGCACATAGAGAGGCGCGGGCGACAGTTTCAGGTTCGCCACGCCGTCGCGATACGGTACGGCCGTTGCGTTGCCCATCATGTCGAGCGCAGTGACCTCGCCGCTCGTGCCGGGTGCATCGACCCGCAAGCGGTAGTCGACGCTTTGTCCCGCGTTGAATCCGGTTTTCGCGCTCCATCGGTCGTTGTCGTGAGTCCACAGCGCAGTCACGATCTTGCCGCCGCCAAGCCTTCTGAACGCGTACGCATGGACGCCTGCTGGCAGGCCCTTCAGAGGCCCAAGCGTATTGGTTCCGTCGATGATGCGTGTCATTGCCGCAACCGCGAGCGCCGCGGGTTTTGGGCTGATCCGCGAGGGACCATAGGCGCCTTTCGCGTGTTCGAGCTCGAAGAAGATGCCATAGCCCGGCGCGGCATCGGGCATGTCCGCGAGATAGAACACGTAGGTCATGTCGGCGCCCTCGCCGAGCAGGATCAAATGCGTGCGGGCGACAACCGCGGCTTGTGCGTACAGCACGTCCGCGCCTGGATAGTTCTTGCCGTACGACTCGCCGATGTCATAACTGATGCCCGTTTCGGTGACGAAGAGCGGCGCGCCCGGCTTCAGGTATTGACGCATCTCGTGGCGCAGCGCGCGCATCGAAGCAGCCAGTGCTCCGGACACGGTGCCCTCATTGCGTGTGTCGGCGACACGCTCCGGCGGATGCGATGGCGTCGTGCCGATGTCGTAATAACCGTGAACGGTCATGCCGTCCATATAGCGGCCGATGCCCAGCGGACCCAGACGGCGCATCCACGTCACGTTGCCCTGCACCGACGAATACGTGAGCCCCATGACCACCGCATGCGGGTCTGTCTGATGGATGCCTTCCCAGACTGCCTTGTACATCGCGACGAAATTTGCGTCGCTATCGCGCCAGGGCAATCCGCCATCCGCGTCCGGCTCCCACGTCACCTGATAGTAATTGTCACGCTGCTTCGGAAAATACGTCGTGCGGACGCGGTTCGATTCCGCGCCCACCTTTGCCATGTAGTCCTTCATCTGCGCGAGTGAAGTAGGTGCGTAGCTATGAGTCTCCTTGCCCGTGGGGCTTGCCCACTTTGGGATGCCGTCGAGCTGGATCAGACGCATGATGTCGCCGCGCTGGAAGTACGGCGTGAGCTGCTTCGTCGCGGGATTGAAGGTGGTCGGCTTATCGGGCTCCTCCATATACCAGTTGCGATTGTCGTTGGCCCACGTCAGGCCGAGCGCGGTATAGACCGGACGATAGCCGTCGCCGTCGCAGCAATGCTGGCCGGGCGCGAGATAGGCGGTGCCCTGGCCGCCAAAGCGGTGCAGGTCGTCGAAGGGAAACCGCACAGGCGGCAAGGCCGGCGCGGTATCGGGCAGTACCCCGAAGGTCGCGATTCCTGCGGGACGTGTGCCGCGCGATTCGAGCTGGCCTCGCGCACGTTCGAGCGAGGCCGACACGGCAAAGTAGCCCGCTACGGTAGATGAGCAACTTAACGTCGCCGACGTCGTGCCCGCCGCGACGCCGAAGCTCCCACTTGCACGCAAAACGTTCCACGTGTCGCGTATCTGCCAGTTGAGCGTGTCGTTTTGCGGTGCGCGCGTGGTGATGACGAGCGCGAACGGTTTCGACACGGCAAAGAGGCGCGTGCCGTCGCTGGGCGTGTCGGCTTCGATGAGATCGCCGCTAGATGCCGCGCGCGTCTGGGATGACGGCGGCGAGCAGCGCAGACCTTGGCCCGATGGCGCTTTGACATCGACTGGCGCCGCTGATGCAGCCGCGGCCACAGAGGCTGCATCGCCTTGAGCCGGGAAGCACCACAGTAGGGCGACGACGGCGAAAAAGAGAGCGGTGGGCCGCATTGGAGCGCGCGCTGCGGATGGATCGCTCAAGCTCCGCGCTGCGCCGTGTTTGCTTCGATTCGACATATGTTTCCCCGTGCCGGTTCGCGGCGTATGTGGACGCGCGAACGTCGTCAAACTGCTAATACACCAGGTCTGAGCCGCCTCGGTGCAGTGTCCGTTTTCGGCGTGTTGCGGAAAGCGCATAGTGCAATTCCGCAATTTCGTGGCGGTTTCCGCCGGTTTGCGGTCTCGCGCCTTGCGCTTCTGGTCCGTCATTTGCACTGCCGCGTTATCGGATGTTATTTCGATGTTTCAGGTCTGAAACATTAATCGGCATCTTTATATTCAAGACGCCCAATAAGAACAAATTAAATAATTTAAGTGAGCAGTAACGCGCCTATATTAGACACTTCTTTCCGCTATTGAAGTGCGTGGTGTCCATCGAACGCGCAAAGCTGCGCTGCAAGTTCGGCGGCCAGCCTAGGCGGGGAGGAGAAATCATCTACGCGGCCCGCAGAAACCGGCGAAAACGGTTTTATAACAGCGACCGGGACGCGCGGATTGGATTGTAACCGCCTTTTTTGAGTCGTGATCCAGTGTGCGGTGGCGAACGAAATGCGCTCCTGGTTTGCACTAACATTCGCACAACGCCAATTCAATGATATGCGGAATCGGCAATTAATTCGGTGCAATTCGGTGTCGGCAGAATATTGCCGAAAATCACCGGCGAGTCACCCCTGTCAATGCGCCAACATGTCAACACTATCGGTCATGGCGGCTAAATACTTGATTTAGGGTGGCTATGATGCACTGCTCGGAGTCGGCCCGTCGTGGCCGTGACGGTGAAGGAAGCCGTTTTCTGGTGAGGATAGCTATGACCTGCGCGAGTCTCGAGTCAGCAATGCTGCGCTGGGTGCACGCACCGAACAAGGGGATGCGTCGCATCGCGATATTGATGTTCAACGACTGCTCGCTGCAAGGCGCCGGCGTCGTAGCCGAAGTGTTTCAGGCGGCGAACGATCTCGCGTCCACGGGCTCCGGCGGCTGCTCTTATGACGTGTGTTTTCTGTCAGCAGACGGCGGCATGGTGACTTCATCGTCGGCTCTGCGAGTATGGACGGATGGACTCGACGCGAGACATTACAGCGGCTTCGACGCGTTGTACGTGGCCGGCGGCAAGGGGGCAGTGGCCGCTGCGAAGGACGAACGCCTGATTGCCTGGTTGCGGCGCGTGCGTCACAACACAGGGATGATCCGGCCGATCGCGGAAGGTCGCGCACTGCTCGACGCGGCATACGTGCCCGACGCAACGGGCGGCAGCGAGTTGCGCGAGCCGTCGATACCGCCGCGCCAGACCGAGCAGGCCGCCGACGCAGGCGATCGTCTCGAGTCCATGCGGAGCGCGCTCGCAATGATCAAGCGCGATCTGGGCGCCGCGACCGCGCGCACCGTTGCGGAGCGTTTGCTGGCCGATTCGTGCTCGAACCTCGGTCCGCTGCTGAGCGAAGACGGAGCGCTCACGCCGGGTGACAAGGTTCGCGCGGCGGCGCGCTGGCTGCAGGAAAACTGTCAGCAGTCGATTTCGATTGCCGACGCTGCGCAGTTCGCGGCGATGAGCGAGCGCAACTTTCTGCGCCGCTTCAAGATGGAAATGGGCATTACGCCTTCTAGTTTTCTGCTGCACGAGCGTCTCGCGGTGACGTGCAGTCTGTTGACCGAGTCCGAACTGCCGGTCGACAAAATCGCGCGACGCACCGGCATGGGCAACGGTGACAGGCTCGCGAAGGTATTTCGCAAGCGAATGAGAATTTCGCCTACGGAGTTCAGGATTCAAAGCCGCCGCATGGTGGGCCAATAGCCTCGACGGCGCGAGCCGGGCCAGCCTGATACATGCAGTCGCCACGTCTGCTCTGGCGTTATTGAAGAATCATAAGGATCACGAATATGTTGACTCAGGGAACCGAAAACGGCGCGTCTTCCAATGCGAGTGGCGAGGCAACCGGCGCGCGTTGCACGCGCATCGTCCCCGTCATCCTTGCGGGCGGATCGGGCACGCGGCTGTGGCCGGTGTCGCGCGAGAACTATCCGAAGCAGCTTATCGACGTGGTGGGTTCGGATTCTCTGCTGCAAGCCACTGCGCGGCGCATGAACGGGTTCCCGTCGAATTGGCAGGTCGACGCTTCGCCCATCATCGTTTGCGGAGAAGAGCACCGCTTCGTGATTGCCGAGCAGTTGCATGAGAACGGCGTCGAGGCGCGCCTGATCGTCGAACCCGCTCGTCGCGATACGGCGCCCGCGCTTACCCTCGCGGCATCGCTTGCGTGCGCGGACGGTAAGGACGGCATTCTCGTCGTGATGCCGGCCGATCATTCGATCGCTGATCTCGGTGCCTTGCAGGCCGCGCTGGAAAGCGCGGCGCTTTATGCGGAACGAGGCGCGATTGCGACGCTGGGCGTGCCGCCCACGCGGCCGGATACGGGCTTCGGCTATATCCGTATCGGTGCCGCGCTGCCCGACGATGGACATGCGATCGCCGCATTCGTCGAAAAGCCAGCGGAGGAACTCGCTGCGAAGTACGTTGCCGCGGGAACGTATTGGTGGAATAGCGGCATCTTCATCGTGCGTGCGAGCGTGTGGCTCGATACCCTCGCGCGCCTCCAGCCCGAGATGCACGCTGCGTGCGAGCGCGCGTTCCGTGAGGGGCGCAGCGAAGGCGCGTATTTCCGGCCGCTCGTCGACGCGTTCCTCAGCGCGCCGGCCGATTCGATCGACTACGCCGTAATGGAGCGCCTGACCGATACACCGGACGCGAACGCGGCCGAGCCCGCTCACACAGACGGCGCATCGCCGGCGGGTGTGGTCGTCAGGCTGGAGGCCGGCTGGTCCGATCTGGGTTCGTGGGACGCGGTGTGGGCCGCGATGGAGAAAGACGCCAACGGCAACGCAGGGCGTGGCCGCGTGACGTTCGAAGGAGCGGTATCGAGCTACGCGCATTCCGAAGGACGCCTTGTTGCGTGCGTCGGCACGACGAACGTGGTGGTCGTTGAAACCGCCGACGCGGTGCTCGTGGTGGACCGCTCGCATGTGCAGGACGTCAAGGGTCTCGTGTCGCGCATCAAGGCGCAGCATGCACCGGAAGCCGATGCGCATCGCAAGGTGCATCGCCCGTGGGGCTTTTACGATTCGATCGATCACGGCGAGCGCTTCCAGGTGAAGCGCATCGTCGTGACGCCCGGCGCTCAGCTTTCGCTCCAGCTGCATCATCACCGGGCAGAGCATTGGGTCGTGGTGCGCGGCACGGCGCTTGTCACGCGAGGCGAAGAGCAATTCCTGCTGAGCGAGAACGAGTCCACTTACATCCCGCTCGGCACGCGCCACCGGCTTGAAAACCCGGGCAAGGTGCCGCTCGAAATTATTGAAATTCAATCGGGTACTTATCTGGGCGAAGACGACATCGTGCGATTCAACGACAACTACGGCCGTTGCTCATAGGCAGCGGGCCGGACGGGTTGCGAACAGGGACGGCCAGTACGAGGTAAGCAAAATGCGCAAGTTTCAGGATTTGCTCGCGCGAATGTTCGATGTCGCGTTGGTGCTGGCGGGTGCGGCGGTAGCGTCGCAGATCCGCTTCGATTACCTCGCTCAATCTGGTTTCTATTGGGCGCTGGTGATGTTTGCCGCTGCCTTCGCGCTGGCGATCTTTCCCGCGTTCGGTGTGTATGAATCGTGGCGCGGCCGCTCGAAGCTGATGCTCGCGTGTCAGGTGTCGCTTGCATGGCTGATCGTGCAGGGCAGTGCGCTCGTGCTGATGTATTCGCTGCATCGGATCGACTTCGTGTCGCGCTTGTGGTTCTCGTACTGGACTGCCGCCACGGGTGGCTTGTTGATCTCGTACCGGCTCATCACGCATGCGGTGCTTGCGCGAGCCCGTAGTGCGGGCATGAATCTGCATCAGGTGGCGATAGTAGGGAGCGGCTCGCAATGCGACGCGATCATTCGTCGTATTGAATCCGCACCCACCACGGGATTTCGCGCGACGGCGGTCTACAACACGAGCCCGGAGAAGTCGCCGGTCACAAGTACGCGGGTGCCGGTGTTCGACAGTGTGGATGCGCTCGCTGGATACATCCGCACGAACGACGTTCACGAGTTGTGGCTGATGTTGTCGCTCTCCGAAGAGCCGTTGATCTGTTCGCTCGTCAGCGAGTTCCGCGACGATCTGGTGAACATCCGTTTCATGCCCGACGTGCGCAGCCTGGCGCTCTTCGAAGGCAGCGGCGTGATCGACCTTCTCGGCGTGCCGGCAATCAATCTGGTTGCGTCGCCGCTGTCGGCGAACTCGATGCTGAAAAAGGAGATCTTCGACCGTCTGTTCGCGGCCGCCGCGCTCCTTTGTCTCGCTCCGGTTCTGCTTGCGATCGCCATTGCGGTGAAGCTGTCTTCGCGTGGGCCGGTGTTTTTCAGGCAGAAACGCAAGGGTGCGGACGGACGTGTGTTCACCATCTACAAGTTCCGTTCGATGCGCATGCACACCGAGGAAAAAGGCACCGTCAAACAGGCCACGCGCAACGATCCGCGCGTGACGAAGGTGGGTGCGTTTTTGCGCCGCACGAGCCTCGACGAGCTGCCGCAGTTTTTTAACGTATTGCGTGGCGACATGTCGGTCGTGGGACCGCGTCCTCATGCGCTCGAGCACGACGACCTCTATCAGAAAGTGGTCGCGGGCTACATCAATCGCTATCGGATCAAGCCGGGCATTACAGGTTGGGCGCAAATCAACGGCTTTCGTGGCGAGACCGACCGCATAGAAAAAATGGAACGTCGCGTCGAACATGACCTCTACTACCTGGGGCATTGGTCGTTCGCACTCGACATGCGGATCATCGGCGCGACGATTGTTGCCGGACTGGTGCATCGAAACGCTTACTAGTTGTTAACAAAGCACGCGGGGCGTCGCCTTATCTGGGGAACGCCGCTCCCGCGCAAGGAGGAAATGTTATGAGCTCGCTTGGTACACGCACGGGAAGTCTTACGGTTTTCGCCATCGCTGCATTGCTCGCGGGCTGCGCCGCCGCGCCTGGTCAGCGGATGGACACACCGGCCATGCTTCAGGAAACAGGTGGCGATTTCAGCACCGAACCCGCGCAGCAACAGACGATACCGATTACCGATATCAATCTGTCGCTGGTGCGCAAGATGCGCACCGAGCAAACCACTGCCGCATTGCCGCCCGAAACACTGGCGCTTTTCGGCAAGCCGACTCCCTATCGCGTGGGTCCCGGCGACGTGCTGCAAATCGTCGTGTGGGATCACCCGGAACTCGCGGCAGCTTTAGGCCAGCCTGCGCAGAACGGCAAGACGACGGACGCGGCGTCGGGCTTTCTCATCGACGAAAAGGGCGATGTGCAGTTCCCGTACGCGGGCACGGTGCACGTGGCCGGCAAAGACGTCGGCACGATCCAGAAGGAACTGTATAGCCGCCTGAGCAAGGTCTATCAGAAGCCGGAAGTGACCGTGCGTGTAGCGTCTTTCCGTGCTGCGCAGATCTACGTAGACGGCGAAGTCCGCACGCCGGGCACGCAGTCGATCAACGACATTTCGATGTCGCTCACGAGCGCGATCAACCAGGGCGGCGGCTTCAGCCCGAATGCCGATCGCAGCCGCGTCGAGCTGGTTCGCAATGGCGTCACGTATCAGCTGAACATGGACGACCTGCTCAAGCGCGGACACAACCCGTCGAACATCTACCTGCAACCGGGCGACGCGATACGCGTGGCCTCGCGCGAAGACAGCGGTGTCTATGTGATGGGCGAAGTGAACAAGCCTGCGACGATCACGCCGATGCGCAACGGTTCGCTGACGCTTTCGCAAGCCATTTCGGATAGCGGCAGCTTCGATTCGAACACAGCCGCTACGCGGCAACTGTTCGTGATCCGCAACTCGACGAGCGATTCGCCGCAGGTCTATCACCTCGACGCAACCTCGCCGGTTTCGATGATTCTCGCCAACCAGTTCGAGCTGCAACCGAAGGACGTGGTGTATGTCGGTCAGGGCGGACTGGTTCGCTTTAACCGTGTGTTGAACCTGCTGCTGCCGGCAATCAATGCGGCTGTGACTGGTGCCGTGCTCGCGAAATAACGACCCTATAACGTAAATCAGAACCGCCGGGTTCCGCTGGGTGACCAAAATGGCAATCAATTTCGAAAACCGCTACACCGACGTGTCCGGACCGGACGAGCTTCATCTGTCGGACTATCTCCGCACGATCGTGCGGGGCTGGCGCACCATCGCCATGGTGACGCTGATCGCGCTCGCGCTGGGGTGCGCGTACGCTTTCCTGGCCCCGCCAACGTATCGAGCGGATGTGTTGTTTCACGTCGAGGACAAGACGGCGAATGCCAACGCGAACGGTAAGGACTCCTTGCCGCCGCTCACGGGGATGTTCGATACGAAGCCGTCGACCGCGGCCGAAATCGAGCTGCTCAAATCGCGTCTCGTGACCGAGGAGACCGTTAAGAAACTGCATCTCGACATCACCGCTACGCCGCGCTATATGCCGGTTATCGGCAGCCTGATTGCCGGACTCGTGAACGGGCAGTGGGGCTTCAAACTGCCGCAGTTCATCAATCTGTCCGGCTACGCGTGGGGCAATGAAAGTATCGCGGTGTCGCGTTTCGACACGTCGAAAGAGATGTACGACACGACGTTCACGCTGATCGCCGGCAACGACCGTTCGTACGTGCTGCGCGACAAGAACGGCATTGCGATTCTGTCTGGCCATGTTGGCGAAACGGTCGAAACCGACACGGCGGACGGTCCGATCGCCCTGCGTGTCGATTCGCTGACCGGCGCGCCGGGCTCGCAGTTCGAGTTGTCGCGTGCATCGACGTTGAGCACGGTTGATCGTTTGCAGAAGGCGCTCGTCGTGCAGGAAACCACGCTGCAGTCCGGCGTGATCCGCGCGAGTCTCGAAGGCGGCGACAGCGCGTTGACCGCCGCGATCGTCAACAGCATGGCGCGTGAATTCGTGCGCCAGGACGTTGCGAGCCGTTCGACGGAAGCCGAGCACATGCTCGCATTCCTCGATCAGCAATTGCCGGGCTTGCGCAAGGAGCTGGACGACGCCGAACAGCGCTACAACAAGTTCCGCAATACGCACGGTACGGTGGATCTTGGCGAAGAGAGCCGCTTGCTGCTTCAGCAGATCGTCGACAACAAGACCAAGCTGCTGGATCTGCAAACGCAACGTGCGGAGATGTCGCAACGCTTTACCGCGAATCACCCGGCGGTTGCCTCGCTGGATGCGCAAATCGCAGCACTGCAGGGCGCGCAGACCAATATGAACCGCAGCGTATCGGTGATGCCGGACACGGAGCAGACCGCGTTGCGTCTGTTGCGGGATGTGCATGTCGATACCGAGCTTTATACGAACCTGCTCAATAGCGCGCAACAGCTTCGCGTCGCGAAGGCAGGTCAGGTCGGCAACGTGCGGGTGGTCGATTTCGCCGAGGCGCCGGATGAGCCGGTCCGTCCGAAGCGCGTGATCGCGATCCTGATCGCGCTTGGCGGCGGCCTCGTGCTCGGCATCATGCTGACCTTCTTCAAGCGCGCGATGTACGGCGGCGTGGAGCGTCCGGACGAGCTCGAAGCGGTGCTCGGCGTCCCGGTGTTCGCCGTGGTGCCGCGCAGCCAGACGCAGTTGCGGTTGCAGGAAAATGTCATGTTGCGCCGTCGCGGCTTGCATGTTCTCGCCCAGCAGGCACCGGAAGATATCGCCGTCGAAGGCGTGCGGAATCTGCGTACCTCGCTGCAGCTTTCACTCGACCACGCACCAAATAACGTGGTGATGATCACAGGTTCGCGGCCCGACGCGGGCAAGTCGTTCCTGTCGGTGAATCTGGCGGCGCTGGTGGCGTCGGCAAACAAACGCGTGCTGGTTATAGACGGCGACATGCGGCGCGGTGACGTGCATTCCCATTTCGGCATCGCGCATCAACCCGGTTTGTCGGACGTGCTGAGCGGCGGCGATCTGGCGTCGATGATTCAGCGTGACGTGCTGCCGGGTCTGGACGTGCTGGCGAAGGGCACGCTGCCGTCGCATCCTTCCGAACTGCTGATGAGTTCTCGCTTCGAGTCGATGCTCGAAGAACTGAAGGCGCGTTACGACCTGGTGATCATCGACACGCCGCCGGTTCTCGCGGTGACCGATTCGACACTGATCGGCAAGCATGCGGGTACGACACTGCTGGTGGTGCGTCATGGCCGTCATCCGGTGAATGAAATTGCGGAGACCGCCAAACGTCTTCGTAATGGAGGCGTCGGACTCAGAGGGGTATTGCTCACTGATGTGCCGCAGGAAGGAGCATTCCTCGGTTCGGGTTATCAGGGCGGCTATTACGGATACGACAGTATCGCGGGTTGAAAAGACAATATCGCGGGTTGAAAGACAGTATTACAGGTTGAAAATCGGGGCTGAGTTTTCTCGCCACAAGTACTAAAAAGTTCAAAAGGGGAAGCTTCATGAAACGCAAGGTCGCGCTGATCACGGGGATCACGGGGCAGGACGGGTCGTATCTTGCCGAGCTGTTGCTCGCTAAGGACTACGAAGTTCACGGCATCAAACGCCGCTCGTCGCTATTCAACACAGATCGAATCGATCACCTGTATCGCGATCCACACGATCCGGAACAGCGGCTCTTTCTGCATCATGCGGATTTGACGGATTCCACCAGCATTCTGCGCGTGATTCAACGCGTGGAGCCGGACGAGATTTACAACCTGGCGGCGCAAAGTCACGTTGCTGTATCGTTTGAAGAGCCGGAATACACGGCTAACGCGGACGGTCTCGGTACGCTGCGCATTCTCGAGGCTATCCGTATCCTGGGCCTTCAGAACAAGACGCGCTTTTATCAGGCGTCGACCTCGGAACTGTATGGTCTCGTCCAGCAGGTGCCGCAATCGGAGACGACACCGTTCTATCCGCGCAGCCCGTATGCAGTGGCGAAGATGTTCGCGTACTGGACGACCGTCAACTATCGCGAGGCCTATGGCCTTTATGCATGCAACGGGATCCTGTTCAATCACGAATCGCCCGTACGCGGCGAGACCTTCGTGACACGCAAGATCACGCGTGCCATTGCGCGTATCGCGGTGGGCATGCAGAAAACGCTGTATCTCGGCAATCTTTCGGCGTTGCGCGACTGGGGCCATGCGCGCGACTACGTCGAGATGCAATGGCGCATGCTCCAACAGGAGCAGCCCGAGGATTACGTCATCGCCACCGGTGTGCAGTACAGCGTGCGTCAGTTCGTTCAGCACGCTGCCGCCGAACTGGGCGTCACCGTGCGTTTCGAAGGCAGCGGTGTCGACGAAATCGGCATTGTCGAGAAGGTGGAAGGGCGCGAAACCAGAATGTCGCCAGGCGACGTGATCGTGCGCGTCGATCCGCGCTACTTCCGCCCGGCGGAAGTCGAGACGCTGCTTGGCGATCCGTCCAAGGCGCACGCGCAGCTCGGATGGCAGCCGACCACGCCGTTCGCTTCGCTCGTCAAGGAGATGGTTCGCTCCGACTTTCAGATTGCACGTCGTGACGCGCTCGTCACGCTCGCCGGTTTCACGGCGCTCGAACATCACGAGTGACTGCGATGGACAAACATTCACGCATTTTCGTCGCGGGGCACCGCGGCATGGTCGGCTCTGCGCTGGCCAGACGGCTCGCTGCCGCGGGCTATACCAACGTGATTACCCGGTCGCGCGTCGAACTCGATCTCACGGATCAGGCAGCCGTGAACCGCTTCTTCCAGGCGGAGAAAATCGATGTCGTGCTGCTGGCCGCGGCGCGCGTGGGCGGCATTCTTGCCAACGCGTCGCGGCCGGGCGAGTTCATCTATGAAAACCTGGTGATCGAAACCAACGTAATTCACGCGGCGTATCGTGCCCAGGTGGAGCGGCTCGTCTTTTTCGGATCGTCGTGCATCTACCCGAAGCAGTGTCCGCAGCCGATCCGCGAGGAATATCTGTTGACCTCGTCGCTCGAGCCGACCAACGACGCGTACGCGATTGCGAAGATCGCGGGCGTGAAGTTGTGCGAGGCGTACAACTGCGAATACAACACGCAATACGTATCGTTGATGCCGACCAATCTCTATGGCCCGAACGACAACTACGACCTGAACAGCAGTCACGTGTTGCCCGCGCTTTTGCGCAAGGCGCATGAAGCGAAGCTGAACGGCGCGGACACGTTGACGGTGTGGGGCTCGGGCACTCCGCGCCGCGAGTTCTTGCATGTCGACGACCTGGCGGCGGCCACGTTGTTCGTGCTTGAAAACAACGTGACTGAAGGTCTTTTCAACGTGGGCGTCGGCGAAGATCTGTCGATTCGCGAACTGGCGGAGTGCATTTGCAAGGTGGTGGGATTCGAGGGCGAACTGGTGTTCGATGCATCGAAGCCGGATGGCACGCCGCGCAAGCTGCTCGACGTCTCGCGTCTTGCGAAGATGGGCTGGCGCTCGACGATCGGACTCGAGCAGGGAATCGCGTCGACGTATCGGGATTTCGTCGAATCGTATACCGGGTCGGCGACTACGGCTGCCATGCAATGACGCCTTGTCGAGGAGCTGCATAAAAATGTCCGCATCAGTCACCATCTTCCACAACGTCGTATGGTCGCGTCACAAAGGTGTCGTCTTTTCTGCGCTGCATAATATTTCGGCATCCGGAGCAATTCGCTATTCGATGGTCCAGATCGCCGATACCGAGCACGACCGCATCGGCTTCTCCGATGTCGATTATTCGTACCATCGGTATCCGATGCAGAAGCTGTTCGACGGGTGCTACGAAGACGTGCCGACAATCAAGATGATCGCCCGGCTCACGTGGGAGGTGCTAAAGGCCAAGTCCGATCTGATCGTGCTTCCCGGCTATCACCGTCCGGAATATTGGGCGATGCTTGCGGCGTGCATCGTGACGGGCAAGCGACGCGCGGTGTTTTGCGATTCGACAGCGCGGGATCGTCCTAAGAAACTCCTTACGTCGATTCCAAAGCGCGTGTTCTTTGCGCTGTGCGACGGCTATTTCGGGTTCGGCGAGCGCAGCCGGGAATATTTGCTGTCGCTCGGCGCGAAGCGGGAGAAGATTTTCGTCCCGTGCCAGGCGGCCGCGTTGCCCGGGTCGTTTTCCCCGGAACGCGCGTTAGTGGAGCGCGTCGCTGCGCGCGCCGGCAATCCCCCGGTTTTTCTGTACGTGGGACGTCTGTCGGAAGAGAAGGGCATCGGCACGCTGATCGAAGCGTTCGCCGGCCTGCGCAAGCGTATTCCTGCAGCACAGTTGCGCATTGTCGGCACGGGGCCGATGGCCGACGCATTGCACGCGAAGGTCGCGGAACTGCAACTGACCGGCGCGGTGACTTTCGCCGGCAGTCTGCAGGACGAGCCGCTCACGCGGGAGTACTACGGCGCGACATGCATGGTGTTGCCGAGCTATAGCGAGCCGTGGGGCCTCGTGGTGAACGAGGCGCTCGCGCACGGTTGTCCGGCAGTGGTCAGCGAAAGCTGCGGCTGTGTGCCGGAACTCGTCGTCGATGGAGTGAGCGGCTATTCGTTTACCGCCGGCGACGTTGCCGGGTTGCAGCGCACGCTCCTGAAGGCGATGGAGGCTTTCGCCGATGCGAGCGGCGCCGCTCACCGGTGCATGGATGTAATTCGTCGTTTCGATCCGCCTTCTGCAGCCGCCAATATTGCCCGGGGCTGTGCGCTGATGCTGAGCGATTGACGGGCGTCGCGGCGTCGCCGCGAGGTCGGGCATAGCAGCCTTAAACACGTTCAGACACGCACAATGAAGATCCTGATCTACGGCCTCAATTACGCGCCCGAACTCACGGGGACTGGCAAGTACACGGCAGAAATGGCCGCACTGCTTGCGAGCCGGGGGCACGACGTCCGCGTGGTATGCGCTCCGCCTTACTACCCGGATTGGCGAGTTTCCTCGGGGTACACATCGTGGCGCTATCGTCGGGAAGAGCGCGACGGTGTCACGGTATGGCGCGCGCCGCTATGGGTGCCTTCACGCCCGAGCGGCGTGAAGCGGATGATTCATCTGGCCAGCTTCGCGGCAACCTCTTTGCCGTTGCTCGCGTTGCAGGCCTTCTGGCGCCCCGATGCAGTACTGTTGATCGCACCGACCTTGATGTGTGCACCCGCGACGATCGCGCTCGCCCGGGTCGCCCGCGCAAGCGCGTGGCTGCACATTCAGGACTACGAGGTCGACGCCGCTTTTGAACTCGGCCTGCTCAAAGGCTCGCGTGCCGCGCGGATCGCGCGCTGGATCGAGAGCCAGTTATTGCGTCGCTTCGATGCAGTGTCGTCCATCACGCGGCAAATGAGCGCGCGCGCGTCGACAAAGGGCGTCGAGCCTTCGAAGGTGGTGTGCCTGCCCAACTGGGTCGACGTGTCAGCGGTGTTTCCGCTGTCGCGACCGAGCGAGTATCGAAGCCTGCTCAACATCTCCGACGAGCAGAAGGTCGTTCTGTACTCGGGCAACATGGGCGCAAAGCAGGGTATCGAGACGCTTGCGGAAGCGGCGGCGTCGCTCGCGTTTCGCCCCGACGTCACGTTCGTGTTCTGCGGTAGCGGCGCCGCGAGAGAGAACCTCGTCAAGCGCTGCGCCGCGTTGCCGAACTGCATCTTTCTTCCGCTGCAGCCGGTGGAGCGCTTGAACGAACTGCTTAATCTTGCGGACATTCACGTGCTGCCGCAACGCGCCGACGCGGCCGATCTCGTGATGCCGTCGAAGCTGACCGGCATGCTCGCGAGCGGTCGCGCGACGATTGCGATGGCACGGCGCGGCACGGCGCTTCACGAAGCGGTGCATTCGCGTGGCGTAGTCGTGCCGCCGGATAACGTGAAGGCGCTGGTCGGCGCTATCACTGCACTCGCAAACGACTCGCAGCGGCGGGCAGCACTCGGCCGCGCCGGGCGTGACTATGCGGAGAGCACGCTGTCGCCGGATTCGACGATCAGTACGTTTGAAGAACGCGTTGGAATGCTGTGCCGCGCGGCAGGAAGAAGGCGTGCGAAAGCGAGCAAGACATATTTCGACGCAAGGCCTTCAGCAGTGGCGGTGCCGCATGCAAAGCCGGCTACTACGGAGGATGCCGCGCCGGATTAAACCGGCACGCGGCCTTTTCATGAATGCGCGATTACCACGGCGACCTATAGACGGAACGCTTACCCGTTGCGTACGGGTCGGTGTAGGCGGCCTTGGCCGCGCCTTGGGGCAGCAGCTTGTCTGCCGCCCTTTGGCCGGGAGCCGCGTCGGCCACGCGCAATTGGCCGTTGGCTGCGGCAGGCGCCTTGCGCTTACCCGCAGCGCCCTGCTGGGCGGCTTGCTCGCCTCCGATAACAGTCATGCGTTGCTCGTCCATCAAGGCCGCGCGGCGCGCGTCGTCGATATTGCCGCCTTGCGCATCGGCTGCGCCGTATCCATCGGGCGCGCCGAGCAGCTTCTGCTCCCGCTTGCGCTGCACGGCCCGGCGATCGACGGGAGCTTGCTGGGGCGCGCCATAGCCGGTCGGTGCGGTGGCGGTCATTGCCGGTGCTCGCGCAGGCGCAGTGTTCTGGGCGAGCGCCGGTCCTGCGCACGCGGCTGCAAGGACGAGCATGCAGGCGCCAGTACGTTCAAGCGAAGTGGTCATTGTGGTCCCCGGGTTAATACAGTTGTGGTGAAGATATCGTGCGCCAGAATCCATGCACGTAGCCGCCAAAACGCTTGCCCGGACCGACACATTTGAACGCGCCTATGGCGGACAATGCCACTCGCAGAAAAATAATCAGTATGCCTGTGTATATCAACAGGAAGGCAAGGTTTGGAGGAACATGATGGGCAACATTGCTGACGACCCGCGGATCGCATGTGCGCCGCAAGCAGAAAGCGACGCCGCCGAGCGCCGCGTCATCGACCTGAGTCTCGCCGGCAAGGGGAATCACCGCGCGGGGCGCAGTGCGCTCGTAGAGCTCATCTGGTTCTTTGTGGAAGCCTGCGTAATCAACAACAAGCTGCTGCCGTTCTCATTCGTACGAGTCGCTTTGCTGCGCCTCTTCGGCGCGAAGATCGGTACGGGGTGCCGTTTCGTGCATCCATTGCGCGTGAAGGCGCCTTGGAATCTCGAGGTCGGCGACAAGTGCTGGTTTGGCGTCGACGTATGGATCTACAACCAGGCGCTGATCCGCATCGGCTCGAATGTGTGCATCTCTCAAGGGACGTTCCTCACGGCCGGCTCGCATGACATGAGCACCACGATGGACCTGCGGGTGGCGCCTATTGTGATCGAGGACGGCGTGTGGATCACGTCGAAATGCGTCGTGCAAATGGGCGTGACGATCGGCCGCTCGGCAGTCGTCACGCCACTGTCTGTCGTACATCGTTCGCTCGAAGCCGAGGGCGTGTATGGCGGAAATCCATGCCGTTTTTTACGGAAGCGGTTTCTTTCGTGACCTGAAGCACAGAAGTAAAGCCGCAGCGTTTATACGCTGAGGAGACCGACGTGGTGGCAACCGGAAAAAGGCACATCCGGTCACGGCATATGGGCGCGTTGCTCGCGAAGCCGCTCGCTTGCGAGCCAGCGACGCCCCACAAACATTATGAAGAATACGGGAGCTGCGGATGTTCATCGATACTCGCAATGTCGAGCAAAACACGGTCATTGAAACGACGGTTTGCATCATCGGGGGAGGGGTCGCGGGCATCACGCTCGCACGCGAAATGTCGCGGATCGGCGTGGATACCTGCATGCTTGAAAGTGGTGGCCTTGTTCCCGACGAAGAGACACGCGACCTTTATCGCGGCGAGAACGCCGGGCTGCCGTACCGGTTCGCGGACGGCTCGCGCAGCCGCTATCTTGGCGGCAGCAGCAACTGCTGGGGCGGCTGGTGCCGCCCGCTCGATCCGTGGGACTTCGAGAAGCGCGACTGGATTCCGCATAGCGGCTGGCCGTTCGGTCTGGACGAACTCGCGCCATACTATGCGCGCACGCACGATCTGCTGAAGCTCGGCCCCCAAACCTTCGATCCCGCCTACTGGGAGCGCGAGATCGGCCGCCCGGACGTGCGCCGCATCCCGCTAGGTACCGGCGATATGCGCGACACCGTCGCCCAGTTCAGCCCTCCGGTGCGCTTCGGCAAGGTGTATCGCGAAGAACTGTCGCGCTCTACGCGCGTGCGCGTGTTTCTGTACGCGAACGTCCTGAACATCGACGCGGATGCACAAGGCACGACGATTACAGGAGTGCAGGTCGGCACGCTCAGCGGCCGCAGGATGTCCGTGAAGGCGCGCATCTTCGTGCTTGCCACCGGCGGAATCGAGAACGCGCGTCTGCTGCTTGCTTCGAACAATGTGCAGGCGGCGGGACTCGGCAACGCGAACGATCTGGTGGGACGCTACTTCATGGATCACCCGCGCATGATGTCGGGGAAAGTGCGTTTCCTGCCGGGCGTTGCGCGCAACAAGCTGTATGACATCAAGTACCACTACCAGAACCCGGCAGTCTCGGCGCATGGTACGAAGATCTCATCTCAGTTCGCGCCGAGACCGGAGATGATGGAGCGCGAAAGGCTGCTCAATTCACGTGTGTGGCTTTATTCGAGGTGGTACGGCGAAGGCAGTGCGGGCTCGGAGGCGTTGATCCGCTGCAAGGAAGCGCTGATGCACAAGGACCAGCCGGGGCGCAGCCTGAAGGCCGACATTGCGACGATGGCGGCGCACCCTCTGCATACGGTGGGATATGGCTTGACGCGGCTGTTACAGTGGCCCGCACTGATCACCGACGTCACGCTGCAGGCAATCGTCGAGGCAGTGCCCGATCCGGATAGCCGCGTCACACTGTCCGCCGATAAGCGTGATCAGTTCGGCATGCCGCGCGTGAAGGTCGACTGGCGCCTCGGCGACCAGGTAAAGCGCACCTTCGACAAAACGTTCGATGCGCTAGCGAAGGAATTGCGACTCGCGCGCGTCGCCGAGGTCCAACTCGATGCGCCGCTCGAAGGCAGGGCCTGGCCGCAAAAACTGGAAGGGACGTGGCATCACATGGGCACGACGCGCATGCATGATTCACCGCGCGAGGGTGTGGTTGATCGCGATTGCAAGGTACACGGCATCAGCAATCTTTACATTGGCGGCAGTTCGGTGTTCCCGACTGTCGGCGCGAACTTCCCGACCATTACGATCGCCGCACTGTCGTTGCGGCTCGCCGGCCACCTAGCCCGGCAACTCGACGTTCCGAACGTCGTCGGCAATACGCGCGCAGAAGCGGCCAATAGCGGTGTTGCGCCGGCGCAGTCGCCGGTAGAGACGCTGCCGATCGCGGCCTCGACGTTGACGCCGTTGATGAAGGAGCAGTGAACCGGCAGTGCAATGAAAAGGCGACGGCGCGGTTGACGCGGCGTCGCCTGGAATAAAAAAAGGCGGCGCTTATATAAGCGCCGCCTTTTTTATGGAATGTCAGCGAGCCTGCTGAGTGGCTTTGCGAAAAGCGGGGAGCGTGGTCTTTTCTGCTTCGTCGTGGTGACCGCCTCTCGTTTCAAGCAAAGTGGTCAACGCGCTCACCATGGTTTCGATCCTGAAGCGGGCGTTGAATGTGCGCGCGGCTTGCACACGCATCGCTTCACGAGCAGCGTCGTCCAGTTCCAGCCAGCGAATCAGGTTCTTTTCAGTGCCCTCGACGGTGTCGGGGCCGATCAGCCCCGCGCCGTCTTCTTCGATTTCGCGCCACACGTTGACCTTATCGGAGATCAACGCGGGCAGGCCGCAGCCAAGCGCCTCGGCCACCGCGACGCCAAAGTTCTCCTGGTGTGACGGCAGCGCGAATACGTCGCTCGCGTAAAAGGCTCCCCACTTCAGATCGCCCTGCAGCATGCCCGGCAAGCTTATGCGATGCGCGATCCCAGCAGCCTGCGCCTGAGCGCGCAGACTCGCGGCCCAGCCGGTTTCATCCGGGCCGGCGATCACGAGATGTAGCCTCGCGTCACGTTTGGCCACGCGAGCGAATGCGTCGATCAGCAGATCACAGCCTTTTTTCGCGTGCACTCTGCCGAGAAACAGCACGACGCGTTTGCCGCGTGCGCTGGGTACTGCCTGCAAAAACGCTTCGCGTACCGACGCTGCGTCGACCTTGGGCACCGTTGTTCCGAACGGCACGATGCGCTCGCGAGCGCGATAGAGCCAGAATGACTGGCGGGCCCTGGTGCGTTCTTCTTCGGTGGTGAAGATCACAGCGCGCGCGTCACGCAGCACACGATACTCAGCCCACGGCCAGTAGAGCCATTTCTTCAGATGCTTGAGCGGATACGCTTCTTTGAACCACGGGTCCAGCATGCCGTGCGTGTACACGTAGTACGGCACGCCGCTGTCATGCAGCGCTTTCCATGTCGCAAAGCCATGGTATTGCCACAGGCCGTGCACCACGACGGCGTCAAAGCGCTTCGCATGATTCGCGAGCCACGGCGCGAGATAGGCGCTATAGCTGTAGCGGTTGGTCGTGGGTCCGAACGCATGAACCGGGAACGGAAAAGCCGCGAGGTATGGATCGTCCGGGGCATCGCAGGTGGCAACTTCGACTTCATGACCGGCATCCTGCATGGCCACGCCGCTACGGCGAACGCCTTCAACCGGACCGCCGGCGCGAGGATCGACACTTGCAAGCACGTGTAGGATTTTCATCGCGCGATATCCGGTCGGTTGGAACCCGGCAGCCGTGCTGTCTGGGACATGCCCAGCGTACTGGCGACATCTGTGCGGCCCATGCCCGGCTGCATGCGGCGCGGCAGGTCAGGCGAGGCGGCGGCCCGCATGCGGCGCGCGGCGTTCATGCGATTCGCGCGTGCCGGCAGCGCGCGCTGCAAACGCGTATAAGTGGCAATCATCAAACCAAGTCCAATGCCGAATACGAGCCCCGAAAAGCGAGGCCCAAGTGGATTGCCGCCAATAGAGGTGGCCGGCAGCGCGGCGAACAGCATGATCGCGCGGCCGAGTATCGGCAGCATGGGCGCATCGGGTACCACCGAGCGCCAGTAGCGATAGGCGAAGAAGCAGAGCGCAAGCGCGCCGAGTGTGGCGAGAGGCATCGCGATACCGAACACGAGCCCGCCCGCGAACAGCTGATAGACCCAGAAGTTGTGGCCCGCAGCCCATTCGTTGATCGCGTAGAAATCCTGCTTGCTGAACTGGCCTGCAAGGTCCGGCAGGTAATCCGGCGAATAACGGTAGTAGTGCCCGTAGCCCGCACCGAACAGCAGCGTTTCCGGCGAGGCGGTGACCTGGTCATACTGGTCACGCATTTCTGCCAGACGCGTGATGGTGGTCGGATCCTTGCCGGAGATGGTTGCTTCCGCCACGAAAATGCGCTGCGTCCAGTGCTCCGCGACATTGGGAACCGCCAATACCGCGATACCCGCCACGCCCGCCAACACCACGACAACCATGAGGCCACGAGCGACGGCACGCCAGATCTGCCGCATCGACGGCGCGCTCAGTGCCATTGCTATCACGAACAGAAGCACCGTACCGACCAGCAGGCTGCGGGTCACGCTCAGCAGTTCGACGATCACGGTGCCGGCAAACACGGCGATGGTGAAGGGTGAATAGCGTTTGGCGACCACGAATTCGTGAAGCAGCACGCCTTGCAGTCCGAGCAAAGTTACGGAGATGATGCGAAAGCGCGCGTCGTCGAGGCCGCCGCTCGTCGCGAGACCATAGACGAAGGTGAACACGAGACTGACTACGTTCGCCGCGAAGAGCGCTTTCTCAAACTGCGCGATTCTTTGCTCGCTCCACGGTCTGCACGCGACAAGATAGCCGAGCAGGAAAAGCATGAACGGCAGCAGCACGCGTAAATAGTTGCCGCCGTCGTTATCCTGGATGAGTTGCGCAACGACACTACCGAATACGCACAACAGCAGGCTCGTGGTGACGATCGTGCGAAGCCGGGAGCGCTCGTGAAAGCGCGGTGCGATGAGCAGGAGGGCGAGCCCCGCTGCCACTGCTGGAGCGACGAATATGAATTGGGCGAAATGGCCCGTGGTCGCGTTGGTAGCCTTGTAGTCCAGCGCAAGCGGTAATAGAAAAATCCATATCCAAGGTGCTGCATACTGATGGCGCATTCTTTTTTCCTCCCCGTCGCCGTTTGCCGTCGTCTAAGCGGACGGTCTCGCGTCGGGTCATTGTGAGCGCAACTTTGTGCTTGCGGATATCGCAAATTGCTGTTCGTCTCCGCCTGCCTGGATTCTGGCGACAGTGGAAAGGGCTATGCCTGCAAGACGCACGCAAGCTCTCGTTTATTGTCGGTGAATGCCTTGATCTTGGCGGTCGCTTGTACCTGCCGACACCGAAGATGCAAAGACGGGGGATGCGACCGAAAAAACGGAAAGGGGAAAACAAAATGAAGCTATTTGGCGGGACGGGACCCGCGAAAGCCGGACGTGCGATCGAACTGGACTTCGTTCGTGGCATCGCAATCATTGCGGTGATGGGCTTTCACTTTCACGCTGTTCATACCGACAATGTACTCCTTCAGATTATCGAGTATCCACTCAAGAACTTTGGACGAGAGGGCGTTAATCTCTTCTTCACATTGAGCGGCTTTCTCGTCGGCGGCCTGCTGCTTCGGCAATACGCTGAAACGGGTCATGTCGACGCGCGCCGCTTTATCGTACGGCGGATGTTCCGTATCTGGCCCGCATATTACGTTCTGATTGTGTTCCATGTGCTGGCCGGCCGGCATCCGTGGAATACATTTCTTTTGCAGAACATGACGCATCTGCAGAATTACCTCGGCACTTCGATCACGCAGACATGGAGTCTCGCGGTCGAAGAACATTTTTATCTCGTGCTGCCGGCGCTGCTTTTACTTTTCTCACGCTTGCGACTCGGCGCGTGGACGATCATCGGCGTACTGTCGGCGATCTGTGCGGTAACGCTCACAGCGCGTTGCTTTGCGGTGGCAGGCGGCGACTTGCAAGGGGCGTTTGCTTATACCCAGTACCGCATCGACAGCTTGCTGATTGGCGTGATCCTGTCCGCGATCTACTGGATGAAGCCGGGCATCTATCACCAGATCGCTAAGCGCAAGTGGCTGCTGATCGGGAGTGTCGCGCTGCTATGTGCATGGCTCGTATTGGCGACGAGCAACATCGCACTCGACGAAAGCATTGGATACACGATCCAGGCACTCGGTTTTGCGGCGCTGATCGTGCTGGTTCTGGAGTACTCGGGGTCGCTGCGCACGACATGGATTTATCGCGGCGTCGCCTGGGTGGGTCTGTATTCGTACGGAATCTACTTGTGGCACTCTCTCGCGCTTGCTCCCGGCGACATGGTGATTCGCAAGGCCACCGCGCTTGGCTTCGCGCCCAGCGTCATCTGGATCGTTGCGCTCACGGCGCAGTTCGTCATTGCAATCGTGATCGGGTATGTGACTACGCGCGCAATCGAATATCCGTTCCTGCTAATGCGCAACGCGTTGTTTCCGGAAAAGCGCAGCAGCTCGGTGCGCGAGGAAGTGCCTGTGGCCAGCGGGCAGTTGTCGTGAGTAAACGCATGATGTGCGCCGGCGTGACCGGCGGCGCACATCATGCGGATGGCGGTTAAATCACGCCATCTGTTGCAGCAAGGTTTGCTTGAATTCGCCGAGCGTATTCCGCGACAGTAGATTGTCGCGCGACGACGCCGTTGCATGTTCGTGCGGCCACGAAGTCATTGTTTCGGCAATGGCCTTGCCGATCGACGCGGAGCTCAGGTCGCTCAGTATCGGTCCCAGTTCGCAGCGCCTGCTGAACCAGCCAATCAGCCCGTCTTCTGTTGCGATTACCGGCTTGCCGAATCGGTAAGCCTGCACGAGCACGCCGCTCATGCCGTAATGGCCTTTGTAGCCGAGCCATACCGCGTCGCAAGCGGAGAACAGATCGCGCTCCATGTCGATGGAGATAAACGAATCCAGCACGAGCGGCGCGGGCGTCAGACTGCGAACGTGATTGCGCATGAAGTGCCGCGTGACTGGATCCTGTTCGCCTGCAACGATCAGCGTGGGGGCGCTCTCGAGACGCGTCATCGCATGAACGAGTTCGTAGATGCCTTTGCGCTCAGTAATCGCACCGTACACGAGCAGGTAGCGTTGCGCGGGATCGAGCCCGAGCCGCTCGCGCGCGAGTGCAGGATCTTCCGCGCGTTCATCCGGGAAAGGGTCGGCCACATACTCGACCTTTGCACTGTCTTTCGACGTATTGAGCGCCGCCCATTCCGGCAAGGTGGGATCGATGCTCAGCAACGTGCGCAGTCCCGGCGTGCGAACCGCGCGTTTGAACAACTGTGCCTTGATGGCGTTGACGAGCGGACGATCGGGCGCCTTGATGCCGACCTTGTGATGATGAAACGTCGAGCGCATCGTAATGCCGACCCATGGCGTCTTGCCGAACGGCGAGCCGAGAAACGGCAGTCCATTGAAGAAATAATCGGCATAGGGCACGACGACCAGCCGGATCGACTGAGTGCGGCTGAGAATGCGATATGCACGCTGGAAATAGTTGTGAAAGCGCCAGTACTGATTGCGCTCGCGCAAACGGTGAGTGCGGCTTTCGTCCGGATCGACAAAAGCGATCTGCTGATCGGGGCGGTTGGCTGCAGTGATCTGCTTGGCGAGCCGGTGATCTTCGTTGGCGCATTCAGTGACCAGAATGCACGGATAGCCGGCCTCTGCGCAGGCTTGCATCGTCCACTCGGCATACCGCCACCGGTGGCCGGTGAGATTGGGCTCCACGATCAGGACAAAGTCAGGTTCGATCACGTCGGTAGGCATAGTGAAAATAGGCGTGCATGGGTGGACGAATTGCGTCAGCGGGTTCTCCGCAGCGAGCGGAAATGGCCCGAGCCGCGGGCTCTGCCGTGGCGTCAGATGAATAACGGTAGCACTCGCCACCGCATGAAAAACACCTATCTCTCGCGTTGTGTGGGTAAACGTACTACCAGACAAAGGCTTGGGCCGAAGCCGCCTGGTTGATGGCGGTTGACGGCGAATGTCTCGCGGTATGGTCCTGCTTACGGTGATACATGAACCGTCGCCAGCTTGCTGGCGGGACCAATTCCAATCAGGCGCCGCGGCGTTCACAGCGAGTCACGACACGCTGGTTAAACCGCTGCAAAGCGCTGCAATTAGACGGAGAACCAGCTTGCGGGCGATCAGGCTTCCCGCGCTCTCGATAGCCAGCAGTTTCGGCGCGAGCGCGGCGACATGGGTGTTATTGCAACAGTTCGCGGTGCGTGGACTGGTGGCCATCAAATTTCTTGCGATCGGCCGGATGCTCGGGCCGGCGGCGATCGGCAGTGTGAGCGTGGCTTTGCTCGCGGTCGCGATTGCCGAGGCGCTATCCGACACGGGACTCGCGCAGGCAGTCATTCAAGGCGAGCACGCACCGACGCGCTCGCAGCTCGGCGCGGTATGGACCACACTAACGGCGCGTGGCTTATTGATTTCGCTGTTACTGGTGGCGCTCGCGCCGTTATTGAGCAGTCAGTTTCATCTCGACGGATCGCTCGTGCTGATCCAGCTTGCCGCGTTGCTGCCGCTGTTGCGCGGGCTCGCGTCGCCGACCTACTACGTGGTCCAGCGCGAGCGGCGCTTTCAGCATATTGCGGGCGTTGAGGTTGCTGCGGCGTTTGTCGACTGCTCGGTCGGCCTTGCACTCGCTTACTTCGGCGCGGGCGCCGCTTCGGTACTGATCGGCCTCGTCGCCGGCGAATCGCTCAAAAGCGTGCTGACGTGGGCCACCATGACACCGAGGCCGCCGGTGCGCCCGGTGTGGTCCGGCATTGGCCAGTATGTCGGCTTCAGTCGATGGATCTGGGCGAGCAGTGTGATCAACCTGCTGCTCAACCAGTTCGACAAGGTGGTGGTCGGCAAGCTGCTCGGACCCGCGCAACTCGGCGGCTATCAGATGTCGTCGCGTCTCGCGCAGATGCTGCTGGCCGATGCGGCGATCGCGATGTCGCAATACCTGTTTCCGACTTTTGCCGCGCATCATCGCCGCGATCCCAAGGCGGCGTCGCGCCTCATCAGGGTTTATCTGCTGGCGGCCGCAATCGGGCTCGCCGCGTTTGTCGAGGTGCTGCGGCTGATCGCGGAGCCAATGTTCTCGCTGATTCTCGGCGCGGCCTGGCTGCCCGCGGTGCCGCTCTTCAGAATACTTGTCATCAATATGGCGGTTGGCGCTTTGATCGCGGTGCTCGTTTCGTATTTGCGGGCAATCGGCGATGCAAAAGCGACTGTGCATGCATCGGCGATTCAGGTAGTGGTGCTGCTGATCAGCGCGCCGCTCGCGGTTCGCTGGTGGGGCGTGACTGGTATCGCATGGTCGATGACACTGGGCCTCGGCTGCGCCGCGGCGTGGATGCTTTATAGAACCTTGAGAGCAAGGACTGCATGATGCGCGTCTTCCATCTCGTACTGGCGCCGCGCTTGTCCGGCGCTGAAGTGCTCGCGAAAGACCTCGCGCTCGATCAGTGCGCCGGCGGCATGGCGGTATGCGTGGGGTCGCTACTGCCTGCGCATGACGACTTCGCTTCGCTGGCGAGCGAGTTGCAGGCGCACGGCGTGCAATGCTGGTTTCCACAGAAACGGCACCACGCGGCACGCAAACTGTGGAATCTGTTCGTCGCGGTGCGGCGGTTCCGCCCAGACGTGATCTTCGCGCATGCGACTATTCCGTCGTTCTACGCGCGTGCGTTGCCGCTGGGCGTGCCTGTCGTCTACGTCATGCATTCCGCGACCAACGATTTCGAGCGCCCGCTGTTCCGGCGCATCGAACATCTTCTGTCGGGGCGCGCGAGCGTCGTGATCGGCGTATCGCAGCAAGGCGTCACGGACTACATCCAGGCAATCGGAGTGCATCCGTCGATGACGGTGGTGCCGAACGGCGTCGATCTAGCCCGCTTCGCATTTACAGACGGTGCGCAGCGAGCTGCAAGTGTTCCGCAGATCGTTCAGATCGGCCGATACGCATCTGTAAAAAATCAGCTGCTCACGGTGCGCGCTTTCGGGGAAGTGCTCAAACAGATCGACGACGCACGGCTCGTGCTGTACGGTGTAGTCGAGGACCCCGACTATCAGCGCGCGGTCGTTGCGCTCGCAACAGAACTGGGCATCGCAGAACGTGTCGTGGTCGCCGGGCCGCGCAGCGATGTGGCGACCGTGCTCTCCGAGTCGAACGTTTTCGTCATGCCTTCGCGTTCGGAAGGGCACAGCGTCGCGTTTCTGGAGGCGTTGGCTTCGGGCGTGCCGATCGTCGCGAGCAGGATACCGGCGTTCGCATTCGCCAATGGTTTCCCCGGCGTGCAATTGGTCGACACCGACAACGTGAGCGGTTACGCCGACGCCATCGTAAAGGCGTTGAGCGAGAAGCGCGTGCAGAGATCGCTTGCAGGGCTCACGCTGAGAGACACGGCCGAGCGATATCGCGCAATCGCGCGACAAGTTTGCCCGGCAGTGTCGGCGCGTTAAACGTCGAGCCGGGCGCGCTTTAATGATGCAAGTTGATGTCGCGTGTATCGGGCGCAGTGTCGGTTGCCGGCTCGATCGTCCGCGCACTATCTAGCGCCGACTCCTGTGCCGCAAGTGTCATCAGATGCCGCGCTTCCTTGCTGCTCGAATCGATACCGAGTGCGCTGCCGGCATTGAGCGACACGCAATCCCACCGGCCGATGTGGCCGCAGCCTCGCGCAAGACTCAACAATGCGTCGCGCTGCTGTTCGCGTGTATTAACGGCCGCGCGCAGATTCTGAGCGTCGCGGCTTTGAGGTTGTACCGCGATCGCCGCGGCGACGCGCGCCTTCGTCGCAGATAAATTATTGTTCTGAAGGCTTGCACGCGCGGCACGCAGATGCCGCGCCAGGTCGGCACGCGCTTTTTCTTCTGGGGTGAGCGGGGGTGCGGCATCCGGATTGCGTTTTGCTTGCGCGGATGCAGTCGTGATAGCGGCGGTGGCCGGCGCAGCGGACACGGTCCCGGCAGCCGAAGCGGCCGGCGCAGTGCGGCGTGCGGGCAACGACGCGAACGCGGCTGACTCCGCGGTCGTTGCCGCTGGCAACCTGGGCGCCGTGTCGACGCGAGGAGCGGCGGTGACCGTTGTCGAGCGCGCAGGCGCAGCAGTTTCAGGACGCTGCACCGCCAGGACCGGCGGCGCGCTCTTCGGTCTGCTGATCGCACCCGACACCGTTATGGGGTCGCCGTCTGCATCGCTGTCCTGATTGTGTATGAAGCCGACGTAGACCGCCGAAGCCACGATCAGAGCGGAGGCGGCCAGAGCCAGCGGCTCGCGCATCCGTTGATAGGTGCTCTGCACGATGGCTGCATCTTCCACCACAGCATATGGATTGGCGAGCGCACGTGTCGGGTTCCAGACTCTTCGCGCCGGTAGGCGCCGCGCTTTCGGCGGCCGCGCGTCGGTGAGTCGCACGGTCAGCGTGGGCACCATCGCGGCGTACGCAGGGACGCTGCGCGCATGACATGAGGGGCAGGGAACGTCGTGACTCACGAGCGGTGCGCCACATTGTTCGCATTCCGAATAATAGTTTTGGTCTCTATTCATGTCGTTATATCCGCGATGTTGCCGAAGGCGTGCGGCGCGCTCCCTGTAGCCGGCGTAGTGGACGCCGCAAGCATGCTTGCGGCGAAGGCTCACTGCGCAACGACATAGCCTCGTGCCTGCATGCATGAGCCGTAGGCGGCCCAGTAGCGGGTCATGGGTGGCTCGGGCGCCGGTAGTGGCGGCAGGGCGGCGGTGCCCGGTTGCGACGCGCCCGCAGCGCTTGCCGTGGTCGCTGGCTCAGAGGCGGGCTGCTGCACGATTGCCGCGGAAGGCGGCAATGCGGCAGATGCAGCGTGCCCCGCATCCGCGGTTTTGGGTGCCGCTGGAACTCCACTGGCGGGTGTCGCACGAGTCGCAGACGCGCCATTGCTGGCTGTGGCGGCACCGGGTTTCGGCGCCGAAGCGGCGTTGGACGCGGCCGGCGCTGTGCCATCAGGCAGCGCGGGACCAGCAGGCGCGGATGAGAACGTGCTCGGCGGTAGCGGCGGACGCGATGGTGCGCCAGTAGAAGACGTCTTGGTTGCCGTTGGCTTTGGCGGCGGCATTTGCGCCTCGCGCACGGTGTTGACTTTGGTTTCCTTATTCGCAGACGCGTAGCACAACGCACTGTCGACGCTGCGCTGATACGCGGTTTGACTTCGAATGGGGTAGATGAGCGGCTGCCACGCTTGGGCTGCGTTGCTAACCGCCAGTAAGGTCATCAAGGTATAGGTTTTGTATCCCATCGCAGTGGCTCCCGCAGCGATGTTGAGCCGTTAGCCGGCAATTGCGCTTCGCGGTGCGTTCTAGTCGCTCGATTGTCGCCGCAATGCGGCGGCTCACTGCCCGCGAAGGCTGCTTTCTTCAGCGTACCACTCTGGTGCGTAATCTCAGTGCGTTGCGTAACACACGAAAACGCCATGGTGCAGTCGAATCAGGACAGTCGGCAATGGTCATTAGCCTAGGTTAAACACTACGCAATACGCGTACCTGTGTCACGTATTCTTCGAAAATTGCTAAGTTGCTTCTGGCGATGCGGCTGAAAACGCCGATCAAATAATTCTACACGCAACAGCTATGGCCTTATCCGCCGACGAATAGAGCTTTTACGTTTTCCGCGCAATGCGGAGGCGAGCTTTTCGTACAGAGGCGAATTGGGGAACGCACCGGCTCTTCAGGGCAAGTACGGTTTCAATTGCTACTTATTGAAGCGCGCCCCCCTTGGTTGCAGTTTTGAAACGTTTATAATTCTCCCGCCGAGACGCTCAGTAACTAATGCTGCAGCGTTCTCAACAGACATCGGTTCTGAGTAACTTTTTCTTATTGGCCTTTTGCGCCGAGCATTCGCCGCGGGGCCGCGCTAATGGCGCAGATTCTCAAGGCGTTTGTCGCTTGCTTCGTTTCTGCGGCCAGTCTGTGACTCATGTGGCGGACGTTACACCAACGAACAGATTGATCGTTGATGAAAAGCCATCTGGCTGAAGTAGTAGGTTAGCCATCCTAATCACTGAATGTTAGGAACGGCGGCGTTCGTACAGCCGTGATCTTTGTTTCGCACCGCGCGCAGAGGGCACAGCCGCGCCGGCCTTCGATCGTCCCGCGTTTGATGCTGCAAGACGGACCACATTGCGTCCGGGGGACAGCTTTTCTCTCACATCCAATAAGACAAAGGCGTGACGGCGCTGCCGATCCTGCCTACTTTTTCGGGGATAACTTCTCTTCACAAAGACAGGGACATGGTTAGATATTCGAGGTTGGTAGGAATCGCGGCGACGACGGCGCTGACATCCCTGGGTGCTCAAAGCGCGCAAGCGCAGCCAAGTACGATTACGGTCGCGGGTCAACAATTCAAGCTGTGCGCGCAAGAGAACGGCAAGTGCTCGTTTCTCGGCACGGCTTCGGTGGTGTTCGGCGCGGTCCCGCCCGACGCACCGTCGACAATGTTGACGAGTCCTCGTACGTTCAGTAACGGCGTCGGGTGTTATGTCGGCTCCGTTTCGCAGGCCGATCCCGCGTTCGGATACAACAAGGCGTGCTGGATGAGAGCCGCGGCAGCGACGCCGTCACCTGCGCCTGCACCTGCACCTGCACCTGCACCTGCACCTGCACCTGCACCTGCACCTGCACCTGCACCTGCACCCGCGCCAACGCCTGCACCAACGCCTGCACCAACGCCCACTCCCGCGCCCGCGCCGACACCGACACCGACACCGACACCAAGCCCTACACCGTCTTCGTCTGCAGCGACTACGAGCGCCGCCATCTCATGCGGCAACCCGACGCAAACGGCGGGCGGAACTGCTAACGGCGTGATCAGCGCCGACACGCCGACCACCGACGGTCTGCGCGTGTTTCCGAACAACGCCGCGTTCAAGATCGCCATTACGACGAACGCACCGAACGCCGACACCGTCGTCTGGTCAGTGGCGGACTCGAATGGCGCAATCAAGACGCAGGGCAGTTTCGCCGTGAGTTCGGGCGTGCAGACCAACACGCTGTCATGCAAGTCGACGTGGGCCGGCTACGGCGCACTGACTGCTACGTTGCGCTCCGGCGGCGGCACGCTGCCCAGGAGCGGAACGCGACCGGTGGGCATCGCAACGTTCGGTGTTCTGCCCGACCTGAATTCCGCGATCGGAACCGTCGCCTATGCGCATCAGGATCAGCACCGTTTCGGTATGCAGGGCTTCAACGGCAATATCGCGGCACTGCATGCGCTCGGCATCTCGTGGACGATCGACGATCGGCAAGTGTCGGCGATGGAACCCAACGGTCCAAACACCTACACGCCGAGCGCGAACGACCTGGATCCGTTCTATAAAGCCAATCCCGATCAGATGCGGATTGTGCGTCTGGACGGTTTGCCTGCGTGGGACTCGAAGACGGGGCAGTTCAACGACAGCTATTACGCGCCGTCGAACATGCCGGAATTTCAGAACTTCATGGCAAGAGTCGGCACCGATACGAGCGCAATTCGCGCCGCAAACTATCCGAACCAGCAGAAGAACTACTATCAGGTAACGTGGGAACCGAGCCTCGGCTGGGCAGACAGCGACGCGAATTTCGTTGCCATGTACAAGGCCGCATACGAAGGTATTCACTCGACAGATCCGAACGCGATCGTGATGGGTACGGGTAATCCATTCGCCGCGAATTGCGACACCTGCACGACCGGATATCTGAAGAAGTTCGGTGCGCTGGGTCTGTGGAATTACATCGACGCCGTGTCGACGCATGGTTACTGGAACGCCGGTACTTATCCGGCACATCCGCCGGAATTGCAGGACTCCGACCCGGACCCGGCGAACCAGGCCAACGCGCTCGACAACCAGATGACGCAACTGCGTTCGGTGATGCAAGCGGGCAAGCCGAACATGAAGCTCTTTTTCACCGAAGCGGGTACCAGCTACGATCCGGGCCTCAGTTATGGTCCGACGGTGCCGTCGCAGAACCAGTTGTTCGCTCACGCGGCAGTCGGCGTGCGCGCACACATCATCGTGCTCGGCGGCGGCGCGCAGGTCACCACACTGTTCTACGGCCCCGACTATCCGGGCGAAGTGGGCTACGGCTCGTTCTTCGATCTGAACAACGCGCAAGGTGCATTTGGCGCGACTAACCTGTCGCCAAAACCGGAGGCAATGGCATTCGCCACGATGACCCGCGTACTCGACGGCACTAATACGCTCGGTCGCGTAAAGGGCACTCCGTCGGGCGCATTTGTGTACGCGTTCCAGCAACTCGGCAACGGCAAAGTGGTGACCGCCGCCTGGACGCATAGCAACGCGCAATGGCCGACAAGCAACGGCGCGTACAGCCAGACCTACTCGAGCAGTTATACGTTGCAGGTCGACAATGCGGGCACATCGGGAAATGTGACGAGGATCGATGGATACGGCAATGTCAGCACACTTCCTTATAGCAACGGTTCAGTGACGCTGACGCTTACTGAAATGCCGCAGTACATCGTGTCGAATAACGCGACGGTGGCGAAAAACAATTCGACGGTCCCACTCGGTTATACCGGCCAGTAACCGCGCCTAAATAAATGCACTGAGTTAGGTTCGACGCGCGCCATTGAACATGGTGGCGCGTCGATTCGCATTTGGTGGGGATCACAGCGGTCTGCGAAAAGTACTGAATGTAACGCTCGTCTATTTCTACCTACGTCGGACCGACAAGCACATCAGCGCCAGCATGGGCATTGCGATGCTGAGCCTATTTGTTGTGTCGGCGCGCTCTTCGCCGGCCGGTCAAACGCTCTATTGTCTGAAATGCTTGCATGGACACGCTGAGTGCAAGGAAGATGCATAGCACCCGTGCGACGGAGAACGCGCGCTTGATCTTCAGGGTCATCGGAATCGTCGTCAATGCCGCACTCCACAGAGATTAAGCCAGGCGAACTCAAAAAAATGGCCAGCAAGCCGTCAACGTGTCACCTTCGCGTAGAACCTTCTGGCCTGGTTGCGGCGCCCTGCTATAAGTAAGTCGCCTCCTGACGCTGAGATGAGCAAACCATTCAGTGCGGCTAGCTATTCCCGCTTGCCTCGAAACGGTTAGAGCGAGGCGGCCATCCAGCAGCGTGGTCTGCCTGTCTTTTCGCCTAAGCATACGTTGCCGTTCTAGCCGTGGCCTGCCGTTGTCTAGATCAATCCAACGGCCTCGGCGTCATCTGAGCGTGCACCCCATTGCCATGGCACCGTACTCCCCAGCAAGGCGCGGACCAAGCATAAAACGAAACGTCGCCTTAAGGTAATAATATTATTTGACGGTACTTGTTACTGTTGACTGCAATACTTACCGCGCGATGTGTCCTTCCGCACGGAGCGAGACATTTTAGGCTCTTATCGTCACGCAAGGTTTCCGCATTCTACTGTTTGCTACTCGAAAGATTCAGGCAAACCTGCTTGCCCGCTGTGCTCCATCCCGTTTTGCGCAATACGCTGCTTGCAATAACAGTAAGCCATCCCTGGTTGCTTGTTGGTCGACAAGCACGAATCCGAAAAGTTGGAAGTCTCGCGCTATTCGCGAGCCTGAATTGCGTGTTCGCGTTAAGTGGTACCAATCCCTTGCATTGCTTCGCGTTTTGCGGCTCCAACGCAGTTTGGCGTCGGCATGAAATAAACGCGGCGTCGTGAAATCGACGATTTCACGACGCTTCGCATGATTTATAAGTTATGCAGATTAATTTTCGCATTTTGCGTTTTAAAACGAACGCAGGCTCCAGGTTATTGGATAAATTTGGCGCGTACCTGGGCGGCGAGCACGGTGGATAACTTGGCAAATCGTTAATTGGCGCGGGAGCCCCATGAGAATCGTTCACGTTACCGAGGCATTCGGAGGAGGCGTTCTGTCGATGCTCACGGAGCTTTGCAACCGCGCAGCGGCAATCGGCGCGCATGTCACGGTCCTTTATTCGACACGGCCGGAAACTCCCAAGAACTTCATCGAACTGTTCCACCCCAAGGTCGACCTGGTGCACGTGTCCATGTGTAGGGACGTCCATGTCCGCAAGGACTGGTCGAGCGTGTGGGAACTCGCCAGACATATGCGGCGCTGCGATCCGACAGTGATCCACCTGCACTCGTCGAAGGCCGGCGTATTGGGGCGAGCGGCCGCCAGAATTGCGACGCAAAACGCGAAGGTTCTGTACTCGCCGCACGGCCTTGCATTCTTACGTCGCGACGTCTCTCGCGCGAAGCAGCTCGCGTATCTGATGTTCGAGCGCATGGCAGACATGATGGGAGGAACTGTCGTTGCGTGCTCACCGGGAGAGTTGCGCGAGATTGAAGAGAAGGTTCGAGTAAAGGACGCAACGCTGATAGAGAACGGCGTGGACATCAACAGCATTCCGCTGCGCAAGAATCGCGAGGACGGAAATGTCGTCGTCGGAATGAATGGCCGTGCGTCGTTTCAGAAACACCACGAGCTCTTTATCTCTCTCGCGACCACGTTGCACGACTCGACCACCAGATTTGTCTGGATTGGCGGCAATAGCGAAGAACTGCCCGACGCGACTCAGGCGTCGGCGCTCATGTGCAGCGGCTGGCTAACGCGTTCGCGGGCGCTTTCGTTGATGTCCGAGCTCGACATCTACGTGCAGACTTCACGCTGGGAAGGCATGCCTGTAGCGCTGATCGAAGCGCAGGTGGCGGGCATTCCAGCGGTCGTGACCGACGTGGTCGGCAACCGCGACGTGGTTGTTCACGGCGTCACGGGGTTCGTTGGGTCGGATGAGGAGATGCCGGGTTACCTAAAGCAACTCCGCGGCGACCGGAAGCTGAGGGAACAGATGGGTGCGGCCGCTCGAGAGCTCGCGGTGGCGAAGTTCTCGATGGACACCATCTTTCACAGATGGCTGAACACCTATGAGTCCAGCGGAGAAAAACACGTCAAGGAAGTACTGGACACCCATTCAATTGTCCCTTGCGATATCCAGCCCAACCCGGACAAGTCATTGTAGTTCCGTCGCACGATCTGAACGACTAGTTGAACGCACCAACGATTTACGGGGACCAACCGTGTACAAAATCTTCTTGCTACATCCCGGCCGGGCTAATTACCCCGAACTCGTGGCATATCAGGACTACTACGCCGCACGCGGTGTCGATGTGGTCGCCGGCACGCTAAGCGACTACAAGGCGCTTGCGGATAAGGCAGATTTTCTCGTGTGGGCGATCATGGGCTTCTATCCGAAGCAACTGGCGTCGGATTTCGTCATTCACGACTACAGGTCGCTCTCAGTGGGCGGCTCGGCTGGCCTGAAAGACATCGCAAAGCGATATCTGAACGCGCGGCCCAACTTGCGGGTCTTCCAGAATACGCGGCAGCAAAACATCATGAAGTTCAATGACGACGTGCCCTCGGTGATCCTCCCAATGGGTGTTCCGAAATGGATCTTCGAGGTGCCGCAACAACCGCCTGATGCCGAGGATATCGCCGACTTTTGCTATATCGGCGACATGAGCTTCGAGCGGGGCTTTCATCTTGTCATTGAGGCATTTCTTGAGAACTTCCGCGAGGTGGATGCTTCGCTGCTGCTCGTCGGCAAGCCGGAGCCACGTCTTTACGAGCGGTACGCCGGTAAGCGCGGATTGGTGTTCGCAGGCGCGTTGCCACAGCGCGAGGCACTTGGCCTGGTTGCAAGGTCGTCGATTGCGGTGTCGTATTTCCCGTACCACCGTCCGCACTGCTACCAGACGCCGACCAAACTTCTCGAGTACGCTGCGCTTGGGAAGAAAATTCTGTGCAATGACTCTCCGTCGAACGTCGCGTGCTGCGAGGATTTGCACATCAACAGCATCATCACCAGCTCCTCGATTTTCACCGGTATGACCGCCGCCACCATCGAGACGGCGAAGCCAAATCAAAGGGCGAATTTCACGCAGCTCGCGTGGGACAACGTTATCGAGAAATCGAACATCAATAGCTATATTTCGCAAAAAATAAACTTTAGCCAGTAGGACGCAACGCCTTCGCAAGCAAAGAGTTCGTCGACCACGTGGGTGCCGAGTGTGAGCAACGGAGGTAGGAAAAAGTGAAACTGTTTATTTTGCATACGGGCAAGGCGAACTATCCAGAGGTGGCCGCGTACACGGAGTATTTCGAAAAGAACGGCTATTTCGTCAACTCAGGAACGATGGCTGACTACCGGAAAATTGCGGACCCACACAACTATGTGCTCTGGTGCATCATGGGGTTCTATCCAAAGAGATTGCCCTCGCGCTACGTCATTCACGACTACCGCTCGTTGTCGGTGGGCAGCTATATCACACTGAAAGACGCGGCGAAGAAGTTGCTGCAGCCGCGTCCAAATCTGAGAATCTTCCAGAACGAATCGATGCAGAAGCTGATGGACTTCGACGACAGCGTCGAAACCATTCTGTTGCCCATGGGCGTGCCCGACTGGATCTTCTCCTGCAAGGGCTCGCGCAACGGAGCACTGCCGACGGGAACGTTTTGCTATATGGGCGAGATCACCCGTGAGAGGGGCGTCGATGAGTTTCTTGCAGGTTTCGCGTCCGCGCGGCGCGGTTCCGAAACGCTGGTACTTGTCGGTGCCGTGGAAAAGGAGATTGCCGACGCCTATCAAGGAGCGCCTGGCCTGATATTCACTGGAAAGCTGCCGCAGCGGGATGCTCTCGAGGTAGTAAAGAACTGCGAGTACGCCATATCGACGATTCCGTACTCACGCCCCTATAACGTCCAGACTCCGACGAAGCTGCTCGAATATGCCGCGTTGGGCAAAAGGATCATTTGTAACGACTCACCGTCAAACCTCACTGCAGCGGCCGCATTCGGGATTCTCTGCAAGGTCACGGGGCCCGACATCTTTGCAGGAATAGGTCAGCTATCGGATGAGACAGTGCCGGCCAACGACCCTTCCAATCTCGAACATCTTCGGTGGAATAACGTCATTGCGTCATCGGGAATCGACCGCTGCCTGAACGCCGCGCTGCGCGTTCATTGACCATCGTGGGACCTGAGCCATCTGCGCTCTGGCTGGCCGAAATGGAAGCGGACGCCCCGGATCGTAGCGACATGAGGCGCGTCCGGCTCACGCTCCAATCGCGATGAAAGCAGCAGATACATTAAGAGCGGCGAAATCGGCGACAGGTGACGGAGAAACGACCCATAGTCGGGTTCGAAGATCGCCTGAGTTGCAAGAAAGCTGACGATGAAGCAGAAGCACAACTTCTCAAAGCGATCTGGCGCTGCGACCGCACCTCTTTTCTGATACCGCGAGAACATCGAGGCGAGCGTAAAGAACGTGCATATTCCGCCGATGGTCTGTGTCGCCACCCCCGAGAGAACCAGCGGCAAAGGCAGCAGAAAGGTGCCCAGAATAAGCATGGCATTGGTCACGTCCGAGACCATATTGCCGCCGGGAATGATCTGCACGATAAGCGAGCCGACCTCGCTCGGATCTCTCGACTCGTTGACCATCTGCCGTGCGAAGTCCAGCGTTTCGCCATATTGCATACGAAAGTTCGCGGCTACGCACGCGAACAAAATGACAGCCAGCAATGCAAGAAAAGGCGGCCTGCGCAGAACAGCGGGCCCGAAGTACAGAAACAGCGCCGGAGCTAACGTGATGGCCCAGTAGGTGCGAAAGAAGATGGCAATGAGCGCGACGCAAACTGTGAATACGACAACGATGAACCGCGAGTCCTTGCACTGCAGGATGAAGAGAACCGCTAGCGATATAACGATCTCCTTCGAAGGCATACCGATGTAGACCGTCTGCGCAAAGAGCCAGAAGCAGGCCAGCAGGAATTCCATGTAAGTTAGCGACGTCACTCCTGAGCGCCAGATCGCAAGCACGAGTCCGACTGTTGAAGCGAAAAATCCGACCAACGATATTCCCGGCGTGCTAATGCCGAGGGACCGGAAAGTCCACGCAAGGTTGTCGAAGGAGTCGCCGAAGGCCTCGAAGCGGCTAACCGTCAGCATTCGTTCGAGGATAACTTGCTCGTCGAGCAGGAACTTGGCCGGCAGCACCGTTTCATGGGCGATGGAAACGAAGCAAAGAAGGGCGAGCAGAAGCATCCAGATTGTCGCCGACACGCCGGGACTCGCGCTTCGCCCGATCAGCCCGGGTACTTTGACAATACGCACGTTCACCCCCTTAGATTGCAACCGAATCCCGCGGCTTGATGCTCATGCCGCCTTTCGCCACGTTCACCGAATAGTAGATGCCGACGCATGCCACAAGCGTTCCCGATAGGCTGAGAAGCAGAACAACCGACATAAAGTCCAGCTTGAAGACGCTCGTGAAGGCGAAAATGATAAATATGCTGACAGCGCTCATCAGTTGAATCACCAGATCGAACTTCTGCTGCTTGAAGACGATAAATACCTGCGCAAGCGAACCGAACACGGCCATCGTCAGGAAGTACGGCGAAAACAGCATGTAAACGTGCATCGACTGCTGCCAGAGGTCTCCCATCTTGAAGTTGATGATGAGAGCGAGACCGAGGTAGCCAGCTGCAATGAGCACCACGCTCAGTGGCATCAGAACCAGAGAGAACGATGTTGCCGGATTTCGTGCGCCGCGCACGTCCGTTCCTCTTTCGACCAGATCGATAAGATCCCGTCGGAACACCGCGCCGAGGCTCTGTGACAGGAGAGACGCAGGGAAGTAACCGACGCGATAGGCAAGAGCAAACACGCCCGCGTCGTGGGGTGCGAAAGCAAGTGGCATGAGGATCGCGATTGAATAGATTACGACCGAATTGAGCGATGTTGTCGGCAGCGAGAATTTGGCGTAATCGAGTTGCAGTCGGGAGAACTTTAGGCACTCTGGCGAAAGCATCGACCGGGAGGTGAAAAGATAGCCAGCCAGCGGAACGGCGGCTGAAGCAAAAAACACGAAGCTGTACACCGCGAAAATGTCCGGCCCGCTCCACGGGTGGCTGGCCACCATCATCAGCGCAACGAATGCCACTGCGAAAGCGACATTCGGAAATGCGCGTTGCACGGCGATGCTCACGTACTTGCGCTCGCTTGCCAGTGCAGACGACAGTGCCTGCTGGAGGAATACACCGCTCGCCAGCACCACTACGGTCAAATACTTCTGCTCGCCACTGACCACTGCGACGGCGGCGAGCAGCAGTGCGATCGCCATGGCGACGCAACTCGAACTCACCAGCGCGCGAACGGCAAGCGTTTTATCCGCGGCCATACAGGCCACTTCGAGCCGCAAGCCCAGAACCGAACCGGCGAAAAGGCCAATCGCATTCAACTGGCTGAAGTAACCGAGCTCGCTCGGCCCGCAGAACTTGCCAATCAGTATGACCGCAATGAAGTTCGCGGCCTGACTGAGCACAACGCCCGCGATGCTAACGACCGAATGCTTTACATTAACGATCATCTTCTATTCGGAGTTCGGTTTGACAAAGCCGTACCGGTTATGCCGCATCGGCCACATAGGCTCTCCGCGGCATGCGCTTACGCACGGGTCAACTGCCGGATTTGGAGTCGCCCGAGGCGGTCGCGTACTGATACGACAGATATCGGTTACGGCCCGCATGCGAACCCAAGCTGTAGCGATAGGCGGCGGGATGGAAGGCGTTGAAGATCACGCCTTTGACTTCCACGTTCGCATGCCTGAGTTGCTTGACGGACTCGCGTACTTCTTCGACCGACGTCGTGCCAAAGCGTGTTGCAAGGAACACAGTGCCGCAGCGGTGCGCCAATACGGCGGCATCGGATACCGCGAGGACGGGCGGAGTATCGATCAACACCATGTCGTATCTGTCGCCTACCGACTCCAGGAGGCGGGACATTGCATCGCCCATCAGAAGCTCCGCGGGGTCGGACGGTGTAGTACCGTTGGGGAGGAAGTCGAGTCCGGGCGCTACGTTACGCTGCAGGGCGTCGTCTAACGTGGCACTCTGCGTCAGAACGTCCGCGAGCCCTGGTTGCGATTCCTTGCTGAAATACTCGTTCAGATGGCCCCTGCGCAAATCAGCGTCGATTAGCAGCACACGCTTGCCCGATCCGGTCATCACGGCTGCCAGGTTGGCGGACAGAAATGATTTGCCGATCTGTTCGCTCGGACCGGTGAGCAGAACGCGATTGTTTCCCGCTTCCAGCATTGAAAGCTGCAGCACAATGCGCAGACTGCGTAGACTCTCGACAGATGGATCTCCCGGAGAATGCGTGGCGAGCAACAGCAAGCCCTCGTTCCGTTTTGGCGATTCATGCTCGAGCGCTGCTTGTGTGCGCGAAACCGGCACGGTCGCATACACAGTCAAACCAGTTTCCTGCTCGATGTCCTGAGGATTTGTCACACCGCCGCGCAGTATGTGGCGCACGAAGGTCACCACCATTCCCAGGACGAGGCCGAGTGCTGCGGAACCTGCGATCAGCAGCGGCTTATTCGGCTTGATGGGCTCCTTCGGTACAACGGATCTGTCGAGCAGTCGCACGGTGCCGACTTTGCCTGCCCGCACGAGTTTCAACTGCTGCATGTTGTTGAGCATGCCGACGTAGAGATCGTTATTGACGCGCACATCGCGCATCAGGCGCAACGACTCCTGTTCCAGTTCAGGCAGTGACGTCATTCGCTGTGAGACCGCGGCTTCTTTGGCGCTTAAGGCGGCAAGCTGCTGATCGACGGCACGAACCGACGGGTGTTCACTCGTGAAAAGTGCGGTGAGTTCGGAGCGTTTCTGCTTCAGCGCCAGTGCACTAGCCTGCAACTCGACGCTTTCGCGCAGATAGGTCTTGCCTTCCTCGCTGATGTCGAATGTGCCGCGCTTCATCCGCAACGCGTTGTAGCTGCGCTCGGAATCTTCAAGTTCGCTTTTCAGTTGCGGGAGTAAATCGCTGAGAAACGCCAGCGACTTTTCGGCCTCGGCTGCCTTACGCGCGATGTTTGCCGCAACGTACTCGTCGCCGATGTTGTTCAGGATCTTCGCGGTAAGTTGCCGATCGGTGCCTGTCAGCGACGCGCCAATAATGCCGCTCTGCTTGCCTTTTTCAACGATGAACAGCTTGTCTTGCAGGTTCTCCAGCGTCTTCAGTCGCGAATTCCTCACCAGCATGAATTCCGTGCCGGGATTCGCATTGAGTGCCTGCACGCGCAACGTTATCTTTCCCGTGCTCTCGTTGGAAACGATCGTCTCGCCTACACGTCCGTAGATCGGTGCGTCGAGCTGCTTCTGTTCGACAACATAGCGACCTCCGCCGAGCGAGGTCAGCTTGAAGTCGTCGCCTTCGAGATCTTCTGGAACATCGAACGTCCCTACGTTGATCGATTCGCTGCCCCACGCATAGCCGCCGGCTCCGAGCAAGCCGGGCTGCGACAAGCCTTTGTTCCAACGCGCAATCCAATTGCCGATCAGTGGAAAGCGCTTCGGCTCGGCGCTTATGTAGAGTTTGAGATTGTCGACCGCATTTCCTACCACCATGCGCGAGCGCAGTACCTCGATCTGAGCGGTGGTTTCTGTTTTGACGTCGAAAAGGCTTGATACGTCGCCAAGCAGACTCTTGGTATTGGTGGGGCTCTCCTGTTCTACCTGCAGGAGAATATCGGACTGGTAAACGGGCGGTGCGAGAAGACTGTAGGCCACGCCCATTGCAAGCACCATGCTCGCGATTGCCAGAACGAGCCACCGGTTCGCCAGGACTACGTCGAGGTAACGGACCAGATCAACGTCATTCTGGCGGGAGCCGGCAGCCTGCGATTTTGGAGAAAACTCGTTCATAAGGAGCCCATCATCGAAGAGGTTTAACCGACCACCCGCACACATGGATGTGCAGGTGCTGATGCCAGCAAAGTTACGTTGCCGCACGCTATTCGTCTGCGTATCGGCGTCAAGCGTCGCGGCCCATTACTTTCCGCCCGAGTTGCGAGCGTCGTTCGAACCCCTGAATATGCCGACGAAAGTCTTTCCATCGCTTCAACGGAAGAGGGCGGCAAACAAGGCTCATACATTGTCGGAATGCTGCGACTCGTCAGACGCGGATCGTGCCTGAATGAAACCGGGTCGCGTGTAGAACGGTGTGAAGGTGGACTAGCGCGTGATGCGCACCAGTCAGCACTGCCAAAGTCTGGGGTGCCATTTTCGACGCGTATGTTCGCGAGCGCACAACCTGAGCGGGATCATTTGCGCTGCATAGGCGCAGCACCACTGTGCATAAGATATGAATATGCGCTTTGTCGGCGACGGTATTCGCGAAAAGTAAAACCGTTAGAGGTGAATGCAGGCAAGCAGCGTCTTTGTGGTTAACCGCACGTTCTGGCCTTATTGGGAACGGTATAAGGAAGCGCTCAACCCGTGCTGTATTTCGTGACCTGAAGAGGCGACATGAAACCGAAGCGACCAATGCGCACGATTTTTACGCACGCCATTCTTCTCAGCGGCTTACCAGCGCTCACACGCTTTCTACTGTGGCGAGACCGGGTTGCGGTACTTCTTTATCACGATCCCGATCCAGCCACGCTTGATTCACACCTTGCGTATTTGAAGCAGTATTGCGACTTTGTTCCGATGTCCGAAGTGAATACGCCTGGAAAAGGTCGCCAGCGCGCGGCGCTCACATTCGACGATGGCCATGTTGGAAACGCTGCGCTGTTGCCGATTTTCATCAAGCATGGCGTTCGTCCTACTATTTATATTTGCAGCAGCATCGTGGCACATGAGCGCACTCACTGGTGGCTCACGCCAGGCGCCCAGCATGCGGGCGTCAAGCGTCTGATCAAGCTTCCCAACGCGCAAAGGCTCGAAGAGTTGGCGCGGTACGGGTTTCAGCAGAATGTGCGCAGCGACGAAGCTCCGGTCAGTGGGCTCAGCGCCGGGCAGATAGAAGCAATGCTGCCGTACGTGGATTTTCAATCGCACACGCGTTTTCACCCGACGCTCACACGCCTCGACGATCAGGAGTGCATCGAAGAACTCGCGCAATCGAAGCGTGAGGTCGAGGAGCTTACCGGGGCACCCTGCGAACACTTCGCATATCCCTATGGCCGGTATGGGTCGCGCGAAGTGGCGATGCTAAAGGCGACCGGATACAAGAGTGGACGCACCACAGCGGTCGGCTGGAATGACGAAAAAAGTGATCCGTTTCGTCTGAGCGCATTCGATATCGAAGACGATTCGTCATTGCCCTGGTTTGCCGCGCAAATGACCGGCGTGCCGCTCGCGTGGCGAAGGCTCCCTTTGGGCGCGGTGAAGTCGATATTGATCAGGACGTTTCACTTCGCTCGTATCGGCAAGCCGCAGACGAATGCCGGTTAATTGATCGGTAGGGTGCAGTGGGTGATGTTGCTATCGCATCGCGGCAGATGCTGAGGTCTTCTCGACGGCAAACCATTTGTACTCGAACCTGCGGGAAAAATTTTGAGCGAACAGAGGCGCAACTTCCTGACGAAGTTATCCACGACCGCAGGCGCGGCAGTGGCGGGATACTTTTCGGCTAAACCGGCAACTGCGTCGAATGCAACAAACACACGCGGGCCGAGTGGCGAAGCAAGCGTGCTGGACTTCATGTCGCCCGAAGCACGCGCTGACGCACGCTCTGGCGCGCCGTCCGTCGATCACAGCGCTGCGATACAAGCGGCATTTAGCAGCGGCGCGGCAGTCGTGAATGTCCCTGGCGGTCACGTGTTCAAGGTGACCAAGCCCCTCAGGATTGAGAAGGCAATTCGTGTAGTCGGCGGCGGCGAGTTGCGATTTACAGCGGGCATCGCCAATGCAGCGGCGATCACGGTGACTGCTCAAGGCTGTGAATTCGACGGAGTCTATCTCACGAACCCGAACATGCTTCAGTCGAATAGCGGCGAACGCAACGTCGGCATCATGTTTCGCGCGAGTCTCGGTTCCGTGACGCGCTCGACCATTCGCTATTTTCAGAACGGCGTTCAGGTCGAGTCGACGGGCGAGTACCACGATTTCATCATCGCCAATAACAGGGTTATTGACTGTATCGGCGCTGGCGGCGGCCCGACGCAAAAGTCCACTTATGGCGAGGATCGCGGCGACGGTATCACGGTCTGGGGTTGCGCAGCGACGATCACCGGCAATCTCGTGACAGCCAGAGCCGGTCAGGACTGCCGCATCGGAATACACATGGAAGGGCTGGCGAACTACCATGCCGACTCTTTCCCGTTGCAGGACAACATGTGCACCGTGGTGGGCAACGTCGTGCGAGGTTCGTTCCGGCGCAGCATCGTGACGGAGAACGTCAATAACTCCACCATTACGGGCAACACCTGCGAGGGCGCGAAGTGGTGGGGCATAGCTATCGTCCGATCGCTGGCGTGCTCGGTGACGGGTAACACGGTGATATTCGACCGCGCCGCAACCGACGGCACTGGCTCTGCATGGGACCCAATTCACGCAGGCATTGCCGTGTATGGCGGAGCCGTGCAGTGCGTCATATCGGGCAACACGGTCGACCTCACGCGCGGTCACGCGAGAGCCGCAATTTGCTTGATAGGCTCGGACACCGATAACGCGGTCTCAGTGGAGCAGCGGGCGACGACAAACGGCACGGCTCGTGTGACGCTGACATCCGCAAATGCTGCGGTTCAACTCGGCCAACTTATTACTGGGCCTGGCGTGCCGTCAGCAACCTTTGTTGTGAGTGTTGCTGAAACCGCGCTGGTTGCGAGCAACCCGATACGCGCCGGCTCGCCGCTATTGACTTTCATATGGCACGAGCGCGGACAAGGCACAGCTGTCACCAATAACAGTGTGCTTTGTAATGCTGCGGATGGTGCAATTGGCATTCTCGCGCTCTACCAGGATTCGCCGTCGATTCTAGGCAATAACCTGCGCTACATGGGCGCGCACGGAATTCATTGTGTGGACGTGTCAGACCCGGTAATCAATGGCAATACCGTGCTCGGTCAAGAGAGCCCGAAAAATGGCATCTACCTGGAGTCGAGCGCGACGGGGGCCGTGGTAGTGGGAAATGTTGTCGAGGGTTTCAGCGGGCCTGGAGGAAGTGGAATTGCGGCGGCAAATCGCGTTGGCGGTGTTGTGTCGGCGAATCTCGTGCGCCGTTGCGAGACGGGCATGAATCTGAACGGCTGCACTGCCATGTCGGTGACGGGAAACAGTGCAATGAGCTGTGGCACCAGCTATTCGCAGGCACGCGGTGCCGGCATGCTCCTCGCAAGCAACGCCAGTGCGGGTTGAGAAAATAACGTCGCGGCGCGCGAATCAATATAGATCACGGCAACGCTTCGCATTGCCGGATTGTTTCATTCGGTCCACGTTCCGAGCTGCCGCGTGTGGACAAGTTTCACGTCACGAAGCACCAGGAAGTGTGGGGTACTAAACAAACCGTCGTCGCCGTCTTCGCATACGATCGAATGCCGTCGACGTTAATCGCTGCCTCCAAACACGTAACCGGTTCGCCGCCTCCGGAACCGAAGCAACGTAGCGATCGCCGACTCACCCGACGTGTTCATTGACTGCCGCGCCAAACGCTGTTTGCGAAGGCGAGTGTGCAGTTCTGTGAGCTTTTGCGGAGGACGACGCCTTGTTTGATCCGAAAGCTCTCATGCGCGCTGAACCTGGCGAGTCCACGCCGGTTGAAAGATCGTCGCGCCGCGTCTTCCTGCGTGATGCCGCAATGCTTGCACTCGCGGCGGCGCCTTTGTCGTCGTACGCACAGCATGGGACGTCGGGGCTCGTCACTCCGCCAGTTCGTCTGGAAGACACGCGGCTGGTCGATCAGACCGGTACAGAGCGATCGCTGAACAGCATGCTGCTAGATGGCGTGACGGCAGTTCAAACCATCTATACCGGATGTAGTTCTGTATGTCCTCTGCAAGGAGCGCTATTCAGCGGGGTGCAGCAACGGTTGGCACAAATTCGTGGACGTTATCCGGTTCGATTGCTCTCGATCGGGATCGATCCGCTTTCCGACTCACCGTCCGCGCTGCATGAGTGGCTCAAGCGTTTTCAGGCTGGGCCAGCATGGACTGCTGCGACTCCGACACTGGGAGACGTCGACGGAATGCGGATGGCACTTGCAGGTAGCCGCTTGCCGCTCGGCAACATTGCGGATCATGCAACCCAGATCTACTGCTTCGATGCAAGGGCGCGGTTGCGCTGGCGCAGCGCGGATCTTCCACGTGTAGACGAAATTTGCAATGCGCTGGGCGCATTGGGGCGCGCGTAGTTCAACGTTAACTGGAGCAGAGATCATGGCGCCAATTCCGTTTGTCAGATTCATCTGGCTCTATGCAGGCAGATGCGTGAATGCACTTTGCGTCGCCGCTATAGCGTTCGCGCTTACCACGTTTGCGACCCGCGTAGAGGCGCAAACGGTAGGTCCGATCACGCTCAGCGGTATGAATCTGTGCGCGGACGTTGACTCTGCATCGACAACGGGTGGCGCCTCGGTCATTTCCTGGGGCTGTTCGGGCGGTGCAAATCAGCAATGGCGGCCCGTACCCACCGGATCTCAGTTCCACTTCGTAAATCAGAACAGCGGCCTGTGCATGGACGTGACAGGTGAGAGCTTGAATGCTGGTGCCGCCATTATCCAGTGGGCGTGCAACGGTCAGACGAACCAGACATTTACTGCGAAGCCGCAAGGCAACGGCTACGCGATCGTCGCTGCGCACAGCGGCATGTGTCTGGCGGCGCAGAGTTTGACTGGATGGGGGCAGCAAATCCGGCAGCAAGTATGCAATGGGAGTGCTCTGCAGACGTGGCAGTTGAGCGGCCTGAACGTGAAGACGTTGCCGTCGAAGTGGTCGGCCCCTGTCGGAGTGCCGATGGTTCCCGCGGCGGCCGCCAATCTTCCCGACGGCAATGTGCTGGTGTGGTCGTCGGATATGCTTCTCGACTTTACGTCCGGTGAAATCACGCCGGGAAAGACCTACACCGCGGTCTTCAACCCAACCACGGGAACCAACAAGCAGGTACTGGTCAGCAACACCGGGCACGATATGTTCTGCCCCGGCATTGCGAATCTGCCGGACGGTCGCCTGCTGGTGAACGGGGGATCGAGTAGCTCGAAGACGAGCATCTACACGCCTTCGACAGGTCAATGGTCGTCGAGCAACCTGATGAAGATCCCGCGCGGCTATCAGGGGACCGTTACGTTGAGCAATGGGAGCGTGTTCACGCTCGGTGGCTCATGGAATGGCGGCGAGGGCGGCAAAAACGGCGAAACATGGACGTCCGGTTCGGGTTGGCAGATCAACGGCGCGATACTCGCCGACTACATATTGACCCAGGACGCAGCGGGCATATTCCGCGCCGACAATCACGCGTGGTTGTTCGCAGTGTCCAATGGACGCGTTTTCCACGCCGGCCCGAGCCAGGCCATGCACTGGTTCGACACCGCAGGTAACGGCAACGTGACCGATGCCGGCAAGCGCGCGAACGATACCGACGCGATGAACGGGAACGCCGTCATGTACGACATCGGCAAGATTCTCGCGGTTGGTGGTGCGCCAAGTTACGAGCAGTCGAATGCGACGTCGAATGCGACGCTCATCGATATCAGCACCGGCACAGCGGTCGCCACCGCGCTGCCTCCGATGAGCTATACGCGGGCATTCAGCAGCAGCGTTGTGTTGCCGAACGGGCAGGTCGTCGTGGTGGGCGGTCAAGCCTTTGCGCAGCCTTTCTCGGACGACACTGCTGTGCTGACTCCGGAGTTGTGGGACCCGGCGACGAAAGTGTTTTCGCAGCTCGCGCCGCAAGCCGTGCCGCGGACGTATCACAGCGTTGCGCTGCTGTTGGCGGATGGGCGCGTGCTGAGCGGAGGCGGGGGACTGTGCGGCGGCTGCGCGACTAACCACACGGACATTGAAATACTTACGCCGCCGTATCTACTCAATGCGGATGGATCGGCAGCGACACGGCCGACCCTCAGTAACGTGCCGGCCGATGCACAGCTCGGTACTTCCATCGCCGTGAAAGCGAGCAGTGGTGTCAAGGCATTCGCGCTCATGCGCCTGTCGTCCAACACGCATGCTGTAAACAACGAGCAGCGACGCGTGCCGTTGAGTTTCACGGTAGGTACGGCTGGTGAATTCATTCTGAAGATTCCGGCCGATCCCGGTGTTGTCGTGCCTGGCTACTACATGCTCTTTGCGTTGAACACCAACGGAGTGCCGAGCGTGTCACGCACGCTGCGCCTGCACTGATGATTACGTCGACAACCTTACGCCGGGCGATTCGGTTGACCATCTGCTTGGCGATACTAAGCAATGCGCATTTCGCGCATGCCGACTTGAGCTGCACGCCGGGCGATATGGGCTGCGCGATTTTCACCGGACAACGTGCGGCAGTAGCGCACCTGCGCGACGACAATCAATCGCTGCCGGAATGGACCACGCGATGCGTGAACTGCCATACACGGACGGATCCATCGCCCGGCTTTGCACCGCCCCTTACTCGTGGCTACTTGCTCGATGCAAGAAGCCGCCGGGGCGGCCCGCCCAGTCGGTACGATCCGGTTGCGTTCTGTCGGGCAGTCAAAGACGGCATAGATCCGGCAAGCGTGGTGTTGCGCAAGTCTATGCCTCACTTCGAGCTATCGAGTGCCGAGTGTGCAGCGCTTTGGCGCTTTGTCACTAACCCGTAGTGCGCTGGACGCTGCGGGCATGTTGCCCACTGGCCGACTTGAGGAGGACGCCGGGGCCGACTTGGCTTACTGCTTATGCGGCGTATGCTCGAGCATCGCATCGGCGATACGATGATTGCCGTTTTCCTTCAGCGCTTCGGCCGCGCCCTCGATGTCGCGTGCGTCCTTATTCTGGCTTAGCTTGCTTTTGCCCACGAGCCGCGTGATCTCGATCTCCAGGCCGACAATCGCTTTGAGCATGGTGTCGATATATTCGCTCGGCGCATCTCCCATTTTCCATGGACGAGGCTGGCTCGCCTCATGTGTGCGAGTCAGGCGCGCCACGAGGCCTCGCACGTATTTTTCATCGTCGCGAATCGTGATGCGGCCGTGCGCGTGCACCACCATGTAGTTCCAGGTGGGCACCTGTCTGTGCGTTTCCTGCTTGCTCGGGTACCACGTGGGCGAAATATAGGCATCGCCCGCATGGAATACGACGAGTACTTCATCGCCGTTGGTCACGTCCTGCCACAGCCGATTGTTTCGCGCGACGTGCGCGTGCAGCACGCCGAATTCGCCTTCTTCCGGCGCTAGTTCGAACGGAATGTGATTAGCGTCCAGACCGCTCGTGCCGTGAGTGATCAGCGTGCCGAAGGGATTGTGCGCGATGAACGCATGCAGCACGTCTTTGCGCGCTTCGTTGAAATGGTCGGGTACGTACATGGCTGCTCCGGTGAGTTCTGTACGCAGTGTGCGCCAAAACTCGTGTCGCCTGTAGAGCCAGCTTCGGGCGATTTCTTCAGGCCAGAGTCTCAGCGCCGCGTGTCGGTGTCTCGTGAAAAAGAAATGGCCTCCCGCCAGAAAGCAGCGGGAGGCCATTTCGTACATCGAACCCGGACGGGCGGATCAGCTGTCCGCGTGGCCCGACGTAAAGTTCGTGAATGCGCCGTACGGCGGATTCAGCGCGGTCCCGTTGGTCATAATGCCGAACGTGTTGTTGCCGCTGTCGAGCACGTAGTACATGACGGACTGAATGTTGTGCGTCTTGCGAGCCGCATAGAACGAACCCAATTGCGACGTAATGTAACTCGCTCGATATGTTTGCGACTGCTCCGGGCCGGTGTTCCACTCGGTGATGAAGAACGGCACACCGTATCGGGCCTTGCAGTACGCAGGCAGGTTGATGCCCGGACCCGCGCCATCGGTACCGATGTTGAAAATGTCGCCATACACTTCATAGTTGTGCCATGTCGTGATGTCCCAGCGCACCTTCGGATAGCCGCCGCTGCCGTCGGGTTGCATGCCGTCCCACAGCGCGTCCGAGGCACCGACGTCGGCGACGCAGAAGTTGATACCGCATTTCGCGCCGGGCTGTGCGGCTTTCACTCCGTCGATCATGCCGCGCATTGCGCCGCGCATGGTGGGCCAGTTCGCATTGTTGAAGTCGAGGGCCTTCGTTCCTGCGTTCGTCGAATCGATGATGATCGCCCTGTCGCGCGTCAACTCGTTTCCGCATTCATAGAACGTCACGCCGTACGGCTTCAGCGCGTTGGCGATCGTGAATGCCGGTCCATACGTGGCGTTGTACGCAGCGGATTCGCCTGCGAGCAGTTTGCCGCTGCTGTCGTACAGACCCAGGTTGACCAGCACGAGCAGCGTCATACCCGCCGACTGGAACGCCTGTGCCAGTTTGACCACAGCATTCAATTGATTCGGATCTGCCGTGCAGCCAACGCGGTAGCTCGTGCAGCCCAGGCCCTTCAGGATCGATATCAGTTGCGTCGGCGTGTACGTGTAGTCGAAGTGACCGTTAATGCCAAAGAAGCTTCCGGCGGTGGCGGCGGTGGCAATACGCGGATCGCTACATGGCAACCATTGGGCGGCCACCTCTGCGTTCGCGTAGAACTGGCCGCTGGTGTTGCGGCAATAGATCTTGCCGCCGTACCAGAGCACCAGCGACACGTTGTAGTTGTTGCCCACAACTGCGCCGTTCCGGGAGATAACGCCGTTGGTCAGCGTCCACACGGCGCCGGTCTTGTCGACAATGTTGGGAGCCGACGGCATCGTCGTGCCGTCCGGCGACGTCGTGCCTTGGCGCGGGTCACTCGTAGACTGCCATGTCGATCCAGTCCATTGGTAAAACTGTGAGCTGGTGTTCTCGACGTAAATGTTGCCGTTGAAGCACAGCGCGAGAATCACGTTGTAGTTGTTCCCGGCCTTCGCGCCATTGCGATAAGCGACGCCGCCCGAAAGAGTCCAGGTGGCGCCCGAGCCGTCGACCAGGGATGTCGCCGGCGGCATCGCGGCGCCGTTCGGCGACGTGCCTTTGGCCGTTGCGTTCGTCTTTTGCGCCGCAGAATTAGCGGTAATTGTGCCACCTTCTTCCGCACCACCGCCGCCGCATGCGCTCAAAATAACACTACCGCTCAGTGCCGTCAGTGCGCCAATAAACTGTCGTCTTTTCAACATTTTGAATTATCCGCTATCGAAAAAACCCCGAAAAAATTTATAAATTTGATTTTGTATTTTGTTGATTACTGATCTTGAAACTAGAAAATCTTTGTTTTTATTCGCACTACTGATCGTCTATAAAATCTCAGTGCTATTTGGTGCGTCATGCCGTGCGTCTGCCGAACCGGTTTGCGCCGCTTTAATGAACGAGGCGGTTCAAACAAACGCGCACGAGCCAGTCGAAACGGCCGGGCCGATTCGCGCGTCGGGGAATCATCAACAGTGGGGTCAACCGAACTGTTTGCCGGAACCGCGGATCAGAACGGTGTCCGTGCAAACGTTTGCTGGGAGCGAACCCGCAATGCGTAAAATTTGCGGGGTTGCTACTGCGAACGGGGTAGATCTTACCCGCAAGACTCGTCGGACAAAACGAGAAATAGCAAATTCCCGCCAGAAAGCAAGATCGTTTCCGATTTCGCGGGTTGTCCCAAATAAGTTTTACTTTCTCCTTATCGTATGGGGACTGGTCGCCCTGCATTTTTTTCGCTTTGACCCCAAGAGACGGAGGTCATATTTTCCGCTTTCATGTGCGTCGGCTTAGCTTCCCGCCGCCACACCCTCGCGTGGCAAAAACGACACGAATGCCCGCGTTCAGCACTTTCGGACACGGGCGCCCTGGGCTCCTGTGAGATTGGCGCGTTCTAAGGTGATGCAACTTCGCAAAACGATTTGGCGCATGCTAAGCTGAACTTAAAGATGGAGCGTTAATTCACCCAATACTGGTTTAGGCGTTTGAATGGTGGGCATCGTAAATGTCCGGGTATTCGCCTGAGCGTGTTGTTTTCGCGCGTGAAGCTTGACCGGAGATTGTCGAATGTCGCAGGTCAATGACGAAACCAGTTACGCGAATGGAAAAGACGAAGTGAAAAGACGGCCGCGAGTGTTAATGTGCCCTTTTAGAAATCCTACAAACCGCTACATCGACATTCAGAAGGATCTATATAGATCCGCCGGCTACGATGTGTTCCCGCTGTCAATCAGGGGACTGCTGAGCGGCGGGTTCGCCGATCTGTTCAAGCCGGAGAACATGCTCGTATTTCATTGGCTTGAATACCGGGCGTTCAGGCGTCAGAAAGGCACGGCACAACTTAGCGTGACCGGCTGCCTGCTGCTGTCGTTCTACTGTTCATTGATGTTGATCGGGCGAGCAAAGGTCGTGTGCTTCGTACATGATCAGGCAGTGCACGATACGGTCGGCTTCAACAGGCGCCTGTCTATGCGGATCATTGCGCTCGTGCATCGTCTTGCCGATGTCCGTGTTGTACACGCGCCGGACTTTCAGGCTCGCTATCGTGCGCAGTATTTACCTCATCCGCTCTATTGGGACGCTCCCGGCCATCCGTCAGGTACGGCGAAGCCCCGCGGCGCGGCGCCGCTTTATACGATGCTCGGCGTGATTCGTCCATATAAGCAGATCGACGCGGTACTCGACGTTTGGCCGGGCGATTGCAAACTGCACGTCGCCGGCCACGGCACCGAAGCCTATCTCGCGACGTTGAACGAAATCATCGACAGCAAATCGCTGCGAGAAGCCGTGCGCATCGATTCGAAGTTTTTGACCGACGCAGAGTTCGCGCAAGGCATTGCGCAGAGCGACGTGTTGATCTTGCCGCATGCGGCCGACTCCATGCTCGTCAGCGGCGTCTTCTTTGAAGCCATTGGTCTCGTGCCGGTTCTGATCGCACGATCGACACCTTTCATGGCGTGGGCTGCGAGGAGGTTCGACAACGTCATGCTGTTCAATGACGTAAGCGAGCTTCCTGCGATTCTGAAGTCGGTCAATGAGTCGTGGCAGACCATTGCCAGCAATGCGGCCAGGCGCAAAGCTGTCGACGAGTTCGGGTGGAACGCCTGCTCCCGGCAGTACGCGCAGTTTTTCGAGTCGGTCGTAGGGCATACGAACGCTGTCGAAAAACCGGTCACTGAGTGACGCTGTGAGCCGGTAGGGCGTTGTCAGGTTCGTTGGTACGTTGTTAAAGCGGCTTGCGTGCAGCAAGCCGCTTTTGCTATCGCGCGAGTGACGCCGTCTTTGTCGCGAAGATATCGACGTAATTGAGTGGATCGTCGCGCCATTTTGTAATTGTGCTCCGCAGGCGCGCTGCGATTGTTCGCATGGGTTCCGTCTCGGCTGGTATTCCCGCCTTTGCGTCGGTTTCTTCAACCTTGCCGTAAGTGAAGTGCTCCTCGAGAAACTGCAGCACGACGTTGGGATCGCCCCCTAACCGGGCCATATGATATGGCGACCATTCCACGAGGATCGCATCGGCTTTCGCAAGCGTCTTGCTGCCGCCAGCAAAGACGTAGGGTTCCGCACCCTGTGTGTCGACTTTCGCAAACACAGGGCCGGACAACTGAATAGGAAGATCGTCCAGCCTTGCGCAGCGCACTTCGATGATCTTGCGACCCACCTCGTTCTGTTTTGCCGGAAGGTTGGTTTCGAAGTGAAGGCGGTGGTCGCCCAGATTGCCGTCGGCAATCTCGAAGGGCAGTACTTCCTCTCGTTCGTGCAACGCGAGTTGAAAAGTCTCTATGTTGGGTGACGGGCAATTTTCCGCAATGTTGCGTAGAAGATTGCGGTAATTGACCGGTTCCGGTTCAAACGCATAACACTTCACGCGCTCGTTGTGCTGCGCAATCGGTATGGTCGTCATGCCGATGTTCGCGCCGATGTCGAGATATGTTCCTCCCGAACCGGCGAAGAACAATTTCAACTTGTCGGAAAGCTCAGGCGCCCAACGTCCGGTCTCGGCGTATTTCTTCAGAATGCTCAGATCATTCGAACTGCTGACCATCGTGCCGTACTGTCCATTTGCTGAGAACCGCACAACATTGAGCTTCCGTGAGAGGCTGGACAGGTAGAGATAGCCATACTCTCTCGCGAGCGAGTTATCTTCCAAGAGGGACTTTGCCATCACATGCCGAAGCCTCAAGGGAAGCATCGAGGTTACAGCGCCAGCGGCGGAGAGAACGAGTTTCTTCATGAGAAACAGAATACAGCAACCCTATTTCCGCAGCGTTTCCACATCTCCTCGCTTTCGGCAAAGGCATCAACGAAATCGGCCAGGCCTGGTAAGCGGACGACACAACTATAAACGCAACGCCGCGCTGGTGACGCAACTTTAAATAGCGGTTGATCCAGCATTGCGTCGCGAACCCGCCGGCCCATGTACAGGCGGTGCGGAAAACCGATACGGCGGTGCGCAATTGCTGCGCTTGATGTTCGAGAGAACCGGCGGCCGCAGCCGCCTCTTCGACTAACGCGGCGTACTGCTGCGTCACTTCGTCCATCTGCGTGATCGCCTGATTGATCTGCTCAATGCCGCGGATCTGTTCGTGCGAGGCCGACGCGATCTCGCCCATGATGTCCGTCACCCGCTGAATCGCGATGCCGACCTTTTCCATGGTTTCCCCTGCGCTCGCGACAAGTTCGGCTCCTGCCTCGACCCGCGAGCCCGATGGCTCGATGAGCACCTCGATATCTTTGGCGGCGCTCGACGATCTTTGCGCGAGACTTCGGGAAGATGGGGCAATCGTGTCGGCTGCGCCTGCGTTAGCGGCGGTCGGAAGATCGATCTGACTCAACGGGCCTCTTGCGCGACGGGTATGAGCAACAACGCCGCCAAGAACGTAAGAACGAGTGTTCGGAAGATGCCGAGACGTACGAAATTGGGAAAAGGATCGAGGGCATCGATCGCGCAGTAAAAGTTGTCAGTGAAAGTAAGCACCAGAAATCCGGCGCATCCAACGGGCTATGCTACCCCTCGATGCGACTTCCCAAGTTTCTTACAAAATAATGAATAACATAGATTCGTCTATCGAGACATATCTGTCCAACATACACTTAAGTCATTTCGCGACGCAATCCATAGAAGCCATCGCCGATCTTTACACCTTCAAAGGGCTCGTACTCATTCCCGTGTTGTGGTGGATGTGGTTTCAGCAGGACGAACGCCGTGAATGGCGGCGAGAAATGGTTCTCGCGACGCTTCTCGGTGGCGTCGTGGCGCTCTTCCTCGGAAGACTGCTGACTCACTGGTTGCCGTTCAGAGTGCGCCCCGTCTATAGCGCCGAACTGCATCTGCACTTTGCAGGTAGCGCTCTTAAGGACGCACTGCTGACAAGTTGGAGTTCCTTCCCAAGCGATCACGCGATGCTATGGATGGCGGTCGCCACCGGCATTTTCCTTGTGTGGCGGGGGATCGGTGGACTGGCGATTGCCTATACCGTGCTGTTCATTTGCGTTCCGCGCGCCTACCTGGGCTTTCACTACCCAACCGATTTGCTGGTGGGCGCCGCCGTGGGAATCGGAATTGCCTATGTCGTTACGCGAGATGCGATCCGCGTGCGCTACGCGACTCCGGCACTGCGATGGATCGAACGCTGGCCGGGGCCTTCAGCGATGCTGGCATTTATTCTGTGCCTCGAACTCGTTACGCAGTTCGACGAACTGCGCAAGCTGGCGAGCGGTGTGTTCAAACATCTATGAACCACGCACTGCGGTGCGGCGCCGGGAGCGTGTAGGCGGTGGCGCCCGAGCGAGTGGACTGCATCCAGACAGGTTCATCGACGCGACCTGCGTCGTTGTGATCGACCGGCCGCTCAGAAAGGCGGAGCAGTCGCACGAATGTCCATTTGACGGCTTTGCCTCCAACAATTGCTTGAGACAACACGGATCGCTACTCGCACGAGGGCGAGGGCGAAACCACACCGCCGGAACCGGCAAGTGTGGTCAGCGCTAAACACCACATCTACTCGATAAATTCAAAGAAAGCCGATCGAAATCCAAGGAATGAAGGCTATCGCGATCAGCCCGAGAAGCAGCATGCCGAGATAAATCCAGATGCGCTTGAGTCCCGCTTCAGGCGATACCTCACCGATGATGCACGCCGCGTAATAACACAGGCCGAAAGGCGGCGCGAACACCCCGAGTCCCATTGCGAGCACGACGACCATCGCATAGTGCACTTCGTGTATCCCCAGCTGATGTGCAACTGGAAACAACAGCGGCCCAAACAGCACGATGGCCGGAATGCCTTCCAGCACGCTACCGAGCACGATGAACGCAACGATCGATACCAGCAGGAAACCGGCAGCACCGCCCGGGACTCTCGTCATCATGTTGGCGAGGTCGTGCGAGAAACCCGACTGCGTCAACGCCCAGCCCATCGCACTCGCCGCCCCCACGATGAACAGAATGGCACCGGACAATGCCGCCGTCTGCAGCAGCATCGGCATGATGGCTTTCCACTTCAGGCCGCCGCGATAGATCAACAGGCCGATCACGAGCGAGTAGGCAATGCCGAGCGTCGATACCTCCGTCGCGGTCGCGATCCCTTCGACCACCGCGCTGCGGATCAGGAATGGAAGCAGCAGCGCCGGCAATGCGATCACGAAGGTACGGCGCACGTGCGACCAGGGTGCCCTCACCGCTCCCGCGCGGCTCTCGTCCGTTTCGTCCTCACGCCCTGCACGCCACCACGCGACGACGCCCAGCACGAAAGCAAGCACGATGGCCGGCAGGATGCCTGCGGTAAATAACGCCGCGATCGATATGCCGGTCACCGATGCGATCGCGATCAGCACTAGCGACGGTGGAATCGTTTCGCTCATCGCACCGGCCGCCGCAAGCAGCGATACCAGTTCGCCGTCCTTCATTCCGCGCTTGCGCATCTCCGGGAAAAGCACGGGCGCAACCGCCGCCATGTCGGCCGTCTTGGAGCCCGAGATCCCCGATATCAGCAGCATGGCGCCGAGCAGCACATACGACATGCCGCCCCGCACGTGCCCAAGCAGCGACGCGAGAAACGCCACCATCACGCGCGCCACGCCCGTCACATGCACGAGTTGCCCGAGCAGCACGAACATCGGCACGGCGAGCAGGATCAGCGTGCTCATGCCTTCGTCCATGCGTCCGACCACCACGCTGAGCGGTGTCGATGTGGTCGTCAGCAAAAAGGCGCTCGTCGCGAGCGAGAACGCGAAGGCGATTGGCACACCCGCCATCACCCCCGCACCGAGGAGGCCGACGAAGAACACCAGCAGCGCGCCCTGCCCCATGTGCGTCAAGGGTGCCTTGGCAAGGTAGCAGCCCAACGCAATCAGCAATATCAGCACAATCGCACCGACGATGTGGCGTCGATCATGGCGCGCCAGGCGCAGCCCGCAACTCACCAGCGCCGCCGCGCAACCGAACGGAATCGCCAGTGCCCTGACCGAGCCCGACCAGCCGAGCGCTGGCGTCTCCACGAACGCCTGGTCCTGCACATAGTCGAACGCGGGATGCATGACAAGCGCGAAGAACGCGGCCGCAGCAGCGACCGCCAGCGTCTCGGCCCATGCCTGCGCGCGCGGTGTCACGTGCGATACGAAGAAGGTCAACCGCATGTGACACGAACGCTGCACCGCAAGCGCGCTGCCCAGCATCGCAAGCCAGAGGAACAAGATCGACGCGAGTTCGTCCGACCAGATCAGCGGTTGGTGAAACACTGCACGCGCAACGATGCCGATGAACAGCAGCGCCACCTCGCCCACGACCGCCGCCGCGGCGAGCACCTCGATCCCTCGCCGCAACCAGCGTTCGATGGCGGTCTCGCCGTGCGTCTCGCGCACGAATGCGGGCCCCGGCACTTCAAGATTGTGTGCCGCGCTCATGATATTTTCCCCGTCACCGCTTCGAGGGCACTCCACGGGCCACCGCCGAACTTGTCGCGCCATTGTGTATAGAAGCCGCCCTTCGAGAGCGCTGCGCGAAACGCTTCCCTGTCCGCGGGCACGAACGTTAGTCCCTTGCCGGAGAGTTGCGACTTCAGCGACGTATTCAAACGCGCGACGTCCGCGCGCTGCTCGACGCTCGCGCGGTCGAACTCGCGCCTGACGATCGTCTTGAGGTCGTCGGGCAGCGCATTGAACGCGCGCGGATTGGCGAGCAGCCAGAACGGGTCCCAGATGTGATTTGTCTCGGCCACGTACTTCTGCACTTCATAGAGCTTGCCCGCCTCGATCGTGACGAGGCCGTTTTCCTGGCCGTCCACGAGATGGGTCTGCAACGCGGTGTAGAGCTCGTTGAAGTTAATCGACGTAGGGTTCGCACCTAGCGTCTGGAAGAGCGACGTGAACATCGGCGAGACCGGCACGCGAATCCGGTAGCCGCGCAAGTCCTCGGGCGCCTTGATCGGTTTCGTTGCGGACGTGATCTGCCGAAAGCCGTTGTCCGCTGCCTTCGACACCGACACGTACCCGCTCTTGTCGATCTGCGCGCGGATGAGCTTGCCGAGATCCCCATCGACGCCGCGCCAGACCTGGTCGTATCCGGAGAAGGCGAAGCCGAGATTGGTGATGGCCGCGAGCGGAATCACCGTCGAGAGCACCGAGCCCGATATGTTGAGCAACTCGACGGCGCCCGAGCGCGTCTGCGACAACAGGTCGGTGTCCGAGCCGAGTTGCGATGCGGGGAAGAAGCGGATCTCGAGCCTGCCGCTGCTCGCCTCGCGAATGCGATCAACGGCTTCCTTCAACCGCGCATTGATCGGTTGATTAAGGGATTGCCCGGTAGCGAGCTTGTAGGTGAACTCAGCAGCGCGTGCAGGCCGGGTCCATATCGTTACCAGCGGAAGGGCGGCCGCAGCCTTCAACACCGCGCGTCGCGAAATGCGGCGCGGCGAGTTCGACGTGCTCATGATGCTGTCTCCATTTATATGAACTTACCGTGGCGCGCCACTTTGTCGGTATGGCGTCGAGGCACGTCGCGATGCTTGGTTCGTTGACTACTTATCCAGGCACCGCCGGTCCTGCATGTGCAAAATATATGAGGCTTGTTGGTGAAGGACAATTCAATTATTTTGCGAAAAGGTGTAGCCAATCTAAAGGGTGATCATGTATCTGCCACTGCGGGCCATCAGTGTTTTTCATGCTGCGGCGAGTTCGGGAAGCATCTCTCGGGCAGCAGCGGAATTAAACGTCACGCCATCGGCCGTCAGCCAACAGATCCAGTCGCTTGAAACGCATCTGGGCACGGCGTTGATGACTAAGGTTGGGCGAGGCGTTGCATTGACCGAAGCGGGCGAGCGCTACTTCGCGATGATTTCAGAGGAGATCGACCGCATCGCGGACGCGACTCAGCGGATACGCGGGTTGCGCTCCGTTACGCTCCTGACCGTGCGCGCCACGCCAACGCTCTCCACCAAGTTTCTTCTGCCGCGTCTGCGCTCGTTCCTCGACGGCCATCCCGATCTTGAAGTGCGGCTGAACGGCACCAATGAAATGACCGACTTTGCGCAAGAAGCAGTCGATATCGAGATCCGTCACGGCACCGGGCAATGGCCGGGCGTTTACGTGGAGGCGCTGACCGAGGAGTCGTTCCTGCCGGTCTGCTCGCCCGCCTACTGCGCGCCGGCGAGTCTCGACGCCGCCGATCTGCAGCGGCACCGCCTGATCTACTCGATCAAGTCGCAAGTCCAGTGGCCGCACTGGTTCTCGTTGGCGCACGCGGCGCCGCTCGATCCCGGACAACGCGTCCTGTTCGACCGCAGTCACATGGCAATCGATGCCGCCGTCGACGGCATGGGCATCGCGCTGGAGAGCACGCTCATGATGTGGCGGGAGCTGCGCGACGGGACGCTGATCTGTCCTGTGCGCGAGCCGCCCGCCATCCGCCTGACGACGCAGTGGATCGTCTGCCCGCTCGAGCACCTCCACAAGAAAAAAGTGATCCTGTTCCTCGATTGGCTGCGCGCCGAGCGCACCGCCTGGCAATCCGGTTCCCAACTTCCCGTCTCCCGGTGATGTTGAAGCCAGGCTAACAAATCGACTCGGAAATGTTAATTGTTCTGGCGCAAGGCCCTGACTACACTTGCTCGCAAGTAAGGCGCACCGCTGTTCTGCCTTCGATCACGCCAACCCCGGCCACTCACCGCGCGCCGCGCTCGCGGCCACGATCCACGGTCTCGACAACAAAGGATTGCAAATGAATCTCTCCAGTCTGCTCCAGGCACGCAACGCTTCTGGACGTCCCGTTCGCGTCGGCCTGATCGGTGCCGGCAAGTTCGGCTCGATGGTGCTATCGCAGGCGCGCCATATCGAAGGGCTGCACGTCGTGGGCGTCGCCGATCTCGACGTTGGCAAGGCGCGCGCATCGCTTGCACGGGTTGGCTGGCCGGCCGAGCAATACGGCGCACGCACGCTCTCCGACGCTGCGAAGACCGGCGCCACCTGTGTGCTCGACGATGCCGCCGCGCTCGCCGCCTGCGGCGAGATCGAATGCATCATCGAAGCGACGGGCCACCCGATCGCGGGCGTGCGTCACGCGCTGGCCGCAATCGAAGCCAACAAGCATGTGGTCATGGTCAACGTCGAGGCCGACGCGATGTGCGGCCCGCTGCTCGCCGCGCGTGCCCGCGAGCGTGGTCTCGTCTACAGCATGGCGTACGGCGACCAGCCCGCGATCATCTGTGAGCTCGTGGACTGGGTGCGCTCCTGCGGCTTCGAACTGACATCGGCTGGCAAGGGCATGAACTTCGAGCCGCGCTACCGCTACTCGACCCCGGACACCGTGTGGAGCTTCTTCGGCTGGACCGACGAAGAAGTCGCCAAGGGCGATTTCAACCCGAAGATGTACAACTCGTTTACCGATGGCACCAAGGCCGCGATCGAAATGGCTGCGGTTGCGAACGGCACGGGCCTCGACTGCCCGGACGACGGCCTCGCCTTTCCGCCTGCGGGCCTGCACGATCTCGCGCGCGTCTTCCGGCCAGCGGAAGACGGTGGTCGCCTTTCGCGCAGCGGTCTCGTGGACATCGCCGCCAGCCAGGAACCGGACGGCCGCGAAGTGTTCAACAACATCCGCTATGGTGTCTTTGTCACGTTCAAGGCGCCGAACGAATACGCGCGCGCCTGCTTCAAGCAATACGGCCTGCTCGTCGATCCGACCGGCTGGTACGGCTCGATGTGGCGCCCGTTCCACATGATCGGCCTCGAAACCAGCGTGAGCGTGCTGTCCGCCGTGCTGCGCGGCGAGGCGACGGGCTCGTCGAAGGAGTTCCGCGGCGACGCCGTGGCGACCGCCAAGCGCGACCTCAAACCGGGCGAGTTGCTCGACGGCGAAGGCGGATACGCGGTCTGGGCCAATGCGATCCCGGCATCGAAGAGCCTTGCTATCGGCGGTCTGCCGATTGGGCTTGCGCACAACGTCAGGCTGAAGCGCCCGGTCGCCAAGGACACGATCGTGCGCTTCGAGGACGTCGAACTCGAACGCGATCTCGATGTCGTCGCGCTGCGTCGCGAGATGGAGCAGAGCGCGCTCGGTAAGCCGGCGAAGGCAGCGTGAGGCGCGCACATCATGGCATCGGTTCGAGAGAGTGGAGAGTCCAGCGTGGATAGCGGAACCGAAGCGTTCGTGGTCATCGCCGAGTTCGAAGTGAAGGCCGAGCGTGTTGGTGACTTCCTCGCGCTCGCGCGCGACGACGCGCGGCACTCACTGGCCGACGAGCCGGGATGCCGGCAGTTCGATATCGTCCAGCTCGACGAACTGCCGGCGCGCGTCATGTTCTACGAGGTGTACGACGATCGAGCCGCGTTCGACGCGCACTTGCGGACGCCGCACCTCGATCGCTTTCGGGCCGGCTTTCCCGCGCTGATTGTGGCGGAGCGCCCGGTGCGCTTCGGCCATCGCGAGCCTGCATAATGCGCGCGAGTCTTGCTGTGGGCTTTATCGGCACCGGCATCATGGGCTTGCCCATGGCCCGGCGCGTGGCAGGCGCCGGGTACCGGGTCGCGGCGTGGAACCGCACCCGGGACAAGGCGGTGCCGCTCTTCTCGGTGGGAATCGAGGTGGTCGGTCATGCAAGCGAAGCCGCGCGCGACGCGGATGTCGTCATCTGCATGCTGAGCTCGGGTCCCGCATGCGACGACCTCCTGCTCGGCGACGACGGGATCATCGCCAACATGCGCGCGGGCAGCGTGCTGATCGTGATGAGCTCGATTCCTGTTGAGACGGCGCAACGCCACGCCGGGGTCGCGGCGGCACGCGAAATCGGCTATCTCGACGCGCCCGTTTCAGGCGGGGAGAAAGGCGCGCAGGACGGCACGCTCGCGATCATGGCCGGCGGCGAGGTGGAGGTGTTCGAACGCGTGCGCTCCGTGCTGCAGACGATGGGCCGTCCGACGCGCATCGGCCCGGCGGGCACGGGTCAGCTCGCGAAGCTCGTCAACCAGATGATGGTAGCGAGCACGATCGCTACGGTCGCCGAAGCGATGCTGCTCGCGGAAAGCGGCGGCGCCGATCCCGCGCAAGTCCGCGCGGCGCTGCTCGGCGGGTTCGCCGACTCGACGATACTCCGCCAGCACGCGGCACGCATGATCGCGCGAGACTTTGCGCCGGGCGGCCCGGCCAAGTATCAAATCAAGGATACGAAGACCGCGCTCGGTTTTGCGCAGAGCGTGGGGTTGGAGTTGCCGGTACTGGGGCTCGTCGATGGGCTCTTCACCGACATGGTCGAGCATGGCGACGGCGATCTGGACCACAGCGCACTTATTCGAGAACTGCGCAGGCGCAACGGTTTGCCGGTGTCATGACATTGTGACGAACGGATTTTGATTCAAAACGAACCATGTGTCGTTGGACGATTAGGCCGGTATTGATATATACCAAGCTGTATCCGCACGCTTGCGCCGCGTACCCACGCGCGGCTTATTTCCCGATTGGAGAACGTTCACCAAGTGATCGTTCGGCCATTCAGACGTCCGATCCACTCCAACAAGCGGCGAACTCATTCGCGAGGGTGAACGTTGCTTCATCGGGGCCTGTGCCGACGTTCATCGTTTCAAATCAAGTCGCCGAGTCGCCGCAGATACCAGGTGCTAGTGGCTCTTGCCGACACGGTTGATGTCCATCGTGTAGCCTGCATGTCGATGCATGCTCGCTGCTCTGGCCGGAAAGACGCGTCTCTTTGACCTGTCCCATTGCTGACAGCTCCGGTCCTAGGCTCGCCTGAATCTGCGCCAACACCTCCGCGATCAAAGCATGTTTCCGCCGGAACGCGGCTCGTTTGTTAGAAGGCACCTGACCGATCTCCCGATGGTGCAGGATGCGAGGTAGGATGAAACGAGCACCACACTCCACGCCACCCATTTCACGCCAGAAAGCGTCGTAGTCCGCGTGAAACCCCTCATCCCGAGCGTGTGACACGTGCGAGCTCTTCGCGACAGCTGCGAGCACCGGGATGTTCAGCAAGCGGCACAACTCGCAAAGCGCCTCCATCACGGCCGCTTTGGGACGAAGACCATGACATGTTTTCGTCGCGTCACGTACACGTTCCCGATCAATTCCGGCTGGCCCCTGTAGGCCGCCAATCAAAAGCACCCACGAGCGGGTCTCCGCCGTGTACTCGATGCTTACCGTGGCCCACGCAAGATCGACCCTTGTCTGCCGGTCCATCCACGCCACTGTCAGCAGGCCCTCCCGCCAGCATCGCGTGGGTTCTCGCAAAACGATGTCGTATTGAAGCGTGGACGACAGTGAGACCGATTCACCAAGCAGGTAGATGCGGGCCGTGAGCGCGTCGCCCAGCATTTGCTCCATCGCCGCATAGTGTCCGCAAATCAGCGCGGCCCGACTGCGGGCGGACAAGTCCGCCTGCCCGAAACGATGGAATGGTTTTTCTACGAAGCGCCGGTTGTGGACCGCGAGATCGGTCAATAGCGATCGCCTGCTCAGCGCCTGAAACCAAAGCCATGCCGCGCGTGGATAGATAACGGAATACATCAGAATCCGAACCCTTCGGAAAAGGGACTGTGGTCTCGTCGCAAAAACGGCCTTTCGAAGTAGCGCGTACTTGCTTGAAAATGTCATCAATCGGTCCAACAGCGGGATGGCGCTGCAATGTCAGTGGCAAGTGTCATATGAGCGAGGCTTGGTCCCGTGCGGCGCCAAGGGAACAACAGCTTTTTTCATATTTTTTCGCGCCCGATTTCCGCCGGCGACGGTCGGCTGCTGGCCGCGATTGTAACTGAAAATATTACGAATTATTACGGGACCGCCCTTGGACGTCCCATTAAGAGCCGGAGTCCAAACCGGCGAGCAGAGACACGGCCCGGTGGACGGGCTAACGGAAGGCACAGCTTTTGCTCGTTGCAAAATGACGGCCTTGCCCGTTCACGTGAGCGCCAACCACATACGTCGGCCGTGCGACGGCGCAAAGGAGCACGAAGTGGACCCATCGGTGCTTTCGCCCCCTGCGATACCACCCGTTCCCGTTGTGCTGGTCCATCTGGAGGAATGCAGGGCAGCCCGGGCTGGTCACGAGGTGGGCACGCTTCGGGAACTCGCCAGGCAGATTGCTGAACTGAAAGGCACCGGGATTGCGGGTGAGTTCGACCCAACGCTTACTTGTGCTGCCCATCGTTACCTGATTCCGGACCACACGCTAACGCTTACCGAAGCGCATAGGCTCGGCGTGCGTTCGGTTCGCGATCTGTTCGGCGGGGTCGTGCCGTTCCCGTTCGTCGCGACAAAGCTCATTGCACACCCGTTGACCGAAGACGCCCAAGTCGCTCCGCCTGGTTGGTCGAGGTTGTTCGGCGAGCACACTGCCTCGCTGGTTCTGCCGGGCTACTCAGCCTTTTCGCACGATGACGCTTGCAACGCGGCTCGCCGGCTGTGGCGGGATGGGCTCGTACGGATCAAGCGGCCATCGGGAATTGGTGGAGCGGGACAGTCGCTGGTCGCGAATATGGATGAACTCGAAACGGAGCTTGCCGCGCTCGGCGAGGCGGCGTTGCGAACTGAAGGCATCGTCGTGGAGCGCAACCTCGATCCGATTGAAACGCTGAGCGTCGGCCAGGTCACGCTTGACGAACTCGTGGTGAGTTACTACGGCGTGCAGCATCTGACCATGAACAACCACGGACATCGCGTGTATGGCGGCACGGATCTCATCGCCGTGCGGGGCGGTTTCGACATGCTTGCGCGGCTCGACCTGACAAGCGACATCAATGAGGCCATCCGCAAAGCGCGTGCGTTCGATGCCGCCGTGCAAAACGATTATGCGGGCTTCTTTGCATCGCGGTGCAACTACGACGTCGCGTGGGGCACCGACGCGCAAGGCGCGCGCCAATGCGGCGTGCTCGAGCAGTCGTGGCGGGTCGGCGGTGCTACGGGCGCCGAAATTGGTGCGCTACGTACGTTCAGGGCAGATCCGTTGGCGTATGCGGTGAGCGCCTCGACACGCGAGATCTATGGTGACGATGTGCAGCTACCGGACGGCGCCTCGATCGTTTATCAGGGCGTCGATCCGCACGCGGGCGCCATCACGAAGTACTACACGGTGGATCGCCATATATTGCAAGGGAGTGCCGACAGATGACAGCAGAACGTTACGGCGTTCAGATAAAGCTGGAGCGCGGACACCTCGACGGTACCGTCCTCGCGCCGAAGACTGCCGTCCCGGGTGTTCTTTTCGTGCATGGCTGGGGGGGCAGCCAGGAGCAGTATCTGGAGCGCGCCAGGCAGGCGGTGGCACTGGGCTGCATTTGCCTGACGTTCGATCTGACGGGACATGGACGAACACAGGACGAACAGCAGAACGTGACCCGGGAGACCAATCTGCAGGACCTGCTCGCTGCATACGATGCGCTCGTTGCGCACCCGTCGATCGACCGTGACGCGGTCGCCGTAGTGGGCAGCAGCTATGGAGGCTATCTCGCGACCATTCTGACCGAGCTGCGACCCGTGCGTTGGCTGGGTCTGCGCGTGCCGGCGCTCTACCTCGACGACGGATGGAATACACCAAAGCGCGCCCTGCATGTCGAGCACGACCTGGTGGCGTATCGCAAACGGATTGTGGCGTCGTCAGACAATCGCGCATTGCGGGCGGCCGCCCGCTTTGGCGGTGATGTGTTGCTCGTTGAATCGGAGCACGACAAGATTGTGCCGCACCCTGCAATCGCCAGCTATCTGCAGGCGTTTTTGGATGCCCACTCGCTCACCTACCGGATCATCGCTGGAGCAGATCACGGGCTGTCGGACGACGCCAGCCAGCGGGCCTATACCAGCCTGCTGATGAACTGGCTGACGGAGATGGTTGCCGGCCAGCGCGCAGGCGACCGGGGAGGTGCGCCACATTAGGCACGCCATGGGAAGCGCACGGGTGTCCCGGCGCCCGACTGCGACGAGCCGGAAGGCCACCCCTTCGGGCGAAGGCATTCCACTCCCCGCCTTCCGCTCGCTGTACTGAACGGCGTGGTCTATACCCGGATTCGCACATTTTTTTCCCGTGTGCTCGAGCGTGGTCGGGGCTCCCGACGGTGTTAGCTGGATGACTGCGCCGCAGGGAACTGTAGGGTCGTCCAGAATCCGAAGAAGCGCCGTGATCCGTGTGTGGTAGGTTCGGTGATCGTGAGCCCATTCACGAGCTTCGTGGTCACCTTCAGCTTCCGCCTGCTCAGCCATCGTAAGCAGGCGCGTTGCTTCGACGTGAGCCTGACGGAGTCTTTTCGCCTTTTCACCCTCGCCCTTTACTGCCATGCTCGAAGCCGCGGAGCTTCTAAAGGTCGTGCTGGACGAGATTGGCCTGCGCTCTTTTCCCAAGACGAGCGGCGGGAAGGGCTTTCGCGTCGTTGTGCCGTTGACCTGCCGCCAAGGGTGGGACGAGACCAAAGCCTTCGCGCACGCGGTACCACCGCACATGGCGCGCGTCGCGTTCCGCAAAGGTTTTCTGCTGTGCTCGGGCCTAAGAACCGCGTCGGAAAGATTTTCATCGACTACCTGCGCAATAGGCGCGGCGCGAGCACTGTCGCTGCGTTCTCTTTACGCGCCCGGTCGGGGATGGGGTATCGATGCCGGTTTCGTGGGACGAACTGAAAGAGGTAAGTCGCGGTGACGAGTGGACCATGCAAAAAGCCATTCAGCGGCAGCGTTCCCTCAAGGTGGACCCTTGGCAGGGGTACTGGCAGATCCGGCACGGCATCACTGCGGCGATGCGACGCGCGTCGCCATGGACGCGAGGAGTCGATGAGGCCGCAGGAAGGAGCGCACTGCCTGGTTGCGTCCTCTCGAAGCGCTGCATCATAGGGAAGCAGGCACTAACCATGCTCGTCTTTCACGGTGTTGGACCATGGGGATGCATCGTGAAAAGACATACGATATTCAACCTGTTGTGCCCGTGCGGACATCGGGGCTGCATCGTGGAAAGCGCAGACGAAAATGCGGTGCCAGCATGGCACTTCAACTTCGTAAGGAGCCTTTCGCACGCTGGCGATTACGAAGGCCTCGACCCGATATTCGCCGATGTAAAGCCCGCTTGCCCCGCTTGCGGAAAATCGCTCGGCCCAGAACATGTTGTCGCGCGCGTTGAGAAAACCAGTGCCGTCGGCGACATGCCCGGCGCCACCGCAGTCAACCTTATGTCCGACAGTTTTCGAGCTGCCGCGAGCCCGGGTAGCAGTGACGTCGCAGGCTGAATGGGAAGTTGACGGAAGGAGGGCTTCGCTATGCGCGACCGATACGATCTACAACGGTTCGTGGACGCGCAGCAGCCGGTGTATGGGCGAGTGACCGACGAACTGCGCGCCGGCGACAAGCGCAGCCACTGGATGCGGTTCATCTTTCCGCAGATCAAGGGGATCGGCAGTAGCCCGACAGCGCAGCGCTACGCGATATCCGGGCGTGATGAGGTGCGCGACTATCTCGATCATCCCGTGCTCGGCCCCCGTCTGCGGGAGTGCACGGCGATCGTCAACGACATTGAAGGCAAGACGCTCGATGAAATCTTCGGCTATCCGGACAATCTCAAATTCTGCTCATCGATGACGCTGTTTGCCGGCGCCGCGCAAGACAGTGCGCTATTCAAAGCGGCGCTTCGAAAGCACTGCGGCGACGAGGCAGATCCGCTCACGCGCGCGAGGCTGGTGGACGGCTGATTTCGCAATGCATGCGGCAAGTGCGCGTGCGCGCCGGCGAGTGGAAATGCCGCGCAGTTCTACGTACACGCCATATCCGGGTGCAGACATTCTTCAAGTCCGTTGCCAACAAAGAAAAGGAGGTCGTATGGCAGACCAGCATAAGCCCGGCGAGACGGTGAAGTCGTCCGGTATCTACAAGGTCGTGAAGGAGGGTGGTGGTGGCCCCGAATTCGAAGTCACGTGCGTGGAAGGCGAGCACTTTCCGCCGACGGGTGGCCGGTAGCGTGATCGACTACATCGTTGGCAAGGTCGGATTGATTGCGCGCCGCAGTCCAGTTCTGTGGACTGCCGGCGCGCTATTGCTTGTGAACAGCGCGATGTCCTTCGCCAAACGTCCCGTCCACATTCCATCCCAAACGCATTATTCGACGTCAGTTCTTTTCTATTCGTATCCCGTCGCTGCATCACCGGCCTACACGCTGTTTCGCCACGTACGCCGCTATGTGGTCCAGAATGCGATGCAATGGAGTGCTGTGGCTTACGGGCCGCCCAATATCAACAATATCGTGCAAGGCAAACAGCGCTTCCGTTATGGGAATGCGCCGGGCAACCCTTACCTGGCCCCGCTCGACGGCGCTCAAGCCGCCCATTCACCCTTGCCCCCCTTTGGCTTCGGCCTTCCGTCCGATCCGCAGAGCGTTCCGCCCACTGCCGCAAGCGGTGACGACGACTGGAGCTTCAGGGCCAATCCGCTTCTGAACCTCAATCACGCGCATGAGCGCGGCGCAACCTTCTCGATTCGACACGACTTCTGAAGAGCGGCATCTACCATCGCGTGAATAAAAATGGCGGTGCAGGAACGCGGCGCTCGCCATTTTCCCCGTGCAACATGACGGCCGGGACGCCGGCACACTCCAACCGCCGGAAACCTCCCCGGTATGCCGGTGATGTCAATGCCGCTCACCCTTCGGCATTGGGTTTCATGGCATGAAAATGCCGAGTGGCCGCATCCTTCATGCCGCGCAACGGAATGGTAGCCACGCCGACTGGCCGGCCGTTAAACTTCGTTGGAGTAAACCCCTCGCGCGGCATGGGCTTCGATCGGCGGTAACAGCAATGGAGAGGAAAGCGACTCTGTTTTCATTTTGAAAGGCGAGGCAATCCGCCTCGTCGTTCAACGGGAGCAGAGTCATGACTCACACCCTCCAGCCTGTCAGTGCGCTACGTCAGCGCATGACCGACGACATGCGCATGCGGCAGCTCGCACCGAAGACGCAGGCCAGTTATCTGCGCATCGTGCGCGAGTTCACCCGGTTTCCCGGGCGCTCGCCCGATACCGCCACCGTCGAGGACCTGCGACGCTACCAGTTGCACCTGGTCGACCACGGCGTGTCGCCGGTGTCGCTCAATGCGGCGATCACCGGCCTGAAGTTCTTCTTCGAGATCGCGCTCCAGAACCTTGGTGATTCTTTTGCTACTACGTCCGTCTTTGAGCGGCGTGCCGCGAAGGCCAACTCGTCGCAGTGCCGTCGCCTCGCTGTCTTCCTCGAAAGGTGCCATCCCCATTCGTGCGCCGAGGCGCGACGCGCATCAACAGCCCGAGCATCCTGCGCCTGGCGCTAGGGTGAGGGTTTTACCTAGGCTGGGGAGATTGCCCAGCGAGCGCGACCCAGCGTCGTCAGATTGGGCGTTACATGGGACTGTGCGTACGACGCGGCGAATAACAGATTCGACTCTAAGGCATTGTTTTTTTGGAAAGTTATCGGCTGATTCGGTAGGCCGAGTGCATTGAGAGTTCAAACTTAAGTGAACGAAGTTCGAAGTTGAGTGAATCTCGACATCAACTGTCCCCACATCCCTTCTTGAATTTGTCACCAGCCGTCCATATAATTAGCACTCGCTGCACGAGAGTGCTAACAACTTCGCCGGTTGGCTCGGCCAGCCGGGTTTTCCAAGCGTTCTTCAGTCTCAATCAAGAGAGGAGTATGTATGAACCTTCGTCCTTTGCATGATCGCGTGATCGTCAAGCGTCTGGATCAAGAAACCAAGACCGCGTCGGGCATCGTGATCCCCGAAGCCGCAGCAGAAAAGCCGGATCAGGGCGAAATCCTGGCAGTCGGCCCGGGCAAGCGTGACGACAAGGGCGCACAGATCGCCCTCGACGTGAAGGTTGGTGACCGCGTCCTGTTCGGCAAGTACGCAGGCCAGACCGTAAAGGTCGACGGCAACGAACTGCTCGTGATGCGCGAAGAAGACATCATGGCCGTGGTGAACAAGTAAGCGCAAGCCGCTACTTCCCCGGTTATATCCCAAGAATTCAAGGAGTTAGAAGATGGCAGCTAAAGACGTCGTATTCGGTGATTCCGCCCGTGCCAAGATGGTCGAAGGCGTGAACATCCTCGCGAACGCTGTGAAGGTCACGCTGGGTCCGAAGGGCCGCAACGTTGTCCTGGAACGCAGCTTCGGCGGCCCGACGGTCACCAAGGACGGTGTGTCGGTCGCAAAAGAGATCGAACTGAAAGACAAGCTCCAGAACATGGGCGCGCAAATGGTCAAGGAAGTGGCTTCCAAGACCAGCGACAACGCAGGTGACGGCACCACGACCGCAACGGTTCTGGCTCAGTCGATCGTCCGCGAAGGCATGAAGTACGTTGCATCGGGCATGAACCCGATGGACCTGAAGCGCGGTATCGACAAGGCCGTGGGCGCCGCGATCGAAGAACTGCGCAAGATCAGCAAGCCGTGCACGACGAACAAGGAAATCGCACAAGTCGGCGCGATTTCGGCAAACAGCGACTCGTCGATCGGCGATCGTATCGCTGAAGCAATGGACAAGGTCGGCAAGGAAGGCGTCATCACCGTCGAAGACGGCAAGTCGCTGCAAGACGAGCTGGACGTCGTCGAAGGTATGCAATTCGACCGCGGCTACCTGTCGCCGTACTTCATCAACAACCCGGACAAGCAAGTTGCCGTGCTCGAGAACCCGTTCGTGCTGCTGCACGACAAGAAGGTCTCGAACATCCGCGATCTGCTGCCGGTTCTGGAACAAGTCGCCAAGGCTGGCCGTCCGCTGCTGATCATCGCAGAAGACGTCGAAGGCGAAGCACTGGCAACGCTGGTGGTGAACAACATCCGCGGCATTCTGAAGACGGTTGCCGTGAAGGCTCCGGGCTTCGGCGATCGCCGTAAGGCCATGCTGGAAGACATCGCGATCCTGACCGGCGGCCAGGTCATCGCTGAAGAAACCGGCCTGACGCTCGAAAAGGCAACGCTGGCAGAACTGGGCCAGGCGAAGCGCATCGAAGTGGGCAAGGAAAACACGACGATCATCGACGGCGCTGGCGAAGCTGCAAACATCGAAGCGCGTGTCAAGCAAGTCCGCACGCAAATCGAAGAAGCTACGTCGGACTACGACCGTGAAAAGCTGCAAGAGCGCGTTGCCAAGCTGGCAGGCGGCGTTGCAGTGATCAAGGTTGGCGCTGCGACCGAAGTCGAAATGAAGGAAAAGAAGGCACGTGTCGAAGATGCACTGCACGCAACGCGCGCAGCTGTGGAAGAAGGCATCGTTGCTGGCGGCGGCGTTGCGCTGATCCGCGCACGTACGGCGATCGCCGGCCTGAAGGGCGCTAACGCCGATCAGGACGCAGGTATCAAGATCGTCCTGCGCGCAATGGAAGAGCCGCTGCGCCAGATCGTCACGAACGGCGGCGAAGAAGCCAGCGTCGTGGTGGCGGCAGTCGCTGCTGGCCAGGGCAACTATGGCTACAACGCAGCAACCGGCGAGTACGTCGACCTGGTTGACGCTGGTGTCGTGGACCCGACGAAGGTCACGCGCACTGCACTGCAAAACGCAGCATCGGTGGCAGGTCTCCTGCTGACGACCGACGCAGCTGTTTGCGAACTGCCGAAGGAAGACGCACCGATGCCTGGCGGCATGCCCGGCGGCATGGGCGGCATGGGCATGGACATGTAATTTCATGTCCGCTCGCCGGTTGCGCCTCGCACAGAGGTTCGATCGGGAGCCCATGGAAAAGCGCGCCGCGAGGTGCGCTTGCCAAAGAAAAAACCCGCAGAAATGCGGGTTTTTTCTTTGGTTCGGCGTTTATGGGAGAGGGAAGGCGTTCAGCGTCTTACGACTATGCCGGCTGCGCCAGGCAGTGCTCGCGCAAGTGCCGGGAGATGCCCGCTACGCTTTCGGCCGGCGTCAACGTTGCGGTGTCGATCGTGATATCCGGATCGAGCGGTACTTCGTAGGGCGCTGATACGCCGGTGAACGACGCAATCTCGCCGGCCAGCGCCTTAGCATAGAGACCTTTGGGGTCGCGTCGCGCACATGTTGCGAATGGTGCCGACAGGTAAGTCTCAATGAAATTGCCGGCGCCCACGATATCGCGCGCCATCGCCCGGTCGGCCCGCATCGGCGAGATGAGTGCGGTAATAACGATGAGGCCTGCGTCGTTCATCAACTTGGCGACGTGTGCGACGCGGCGGATGTTTTCGTGGCGGCCCTGCTGGCTGAAGTCGAGGTCGCTGCCCAAACCGTGGCGGATGTTGTCGCCGTCGAGTACGTAGCAGGCCTGGCCTTGCGAAACGAGTTGCCGTTCGAGTTCGAACGCAATGGTCGACTTGCCTGCTCCCGAGAGGCCGGTGAGCCAGATGGTGACCGGCCTTTGGCGGAGAATCCGCATTCTGTCCGCGAGCTTGATGGTGCCGTGGAAGCGTTGTACGGGGCCGCAGGGTTGCTCCATTCTTACTCCTCAAAACTTAAACGCAGTGCCAACCTTGGCGCCATACGCCGGCGTTGTGCCGCCGTTCCGCCGAATCGGCGAGGGCGAGGCGGAATCCGTCGGCCGCGCCTGGCGGTAAAGCGATGGAAAAGCCGGCGTAGGCGCTCGGATAGCCCGCTTGGGCGCCGTCCGGCCTATCGCCACCGCTCGAGCCGCGAGCAATGACTTCGTTGCCGATCCGCACCTCGAGCGATACCTTTTGTTCCGGATGACTGAGGTTCACCGCCCAGCCGGAGACAATGCCGTCGCGCACCGAGTCGACAAATCCGTCGTACATGTCCGCAATCGTTTGCGTTTCGCTGTATGCGAGCCGCAATATTCGTCGATCGGCGCGAGGGTAAAGCGGCCGATCACGCCATGCACCTTCGCGAGAAACGCTTCGTCGAAGCCGAACACCACCGACTTATGCAGATTCGAATTCTCAAACCGATTGATCTCTGCCTGGATCACCTTGACCAGTTCAAGCTTTCGCAATGACGCTGCCGGGCCTGTGCGCATCGCTTTCATCTGCGCGCTTGCATGCTCGAAAATCGCGTAATTGAGGCTGTTGTCTTGGACAGAATTTCTGTCTCGCGCTTTCGCTCAGCTGCCCAGTGTTTTTCGACTAGCCGCTCGTCGTGTTCGTCTCAAAGTAAAACGGCAATTTCAATCCGGTCTTTGCACAAAGCCGGAGTAGAAATTCGCTCATGTTTTCGCAAATACCCACCGTACTGCAGTGATGCCGCAAGTTGGCTGTCGCAATCTCGAGACTGAGCTTGTCGGGCGTCGAATGCCCGCTCAGCATTCTGCATAAAGACATTCCTGCCGCCCAGTCATTCGCTCACCCACTCGTCAAGGGAGAGCGCGCCGCGCCGCACGAGCGCTTCCGTCGCCGACACACTGGCGCCGCGCGAGAGGACCACGCATGGTGCAATAGGCGGGTGGGGTCTTCAGGCTTCTATGGAGGCCGTACGGCTGGTGGCCGCCGCAGATGCCTGTTTCGAGTAGCCTGGCGGGGCGCCTAACCCAACCTTCTCCGTCCCATTCGAAGACGACGAATTGGTCTTTACCTTTGTTGAAGTCGAAGTACGAGATCACCGTCGGTTTCCCGCTCTTGAGCGGGTGGACGAAAAACGTGGGTGCAAACATATAACGATATAACGAATTGCGAGTTGGAAGTGTAGCCCGCGCGTTGTCCCGGCGTTGTAACGTTTGATTACGCGAATAAGGTTCTCTGAACGTTCGCCGCGACGCGCGACTGACGTCGAAATGAGGTCAGTGCCGGGCTTCCCCAGGCGCGGCATCGTTTGCGCTAGCCGGCGGCGCCTCCTCGTCGCTGCTACGAGCCCAGAAGAACCGGTCCGGCATATACGCGCCCATGCCCGGTCGGAACGCGGCGCGCACCGCCTGGTACAGATACTCCTGAGCCTCGCGCACGGCCTCGGCCGGTTCCTGGCCATTGGCGAGGAGTGCCGCGATGGCCGAGCCGAGCGTATCCGTCAGGCCCATGATGCGGTGACTGCCGCGATCCCACATGTCCTGGCGCAACTGGCCGTCTTCGCTGAAAAGCGTATTGACCAGCCGGTGCGTGCCAGTTTCCGTCGACAGAATGTATTCGCAGCCCTGCGACAGCAGATGCGAGATCGCGGCGTCGAGGCTCGGTGCTTCGGCGTCGCCGTCTGGCTGAGCGAGCGCGAGCAGGGTGGCTGAGTCGGCAACCAGCAAGGTGGTTTGCGGCGCGAGCAGGTCGGCAATGGCTTCACGCAGTTCATCGGCGGCGAGGACGTGCTCGTCGTCGAGTGTGAAGTCGGGGGCAAGAATTAGTGGAATGTCGTCGTAATCGGCCACTACTTCGGCGATCGCGCTCACTACCTCGGCGCGCGTGCAGGCGCCCACCTTGAACGCTGCAATCGGCATGTCCTCGAGCAGCATGCGCGCCTGGGTCGCTACAACCTCTGGGTCGAGCCCGTTGACTTCGTCGCAGCTCGCCGAGTCGCGCACGGTATAGCCGGTAAGCACGGAGACGCCATGACAGCCCATGCTGGCAAGTGTCATCAGGTCGGCTTGCAGGCCAGAGCCGCCGGTAGGATCGGAGAGGCCGAAGGTGAGGACGATCGGAGGCGTGTCGCTGGGCATGAAGATGTACGAGGAGCAGTATTTTTGGCGCGGTGAGTGCGCAAGCGGCTCAATTATGCGTCCTAAAACGGCGCAGGGGCGTTTTTTCGCATCGCGGGTGGCTTCGTTCCCGGCTTCCGGGCTAACCCGTGGCGCGACGTCGCACGCAGCGGCACTTTTCCCATCCAGCATTGCCGAAGGTCGTTGCGCAAAGGGACTGGGCGTTTTGCGATTGCTAGGCATTGGGGCGGCAACACGGTACCATCATGGCTCCTGTTTCCACGGACTTCACGACGCGATACAAGAATGGAATATCAAAGCTGGATGTGCCTGATTTGCGGCTGGATTTACGACGAAGAAGCCGGTTTGCCGGACGAGGGCATTGCGCCGGGCACGCGCTGGGAAGACGTTCCCATCAACTGGACGTGCCCCGAGTGCGGCGCGCGCAAGGAAGACTTCGAGATGGTCCAGATCTGAAGTCGAACGGCGGCCGGCGTCGCCCCGCCGGGGTGTGGCATGGCGGCGGAACGTCCTCGTGCTGGCCGTGTCCCAACCGCAGGTTGACGTTGCGTAGTCTGTCATGGCGCATTGGTCGTTCTGCATGTGTCACTGTGCAGAAGTCATCGCGCATTTGTCATTGTTCAGTTGCCGGTCCGCGCGTTAGGCGCTCAGTCTGCGCGCGGCGCCCATCGGCGGCCCGCCGACTTTCCGTCGCCAACTCATGACTCTTCGATCCGCAGCACCTGTTTCCTTCGACGCATTGCCCAACCCGCGCGGCGGCGCTGTTCGCCCGGCGGAACTTGCGCTAGCCGAAGCGCTGCTGGCGTTCGAGCAGCACACCGGCTGCACCACCGCGCTGGTGCGCGCCTCGCACGCACTGCGCAGCGCGGGCTGGCTGAGTGCCACGCGTTTCGCCGACGCGCTCGTGCGTCTTTCGCCGCTGGCCGCGGGCGATCCGGCCGAGGCCGATAACGTGCGGCCGGCGTTTGGCGCCGCGCTGCGCGACTTCCGTGCGGCGCTCGAGCGTCACAATCTGCGCGAGCTCGCCTGTTCGCCCACGCTCTTTTGTCATTACCGCGAGTTGTGTGCCGATCTCGGCGAACACCCAACTGCTTCTCCGGTGGCTTTCGAAGACCTCGCGCTGACCGCGCGGCCCGTGCCGCCCGTTTCGTTTCATGCACAGTCGGCCGAGCAGCTGGCTCATCTGCGTGCGCGCTATGAACGCGCGCTGCTCCCGGTGCTGCGCTCGCAGCCGGATACCGGCAGCGTGGCGGCGCGAGCGGCCACCAACGCCGCGCTCGACGAACTCGACGCGGTGTTCACCGAACTCGCCGGTCCCGATCCCTATGACTTCTGGCGTCTTGCCAAGGCCTGCGCCCGTGCATTGCGGGTCAGCGGACGCGCGGCGGGTGAGCCCGACGCGCGGCGTTTTTACGCGCGCTGCAATCTCGCGCTAGCCGACCATGCGCGCGGCATCGAGCGCGCGCAGCGCTCGCTGGTGCGAGCTACCCTCGCGCTGCTGTGGCGCGATTACGCACTGTTTGGCGCCGCCGCTGAAGATGCCGACCAGGTCGAGGTGCTGCACGATTACGGCTTGACGGTCGATTGGCACGTGGCAGGCACGCAGGCATCGGAAATGCTTTGGGAAGCCGGAGCCGTGGAGGCGCAGTCATTCAGCGCACGCACTTCCATGACACGCGAACTGGGCGTGCTGAGCGTGAACACGCATGCGTACGAAGATTTTCTGCAGACGGCCGACGCGGCCATCTCCGCGCTCGCCGAACATGCGCGCGCCGCGGATCAGCCTGAGAGGGCCGATCCGAGCGAAGCGCTCCAGGCGGGCGACGCCGCGTACCGACTCGGGTCCGCAGCTTGCGCGCTCGGTCTCGGCCATGTCGCGCTGCTGGCCGATGCGCTGGGGCTCGCCTGGCGCCGTCGCGCTCATGCCGGCGTGTCGACGCCTGCGGTGCGTGCGCATGTGATCGTCGACGCGCCCGCGGCCAGTGCGCTGGAAGGCGCGGCCGAGGCATTGCGCGCCACGCTGCACAAGGTGGCGGCGGGCGTGGCGCCGCCGGCCAGCGGCGCGGCGCTGAGCGCGCTTACGCGGGCGATCGAGCAGGGCGGCGCGTAACGGGCGTCACGTGCGCCCGGGCCGCGCAGCGAGCGCATGAGGTACGCAACTACGCAGGCAACGAAGCAGGCAACCAGGCGGGCTACCAGGCAGTCAAGCGCGCAGGCCCAAGCTGCACCGTGGCAAGGCCCGCGTGCGTGATAGAGTGCAACATGAATCGCCGTCGATGGCTTGCGGCACGCTCCATGACTCGCGTCGCCAATCCACGCTCAAAGCCCGCCATCCTGCACCGTCTTTGCTAAAATCCGAACTATGTCCAAGAGTACCGATCGCATCAATCTGACCAACCAGTTCCTGATCGCCATGCCCAACATGGCCGATCCGACGTTTTCAGGAACGGTGGTCTACCTTTGCGATCACAGTGAGCGCGGCGCGCTCGGCCTCGTGATCAACCGGCCGACCGATATCGACCTGGAAGCGCTCTTCAGTCGCATCGACCTCAAGCTCGAAATCGAGCCTCTCCTTCATGTTCCCGTGTATTTCGGCGGCCCGGTGCAAACCGAGCGCGGCTTCGTGCTGCACGACCCGAAAGACGGCAACACTTATACGTCGTCCATGTCGGTGCCCGGCGGTCTTGAGATGACCACGTCAAAAGACGTGCTTGAGGCGGTTGCCAGCGGCACCGGGCCCGAACGTTTCCTGCTCACGCTCGGTCATGCCGGCTGGGGCGCGGGTCAGCTCGAAGAAGAGATTTCGAAAAACGGCTGGCTGACGGTCGAGGCCGATCCGAAAATCGTGTTCGACGTGCCGGCCGAAGAGCGTCTCGAAGCCGCGCTGGCGCTGCTCGGCATTTCGCTGTCCATGCTGTCGGGCGAGGCCGGGCACGCATGAGGGGCGCCGCATGAGCCTGCCGGCCGGACGTGAGGCGACGCTGCTTGCGTTCGACTACGGTGAAAAGCGCATCGGCGTGGCGGTCGGCAATTCGCTGACGAAGAGCGCGCGGCCGCTCGTCATCGTGCAGAATCGCAGCCGCGAATTTCGCTTCGCGGAGGTCGGCAAACTGATCGCCGAATGGAAGCCGGACGCGCTCGTCGTCGGCTTGCCAATGCATCCGGACGGCACGCCGCACGAAATGACGCAACTCGCCAAGCGCTTTGGAAACCAGTTGAACGGCCGCTTCAATTTGCCCGTCACGTGGATCGACGAGCGTTATTCGTCGGTCGAGGCAAAGTCGGGTATCCGCGAGGGCAAGGGCCGTGCCGACATGCTCGACGCCGAAGCCGCCAGCATCATCCTTCAGCAATATCTAGACGGACTTTCCGACAATCATGAGTTCCATTGACGCCGAAGCGCTTTATCGCGCGCTGCTCGACCAGATTCGCGCCGCCTACGGCGACGAGTTCGATGCGGCGCAAAACGGTGCCGAGGGCGCCGTGCTCGCCGGCATTTACAGCGGCGGTGCGTGGCTCGCCGAACGGCTCGCGCATGATCTGAAGCTCCCGAGTTTCGGCGTCGTGAATGTCGCACTGCATCGGGACGACTACGCGAAGAAAGGTCTGCATTCGCAGGCGAGTCCGACATCGCTGCCGTTTTCCGTCGACGGCCGCCGCATCGTGCTGGTCGACGACGTGCTGTACACCGGCCGCACGATCCGCGCAGCGCTCAATGAACTCTACGACTACGGCCGCCCGGCGGCGGTCGAACTGGCGGTGCTCGCCGATCGCGGCGGGCGCGAGTTGCCGGTAGCGGCACGCTTTGTCGGCGGCGTGGTGGATGTGCCCGCGGACGCGACGCTGGTGCTCGCGCGCGACGAGAGCAGCGCAGGCCAGCCGCGTTTCACCTTTCACACCGAAGCCCGCGCCGATTGAGCACGGCATCGGGCGCGAATGCGCACGCACCGCGACTCGCAGCCCGCCGCACACACGTTGAAGTCCGTATCTCCAGCAGGTAACTCATGAACACCGCGAACCAGGCCTCTCACGACCAAGTCGATAGCGCCACCGAGCGCTTCCGCTACGGCTTCCTGAGGGGCAACCCGCAGCTCACGAAAAACGGGGAGCTCAAGCATCTGTTATCGATTGAAGGTTTGCCGAAGGCGATCGTCAACCACATCCTCGACACGGCGAGCCAGTTCGTCAGCGTGACGGATCGCGAGGTCAAGAAGGTCCCGCTCCTGCGCGGCAAGTCGGTCTTCAATCTGTTCTTCGAGAATTCGACGCGCACACGCACCACATTTGAAATTGCCGCGACACGTTTGTCGGCCGACGTGCTGAATCTGAACATCAACGCTTCGTCCACGAGCAAGGGCGAATCGCTGCTCGACACGATCAACAATCTGTCGGCGATGCACGCCGACATGTTCGTCGTGCGTCATGCGTCGAGCGGCGCGCCGTATCTGATTGCCCAGCACTGCGCACCGCACGTGCACGTGATCAATGCCGGCGACGGCCGTCATGCGCATCCCACTCAGGGTCTGCTCGACATGTACACGATCCGCCACTACAAGAAGGACTTCACGAATCTGCGTGTGGCGATTGTCGGCGACATTCTGCATTCGCGCGTCGCGCGCTCCGACATTCACGCGCTGACCACACTCGGCGTGCCCGAAGTGCGCGCGATCGGCCCGCGTACGCTGCTGCCGGGCGGCCTCGAACAAATGGGTGTGCGAGTGTTCCACAACCTCGACGAAGGGCTGAAGGACGTCGACGTGATCATCATGCTGCGTCTGCAGAACGAGCGGATGAGCGGCGCGCTCCTGCCTTCGGCGCAGGAGTATTTCAAGAGCTGGGGCCTGACGCCCGAGCGGCTCGCGCTCGCCAAGCCCGATGCAATCGTGATGCACCCGGGCCCGATGAATCGCGGCGTCGAAATCGATTCGCAGGTGGCCGACGGTCCGCAATCCGTGATTCTGAATCAGGTGACGTTCGGCATCGCCGTGCGCATGGCGGTGATGGGGATTGTCGCGGGAAATAACGATTGATCCGGCAAACGCATGCGTGCGGACCCAGAACGACGCACGCGCGGCAGACAACGCAGAACCTGGCCGAATCCGGCTGAAACATTAAGGTAGCGCATGACGATTCATATTCAAGGCGGCACGCTGATCGATCCGGCAGCGGGTACCGAACAGCAGCAGGACGTTTTCATCGAGGCGGGCAAGATCGTCGCGCTCGGCAACGCGCCCACCAGTTTCGAGGCGACGCAAACCATCGACGCGCGCGGTCTGCATATCGCGCCCGGTCTCGTCGACCTGTCCGCGCGTCTGCGCGAGCCGGGCTATGAACACAAGGCCACGCTCGAATCGGAAATGGCCGCGGCGCTCGCTGGCGGCGTGACGAGCCTCGTGTGTCCGCCGGACACGGATCCGACGCTCGACGAACCCGGTCTCGTCGAAATGCTGAAGTTCCGCGCCCGTAATCTCGATCAGGCGCATGTGTATCCGCTCGGTGCGTTGACGGTCGGCCTGAAGGGCCAGGTTATCACCGAAATGGTCGAACTTACGGAAGCTGGCTGCATCGGTTTTTCGCAGGCCGACTCGCCGGTGGTGGATACGCAAGTGCTGATGCGCGCGCTGCAATACGCGAAAACCTATGGCTACACGGTGTGGCTGCGTCCCGTGGATGCCTATCTCGGCAAGGGCGGCGTGGCGGCGAGCGGCGCGCTGGCGTCGCGGCTCGGCCTCTCCGGCGTGCCTGTCGCGGCGGAAACGATCGCGCTGCATACCATCTTCGAACTCGTGCGTGTGACGGGCGCGCGGGTGCATCTGTCGCATGTGTCGTCGGCGGCGGGCATCGCGCTCATGCGCGAGGCCAAGGCCGAGGGCTTGCCGGTTTCGTGCGACGTCACCGTGAACCATGTGCATCTGATCGACCTCGACATCGGCTACTTCGACGCGCAGTTCCGGCTCGACCCGCCGCTGCGTCAGCAGCGTGATCGCGAAGCGATCCGCGCGGGTCTCGTCGACGGCACCATCGACGCGATCTGCTCCGACCACACACCGGTCGATGACGACGAAAAGCTGCTGCCGTTTGACGAAGCCACGCCGGGCGCTACCGGCCTCGAACTGTTTCTGTCGCTAACGGTGAAGTGGGCCGACGAAGCCGGTGTGCCGCTTGCAAAAGCGCTCAACCGCATCACCGCGGCGCCAGCCGCCGTGCTCGATCTGCAAGCGGCGGGCAGCGTTGCGGTAGGCAGCGTGGCCGACCTCTGCGTGTTCGACCGTCACGCGCATTGGCGCGTCGAGCCGCGTGCGTTGAAGAGCCAAGGGCATAACACGCCGTTTCTCGGTTACGAATTGCCGGCTCGCGTTCGCGCGACCATCGTGGCGGGCCGCGTCGCATTCGAGCAGCGCTAACGTGCCCGGCATGGCTCACGCATTGGTCAGTCTGGATTTCGCATCGACCCACAACGGAAAACTCCGAACATGAAGCTCGCGTTACGCAAGGCTCGTCTCATCGCGCATCTGCTGCATGGCATGTGGATCGTGGCGACGCGCTTTCCGAAAGCTGACGCGGACCGGCGTCACGCGCTCAACCGCGAATGGTCGCTCAAGATGCTGCGCCTGTGCGGCATGCGGCTCGTCGTGCATAACGACGGCGCACGGCTCGATCGCGGTGCACTGGTCGTGGCCAATCACATCTCATGGATCGATATCTATGTGATCAATGCGTGGCGGCCCACTCCGTTCGTGTCTAAGGCTGAGATCCGCCAATGGCCGTTGGTCGGCTGGCTCGCGCAGCAACTGGACACCGTGTTCATACAGCGCGAGAAGCGCAGCGACGCAAAGCGGATCATGCATGAGCTGTCCGACCGTTTGAGCGCGGGCGAGCTGATGTGCGTGTTTCCGGAAGGCACGACGTCCAATGGCCTCGCGCTGCTGCCGTTTCACGCGAATATGTTTCAGGCGGCGGTGTCGGCCGCAGCGCCGGTGCAGCCGCTTTGCATCATGTACGAAGACGCGCACGGCCGGCAGTCCACGGCGCCTGCCTATATCGACGATGTCTCGCTCGCGGACTCGCTAGATATGCTGCTGCGCGGCGGGCCGTTGACCGCACATGTGTACGTGTGTGCGCCGCTTGCGGCGGGCGCGGACCGCCGTGCGTTGGCGGCGCAAGCGCAAGGCGTGATCGAAGCGGCGCTGCGGGAGATGCAGGGCGGTGCGGCAACAAGCGGCGCGCTCGTCGTGGAGCAGGCGGAATCGTCCGCATCCGCCGAAACAATGATTGAACCCGCCGACAGCTCGGCCCGCTCGCCAGGCGTCTAGATCCCGTACCGCCTAATTGCCCCCGCTCGACCGGCAGTTGTCGCATTGGACCTGAGTGAGTGTGCGCTGCCCCGGATTCTGCGCGAGCCGCACCGCTGACAGCTTTTCGCCCCACACGCAGCCAGAGTCGAGTCCGATCAGGTTGTCGCGCAACATCAGCCCTAGCGCCGCCCAATGGCCGAACACCACGGTCACGTTCGCAGTCTTGCGCCACGGCACGTCGAACCAGGGCATGCAGCCGGGCGGCGCGGCGTTCAGGCCGCCGCTGCTGCTGAAGTCCATCGCGCCTTCCGCATTGCAGAAGCGCACGCGCGTCAACGCGCTGCACGTGACGCGCAGCCGTTCGATGCCCTTCAGGTTCGGCGTCCATAGGCTCGGCTCGTTGCCATACAGGCCCGCGAGCGTCTCCTTCCAGTTCGGCTCGCGCAGCGCCCGCTGCAATTCGTCGGCCAGTTCGAGCGTGAGGCTCACGTCCCATTGCGGCACCACGCCCGCATGCACCATCAGCATGCCGTTCTCGAAATGCGCGATAGGGCGGTGACGGACCCAATCGAGCAGATCGGCGGCATCGGGCGCGGCCAGAATGTCGTCGATCGTATCGCCCTTTTTGGACTTGCGAATTCCCGCCGACACCGAGAGCAGATGCAGATCATGATTGCCCAGCACCGGCACCGCGCGATCGCCGAGCGCGATGATGTCGCGCAGCGTGGCAAGCGATTCGGCGCCGCGGTTAATCAGATCGCCCGCGAACCATAGTGGCGTGCCGGCTGGCGGCGCGGCCTTCGCGAGCAGTCGCTGGAAAGGCGTGCGGCATCCTTGCAGATCGCCGAAGGCCAGAGGCACGGGTTGCTGCTGCAAAACTGACGAAGGGGATGAAGGCGCGGTGGAGGGTGTCATCGAGGGAATGTTTGCGGTTCGATACACGCGGCGGCGCACGGAGCGTGCCGCGTTGGGCAATGCAGCAAGCGAGCGTGACATAATAGCCCGTTTGAAGCGCCGGTATCGCGCCACGCTCGCACTGCCGCTGTTGTCGTGGCACGCAATGAACGACCGGCGCGATATTGCATCACAACAAGATGACTCTCGTGAACGGAGAAAGCATGTCGTCTTCCCATGCGAAGCAACGGGTCCGCACGCTCGTCACCGGGGCGAGCGGCTTCACGGGCCGCTATCTGGTCGATAACCTGCTTGGTCGCGGCCATACCGTGATCGAAACCTTCGCCGGCCGCGGCGAGCGGGAAACGCCCACGCGTTTGAGGCTCGATATCACCTCGCCCGAAAACTGCCGGCGCGTGATCGAAACGGCGCGGCCCCACTTTATCGTTCATCTCGCTGCGATCAGCTTTGTCGGTCACGACGATCCGCTCGACTTCTACCGCGTCAACGTGATCGGCACGCTGAACCTTCTGGAGGCGTGTGCGGCGACCGGCCATTCGCCGCGCAAGGTGCTGATTGCGAGCAGCGCCAATGTGTATGGCAACGTGACGAGCGATGCGATCGACGAAAGCTTTCCGCTCACGCCGGTCAATCACTACGCGGCCAGCAAGGCGGCCATGGAAACGATGGTGCACACCTGGTTCGACCGGCTGCCTATCCTGATCGTGCGTCCGTTCAACTACACGGGCCGCGGACAGGCGTCGAACTTCCTCGTACCGAAGATCGTCGAGCACTTCGCGCGGCGCGAGCCCTCTATTGAACTCGGCAATATCGATATTGCACGGGATTTTTCCGACGTGCGCTACGTGGCGAGCGCTTACGAGGCGCTGCTCGATTCCGAGGCCGCCTCCGAGACCGTGAACGTGTGCACTGGCACGCCCTATACGTTGCGCGAGATTCTGTCGGCCGCAAGCGACCTGACCGGCCATGAGTTGCAAGTGCACATCAATCCCGCTTTCGTCCGGCAAACCGATGTCAAAGTGCTCGCCGGTTCGCCCGCGAAGCTGCGCTCGTTAGTGCCCGAGGTGCAAGCCATCCCATTCATCGATACGCTGCGCTGGATGCTTGCGGCCTGAGCGCGTGAAGCGGGCGCTCCGTGTGCTTCAACTCCACCGGGCCTGGAAGCGGCGCGGCATACACCCGTTCCCCCTTCGACCCCGTTCCCGATCACGCCGCTGTGCGTAGTGAGGAGGTCGCGTCTAGACCTCGTGTTGTGCGCGCGGTGGTGATGCGGTAAATGCGATGTTTGGCACGCGACTTCGGCAAAATATACCCGACGACAGACGTCAAGCTGTTTCAAGCTGTTAGGATTCTCGTTTTTGTTCCGTGCAGCTATATAATCTGGGGTTCATAAGATCGGCGTCTGAGCGTCTGCCTGCTGTGCGCTGGCAGCGGGCGGCGAATTAATTGGACTCCACAACGCGGGGCGAGCGGGACGGCGAATCAATGCCGGGGCTATCGCCAACATCTGGAAGGGAATTACATGATCCTGGTAACGGGCGGTGCCGGCTTTATCGGCGCCAATTTCGTGCTCGACTGGCTGAATACGTCGGACGAAGCGGTGCTGAATGTAGACAAGCTGACCTATGCCGGCAATCTCGGCACGCTCAAGTCGCAACAGGACAATCCCCGGCACGTGTTCGTGCGCGCGGATATTTGCGACCGCGCCGCAATGGACGCGCTCTTCGCCGAGCACAAGCCGCGCGCTGTGCTGCACTTTGCGGCCGAAAGCCACGTGGACCGTTCGATTCACGGCCCGGCCGATTTCGTGCAGACCAACGTGGTCGGCACGTTCACGCTGCTCGAAGCCGCGCGAAGCTACCGGAACACGCTTGGCGACGCAGACAAGGCCGCATTCCGCTTCCTGCATGTCTCAACCGACGAAGTCTTTGGCTCGCTTTCCGCTACCGATCCGCAATTCTCCGAGACCACGCCGTACGCGCCGAACAGCCCTTACTCCGCGACCAAGGCTGGCTCCGACCATTTGGTGCGCGCCTACCATCACACGTACGGCTTGCCCACGCTCACTACAAACTGCTCGAACAACTACGGTCCGTACCAGTTCCCCGAAAAGCTGATTCCGCTGATGATCGCCAACGCGCTCGGCGGCAAACCGTTGCCCGTTTATGGCGACGGTCAGAACGTGCGCGACTGGCTGTATGTCGGCGACCATTGCAGCGCGATCCGCGAAGTGCTCGCGCGCGGCACGCCGGGCGAGACGTACAACATCGGCGGCTGGAACGAGAAGAAGAACCTCGACGTCGTGCACACGCTGTGCGATCTGCTCGATCGCCTGCGCCCGAAGGCGGGCGGTTCGTACCGCGACCAGATCACCTACGTGAAGGACCGCCCGGGCCACGACCGCCGTTATGCGATCGACGCTCGCAAGCTCGAACGCGAACTCGGCTGGAAGCCGGCGGAAACGTTTGAAACGGGTCTTGCAAAGACGGTGCAGTGGTATCTCGACAATCAGGCGTGGTCTGACGAAGTCGCTTCGGGAGACTACCGGAAGTGGGTTGAGACCAACTACGCGCAACGCGCGTAAGGGCACGGCAATGGCGCGCAAAGGCATTATTCTCGCGGGCGGTTCGGGCACCCGGCTCTATCCGATCACGCATGTCGTCTCGAAGCAGTTGCTGCCTGTCTACGACAAGCCGATGATCTATTACCCGCTCTCCACGCTGATGGTGGCGGGCATTCGCGACGTGCTGATCATCTCTACGCCGCAGGACACACCGCGCTTCGAAGCGATGCTCGGCGACGGCAGCCAGTGGGGCATGAACATTCAGTACGCGGTTCAGCCTTCTCCGGACGGTCTCGCGCAAGCGTTCATCATTGGCCGCGAGTTCGTGGGCAACGACCCGTCGGCGCTGATTCTCGGCGACAACATTTTCTACGGCCACGACCTCGCAAAGCAGCTCGAGCGTGCAAACAATCAGGCCGAAGGCGCGACCGTGTTCGCGTACCACGTGCACGACCCGGAACGCTACGGCGTCGTCGAGTTCGACCAGCAGTTCCGTGCATTGTCGATCGAGGAAAAGCCCACCAAACCGCGTTCGAATTATGCGGTCACGGGCCTGTACTTCTACGACAAGCAGGTATGCGACATCGCGGCGGACACCAAGCCGTCGCCGCGCGGCGAGCTGGAAATTACCGACGTCAATTCGCGTTATCTCGCCAATGCCGCGCTCAACGTCGAGATCATGGGGCGCGGTTATGCGTGGCTCGACACGGGCACGCATGATTCGCTGATCGAAGCCGCCACCTTCATCGCGACGTTGCAGAAGCGCCAAGGTCTCGTGGTCGCATGTCCCGAGGAAATTGCGTACCGCCAGCACTGGATCGGCGCCGAGCAGTTGCTGGCGCTCGCCGCGCCGCTCGCGAAGAACGCCTACGGCAAGTATCTGCAAAACATTCTTACGGATCAAGTTGCATGGCCATCCAAGTAACCGCTACGGTGCTGCCCGAAGTCAAGATCATCGAGCCGAAGGTATTCGGCGATGCGCGCGGCTATTTCTACGAGAGCTTCAATGCCGTCGAGTTCGCGGAGCACGTGCATAGCGGCGTGACGTTCGTGCAGGACAATCATTCGCGCTCCGCGAAAGGTGTTCTGCGCGGTCTGCATTATCAGATTCAACATGCGCAGGGAAAGCTCGTGCGTGTGGTCGAGGGCGAAGTGTTCGACGTTGCCGTGGATATTCGCAAGAGTTCGCCGAATTTTGGGAAGTGGCTGGGCGTGACGTTGTCGATGGAGAATCATCGGCAGCTGTGGGTGCCGCCTGGCTTTGCACATGGTTTTGTGGTGCTGTCGGAGTCCGCACAGTTCCTCTATAAGACGACGGACTACTGGTTCCCGGAGCACGAGCGCAGCATCGTGTGGAACGATCCGGACATCGGTATCGAATGGCCTGTCGATCTCGAGCCGCTGCTTGCGGCGAAAGATGCGGCGGGGAAAACGCTCGCCGAAGCGGAAGTCTATGCGTAAGGGTGTGATGGATCAGCAAGCCACCATTCTCGTGACGGGTGTCAACGGTCAGGTCGGGTATGAGCTGCTGCGCTCGCTGCAGGGGCTCGGGCGCGTGGTGGGGCTTGATCGTGCTGCGCTGGATCTCGGTAGTCCGGACGCGATTCGTCGCGTCGTGCGCGAGGTGAAGCCGACGATCATTGTCAATCCGGCCGCTTATACGGCGGTGGATAAGGCGGAAAGCGACCTCGAAGGTGCGCAGCGCCTGAACGTGCGGGCGCCTGCCCTGCTCGCAGAAGAAGCGAAACGCTTGGGTGCCGCGCTCGTCCACTACTCGACGGACTACGTGTTCGACGGTACGAAGGACACGCCTTATGTCGAGACCGATTCGGTCAATCCCCAGAACGTCTATGGCAAGACCAAGCTCGAAGGCGAGCACGAGATCGGGGCCAGCGGTTGCGATCACCTGATCCTGCGCACGAGCTGGGTGTACGGCACGCGCGGCAAGAACTTTCTGTTGACGATGCTCAAGCTAGGGGCGGAACGCGACGAACTCAGCGTCATCGCCGATCAGATTGGTGCGCCGACGTGGTCGCGTACGATCGCTGCGTTGACCGCTCACGTGCTCGTGCAGGCGACGCATGCCGGGGAGCGCGGTCAGTGGTGGGCGCAACAGTCGGGTGTCTATCATCTGACGGCGGGTGGCGCGACATCGTGGCACGGATTTGCCGAGGCGATCTTCGAACTGTCGTCGCTCGCGAAGCGGCCCGTCGTCAAGCCCATTCCCGCATCATCGTATCCGACTCCGGCAACGCGTCCGGCCAACTCCCGCATCTCCAACGACAAGTTTGCTGCGGCGTTTGGCGTGCGTGCGCCGGACTGGCGTGAGGCGCTGACGTTGTGCATGCAGTAAGGGCCAGGCGCATTCAGCGCCCTGTGCAGCGATTCCTCTTTCCCCCGGAAGCCTATGTCCGTCATTGAAAGCGTCGTGATCAGACCGAAACTGGAACACTCGCTTCCAACAGTTTCGCGCGAGCGGCTCGCCGACGCTTCGGTGCTGGTGGTGGGCGACGTGATGCTCGACCGCTACTGGTTCGGCGACGTGAATCGCATTTCGCCTGAAGCGCCGGTTCCCGTCGTGCACGTGCAGCGCAGCGAAGAGCGGCTAGGCGGTGCGGCGAACGTCGCCTGCAACATCGCGGGACTGGGCGCCGACGCCGCGTTGCTATGCGTGGTGGGAATGGACGAACCGGGTGAGCGGCTCATGACGCTGCTCACTGAAAGCAACGTCAAGGCATGCGCCGAACGCGACCGTTCGATCTCGACGATCATCAAGCTGCGCGTCATCGCCCGGCAGCAGCAATTGGTGCGCATCGACTTCGAGGAAACGCCGACGAAAGAAATCCTACTCGCCGGCCTCGCGCGCTTCGACGCCATGGTCGAGCACTCGCGCATCGTGCTGCTCTCGGACTACGCGAAGGGCGGGTTGACACACGTTTCCAGCATGATTGCGACGGCGCGCCGTCTCAACAAGCCGGTGCTGATCGATCCGAAGGGTAGCGACTGGGAGCGCTATAGCGGCGCGAGCCTGATTACTCCGAATCGCGCGGAACTGCGCGACGTGATCGGCGCGTGGTCGTCCGAAGCGGATTTGACCGCGCGCGTGACGCAACTGCGCAAGTCGCTCAGCATCGACAACTTGCTGCTCACGCGGTCCGAGGAGGGCATGACGCTCTTCACCGAACACGATCCCGTGCACGTTCCTACGGCCGCGCGCGAAGTGTTCGACGTTTCCGGCGCCGGTGACACGGTCATCGGCACAGTCGCGGCCATGCTGGGCGCGGGGGTGCCGCTGCTCGACGCCGTTGGCTACGCCAATCGCGCGGCAGGCGTGGTTGTCAGCCGGGTAGGCACCTCGCCCATCTCCTACCACGACGTGTTCGCCGACGAAGCAGCGGTCTGACCGCTTTGTCCTGAACGAACCCAAGAAAACTATGACCATCATTGTGACCGGCGCGGCCGGCTTCATCGGCAGCAACATAGTCAAGGCGCTGAACGAGCGCGGCGAAGACCGCATCATTGCCGTCGACAATCTCACGCGTGCCGACAAATTCAGGAATCTCGTCGATTGCGAAATCGACGACTACCTCGACAAGACCGAATTCGTCGAGCGCTTTACGCGCGGCGACTTCGGCAAGGTGCGCGCGGTGTTCCACGAAGGCGCCTGTTCGGACACGATGGAAACCGACGGCCGCTACATGATGGACAACAACTTCCGCTTCAGCCGCGCGGTGCTGGACGCGTGCCAGGCGCAGCGGGCGCAGTTCCTGTACGCGTCGTCGGCGGCGATTTACGGCGGCTCGGCGCGCTTCGTCGAAGAGCGCGAAGTGGAAGCGCCGCTAAACGTCTACGGCTATTCGAAGTTCCTGTTTGACCAGGTGATCCGCCGCGTGCTGCCGACGGCGCAAAGCCAGATCGCGGGCTTCCGCTACTTTAACGTGTACGGCCAGCGCGAGGCGCACAAGGGCCGCATGGCGTCGGTGGCATTCCATAACTTCAACCAGCTCCGCGCGGAAGGCCGCGTGAAGCTGTTCGGCGAGTACAACGGCTACGCGCCGGGCGAGCAGACGCGCGATTTCGTCTCCGCGGAAGACGTGGTAAAGGTCAACCTGTTCTTCTTCGAGCATCCGGAAAAGAGCGGCATCTTCAACCTCGGCAGTGGCCGCGCGCAGCCATTCAACGATATCGCGATGAGTGCGATCAACACGCTGCGCGCGATGGAAGGCAAGCCGGCGATGACGCTCGACGAGCAGGTGAAAGAAGGGTTAATCGAGTACGTGCCATTCCCGGACGCGCTGCGCGGCAAGTATCAGTGCTTCACGCAAGCCGATCTCACCAAGCTGCGCGCGGCGGGCTACGACGCGCCGTTCCTGACGGTTCAGGAAGGCGTCGATCGTTACGTACGTTGGCTGGCGCGGTAACGGTGTCGGCGCAGTTACAGCCTGGCATCGTCGTGGTTTTCTATCACCCCGACGATGCCTGTATCGAGCGAGCCAATCGACTGGTCGATTTTGGCCAATGCGTGGTGGTCGACAACACCGAGCGCGTGCGTACGGCAGAAGACCTAGGGCTGAAGCCGGGGATCGCGTACATCGCGAACGGCGCCAATCTCGGCATTGCGACCGCGCTCAATCAGGGCGTGGAGCAGGTGCGGCGCGCAGGTTGCCGCAGCGTGTTGCTGTTCGATCAGGACAGCGAACCCTCCGTGCATCTGCTCCGCGAGTTGCCGGCCGTGCTGTCGCGCGAAGTCGAAGCCGGACATCGTGTGGCGCTGATCGGGCCGGCCTATGAGGACGTTCGTCTGGGCGGGATCGCGCCGTTCGTCCGTTTCGGGTTTCCCGCCTTGCAGCGCGTCGCGGCAGACGGCAAGAACTTGATCGACGTCGATTTCCTGATCACGTCGGGGTCGTGTGTGAATCTGGACGTGTGGCCGGAGATCGGTCCGATGGACGATTCGCTGTTCATCGATTTCGTCGATCTTGAATGGTGCATTCGGGCCAGCGCCGCAGGTTATAGCGTCGTGGGCGCGCCTTGGCTGCGGCTGGCTCACAAACTGGGCGGCGAACCGGTGAACATACTGGGACGAAGCTATCCCAGCCATTCACCGATGCGTCACTACTACTTGTTCAGGAATGCCGTCGAACTGATGAAGAGACGGTACATTCCGTGGAAATGGAAGGCGAACGAGCTGCTGAAGCTGCCGTTTCGCTTGGCGATATATGGTATCTGGCTCAAACCTCGCCGGCGCCATCTTGGGATGGCGTTGCTTGGTTTATGGCACGGACTGAGGGGCCGCAGCGGCCCGCTTGATTCCGCGCGTTGATAGATAGGCCTCGCGAAGCAGACACGCTTACGCGGGCAGTGAACTCCCTCGACTATAGCTATGTTCAACTTGATATTTGCAGACCTGAAGCAGAGTATGGCGTCCTACCGGTTGTGGACGTTGCTCGGCTGGCTTGAAATCCGTCAGCGCTATGCGCGCTCGCGTGTGGGGCCGTTCTGGCTGACCATCAGTATGGGGGTCATGATCGGCTCGATCGGCGTGGTGTACGGCTCGCTGTTCGGCCAGAAGATGAGCGACTATCTGCCGTTTCTGGCGATCAGCCTCGTGATGTGGACGATGTTCGCGCAGACGGTGCAGGAAGGCAGCATCGCCTACATCAACAGCGCGACCTATATCCGCCAGGCGGCCACGCCGAAGCTGATTTACGTCTTCCAAGTCATGTGGCGCAACCTCGTCATTCTTGCCCACAACTTCATCATCGTGCTGATCCTGCTCGCCGTCTATGGCGTGAAGGACTGGGCGGTGCTGCCCGTCTTCATTCCGGCGCTGCTGCTTTACCTCGCCAATGCGCTGTGGGTCGCAATGCTCGCAGGTCTGGTGTCGGCACGGTTCCGCGATTTGCCGCAGATCATTTCGGCGCTGGTCCAGATTGCGTTCTACGTGACGCCGATCATCTATCGCCCCGATTCGCTCAAGCGGTTTTCGTTTATTGTCGAACTGAATCCGCTCGCCCATCTGATCGAACTGGTCCGCGCACCGCTGATCGGACAGATGCCGTCACCGACGACGTGGTTCGTCGCGCTCGGTCTTGCGGTCGTGGGCTGGACTTTTGCGCTGGCTATGACCGGGCGCTATCTCAAACGCATTCCGTATTGGGTCTAGGAGAGCACTGTGGCATTTATTGAACTCAAAGGTGCATGTCTGGACCTGCCCATCTACGACGTGCAGGGCCGCTCGCTCAAGAAGCAGGTTCTTCGCATGGGTCGCCGCAACACGATCGCCGAAGACAGCGACGGCGTCGTCGTCGTCAAGGCGCTCGACAATGTCGATCTGCGTTTTGAAGCCGGCGACCGCATCGGTTTGATCGGCCGCAACGGCGCGGGCAAGTCGACGCTGCTGCGCACCATGGCGGGCATCTACACGCCGACGCGCGGCACAGTCGAAAGCAACGGCAAGATCGTGCCGCTACTCGATATCAGTCTCGGCATGGACGACAACTCGACCGGCATGCAGAACATCCGTCTGCGCGGTCTGCTGCTCGGCATGACGGACACGGAAATCAAGGCGAAGACCGAAAGCATCGTGCAGTTCTGCGAGCTGGGCGATTACCTCGATCTGCCGCTGCGCACCTATTCGAGCGGGATGCGGGTTCGTCTCGCGTTCGCTGTGTCGACGGCCGTGGACGCCGAAATCCTGCTGCTCGACGAAGTCATGGGCGTGGGCGATGCAGCGTTCATGCACAAGGCGCAAGAGCGTCTGTACGACCTGCACAGCCGCGCCGAGATCGTCGTACTGGCCATGCACGCAAATTCAGAGATCCGACGCGTATGCAACAAGGCGCTCTGGATGGACGGCGGCCGCGTGCGGGCGTTCGGTCCGGTCGAGAAAGTCGTCGCTGCGTACGAAGAGCAGGTTGGCTGACATGCGCTGGCATTCCGTGCCTGGGTCCGCATGCCGTGCCTGGCGCGCAGCCCATCAGGCAGTGCGCTCGCGCGGCGGAGTGTTGCCTGTAGCACGGGCTGCAATGGGCGTGCTCCGTCGGCAAGGCCTGGGCGGCGTGCGCAGTCTACTCTCGCGGGCTGCCAACGCCGACGATTACGGGGCGTGGATCGCCCGTTTCGATACGATCGACGCCGCCGCCCGTGCTGCGCTGCGCGAAAAAATCGCGGGGCTTGCAACGCGCCCGCGCATTTCCATCGTCGTGCCGGTGTTCAATCCGCAGGCGGAGCACTTGCGCGATATGCTGGATTCCGTGCTCGGACAGATCTATCCCGACTGGGAACTGTGTCTTTGCGATGACGCATCAACCGAACCTCACGTCGCGGAAATTCTCGCGCAATACGCTGCAGCCGATGCGCGCATCAAGACGACGCGGCGCGAAGTCAACGGGCACATTTGTGCGGCTAGCAACGATGCGCTCGCGCTGGCGACCGGCAGCTTCGTTGCGCTTCTCGATCATGACGACCGGCTGGCCGAACACGCACTGTACATGGTCGCGCGCTATCTTCAGCGGCATCCCGAGGCGAAGCTGCTGTATAGCGACGAGGACAAACTCACGCCCGGCGGAGAGCGCATCGAACCGTACTTCAAGCCGGACTGGGACCCCGTTCTCATACTCGGCCAGAATATGTTTTCGCACCTCGGCGTCTTTTCGACGGCGCTGATGCGCGAGGTCGGCGGATTTCGCGCGGGACTCGAAGGCACTCAGGATCACGATCTCGTTTTGCGTTGTGCGGAGAAAGTGGACGCTACCGCCATCGTTCACATTCCTCACGTGCTTTACCACTGGCGCATCAGCAAGCAAAGCACGGCGCGCGAAGTGGCGGCGAAGCCCTATGTTCGCGAGGCCGCGAAGCGTGCAGTGAAGGAGCATCTGCAAAGAACGGGCCGCGCCGCCGACGTCGAGTGGCTGCGCCCGACATCGTCGATGTTGCGTGTGCTTTTTCCGGTGCCCCAGCCGCAACCGCTTGTGTCGGTCATCATTCCGACGCGGGATAAACCGGACCTGCTGGCTCAATGCTTCGAGAGCCTGACGCAGCGGACTCGCTACGCGAATATCGAAATCCTGATAGTCGACAATGGCTCGACCGATGCGCGCGCACTGACGTTGTTGTCGCAGTACGCAGCGATGGAAAACTGTCGCGTAATACGCGACGACTCGCCGTTCAACTACTCGGCGCTCAACAACCGGGCGGCGGCACTGGCGCGCGGCAGCGTGCTTTGCCTGTTGAACAACGATATCGATGCGCGCGATCCGGCGTGGCTGTCGGTCCTGTGCGGCTATGCGATGCAGCCGGGCGTCGGCGCCGTGGGCGGCGCGCTCTGGTATCCGAACGAACGCTTGCAGCACGGCGGTGTCGTGCTCGCGGGCGACGCCGTCGCGGGCCACCTTCATCACATGCTCGGCCGCGAAGAAGCGGGCTACTTCGGTCGCGCGTTGCTGGCGCAACAGGTTTCCGCGGTGACTGGCGCATGCCTGGTGGTCAGGAAGGCGCTCTTCGAGCAGGTCGGCGGTCTGGACCCGGATAATCTCGGCGTCGCGTACAACGATGTCGATTTTTGCCTGAAGTTATATATGGAAGGCTATCGTAACGTGTTCGTGCCCTACGCCCGCCTCTATCACCACGAGTCCGCTTCCCGTGGTGCAGACCGGACCGGCGCGCGCGCCGCACGACTAGAGCGCGAAGCGGCATGGATGAGACAGCGGTGGGGCGTTAGGCTGGTGAGTGACCCGGCCTACAACCCAAATCTCGAAATCGAAGGCGGGCACTTTTTCCGATTGTCGGAATCGCCGCGTATAGGTCAGTTTGACTAGGCATCTCTAGCGGAATCAGCAAAAAGAGTTATGAAATTCACCGGCGAACGCTTTATCCCAGATCAGAAGGGCAACATCGAGCTCGAACACGTGCACCGGTATCTGTGTGCCGCTGAGCTTTGCAAAGGTAAGAACGTGCTGGATATCGCCTGCGGCGAAGGCTACGGCTCGTCGCTGCTCGCCCGCGGCGCGGCCTCTGTCATCGGCGTCGATATTGCCCAGGAAGCGATCGATCACGCGTCGCGCCATCACGCGGCTCCGAACCTTCAGTACCGGGTGGGCTCGGCGGCGAAAATGCCCGTCGATGACGCGTCGGTCGATGTCGTGGTGAGCTTCGAGACGATCGAGCATCACGATCAGCACGACGAAATGATCGCGGAAATCCGGCGCGTGCTGCGACCCGGCGGCCTGCTGATCATGTCGAGTCCCGATCGCGTGGTCTATTCCGACATCCCCGGCTTTCACAACGAATATCACGTCAAGGAATTGACCCGTGCCGAGTTCGAGGCCTTGGTGCGCGCTTCATTTACGCATGTCGCGATGTATGGACAACGCGTGGTCTACGCATCGGCGTTGCTGGCCGAGCACGACGGCCGCATCGAAAGCTTCCGCAAGTCGACGGACGGCGTCGAGCAATGCACCGGCTTGGTCGCACCGATGTATCTGATCGCCGTTGCATCCGATGGCGAGCTGCCCGCGCTGGCGTCCGGCGTGTTCGAGACCGACATCGGCGAGTCTGATGCCGTGGCTCAACTGAAGGCTACCATCGCCGCGCGCGACCACGAGATTTCCGAATTCCGCGAAGGCCGCACCGCGCTCGAAGCCGCGTTCCACCAAGTTCGAGGCGCCGAGGAAGAGGCCCGGGCTGCGTATGCGCGCACCGAACAAGCCCGCGCTCAGGCACAGGAAGCGCTTGAGGCGGCACGAGCGCATATTGAAGCGCAAGCGGCGCAACTCGAGCGTGCTAACTCCACGGCGAATTCGCTGCGCGGAGCGGCCCGCAAGCAGCAAATCGAGTTCGCGCGTTTGCAGGCCGAGAAGCAGGGACTCGAAGCTTCGCTCAACCGGCTCGGCGCCTCGGTCGAGCAGCTCAACACAGCCGTGCATGCTTATCGCGAGTCGTTCAGCTGGCGCATCACCGCGCCCGTCCGTGTGGCGAGCCGCGTGGCGCGGCGCGCACGCAGCGCCACGCGCGCGCTTTACCGCTTGATGACCTCCGCGGGCACGCCGGCGTTCATGCCCGTCCACGAAATGGAGTCGACAGGCGGCAATGATTTCATCTCGACGGGCGCCGATCCGCAGGTCGCCGTTGCGCCGCACTGGGCGGGATTGCGTGCGGGCTGGGCGGTCCTGACCGTCGATATGGATTCGAACGAGCCGAGCCTGAACCCGGTCCTTTACGCCTTCCACGGCGCCGACGGCGCGCAGGTTTCGTCGTATGCCATGCCAGGCTACGGCAAGGGGCGCGAGAAGCGCCTGATCGTACTGCCGCCGGACGTGCGTTCGCTGCGTTTCGATCCGACCGATCGTCGCGATGTCCGTTTCAGCCTGAAAGACGTGTCCGTGCGCAGCATCGGCCGGCTGGGTCTGTTGCGCTTGGGTTATGCGGCGCTGTCGCGGGCGCAACGCGCGCAGGTCTGGCGCGCGCTGGTGGGCGGAAAGCTGCGGCTCGCCAAGACGCTTGTGCGCTCAGGCATTGTCGGCAAGTACGACAAGGGCGAGTATCGCGCGTGGGTGGAGACCTACGACACGCTGACCGAACCGGATCTCGTGCGCCTGCGCGAACTAGGCGACGCGCTTGCGAACAAGCCGCTGATTTCCGTGGTGATGCCCGTCTATAACACGCGTCCGAAATATTTGCGCAAGGCGCTCGACAGCGTCATCGCGCAAACCTATCGTCACTGGGAGTTGTGCATCGCCGACGATGCCTCGCCGAATCCGGAAATCCGCGCGGTGCTGGAAGAATATATGCGCCAGGACGCGCGCATTCGCGTTGTGTTTCGCGAGAAGAACGGCCATATTTCGGCGTCGAGCAATTCGGCGCTAGAAATCGTCAAGGGCGAGTTCGTCGCGCTGATGGATCACGACGACGCCATTCCCGCGCATGCGCTCTTCATGGTGGCCGACGAAATCAATCGTCATCCGGACGTTGATCTCATCTACACGGACGAGGACAAGGTCGACGAGAATGACCAGCGTCACGATCCGCACTTCAAGACCGACTGGAATCGCGAGCTCTTCTACTCGCAGAATTTCATCGCGCACCTCGGCGTGTACCGGACGTCGATCGTGCGGCAGATCGGTGGTTTCCGCGCGGGCTTCGAAGGCAGTCAGGACTACGATTTCGCGCTGCGCTTCCTCAAGCACACGGATGGCCGGCGAATACGGCACATTCCTCACGTGCTGTATCACTGGCGCATTTTCCCAGGGGTGACAAGCTTCTCGACCGATAATCCCGATGCCTCGATCGACACCGCGCAGCGCGCGATGGTCGAGTATTTCGCAGATGTCGAACCGACGTCAGAAGTGGTCGGGATCGACAGCTTCCCGGGCTGGTGGCGTATCAAGCGCCAGCCGCCCGCCGAGCTGCCGCGCGTCTCGCTCATCGTGCCGACCCGCGACCGTCTGGGAGTGCTGCGCGCTGCAGTCGACGGGCTGATGCATGAAACGAATTACGAGAACCTCGAAATCATCGTGGTCGACAACGACAGCGAAGAAGCCAAAACGCTCGAGTATTTCAAGGAAATCAAGCGCGACACACGCGTGAAGGTGCTGCGCGTGCCGGGTGCCTTTAACTTCTCGGCTCTGAATAACGCGGCCGTGGCGGTTTCGACGGGTTCGGTGATCGGGTTCATCAACAACGATATCGAGATCATCCATCCCGACTGGTTATTGGAGATGGTCACACAACTGGCGCAGCCGAACGTCGGTGCGGTCGGCGCAAAGCTCTACTACGCCAACGATACGATCCAGCACGCCGGCGTCGTGCTCGGTCTGTACGGCGTGGCCGCGCACGGACATCGCCATTTCCCGCGCAATTCGATCGGTTACTTTGGCCGTCCGATGCTGGTGCAAAACATGACGGCAGTCACGGCGGCCTGCATGCTGGCGCGCAAGGATGTGTTCGAGCAGGTGGGCGGTTTCGATGAGATAAATCTGACGGTCGGCTATAACGACGTTGATCTGTGCCTGAAGATTCGCGAGGCCGGCTACGACATCGTCTATACGCCGTTCGCCGAGCTGTACCACCTTGAATCGATTTCGCGTGGCGCGAATCTTTCGGCGGCGCAGATCGAGCGCGATGCGCGCGAGCGTGCGTATATGCTGACGCGCTGGAGCGACGTGATCGCTCACGATCCGTTCTACAGTCCGAACCTCACGGTTACAGCGGAAAACTACGGCCTTGCCTTTCCTCCACGAGCGATGAAGTGTTGGAGAGCGACCGGTACGCAGGTGCAATAAACATGAAAGCTAGTGCAAAACGGGGATTGAAGCGGATCATCAGACGTACCGCACCGGGGCTTGCGGATCGCCTGAGTGTGGTGTTACGTGCGACGCGCGGCTCGGCGGTGCGCAACGCGGCGCGGTTTGGGAACCTGATAGCGCATGTACAGGACAGTCAGACGGCATTCGACGAGCGCGCGCACATCGCTGATGCCGATTTGAGCGCGCTCGCCGCCAATACGTCGATCGTCATCGTCGGCGTTGCGCCGTTCGACAACGTCTCGATCTTTGTCGATGAACTTCGCAAGGAAAAGCTGGACGTCGCCGAAATCGTCGTGGTCGATGCGACGGCCGAACAGCCGCGTCTCGTGGCGATCCGCGATCACGTTGCGTCGTGGCTGCGGCGCCTACCGCTCACGCGTTTCAAGGTGGCGACGTACACGCTGCAGGACGTGCGGTTCGCCGAGGCGTTCTCGCAAGGCTGGCGCGAGACGCAGCACGAGAACGTATGGATCGTGGGACGCTACGACGTACCGCTCGACGGCTGTTTCACGTATCTGCTCAAGACTGAGCTCGAGCAGAAGCGCCGCGCGGTGATCGTTTCGGGCGCCGTCGGCCCGGATGCGGCCCTGCGCTCGATTACTGTCGACCCAGCGCCGGTGCGTGCCCAGTCAGCCGAAGTCCTTGACGAGGAGCAGAGCGCCGCGTTGCTCGCGCGCGCTGTCACGGCTAACAAGCGCAAGACCGGGAAATTGCCGCCGACCGAGCCGGTGCGTGAGTTTTCCGAAGGGATATTCGGTGGCCCGCGCGCATTGCTGGCTGACGATTCCGGCCAATTGCTCGACACACGTTTCTTGGGCAATCTCGCAGTGACGGACTTCTCGCGAAGGCTGGCGGCGAGAGGCGTCAATATTGTGCGCAGCGGTTGTGCGTACTCACGCTCGATGCTGGCGAAATTGACTGATGCCGGCCCGTCCTGGGAAGCAATCTACGATTTGCGACGCATCGATTCCAACGCGGCATCTACCGTTTGCGACGAAAGCGAAGTGATCGAGATCGTGTGCCCGTTCCATCGCGGCGACATGGTCATCGCCGCTCAAGTGGCGGCTAGTGGGGCGGAGGCGGGCAAGCGCGTTCGGCTGCATGTCGCGGAGCCGCTTGTGTCGTGGGCGAAAGAGTTTCCGGGAATTCACGTCGAGTCGATCCCGGTGCCGGTTGCAGCGGCCGAAGACACCTATCGTGTGCTGCTGGACTCCTACCAGTATGTGTCGTTGCGCCCCGATGCGGTGCCGCGCGTCGCACGTTGCCATCCGGTCCGGAGCTTGTCGGACACAGGCCGCAATCTGGTCGAATACATGTTGGAAGAGGCAGGGCTGCCGCTGGAAACGCGCTTGCCCAATTTGCCGCCGACCAGCACGGATGCACAGCGTGTTCGCGCGCGAGAGATTGTCGGCGCCATTGGCGAACACGTCGTTTTCGTGCACCCGCTTGGCGGGTGGAGCCTGAAATCGATTCCTCCGCACATCATGGCCGGGCTGGCGGAAGAAGTGCATCGCGCCGGATTCAAGCTCATCCAGATTGGCGCGGCCAACGATCGCCGGGTCGCTCACACCGATGGCGCGATCCTCGAGAATTTCATGCCTTCGCAATGGAAGGAAATTTTTCCGCTCGGCCGCGCGCTGATCTGTGTCGATTCATGGACGTCGCATTTCGCCGCGATTCTGGACATTCCACAAATCTGCGTCTACGGCTCGACGCATCCGGATCACGTGAGCTCCAAACGCTGGTTCCGCAGCCAGACGAGTCCTTGCCTGAATCTCGGGCCTATCGTAAATTGCTCGCCGTGTAACTCGCTGACCTGCATTGCGTACCCCGACCGCGACTACTGCACGGGCTACACGGTCGACCGGCCCGCGTTGCAGGCGTTCTTCTCCATGTTGCCGGCCGTCAGCGAACATTGACGGCATGCTTCTGCAATCTTCGCCGTCGAGGCTGAGATTGCAGCCGCGTCGCAGTGCATTGCAGATTCAGAGTGCGGGCGATCGTTCTGCCTTCGTTGCGGCGCTGGAGAGGCGGATCGGCGGAAACTCGATGAGCCGATAGGTCAGCGTGGCGAGCAGCACCGTGATCGCAGCCACGCCGGCGCCGATGCCGAGATAGCTCGCGTGAGAGATCGACGCGATCGGTACAATGTGATTGACGAGCCGTGCAACCAGATAGAGCACCCAGTTGTGGAGCAAGTAGATGCTGTAGCTCAGCAGGCCGAGCAGGCGAGCTGCCTTGTTCGTCAGGATGCCGAGCAAACTGTTGCCGCCAGAAATCACAAGAAACGGCACAAACATCAACGCGGCGGCGCCAGGCGAGTAGATCAACGGTTGCCAGGTTACCACAGCAGCGATGCAGGTGATGAGCAGCGCGGTGCCGACCGTGCTTCGGCACAGGTTCTGAATGGCGGGAATGCGCACTGCCATCGCCGCCGCGCAACCCGCGACGAAGTACCATTCGACTTGACCCGGCGAAAAGAGGGCAATGCACGCACATACGCCCAGCGCGACCAGCCACGTTCCCCAACGAAGCGCGAGTGCGCCGATCATCGGTAACAAGAGATAGAACTTCCACTCGTAGATCAACGACCAGAAAACAGTATTGATGAGAGCCGTCTGGCTGAAGCCGTTGATCGGCGGCACGCCGGGGAACGTGAAAAGCAGCCATGACGTTATCTGCGCCGTTAACTCGGAAAGCGGCACGTTGAGATGGAAATGGCTCAGTGCCATGGCCGTGACCACCACGAGACCGGCGCTCACCAGATACATGGGAACGAGGCGGCGGACTCGATTCTGGTAGAAGCGCGCGGCATCGAAGCGCTCCTTCCTTTCAATTATTCGACCCCAGAAAAGGAAGGCCGTGATCATGAAAAACATTCCTACAGAGCCCCGACCAAGAAACGTGGTAAACCGCGACGGCGTCAATTCCCATTGGCCGGTCAGGAAGAAGTGGTGATTGATGTAGATGTGATGCAGCACGACGCCTATCGCGAGAAACCCGCGCAGACCATCGATTGCGTGAAAGCGCGACGACGCGATTTCACGATCGATCGCGCTTGTATAAAAGCCGGAAAAGCGATACACCAGCTGTGCGACGACGAGCGCAACAACGACTGAGAGTAAGGAGCCGAATGCGATATCAATTGACGTGAGCGGCATCTAGGTGAGGCTGAGGGGGATGGGAATTCGACAGGCGCTGCCAAAGCGCGATGCAGGAATGACGCTGCGACGGCCCGGCCCGCGGCCGCACATTCCCGCTCATGACAGAGCTGATGATTACGATGTCTTCGATTCTCTGCTGCGGACAGTCGCGCGTCGCGCTACGTAATTGTAACTTGTGGCCTAGGGTCGTGGACGACCACTTCGGCAATCCGAGGAGCACCTTTTCTAACTATGGACATTTCTATACCGTTACGAGTATTTGTAGTGCGACGCTTCAGAAATCGCCGCAGAATGCTAGATCTTTTGCGCCAGCCTCGCTACCATCCGCGCTGCATGCATCGAATCATATATTGTCTCAGCGCGTTGGCGGTGCGGTCGGCGCGGATTTAAAAAATGCGCGATTCCAACAACGAACAATTCGATCCCGACTTCTATCGCGGCTTGTACCCGGACTTGGCAAACATGTCAGCGGCCGAAGCGACGGATCACTATCGCGATCACGGCGCTCGGGAAGGGCGATATCCGAATCAAACGATCTACCTCGGCCAATTCGAGCCGAAGACGCCGGCTGAACCGGTTGCGCCGCCGTCCGAGCCGACGCCGGATCTTCCTCATGGTGCAAAAACGCACGCGCGGGAGACGCAAGTGAGCGATCGACCGGCCAGACATCATCTGCTCTTGGGGGGAACCGGTCGGGCGGGCACGACGTTCATGGTGCAGTACCTGAGCGCATGCGGCCTGGATACCCACAGTTCCCGGCATCCGAACGAACAACTGGAAGAGCACGCAAACGCTGGGCTCGAAGACTTGCCGACTGGCGATGATTCCGATCTTCCTTACGTGATCAAGACGCCATGGCTCTATGAGTTTATCGATCGCCTAGTCGAGCAAAAGGGCGTTGTCATCGATGCGGTGATCGTCGCAATGCGAGACATCGTCGAAGCTGCGACGAGCCGCGTGATGCTGGAAATGCGCGCCCGCCTCGCGAACGATGGGTTAACCGAAGAGCATACTCGTTGGGAGACGTGGGGAACGACTCCGGGCGGGCTGGTGTATTCGCTGAATCCCGTCGATCAGGCGCGGATTCTCGCGCTGGGCTTCCACCAAGTCATCCATACGCTGGTGAAGCACGACATTCCGATTGTTTTCTTGGATTTCCCGCGCTTTATCGAGGACGGCAACTACTTGTACGAGCAACTGAAGCCAGTGCTCGGCGACGGCTTCGCACGGGAAACGGCGCTCGCCGCCCACAGTTCGGTTGCGCGTGTCGACCTCGTGCGGGTTGGCGCGGAATTGGAAGGGGCCGCGGCGAGCGAAAAACGGGTCGGAGCGCCGATTTGTTTTCCCGCTCACGCGACCATCGATCGGACGACCCTGTTCCGTGAACTGAAGCGCATGAAAGGCGCACTTGAATCGGCTAGGACGCGCAGCCGAATGCTGGAAGAGGCGTTGCGTCGAGATCGCGAATTGAATATCCAGCTGAAGGACAAGGTCCAGAGCCTGAATGCACAACTGGAAACCGAGCGTCGGGCGATGCAGCTCGATCGTGCAAAGGACACCGAATTGCAGAGTCGCCTCGTCGCGGATCTGATCGAACGTCTCGACAGTTCAAACGACGAGCTCGACAGGATCGAACAATCGATTGCTTGGCGAGCGGTGAGGGCCGTTCAGCGCCTGTTTCGCCGGAATTGAGCGTTGGTCGCGTACCATCTACGTCCTCGTCATCTGTTCGATGCCCACTGACGCTAATGGCGTTCGAACGCACAGTGCATATGCCCGATAGGCGTAAGCGCCTGGCCATCCCGTCTTGAGTTGCGTTGAAGGTATTGGGAGCATCGTATCCACTTAAAATTGGACACGTGAACACTATCGAAGAAGAAGCACCACTTGGCCGTCGTCGACGCCGGCGCTATAGCGTTGAGTTCAAAGCCTAGGTGGTGGCGGCTTGCCAAGGCCCCGGGGTGTCGCTCGCGGCCATCGCATTGCACCAAAAGCTGAACGCGAATCTGCTGCGACGTTGGACAGAGCAGGCCGAAACGAACGATTGCGTGCTGGTGGCGCGGCGGCTATGCGGGCTGGTGCGCGGCCATTGAGCCGCACTTCAAACTCATGGGCACGGTCCATGAGCGAGTCGACAAATACTGGGCGGAGATGCAGCGGCAGCCGGAGAATGTTGCGGCGATTCAGCAGAGCCTGGTCGCCACGCTCAACGCCTCCCGATCCTCTGCGACCGATTCGAGGAACGCAGCATACGCGGCGTTCGGCGCTTCCGCGCAAGTGCTCCGTCGTCCGTTTGTCGATAAGTGCGGCGCCGGCGCCCGTCTGGGACCGATCGCGCACACGTAACGGATTGCGGTAGACTGCGCACCAAACATTACGGAATATGACGGTGCGTAATAACTTCAACCAGATAAGGTTTTGGCTGGCGACAGCCGTGGTCGGGTCACACTGCTATCCATTGCTAGGTTACGAGGAACCCAATTCTTGGGGTATGTCGGTCGGGGGGGCTGCGGTTATCTGGTTCTTCGTCATCAGTGGTTATTTGATCACTCAGAGCTGGATGCGAACACCGTCCATACCGTCGTTCATGGCGAACCGCGCCCTGCGCATCGCTCCAGCATGGATCATCTCTGCCGTCATCTCCTACTGGCTTTCTGCGCGCTTCAACGGCTACGACGTGAACAAGATCCATACAGTCAACGGGACATGGTGGACGCTTCCGTGGGAGATTGCATGCTACGCAGCGGTGATGGGACTCGGCTTTATCGGCGCACTAAATCGTGCCTCGTTCGCCGCCATCCTTGGTGGTGGCTGGATCGTCTACTTCGCTCATTGGCAGAGCGGATCTCCAACCCTTACCGTGGTTGGAACATTCTTTATGGTTTTCGCGATCGGCGGTTTCATCGCCATAAATGAAAAAGACCTTCGACTGGGTAGGACGGCTTTCTGGTGCGCCATTTGCATCGCACCGTTTCTGATTGAGCCGATGCGCACGTGGCTTTTCGCCGGTATCGGTAGCATTCCGTTCTATTGGGGTTTCGGCGCGCCTGATGTTCAGATAAGGCAAGTCGCAATGATGATTACCGTCCCGTTCATCGTCATTTATACCGCCAAGTACGCAAAGCCCTTGCCGTTTTGGCGCGCTGATTTATCGTACGGAATTTACGTTTATGGTTGGCCGGTGCAGCAGTCAGTAATTTACTGGACCAAGAAACACGGCATGCCGATCGACCACCCATACAGCCTGTTTGCGCTCACAATGGCGATCCTAATACCGCTGTCAGCACTTTCATGGTACCTGGTCGAGCAACCTGCCCTGAACCTGAAAAGATTCATCGTGCATCCACAGACGGACGTCGCGCAGAAAGCAAGCCGAGTTTAGAGCCCATATGGCTTTATTGAGACCGCTTTAACAATGGCGATGGGGCGGGGGGCTGCCGCCGGCGCGCTTCGGCGCCGTTGCACCTTCGCGGATAGAAGGCGCAGGACTCGATAAGCGTTTTGTCGGTCCATGAAGCCGTGCCGGCAAGGATGCGCATTGGGTGTTGACTGCATCACGGTCGCCAACCTGCCCGTAATCTACTGCGATATACTGTACATATATGCAGGTGCGACCGGCAAAGTCGCTATCGCGACTGTCTCGCCGATAGCATTTTAATCTCGGACGGGACCTGCTGTTCTACCGTAAGCGCGTCTTCATTACTGTGTAGATTTACTTGTTGAGTTTGGCTACTTTGGTGCCCACCAAACGAATGGTGGACGCTACCAGGTCCGTGTCGTCGATATACCGAGCGCGACGGCCATCCTGCCAGTCCGGGGAGCGGGCTTTCCTGACTGCTAAAGCAGAGCGCGCCACGCCGAGAACATCGCAGACCGTTTTCATTGGTCGTTCCCGGGCAGTAAGGGCGAGCGCGCAATCCAGTTTTTTGAGCGGCCATATTCGACTGCTTCCTTCAGTATCTCTGCCTCTTGCGTCTTCTTGCCCAGCAGACGCTGCAGTTCTCTGATTTCCTTCATTGCTGCGGCCAACTGCGAAGCCGGTACCACCGCTTCCCCAGCTTTCACCGCTACCAGGCTCCCGTCCTGATATTGCTTGCGCCACGCAAATACCTGATTTGGGCTCACCCCGTATCGCCGGGCAACCGCCGAGACCGTTGCGCCCGGTTCCATGGTCTCCCGGACGATAGAGACCCTTTCCTGGACCGAGCGCCGACGGCGACGCTCGGGCTCACTCGAAACTTCGATGCTTTCCACTATTTGCCTAGGCTTAAGACCAGTCACAAGACTCCCTCTTATTTTAAGAGGTGCCGCGTGTCCTGAGAATCAAGGGGCTACTCCACATCCTCACGCGCCTACCGACCCACAAGGCCAGCGAGATCTCTGCATTGCTGCCGCATCGCTGGCACCCGCCGCCCGTGACAGTCGCCTAGTGCAATTCGTCAAGACGGGTTTGCTGTGCGCTTACCGATAGGCATGTTGTTTCACTTATCGTTCATGACCTCGGTGCACTAAAGATGTGAGAGGCGTACTCGCACGCGCCCCGATCATGCGATACGCCCCATCGTTCAACTTCCACCGTGGTCCCCGGCGATCAACTTTTCACATCGGCCCCGTTACTCGTTTGAAGCCCCTTGTGTGAAGGGTACCGAGTCTGAGCCTATGAACGCCGTCTCCGTTAACGCTGGACGAAGTTTTGCCATTGTGTCGTTTCGCTCTTTCGCCTGTAGGCGGGCAACGCGTCGAAAGCGGTTGCAAGGTGATATGGTGTTGTTGATGGCATGTCCGCCCTGGCTGTTTCGCCCGTCGCAGTCTTGCATTCGATCCAGCCTTGTAAGCGCAGGAAGCGCTGCTGGAATAATTCCATTTGCCGCTGCAAGGTCGCACGAACAGACGGCTCTTCATGGATGGCAAGCGCCCTCAGATATTCTGTTTGCGCCCAGATGCGCTGGGTCGCGTCCTGAATGCGCCCTTCATCATCGAGCGACGCGGATACTCCTCCTGTGCGCTGATCTACACCGTTGCGTTGCGCGAAGCTGAAGGCTCGCGACACTGTCTCGGTTAGCCCGGAAGCTTCGAAGAGCGGGCGTGCTTGATTGACCAGCCAAAACCATTCGAACTGATGGCCCGGCTCTAGGCGATTGCCTTGCGTGCCGAGCGGAAATTCGGCTATGCAACCTGATCTCGCATGCACGAAGTGGCGCGACACGGCCCCGGCTACGCGTCGAAGCTGTACATCGAAAGCATGGTCGTCCGTCGCTTCGCGGGCGGCCAGCCACGCCTCGGTAAGATGCATCAATGGGTTCTGCGCCGGTACGCCGGTTATTTTTGAGAAGTCCGCGGTGAGTGCCGCGTTCAATAGGCCGTCGTCCGCGTCGAACTTCGCCTGTATCAGCTCTGACGTTCCATGCACGATTTCGAGAGCGTCCTGACTTCCGCAGCGCCGCGCATACTCGGCGCACGCAAAAACAACGAACGCGTGCGTGTACAGGTCTTTGGTGGTGTCTAGCGGTACACCTTGTGCGTCCACGCTGTAAAACCAGCCGCCGCGCTGCGTATCCCGGAACGTGCGTGTCAGAGAATCAAACAGAACATGCGCGTGAGCGGCATCTCCGGCTTGAGAGAACACGAAAAGTTGTCGCGCACAGGCCATTGCCCGATAGCGTTGGGGCGGCACGGGACGATGATCGTCATCAAGCGCCTCGAACGGCAATTTCAGAGCCGCATTGAACCCGGCCTCTCGCCACATTGGGAGAATGACGTTGCTGAAGTGATCTCGCAGTGCAACGGCGAGCGCGGACGTTGAGGCGGCGGTAGGGGGCGTGCTGAGCATAATCGGGGAGGTCTGATTTCGTTTTTCGCGAACGAGGCTCTTTCAGGCGAGGCTGTTCAGTGTTACTCGTCTAGAGAGACGTCAGTTTGCGGCGGTCGTGCGCCTACTGGGAGGCATATTACGATCTTAGGTAAGCAACAGCTACCTAGGTGTTGCGGCAGGCCCCAGTCGACCCTTCCAATCAGCGCCAGCGACAAAGACCGAGCAGTGGCGACCCCGGTATCAGCATAAACCGACAAGGGGGTACGCACTGCAATCGGCTTCGCAAAGCTCCAAAAACCACATGACCAAGCAAAGAGCAGCCCGCCTCAGGATAGACCGCAAATTGTACATGGTATCAAAAGCAGCCAGCGCGGCGGTGTGCGCAAGAACGTGAGGGGCTGCAGCGATCGCTCCATAAGGAGCGCGTTTGTAGCACCGGCCTCTTGCGGTAAGAAGGTGTCGATCGATGCGTTATCATTGGCCCTGTAAGTTGTCTCTTGTAAAGCCTAGTGCAATACGCTGATTCGTGAGCCGTACACGGCGCGCCCGGCTATCCGCCAATGATGCAGTCATACAGCCTCCAGCGGCAGCACACTGAAGAACATAGTCGCCGAGGCCCGAACGTTTGGTCCGAACTGCCGGGCCATGAGGGCCACAACGAGTGTGGTTTTCTGGACATGTAATTTCACCAAGCATGAAACATCAAGCCGCGCCGTCGTCCGAACCTAACGTGTTATCGATATCGATCGTCGTTTATCGACCGGACATTCAGCAATTGAACTCGACGCTCGCTGGCCTCAGCGCTGCATGTCATGCAGTGTATTCAAAGCGACCAGGACAAGTGATAGCGCTTTCTCTTATCGATAACGGGGGATTGTCTGAACGTTTGGCATCTCTAGATGAATTGAGGGCACGTGGTGTGGTCTGTACTGTCATTACCGGGCATGGCAACGTGGGTTACGGTCGCGGTCACAACCTCGCCATCCAACGGAGTAAAAGTCGGTACCACTTGATACTGAACCCGGACATCGATCTTGCGTCAGACTCCCTTCAGCAAGCGTTGGACTTTCTCGAGGCACAGCCGGAGGTGGGTCTTCTAACGCCTTGGATCGGCGACGAATCCGGCTGTCAACAGTTCCTGTGTCGGCGCTACCCCACAATGCTGGATTTATTCGTACGCGGTTTCATGCCTACTGCGCTGCAGCGATTGTTTTCGCGGCGCCTTGCACGCTACGAGATGCACGACCAGATTAATGACCGGGACGTCGTGTGGGACCCGCCCATCGTCAGCGGCTGTTTTATGCTGTTTCGCACTTCCGTGCTCAGGCAGCTGGCAGGCTTCGACTCACGGTATTTCCTCTATTTCGAGGATTACGACCTGAGTCTTCGCACGCACGCCGTAGCGCATGTTGCGTACGTGCCTAATGTACGCGTGCTTCATCACGGCGGTGGAGCATCGCGCAAAGGTTCCTCGCACATCCGCATGTTCATCTCTTCCGCCTACAAGTTCTTCAACCGCTTCGGCTGGAAGTGGCTGTGAGTCACGTACTCGTTACAGGAGCCTACGGGTTTGTCGGTCGCGCGCTGAGCCGCGTGTTACTCGACGCGGGGCACACCGTCACCGGCCTCGTCCGGCGCGGCGGGCACCTCGAGCAGGGTGTCAATGAGTGGATCGAACCCAGCGCGGACTTCGCGGCCATAGAAGCCGGGTGGTCAACTGCGCTCGCTGCAGATTGCATCGTTCATCTCGCGGCCCGTGTTCACGTGATGCGCGAAGTGTCGACAGATCCGGAGGCCGCCTTCCACGCCACCAATGTCGAAGGCACGCTTCGCGTTGCGCGAGCTGCCTCGCAGCATGGCGTTCGCCGTTTCGTCTTTGTCAGCAGTATCAAGGCAATTGCGGAAGCCGATAACGGGCGGCCTCTGACCGAAGACGATGCGCCAGCTCCTGAAGACCCCTACGGCCGCTCCAAACTTGCCGCCGAACAGGAGCTGGCCCGCTATGCTCGTGAGACGGGAATGGAGGTGGTGATTGTGCGCGCACCACTGGTCTATGGCCCCGGGGTGCGCGCGAACTTCCTGCGTCTGATGCAAGGCATAGGAAAAGGTATACCGCTGCCCCTCGGCGCGGTCCATGGACGACGCAGCCTCGTCTATGTCGAGAATCTTGCGGACGCACTGATGCGTTGCGCGACGGATCCGCGCGCGGCAGGCCAATGCTTCCATGTCGCCGACACGGACGCGCTTACCGTCGCCGAACTGTGCCGCGCGCTGGGCCGCCACTTGCACAAGCCGGCGCGGCTGCTTCCGATACCGGAGGAATGGCTACGTCTGGCCGGCCGACTGACAGGCCGTTCGGCTCAGGTGGATCGGTTGGTCGGCGCGTTGCAGGTGGATACGGCCCGAATTCGTTCGGTGTTGAACTGGACCCCGCCGTATTCCACCGACGAAGGGCTGGCCGCGACCGCCCGCTGGTATCGCACCACGCAAGGAGGCCGCGGGTGCTGACCTACCTTGCCACGTTGCCGGCCTGGGCGGCTGCGGCGCTGATCGCACTCACATCCGCTTGCACATGTGGAGCAATTCTCTGGACGTTGCTGCGCACCGGACTCGCCTGGCGTCTCGCCACGGATGTGCCCAACGACCGGTCGCTTCACAACGCGCCTACGCCGCGAGTCGGTGGCTGGGGCGTGGTCCCCGTCTGCGTCATTGCGACCTTGCTGCTCGCGCCAGGCCTTTGGTTCTCGGCGGTGGGCACTGCCTTCCTCGCGGCTGTCTCCCAGATCGACGACCGCCGAGGGCTGCCGGCGCGGGTCAGGTTTGCTGCGCACATGTTAGCCGTTGTCGGCCTGGTGTCTCTCTTCACCGCGAACGCGCCATGGTGGGGTTTGGCAATACTCGCCTTCCTGATGTTGTGGCTCGTGAATCTTTACAATTTCATGGATGGCGCGGACGGGCTGGCCGGGGGTATGGCCTTGTTCGGCTTCGCCGGCTACGCCGTGGCTGCTCTGCTAAGCGGCCATCCGGCGCCGGAACTGGCGTGGTCGTCCGTGGCCGTGTCCGGTGCAGCGCTGGGTTTCCTCTTTTTCAACTTTCATCCTGCCCGGATTTTTTTGGGCGATGCAGGCTCCATCTCCTTGGGCTTTCTGGCCGGGGCATTCGGCTACTGGGGCTGGCGCGGGGGCGTCTGGCCCATCTGGTTTCCCGCGATGGTGTTTGCGCCGTTCATCGCCGATGCGTCCGTGACACTCGCACGGCGCCTCCTGCGGGGTGAAAGATTTTGGCAACCGCACCGCGAGCACTACTATCAGCGTATGGTGCGAAGTGGAGTCGGCCACTCGAGGACAGCTCTGGTGTGGTATGTCGTCATGGCAACTGGCATAATGCTTGCTGTATTTGCTCTGGGCCGCGCTGCTATCGTTCAGTGGTGCATCGTCGCCGGTTGGCTGGTGGTTCTTTTTCTGGCGGGTGTGGTCGTCGATAGACGCTGGCGTCGGTTCCAATCAACACTGTCAGACAAGTAAGGATGCCGCTGATGTTAAGAAACAAGGCCACCTGGCTGTCTTTCAGCGCGTTCCTCTTCGATCTATGCGCGGTTGCCGGATCGTGGCTCATCGCGTATCTCCTCCGTTTCAACGGCTCGATCCCGGACGAATTCCGCACCGGCGCCCTGCGTTCCCTGCTGTGGGTGCTTCCGGTCTACGGCGTGATGTTCCGCATTTTCGGGCTGTACCGCGGCATGTGGGTATTCGCCAGCTTGCCCGATCTCGTTCGGATCTCGAAAGCCGTGATCGCCGGGGCGCTGATTGCCATGGTTGTCTCGGTGCTGGTACAACCTTCGCCGATCGTGCCGCGCTCGGTCCTCGTCGTATCGCCGCTCTTCCTGTTCCTGGCCATGGGCGGAACGCGAGCCCTCTACCGGGCGACCAAAGAGTTCTACCTTTACGGCGGCCTCGTCGCGCAAGGCAAGCCGGTCGTCGTGCTCGGCGCGGGAAACGCCGGTGCAAGCCTCGCGCGTGAATTGTCGCGCTCGAGCGAATGGCGTCTTGTCGGCCTATTGGACGACGATGTGTCCAAGCATGGACGCGAAATCTACGGTTACAAGGTTCTCGGTTCTATCAGCGAATTGCCGCGCATGGCCGAGGAGCTCAAAACCGAATATGCGATCATCGCTATCCCGTCGGCATCTGTGGACGTCCAGCGTCGGGTTGCCACGCTCTGTGTGCGCGCCGGCGTGCGCGCGCTCGTGCTGCCGGCATTGACCGCTGTCAGCCAAGGCCAGGCCTTCCTTTCCCGCGTCCGCCAGATCGATCTCGAAGACCTGCTCGGCCGTGACCCGGTCATGATCGACACCGACCACGTCGAAGCGCTCCTGAAAAACCGCGTCGTCATGGTCACCGGCGCGGGCGGCTCGATCGGCTCTGAATTGTGCCGGCAGATTCTGCGCTTCGGCCCGGTTCAACTGGTGGCGTTCGACATTTCCGAATTTTCCATCTACCGGCTCAATGAAGAGCTGACCGACAAGTATCCGGAAGTCTCCGTGGTGCCGATCATCGGCGACGCGAAGGACTCGCTGCTGCTCGATCAGGTCATGGCGCGCTACACGCCGCACATTGTTTTCCACGCCGCGGCCTACAAGCACGTGCCGCTCATGGAAGAGGTGAACGCGTGGCAGGCCGTGCGCAACAACGTGCTCGGCACCTATCGGGTGGCGCGCGCTGCGATCCGTCACGACGTCGCGCACTTCGTGCTGATTTCCACCGACAAGGCCGTCAACCCGACCAACGTGATGGGCGCAAGCAAGCGTCTCGCGGAGATGGTATGTTCATCGCTGCAACAGCAGGGCACGCGGCGCACGCAGTTCGAGACCGTGCGCTTCGGCAATGTACTCGGCAGCGCGGGCAGCGTGATTCCCAAGTTCCAGGAACAGATTGCGCGCGGTGGTCCCGTCACGGTCACGCATCCGGAAATCACGCGTTTCTTCATGACGATTCCCGAAGCGTCGCAGCTCGTGCTGCAAGCGTCGAGTATGGGCCACGGCGGCGAGATATTCATTCTCGACATGGGTAAGCCGGTCCGCATCGCCGATCTGGCGCACGATCTCATCCGTCTGTATGGCTTCACCGAAGAACAGATTCGCGTCGTCTACACGGGCCTGCGCCCCGGCGAAAAGCTCTACGAAGAACTGCTCGCCGACGACGAAACCACCACGCGCACGCCGCACCCGAAACTGCGCATCGCCAAGGCGCGCGAAGTTCCGGACAGCCTGATCGACAACCTGCTGCCGTGGCTGATGCAACACCGCGTGCCGACTGACGACGAGGTCCGCCGCGACCTGCGCCGTTGGGTCGCCGAATATCAGCCGGCCACCTCGACTGCACTGCGCAGCGTGCCTGCGGCGGCTAACCGAGCCTCATGAGCATCGAGCAGCGGTGTGCAAAGAGGATCTCTGACCGCCAAATCGATCGGGGAGCGGCTCCTGGGTGTGAGACATCGACGGTGATTGCACAGCGGCCGCCCGCCCATCAAATATTTTGAAATGTGTAGCAAATGGTATCTGGCATTATCGTCGGGGCGACAGGGCAACGAGATCGCCGGCATGGAAGCCGACGACGTTGACGCCGCCGCCGCTGACAAGGCTTGCATACTCCCCATACGGGGCTGTCGATAACGACGACATGCTCCACCTGTCCTCTGAAGACCCCAAAACGCAGGATGATCGCACGGCGCGGTAACGCTGGATTGTGTATCCCGGGACATCGGTTCGTCTATCAATATGGCCTAGACGATGACTGGCATTATGGCTCTCACCTTGAAGAGGGCATGCAAACGGACCACGAGCCCTACAGCGAAGCGTGGATCTGTGCCGGAGAACGGGCGTATCCACCCGAGGACGTCGGCGGCACTACCGATATCAAGAGATGTTGCGCGCTCTGAGCGTGGAGCGAGAGTCTGACGAAGCGAAGCGTTATTAAACGTGGCAGGGCGATGATTTTGCTGCCCAGTTTGACCGACGGGCTAACTCGACGCTGCTGCACATGGCGTGAACAGCTGCGGTGAAAAGTAGGCAAGCTTTAAGCCTTGCTCTGCGATACATCCAAGACCCAGTGGGGTTTAACTAGCGCCTACGGTTTTTCGAGGGTGTAACTCCTATTGGCCGCAGTAGCCTGTCGGCGTCCACACCCTACGTGCCGCGAGCGGCTCGCCACGTTTTTCCGATGCATCTCTAACCGCTTACGCAGTCGAGGGCTCCACGCTGCTCTTCGCGGGATTCGAGCATACTCGGATCCGGACACTCCTCGCCGCACTCGCACCTTGGGGCTGCCTTGACTTTTCAATGACGTCGGCAAGATGGGGTCACCTCAGCCGATCCCATTGAAACATGGACCCTTTGACGAAGCATTATTTCAAATCCAATAAAAATCAAGGACTACAGAGGAACGACACCTCGGCAACTTCTTGTCGCAAACTACCCGCGAGGCTCGCCGACTCAGAAATCGCTCATCTGGAAACCGTCGCGTCTTACTTGTTGAACACTGAATATCGAGAGCTGCCCGATTATTTGGGATCTGCATATTGGATTGCTCGCGCCGTATTGATCGGGGAGCAGTTCGAGCTTGTTTTACCTCAAGGGCAACGGCTAACCGCGTTGCTCGCGATGTTTAAGAGTCTAGCGCAATCGAGTCGGCGTACACCTGAAGAAGTGCGGTGGCGTGCGGCCAGTGATGCTGGCTGACCGGGATTTGCGTTTGTTGACTGCGGTGATTCGATCGTCACAGACAACCTGGCGCAATGCCGACCACGCTGAGGCGGTGGGGCTCTGCCGGCCTACGTCGTGACCACGTTGTCAACGGCACTCAAGAATTGGTAGACGGTGTATCAATTTGCAGGTGCCGATGACAACGTAGCTGGCGACCTTGGCGCGGAGAAGGAGGACGCTGCCAAGCAGCACCAGACTTTACTGCAAAAGACGATCGAGACGTGATAAATAATCGTGAATAATATTATCCCGTCAGGCGAAGTGAGTAGTCGTACTAATTGATGATCTGCACCGCTCGCGAAACAGGCGCGCCAATGACCTAACTCCTCTTTCTTGCGCCGTGAAGTAACCCGCTGCGCCCGTTAGTCCGGGAGCCACAGCGCCTCGCGAGTTCATGCAGACGTAGGCACAATTTTCCTTCCCGCGAGCAGGGCCTCGCCGATTAGAAGGAAGCCCTTCGCATTTGCGTGTGAGGGCGCGTCCAGGACGTCGATGCGTACCCGGGGAAAGGCGGCGCGCACCGCTGTCTCGTAGAGGCCTGCTCCGCCTCCTGTCAATACGATCGACCTCAACCTCGAAGGAGAGGGAGTGCGATCACGGATTATTTTCAACGCAGCGTTCACTACGGCTCGTGTGCTTTCAACCAACGGAGCGAGGTCGATACCCTTACCGTAGTGCAGAAGTGGCCTCTTATCGCTAAGGCATCTGCCAATGCGTTCCATATTGTCTACAGGGCAGCGCTCCTGGTTCGCGATCAGCGATCCAATGGTTCTATAGACCTGCCATGCACCGCCCCGGACGTGGCCCGAACATTGGTCGATTATCATATGGTCACAATACAGCAGCCAGCTAGTCTCGGAGTAGCCTACATCGATGAAGAGATGGCCGTGCTCCGGATCAAAGCGGCCATCGCCGGAATTGGAGAAGGTTCCGAGCGATCCGAGCAGCGGGGGAACGACCTCTACCGAGCGTACGTGGACCGGGCCTTGGCCAAAATCGAGAGCGCCTGTAAATGCATCGCGAAGATATCTGAAGTATTCCCCGGTGAGGTGGTACGGGAGGCCAAGCACCATGCATTCGATGTCGGTTACACCGGCGCGATATAGTGCTCCGCCGAGTAGCGCGGTGAACATGGGCGTCAAGCAGAAACTGTCAAATAACGTTCGCGTTAGGCTTGAACACGCTGACAACGACTCTACTTCGGGGCCGACTGCATAATGAGAGCCTTGCACCTCAATTAAAACAACGTTCAACCCGTCGGCCACGCGTTCTCTGGTTCGCGGTAACTCAAGATCAGGTACAAGAGGCGCGAGCGACGGGAAGCTCACGGTAGAAATATCGGATCCTGTACGCAGCGCACCTTTGGTGTGGCCGTAACCAATGTCGACGCCAAACGCTGATACTTTCATTAACCCTCCTCTTTAAGGGGAAATCCTGCTAATTTCGGAGGCTAAGTTGCACGGTGCTTCACAACCCGTTCACCGTTCACCGACTACCGTTGCCTGCCGTGCGTCGAAGTCAACCGTCTGTGTTCAATCAACTGTATCTGATCGGTCAGCCTGCCCTGCACGCAAATGGCGACATAATCGGCGCAGCTTTCAAGCAGAGCGGGGCGTTTACATGCGGGCGCTTTCCAGTTGTGTCCGTTCAATGAAGACTTGGCCAACGGTTTCAAATCGACGACGCTCCCCCTTGCCGGCGGGCTAACGACATGGGGCACCGGAAGTAATTATCCCGCGCGCGGGTGCCGGTTTGCCGTGTACGCAGCCGAAAGACAACGAAGGGGACCCATGACAATGTCTGAGAAGATCGGCTGACCACTCCGGTCCATCTCCTCGACCGTGCCCAGTCGACAGCCGTTTGGCGCATGCCTCGGTTTTGGCTGTAGGTCACTCAAATGTAGCGGTACCGTCAGCAGACTAACGGTAGGGGCAGCCACGCTGCTGTTACCGCATCCTATTGACTTCGTTTATTAAACGAGCTGAATTGCGAAATTCCTATTAATCGATCAACTGTACAGAATTCGCAAATCGGGAGCCGCGCACGCCCCGTCTTACACCGAAAAGGATCATGCTCCGCCGACGCAGCGTACCCGACAGTAGGCCCCAACGATGACGATTCGTACCGTGTTGACACTCTTGCAAAGCACACTTTCCTCGCCCGGCCAACTCGGTGAGCCGACGCGATGGAGCCGGCACCGGTACGCAAGACCAAGCCTGCGCGCAAGAAAAAGAGCCATGGAGAGTACCCCGCGTGACACCGTTACGTGAGCCAGCAGGCGGACACGGCAGTTGACGCCTCGAGACATCGCCTCCAGAATTGGCGTGCGGCGCAACCGCGCTGATGCTCCGTGCCGGCGTCTCGGCGCGATTTTCTCCACAACAGACCCGCAGTCGCCGAAGCATGCTCGAGGATCGCGAGCAAGGCGGTGCAGCACATCGGCGACGGACTCGGGGTCGTTCAGTTCGGCAGGCGCGCTGCGCAAATCGCTTTATAGAGGCGGTGTGGAGCGCTAGTGCGCTTAGGCGCCGGCGGCATCGCTGCTACGCATTCAATGAACGGAGGTTGACCATCATGAATCTCGGTTTGTTCGTCCTGCTTGTCCTGGTGACCAGACGTCGTCTTAATGTCGGACGAGATGTCGAGCGAAGCGGAATGCCTTCGACCTCAGGTTCCTGGCACTAGGCACCGCAGTTGTCATTCGTGGGTCAGTCTTGAATCGACGCTAACACTTATGTGCTATGCGCGGCGTGCCCCTTATTTGCGAACCTTGCGCCGTTGATCAATCAATCGAGAATTCGCAAATCAGCCTGTTTCATCAATTAAAACAGAACGATGCGGTGGTAGCGCGCTGCCGGCGCCACCGTGAGCCGGCTCACGGGGCGGCAGCACATTTATAAGACAGACGCCACAAACCGACGCGGGCCGAGTCGAGCTGCCGTCGACCCGGCAGGACCGAAGCGCTCGGCCATCTTGTCGCAAACTCTCGGGAAAGCGCGAAAGACGCATCGGCGTGGTAACGACATCTGATGGCCACAAGTATGAAATCCGCGCACGCGTGCCCTTCTGCATCCAGACTGGCAGCAGTAGCCGGCGGGTACGCATGTCATGCCTCCAGTGCAACGTGACTGCCCGACGGTTGACCAGCCGTCGTCTTTTTCTGAAAGAGGGTATTTTTCATGCCCCATTCGGTCGCCATTTGAGCGGCAAGTCGCGTATCGTAACGCTTTGCCTGCAGATTACCGCAACACCGGATCAAGCGTGAGACAAAACCATGACCCCCGATGGACTGCTTCGACAACTCAGAAAGCGCAATTGCTTCATTATTGCCCATTATTATAAAGACGGACTGATCAAAGGAAAATGGACTACGCAAAAGGGCGCACTTGCCGCGCTCGGCGTTAGTCAGGCCGAACTTTCGCTGGCGCTTAACGTGGCTGCTCTGCCCGCCGGGGTAATCGGCTTGTTTGAGTCGCCCACCGGGGTAACGCCGTATTCCGTGCGGGTGATACGCGAGGTTATCGCGCGGGATGGTCTTCAGACCGTGCTTCAGCGAGTCGGCGAGCATGTCGCGGCTGGCAGGAAGCTCTCAGCGCGAGCGGTGCTCGCAACGATAAATGGGCAAGGGTCTGTGTCCAGGCGCGCGCTGCGCTGCTTCGGCAACCCTGAGAACAAGGTTCTGAAAAAGACGCTGGACTCACCGAGAACCATCTCCGACAGATATCACGTCGGTGTAATCAGAGGGGAATGGACCAGTTACAGCGGCTGCGCCCGTGCGCTTGACATTTCGCGAAAGAACATACGCGATGCGGTGCATATCATGGCGCTTTGGGGTAGCTTGCCAGTTCATATCAGTGAGGCCGGACTGACTTTCACTGTTGGACGAAAACTTCTCGCGCTAGACCAGGAGTTGGGCCGGCAAGTGCTATTTCAGTGTGTGAGAAGTCTAAGACCTGGAATAAGGGAGGCGACGGCCGAAACTGTTCTTCGGGAGTTAAACGGGCAGAACGTTCACCCATCGGACCTTTCTCGCATTCGCATCAGGAAGGGTAGGGGGACGCGGCGACTCATTATTGAGTGCAGCGACGCCGGCGCTCTCTTCGGGTACCGACGCGACCTGGAGCGTGCAATCCGCAGCGTGATGAAGAAAGTTTCTGTTAGTCCCGAGTACATCGAGGCGGAACGGCTCATCTCCAATGATCCAAGCTTCAAAGGGGTGCTCCTGCAAGGATCCACTCGCTAATCGCTAACAAAGGCAACTTCCATTGCAAGCTTTACCTTCCGTATCAGTGCATCACAGCGGCTGAAAGCCACTATACATAGTGAATTGGGACTTGGGCCGGCCCCGGTTCAACCGTGCTGCCGCGCTTGCCGGCAGTGTGCAATGCCCGACAGCGTTTCGTCTCCAGCTTTGTCGACGGCGTGACGGTCCGGCAAAGTGCTGTTTTCAGACACTGTCCGGTTCGCTCCTGCCCGATCCCGTCTTCTTCGCAGGCCTCACGCCCCTGTTATTTCGGTATGCTAAAAGTTTAATTCCCTTCTCTGCCAAGTGGCAAGCGCTAACGGCCGCTGACTGGATGGCAGGCAATAGGGCTCATGACCGACGCTCTCCGGTTGCTCCTTGTCTGGGAGCGTTGCCTTGACTTCTGATTGCCGATGACAAGCTGGAGTTATCGGCAATCCCTTTGCTCTGCGACACAGCATCACGCCAATTTGCTGGTGAATTGACGGTTGTATTCGCCAGCCGTCGAAGTCGTGAGTGAATCGCCGTCCGATAACCCTCTTCAGTCCACGAAAGGAGAACAAATGAAACAGGGCAAGACGTTGTTTTCTGTTGAGAATATAGATGCATACGGTGTTGGCGCGTGCTCCCATGAACTCGCGCCGGACTTCAGGCGACTGGCCGACGATCGCGATGGCTGGATGGCGCATCGACGCCGTTTGTCCCTTTCTTTGTCAAAAAGCGTTGCAGCGCTACTGCGGACAATGTCCGACCGCGCATTCGTCGTACGCCGCGGCGTGATGCTTGAGCACGCACCCGGATCGCGTAATCCGATGACGTGGGTGGATTGTCTTGCTGTGACTGGGTTCGGATCATTTGTCATTGACCGATACGATTGGACGGGCACTGTAAAGCGCTCATTAAACGACGACGAACTCCTCGTCCATGGCAAGGTCGGTGTCGTTTCTGTCCAGACGTCTCCACTACGCAGGGCAAAGCCCGCTTTGCGACATCTGCGTGCGTTACTCGCGGAATACGAATGTCCGGTTGAGTCCATTGCAATCTTCGCCTCCTCGCAGTGCGTGCTCGATCCTGCGCTGCCCGAAGCGATCCTGTATCCATCTGAACTTCACCATTTTATGCGCACACGATTGAACCGCTTCCGCGCAAGCCATCTTCAGCATCTCGATGCCGTGAGACTCGCCGCCCATTTGGAACTGCGATGTGTGGATTGGGGCGAGAGTTGACACAGGCAAACGGTGGTTGCTGAGCCGTCGGAAGAAGAGCGTGCTACGCGGCACTCCGATGCGCCGCCGCGATCTCAGGCGCGAACAGAAAACCCAGAGCCAGCATCGATGGCCGTTTCTATCGCAGGCGGCGCGTTGGCCTCCACCGATTGCGACCGACCTCAGTAGTTGCTCTGATCGATGGCCTGAATGCGCCGCTCGATCATCGCGTGGACGGTGCTTTTTCGGTCATCGTCCCGGTCACGAATGTCGAGCGAAGCTGTCAATAATCCCGATCGCAAAGGCGTGGAGTAAGGATCAGAGGCAGCAGTTCGGTCGCTTCTGTCACGCGCTCTCTGTCGCTTCGCTGGTGGGTTTCGTTGGGTATTGGCACTCAATCAGCAGTTCGACGCGGGCGCTATTCTGAACGAGGCCTCGCTTGCGGCGATTGTGCTAACCTTTATTGAGGGCATGGATTTCATGAACGGAGAATCACTATGGGCTTCGGTGTAGTTGCGCTAATCCTGACGATTGCGATTTGTGCGTATGGCAAGCACATGAGTGACCTCGGCCGCAAGGCGGATCGCGAACGCCGGCGTCCGCGCGTTCGACGCTGATTATTGACGCGGACCGGCATTCACTCTTGCATCTTTTCTTGAAAGGCTGCACTTTCGGGTGTGGCCTTTTGCTTTTTATGGCCCGTTTATGTCCGAAACCCTTGATTTGCCGGCCGCGCCGGCTTTGTATTCGCGCATTCTCATGAACTCAACCCGGTGCCGCAGCCGGTTTTTTTGTCCCGACGGATCGATACGCGCAATACAAGGCGGTTCCATAAATTACAAGGTCAGTGCGAGCAAGCGTTGGCTTGGAAGCCTTGCTGGGCAAGGAGCGGCGGGTTTTTGCGCGTCGCGAGGACCGTTAGCCGGCTAACGGTCCTTTTGCATTCATTAGGTCGAAACGTTTGCGCGAGTTTCATGCCTTTATGAGATTCTCCCGTAGAGCCGTCCCGAGTTGGAGGCCGTGTGGGCGTGACGAGGCATTAACGTCTGTGTCTCTCGGAAACCTGAGGCTGATCCAGGCGAGGCGCCAAGCCGATTGCCGTGTGAGCTTCGACTTCATCTAGAAAAGCCAGGACGGCATCTCGTTGCATCCTACCTTACGGACGCAACACACTTTGATTGTGAACCGAGCAGCCACATTCGCCCGGCACCTCGTTAGATACGCCAGAGACATGCCTGATGACGCCGCAATCCCGGGCGATATTGACCTGAGCGAGAGTTCCGGCAAACGTGCGATCAGGGTGGAATCAGTTGCCGGATGCAACGCTATGCTGGACGAAAAGCTATGCGTTTTTGCGGAGCTTTTCGGGTTAAGACCGTCAGCCGGCTGGTCCAGGCGTCTGGATTCGGGGAGGTGACGCGCGCACTGTGCGCATCGAGAAGGGCTCGTTGTTTCAATGCGAAAGCGGATCATGATCTCGCTCGGCTCCCTCAGCCCAAGATCGAGTACGTTGCCGAGCTAAGGTCTTCGTTGCCCTCCTGACCCGCACATCGCGTTCGCGCCGACAGTGCACTGATAATGTCCGTCGACCATTCGTACCACGGTAGGCAACGGATTGCGTCAAACGTCCTGTCATTCGCGCGCGGGTCAGTTGTGCAGCGCTTCCTTGACTTCCGCCTGCCGTGTGTATGATGAACTAACAAAAATTACCTCAACGTGCCATGCAACGTATGACGCGGCGTCACCGCAATGTGTTGAAGAAAAAATCTCATACTGCACTCGTCGCGCTAGCGTTTTTGCCGTCGCGGGTCTGCGCTCAAGGAACCGACTTTTGCGACCTGGTGCTTGACATCGCTAGGCGGTCGGGGGCATACGGTGAAGTACAGATCATCGGCGATCCAATACGCCAATCGCTCATATCGCCGGCGTCATAACCCGGCGCCGAATGCGGCGCCCTGAAACGGTAGTACGCTACGTCTGCAATACCGACGTCCTCGATGCCGGATAATCTCGGCGTGCGCGCTGTTCGTTGAACTGAATGATCTTGCCGGTTCTAATCCATGAAGAGGCCCGTTGCGTCGGGGCGCCGCTTTTTGATTGAATGTCATGCGCAACCAGGCGGGAAACAGCGTCGCCAGCAGTGGGCCGTTTCTGCCACGCACGTCCTGCTGCTTTTTCCCCTGAAGGCACAGTATGGAGTCCATTTGACGCTGGCCTGCGCCGTATCAGACGATAAGACGAGGTGTTGTCAACAGTTTCGTGCTAACGTTTACTCATGAAGTGATTTCGAGCGAAAGGAATGAGCATGGATATCAGCTTTCTAATACTGGGCGCCGCAGTTGCCATGTGTGGACTTAGCTCGCTGATGGAGCGTAACGCACGCAAGGTTAAGCGGCAACGACGTCGTCCGGGCATTACTCGCTAGTCATCGACCATCGGCTTCCGCTGGAGTAGTCGCTTTTTCAGTCTTGCTTGCGCCCAGGAGATGTTGTTGTCTGGCGGTAAGACAACGCGTAATGGGCCGCCGGCCCGAGCTGCGTCGGACTTTGCGTGCTGGCTCTTACGCGAGTTCGAGTTTTGCGAGGGCGCTGCAGGTAGACCCTCATATGCGGCGCAGTTGCCTGTGCGTGTCCGAGCTGTGGAAGTAGCACTTACTAGAAATAGAACGCAAGCATCCTTGAGATCCAGCTGGCACCGAGGCATCGGAGGTGCCAGCAGCAACGTGACGGAACACTGGTGTAGATTCGTATCGCCCATCGCGGGTTCTGCTGTCTGTACCGCCCATGTAGTTCAAGCCATGATTAGTTAAGACCGGGGGACGGATCTCCTCCAGACTGCGGGAATGCTGTTGCAACTAACCATGAGCAAGTCGATTCATGCATGCAGACAATTCCCGATCATCATCAAGAGCTTGCGAGGGGCGTCGGATGTATATGCATGGAAACCTTCCTCACGGCTGGCTCAAGCTCATAGGCCGAAGTGTTTGATCCTCTGAGTACGGCACAGCCTTGGCAGTCTATAGTTCGCCAGCGGGGTACGCAGCACGCGAAGGCTGCCGCATTTCGTGCCTCGCTGTCCGCTGGTCGAACGCAGTCTGAGCGTCAAGGCCAATAAATTGAATCGAAGATCCTTTACTCAAGGCATCTGCGGCGAAGAGCACGGTGCGGATTTTCAGAGTTGGTCCTTCCGTCGTGTGACGTTTTGAAGCGTTCGATGTCGCCGGTGATGACCAACGCTTCGGACATCATTTGTCTGGAACGGCGCGGCAAAATATCGGCATCTCCAACCGCTTGACCAGTCTGCGCCCCACGGCGCAATCCTGTCGCTCACGGCCTTTGCCGACAAGTCAGCGTGCGGGGAAGTCCGACGAAATGAAGCACTCATGGAAGCGGTGCGCAGCTTATTGCTTGTAAAAAAGAATGTCATCGCTTCGGTGGCACCGCGATAATTTGAAACGACTTTCCTTAATGAATTCCACGCGATTGCGCGACAACGAGCGCTCAAATTCCGTGGAAGAAACGACACAATCGAAGTCGCGCGTGCCCGACCTCGTCCGTCTGGGTCCTGCCAAAAACGTGGACCTCAGGCCAGGCTGTGGCCGACGGCGCCTGTTCGCGAACAGGGCGCACGACGGCGTGGTGACATTCCTTTATATCAGTGGCGCCGCCTGGAACCTCCCCCCCGCGCTTCGTCAAGTCTGTCCTTGATCAGGGCATGTGGCGGCCCTACATGCTCGACGATCCGATCCTGCTCCGCGGTACCTGAGCTTGCCGATGACCGTTTCGCTCGTCATCCGATCATGTTGCGGCCGGCATCGCATCCATAGCGTGCCCGAGCGGCACATCGTCTGATAGAGGCGGACGCCCCTTGCCGCGCGCTTGCGCCTGTCCTCCTTTACCGGAATGGACAGATCTGACTCCAGGGACGGCAGCGGCGCTTGACGTTGCTGACCGAAGATGTCCAGTCGCCATCCGCTGATTTGCTCGCTTCTCGCCGCGAACACGCCCTGCAGCGCGTTGTTCTCCTTGGTCCGAAATTCGGCAGCACCTGCTGAGTTTTCGCCAGGCACGAGCCATCTTCACTGAGCGCAACGCCTTGGCCGAAAGCTACCGCAAAATCGCGAGCTTTTCGCCCGAACTCTCGCGTCGAGAAACTTAATATGGCTACACCTATCTGCGTCAGTGACGCATCGACCTGAGTGCAGCGCACTCCATTTCCTGAGCTAGTCGCCCGGTGGGGCGTCCACCTTCTGCCTGGCAGTTAAGCCAGAGCCGGCGTCGCAGGTCGCGTTGGGGAAACTGAGTTCTCCGCGACCCGCACGGCGGCTGGTCTCCTGACCAGATTGCAATTCTGTACCGACTGAGAACACGTTCGCGCGGACATCGCGAACGTCCAGACCTGCTTTCCGTCAACGGCGTAAAGCCATGCCTGACTCACGCGATCCGATATCAATGCGACCGCGGTGAGCAGGCTCTCCGAACGGGAAATCACTTGCACGTTATGTGCGGATTTCTAATCCCATTCCTCTCGGCCCGCGCAGCCGAAAAAGAAAAGCGCAACAGGAATTGCCTGGCTCGACAGACGTGAGTCTGCGGTCGGGTAGCCTCGTGCCGGCCGATGCCGGCTCGAGGATCATCAGGCGGCAGTGCTTCCCTGCGCCGGGTGAATCAACTCTCTGATCTCTAAGATCCCGGAAAGCAAAGCGTGCAGGTCCTCATCAATCCGCGGCGTCCTCTTGATAGGGGAGGATGCCGCCTTTCACGAAAAACGACTGTGAAGATCCAACTGAACTTCTCGGCGCTGATGGAAAACGCGGGGCTTCCGCAACGGCTCACGAACGAACTGGCGGAGCTGTTTCAACGACATTTAACAAAAGCGCATAGCAAAACCCGCGTTACATCGAACGCCATATCAATCAAGACCCAAAAGTATCGCGTCCAGAGTCTGGTCGCCGGCTTCCGCGAACTTCGAAAAGGAGGCTTCGCCATCCAGTCGCCGTGGAATCTCGCAGAGAAACACATCGGCTATCTCGTGACCCTCTGGATCAACGAAAAGAAACAATCGCCCGGCACGGTCGAGAATAAGCTCACTTACTGGCGTACGCTAGCCGCCTGGATGAAAAAGCACCAGCTCGTCGGCACAATGGACGACTACATCAAGCGTCCTGAAGGGTATCGTCGCTATTACGTTGCACGGGAAGACAAGTCATGGGAGGCGGCGGGAGTCGAGCTCGATGACGTGATCGCCCGATTATGCGAGCGCGACCGGTGGGTCGCCATGCAGGTTGAGCTTCAGGCGACATTTGGCTTACGTGCACAGGAAAGCATGCTCCTGCGTCCGCTGCAGTGTCTTCGAGTTTCAGGCCACCTCCAGGTAATCGATGGCACCAAAGGCGGACGTCCGCGAGCCGTTCCCATCGATGCTGAATGGCAATACGAGGTGCTTATCCGCGCCGCAAGGCTCTCGAACCCCCGCACGGGGTCAATGATTCCGGAGCCGTGGTCATTGAAGAAGTGGTATCGCCACTTCTACCACGTCTTGCAGAAGGAGGGGATCACCCGCAGCGCCCAGGGCGTCACGGTTCATGGGCTTCGCCACGCGTATCTGCAAAAGATGTACGAACGGACAACCGGCGTACCCGCGCCGATCAAACGGCCCGATCACCGCCCTGATCCAGCGCTTCACCAGGCGGCGATGCAGCGACTCGTCGAGGCAGCAGGACATAGCCTCGCTGCGAAGGCGACTGCCTACATTTCGACTTTTGCCACGGTCGAACGTCTGTCGCGGCCCGTCATCTCTGGGGAACAGGCGATAGCGGCCCTTACCGCGGCGAACGGAAACAAGTCAGAGGCGGCCAAAAACCTCAACATCTCCCGGCAGGCACTTTACCGGATCCTGGCGAAGTGCGCCCATCTGCCCACTGCGCCTCTTTCGTGTGGGGGCATGATCGTTTTGGGCGATTCACGGGCCGACCTCGAGCGTTGACTCAGGCCGCGAACAGTCCGCGAGTCGACCGTGACAGCCGGCGGGAAAAATCAACGCAGCGGCCGAGTTGCGGATCTCGAAACGTGCTCTTTATCGGCGCGTTGACCCGACCGATTCGGTCAAATGCCGCCCATTTAGCGACTCTCCACAATTGGTGGCTCGATGAAAATGGAAAAAGCGTTGGAAAAACAAAAGAGTGGCCGACCGCGGGCAGAGCCCCTGCTTTTAACGCGTGCAGCAGGGAACGGAAACACAGCTTCTGAAAAGCCATTCGACCAGCGGACGTGTCAGTGTGTGGTACGTGGCGATGACGCCGGGGCGAGCAAAGTGAGCAGTTTAGGTAACGGCTTTTCCGCGGTGGCGGTGCACGGTGCAGATGTATTCGAGATGAGGCATGTCTTCTCCGGTACGCGGCCGTCCAGGCCCAGTTCCCAATACCTTGAGCACTGTGAGCAACGCCGGTTTTGCGAGCTTTGTGTGTTTGGTCGGTTATTGCGTTTGTCGCAAATCAGTCCGTTTTGCCAACCGAATCACGACCTTGCGGGCGGGGAGGCGGTGAACGCGCGAGCCTGATCCGGCCAAACCGGCGGCAGATGTTTTGTCACGCGAACGTCTGCAACGATGCGGCGCAAAGCGGACTTACCGCCGACACGCCGGACGCGAGAGGTGGGATCCGTGCGCTTTGTTTCGCACGAGCAAAGGCAGTGCTGCCTTTCGGACACTGGGCAGGTCGCAAGCGAAACGTGCGAAGAGCTCGACGGCTTTGTATCTTGTTTCTTGAAAGACGGTGTTTTCACTGCGCTCTTCCGTCGCAATCCGCAGCGCAAGTCGAGTTTGGTATTGAGTGAACCGCAGACGGCTGCAATACAGGTGTTGCAGAAACGGCGCCTTGCTGTGATGCCCCGGTCGTACATCGTTGCTTTCCGGCGCCATGCAAGATCTGCGATCCATCATGGAAGGCGCAACGACTGGGTTTGCTTGCAGCTGATGTCACTGAATCGTATTTCCATCGAATAGCGACGCGTGCTTCAAAGTCTTGACGCTGACATCGATTGCCTCCTTCACGCGACATTGAGGACGAAGACGAAATCTGCTTCACACCGGGGATGCGTTGAGCTGTTAATGCGTAGCAATGACTCGCCTTGGCAGGCGGGTCCTTGGCTACGGTGACTGACGGCCGCTTCGCTGGTTTGATAGACGGGATCCTCAGGACGCAGTCGTGTGCCCGAATACAGGGTGGGAGCTATCGTGGTGAGGCGTTCGTATAGCTGCTTTGCGTTGATGCTTGGTTCGGTTTCAAGCCATTTGCTGTATCTTTGGCCAGGTATGTTGGAACTGCTCTTCGCGAGTGCGCTAGTCGTGTGGACCGCGAGCTTTGTGGTGGGTGTTCGTCGGATTTCTCCTTCCTGCCATGCTGTTCCAAGACTTGATAGGACATTCGGGCGTGATACTTCAATCGTTGTCTTCTTCGAGTCTTGTGAAGTATCAGATGCGCCACATTGCGCAACGCGTGGTTGGACTTGGCGCATTGAATGCAGCAGGTCCAACGGATGGAACGTATGAAATCGCGCATGAAGGCGACGCTTGGCTCCCGCGGGAATAGATGCTGCCCGCCGGACTCGCTCAAGCGGGGTCAAGGGAGCTTCATAGCGCCTTGACCAACTGCGCCAGCAAATCGCCGTTTGCCTTTGCCCGTCCGGAATGCTGCGAGCCCAATATGATTGCACACTGCGACTATGCGCACATAAATCGCTGAGTGAGGTAACAGCATGGTCTTGCCAAGCGGTTTTCTAGCTGGTCGTCCGATTACTAGCCGTTTTTTGCGATTGCGTTGCATGGATTGCGCAGTCTAGTTGCCGTTTTGAATCCCGGAATCGTAATCGACTTACTATGCCGACAGCGTATCCGCGAATTAATTTAACGCAACCTACAGATATGCCAATCGCATATTAGATTCAAATTCATGCCACTTTACAATTGCTGACATTGAATGACTGGTCGATTCATCTGAAGTTTCGTAGAATCGCGCAGAGCGCGGTCGCTCGATCAGCCATTAAAAAGAGGCAGTATGGGAGCGCAGGACATAATCGGGGCAGTAACTGGCGGACTCGTCCAGAGTGACCGCCTCCTGAGACTGGATAGCTCGCTGGGTAATAGTATTCTGCTCCCGCAGCGGGCTGTCGGTTATTCGCGGATTGGCCGCCATTACGATTTCACCGTCGATGTCGTTTCCACATATGCAGCGATCGAACTTAAAATCCTGATCGCCCAGCCTGTCACGCTTTGGATGCAGCAGACCGACCGGTCCTATCTGCCTTACCACGGCTATGTACACACCGCCCGCCGTCTCGGCTCGGATAGCGGTCTCACGAGTTATCAGATTGGCTTCGCATCTTGGATGCACTTTCTGCGCTTTCGCAAGGATGCGCGGATTTGGCAAGACAAGTCCGCGGACGAAATATTGACCGAAGTCTTCAACATGCATCCGCAGGCCCAGGGAGCATTTCGTTTTGTGTTGAGCAAGCCGCTCCCGTCGCGCTCGTTCTGCTTGCAATACGAGGACGACTGGAATTTCGTCCACCGGCTGATGGAAAGCGAAGGCTTGTTCGGCTACTTCGAACAGGGCAGCGACGGCAAATCGCATACCCTTGTCGTCACAGACAATCTGGATACATTGCAGCCGCTTTCGCCCCAAACCGTCGAGTTCTATCGCGCGGGCACGAATAGCGAAACTGATGCCCTGGTGCAGTGGTCGGGCACGAGAACACTCCAAAGCACAACACTCACGACCCGCACCTTCGATTACAAGGCGCCGGCTTCGTCCGCGAGCCCGAAAGGCACAAATATCCCGACGCTTCCCACGCAGGGAAACCTGCCTCAGCAAGCCGAGGTATATGAATATACGGGCGCTTATACCTACGGCAATCAGGACCGGGGTGATGCCCTCTCAAAAATCCGCATGGAAGAATGGGAATCGCGGGCGAAGCGTTTTTACGGTGCCGGCGGTGTGCGGCGGATGGACGCCGGTCGCTGGTTTGAACTGGATGACCACCCGGATCACGCCACGGATAGCGGGCAGAACAGGCAATTCGCAATTATTGAGGCAGCGTGGTTCATTGAAAACAACCTGCCGGTGTCCAGTCAGGCCGCCGATTTCCCGCACAGCCTGAAAGGCGAACTGGCGACGGTTAGATCGGGTCACGCCTCTGAAGAAAGGTTGAAGGTCAGGCATGCCGATGGCAGTGAAGGCTTTTTCCTCATTGAAGTAGAAGCGCAGCGCAAGGTTGTGCCGTATCGTAGCCCGTTTGAACATCACAAGCCGGTAATGCACTTGCAGTCGGCGATTGTCGTCGGACCGGCAAACGAAGAAGTCTATACCGACCAACTCAATCGCATCAAGGTCCGCTTTCATTGGGACCGGCTCAATGACGGCGACGAAAGTGCATCATGCTGGGTGCGGGTTGCCATGTCCGATACCGGTGGCGGATACGGAGGCGTGCATGTCCCAAGAGTCGGCGAAGAGGTTCTGATCAACTGGGTGGACGGCGATTGCGATAGGCCGCTAGTCACCGGCCGCGTCTATAACGGCGCGACACGACCGCACTGGCATTCCAACGGGTTGCTCTCTGGCTACAAGTCCAAGGAATATCAGGGCAGCGGCTACAACCAGATGGTGATGGATGACTCGACGGGCCAGAACCGCGTCCATCTCTACAGCAGCAGCACGAATGCGCATTTGCACCTGGGCTACCTGATTGATCAGACGGCCAACACACGCGGGCCGTATCTGGGCAACGGCTTTGACCTGAAGTCCGACGCATACGGCGCAGTGCGTGCGGGGCAGGGCCTGTATGTTTCCACGCATGCGAAATCAGCAACGAGCCAGCAACTCGACGTGCGCGAAGCGAACTCGCAACTGGTTAATTCGGAAAGTACGCTTGAAGCGCTGTCTGATGCGAGCACAACGCACCGGGCGGAAAGCCTCAAGGAGGGCTACGACTCGCTCAAGTCATTCACCGACGCGATACAAGGCAGCGTTGCAGGATCAGCGTCGGGCGGCAAGACCGCAGGCGGCGGCACGGGCAATGCCAATGCATTCAAGGAGCCCGTCATGCTGTTTGCGAGTCCGTCTGGTGTTGCCCTGTCCACGCAGAAATCGGCCCATGTGTCCGCGGACCAGCACATTAACTTCGTGAGCGGTCAGAGCACGCACATCGCGACTGGCAAATCGTTGATCGCGAGCATCGCGGAAAAACTGAGCCTGTACGTACAGAACGCCGGGATGAAGCTCTTCGCGGCTAAGGGCAAGGTCGAAATTCAGGCGAACTCGGACAACATCGAATTAACCTCGCAGAAGACGTTGAAGCTGCTTTCGGCAACGGAAAAGATCGAAGCAGCCGCAAAGCAGGAGATTTTGCTGACGTCAGGAGGTGCCTATATTCGCGTCAGGGACGGCAACATCGAGATTCACGCGCCCGGCAAGATCGATATAAAGGGTGCCGGGCACTCGTTTAGCGGGCCTACGTCACATGCTGAACAAATGAACACCTGGCCAGATATGCCCAACGATGAGCAGTTTATTCTTCGTCATCAGGGCACAGGCGAACCCATGGCGAACCGAAAATTCCAGATTACGCGTGGTGATGGGACTCTTATTACCGGTCGCACCGATGCGGAGGGACGGACGGGCATACAGAAAAGCTCGTCCTACGAGCAACTCGTCCTTAAGTATCTTCCTGAGGTGGACTAATGGCTGATCAGAATCGAACTCTGGTTCACCATCACGACGACGACGGCTTGCCCTGCTGGTTATCTGAGACCTCGCCGGTCAGCATGACCGCGCGCGCAGAATGTCTGGTACCTCCCGATCGGATAATCCCGGTTGTGTTCGTGCCCGTTATCATGGGGTCCAACCTCAAAGCCATTGACGCGTCGAAAGCACAGCAGGTTTCGAACATATGGAGGCCAGATGCCACGAGCGCAGTCCTCAAGATCATCAAGCTCAGCCCTGCCGACCGTCAGATTGTGTTTGATCCCCGAAACACCAAGGTTGATGACGATCTGGTTGTGAACGGGACCAGAGTCGTTAAGCCCACCAATGGGTTCAGCGATGCACTGCTAAAGACTCGCGGGTGGGGCACGGTTTACTGGAGCAGCTATGGGCCATTCCTGGAATATCTCGAACGCGAGTTGAACAACGTGGTGAAGTGGAATCCCGCGTTCAAGCAGGTGCTTCCTGAAGCCGGCTGGTTGCCTTTTCAGGGGGACGGCATCAATGTCCAAAGCGACGATAAAGCCCATCCGTTGAAGCTCGGCGCCGACGAATTGAAACAGGTCGGAAAATACTGGTATCCCGTGCACGCGGTCGGATACAACTGGCTGCAATCGAACGAGCAGTCCGGAAAGTACCTCGCCCGCGAGATTGACAATATCCTCGCTCACTATCGTAGTAAATGGGGAAGTAAGGCCGTTAAAAAGGTCATTCTCGTTACGCATTCGATGGGAGGCCTCGTTGCGCGGGCCGCGGTGCATCCGAAAATGGGTAACGCTCAGGACCGTGTCCTCGGCATCCTGCATGGCGCGATGCCGGCACTGGGCGCACCGGCTGCCTACAAGCGAATGAAAGCAGGCAATGAACGCGCTAGCATGTCCCCGGTTAGCTTCGCAACGTGGCTTTTCCTCGGAGCGTATGGTTGGGATGTGACGCCGGTATTGGCGCAGGCCCCTGGCGGTTTGCAGCTATTGCCGAACCAGGATTATCCGGGTGGGTGGCTGACGATCAAGGTCAATAGCGACGTTTATCGCATCGATGGCAACCCGTACAAATCAGTCTATTCGGAAAGAGATAAATGGTGGCGCCTAGTGAATCCGGCGTGGTTAAATCCCGCCAACATAGGTGGCGCACTTACGCCAACGGGGCAAACACGAGCCGGCGGCGGCGACGATGTTGCGTGGGCGAAATACATGAATTGTCTGCAGAGCGCCGAGGATTTTCACGCAACGCTCCAGAATAGCTATCACCCCCAAACCTATGCATTTTACGGGGCCGATTCGGCGCACCAGTCTTGGGGGAAAATCCAGTGGAACATCGGCACTGAGCGCTATGTCATGCGTGGTCCGATGTCAGTGTTCGACACAGACGCCGAGCTCAAGACGCTGGCGCTGAATGGCAAACCCCGAAACGACGACGGTGCGGGAACGGTCGAAGCGACTGCGAATGCCTCGTGGATGGGAGATATTCACGAGCGATTCGAAATTCAGCCTGCAGGGTCGAACGGTGACGGCACCGTACCGCACGAGTCCGGGCTCGCGCCCGGAAAAAACGGCAGTGCTATCGAGCAATTTGCGCTCAAGGGTTTCGATCATCAGGGTGCGTACATGACAGAAATACATGACGTGATGGCCGTGTCAAAGTACGCGATTGCCAAGATCGCGCAGAAGGCCGATTGGGGAGATGCATGAATCGTACGAGCCTCGTTGTCACAATATTGACAGTATCATTTCTAATTCCTTTGCTGGGTTGCAGTAACCGTCAGGATCCCGCCATGAGCGCATCTTCTACCACCGCCAACGCTGCGCCGCTCAGGACGGTGTGTGTGGGACGGTACACAATAGATATCCCCCATTCGGCAACCAATGTGCGTCTGGTACAAAGCTTTAAGGGTATCAACATAGATGTGTTCTACCCTGTGAATCAGCAGCAGCTTCATGACGAAGCGGCGCATAAGATTGCAAGCGACGCCGAAGTAACCGACTTCCAGCCCAAGCAGGTTGTCTCACAAGGCGACAATGCGGCTGACTCAGTTCAGGTCTGGCAAAGCGGAAACGACCTCTACAGTGTGCGTGGAACGACTCTGAAGCAGGACACGGGTTTCCTTTTCAGTATCGAGGTAACAAACGATTCTGTTCAAGGCGCGAAAGTGGCTATCTCACAGCTCATCCAGCAGATCCGGCTTCGCGATCCATTTGCTGTCCCAGCTGAGCAGGGGTTTTGCATCGAGCGAGGTTTTATTCCGGGTGGTTACGCGGGCGGCGAGACAGCATTGATTTCGGTCGATTTATCGGGTCCCGATGCGTCGCTTATGATGAGCACCAATACTGAGGCCAAGAATACTGGCGGCAATCTTCTTGCCCGTATGAGCAACCTGCCAGTCCCGCTTGCTAACCTGGTGTCCAGTGACACAGAAATCTTGCGACGTGGCGGCAAGGTCGTTGCGGGACGGGAAGGCGATGAATATGGCTACGCGATCAAGCAGTCAAAAGACGTTTCGCTGGAATGGAGCGCGCTTACTGGCAACGATCACGCGACCGAGCCGACGATGAGGATTTCCATGGATACGCACACTGCAGTGCCTGAAAGCGCACGGCCGATGTTGATTGCAGTCTGGGATGATGTACTGAAATCTGTGAAGCGTCGGTAAGCGAACAAATTTCATGGAACGACATCTCATCTTGAACGGGGACACGACGACAGCTACCGGCACCGTCCACGCTACGCCGGCCACGATTTAACTGAACGGGCAGGATGTTGCACACGAAGGTGACAGTGTGACGTGCCCGGCCTGCAACACGATGGCAAAATTGAATGCGACGGCCCCCGCCAGATGATGACTGCACTTGATGGACGGCATGCCGCGCTCAGTGATGATTCGTGTGTACGCTTTTGCACGCCCAGTCCTCGCCTAGTGCCGTCGCAAGATACGTCCTACGTCGACGCGCAACGTCGTAAGGCAAGCAATAATAATGTGGGGCGAGTACGGTGCCCTCCGGTTTGGAGATACGTATGCAGTCGCTCCGCGCTCGCAATTCCTGTTCGTTGCGGCCTTTACAAAGCTTACGTTCAATGAAGCCCATTCCCATGGCTGTTCCACGCCGCGGTCATGGTCTGAGTTCGATGCGAATTGCACCTCTGGTAGGGGATTTGCTACTGACGCAGCAAGGAGGTCCGCCAGTTCGTGATTATCCGGAAACCGTTGCGAGGATGTCCGAAAGCTTCTGGGACGTCGGATGACTATTTGGCTGCAGTCAGTCCGCAGGTAGCGAAGGTGCAATAGCCCAAGGGCAATTACGTGGATGAGGACCGCACCAAACCGACGGGCTCAAGCTTGCGGTGGCGCATTTTATGCCGGCCACCGCGTGGCTGAGTCGGCACGTGGTCGCACGCAGTCTGGACGATGCACCGCAGCGGCGTGCACGGTTGACGCCGCTGCGCGTTCTGCATTGGAAGTTCCCGTGGGAACGTCAAAATTGCGTACGCATCTGAGCGCAGCGATATCGCTATTTCCTGAACCATCTCGACGCCATACCCTTGGACTCCTGCATAGCCTCTTTATCTCTGCAGGTAACATCGCGAACGCAAGCCGGCACGCGATTCGGCAAGCTCGGTCCGACGCCGATGCTTTCCAAAAGTCATTTTGCTTGCGTTGGTATGCCTTCGGGTAGGCTAGAAATCGCAGCGTGTCATCACGAAAATTCACACTCACCGGCGCGAGGCTGAACATAGCGGGACCCAAGCGCGGCACAGCGATAGGTTGTGCTTGATGTGATAACCCACTCGCGGCCCGAAGCGTTGGCTTGCTCAAGTCGTCGCAGCACTCTCGAAATTTTTCTACAGATCCATCGCCAGCTTCGGTAGCCACGATGGGAAACACCATCCCCTTGCCCGAATCTCTCGCCAAATCTTTTGGGATGATCGACATGAAGCAACTCGGAAGACGGCATGCGATCCGAGCTGCTTGCGTCCGGACTGTCCGCTGGAGCTGTCCTCAATCATGCAATCTTCACGTTCCGGTTGCGAACATAAGCCAGCAAGACGTTCCGCAGCACTCAATTTCCCACATAGCCGCCAAAAGCCTGACAGACTCCATAATCGTCAGCTGGCACAGTGCCTTTCACTCTCCGCTGTGAATTTCCAGTTAAGACGCATTTTCCGCGGCGCCGGGGTCAGGAGTCAAAGTTGTCGCCGCCTCACTGCTCGTGCTTCCTAAAGGTGGCTTGGTTACTTCCCCTTCCTCACCACCATCCACCGCGGCGACTTGAACCGGACAATGCTCACATAGAGCCACACGTAGGTCGCCGCGAACACCACCACAAAGCAGAACAGATGCAGCGTATGCCGCCAGAACAACGTGGCCGGCACCACCGCGATCAAACATAGCAGCCACAAATAAGGCGACGTCAGCGAATTGCGCCGCGTCAGTTCGCGTGCGGTACGCGCGCCGACCGCCCAACGCATCAGCCGCTTATAGACCAGCATGTGCAGATGCACGCCGTCCGGAATGCCGGGCGACATGCCGCGAATAAACTTCTTTCGATAGATCGAGAAACACGTCTCGAAGATCGGGTACATGAAGAGCAGTACCGGATACCACGCGGACACGTCGCGGTTGCGCATGACCAGCATGATCGACAACTCGGCAAGCATGAAACCGATGAAATACGCGCCGCCGTCGCCGAGAAAAATCAGCCCCGCCGGGAAGTTCCAGATGAAGAAGCCGAGCACCGCGCCCATCATCATGAACGACGCCGACAGCACGATCGGATCGTGCACCTGGAAAGCGACATAAGCGAGCGACGCGAACATCATGAACGCCACCATCGACGCAAGGCCGTTGAAGCCGTCGATGATATTGATCGCGTTAGCAAGCGCGGCCACCGCGAGCACCGTGACCGCGCACGAGATCACTGCGTATGAGAGCAGGAAGTCGAGCGGCGGCACGCTGATACGCGTGACCGCGATGTCCAGCAGGAAATACGCAAGCGCCGCTGCCGCCATCGTGCAGACAAGGCGTGCGAGCGGCGACACGCGCTTCGTCAGATCCTCGACGAGACCCGAGCCGAAGGCCGGCATGCCGCACGCAATGAGCCCGAGGATGCCGCCCGATACTGCCGGATAGGCATAGCGCAGTTGCACGGCCGAAACGATCAGCCCGACGAGAATTCCCGTTCCGCCGATGCGCGGCACCGGGCGCACATGGAATTTCTGTACGCCGGCCAGATCGGTGTCGGTCGAAAATTTTTCATGCAGATGCGCATAGCGCACGATCAACAGCGTGATCAGCAGTGAAACGAGAAAGCCGAGCGCAAAACTAAGCATGAAAGTAGGCCTGAGCAAAGACGCCGAATTATACAAACGAAACGCGAGACGCCCGGAAAAGCGCCGGGCTCGCAAGAGCCGCAACAAATCCCAGATAGTGAGGTGCAAATCGCGCGCAAAGCCGCGCCAGTCATGGATTTCACCTATGTAGGGAGGATCGCGCCGCGTCGTTAACCTGGATGCGGCGACGTGTGCGCAATGCGGGCGGACGGCACACTCGCCGCGGATCGACAAGACGGTTCCGGAGACCCAATGCTAAATAACATCACAATTCGTGGCGGCCTGACGCTGGTGATCAGCGTATTCGTTGCCTTCCTGCTGACCGTAATCGGCGTTGGATATGGCGCACTGAAGCTTGCCAACAATAGCCTCGACGACACGCAGCGCAGCGCAGCGGCACTCTCGCATCTGAAGGCGAGCTCCGAGAAGCTGCTGCAGGTGCAACTCGCGCTGGGCTCTTATCAAACGCTCTTCAGCGTCGGCAAGCAAACCGACGACCTGCTGCCCGCCGCGCACAAGGTGCTGGTCGAATCGAACAAGGACTTTCGCAATTACATGGCGGGACCGTTTTCGAGCGACGCGGAGCAGAAGCTCGCGCAGAACGTCGAGCAGGCCCGTAACGCGCTGGTCGATAAGGCAATCGAACCGGAGTTCAAAGCGCTCACCGACTTCGACTTCAATACGTTCCGCAACATTCAGGGCGAGACGGCGAACGGGTTTTACTCCACGTATTCGAAGGCGATCGACGCGCTCGAACATGCGCAGACCGAGAACCAGCACCGCCAGGCCGCGACCGCCGCGCAACGCTTCCAGATTGCGACGCTACTGTTCGCCGCAATCGGCGCCCTCGCTATCGTGATCGGCGTGGCGGCGCGGGTCGCGTTGTCTGCGGCGCTCATCAAGCCGGTCAATGCCACGGTCAAGCACTTCGAGCGGATGGCGGCAGGCGATCTGACCGTGGCGATCAAGAGCCAGTCGCGCAATGAAATGGGCCAGTTGCTGAGCGCGTTGACGAAGATGCGCGATGGTCTCGTCGACACGGTGTCGCAAGTGCGCGGCAGCACAACGGCCATTACGCAGGGCGCGAATGAAATTGCCTCGGGCAACGCAGACCTGTCGGCGCGCACCGAGCAGCAAGCGGCGGCGCTTCAGCAGACGGCAGCAAGCATGGAGCAGCTGTCGGCGACCGTGAAGCAGAACGCGGACAACGCGAAGCAAGCCAACCGGCTCGCGCACGGCGCGCTCGACACGGTCACGCGCGGCGGCACGGTGGTGTCGCGTGTCACGGAGACGATGGACGGCATCAGCGAGTCGTCGCGCAAAGTGACAGAGATTATCGGCATGATCGAGGGCATTGCGTTTCAGACCAACATTCTCGCGTTGAACGCGGCCGTGGAAGCGGCGCGAGCCGGTGAGCAGGGGCGCGGCTTTGCAGTCGTGGCGTCGGAAGTGCGCAGCCTCGCGCAGCGCTCGGGCGCGGCGGCGAAGGAGATCAAGGAACTGATCGGCGATTCGGCGGCTCAGGTCGAGCAGGGCGCGTCACTCGTGGCCGAGGCGAGCCGCACGATGAACGAGGCGATGCAGTCGGTCGAACGCGTGACCGGCATCATGGGAGAAATCGAGGCCGCCGCGCTGGAGCAGAGCGACGGCATCGAGCAGGTCAACAAGGCCGTCTCGCAGATCGACGAAGTCACGCAGCACAATGCCGCACTCGTAGAGGAAGCGGCAGCGGCGGCGAAATCGCTGGAAGAACAGGCTGCTGTTTTGCGGGAGGCGGTTGCGGTGTTTCGGGTGGGAGAAAGTCCGTCGGGAGCGGGTACTGGTGTCCGGGCGAACGTGGATTTCAGCATCACCAGCCGTGCGCTGCTACCGGAGACTGTTTAAGTTTCCATAGCGCAGGCCGACTGTAACAAACGGACAAAATTACAGGGATCGGGGACTTCGCGCAGCAACACCGCACTTGTCAAATATAAGAGGCCCGCGGAACATTCGCCTGAATCGGTACGCGACACTTCGCGGTGCAGCAGATTGCTCATCTCCAACATGCGTCCGCCCGCAAGCGCCCAGATGCCGCGAATAGCTGTTGCGTCTCGCCAACTGCTCTCAATAGTGAGGCGCCGAAGCCGTCCATAAATCGAAAACGCGGTACGGCTCATGCGTTAGCGCGACCGGTTGAAAGGCCGCCCACTTTCCCGGTGGTTTCGCCAATCATCGCAAAAGTCATTCCGCTTTTATGCCGGTATGTCGTCATAACTGCGAGTTTGACGCTTCGATCAAGCGCGAACAGCATCCACCCGTCGCCGCGATGCTGCAACGTCTGGACAGCAACTATCCCGCAGTCGACACTGTGCATACTTACGGCGTACTTGCTACCAACCACGTGCAGCTTGGGCTTCGATGCCTTCCGATCTATCGCTTCGATGACTATCACCACCCGGGCGTGGCTGTCAGTCCGCTTCTCTTACCAAATTACATGGCACGCCATCCTGCCCAGTTGCGAAGGATTCTGCGGCGGGGAGCGGCACCGTGGCTCCATTCGTCACGGTTCAAGTTCGTTGCGCTCAACGAAACTCTATTAAAATAGACCAATTACCTGGCGAGTTATCCGCTCAGTCCGTGGCCGCCTATGCGGCTGCGGAACGCGTGGTCGCATGCCGTAACCCGAGCATTTCTCCATCACAGAATGTCCGCACAGACTGCACATCGCATTGCCATTCTCATCCCTTGCCTTAACGAAGCCGCAACGATCGCTGCCGTAGTGCGGGATTTCAAAGCTGTTGTGTCCGGATGTGAAGTACACGTGTTCGACAACAACTCGACCGACGCAACGGTTGAGGTGGCGAAGAATGCTGGCGCTCATGTCCGAACGGTGGCGCCGCGCGGCAAAGGAAACGTCATCCGGCGAATGTTCGCCGACGTCGAGGCAGACATCTACGTGCTCGTCGACGGTGATGACACCTATGATGCGAATGCAACGCCGGCGATGATCGACGCCCTTCTTGCGGAGGGGCTCGATATGGTCGTTGGCATTCGGGTTTCCGAAGAGCACGCTGCTTATCGATTCGGACATCGTTTCGGGAACGTCCTCCTCACACGCTGTGTATCGTCCATCTTTGGCCGGACTTTCACAGACATGCTCTCGGGGTTCCGGGTCTTCTCGCGTCGCTATGTGAAGTCGTTTCCTGCTCACGCCTCGGGCTTCGAGACAGAAACGGAACTGACCGTCCATGCGCTCGAGCTTCGCATGCCCGTAGCGGAAACGGCTACGGTGTACAAATCCCGTCCCGAAGGGTCAGCCAGCAAGCTTAACACCTACCGCGACGGCTTCCGGATCCTCATGACGATCGCCAAGCTTTTGAAGACAGAGAAGCCGTTGGCGTTTTTCTCGCTCGGATCCGGATTGTGCGCCCTCATTTCCGTCCTGCTCGCCATACCGTTGTTCGACACGTTCATCCGCACAGGTCTCGTACCGCGCTTGCCGACAGCACTGATGTGCGTCGCCCTGATGCTCTTCGGCGCAATCCTGCTGGTATGCGGTATCGTCCTTGACACCGTCACCCACGGACGAGCGGAATCGAAGCGCCTCGCCTACCTGGCGATCCCTGGTCCCCGTCGGGCATGATGAAGTCGCAGGTCATCCGATTCGCCATTGCAGGCGCCATCGGATTCGCGGCGGATGCTGGTGTCCTGTACTTTGCGCTTGCGTGCCGATCCGGTCCATTCTTCGGCCGGGTCGTATCGTTTCTGGCCGCCGTGTGGGTGACCTGGCGGATCAATCGTCAATACACCTTCCGTGACCGGGGGCAGCGTTCCGCCTGGACCGAATGGTGGCGCTACCTGCTGTCCATGTTGAGCGGCGCAAGCATCAATTACGCGGTGTATTCGCTCATCATCATAAGCGGGCCACGTAGTTCATGGCTGCCGCTGATCGGGGTCGCCTGCGGATCGCTCGCAGGGATGTTCGTCAATTTCTTCGCAGCCAAATTCTGGGCCTTCCGAAATTAGGCCGTACCTTACGCACCCAAATGAATACCACGACCGTGCAGAACCGAACGCATTGGCTTCGAGGCCTCAGCATCAACAGCCCTCGCGCTGTGAAGCATGCGTGTTGGATCGTTCCGATCATCTTTGGACTGTACTCACTTAGTAAGGGCGCCGATTCAAACTGGGACCTGCGCAACTATCACCTATACAACGCCTTTGCGTTCGTTCACGGGAAGTTATCGATCGATCTTGCGCCCGCCGGGATGCAAAGCTATTTCAATCCGCTGTTGGATGTTCCGTTTTACTTCATGGCGATGCATCTGCCTGCGATGGTCATCGGGTTCGTGATGGGCGTCGTTCACGGGCTGAATTTCCCCCTGCTGCTCGGTGTCTGCCTTGTGACGCTAAGTCATGTTCCCGAGGCAACCCGTTATCGAACGGCATTCTGGCTTGCACTCGCGGGCTGCGTCACCGCTAACTTTCTTTCAGCGATCGGTAACACGATGGGCGATAACACGACATCGCTCGCAAGTCTCGGCGCTTTGCTCATCGTGCTGCACGTCTGGCCGCGACTGGCCCAGTTCCGCATACCCGTGATCGCGACGCTGCTTCTCGCCGGATTCGTGTCCGGGGCGGGTGCCGGACTCAAACTGACGACAGCTGTCTTTTCTGTTGCGCTATGCGGCGGCCTCCTGTTCGCGCAAGTGTCGATACCTTCGCGCCTGCGCGCGGCATTCGTATTTGGCGTCGGCGTGCTAACTGGCCTTGCAACGACCGGCGGTTTCTGGTTCGTCGAGCTTTGGCACCGGTACGGCAACCCGTTGTATCCGCAGTTCAGTTCCGTTTTCCCTAGCGCGCTGACCTCGCCGGTGTCAGTTGTTGACACTGGCTGGCTTCCGAAGAGCTTCCTCGAAGCGATCGTCTTTCCTTTTATTTTCTCGCTCAATCCTTACCGTGTCGGACAAGCGCGCCTGCATCAGGCGATATGGGCCGTAGCATACGCGTGTTTCTGCTGCTGGGCCCTGACCGTGGCGGTTCGAAAAGCGAAGGGAGTCGCAGCGCCTCAATTGCCCGGACGAGGTCGGTACGTGGTCGCGTACGTCGCGATCGGGTATCTGGTATGGATGAAGCTGTTTAGCATTCAACGGTATCTCGTTGGAATCGAACTGTGCTTGCCGCTCGTCGTCTACATGTTAGTCGGCCAGATGCTTACGTACCGGAGAGCGATTGGCGTATCGAGAACGATGCTCGTCATATGTTCGCTCATCGTGTTGATTGGCGGTGCGCGTTCGTGGGGCCACGAGGCATGGAGCAAGAAGACATTTTCGATTGACCTGCCGCCGCTTCCAACGCCGGAGAACACGACAGTGCTGTTGACCTCGGGCGACCCGCCACTCGGTTGGATGGTCGCGCTCTTCCCTGAGAACGTTGCATTCGCCGCTGTCGTCTCAGCATTTCCACAGGCAAGGCCAGCATACGACAATAAGGTCCACGTCATGGCTCGCGCAAGGGGAGGACCGCTGTATGCCCTGATTCCTGGCTACTGGACACATGGCGAGTACGACCAGGCCAAAAACACGACTGAGGTCGTTAATTCTAAAGCTGTCCTTGCGAACTATGGATTTGTGCTCGACGCCAGCTCCTGTAAGCTTTACAAAGCCCACATCGGCGGGGGCACATCTCCCTATCAGTGGTGCCGCGTCACCAGCGTAAGATAATCAATGAGGTGAAAGCTGACCGACACATCGGGCAAGCAAGGCGACGGAGTGCGACCGATGTCTATAGCGCTAGGCCCCAGAGCCCTTCCCATGTTGTCGTCGACATCGCACCGCGGTATGCGGTTGTTAAGGATCCGACTGCTGCCTTATAAGACAGCATCGACGGCGAAGCGCCTAGTCGGCTCGTCTTTGAAGCGAGTTCGGCTTCGAACGGTCCGTTTCCGGCTGTTCGGCTAACTGATAGTCTGCTGTCTGATCTGCCTCAAATTTGATCCAGGTGTGCAGTCTGGCAAGGAGGCATCCAGCATGAGCTCAGTTGACAGACAGTCGCTTCCTCCGCGAGACAACTGTATCACTGGCCTAACCTTGACGCGTTCGTGTCAACGCCAACGGTGACGATGCGAACTCGAATCAAAGTTCGGCTTAGAGGGTTCATCCAAATGGTCTTATTCTGGCTGTTAGCTCGAACCGATAGGTTCCAGCGATAGTCGCATCGTTTCGCATTAGGAACTGCCTCGCGCGGTGCAGAATTCGAAAGGCGGTTGCTGGCATTAGACCATACGACGTTCCAAAAATGACTGGGCGGGTCGGCTTGGGCTGACTCTGATCGACAGTCCATCGGATAGCGGCTTAACCAGAGTGCGGCGGCGCATGTGAAGGAGTAGGGAAACAGGTAGCGCTGGAGTTGAACTGGGGCCAAGGAGAATCCAGAAGGCAAAGCGGGACGTGAAGCGGAAAGAGGCGGACATGCCGTCTTTCACCGCATGCCCGCGACCTTCTTGCGACCGGATCAGTTAAAGCCGTCCGGATTCGCCGACTGCCACCGCCAGTGATCCGCGCACATTCTTTCGATGCCGAACTCCGCGCGCCAGCCGAGCAGTTCCAATGCGGCGCGCGGATCGGCGAAGCATGACGCCACATCGCCCGGACGGCGCGCCACGATTTCGTACGGCACCGGCCGCCCCGACGCCTTTTCGAACGCCTTCACGACGTCGATCACGCTGTAGCCCTGGCCCGTCCCGAGATTGACGACGAAGCTCGCGTCGCGTTTGACGAGCGCATCGAGCGCGGCCAGATGCCCGCGCGCGAGATCCACCACGTGAATATAGTCGCGCACACCGGTGCCGTCGGGCGTTTCATAGTCGCCGCCGAACACGCGTAGCTTGTCGAGCTTGCCGACCGCGACCTGCGCGACATACGGCATCAGGTTGTTAGGAACGCCCGCCGGATCTTCGCCGATCAGCCCGCTTTCATGCGCGCCGACCGGATTGAAATAGCGCAGCGTAGCAATGCGCCACGAGGGATCGGCGACTTCGAGATCGCGCAACACCTGTTCGGCAATCAGCTTAGATTGACCATACGGGTTCGTGGCCGACAGCGGAAACGATTCGTCGATAGGCGAGCTTTTCGGCACGCCGTACACCGTCGCCGAAGAACTGAACACGAACTGCTTCACGTTGCGATCGCGCATCACGCCGAGCAGCGCGAGCAGGCTGCCCACGTTGTTGCTGTAGTACTCGATCGGCTTCGCAACCGACTCGCCCACCGCTTTCAATGCGGCAAAGTGGATGGCGCCGGTAATCGGGTGCGCGTCGAAAACACGGTTGAGCGCCGCCTCGTCGCGTGCGTCCGCTTCGTAGAACGCAACGGCGCGGCCTGCGATTCGCTCCACGCGCCGCAGGGACTCGCGGTTGCTATTCACGAGATTGTCGATTACCACGACGTCGTAGCCACCGTTCAGCAGTTCAACGCAGGTGTGCGAACCGATGAAGCCCGCGCCGCCCGTTACCAGAATCGTGCCCTTCGTGGTCATGCTGTTGCTCCGTTAAAGTAAAACGCCTGTCATTTTCTGCACCAGGTCCTTATACGTTTCGACGACGACGCGTTCGTCGAACTCCTGCGCGACTTTCTGCCGGCCGCGTTCTGCCATGGCGCGGCGCTCGGCGCCGCTCATATCGAGCATTCCGGCGAGCGCCGCGGCGAGGCTTTCCGCGCTGCGCGCTTTGCAAAGCAGTCCATTGACCCCGTGTGCTACCACCTCGCGGCAGCCCGGCACGTCGGTCGTGACGATCGGCCGGCCCATGGCCGACGCTTCCATCAGCGTGCGCGGCACGCCTTCGCGATACGACGGCAAGACGACGCAATCCGCATCGGCGATAAAAGGCCGTACGTCATGCGCCTCGCCGAGATAGTCGATGATGCCTTCCCGTTCCCAGGCCGCCACTTCGTCGCGCGTGATCGCGCTCGGGTTGTCGACGCCGACCGGACCGAGCAGCTGAAAACGCGCCTGCGGATAACGTTGGCGAAGCTGCCGTGCAGCTTCCACATATTCGCCGACGCCTTTGTCCCACAGCAAACGGCCAATCAGAACGAATTTGAATCCCGCGCGCTCGGGCAGAGGCGTAAAGCCGAACTGTTCGAGATCGACGCCTTCACCGTGCAACAGCCGGGCGCGTTCAGGATGCACTAACAAATTCTGTTCGACAAACGCTGTCTGATCGTCGCGATTCAAAAACCATATTTCGCGCGGAAAACGGAACGCGAAACGATACAGCTTTTTGGCCACCAGCGCGGCGCGGCTTCGCTGGATGAACACATACCCGAGCCCTGTCGTCACCGCAACAGACTGCACGCCCGCCAGTTTCGCGGCTATCGAGCCATAGATGTTCGGCTTGATCGTGTAATGGAGCGCCACGTGCGGGCGGATCGCGCGGTAATGGCGATACAGCGAGTACAGCGTGCGCAGGTCGTCGCGCGGATTGGTGCCTTTGGAGGCGACCGGCAATTCGATGCAGCGGCAGCCCATGGCCGTGAGCAACTCGAACGTGCGGTCGCGCGGCGCGAGCACCGTCACGTCGACGCCGCGTCGCACCAGCATGCGAATCAGCCCTTGCCGATATGTATAGATTGCCCAGGCGGTGTTACACACGAGTGTAATGCGCAACGCGGGCGTCGACTTCAAGGCTGGCTTCATGCGGGAACGTGCTCGGCGGTGAATGAAAGGGCGAACGGACGTGACAATGCGGATCAATGACTCGCGCGCGGCGCGAGCAGGCTGCGTTTGACCCGCTGCAACGCGCGGTACGGTGTCACGAGATGCAGCAGATTTTTGGCGAGGCCGAACCAGTCGTAGGGATTCGCGACGTTGAAGTAGCGCAGTTGCAGCCGCAGTGTCGAGAGCACCTGGCGGCGGCGTCTCGTCGCGCTGATGCCGCCTTCGTTCAGTTCGTAGTAAAGACCCAGCTCCGGCAGATTCGCGCAGTCGTAACGTTCCATCAGACGCACGAACAGATCGAGGTCTTCCGCCGACGGATAGGCCGCGCGGTAATTGCCGACGGCGCGCACGGCGTCGATACGCAGCATCATGGAAGGATGCGCGAGGCATGAGCGGAAGAACCGCAGTCGGCGAATCGCCGCGGGTTCGGCGGGCGGCGTCAGCATGAAAAGCGGTGCGCCCGCGCGCGTGACCACCTGCGTCCACATGCCAAGCCCGGCCACTTGCGGATGCGCTTCCATGTATGCGCGCTGCTTCGCGAGCCGTTGCGGCACACTGCGGTCGCCCGCGTCTATACGAGCGGCATAGCGAAAGCCGCGCTGCGCAAGCGCGTCGATACCGGTTTGCAACGCACGCTCGATGCCGCCGTTCTGCGGCATGCGCAACACTTCGATTTGCAGGTTCGCAAGCGTTGGCGCGACGATGGGCGGCGTGCTGCCGTCATCGACGATCAGAACGTGCACCAGCGCACTTTCATTGAACGACGCGAGCGTAAGATCGACGTCGGCCTGGCCGTTGTAGGCGGGCATCAGCACCGCGACGTCATCGAGGCAGTGCGGCGGCGTGTCGACGGCGGTAAGCGTCATGGGTGCAATTTGAAACGGATGTAATAAAGATTAACCGACGCCGCCGCGAGATAACCGCATGCAAGGCCCACGAGCGCGCCATAAGCGCCGAGCCGCGGAATAGCCAGCAGATTGACGACGAACGCAACGGCTAGCGCGAGCAGCCATTTGAACAGCAACACGAACTTCGCCTGATATTTGAGAACGACCAGATTGCCGATTGCCTCGATGCCGGCGGGCACGGAGAGCCATACCGCCCAGCGGAAAATTTCGATCGCGCCTTCGAAGCCCGGCCCGAACACGCGGCGAATGATAAAGCCGGCGAGCAGATCGAGCACCGCGGCACCCGCGACCATCAACGCGGCGGTCATTGCGGTAAGGCGCCAGACGTTGCGGCGCAACTGTGCGGCCTGCTGCACACGGTAGACGAACGCCGGCGCGATGGTCTGCGCGAGCATCAGCGCAAGCGTGATCCAGTTCTCGTTCAACTGCTGCGCGGCGGAATAGCGGCCAAGATCGGCGAACGAAATGGCCCGCTCCAACATGAGCCGATCCAGTTTCAGGAACAGATACATACAGATCAGGCCGAGCCAGAACACCGTGCCCGCGCTCGCGAAGTGCTTGAAGAGAGAGCGGTCGAAATGTAACCGCAGCTTGCCGCCATGCCGACGAATGTAATAGACCACCAGTACACTGCCGATGGCCGCAGACTCGAGCGCCCACAGCCAGCCGAAGCGCGTGGGTTGCGCGGCGGCGCGCACGAGCAGATAGACGAAGCCAGCCTTGATCACCGCCGTACTCATGCTGGTGAGCAATTGCGGCTTGCTGTACGTCATGCTCTGCAGCCACGCATTGATCACGCCGACGAACGGTTCGCGAAAAAGCATCGTGACGGCGAGCCCCGCGAGCATCGCGCCGACGAGCGGATCGAACAGATTGAGCGCAATGCCGAGCCACGTCAGCAGCAATGCTGCGACCGAGACCGAAAAGCGCAGTGCGAACGCACTGCCGAGCACGGTGCCGAGCTGCGCGGGAGGCCGTTCGACAATGGTGGGCACGAGAATCTCTGCGCCGCATACCCAGGTAATAGGCGACAGCACCAGCAGCAGCGTATTGGCGTATTGCCATTTGCCGAACGTGTCCGGCCCGAAGTAACGCGCGAGCATGCCGCTGATTGCAATGGCCACGCCGATTTGCGTGAGCCGTTCAAGGCCAAGCCAGACAATGTTCGTGAAGGCGCGCGTGACGTCGGGATTGGCAAAGCGCTTGAGCGTCAGCATCCGGTAAGTGCCCGCCAATGCGTTCGGCGCGAGTCTGCCCACCTGGCTGGCCGTCGAGGCACGGGCGGCCTTGGCAACTTTACAAATGGAGGGCGTCTAAGCATTAGAATGGTGTTACCAGGCTGGTCCGAAAAGCGCAATTATAAGTTGGAACCGGATTGCTTCCGGCAAGGGCGCAGCATCATGTCCGATCGCTATGATTTACCGATTCAGCATGACTGCGCCGGTCAAAATTTTCCATTGCACGCAAGTGAGCCAACATGATCTCCAAATCTATTTTCAAGGCATATGACATTCGCGGCGTAATCGGCAAGACGCTCGATGCCGATGCAGCGCGCTCGATCGGCCGTGCGTTCGGCAGCGAAGTGCGTGCACAAGGCGGCGACGCCGTGGTGGTCGCGCGTGACGGTCGCCTGTCGGGCCCGGAATTGATCCAGGCATTGTCGGACGGGCTGCGTGCGGCCGGCGTCGACGTCGTCAATGTCGGCATGGTGCCCACCCCGGTCGGCTACTTTGCGGCGAGCGTGCCGTTGCAACTCGAAGGCGGCGAACGGCGTATCGATTCGTGCATTGTCGTGACCGGTAGTCATAATCCGCCGGACTACAACGGCTTCAAGATGGTGCTGCGCGGCTCCGCGATTTACGGCGAGCAGATTCTCGCGCTGCATCAGCGCATCGTCGACGAAAACTTCTCCGAAGGCAGCGGCACCTACGCCGAGTACGACATTGCCGATGCGTATCTCGAGCGCATTGCTAGCGACGTCAAGCTCACGCGCCCGATCAAGATCGTCGTGGACACCGGCAACGGCGTCGCCGGCGGCCTCGCGCCGAAGCTCTTCAAGAAGCTCGGTTGCGAACTCGTCGAACTCTTCACGGAAATCGACGGCAACTTCCCGAACCATCACCCGGATCCGGCGCATCCGGAAAACCTTCAGGACGTGATTCGCGCACTGAAGGAAACGGACGCGGAAATCGGCTTTGCCTTCGACGGCGACGGCGACCGCCTCGGCGTCGTCACCAAAGACGGCCAGATCATTTATCCGGACCGCCAACTGATGCTGTTCGCCGAAGAAGTGCTGTCGCGCAACAAGGGCGCGCAGATCATTTACGACGTGAAGTGCACCCGCAATCTCGCGAAGTGGGTGAAGGACAAGGGCGGCGAGCCGCTCATGTGGAAGACCGGCCACTCGCTCGTGAAGGCGAAGCTGCGCGAAACCGGCGCGCCGCTCGCGGGCGAAATGAGCGGCCACGTGTTCTTCAAGGACCGCTGGTACGGTTTCGACGACGGCCTGTACACGGGCGCGCGTCTGCTGGAAATCCTCACGCGCGTGGAAGACCCGAGCAAGCTGCTCAACTCGCTGCCCAACTCGAACTCCACGCCCGAACTGCAACTGAAACTCGAGGAAGGCGAGAACTTCGAACTCATCGCCCGCTTGCAGCAGAATGCGAAGTTCACCGGCGCCGACGACGTCGTGAAGATCGACGGCCTGCGCGTCGAGTACCCCGACGGCTTCGGCCTCGCGCGTTCGTCGAACACCACGCCGGTCGTGGTCATGCGTTTTGAAGCAGATAACGACGCGGCACTCAAGCGCATTCAGGAAGACTTCCGCCGCGTGATTCTCGCGGAGAAGGCCGACGCAAAGCTGCCGTTCTAAACGTTCGAACGGCGGGCCTGCGCTGGCATTGCTGGCATTGCTGGCGTTGCTGGCGAGCCGTGGCCATCGGCCAGAGCGCGGCGCGGGTTTCACTTACCGCGCCGCGTTTTTTCATGCCAGTCTGCCGGGTCGCGCTAGAATTGCCGTCCTGGTGACATAACGTCTACGTTCTGTCGTCTCTCGCTGGAAGTCGCACGCGAAGCGTTAGATTTCGTTGGACTTCTTTCAATGCATCTTCGGGCCGGATAACCGGTTTTCCCACTCTTGAGCGTGCAAAAGATATTGATCGTGAGGGTGTCGTCGTTGGGCGACGTCGTTCACAACATGCCGGTGATCGCCGACATCCGGCGCCGTCATCCCGAGGCGCAGATCGACTGGCTCGTCGAGGAAAGCTTCATGGGGCTCGTCGAACTCGTGACCGGCGTGCGGCGCGCGATTCCCGTGTCGCTGCGCCGTTGGCGCAAGCGCATCTTGTCGATCGGCAATTGGCGTGAGATAAGCGCATTCCGACGTGCGCTCGCCGCCGAGAACTACGATCTGGTGATCGACTGCCAGGGGCTCATCAAGACCGCGTGGGTCGCGAAGATGGCGCGCGGACCGCTCGTCGGCCTTGCAAATCGCACTGACGGCGCGGGTTTTGAATGGCCGGTGCGGTTCTTTTACGACAAGCGCGTGCCGATCGAGCCGCGCACGCACGTGGTCGAGCGCACGCGGCAACTGGTGGCGGCGGCGCTGAACGACCCGAAGCCGCAACCTACCGACGACATCGATTTTGGCATCGACACGCGGCGCGCCGCGTTGGCGTTGTCGGCGGCGAATCTCAATCTTCCGGTGCCTTACGTGGTGTTCGTGCATGCAACCTCGCGTGCCGACAAGCAATGGCCCGATACCGCGTGGATCGAGCTGGGGCAATCGCTCGTGCGGCGCGGCGCGTCAATCGTCTTGCCTTGGGGCAGCGAGGCCGAGCGCGAGACGAGCGAGCGTCTCGCGAAAGAGTTCGGCGCGGCGGCCATCGTGCCGCCCAGGCTGTCGTTGCCCGCGGTGGTCGGTCTGATTGAAGGCGCGGCCGCGACGGTCGGTGTTGACACAGGTCTGGTTCACATCGCGGCGGCGCTTAAGCGGCCCACGGTCGAGTTGTACAATTTCGCGACCGCGTGGCGCACCGGCGGCTACTGGTCGCCGAACGTCGTCAATCTCGGCACGGCAGGGCAACCGCCCACGCTGCAACAGGTGAAGTCCGCGCTTGCCGGCTTCGGACTGTTGTGATTCGTCCGGTGCGCTTCGCCTCACGCGTCATCCGTTTCCAAGGGCGATCATGAACGAAACCCAGATCATCGAAGTAGCGAATGCCGACTGGCACGCGCGCAACCTGTCCGTGCCGCGTGAGACGCTGCTCGCCGGAGTCGAACGCGGCAAGGTGCTGTATTTCCCCAACCTGCGTTTCGCGATTGAAGGCGGCGAGCAGGCGCTGCTCGACCCCGCGCTGGCCGATCCGAACCGCAAGAACATCAGCCTCGAACCGAACGGCGGCGCATTGCATGGCGTGGCCGGCAACGCCGTCACCCAGTCCGCGGTGCGCGCGTTGATCGCGCGTTATCAAACGAATGCGCGCACGCTTGTCGACGGGCTCTTTCCCGAATACAACGGCAAGCTGCGCGTCGCGCCCACGAGTTTGCGGCTGCATCAGGTCGAAACACGGCAAACGTCATGGCGCAAAGACGATAGCCGCTTGCATGTGGACGCCTTTCCGTCGCGGCCCAATTATGGCGAACGCATTCTGCGCGTGTTCACCAACGTCAATCCGAATGGCGTGCCGCGCGTGTGGCGAGTCGGCGAACCGTTCGAGGACATGGCCAAACGCTTTCTGCCGCGCATCAAGCCGCAAATGCCGGGCGCAGCGTGGCTGCTGAATCTGTTGCACGTAACGAAATCGCCGCGCAGCGAGTACGACCATCTGATGCTCCATCTGCACGACGGCATGAAGGCCGACATGGAATATCAGAAGACAAGTCCGCAGGAGACCATGCCGTTTCCGCCGGGTAGCGTGTGGGTGTGCTTCTCCGATCAGACTTCGCATGCGGTGATGTCCGGTCAGTTCATGCTCGAGCAGACGTTCTTCCTGCCGGTCAAGGCAATGGTGCAACCCGAATGTGCGCCGCTCGGCATACTTGAACGCCTGAAGGGCAGGGCGCTGGTTTGAGCGCCGCGGTTCGTTCGGGCTCGCCAGATTTTGTGCACCGTCGCGCGCCGATGGCTGACCATGCGGCTGCGCCTGCTCCGTTGCATCGGCACGGTATTCGCAAGCTGCACGCTGTGCGGTTGCATCATGCGGAGCGCCGATGCTAAGGGCAATCTATAACGCGCTCTGGTGGATCATCGCGCCGGTTGCGGTGCTGCGTCTGCTGATCCGTTCGCGCAAGGAGCGTGGCTATCGGCAACATATCGCAGAGCGTTTCGGCTATGTTCGCGGACGTTTGCCCGAAGACGACGCGCCGTTGATCTGGGTGCACGCGGTGTCGGTCGGTGAGACGCGTGCCGCGCAACCGCTAATCGACGCGCTCATCAAAGCGCGTCCGGACGCACGCATTCTGTTGACCCATATGACGCCCAGCGGTCGCGCGACCGGCGAGCAGATCTTCGGCGACCGCGTGATGCGCAGCTATCTGCCGTACGACATGCCGCACGCGGTACGGCGCTTTCTGCGCGCTTGGCGGCCGTCGCTCGGTCTGGTAATGGAAACTGAAGTGTGGCCCACGCTGATCGACGAATGCCGGCGCGCGGACGTACCACTGGTGTTGACCAACGCGCGGATGTCGGCGCGCTCATATAAGCGGGCGGCCAGATTCGGCGGCGCGACGAAAGACGTGTTCGGCGGCTTTGCGCGTGTGCTGGCGCAGAGTCCATCGGACGCGGAACGGTTGACGGCGCTCGGCGCGCGCAACGTCGCGGTACTCGGCAATCTTAAATTCGACATGAGCACGCCGCCGGAACTGGCGGCGCGCGGTCATGCGTGGCGCGCGGCAATCGGCGCGCGACCCGTGTGGGTGGCGGCAAGTACACGCGAAGGCGAAGAGGAACTCGTGTTGCAGGCGTTCGCGGCCCTTGGTGTTGAGAATGCGCTGTTGATTCTCGTGCCGCGCCATCCACAGCGTTTTAACGAAGTTGCCGCGCTCGTCGAGAAAGCCGGGCTGCGACTCGCGCGACGTTCGACATGGGCGCCCGATGCGAAGGTTGCGTCAGCGGCTGCGAGCGGCGGTGTGCCCGCTTTGCCGGCGGACGTGAACGTGCTGCTCGGTGATTCCATGGGCGAACTGGGCGCTTATTACGCGGCCTCGGACCTCGCGTTTATCGGCGGCAGTCTGTTGCCGCTCGGCGGTCAGAATCTGATCGAAGCCTGCGCAGTGGGCGTGCCCGTGCTGATCGGGCCGCATGTGTTCAACTTCACGCAGGCCACGGCCGATGCAGTCGCCGCCGGCGCGGCGGTGCAGGTGCAGGATCCGGCCGATCTGGCGCGGGCGCTGCGCGAACTCTTCAACGACAAGGCGCGACGGCTCATGATGGGCGGCGCGGCCTCGGCGTTTGCCGCGCGTCATCGCGGGGCGACCGCGCGTACCGTGGATGTGTTGATGGCGTTGTTGCCGGAGTGAGGACAAGCAAGCGCTGAGGAGACTCAGCGCTTGCCTTCAAACTTTCAACAGCCCCTTTCGCTCGATAAACCGCACCACGTCGTCCAACCCGTCGAGCGCCTTCAGATTACTCATCACGAAAGGCCGCTCGCCACGCATTTTCTTCGCGTCGGAAGCCATGACGTCGAGATTCGCACCGACCATCGGCGCGAGGTCCGTCTTGTTGATCACGAGCAGATCCGACTTCGTAATGCCCGGGCCGCCCTTGCGTGGAATCTTCTCGCCGCCTGCCACGTCGATTACGTAAATCGTCAGGTCCGACAGTTCCGGGCTGAAGGTCGCCGCGAGGTTATCGCCGCCCGATTCGATAAAGACAATGTCCGCATCCGGAAAACGCGTGAGCATGCGATCGACAGCTTCGAGGTTGATCGACGCGTCCTCGCGAATCGCGGTATGCGGACAACCGCCCGTCTCCACACCCATGATCCGCTCGGCCGGCAACGCGCCCGCCACTGTCAACAGGCGCTGATCTTCTTTCGTATAAATGTCGTTGGTGATCGCGACCAGGTCGTACTGTTCTCGCATCGCCTTGCAGAGCATTTCGAGCAACGTGGTCTTGCCCGAGCCGACCGGGCCGCCGACGCCCACGCGCAGGGGCGGCAGTTTCTTCGTGCGGACGGACGAGTGAGCGGGATGATGAGGTGCGTTCATGATGGATCGTTTTATGAGCGGAAAAGCCGCGAATACTGCGACTCGTGACGCGCCGACAGAATGCCGAGTTGCGGCGCGAAGGTATTGATGTTTTCCGGCGACGTGGCAAAAGCGCGCTCGACTGCCGCATTGATCGGCTCGCGCAACGCGACGATGATGCGTTGCCCCGCCAGTTGCCCCAACGGCACGGCTTTCAATGCGGCGGCGGCCTGGTTCTCGACCCAGCTGAACGCGTATGCGGCAAGCGCGGCGTCGACGGCGGCATCGTGTGCATAGGCTGCAAAAGCGAACGCGGTGGGTTGCGCGAGCGGCGTGATCGAGGCGAGCGTCGCGCGGCGCGCCGCATCGCCCCATTCGAGCGACGTGCACAATTGCCGCAGCGACCAGCCCATCTGTTCGGTCTCACGCCGCAACTCGGCCGACTCGCGGCTCGCGAGGAACTCGCCATTCGCTTGCGCGATGCCGGCCGCGTCGTGTGTGCGCCAGCGCTCCATCTGGTGCGCGAGAAACGGCAGTTCGCCATGCGCGAGCACATCGGTGAGGCCGCTCGCGATCCAGGCGCGAGCCGAATCGGCATCGGTGATCAGCTGCGCTTCGATCGCCGCTTCCAGACCCTGCGAGTAGCTGAAGGCGCCGATAGGCAGCGCCGGCGACGCGAGGTGCAGTAGCGCCGTGAGTTCAGCGATGCGCATGGTGATGGTGATGCGCGTGGCCGCAAGATTCGTCGTGGACGTGGCCTTCGTGCCCGTGATCGTGCGCGTGGCCATGCCCGTGCTCGTGATCATGAGAATGCTCATGTCCATGATGCTCGCCGAACACCTGCTGCGCCAATGCGTAGTCTTCGGCGAACGTCTCGTCGTGGCCGTGCTTATGGCCGCCGCCGTACGCGCCGGACTCCGGCTGGAACGGCATCGAAACCTGATCGACCGTCGCGCCGATACGCTTCAGCATATCGGCCAGCACCGGATCGTATTCGAGCTTCAGATAATCCGCGCCGACTTCCACCGGCGTATGACGATTGCCGAGGTGGTACGCCGCACGCGTGAGCGTCAACGCGTCTTTCGCACGGACCACCAGCACGGCTTCCGGCGCGGCGACTATTCGCACGAGACCGCCATCGTCTGCGACAAGCACATCGCCATCGCGCAGCACCGTGCCGCGCGGCAGCAGCACCGCCACTTCTTCGCCGGTGTCGAGCGTGGCCGCCAGGCGGCTCTTGCGGCGCTCGTCGAAAGCGAGCGTTAGCGTCGGCGCGCGCTTCACCAGCACCGGCGCGAGTTTGAGATGCGGTGCAACCAGTTTGTCGAGTGTGCGCATGGTCAGAACAGAAAATAGCGTTGCGCCATCGGCAGGACAGTCGCCGGTTCGCAGGTCAGCAGTTGACCGTCGGCGATCACCTGATAGGTTTCCGGATCGACGCTGATCGACGGGCGCCACGCGTTGTGAATCATGTCTGCCTTCGTGATGTTGCGGCAGTTCTTCACAGCCACGATACGCTTGTTCAGGCCATAGCGCTCCGCGACGCCCGCATCGGCGGCGAGTTGCGAAACGAAAGTCAGCGACGTGCGCCCGAGTGCACCGCCGCGCGTAGCGAACATCTCGCGATAATGCACCGGCTGCGGCGTAGGAATCGACGCGTTCGGATCGCCCATTTGTGCCATTGCGATCATGCCGCCTTTGAGGATCAACGACGGTTTGATGCCGAAAAACGCGGGCTCCCAAAACACCAGATCGGCCCACTTGCCGGGCTCGATAGAACCGACTTCATGCGCAATGCCATGCGTGATTGCCGGGTTGATCGTGTACTTGGCGACATAGCGCTTCGCGCGGAAATTGTCGTGCCGTGCGGTGTCCTCGGGCAGCGCGCCGCGTTGCACTTTCATCTTGTGCGCGGTCTGCCACGTGCGGATGATCACTTCGCCCACGCGGCCCATCGCCTGCGAATCCGACGACAGCATGGAAAGCGCGCCGAGATCGTGCAGGATGTCTTCCGCGGCGATGGTCTCGCGGCGAATGCGCGATTCGGCGAACGCAATGTCTTCTGCAATCGACGGGTCCAGGTGATGGCAAACCATCAGCATGTCGAGATGTTCTTCGAGCGTGTTGACGGTGTAGGGCCGCGTCGGATTCGTCGACGAAGGCAGCACGTTCGCTTCGCCGCATACCTTGATGATGTCGGGCGCGTGGCCGCCGCCTGCGCCTTCCGTGTGATACGTATGGATCGTGCGGCCTTTGAACGCCGCCACGGTTGCTTCGACGAAACCCGCTTCGTTCAGCGTGTCCGTGTGAATGGCGACCTGCGTGTCGGTGTCGTCGGCGACGGACAGGCAGTTGTCGATTGCGGCCGGCGTCGTGCCCCAGTCTTCGTGCAGCTTCAGGCCGATTGCGCCCGCCGCGATCTGTTCGAGCGCGGGCTCCGGCTGGCTCACGTTGCCTTTGCCGAGGAAGCCGAGGTTCATCGGATAGCCGTCCGCTGCCTGCAGCATGCGTTCGAGATGCCACGGACCTGGCGTGCAGGTGGTCGCATTGGTGCCCGTTGCCGGACCCGTGCCGCCGCCGAGCATCGTCGTCACGCCGCTGGCGAGCGCTTCTTCGATCTGCTGCGGACTGATGAAGTGAATATGCGTGTCGATGCCGCCCGCCGTCACGATCAGCCCTTCGCCGGCTATTACTTCCGTGGATGCGCCGATCGCGATCGTCACGTTCGGCTGAATGTCGGGATTGCCCGCCTTGCCGATAGCTGCGATGCGGCCGTTCTTGATGCCGATGTCGGCCTTCACGATGCCCCAATGGTCGAGAATCACCGCGTTGGTCACAACGGTATCGACGACGTCAGCATGCACGCGCTGCGACTGGCCCATGCCGTCGCGGATCACCTTGCCGCCGCCGAACTTCACTTCTTCGCCGTAGGTGGTGAAGTCGCGCTCCACTTCGATCAGCAACTCGGTGTCGGCGAGACGCACGCGGTCGCCGGTGGTGGGGCCGAACATTTCCGCGTATGCGCGGCGGCCAATGCGTAAGGTCATGATGTCAGTCCGGAATTGAGCAGGGCGGTGCAAGCGGATGAGCGCGCGCGGCGAGTCACAGCTTCCCCATCACCTTGCCGTTGAAGCCATAGACGATGCGCTCACCCGCCAGTTCGACGAGTTCGACGGTGCGCTCCTGGCCGGGCTCGAAACGCACGGCGGTGCCCGCGGCGATGTTGAGCCGGAAGCCGCGTGCGGCTTCGCGGTCGAAAGCGAGTGCGTCGTTCACTTCATAGAAGTGGTAATGCGAGCCGATCTGCACCGGCCGGTCGCCGGTATTCGACACGAGCACCGTGACGGTGGCGCGGCCCGCGTTGAGTTCGTGTTCGCCGTCGTCGGTGATGAGTTCGCCGGGAATCATGGGCGTGCCTTAATAGGTTTAGCGGGACTCAGCGGATCAGGGAATCGGATGATGAACCGTGACGAGCTTCGTGCCGTCGGGAAACGTGGCTTCGACCTGGATGTCGGGGATCATCTCGGGCACGCCTTCCATGACGTCGTCGCGAGTGAGCAGCGTCGTGCCGTAGTGCATGACCTCGGCGACGGTCTTGCCGTCGCGCGCCGCTTCCATCAGCGCGGCGGTGATGAACGCGACCGCTTCTGGATAATTCAGTTTGAGGCCGCGTGCGCGGCGCCGTTCGGCAAGCAGCGCGGCGGTGAAGATCAGCAGCTTGTCCTTCTCGCGAGGTGTCAGCTTCATCGAATGAGTGCGGTGGGTTGCGCCCGATCCGAAGGAATCGGGCTGCGACAATGATATGCGTTGCGGGTCGCCGATGCGACCCATGCAATGCCGGACAAAACAGCGACGCTATCAAGCCCGGCTAACGACGCGCTTACAGATCCGCGGGCAGCGCTGCGCCGAACCACTTCTTCGACATCGTATTGAGCGTGCCGTCCTGCTTGGCTTGCGCGATGGCGGCGTTCACCTTCTGCTGCAGACGCGGTTCGTTCCTGTTCATGCCGACGAAACACGGCGAATTCTTGATGACGAACTTCGGCTCAGGACGGCGCGGCGGATTCTTCGCGAGAATTGCGGCGGCGACGATGTTCCCCGCGGCGATCAACTGAACCTGGCCCGAGAGGAACGCGGCAATGGTCGCGTTGTTGTCCTCGAAGCGTTTGATCGTGGCGTTCGGCGCCATTTGCGTGAGACCGAGTTCCTCGAGCGCGCCGCGCGTCGCGCCGACCGTCTTGCCGGTCAGATCGGCGGGGCCGCTGACCTTGACGTCGGCCGGGCCGAACACGCCTTGATAGTACGGCGCGTAGGCGTTGGAGAAGTCGATCACTTTCTCGCGGTCGGGCGTCTTGCCGAGCGACGAGATCACCAGATCGACCTTGTTCGTTTGCAAATAGGGAATGCGGTTGGCGCTGTTCACGGGCACCAGTTCGAGCTTCACGTTCATCGACTTCGCGAGCAGCGCGGCGGTGTCGATGTCATAGCCTTGCGGCTTCATGTCGGGGCCGACGGAACCGAACGGCGGATAGTCTTCCGGCACGGCGACCTTGAGCACGCCTGCCTTGGCGATGTTGTCGAGCGTATCGGCGTGCGCCGCAGGCGCGGTGATCGCGAGGACGGGCGAAACGAGCAGGGCGGCGAGGAGCGTGCGGCGGGTGAAACGAAGCGTTGGTCGGTTCATTTGTAGTAGCTGTGGTGGTGGCAGGCAGGCGGCTGGCGGCGAGGAAGCGGCAGCATCGGCCGCAAGCAATGCAAGGTGTGTGCCATCGTGGTGCGGCGGGGACGGGTGGGGAGATTTGCCAGGTGACGCACCAAATAGGGGCTCGCGATTGCGTCGAGTTGGTGCGGACTTGTCTTACGCGGTGAAAGCGGTGTGATTGCGGGTGTGATTGCGGGTGTGATTGGCGAAGAAGCTGCGGCGCTGCCGCATGCGACGAAGGCGTGATGATTTTGCGCAGGTAGCCTACGTCGTCCAGATTCTCAAAGGCACCGCCTCGACCCCGTGGACAACAGGCCTCAACTGCAACCAGCATTGCGTCAACGCACGCTGCAATGTCTCCATCGATCGCGACACGGCGCGCACGAGCAATACGCCACTGGTCACGCAGGAAGCCGCTGCGCGCAAGGAGTCGTCGAAGGGGAGCTGCGCGGTCAGCGCTTCGGCCAGCGCGTCGTCACAAGTCGGACCAATTGCCCATAGCGTGCCATACGCAGGAAAGCCGCCAAGCCCCTGAGCCGCGTCGCGCAACGGGTCACCGGCAACAAGACTCGCCCGCTCCAGCCACAACAACTCGCCGTGAGCCCGCGCGACACGCGACACCGCCCGCAGGCTTCCGTGTGACCACCGCTCGCCGGCCGCTTGCCGACCGAGCTGCGTCGCATCCCAGCCGATCGCCGTTGCGCCTTCGTCGAGTGTCAGCGAGAAGTCGAGCTCCGCTTTTGCGTGGTCGAAAACGATATTGTTCTGCGGCAGCCAGTCGAGCTTCGCACCTTCACCGACGCGTACAGCGATATGCTGCCGCGCGGAACGTCCATTGGATTTGTACCACTTGGTCGCGCCAGGCGTCGTGATCACAGCATGCGCGTGAGCACCCACATTCACTTCTATATCGAGTTGATCGCCGCCCGCGACTCCGCCCGGCGGATGCACGATCACCGCGTGACAAACAGCCTGACCTTCCGGATACAACGGCCGTTGGACGCGCAGCGGGCCATCGTGCAGCCGATGCTGCAGGACGCTGCGCTCGCCATGCCTGACGAACCCAAGTTCGAGTCGCGCGCGCCAATGCGCATGCGTCTCGGCTTGCGCCTGGGGTTGCACAGTAGCGAGCGTGGCGTGGTTTTCGTGAAGCGACATGCGAATGAGCGTGCGATCGACGTATTGGTACAAGAAGGGAAGCCGCAAGGGCAAGGGCGCGGAGACCCGGCCCTAGACGCGCCGAGCATAGCACGCTCACCGACGCGAGAGCGTCACACCGCGATCAGCGCACGCACGCCATCCGCATCCATGTTCGCGCCTTCGCCGCCCGCAACGATCTCGCCGCGGCTCATCACCCAATAGCGGTCGGCAATGTCCTTCGCGAAGTCGTAATACTGCTCGACGAGCAACACGGTCATGCCCATCTCTTCGACCAGTTGACGCAGCGTGCGCCCAATGTCCTGAATGATCGACGGCTGAATGCCTTCCGTGGGTTCGTCGAGAATCAGCAGTTGCGGATCGCTCATCAATGCCCGGCCGATCGCGAGCTGCTGTTGCTGACCGCCTGACAGATCGCCGCCGCGACGGCTGCGCATGTCCTTGAGCACGGGAAACAACTCATAGATGCGATCGGGGATCTTCTTCGGTGCCTTCTTGCTGGCGGCGCCCACCAGCAGATTTTCTTCGACGGTGAGCCGCGGAAAAATATCGCGTCCTTGCGGCACGTAGGCAAGCCCTTTCTCGACGCGAGAATAGGTGGGCAGCTTCGTGATCGGCGTGCCGCGCCAGGCGATGGAACCGCTCTTCGTCTGCACGACGCCCATCAGGCAACGCAGCAATGTCGTCTTGCCCACGCCATTGCGGCCGAGCAGCACGGTGAGTTTGCCATCGGGCACGGTGAGCTTCACATCGCGAAGAATGTGGCTGCCGCCGTAGTACTGGTTCAGGTTTTCTACTTCTAGCATGTCCGTTCGACCCTTTGACTGGCCTGTCCGCTCAGCGGCCAAGATACGACTCGATCACCGTCTCGTCGCGTTTCACTTCGTCGAGCGTGCCGTGCGCGAGCACGCGCCCTTCGGCCATCACCGTGACCTTGCCGGTATCGCCCGATAGAGCTTTCACGAACTCCATGTCGTGTTCGACGACCATCATCGAACACGTGCCGCGCAGATGGTTGAGCAGGTCTGCCAGCTGCATCGTCTCGTCGTCGGTCATGCCCGCGGCAGGTTCGTCGAGTAGCAGCAGCGCCGGTTGCTGCATCAGCAACATGCCGATTTCGAGCCGCTGCTTCTGTCCGTGCGAGAGTTCGCCGGCAAGGCGCCGCGCCTCGGATTCCAAACCGATCAGCACGAGCGTTTCTTCGATGCGTGCTTGCGCTTCGCGATCGAGCCGCGCGCGCAACGACGCAAGCCACCCCTTGTCGGTCTTCATTGCGAGTTCGAGGTTTTCCCACACGGGATGCTGCTCGAAAACCGTCGGCTTCTGGAACTTGCGGCCAATGCCGGCACGCGCGATGGACGGCTCGTTCATCCGCGTGAGGTCGATCGACTGGCCGAGAAATACCTTGCCGGAATCAGGCGAGGTCTTGCCGGTGATCACGTCCATCATCGTCGTCTTGCCGGCGCCGTTCGGTCCGATGATGCAGCGCAATTCGCCCGCGTCGATAGAAAGTGTCAGCGCATTCAACGCACGAAAGCCGTCGAAGCTCACGGTCACGTCTTCGAGATACAGGATCGTGCCGTGGGAAACGTCGATTTCGCCGGGAACGACGACGTGGCCCATGCTCGCGACGCCGCTCAACGCGTGTTCAGAAGGATGTTCGGGCAAAGCCAGATCGGGAACCATCGGGTTTTCGTTCATGAGCGGTTCCTCTTGCGCGTCACGAGTTCGACCAGTCCCATGATGCCATTCGGCAGAAATAGCGGGACCAGCACGAAAATCAGACCGAGAAAGAACAGCCAGTATTCAGGGAAATTCGCCGTGAAGAAGCTCTTCGCGCCGTTCACCGCGAAGGCGCCGACAATCGGCCCAATCAACGTGCCGCGTCCGCCCACGGCCACCCAGATGGCCATTTCGATCGAATTGCCAGGCGACATCTCACCCGGATTGATGATGCCGACCTGTGGCACGTACAACGCGCCGGCGATGCCGCACAACACGGCGGACACGGTCCACACGAAGAGTTTGTACGCGAGCGGACTGTAGCCCAGGAACATCAGGCGCGTTTCGCCGTCGCGCACGGCGGTCACGACGCGGCCAAGCTTCGAGGTGACGATGGCCCGCGCGCCGAGGAACGCGACGATCAGCACCGCAAACGTGATCAGCAGCAGGGCGGTGCGCGTACCGGCATGCGTGATTGGAAAGCCGCCGATGCGCTTGAAATCGGTGAAGCCGTTGTTGCCGCCAAAGCCCGTCTCATTGCGGTAGAAGAGCAGCATGGCAGCGAACGTCATCGCCTGCGTAATGATGGACAGATAGACGCCTTTCACCCGCGAGCGGAACGTGAAGAAGCCGAATACCCATGCCACCACTGCCGGCACCAGCACCACGAGCAGCAGCGCATAGCCCAGATGCTGCGTGCCTTGCCAATACCACGGCAGTTGATGCCAGTCGAGGAACACCATGAAGTCGGGCAGATCGCTGCCGTACTTGCCGTCGTGGCCGATTGCGCGCATCAGGTACATGCCGATCGCGTAGCCGCCGAGTGCGAAGAAGAGCGCGTGTCCGAGACTTAGAATGCCGCAGTAACCCCACACCAGATCGAGTGCCAGCGCCGCGATCGCGTAGCACATGAACTTGCCGGTGATGGTCGTCGCGTAAGCGGACAGATGCAGCGGACTCGCCTCCGGCACCACCAACGTAGCGAACGGCACGCCGAGGCCGAACACGACGATCAGCGCGATCAGCGCAAGCCATGCGCGGCGCGACAGCAGCGCGGGACGCGGCGGCAAGCCGAGGGCAAAGCCCGACTGCGCGACGCGGCCGGCCGGGTTGCCATCCGTTGCGCCCACATGAGCCGGCGCGGCCGAAGAAGAAGTTGCAGATGTCATCTCATGCCTCCGCGCTACGGCCCTTGAGGGCGAACATGCCCTGCGGACGCTTCTGGATGAACAGCACGATCAGCACGAGCACTGCGATCTTCGCGAGCACGGCGCCCCAGAACGGCTCGATTGCCTTGCTCACGAGCCCGAGCCCGAAGCCGCCGATCACCGTGCCCGCCAGTTGACCCACGCCACCGAGCACGACCGCCATGAACGAATCGATGATGTAGCTTTGCCCGAGGTCGGGCCCGACATTGCCGATCTGCGATAACGCGCAGCCGCCGAGTCCCGCAATGCCCGCGCCGAACGCGAACGCATACGAGTCGACCCGCGCGGTCTTCACGCCGACGCAGGCAGCCATGCGACGGTTTTGCGTGACGGCGCGCACGAAGAGTCCGAGGCGGGTCTTCGTCAACACGGCCCATGCAATGCCGACGACGATCAGCGAAAACGCGAGAATCGCGAGCCGGTTGTACGGCAGGATCAGGTTCGCCATGACGGTCACGCCGCCGCTCATCCACGAAGGATTGACGACCTGCACGTTCTGCGCGCCGAACAGCATGCGCGTCGCCTGAATGAGGATCAGGCTGATGCCGAAGGTGGTCAGCAGCGTTTCGAGCGGACGGCCATACAGATGCTTGAGCACGAGCCGCTCGATCACGATGCCGACCAGTGCCGCCGCAACGAACGACGCGGGCACCGCGACGAGCGGATACCAGTCGAACCCGCCCGGCGCGAAGCGCTGAAAGAGGTTCTGCACGACATACGTGGCGTAGGCGCCGATCATGAGAAATTCGCCGTGCGCCATGTTGATGACGCCGATCAGGCCATACGTGATGGCAAGCCCAAGTGCCGCGAGCAGCAGCACGCTGCCGAGTGACAGACCCGCGAACAGCGTGCCGGCGATTTCGCCGCGGCGCTGGATTGCATCGAGTTCGTCGATACCGCTTTGCGCCGCGGCCCGCACGCGAGCGTCGGCTTCCGCGAATGTGCCGTCGGGCTTTTTCGCGACGAGCGGTCGCAGCAGTTCGTTCATGTCGAGATCGTGCCGCGCGGCGACGAGCGTCACCGCTTCGAGACGTTTGGCCGCGTCGGCGTCATGCAGCGCGGTCATTGCCCACAGCGTGTCGAGGCGCTTCTTCAGTGCCGGGTCGGTTTCTTTTGCGCGGGCCGTGTCGACGAGCGGCTTGATCGACGGGTCGGGGTTCTTCAGCAGCGCGTTGATGGCTTGCTCGCGCGTTGCCTTATCGGGCGAGTCGAGCTGTAAGCCCGACACCGCGCCCGCCACTTTCGAGCGCAGCAGATTATTCAATGTGACGGGTTGTGCGTCGCTTACGGCGACGGTCTTGCCGGTGACGGCATCGCGCGTCGCGTCGCCGTCCTGCAGCAGGACGGCGCCTGAGTCGGTGGCGAGCACGCCGTCTTCGGACAACGCCTTCAGCACCGCGACCGACTCTTTGTCGTGATTGGCGATGAGTTTGTCGATGGCCGCGGACTTCGCGTCGAAGTCGTCGGCGGCAAGCGGTGCGACATCGGCCGCGGTCAACGCGAACGCAGCATGCGGCGTCAGCGCGCCGAACGCAACCAACGTGAGCAACACAAAAGCGGTGCTGCTGACGCTGCGTCGCGCGAACCGCTGTGCAAGAGTGAGGAATGAAAACGCCATGATGGCCTTTGAAGAATGACCGGCGACGCGCTTTACAAAGCTCGCATCGCGCCGGTTGAATGCGGGCCGGTGTTGTGCCGCACGCTGCACGGCTTTGTTCAGCTGCCGAATCGCATGGCGCAGTGTCGAGCGGAACGGGTCGCAAGCATTACGGCCGTGATCGCTCGCCAGGCGCGCAAGTTTCGATTGCGATTTGCTGCGCATGCCGGATTCGCGGCGAACTCATCGCGCGTGCCGGAACGCCGTGACGGTCGCCGCGAGTTCGCCTCGACACATGACGGCGGCCACTCGAGCCGCCGTCATGAGCGGTGCCGTTAAGCGACCCGCGAGCGCTTCAGAAACGCCGGGATCGAGCTGACCACATCCGGCTTGCCTGCATTGCCTGCGATGAACGGGCTCCACGGCTGCGCGCGAACCGCCGTCTTGGTGCGCCACACCACGTTGAACTGACCGTCCGCGCGCACTTCGCCGATCATCACCGGCTTGTGCAGATGGTGGTTGCCGTCCATTTCGAGCGTGAAGCCCGACGGCGCTGCGAACTGCTGGCCGATCATCGCCACGCGCACCTTGTCGACTTCGGTGCTCTTCGCCTTCTCGACGGCCTGCTTCCACATGTGGATGCCGACGAAAGTCGCTTCCATCGGGTCGTTCGTCACGCGCTTGGTGCCGCCAGGCAGATTGTTTTCCTTGACCCACGCGGCCCATTGTTTCTTGAACTTCTCGTTGGCCGGGTTACGCAGGGACATGAAGTAGTTCCATGCCGCGAGGTTGCCCACCAGCGGCTTCGTGTCGATGCCGCGGAGTTCTTCCTCGCCGACCGAGAACGCGACGACCGGCACATCGGAAGCCTTCAGCCCCTGGTTGCCGAGTTCCTTATAGAACGGTACGTTGGAGTCGCCGTTCACCGTCGAGATCACGGCCGTCTTGCCGCCTTGCGAGAACGTCTTGATGTTCGCGACGATGGTCTGGTAATCGCTGTGGCCGAACGGCGTATAGACCTCCTGGATGTCGGCCTCCTGCACGCCCTTCGACTTCAGGAAAGCGCGCAGGATCTTGTTGGTCGTGCGCGGATACACATAGTCGGTGCCGAGCAGGAAGAAGCGCTTCGCGCCGCCGCCTTCTGCGCTCATCAGATATTCGGTTGCAGGGATCGCCTGCTGGTTCGGTGCGGCGCCCGTGTAAAACACGTTGCGCGACATTTCTTCGCCTTCGTACTGGACCGGGTAGAAGAGCAGGCCGTTGAGCTCCTCGAACACCGGCAGCACCGACTTGCGCGACACCGACGTCCAGCAGCCGAACACCACCGCGCACTTTTCCTGCGTGATCAACTGACGCGCTTTTTCGGCGAAGAGCGGCCAGTTCGAAGCGGGGTCGACGACGACCGGCTGAAGCTGACGGCCCATTACGCCGCCGTTCTTGTTGATGTCAGCGATCGTCATCAGCGCGGTATCTTTCAGCGATGTCTCGGAGATCGCCATCGTGCCGGACAGGGAATGCAGGATGCCCACCTTGATCGGGCCGGTCGCGGACTGTGCGCGAGCGAAGGGCGCGCGACCTGCAAGCGCGAGCGCGCCGGACATGGAGCCGAACTTCAACAGACTGCGACGTTTCATGTATATCCCCTTGCCATTGATGATGAATGTTTATGGGCGTCGATTTCAGCCACGGGGCTTGCCCCGCATGACTTGCCGCTCGTGTACTGCAAGGCACATGCCATGTGAGAGATGCGGGGCGCTCCGCGGCTTCGCGCGCTGCGGCGCGCCTCCTCGCGAGCGGGCTTATGCGGCTTGGCGTACGAATCTGGTGCACATGGCTTCGATGCGCCTCGTTCAGGTGCGCGCCGCGCCGCGACGAAGCGTGACGATCGGCCAGCGGGCTTTGGCGGTGCACATGCGCCGCTGCTTTGTGCATGCGCTGTGTTGTGCCTACACTGAAAGACCGCTTACTGGCCTTTGCATGGGACAGGAGTAAGCGCTGAAGCGCTAACTCCCGTCGACCGCTCTGCATGGAGATATGAGATGACTGAATCCGCCGGCGCCAATCCGCCCGATATGTCCGCGTTCTGGATGCCCTTCACCGCCAATCGCCAGTTCAAGAGCGCGCCGCGTCTGCTCGCGAGCGCGAAGGGCATGTACTACACATCGCATGATGGGCGGCGCATTCTCGACGGCACCGCGGGCCTGTGGTGCGTGAACGCAGGGCACTGCCGCGATGAAATCGTGGCCGCCGTGCAGGCTCAGGCTGCTGAGATGGATTTCGCGCCCACGTTCCAGATGGGCCACCCGAAAGCATTCGAAGCCGCGACGAAAATCGCGCGACACACGCCGGGTGATCTGAAGCACATCTTCTTCGTGAACTCAGGCTCGGAAGCAGTCGATACCGCGCTGAAGATCGCGCTTGCCTATTACCGCTCGCGCGGCGAGGGACAACGCACCCGCTTCATCGGACGCGAACGCGGCTATCACGGCGTCGGCTTCGGCGGTATTTCGGTGGGCGGCATTGCGCCCAACCGCAAGGCGTTTTCAGGCGCGCTGCTGCCGTCGATCGATCATTTGCCGCATACGCTGAACATCAAAGAGGCCGCGTATTCGAAAGGCCAACCGGCGTGGGGCGCGCATCTCGCCGACGAACTCGAGCGGATCGTCGCGCTGCACGATGCGTCGACGGTTGCCGCGGTGATCGTTGAGCCGGTGGCCGGATCGACAGGCGTGCTGATTCCGCCGCAAGGTTATCTCCAACGGCTGCGCGAGATTTGCGACAAGCACGGCATTCTGCTGATCTTCGACGAAGTCATCACCGGTTGGGGCCGCCTCGGCGCACCGTTCGCCGCGCAGTACTTCGGCGTCACGCCCGACCTGCTGACGATGGCGAAGGGCACCAACAACGCGGCCGCTCCGATGGGCGCGGTGGCCGCAAGCGGCCAGATTCACGACTCGATCGTGAACGGCGCGCCAGGCGGCATCGAGCTGTTTCATGGCTATACGTACTCGGGACATCCGATTGCGGCTGCGGCGGCATGCGCGACGATCGATCTCTACGAGCGCGAGCAGTTGTTCGATCGAGCAGCGCGGATGGCGCCGCTTTTCGAGCGCGCGATTCACAAGCTGCGCGGTGAACGGCATGTGATCGACGTTCGCAATCTCGGGCTGGTGGGCGGCGTCGAGCTTGCGCCGCGCGACGGCGCGCCCGGCACACGCGCTTACGACGTCTTCGTGCGATGTTTCCAGAAGGGCGTATTGACACGCTATACCGGCGACATTCTCGCGTTCTCGCCGCCGCTCATTATTGAAGAGGCTCAGATCGACGAGATTTTTACGACGGTGGCCGAGGTGTTGAGAGAGACGGATTGAAGCTTCGGGCCTTGGGCTTTGTGCGCTGACTTTACGAATTTGCCAAGGGATGCATCAGGCGTTTGCATGAGGCCAGCGCGTGCCGCGCCGGCCTCATGCATTGCGCTTTTTTTTGCGTCGGTACGCTAGAACGCGACGAACGGTCCGGTCTGGTTACCGACCTTCGCGTTCCCCATTACTGTGTAGACGTCCCGGCCATAGAAAAACGGCAGCCCCCACAGGAACATGCTGTTTTTTCCGCTATACGCGAAGTTCACGCCGGCGTTGCTGAGAGCGTAGTACCCGGATAACCGCAGGTTGCTCGTGTCGGCAATGGAGAACGGCATATCGAGCGGCTTGCCTGTGCCGTTGGTCGCCTCTATCGTTGCGCTCATATTCAGCGGCGTGGCAGGCGTGTACCAGCCGTCCGCACCCGTCGCGATGGTGTCGTCGGGGAAGGCATATGCATTGGTGCCGCTGTCGATCACGCTGCGGGTAAAAACTTTGCCCCGATACTGCGTGGTAAATGCGCCGTATTTGTCGACGGCGAGCACGGTCGCGCTCGACGGCAACGCGTTGTTCTGCTGCGTACCGATGCCGAACACCAGTTGCCCCGTCACGCTCGTCTGCCCGCCGGCCGGCACGGCGGGCAGACGAATGATCGTGCCGTTGTTGTCCGAGGCGAATGCGGCCACGGGGTTCTTCACTTCCTTGCCGGCTAGCATGCGTGTGCTAACGCACGAGTTCTGTGACGGGCAGTAGTAGTAATTTCCCGGAATCGCGGTAGTGACCGCGTCGGCTGAGTCTGTAGCGAAACTGTCGACGCCGAGAATACCGTTAATCCCGGCGAAGGCGCCGCCGCCCAGGTCGGCACCGTAGTTCGTGCAGTCGTCGGGGGCGGCGAATGCGTTGTCCGCGTACACCTGGATTGGAAGGTTGCTTGCCGTCTTGCTGCCGATCGTAATGTCGGCGCGTTTGACCGAGCCCCACGTATAGCCGGAGGCGAATGGCATGCATTCGACGATGGGGGCGGAGCCGCTCGTGTCGTCGACTGCGCCGACTTGCGTGAGCAGCAACGGGGCCAGCGTGGGGATGGCGCGCGCCGCGATCCGCACGCCGGTGGAGCCGGTGTCGACCAGCATGTTGTCGACGGTCACGCATTGCGGGGCACTCTGGGTGCCCGGTACGCATACCCTGATCGAGGCCTTGAGCACGTTGACGCCGCCCATTGTATTGTCGACACGGATCGTAACCGTGTTGTCGCCGGTAGCGGGTAGCGATGAGTTGCCCGAACCGCTGGAGGTGCCGGACCCGTGCGGTGTCCATTGCGGCGTAGCGTTCCAGCCGGCCGAATTATCGCCCTGAGTGGCAGAGCCGCCGCCCCCGCCGCCGCAAGCGGCAAGCGCCAGAGCGCCGATGGCCGCCGCGAGCGAAAGCGTCTTTTTCAATGTATTCATGTGTTTTCCCGGGAAGCGCATGGCTGTTATTCGAGATCGCCCGGACGCACGCCCGCGGGCATCAGACGCGGCACCCAGGCCATGCCGAAGAAGCGCCCAAGGCGGCCCGCGGATTCGATGCGGAAGTCGTCGCTGCCTTCTATCAAAGGACCGGAGCCGCGCACGCCGCCTTGGCCGGATGCAACGTAATTCGCGAAGTAGCTGCCGAGCAGCGCGCGCATGTTCGGGCGCACTGGGCCGTCCCAGGTGACGGCGAACACCACGTTGGTGCTCAACACGTATTCGCGGATCGTGACGCCGTTCGCGTCGATCGACTGACGCATCGAGTAGGGCGCCGCGCTAATGGGCCCGCCGGCCGGCTGGCTGTTTGCGTACGGCGGAGCGGACGCCGAAGCGGATTGCGGCGTGGCGGCGCGCAGCATGAGCGGCATGGACGCTCCCGTGACCGGCGGGCCACCCAGCGCGGCATACGACGCCAACGGCAACACGGTTGCGGCCAGCATCGCTATCTTCTTGAGTCTCATCACTCGGCTCCCGAAATGGACCGAGCATGGTGCCTGTCTGGTATTCGGGAAACTCTGCGAAATTTCTTAATCGGGCGGGCGAAGCGGCGCAATAAATTGCGACGAGAGTAAGCGTGCCCAGAGGCGATTGATGGCAATGGCGCAACGATCAGTTCTTTTCGTCGCGCTTCCATAACGCGGCGCCTGTCAGTATTCTCCTTTCGGCGCGTTGCCAGATTTGCTCTACAGTTTGTTGCCACCATGGTGGCTTTCGTAACACTCGCGCCGGATCATCCAGTCGGCTATCGCTCAAAACGTGAAACAGGAGAAACGACCATGCCGTACGTGACAACGAAGGACAATGTCGAAATTTTCTACAAGGACTGGGGTCCGAAAGACGCGCAACCGATCGTGTTCCACCACGGCTGGCCGTTGTCTTCCGACGACTGGGATACGCAGATGCTCTTCTTCGTTCAGAAGGGCTTCCGCGTGATCGCTCACGACCGGCGCGGCCACGGCCGCTCGTCGCAAGTCTCCGACGGACACGACATGGACCACTACGCCGCCGACGCGTTTGCGGTGGTAGAAGCGCTCGATCTGCGCAACGCCGTGCATATCGGCCATTCGACGGGCGGCGGCGAGGTGGCTCGCTATGTGGCGAAGCACGGCGAACCGGCTGGCCGCGTCGCGAAGGCGGTGCTGGTGAGCGCCGTGCCGCCGCTGATGCTCAAGACCGAGGCGAACCCGGAAGGTCTGCCGCTCGAAGTCTTCGACGGCTTTCGCAAAGCGCTTGCCGACAACCGCGCGCAGTTCTTCGTCGACGTTCCGGCGGGACCGTTCTACGGCTTCAATCGTCCGGGCGCGACGGTCCATCAAGGCGTGATCCAGAACTGGTGGCGTCAGGGCATGATGGGCAGCGCCAAGGCGCACTACGAAGGCATCAAGGCCTTCTCGGAAACGGACCAGACCGAAGACCTTCGCTCGATCAGCGTGCCGACTCTCGTGCTGCACGGTGAAGACGACCAGATCGTGCCGTTTGCCGATGCGGCGCTGAAGTCGATCAAGCTGTTGAAGAACGGAACATTGAAGACGTATCCGGGCTTCCCACACGGCATGTTGACGTTGAACGCAGATGTGCTCAACGCTGATCTGCTGGCGTTCATACAGGGCTAAGAGCGGGGCAGCGAGTCCGCGCAGAGCGGACTCGCTGCCGATGTAGCGAAGGCGGGGAGCTTTGCCGCCTCAGTTACGAATCGAGATGGAGCTGAACGCCGGTTGATGAGTAGACCGGCGTGGCTTTGAAGCCATCAACGGAAACAGCGGAGAACTTTACGTTCGAACCATTGCCGCTGATCACCGTGATCGTATCGCCCGCCTTCGGTTTAAAGCCGTCGACGAACTTCACATGCAGCGTTCCGCCAAGAACCGTGGTCTGAGCGCCGACCTTAAGCGTGCCTTGTCCGTTGGCGCCGAGATTGAGCTCAAGCGTCGTATTCGCAAGCTGCGTGAATTTGCCGACGACGGAAACCACACCGGGCGCATTGACGACCAGCGACCCCGCACCTAGATACACGTCACCCGTTCCGAGCGCGGACGCGGAGTCGGCTTCGAGCGTGCCGCCTGCAATCTGCGAGCCACCCGAGTACGTGTTGGCCCCGGCCAGTTTCAGCGTGCCGGTTCCCTGCAAGGTGAGCTTGCCCGCGCCTGAGATCGGGTTGCGCCAGGTGTCGAGCGCGTTGAAGCCGCCTTGGGTCGCGTCCATCGAGACGATCACATTGCCGTTGAACGCGCCGTAGCCGTCCGCGGCCGCGAACATGTTCAGGCGGCCCCAGCCTTCGGCATCGTCCATGACGGGATACCCGGACGGAAGTTCTGTCGTCTTCAGCACGACGCGACGTTGATCCGCGCTGAGGTAAGGAAAGCGGGTTTCCAGCAGCAGTTCTGCACCCTTCGGAACCACCGGCGCTGCATCGGTCGCTTCGATTTGCGGAAAGCCGAACGTCATCCGGCGCAAGTAGTCCGACCGGTTGGCCGTATAGTCCGCGAAACGATCCGTCGCGGTCGTGCCGGAATGCGCGAACGTGTTGAACGTGCTGTTCGTCGTGCTGGTTTGCGCCATCAAAGCGCTTTGGGCCTGCGCGTAGGCGGCGGCCTTCAAAGACGCGTTGGCCGGGTTATACAGATTGGCAGCCACTACCGCCAGGCCCTGCATCCGTCCACCTGTCACGTCGAGCGGCGAATGCATGCCTGCGACGATACGATTTTCGCCGAGTTCCATCGCACGACTCATCATTTCCTGGAAGCGCTGCGGGACCACGTAAGCCATGGCCATCGAGTCGCGCATTGCCTCCGCCGTATGGCCGCTGATGAAGCCGCCATCGGTGGCGGGCGTCGTGCTTTCGGCCGGCACGAGTGTCGGCACGACCACCACCGAACTGCTCCAGCGGTACGGCCTCGCGTATTTGTAGAGGCGCTTCGCCGGTTCTGTCGAACCGTTCGTGCTCATTGCGTTGACAAAGTCGACCACGGTGCCGAACGCCGCATTGGCCGGACGGCCAACGCCCGTGTTGTTGCCTGCGTCGTTGTACAGCGTGGTGGTCGCGTTCGCCGGAATCGACGTGATGGTGGTGGTTTGCTGCGTGAGGCCGAGCCATGCGCCGGTCAACGGTCCCATACCGTCTGTCACGCTGTATCCCTTGTTGCGACGGTCGTCGAAATACGCTGCATCCGCTTGCGCCTGGGTGCGCGAGACCGTCTCGTTGACGACGAACTGCGTGTTCTGATTCAACACGGCCGCATCGAGGACCGTGCCGCACGCTGTGCCTGAGTTGATGAGACCCGAGCATGTGGAGGCAACCACGGCGGGGAAACCGTCGACCGCCGGCGCGGACGCTCCCGCGTCGACAATCATCGTCGACGGCTGCCACAGGTCGAGGAAGCGCGCGACAACACGTACACCGGCATTGGTGTCGAGGGTCGCGAAGTGCGCGTCGTTTCTTTGATTGGAAGCGGCATTGTCGACGAATGCCGGCACCGGGGGAATGGACGCACTGTCCACAAATCCAGGGTCCGCCGGCGGGGCGGGCGCGACGGCCGCACTGCTCTGGAGATCGTCACTGCTGCCGCACGCGCCCAGCGCGAGCAGGGTGCACAAGGCAACGAAAGTCGATAACGGGCGGCGTGCGGGTGGTTGGAACAACATAGGCTTCCTGATGTCGGTTGTAGAAGATCGAATGGGAACGGATCTTGAGTAACTCAAGTTAAGCCCCGATGACATTCAGAAAGATGGGAGAGGATTCAAAGCGGCCGTACGCGCGGACAAGTGCGAGCGTGAGGCCGCACAGTTGGGTCCCGTTCTGCAGGAAGATGCGTGGAAGATCGCCGCGAAAGCGCGATAGATTTATATGCGGGGTGAACGGATCAGTCCGCGGATCAGCCCGGCTTTGAACTGCAGCAGCGGCTACTGCGTCGTGGCCGAACCGGACAACCCCCGCCGCCCGAGCTTGCCCGCCGCGCCTTTCGCCGCGGCGCCCGGATGCGGCACCGTGGGCGCTTGTGGCAGCGCGGTCAATGCGCCATCGTCCACGGGAGATAGCAGCGAGCTCAGCTGCAACACGTCCTGATCGGTGAGGTTCGCGGTGGCGGCCTTCAGCTTGAGGCTATTGATCAATGTGTCGTAACGCGCCCTTGCCAGGTCGCGCCGCGCGGAGAAGAGCTGGTCTTGCGCGTTGAGCACGTCGATGTTGATACGCACGCCGACCTGATAGCCAAGCAGATTCGATTCGAGCGACGTGCGCGCCGACCGCTCGGCAGTCTGTAGCGCACGCACTTGCGCGAGCCCGCTGACCACGCCGAGAAACGCCTGGCGCGCGGAGAGCGCCGCGTTGCGCCGGGCAGTATCGAGATCGGCGGCAGCCTGGTCTTCGAGTGCGAGCGTCTGGCGAACGCGGCTTTGCGTGGCGCCGCCTGCGAAAAGCGGAATCGTGACCTGTACGCCGATTGTGCTGTTCGTGTACGAGGAGCCCAGGTTGCCGAGTTCAGCTGCCAGCGCAGGCGTGCCGGGCGAAGGCGTATTCGCGCCGCTGCCGAAGCCGCCGCCGAAATTCCCGCCGAAGTTGCCGGCTCCCGCCGCACCCAGGCTGCTATGCGAGCGGCTCGCGACCAGATCGACAGTCGGCAGATGGCCGGCTTTCGCCTTCGACGTTTCGCGCTGCGCGTTATCGAGCGCGATCTGTCTGAGTACGACCTGGTAGTTCGCGTCGCTCGCCGCATCGACCCATTGGTTGATGTCCGCAGGCACGGGCGGCGGCAGCGGAGCGCCGGCCGCGAGACCGTCGATATGCTCGACCGGATGCCCGACGATCTGCTGCAACGCCGCCAGCTTGACGGCGAGATCGTTCTGCGCGGCGATTTCCTGCGAGACCGCCTGATCGTATTTGGCTTGCGCTTCGTTCATGTCGGTGATCGTCGTGTTGCCCACTTCGAATGAACGCTTCGCCGACTCGAGTTGCTGCGCAATCGACGCCTTCAGCGACCGCGCGATGGCAACGCTGTCTTGCGCGGCAAGCGCGTCGAAGTACGCCTCGCCAAGGCGCACGATCAGATCCTGGCGCGCCTGCGCGAACGAGGCCTGCGCAGACGCGACCGCAAGTTTGCCTTGCGCATAGCCGTACCAGCTGTCTACATGAATCAGTGGCTGCGTAAGCGAGACCACATAGCCGTAAGTGTTGCCATACGACGCCGGAAAGCCGCCGCCGAAGTCGGTGCTCTGACGGCTGCCATTGAGCGACGCCGAGACTTGCGGCAGCAGCTTCGCGCGTGCGAGCGGCAGTTCCTCGCTATTGGCGGCGAGCGCCGCGCGCGCGCTTTGCAATGGCGCGTCGTTGGAGAGCGCTTCGTCGTAGAGTTGGGAGAGATCGACAGCTTGCGCGAGCGGCGCGTGCAACACGCAGGCAAGCGCGCAAGCAAGCGCCAGAGCAGACGCCAGGAGCGGCGCGTGCTGACGCTTCATTGCCCGTGGGCTCAGTAAGTGGGAACCGACGGGTCGACCTGGCGCGACCATGCGTCGATCCCGCCTTGCAGATTGAAGACGTTCGCATGGCCGCGGGATTCGAGGAACATCGCCACCTGCGCGCTGCGTGCGCCGTGGTGGCAGATGCAGACGATTTGCGCATCGTCGTCGAGTTCTTCGCTGCGCGCGGGAATTTCACGCATGGGAATCGACACGATGCCGGCCATCGACGCCGTCTGGATTTCCCATGGCTCGCGCACGTCGAGCAGCACGGGTGCGGGGCGCGACGTGTCGGCGAGCCATTCGGCGAGCGCGGGAGCGGTCAGGTTTTGCATCAGCGAGACTTCCGTTCAGAGGACGGCGGCGCGCCGGCCGTCCGTGAAAAACACGCGAATCAGAACTTGAAGCGCGGCGGCTGCACGGCGTTGACGAGCGGTTCGACGTAGGTTTCGAACACGTCGGCAACGCGGTACTGCTTTTCGTCGATGCGCGTGATGATCTGCGCCTTCATGACCGGCGCGGTGCCGACAAACGCCGCCAGACGGCCGCCGATCTTCAGGTGTTCGAGAATTTCCTGCGGCAGCACGGGCAGTCCGCCCGACACGCAGATCACGTCGTACGGAGCAGCGGCGGCCCAGCCGCGCGCGGCGTCGCCGGTCGCGACTTCGGCATTCAGCACGCCATTCGCGATCAGGTTGTTCTTCGCCAGTTCCGCGAGTTCCGGTTCGATATCGACCGTCAGCACGTGTTGCGCGCGGTGCGCGAGCAGCGCCGCCATGTAACCGGAACCGGCGCCGATTTCCAGCACGCTTTCATGTTTCTTCACCGCCAGTTCCTGCAGCGTGCGCGCCTCGACGCGCGGCGCCAGCATGTGCTGACCGGCCGGCAGCGGCACTTCGAAGTCGGCGAAAGCCAGATCGCGGTATGCGGCGGGGACGAAGTTTTCACGCTTGACGATCGACAGCAGATTCAGCACGTCCTGGTCGAGCACTTCCCAGGGGCGGATCTGCTGTTCGATCATGTTGAAACGCGCTTGCTCGATGTTCATGGTGGGTTTGGCGGTTCTGGTTTGGCGAGTTTTGCGATTTTCCCACTGCGCGGCGGCTTCGGCGGAGAGTCCGCTGATGTCGCGCTGACGTTCGCAATAACACTCGATGCGCAAGCCACGGCAGGGTAACTGCGGGATTGTACCAAATGGCGCTGGCCGTCCGGGCCGAGGCGGGCATCGTGCCAAGCGGGCTTTCGCCAGCGTCGCTCGGGTTCGCGCATTCGTCGCGGGGTTCGTGTGTTCGCCGCCGCGCGCTTTTCGCCGATGCCCCGTGTAAATCCCTAGCAATCCGGCCTTGCACTTCTACTTCCGTTCGCTAAAAAATGTAATCGATTACATTTTGGAAGCCGCTGCCTTGTCCCGATCGACATCAAAAGTGAAGCCCGCAGCGGTGACCGCGACCGGCGACGAGTCGCGGCCGCAACCGCTTTCGCGGGCGTCGCGCTCGGCGGAAGGGCTCTCTATCGCGGGCGTGGCGAGGCAGGCGGGCGTTTCGGTGGCGACCGTGTCACGCGTGTTGAATGCACACGAGAACGTGCGGCCCGCGACTCGCGACAAGGTGCTCGCCGCCGTGGACGCGAGCGGCTACCGCGTCAACGAACTCGCGCGCAATCTGCGCACCGCCGAAAGCCGCTTGTTGCTCACGATGGTCCCCGACTTCGGAAATCCGTTCTACGCCGAGATCGTCCGCGGCATCGACAGCGTTGCGCGCCAGCACGGTTACTTCATGCTGCTCTGCGATACGGGCGCGGACGCCGGCCGCGAGCGCGGCTACTTCGACCTGCTGCGCCGCCGCCGCGCCGACGGCGCGATCTGTCTCGACCCGGCGACGATCCAGCAGGCACAAAGCGATGCATCCGGCGCGCTGCCGTGGGTCGCCTGCTGCGAGTTCGATCCGGCGGTGGGCGTGCCGTATGTAGGCATCGACAACTATCAGGCCGCAGGCGACGCCGTGCGGCACCTTCTGTCTCGCGGGCATCGGCGCATCGGCCTCATCAATTCCGACATCGACTATCTGTACGCGCGGCAGCGTCAGCAAGGCTATCTGGATGCGCTGACCGACGCGGGCATCACGCCGCTCGATGGCTGGCGCATGAACCTGAATAGTCTCGACTACGAGGCGGGTGCTTCGGCGGCGGCCACGCTGATGCTGCCGCCCGACGCACCTACTGCAATCTTCGCCGTGTCCGACACGCTCGCGACGGGCGTGCTTCACGGCTTGCGAAGCGTCGGCAAACGCGTACCCGACGATGTCGCCGTGGTCGGGTTCGACGACATCTCTATCGCCGCGCAAATCGATCCGCCGCTCACCACGATCGCGCAGCCCATGCGCGAACTGGGCGAGACCGCCGCGCGCCTCCTGCTGCAGCGGCTCGCCAATCCCCTGGCTAACGTGCCGGGCGTGCTGCTGCCGCACCGGCTCGTAATTCGCGGGAGCACGTGACTCATGAGCCTCGCTATCCGCTTCGACGACATCCGCAAAGACTTCGGCCCGGTGCGCGTGCTGCACGGCGTGAGCTTCGATCTCGCGCCGGGGCGCATCTACGGTTTGCTCGGGGAGAACGGCGCGGGAAAGTCCACGCTGATGAAAATCCTCGCCGGCTATGAAACCGCGACCTCGGGCACGTTGCTGGTGGACGGTCATGCGCAGCACTTTGCCGGTTCGCGCGACGCCGAAGCGCAAGGCATCGTGCTGATTCATCAGGAATTCAATCTGGCCGAGCATCTGACGATTGCGCAAAACATGTATCTCGGCCACGAGAAGCGGCGCGGTTGGTTCGTCGACGATGCAGCGATGCGCGCCGATGCCGCGCGTTACCTCGCGCAGGTCGGACTGGACAAGGCGCCGGACACGAAGGTGCGCGAACTGATCGTCGCGGAAAAGCAGATGGTCGAAATCGCCAAGGCGCTGTCGCGCCGCGCCCGCCTGCTCATCATGGACGAGCCGACGGCAACGCTCACGCCGTCCGAAACCGAGCGTCTCTTCACGCTGATGGCAAAGTTGAAGGCCGATGGCGTGACCATCGTCTACATCTCCCACAAGCTCGATGAAGTCGAGCGCATTACCGACGAAGTCATCGTGATGCGCGACGGCCGCTTTGTCGCGCGCAATGAAACGGCGGCGCTCGCGCGGCAACAGATGGCCAACCTGATGGTCGGCCGCGACGTGTCCGACATGTTCCCCGAGAAGATAGCGGTATCCGCCGCCGCGCCGGTCGCGCTGAAAGTGCAAGGGCTCGCCGTGCCGGAATGGGTCGACGATCTGAGCTTCGACGTGCGTGCCGGTGAAGTGCTGGGCTTCGCGGGACTCGTCGGCGCGGGACGCACTGAAGCGTTCGAAGCGATTATTGGTTTGCGCAAGCGCACGGCTGGACGCATCGAAATCGCAGGACGTCCCGTCGATCTGAAAAGTCCACGCGAAGCAATGCGCCACGGCCTCACGTATCTCAGCGAAGACCGCAAAGGCAAGGGCCTGCACGTGAACCTGAGCCTGCAGGACAACGTGACGCTCATGACACTCGAACGTTACGCGCATCCGCTGCTCGACATGAAAGCGGGCCGCGACGCATTGAAGAGCGCGGTGAGCGAATTCGGCATACGCACGGGCGACCTGTCGAGCCGCGCGCGCATGCTCTCCGGCGGCAACCAGCAGAAGCTTGCGCTCGCCAAGTTTCTCCAGCCGGAGCCGGACGTCATCGTTCTCGACGAGCCGACGCGCGGCGTCGACGTCGGCGCCAAACGCGACATCTATTTTCTGATCCATCGTCTCGCCGCGCAGGGCCGCGCGGTGATCGTCATTTCATCCGAACTGATCGAGCTGATCGGCTTGTGCCATCGCGTCGCCGTCATGCGCGCGGGACGCCTGCAAGCCACGCTGACGCTCGACCATCTGACCGAAGAGGAGTTGATCGCCCATGCGACCGGCACCCACTGAAGCCGTGCAACCCGGCCGCGCGTTGCGCTTCGCGCATCGGCTGTATGCGCTCGGACCGCTCGTCGGTCTGATCGCGCTGTGTATCGTCGGCACGGCGTTGAATCGCGATTTCGCGACGCTCGACAACATGATGAACGTGCTGACGCGCACGTCGTTCATCGGCATCATCGCGGTGGGCATGACGTTCGTGATCATCTCGGGCGGCATCGATCTGTCGGTCGGCTCGATGGCGGCGCTCATCGCGGGCAGCATGATCTGGTTGATGAACGGGCTTGCGGCGGGCGTAGGCGGCCACACGTTCGCGCCGCTCGTCATCGTGACGCTGGGTATCGCATTCGCGCTCGTGCTGGGCGGCCTCTTCGGCTGCGCGCACGGGCTGCTGATCACCAAGGGGCGCATCGAGCCGTTCATCGTCACGCTCGGCACGCTGGGAATTTTTCGCGCGGTGCTGACATGGCTCGCCGACGGCGGCGCGCTGACACTGGATAATTCGTTATCCGATCTTTATGGGCCCGTTTATTACGCAAGTCTGTTCGGTGTGCCCGTGCCGATCTGGGTATTTCTCGTGACGGCGGCGGGCGGCGCGCTGATTCTGAATCGCACTGCGTTCGGACGTCATGTGCAGGCGATCGGATCGAACGAACAGGTCGCGCGCTATGCGGCGATACGTGTCGATACCGTGAAGATCGTCACGTATGTGCTGCTCGGCATCTGCGTTGGCGTGGCCACCGTGCTGTATGTGCCGCGCCTCGGCTCGGCGACGCCGACCACCGGTCTGCTGTGGGAACTCGAAGCGATTGCTTCGGTGGTGGTGGGCGGCACCGCGCTGAAGGGCGGAGAAGGGCGCGTGATCGGCACGGTCATCGGCGCAATTCTGCTGTCGGTCATTGCCAATATTCTGAATTTGACCAGCATCATCAGCGTGTATCTGAACGCGGCGGTGCAGGGCGTGGTGATTATCTTCGTCGCGTTCGTTCAACGTGGACGGCGGTAGGTGTAGCGCTGCAAAGCGACACAATGGCAGGGGCGCACGAACGCCTCACAACAGCACAAATTGGAGACACAACCATGAAGCAGGTCATTCGAGCGATCGGCGCCGGCATGCTGGCGTTGGGGATACTGGGCACCGCGGGCGCTGCACGAGCCGATGACAAGGTCACGCTGGGCGTCGCGATTCCGACAGCCGACCACGGCTTCACGGGCGGCATCGTCTGGTGGGCGAACAAGGCGAAGGCCGATCTCGAGAAAGAACATCCGAATCTGAAAGTCATCGTGAAGACAGCGGCCGGAGCGCCAGAACAGGCAAACCAGTTGCAGGATCTGGTTACGGTGAACAAGATCAATGCGCTTGTGATTTTCCCGTTCGAATCGGCTTCGCTCACGCAGCCGGTCGCGCAGGTGAAAAAGAAGGGCGTGTATGTGACGGTGGTGGATCGCGGCTTGACGGATACCAGCGCGCAGGACGCCTACGTGGCCGGCGACAACACCGCGTTCGGCAGAATTCCCGCCGAATATCTGGCGAAAGCGCTCGACGGCAAAGGCGACATCGTCGCGCTGCGCGGCATTCCGACGACGCTCGACAACGAACGATGGACCGCGTTTACCGGCGTGCTGAAGGGCTATCCGAACATCAAGATTCTCGACGCGAAATACGCGAACTGGAATCGCGACGACGCGTTCAAGGTCATGCAGGACTATCTGACGCGCTTCAAGCACATCGACGCAGTCTGGGCCGCTGACGACGACATGGCGGTCGGCGTGCTCAAGGCGATCGACCAGGCGAAGCGCAGCGACATCAAGATCGTTTTCGGCGGCGCGGGTTCGAAAGGCATGGTGAAGAATGTGATGGACGGCGCTCCACGCATCCAGGCAGACGTGTCGTACTCGCCCAAATTTATCTACGACGCAATCAAGCTCACCGCGGAAGCCCGCCTGAAGGGCGAGAAGCTGCCGGCCACCACGATCATTCCGTCGGTGCTGATCACGAAGGAGAACGCGCAGCAGTTCTATTTCCCGGACTCGCCGTTCTGAGCCTTTGCACCGTCTATTGGCAGCGGGGCGCGTAGGTGGAAAGCGCGCCCCGCTAAAGGAACCATACGATGAGAACCATCAAAGGTCCGGCGATTTTTCTCGCTCAGTTCATGGGCGACGAAGTGCCGTTCGACAACCTCGCGCATCTGGCTGGCTGGGCTGCGGGGCTCGGTTTCAAGGGCATTCAGGTGCCGTGCGATGTGCGCCTGATCGATCTCGAACAGGCTGCGTCGAGTCAGGCGTACTGCGACGAATTGCGCGAGACGGTCGACAACGCGGGCGTCACGATTACCGAGCTGTCGACGCATCTGCAAGGGCAGCTCGTGGCCGTGCACCCCGCTTACGATGCATTGTTCGACGGTTTCGCGGCGCCGCATGTGCGTGGCGACCCGGCAGCGCGCACGCAGTGGGCCATCGAGCAATTGAAGCTGGCGGCGAAGGCATCGCAGCGCCTGGGGCTGACCACGCATGTGTCGTTCTCCGGGGCGCTTGCATGGCCGTATGTGTACCCGTGGCCACAGCGTCCGACCGGTTTGATCGAGGCCGCGTTCGACGAACTCGCGCGCCGCTGGACGCCGATTCTGGATGCCTTCGAAGCAGCGGGTGTGGACGTGTGCTACGAACTGCATCCCGGCGAGGATCTGCACGACGGCGTGACCTTCGAGCGCTTCCTGAATGGAGTGAACCAGCATCCGCGCGCGAATATCCTCTACGACCCGAGCCATTTCGTTCTGCAGCAACTCGACTACCTCTCGTTCATCGACATCTATCACGAGCGCATCAAGGCGTTTCATGTGAAGGACGCGGAGTTCCGGCCGAACGGCAGGCAAGGCGTGTACGGCGGTTATAGCGGCTGGGTGGAGCGCGCGGGGCGCTTCCGCTCGCTCGGCGACGGCCAGATCGATTTTCGCGCGATCTTTTCCAAAATGGCGCAATACGATTTCCCGGGCTGGGCGGTGCTCGAATGGGAATGCGCGCTCAAGCATCCACATGACGGCGCGCGCGAAGGCGCGGAGTTTATCCGCGAGCACATCATTCGCGTGGCCGAGCATGCATTCGACGATTTCGCAGGCAGCGGCGTCGATGCAGCGCAGTTAAAGCGCGTGCTCGGCATCTGAGGGCGCTGATTGCAACAGTGAGCCAGCGGTAAGCAAAGGAGCGGACAAGATGCCATCCAGAAGACTCAGATTGGGCATGGTCGGCGGTGGACAGGGCGCGTTCATCGGCGCAGTGCATCGGATCGCCGCGCGCCTCGACGATCGTTTCGAACTCGTCGCAGGCGCGTTGTCGTCCGATCCCGAACGCGCGCGAGCAAGCGCCGCCGAGGTGGGCATTGCGCGCAGCTACGCTGACTGGCAGGAAATGGCGCGAGCGGAAGCAGCGCTCGACGACGGTATCGACGCCGTCGCGATAGTGACGCCGAACCATCTGCATGCGCCGGTTGCCACCGCGTTTCTCGAAGCGGGCATTCATGTGGTGTGCGATAAGCCGCTTGCTATTTCACTTGCCGAAGGCGAAGCGCTCGCCAAACTCGCGCATCAGAAGAACAAGCTTTTCGCGCTGACGCACACGTACTCCGGCTATCCGCTGGTGCGTCATGCACGCGAGTTGGTCGAAGCGGGCGAGCTTGGGCAGATACGCGTCGTACAGGTCGAATATGCGCAAGACTGGCTGGCCGAGCCGATCGAAGCGGGCGGCTTGAACAAGCAGGCCGGCTGGCGCACGGACCCGGCGCTAGCGGGCCCGGCGGGCTGTCTCGGCGATATCGGCACGCATGCGTATCAGCTTGCCGCTTTCGTCACGGGTATGACGCCCGCCGCGCTTTCCGCCGAGTTGCACACGTTCGTGCCCGGGCGCCGCATCGACGATCATGTGCAGGCGATGCTGCGCTATGCGAACGGCGCGCGCGGCATGCTGTGGGCGAGCCAGGTCGCGAGCGGCGCGGAAAACGCGTTACGGCTGCGCGTTTATGGGACCAAAGCGGGCATTTCGTTCGACCAGGAGCAGCCCAACGAATTGTGGTTTACACCGCTCGGCGGGGCAGCCGAACGCCTGACGCGCGGACGCGTAAGCGGCGCGAGCGCGATTCACGCGACGCGCGTGCCGCCAGGTCATCCTGAAGGTTATCTTGAAGCATTCGCGCAGTTGTATAAGGACGCCGCGTTGCAGATCGAAGCGTTGGACGAGGGCCGCGCGTTGCCGGCTGAAAGCCTGCTGCTCACGACGGTGGAGGACGGCGTCGCGGGTCTGCGCTTTATCGATGCGGTGCTCGCGAGCAGTGCTGCAGATGGACAATGGCGCGAGATCGAGAAGTCGTAGAGCCACGCGCTCGCTGCGCGGCTCTACGCTTCATCCGCCTTTGCTCTTCTTGATCTGGGCTTCGAACGCAATGTCGAGCTTGCTCGCCTTGCGCGGTTTTTGCGGACCGTATGCATCGACAAACTTGACGAAGTCGTCGAGCCCGAGCGGATCGGAGACTTTCTTGTCGGTGCCGCCCGATTTGTCGACGAGATAGAAGAGGCCGCCGGAAAGGCTGATCGCGGCGAACTGCGGATTGCCGCTGCGCGTTTTCAAGCGCTCGACAGCGTGGATGGCTCGCGTGGTGCGCATGGTGTGGGACCGCTGATCAGGGAAAGACTATTACTTTAACAATTTCGCCGACGCCCTGCGGCTCAGCCCGCGCGGCGCCGTAACTTCCTGCGCAGCCAGTCCGCCCAATCTTCCAGCACGGTGTACACGACAGGCACGACGACGAGCGTCAATATCGACGACGTAATCACCCCGCCAATCACTGTCTGCCCGAGCGGCCCGCGTTGTTCGCCGCCTTCGCCGAGCGCGGCGGCGAGCGGCAGCATGCCGAAGATCATCGCGAGCGTGGTCATCAGAATGGGTCGCAGGCGCACCCTTGCCGCTTCGAGCAAAGCCTCGCGCCGCTCCATCACGCGGCCTTTGCCCGAGGCGTCGAGCAGCGTGCCGCGCCGCGCCTGGTTGGCGAAGTCGACGAGCAGGATCGCGTTTTTGGTGACGAGCCCCATCAGCATCACGAAGCCGATGATCGAAAACATGTTGAGCGTGCTGCCGAACAGCAGCAGTGCGACCAGCACGCCGATCAGCGTAAGCGGTAGCGACGCCATGATCGCGAGTGGCTGCGCGAAGCTCGCGAACTGCGAGGCGAGAATCATGTAGATAAAAATAACCGCGAGCGCGAGCGCCTCGACTGCAAACACCAGCGACTCGTTCATGTTCTTGGTCGAACCCTCGAATCGGTAGCGGTAACCGGCGGGCAGATGCATCGCGTCGAGCGTCTTCGCAATGTCCGACGCGACTTCGCCGGATGAGCGGCCGTTCACGTTCGAGGTCAGCATGACCTCGCGCTGCAGGTCGCGGCGATTCAGCACGTCCGGGCCGGTCGTCTTGACGATGTCCGCGATCTGCCGCAGGGGCACGAGCACCGGTGCACCGTTCGAGTCGGTGCGGTTGGTGGCGATCATCAACCGGGAGAGATCGTCGATGCTTTCGCGTTGCTCGCGCGGCAAGCGCACGCTGACGTCGTAGTCCTGATCGTCGGGCGCCCGCCATGTGCTGATCGCGTCGCCCGAAAGCAGTGGCCGCAATGCAGTGCCGATGTCCGCCACGCCCACACCCAGGTCCGATGCGAGTTCGCGCCTCACATTGATCGCGACGATCGGCTTGTCGGCCTTCAGGCTTGAATCGAGATCCACGAGACCTGGGATCTTGCGCATGCGAGCCTGCGCTGCCTCGGAGAGCCGACGCAGTTCGTCCATGTTGTCGCCCTGCAAGCTGAGCTGGATCGCCTTCGTACTTCCCGCGCCGTCCGGCATGCCGATTTCGGTCACGGTTACGCCCGCCACCGATGCGAGCCGCGCGCGGAACATCTGATTCAGTTCGGCCACGCCGCGCGTGCGGTCGCGCCGGTCTTTCAGCCGCACGGTAATGAGCGCGTTGTTCTTGCCTTGCGTGTTGCCCGAGTTGACCGTTGCATAGGTGTAGCGCACTTCCGGGTAAGTCGCGAGAACCGCCTCGACCTGCTGGACCTTCTTCGACGTCGCTTCGAGCGACGTGCCCACCGGCGTGTTCAAGCCGATCTTCGTGATCGAGAAATCCGCATTCGGCACGAACTCGGTGCCGACAAAAGGCACGAGAAACAGGCTGCCGAAAAAAGTCGCCGCGGCCACTACGAGCGTGATCGCCCGATGTTCGAGCGACCAGCCGAGCAGGCGTTGATAGAGCGCGCTCAGCTGCGCAATCTGCCTGTCGAACAGGTGTAGCGAGCGTTCGACGAAACGGCCGTAACGATAGCCTTTGCGGCCGGTGTCCGCGTCGTGAAGATCGGGGTCCGGCCAGATCGACGAGAGCATCGGATCGAGCGTGAACGAGACGAACATCGAAATCAGCACGGCGGCGGCAACCGTGATGCCGAACTGATGGAAGAAGCGGCCGATGATGCCGCCCATGAACCCGACCGGCAAAAACACCGCGACAATCGAGAAGGTCGTGGCGAGCACCGCCAGTGCGATTTCTTTCGTGCCGTCGAGCGCCGCCGTGCGATGGTCCGCGCCGAGTTGAACGTGCCGCACGATGTTTTCGCGCACCACGATTGCGTCGTCGATCAGAAGGCCCACGCATAGCGACAGCGCCATTAGCGTAATGACATTGATCGTGAAGCCGCACGCGTACATCACCGCGAACGTGCCGATGAGCGCGATCGGCAACGTAAGACCTGTGATGACCGTGCTGCGCCACGAGCCCAGAAACAGGAACACGATGAACACCGTCAGCAAAGCGCCTTCGAACAACGTGCGCTTCACTTCATTGACGCTCTCTTCGATGTTGATCGACGAGTCGTCGGTGATGTCGAGCTTCACGCCTGGCGGCAACTGCGGCTGCAAGCGTGCGACTTCCGCGCGCACGCCATGCGCGACGTCGACCGTGTTCTCGCCTTGTGCCTTGATGATCGACAGAAACAACGCGCGCCGACCGTTGAGCAGCGCCATGCTGTCCGCTTCCTGCTGACCGTCGATCACGTCGGCAACCTGATCTAGCGTCACCGGCTGCGAGGTCGACGAAGCCGTAGGGATCGCCGACTGCGCGCCGCGCCGGGCGACAATGATCCGCTTGAAGTCGGACGGCGTCTCGAAGCGGCCCTTTACCTGCACCGTCTGTTCGACGCTGTTCGACGTGAGCGGTCCGGCTGGAATCTCCTGGTTCTCGTTCTGCACCGCGCGGATCACCTGATCCACGCCGACCGAAAGCGCCTGCAGGTTGTGCGGATTCACGTCGATTTGCACTTGCCGCTTGACGCCGCCGACAAGCGACACCGAGCCGACACCGCGCACGGTCTCCAGCCGCTTGCGCACGATCTGATCGGCGACGGTGGTGAGATCGCGCGTGGACAGCGACGCGCCCGGCGCATTCGAGACCGCAACCGTCACGATCGGCATATCAGCCGGGTCATAGCGCAATACGCGTGGCTCCTTGACGCCGTCGCGCAGGTCGGGGCGGATCAGCGCAATCTTGTCGCGCACGTCCTGCGCGGCCTGCACCGCATCCACCGCGAGATCGAACTGCACGATCACGACCGATTGCGCGTCGTATGAACGCGACGTGATCTGATCGATGCCGCTGATCGTGTTGACGGCTTCCTCGATTTTGCGCGTGACGTCCGACTCGACCGATTCGGGCGATGCGCCCGGATACGCCGTCTGCACGACAACGATCGGGAACGTGATGTCGGGGAACTGATCGACCTTGAGACGCTGATACGAGAAGAGGCCTATCACGAGGAAGGCAATCATCATCATCGTGGCGAGCACCGGGTTGCCGATGCTGATGCGGGTGAACCACATGGGCGAGGGCTCCGCTCAGCGCTGGCCGGAGCCGGGCGCGCCGGTCGCCGGCGCCGGGACTGGAATTGAAACTGGCCTGGATGCAGGCGCCGTGGCTCCCGGCGCGGGCACCATATGCACGGTGCTGCCGATGCGCAACGAGCCGAGATTGTTCTTCACGATCTGCTGGCCGGGTGTTAGCGGGCCGCCGACGATCTCGGTCCACGTGCCGCCGTCGGCGTCGCCGGTGATTCCGGTCTGCAACTGTTGTTCCACGAGTTTGCCGCTGACGAGCGCATAGACGCTATGGCGCGCGGCGTCGGTACGCACGGCGGTGGCGGGCACTGCCAGCACGTTTTCCCTGCTGCCGACCGAGATCGTGCCGGTGCCGAACATGCCCACGCGCAATGTGCCCGAAGGATTCGCCACCCGGACATACACCATGATCGAGCGCGAACCGGGCTGCGCGGCTGGATTGATGCGAGTGATTGCGCCTTGTACCGGTCCGTCGATGCCGTCGAACATGATCTGCACCGGTTGGCCGATCCGTACGCGGCCGATCTCGCCGACCGGCACCGGCGCTTCGAGTTCGAGTGTGCGCAGATCCACCACGTCAAAGAGCTTGGTATCCACGGCGACCTTTTCGCCTGGCTCGACCGAACGCGACGCAATTTGCCCGTTGAGCGGCGAGCGCACCACAGTGTCGGCGAGCGATAGATTCGACGACGCGAGCGCCGCGCGCGCCGCATCGAGATTCGCACGCGCGATCTCGTACTGGCTTTGCGCAGTGTCGAACGCGTTCTTCGAAATGAAGCCTTTCTCCACCAGCACGCGATTGTTTTCGAGCGTTTGCCTTGCAATGTCCAGTTGCCCCACCATCGCGGCCATCTGACCGCGGCTTTGCTCGGCGCGCGCCACGTAGTCGCGCGCATCGATCTTTGCAAGAATCTGGCCGCTCTGCACCGCGTCGCCTTCGCGCACGGCGACTTCGAGTACCGACCCGGCGACTTTCGATTTGACGGCGGCTTGGGTGACGGCGCGCAATGAGCCGGTAAGAGGCAGCGTCTGGACGAGCGAGCGGCGGCTCACAGTGGTGAGATCGTCGGGAGAGAATTCGATCACGGAAGATGCCGTGTCCGCGGCGGCGGCGGGCGTCTCGCGCTTTCTGATCGCCTGAGCTATCGCGATGGCGAGAATTACGACGGCCACCGCGGCGGCGATGATGATGCGTTTTCTGGTCTTTAGCATGCGCGATCTGACGGACTTCACGGATTGGCGATACACGCGGATTCGGCGGTGGCCCGAGGCGGTGGCTTGAGGCACGGGCGCGCCGCGCGCTCATCGCGCAATCGGCAAGTTAGCCTGAGCCCGCGCTCACCGCAAGCTGGCCGTCAGCATGGTACACGGAGGTTGCGGCGCGCGAGACCCAGCCCGCGGCGCCCCTCGAGCGTTCGCGCGCCCAGAAAAGGCTTACTGACTCAGATAAACGAACTTGCCATTCCTGATGATGCCCATCACGCTCGCGCGCTGATCCAGCCCCACGTGGTCCTTCGCGCTCGTATTAACGACGCCGTTCGGCACCACCAGTTCATGCGCGTGTTCCAGTTCGTTGCGCAACGCCACGCGGAAAGCTTCCGTGCCCGGCTGCGCGGTCTTGAGCGCGCGCGTCACGGCATCCTGCAAACGCGGATAGACGCCCGCTGCATCGCCCGCGAATTGCGTGACGCTGCCTGGCCCGTACTTCGCCTCGTACTCGTTCGCGAACGCGAGCGCCGCCTTTTTCGCCGGATGATCGGCCGGCAACGTGCGCGCGACGACGACCGGCTGCGTCGGGAACAGCGTGCCTTCCACGTCCTTGCCGCCGAGCTTGATGAATTCCGGCGTCGCGATGCCATGCGTCTGGTAGATCGGCCCCTTGAAACCGCGCTCGATCAGCGTGCGCTGCGGCAACACGGTCGGCGTGCCTGCGCCTGCAATCAGAATCGCGTCGGGTTTCGCGGCCATCAGCTTGAGAACCTGGCCGGTCACGCTAGCGTCGGTGCGGTTATAGCGCTCGGTCGCGACCAGTTGAATATGGCGCAGCGCCGCGAATTTGCTGAACTCGTTGAGCCAGCTCTCGCCGTAGCCGTCCGCGAAACCAATGAAGCCGACTGTCTTCACGTTGTGATTCGACATGTAGCGCGTCATCACGTCGGCCATCGCGCTGTCGGTCTGCGCCATCTTGTACGCCCACACCTTCTTGCCTTCCTGCGGCTCCACGACGCTCGCCGAGCCGATCAGCGTGATCATCGGCGTCTGGCTTTCGGCGACCGGATCGAGCGCGGCCATCGCCGCGGGCGTGATGTTCGGGCCGACGATTACGTCGACGTGATCTTCGTTGATCAGCTTACGGATGTTGCGAACGGCGGCGCCGGGGTCGGAGGCGTCGTCGAGGAAAATGTAGTCGGCTTTCTGGCCGGCGATGGTGGCCGGCCACATCAGCATGGCGTTCTTGCTCGTAATGCCGATCACCGCGGCGGGGCCGGTGCTCGACAGATCGATGCCGACCTTGATGTCGGCGTGTGCGGCGGTGGCGAACAAAAGAGCGCCGAGAGCGGCGAGGCCGCGAAGTTTGTTGTTATGCGACGTCATCGATGGGTCTCCGTAGCGGGATAGCAGGAAGCGGTTGTGAGTTCAGAGTTCGTAGGTTTCGTGTTCGCCCTTGAGCGCCTGTTCGATCAGCTTGCGGTTCATGCTCGGCGACAGCAGTTCGACGAGCGTGTACACATAGCTGCGCAGATACGCGCCCTGTTTGAGCGCGACTCGCGTCACATTGCTGCCGAAGAGGTGGCCGACCGGCATTGCCCGCAAATGGCGGTCGCGCTCGGCGTTGAATGCAATGTCAGCCATGATGCCGACGCCGAGGCCCAGTTCCACGTAGGTCTTGATCACGTCGGCGTCGATGGCCTCCAGCACGATGTCCGGAACCAGCCCGCGCAGGCGGAACGCCTCGTTGATCTTGGTGCGGCCGGCGAACGCGTTGTCGTAAGTAATCAGCGGATATTGGGTCAGATCGTCCAGCGACAGAAGTTTGCGGTCGAGCAGAGGATGGTCGGGTTGCATCACCGCCACGTGGTGCCACTGAAAACACGGCAGCGAGACCAGTTCCTTATAGTTGGCGATCGCTTCCGTCGCGATGGCGAGGTCCGCCTGGTCGTGCAGCACCATCTCGGCGACCTGCGTCGGGCTCCCTTGCAGTATCGAAAGGTGAACCTTTGGAAAGCGTTTCTTGAATTCCGCAATGGCGGAGGGCAGCGAGTAGCGCGCCTGGGTATGCGTGGCGGCGATCACGAGGTTGCCTTGGTCCTGCGCCGCGTAGTCCTTGCCGACGCGCTTCAGGCTCTCCACTTCCTGCAAGATCCGCTCAACCGACTGAAGAATGATCCGGCCCGGCTCCGTGAGCGAACGAACGCGCTTGCCGTGACGGGTGAAGATTTCGACGCCCAGTTCGTCCTCGAGCTCGATGATCGCCTTCGAAACGCCTGGCTGGCTTGTATACAGCGCCTTGGCTGCTTCGGTCAGGTTGAAGTTCTGCCGCACAGCCTCGCGGACGAAGCGGAACTGATGCAGGTTCATATATAACCTCTCCGCATATCAAAAGAATTTTTTAGTCGTTTGAAATATAAGGCGAGTTTATTACGATCTGTCCATCTTTTTCAATATGGATATCTGTATTTGTTATAAGCAAATGAGAGATAGGTCTAAACCCTGACTCGATCTAGCTGACAAACACGGATGTTCAGAGCGCGGCGAAACCGGATCGCCTCGTGTCACGCGGTAACGCAAAAAAATTGGGGTCCCCGAATGTACCAATACGATCAGTACGACCAGACCATCGTCGATGAACGGGTCGCGCAGTACGCCGATCAGGTTCGCCGCCGTTTGTCGGGCGAATTGAGCGAAGAGGAGTTCCGTCCGCTGCGTCTGCAGAATGGCCTGTACTACCAGCGCCACGCGTACATGCACCGCATCGCGATTCCGTACGGCAATCTGCGCAGCAACCAGCTTCGCATGCTCGCGCAGATCGCGCGCGAGCACGACCGGGGCTACGGCCACTTCTCCACACGGTCGAACATCCAGTACAACTGGATCAAGCTCGAGGAAACGCCGGAGATTCTGCGCAAGCTCGCGTCGGTGCAGATGCACGGCATTCAGACCTCAGGCAACTGCATCCGCAACATCACCGCCGATCAGTTCGCGGGCGTGGCGCCGGACGAATTCGTCGATCCGCGTCCCTGGGCGGAAATTCTGCGTCAATGGTCGACGTTCCACCCCGAATTCGCGTGGCTGCCGCGCAAGTTCAAGATCGCCGTGTCCGGTTCGCACGAAGACCGGGCCGCCGTGCAGATTCATGACATGGGCGTGTATGTGAAGCGCAATGCTCAGGGCGAACTCGTGGTCGACATTCTGGCGGGCGGCGGTCTGGGCCGCACGCCGATCGTCGGCGCGGTGATCCGCAAAGACTTGCCATGGCAACACCTGCTGACGTACAGCGAAGCCGTGCTGCGTGTGTACAACCGCTACGGCCGCCGCGACAACATGTACAAGGCGCGCATCAAGATTCTCGTGAAGGCGCTCTCCCCGGAGAAGTTCGCCGCGCAGGTCGAGGAAGAATGGCAGCACCTGAAGGACGGCCCTTCGACGCTCACGCAGGCCGAGTTGGATCGCGTGTCGCAATACTTCCAGCCGCCGGTGTACGAGAAGCTGGCCGATACGGACGCTTCGTTCGAAAAGCATCTGCTGGAAAACCGCGCGTTCGCCCGCTGGGTCGAGCGCAATGTGCGTCCGCATAAGGTTTCGGGCTATGCAGCGGTCACGCTGTCGCTGAAGAACGGCGTGGTCGCGCCGGGCGACGCCACCGACGCGCAAATGGAAGCGGTCGCCGATTGGGCCGACGAGTACTCGCTGGGCGAGATCCGCGTGTCGCACGAACAGAATCTGATTCTCGCGAACGTCAAAAAGCGCGACCTGTTCGCGTTGTGGGAAAAGGCCAAGGCACAAGGTTTCGCAACGCCGAACATCGGCTTGCTGACCGACATCATCGCGTGCCCGGGAGGCGACTTCTGCTCGCTCGCGAATGCGAAGTCGATTCCGATTGCGCTCGCCATCCAGGAACGTTTCAACGATCTCGATTACGTGTACGACCTGGGCGACGTATCGCTGAACATCTCGGGTTGCATCAACGCTTGCGGTCATCACCACGTCGGCAATATCGGCATTCTGGGCGTCGATAAGGACGGCTCGGAGTGGTATCAGGTGACGCTCGGCGGCGAGCAGGGTACAGGCGCAAGCGGCGCTCAGCTGGGCCGCGTGATTGGCCCGTCGTTCTCGGCGGAAGAAATGCCGGACGTGATGACGAAGGTGATCGACACGTTCGTTGAAAACCGCCACGAAGGCGAGCGTTTCATCGACACGTACACCCGCATCGGCATGGCTCCGTTCAAGGAACGCGTGTACGCGTCGCGTCAACCGGCTCACGCGTAACCGCGCAAAGGATAAAGAACAGATGGCTTCTATCATCAAGAACCGCGCGATCGTCAACGATGACTGGACGCTCGTGCGCCCGGCGGAAGACGGCTCGCTGCCCGCGGTGAACGAACTGCCGGCTGGCCGCGTGCTGGTGCCGCTCGCGTTGTGGAAGGCAGAGCGCGATGCGTTGAGCGCTTCGCGCAGCGCCGCTGAACTGGGCGTGTGGCTCGCGCCGGACAGCGAGCCGGCGGACATTGCCGGCGACTTCGACAAGCTTGCAGTGATCGCCGTGGACTTCCCGGTGTTCCGTGACGGCCGCGGCTACAGCATCGGCCGCCTGCTGCGTGAGCGTTATGGCTACAAGGGCGAACTGCGCGCGATCGGCGACGTGCTGCGCGACCAGGTGCGTTTGATGTTCCGTTGCGGCTTCGACGCTTTTGCGGTGCGCGCGGACAAGGACATCAGCGACGCGCTGAAAGCATTCGACGATTTCACTGTGCAATACCAGGGCGCGTTCGACGAGCCGGCGCCGCTGTTCCGCCGCCGCGCTGCTTCGGCCTCTGCTTCGCAAAAGGTTTCGGCATGAGCGCCGCCTCGTTGCAATCGCTCACACCGGAACTCGCCGCGAAGGTCGAGCGCCTTGACGCGCTGCTCGATTCGATCGCCGCTCGTCACTCGAACGTGAAGCTCGCAAGCAGTCTCGCCGCTGAAGACATGTTGCTGACGCATGCGATTTTGTCGCGCGGCGTGAAGATCGGCATCTTCTCGCTGAATACGGGCCGCTTGCATGCCGAGACGCTCGGCATGATCGATCGTGTGAAAGAGCGCTATGGCTACGACATCGAGCAGTTTCATCCGCAGGCTGCCGCGATTGACGAATACGTCGCGTCGCATGGGCTGAATGCTTTCTATGAGAGCGTCGATCTGCGCAAGCGCTGCTGCGAAATCCGCAAGGTCGAGCCGTTGAACCGTGCGCTGTCGGACGTCAGCGCGTGGGTGACGGGCCAGCGTCGGGAGCAGTCGGTGACGCGTGCCGAATTGCACGAGGAAGAACACGACGTCGCGCGCAACATCGCGAAGTTCAATCCGCTGACCGACTGGACCGAGGCTGAGGTCTGGGACTATCTGAAAGCCTTCGACGTGCCGGTGAATCCGCTGCATGCGCGCGGTTATCCGAGCATTGGCTGCGAGCCTTGCACGCGTGCGGTGCGTCCGGGCGAAGATAGCCGGGCCGGACGCTGGTGGTGGGAATCGCGCGATACGAAGGAATGCGGACTCCATATCACGACGATTACGCCGATTGCAGTCGACCGCGGCGAGAACGCTCCGGCCTGACGCATTGCCTGAATTGTGTTGCGTCGAAGACTTGGCTTTGCCACTTCACGCCGCACATACCGAATTGAATATCAGCGCTTTCACGGGCAACCGCTCGACAAGCGAATCAACGAAGGACCCAAACATGAGCACCACGCTCGATTCCACTGTCAACGCTCCGCTTGCCAACACGGCGAACCGGATGGATCACCTCGATTGGCTCGAAGCCGAGTCGATTCACATCCTGCGCGAACTGGTTGCCGAATGCAGCAAGCCCGCGTTGCTGTTCTCGGGCGGCAAGGACTCGGTCGTCGTGCTCGCGCTCGCGCTAAAGGCCTTCGGCATCGGCGCAAATCGCAAGACCGTGTTGCCGTTCCCGCTCGTGCATATCGACACCGGCCATAATTACGACGAAGTCATTGACTTCCGCGACCGTCGCGCTAAAGAGATCGGCGCGGAACTGGTGGTCGGCCACGTTGAAGATTCGATCAAGCGCGGCACGGTGCGTTTGCGCCGCGAAACGGATTCGCGCAACGCGGCGCAAGCCGTAACGCTGCTCGAAACGATCGAACAGCACGGCTATACCGCGCTGATCGGCGGCGCGCGCCGTGACGAAGAGAAAGCCCGTGCGAAAGAGCGAATTTTCTCGTTCCGCGATGAGTTCGGCCAATGGGATCCGAAAGCGCAGCGCCCGGAACTGTGGAGCCTGTATAACGCCCGTCTGCACAACGGCGAGCATCTGCGTGTGTTCCCGATCTCGAACTGGACCGAACTCGACGTGTGGCAATACATCGCTCGCGAAAAGCTCGAACTGCCGTCGATCTACTACGCGCATCAACGCGAGATCGTGCGACGCAATGGCCTGCTCGTGCCGGTCACGCCGCTCACGCCGATGCGCGAAGGCGAAGTCAGCGAAACGGCACAAGTGCGCTTCCGCACCGTGGGCGACATTAGCTGCACGTGCCCGGTCGAGAGCGACGCGGACGATCTGGAGAAGATCATCGCCGAAACGGCCGTGACGGAAATCACGGAACGCGGCGCGACGCGGATGGACGATCAGGTCTCCGAAGCCGCGATGGAACAGCGTAAGAAGCAGGGTTATTTCTAAGCACACGAGGCAATGCAATCATGAATATTCATCAACCGGAAGACCTCGGCGTGCTTCGCTTCATTACCGCTGGCAGCGTGGACGACGGCAAGAGCACGTTGATCGGCCGCCTGCTGTACGACAGCAAAGCCGTTTTGAGCGATCAGCTTTCCGCACTGTCGCGCGCCAAGAATAAGCGTACCGTGGGCGACGAAATCGATCTGTCGCTGCTGACCGACGGCCTCGAAGCCGAGCGCGAGCAGGGCATTACGATCGACGTCGCCTATCGTTACTTCGCGACCGCGAAGCGCAAGTTCATCATCGCCGATACGCCGGGCCACGAGCAGTACACGCGCAACATGGTGACGGGCGCGTCGACCGCGCACGCGGCGATCATTCTGGTCGACGCAACGCGGGTGACGTTCGTCGACGGCGTCGCGCAATTGCTGCCGCAAACCAAGCGTCATAGCGCGATCGTCAAGCTGCTCGGCTTGCAGCACGTGATCGTTGCCATCAACAAGATGGATCTGGTCGAATACAGCGAAGCGCGGTTCAACGAGATCCGCGACGCGTATGTCGATCTCGCGCGCCAACTCGGCTTGAGCAACGTGCGCTTCGTGCCGGTGTCGGCGCTGAAGGGCGACAACATCGTGACGGCGAGCGAAAGCATGCCGTGGTATGCAGGCGAGCCGCTGCTCGATCTGCTCGAAGCGTTGCCGGTCGAAGTGCCGACGGGCCAGGCGCTGCGTTTCCCGGTGCAATGGGTCGCGCGTCAGGACGGCAGCCAGGCCGACGATTTCCGCGGCTACATGGGCCGTGTGGAAGCGGGTGAGGTCAAGGTGGGCGACACGATCGTCGTGTTGCCGGCCAACCGCGAAGCGACGGTTGCGGAGATCATCGCGCCGGTGGTCGGCGGCACGGCGCAGGTGGATCGCGCGTTCGCCGGTCAAACGGTGACGATCCGTCTCGCGGAAGACGTGGACGTGTCGCGCGGCGATACGTTCGTTTTGCGCGAAGCGGCTCCGGAGCCGGCGAAGAAACTCGAAGCCGACCTGTGCTGGTTCGACGACACGCCGCTTTCCACGCAGCGCAAGTATCTGCTGAAGCAGACCACCAATACGGTGTTCGCGCGCATCGGCGCGATCAAGGAAGTGCTCGACGTGCATACGCTGTCGCAGTCGACCGATCGCCGCGAACTGGCGATGAACGATATCGGCCGCGTAGCGTTGACGTTGCAGAAGCCGTTGGTGTGCGACGTGTATGACTCGCACCAGGGCACGGGCGCCTTCGTGCTGATCGACGAAGCGACGCATCACACGGTCGCGGCCGGGATGATCCGGGCGTTTTCCGCGTAAATGATTGGCAGCCGCGCACCGCGAACGCCCCTGACGAACAGGCTGAGGCAAATGGGTAAGGTTTATCTGATCGGTGCTGGACCGGGCGCTGCGGACCTGATTACGGTGCGCGGCGCGCGGCTGCTCGCGACCGCCGATGTGGTCCTGCACGACGCGCTGGTGGAGCCCGCGATGCTCGATTACGCGCCGTCCAGCGCGCGCCGGATTGCGGTGGGCAAGCGCTGCGGGCAACTATCGACGGCGCAGCAGTTCATCAACAAGCAGATCGTGGATGCCGCGTTGGAGCACGAGGTGGTGGTCCGCCTGAAGGGCGGCGATCCGATGCTGTTCGGTCGCGCCGATGAGGAGATGCGCGCTCTCGAGGCGGCCGGCATCGAATATGAGGTCGTGCCCGGCATTACGGCGGCGCTGGCAAGCGCGGCCTCGCTGAAGCGCTCGCTGACGTTGCGCGGCGTATCGCGCAGTGTCGCGCTGGCGACGTTCAGCCGCGCGCCGGGTTCCGATGAAATCCGCGAACAGGTGAACGCCGATTCGCTCGTGTTTTACATGGGCCGCGATAGCAGCGTTGAAATCGCGCAGCAATTGATCGATGCAGGCAAGCCGGTTTCCACGCCTGTCGCGATTGTCGAGGCCTGCAGTACCGAGCGTGAGCGGATGTTGACGCTGACGCTCGAAAAGCTTGCTGCTGGCGAAGCGCAACGATGGGTGGATGCTTCGCAGCCGAGTTTGGTGATGATTGGAGAGGCGTTTGCGGAGCGGCAGGTCAGCGCGCTTCGGTCTGCGAATGGGATGTTAGTGGCGGCTTAGGTTTTCGACTGCGTTGCCGACTCAAGGCGCCGCTCTGCCCGGTCCGAACGTGTCGCCCCAATGGGCGGCGCGAACAGCGTTATCAAACCTGCCGCAAACAATACGCGGCGACTGCGTCCAGAACCGCTTCGTCCTCGCCGACCGCTACCGCACAGCGAATTTCGACAGCCGGGTACAGCCCGCGGCACCGCTCGATTAACTCGGGCAGGTCCTTCCTGATATGTCCGCCTTGCCCGAAGAACACGGGCACCACGGTGACGAGCGCGCAACCTTGCGTAGCAAGCTGTCCGATAGCCGTGGGCAAATCCGGTTCCATCAATTCCAGAAAGGCGAGGCTCACTGCCTGCGCCTCTTCGTCGTGCGCTCGTGCGGCTATCAACTTCTGCGCCAGCCGCTCAAACGGCTCGCGCCAGCGCGCATCTCTCGCGCCATGCCCGAACAACACCAATCCATGCGTAGCCATGACAAAGGCTCCTAGTGCCGGTCAACCCATTTCAACCCGACGAGACCCAGCACCAGATACACCAGCCCCGGTGTTGCCGCCGTTAGCGGCGCGGGCCAGGTGTTGAGCGTGCCGATATGCGAGAACAGCGTGTTGAACAACTGGAAGCTCATGCCCAGCATGATCCCGCCGAACACCTTCATGCCGACCACGCCGGCCCGCGTATGCAGATACGCGAAGGGCAGCGACAGCACCAGCATGACGAACACGGCAAACGGATACAGCACCTTGCGCCACAGCGCGATCTCGTAACGCTGCGTGTCCTGATGATTCTCGGTCAGATGCTGGATGTAGCGGAACAGATTGAACATCGACATGCGATCCGGCGACACGAGCAGCACCGAGAGAATCTGCGGCGTGAGCTCTGAGCGCAACGAATATTCAGGCAGCGCAACCTGCTTTGCACGATACACAGGATTGAGCGCGTCGGCCGGCGTGCCCGGAGGCGGCGGCACGTCGATTAACTGTGTATCGGTTACGCCGGTCAATTGCCAATGCCCCGGCGGCTGATACACGCCGGTTTTCGCAATGCGCACATTCGAGAGCCGGAACTTCGAATCGAACTCGTAAATCCGTACGTTACTGATTGTCGCGTCCGGCTTCAGTTCGCCGACGTTCACGAAGCGCGTGACCTGCTCGCCGTCCGCGCGCGCCATGAGCGTATCTTTCACCCACACGCCCGACTGGAAGTTGCTCGATACCGACGACCCCAGCGCCTCCAGCCGCACACGTTCCGATAACTGATCCGTATACGGACCGACCACCTCGCCGATCAGATACGTGAGAAACACGAGCGGAATGCCGATTTTCAGCAGAGAGCGCAATGCCTGATTGGTGGCAAGCCCGGATACGCGGAAAATCGTGTACTCGGAGTTCGCCGCCATTTGCGCGAACACGTAGATCGCGCTGATCAACGCGGCAACCGGAATGATTTCGTAGAAGCGCGACGGCGTTTGGAGCGCGACGCGCAGTACCGCGTACTGGAATTTATAGTTGCCGTGGCCGACCGAGTTCAGTTCGTTAATCAGGTCGAAGAAGAAGAACAGGCCCGAAAACGCGAACAGAATGAAGATGAACGTGAGATAGATCTGACGCGCGAAGTACCTTTCATAGATGCGCATCGGTCACGCTCCCTGCGAACGGGTGAACATGGCTCGCGTGAACAGCGGCCGGTTGCGCACGCGCAGCCAGAAGATGAACGCGACAACCGCGGCCACGATCACATGCAGACTCACGAGTCCAACCCCGAACGACATCTTGCCTTGCTCGATCCACGACTGGACAACGTTCAACAGATTCGAATAGGTCAGATAGATCAGCACGGCCATGACAAGATTGATCGTGCGGCTGCGCCGCGGGTTCTGATGCGCAAGCGGAATGGCGAGCAGCATCAGGTTGATCGCGATGAGCGGCAGACCGGCGCGCCATGCGAACTCCGCAAGATTTTCTCTCGTCGGATTGCGCAGCAGCGTGAGCGTGGGCGTGCCGGTGGTGCTCGTCGTATTGACGACCGGCTGGCTCTCGATTTTGACGCCGTAGCGCTCGAACTCCATGATGCGGAAATCCGGGTGTCCCGGTTCGCCCTCATAGCGGCGGCCGTTTTCCAGAACCACGAAGCGGTCGCCGTTCTTATGCGTTTCGGTGTGGCCGTTCTTGGACACGACCACGTTGACCTTGCCGTTCTCCGTGCTCGTCACGAACACGTTCTCGACATGGCCCTGGTCGGGCGACATCTTCTCGATGAAGAACACGCGGTGAGTGCTCGCCGATTCGCGGAACTGGCCGGGCGCGAGCAGCGAAACTTCGTCGCGCTGTTGGAAACGCGCGCGGATCAGTTTGCTCTGCTGATTGGACCACGGCCAGCCGACGAACACGAAGAACATGATGAGAATGATGATCGGCGTGGCGAAGATGCCAATCGGCTTGATGAACCGCGTGAGACTCACGCCTGACGACAGCCACACGACCATCTCGGAGTCTTTGTACCAGCGTGTCAGCACAAACAGAATCGACACGAACAGCGTGGCGACGAGCATGATGGCCAGATAGCCGATCACGGTCAGCCCGATCAGGACCAGCACGTCGCGCGGGTCGATTTCGCCCTGCGCCGCGAAGCCGACGATGCGGATCATCATCGTGGTCAGCACGAGCGTGAGGAGAACCATGAACACGGCACCAGCCGTATACGCGAGTTCGCGCTGGAGGGAGCGTTCGAAGATCATTATTGATGACGAGAGGGGGCGCTCTCAGCGACGCGCGGGTTGCTTCCCGTCACGCCTCCGGTGCAGCCGCCGCGGGAAAAATAGCGGATAATTGCGGCTTTCATCCTAAGCCCAGATTTTATCCGAGGACAAGCGCGATGGACTTTAGCATAAAAGCCTGTGATTGGACCAAAGGCTCGTCAAACGGTTTCCTCACCGGGAAATCCGATTGCATCGTAATCGGCGTGTTCGAGTCGCAAACGCTCTCGGGCGCGGCACTTGAGATCGACGCGGCCACCAAGGGCCTCCTGACCCGCATCATCAAGGCGGGCGACATGGACGGCAAAGCGGGCACCACGCTGTTCCTGCACGAAGTCTCGGGTATCGGCGCGTCGCGTGTGCTGCTCGTAGGCCTCGGCAAACAGGACGCTTTCAGCCAGAAAGCTTATGGCGAAGCCGTGCGCGCTGCGTGGCGCGCGCTGCTCGCCACGAAGATCGTGCAGGTCACCTTCACGCTGGCCCAACTGCCTATCCTCGAGCGTACGGCCGACTGGGGCGTGCGCGCCGCGATCCTCGCGCTGCGCGAACTGACCTATAAGTTCACGCAAATGAAGAGCAAGCCGGACAACGCTGCGCGCGCACTGAAGCGCATTGTCTTCAGCGTGAATACCGGCGACGAGAAAGCCGCCAAGCTCGCGGCAAAGCAGGGCGCGGCGCTTGCCAACGGCATGGATCTCACGCGCGACCTCGGCAATCTGCCGAGCAACGTCTGCACGCCGACCTATCTCGCGAACACGGCGAAGAAGCTTGCCAAAGACTGGAAGCTGAAGGTCGAAGTGCTCGGCGAAAAACAGTGCGAAGCGCTGAAGATGGGCTCGTTCCTGTCGGTCACGGCCGGCTCGGTCGAACCCGCGCAGTTCATCGTGCTGCAGTACCAGGGCGGCGCCGCGAAGGCCGCGCCGGTGGTGCTGGTCGGCAAAGGCGTGACGTTCGACACGGGCGGCATTTCGCTCAAGCCAGGCGAAGGCATGGACGAGATGAAGTACGACATGTGCGGCGCCGGTTCGGTGCTGGGCACGTTGCGCGCCGTCGCAGAACTGGGCCTGAACATCAACGTGGTGGGCATCATTCCCGCGGTCGAGAACATGCCCTCGGCCACGGCCACCAAGCCGGGCGACATCGTCACCAGCATGAAGGGTTTGACAATCGAAGTGCTGAACACCGACGCGGAAGGGCGCCTGATTTTGTGCGACGCGCTCACTTATGCGGAACGCTTCAAGCCCGCTGCGGTGATCGACATCGCCACGCTGACGGGTGCTTGCATCATCGCGCTCGGCCATCACAACAGCGGCCTCTTCTCCAAAGACGACGCGCTCGCGGGCGAGTTGCTCGACGCATCGCGTGAGGCATCCGACCCGGCCTGGCGCCTGCCGCTCGACGACGAGTATCAGGAACAACTGAAGTCGAATTTCGCCGATCTGGCCAACATCGGCGGGCGTCCGGCGGGCAGCGTCACGGCGGCGTGCTTTCTGTCGCGCTTCACCGACGCGTATCCGTGGGCGCACCTCGACATCGCCGGCACCGCATGGAAGAGCGGAGCGGCGAAGGGAGCGACAGGTCGTCCGGTGCCGCTCCTCGCGCAGTTCCTGATCGACCGCGCCGCGCAATGACGCATCGCAGTAATGTTGCACGTGTGCGGGCTATCGCGCCTGGCACCAGAAGGAGTCGCCGATGACGAGAATCGACTTTCACTCGAACGTCGGCGACTCGCTGCTGTATGCATGCCGCCTGGTGCGCAAGGCGTATCAGGCGGGGCAGCCCACCATCGTCGTGGCCGAGCCGGAGCGCCTGCGCGCTTTCGACGAACAGCTGTGGACCTTCTCCGCGCTCGACTTCGTGCCGCACTGCATGGCCGGCACGCCGGTCGCCGCGCAAACGCCGATCCTGCTGGCCACGAATCTCGACGACGTCCCCCATCATCAGGTGCTGCTCAATCTGGGCGCGAGCGTGCCCGCGCAATTCGCGCGCTTCGAAAGATTGCTGGAAGTGGTCGGTAACGCACACGACGAGCTCGCTGCGGGCCGCGAACGCTACCGCTTCTATCGCGATCGCGGCTATGCTTTGAACAACTACAAGCAGGGCGGTTAGGTTTCCGCTCCGCGTCGCGTTGTGCCCTGTCGATGCGATTCGGCGCATACGCGGCCTGCTTTCGCTACGACTCAAACACGGAGGGCGCAGGTGTCCGATCCCAACGATAACTCCATCCCGGTTCTAAGCGAGGTGCTGGTGCCGGGCCATGTGGCCCAACGTCGCGAGCCGCAGGCCGGCGCCGCTGCTCCGGCTGCTGCGCCAGCAGAAACGCCGCTGCGCGAAGCAGAAACGCTTCGTCAGCCGGACGTCTCCGCGGAGCCCGAACTTGCGCCGCAGCCGGTCCTCACCCCTGAGGAAACGCGTGCGCCGGAGCCGGTGCTTGCGCCGCAGCCTTTGGGGAACTCGGCTAACGCTGCCGTAACCGATAAGGCGCGTTCGACGGCCGATCACGCTCATGCCGCGAACAAATCGCTGCCGCATGTTCCGGCCGAAGCCGACCACACGCATGACGACGCGCTGGCAGCGTCCGCAGCCACGTTTGATCGGACGGAACCGCCGCCGCCCTTTGAAGCAGCCGCCACGGTGCCGCCGGATATTGCTCAGGAAGTGGACACGAACGGCCAGTCCGATATCGATGCCGAACGCATCGCCGAGGGGCTGCGTGAGCGGGTCGCGGGATTCCTCGCGGGCGAAGGGCGCGGCGTCATCGAAGCACGCTGTCGCAGCGCTGTCGAAGAGCACGCGACACGTCTCGTCGATCAGATCACGCGCGAAGTCGTATCGACTCTTGAGAATCAAATGACCGGTTGGGTACGCGAAGCGGTTGAAGCGGAGATTGCCCGGCGATCGGGCGGCGCGTGACAGTCGGTGCAGCGGCGTCGCGAGCGTGGCGCGACGCATCGAGCCCCGCTCGCGGCCAGGCTAATCAATCAGCCGAAATCATTTGAGCGTGAGCACCCAGCCCGCCAGCGCAGCCGCCTGCTCGGGCGTAAGTTGCGTATTCGCGGGCATGGGCACCGGGCCCCATACGCCCGTGCTGCCGTCCAGAATCTTGTGCTTCAGGTAGATCACGGCGTCTTCGCGGCCGGCATATTTCGTGGCGACATCGTGCAGTGCCGGCCCCATGAACGGACGCGAGACCGAGTGGCAGCTCATGCAGTTCTGCTGTTGGGCAAGCGCGAGTCCCATGGGCGCCTCGGCATGCGCGGCCGGGCTGATGCCGATCGACATGGCCACGAATGCAGCAGCCGTTGCAAGCACCGTACACGACATTGATTTCATTCTGGTCTCCGCCGGTGCGGTTGCCCGGCTTGTGGTCAGAACATTATAAAAGGAAAGGGGCGCACGGTTTTTCGTGCGCCCCTTTCGCTTTTACGTAGGGCTTGACCGGGTTTCAGGCTCGCGGGTCACCTCGAGTGCGGTCCTGGCTCGTTGCTTCAGCCGGTTACGGCACCCTTGTTGGCCGGCAGTGCAAGGGCCGAGTACTTCGCCAGCACGCCACGCGTATAACGCGGTTGCGGCTGTTGCCATGCGGCGCGGCGGCGCTGAAGTTCGGCGTCGTCGACATTCAGTTGCAAGAGCAGCTTGTGCGCGTCGATCGTGATCGAGTCGCCTTCCTGCACGAGACCAATCGTGCCGCCCACGAATGCTTCGGGTGCGACGTGACCAACCACCATGCCCCACGTGCCGCCTGAAAAGCGTCCGTCGGTGATGAGGCCGACGCTTTCGCCGAGACCCTTGCCGATGATCGCCGAAGTCGGCGCTAGCATTTCCGGCATGCCTGGTCCGCCCTTGGGGCCGAGGTAGCGCAACACGACGACGTCGCCGGCAACGATCTTGTCGGCGAGAATCGCTTCAAGCGCGCTTTGCTCGTCGTCGAATACGCGGGCCGGACCTGTGATCACCGGGTTCTTCAGGCCCGTGATCTTCGCGACCGCGCCGTCTTCGGCCAGGTTGCCCTTAAGGATCGCGAGGTGGCCTTCCTTGTACAACGCCTGATCGATCGGAAAGATCACCTTCTGATCCGCGCGCGGCCTGGACGGCACGTCCTTCAGTTCTTCAGCGAGCGTCTTGCCGGTGATGGTGATGCAGTCGCCATGCAGCAGACCCGCGTCGAGCAGGATCTTCATGACTTGCGGGATGCCGCCGGCTATGTGCAGATCTGTTGCGACGTACTGGCCCGAGGGCTTCAGGTTGCAGATCACCGGCACTTTCTTGCGCATGCGCTCGAAATCCTCGATGGTCCACTCCACTTCCGCCGCGTGCGCGATTGCCAGAAAGTGCAGCACGGCATTGGTCGAGCCGCCGGTCGCCATGATCACCGCGACGGCGTTTTCAATCGATTTCTTCGTGATGATGTCGCGCGGCTTCAGATCTTTCTTGACGGCTTCAACAAGTACGCGCGCCGATTCAGCGGCCGAGTCGACCTTTTCCTGGTCGGGATTGGCCATCGTCGACGAATAGAGCAGCGACATGCCGAGCGCCTCGAACGACGAGCTCATGGTGTTGGCGGTGTACATGCCGCCGCATGATCCCGTCGACGGGCACGCATTGCGCTCGACGCCCTCGAAATCTTCCTGCGACATCCGGCCCGCTGTAAATTCGCCGACGGCCTCGAACGACGACACGATCGTCAGATCGGTGCCTTTCCAGTTGCCCGGGCGGATCGTGCCGCCATACACGTAAATGCCCGGCACGTTCATGCGCGCGAGGCCGATCATGCCGCCCGGCATGTTCTTGTCGCAGCCGCCGATCACGACCACGCCGTCCATCCATTGGCCCTGCACGCACGTTTCGATACAGTCCGCGATGACTTCGCGCGACACGAGCGAGTACTTCATGCCCTCGGTGCCCATGGACATGCCGTCAGAAATCGTCGGCGTGCCGAAGATCTGCGGATTCGCGTCCGCGCCCTTGACGGCGGCCACGGCTGCGTCGGCAAGTCGCTGAAGACCGGCGTTGCACGGCGTGATGGTCGAATGGCCGTTGGCGATGCCGATCATCGGCTTGTCGAAATCTTCTTTCTGATAGCCGAGTGCGTAGTACATCGAGCGGTTCGGCGAACGGGCCACGCCTTGCGTGATGTTCTTCGAACGACGGTTGTAGGGCATGAGGATCTCCGGTCTGTTTGTTTTGCTGGTCGGTCCAGTGTAGTTCGGACCCGTCAGGCAAGAATGCAATTTTGCGGTGTGCGTGTCCAATATATTATTGACGGCCGAATAGGTCGTAAAATGTATTAATCATGCTGCCTGCCGCTCCCGACCTGCGTCAACTGCGCTATTTCGTGACCGTCGCCGAAGAGAAACACTTCGGCCGCGCGGCCGCGCGCCTTTCAATGACCCAGCCGCCTCTCTCGCAGGCAATCCGTGCGCTGGAGGAAACGCTTGGGGTGGCGCTATTCGCGCGTACCAAGCGGTCCGTTGAATTGACGGCTGTGGGCGCGGATCTGCTGCCGGAAGTGCAACGTCTGCTGGCGGGTGCGGAGGGCTTGCGGCCGCTTGCACAGAGTCTTGCGCGCGGCGAGGCGGGCGTGCTGTCGCTCGCATTCGTTTCGACGGCGGACTACGGCTTGTTGCCGCTTTTGCTCCGCGACTTCGGCGCGCGTTATCCGCGCGTGCGGCTTGAACTCACCGAAGCAACCAGCGACGTGCAGGTGGACGAACTCGTCGCCGGGCGCATCGACGCGGGCCTTGCGATTGCCCCCGTGCCGTCGCGTCATGCCGCGCAGCTCTCGTGGCTGCCGATCGCGCGCGAGCCGCTCGTAATCGCCATGTCGACCGACACGGCGGCGCGCGTGGCGGCCAGTAGCAGCGCTCGCGGCGACCCGCATGCGGAATGGCTCGACACGCCGGTCAGCCTGCGTGAGCTTGCCGATGCGCCGCTCGTCATCTTCCCAAGACGTTTGGCGCCAGGCTTTTATGACATCATTATGGATTGCTACGGCGTGGCGGGGCTTCAGCCGCGGGTCGGGCAGGAGGCGATCCAGATGCAGACCATCGTGAGCCTCGTGTCGGCCGGCATGGGTGTCGCACTCGTGCCGCAATCGTTGCGTAACCTGCGCCGGACCGGCGTCGTGTACCGGCCGTTGTCCGAGTCGGTGCCCGCTATCGAAACCGGGCTCGTGTGGCGAACCGCGAAAGTGAGTCCGGTGCTGGCGGGCTTCATCGAAATCGTGCGGGCGCATGCGGCGAGTGTCGATGCGCAAGCTGCCCGCATACCGTAATTAACGTGACTGCGGCGAACGCATTGCATGCGCAGCCGTCCAATGCAGACGGCGCAAGCCGCGCCTTATCGATACAAACTAGTTTTTGAACCCGAACTGCCCATAACAACACGATGCTCATTCACCCGAATTTCGACCCCGTTGCCATTCATCTGGGGCCGCTCGCCGTGCGCTGGTATGGACTGATGTACCTCGTCGCGTTCATCGCGGCGATCGTCGTCGGCCGGCTGCGGCTGCGTTTGCCGTTCGTCGCGGCGCAAGGCTGGACGCCCAAAGATATCGACGACATGCTGTTTTACGGCGTGCTCGGCACGATTCTCGGAGGCCGGCTCGGCTACGTGCTGTTCTATAAAGCGAGCTTTTATTTCGCGCATCCGCTCGACATCTTCAAGGTGTGGGAAGGCGGCATGTCGTTTCACGGCGGCTTCCTCGGCGTGACGCTCGCCATGGTGCTGTTCGCCTACCAGCGCAAACGCTCGTGGCTGCAAGTCACCGACTTCGTCGCGCCGATGGTGCCGACGGGACTAGCGGCAGGGCGTCTCGGCAACTTCATCAACGGTGAGTTGTGGGGGCGCGTGACCGATCCGTCGGCGCCGTGGGCGATGCTCTTTCCAGGCGCCGCACCCGACGATGCGGCGTGGCTCGCCGCGCATCCGCAACTGGCCGCGCAATGGAAGCTGAACGAGGTGTTCGCGCAATATCACATGTTGCCGCGTCACCCGTCAGAGCTGTATGAGATCGCGCTCGAGGGCGTCGCGCTGTTCTTCGTACTGTTCTTCTTCTCGCGTAAGCCAAGGCCGCTCGGCGCTATTTCGGCGGTGTTCCTGATTGGTTATGGCCTCGCGCGTTTCACGGTCGAATTCGCACGTGAGCCGGACGACTTCCTGGGCCTGCTCGCCATGGGTCTCTCCATGGGCCAATGGCTTTCCTTGCCGATGATCCTCGTTGGCATTGCGATGCTCGTGTGGTCGTATCGTCGCAGCCCCGGTGAACCGGCGCACGCGCTGCCGTAGCGCGGCACGTTGTGTTCTGAATAAAAAACGCCACGGCATGCCGTGGCGTTTTTCTTTTGCCGCCACATGGGGCAGCAGGTTGACCGCGCGTTACTTCATCTGCACCGAGCCCGACACATTCACCGTTACCGTCGACGTGCCGCCTTCAATCGGCACAGGGGCCGACATCTTGGCGTCGGCGCCCATGGCGCGCGCGCTCATCATCATGACAGGCCGCGGCATGGCGCCGTTATGTCCGACGTTGACCTCACGAATCGAATAACCGCTGTAGCCGAACGCCTGCGCGGACGCCGCCGCCTGCTCACGGAACGATTTGATTGCATCGCCAGTCAGCTTTTGTTCAGCGGCGCGCTGCGCCGCAGGCGACAGCGAGAACTGGACATTGCCGACCTGCATGATGGGCGCCATTTGCCCCGCAAGCTTCGACGCCGCAGCGAAGTCGTGCGATTCGAGCACGACCTCCGTGCGGCCGCGCCATGCGGAGATACGGCCATCACGATCGGTAGACGGATAAATCGAGAACGAACCGGTGCGTGCCGTCACGCCGCTCACGCCTTTGGCTTTTTGCAATGCCGAATCGGCGCGCTGGTTTAGCGTTGACGTAAGAGCCGACGGATCGCTCGCTTCCTGCTCGTAAAAGAGCGTGATTTCGACGACGTCTTGAGGCACTTCCGCGCTGGCCTGCGCGTTCAGCGACAGCACGCCGGCCGGTTGATAGGGCGCGACGCTCTGCGCGCGTGCCATAGCGGGCGTGAGCACGAGGGCTGCAGGCGCGGCGCAGACGAGCGCGAAAGCGAGTGCACGTGCGGTGGTTTTCATCTGTGTGGAACTCCTTGCTTGAACAGGATTGCGCACGATCCGGCAGGCGCGATGCAACGGCACGGCGCTGTGTGCGCCGCTGGTAGTCCGTTTGCAAGTGCGTTAGGCGCTTGTAACCTGAGCTTGGTTCCCCAATTTAACCGTGCGATGAGCACCGGTGGGCCACATCGTTCGCGGCGCCGTTGCAGCGAGCATAGGCGAACTCAGGCGAGTCGCTTCGTGATGAAGCGCCACTCGGCTTCGGTGACGGGCGTGATGGACAGACGGTTGCCTCTCGCCAGCACGCGCATGTCTTTCAGCTCTTCGTGCTCGCGCAATGCGGCGAGCGGAATCAACGGAATCTTCTTCTTGAAGACGACGTCGACGAGCAGCCAGCGCGGCGTTTCCTGCGAAGACTTGGGGTCGTAGTAAGGACTCTTCTTGTCGAACTGAGTCGGGTCCGGGTAAGCGGTAGACGCTACCTCGGCGATCCCGGCGATGCCAGGCTCGGGACAACTCGAGTGATAGAACAGCACGCCGTCGCCGACCTGCATCCCATCGCGCATGAAGTTGCGCGCCTGATAGTTGCGCACACCGGTCCACGGCAACGTACGGTGCGGTGCGTTGGCAAGATGGTCGATGCTTGCTTCGTCCGGTTCGGACTTCATTAGCCAGTAGCGCATGAATCGAAGGGAGCGTTAAGGTTGGAAAAGCCGGAGCCCAAACAAAAACGGCATCGGACAGAAGTCCGATGCCGTTCCAAATAAGGTCCCCGCCTTGGCCGCTAGGCCGGCATCCTGAACCGGGGGTTCAGAATTGGTCGCAGTTAGCAGCACTTCGGGTACATCAGACAGAGTGACGCGCACGCCCGTGCTACAAATTTCCGCAACCGTGCACATGGCATTGGTTCAAGGAATATATGACCTTGGCGAACCAGGCAGGGAAGCTAAACCGGTGAAGCTAAAACCATTCAGGTGAAACGTTTGCCGAGTGTGCTCGTGCATGCTCTCACGCGCTTTGCTCAGCTACTACCTGTAGCATCTGGTTGAATTTGCAGCCGACCCGAAGACCGGCCACTTCTACTTCCAGATACGTTGCAAACCTGCTGCTTACTGCATGGTGTACTGCTCGATCACAGTACCCAGTTGTTCGTTCATTTGATGCATTGTACGCCGGATTTCTTCAGCGGGAAATGCTTCTCCGTGACGCACGCTCGATTGCAGCTTAAGCAGTTCCGATGCCAGCGACAGCGCGGCCATGACAGCAATACGATCCGTGCCGCGCACGTTGCTGTTATTGCGGATCTTCGACATTTCAGCGTCGACTCGTGCGACTGCTTCGAGCAGCGCTCCTTCCGTTTCCGGCGAGCAGGCGAGACGATAGGGCACGCCGAGAATCGATACTTCGATCTGCTTGGTGGTCATGCATTTTCTCCATGGCGAGTGGCGTCGCTCTCCGCTTCGACTTCATGCTGAGCGGGCTCGAGCAGATCGAGCTGGTTGTCCGGCTCGTTGTGCCCGCGAGCGCGCGGCAATTTTTCGAGGATCGCATTGAGCCGCACTTGAGCGTCGTCGATCTTGGCCGACAGCGCGTCGCGCTCCGCTTGCAGTGCATCGCGTTCCTCGCGCACCATGGCAAGTTCCGTGCGCGTGGCTTCTGCCTCTGCGCGCGACTGGGCGAGTTGCTCTTCAAGCGCAACGCGCGCTTCGTTGTGGCGCTGGCTGATCGCTATCAGCTTGCCGATATTCTGTGAGAGTGTTTCGAGTTCGGTGAGCATGTGCTGCGTCCTCTAAAGACCTCGCATTTTAGCGCGGAATGCCGCACGTTCCGACATTTGTCTCGTTTCGAGACGTAACAACACCGCTTTATGCAGGCTTTTTTCGACTGAAGATGAAAAGTACTCGTGTGTCACAGATCGCGTCGGACAATACTCTGCTCCTGTCCGAATCATCGCTGTCGTGACCCGCATTCTTGACTGGCCCCGAGGGCGCTCATACACTGGCCGCACTCTGGTGCCCCGCGCGCAATTCATTGCGCGTGCAGTTAAACGGGAAGCAGGGCGCGCCGTTCACCTGAACGCGCGAACCTGCGCTGCCCCCGCAACGGTAAGCGACCGCATTCGCTTTGCACTTCGTGCTTTGCAGTTCGCGTTTGCAGTTCGATCCCCATCGCGTGTTCCGGTTCAACATGCGAGTGTGCCACTGCGCGTCACGCGTGGGAAGGCGGGATCGAGCGTCGTCAGCCCGGATACCGGCCAGAGGGAGAGGCGCGCGCCCGCGAAATGATGTCAAAAGCGCTCGCGCCTCGTTACGCGACGGCCTGCGGGGAAGCGGGCCGCGCACGCCATCCACGGGAAACTTCACTCATGCTGTCCCCTATCGCCCGCGCGGCGCTGCTCGCATTTGCAGGGCTGCCGCAGCTCGCGCATGCGCAAGCCGCCGACAGTTCGCCTGCGCCGTCGGTTGCAGTCGCACAGGCCGCGCCGCTCGCACCGCTCCCGCCTGTCGCTACAAGCGCTGCATCCATCCCAATCGCCGATTCTTCACCTGCTGTTTTGTCTCCCGTCGTCGTCACCGCCGAGCGCGGACCTCAAGCGCTTGCCGACACGATCCCGCAAACGTCGCTATTCGATCAGCAGGACATTGCCGATACCACCGCAACCGATCTGCCGGGTCTGCTGCAACTCGCGCCTGGCGCGCAAATCTCGCGCACGGGTGGGCCCGGTTCGACAGCGAGCCTGTATTTGCGCGGCGCGTCGTCGACGCAATCGCTGATTCTCATCGACGGTGTGCGCGTCGATTCCGTGAGTCTCGGCACAGCGCAAATCGCGCAGATTCCGCTCGATCAGGTCGACCACGTCGAAGTAGTGAACGGCAACGTGTCGGCTTTGTATGGCTCGGGCGCGATCGGAGGCGTGGTCCAGGTGTTCACGAAAGACGGCGGCGATCATCCGCCGCGTTTCAATTTTTCCGTGGGCTACGGCAGCTACCACACGCAGACGCAACAGGTAGGCGCGAACGGCGCGTTGGATAAGGACGGCCGCACGACCTTCAACATCTCACTCGCGCGTTCGAAAGACGACGGTTTTTCCGCGCTCAATCCTCGTGAGGCGCCGAATGCGAACCCCAATGCGAACGGCTATCTGAACGAGAGCGTCTCCGCTTCGCTGCGCCATCAATTCACCGACAAGTGGGACGCGGGCGTCCGCTATCTCCAGTCGAACGGCAACAACAGCTACGACAATGCATACGGCGAGCCGACCGATCTGAATAATCTGTACACGAAAGTGCGTCAGTTGTCCGCCTTCGCTAACGGCAAGCTAACCGACTGGTGGACCACGCACTTTATCGTTGCGCAAGGCGACGACCGCAGCGTGTCGAATACCAACGGTCTGTATAACGGTCGCTTCGACACCGACAATCGCCAGTACACCTGGCAAAACGATTTCGCGCTGGCCGCGCAGCAGAAGCTGCAGGTCGGCTACGAGCATCTGGACCAGAGTCTCGACTCCGATACGTTTGCCGCGCCCACTCGTCATGTCGACTCGGGCTTCGCCGGATATACGGCACGCTTCGGGCGCAACCAGATCCAGGCTAACCTGCGGCACGACCAGTACTCCGATTTCGGCGGAGCGAACAGTTACTATCTCGGCTATGGCTTCGACATCACGTCGCGCTGGAAGCTAAGCGCAAGCTATTCGAGTTCGTTTCGCGCGCCGAGCTTCGACGATCTGTACTATCCGCTGAGCGGGAATCCGTCCATCCAGCCGGAGCGCAGCCATTCGATCGAAGCAGCGTTGCAGTACGCATCCAATGCGCTCGGTGTGATGCGTTTGAGTGCTTTCCAGACGCGTTATTCGAATCTGATCGACTATGAGCAGGTGACGCCGGGGATCTATCTGGCCGAAAACGTGGGCCATGCAAAAGTGCAAGGCCTCGAAGGATCGTGGAGCGGACATGTCGGAAAGACCGACGTGCGCGCGTCGCTGACGCTGCAAAATCCGGTCGACCTCGACAACGATACCGACCTTGTACGGCGAGCGCGGCGTTTCGCGTCGCTGACGGTGAATCGCAGTATTGCAGGATGGCGCGTGGGCGGTGAGTGGATCGTGAGCGGTCCGCGCGAAGACAGCAGCGGCAAGCTCGGCGGCTACGGTGTCGTCAACCTGGCTGCGCGCTACAACGTCACGAAGGCATGGTACGTAGCCGCGCAAATCCAGAACGTGTTCAACAAGGACTATGAAACGGTCTACTCGTATAACTCGCCGGGGCGCGGTGCATATGTCACGGTCGGCTGGCAGCAGCAGTGATGCCCGTGCCGTCATAGGAACGCGCCGATGAGCCGTCATCAAGCTTCGATGCCCGCCACCCTTCACGCGATGACTGCGAAGCGCGCCGCCGCGATCTGGCTCGTGCTTGCTGTCGCCGCGCTTGCTGTACTGATGGCGTCGCTCGCATTGGGCAGTGTGGCGCTCGCGCCCGCGCGCGTGATCGAGGCGCTTTCGCCGCTGCATGCGGGCGCGTCTGACGCGAACTCTGCCGATCTCGCCGGCGAGATCGTGCGCACGCTGCGTTTGCCTCGCGCGCTGGCCGGTTTTGCTTGCGGCGCATTGCTCGCATTGGCTGGCGCGCTGCTGCAGGTGTTGTTGCGCAATCCGCTTGCTGAGCCCTATGTATTAGGCGTATCGGGCGGCGCCGCAACTTTTGCGCTCGTCGCAATGATCGCCGGTTGCGCGTGGTGGCTCGTCGATGCGTCGGCATTCGCGGGCGCATTCGTGTCTATTCTTCTCGTGCTCGGCCTCGCGCGTCGCGAGTTGTGGCGCGGCGAACCGCAGGACACGTCGCCGCGCCTGCTTCTGACTGGCGCCGTCATCGCGGCAGGCTGGGGCGCGCTGATTACCTTGCTGCTCAATCTTGCGCCGGACAGTCGTCTGCGCGGCATGTTGTTCTGGCTGACCGGCGACCTCAATGGCAATGCGCTGCCGTGGACCGCGCTCGTCGCGCTGGTCGTCGTGCTGATCGCCATCGTGCCCGTTGCGCCGCGCCTGAATGTACTGTTGCGAGGCGACGCTGCCGCGCAAGCATTGGGCGTTGCGGTCATGCCGCTGCGGCTGCGCGTGTATCTTGCGGCCTCGCTCGCCGCCGCAGCGGCTGTGACGACGGCGGGCACCATCGGCTTTGTCGGGCTCGTGGTGCCGCATATGTTGCGGCTCGCGTTCGGCAACGACCAACGTATGCTGCTGCCCGCCGCGGCTCTCGGCGGCGGGGTGGCGGTGATGGGCACCGATCTGATTGCGCGGCTTGTGATCGCGCCGGCACAACTGCCGGTCGGCCTGATCACGTCGATCATCGGCGTTCCGGTGTTTCTCTGGATGCTGCTGCGCGCCCGCCGATGATGCCCACTAACAACCTCGCGCAGCCCACGCTCAGCGCACAACGCGTGAGCTTGCGTGCGGGCGCGCGCACGTTGCTCGACGCGTTCACGCATACGTTTTATCCGGGCGAGATCTGGTGCGTGGCGGGCCCGAACGGTGCCGGCAAGACGACACTCTTATCCACGCTCGCGGGTTTGCGCGAACCCTCGGCTGGGCACGTGGAACTCGACGGTGTGCGCATGTCCGCCTGGCACACGCGGCAACTCGCCCAGCGCCGCGCGTTGATGCCGCAAAGCGCGCCCGATGCATTCAGCGCGAGCGTGCTCGACATCGTTATGCTCAACCGCTTTCCGCATTTGACCGGCTGGGGTTGGGAAGGCGAGGGCGATCGCGAGGCCGCGCGTGCCGCGCTGGACTTGCTGGGGCTCACCGCATTAGCCGCGCGAGACGTGCTGTCGCTTTCCGGCGGCGAACGTCAGCGCGTGGCGCTCGCAGCGGTGCTGTGTCAGCAAGCGCCGCTCCTTCTGCTCGACGAACCTTTGTCGCATCTGGACCTGCATCATCAGATCGAGTGCCTGGAAGCGCTCTGCGAATGGACGCGTGAGCCGACGCGGACCCTGCTGTTTTCCTGTCACGACCTGAACCTCGCGCGCCGGTTCGCGACGCACGCGCTGCTGCTCGACGGTGCGGGCGCCGCCTACGCGGGGCGTGTGCACGAGGTACTGACGCCTGCGTTGACGAGCCGCGTATTCGGCTATCCGTTGATCCTGATTCGCGACGGCGAACACGAGGCGCTCATTCCCGCGCCGCGCTCGCGTCACGAATCCGCTTCGAACCATGACACGTCGTCAAGCTGACGCTCAGAACTGAACATCTTTTATCTTCACGAAACTCATGACCTCCTCGCCAAGCTTGTCCGGATTGCCCCAGGTAGAACCGCTCGAACAGACGTTAGGCAGCGAGCTTCAGCACGTCATCGACACGAAGACGAAGCCGCCCGGCAGTCTCGGCCGGCTCGAAACGCTCGCGCGTCAGATGGGCCTGATTCAGCGCACTACGCATCCGGCCGTCCAGCGTCCCGCGCTGATCGTGTTCGCTGGCGACCACGGCATTGCGGCCGAAGGCGTCAGCCCCTATCCGCAAGCGGTGACCGCGCAGATGGTCGCGAATTTTCTCGCGGGCGGCGCGGCAGTCAATGCATTGAGCCGCGTCGCGGGCATCGAACTCGAAGTGGTCAATGCGGGTATCGCGACGCCGTTGCCGCGCACCGATGGCCTCGTCGACATTCCGGTCGGCCCGGGCACGCGCAACTTTGCGCACGAACCTGCGATGACGCACGAGCAGGCGCTCTCCGCGATGCAAGCCGGCGCGTCGCGCGTGCGGCATCACGCTGCGCTTGGCAGCAACGTGATCGGCTTCGGCGAAATGGGCATTGCCAACACATCGGCGGCGGCGTGTCTGATGAGCCGCATCTGCGGCGTGCCGATCGACGAATGCGTGGGCCGCGGCACCGGTCTGGACGACGCCGGGCTCGCTAAAAAGCGCAGCGTGCTTGCAGCGGCGCTTGCGCATCACGACGCATCCACCGCTCCTCTCGATGTGCTCGCAACCTTCGGCGGCTTCGAAATCGCGATGATGGCCGGCGCCTATCTCGCCGCAGCGCAAGCACGAATGACGATTCTGGTCGACGGCTTCATCGCCAGTTCAGCGCTGTTGATCGCGGACGCGATTGCGCCCGACGTGCGCGAATATTGCGTGTTCGCGCACGCGTCGAACGAGGCGGGACATCGGCGCATGCTCGACTATTTCGGCGCACAGCCGCTGCTGTCGCTTGACATGCGGCTCGGCGAAGGCACCGGTGCGGCGCTCGCGGTGCCGTTGCTGCGGGCGGCCTGCGCGTTCATCAACGAGATGGCGAGCTTCGAATCGGCCGGTGTAGCGAACCGCGAAGCGTGACCCGCGCCGAACTTCGCTTTTCAGTCAACGAGCACGCAAGCCATATATGAAACCGCTGGCCGAATTGCGCTACTTTTTTACGGCGCTGGGTTACTTCACACGTGTACCCGTGCCGCGCTGGGTCGGCTATGAACCGCACTATCTGAACGCGGCGGCGCGCTATTTTCCGCTGGTCGGCGTGTTGGTCGGCGGCATCAGCGCGCTTGTCTATCTCGCGGCATTGCGTGTCTTTCCAGCGGGCGTTGCGGTGTTGTTGTCGATGGCGTCGTCGCTATTGATAACGGGCGCATTCCACGAGGACGGCCTCGCCGATTGCGTCGATGCGTTCGGTGGCGCCTATACGCGTGACGATGCATTACGCATCATGCACGATTCGCGCATTGGCGCTTTTGGTGCGATTGCGCTTGTCGTGGCGCTTGTTCTCAAGTGGCAGACGCTCGCTTCAATGCCGCCGCTGCGCGCCGCAAGCCTGATGGTTGCGGCTCATGCGGCAAGCCGTGCCTGCGCGATCAGCTATCTGTGCACGCTCGACTATGTGCGCGCCGAGGGCAAAGCGAAGCCCGTCGCGCAGCGCCTGAGCGGCACAGCACTGTTATTCGCCGCCGCGTTCGGATTGCCGTGGCTGTTGTGGCCGGACGGACCTCGCGGGTGGCTCGCGGCCGACTGGCGGTTCGCGGGCTCGGCGCTCGCGATGCTGCTTGCGTTGCGGTTCACAATGGGCTGCTATTTCGTGAAGCGCATTGGCGGCTACACCGGCGATTGTCTCGGCTTTGCGCAACAGATCTTTGAACTGGGCATCTATCTCTTAGGGCTCGCATGGATATCGTCATGATTCGCCATCCCGCCGTCGCACTCGACGCGGGCGTTTGCTATGGCCACAGCGATGTGGCGCTCGCCGAGGCGGCCGACGTGTCGTCCGCGGCACTTGCTTTGAGACTCGCAAGCTTGCAGGTGCCGGCGCCACGCGTCGTGATGTCCAGCCCGCTGACGCGCTGCTCGGCGCTCGCCGTTGAAATGGCGAACGACTTCGGCTGCGTGCTCAGCCACGACGATCGTCTGAAGGAAATGGATTTCGGCGATTGGGAAGAGCGGCGCTGGGACGCGATCGATCGCGAACTGCTCGACGACTGGGCGTCCAACTTCGAACATGCACGCGCGCATGGTGGCGAGAGCGTCGCGCAGTTCGTCATGCGGGTGCGCGCATGGTTCGACGCGTACGCGCAGACGCGCGAGCTATCGCCGGCTTATGTCGTCACGCATGCGGGCGTGATGCGCGCGATTGCGTCGTTAGCGCTCGACGTGCCGCTCGAACGTTGCTTGCGATGGTCGCTGGAGACCGCCAACATCGTCTGGCTGCGCCGCGGCGACGAGAGTCAACAGTGGTCGCTCGTGAAGTGGAACGCGTGAGCCTGAGGGCGCATCAGGCTCAGGCGTTAATGCACGTTAAGCCCGTTATTGCGCGCTTTGCCTGACGCGCGAGCGAGCGAGATCCAGGTCCTCGCACATCTGCTTCGCCCCTAGCGCGATGCGCGGCGCGGGGCGGTTGATGAGATCGCCGTCGATCGAAAACAGATTGTTATTCGCCACCGCCGACAGACGCGGCCACGCGCGCCAAGCGCCGAGTTGAGGCAAGGTCGTGTCGGGTTTCGTCGCACCGGGCGCTGCCGTGACGATTGCCTGCGGATTCGCTGCGAGCACGGCTTCGGTCGAAACGGTGGGCACGAGCGGTTGCAGTTTCGCGAACACGTTGCGTCCGCCGCATAGCTCGATAACGTCGCTGACCATATGCTCCCCGTTGAGCGTCATCAACGGTTGATCCCACACCTGATAGAACACGCTGACGGCTGGCCGGTCAGCATACTGCGCGTGCAGGCGCGCAATGTCCCGACGATATGCGGCGGCGGCTGCATCCGCGGTAGACGAGGTGCCGAGCAATTCGCCGAGCTTCGTCAACGAGACGGCGACATCGTCGAGATGATGCGGCTCGCTGAAGAACAACGGTATGTGCAATTCGCGCAGACGATCGAGCTGGCGCTGTGCGTTACCGTGCCGCCACACCACGATAAGGTCGGGCTTCAACGCGACGATGCGTTCGAGATCGAGCGACTTGTTGTCACCCACGCGCGGCAGTTGTCGCGCCTCCGGCGGATAGTCGCTGTACGACACGGCACCTACTATTTTCGCGCCGCCGCCGGCCGCGTAGAGCATTTCGGTGACATGCGGCGCAAGGCTGATTACGCGTTGCGCGGGTGCGGGCAGCGTGAGCACGGCGCCCGTGTCGTCGGTCACGGCGATGCCCGCTTGCGCGCGCAACGCGATGGCGAGCAGCATGACGGCGAGAGCGGGGCGGAGCGATCGTGCGGACAAATTCATTGGGTCGAACATCGGGTTTTGCGTTGGGTGGATCGATGCGCTGCCCTGCGTTTCAAGGCGATGTGGGCAGGGTTTGCGCTCGTCAGCGGGTCAGGCCGGTCGCGTTGCGTGAATCGTTTCGACTGCCGCGCGCAAGGTGTGGGCGAGACGCGCCCACTCGTCTTCGCTCGCGGGCAAACCGAAACGGACGCTGCCTGACGATGCGAAAAGCCGCGTCCACACGCCGCGCGTGGCCAATGCCTCGTGCAGGGCTGCGGCACGTGGATCGTCGGTCCAGGCGAAGAGCGGCGTGCTGCGCGTACGAATGCCATGAACTTGCAGCAGATCGACGAGGCGCGCGCTGTCCGCTTCGAGCCGTGTGCGCATCTGCTGTTGCCAGTCGTGGTCCAGCAGCGCTGCCTTCACTGCATGACGCGCAGGACCGCTGACGGTCCACGCGCCGAGCACGCGGCGCAAGCTGTCGAGCAGCGCGGGCGCGGCAAGCACGAAACCGGCGCGCACGCCCGCAAGTCCAAAGAACTTCCCCGGTGAACGCAACACGATCAGACCGTCGCGATCCGTAAAGGCCGCAAGCGAAGCGTCGGGCATCGCATCCGCGAAGGCTTCGTCGACGAGCAGGGTGCCGCCCCGCGCGCTCAATTGCGCGTGCCAGGCGAGCAGCTTCGAAGCGCCCAGATGCCCGGCGGTCGGATTGTTCGGATTCACGACCGCCACATGCGTGAGCGAATCGGGCAGAACATCCCACGAAACGTCGAGCGGCACCACGCGATGTCCGGCCCGCTCGAATGCCGGCGCGTATTCGCTATAGGTCAGCGGCGCGACGCCGGCTACCGCGCGCGGCAGCAACGCCGGCAACGCGCGAATCGCCGCCTGGCTCCCCGCTACCGGCAACACATGCGCCGCGTCCGGCGCGCCGTAGTAGCGCGCGGCGCAGTCGGCGAGGTCGTCGCCTTCATCGGGCAGGCGGCGCCAGGCGTCGGCGGGAACGGGCGGCACCGGATAGCCGTGCGGATTGATTCCCGTCGAAAGATCGAGCCACTGCGCGTATGGAATGCGGTAGCGCTCTGCCGCTTCGTGCAGATTACCGCCGTGCACGATCGTTGCACTGGATGACGCGCATGCCGCCGGCGCTTCACCGGCGTGCCCCGGCTCGTCGATATGTTGAAGTGAGCGCAGCTCGTCCATTCGTTCAGACATGCAAGGGCACGCTCAGCAAGGCCAGCACGATCAGCACGGCGAGCCACAAAATCACCGTACGCTCGACCAGCATGAGCGCGGCCGTTATGTGAGCGGCCTTCGCGGGATGCCCGAAGCCGAGCGTGGGCCGATGTTCGAGCGCACCGTTATAGACCGCGGGACCGCCGATCAGCACGTTCAGACTGCCGGCGCCCGAGGCCATGACCGGCCCCGCGTTCGGACTGTCCCAACGCGGCGCCTGCTCGCGCCAGCAACGCCACGCGGTGCGCGTGTCGCCGAGCAGCGCATAGCTCGCGGCGGTGAGGCGTGCGGGAATCCAGTTGAGCACGTCGTCCAGTCGCGCGGCCGCCCAGCCGAAGCGCAGATAGCGTGGGGTGCGGTAACCCCACATCGCATCGAGGGTGTTGGCGAGGCGAAATCCGAGCGCGCCCGGACCGCCCGCGATCGCGAACCAGAAGAGCGCGCCGAAGATCGCGTCATTGCCGTTTTCGAGTGCCGATTCGACGGCGGCGCGGGAAAGTGCGGCTTCATCGGCATTGGCCGTTTCGCGTGAGACGATCCGCGCCGTCAGCAGGCGTGCTTCCGCGAGATCGCGATGCGCGAGCGCCCGCGCGATGGGCTCGATATGGTCGTGCAGGCTGCGGGCCCCGAGCGCGAACCACAGCAAGGCAATGTGCACTGCGCAGGCCGCGAAAAACGGCAGCACGGCGACGAGCCACCAGGCCACCAGCACCGGCGGCAACACGGCAAGCGACCATGCGAGCAGCCCCTTGAGCCGCAAGCGCCGTCCGCGGTTGTAATGCGCTTCAAGACGCGCCGCCCATTTGCCGAAAGCCACCAGCGGATGCGCGCCGCTCGGCTCGCCGAACCAGCGGTCGACGGCCACGCCCGCAGTCGCGAGTGTCACGACAAGAGGAAGCGAGAGCATCAAGCGCCGCCCGTGGTTTTGAGCGCGAGCGGCAGGCCCGCGACCATCATGGTGGCCTGCGTGGAGAGCGCCGCGACGCGCTGATTCAGCCGCCCGAGTTCGTCGACGTAAAGACGCGTCGCCGCGCCGAGCGGTACCACGCCGAGGCCGATTTCGTTGCTGACGGCGATGATTTTGCCGCGAGCATTGGCAAGCGCGGCTTCCAGTTCTTCAAGGCGGATTCGATATTGATCGGGCGGCAGGCCGTCGGCATCGGCGGGACACAGCAGGTTGGCGAGCCATAGCGTCAGGCAGTCGATCAGCGTGCAATGCCCTGGCGCGTCGGCTTGAGCGATGGCGGCGGCGAGATCGACGTCTGCTTCGAGCAAATGCCAGTGTGCGGGGCGCCGCGCACGATGATGCGCGATACGCGCGGTGAATTCGGCGTCGGCGGTCACGCGTGCCGTGGCGATGTAGGTCACGGGCAGCGCGCTTTGGGCGGCAAGCTGCTCGGCGTGCACGCTCTTGCCTGAGCGCGCGCCGCCGAGAACGAAGGTGAGGTCGCGGGAAATCATCGCGTGATTGTACCGGCGTGCAGCGCGGGCCGGCGCGATGGGATAATGCCGCGGTTGGCGAGCAAGGGTGGTGGATACTAATGCCAGGCAGCGGCGGTTACCGCTGATGGCGAATGTGATTCCTGGCTGCGATTCGTGACCATATTCTGTTGCTCCGGTTGCCGCGGTCGTCCCTGCGTTATTGGCGTTCGACTCTCGCTCAGCTGGGCGCGGGCGCGCTGTCTGCCTGTCGTTCGCCTCTTGTGTTCGTCTGCCGCTTTAATCGTCCTTTCCTTCGCCAAGTCCGACATTTCAGTGACCATCCATTCGATCTCGCATGACACCGTTCCCGTGCCGCGCGGCACGCTCATGATCCAGGGCACCACGTCCGATGCGGGCAAGAGTACGCTGGTCGCCGGTTTATGCCGGCTCGCGCGGCGTGCCGGTGTCCGGGTCGCGCCGTTCAAGCCGCAGAACATGGCGCTCAACAGCGCAGTGACCGTCGACGGCGGCGAGATCGGGCGTGCTCAGGCGTTGCAGGCGGTGGCCGCCGGCATCGCCGCGCACACCGATCTGAACCCCGTGCTGCTCAAGCCCACGAGCGATCGCGGCGCGCAGGTGATCATCCACGGCAAGGCGCGCATGAATCTCGACGCCCGCGCGTATCACGAGTACAAACCCGTCGCTTTCGAAGCGGTCCTTGCGTCCTACGCGCGGCTGCAAGCGGCGTATGACACGATTTTCGTGGAAGGCGCGGGCAGCCCGGCCGAGATCAATCTGCGCGAGCGGGATATCGCCAACATGGGTTTTGCCGAAGCCGTCGACTGTCCGGTCGTGCTGGTGGCGGACATCGACCGGGGCGGCGTTTTCGCGCATCTGACAGGAACGCTTGCGTGCCTGTCGGCGAGCGAGCAGGCGCGTGTGCGGGGGTTCATCATCAATCGCTTTCGAGGCGATATCGGACTGCTGAAGCCGGGTCTCGACTGGCTCGAGGCAAAGACCGGCAAGCCGGTGCTGGGGGTCGTCCCGTATCTGCACGGCCTCACGCTCGACGCCGAGGACATGCTGCCGCCCGAACTCCGCGCGGCGCAGTGCGGCGACGCCGCGCGCACGTTGCGTGTGGTCGTGCCGGTGCTGCCGCATATCAGCAACCACACGGATTTCGACGCGCTGCGCGCGCATCCGCAAGTCGATTTTCATTACGTGCGAAGCGGCACGCCACCGCCGCCCGCGGACCTCGTCATCCTGCCGGGTTCGAAGAACGTGCGCGGCGATCTGGCGTTTCTACGGGCGCAGGGCTGGGACGCGGTGCTGCAACGGCACTTGCGCTATGGCGGGCGCGTGATCGGCATCTGCGGCGGGATGCAGATGCTCGGGCGCGAGGTTGCCGATCCGCACGGCGTGGAGGGTGCGCCGGGAACGTCGGCGGGCCTTGGCTGGCTCGACTACTCGACAGTGCTGACGCGTGAGAAGACGCTGAAGAATGTGACCGGCCGCGTCGCGTTGCCGGGCTCGCCGGAGGTGGGCGGCTACGAGATTCATATGGGCGAGACGCAAGGGCCGGCGTTGGAATCGCCGGCGCTGTGTCTTGGGGCGCCGGGCGAAGCGCGTCCCGACGGTGCAATTTCCGCGGATGGCCAGATCCTCGCCACATACGTGCACGGCGTGTTCGACACACCGGCTGCCTGCGCGGCGCTATTGGCCTGGGCAGGACTGAGCGACGCAGACGCAATCGACTATCCCGCGTTGCGCGAAGCGTCGCTGGACCGGCTCGCCGACACGCTGGCTGAACACCTGGATCTGGCGAGCTTGATGGCTGCGGTGGCTTGACGGCCGGACTCGCCCGCGTCGCGATCGCGTTCTGCGAAGAACCATCGTGGCGAAGCGGACTTCGCGTCGCGCTCCTTGCGATGTCCCGCGGTTCTATCAATACAGAACAATCTGCGTGCAGCGGAACAGGGCGATCGTCTTGCCGTCGGGACCGGTGACGGTCGCATCCCAAACCTGCGTGCTGCGGCCAAGGTGCACACCTTTCGCCACCGCGCGGATCGTGCCTTCGGTCGCCGTGCCGAGAAAGTTGCTTTTCAGCTCGACTGTCGTGAAATTACGCGCCTTGTCCGGCAGGTGGGCGAGACACGCATAGCCGCAAGCGGTGTCTGCGAGACCGATTACCGTGGCCGCGTGAAGAAAGCCGTTCGGCGCGAGCAGTTCTTCGCGCACGGTCAATTCCGCAGTCAGTGCGCCTTCGTCCAGCGACAGCACATGCACGCCCAGCAAGCCTGGCAGCTTGCCTTTCTGGCGTTCGTGCAGTCGTTCCACGGTGTATTCCGGCCGGAGTTTGCTCATTGGATTGGCTTCCTGGAAAGGTTAAATCGGTGATGCAAGGCGACCGATTAGCCGTTCGGGGGCTTCGGCCTCGCTGCATTTGTCGATATTATCAACGGCTGGATCGGCGCACGGACTCGAATCTGTGCAAGTCGGGGCGCCGACATGACAACATGTACAAGCCAAAAGCAGAAGGTTCAGGGCAGAACGCGGCGGACCGGCCGGCGTCGTCCTGGCTTCATTCCGGGAGTATTCATGACGGTAATCGTGGTGGCGAATCCGAAGGGCGGCGTGGGCAAAAGCACGCTGTCGACCAATCTGGCCGGCTATTTCGCCGCAACCGGCGAGTGGGTGGCGCTCGCCGATCTCGACAAGCAGCAGTCGGCCCATGCGTGGCTGTCGTTGCGGCCGGACACGCTGCCGGCCATCGAAACATGGGAAGTCAACCCCGAGACGCCCGCCAAACCGCCAAAGGGTCTGGAGCACGCGATCATCGACACCCCGGCGGGTTTGCACGGCAATCGCATGAATATCGCGCTGGATCTGGCCGACAAGGTGATCGTGCCGCTGCAGCCGTCGATGTTCGATATTCTGGCTACGCAGGAATTTCTGGAGCGGCTCGCGAAGGAAAAAGCCGTCAGGAAAGGTGCGATCGAGATTGGCGTGGTGGGGATGCGCGTCGATGCGCGCACGCGTTCGGCTGAGCAGTTGCACCGTTTCGTCGAGGGGCTGAAGCTGCCGGTGCTCGGCTATCTGCGCGACACGCAGAACTACGTGCAGCTAGCGGCCCACGGCCTCACTTTGTGGGACGTCGCCAAAAGCCGCGTGGAGAAGGATCTGGAGCAGTGGCAGCCGATCATCGAGTGGACGAATGGCGGCGGTAAGAAGGGGTGAGGGCGGGGTATTGGTGAGGCTTGCGCCGGCTTTGAACGTTAGAGCGGCCCGGAGCTGCCCGGAGCTGTCCTGAGTACCGGAGCCAACCGTGCCTGTCAGGCGGAATTCCGAACCATCAGCGCCACCACCGCGAGGCAGCACGGCCGCCCGCTTCGATCGGGCGTGGCGCCGAACCGGGGGTGGCAACCCCCAGCCAAGCTGAGCTCCGTTACAAAGAACTCAGGCGAGCGCGTCGCTCAATTCCAGTTTTGCGTTGGCACGTGATCGCGGCTGCCCTTGATCTTGTTGTTCTCGTCGACGAACACGAGGTCGGGCTTCCAGCCCGCCTTCAACTCCGCTTCGTCGACCACCGCGAAGGCCGCGATGATCACCAGGTCGCCGAGCTGCGCACGTCGCGCGGCCGAGCCGTTCAACGAAATCATGCCGCTGCCTCGCTCGCCCTTGATCGCATAGGTCGAGAAGCGCTCACCGTTGTTGATGTTCCAGATGTCGATCCGTTCGTTTTCGACGATGTTCGCCGCTTCGAGCAAGTCTTCGTCGATCGCGCACGAACCTTCGTAGTGCAGTTCGCAGTGCGTGACCGCGACGCGGTGAATCTTCGACTTCAGCATGTTGCGTTGCATAGTGATCCAGACGGCTTCAGATTTCGAGGTTGTCGATAAGACGGGTCGCACCGAGCTTGGCGGCGGCCAGCACGACGAGTTCCGCGTTCGCATCTTGCGGACCCGGCGGCAGCAGATTCGACCGCTTGCGCACTGCGATGTAGTCGGGCTGCCAGCCGCGGGCGGTCAGCGACGCCATCGCCGCGCGCTCAAGCGCCGTGAAGTCGCGCTCGCCTGCGAGCACTGCGTCGCGCACCCGATTGAGCTCGGCGGCCAGCATCGGCGCCTCGGTGCGCTCGTCCGGCTGCAAATAGCGGTTGCGCGAGCTGAGCGCAAGACCGTCGGTATCGCGCACCGTCTCGGCCGCGATGATGTCGGTCGGCACCGCGAATTGCTGGCACATGCGGCGCACGATCATCAGCTGCTGGTAGTCCTTCTTGCCGAACACCGCCACGCGCGGCTGCACGCACGACATCAGTTTCATTACGACGGTGCACACGCCCTGGAAGAAGCCCGGCCGGAATTCGCCTTCGAGAATGTCGCCCAGATCGTGCGGCGGATGTACCCGGTATTCCTGCGGTTCGGGATAGAGGTCGCGCTCTGTCGGCGCGAAAAGCACGTAAACGTTTTCTTTCTGCAGCTTTTCGATGTCCGCTTCCATGGTGCGCGGATATTTGTCGAAATCCTCGTTCGGCCCGAACTGCAGACGATTGACGAAGATGCTGGCCACCACCGGATCGCCGTGCTGGCGCGCGAGGCGCATCAGCGACAGATGGCCCTCGTGCAGATTGCCCATGGTCGGCACAAAGGCAGTGCGATTCTGGCCGCGCAACTGGTCGCGCAATTCATGGATCGAGCTGATGACTTTCATGATCGGACAGGGATTCCTCGCGCGGCGCGAGACTGGGTTGACGCAAAGGCCTCAGGCGATTGCGCGGCCCGCCGCCTCACTGGTAATGACAGGTTCGGAGCGCGGGATTGTAGTGGATTTGGCCGCCGGACGCACCGAAACGAGGCCTGGCCGGCCGTTTTGAAGCATGAAGCCCGGCCCGCTGCGCCGCAACCGGTTTTCGCTTCAGGCCGGCAAATACGCGAGGCGCACGTAGATAGGTGCAAACGGCTCGGCCTGGGTGATTTCGACGAGGGATTCGCGGCACAACTCGAGCATTGCGATGAAGTTGACCACCACGACCGGCACACCCTTGCTGGTATCGAACAGGTCAGAAAATTCGACGAAGCGCGCGTTCTGCAGTTGCCGCAGGATCGAACTCATATGCTCGCGCACAGACAGTTCTTCGCGCGAAATCTTGTGATGCTGGACGAGCTTCGCGCGTTTGATCACGTCGGCCCAGGCGGCGCGCAGGTCCTCGCTGTTCACGTCGGGAAAGCGCGGCGTGATGCTTTGCTCGATATAGACCTCGGCGCGCAGGAAGTCACGCCCGAGTTGCGGCAACTGGTCGATGCGCTGTGCGGCAAGCTTCATCTGCTCGTATTCCAGCAGGCGCCGCACCAGTTCCGCGCGCGGGTCTTCGGCTTCCTCGCCGCTGTCGGCCTTCTTCACGGGCAGCAGCATGCGCGACTTGATCTCGATCAGCATGGCGGCCATCAGCAGATATTCGGACGCCAGTTCGAGATTGGTCTGGCGCAACTGGTCGACATAGCCGAGGTATTGCACCGTGACATCCGCCATGGGAATGTCGAGCACGTTGAAGTTCTGCTTGCGGATCAGGTACAGCAACAGGTCCAGCGGGCCCTCGAATGTTTCGAGAAACACTTCGAGCGCGTCCGGCGGGATATACAGGTCGGTCGGCAGCTTGAAGAGCGGCTCGCCGTACAGGCGTGCGAAAGCAATGCCGTCGACGGTGTCGGGCGTCGAATCGGTGGCGGGCGTGGCAAGCGCGGCGGCGGACGGAGCCGGCGGCGCGCCGTGTGCCTCGTCGGCGGGATTCATTGGTTGCGGGGAGCCGCTCAGAAGTTCTGGTAGTACGAGTAAGGCGTCTGTTCGACGCGCGAAGCTTTCTGCTCGGCGCGCTCTTCCAGGTCGATCGGCTGCTTGTCCCACAGCAAGGCCCGGCCGCGACGTTGCTCGGCTTCCAGGTTGGGCTTCTGCTGCTTGAGCTGGTTCAGGAACTGGGTGATGTCCGATTGATACATGGCTCGACGTCCGTGGTTGGGGCGTGGTTGGGCAAATGGCGGCTTCGCCGTGGTGGTCTTCGCGCGGCTGCCGCTGCTATTCCGTAATTTTAGCGCATGCGCCGCGCGCGGTCGAAAAAGCCGGCCGGCGGCCGATGCATCGTCTGTGAAATTGCGCCTGGCGCGGATAGCCGGAACCCGCGCGCCGCGCAGCGCGTCAAAGGCGGGCGCGTCGCCTCGTGCCATGCGCCGCGCGGGCGTTCGCGGGCGCGTTTAGAGATAGCGCGGCGCCGCCGATGTGGTCAAATAGCGAGCTTCGGCGGCACTGCGCCCGAACGACAAAATTCATCAACCATGGCCGGAGGTCCTGTTTGGCGGGGTGTGCGATCCAACAGCCGCGCGGGCGGCGCAGCAAAGCCGGCGGGGGCCGCGGCGTTTGTACGCCAATGCGTACGCCAATGCGGCGCTGGCTGCGCGCGTGGCTCGCCCTAGGCATCCTGATGCTGACGCTGGCTGGCGGTCCCGCATACGCGGCGCGCACGGCGGCGAGCTACAAGGTTGATGTCGAAGCATCGCCGCGCTCGCTGCGCAAGCTGCTCGAAGAACACCTGGACATTGCGCGGTTTGCGAAGCGCCCCGACATCAGCGACGACCAGTTCGAATTTCTGATCACGGCCACGCCCCGGCAGGTGCGCGATCTGGCCGCCACGCAGGGCTATTTCACCCCGATCGTGCGTACGGACGTGCGTATTGTCGAGAAGATCAAGCATGTGACCGTGAGCGTCGATCCTGGCCCGCAAACCGTCATTACCTCCATTTCCCTGTCGTTTCGCGGCCCGGTGCTGACCGAGGACCCGGCGCAGGAAAACGCCGCGCGCTTTGCATTTTCGCTGCACGAAGGCGACCCGTTTTCGCAGGCGGGCTGGGACGACGCGAAGAACGCGTCGCTGAAGGCGTTGCAGGCGCGCCGCTATCTGGGCGCGAAGATCTATCACGCCGAGGCGCGCGTCGATCCCCGTACGCACGAGGCCAAGCTGTCCGTCGCGTATGAAAGTGGGCCCACCTTCACGATGGGCAAGCTGGACGTGTCGGGCACACGGCGCTATCCGGAACAGATCGTCGAGAATGTGAATCCGATTTCGGTGGGCGACGTCTACGACGTGCAGCGCATTACCGAATTGCAGCGGCAGTTGCAAAACACGCCGTATTACGCGAGTGTCGCGATCGACGTGGGCAGCGATCTGGCAAAGCCGGTCGAAACGCCGCTGCATGTGAAGGTGTCGGAGTATCCGTACAACAGCATTCGCGGTGGCGTCGGCTATTCGACCGACAACGGCGCGCTGGTGCAGGGCGCGTACTCGTATCTGAATACGTTTGGCAAGGCGTGGCCGTTCACCATCGACGGCCGGGTCGATCAGGTCCAGCAGTACGGCCAGGTTCAGCTTGCGATGCCGCCGGGACGACGGGGATGGACCAATAGTGTGTTGGCGTCCTACACGACCACGGACGTTTCCGACACACGTATCTACAGCATTCGCGGTGGTGTGCAGCGTACTCGCACGTCGCAGTTCATCGACTACACGTATGCAATCCTGTTTTATCAGGACCGGCTCGACCAGAACGCGGGCGAGCCGACCACGAGCCGCGCGCTGGTGCCGTCGTGGTCGTGGACCCGGCGCAATACCGACGACCCGCTGTTCCCGCGCAAGGGCAACCTGATCCACGTCGAAGCCGGTTTCGCGGTAAAGGGTGTGCTCACCGACCAGACGTTCATCCGCGGCTACGCGCGTGGCCAGCAGTATTTGCCGATCGGCAAGGAAGACCTCATGGTGTTTCGCGCGGAGCTCGGCGGCGTATTCACGAGCGGCAGTTCGAGCGGCATTCCGGCTTCGCTGCTGTTTCGTGCGGGCGGTTCCAACTCGGTGCGCGGCTATTCCTACCAGAGCATTGGTAACAACGTTCAGGGTTCGGTACTGCCGACGAAATATCTGGTGACGGCATCGGCGGAATACCAGCACTGGTTCACGCACGACTGGGGCGCGGCGGCCTTCTTCGACGTCGGCACGGCGACCGACACCTGGGGCGAGAAAACTTTTTTCCCGGGCGCGGGCGTCGGCGCGCGCTGGCGCAGCCCGGTGGGCCCGGTCAATGTCGACCTGGCATACGGCATCCGCAACAGAAGTGTGCGGCCCTATCTGACGCTCGGTATCGCCTTCTGATGCGCACCTGCTTGTACATGAACCACGCATGACGACGGACGTTTCCGCCCAACCTCCCGTGCAGCCGCCCGGCAACCCGCCGCCGGGCGCTGAACCGCCCGGACCGCCCGGCACGCCGGAACCGCCGCCGGCGAAGCGTCGCCGCGCCGGCCGCCTGCTGTTGAAAACGCTCGCCGCGTTGGTCGTGGTGCTGGTGTTGCTCGTTGCGTTGGCGCTGGGCCTGCTGTACGGCGCGCTCACCACCGAACGCGGCACCGCCTATGCGTGGCAGGCGGCGGTCAAGCTGCTGGGCGGCAAGCTGAGCGGCACGCTGGAAAGCGGAGCGCTCGCGAACGGCGTACGGCTGCGCGCAGTGCGCTGGCGCGCGCTGGACGGCAGCGGCACCGACATTCAGATCGACCGGGTGTCGGGCAAATGGGCGCTCATGCGCGAGCCGTGGCGTTTCACGATCGACTATCTGCACGTGGGTACCGTGGACGCGCACATCGGCGCCTCGTCGCCGAGCAGCAGCGAGCCGCTGAAACTCCCGCAAGATCTGCGCTTGCCGATGCAGCTGGAAATCCGCGACGTGCAAGTGGACAAGCTGTTGTTGCACCAGGGCACGTCGACAACCGAGTTTTCTCACTTCGCTTTCCATGGACGCAGCGACGGGCGTCACCACGAGGCCGCAGTCGAGCGGCTCGATACGCCGTTCGGCGCGGTGACGGCGTCTGCAAAGCTCGACGGCATGCGGCCGTTTCCACTGACCGGCGACGTGGGTTATTCGGGCAAGGTCAACGACGAAGCCGTGCAGGTTGGCGGGCATCTGAGCGGCACGCTGGCCAATCTCGTCGCCGAACTCGACGCGAGCGGGATGAAGCTCGCCGGCCACGCGCAAGTCGAGGCGACGCCGTTCGGCGAGGTGCCGCTCAAGCGCGCAACCTTGACGTTCGACCACGTTAATCCGCAGGCGTTTGCGCCGGGCGCGCCGCTCGCCGATCTCGCCGTGAGGGCGGAGCTGCAGCCGGTGGCGCAGGAGGCGGGCGCGGTCGGAGCGAGCGCGGCCAGTGGGGCCAGTGGCGCCAGCGTGACGGCTTCACTGAACTCCGCACAAGGCGCAGCCGCAGAACATCCCGCAAGCGCCAGCCACGCGCGCGCGCCCGGCAAGAGTGCAGCCGGTTTGGCAGTGGCGGGCCATGTCTCGATTGTCAACGCACGTCCCGGCGCGATCGATCAACACCTGCTGCCGCTCATCGACGCCAACGCCGATGTGCGCCTCGACGCCAGTGCACAGCGCATTTCGAATCTCGCCGTGCACCTCGTGAAGAGCGCCACGCTGACCGGCAGCGGCGCGCTGAGCGGCAAGCGCGGCCAGTTCGACCTGCAGGTCGCCGGTCTCGACCTGAACGCGCTTCAGGCGACGGTGCGGCCCACGCAGCTGTCCGGCCCGATCGCTATCCGACTCAACGACGACATCCAGACCGTCACGCTCGATCTGGCCGACCCCAAAGCGGCGCTGCGCGCGCAGGGCAAACTGACCATGGACCCCGCGCGGCTCAGCTTCAACGACGTGCGTATCACGTCGGGCAAAGGCCGCATCGATCTGTCCGGCGCCCTCAAGCACGACGCGAATTCCAGCTACAACCTGAAGGCGCAACTCACCGATTTCGATCCGTTGACGCTAGCCTCGCAAATGCCGTCCCGCGCGCCAGTCAATGGACCTGCCGTGCCGCAGAGCGAGGCGAAGGGCCGGCTATCCGCGCAGGCCGAGGCGCAAGCCGGCAGCACGGCCGGCGCCAAAAGCGCAGCTCCGGCCGACAAGGCTGCGGCGGTCGTGAAGAACACCGGCAAAGCCGTCGTCAAGAAAGAGGTGATCGAGCGCAAGACGCCCGCGCGCAAGCGCGCTGCGCCGCCAGCGCGCAAGATCGAGGCGAAGGTCAACGGCACGCTGACCGCGACCGGCATGTTGGCGCCCATTTTCACCACCAAAGCCGAGTTCAAGCTGGGTCCAAGCGTCTACGACGGCCTGCCGCTGACCGGCGGCGGCACGGTGCAACTGGCGGGCTCGCGGATTTTGCCGAGCCGCGCGAACCTCTCGGTGGCGGGCAACCAGGTCGATCTGCAGGGCAGCTTCGGCGCACGCGGCGACCGCTTGCGCTTTCATATCGACGCACCGGCGCTCGAGCGCCTCGGCTTCGGCCTCGCCGGGCTCGTCGCCGCCGACGGCGACCTCACCGGCTCGTTCGAGCATCCGAACGTGGTGCTGAACTACAAGGCCGACGGCGTCGTGTTGAGCAGCAACCGTATCGGCCATGCAGAAGGTCATGCCGAACTGCGCGACGGCGCAAACGGCGCGCTCGTCTTCACGACAGACGCGCGCAACGTGAGCGCTGGCGGCGTCGATCTCGCCACGCTCACCGCGCGTCTGACCGGCACGCGCGCCAGTCACTCGCTCGAAGCCGCGGCCACCGGCAAGCTGCAGGATCGCCCTCTGGATCTGACGCTGGCGGCCAACGGCAAGCTCACCGAGGCGCGCGACGGCACGCGCTGGGACGGCACGGTGACGCGTCTGCAAAACCGCGGCACCCCCGCGTTGAATCTCGAGTCGCCGCTTGCCGTGAGCGCCGGGCCGCGCCACCTGACGCTCGGCGCGACACGGCTCACGCTCGAAGGCGCGGTGTTGAGCCTCAAGTCGTTCTCTTTCGACCACGGCAAGGTTCAGTCGGCGGGCAACCTGACTGGCATTTCGGTGGCGCGGCTGCAGGACTTGCGGCGCGAGATCACCGGCACGCCGCCGGCCGTCAAGACCGATCTGATATTCGACGGCGACTGGGACTTCGCGCTCGGCACCACGGCGAGCGGCCATATCCAGTTGCGGCGCCGCAGCGGCGACGTCACGGTCGAGATCGGTCGCGGGCTGGCGTCGCTGGGTATCTCCAATATCGCCGCGCGCGCGGAGTTCAGCGGCGGCAATCGTCTGAACGCGACGGTGCATGCGCAGGCGAGTCGCATCGGCGTGATCGACGCCGACGCGCACACCACGCTGGTTGAGCGCGACGGCTTCCTGAGCGTCAACGAAGAGGGCGCGCTTACCGGCAATGTCAATGCCAATGTGCCGTCGCTGAAAACGACCGGCGGGCTGTTCGGGCCAAACTATCTGCTCGACGGCCACCTTGCGTTGAGGCTCGCGCTTGGCGGTACTGTCGCCAAGCCTAACCTGACGGGTTCGCTGCTCGGCGACGGGCTTTCCGCCACGCTTGTCGACCAGGGCGTGCAGTTAAAGGACGGCGTTGTACGGGTCGCGCTGTCGCACAATCTTGTCGACTTCGAGCAGGTCGAATTCCACGGCGCGAGCGGGACGTTGCGCGCAACCGGCCGGGTGCGTCTGGACGGCGCGGAACCGGACCTGACTGCGAGCATCGTCGCGGACAAACTCGAACTTTTTGCGGCGCCGGATCGTAATCTGTCGCTGACGGGCAGCGCTAGCGTCGCCAACGCGGGCGCGCAGGGCGGCATGGCGATCAATGGCAAGTTTACCGTCGACCACGCGCTGTTCGACCTGCCGGAGCAATCCGCGCCCAAGCTCGGCGACGACGTGGTGGTCGTACGCCCGGACGGCACGGTGGCGGGAGAACGGCCGCGACCGGTGCCGGGCAGCAATAAGCCGATCGGTCCGTTTGCACCGCGTGCGAATATCGACATCAACCTGGGCAACAACTTCCGCTTTCGCGGACAGGGGGCCGACCTCGGCCTGACCGGCACCATCACGGCGATGAGCGCGCCGAATCTGCCTCTGCGCGCGGTCGGCAACGTGCGCGTGACGCAGGGCTCCACGTACACCGCGTTCGGCCGCAAGCTCAACATTGAAAACGGCTTCTTCACGTTCAATGGACCGGTCGCCAATCCCGGCATCAATATTCTGGCGATGCGCCGCAATCAGCAGGTGGAGGCGGGCGTCTCGGTTACGGGCACCGTGAACTTCCCAGTCGCGAAGCTCGTGTCAGAGCCGAACGTGCCGGATAACGAAAAGCTCTCGTGGCTGCTCTTTGGTCATGGCACCGATCAGGGCAACAACCTCGGCCAGCAGAGCACGATGACAACCGCGCTCGCGTTGCTCGGCAGCGCGAGCGGCAAGCGGATCGCGCAGACTTTCGGTCTTGACGAGTTTTCGATTGGTCGCAGCGAAGTCGGATTGACGGACCCGCAGGTGGTGATGGTGTCGAAGGCGATCAACGAATGGCTCGTGATCGGCTATGAGCAGGGGTTGCAGTCGGCGAGCAACGCGGTTAAGGCGACCGTCAACCTGACGCGCTACTGGTCCGTCGCGGCCTATGGCGGCACATTCGACGGGATCGAGCTGCTATACACGCGGCGCTATGACCGCATCAAGTGGTGATCTGCTTTCGGCTGCTCTTGCTGTCTTGAGGAGCGCAATGCGCCGCACATGAAAATGCAGGCGAAAAAAAACGGCACGCCTTTTACAGCGTGCCGTTTTGCTTGTTGCAGCTAACCGTGTCGAGAATGTTTGCGTACGTGTGCGCTTGCGCGTTACTTCACACGCATGCCCGGCTTGGCGCCGCTGTGCGGCTCCAGCACGTAGAGGCCAGGCTCGGCCTTCTCGTCGGTCGCCGACGCCGCCAGCACCATGCCTTCCGACAGGCCAAACTTCATCTTGCGCGGCGCGAGGTTCGCGACCATCACCGTTAGCTTGCCGATGAGCTGCTCCGGCTGATACGCGGACTTGATGCCGGAAAATACGTTGCGCGTCTTCTCCTCGCCGACGTCCAGCGTGAGTTGCAGCAGCTTGTCCGAACCTTCGACCGCCTTGCAGTCGACGATCTTTGCGACACGCAGATCGATCTTCGCGAAGTCGTCGATGGAGATGACTTCGGGCGTGTCGTCCTTGTCCGCGGGGGTAGCCTTTGCGGCCTTTGACTTCGTCTTCGCGTCCGCGACCGGCGCGCCTGCTTCCGCCGTGGCTTGCAGCGAGTCGCGATTGGCTGCCAGCAAGGCTTCGATCTGCTTGGGGTCGACGCGCGTCATCAGATGCTTGTACGCGTTGATCGGACGCGCCGAACTGAGCGGTACATTCGCGTCGGCCCACACGAGCGGCTCGATGCCGAGGAACGCTTCAACCGCTTCTGCGAGCTTCGGCAGCACGGGCTTGAGCGCAAGCGACAGCAGACGGAACGCCTCGATGCTCACGCTGCAGGTTTCGTGCAGCGCGACGGCATTGGCCGGGTCTTTCGCCTGATCCCAAGGTTTGGCCGTGTCGACGTAGGCGTTCACCGCATCGGCCAGTTCCATGGTTTGGCGCAGCGCGCGGTTGTACTCGCGAGCTTCGTAGTTCGCGGCGATCTGCGGTACGGCGGCGCGCAGCGTCGCGAGCAGCGGGTGCTGCATCGCGCTGTCCTGCACGCGGCCGTCGAAGCGCTTGATCAGGAAGCCTGCGGCGCGGCTCGCGATGTTCACGTACTTGCCGACCAGATCGCTGTTCACGCGCGCCTGGAAGTCGTCGAGATTCAGGTCGAGGTCTTCCATCGTGCTGTTCAGCTTGGCCGCGAAGTAGTAGCGCAGCCATTCCGGGTTCAGGCCGGTGTCGATCACGCTCTGCGCGGTGATGAAGGTGCCGCGCGACTTCGACATTTTCGCGCCGTCCACCGTCAGGAAGCCGTGCGCGAACACGTTGGTCGGCGTGCGGTGGCCCGAAAATTCGAGCATGGCCGGCCAGAACAACGTGTGGAAATACAGAATGTCTTTGCCGATAAAGTGATACTGCTCAGCCTTCGAGCCCGGGCGAACCCACGCGTCGAAGTCGAGCCCGCGCTTCTGGGCGAGGTTCTTGAAGCTCGCGTAGTAGCCGACCGGCGCATCCAGCCACACGTAGAAGTATTTGCCCGGCGCGCCCGGAATTTCGAAGCCGAAATAGGGCGCGTCGCGCGAAATATCCCAGTCGGCGAGCTTCGCTTCACCGGCGTCGCCCAGCCACTCGCGCATCTTGTTGGTCGCTTCCGGCTGGGCAAGGCCGCCCACCCACGCGCGCAGGAAATTCTCGCAGCGCGGATCGGACAGGCGGAAGAAGTAATGCGTCGATGTCTTGCGAATCGGCGTGGCGCCCGACACCACCGAGTACGGATTGACGAGCTCGGTGGGTTGATAGGTCGAGCCGCACACTTCGCAGCTGTCGCCGTACTGGTCTTTCGCGCCGCACTTCGGGCATTCGCCCTTGATAAAGCGGTCCGGCAGGAACATTTCCTTGACCGGGTCGTACGCCTGTTCGATATCGCGGGCGTCGATCAAACCCGCTTCCGTCAGCGCGAGATAGACGTTCTCACTCAGGACGCGGTTCTCCTCGGAATCGGTCGAGTAATAGTTGTCGAACGAGATGCCGAAGCTGTCAAAGTCACGCTTGTGCTCCTGCCAGACGCGGTCGATCAGCTGCTTCGGCGTCAAACCTTCCAGTTCCGCGCGCAGCATGACCGGCGTGCCGTGTGTGTCGTCGGCGCCCACGTAATAGACCTCGTGCCCGTGCATTCGCAGCGTGCGGACCCAGATGTCCGTCTGGATATATTCAACCAGATGGCCAATATGGATTTGCCCGTTCGCATAAGGAAGGGCCGACGTGACGAGAACCTGGCGGCGGGCCGACGGCGCGCCTGCAGTGAGATCGGTTGCGGGTGCTGACATAAGGATGGTGGGAGCCTGCGGTGGGACGAAAGGTCGATTCTAGCAGGGCAGGCGCCCGCGGGCATGGCCCGGCGCGGGCGCGCAGCATGCCGGGCTGCCTCGGACACCGCGAAAAGCGAGCGCCCAAAAAAAAAACCGGGGCGATTAACCCCGGAGCAACAACGACAAGAGGAGAATGGTGACGCGGCGGCTTCGCCAGCCACGTACCGTAAAGAGAGACAGCGGAATTTCAGGAGAGTTCGAAATTTTTTCGTCCTCGTGAGAGATTTTCCGCGATGCGTTTTTACAGCCTGCTCAGCATCAGGTTGCCGGCCACCAGATAACTGAACCGGCGACGCTGGTCAGCCCGGTGCTGCGAATCTCCGGCCCCAATTCCCCTGCTAATCGTGCGTTGTTGTTATTGCGTGGTGTGCTGAGCCGTGGCGCGCAGATAGATTTCCACGCGACGGTTTGCTGCACGGCCGGCTTCGGTGTTGTTGTCGGCGATCGGCTGGTTCTGGCCCATGCCTTGTGCCGACAAACGCTGCGGCGCGACGCCGCGTTGCGCCAGAAAGCCGGTTACGCTTTGCGCGCGGTTGACCGACAGCGTCTGGTTGTAAGCCGGTTGACCCGTGCTGTCCGTGTAGCCGACCACTTGGGCGATCACTTCCGGGTTCTGCTGCAGCGTTTGCGTCAGCTGATCCAGCACCGGTGCGAACGACGGCTTGATCGCATAGCTGTTGGTGTCGAACGTAACGGAGCTCGGAATGTTGAGCTTGAGCGAGCCGTCCGGCTGCTCGGTGATCTGGGTGCCCGTGCCCTTGGTGGCGCCCGACAGCTTGTTGTGAATGGATTGCCAGTTGTAGCCGGTGATGCCACCCACCGCTGCGCCGACGCCGGCGCCGATCGCCGCGCCCTTGCCGCCGCCGAAAATTGCGCCCAGCGCCGCGCCGGTGCCAGCGCCTACGCCCGTACCCACTGCCGTGTTAGTGCCCTGTTGGCTGGCGCAACCTGCGAGCAGGGAGCCCGAAACGGCGAGAATGGCCAGGCGAGTCGTGATTTTTGCATTCATTTTTGATTCCTTTCGAGTAAAGCGAATGACGCGAATAAAGCGCGCGAGTAACGCGCGCGGGTGAAGCGTCCGTGGCGCTAGAGCCTGCGTGGCGAACGTCACGGCACCAGAACAGACTGCTCGACAGTGCGAACAACCAAAGGGACACGCAAGCCAGGCGGAAAACCCCACGCGTTCTTCAGTCCCGGTCCGACAATGAAGAAGGGTCTTCCGGCAGCGCTCGACGTGAGCCACTACAATAAAGCCTGGCGCACACAGCGATGCGGCCCCACGGCGTCCGCCGGCCCAAAGGGTGCCCGGCACGCCTGGTTTTCGCAATGCTGTCTAACAATTTCTTGCAATTCCGGCGCGTGGCCGAAGCTTCGATTGCGCCGCGCCGCAGGTGTTCCCTTGGAGTGTCAATGAGTATCGATCGGGCTTTGGTCGACGCTGCCCTCGCAGCCGTCACTGACCCCAACACCGGCCGGCCGTATGCCGCAGCCAGGAACATTAAAAACGTAGCCGTGGAGGGTGACACGGTTAGCGTCGCGGTGGTACTCGGCTATCCGGCCATGCGCCAGTTCGAGGCCATCCGCAAGCAGTTCGCCGACGCGTTGCAGGCCGTGCCGGGCGTGGCACAGACGCACATTCAGTTGTCGCAGGAAATCGCGGCGCATACGGTGCAGCGCGGCGTGAAACTCTTGCCGAATGTTAAAAATATCGTGGCCGTGGCGTCAGGCAAGGGTGGCGTCGGCAAGAGCACGACCGCCGTTAACCTGGCGCTGGCGCTGGCTAGCGAGGGCGCGTCGGTCGGCATACTCGACGCCGATATCTACGGACCCTCGCTGCCGCTGATGCTAGGCATCGAAGGGCGCCCCGAATCGCCGGACGAGAAGACCATGAACCCGATGACGGGCCACGGTCTGCAGGCCAATTCCATCGGCTTTCTGATCGAGCAGGACAACCCGATGGTGTGGCGCGGCCCGATGGCGACGTCGGCGCTCGAACAGCTGCTGCGGCAGACCAACTGGCGCGATCTCGATTACCTGATCGTCGATATGCCGCCGGGCACCGGGGACATCCAGTTGACGCTCTCGCAACGCGTGCCGGTGACCGGCGCCGTGATCGTCACCACGCCGCAGGACATTGCGTTGCTCGACGCCCGCAAGGGCCTGAAAATGTTCGAGAAAGTCGGCATTCCGATTCTCGGCATCGTCGAAAATATGGCCATGCATATCTGTTCGAATTGCGGCCATGAGGAGCATATCTTCGGCTCGGGAGGCGGCGAGCGCATGGGCAAGGAATATGGCGTCGACGTGCTCGGGAGCCTGCCGCTCGACATTGCGATCCGCGAGCAGGCCGACTCGGGCCGGCCTACTGTAGTGGCCGATCCGCAAGGGCGCATTGCGGAGATTTACCGCACGATCGCGCGCAAGGTCGCGGTTCATATCGCCGAGCGCGCCCGCGACATGACGTCCAAATTTCCCAATATCGTCGTGCAGAACACCTGACGGGCCCTTCAAAGGATGGGCGAAAGGGGGCCGGGGGCGTCTATTCGCGCCTGGTCTCGCGGTATCATGTCGACTTCACAGGTTCGGCTCGGCAACCGCAGGGGCGGCCGCCAGCCGGCACGAGGATCGCATGGGAAAACGAATCGACTGGCAGGCGGTGCATGCTTTCATCGTCCTGACTGCCAGCAGTGTGCTGTTATGCGGGTGCAGCGCTTTCCTGAGACCACAGGAAAAGCGCGCCGACGCGCAGTTGCTGCCTACCGTGGGCAATCAGGCGCGCGGCCTCGTTACGTTCATCGAGCGCTCGGACGGCGTTCAGGTTACCTACAATCTCGCGGGCTTGCCGCCTAACAGCGATCACGCGCTTCAGGTTCACGAGCGCGGCGACTGCAACGCCACCGACGGCTCCAGCGCCGGCCAGGTGTTCTCACCGGCTGCCGAGCGTCTGAAGGCGGGCGCGCGCGTCGAAGGCGATCTCGGCAACATTCATGCGGACGCGAACGGCGTGGCAACCGGCTTCATCGTTGCCCCGGACGTCTCGCTCGACGGTATCCGCTCGGTCCTGCAGCGCGCGGTGCTGCTGCATCACGACGCAACCGATCCCTACGCGTATCCGCAGCATGGCGCGGGTCCCGCACTCGCTTGCGGTTTGATCCGCCAATGACGGACTACCGCGTGGTTGCCTCGTTGCCCCAGCCCGTGGCCAGGCTGCCGGAAACGGCTGAAACGCGGACGAAAGCAGCTGAAAGCAGACCCCGGCGGCTCGCTGCCGCTTATCAGTGGCGCGCATGTGCGGCAGCATCCTCGTGATCGCGTAAAATAAGCGCCTTTCGCCGCGGCGGCCGGCGTCATCGCCAATACGGCCCCGGGCAGCTTCTTGCGGGGCGCACCGGCCAAACCGGCCCTGAAAGTGGGACAACCGGCCGCAACGTGCCCGGCACGCGCCGGGTTGTTATCCGTCACACCCCTGTTATTCACGTCGAGCAGCGTTCACCTATGACCATCAAATCCGACAAGTGGATCCGGCGCATGGCCGAGTCGCACAAAATGATCGAGCCGTTCGTGCCCGATCAGGTTCGCGTCTCCGAAGACGGCCGGAAGATCGTCAGTTACGGCACATCGAGCTACGGCTACGACATTCGCTGCGCCGACGAATTCAAGATCTTCACGAACATCAACTCGACCATTGTCGATCCGAAAAATTTCGATGAGAAATCGTTCGTGGACTTCAAGGGCGACGTCTGCATCATCCCGCCTAATTCGTTCGCGCTCGCCCGCACGGTCGAGTATTTCCGTATTCCGCGCTCGGTACTGACCGTGTGTCTCGGCAAATCCACTTACGCGCGCTGCGGCATCATCGTGAACGTCACGCCGTTCGAGCCGGAATGGGAAGGTCACGTCACGCTCGAATTCTCGAATACGACACCGTTGCCTGCGAAAATCTACGCGAACGAAGGCGTCGCCCAGGTGCTGTTTTTCGAAAGCGACGAGATTTGTGAAACGTCGTACGCGGATCGCGGCGGCAAATATCAAGGTCAGCACGGGGTCACGTTGCCGAAGACGTGACGCCGGCAGCGCATTGACTCACCAGGTACACCGGGTGACCGCTGCAATCTATCCAGTGCAGCGGTCGTTCTTTTTGGAGAATCGCCCATGAAGTTCCGTTTTCCCGTCGTCATCATCGACGAAGATTTCCGCTCCGAGAACATCTCAGGTTCCGGCATCCGGGCTTTGGCCGAAGCAATCGAGAAAGAAGGCGCGGAAGTGCTCGGGTTGACGAGCTACGGCGATTTGACTTCGTTCGCACAGCAGTCGAGCCGCGCGTCGTGCTTCATCCTGTCGATCGACGACGACGAGCTGCTGCCCTACGTCGAAAACGTCGTGGTTGAAGGGGAAACGCCGGAACTGGCCGCCGCCATCGTCGCGCTGCGCGCGTTCGTGACGGAAGTGCGCCGCCGCAACGCGGACATTCCGATCTTCCTGTACGGCGAAACGCGTACGTCCCGCCACTTGCCGAACGACATCCTGCGCGAACTGCACGGCTTCATCCATATGTTCGAGGACACGCCGGAGTTCGTCGCGCGCCATATCATCCGCGAGACCAAGGTTTATCTGGACTCGCTCGCGCCGCCGTTCTTCAAGGAACTGGTGCAGTACGCGGACGAAGGCTCGTACTCGTGGCACTGTCCTGGCCACTCCGGGGGCGTCGCGTTCCTGAAGAGCCCGCTCGGTCAGATGTTCCATCAGTTCTTCGGCGAAAACATGCTGCGCGCGGACGTCTGCAACGCCGTGGACGAACTCGGGCAACTGCTCGATCACACCGGCCCCGTTGCGGCTTCCGAGCGCAACGCCGCGCGCATCTTCAGCGCGGACCATGTGTTCTTCGTGACCAACGGCACGTCGACCTCGAACAAGATCGTCTGGCACGGCACGGTCGCGCCGGGCGATATCGTGCTGGTCGACCGCAACTGCCACAAGTCGATCCTTCACGCGATCACGATGACCGGCGCGATTCCCGTTTTCCTCACGCCGACGCGCAACAACTTCGGCATCATCGGCCCGATTCCGCGGTCGGAATTCGAGCCGGAAAACATCCGCAGAAAGATCGAGGCGAATCCGTTCGCACGCGAAGCGCTGGCGAAAAATCCCGACCTCAAGCCGCGCATTCTGACGATCACGCAAAGCACGTATGACGGCGTGATTTATAACGTCGAGATGATCAAGGAAATGTTGGGCGAGTGGCTGGATACGCTTCACTTCGACGAAGCGTGGCTGCCGCATGCCGAGTTCCACGAGTTCTATCAGGACATGCATGCGATCGGCGCGGGCCGACCGCGCATCGGCGCAATGGTCTTCGCCACGCACTCCACGCACAAGCTGCTGGCCGGCATTTCGCAGGCGTCGCAGATCGTCGTGCAGGATTCGAAGAACAGCCGCTTCGACAAGCACCGCTTCAACGAGGCGTATCTGATGCATACGTCGACGAGCCCGCAATACGCGATCATCGCGTCGTGCGACGTGGCCGCGGCCATGATGGAAGCGCCCGGCGGCACCGCTCTCGTCGAAGAGTCGATTGCGGAAGCGCTGGACTTCCGCCGCGCGATGACCAAGGTCGATACGGAATACGGCGACGACTGGTTCTTCAAGGTCTGGGGCCCGGACCAGTTCGCCGACGAAGGCATCGGTTCGCGCGAAGACTGGATGCTTCGTCCGAACGATTCCTGGCACGGTTTCGGACCGCTTGCCGAAGGCTTCAACATGCTCGATCCGATCAAGGCGACCATCGTCACGCCGGGTCTGGACATGGACGGCGGTTTCGGCGAGACGGGCATTCCGGCCGCGATCGTGACGAAGTACCTCGCCGAGCACGGCATCATCGTCGAGAAGACCGGGCTGTATTCGTTCTTCATCATGTTCACGATCGGCATCACGAAGGGCCGCTGGAATTCGATGGTGACGGAGCTCCAGCAGTTCAAGGACGACTACGACAACAACCAGCCGTTATGGCGCGTGTTGCCGGACTTCGTCGCGCTGCACCCGACTTATGAGCGTGTCGGTTTGCGCGACCTGTGCCAGCAGATCCACAGCGTCTACCGCGCGAACGACATTGCGCGTCTCACGACCGAGATGTACCTGTCGAGCATGGAGCCGGCGATGAAGCCCTCCGACGCGTTCGCGAAGCTCGCGCACCGTGAGATCGACCGCGTACCCATCGACGAACTGGAAGGCCGCGTCACGTCGATTCTGTTGACGCCGTACCCGCCGGGCATTCCGTTGCTGATTCCGGGCGAGCGCTTTAACAAGACCATCGTCAACTATCTGCGATTCGCGCGTGAATTCAACGAGCGTTTCCCGGGTTTCCACACGGACATTCACGGGCTCGTCGGCGAGATGATCAACGGACGCATCGAATATTTCGTCGATTGCGTACGCGTCTGACAATGCGCTTCATGACGTTCCTCGGGAGCAACCGGGGCCGGCGACGCGAGTCGCGTGCGCCGGCTTGGGTGCGAGCAGCACAGCGCGCACTGATGCGCACGTTGACCTGCGCGCTGCTGCTCGGCGTCGCGCCGCTCGCCGCGCGCGCTGAAGTCGCCGCTGCCGATCCGATCGATGCGGCGATGCGCACGTGTCTGGCGCGCAGCGATATGTCGTCGACGATGGGACAGGTGCAGTGCATGGAAACTGCGCGCATCGGCTGGAAGACCGCTATGGACAACGCATGGCAGCAGTTGCAGCCTGAGTTGCCGCCGGCGCGGCGCAAGCAATGGGAAAAGAGTCAGGCAAGCTGGCAGGCTTCGCGCGATGCCGAAACGCAACTGCTCGCGGCGGTATTCGCCACCACGCGCGGCACGATGTATGTGCTTGTCGAAGCCGATATGCAATTGCAGCCGGTGCGTGACCGGGCTCTCGCGCTGCGCAGTGCGGTCGCGAAGGCAAGTGCGGGTGGCGGCGATCCTCCGAGCCGCCTGCGCGCTTGCCGTTCGGACGCGCGCTGCGAACACGCGATGTTCGACCTGAATCGCTACTATCGCCGTCTGCAGGCAAAGATGCCGGCGCGCTCCCGTCCCACGCTGACGCGCGCACAAAAGGCGTGGACCGCGTATCTGAACGCGACCACGCCGGTCGTCGACGAGCGCGGTCGCATCGACATCATCGGTGCGCGTGTGGCGACGCTCAAGCGTTTGTCGGAAACAGTCGGCAACGACTAGACCTGCGAGCGGACAGCCGCTGCCTCATCGGAACGCTCAGGTTAGCGCGTAGCTTTCGGCTTGCGGGTCGGGCAGCGTGACCGCGGGTTCGCCGCGCATATCGCGCAGTGCGTCTTCAATGATGAAAGACATGGTACTCAGCGCAAGGTCGTTGTCGTCGGTGCCGAACGGCTCCTCGATTTGTGACGCGATCGCTTCGTGCGCCATGAACGTGTACGCGACGAACACCGCGAACACCGGCGTGAAAATGCCGATGCTGTCGACGAGTCCAAACGGCAACGACGCGCAGAAGAAGTACACGGTGCGGTGAATCATCACCGAGTAGGCAAACGGCAACGGCGTCGACGCGATGCGCTCGCACCCGCCGATCACATCCGACAGTCCATTCAGATTCCGGTCGAGCGCGAGTACGGCCAGCGGATCAATTGAGCCCTTTTGCGCCTCGCGCTGCACCCATTCGCCAAGAACCAGCATCAACGTTGCCGGTTTGTAGCGCGATGTCATAACGCGTTCGAACAGCGCAGGCGGCAGGCGTGCGGCGAGGTCCTCGCGCGGATCGCTCCTGCGAAGCTGATGGCGCAGTGCATGCGGCAACGCGCCCAACGCGGCGAAAAACTCGGCCAGGTTTTCTTTCGGCAACTGCGTCGTTCGCAAGGTCAGCGCCTGGCGAGCGAGCGAACGCGCGTCGTTCAACAATTGACCCCAGAGCTTGCGCGCTTCCCACCAACGGTCATAGCTGGCGTTGTTTCGAAAGCCAAGAAACACCGCGAGAGCGATGCCGACGAGCGAGAACGGCGCAGTCGTGTTGAGGTTCAGCGAGATGGGCAGAAGATGATCGTGCGCCGCGACCGCAACGACCGAGATCGCGAAAATCAGGAAGAGCCGGGGAAGCAACTGCGGAAGCACCGAGCCGCGCCAGGCGAGCAGCATGCGGAACCAATGGAGATGCGGACGGATGATCATCGGTGTGCTTTGCCGTGAGCGATGGAGTTTCTATTATCGCTTGTTGTTCGAGTCGCGCCATTGAAGCGCGTACTCGCACAGGCAATGCTTGTGTCCAGATTCCCGAAATCGGGCGAAGGCCACGGCATAGCGTGACCTTCATACGGGACATCAATCGTGCATCAATCGCGCGCCGATGAAGCCGCGCCGTGACTGAGCCAGTCGAGCACTGCGGTGGCGTCGTCGTCGGCGCCTTGACGTGCTTTCGCCACCGTCTCCGCAACGTCCGCGCTCGGCACTGCGCGGCGAATTGCCACGCCGACCGCGAGAATGTCGATCATCACCAGATGCAGAATTCGCGAAATCATCGAGAGTTGCGACTCGCGAATTTCAATGTGATCGGTTTCGAGCGCGACCGTCGCGCGCTTGGCAAGCGGCGTGTTGCTCGACGTAATCGCAATCACCTTCGCGCCTGCCTGCATCGCGACGTCGAGCACGCGCAGCAGCTCGGGCGCGCGGCCCGACTTCGACACGGCGACGATCACGTCGCCCTTGCCGAGCAACGCAGCCGAAGCGGCCTGCATGTACAGATCGCCGTACGCAATGGTCGGAATGCCGAAGCGGAAGAACTTGTAGTGCGCGTCCTGCGCGACGATGTTCGAATTGCCGAGTCCGTAGAACTCGATGCGCCGCGCGCCGTTCAACAGATCGATCGCGCGTTCGACCTGGTCGAAGTTCAGATGCTCGCGCAATTGCAGAATGGCCGACACGGTGTTGTCGAGGACCTTTGCGCCGAAGTCCGTTGCCGTATCGCCGAGATGCACCTGGCTGTGGCTCACCGGAATGGTGCCGGTCAAACCCGTTGCAAGCTTCAGCTTGAAGTCCGACAAACCCTGACAACCGAGCGAGCGGCAGAAGCGGATCACAGTCGGTTGGCTGACGTCGGCCTTGCGGGCAATGTCCACAATCGGGTCGTTGATGATCGAGCGCGGATGGTTCAGCGCGAGATCGGCGACGCGGCGCTCGGCCGGCGTCAGCGCGTCGCGCATCTGCCGGATCCGTTCGAATACCGCCGACGAACTGCCGCCCGCGCGATTCGACAGCTGTTCGGCGAGGATCGCGGACACGCCGAGAAACGCCGGATATTCCGCGGTGATCACGTAAGTCGGCACGTTCTGCAGATACGCCTCGAAGCGGCCTTTCGCCTCGAAGCGTTTGCGAAACGACGAGCGCGCGAAGATTTCGCCGAGCCGCGGGACGACGCCGCCGCCGATATAGATGCCGCCGAGCGCGCCGAGCGTCACCGCGATATTGCCCGCAAACGTGCCGAGTATGCCGCAGAACACGTCGATGGATTCAGCCGCAAGCGGCTCGCCTTGCAACGCGCGTTTGACGATCTCGACGGTGTCGACGTTTGCCGCTACGCGCTTCTTGTCGCGGCCCGCCAGCGCGCGGTAAATGACTTCGATGCCGGGCCCCGCGGCCACGCGTTCGAACGACACATGCGACCATTTCTTGCGCGCGTACTGCAGCACGATGTCTTCACGCTCGTCGGCCGGCGCAAATGTGGCGTGACCGCCTTCGCTGCCGAGCGCGATCCAGCGGTCGTCGGCAGGAATAAGGCCCGACACGCCCATACCGGTGCCCGGACCGAGCAGGCCGATCACGCTGTTCGGACGGCGCGTGCCGCCGCCGACCTGCACGCGTTGCGCGTCCGTCAGGCCGGGCAGGGCCATGGCGAGCGCGGTGAAGTCGTTTACGACGAGCAGCGTGTCGAAGCCGAGCGCACGGCGCGTGGCTTCGATCGAAAAGCTCCAGTCGTGATTCGTCATGCTGACCTGATCGCCGTCGACCGGGTTCGCAATCGCAATCGCCGCGTGATTCACGCGGCCGATCTTTGTGTCCTTCAGGTACTTCTTGATAACTTCAGCGACGCCGGGGTAATCCGCGCACGGATAGACGTGCACCGAGCCGATCTCGCCCGGTCCGGTTTCCAGCGCAAAGCGCGCATTCGTGCCGCCGATGTCGGCCAGCAGCCTCGGTCCATCGGCGTGCTGGCCCGCGCCCGGAACAGCCTTAGTTTGCACACCAGTAGACATCGAGTCTCACTCCCTTGTCGTTCGCCAACTGCGAGATGGCATTTTTTTGTAGCGAAGATGCAGCGGCGTTCAGCACGTCCATCTTGCGCGGTCCGGCAATCAGCAAAAACAGGTGCTTCACTTCCTTGAGCGCGGAGAGCGACCAGCTCACGCGTGCATGCGGCGCACTGCCGGGATGCACGGCGACGAATCGCTCAGTCGTGCTGATGGCGTGATCCCATTCAGGCGCATCGGCGAAGATAGACGCGGTGTGGCCGTCTTCGCCCATGCCGAGTATCGCGACGTCGGGCACGCTGGCGAAACGCGGGTCGGCGTTCAGCGCGGCGACATGCGCGTGCAGATCCTGCGAGGTGTCGACGAGCGGCCAGAACGTCGCGTTCTTCGCGGCGTTCTGCAGCAACGTGGCGTGCACCAGTTGCGAGTTGCTCGCGCTGTCCGTCTCGGGCACCCAGCGATCGTCGACCAGTGTCACCGCAATGTGCGGCCAGTCGAAGCTTTGGGTGGATAACGTCTGCAGGAAGGGGCGCGGACTGCTGCCGCCGGACACGGCGAGCAGGGCCGGGCGGGCGCCGCCTGTGGACGTACCGGCTGTGGACGCGCCGGATATACCGGCGTCTGACGTTGCCGTCTGTGCGGCCAGCGATGCATGCAACGCGTCGCCTACGGCCTTCGCCAACGCGTCCGATTGGGCGCGTTGATCGTCGAAAGCGTGAAGCTCGATCACTTCTCCTCCGTGCTGCTTTTTTGTTAGAGCTGCGGAAATCCGCCGCGAATCAGTTCTCTTCCTCGAGCCAGCAGGTACCGTGCTGCGCAAGCATCGCGCTCGCGGCGGCAGGACCCCATGTGCCCGCAGCATAAGGCTTCGGCGGTTTGTTCGAAGCCTTCCATTCGTTCAGAATCGGTTCGACCCAGCGCCACGCGGCTTCCTGTTCGTCGCGCCGCACGAAGAGTGCGAGACGGCCGTTGATCACGTCGAGCAAGAGGCGTTGGTACGCTTCCATCTGCCCTTCGCGGAAAAACTGGTCGAACGCGAGATCCAGGTGGACGCTTGCGAGATTCATGCCTTCGCCGGGCTGCTTCGCAAGACAGTACAGACGAATCGATTCGTTCGGCTGCAAGCGGATCACCAGACGATTAGCGCCTGCGCGCAACGCCGAAGCACCCAACGCCGAATGCGGCACCGGGCGGAAATTCACGACGATTTCCGCGACGCGGTCCGCCAGCCTTTTGCCCGTGCGCAGGAAAAAGGGCACGCCGGCCCAACGCCAGTTTTCTATCTCGACCTTCAACGCGACGAAGGTTTCGGTCGTGCTGTTCGGCTTCACGCCCGGTTCCGTCGCATAGGCGGGGACCGGGTTACCGCGAATTCCGCCGGCATGGTACTGACCGCGCACCGCAACCTTGCCGATGTTCAGCGGATCGATTGGCTTCAACGCGCGCAGCACGCGCAGCTTTTCGTCGCGCACCGAGTCGGAGTCCATCGAATGCGGCGGTTCCATTGCGACGATCGAAAGCAATTGCAGCAAATGGTTCTGCACCATGTCGCGCAGCGCGCCGGTATTGTCATAGAAATCACCGCGCGCCTCGACACCGAGCTCTTCTGCAATTGTGATCTGAATGCTTTCCACCCACTCGCGACGCCACAGCGGCTCGAACAGCGCATTGCCAAAGCGCAGCGCCAGCAGGTTCTGCACGGGTTCTTTGCCGAGATAGTGGTCGATACGGTAGATCTGTTCTTCAGCGAAGATTTCGCCGACTGCATCATTAATTGCATTCGACGACTTGAGGTCGTAGCCGAGCGGCTTTTCCAGCACGATGCGCGCGTTTTCGTTAAGACCCACCGACGCGAGGGCGCGGCAGATCGGCACGAACAGCGACGGACCGGTAGCCAGATAAAAAACGCGAATGCCGGGCAGGTCTTTCACCGCGTCGCGCAGCAGCGTGAAGTCTTCCGGATTGCCCAGGTCGATGTTCACGAACTCGATGCGTTCGAGAAAGCTGGACCATGCCGTTTCATCGACACCATTCTTCGACACATGCGGCCTGACGTGCTCGTTGACCCATTGGATGTACTCGCCGCGATCCGCAGCATGGCGAGCCACCGCGACGATCTTGCCGCTGTCGGCCAGCATGCCACCCGCACGGTGCGCTTCAAACAGTGCGGGGAGAATCTTGCGCATCGACAGATCGCCGGTTCCGCCGAAGAGAACGAAGGTGAAGCTTGAATCGGTTTGCATGAGTCTCCGTCGATGTCCTGGGGCCGCCGCGCTGACCGTTCACTGCCGTGAAAAGGGCGACCGTAGTCCGATAAAATATTTTTTGACACTGAATTGTAGTTTAACTACAATCCAAATCAAGAGGTAGCGCTAATTCGATGAAAAAAGCGTGCGCTGTCAGGTCAGTTGCGCGTTTTCGCGAATCGGCAGGCGTTCCCTGCATGTTAACGGACATTGCGTGCCGGCATGGGCCAGCCTGTCCCGGCAACCGTTACAGAAAGCCGGGGAGTGCAGGGCCGGCAAGCGGATTCCTCTGTTGACGTGCAAGGCACCTCGAGTCTGCCGCGCGAAGCGGGCAGGCAAAAATCAAAAGAGGAGACAGTCAGTTGCATCCCGAACCACTCATCTCTTGAGCTTCCAGCGGCCGGACATCGGTCCGCCGGCGCATGCCTCGCGCATGCGCCCGACCGTGCTCGATCGCCCAGTGTTTTGCCTGTTTGAACCAACCACAGCACCCTGGCGACATCAGGGGCCATTTGTTTTTTGTTCAGGTGTCTGGAGGAGATAAGCAATGAAATTTCGCGCGATCATGGGCGCTTTGTGCGCCGCAGGTCTGATGTGTGGCGTCTCGGCCGTGCAAGCAGCCGAGTCGGTCGAAGTGTTGCACTGGTGGACTTCGGGCGGTGAATCGAAAGCCGTCGGCGTCCTCAAGGACGACATGACGAAGCAGGGTTACACGTGGAAGGACTTTGCGGTTGCAGGTGGCGCGGGCGCGGCTGCCATGACGGCACTCAAGACGCAGGTGATCTCGGGCAACGCACCGAGCGCTGCGCAGATCAAGGGCCCGCTGATTCAGGATTGGGCTTCGCAAGGCGTGCTGGTGCCGATCGACTCCGTCGCCGGCGACTGGAAGAAGAATCTACCGCCGGAAATCGACAAGATCATGCACGCGGACGGTCACTACGTCGCTGCGCCGTTCTCGGTGCATCGCGTGAACTGGCTGTACATCAACAAGGCAGCGCTCGACAAGGCAGGCGGCAAGGTGCCGACCACGTGGCCTGAGTTCTTCGCGGTGGCCGACAAGATGAAGGCCGCAGGCATCCAGCCGATCGCGATGGGCGGCCAGCCGTGGCAAGACTTGACGCTGTGGGAAGACGTGGTTCTGTCGCAAGGTGCGGACTTCTACAAGAAGGCGCTGGTCGACCTCGACGAAAAGACGCTGACGTCGGACAAGATGGTCGGCGTGTTCGACACGGTCCGCAAGATCCAGGGTTACTTCGACGCGGGCCGCACGGGCCGTGACTGGAACCTGGCTACGGCAATGGTCATCAACGGCAAGGCCGGCATGCAGTTCATGGGCGACTGGGCGAAGGGCGAATTCGCCAATGCCGGCAAGAAGTCGGGCTCGGACTACGTGTGCGCAGCAGTGCCGGGCACGGAAAAGGCTTACACGTTCAACGTCGACTCGTTCGTGTTCTTCCAGCAGAAAGGCCAGAAGACGGCAACGCCTGGCCAACTCGCGCTCGCGAAGACCATCATGTCGCCGGACTTCCAGGAACAGTTCAGCCTGAACAAGGGTTCGATTCCGGTTCGTCTGGGCGTGTCGATGGCCAAGTTCGACGACTGCGCGAAGAAGTCGTATGCGGATGAACAGGTCGCGATCAAGTCGGGCGGCTATGTGCCGTCGCTCGCACACGGCATGGCTCAACCCGATGCAGCAGCCGGCGCGATCTCCGACGTGGTCACGAAGTTCATGAACTCGCAGCAGGATTCGAAGAGCGCAGTTGCGGCGCTCGCGAAGGCAGCGAAGACCAAGTAAGTGAAGTAGCGAAGCGGCGCGTCCGGGATCGGACGCGCCGCTTCGCGCCGCTGATGGTGTCGGTTCGCGTCGCGCGATGTGCGCTTTCTGCAATGCGGGCGTCCCGATGCAAGCGGTTTCACCCTGGGTTTCATAGAGTCACACCTATGCCGTTGCGGCCTCGCGTTTGTCACGTTCTCACATTGCCGGTTGGCCGTGCGTCGACGTGATTGGCCAGACGGTACAGTTTCAGCAGGAGTCGAGTAGTGACTGCTTCTATCAGCGGAAACGGGAAAACGGCCAGCGCCGCCCGCCGCGTGTCGCCCATGGCGGCCCTTGCCGATCGCTGGATTCCGAAGCTGGTGCTCGCACCCAGCGTCGTGATCAGTCTGGTATTTGTCTATGGTTTTATCGCCATCACAGGCTATCTGTCGCTGTCCAATTCGCGGCTGATGCCTCGTTATGAATTTGTCGGTCTCGACCGTTATCGCGAACTGTTCGATAACGACGTGTTCTGGACGTCGGCAGCCAATCTGGGCTGGTTCGGCATCCCGTTCATCGGCATCTGTATCGGCCTCGGCCTCTTCCTTGCGATCCTGCTCGATCAGCAGATCCGCAATGAAGGCGCGCTGCGCGCCGTGTTTCTTTATCCGATGGCGTTGTCGTTCATCGTGACCGGCACGGCGTGGCAATGGATCATGACGCCGAGCATCGGCCTCGAAAAGGTTTTCCACGACTGGGGCTGGACGAGCTTTTCGTTCAGTTGGCTCGGCGACCCCGACAAGGCGATTTTCTGCGTCGTGATCGCGGCGGTGTGGCAGTCCACCGGCTTCGTGATGGCGCTGTTCCTTGCCGGTCTGCGCGGTGTCGACGGTGAAATCTTCAAGGCCGCGCAGATGGACGGCGCGAATCTGCCCACCATCTACCGCAAGATCGTGATTCCGAGCATGCGTCCGGTGTTCTTCTCGGTGCTGCTGATCCTCTGCCATATCACGATCAAGACATTCGACCTGGTCGTCGCTTTGACGGCGGGCGGTCCTGGCACGTCGTCGTCGCTGCCGGCCATTTTCATGTACACGTTTTCGTTCAATCGCGGGCAGCTCGGCGTCGGCGCGGCATCGTCGATGATGATGCTCGCAACCGTCGTGGCCGTGCTCGTGCCGCTCATGTATCTGGAATCGAGGAGCACCCGCAATGCAGCCTAAGATGACGATCAGCCGTGCCGTCATTTACGCGGCTCTGGTCCTGTTTGCCCTGTACTTCCTGTTTCCGCTGTATGTGATGCTGTCGACGTCGTTCAAGGACATCGACCAGTTGCGCACCGGCAACCTGCTTACTCCGCCTTCGCACTGGACCGTGGAGCCCTGGATCAAGGCATGGAGCGGTGCGTGTACCGGCGTGCGTTGCGACGGCATGCAGCCGTTCTTCATGAACTCGGTGCGCATGGTGATTCCGGCGGTTCTGCTCTCGTCGATCATCGGCGCGTTCAACGGTTATGTGCTCACGCACTGGCGTTTTCGCGGCGCCGATCCGATCTTCACAATGCTGCTGGTCGGCTGCTTCATTCCGTTTCAGGCGATCCTTTTGCCGATGGCGCGTTTCGAAGGCTTTCTCGGCCTGTCGAACACCACGACCGGTCTGGTGGTCGTGCACGTGATCTACGGTATCGCATTCACTACGATGTTCTTCCGCAACTTCTACGTCAGCATTCCGGCTGAACTCGTGAAGGCGGCGCGCATCGACGGCGCGGGTTTCTTCACGATCTTTACGAAGATCCTGCTGCCGGTCTCGCTGCCGATTTTCATGGTGTGCCTGATCTGGCAATTCACGCAGATCTGGAATGACTTCCTGTTCGGGATCGTGTTCTCCGGCGTCGATTCCATGCCGATCACGGTGGCGCTGAACAACCTCGTGAACACCTCCACCGGCGTGAAGGAATACAACGTGGACATGGCCGGCGCGATCATCGCCGCGTTGCCGACCTTGCTGGTCTACATCGTCGCCGGGCGCTATTTCGTGCGCGGCCTGACGGCAGGCGCGGTGAAGGGTTGAACCCAGGCTAGACCATCCGAGCGCGGCGGCTGCTTCGTGCATGAAAGGCACCCAGCACCTCCGTCACCGACAAGACGTTTTCAAGCAGTACCAGAGACAAGAGGATTCACAGCATGGCAAGCCTTTCCATCCGTGACGTGTACAAGACTTACCCGAATGGGGTGCCGGTCCTGAAGGGTGTCAACATCGACATCGAAGACGGCCAGTTCCTGATTCTCGTCGGCGGCTCGGGCTGCGGTAAGTCGACGCTTCTCAACATGATCGCCGGTCTCGAAACCGTGACCAAAGGCGAAATTCAGATCGACGGCAAGACCGTGAACAACCTGTCGCCGAAAGATCGCGACATCGCGATGGTGTTCCAGTCGTACGCGCTGTATCCGTCCATGACGGTGCGCGAGAACATCTCGTTCGGCCTGAACATTCGCAAGGTGCCAAAGCAGGAGCAGGCGCAGATCGTCGACCGTGTGTCGAACACGCTGCAGATCACGCACCTGCTGGATCGCAAGCCCGGCCAGCTGTCCGGCGGCCAGCGTCAGCGCGTGGCGATGGGCCGTGCTCTCGCGCGTGACCCGGTGATGTTCCTGTTCGACGAACCGTTGTCGAACCTCGACGCCAAGCTGCGTATCGAGATGCGTTCGGAGATCAAGCTGCTGCATCAGCGTCTGGGCACGACGATCGTCTACGTGACGCACGATCAGATCGAAGCAATGACGCTCGGCGATCGCATCGCGGTGATGAAAGACGGCATCGTGCAGCAGTTCGGCGCCCCGCAGGAAATCTACGACTCGCCGTCGAACCTTTTCGTGGCGGGCTTTATCGGCGCACCGCCGATGAACTTCATCCAGGGCAAGCTCGTCGAGCAGGGCGCGGGCGTCGGTATCGAACTGGATACGGGCGTCACTCGCACGGCGCTGAACCTGCCGTTCGATTCGGCAAAGGTCAAGTCGCACGTCGGACGTGAAGTGATTCTCGGCCTGCGCCCGGAGCGCATTACCGATGCGCGCGGCGCGCACGGCGACCACGCCCGGCTGCAACAGATCGAAGTGAAGGTCGACGTGATCGAGCCGACCGGTCCGGACACGCTAGTCTTCGCGCAGGTCAACGGCAAGCGCGTGGTGAGCCGCGTGCACCCGGCTTCGAACCCGCAGCCGTTGACGAACACGACGCTGCTGTTCGATACGTCGAAGGCGGTGTTGTTCGATCCGTCGAATGAAGAGCGGATCGCCTGAGCCGGTTCTGACTGCTGCTGTTGGCCTGAATGAAAAAAAGCCCCTTGTGTCGCGAGACGCAAGGGGCTTTTCGCTGTAGGTCGTCAAGCGTCTGGTATGCGCAGATCCGGGTTGTTGCGCACGAGCTCCGTCACCCATTCGGTGAATGCGCGAAGCCGCGAACTCAGATTGCGGCGGTGCGCGTAAAGGATCGACAGCGGTGTGCTGGGACTCGTGTAGTTCGTGAGGATTTCCTTGAGCACGCCACGCTCGATGAGGTGCGCGACCATGAAGCGCGACGGCTGGATAATGCCGTGGCCGAGCGCACCCGCGCGAATGTAGACCGAGCCGTCGTTCACCGCGAGCACGCTTTTCATCGCGACCTTGACGATCTCACCGTTCACTTCGTATTCGAACGGAAAGGTCTTGCCGGTTCGCGCCGACACATAGTTGACCGCGTGGTGCGCACTCAACTCATCGAGCGTGATGGGCGTGCCGTGTTTCTCCAGATACGCGGGCGACGCGCACGTGACGATCCGCGCCTGGCCGATACGCCGCGCGACGAGACTGGACTCTTCGGGCGTGCCCATGCGAATGACGCAATCTACGGCGTCCTGTATCAGGTCGATGTTGCGGTCGGCGAGACCGAGCCGCACGTCGATTTCGGGGTAACGCTGGTAGAAATCGTCGAGCGCGGGGAGAAGCAGCGCACGGGCGAGCGTGCCGGACGTATCGACGCGAATCGTGCCCACCGGATTCTCGCGCTTGTTCGACAGCGACGACTCCGCGTCGGCGACTTCGGCCAGAATGCGCACGCAGCGGTCGTAAAAAAGCGCGCCGTCTTCGGTGACGCTGACCTGGCGCGTCGAGCGGTTCAACAGCCGTACGCCGACGTGTTCTTCCAGCGCCTGAATCGTCCGGCTGACTTTAGCGCGCGGCAGGTCGAGCGATTCGGATACTTTGGTGAAGCTGTTCGCTTCCACCACACGCGTAAATATCTCCATCGCTTCGAAACGGTCCATGTTTGGCCTTGTGAGTGATTGGCGGAAATAGGTTCGACGTGAAGTGTATAGGCTCGAATTAATGTTGTCCGCATCGGGTGTGGCGGGCGGCAGCTAGAGTCTTCGTAGGATGCGTTGCCCGGGAACAGCCGGCACGGCGCCGAGTACGGCGGAGGCGGCCGTGCGGCTAGTTCGGCCTGATCAGGCTAATGCGGCTAATGCGGCAATCGCACGTTGAACCGGAAGGTGGCGAGTCGGGATAGCAGAATAAACGCGGTGGCGATCAGCACGCTATACACGGTGTCGAAATTGACGTAGTCGAGCAGCACATACAGCCAGCAGCCGACGAAAGCGCATGTCGCGTACGGCCGCGAGTCGCGCAGGATCAACGGCACTTCGTTGCACAGCACGTCGCGGATCACGCCGCCGAACACGCCCGTCGCGACGCCCATCAGCACGGACGTGAACCACGGCATCTGGGCGTCGTGCGCAATCGAGGTCCCCGCGATGCTGAAAAGCCCGAGGCCGATCGCGTCGGCCACCAGCAGCACGCGCTCGGACAGCAGGCGCGAGGTGGCTTTCAGCAGCGTGGGGGCGAACAGCGACATCGCGAAAATCGCGATCAGATATTCCTGATGCTCGACCCAGTAGAACGGACGGCGCTCGAGCAGGACGTCGCGCAGTGTGCCGCCTCCAAAGGCGGTGGCGATTGCGACGAGAAAGGTGCCTACGGCGTCGAGCCGACGGGTTTTGGCCTCGATAAAACCGGAAATGGCGTAAGCGAAAATCGCCAGCGCCTCCATGAAAGTCAGCGCGAGCGTCAGCCTGGGATGGATCACCGTGGCTCCGCTGAAGCTCTTGCGTGAGCCGGCGTAGCGCCTGGCTGCAGCAGCACGACCACAGCGCCTGAGCCGCCGTCATGCGGACGCGCCTGACAAAACGCTATCACCTCGGTCTTTTGCACGAGCCACGCGCGCACTTTGCCCTTAAGCACGGGCTCCTTGCCGATCGAGCCCAAACCCTTGCCGTGAATCACGCGCAGGCAGCGCAAGCCGCGCTTTACCGATTCGCGGATGAACTCAGCCAGAGCCTCGCGCGCTTCCTCGCGGCGCATGCCGTGCAGATCGATCTGCGCCTGCACGATCCAGTCGCCGCGCCGCAGTTTTCGCACGACTTCCTGGCTCACGCCTGGACGGCAATACGAAAGCGTTTCGTCGGTGTCGAGCAATACCTCGGGGTCGAACTCGTCGGAAATCGCTTCGTGCAACACGGCTTCTTCGTCGAGCCGGGTTTGCACCGGCAGCGGCGGCGGAGGATTGCGCGGCAACGATGCGCGCGGCGGCACCGCGAGCGGCGTGACTTCGCCGATCTCCCGCCGAAACAGATTGGCATCTGCAGTCGCTTCGCGCTGCGCGGCCGCCGCGGCTGCGCGTTCACGCTCGCGCCGCTCGCCGTCGACCTTCAACGCATCGCGCAGCGCGCCCAGGCCCGCCAGACCCGCAGCCGGCTCGATTACCGGCCTGGCGGCGGGGGCAGCCGGTTCCGGCGCGGGTCGCGCGGCGGCGCTGACACGCTTGGGCTCGTTCGGGTGAGGCTGGTTCTTGGGCATAGCGGGAATACACGCGGAAAATAAGTCGATCGAGAGTCGATCGGAAGTAGATCAAGCGGGGTCTTGCATGGCCGTGGCGCAGCTCTGAATGCAAAAGGCCGCGGGCTGGGGAGCCGCGGCCTTTGATCGGGCGAGCGGCCGGGCAAGGCCCAGCCGACATTTTACCGTTGCGTTCGCGAAGAGACGCAGCCGATCAACGCTCCGCTTCCTGGCTCATTGCGTGCTCGCCGGCCATCTCGTTGATGGTTTCCAGATAGCGCTGCGCGTCGAGCGCTGCCATACAGCCGGTGCCTGCGCTCGTGATCGCCTGACGATACACGTGGTCCTGCACGTCGCCGGCGGCGAACACGCCCGGCACGCTGGTAGCGGTTGCGAAGCCGTTCAGGCCGCCCTTCGTGATGATGTAGCCGTTCTTCATCTCCAGTTGGCCTTCGAAGATGTCCGTGTTCGGCTTGTGGCCGATCGCGACAAACAGGCCCTGCAACGCAATGTCGGTCGTCTCGCCGGTTTGCGTGTGCTTGATGCGCAAGCCGGTTACGCCTGACTGGTCGCCCGTGACTTCGTCGAGCGTATGGTTCCACTTGATCTCGACGGCGCCTTCCTTCTCTTTGGCGAGCAGGCGGTCGATCAGGATCGGCTCGGCGCGGAACTTGTCGCGACGGTGGATCACCGTGACCTTTTTCGCGATGCCAGACAGGTACAGCGCTTCTTCAACGGCGGTATTGCCGCCGCCGATCACGGCCACATGTTGTTGCTTGTAGAAGAAGCCGTCGCAGGTCGCGCAGGCCGACACGCCCTTGCCCATGAACGCTTCTTCTGACGGCAGGCCGAGATATTGCGCCGACGCGCCCGTCGAGATGATGAGCGAGTCGCACGTGTATTCGCCCGAATCGCCGATCAGACGGATCGGCTTTTCGTTCAGCTTGGCCGTGTGAATGTGGTCGAAGATGATTTCGGTGTTGAAGCGCTCAGCGTGCTCCAGAAAGCGCGCCATCAGTTCCGGGCCTTGGACGCCGTTGGCGTCGGCGGGCCAGTTCTCCACGTCGGTCGTGGTCATCAGCTGGCCGCCTTGCGCGAGACCCGTGACGAGCACCGGCGCGAGGTTCGCGCGCGCCGCGTAGACCGCTGCCGTGTAGCCGGCGGGACCGGAACCGAGAATCAGAACCTTGGCGTGTTTCGTGGAAGTTGCGGGCATGATCGAATCCTTTTACGGCGCGCTGCTCGCCCATGCGAGGCTGCGCGACTTGGCTGAAACTGTAGATGGGTATCAGTCCGGCATTATAAAGGGAGGGGCGGCGGGCTGCTCCATGAAGCTTTCCGATCGCGGCGATAGCCCATGGCGCGTGCTTTCGAGCTGGCCGCGCGTTGATTGGACGCCTGCGTGTGGCCAATCGGCCAGGTTACCGTCATTTACAGCCTTGCGCGGGGCACTGCGTTTACAATAGGCCGGATCGAAGTTTCGGGTCGCCGGTGTCGTGCCCGCAGCCGCGCCCAGCGCGGCTCGGCTGCGCCCCGGCACACCGGATCGGCCACACAAGCAACAGGATCAATGGCAAAAGCTCCTTATACCGCGAGCGCGCAGGCATTGCCGCACCGCATGTCGCGTCTCTTCACCGAAATCCGCTGGATTCTGCAGGTCGCGCTCGGCGTTTTCCTGCTGATGGCGCTCGTCAGCTACAGCCGGCGCGATCCGAGCTGGACGCACGCCGCGCAGGTGGATCACATCGCCAACTGGGCAGGCCGCGTGGGCGCGTGGACCTCGGACATTCTGCTGCTGCTGTTCGGCCTCTCCGCTTACTGGTGGATCGTGCTGCTCGGTCGCCATATCTCCGCGAACTACAAGCGCATCACCCGTCACGAAGACTTGCAGGACGACGCGCCGCGCGATGCCAGCTGGCTCGCGGACGCCTTTGCGTTCATGCTCGTGCTGCTTGCCTGCGACGGCATCGAGGCGCTGCGCATGTGGTCGCTCAAGGTGCAATTGCCGCGCGCGCCTGGTGGGGTGATCGGCGAAGCGGTCGCGCGCGGCGTGTCGCATGCGCTCGGTTTCACGGGCGGCACCCTCGCGCTGCTGATCGTGCTCGGCATTGGCTTGTCGTTGTATTTCCGGTTTTCGTGGCTGTCGGTGTCGGAGAAGCTCGGGGAGTCGATCATTTCGGCTGTGACCTTCGCGAAGCTGCGCCGCGAGGCGGGCCGCGACCGCAAACTGGGCGAAGCGGCGGCGGTGAAGCGCGAAGGCAAGGTCGAGAAGGGTCGCGTGCGTATCGAGGAGCACGAGCCCGTCGTGATCGTGCCGCCGGTCGTCACGCCGGCCAAGTCGGAGCGCGTCGAGAAAGAACGGCAGGTGCCGCTTTTCACCGATCTGCCCGGCGATTCCACGCTGCCGCCTATCTCGCTCCTCGATCCGGCGCCCGCCGCGCAGGAAACCATTTCGGCGGACACGCTCGAATTCACCTCGCGTCTGATCGAGAAAAAGCTCAAGGACTTCGGCGTCGAGGTGAGCGTCGTCGCCGCGTATCCGGGTCCGGTCGTCACGCGCTACGAGATCGAACCGGCCACTGGCGTGAAGGGCAGCCAGATCGTGAATCTGGCGAAAGACCTCGCGCGTTCGTTGTCGCTGGTATCGATCCGCGTCGTCGAAACGATTCCGGGCAAGAATTTCATGGCGCTCGAACTGCCGAATCAGCGGCGCCAGACCGTGAGCCTGTCCGAAATTCTCGGCTCGGCGGTGTATGCGGACGCGGCATCGCCGCTCACCATGGGGCTCGGCAAGGATATCGGCGGCAAGCCCGTATGCGCGGACCTCGCGAAGATGCCCCACCTGCTCGTCGCGGGCACGACCGGTTCGGGCAAGTCGGTTGGTATCAACGCAATGATCCTGTCGCTGCTCTACAAGGCGAGCGCCGATCAGGTCCGAATGATCCTGATCGATCCGAAGATGCTCGAAATGAGCGTCTACGAAGGCATTCCGCATCTGCTCTGTCCGGTGGTCACGGACATGCGCCAGGCGGGTCACGCGCTGAACTGGGCAGTCGCCGAAATGGAGCGGCGCTACAAGCTGATGAGCAAGCTCGGCGTGCGTAACCTCGCCGGCTACAACAACAAGATCGACGAAGCTGCCAAGCGCGAAGAAAAGCTGCCGAACCCTTTCAGCCTCACGCCGGACGAGCCGGAGCCGCTCACGCGCCTGCCCAACATCGTCATCGTGATCGACGAACTGGCAGACCTGATGATGGTGGTCGGCAAGAAGGTCGAGGAACTGATCGCGCGAATTGCGCAGAAGGCGCGCGCCGCCGGGATTCACTTGATTCTCGCCACGCAGCGTCCGTCGGTCGATGTGATTACCGGGCTCATCAAGGCTAACGTGCCGACGCGGATGGCGTTCCAGGTGTCGTCAAAAATCGACTCGCGCACGATTCTCGACCAACAGGGCGCGGAATCGTTGCTCGGTATGGGCGACATGCTCTACCTGCCCCCGGGCAGCGGCTTGCCGGTCCGTGTGCACGGCGCGTTCGTGTCGGACGAAGAAGTGCACCGCGTCGTCGACAAGCTCAAGGAGCAGGGCGAGCCGAACTATATCGAAGGCATTCTCGAAGGCGGCGTCACCGGTGAGGGCGACGAGGGCTCGGCGGGCGCCGGAGCGGGCGGATCAGGCGACGGCGAATCGGATCCGCTTTACGATCAGGCTGTGGACGTGGTGCTGAAAAACAAGCGTGCGTCGATTTCGCTGGTGCAGCGGCATTTGCGCATCGGCTACAACCGCGCGGCGCGCCTGCTGGAGCAAATGGAAAATTCAGGTGTGGTGTCGGCGATGTCGTCGAACGGCAATCGCGAAATTCTGGCACCGGCGCGAGAGGCCGAGTAGGCGTTATGGCGGGAGGCGAATGGCCAGTGTTTTGTCCGCTTGCGGGGCCTGCTTCGCGGATAGGCTTCTGAGGGGACCGCTCAACGGCTCCAACGGCCCTGGTTCATGGTCGGCTTTGAATGTCGACGTTTTGAACGTCCGCTTTCAAGTTGGGCATTAAAGGTCCGCCTCCAAAAATCCGATGCGAAGATCCAGGCTCAAGGTCCTCTTCGATGCCGATTTCTAAGGCTCGTTTAAGCCTGCCCGCCTAAGCTCGGTTGTAGGCGCAGCGCGACAGACCGCAGGGACCCAAGCCTCGTGTGTTCGCCCCGAGCCTCGCACAGCAAGCGTCGCGCTGCGCTCACGGCCACCGGCAAACATTGCTCATGTCGATGCGCCGCAATCAGAGCCAATCAAAGCCAGACAAAGCAATCGCTCAACGAATTCAAATCAAGGGAGAGAAATCATATGCAGCTATTTGTGCATCAGCATGCATCCAGCAGCGTCGTCCGGTTTGCCCGCGCAATCGCGCGCGGCGTCGGTACAGCCGCGATCGGCGCGTCGATGCTCGTCGCTTCGCAGGCGTTCGCGAGCGGCACCGAGCAGCTGAAGGCGTTCGTCGCGCAAGTTCACTCGGCGCGCGGCACCTTCGTGCAGCAGGAAGTGCGCGCGCCCAGCAAGGCGCAAGCAGCGAGCGGCGCAAGCGGCGTGCTGTCCACCACGGGCGGCGGCAAGAACGGTACGTCGAGCGGAACATTCACGTTTGCGCGTCCCGGCAAGTTCATCTGGCAATACGAAAAACCCTACGCGCAGTTGCTGCAGGCGGACGGCGACAAGCTTTACGTGTACGACAAGGATCTGAACCAGGTGACGGTGCGAAGCCTCGGCGGCGCGCTCGGCGCGAGCCCGGCGGCAATCCTGTTCGGCAGCAACGATCTGGACAAGAACTTCACGTTGCGCGATGCGGGTGTCAAGGCCGGCATCGACTGGCTCGAACTCACGCCGAAAGCGAAAGACACGCAATTTCAGCGCGTGGGCATCGGCTTCAAGGACGGCAATCTGCAAGCAATGGAATTGCACGACGTGTTCGGCAACGTGACGTTGCTGACCTTCTCGAACATCCAGAAGAATCCGCCGCTGCCCGCGGATGCATTCAAGTTTACCGTGCCTAAAGGCGCTGACGTGATCAACGGCTAAGCGCTCGCCGTGCATTGATGTTTGCGAGAGAAGCCGCGCTGAACGCGCGGCTTTTTTATTACCGGTACAACGCAGTGCGCGCGCTACGGTTTCGCTTCGACGGCATGGGCTGCCTTCATATCGTCGATGAACGCTTCGACAATATCCGTGCGATGCTGCCGCGTCCGCGTGACCATATGAAACGCGACGCGATAACGCATTAGCTCCGGGTTCAACGCGGCGAGCAGTCCTTGCTCGACGAACGGCGCCGCGAAGTGTCCGGGCAGGTAGCCGAGATGATGCCCGGATAGCACGAGCATCGCGACCGCTTCCATGTTGTCCGCGACCGCGGTGACGTTGCGCGGCGTGGTCGAACTCTCGGCTTCGGGCAACGGATAGCTGCGCCACGCCCATTCGTGTGTTGCAGCTTGCTCGGGCGACACGCCGCCGGCTGAAGCAAACAGCGGATGTCCTTTCGCGCAATACGCGAACTGGTCTTCGGCAAACACCTCGGTGTATTCGAGCGACGGCACGCGATGCCAGAAATACCCGATGCCCACCTGAATCCGGCCATTGAGCAGCAATTCTTCTAGCTCACCGGGTGAGCGCACCAGAATCGAAAATCGCACCGACTGGTCGCGCGAGCGAAACCGGCCGATCGCGTTGCTAATGCGCGCACTTGCCGATACGGGCGTGTGCCCGATCATGCCGATGTCGAGCGTGCCCACCAGCTTGCGGCCGACATTGCGCGCCTGCATGCCGAAGGTGTCGACGGCACCGAGCAGCGCACGAGCGGCATCGGCGAACTGTTCGCCCCGCGCGCTCAGCCGGAAGCCGCCGCGGCCGCGTTCGCACAGCCGATACCCAAGGCGCGTTTCGAGCGTGGCGAGTTGCGTGCTGATGGTCGACTGGCCGACGTTGAGCGTGGCTTGGGCCGACGAGACGCCGCCCGCGTCGACGATCGCAAGGAATACGCGGATGAGTCGTAAATCGAGGTCGGTGAGTTGGGAGAACATGCGTCAGGATACATCGTTGCAAATCGATGTAAAGGTTACTTCGTGGCTATTTTAAGTTGACGGGAAGTGCTCAAGAATGGAGATTCACCCGGTTTGCAGGCGTTCGGAGTGCCTCCGGAACGCATAAGTGCACGTAACGTAGCCGGTTCGCAGATTCCCAACTGCTGCGTCTTCTTTTCATTGTCGAGCCACGATGAATACTTCTTCTTTCATTTCTCCCGAAGCCGGTGAACGGCCGCAACCGCTGTCCGGCAATGCAATGCCGCGCTGCGGCGGCATTGCCACGATGATGCGCCTGCCGAACGTGGGCTCGGCGGAGGGATTCGACGCATGTTTCGTCGGCGTGCCGTTCGACCTGGGCACGTCCAACCGCACGGGCGCGCGCTTCGGGCCGCGCCAGATTCGCAGCGAATCGGTGCTGCTGCGCCCTTACAACATGGCAACGCGCGCGGCGCCATTCGATTCTCTGCGCGTGGCCGATCTGGGCGACGTCGCGATCAATCCGTACAACCTGCACGATTCGATCGCCCGGATCGAAACCGCTTACGACGAGATACTTCAGCACGATTGCAAGCCGGTCACCCTCGGCGGCGATCACACCATCGCGTTGCCTATTTTGCGGGCGATTCATCGCAAGCACGGCAAGGTTGGCCTTATACATGTCGACGCCCACGCCGACGTCAACGACACGATGATGGGCGAGAAAATCGCCCACGGCACGCCGTTTCGTCGCGCGGTCGAAGAGGGGCTGCTCGATTGCGAGCGCGTCGTGCAGATCGGTCTGCGCGGCACGGGCTACGCGGCAGAAGATTTCGACTGGTGCCGGGATCAGGGCTTCGAGGTCGTGCAGGCCGAAGCATGCTGGAACCAGTCGCTTGCGCCGCTAATGGCGCGCGTGCGCGAGCGCATCGGCGACGGCCCGGTCTATATCACGTTCGACATCGACGGTATCGACCCGGCCTTTGCGCCCGGCACCGGCACGCCTGAAATCGCCGGGCTGACCGTGCCGCAGGCGCTCGAAATCATTCGCGGTGCGCGCGGCTTGAATATCGTCGGATGCGATCTGGTCGAGGTGGCGCCGCCGTATGATCCGTTCGGCACGACGGCGCTGCTCGCCGCGAACCTCGCGTTCGAGTTGTTGTGTGTGCTGCCGGGCGTCGAGTACCGGACTGCTGCTCGCTGAGCTTGCTCGCCATCCTGTGCGATGCGCGGCGGATGCAACGAAAAGGCCTGCAAATGCAGGCCTTTTCTTTAATTGCGGCGCATTGAACCTCTCACGCGTACGCGGTTTTACGCGTCGACACGAACGCGAGATAACACACTGCGCCGATCACCAGCGCGGGCAGCGTCGCGCCGAGATTCGGCAGCCATTGGTTGATCGCCTGATAAGCGGCGATGCCGATTGCCCACGCAATGAACGCGCTCAGATGCCAGCCGCCCGAGAAGCCGTAACGGCCGCGTACGTCGGCGAGCATGGCGGCTTCTATACGGCGTTTGCGCACGATGAAGTGATCGACCAGCACCACACCGAAAAGCGGCGCGAACACTGAGCCGATCAACAGGAGGAAGTTTTGATACTTCGCCATCGGTATAAGCAGCGCGATCAACGTGCACAGCGCGCCGAACGCCGCCGACAGCGTCGGCACACTGCCGCGCGCCCAGAACGTGCCCGTCGACACCGCCGCTGAATGAATGTCGGCGAATGCGTTGTCCACTTCGTCGATCAGAATGAGCAGCAATGCGAGTCCGCCGCCGGCTTGCGCAAGCGCGCTTGTCAGCAGCGCGTCGCCGCCACCGGCGGCCAGACCGTAGATCGAGCCCAATGCATAGAACCAGATGTTCGCGATGCCATAGCCGAGCAGCGTGCCGCGGAACGTGTCGCCGGCGCGGCGGCCGAAGCGCGTGTAGTCCGCGATCAACGGTAGCCATGAAAGCGGCATCGCCACCACGAGGTCGATTGCGCCGCCGAACGACATCTCGCCAGTGCCCGGGCGGCGCATCATCGCCCTCAGGTCATGCTGCGCGAGCAGGCTCCACGTGAGCCATGCCGCGCCCGCGAGCAGGAGCCAGATGCCCCACGTGCGCAGAAAGCGCCGCACGAACGAGAGCGGGCCGCTGATCGCGAGCAGCGTCGCGAGCACGCCGAAGATGATGGTCCAGACGAGCGGCATGGAAAGACCGAACGCCTGCTTCGCAAGAGCGTCGGCGGAATCGCGCATGACGATGACTTCGAACGAACCCCAGCCGAGCAGTTGCACGGCGTTCAGCACAGCCGGCACCGACGCGCCGCGCACGCCGAGCGTCGGACGCAGCGAGGACATCGCCGCGAGTCCGGTGTCCGTGCCGATCACGCCCGCAAGCGCGAGCAGAACCACGCCGATCGCGCTGCCGATCACGATGGCCAGCAGCGCGTGCGGCAGCGACAGCCCCGGCACTAGCAACGCGCCGGCTTGCGCGACCAGCAGGCCGATGCCGAGCGAGAACCAGAGCGCGAACGCGTCGCCGGTACGGAAGGCGCGGCGGGCGTCGGGTACCGGCGTGAGCGGCGCGTAGGTGGAACCGGCGTCGCCGGCGAGTGGATCATGTGCCATCGGATCTTGTCCCTGAGTCGTGTTGCTGTTGCTGTTCCGGTTGCTCTTGTATGCGAGTCAGCGTCCATGTTCAGAATGCGCGCCGCTCGTCCTGGCGCGGTCACTGTCATAATGCAGGACGTTTCCCACGCCTCGCGCCTTGCTCGTGCGGGTTTTGCGCTCTCGTCCGGCAGCATGCCGCCTTCAGGCCGATCATCACACGGACCATCGTGCGGGCCGCGTCCGGAAAAGCCGAGATTATCCCCAAAACGTCATGTTCGAAGAAACCCGTGCCAATGTTCCGCTCGCCGAACGCCTGCGGCCCCGCAATATCGACGAAGTAATCGGTCAGAAGCATCTGCTCGGCCCGAACAAGCCGCTGCGGGTCGCATTCGAATCCGGTGAAGCGCATTCGATGATCCTCTGGGGCCCGCCCGGCGTCGGCAAGACCACGCTCGCGCGGCTCATGGCCGACGCGTTTCATGCGGAATTCATCGCGTTGTCGGCGGTGCTGTCCGGCGTGAAGGACATTCGCGAGGCGGTCGAGACCGCGCAGATTCATCGCGCGAACGGGCATCAGACGCTAGTGTTCGTCGACGAAGTGCATCGCTTCAATAAGAGTCAGCAAGACGCGTTCTTGCCGCATGTCGAGTCGGGACTCTTCGTGTTCATCGGCGCGACTACGGAGAATCCGTCGTTCGAAGTGAATAGCGCGTTGCTGTCGCGCGCCGCGGTCTACGTGCTCAAAAGTCTCACCGAGGAAGAGTTGGGCGAACTGCTCGAGCGCGCGCAACAGGAACTCGGCGGCTTGACGTTTACCGACGAAGCGCGCGATGCGCTGATCGGTTCCGCCGACGGCGACGGCCGCAAGCTGCTGAACAACCTTGAGATCGTCGCGCGCGCGGCTTCGCAGCAGAAGACCACGGAGATCGACGGCGCGTTGCTCGGCAGCGCGCTCGCCGAGAATCTGCGCCGCTTCGACAAGGGCGGCGACGCTTTCTACGACCAGATCAGCGCGTTGCATAAGTCGGTGCGCGGCAGCAGCCCGGACGGCGCGCTGTACTGGTTCTGCCGCATGCTCGACGGCGGCGCGGACCCGCGCTATCTGGCGCGCCGCATCGTCCGGATGGCGTGGGAGGACATCGGTCTTGCCGACCCGCGTGCCGCGCGCATTGCGCTCGACGCCGCCGAGACCTACGAGCGACTCGGCACGCCCGAGGGCGAACTGGCGCTCGCGCAGGCGATCATCTACCTGGCGGTCGCGCCCAAGTCCAATGCCGGCTACAACGCGTACAACGAGGCGCGCCGCTTCGTGAGCAAGGACAAGTCGCGCGGCGTGCCGGTGCACCTACGAAACGCGCCGACCAAGCTCATGAAGGAGCTCGGCTACGGCCACGAGTATCGCTACGCACACGACGAACCGGATGCATATGCAGCCGGTGAGACGTATCTGCCCGAGAACATGCGCGATCCGCATTGGTACACGCCGACCCCGCGCGGCCTCGAAGGCAAGATAGGCGACAAGATGGCGCGTCTTGCCGAACTCGACGCGCAGTGGCGCAACGAGAACAAGCCCAAGAAGAGTTGAGCCGTCCGGTGCCGCCGGTGCGCTAAAATCCCACCTTCATACAACGAATACCGCCCCATCCCATGCTCGACATCCAGTTGCTGCGCAAAGACCTCGACGGCGTCGCGAAGCGCCTCGCCGACCGCGGCTATACCCTCGACGTGGCGGCCTTTACCGCGCTCGAAGCGGAACGCCGCGACACCCAGACTCGCACCGAAGAACTGCAGGCGCGCCGCAACAGCCTGTCGAAGCAGATCGGCGCGATGAAAGGGCGGGGCGAGGACACTTCGGCCGTGATGGCGGAAGTCGGCGGCATCGGCGACGAGATGAAGGCGTCGGCAGCGAAGCTCGACGACATTCAAAAACGTCTGTCGGATCTTCTGCTTGGCGTGCCGAATCTTCCGCATGAGAGCGTGCCGACAGGACGCGACGAAGCGGATAACGTCGAGGTGCGCCGTTGGGGCACGCCGCGTCAGTTCGATTTCGAAGTCAAGGATCACGTGGATGTCGGCGCGCCGCTCGGCCTCGATTTCGAGACCGGCGCCAAGCTGTCGGGCGCGCGCTTCACGATGCTGCGCGGGCAGATTGCGCGGCTGCATCGTGCGCTCGCGCAGTTCATGATCGACACGCACACGCAGCACCATGGCTATACGGAGATTTACACGCCGTATATCGTGAATCCGGAAATTCTGTACGGCACCGGCCAGCTGCCGAAGTTCGCCGACGACATGTTCCGCGTCGAGAAGGGCGGCGGCGAAAACACGGTCACTCAGTATCTGATCTCCACGTCGGAAATTTCGCTGACGAACACGGTGCGCGACAGCATCGTCGAAGCGGGTGCGTTGCCGATCAAACTGACCGCACATTCGCCTTGCTTCCGTTCGGAAGCGGGCTCGTATGGGCGCGACACGCGCGGCATGATCCGTCAGCATCAGTTCGACAAGGTTGAAATGGTGCAGATCGTGGCGCCGGAAACGTCGTATGACGCCTTGGAGCAGATGGTCGGCCACGCTGAGACGATTCTGCAAAAGCTGGAATTGCCGTACCGCGTGATCACGCTGTGCACGGGCGACATGGGTTTCTCCGCGACGAAGACCTACGACCTCGAAGTCTGGCTGCCGGCGCAAAACACCTATCGCGAAATTTCGAGCTGTTCGAACACGGAGTCGTTCCAGGCTCGCCGGATGCAGGCGCGCTACCGGAACGCGCAAGGCAAGCCGGAACTCGTCCATACGCTGAACGGTTCGGGTCTTGCGGTGGGTCGCACGCTCGTGGCCGTGCTCGAGAACTTCCAGAATGCCGATGGCTCCGTAACGGTGCCGGCGGCACTGCGGCCATACCTCGGCGGCGTCGAGCGGCTGGAAGTGCCGGCGGCCTGATTCGCGTCGGGTGGATGCAACCGCGTGGTTTGATCGCCGGGATTCGTCGAAATTTTTTCGGCGAGGTACTTGGAAATCCAGATCGGCTGTTCTATAATCTTTCTCTCCCAAGCAGCGACCCGCTTGGATCTGACAAAACCGCCTCGTTGTGGCAAGTCGGAAAACACGGAAAGGTGGCAGAGTGGTCGAATGCGCCGGACTCGAAATCCGGTGTACCTTTAGGGGTACCGTGAGTTCGAATCTCACCCTTTCCGCCAAATTCAGAAAACAGGCCCTTCGGGGCCTGTTTTCGTTTCTGCTTGTGAAATGACCTGTCGTTCTGACGTCGGCTATGACGTCTGGCATTCATAAGCGATGCTAACTTATCGCTGCGTGCGGGGTATTGCACCTGCCGCTGGCGCATCAACCCGCTGATTCACCAGCCTCTTCCCCCGCTTTGCCCGGCCCCCGCGCCGATCCTCTGTACAATTGGCCGTTCGATTGAATATCGACCTACCTGCGAACCCATCGACCGAATACATGGCCATTACCTACAAGACTCCTGACGACATTGCCAAGCTGCGTATATCTGGCCGCCTTGCGGCCGACGTGCTGGCCATGATCGGCGAGCACGTGAAGGCCGGTGTCTCCACCGACGAGCTGGACGCACTGTGCAATGACTACATCGTCAACACGCAAAAGTCGATTCCGGCCAACGTCGGTTATCTGGGTTTTCCAAAGACGGTGTGCACCTCGGTCAATCAGGTGGTTTGCCACGGCATTCCGAACCGCAACGAAGTGCTGAAAGACGGCGACATCATCAATATCGACGTGGCGATCATCAAAGACGGCTACTTCGGCGACACGAGCCGCATGTATTGCGTCGGCCAGCCGAGCACGGTGGCTCGTCAACTGGTCGACACGACCTATGAGGCAATGCTCGCAGGCATTCGCGAGGTGAAGCCGGGGGCGACGCTTGGCGATGTCGGCCACGCGATCCAGAAGGTCGCGCAACGCGATGGTTTTTCGATCGTGCGCGACTACTGTGGCCACGGCATCGGCAAGGTTTATCACGAAGACCCGCAGGTTTTGCACTACGGCCAACCGGGACAAGGCGTGCGTCTGAAGCCCGGCATGGTCTTCACGATTGAGCCGATGATCAACGCGGGCCGAGCTGGTACCACGGTATTGCGCGACGGCTGGACGGTGGTCACGAAAGACCGCTCGCTGTCGGCGCAGTGGGAACACATGATCGCGGTCACCGACGACGGCTACGAACTCCTCACGCCCTGGCCGGACGGCACTGGCAGCTACGCAGCACCGTGAGGCAAACCGCTGCGCATGACGTCGACGCATACGGCGCCAGGCGCGCGAAATGCTCGGGGTTACCTGCGCTTTGCGTGAACCGGCTTGCGCGATAAGATCGCCCGTCAAAGAATGAATTGACTCTCGCGCCGGTTCGGTTAAAGCTACGGCTTAAGGTTTCAAGGGGTTTTCGTCTGCATGAGTCCGTCACTGACCGTTCGCCGTATCGCCGCTGATCAGGGCGCCGTTTTTCGCGAACTTCGTACAGCGTCCCTGCGTGAGGCGCCCTATGCGTTCGGCGCAACGCTAGAAGACGCATTGTCCGCGGATGCCGCGAGCTTTGACGCCGTCGCCGCAGAACACGCGGTTTCTGCCGCCATCAGCACTTTCATTCTCTACACCGAGGGTCATCCGGCCGGACTGGTCGAAGCGCACTTCGAAGAAGCCGATGAGCGCCGCGCATTCGTGTGCGAGCTGTGGGTCGCGCCTGCGGTCCGGCATCTGCGCGGCGGAGAGTTGCTCGTCGATACGGCTAGCAGCTGGCTTGCCAACGAGGGCGCGGCGGAAATCTACGCATGGGTGGCCGACTCGAATCGCAACGCAATGCGCTTCTACGAAGCGCTCGGTTTCGGGCCGACCGGCGAACATCGGCGCGTCGCGCGTGCGCCCGAGCAGGTCGAAAGTCTGCTGGTTCGCCACGTGCCGTCCACGTCGACAGCAGTCGACCGGTGAGATATCGAGTAGCGCAACCGTCCGCCGCCTGTATCGAATTCCCGTCCGCGTCTCTGTCCGCATCGCCATCTGCATTTTCGTCCGCATTCCAGCAGCGTTCCCGCCTCGCGCGTTCATGTGCCGCACGGTTCGATCGTTTCCGCGCGAGCACGTGTGAGCATCCAGCCGCTCGTTGTCCGGCAAAAAATCTCGCCGCGCGCGCGGACGCCTGTAAAATACGCAAAATTTTTGCCGAACGTTATGTCGCCCAAGAAATCGCCCTTTTTCGAACTCCGCAGCGGTTCCGTCGACACGCTCCTGTTTGTGGTCAAGACAACCGACCTCGATGCCATGCGTGCCGAGCTGACCCGGCGCTTCGAGGCGACCCCCGAATTTTTCGCTAACGACGTCGTCGCGATAGACGTGCGCCGGCTTGCCGGCAACGAACGCGTGCCGCTCGCCGAGATCGCACGGTTGCTCGAGAGCGTGCGCATGCGTCCCGTCGGCGTGGTCGCCGACACGCAGCAGTCGTGGGCGGCGGAGTCGGCGCTGCCGTTGCTCGAAGCGCGCGACCGCCGCGGCGCGTCCGCAAAATCGGCTGACGAAGAAGCCGCGGGTGCATCGGCGGCGGACTTGGCTGACGCAGCAAACTCAGGTGCGAACTCTGGCACAAGCGCACCGCCTGCGAGTCAGACGGCCGCAGCCGCATCGGTTGAGTCCGCGCCTGCGCCGGCCGCCGAGCCCGTGCGTCTTGCCACGTCTTCGCAAACCATGGTGGTGGAGAAGCCGCTGCGCTCGGGTCAGCGCATCTACGCAAAGGGCGATCTCGTCGTGCTTGGGCTCGTGAGCTACGGCGCGGAAGTTATCGCTGAAGGCAACATCCATATCTATGCGCCGTTGCGCGGCCGTGCGCTCGCAGGTGTGCAAGGCAATCACGACGCGCGCATTTTCTGCACGTGTCTCGAACCGGAACTCATCTCGATCGCGGGCATCTATCGGACGACCGAGAACCCGCTGCCGGCCGACGTGCTCGGCAAGCCGGTGCAGATCTGGCTCGAAGACGAAAAGTTGATGATCGAACCATTGCGGCTCACGTAAGCGCTGCCGGGTCCGCTGCGCCGAACGTTGACGGCGCGCGGCGTCGGGGGCGAAATATGGCCGCACATAATTGACGAATTTGACGAACACAAGGTAAGGGTAATGGCAAAAATCATTGTGGTGACATCGGGCAAGGGTGGCGTGGGCAAGACGACCACGAGCGCGAGTTTTGCATCGGCCCTCGCATTGCGTGGCAGCAAGACCGCCGTGATCGACTTCGACGTCGGTCTGCGCAATCTCGATCTCATCATGGGCTGTGAGCGCCGCGTCGTGTACGACCTGATCAACGTCATTCAGGGCGAAGCCAATCTGAACCAGGCGCTGATCAAGGACAAGAAGTGCGAGAACCTCTTCATTCTGCCGGCCTCGCAAACGCGTGACAAAGACGCACTGACCATGGAAGGCGTGGAGAAGGTCATCAACGACTTGATCGCGATGGACTTCGAATACATCGTGTGCGACTCGCCGGCCGGTATCGAATCCGGCGCGCTCCTCGCCATGCACTTTGCCGACGAAGCGCTGATCGTGACGAACCCGGAAGTGTCGTCGGTGCGCGACTCGGACCGCATTCTCGGCATCCTGTCGTCGAAAACCAAGCGCGCGATTGAAGGCAAGGAGCCGATCAAGGAGCACCTGCTGATCACGCGCTACAACCCGAAGCGCGTGAGCGAAGGCGAGATGCTGTCGCTGACCGACATCCAGGAAATCCTGCGCATCGACCTGATCGGCGTGATCCCGGAATCCGAAGCGGTGCTGCACGCGTCGAATCAGGGTCTGCCTGCAGTGCATCTCGACGGCACCGACGTGGCCGAAGCTTATAAAGACGTCGTATCGCGTTTTCTCGGCGAGCAGAAATCGCTTCGCTTTACCGATTACCAGAAGCCCGGGCTGCTGCAGCGCCTCTTCGGCACCAAGTAAGGGGAGCGCACGTTATGTCGATTCTTTCGTTTTTGCTGGGCGAGAAGAAGAAATCCGCGTCGGTAGCGAAGGAACGCCTGCAGTTGATCATCGCGCACGAGCGCGCCGGCGGTCATGCTCCCGCCGATTATCTGCCTGCGTTGCAACGCGAACTGGTCGCCGTGATTTCAAAGTATGTGCGGATTTCCGACGACGACATCCGCGTGAGTCTCGAGCGCCAGGACGACCTCGAGGTGCTCGAGGTCAAGATAGAGATTCCGCAGACCTTATAAGTCTGTTGCTCGCGGTCGGCGCGTGTCGATGCGCGCGCCGAGCGTAAACGTCGGCGAGCGTCGGCGAGCGCCGCTTACGGACGAGGTGCGGGCGAACCGCCTTCAGTCGGTCGATCAGCGGGTCGATCGGTTGGGTTGTCGGCGGAAGTCCGAGCGGGGGCATCAAGTGAACTGTCAGCGGACGTCTCGTCGGAGCTATCTGCGGCGATCACTTCCGCCACCGGCTCCGATGCGTCGACTTCTGGCGCATCCACCGCGGGCACTTCCGGCACCGGAGCGGGCGCCGGACGCGGCAGCGGCGCCATGTAGCGCTCGGAAAGCGCCTCGTATAACGGCGGCGCGAAAAAGCGCGACACGCGGCTCGCAATCAGCGCGGTGGCCATCAGCGAAATCACGAGCGCGTGACCGTTGATCATCTCCATCACGATCACAAAAGAAGTGATGGGCGATTGCGTGACGGCGGCCAGATAGCCGACCATGGCGAGGGCGATCAGCATCGGCAGTTGCATGGAGCCGAACACCATGTGCAACAGATTGCCGAAGCCTGCACCGATCGACAGCGATGGCGCGAAGATGCCGCCTGGAATGCCCGGCAGGTACGAGCCGACCATCGAAATCATTTTGAGGAACGGATAGAACACCGACAGCTGTTCGTGTCCATCGAGCAAACCGCGCGCTTCCGCGTAGCCGCTGCCGAACGTAGTGCCGCCCGAAACCAGGCCGACTCCCGCGATCACGAAGCCGCACAGTGCGGCGAACGCGACGGGCCGCTCGCCGTGCAATTGACGCAGCGGCGCGGGAATCCAGCGCGCGGTGTTCAGCAGCAGCCAGCAGAACACGCCGCCCGCAATGCCCGTGATGATGGCCGTAAGCAGCACCGCGAGCGCAAGCAGGTTGGGAAAGTGCGCGCCGATCTGAATGGTGCCGAAGTACGTATAGTTGCCGTTCAGTCCCAGCGCGATCACACCGGCAATGATGATGGCGGTAATCAGCACGCCGCTCGCGCGGGCTTCGAAACTGCGAGTCAGTTCCTCGATGGCGAACACGATGCCCGCGAGCGGAGTATTGAACGCCGCCGACAGACCCGCCGCCGCGCCGGCCAGCACCAGCTGCCGCTCGATCAGTGCGTTCGAACGCGGATACAGCCTGCGCAGATTGAACATGAGGGCCGCGCCCACTTGCACGGTCGGCCCTTCTCGGCCGATCGTAAATCCGCCGAGAATCGCCAGGAACGACACCATGATCTTGCCGAACAGAATGCGAAACGACAGCAGCCGCGCGCCATATTCGCCGGGTTTCGAATGAAGCGTGGCGATCACCTGAGGAATGCCGCTGCCCTCGGCGCCGCGAAAGAACTTGCGCGTGAGCCATACGGCGAGGGCTGCCACCGCGGGTGTGATGATGAGCGGCGCCCACACGTGCTCGCGCTGTACCGAGCGGAATTCCTCGTAGCCCCAGTCGATTAGCCGCGCGTAGAGCACCGCCACGAGCCCGACCGCGATCGCCCCGAGCCAGAAAATGCCGTACTGGCGCCAAAGACGTCTCGCGCGACGCACGATCCCGGAAGAAAGAAGAGGTTGCGCTCGCGACATGAGATCTGGATGTGCAAAGGATGAAGTATAAAGCGCGCGGAAAACGTAAAACCGTATGAAAGCGTTGTGAAATAAAGTAAAAAGGCAATCTGTAAGGTGCTCGATGTAAGACGCCGTATTGTTTTCCGGCGACCGCATTGCCCGTTTCAGCAAAGACTATTCCATTCGTCGGCTAAAATATTTTGACGTTGAACAACCGAAGGCCCTCAATGAAGCGAGTCCTTATCGTCAAGGTCACCTCCCTCGGCGATATCGTGCAAGCGCTGCCCGTCGTAGCGGACATCAAACGCGCATTTCCTGGCGTCCAGGTGGATTGGGCCGCAGACGAAGCATTCGCCGAAGTGGCGCAATGGTGCAAGGGTATCGACCGTGTACTGTTCGCGCCGCTGCGGCGTTTCAAGAAAGCGCGCCGGTGGGCCGACTTCAAGGCGATCGCTGCCTCCATCGCGGAGCTGCGTGCGCATCGCTACGATTACATCATCGACATTCATGGCGTGTACAAAAGCGCGATCATCGCGTTTCTAGCCCGCTCGTCGCGTTGCATCGGCTACCAGTCTCAGGATCTGGGCGAGCGGGGCGCTGCTTTTGCGTACACGGGGCGCTTTGGTCCGCGTCCGCAATGCAATGCGTGGCATGGCATGCGTATCAGCGCGGGCGAGGCTCTCGGCTACGAAGTAGAAGGCCCGCCCGTCTACGACCTGAAGTTGCCGGAGCCGGTGAGACCCCCGTTCGAAGGCGAGCGCGCGCCAGTCGCCGCGCTTTTTCATGCAACGTCGAAAGACGACAAGAAGTGGCCGATCTCGCATTGGGCGGTGGTCGGCACCGAGCTTTCGCAACGCGGCTTTCACGTGGTCTTGCCGTGGGGTTCGGAAGGCGAGCGCATCGAGGCCGAGCAGATCGCCGCGCAAGTACCAGGCTCGAAGGTTCTGCCGAAGATGACCGTGACGGAAATCGCGCAAATGATCGACGCGTGCTCGTTGGTGGTCGGCGCAGACACAGGTTTTGTCCACCTCGCACATGCGCTGCTGAAGCGCACGGTTATGGTTTTCGTATCGACGTCGCCTGAGCATTGCGGCGTAGAAGCACCATTCCGCTCGATCTCGGTTGGCGACGGCCTTTCCGTGCCGCCCATCAGCGCCGTGCTCGATGCCATCGACTACGTGCACAGCAAGCCGCCCGCCGTCGCCGGGCAAGGTTCTGCTGCGGCTTGAGCGCAGCCTCGACCGCAATCGTTTGCTCAAAAGAAAAGGGCGTCGCGCGCAGAGTGCCTATGCCACCGGCACTATGACGTGACGCCCCTATAAACGCCCGCGTCGGGGAACGCTGGGCGAAAAAGGATTCGGCTTGCTGCGCAACCATGCGACCCGCGAAGCGCTCATTACACGCTTGTTAAATCTGTCGCTTTTCGTTGGTCGGTGAAGCGCTCGCGCCCGTTGCGCGTGTTGGTGAAGATAGGCTGAATGGCGCCCGCAAGCCGTGCTTGGCGGACGCCGTTACCGTCGCCGGGAAGGCCGCAAGGCAACGCCCACAAGGCCCGTTCGCGACCGACATCTTCAAGTCAGTATAGGCGGTGTTTTCATCGGATGTGAGCGTGCATTGCCATGTGTCCTGACGAGTCGCGCGGATCGGCGAACGTGTAACACGCGCGTGATCTTCCCTTACAACTGGCAACGTTCTGGCAGCCGTACGTCGTGTTCAATCGAGTCATTCGAGAATTCTCGAACGAACCTGACTCGACGGAGAACAACATGAAACGCCTGCTCCTGACTCTGATCGCCGGCACCGTACTCGCAACCCTGCTTGGCGGCTGCGTCGTCGCGCCGGCGCCGGGCTACTACTACGGCGGCGGAGGCTACTACCACCATCACGGCTATTACTACCGTTAAGCTCGCGGCCGGCCAAAGCTGGCCCGCAACGGCCGGTCGTGGCGTCAGGCCACCAGCATTTCGAACGCGATCACAGCGGTAATGGCTGCCGCGTTCGCCGCCAGCGCCTCGACGACAATGCCTTTCCAGGTGGCGGGTCGAAAGCGCAACGCCAGCAGCAGCGAACACAACAATGCGAGCGCGATGATCGTCACGACGTCGGCATTATGTAAGTGAAGGTTCATCCGGGCCTCCCTGCTTGCCATAGGGTCATTCAGGTCGAGTATAGGCAAGTCAAAAAGGCGCGCAAGGCAGGTGATTCACTCAGCGAAACCTCCGCCAGGCGGGGACTTCAGCGATCAGCCGGCCGAGGTCCCTTACCTGTCTATCGCCGCGTCACATCAGGCGCGAGTCGCGCGTCTCGCGCATGCACAGCACGCCGATCATGCTGACGGCCGCGGCGATCGACACATACGCGCCCACCCACGGCAGCCCGCCGCGCGCGGCCAGCATTTGCGCGATGTATGGCGCGACCGATGCCCCGAGAATCCCGCCCAGGTTGTACGACACACCTGCGCCGGTATAACGGACGTTGGTCGGAAACAGTTCGGGCAGCAGCGCGCCCATCGGCGCAAAGGTCACGCCCATCAGGAACAGTTCGATGACGAGGAACAGCAGCACGAGCGGCGTTTGTCCGCTGCCGAGGAGCGGCGCCATGGTGAAGCCCGACAGGACCGCTGCGACGATGCCCACGATCAGCACCGGCTTGCGGCCATAGCGGTCGCTTGCCCAGGCGGACAGCGGCGTGGCAAGCGCCATGAACACCACGGCAATACACAGCAGTCCGAGGAAGGTCTGCCGCGGAATGTGCAGCACCGACACGCCATACGACAGCGAGAACGTGGTTGCGTTATAGAACAGCGTGTAGCAGACCACCATTGCCAGCGCGCCCAGAAGCGTGGGCACCCAATGCCGCGACAGCAGCGTCGCGATGGGCACCTTCACGCGCTCCTGACGCTCAATGGCGGCCTGGAAGGCCGGCGTCTCCGCGATCTTCAGCCGCACGTAAAGCCCGAGCGCGACCAGCACCGCGCTTACGAGGAACGGCACGCGCCAGCCCCAGCTACGGAACTGTGCGTCGCTCAACGACATCGCAAGCGCGAAGAAGAGGCCGTTGGACGCCAGAAAGCCGATCGACGGTCCGAGTTGCGGGAACATGCCGAACCAGCCGCGCTTGCCGGCAGGCGCGTTTTCGGTGGCGAGCAGCGCAGCGCCGCCCCATTCACCGCCCAAGCCAATGCCTTGGCCGAAACGCAAGATGCACAGAAGGATCGGTGCAAGAGTGCCGATCGAGTCGTAGCCCGGCACGAAGCCGATTAGCGTGGTCGAGACGCCCATCACGAGCAAAGACGCGACGAGGGTCGATTTACGGCCGATGCGGTCGCCGAAATGGCCGAACAGGAACGAGCCGATCGGCCGCGCGACGAACGCAATGCCGAACGTGACGAAGGCCGACAGGGCCTGAGCGGTTGCCGAGCCATGCGGAAAAAACACCGGGCCGATGACGAGCGCCGCGGCGGTCGCGTAGACATAGAAATCGTAGAACTCGATCGCGGTGCCGATGAAGCTCGCGAAGATGATGCGCGCGCTGTTGGTGTGTCCGGCCGCATTGGGCTCGGCCGCGGAAATCGGCGATGTGGACATGCAGGGTCTCCATGTATCGTGATGCCGCGTTGCCTCGCTCGATAGAGGCGCAGTGTGGCTGCGCAGCGGCGCGGTCAATCGGCATCTTTGTTCAGGTTCGTGCGCTTGAGTCGGACTCGCGTCGGCAATCATGCTGACGGGCGACGAACCCGCAGCATACAGCGTTGGCCGTGTGGACTCGCGCGCGAATGTGGCCTTGTGCGCGTGCATGGTGATCACGCCGCCACGCAGCAAAGGCGTTTGCGTGGCACGCGTGGATGACGCGGCGCCGCGACAGGTGGCTGCAAGCCGCGCCGGCGGATGAGCGGGCGGCCTGCACCGTGCCGGAGGCTCCGGCGAGGGAATCGGAAAATTATAGCGAGCGCGGCGCGCGCGCAGCAAGGCGGCTGGCCGATCGGCCAGGCCGCGCTCAGTCGATGGTCAGCGCTTGCGGCGAGGCCAGTTCGCGCAGCTGGAACTTGCCGTCGTCGTTGAAAAGCCAATCTTCGAACAGTTCGAGCTGGCCGCGGCCGTCCAGCAATTTGCCCGGCGGCAACGGCAGCGGTGATGCACGTCGCAACGTGGCGAGCGCGGTGCTTTCCGCTTCGTCGTCGCCGTTCGTGCGATACACCGACGATGACACCACGTGCCCGTTGCGATCGACGGTGAACGACACCACGACGAGCGAGCGCAGCATCGCTTGCGGCGTGCCGCGCAGTACATACGAAGGATTGCGCTCGACGATGCGTTGCGCGACCGCCTCGCGATACTGATCGAGCGTCGCGCTGTTGACTACGGTGGGCGGCGTTGCGACGACCGCGTGTGGCGGCGGCGTGAACGTGCAGCCGGCGACGGCGAGTGCCAGCAACGCAGTGTATGCGGTGCCGCGTAGAGGTAGTGACCATGCGCAGCCGCGGCGATCGCGGCAGTCAGTCATGGGGGGAAGAGGGCGCGTGCGGGTAAGCATGATGAACCACTAAAAAGGGCAGAACCTACTTAGATCGTAGTCAAAAACCGCCGGGTTTCAATCCGCGTTCGCCCCGGTATGTCGACTTAGGCGCAAAAAAAAAGCGAACTCGCCAACGAGTTCGCCTTCGCAATTCGCAGTGCATGAACGCGCCATGCCGGCGCGTTCGCGCAACTCGACGCGTCTCAGTTCAATGCTTGCCGTGCCGCTTTGACCGCGGCCAGCACCTGCTCGGGCGCGGTGCCGCCCGGATGATTACGGCTTGCAACCGAGCCTTCGAGCGTCAGATACGAGAACACGTCGTCGCCGATCAGATGCGCGACGTTCGGCAATTCCGCGCGCATTTCATCGAGCGTGAGGTCCGCGAGATCGCAGCCGCGATCCGCGCAGATGCGCACGGCCAGCGCAACGGCTTCGTGCGCGTCGCGAAACGCGAGGCCGCGCTTGACGAGGTAGTCGGCGAGATCGGTTGCCGTCGAAAATCCTTGCAATGCGGCGTCGCGCATGGCTTGCGGCTTCACCGAAATGCCCGCGACCATTTCAGCGAAGATGCGCAGCGTATCGGCAACGGTGTCCACCGTGTCGAACAGCGGTTCCTTGTCTTCCTGATTGTCCTTGTTGTACGCGAGCGGCTGCCCTTTCATCAGCGTGAGCAGCGCCATCAGATGACCGTTCACACGGCCGGTCTTGCCGCGCGCGAGTTCGGGCACGTCAGGATTCTTTTTCTGCGGCATGATCGACGACCCCGTACAGAAGCGGTCGGCCAGGTCGATAAAGCCGACGCGCGGGCTCATCCACAGCACGAGTTCTTCGGAGAAGCGCGAGATGTGCGTCATGACGAGCGCCGACGCCGCCGTGAATTCGATTGCGAAGTCGCGGTCGGACACAGCGTCGAGCGAGTTTGCGCAGATGCCGTCGAAACCGAGCGTCTTTGCCACCGCGTGACGGTCGATCGGATAGCTCGTGCCGGCGAGTGCCGCCGCGCCCAGCGGCAGACGGTTCACGCGCTTGCGGCAATCGAGCATGCGCTCGGCGTCGCGAGAAAACATTTCGACGTAGGCGAGCAGGTGATGGCCGAACGTGACCGGCTGCGCGACCTGCAAGTGCGTGAAGCCGGGCATGATGGTCGACGCGTTCTTCTCCGCCATGTCGAGCAGCGCCGTGCGCAGCTCCTTCAACAACGCGCCGATGCGGTCGATCTCGCCGCGTAGCCACAGGCGGATGTCGGTCGCGACCTGGTCGTTACGCGAGCGGCCCGTGTGCAGACGCTTGCCGGCGTCGCCGATCAGCGCGGTGAGGCGCGCTTCGATGTTCAGGTGAACGTCTTCCAGGTCGAGTTGCCACTCGAACTCGCCTCGCTCGATTTCGCCCTTGATCTGCGCCATGCCGCGTTGGATCGCGGCGAGGTCTTCGGCGGCGATGATCTTCTGCGCGCCCAGCATCGAGGCGTGCGCGAGCGACCCTTCAATGTCGACGAGCGCGAGACGCTTGTCGAAGAAAACCGACGACGTGTAGCGTTTGACGAGCTCCGACATCGGCTCCGAGAAGCGAGCCGACCAGGCTTCGCCTTTTTTGTGCAGTTGGGACGTCATGGTTTTGGGCAGTTAAGCGGCAGTTATGCAGCAGTTAAATGGCGATCAGGCGAGCGGTAAGAAGCTGACGACGCGGATGGGCTTCGCATGACTGCAAGCGCACCGCCGAAGCATGGAAAGACAGGGATTTTAACACTGGCGCAACGCCGCGCCGCGGCCTGCATTGGCGGCTCGCGCCACGGCCTATTCGCGCACCAGCACTACCAGCTTGAGATCTTCGCGATGCGCGGGCTTGAACGTAATCTGATCGTAGACGAGCCGGCCGTCGCGCGGATGATTGAATTCGCGCCGTCCGCCTTCGCGGCCTCCGACATCTTGCGAAGCCCAGAAGCGCGCAAACGCGTCGCTCGCCGCGGTGAGCGAATCGATCAGCGCACGCGTTGGCGCGTCGTTCAGATGACGAATCGAATCCGCCCGAAACTCGGCGGCTAGACGCCGCGCGCGCGTGTCCCAGTCGACGATCAACTCGCGCGCCGCCGGTTCCGTGAACGTGTAGCGCAGCAGATTGCGGTCATGCGAACCGTCGAGCCAGCCGACGAAAAGATCGGCCGCGCGTTCGTTCCAGGCGAGCGCATTCCATTGACGGTCGAGCACATAGGCGGGCGCGTCTACGAGTTGCACGGTTTCGAGCAGTGTCGCGGGCGCGTCGGCGGCGGCCGGGTCGGGCTCGGCCGGATCGCGCTGGGCGGCCAGTTCGAACAGATACGCCCGCTCGGCCCGCGACAGTTGCAGCGCGACGGCGATACGTGCGAGCGCGTCCGCGGAAGCGGAAACCGGGCGTCCCTGCTCGATCCATGTGTACCAGGTCGGACTCACGCCGCACAGCTGCGCGACTTCCTCGCGCCGCAAGCCGGGCGTGCGGCGGCGCGGGCCCGGCGGCAGGCCGACCGCTTGCGGCGACAGCCGCTCGCGGTGCGCGCGGATGAAGTCACCCAGCGCGCGGGCGGGCGTGGCATCGAGCGGCGGCGGGTTGTCGGCGGAAGCGGGCGTGCTCGTTCGCGTGGTCATTCGTTTGGTGCGGCGTGAGGAGGGTGGTATAGATACCAGAATAATTGCTTAACTTGTACTGGTACACGGCGGGCTCTATTGTAGCGGCGTAGCGGCTCGAACGGCAGGCCGCGCTGCCAGCACCAGAAACGCGGACCCACACGACACAGTCCCACGCAGACAACCGGAGCTATTCATGAAGCATCACGATCAGGTCGCCGACGCCTTCGGGTCGACCGCCGCCGCGTATTTGACGAGTCCGACCCACGCAACCGGCGCGGATCTGCGGACGCTTGCCGAGTCGATCGCGGCGACGCCGGATGCGACGGTGCTCGACATGGGCTGCGGCGCGGGCCACGCGAGTTTCGCGGTCGCGCCGCATGCGAGAGAAGTGATCGCCTACGACATTGCGGCGCCGATGCTCGCCACAGTGGAAGGCGCCGCGAAGGATCGCGGCCTCGTCAACATTCGCACGCAGCAAGGCGCTGCCGAGAAATTGCCGTTCGCCGATCACACGTTCGACTGGGTCATCAGCCGGATGAGTGCGCATCACTGGCACGACGTGGCGCCAGCGCTCGCCGAAGTACGGCGCGTGCTGAAGCCGGGCGGCCGGGTGCTCTTTATCGACATTGCTGGTATCGACCATCCGTTGCTGGACACGCATTTCCAGGCAATCGAACTCCTGCGCGACGGCTCACATATTCGCGATTACCGCGCCGACGAATGGATCGTGCTCTTCGAAGCCGCAGGGTTCAAGGCCTCGATTCGCGAGCGCTGGCGCATCGACATCGAGTTCAGTTCCTGGGTGGCGCGCATGCGCACGCCTGAGGAGCGCGTGGTGGCGATCCAGTCGCTGTGGCGCAATTCGCCGGATGAAGTGCGGCAGTATTTCGACGTGAAGGAAGACGGCTCTTTCAAGCTGGACGCTTTGATGGTCGAAGCGGCTTGAGAGAGCATGCGGAGATGGCAGCGGCGCGTGCAAACGCCACTGCCATCCCGAACCGTCAACCGGTATTGCGCAACCCCGCCGCGATACCGTTGATGCTCAGATGAATCCCGCGCCGCACGCGCGCGTTGGTGTCGCCCGCGCGGTAACGCTTGAGCAATTCGACCTGCAGGTGATTAAGCGGGTCGAGATACGGAAAGCGGTTCTTGATCGAACGCGCGAGCAGCGGATTTTCGGCGAGCCGTTCGCTCTTGCCGGTGATCTCCGACAACACTTTGGACGTGCGCTCCCATTCCGCGACGATCCGCTCGAACACATGCTTGCGCAGCTTCTTGTCGGTGACGAGCGCCGCGTAACGCGAGGCCACCGCAAGGTCGGTCTTTGCGAGCACCATGTCCATGTTCGAGAGCAGCGTCGAGAAGAACGGCCAGGTCTTGTGCATTTTCTTCAGTTGCGCGAGACGGCGTCCGCGTTCGGCATCGCTCGGCGCGTCGTCGAGATACGCGGCCACCGCAGTGCCGAAACCATACCAGCCGGTCAGCAACAGCCGGCATTGGCCCCATGAGAAACCCCACGGAATCGCGCGCAGATCTTCGATCTTGCGTTGCTTCGGATCATGCAACTTGCGTGACGCGGGACGGCTGCCGATGTTCAGTTCGGCGATCTCCGAAATCGGCGTGGACTCGAAGAAATACTCCTTGAAGCCGGGCGTTTCATACACGAGCGCGCGATACGAGGCCATGGCCGCGTCGGACAATTGCTGCATCGTGGATTCGAAAACCGGCAGTTCCGCGGGCGCCGTGCCATGCGGCAACAATGATGCTTCGAGCGTCGCTGCCACCACCGTTTCAAGATTGCGCCGGCCGATCTCCGGATTGCCGAACTTGCTCGCGATCACTTCGCCTTGTTCCGTCAAGCGAATCTGACCGTCGACGGTGCCGGGCGGCTGCGACAGAATCGCCTGATAAGTCGGGCCGCCGCCACGGCCGACGGTGCCGCCTCGTCCGTGGAAAAGACGCAGCGTGATGCCGCGTTCGTTGAAGAGCGACACAAGCGCGAGTTCCGCGCGATACAACTCCCAGTTCGACGTGAGAAAGCCGCCGTCCTTGTTGCTGTCCGAGTAGCCGAGCATCACTTCCTGCTCGTTGCCCTGATGTTCGACTATCGAGTCGACGCCCGGCAGCGCAAGGAGATCGCGCATGATGTGCGGCGCGTTGCGCAAGTCAGGGATCGTCTCGAAGAGCGGGATGACCATCAGCGCGGCTCTCGCCGGATCGTTCGCATCGCCGAGCTGCCCTTGCAGAAGGCCGGTCTCTTTTTGCAGCAGCATGACTTCGACCAGATCGCTGACCGTCTCGGTGTGCGAAATGATGTAGTTGCGAACCGCGCGCGCGCCAAATTTTTCGCGCGTGACACGTGCTTGTTCCAGCACGCCGAGCTCGCTCTTCACGAGATCCGAGTACTCGGCATAGGGCAGGCGCAACGGGCGCGGCTGCGCAAGCTCTGCGAGCAGCACTTCGAGCTTCTCGCTTTCGGCGAGCGCGGCGTAGTCGTCATGAACGCCCGCGCGCTTCAGCAGTTCGGCGATCACCGCTTCGTGGATGTCCGAACTTTGGCGCAAGTCGATGCTCGCGAGATGGAAGCCGAATACTTCGGCCGCGCGAGCGAGCGGTGCGAGACGCGGCGCCGCGAGCGGCGCGCCATGATGAGCGGCGAGTGAATCGATCAGCACGTGCAAATCGCGCACGAATTCGGACGCATCGTCGTACGGGGTCGCGCGAATCGGCGCTGCGCCCCGGCCCGCACTGCGCAGCGGCACGCTGCCTTCGCCGAGACGCACGCGCGCACTTGCCGCGAGCCGCGTGTACATGCCGATCAGCGCACGGCGATAAGGTTCGTCTGTGCGGTGCGGCGAGCGGTCAGGCGAGATTTCGGCGAGCGCTTTGAGTTCGTCGCTCGCGCCGGCGAGCAGATTCGACACGGACAATTCCGCGCCGAGCTTGTGCACCTGCTCGAGATAGTGCTCGAAGATCACCTCGGCCTGGCGCGCGATCGCATGTTCGAGCGTTTCAGCCGTGACGTTCGGATTGCCGTCGCGGTCGCCGCCGATCCAGCTGCCCATCTGGAAGAACGGCGGCAGACGCGCTTCGAGGCCGTGTTCCTTGAGCGCTTCTTCGATATCGGCGTACAGCGCGGGGATTTCTTCGAGGAAGGTCGCGCGGTAGTACGACAACGCGTTTTCGATTTCATCGGCGACCGTGAGCCGCGAGTCGCGCAGCATCCGCGTTTGCCACAGCGACGTGACGCGCGCGCGCAGCATTGCTTCGTTATGCGCGCGTTCGCGGTCGGTCAACTGCTGATCGCGTTCGGCGAGCAGGCGCGCGACGTCGTGCTCCGCGTCGAGAATGCTCTTGCGCTGCACTTCCGTTGGGTGCGCCGTCAGCACGGGCACGATCAGCGCGTCGTTGAAAAATTGCTGCAATACGGGCGTGGCGGAGGCGCCCGCTTCGACGAGCCGCTCCAGCGCGTAGGCAATGGTGCCCGGCTGCGCGGCGGAGCCGGCCAGCGCGTGAATACGGTGACGGCGATTGCGGTGGCGGTCTTCGGCGATATTCGCGAGATGCGAGAAGTAGCTGAACGCGCGCACCACGCTGACCGTCTGTTCGGGACTCAGCGAGCGCAGTTTTTTGTCGAGCGTCTGCACGGCGGCGTTGTCGTCTTCACGGCGAAAACGCACGGCCGTCTGACGGATTGTTTCGACGACGTCGAACACCGCGTCGCCTTCCTGTTCTCGCAGCACGTCGCCGAGCAGCCGCCCCAGATAGCGGATGTCCTGGAAGAGCGGATGGTCCTTGTCGGCGCGCGTGCGGCCGTTGGTTTTCGGCGCGGCGACAACGGTGTCCACGGAGACGGCTTGCAGGTTCGGCGCTTTGTCTTCCACCTTGTATTCCGCCTTGTTTTTCGCTTGTGCTTTCGAGTTCGTCTTCACCTCGGCCTTGTTCGTGGCGGACGCGGTTTTCGCCGGCTTGTCCGCTTTCGAAGCCTTGACGGCCTTTTCCGGCTTGGCCGGCGCGGTGGTTTTGTCTGCCTTGATGGCTTTCGCGGCGTTCGCTGCCTTCGCGCTGGAGGACGCCCGCTTGGCTTTGCCCGGTTGGGCGGCGCCTGCGCCAGACGATGCGGAGGCTGTGGACGCGTCGGCGTCGACAGTGGAAGCGTTGGGCGATGCAGTGTTGCGGCGGGCAGGGCGCGCCGATCCGGAAGACGTCACGATGGGTTTCCTCAGGGAAGCCAGGGTCTGTTAAGTGATGAACTGCTACTGCGGAACTCAAAACTGCACTGGAACTGCAACGTGAACTGCTTTGAAGCGGTATGCACCGATGGCAATACGCCGAGGAGGAAGGCCGCGCGACCGCACAAGCTCTGCACGCGGCGCATGTTGCGCCGCATTGCATCATCGCGCATACGGCGGCGCGGTGCGCGAACGAGCGTGCGTGAACAGGCCGCAACCAAACAGCGGCGCATGGCGCGAAGCCCGTCTCCTCCATCGATACCGCGTTGGCACGGCGCCCCTGCGCGTCTCGGTTCGAGCCTTGATCCGTAAGGGCCACAGGCGGGCGAACCGGGGGGTGAGCGCGAGGGCGCGTGCTAACATTGTTTGTTATTCCATCCCGTCATTCAATCGACAAGCTAATGAACACCGAGACGTTTGCCGCGCCACCCCACACGCTTGTGATTGCGTCGCGAGAAAGCCGCCTCGCCATGTGGCAAGCGGAGCATGTGCGATGTGCGCTGCACAAATTATATCCATCTTGTGACGTAAAAATCCTGGGAATGACGACACGCGGCGATCAAATTCTCGACCGCACTTTGTCGAAGGTGGGCGGTAAGGGGCTGTTCGTCAAAGAACTCGAAGCCGCGCTCGCCGATGGGCGCGCCGATCTCGCCGTGCATTCGCTGAAAGACGTGCCGATGGAATTGCCCGCGGGCTTCGCGCTCTCCACGATCATGGAACGCGAGGATCCGCGAGACGCGCTCGTGTCGAACGATTACGACTCGCTTGCCGCGCTGCCGGCCGGCGCGGTGGTGGGCACATCGAGCCTGCGCCGCGAAGCCATGCTGCGCATGCGCTATCCGCATCTCCAGGTGCGGCCGCTGCGCGGCAATCTGGATACGCGCCTCGCCAAGCTAGATCGCGGCGATTACGCGGCGATCATTCTCGCAGCGGCAGGCCTTAAGCGCCTCGGTCTGGCTGAGCGTATCCGTGCGCTGCTCGATCCGGACGACAGCTTGCCCGCTGCAGGGCAGGGCGCGCTCGGCATCGAGATTCGCGCCGATCGCGCCGACCTCGCGGCATGGCTCGCGCCGCTGCATCACGAACATACAGCGGCAGCGGTCGAAGCGGAGCGCATGGTGTCGCGTTCACTCGGCGGCAGTTGCGAGGTGCCACTCGCTGCGTATGCAACATGGCATGACGGCGCGCTGCATTTGCGCGGCATCGTGGCGACGCCCGATGGCCAACGCGTGCTGAGCGCGCAGGCGTCGGCACCCGCGCCGACCGTCGAACGCGCGATCGCGCTGGGCAGCGAAGTGGCGAGCGCACTCGAACAGCAAGGCGCAATGGACATCGTCCGCGCGCTCAGCACGGCGAGCGGTCCCGCGGCGCCGGGAGACGGTGCAAACTCCGGCGCGGACTCCGGCTCGGCAGGCACCCCGATGTCCGGCGACTGATGGCGGCCGACTTTCCCGGCAACGCATCGTCCTCCGCCGGCAAGGCGGTGTTCACGGTCGTGATTACGCGACCGTCCGGTCAGTCGAGCGAACTGATAGAACGCCTCTCCGCGGCCGGAATTGCGACGCTCGATTTCCCGCTGATCGACATTGCGCCCGTCGCCGACGACGCACCGTTGCGCGCCGCGCTCGCCTCTCTCGAACGCTATGCGCTCGTCATCTTCGTGTCGCCGAACGCGATCGATCACGCGTTCGCGAAGAGCGGCGCGATCTGGCCGCACGCATTGCCGGTCGGCGTGGTCGGGCCGGGCAGCGTGCAGGCGCTCGCGCGTCACGGCGTCAGCGCGCCGGCTCACCGGGTCATCAGTCCCGCATCCGGCGCCGATGACGATAACGGCCGCTTCGACTCTGAAGGCCTCTTCGCCGCAATCGACTCGGCGCTCGGCGAGGCGAATCTCGAAGGCAAGCGTGTTCTGATCGTGCGCGGCGACGGCGGCCGCGAGTGGCTCGCCGAGCGTCTGCGCGAGGCCGGCGCCGAGGTGGAGACGGTTGCCGCGTACCGGCGGCTCGTGCCGGAACCGTCGATCGGCGCATGGGCTCGTGTGCATCGACTGCTTGCGGGCGAACCGCATGCCTGGCTTCTCACCAGCTCCGAAGGCGTGCGCAATCTGCACGAACTCGCGCAAGAGCATCTCACCGCCGACGAACTCGCGCAGCTCAAGCAGGCCGTGCTCGTCACGCCTCATCCCCGTATTGCTGAGACCGCGCGGGCATTAGGTTTTGATAGGATTACGGTGTCAGGCGCGGGCGACGAGCGCATTGCCCGCACCTTGCTCGCCGATCTGCCGACCGTAGTTCAACCGGTACCGTCCAATCCGGCTCATTCACCGGCTAAATCACGCATGACTGAAACGAACGCATCCACGAACGCTTCACCCCAGCCGGCCGCGACCGCCGCGTTGCCGCCGAACCAACCCTTCACGCCCTACGAAGCGCAAAAGCGCCGCAGCGCGAGCGGACCGCTGCTGTGGTTTGTCGTCGTGGTTCTTGCTTGCGCCGCGGGCGTGGGCGGCTATGCGCTCAATCGCAAGGTGGAGCGCACCGAGCAGAACATCGCGCAACGTCAGCAGGCGAACGACACGCAAACCAACGAACTGCGTATCAAAACCGAGCAGGCGCTCGCCACGGTGCGTCAGTCCGACTCGCAGGTCGCGCAGCTGGAAGGCAAGCTCGCCGATGCGCAGGCCGCACAGCAGGCACTCCAGCAACAGTACGCGGATCTCGCGCGCAATCGCGACGACTGGACGCTCGCGGAAGTCGGTCAGATGCTGTCTGCGGCAAGCCAGCAATTGCAATTGACCGGCAACACGCAGCTTGCGCTCTTCGCGCTGCAAAGCGCCGACACGCGGCTCGCGGCGTCCGATAGCACGCAGGCGGTTGCGGTGCGCAAGGCCATCGCGCAGGACATCGACAAGCTGAAGGCCGCGCCTTCCACCGACCTCACGGGTCTTGCGATCAAGCTCGACAATGCGGTCGATCAGATCGACAGCCTGCCGCTCTCCGGCGAAGCGCCGATTGCCCATGCCACGCCGCGTGCGGCGACATGGGCAGACACGGCCAAGGTGTCCGCGGCCACCGGCGAGCCGCGCTGGAAAGTGTGGTGGAACCAGTTGACGAGCGGCATCGGCCAGCAGTTGACGAGCCTCGTGCAGGTGCGCCGCATCGACAACGCAGACGCGATGATGGTCGCGCCAGACCAGGGCTACTTCGTGCGAGAGAACGTGAAGCTGCGTTTGCTGTCGGCGCGTCTTGCTCTGCTCTCGCGTAACGAGACCACGCTGAAGTCCGACCTTCAGGGCGCGCAGACGGCGCTGACGCGTTACTTCGATATGTCGTCGAAGAAAACACAAAACGTTGTCGATCTCGTCAAGCAGGTGGAGGCCGGATCGGCCGCGGTCGAATTGCCGAACCTGAACACGAGCCTGCAAGCCGTCAATCAATACCGGGGCCGAGGTTAATCATGGCGATCCGGGGACTTCTATGGCTCGCGCTGCTCTTCACCGTCGCGGTCGCGCTCGCGGTGGTCGGACGCTTCGACATGGGCCAGGTGATGCTGGTGTATCCGCCGTACCGCGTCGACATGTCGCTCAATCTGTTCGTGGTCGGGCTCGTGGTGCTGTTTATTCTGCTGTATGCGTTGCTGCGCATCGTGCGCAACATCTGGCGCATGCCGCAGCGTGTGGCCGCGTACCGTGCGCGCTCGCGCGTCGCGAAGGCGCACGCCGCGCTGCGTGACGCGATCGGCAACCTGTACGCCGGGCGCTTTTCGCGCGCGGAAAAGGCCGCGAAAGACGCGCTCGCGAACGGTGACAACAAGGGCGCGGCCGGCCTGATTGCGGCCACCGCGGCGCATCGCATGCATGAATATGCGCGGCGCGACGAATGGCTCGCTCAGATCGACGAAACCGACTGGCAGGACGCCCGTCTGATGGCCACCGCCGACATGCGGGCCGACGGCCGCGACGCGGACGGCGCGCTGACCGCGCTCACCGAAATGCAATCGCAGGGCGCGCGGCGCATTCACGCTCAGCAGATCATGTTGCGCGCGCAGCAGCAATTGAAGAACTGGGGCGAGGTGCTCAAGCTCGTCAAGACGCTGGAAAAGCGCGAGGCGATTCACCCGGCGGTGGCGGTGCGCTTGCGGCAACTGGCGGCGGAGAATCTGCTGCGCGATCGCCGGCATAACGCTGATGCGTTACTCGAACTATGGAATTCGCTGACGCCGACGGAGCGTCATTCGCCGCGTCTCGCCGATCTGGCTGCGGAACTGCTGGTTGCGCTGAATCGTCCGCGGGAGGCGCGCAAGATCGTCGAAGAAGCGCTCGCGCAGAATTGGGATGCGCGCTTGCTGCGTCGTTACCCGGATACTGCGGGCGGCGATGCGTTGCCGCTCATCCAGAAGGCCGAAGCGTGGCAAAAGGATCGTCCGGACGACGCGGACTTGCTGTTCGCATTGGGCCGGTTGTGTCTGCATCAGCAGTTGTGGGGGAAGGCGCAGTCGTTCCTCGAACGTGCGCTCAAGCTTGCTGACAATGAGACGCTGAAGATTCGCTCGCACCGTGCGTTGGCTCGGCTTCACGAGCAGTTGGGGGACACGGAGAAGGCGAGCCAGCACTATCGCGAGAGTGCGTTGGCGATGAACATCGTGTGAGATCGCTCTTTGCGCTGGGCAGCCATGCGAAGAGCGTCTGACGATGTCGTCGCTCGTCGCGTGTTGCTCTACGGAAAGTCTCCAACTCCTCAACTTTCGCACCGCATTACCGTGCATCCCGAAATTTCGGGGCTTGAGCGCCGTGCACGAATGCAAATTCGAGCGGCGCTCTGTTTAGCTGGCCAGTCTCTCCCCGAGGCTAATGGAGCACCGCTCCTTCAGGTGCGGCGAGCGTACTGGAACCGTCCTCTGCCGCCGCTTGTTCCAGTTTCAGCCGAGCCGCGGCCAGCACGCGCAGAACGTCGGCGTTGATCATCAGTTCGTCCACCGCCGTCAGCATCAGGTCGGGATAATCGCGGAACTGTGCGAGCCTCGTCAGTTGCCCTTGCATGTCGGCGCACAGCTGCGTCACTTCGTCTGCAATGCTGGCGGACGAGACTGGCGCCCCCGGGGACATGCAATCCTCGAATCCCTCACTAGCCAAAATTTCCAGAAGGACCGTCTGATATCTGCTCATTGTTGATCTGCCTCGCTACAAGTGCATCAACTGTAGCTTGGATCTGCGCGAGCAATTCCCGGAACAGGAGCGCTGAACCCGCCCAATTCACGGTTGCGAACGGAAAAGAATTTTCGCACCTGCCACAATATTCGCGCGCCTGAAACGTCTTCAGACGCATGGAACCGCCACCCACCTCGCACACGATGACCGAACGCGACAACGACATCACCGCGACCGTGGTGCGTGAGCGCACGAGGCTCGTCAATTTCATCCGGCGACGAATACGCGATCCCGACGATGCCGAGGACATATTGCAGGACGTGTTCCATGAATTCGTGCAGGCGTACCGGCTGCCCGCTCCGATCGAACAGGCGAGCGCGTGGCTTTTCCGGGCCGCGCGCAATCGAATCATCGATCGCTTTCGTAAGAAAAGAGAGCAGCCTTTGACAGATCTGTCCGAGGGCGAGGATGACACCGACAGTGAGTATCGCCTCGACCTCGCCCTGCCGTCGCCCGACGCGGGTCCCGAAGCGCTCTACGCTCGCGCGCTATTGCTCAAAGCGTTGCAGGACGCGATTGACGAGTTACCGCCGAACCAGCGCGAGGTGTTTATTGGCCACGAACTCGAGGGAAGGTCCTTCAAAGACATGGTGGCGGAAAGCGGCGTCACGCTGAATACGCTGCTCGCGCGCAAACGCTACGCGGTCTTGCATCTGCGCGCCCGGCTGCAAGCCATTTATGACGAACTGGGTATTTAGAGGAGTCGACGGATGAAATTTCGAATCAGATGCGTGGGTAAGGTACTGCTTGCGGTGGTCGCCATAGGCGTGCTCGGGTGGGTGGTCATGAGTCTATGGAACTGGGTGATTCCGGCGTTATTCGTCGGCGCCCGCACGATCGACTTCGCGCATGCGCTGGGCTTGCTGGTCTTGAGCCGCATCCTGTTTGGCGGGTTCCGCGGACACGGCGGCTGGCGCGAGCGGCGTCATTGGCGCAAATGGCAAGCCATGACGCCGGAGGAGCGGGAGCATTTTCAGACGGCATGGCGATCAGGCCGCGCCCGGCGCGAGGGAGAATGAACATGCGCGAGATATCAACGGCGGACTGCAAACAGAAGCCGGGCGTGATTGCGCCAGTCGTCGACCTGAAACGTTGCGAAGGTAAGGGCGATTGTCTGGACGTTTGCCCCGAGAATGTGTTTGAAATTCGACGCATCGACGACGTCGATTATCTGAGCCTCGGTTTCATGCATCGTTTCAAGCTGCGTGTGCATGGAATGAAAGTCGCCTACACGCCGAACGCGGACGCCTGCCGGTCGTGCGGTCTCTGCGTGAGCGCATGTCCTGAACGCGCAATCAAGCTCGCCAGAACGGCATAACGTCCAACGTCTTTGCTGATGGCGTAACGACATCACCCGCTGCCTGATAAACCGGGCGGTGCCGGGCGCATCATCAACACTACCGATCTCGTCACGGAGCGCACATGACGTCGTCAAGCGCAGTTCTTTTGCGGCGGCTTCACGAACAGAGTCAGACAGAAGTGATAGCCCGCGCGCAGGCGCAGTTTGAAGGATCGAGCGAGGAATTCCTGACTCTCGCGGAGGAATACGACACGCTCGCACCTCGATTGCGCGGCCGCTTTCTCGAAACGCTCGGACTGTCTAGCGAAGATTTCGAGTCGTCGCAAGGCACTTCTTTATCGTTAGCCGTGTCAGCGAAAACGGGTAAGTTTCTGCACAACATGGTGCTTTCGCATCAACCGGCTCGAATCCTCGAACTCGGCAGTTCCTGCGGCGTGTCCACGCTGTATCTGGCCGAAGCCCTTCGCACGTTGGGCAGTGGAGTGGTGACAGCGACCGAAGCCGACGCGCTCAAGTGCGCGCAATTTCGGGCCAACGTCAAAGCGGCGAGCGTAGAGGCTTATGTTGACCTGTGGGAGCGCGACGCCTTCGAGACCGTTGCCCAGCTGGAAGGCACTTTCGATATGGTGTTCATCGACGTGTGGGCCAACACCTATCTGAATCTGTTCAAGCAAATTGAGCGGCTGCTGCGCCCTGGCTCTATCGTTCTCGCCGACAACATGTACACGGCCGAGAACGCCGTTCAGCCGTACAAGCGCTACCTTGACGACGATCCCCGTTTCTCGACAACGACACTGGACTTCGAATCAGGGCTCGAATTTACAGTCGTCGTTTCTTAAGCTGGCAAAGAGCGGGTTTCCGGGATGCCTCGAGCAGACATGTTCGGTGAGCGCAGCACGTCACTTGCGCGGCTCGATGGTGGCGAAGGCGAGCGCCGCTCCTGCGAACGCGCATGCGGCGGACACCAGCGCGACGGCGCGCAGCGCGTCAATAATGGCGTCGGCTTCCGCCTGCGCCGCGAGTGTCTGCGAGTGCGTAGGAGGGGCATCGGTGGCTACGGTATGGGCTTGCGCGTCCAACTGCAATAACGCGGTCTGGCGTGCATCATGAGGAACGTGCAGTTCGTCCAGGCGCGCCGACAGCGCTGCGTTATGCGACCACACGAACACAATGCCGAGTACCGCAACCGCCAGCAGGCTCGCCACGCGTGCGACCGCGTTGTTGATGCCCGAGGCGACGCCTGCGCGGTGGCCCGGCACTGAGGCCATCACGGTCGTCGTGAGTGGTGCGACCGTGATGGTCATGCCGAGCCCGAGCACGACGAGCGCGGGGAGGAATCCGGTCCAGAAGCTGCCGCGCACGAATGGCAGCGCAAGCATCGCAAAACCGATTCCGGCGATGCACGGGCCAGCGCTCAATAAGGCCCGCGAACCGAAGCGAGTCGTCAGACCGCCCGTCAAGCGCGACAACGAGCCGATGATCACGGGCACCGGCAGCAACGCTGCGCCCGCTTCGGTGGCGGTGTAGCCGTGTGCGCGGATCAGCGTGAACGGCAGGAAGAAAAATGCGCCGCCCAGACCGAAGTAGAGCAGTAGCGTGACGAGGTTCGCGCCGGTGAAATCGCGCGAGCGGAACACTTCGAGCGGCATCATCGGGTCATGGCTCTTCGCTTCGATCATCACGAATGCGGCCAGCACGAGCACGCCGACGCCGATTGCGCAAAGTACGATGGGATGCGCGAAGCCACGCGCCGACGCCTCGGTCAGGCCATAGGTGAGTGCGGCGAGCCCCGCTGCCGCGCTCAGCGCGCCAGGCCAGTCCAACTGTTGAGGCGCATCTGCCTTGTGGCTGTTCGGCACCGACAAAACAGCGAGCGCAATGGTTGCCGCTGCGAGCGGGACGTTGAGAAAGAAGATCGCGCGCCACGACAACGCGTCGACGAGCAAGCCGCCGGCCACTGGACCCAACGCGGACGTGATCGCGCCGACACCTGCCCACGTACCAATTGCCCGTCCGCGCTCTTCGCCGTCGAACACCGCGCCGATGATCGCGAGGCTGCTGGGCACGAAGAGCGCAGCGCCGATGCCCTGGACCGCACGCCCGGCGATCAGTGAGCCCGCGTTCGGCGCGAGCCCGCAAGCGGCCGACGCCAGCGTGAAGACTGCGATGCCAGCGATGAACACCGTGCGGCGGCCGAGCTTGTCGCCCATCGATCCGCCCACCAGTACGAGCGATCCCAGGAAGAGAAGGTAGGCATTGATGATCCACTGCATCGACGCGACGCTCGCGCGCAGCTCGCTCTGAATGGCGGGTAACGCGACGTTGACGACGGAGCCGTCGATAAACGCCATGCTCGAGCCGAGGATCGTCGCGGCGAGCGCAAGACGTTTGCGCCGGCACGGACTGTCGAGTGCAGTGGGCTGCGCGCGGATGATGAGTTCATCGCACGGGCTCGCTTGAGCAGCGACGCCGTGCGTGGGGTGTGGGTCGTTATCAAGAAGGTGCGGGTCGGCCATGCTCGCTCCAATGCTGGTCGATGGTGACTAGCATAGCAACTGGAGCGAAGTGGCGTGAAAACGTAGACCGTCGCCAAAACGTTCTCGCCGGCGAGCGCCAGTCTGCCGTACTAACGCCAGCCAAGCGCCGGGGCAACATGCGTCAGGATCGATTCGATGACGTGTGCGCAGTATTCCACGCCTAGCTGGTTTGGTACGGTCAGCAGTAGCGTGTCGGCTTCTGCGATCGCCTCGTCCGCTGCAAGTTGCTTCACGAGCGTTTCAGGCGGTGCCGCGTAGCTGCGCCCGAAAATCGTTCGGATGTTGTCGTCGAGCAGACCGACCGTGTCGTCGCTATTCGCATCGCGTCCGAAATACATCCGGTCGCGATCGTTTATCAGCGCGAAAATGCTGCGGCTGACCGACACGCGCGGTTCTCGCGTGTGTCCCGCTTCTTTCCACGCCTGCCGATACGCCCGGATCTGCTCGGCTTGCTGGACATGAAGAGGGCGGCCCGACTCATCGTTCTTTAGCGTCGAGCACTGCAGGTTCATGCCCATTCCGGCTGCCCAGACCGCCGTCGCATCTGAGCCCGAACCCCACCAGATCCGGTCGCGCAACCCCTCGGAGTGGGGCTCGACCCGAAGCAGTCCCGGCGGATTTGCAAACATCGGTCGCGGATTCGGTTCAGCAAAGCCCCCGCCGCGCAGCACCTCATAAAACACCTCGGTGTGGTGCCGCGCGAGATCGGCATGCGTCTCGCCCTCGCCGGGCGCGTAGCCGAAGTAACGCCACCCGTCGATCACCTGTTCGCCGGAGCCTCGACTGATGCCAAGTTGCAGTCGCCCGCCCGCGATCAGATCGGCCGCCCCGGCGTCCTCCGCCATGTAGAGCGGATTTTCATAACGCATGTCGATGACAGCGGTGCCGATCTCAATGCGGCTCGTTTTCGCACCGACCGCAGCCAGAAGCGGGAACGGCGACGCTAGCTGGCGCGCGAAATGATGCACCCGAAAAAACGCGCCGTCGGCCCCGAGCTCCTCAGCAGCGACAGCGAGCTCGATGGATTGCAGCAGGGCATCGGAGGCCGAACGCGCGAGTGAATGTCGCGATGGACTCCAATGGCCAAACGAGAGAAAGCCGATCTTTTTCATAACAGTCCTGCCAGCATGCGTAGGTGAGCGATAACGGCATCTTGCCCGAGTCGCGCGGATGTCGCTCGCTGCGGAGCCGAATATCGACGATTGCGCTCTCGGGTATTGCGTTGCTTATCGAGCTGCAAAGTCGGTGGACGCCGATGATGCCGATCAAGAGCGAGTCAGACGCTTGCCCTTGTCGAATCGCCTATTTGCCTGCACCGGTGGAAGGAACGCAAGTCAGCACGAGAATTCCTCCGTTATTCGCGGCGGAGCTCACTGTTGCTTGATGAGATTCTCCCGGCCCGCAAGACCATTCGGCAACGAAGTCGGCCTTACAGGCACTTCGATTACGAGAGGTCGCCGGCGAGAAAACCGGGTAGCGGCAGGTGTCGACAGCGTTACAGTGTAGAGCCAACGCACGAGTCGAGTTGCCATGATGAGCGCCACACTTGGCGCCATAGGTGCCAGATTCGATTCGGATAGTGTCAGCGAAACTGTTCACGCTCGCTGCGGAAAGACTCACAAGCGAAAGAAGCGTGCAGATTGCTCGGATCATGATTGCCTCCAGGCGTCACTGTTGCTCCGCGAAGACGGGCCGTCAGGTGAGCGATCGCCGGCGACGGCCTTCGTGCCGCAGGAGCATGTCGCCGAGCGCGCAATTCAAGTCTAGGCTGAAAATGGATTTTCGCGCTGGCAGGCACTGACACGCACTGGCTGCCTGAGGCTGGCTATTCGCGACCGTGCCTGGGCTCGCCGATGCAAACGCCTCGGCGAGACTCGTCGCAAGTGCGAACGCCGCTTAGTCCGTGCCGTACTTTGGCGAGCGCGGACCGTAGAGCAGGCCCGTCGGCGCTCCCGCGTGCAGCAGACGATAGCTCGTGATACCGGCAATATCGCGGCTCTTGTCTGTGAGCGAGTTCGCGATTTGCTTGACCGCAGCCATCACGAGCATGCCTATCAGGCCACCGCCACCGTTGTTACTGCCTTCTTCGCTGTTGGCCGTCGCGGCGCCTTGCCAGAGCACATCGCCGCTTTTCAGATCGACGAGTTTCGCCGACGCCGTCACCACCGTCGCGCTGGCCAGCACGCGATACTGCGTGCCGTATTGCGAGATCGTCGAGTACAGGACCGCATCCGCGCCGAAGATCTCTCGCAGCTTCGCCGGCGATGTCTGCTGGATATCACCCGCCGTCGTGACGCCGTTCTGCTTGAACGTTTCTTCCATCACGGCGACCGGGATCACGTAGTAGCCCGCCTCGGCGAGTGGCATCGTCATCTGCGAGAGCACGCTGTTCGACGCATTCACATCCGTCGTCGTGTTATCGGGCGGCAGCACGAGGATCGAGCGCGGATGCGCATGCTTGAACGCCGTGTAATCCATGTGCTTCGCGGGCTGCGCGCAAGCGGCGAGCAGCGCGAGCACGGACAGCGCCAGCGAGAGCTTGAGAGAAGAGATTCTGGACATATCGGTACGCTCGCTTATTGTTGTTTCGGCTTCTTCATAAGGAAGTCCATGTAGGTCGCCGCTTCCGGGAAGAGCTGCTTCTCGGCGTCGAATTCCTGCATGGCGTTCGTGTCGTTACCGACGTTCGCGTACAGCATGCCCAGTTGCGCATGGAAGCCGGGCGGCGGCGTGTTGCCCTTCGCGCTGATTTGCTGCCGCGCTTTTTCGAGCGCGTCGATCTGTTCCTGCGGGCCCTTTTCACCCTTCAGGTAGTCGTAGACGCCGGGCTGGTAGCCGGTCCATTGATAGAGCGTCGGCGTGGTGTTCGCGCAGCCCGCGAGCAGCAGCATCGCTGCCGTGACGGGCAGGCGAAGTCCCCGAAGCATGCCGGTGTATTTCATGAAAACCCCGTAGTAGTCGTTGTTTTATCGAGCAAGAAATGTGGACGGCGCGCGCTCAGCGAGCGGTGCGCAATGCGCCCGCGTCGACCTGTTCGGCCAGATGGTTGACGGCTTCCTGGATCGCGAGGTCGAGGACTTTGCCGTTGAGCGTCGAGTCGTAGCTCGCGGTGCCGCCAAATCCGATGATCTGGCGATTGGAGAGGCTGTACTCGCCCGCGCCTTGCGCCGAGGCGACGACTTCCGAAGTCGTGGTATCGACGACGTTGATGCTGACCTTCGCGTATGCGATCTGGTTCTTACCGCTGCCAAGAATGCCGAACAGTTGGTGATCGCCGACTTCCTTGCGGCCGAATTCGGTGACGTCGCCGGTGATGACGAAATTCGCGCCCTTGATCGCCTGCGCCTTCTTGGTGAAGCCGGCTTCCTGGCGGATTTCGTCGAGGTTGTCGCGGTCAAGCACGTTGAAACGGCCGCTCTGTTGCAGCGAAGTGATCAGAATGGTCTTGGCCTGACTACCGAGACGATCGACGCCGTCGGAGAAAATGCCACGCATATAGCTCGAGCGGTTGTCGAACTTCCCGACCGAGATTTGCACGGCCTTGCCGACGGGCGGGCGCTGCGCGCTGGCCACCGGCGCAACCGGGAGTGAACGCGACGACTCTGTCGCACAGCCGCCTAGTGCCGCAATCGCGGCGGCGGCGAGGACGACGCCACAAGTTTTTGACACTTCCATCGATTCTCCTTGGTGTTGGAACGGGAACATCAGTCAGCGTGCGCGCGGGGCGCACGAGCGAAAGCGGCAAGAGAATGGGGAGCAGCGAGATGTGTCGCTGCGCGGCGGCGGTGCGCTCGCGCAAGGCGCGAGTCGTCCGAGCCGCGCGTATGTGGATACGGCGAACGTGAAAGGTGCAGTGCGTCGCTGCACGCGTGGTTATTCCATCGGCGTTGCAAGTTTCTCGCTTCGGGCACGCGAGCGTGCGCGTCGAAGCTCCCCGGTTCTTATTGGCGTAACGTGTTTTCTAAACTTGTACTCAAGTTTCCACACGAATCTATCGGCGGGTTTACCGGAAACTTTAGGAAAGTTGCGATTTAATGCGCGACGCATTTTATCGACGCGCTTTTTAGTTTTATTGGATGCGATCAAAAGGGCGTGAGCCTGAGTTCGATGATCCAGGAAGTTGCCGTTCCTATGCTAGATGCCGGCAACGTCGGCAATCCGCCACATTGCTGACGAAGAACCAATCCGCTCCAATGTCGCTCCTCCTGCGACGCCACCCCACTATCCCCAAAAAACAAAAAGCCCCAGCAGCACACAGCCACCGGGGCCCCACCACACACAACGCTTCAACTCACCGATTAACCATCTTCGCCGGCACACTGATAGCCAGCAACCCGCCAACGATCATAAACGCCGCAAGCATATACATCCCCGAATCATTAGCGGCAGTCGCCTGCTTCAACCAGCCGACAGCATACGGACTCAGAAACCCCGCGAGATTACCAATCGAATTAATCATCGCGATCCCGGCAGCCGCACCCGTTCCGGCGAGAATCGCCGTAGGCAAACTCCAGAACAATGGCAACGTAGTGAGAATGCCCATGGTCGCGAGCGTGAGAGAAGCCATCGCAAGCAGCGTGTTCTGCGCCCACACGACCGACAGCACCAATCCAATCGCCCCGGCGAAAGCGGGCAACGCGATATGCCAGCGCCGTTCGCGCGTACGGTCCGCGCTGCGCGCAACGAACACCATCGCGACGACTGCCGCCGCGAAGGGAACCGCCGACAGCAGACCGATCGCGAACGCATCGGTCACGCCGGTCGCCTTGATGATAGTCGGCAGCCAGAAGCTCACGCCGTACAGACCCATCACGAACGAGAAGTAGGTGAAGCTCAGCATCAGCACGCGGCCACTCGTCAGCACCTGACGGATCGGCATGTCGTGCTTGGTGGCTTCCTCGGCGGAAACGTGGCGCTCGAGCAGTTCCTTTTCCTCTTTCGTGAGCCACTTTGCTTTCGCAATGCGGTCGTCGAGCGCAACGAACACCAATATGCCGACCAGTACCGACGGTATTCCTTCTAGCAGGAAAAGCCATTGCCAGCCGTGCCAGCCGTTCATGCCATTGAACGTCTTGAGGATATAGCCCGACACCGGCCCGCCGATCACACCCGATAGCGCGATAGCCGTCATGAACCACGTCGTCATCCGCCCGCGCCGGTGCGACGGATACCAGTAGGTGAGATACAGAATGATGCCGGGAAAGAAGCCGGCTTCGGCGACGCCGAGCAGAAAGCGCATCACATAGAACATGGTCGGCGTGGTGACGAACATGGTCAGCATGGAGATCACGCCCCACGAGACCATGATCCGCGCGATCCAAACTCGCGCGCCCACCTTGTGCAAGATCACATTGCTCGGAATCTCAAAGAAGAAATAGCCGACGAAGAAAATGCCGGCGCCAAAGCCATAAACCGCATCGCTCAAGCCGAGGTCGCTCGTCATTTGCAGCTTGGCGAAGCCGACGTTCACGCGGTCCAGATACGCGACCACGTAGCAGAGCATCAGCAGCGGCGCGAGCCGCCAGTTGACCTTGCGATAGGTCGCCTCTTCGAAAGTGGAAGGCGGCGCGCCCGCGCCGGGATGGTGGAGCGGATTTGCGGGACTAGCCATGGTGTCTCCTCTTTTCTTGTCGAATTGAAGTGCCGCGTCGATTGATTCTAGCCGTGCGGCGCGGCTCGCACGGCAATTAGATACCGGGGGAAAACACTAAGCCCGTCAAGCGCCGCGCGTGAACGCGGCTTGCTCAGGGCGTGTCTATGAGCGCCATGAGCGGCGCTGCGACGGCAAAGCTAGAACGCAAGCTCTACACGCAGCGCCCGCCGTCCACTTCAAGACACACGCCGGTGATGAACTCCGCTTCGTCCGAAGCCAGATAGAGCGCGGCGTTGGCGATATCTTGCGGCGTCGAGAAGCGCCCGAGCGGAATGCCGGCGAGAAAGCGCTGACGGTTCTCAGGCGTGTCTTCGACGCCCATGAACTCCGACAGCAGCGCCGTTTCGCCGATCACAGGATTCACGCAGTTCACGCGAATTCTGTCCGGGCCCAATTCCACGGCGAGCGATTTGCTCGCGATAATCACCGCGCCCTTGCTGCCGTTGTACCAGACGAGTCCGGGGCGCGGCCGCACGCCCGCGGTCGACGCAATGTTGATGAAGCTGCCGCCGCCTTGCTCGCGGAAATACGGCACGAACTCCTGCACGCTCCAGTAGATGCTTTTGACGTTCACCGCATACACGCGGTCGAACTCGGCTTCGGTGACTTCGAGTACAGGCTTGTTGCGATGCGTGGTGCCCGCGTTGTTGACGACTATCTGCACGCTGCCGAAGTCTTCGAGTGCCGCTTCACGCAGCTTTTGCCAGTCCTCGCGTTGCGCGACGTTGCCCGCGACGGCGATGGCCTTGCCACCGGCCAGCGCAATCTCACTCGCGACGCGCTCGGCGGCGGGACCGTTCAGATCGTTGACCACGACGTTCGCGCCTTCGCGCGCGTAGGTCTTCGCGATGCCTTCGCCGAAACCCGAGCCGCCACCCGTGACGATGGCCGTTTTACCTGTCAACCGCATAGTGTCTCCGCTGTTTGTTGTGAGTGGTGATGGATAAGCCCTGCTGCGAACTAGCCGTGCCGGATCGCAATTGTCTTTAGCGCCGTGAAGCCATACAGCGCCTCGAAACCCTTTTCGCGCCCGTGGCCCGAATGCTTGACGCCGCCGAACGGCAGTTCAACGCCGCCGCCCGCGCCGTAGTTGTTGATGAACACCTGGCCCGAGCGTAGACGCCGAGCGAGGCGCATTTGCCGCGCGCCGTCGCGTGTCCAGATGCCCGCGACCAGCCCATATTGCGTGCCGTTCGCGAGCGCGAGGGCTTCGTCTTCGTCGCTGAAGGACATCGCGGCGAGCACGGGTCCGAACACTTCGTCGCGCGCGAGACGGTGGCTCGCGGGCACATCGCGCAACAGCGTGGGCGCCTGATAGAAGCCGCTTTCCGGCGCTTCGGGAATCACTTCGCCATGGGCGGCCATCGGTATGCCGTCGTGTTGCGCGTCGGAGAGAAAGTCCCACACGCGCCGTTGCTGCTTCGCGTTAATAAGCGGCCCGCAGTCGAGATCCGCGTGCGAGGGGCCCACGCGCAGCGCGTTGAACGCGCCGCTCAGCCGGTCGAGCAAGGGTTCGTAAATCGCGCGGTCGATCAGCACGCGGCTGCCCGCCGAACACGTCTGCCCGGCGTTCTGCACGATCGCCGACACGAGTACGGGCAACGCGGCGTCGAGGTCCGCATCGGCAAAGACGAGTTGCGGGGACTTGCCGCCGAGTTCGAGCGTGACCGGCACGTGGTTTTCGGCGGCCATTTGTGTGACGAGCTTGCCGGTCTCGGGCGAGCCCGTGAACGAAATGTGATCGATGCCCGAATGACGTGCGAGCGCCGCTCCCGCTTCGTGTCCGTAACCGGTGACGATATTCAGCGCGCCTGCGGGCAGGCCCGCTTCGGCCGCCAGTTCGGCGACGCGCAGCACTGAAAGACACGCGTCTTCAGCCGGCTTGACGACGCATGCGTTGCCCACGGCAAGTGCCGCACCGACGCTGCGGCCGAAGATCTGCATTGGATAATTCCACGGCACGATGTGGCCGGTCACGCCGTGCGGCTCGCGGATCGTCATCACCGTATAGCCGGCCTGATAGGGCAGTGTTTCGCCATGCAGTTTGTCGGCCGCCCCGGCATAAAACTCGAAGTAGCGCACGAGCGCGGCGGAATCGGCGCGCGCCTGTTTGAGCGGCTTGCCGGTGTCGCGGGCTTCGAGTTGCGCCAGTTCTTCCTGGCGCGCGGCGACGAGCATCGACAGCCGGTACAGCACGCGTCCGCGTTCCGCCGCGCTTGCCGCGCCCCATGCGCCTTCGAACGCGCGGCGCGCGGCATGAACCGCGGCGTCGATATCCGCCGCGGTGCCCCGCGCAAGCTGCGTGAACGGCTGGCCGTCCGAGGGATCGAGCACGGCGATCGTCTCGCCGCCTGAAGCAGCGGACCATTCGCCGCCAATGAAGTGTCGGGCTTCTTCCATGCAGACTCCTTGAGATGTCGCGCAGCCGGCGTACGTTCAGCCACACGCCGAAGCGGACGCCGTTACGCGGTGTTCACAAACCAGAGGCACAATCGAGAGACGCCAGACGATTATCGCGCCGATCCGGCGGCGGATGCCATCGGCCGATTGGCTATAATGGCGCATTCCGCACTGTCCGGCCGCTGCGCTCCTACTCGAGGCAAGTTTTCCGATGCATGCCCTCGAGCCCACGCGCCGCATGCCGTGCTCCGAATTCCATCCTGACCAGAGAGCGCTCATGAGCTTCAATCACGTCCCCGCAGGCAAAGATCTTCCGCACGATTTCAACGTCATCATCGAAATCCCGGCGCAGAGCGATCCGGTGAAATACGAAGCCGACAAGGATCTGGGCCTTCTCGTCGTCGACCGTTTCATCGGCACCGGCATGCGCTATCCCGCCAACTACGGCTTCATTCCGCAAACGCTGTCGGGCGACGGCGACCCGGTCGACGTGCTGGTGATCACGCCGTTCCCGCTGCTGGCAGGCTCGGTGGTCCGCGCACGCGCGCTCGGCATGCTGCAAATGACCGACGAATCTGGCGTGGACGCAAAGCTGATCGCCGTCCCGCACGACAAGATCTGCCCGATGACTGCCGACCTGAAGTCGATCGACGACGTCCCGGCGTACCTGAAAGACCAGATCAAGCACTTCTTCGAGCAATACAAGGCGCTCGAGAAGGGTAAGTGGGTGAAGGTCGAAGGCTGGGCAGGCATCGAAGCCGCGCACAAGGAAATCAGCGAAGGCGTGGCGAACCACAAGAAGTAAGCGGCTCGACGCGCTGATCGGAAGAATCACTGCTTCGCCGATCCAGTCGCCTCATTCAAAAAACCGCGCGAGCCCGAAGGGGCCGCGCGGTTTTTTATTCGATGTGAGGATTGTGACGTCGCGCGTCGAAATGCCGGTATAGCCGCAGTGCATCCCGACGATGAACCGAAGCCATTTTTATATCTCGGTGTAAACCCTTATTATCTGTGGCTCGCGGTTGATTCGGCTCACTGCCGGGACGTCTGTGAACGCGCAGCAGCGAGCCCGCAACAAGCCCGCACCAAACCAGCAACAAGCCCGCTTTGGGAGCACACCGTCCGGATGATGAACCGCAAGTCCAACCTGGCATCTTCTTCGCCCCGATGGTCGAATCGGCTGTATGCGATCGCGACGGCGATCTATCGCAAGCGGCCGGTCTGGATGGTGTCGTTTTCCGCGAGCGAGGCGAGTCTCTCCGAAGGCTTGCGCGCCGCATGCGCGTCCACGGCGATGCTCGCGCTCGGCAATCTGTTGCACGATCCCATTTTCGCCTGGGCTGCGATCGGTGCGTTCTGGACGTGTCTCGCGGACGCCGCCGGTTCGAACCGCGCCCGCTTCGCCTCGATGATGGGCTTCGCGCTTCTCTCCACGCTGTGCGGTGGACTGACCGCTTTTGCGTCGGCAGAGGGAACGGCGTTTGCCGCGCTCGCGTTGCTTATTTTCACGAGCCTCGGCGCGTTCGGACGCATCTGGGGCGCTGCGACGTCGCAAGTGACGATTCTCGCCGCGACCGCTTGCGTCGTGATGGTCGATCGGCCCATGCGCGATGTGCGCGAAGGGCTTGCATTTCTCGGCGTCTATCTGATCGGCTGTCTGTTCGCGGTCGCGTTGAGCCTGACCGTCTGGCGCATCCATCCGTTCGGCGCGAGCCGTGCTTCACTGCGGACGGTGTATGTGCGGCTGGCGGACATCGCGCTCGACAGCGCGCGTCTGCTTCAGCAGCGCAGCACACCGCGCGAGTGGGCGACGCACGCCGCAAAATTCCGCGCGGATGCGCGCGCGGCGCTCGAACGCTCGCGCAAGGCGCTGGCCAGCGTGCCGGCGACGCGAACCGGCGCACGTGAGGCCTACGACACGCTGCTCGCGTTGCTGACCGAAGGCGAGGCGTTGTTCGCCTACCTGATCGCCGTCTCGGGTGCGTGCGAAAAAATGTCCGGCGATGAACGGCGCGCGAGGCGCGCCGCGCGTCTGCTCACGGGCATGGGCGAGACGCTTCGCAGCATCGGCGCACAGGCGAACGAAGGGCGGTGGGAGCTTCTCGCCGAGTTACAACTCCGTGTGCGGCGGCTCGCGGGGCGCCTCGAAAACGCGCTGATGGAGCCGGTGAAACTCAAATCGGACTTTGAACTCGTCGATTTCACGCCGGTGCAAGCGGCGCCGCCGCGCTTCGCGGACAGCGTCGCTGCAACGCTTGCGCGCGTCTGGGCGACGCTGAAGGCGAACCTGTCGCTCGAGTCCGTCGGTTTGCGTCACGCTGCGCGCGTCGGCGTGACGACGACCGCGGGCTTTCTCGTGATCCGCGCGCTCGGCTTGCCGTTCGGCTATTGGGCGACGATGGCGACGCTGCTGATTCTGCAGCCTTCGATCGCGGCGACCTGGCCGCGCAGTATCGAGCGCGCGGCGGGCAGCATCGTGGGCGGCGTGCTGGCCGCGGGCATCGGCTATGCGATTCATTCGCCGCTCGGCATTTCGCTCGCGGTATTTCCGCTCGTCATGGCGACCATGGCTTTGCGCCCCGTCAGCTATAGCCTGTTCGTGCTGTTCCTCACGCCGACCTTCGTGCTCGTGGCCGACTTCGCGACACCGGGCGCAAGTGAATTCGCATATGCGCTCACGCGGCTCGGCAACAATGTGCTCGGCTGCGTGCTGGCGCTTTTCGCTACGTTTTATCTGTGGCCGACGCGGGAGAAGAGCGACTACCGCACGTATCTGAGGGACGCGGTCCGCGCGAATCTCGCGTATCTGATCGCGGCGCTCGAATCGCCGCGTCGAAGCGAAAAAGACATGGAGCGTTTGCGCCGCGCGGCCGGCCTCGGCAGCAACAACGCGGAGGAAGCCATCGCACGGATTCGCCTTGAAAAACTGGAAGACTCGCTAGTCGATACCGTAACGCTGACGGTGTTGAGTCTGCTACGCAAGATGGCGGGCACGGCTACGCAGCTTAGGCTGAGTGCGAACCGGCGCGAGATGCAGGATAGCCACGACGAGCTTCGCATGTGGCTCGCGGCTGTGAACGCCGATATCGAGGCCGCGCTGAATCGAACGATTTTGCCGCTGCGGCACGACCTTCCGGCACGCGAGCGGCTGACGTCGCTCGAAGCCGATGCGGTAGGTGAGCTTGCGCTGATGCAGCGCTTACTCACCGAACGCATGCGCGAGGCGCGGGGCTGAGCAACCGCGCCGTCAGGCAGCGCCGTTTTCCTCGGTCGCCTCTTCGGCGTTGGTTGAATCGGGTTCCGCGACCGGCACCACCGACTCGAGCGTCCGTCCACCCGCTGCGAGCACGCGCTTTTCCGAGGGCGCAAGGCGCTTCACCCAATACTCGGCGCGCGAAGCACTGGAGCGGTCGGCCAGTTCGAACGATGCCAGCACGCGCACCGGCTTGCGCGAACGGGTGTAGCGCGCGCCCGCGCCGCTCACGTGTTTGTCGAAGCGGGCTTGCACGTCGGTTGCGATGCCGGTGTAGACGCTGCCGTCCGAGCATTCGAGCAGATAAAGAAACCACGCCATGGACGCGCTTCAGCCTTTGAACGGATTGTGTTCGCGCAGCTCGTCCACATACGCGTGGATGCTGTTCTTCTCATTGTCGAGGAAGTGGCCGACGGCATCGGCGAAAGCGGGATGCGCGAGCCAGTGCGCCGAGCGCGTGACCGTGGGCAAGAAGCCTCGGGCCATCTTGTGTTCGCCCTGGGCGCCGCCTTCAAATGCGCCGAGCTTTTCTTCGATGCAAAATTCGAGCGGCTGATAGTACGCGGTTTCGAAGTGCAGGCACGGCACGTGTTCGAGCGCGCCCCAGTAACGGCCATACAGCGTGCCGCCGGTTTTCGCGTCGCGCTGATAGACGACGAGCGAGCTCGCGATCGGCTTGCCTTCATATTCGGCGATCACGAGCAGCAGATTCTCCGGCATCGACGCGCCGATCATGCGGAAAAAGTCGAGGTTCAGATACGGAGTCGAAAAGTGCTCGCGATAAGTTTGCCGATAGCACTTGCTGAAGAAGCGCCAGTCGGCGTCCTGAATGTCTTCGCCGCGAATCCTGCGCATCGTGACGCCTGCCTCGTGTACTTTGCGGCGTTCCGCGCGGATGTTCTTGCGCTTCTTCTGTTCGAGCGTCGAGAGGAAATCGTCGAAGTCGCGGTAGCCGTCGTTGAGCCAGTGAAACTGCACGCCTTCGCGTTGCATCATGCCCATGTCGGCGAGCGCACCCGCTTCGGCTTCGGTCGGAAACAGCACGTGCAGCGAGGACACATCGGCCTGCTCGGCGAATGCCATCAGTGTGGCCGCGAGATGCCGCAGCGCGTGCGCGTCGGCGGACAGCAGCCGATTGCCTTGCACGGGCGTGAACGGCACGGCGCACAGAAGCTTCGGGTAGTAGGGCAAGCCGTTGCGCTTGTACGCGTCGGCCCAGGCCCAGTCGAACACGTACTCGCCATACGAGTGACCCTTCAGATAAACCGGCGCGGCCGCCGCGAGCTTGCCGGTCAGCGGGTCGGTCAGCGTGACGAATTGCGGCGCCCAGCCCGTGTCCGCGACCGCGCAACGGGTTGCGTGCAGCGCGCTTAGAAACTCGTGCCGCAGAAAAGGCGTGGGCTGCGGCTGCTGAGCGAGAAGGGCGTTCCATTCGGCCGCGTCCACCTCGGAGGGCGACGCCAGAATGCCCGTGCGATAATCAAAGCGTTCCTGATTCAACTTGTGTGACTGTCCCAATGAGCGACGCGGCGCGCGTTATACAACGTCAAGCACTGCGTCGTTCGTTTATCCGAGTTGGCCGTTCCGTCGAGCCCAAAACAAGCCGCTTTATTTGCAAAGCCCTCCGCAAGCCCTTCGCTTGCCCGTCGATCCTGCCATGAAGACACGAATCGCTCTCGCTCAAATCAATGTCACCGTCGGCGATTTCGCCGGCAACGTCGCGAAAATCGTCGCTGCCGCGCGTGACGCGCACAACGCCGGTGCGAAGCTGCTGGTCGCGCCGGAACTCGCGTTGTCCGGTTATCCGCCTGAAGATCTGCTGCTGCGCCCCGCGTTCTATACCGCGAGCGCTGCCGCATTGGCCGATCTCGCCGCGCAACTGAAGCCGTTCACCGGCCTGCACGTGATTGTCGGCCATCCGTTACGCGAGGTGGGCGACAGCGCGGCCCAGGGTCATGGTAATGCAAACGCGCCGATCCAGCGCGGCGTGCCGCCTGTCGACACGTTCAACGCGGCTTCGCTGCTTGTCGACGGCAAGGTAGCGGGCACCTATCGCAAGCAGGATCTGCCCAACACCGAGGTGTTCGACGAAAAGCGCTATTTCGCATCAGACGCGCAGCCGTTCGTGTTCGAGCTCGACGGCGTCAGGTACGGCGTGGTGATCTGCGAAGACGCGTGGCATGCGTCGGCCGCGCAAATGGCGAAGGCGGCGGGCGCGCAGGTGCTGCTGATTCCGAACGGTTCGCCGTTCCACCTGAACAAGGAAGCGGTGCGCTTCGACATTCTGCGGGCGCGGATTCGCGAGACCGGGCTGCCGATGGTCTACGTCAACATGGTCGGCGCGCAGGACGAACTCGTGTTCGATGGCGGCTCGTTCGTGCTCGACGCGCAGGGCGAGCTGGTCGCGAAGATGCCGCAGTTCGAGGAAGCGACCGCAATCGTCGAATTCGAAGCGGCCCGTCCGGTGCGCGGCGAAACCAACGGCGGCAACAGTGGCATCGCGCCGGAGCTTTCGCTCGAAGCGCAGGTTTATGCGGCGCTCGTGATGGGTGTGCGCGATTACGTCAACAAGAACGGCTTTCCGGGCGCGCTCATCGGTCTGTCGGGCGGTGTGGATTCGGCGCTGGTGCTGGCGGTCGCGTGCGACGCACTCGGCGCCGAGCGCGTGCGCGCAGTGATGATGCCGTCGCGCTACACGGCTGACATTTCGACCACTGACGCCGCGGAAATGGCACGCCGCGTCGGCGTGCGCTACGACGAAATTGCGATCGCGCCGATGTTCGACGCGTTCCGCAGCTCGCTCGCGCAAGAATTCGAGGGCCGGCCGGAAGATGCCACCGAAGAAAACATTCAGGCGCGTATTCGCGGCACGTTGTTGATGGCGCTGTCGAACAAGTTCGGCTCGATCGTGCTGACCACCGGCAACAAGAGCGAAATGGCGGTGGGTTATTGCACGCTTTACGGCGACATGGCCGGGGGCTTCGCGGTGATCAAGGACATCGCGAAGACGCTGGTCTATCGCCTGTGCCATTACCGCAACGAAGCCACGACGTTCGGCAAGCAGAATGTGATACCCGAGCGGATTCTGACGCGCGCGCCGTCCGCGGAATTGCGCGAGAACCAGACCGACCAAGACAGCTTGCCGCCCTATGACGTGCTCGATGCGATCATGCGCATGTATATGGAAGAGGACCGCGCGCTCGCGGAAATCATCGCCGCGGGTTACGCGGCCGAAGACGTGAAGCGCGTCACGCGGCTCATCAAGATCAACGAATATAAACGCCGACAGGCGCCGATCGGCATTCGCGTCACGCATCGCGCGTTCGGTCGCGACTGGCGTTATCCGATCACGTCGCGCTACACCGAACCGGTGGAGTGAGAGGCGCGGCGCTCGCGCCGAATTGCGCTAAAGGGCGGCGAGTCGCAGCGGCGCGCGTCGCTGGACTGCCGCAACGCATCCGGCGCGGCGTAGAATAAAAATCATCCATTTCCCTTTCACTCTTCCAGTCACGAGACGAGGTTCGCCATGAAGCGCATCACCGCAGTCATCAAACCGTTCAAACTCGACGAAGTGCGCGAGGCGCTCGCTGAAGTCGGCCTCACGGGCCTGACCGTCACCGAGGTCAAAGGATTCGGCCGCCAGAAAGGTCATACCGAGCTCTATCGTGGTGCAGAGTATGTGGTCGACTTCCTGCCGAAAGTGAAGATCGAGGTGGTCGTGGCCGACAATCAGTGCGATCAGGTGATCGACGCGATCATCGGCGCAGCCCGCACCGGCAAGATTGGCGACGGTAAGATTTTCGTCGCCGACGTCGAGCGCGTGATCCGCATCCGTACCGGCGAAGAAAACGAAGCGGCAGTGTAAAGCCCTCGCGCACCGAAGCGGTGCGCCGGCGGTTGAACAAGCACCACGCACCCCCCGCGCAACATCGCAAAACGCCGTGCGCCAATAAAAAACGGTGCGATACCCTTTCGGACATCGCACCGATACGCGCCTCTCGCAGCAGCGTGAAAAAGATTCTCTTGAAGAACTTCTAAGCCCCGAAGGCAGTGCCTTCGGGAAACACCGTCCGATTAGAACGAGTGTTGAATACCTGCGTACACACCGGTCTGGCTGTGGCCAGGCAGCGGGTTCTCGTTGTACGTAGTCGTGCCGCCCGAAGTGATGTTGCCGCCAGGGCCTGCAGCGTTCGCGTCGAGACCGAAGTTAGCGGTCTTGCTGTTACGCGCGGTCGCAACCTGGATGTCCAGCAGCGTGCGCTTGGACAGGTTATACGAACCGCCGATCGTGTAGATCGTTGCGTTGCCGCCGTTCTTGTTTGCGTTGACGTGATACACCGCCGCGATCAGTGCTGCGGCCGGCGTGGCTTGCCACGTCACACCACCCCATTCGTGATCGAGCGACGTCGGCGACGTGCCTGCAGCGCTAGCAGCGGCGGACGTACGGACTGCCTGGTATGCGCCCTGGATCTTGAACTGACCGAGGAACACGTTGAAGGCAGCCGTGTATTCGCGCGATGCGGTGAACGGGTCGGTGAAGTTACCGTTTGCGGCGTTGCGGATTTCGTCATAGATACCGCGAACCTGGAACAGCGACGACGTGTACGTCAGCTGCAGACCTGCTTCACGGCCTTGCGGCGTCGTGCCGTTACCGTTCCAGTTCGTTGCGTTCGACAGTGCGTACTGACCGTACATGTCAAAACCGTAGAACTTCGGCGACTGGTAAGCGAGGTTGTTGCTCGATTGCGGCCAGTTGCGGCCACGCACCAGCGATGCCGACGACCAGTTCGACTGACCGAACGGGTCGAAGTCCCACACGCCGTTCGAGATGAAGAGCATGCGACCCATCGTGAACGTACCGTACGTATTGTTCGACAGACCGACTGTTGCCCAACGATTGAAGAGACCGCCGCCGCCAGGACCTGCGCCCGTCATGGTGTTGAACGAGCCTTCCAACTGGAACAGAACCTTGTTGCCGCCGCCGATGTCTTCGACGCCCTTCATGCCCCAGAGGCTCGTGCCCCAGTCACCGCTTTCCGCGCGCCAGCGCGACGTGGAGCCGGTGTAGTTGGCGTTCGGCAGACCGCTCATGTATTCGATACCCGCGTCCAGGCGACCATACAGTGTCACGCTGCTTTGGGCATGCGCAACAACGCCGGCCGACATCAGCGCAGCGGCGAGCAAAGCTTTCTTCATCTTCTCCTCCATACCCTGTCAAAAAGTGAAACCCAGTACTGCGAATGGTGTTCGGACGCAAGCGCTCCGAACAGAAATCGGTACCAGGGAGATTAGCGGGCGGATTAGGTCTCCTGTCCTGACGTGCAGCCTTGGGACTGTCTCGTCGTCACGCCGATCCCTCGCCGACCGGTTCTCCTCTGTGCTTTGAAGTAAAACTACTTTTAATCAACTTTGTTTTGCTACTTTGGTTACTAATTTATCAAAAATACACTTGTGTGGGAGAAGAAATTAGTACCGGCGCTGACCTGTGTCTCCAAATTGCAATACGGATGTGCGCAAAGGCGCTTTCAAGCACCTTGAAAAATACCTGAATCCCTTGCGTGACAAGGGAATCACGGATCGGCGGGAGCAAGATTAAGGATTGCCACTATTGACGCTTCAAAAACGGCAAGGTAGTGCGAAAACGAGGGGCTGGAAGGGCGTTGCGGCGGTGTTTTTCGCGGTCGAAATGCATGGATTACGCAGTTGACCGAAACAAAAAAGGCGCTCGTAAGCGCCTTGTAAAACTACTTTCACTACAAGCGGTAAATGAGACACACGACTTTGTCTCAAATACCAGGTTCTCCGATATGTCCGCTATTTGAGACTTCCGGAAAGAAACTGCTTGAGGCGCTCGCTGCGAGTGTTGCGGAAGACTTCGTCGGGATGGCCTTCTTCTTCAACGCGGCCCTGGTGCAGAAACATCACGTGGTTCGACACATTGCGCGCGAATGCCATCTCATGCGTGACGACGATCATCGTGCGGCCTTCTTCGGCGAGCGTCTGCATGACCTTGAGGACTTCGCCGACCAGTTCGGGATCGAGCGCGGAGGTCGGTTCGTCGAACAGCATCACGTCGGGATGCATCGCCAGAGCGCGCGCGATGGCGACGCGCTGCTGCTGGCCGCCGGACAGATGGGACGGATACTGCTTCTCCAGGCGCGGCGCGAGACCGACCTTCTCCAGATACTCGCGAGCGCGATCTTCTGCTTCCTTGCGCTTCAGGCCCAGCACGTTGACGGGCGCTTCGACGATGTTCTCGAGCACGTTCATGTGCGACCACAGGTTGAAGTGCTGGAACACCATGGACAGCTTGGTGCGCACGCGCTGCAACTGCTTCGGGTCGGACACGCGCAACGCACCGTTTTTGGCAATCTGCGTGCGGACTTCTTCGCCGTCCACGAAAATGCGCCCGGCGTTCGGCTGTTCGAGAAAGTTGATGCAGCGGAGCATCGTGCTCTTGCCCGAACCGGACGAGCCGATCACGCTGATTACGTCGCCGGCATTGGCCTTCAGCGTGACGCCCTTGAGAACTTCGTTATCGCCGTACTGTTTGTGAAGCTCGTCGACGAAGAGCTTTTGCTTCGTTGTGTTCATCGGAATCCTTGGGCGTGCTTACGTGCTGGCGCAATGCGCCGGTTACTTGCCTTGCGGCCGCAGGTAAGCGAGCCAGCGGCGCTCGGCGCGGCGGAACAGCCACACCAGCGCGAAAGAAATGCACAAATAGAGCAGGGCGGCGAGACCGAACGCATTGAACGATTGATACGTTGCCGAGTTGACGTCGCGCGCGATCTTGAGAATGTCCGGCACGGTCGCGGTGAATGCGACGGTCGTGGCGTGCAGCATCAGGATGACTTCGTTGCTGTAATACGGCAGCGCGCGGCGCAGCGCCGAGGGCAGAATCACGCGCCGGTACAGGGTGAACGACGACATGCCGTAAGCGCGTGCCGCTTCGATTTCGCCATACGGCGTAGCCTTGATGGCGCCGGCGAAAATCTCGGTGGTATAGGCGCAGGTATTCAGCGTGAACGCGAGCAGCGTGCAGTTCATGCCTTCGCGGAAAAACGCGTTGGTCAGCTCGTGATTGCGGACGATCTCGAGGCTATATAAGCCCGTGTAGCAAAGCAGTAGCTGCACGTAGAGCGGCGTGCCGCGAAAGATGTACGTGTAGAGCCACACGAGAGTGGAGAGCCATTTCTTCTTCGACACGCGCGCCACGGCGAGCGGAATCGACAGGCAGAAACCGAGGCCGATCGACACCACAAGCAGCCACAACGTGATCGCGAGGCCGGTGAAGCGGTAGCCGTCGGTATAAAGATAGTTGCGCCAGTATTCCTGAATGATCTCGATCATAGATCCGCCTTTCGCACGCCGGTCGAGTAACGCTTTTCGAGGTACATCAGCACGAAGTTGGACACTGTGGTGATGACGAGGTAGATCGCCCCCGCGAACAGGGTGAAGAAGAAAAACCGCAAGGTGCCTTTGCCCGCGTCCTGCGAAGCCTTGACCACATCCGCGAGGCCGATGATCGACACGAGCGCGGTCGCTTTGACCATCACCTGCCAGTTGTTGCCGATGCCGGGCAGCGCGAAGCGCATCATTTGCGGGAACATGATGCGCGAGAACACCTGCCAGCTCGTCATGCCGTAGGCCGCACCCGCTTCGAGCTGGCCGCGCGGCACGGCGAGGAACGCACCGCGGAACGTCTCGGTGAAGTACGCGCCGTAAATGAAGCCGAGAACCGCGACGCCGGCCACGAACGGGTCGATGTCGATCTGATCCCAGCCGAGCAGGTCGGTCAGATTGTTTAGCCAGATCTGGATGCTGTAGAAGAGCAGCAGCATCAGCACGAGGTCGGGCACGCCGCGCACGAGCGTGGTGTAGACCGTGCCGGCACCGTGCGAGAAGCGGTTCTTCGACAGTTTCGCCGCCGCGCCGACGAGGCCCAGCAAGAAAGCAAGCGCCAGGGACAACACCGCCAGTTTGACGGTCTGCCAGGTGCCGTTGAGAAGCAGCGGGCCGTAGCCTTGAAGGAACATATCGGGTCCTTGACGATGCGTTTGCGACACACCGCGAAAGACGCGGCCGGCTCTGCACCGCATGTACCGCGAGCTTTGCTCGCTGTGATCCGCGGCGCACAGCGTACCGCTGTGCAAATCATGACTGCATGACCGTTGGCGATCTTGCAGCGCGCTTTTCGACTCTCTTTGAAACTAGACCGACTGTATTACGAAGCCCGGGGGAAGCCCATGCGGGCGAGCCCCGAGTTCCATGGTGCCCGCGTCTCGCGCGAGCAGGCGAAGTGCCTGAAGCGGTGGCCCGCCTGTGAACCGTGCTCAGTGTCCGATCAGTGCACGCTCAGTGTCCAGGATAGATGTCGAAGTCGAAGTACTGCTTTTCGAGCTTCGTGAACGTGCCGTCCTGATGAACCTGGGCGAGGGCCCGATTGAACATGGTCCGCAGATCGGCGTCTTCCTTGCGCAGTCCGATGGCCGTGCCTTCGCCGATGGTTTTCGGATCCTTCACTTCCGGACCGGCCCACGCGAAGCCTTTACCGCGCGGCGTCTTCAGGAAACCGGCGTCGGCCTGGATCTCGTCCTGCAGCGCGGCGTCGAGCCGGCCGGAGGTGAGATCGGCGTAGACCTGATCCTGATTCTGATACGGCACGACGGTCACGCCTTTCGGCTCCCAATAAGCCTTGGCGTAGGCTTCCTGGGTCGTGCCCTGTTCGACGCCGATGCGCTTGCCCTTCAGCGATTCAGCGGTGGGCAGGAGCGGCGAGCCGGCTTTGGCGATCATGCGGCGCGGGCGCGTCGAACAGCTTGTCGGAGAAATCAATCTGCTCGCGACGCTTGTCCGTGACGGTCAGCGACGACACGATCGCGTCGAACTTCTTGCCCTTCAGTGCTGGGATGATGCCGTCGAAATCCTGCTCGACCCACACGCACTTCACGTTCATTCTTGCGCACAGCGCTTTGGTCAGATCGACGTCGAATCCGACGACCTGGCCGCTGGCCGCCTTCGATTCGAACGGCGGATAGCTGGCGTCGACCCCGATGCGTACGGTTTTCCATTCTTTTGCCATGGCGCCCGTGGCCATGACGGCAAGCGCTACGCACAGTGCGAGCTTCTTCATGTTTCTCCTGGGTCAAACTGATCGTCGTGGTGTCCGATCCCGACGAACGCCGGCTTGTGGCCGGCGCCGCTATTCTAGGCGGCCAAAATTGTCGCGCCGCTATGGGTCCCCTGCGCGGCGTCTCGGCGTTCAGGCGCCTTTGCGGCCACCATCTACGATGAAAAGCGCGGTATTTTACCCGAACAGGGGCGCGGCGCCAGTGCGCAATGCCGGTCGGACGGGCGCGGCGGCGCACGCGTTGCGTATGCGCGACGCGTAGCCGGGTTGAGCCAGTGCGAGATCGGCCGCGGCCTCGCGCGATTACGCGGATTTGCGAAACGATCCGGTGCATTCGCGCCGATTGTGCGACGGGCGCGCAGCCCATACATTCTGGCCATCGCCAGATTTGACAGGGAGTACCTCATGATCGAAATTCGCCGCTCCGACGAACGCGGCCACGCCAACCACGGCTGGCTCGACTCGTATCACAGCTTCTCGTTTGCCGACTATCGGGACCCGGATCATGTCCATTTCGGCCCGCTGCGCGTGATCAACGAAGACCGCATAGCGGGCGGCCAGGGCTTCGGCACGCACGGACACCGCGATATGGAGATCGTGACCTATGTGCTCGAAGGGGCGCTTGCGCATCGCGACAGCATGGGCAATGGCTCCACGATCCGTCCGGGCGACGTGCAGCGCATGAGCGCCGGCACCGGCGTAATGCACAGCGAGTTCAACGCATCGCAGGACGAAGAGGCGCATCTGCTGCAGATCTGGGTGATCCCGCAACGCGCGGGCGATCAGCCGGGTTACGAAGAGAAGCACTTCGAGGCCGCCGACAAGCGCGGCCGGCTACGGGTTGTCGCTTCGCCCGACGGCCGCGACGGCTCTGTGACGATCCACGCGGACGCGTCGATCTACGCCGCGCTGATCGACGGCACAGAGCAGGCAACGTTCACGCTGCCCGAAGGGCGGCTCGCCTATGTTCACGTGGCACGCGGTTCGTTGACGGTGAACGGCGAGGCGCTTCAAGCTGGCGACGCGGCCAAGCTCAGCGAGACAGATACGGTGACGCTGGAAAAAGGGCATAACGCCGAAGTGTTGCTGTTCGACCTCGGCCGGCTCGAAGGCTAAAGAGCGTTGGCTGCAGGCGGTTCTGGCCCAACTGGTTGAGCGCGCAACGACCTCGCAAGCGCGAGTGCTCGCCGGATCGCTTGCCGGGATCGCGCTAATAGAAGCCGAGACACGGAAAAAACGCCACGGAGAAGCTCCGTGGCGTTTTTTTTAAGGCGACCACGCGAGTGGCCTTCGCTTATCGAGCCGCGCATTTGGCTGCGCGGCCACGCGTGGCCTACTGGCGTGGCTTACTGATTTGCAGCAGGCGCCGATGCCGCACCCTGCTGGTGATGCTGCCAGCGCTCGCGCATCTTCTCGTGACGCGATTCCATCTTCGCAAAGCGCTGCTTCAGCGCTGTGCTGACGGTTGTCTTCTGCTGGTCATTCAAGCCGTTATAGAACTTGAGCCAGGCGTCGGTGGTTTGCTGGCGCAACTGTGCGTCTTTCTGCTCGATCTGCTGATGCGCGGCGGCCATTGCGTTCAGGTCGAGAATCGGCTGCTGCTGCGCGGACTTGAACTGGTCCTTCATCTGCTCGTGGTTCGCACGCATCGCCTCGTGGTTCTGCTTCATGGTGTCGAGCGCGGCTTGCCACTGCTTTTCCTGATCCGCGTTCAGCTTCAACTGGTCATGAAGTTGCGTGAGTTCCTTCATGAAGTGCCCATGCCATCCGCCGGGGCCGCCGTGGGCCTCGTGAGCGGGTTGAGCCGCATAGGCTGCGCCCGCGCCGATGGCGAGAGCGGTGGCGGCAACGGCGAGGGCGCGCGAGATTTTTCTGGTGGACATGTCATGCTCCTTGTAATGGAATAGCCGACGGTGCATCCGATCACGTTTGACGGCCTGCATTCGGTAAGACACAGCGTAGAGAACTGCATCGTCCGCTGTGTTACGCGCCCTGGTGCCGCTGTTACGGGCCATTACGTGCAGCTTTCACGGTAACACCCGGTAACCCTTGAGGCCTGCTTGAAATCCAAAACCGTTCCTGTCGCGCGTTAAACTTCATTCCATGGCTACTCAAATACTTGTTGTCGACGACGACGTCGAATTGCGCGATCTTCTGCGCGACTATCTGGCCCGCCAGGGTATCGAAGTGTCGGTGCTGCACGACGCGGGCTCGCTCGAACGCAGGCTCGAGCGCGAGCGTCCCGATCTGATCGTGCTCGACCTGATGATGCCGGGTGTCGACGGGCTCACGGCGTTGCGCAAGCTGCGCGCGTCGGGCGACGACATTCCCGTCATCATGCTGACCGCGCGCGCTGACGACGTCGACCGGATCGTCGGTTTGGAGCTCGGTGCTGACGACTACCTCGGCAAGCCGTTCAATCCGCGCGAACTGCTTGCGCGCGTGCAGGCAGTCTTGCGCCGTCGCCGCACGCTGCCGTCGGCGGCTGCGCCCGAGCAGCGCGAGCCGTTCAGTTTCGGCCGTTTCACGCTGGACTTCCAGTCGCGCACGCTGCATCTGGAGGACAAGCCGCTTACGCTGTCCGGAAGCGAGTTCGCGCTGCTGAAAATCTTCGTGAACCACCCCATGCGCACGCTGACGCGCGAGCGTCTGCTGGAGTTGCTGCACGGTCCCGAATACGACGGCACCGACCGCGGCATCGACGTGCAGGTGTGGCGTCTGCGGCGCATCCTCGAAACGGACCCGTCCACGCCGCGCTTCATCCAGACAGTGCGCGGGCGGGGCTACGTGTTCGTGCCCGACGGCGAACAGCATGCGCCGGCCCATTGATTCGCTGTTCGGGCGGCTGGCATTGCTGGTCGTCGCGGTGTTGCTGCTGTCGCATTTCGCGTGGTACGCGCTCATGCGCCTCGAGCGCAACCAGCTGCAAGCGCGCTACGCCGTCGAAGAAGCCACTTTTCTCGTCGACGCGGTGCGTCAGCACGTGGTCCGCAACCCGGACCAGCCGTTGCCTTCGCGCGTGAAACTCGTCGATCCGGCGAGCCCCGAGGTGCCGCCTGAATCCCCGAACATGCCGCCGCCGCTGGAACGTTTTATCGAAGACGTGCGCGACCGCATGCCGTCCGGCACGCAGGTGCGCGCCGGCTTGCCGGGCGGCCCGCCCACGCTGTGGGTGCGCGGAACCGCCGACCACAGCTGGATCGTCGTGCCGGTTCAGCCGCTCCGACCGCCGCGTTCGCTCGACCGCACCGTGCTGTGGCTCGTCATGATCTTCTCGTTCGCGGTCATGGCGGCACTCTTCGCCGCATGGGCGCTGCAGCAGCCTCTGCGCTCGCTTGCCCAGGCGGTTGCGCGGTTCGGCCGTGGCCTGCCGGTGCCGCCCGTGCCCGAGCGCGGACCGCGCGAGTTGAGGCAATTGACACACGGCTTCAATCAGATGGTCCAAGAAGTCGCGCGTACCGAGAACGACCGCGCGGTGATGCTCGCGGGCGTCGCACACGATCTGAAGACGCCGCTCGCGCGCTTGCGGCTGCGCGCCGAAATGATGGACGAAGCCAAGATGCGCGACGGCGTCGTGCGCGATGTCGATTCTATGACGCACATCGTCGAGCAGTTCCTGGTGTTCGCGCACGACGGCGCCGACCGCAGCGAACCGGTCGAAGTCGACGCGCAATGCGAGCGGGTCGTGCGCAGTTATCGCGCAGTGGCCTCGGGCGCGCCGACCGTTGAAACCGACCTGCGGGCGGGTCCCGGTTTCCGCCTCCCCGCCGCGACGCTCGACAGAATTCTGTCCAATCTGCTCGACAACGCCCACGCCTATGGCGCACCGCCAGTCGTGGTGGCCACTGCACGCACCGCGGAAGGCTTCACGCTGTCGGTGAGCGACAACGGCAAGGGCATTGCCGCGCAGGATCTCGTCAATGCAAGCCGGCCTTTTGTGCGCCTCGATCCGGCGCGCGGCGGCAACGGCCACAGCGGTTTGGGGCTCGCCATCGTCGAGCGGCTGGTTCGGCGCGCGGGAGGAGAGTGGGAGATAGGCAACCACGGCGGCCGGGGCTTGCGGGTCTTGATGAGCTTTGCGTTTTCCGCCGTGCCTCAGGTGAAGACGGCCTCGGAAAGCGTCTGGTGATGTGATCGCAGGCGCGGCCGTACGCCGCGTCTTTCGCTGCTGTTCTGTTGCCCGCGCGCTTGGCACGGTGCCCGCTGCTCGAGCTTCTTTTCAAGCCGTCGCCTGCAACCTGGGCGGGTAACCAGAACGCCCCATCGAGCTGGGCCAAGCGCCGCGCTAGTCGGAGAAGAGCGTGTTCAGCGCATTCGCCGCTTCGCTATCCACCGTATTCCAGGTCACGGTTTCGGCTTCGAAAATATAGTGCGTCGTGTACTTGCCGAGGCGCGCGAGGATTTCTTCCTGAATGACTTCTGGCGCGACATCCAGCTTCAGATACCAGGCGGTGGACGACAGGCGCGTCTGAAACGCGCCGTATTCGGCTAGCAGATGGTCGAACGCGTCAGCATCCTGATCGCGGCAAACGATGACCAGATTTCCCTTCATGCGAATCTCCCGTTAAAGCGGTAGCGACAACCCAAGGTCAGTGTCGATCATACCTGCTTGCTTGCGGGAAGCCCGGCGCTTCGGCTTGCGTTGCGTCAGACAGCGGACGCACGGTTACCAGATGTTGGCCACCGTGCGCGCGGACGGCGCGGTGTCGTCGGGCGGCAGTGCTTCGGTGCGGTCGCGGCCGCCGGTCTTCGCGGCGTAGAGCGCCGTGTCGGCGCGGCTCATGATCCGTTCGGGGAGGTCGTCCACGGAAAGTTCGGTGATGCCGATGCTTACGCTGAGCGTGACCGAGGCCGGCAACTTCGCCGACGGCACGGCCTTCAGACGCAGGCGCAAGCGTTCGACCACTTCGCGGCCGCCGGCAAGATCGGTGGCCGGCAGCAGCAACCCGAACTCCTCCCCGCCGAGCCGGCCGATCGCATCGGCGCCGCGCAGTTCCGCCCGGCACGTGTCGACGAAATGTTCGAGCGCGCGGTCGCCGGCGGCATGGCCGAAGCGGTCGTTGATCTGCTTGAAGTGATCGAGATCCGCAATAGCCATGCACAGTGGCTCATTGCCCAGATGCGCACGGTCGATTTCATGGCGCAGCAAGTCGAGGAAATAGCGTCGCGACAGCGCGCCGGTCAATGCGTCATGACGCGCCTCGGCCGACAGCAGCGTATTGGCCGATTGCAACTGTTCGGCAAGATCGCGCGTGGCCCGGTGGTGACGCCGCTCACGCACGTACGAGACGGTGATCACCCATGCAAGCGCCACGGTGCCGGCAAGCGTGAGGAATACCAGCAGATGATCGCGCTTATGGTTGCGCAGCAGTTCGGGCCAGAAGGGTAGGGGCTCGACGAGATGCGCCGACAGCCCCGAGTTCAGACCGCCGCGAGTCTGATACAGCGACGGTCCCGGCTGTCCGGCCGAAGCGAAAAGCTGTTCTGCGACAGCGGCCGACACCCACGGCGCTGCCTCGCGCACCTGCGTGTCCACGTGTATCTGGATATCCGGGAACGTATCGCGGCGATAGGCCAGCTTGCGCTCCGCTGCGCGCATCTTCGTCACTGGGGAGTCCGGCAGTGCGTGGCCTTCGAGCTTGCTGTCGTGCGCCATGATGATGACGCCGTTGCTGTCGGCGACGAAGGTCCCCGCATTGGCGACCCAGTGGCGCAGCCGCGCGATCCCCACCTTGGCGACGACTGCGCCTGTGAGTTCTCCGTCCGCGTAGACCGGCACGGCAATGAAGATGCCGGGCTCGCCGCTCGTGCGGCCGACGCCATACGCTTCCGAGAACGCGCCGAGCAGGGCGCTCGTGAGATAAGCCCGCACGCGCATGTCGACGCCGACAAAGGAACTGCGCGGCATATCGGCGAGGACATCGCTCGCGGCCACGCAGATGCCATTCGCATTCACGAGCCACACCTGATCGAGACCGGAGAAGCCCTGCGCACGGTGCAGGAACGTGCTCACGGCGGTCATTCGCGGGTCTTTTAGCAACGCGGCGCGCAGGGCGGGTTCCGTCGTCTCGCCGTTCGCGGCATAATTCCGGGATTGCACCAATGCGTTCTGAACCACGTCCATTTCGGCCATGGTTGCAGGAATGGCCCGCGACATCGCGAGGTCGCTTGCTATCACCTCCGCCATGTTGTCGACGATGGAGGCCGACATCTGGCGCTGGGCGTGCAAGGTCGCGGCAAGTTCTTGCTGTACCATCCGGTCCGCGACCATGCCGGCCACGAACCAGCAAGCCAGTAAGATCAGCACGAAGACGATCGGGCCGGTTGCCTGGCGCAAGGTTGTCCTGTTCATCGACCCTCTGATCCGTCTGGCTTAGACATGCAACTTGCTATTCGTGGCGGCGCCGCGGCGCTGTTTCGCCCCGCGTTTCGCGATTGTGGGAACGGCCGTTTGTGCGCCGTCGCTAGTGCTCGGGATAAGCCACCAACGCAGTGCATCTTTGTGGATTCTAACCGTGATGGGGCCAGACGCCACCGTTATTGAGGCATGAGATTTCATGGGCTTCACCCATCAGGCTCTTAACGGCAGTCCGGCCGGTTTCTTGATGCCCCGCGCGACAGTGCGAAGCGTAATTCCGCAATTTCGGCATCAATGAGCTTGACCGGCCTTTCGGTCAATGGTCGTGAGGCTGCTTATAAAAGAGGCTCACGGCACGGCTGCTTGCTCTCGGCGGAAGGCCTCTGTCAGGTCATTGCCGGACTGTTGTCAGGCGGCCGCTATAAGTTGTCGCGATTTGCCTCCAAAGGTTGTGCCTGAAACATAGGATGGTGTAGTGTCGTGCCGTCCAAAACAAAGGAAAGCTCGCCAGCCTACGGGCGGCGCCTGCGGCGACAGGATTCTGGCTTGACGGTTGGGGGTTGCGGGGCGGCTTACCCGTGGGCACTTCCGTCGCTGGTCCACGTGTCACCAACGCTAACGATTTACCGCGCACACGCGTTTTGCCATGCCTGATTTCCGCTTTCCGGACCGATCGTCAGACCGCCGCGCCGAAGTCGCGGCCTCGTTCGCGCGTTTGTTCGCCTGTATGAATGAGGAGTGGGTCTGATGGATTTCAGCTTCAACCTGAAGCGCACTGCCAATGCGTCGGCATGGCGGGTGCTGCCCAATCGCTGGGACTTCGTGGCCTTTCCGCTGATCATCTGCATCATCGCAATGGCGGCGATCGGCTTTCACGAGACGCTCGCGCCGATGTCCACGCTGAAGACTCAGGCGATCTCGCTCGACCCCGCGAACCTGCCCGAGTATGCAATGCGCACGACATTGCGCATGCTCGCGGCGATGGTCGCGTCGCTGATATTCACGCTGATCTACGGCACGCTTGCCGCGAAAAGCCGCCGGGCGGGTCTCGTGCTGGTGCCGATTCTCGACATCCTGCAGTCGGTGCCGGTGCTCGGCTACATATCGTTTACGGTCACGTTCTTTCTCGCGCTGTTTCCGGGCCGCGTGCTGGGCGCCGAACTCGCGGCGATCTTCGCGATCTTCACGAGCCAGGCGTGGAACATGACGTTCAGCTTCTATCAGTCGCTGCGCACGGTGCCGCGCGATCTCGACGAAGTCTCGCGCGGCTTTCACCTCACTTCATGGCAGCGTTTCTGGAAGCTCGAAGTGCCGTTCTCGATGCCCGGTCTCATCTGGAACATGATGATGTCGATGTCCGGCGGCTGGTTCTTCGTGGTCGCCTCCGAGGCCATCACCGTCGGCAACAACACGATCACGCTGCCCGGCATCGGCGCCTACCTCGCGCAGGCGATCGTCGTCAAGAATCTGCACGCGATCGGCTGGGTAATTCTCGCGATGACCGTCGTGATTCTCGCGTATGACCAGTTGCTGTTCCGACCGCTCGTCGCTTGGGCGGACAAATTCCGTATGGAGACCACGAGTTCGGGGGACGCTCCGGAATCGTGGCTGCTCGATCTGATCCGCCGCACGCGCCTGATTCACCGCTTGCTCGTGCCGCTCGGCTGGATGTTCGCCAAGGCCGCGCGCGTGCCGTTCCAGCTGCCAGCGTTGCAAAGGCCGCGCTTCCAGATCCCGCAGATGCAGAAGAGCTCGCGCCTTGGCGACATCGTGTGGGCGGCGCTGGTCCTGATCGGCACCGTCTATGTCGTGTATCGCGTCTTCATTTACGTGCGCACGGGCGTTTCGCTCGACGAAGTCGGCCACGTTTTCATGCTCGGCCTCATCACACTGTTGCGGGTGGTGCTGCTGATCGCCCTCGCGTCCGTGATCTGGGTGCCGGTCGGCGTGCTGATCGGCTTGCGGCCGGCGCTCGCCGAGAAGATTCAGCCGCTTGCGCAGTTTCTTGCCGCGTTTCCGGCCAATCTGCTGTTTCCGGTATTCGTGATCGTGATCGTTCGCTTCCACCTGAACCCGGACATCTGGCTGTCGCCGCTGATCGTGCTCGGCACCCAGTGGTATATCCTGTTCAACGTGATTGCCGGCGCGACCTCGTATCCGAACGACTATCGGGAAGCGGCGAAGAATTTCCACATTCGTGGCTGGCAATGGTGGCGTCAGGCCATGTTGCCGGGCATTTTCCCGTACTACGTGACGGGCGCGATCACCGCATCGGGCGGCGCGTGGAACGCGAGCATCGTCGCGGAATTCGTGCAGTGGGGCGACACGAAGGTTGCGGCGCACGGGCTCGGCGCTTATATCGCGCAGTCCACGGCAGCGGGCGACTATCCGAAGATCATCGTGGGTATTGCGGTGATGTCCCTGTTCGTGACGCTCTTCAACCGCCTGCTGTGGCGACCGATGTACGCGTACGCCGAAGCCAAGCTTCGGCTGGACTAAGCGCGCCCCACTTTGCCGCTCGCGCCGGGCCCACAACGGGGCCGTGCAAAGCTCGGGCGGCCCGGCGTTTCTTGAGAATTGAAGGCATATCGCGATGCAAAATCCTAAAGCTGCTATGACCGCCGCGCCGATCCAGACGCCGCCGAAGCCGCCGCGCCTCGGCGAAGAGATCCTGCGTGTCAAGGACGTGTGCCGCGGTTTCAACAAGTCGCAGGGCGAACTACTCGTTCTCGACGACGCGAACCTGTCGCTGCGTGAAGGCGAGATCGTCGGTCTTCTCGGGCGTTCGGGCTCGGGCAAGTCGACGTTGTTGCGCATCATTGCCGGTCTGATCGAGCCGACCGACGGCGAAGTCACCTATATGGGCAAGCCGCTCGACGGTCCCGCGAAGGGCGTCGCCATGGTATTTCAGACCTTCGCGCTGTTCCCGTGGCTGACCGTGTTGCAAAACGTGGAAGCCGGGCTCGAGGCGCAAGGCGTGGCCGCGCGCGAGCGGCGCGAACGCGCGCTCGCGGCCATCGACCTGATCGGTCTAGACGGTTTCGAGAACGCCTATCCACGCGAGTTGTCGGGCGGCATGCGTCAGCGCGTCGGCTTCGCGCGGGCGCTGGTGGTCGATCCCACGCTGCTGCTGATGGACGAACCGTTCTCCGCGCTCGACGTGTTGACCGCCGAAACGCTGCGTACCGACCTGCTCGATTTGTGGACGCAGGGCCGCATGCCGATCAAGGCAGTGTTGATCGTTACTCACAACATCGAGGAAGCCGTGTTCATGTGCGACCGGATTCTGGTGTTGTCGTCGAATCCGGGCCGCGTGATTGCCGAGATCAAGGTGCCGTTCAAGCATCCGCGCAATCGTCTCGACCCTGCGTTCCGCCGTCTGGTCGACGAAATCTACGCCAAGATGACCGCGCGTCAGACCGACGAAAAAACCCGGAAGGGGCTGGAGCTGCACAGCTGGTTGCCGCACGTGTCTACCAACCTGATGGCGGGTCTGATCGAGACGCTGGCCGCCGCGCCGTATCACGGCCGCGCGGACATGCCGGAAATCGCACGCTCGCTGCATCTGGAGGTGGACGATCTGTTCCCGGTGGCCGAAGTGCTTCAACACCTTGGTTTCGCTGACGTGCGCGAAGGCGATATTTTCCTGACGCCGCCCGCACGCGTGTTCGCGGAGTTCGGCACGCAGGAACGCAAGATGATGTTCGCCGAGCACCTGTTGCGGCATGTGCCGCTCGCCGCGCGGATCAAGAAGGTGTTGAACGAACGGCCGGGGCACCGCGCGCCGCGCGTACGCTTCGAACAGGAACTCGAGGATTTTCTGTCCGACAGCGCCGCCGAGGAAACGCTCGACGCGGTCATCAACTGGGGCCGTTACGGCGAGATTTTCTCGTACAACGATCAGACCGAAATCTTCAGTCTGGAAGACGTGGAGTCGTGAGCGCGACTGCGCTTCTGCGCGTCGCTCATTGAAAACGGCAGGGGAGATCCTGCCGTTTTTTCGTTCTGCCGTGTGACTAGCGCAATGTTCGCTGGCGCGTCTGGTTCATTGCAGGTTGCCCCAACGTTCGACGGCCGGTTCTGCAGAAGCCCATTTCCAGCCCTTGTCCTGCTGGCACGCACTGGCGGTGTACCAGTCTTCGCGAGCGCCCGGACCGTCGCCGTCCCGCACCGAGAACACGAATTCCTTGCAAAGCGCGAGCGCGGACCCGAACGCGCGCGTGACGCGCACTTCGCCGTGACCGTTTTCAATAGGCAGCGTGTGTTTGACCGACCAGGGCCGCGTTTCGCCGACGGGCATTGCGCCTGCCAACGCCGCAATCAGATTCTGCTGGTCGGTGTGCATGGTGCGCATATAGCGACCCACGGCTTCGTCCGTTGCGGCCTGCACGGCGATACCCACACCGATGCCGACCGCCGGATTCGACGTGACGAGGCCCGACGCGACACCGGCGGCGGCACCGCTTGCCGCGCCGATCGACGAGCAACCGCTCGTGAGCAGAGTCGCGCTGACACATAGCGCGGCCGTGACCGCCGTCAGGCCCAGGCGACGCAGCGGCTTTCCAGTCGCAAGCGCATGCGCCGTCATTGCAGGGCACCCCAGCGTTCGGTAGCGGGCTCGGCCGAAGCCCATTTCCAGTTTTCGCCGTCGCGGCAGATAGACGCGACGTAGAACGCGCTGCTCGCAGGCACATTTTTAGTGGCAATGTGGTCGACCGAAAAGACGATTTCCTTGCAGTCCAGCGTGCCCGCGCTAATCGTCCGGCTGACGGTGACGCGGCCGTGTTCGTCGTCTTCGATCGGAACGGAGTGCGTAACGCTCCACGGCGCGACGGCACCGACTTCGAGCGGCCCGGCGATCTTCGCGATGCCGTCCTGCGTGTTTCGGTGGACCACCCGCTGTGAGTACTGCACGCCGGCTCTCGCGGCGGCCACTGCGCCAAGGCCGATGCCGGTTGCAACGGCGGCATTATTGGTAACCTGCCCCGCAATCGCGGCGCCGGCGATACCCGCGCCGGCCGTGGCACCTTCGGTATAGAGCGAACTGCAGCCGCTCAGCGCCGACGAGACCGCCACCGCCACTACGGCCAGCACGGCGGCTTCAGGCCGTCGGCGCGTGGCCAATCGTTCCAGGTGGGTATTCGGGCTGGTCTTCAGGCGGGCTTTCAAGCACGGTTTAAACCACTCGGCCCACACCATTTTCTTTCGCATTCCCTGTCTCTACTTTTCTTGCATGTTCGCGTGCAGAGGCCGCCCCGAAAGAGCAGCGCCTCTTCCCATCGACGAAAAATGGGCTGCTGCATTTTGCAGGATGCGTTTTGTAAATGGCAGCGGAAAAGTGCAAGAAATTGCAAAAGATGGTGCGGGTCAAACCGGATTCTGTTCAATGAGAGGCCGGTTTGATTGGTGGTGCGAACTGATTGCGGGAGGCAGTTCTGCGCAGACGCGGCTAGTGTTCGGTATCTTCTTCCGAGCCTTCGTCGCCGTACGCGCTCAAGCGGTTATAAAGCGTCTTCAGGCTGACGCCGAGCGCTTTTGCCGCGCGCCGCTTGTCGCCGCCGCAGTACTTCAGCGTGCCGAGAATGATCTGCTTCTGAGCGTCGGCGAGCGGCGTGCCGATCCATACGCTCATCGCATCGCCTTGCGTGACTGGCCGCTTCACCTTCGACGCAAGATGCGGATGCGGCAACTCGACCGTTTTCTCAGCGAGGATAAACGCGCGGTACACCGCGTTCTTCAACTCGCGCACGTTGCCCGGCCACGACCATGTGCGCAGCGTTTCGATTGAGCGTTTGCTGAAGCTCTTGCTGGTGCCTTCCTGCTGATTGAGTTGCGCGAGAAAGTGCTGGGCGAGCAGTTCGCGGTCGTTTTCGCGTTCGCGCAACGGCGGCGCGCGCAAGGGGAAAACCGCCAGCCGGTACATCAGGTCCTCGCGCAGGCCGTTTTCCTTGACGGCCACGGCGGGGTCGCGGTTGGTAGCGGCGATCACGCGCACGTTCCCGCTGATCAGTTCATTGCCGCCCACGCGATAGAACGTGCCGGTCTCGAGCGCGCGCAAAAGTTTCACCTGACGCACGGGCGCCATTTCGGTCACTTCGTCGAGGAACAGCGTGCCGCCGTTCGCATGCTCGAAGTAGCCGATGCGCCCTTGAACGGCGCCGGTGAAGCTGCCTTTTTCATGGCCGAAAAGCTCGGCCTCGATCAGTTCGTCGGGAATCGCACCGCAGTTGACGGCGACGAAGGGCGCGTCCTTGCGGCTGCTTTGATCGTGAATTGTGCGGGCGATCAGCTCCTTGCCGGTGCCCGATTCGCCGATGATCAGCGCGGTTGCGTCGGTGCTCGCGACGCGCTCGATCTGCTCGTACAAGTCGAGCATCACCGGCGACGAGCCGTAAAGCAGGCCGTACGATTTCAGTCCCGCGATGCCGTCCGTGACGCGCTGCTTCGCCTGAGCGGAAGCGCTGCCGCCAGCGGACACAGTGGGCGAGTCCACATCGATTGACGCCATAAACGGGGAAGTCCTGTGCAAATGAGGTTCGTTGTTGCGGCGCGCAGGCCTGGAACGAGACAGCTCTTGAAGTCGTATCTCACAAAGGTCGATTTAACCACTTCGACGGCGCTTCCTGCAATCTATGTGTCAGCTATCGATGAACTGTGGCCGCAAGTCGGTCGAAAGTGCCAAGGCTGAATGCCGCGTATCGGCGTGTTCGCTAAAGTTACCGGGCACAGGGTTTGCGCCTTCCTCCCGACATGCGTGCGCTTTGCCGCCAACACCGCGGCGCGCGAACGCTGACCCTAGACGAGGAGTGAAAACGATGACTGACACGACGCAACAGCTTGCACTCGGCGGCCAGAAGATCGTCGAGGATCTGCGGGTGCTGCTCAAGGACTCGGAAGAAATGCTGCGACTCGCCGCCAATGTGCCGGGCGAGGGCGTAGGCGCATTGCGCCAGAAACTGGGCACCCATGTGGAAACGCTGCAATCCGCACTCGGCGATGCGCAGGATAACGCTCAGCGACGCTATCGCTCGGCGACCGTCAACACGGAACGTTACGTGCGGCAAAACCCGTGGAGTTCGGTCGCCATTGCAGCGGGCGTGGGCTTTGTACTGGGCGTCCTGACTGCGCGCTAACGGCCGGCTCTTGGCGAGGCGTCGGCTGAGTAACGGCTGATTATCAGCTGATGATTGGCTGATTTTCGGCTCAACACGGCCGATCCTGGTCAGGTCCCCTGTTGTGCGCTCGCCGGGACCTGCGCCGAGCGAAACTCCCGCGCCTTTACGTTCCGGCTAACGCTTGGCGATTTATCGAAGATGACCGGCGGCGCGATGCGCCGCCGCCACCTTTCTCCCATTCAACGACCACAAGGAGTTCACGATGGCTCGACCCAAAATTGGTATCTTCGGCGCGCTGATGGCGCTCGGCGGCTTCCTCGCGGTCCGCTATGTCCAACGAAACCGTGCTGCGCAGGGTGCGACAGGGCGTGAGTTGCACCGCTGGGAAGGCGAGGGTGGCGCCGTTACCGCGCCGTCGTCGTCCGCGCCCGGCGCGGCTCTGGCGGCGAGCACGGGCCCCGGCGCCCATGGAGCAAACGGCTCCGCCCATCCTGACGCGTGGCCGTTCCCGCACAGCAGATAAGCTTGCCTTTCGCCAGGGCGCCGCATGAAATCCCTGGGATGCGGCGCCGTGGCGGGACTGTTAATTTGTCTCAGTAAAGCCTTATAATAGGTAAATACAGAACAATAGTGCCGATCACGTCCCGCTTTCTGCGTGTATTGTTGCAGTATTGAATGGAATCGGCGGTCCCGTGCTTGATGCAGGTTGGCGTGCGCTCACATCGAGTCGCATTCGCCGCCGCCCGCGCGAGGGTCGTCGCCCTTTTTAGCATGCCCCGCCGCATGCTCTTCTCCCACGCTTGCAGGCTTTCGAGACGCGATGCCACATGTACTGATTGTCGATGACGACGCAGGTACCCGCGAGGCGCTTTCCGCCATCATCGGGGAAGACGGATTGACCACCGCCACCGCGGGCGATTTGCGCGAAGCGCGCATTCAACTCGTCCGGCAAATGCCGGACGTTGTCTTTACCGACCTGAAGCTGCCGGACGGCAGCGGGGTCGACCTGTTCGAAGATCTCGATCCGCGCTCCGGCGTGGAAGTGATCGTGATCACGGGCCACGCCACGGTGGAGTCGGCGGTGAACGCGCTGAAAATGGGCGCCACCGACTACCTGGTCAAGCCGATCAACATGCAGCGCGTGAAGGCTATTCTTTCGCGCCTGCCGCGTGCCGGCGACCTGAAAGCGGAAATCGGCACCTTGCGCGGCGAACTGCGCCGCATGGGCCGCTTTGGTTTGATGCTCGGCAATTCGCCGGCAATGCAGGAGGTCTACGACCAGATCGGCCGCGTCGCGCCCACGGCGGCTTCGGTCATGCTGGTCGGCGAATCGGGCACCGGTAAGGAAGTCGCCGCGCAGACGCTGCACGAACTGAGCTTGCGTCGCAAGCATGCGTTTCTCGCCGTGAACTGCGGCGCGATCTCGCCGAATCTGATCGAATCGGAAATGTTCGGTCACGAGCGCGGCTCGTTCACCGGCGCCGACCGTCAGCACAAGGGCTATTTCGAGCGCGCGAATGGCGGCACGCTGTTCCTCGACGAAATCACGGAGATGCCGATTGAGCTGCAGGTCAAGCTCTTGCGCGTGCTCGAAACGGGCATGTTCATGCGCGTGGGTACGACAAAGGAAATCGAAACGGACGTGCGCCTGATTGCCGCGACCAACCGCGATCCGGAGCAGGCGGTGCTGGAAGGCAAGCTGCGGCTCGACCTTTACCATCGGCTGAATGTATTCCCGATCAGCTTGCCGCCGCTGCGCGACCGGGGCAAAGACGTGGAGTTGCTGGCCCAGGCGTTTCTCGACGAGCTCAACGAGCGTCATGGCACGCGCAAACACTTCCCGCCCGCAGTGAAGGAGATGTTGTTGTCGTACCCGTGGCCGGGCAACGTGCGTGAACTGAAGAACTACGTACAGCGCGCGCACATCATGTCGGGCACGGATTCGGACAGCACGGCCACCGTGCCGCTGCAGATCACGTTGTCGAAGCCGGCGGCCGGTACGGCGATCACCATCCCGTTCGGCACGTCGCTCGCAGAAGCGGATCGTCAACTGATTCTGGCTACGCTCGAGCAGTGCGGCGGCGTGAAGACGCGCGCTGCGGAGATTCTCGGCATCAGCCTGAAGACGCTGTACAACCGCCTCGTGGAATATGGCAACGACGCACGTGAAGAAGGCGATTCCGCCGACGAATCGCGCGCGCTGGGCGGCGCGGACGCTTAGCGTTCAATCGCCTCCGCTTTGGCCGGGAGCGCTCCGGTGACGGCACAGCCCTTGCTGCGTTTCGGTAGAACGCATAACGAGGATCACTGACATGCCGGAACACGTTGCCGCTCCCGCGTCGCCGCTTCAGAAGCATGCACATCGTCCGGAGCCGATCGAACCGCCTTCGGCGCCGCCGACGCCGGGCGAGCCCGACACTGTGCCCGACCCCAGTCCTCAGCCGATCGAACCGGTAGAGCCGCCGATCGGCGATCCGCCGCCGCAGCCCACGCAAACTCCCCAAGCCAGTCGGCGCCCGCCAATCTCTCTGCAACTCTGACATGGCCTGCAGGTTGAGCCCTAGCCACGCGCCGCAAACTTGTGTACATGTTACAAATGCGGCGCATGTTTTACCGGCAGTTACGGCGTCGTTTCGAAACTTGTAGATGCCGCCACTGCTTGGGCGGCGCGGCTTTGCCCGGAGGCATCGATCATGAGACATCCAGCACTGCGGCGTTCGGCGCGCCACTCCAAGCGCGACGGCCGTCCCCCGGCGACGAAGAACGGTCCGCCGCTTTCTACCGAGTCGCCCCGCGCGCCAGCGCCTGATTCATCAGCCGCGCCCGTCCCTCAGGCGCCTCACCATGATCCGTCCGCGCAGAATCGCGTCGCTCCGCACGCACCACCCGACGGGGAGTACAACCAGGGCGGCGTCCGCCCGGAAGGTCTCGACTACCAGCGCGACCTAGGCTCCGAGCAGGACGCGTGAGGCTCTCTGCCCAGCAAATAATCACGCGAGAACGGCGTTCGCCAGTTCGTCGTAGGAAACGCAAGGAAGTTCTTCGCGGCGTTCCCGTGCTGCGGGTTTTTGCTCGCCCGTCACATTTGCATACATTTTTTGTCCTCCGCTTCCGCAAAAACGGCACGCGACTTGCATGCACCTTTTTGGCACATGTCCGTATGCAACGAAACAACTGAACTAGGTGGAGCACCAATGAGCAGACTGATCGTGGTATCGAATCGTGTTGCGCCGACCCAGGAAGGGCGGCCCGCAGCGGGCGGCCTGGCGATCGGCGTGCTGGATGCGTTGAAGGAAACCGGCGGAGTCTGGTTCGGCTGGAGCGGTGAGACGGTGAGCGAGCCGTCCCCGCCGCTAATCGAGAAGCAAGGCAACGTGACCTATGCGACCGTTGGCCTGACCAAGCGTGACTACGACCAGTATTACCGCGGCTTTTCGAATGCGACGCTGTGGCCGACGTTTCACTATCGCAATGACCTGTCGCGTTACGACCGTCAGGAATATGCGGGCTATCAGCGCGTCAATGCGACGCTCGCCAAGCAGCTCAAAGAGCTTCTGAGGCCTGACGACATTATCTGGGTTCACGACTACCACTTGTTGCCGTTTGCGCGCTGCCTGCGCGATCTCGGTGTGAAGAACCCGATTGGCTTTTTCCTGCACATTCCGTTTCCGGTCCCCGAGGTGCTGCGCACGATTCCCCCGCATGAGGAACTCGTGAAGGCGATGTGCAGCTACGACGTGATCGGCTTTCAAACGGAGGCGGATCGCCAGTCGTTCGTCGATTTCATCGAGCGTGGCCATCATGGCACGTCGAGTGAAGACGGCATGGTTCACGCGTACAACCGGTTCCTCAAGGTGGGTGCGTATCCGATCGGTATCTATCCGGACGCGATCGCCAAGGCCGCCGAGCAGTTTACCGACCGCAAGCCGGTGCGCAGCCTGCGCGACGGCATGCGCGGCCGCAAGCTGATCATGAGTGTCGATCGCCTCGATTATTCGAAGGGTCTGGTCGAACGCTTTCAGGCGTTCGAGCGCCTGCTGCTGAATGCGCCGGGATGGCACGGGCGTGTGTCGCTCGTGCAGATCGCACCGCCGACGCGCGCTGACGTGCAGACCTATCAGCGGATTCGTCAGACGCTGGAAGGCGAAGCGGGGCGTATCAATGGCCGCTTTGCGCAGCTCGACTGGACGCCGATCCAGTACCTGAACCGCAAATACGAGCGCAACCTGCTGATGGCGCTTTTCCGTCAATCGCAGGTCGGCTATGTGACGCCGCTGCGCGACGGCATGAACTTGGTCGCAAAGGAATATGTGGCGTCGCAAGATCCGGCCGATCCGGGCGTGCTGGTGCTCTCGCAATTCGCCGGCGCGGCGGAGCAACTGCCGGGTGCACTGGTCGTCAATCCGTTCGATCTCTCGCAAATGGCCGAAGCGCTGGAACGTGCGCTCTCGATGCCGCTCGCCGAACGTCAGGCCCGCCATGCGGACATGATGGCGCCGATGCGCGAGAACAACTTGTCCGTCTGGCGCGATACCTTCCTCGGCGATTTGCGCAACGTCGCTACGGCGTCTTCCGTGACGGCCAAAGCGGTAAAGCTCGCTGACGTGACGGCGTCGTCATAGCAATTTTGCGGCAGCGCGGCTCTCGCGGAGCCCCGCGCGCTCGTCACGTCAGAGCGAGGTTGTCGAAGAAAAGGAAGAGAAGGGCGCGGATCGTTCGCAGCGATCCGCGCCCTTTTTGCGTTGAGTTCGCAAAAAAATGTAGATCAGGCCGGCCGCGCTTTCGCCCGTTGCGTCACGCGCAGTGTGCTGACCACCGCCGCCACCGCGGAAAAACCTGCGGCCACATACAGCGCGAGAACTGGCCCGTTGTGCGGCGCCACTCCGAAAATCAACGCGACAAGCGCCGCGCCGAGCGTCTGCCCGGTCAGGCGCGCGGTGCCCAGCATGCCGCTCGCGCCCCCGCTGCGCTCACGCGGCGCCGACGACAGCATCGTGCGATTGTTAGGCGACTGGAAGATACCGAAACCGGCGCCGCACAACGCCATGCGCCATGCGATCTGCACCGGGTCGGGATGCGCTCCGAGCGTGGCGAGCAGCAGCAGTCCGACGGTCATGGTGGCCAGTCCGACGCCGCCCAGCCAGCCTGACGACACCTTGTCCGACAGCACGCCGGCGATTGGCGCAGCGATGATGATGACCGCGGGCCATGGTGTCATCAGGAGGCCCGTGTCGACCTGCGAGAAACCCAGCGTGTCCTGCAACATGAAAGGCAGCGACACGAAAGCGAGCATCTGCGCGCAAAACGAACAGACCGAGGTACCGATCGACAGCGCGAAGATGGGAATCCTCAGCAAATCGATCGGCAGCAGCGGCGCCGGCCGGCTCAATTGACGACGCACGAAGAAGTAGCCGATCACCACCGCGCCGATGAATTCCACGGCGACATAGCCGAGCCGTTCACCGTGCCCGAGACCGTCGACTGCAAAAATCAGCAGGCCGAATACGAACGCGTTCATGACCGCGCTCAACAGGTCGTATGGCGAATCGTGGCCGCGGTTCATGGGCAGGGCCTTGAAGCCGCCCACAATCGCCGCGATGCCGATCGGCACATTGATCGCGAAGAGCCACGGCCACGAGGCCACGGCGAGCACCGCCGAGGCCACCGTGGGTCCCACCGCCGAGGACACCGCCACCACCATCGCATTGATTGCGACGCCGCGCCCGAGTTGCGTCGGCGGATAGATCATGCGGACCAGCGCCGTGTTCACGCTCATGACACCCGCCGCGCCGAAGCCCTGCACGACGCGTGCAATTGCGAGCGTCGACAGCGACGTGGAAAGAGCGCAGCCGAAGGACGCGACCGTGAACAGAATCAGACCGCCAAGATAGATGCGGCGATAGCCGATGCGGTCGCCAAGCGACGCCAGCGGCAGCAGTGAAATGGTGATGGCAAGCTGATATGCGTTGACGACCCAGATGGAGCCGGCCGCACTCGCCTGGAGGTTTCGCGCGATAGTGGGCAACGCGACATTGGCAATAGCGCTGTCGAGTACTGCCAGCGTGAGGGCGAGCGCAATGACCAGCATCGCCCAATAGCGTTGCGGCGTCGGCAGGCCGTGTTCGGGATTGGACGCTGCGGCGCTGTCGGCCGCGCCTGTCTGCTCTGCGTTGGGCGGTACTGCGCCGCCATTGCGCGATGGTTGTGCGTGCATCGGTTGTTGAATGTGCCTTGGACAAACCGCCGGTCGGACAGCGAGCCGTGGGTATCGCGCGCCGTTGCAAAACGGTTCGCGGGACGCGGCGATGCCGGCGCGCAATGGATGAGCGCGCCGGCATCGCCCATGTCACATGCGCGCCGCGCTCGGGCGGCGCGGCATCGCCAGCTTGCCGTTACTTGAGTTCGTAGAGGCCGGTGTGGGTCGTCGAGTCGATCTCGTTCATATGCGTCATGAAACGCGCGACCGCATTGGTCGTTTCGGCATTGATCGGCAGATGCGGCACGCTCAGCGCATGCAGGCGGAAGATGTAGCGATGTGTCTTGTCGCCGCGCGGAGGCGCCGCACCGCCGAAGCCGACCGTGCCGTAGTCGTTGCGCACCTGCAGCGCGCCTTGCGGCAGCAGCGAGCCGTCGGCCTTGCCGGCGTTGCGCGGCAGCGAACGCACGTCGGCGGGAATGTTCACCACCACCCAGTGCCAGAACCCGCTGCCAGTCGGCGCGTCGGGATCGTGCACGGTGAGCGCGAAGCTCTGCGTGTCAGCCGGCGCGCCTTCCCATTGCAGCGCGGGCGAGATGTTTTCTCCATCGACGCCAAAGGCTTTGTCGCTGTATTCGTGTGCCTTCGGCATGAAGCCGTTGTTGGAGAAATCGTCGGACCAGAGACGGAAATCAGCCATTATGTGCCTCCCTTCTTGACGGGTTTTCGATGGCCGAAGCGAACGGTTTCAGCGCCGCGCCGACGTCATGCCGGGCCGCCGAGGGTCGCTTCGGGTAAGCCGATTGAGTGTATCACCGCGTGCTTTCGGTTCGCTCGACGCAACGTTCGGTCTGAGGTGCTACGCGCGCTCCTCGAAGCTCGGCGCATCGCTTCTCAGCCATTCGACGAGCCGCGTCAGCACGCCTTCTATATCGCGATTGGCGCCACGCAAAGCGCATTCCCATACGACCGCGACGCGCCAGCCGTCGGCGAGCAACGCGGCGCGCACCTTGTCGTCGTTGCTGCGATTACGGCCGATCTTCTCGCGCCAGAACTCGGGGCGCGTCTGCGGCCATTTGAAAAGATGGCAGTCGTGGCCATGCCAGAAGCAGCCGTGCACGAGCACGACGGCGTGGTAGCGGGGCAGCACGATATCCGGGCGTCCCGGCAGGTCGCGCGCATCCAGACGAAAGCGAAAGCCCTGCCGATGCAGCAGGCTGCGGATCAGAACTTCGGGCCTGGTGTTGCGCCCGCGAATGCCGGACATCATGCGGCTGCGGGTCGCGCTATCGACGATATCGACCATTGCTAGCTTTCGATGACGCGCCGCGCGCGGCCGCAATGCGTCGGCGCGTGAAGAAGAAACTTCTGTCGACTCATTAGATGGCTCCTCGGTAAGCAGCGATTGCCTACGCGAGAGCACGATGCGCGCCGCATCGGGCGTCGCCGGCAGTTTAATTCGATGCGCGTAAGCAAGCCGGCGGATGCCGGCATTCGGCCAGTTTACGCAAAAACGACTGTCGTCACGATCTGCGCACGAGCATGCAAAGACTTTGTATCCGGCGCAACTCGGAGTCGTAACCTTCCAGCATATGGCCAATCGGCCTTCTGCGTTCACGACGCCCTTGCTCGAATTCGCGCTTCTCTTCCTTGGTGGGAACCCAGTATCTGCCGATGCGATCTTCCTGCACGTGGCGGATCGTGCCGGCGCTGACCAACTGGCTCAGAGAAGCCCTGACCTGCCGCGTGCTGCTGTTCAACTGGTTCGCGAGCGCGACGCAGGTGTATCGGACTCCCGGCGTCATGATGGCGTCGAGGTTCGACGCACTCAGCCTCTTGCGCTTCGCCGCCTCCTTGTTCTTCTCCGCTTCGTTATCCGAAGCGACGACGGTGCACGCGGCCGGATCTTGTTCGCTGTCGCGCGACGACGCTCGCGCGGTATGGTCTCTTTTCATGTTCGACGCCTTTCTTCTTCCTGTTTTACCAGTGCTGGATCGTCTTCACATCGCGAGCCGGAATTTGTGTTTTCCGGCTGCTTCAACGCAACCGCTTACTGCGTTCCAGATGAGGGGACACCGTCGCGCGCCGCGGCGATGGACGCGTCGCGCTCTTTGCCTGCGGCTGCTTTCTGCCGCAGATAAACGCGTTTCGCCGCGGCAACCTTTGCGTCATAGCTGCGATTGGCCGCGGAGATCTGCTGGTGCATCTGGACGATCTGGTCATTCGTGCCCGCCGGCGATTTTTCCGTTTCGGTTTGTGCCCAGCATGCAGATGCGGCGCTGAACAGGCAGAACAACACAGTGGAAACGAGTTTCTTCATAGACACTCCTGCGAAAAAAACGGCCGCGTTAAGCGGCCGCGAAAGTCCACCACTCAGAGCTTGAAAGTGGAGGCTCGGGGTTCGTTACTCGCTGCAACGTGATGAGAAGTTAATGCAAGCGACAGTGAGCGGAAAGAACGGAAATGACGTACGTGTAAAGGAAAACCGAACACCAATCATTAAGCGCGATACATACACATAGCGTGCCTCCAATGTTACGTAGCAGTCACGCACCCATCTCCTCTGAAGTTATTACGCCATTTGCGCATGCTGTTCGCAGGCGATTAACGCGTTCATGATCGCGCTTCTTCACAGTCCCTATCGGCTCGCGATACGTTCGCTGCTGACACCGATCGAATGACCGAATCGTTCAAACGCTGCGAGTTGTCACGAGGCTTTGGCCACACTTAATAATCAGGAACAGGAGCAACACATGCGTGCACTCACATTACGATCGCCGGGTATGCTGACCCTCGCCTTTGCTACGGCCATATTGCTGGGCCACCCACTAGCGGCCCACGCACAAGTGACGCGTGCGCCTGCATCAGCCAGTGCGGCCAGTGCGGTGGGTGCGGATGCAATGGCCCGGCTCACCAGCCGTATCATCAACGTCGATGTGCAGACGAGTCGCATCACGGTCCAGGGATCGCGCGGAGAAACGGTGGTCGTGGAGGTCGATCCCGAGGTTGCGGACGTGAGACTCCTCAAGGTAGGCGACGAAGTTCACGTCGAGTACACAGGCGCATTACTGCTGTCGGCAGAAAAGGTAGAGACGAAGGGCGTCCGTTCGCGCGTCGAGGGAGAGACGGCGACGCCGATTTCTCACGGTATGTCCGTCAAGCTCCGCAACGTCGACATCGTCGCAACCGTGCAGAGTCTGGATCGTAAGAATCGGCAGATCGTATTGCGGGGACCCACGCGCAGCATGTTGTTGCAAATAGCGCCCGACGTACCGCTCGATAAGATTGCCGTCGGCGACAGCGTGCACGCGAAATATCATGCGGAGACAGCGATTCTGATCACGCGCGACGGCAAGCCAATTCGTTGACGATATGAAGAGCCGGCGCCGAGGTACTGCCGTTCGCAGTAGTACCCGGACGCCGGCACGACTCGCCTGTCAGCGGTGCTAGGGAAGGTCTGCACAACATGTTTTCATGTGCGCCGATCTTTTTTCACGTTGGGCGTATCGGCCGCAGAGTCTGCCAGCAGGTTGATCGTGCGGCTTTTGAAGCATGATGACCTTCGTTTGCCGAGATTCACGGCCTGATGCGCCGGGCGTTTCACGCTTTGTTTAAAGCCTTGCGCGCCATCCAGAGGTTGCCCAGCGCAAACAGTGTCGTGATCTGCGCGGTGTTCTTCACCAATCCTCGGTAGCGGGTCTTCGTGTAACCAAACTGCTGCTTGAGCACGCGAAACGGATGTTCAACCTTGGCGCGCACGCCAGCCTTCAGGCGCTCAATCTGGTTGTATATCGCGTCCAGACGATTGGTCAGGTCCAGTTGTCGACGCTTGCCCGGTCGCATCGCGACATGCCAGCGTACCGGGTTCGCCTGACATCGCTTTTCTATACCCTGATATCCGGCGTCAGCGTACACATCCTTTTCCTGGCCGTGCAACAACGCTTCGGCCGCATTGATGTCGTGCACGTTGGCTGCCGTACCAATGACGGTGTGGACCAGCCCCGACTCTGCGTCCACGCCGATGTGCGCTTTCATCCCGAAGTACCATTGATTCCCTTTCTTCGTCTGATGCATCTCCGGGTCCCGTTTGCCAGAGCCGTTCTTTGTCGAACTCGGTGCGCTAATCAAGGTCGCATCGACCGCTGACCCTGCCTTCAACATCAAGCCTTTTTCACTCAGGATCTCATTGACCAGGGCGAGCATCTGCGCGGCCAGTCCGTGCGTTTCGAGAAGGTGGCGGAACCGCAGAATCGTGCTTTCGTCTGGCAAACGCGTCATACCTTCGTCCAGCCCCGCAAACTCACGGTACAGCGGCACGTCATAAAGCGCCTCTTCCATCGCCGGGTCCGAAAGCCCAAACCACTGCTGCATGAAGTGAATCTGCAGCATCGTCGCAACCGGAAACGGCGGCCTTCCAGTCTTACCCTTCGGATAGTGCGGTTCGATCAACGCAATCAACCTCGACCATGGCACAACGCGCCTCATCTCATCGAGAAATTCCCGCTTGCGCGTGCGTTTCGTTGAAAGATCCAGGCCAAGACCGAGCTGTGTCATCGAGGAACTCCTTTAATTCCCGTTCTTCCAGGATAGGACAACCAGACTTCGACGCCAGGACTTTTGCAGACCATCCCTAGAAGAGCAGCTCCGTCGATTGCAGAACCCGCTTCGCTTCTGCCGTTCCTGCCTTGTCGCTGTCGCGGATAGTTTCCAGAAGTATGTCGACGAGGCAATTCGCCGCCGCGCTGAGAGGATTCCCGTTGCGCGAGACGATGCCGACAGAAGTGTCGGCAAGTTCTTCTCTCAGCGGAAAGGCGCAGAACTTATAGCGCGTCACGCAAATCTCTGCGAGCGGCCACGGAAAGATCGAAACTGCATCGGTTCTTTGCAGTACTGATGCGGCCACTGTCAATGAATGGGTGAAGTGGACGTTGCGTGGTTCCGGCAAGCCATTGCGATAGAACATCTTCTTGGAGAGACGGCACTCCATGTCAGAGTCGAGTGAGACTAGCCAGTCGGCATCCATAAGGTCGGCGAGAGAGCGCGACTGCGCAAGCGGGTGCCCCTGCCGCGCGACAACGGCCAGGCCGCAAGAAAAGAGCGGGCGGAAATTGAATTCCGTATTGGCGATGTCGGGTGCTTGCCGTCCCACGAATAGTTCAACGCTCCCGTCGCGCAAGCGGGGATTCGCAATCGACATGAGACCCTCGAACATCTCCAGTTGGACATTCGGCATTCTCTGGCGGAACTGGATAAATATTTCCGGAAGAAAACAGAGTGCTATCCATGGCGTAATGGAGACCGCGAGCTTGCCGGACGGCTCAGCCCGCATCTCTCTCATCGCGCCATGAGCGCGCTCCACTTGCGCCACGATCAGTCTCGCATGCGTGAGAAGTGTATTGCCGCATTCCGTCAATGTCGCGCCCGACGAGGTACGCTGTATCAACGGGGCATTGACGTCGTCTTCGAGATCTTTAAGCGCCTGGGTGATCGCCGACGGCGACAGTTCCAATGCCCGGGCTGCGCCGCGAACGCTGCCCGCGTCCGCAATGGCGACGAGCGCGCGAAGTTGATGGTTCTTCATCGTGTCCTCACCGTTTGCAGGTATGCGTTGCACTTCAGGAAGCCGCTCGACGATGCAAGCGTTTGTGGAGACGTGTTCTTACGTTGTCCACCGGCTTAAAGAGGTGTTGAAAATGCACGTGAGTTGTGCGCAACGCGATGCAATTATGAGCGTCGCCCGAGGAGGGCGCCACGATCCCACAAATAACTCTGGATTAACGTAGTGTTATTGTTTGGCCGCGAGTGTTCGCGTGGCAATCCCGATTGCCGTATCCAGTACGACAGATCTCCTGTGTTGCACTCGCCAGAAGGCGACGAGCCTGCGCGGTGGAATATCCTTGAGAATGATGCGTTTCAATTCGCAGCTTGCAATTAAATCGTTTGGCACATGCTCGGGGAGTAGTGCAATGGCATCGCCAATAGACGCCATTCGCAGTGAGAGTTCGAGGGAGTCACATTCTATCGATGGTTGTATCGCACAACCCAGCACGCGCTCCACGTAGCGTCGCACGCCGAAGTGGCGGGGCGGCAGTATCAGCTTCAACTCCGACAATCGCGACATGGTGTCGCGGCTCAGATCGGCCCGTGTGCTGTGATAGAGAGCGAGGCGTTCATGGTGAAGATCGACGCTTTCGAGGTCTGTGGCGCTGACCTCCGTCGAATAGGTGAGCCCCAGGTCGGCCATGCCGCGTAAAACCATCTCGACGATGTGGCTCGAACTGTCGCATTGCAGCGAGAGGCGCGTCTGCGGATAAAGTTGCAGTAGCTCCTTGGTGAGGCTCGGCACGAAATGTCCGATCAACGTCTGTACAGTGGCAATGCGCAGTGAAAGTCCCCAGCCAGGACCTTGCGCGGCATGCGAGATAGATTCGTCCAAAGCGTCGAAGAGAGGTTCGACCGTGCGGAATAATGCTTCACCATCTGACGTGAGCTGCATTCCGCGTCCATGCCGCCTGAACAGGAGGCGGCCCAGTTTCGATTCGAGGGCCTGGATGTGGCGGCTCAAGGCCGGCTGTGTGATACCCACCGTTTCCGCCGCCGCGCGCAGCGAATGGTGCTTCGCAACTGCGACGAACATGCGCAGTTGCGTGTCGTGACTCGTGGCCGTGGTCATGTGCCGCGCATGGAGACAGGTCGATCACTCGATGCGGGATGCCGGCGAGTACGAAAGACGTTTCCCTGTGCAATCATTTTGCCAGCCTCGTCCGAACGCCATTGGTGATCGCGATGAGGAGCGTGGTGACCGACCAGTAGGCCACACCAGCAACGATCAGCATGGGTACAAGCGTTCCGTCGCGTTCGCCGATCGCAGTCACTCGCCGAAAGAAGTCTCCAAGAGCAATCACATAGACGAGCGATGTGTCCTGAAAAATCACGATGCATTGTGTGAGCGCGAGCGGAACCATTGCGCGAAAGGCCTGCGGAAAGATCACATAGCGCAGCGTCTGGAAAGGTGTCATGCCGAGTGCGTACCCGGCCTGAAGCTGTCCGCGCGGCAAGCTCGCGATCCCCGCACGAATAATTTCGCAAAAGAACGCGGCTTCGAGCAACGAATAGGCGGTCAGGGCAGAAACGAGCCGCAGGTCTACCGTCGACGGTAGATTGAACAAAGCCTTCAGGAATTGCGGCACGATCAGAAAAAACCACAGCAGCAGCATGACAAGCGGAATGGATCGGAACAGCGACACATAAGCTTGCGTGAAAACGCGCAGCACGTAGTGCGACGACAAACTGAACGCGGCTAATACCGTACCCCAGGCGAGACCGAACAGAATCGCCACCACGGTAATCTGCAAAGTGATTCGCATGCCTGAGAGCAGTACAGCTCTCGAATCGATGAGCGTTTGCCAGTCCATCTCGAACATGTCAGCCCCCAATCAGGCCAGGCAATGCAGTCCGGCGACGAATCCAGCGCATGCCGCACAGAATCGCGAAGTTCAGTCCCATATAGGCGAGCGTTACGCAAATGAACGACTCATACGGCTGTGCCGTGTAGTCGACGAGTTGCCGCGCCTGGCCGGACAGTTCAAGCAGACCGATGGTAGATGCCACCGCCGAGTTCTTGGATATGATGAGGAACTCCGATGTCAGCGGGCCCCATATCGTGCGAAACGTGACGGGCAGCAGCACATACCGATATGCCTGTGCTCGCGTGAGACCGAGTGCGAATGCGGCATGGACCTGTCCAACGGGACGCGCCAGGATGCCGGCGCGCACTTGCTCGCAGATTCGCGAACCCGTGTACACCCCGAGCGATACAACCGATGCGATGAGAAACTGTGGATGAGATGGCAGACTCTTGAGCCAGTTTCCGATAGCGGCGGGCAGCAGTTCCGGCACGACGAAGAACCAGATAAAGAACTGCACGATCAACGGTACGCCACGGAAGATCGAAACGTACGCGGCACTCACCGCCTTTGCGGCGCGGTTGGGCAATGTACGCATTACGCCGAATACGGTGCCCGTGACAAGTGCGAGTGAAAACGCGAGCAATGTCAATTCAACGGTGTTCACCAGACCGGACACCAGCCAGCCCAGATAAGTGGCCGGTTCGCCGGTAGCAACGGGCTGCAGCAGCACGCCCCAGTGCCATCTGTAATCCATGAAATACCTCTCGCCTGCGCATGTCGGCGCGCGGTTAACGTGTCGTCATATTGGGTCGATGCGGCTCAGGACGTCGGCTTGTCGTCGGGATTCGCAAAGAGCGCCTGCATGCGCGGAGACAGCGGGAAATCCAGGTTTATCCTTTTCGGAGGAATGGGCTGCTGGAACCAGCGTTGGTACATCTTCGCGGCAACACCGGACTTTTGGGCTTCGATAATTGCGGCGTCCATCACGGCTTTCATCGGTGCATCGTTCTTGCGCAACATGCAGCCGTAGGCTTCATAGGTTCGAGGTGTGCCCACGATTTCATAGTCGCCTGGGTTGCGCGCTTTCGCACGTTCTCCGGCCAGCAACGCGTCGTCCATCATCATGGCTTTTGCGCGGCCAGTAGAGAGCATGAGAAACGATTCGGTGTGATCTTTTGCGCTGATGACGTCCATGCTCATCGATTTCTCTACATTCATCTTGCGCAGGATCTTCTCCGAGGTAGTGCCCGCGCCGACCACGACGGTTTTTTCTTTCAGATCGTCGAAGTCCTTGATGCCCGACTTCCTGTTGACCAGGAGGCGTGTGCCGATTACGAAAAAGCTGTTCGAAAACGCCACCTGTTGCGCGCGCTCCACGTTGTTCGTGGTACTCGTGCATTCGAAATCGATCGTGCCATTCTGAAGCAGCGAGATGCGGTTCTGCGAGGTGATGGGGATAGTGCGGACTTTGAGGTCTGGCAGCTTCACGACCATTTTGATGCGCGCGATGATCAGATTAGCCACGTCGATCGAGTAGCCGATCGGCTTCTGGTCCGCGTCGTAGTACGAAAACGGAACGGACGCATCGCGGTATCCGATGGTCACCACATGTTCTTTGCTTATTTTGAGGAGTGTTCCCGTGAGTTCGGGTTCTGCCGCTCTCGCGTCATCGAGTGCGCTGAAGGTCAAAAGGGCGACGGCGGCGATCGCGCCGCAGCGGCCGTTCGCGGCTCGGGCAGAAAGCGATTGTTTCATGGTGGTCTCCAGAACTTGCATCTCTTGTGGGCTCCCCGAGCCGCGCGGTTTTCCGGCATCACGCGACAATGGATGTCAGTGTTGTTTCAGCGCGTGCCGGTGATCTGCGCAACATCGATCACATACATCCGACGCGCATCCTCGTGAACAGAATCGATGCACACGGCGCGGCCATCGCGATTCCAACGCGGGTGCAGATCGCAACGGTTTTCCTTTTTCAGGTCGGGCGGTGCATAGAACTCCCCGATGTCGTAGCGCACATCTTCATGCATGTCGTAGAGAAACAGAATGCGTGTGTTCGTCCGCGAGTCAGGGTATGTGTCCGATAAGAGCCAGCGCGTGTCGATTGGCGAAAAGCTCATATGACCGTTCTCTGTGAGCAGGTCGCGACCGATTACTTCCACGTTGCCTCTATCGCTGTCTTCATACAGGTGATAATGGATGCTGCCGGCGTGCGGGCCCCATACGATGACGTGTGAATCGTCTTGCCAAAGCGGGTGCGATATCTGGTATTCAGACTTCTCGTAGTCGAAGGTGCCGACTGCGGACGAATCGAAATGCTCTGCCAGTTGCGGTAGCGGATGGTCCGAGCAATCGAGCAGCCGCATGCCCGAGCCGTCTGGATTCATCGTGATCAGCCTATGGAGGAAGCAGGTTTCGTCGGCGGTGCGTTCAGTCCAGCGGTGCAAAAATAGCACGCGCGAGGACGCAGCATTGATCTCGATGTGGCTTACCCAGTGAATGGCGTTCTGCATGGACGGAACGTAGTGGAAGCTGCGCAAATCGTCATAGCTCACGATCAATGCGGTTTCACCCGTTGCAAGGTCGAGGCGATGGATGCCGTCGTCTGCCGGGGCAAGTTGCAGGGCAAATGGGCCGCCGCGTTCGCTGTAGCCTATCGTTTCATGCGTGACGTAGAGACGCCGGTAGTCGACGCAAAGCGCATAGCGGCTATTGGGTGCGCACACATAAACCGGCATGGGAAGCGTTGTCTTTCTGGCGGTGTCGATGTCGAAAATGGCTGCGCCGAAACCCGGATAGCGCGCCGACAGATCGCCCGTGCGAGTGTTGTAAATGACCTTGCGCCTGGGCTCGCCGTCCAGCCATTGCAACTGGCAGCCCATTTGCCAGTTCCAGGCGGTCGTCGTATCGATTGCGTGAAAAGTTTCGCGATCCTCAATGTCGAAGTAGCCGACTTTCGCCATGAGTTGTGGCGTAAGAGGCGCATCCATCATGGCGACCTGGTTGCCCAGCACGTAGCGGCCCGTTCGGTCCCATGCGCTCTTGTTGTAGTAGCCAAAGAAATGATGGCGCTCGCCACTGCCAAGCCGCCGCACAGGGCACTTGAGTTTCACGATTCGCCCTCTTTCGGGCAAGCGGTTGACGATGCAAGTGGCGGACGCAGTCATGAACGGACGAATCGGTTAGTGAAGGTGGCACAGGCATGAAGTGCCGATGCATGAGGTGACTGAAGCATATCGCCGCACATCAATGCGGGGTAATTCATTTTTCGCGCATGGGTATTCGCCGTTGATATACTCGTGCGGCAGTCTTCATTCGAATACTGCGCTCCTATGCTCATATCGAAGGGACGTCCCCTTGACCCGGCCACTGAACTTCCAGCAGATCCAGGCATTTCGCGCGGTAATGCAAATGGGCACGACAACGGGCGCTGCCGCGGTACTCAATACGACGCAGCCTTCAATTAGTCGCCGGCTTGCGGAATTGCAGAGCTTTTCCGGTCTGAAGCTGTTCGAGGTGCACCATGGAAGGCTGCGACCGACAGGCGAAGGACAGTTGCTATACAAAGCCGTGCAACTGCATTTCAACGGTCTGGAGAACATCGAGTCGGTGGTCGCCATTCTGCGCAAGTCCGGCACGGGAGCCTTGCGAATCGGTTGTACACCGACGCTCGGTATCGGTCTGTTACCGCAGGTCATTCGTGAGCTTCGAGCCCGCTTCCCACAGACGTATCTGAACGTGCAGACGGCTAATACACCGCAGCTCACGGATTTACTGCGTCAGGATCTGGTGGACCTGATATTGACGACGGGCAAGCTCGACGAGCTCGACTTCCAGACTGAGGTCGCGAAGACGGTGCCCGCGGTATGCGTGTTGCCGCTCGGCCATCGTCTTCAAGCGGAGTCGACTATTCATGTGCTGGCTTTGCGCGACGAGAGCCTGCTCGCGCTCGGCGAAATGGACGATTTGACAGTCGCAATTAAGGCAGTACTGAATGCGAATGACATACCTGCTGAATTCGCCATTCAGACAACGTCGTCAATCACGATCTGTGCTCTCGTGAGTGCGGGCAATGGCGTCGGAATCGTCAATCCTTATGTGGCGAGTACATTCGCAGGTCAATTGCTGGTCAAGCCGCTGACGCCGGCAATCGACGTAGCCGTGAGCATGGCAATGCCTGCGCACACCGCGCCTTCGTTGCTCGCGCGGCATTTCATCGAGATCCTGCAATCGCATTTGGACACGATTGCGCTATCCGCGGTATGCGGGTAACCACCACATAAACTTTCTCGGTGTTGTGATTTTCTGGACCTATGATCCAATCGATCCCGCTTTTTCCGCGGCGATCGGAGCACGGTCACGAGTGTCGAAGCGTCGATCAGACCTGCCGTGGCCGGCGAAAAATCAAATCACTCGAATGGAGTTACGCAAATGAGCAATCAGCCTGTGATCTTGCTGGTGCATGGTTTTTGGGGCGGCGCCGCGCATTGGAGCAAGGTCATCGTCGAATTGGCGCGCAAAGGTCACCAGTCGATCCGCGCTGTGGAATTGCCACTGACGTCGCTGGCCGATGACGTCGAGCGTACCCGCAAGATGATCGCGCAACAGAACGGACCGGTCTTGCTGGTGGGACATTCGTATGGAGGCGCCGTCATCACACAGGCAGGAAATCACCCGGACGTCGTTGGCCTTGTGTATATCGCAGCGTTTGCGCCGGACGAGGGAGAGAGCCCTGGTGGCATTACGCAGCAGCACGTTCCCGAGGCTGCGCCTCATCTCGAACCTGACAGCGATGGCTATCTATGGCTTAAAGCAGGGAAGTTCCATGAGAGCTTTTGCCAGGACCTGACTTCCGACGAGGGGCTCGTCATGGCCGTGACGCAGAAAGCACCGCTCGGCGAAACGTTCGGAGACCGAATCAGTTCGCCTGCGTGGGCCGACAAACCCTCCTGGTACCAGATATCGAGTGAAGACAGAATGATCCACCCCGACAACCAGAAGATGATGTCCGCCAGAATGAATGCAAGAAAGGTGGTCACGCTGCCCGCAAGTCATGCGTCGCTTGCTTCGCGACCAGTGGAGGTCGCCGCATTGATTCATGAGGCGGCCACAGAACTGGCTAGATGATCGCAACGTCGATGCGAGGGCCTGTCGAATCTGTTGCGTATTGGGCCGACAGGCCCGCTTCACCGATGGTTATTACACGACGCAACAGGCAACGCAGCTAAGCAAGCGCAGTCAGCGTTTCCCGCGAACGTTCGCGCTCGCGCGCGAGAAGCTCTTTCAAATGCGGGCTCATGATGCGGGCCACTTCCTGCATGACCGGAACTACGACGCTGTTACCGAACTGGCGATACGCCTGCGTATCGCTCACGGGAATCACGAAGTCGTCGGGAAAGCCCATCAAACGTGCGCATTCGCGCGGCGTCAAACGGCGTGGCCGCTCCCCGTTGTCTTGCGCGAGAAGAATTTCCGAGCCGTCCTTGTGATAACGCGCGGACAGCGTGCGTGTGACGCTGCCCGGCGTGACGAGGCCGAAGCCGAAGCCGTTTCCGGCCGCGCGATGTTTCTCCGCGTAAGCCTGCAGGTAGGCCCACAGATTCGGCGTCAGCGTGTACTTCGGCTGCACCTTGCGGCGGACGTGGTCGAAGAAGCGCTCGCCGTCGTGCGGCAACACTGGCTCAGTGCCGTCCGTCTTGTGCAGAATCGACGCTAGACGCGGCCCCGTTGCCGGCACGCGCAGATCGTCGAAAGAAAACCCGGTTGGCTCGCGAAAACCTACGATGACGATCCGCTCGCGATGCTGCGGCGTGAAGTGTTGCCCGTCTATAACCCTGTAGTGAACGTCATATTTCAGCTCGTCGCGCAGTACGTCGAGAATCGTTCTGAACGTGTTGCCTTTATCGTGCGAGAGCAGGTTCTTGACGTTTTCCAGGACGAACGCGGCCGGGCGTTTAGCATCGATGATGCGCGCGACATCGTAGAAAAGCGTGCCTTGTGTCGTGCACTCGAAACCGTGCGGACGGCCGAGCGAATTCTTCTTGCTTACGCCCGCGATGCTGAAAGGTTGGCAAGGAAAGCCGGCAAGCAGCAGGTCATGTGACGGAACCGAATCTTCCGCGTAGGACACGATGTCGCCGACGAACTGGTGTGTGTGGCTGGCGTCCTGATGGTTCTGCTGGTACGTCTTTTTGGAGAACTCGTTCCATTCGCTCGTGAACACGCACTGACCGCCGTGCGCCTCGAAGCCGCGCCGAATTCCGCCGATTCCCGCAAAAAGATCAATGAACTGGAAATCCGCGCGGCTTTCCGGATGCGAATTTCGCGCGCTCGTGTGCAGCATCTCACGCAATGCCGCTTCGGCGATGCGGGGACAACTTTGGTCCGTTTTCCAGCGTCGAATGGTTCTGACGTCTTTTCCGCAGCGCGCCGCGATTTCAGCCTGACTGTAGACCTGCAACGCTTGTAGGAGCAGGTCGTGCCTGGTGGCCATTGTCATGTCGCTTGTTCTCGCTGGGAATTTTGGCGGACATTTTGACCGTTCGATTACCGCCTGTCCAGGAATTTTGGGGCGCGATATTCCACGCTGCGGCGAAAATGCGCTTGTCACAGTTGGATGTGTACCCTTGCAGCGTGACGCGAGGTCCCTGCGTTGCGACGTGTTAAGGCCGCGGCATAGTTCGCGGCCTTTTTTTATCGAGACCAATACGTCGCGCCTGCTCTCCGCTTCGCTCCGCACCAACGGAACTGGGAAGCAACAAGAGCGGGCGACCGCCGCGCTAGGCGAGATGTCCGGCGCCGGTTTCGTGCGGAGGTGGAAGTAGTGCAGCGGTGCCGGGCGCGAGTTCGTCCCATGCCAGAGGCGGCTCAGCCTCGAACCGGTCGAGCTGCAACAGAAGACTGTCCACCGCGCACAGCTGCGGGTGCGTCAGGCTGCCCGTGTCGAGCAACTTGTAAAGACGCTCGCGCCAGTAGATCGGGGGCAGAATAGGGCCAGCCAGGTCGCCTTCCAGCGACAACCGCATCGCGCGAGCGATATGGGTAATGTCGCCGTCGATCAAACCGGCTTTCGATGATGCCGACAGGGTGATGGGTTTGCGGTCCATGGCTCCTCCATGGCACCTATTACGGCAGGCTGGAGGGAAACTTTAGCCTTTTGATGAAAATATTTCCGGGGGGCTCGATACAGCCCGCCGCGCGGTACCGGTTTTGCCGACGCGTTCAGCGACGGGCCTCAGGCATGGCCGTTGCTCGATCAGGTTACTGGCGCAATTTCGCGTCGGCATTCAAATAAGTGGAGCCGAACATGAACAAGGACCAGGTAAAAGGTGTGGGCGAACAGGTTAAGGGAAAAATCAACGAAGCCGTGGGTAAGGCGACGGATAATCCCGCCAAGGAACTGAAGGGCGATCTCCAGCAGGGCGCGGGCAAGGTGCAGAAGAGCTACGGCGACGCAAAGGAAGACGCGAAGGACCAAGCCAAGCGCAACACCCCGTAATCTGGCTTGATGCAGTCGTAGGGAAAAGGCGCTTCGGCGCCTTTTTCTCATTGGCGGTGCCATTTCAAGTCTCTGGCGGGAGGCGCGTCCGGTTCTCGTCGGCTTGTCCGGTTTCGGCTGCATCGTCGGCCGGGCCTGGGAGTAACCCGGCTTTGGCGCGCCGAACGTGCGCTGCGGGCTGCCGGGCCTTTAGACTGGCTGCATCCAACATGGAGGCCGCGACAATGACACCGGAAAAAGTGCTTTCGATGTTTGAACGGCAGTACCTGGAAGGCAAAGCGCCCGCCGATCTGGACGAGACGTGCGCAAGCTTTGCAGCCTGGCTCGCGTCGATGTGGGAGCAACTCGACGTCGAACGCAGGGCATTGCTGTTGACGGTGGGTGCCGCGCTGTGGCGCGAGGGCTATGACCTGAGCGCGGGCGGCGCGACGAAGGACTTGTGGTGAGCGCAACCTGAATCGCGGACATGCCGGCGTCCCGCACCCGTTGCGCCGACTCGGTTTATATTTGGCGCTCCGCATTGGCCCAGCCGAGGCCGGACACCCCGTCGGTCTTTGCCGCCCAATGCCATTTCCCGCCATTCCGCACAGGGTTTACACCATCACATGACAGATCTGTCCGCTTTCCCGATCACGAAGAAATGGCCTGCTGAGCATCCGGACCGCCTTCAGCTGTATTCGCTGCCTACGCCGAACGGCGTCAAAGTGTCGATCATGCTTGAAGAAACCGGCTTGCCTTACGAGCCGCATCTGGTGCGCTTCGACACGAACGATCAGATGACGCCGGAGTTCATGTCGCTCAATCCCAACAACAAGATCCCCGCCATCATCGATCCCAATGGACCTGACGGCAAACCGTTGCCGCTCTTCGAATCCGGCGCGATCCTGATTTATCTCGCGGACAAAACCGGCCAGCTGATTCCAAAGGACGCCGCCGGCCGCTACGAGGCGATCCAGTGGGTCATGTTTCAGATGGGCGGCATCGGCCCGATGTTCGGCCAGCTCGGCTTCTTTCATAAATTCGCAGGCAAGGAATACGAAGACAAGCGTCCGCGCGATCGCTACGTCGCCGAATCGAAAAGGCTGCTCGGCGTGCTGGAGCAGCGTCTCGAAGGGCGCGAGTGGATTCTCGGCGATCAGTATTCGATCGCGGACATCGCGACGTTCCCGTGGGTGCGCAATCTGATCGGTTTCTACGAAGCGGGCGAGCTCGTCGGCATAGAGGATTTTCCGAATGTGAGGCGCGTCCTGGCCGCGTTCGTCGCGCGTCCGGCTGTCGTTCGGGGACTGGATAGTCCGAAGCGGGTGTAGGCGTTCGTTGGTACGACGGCGGTCCGCGCCGGACCGCGCGTCGTTTTGATAACGCATAGCGGAACGTATGGCAGACCGTATGGGCGGCATACGGCAGTTGAGGTCGATTCAAACATTGCGAGCGTTGGCCGCGTTGGGCGTGGTCGCATTTCATGCAGAAGGGAACGTCGCCAGATACGGCTGGGCGACGCATTTCTTCCACCAGATTTCGCGTTTCGGTGAAATCGGCGTCGATGTCTTTTTCGTCATTTCCGGCTTTGTCATGGTGCTGGTTACGCATGACAAGCCGCCCGGCGTGGCTTCCGCAAAGGCATTTATCGTTGCCCGCATTACCCGGGTTGTTCCTCTTTACTGGGCGCTCACGTCGCTTTTCATTGTCTTGGTTCTCGCCGTGCCGGGCGCATTCGGAAATGCGTCGCTGAATGTCGGGCACGCGGTGGCCTCCTATCTGTTCTTTCCCTGGCTGAACTGGATCCACGTGACGGCGCCGGTAGTCGGCGTCGGGTGGACGCTCAACTACGAGATGTGGTTTTACGGCGTGTCCGCCGCTGCGATGTGTTTAACGCGTTATCGGCTGCTGGCTGTCGCGGCATTCCTGGCGGTCATGTCCGCGCTGCATTTCGTTCATGCGGGCGGAGTCGTATTTTCGTTTTATACAAATCCGATCGTGATGGAGTTTGTATTTGGCACTCTCGTCGGCTGGGTTTATGCGACGGAACGCGCGGTGCCGATAGCAGTGGCGGCAGCGATCGTCGTGTCGATCTTGGCCGCCGGCAAAGTGTTCGCGCCGGCCCTTACTGAAACGAACCGCTTTCTGGTCTTTGGGTTGCCTGCGTTCGCCGTAGTCGTGGCCGGGTTGTCGGTGGAGAACATGGTGCGCTGGAACGCGTTGCTGGAACTCGTTGGCGACTCTTCTTATTCGCTGTATCTGACGCACGTTTTTTCGGTGCCGGTCTGCGTCAAGCTGCTGCAGATATTCGACCGGCAGCATCGTATGCCTGGCGATCTGGTCTGTGTAGTCGTGGTGCTGGCGTCGGTCGCCATCGGGCTCGCTTCGTACCAATGGCTGGAAGGACCGATGAACAGAATGGGCAAGCGCCTGGTCAGGCGGACTCGTGCGACGGCAGAGCCTGTGCGCAACTGAGGCGTTGCGTCGGGCGGCGTGAGAGATGTGAAACGCCGTGTGAGGCTGTGAGGCGGGTTGGTCCCCCTGGCAGGAATCGAACCTGCATCTAGCGCTTAGGAGGCACTTGTTCTATCCATTGAACTACAGGGAGCGGATAACTTTACGGGGCGGACCGGGCCCCTGATCTGTGCTCGCTGCGCCCACATTCGGCGGCAGCCGCTCACATGTCCAGCTATGCAAGCGAGGGCAAGAGTATAGCAAAAACGTTGGAAACGAACGCCGCCTTCAAAGCCCGCCAATACACGATCGGAGCCCGTCGACGCGTCACTATCGCCGACGTTTCGCCTGACGAGCGCACCGGCGAAGAAGAGTATCAGGCCCGGCTCGCTCTCCGAGCCCGCCCCAAAAAACAAGCGGCCCAGCAGGCAAGACCTGCTGGGCCGCGCGAACTACCGAAGCCTTATCTCAACGTCCGGCCGGTCAAGGCTGGCTCGATACCGCCAAGCCGGTCAGCCTCAAAACTCGACCACCGCGAATTCCGCTTTGCCGACGTCGCACAGCGGGCAGCGCCAGTCGTCCGGGATCGCGGCGAAGCGGGTGCCCGCGGCGATGCCTTCTTCGGGCAGACCTTCTTCCTCGTTGTAGATCCAGCCGCAAATCAGACACACCCAGCTCTTATATTCTGTCACTTCCGTTACTTCGCTCACGACGCACTCATCCTTCTTCAATGCAATGATCCGCCCAGTCTGCCCCTTTTTTGGGCATGGCGGCGACCCGCAATATTACCGGAATTCGTCCGATACCCCGATTGACCGACGTTCCGCGCTGGGCTGACGCGAGGGCGTGTCATGTATAGCGTGTATCCTCGGACTGGCAGCGGCTCGGCGTTTCCACGCGGTTTATGTTTCCAACCAGGAGAGAAACCATGTTCAGAAGCAGATGGTTGAGCGGCATGGCAGCGGCCGCTTTGCTGGCGGCATCGGGTACAGCGCAGGCTGCAAGCGTGTCGTTCGTGCAGCCGACGGACGGCGCGAGCGTCAGCAATCCGGTCCACGTGGTGTTCCGCGTCGAGGGCATGAAGGTCGTGCCGGCCGGCACAATGACGGACGGCACGGGCCATCATCATCTGCTGGTGGACGGCAAGCCGCTTCCCAAAGGCGAGGTGATTCCCGCCAACGACAAATCGCTGCACTTCGGCAAAGGGCAGACCGAAACGGATCTGACACTGCCGCCGGGCGATCACACGCTGACGCTGCAATTCGGCGACGGTGCGCATCGGTCGTATGGCCCCGAACTCAGCAAGACGATCACGGTGCATGTGAAGTGATGGGTGTGCCCCTGCGAGGGTGCAAGGGCGGGCACGCGCGGCCCGGTGATTCGTCCTATGTCTTCGGGCTTACAGGCACTAGCCCGCGCGCCCGGTACAATGAGCAGTTCCGACTCATCGCTGTCTTCTCCAATTCTCCATGTCGCTTTACACCATTACCGGAGCCCAACTGGCATTCGGTCACGTCGCGTTGCTCGATCACGCGGACTTCTCTCTCGAATCGGGCGAGCGCGTCGGACTGATCGGCCGCAATGGCGCGGGCAAGTCGTCGCTGCTGAAAATCGTCGCGGAACTCGCTAAGCCCGACGACGGTCTCGTCACGCGCCAACAGAATCTGACCACGGTGTACGTGCCTCAGGAGCCGGAGTTCGATACGGACGACACGGTGTTCGACGCTGTCGCCGCCGGCCTCACGCACGCCCGCGCGCTGCTCGACGAATACGACGCGGTCGCCAACCAGCTTGCGGATGAACCGGAAGGCGCACAGCACGACGCGCTGATGGCGCGCATGAACACGCTGCAATCGTCGCTGGACGCGGCGGATGCCTGGAACTGGAGCACGCGCGTTGCCACCACGCTGCAGCAGATCGGCCTGAATGGCGAGGCGCGCGTCGGTTCGCTGTCGGGCGGCATGCAAAAGCGCGTGGCGCTCGCCCGTGCGCTCGTCGTGCAGCCTGACGTACTGCTACTCGACGAGCCGACCAACCACCTGGACTTCGACGGCATCCGCTGGCTCGAAGATCTGCTCGTCTCGCAGCGGGCGGCGCTGCTCTTCATCACGCACGACCGGGCGTTTCTCGACCGCGTCGCCACGCGCATCGTCGAACTGGATCGCGGGCGTCTGCTCTCGTATCCGGGCAATTTCTCCGCTTATCAGACGCGCAAGGCGCAGCAGCTGGAAATCGAACGCGTTGAAAACGAGAAGGCCGACAAGCTCCTCGCGCAGGAAGAGGTGTGGATTCGCAAGGGTGTCGAGGCGCGCCGCACGCGCAGCGTCGGCCGGATCGCACGGCTCGTCGAAATGCGCAACCAGCGCGCCGAACGCCGCAACGTGCAAGGCAACGTCAAGCTCGACGTGGGCCAGGGCGAGAAGTCGGGCAAGATTGTCGCCGAACTGACGGACGTCACGAAGCGCTACGGCTCGCGCACTGTGATCGACAGTTTCACGGCGACCGTCATGCGCGGCGACAAGATCGGCTTCGTCGGTCCGAACGGCGCGGGCAAAACCACGCTGCTGAAGATCATCCTCGGCGAATTGCAGCCGGACGAAGGCGCGGTGCGCGTCGGCACCAATCTGCAAGTGGCTTATTTCGACCAGATGCGCGCGCAGCTGGACCTGGACAAAAGTCTTGCCGATACCATCAGCCCGGGCAGCGAGTGGGTGGAAGTCAACGGCCAGAAAAAGCACGTCATGAGCTACCTGGGCGACTTCCTGTTCGCACCGGAGCGTGCCCGTTCGCCGGTCAAGTCGTTGTCGGGCGGCGAGCGTAACCGTCTGCTGCTAGCACGTCTTTTCGCGCGGCCGGCCAACGTGCTGGTGCTCGACGAACCCACCAACGACCTCGACATTCCCACGCTCGAACTGCTGGAAGAGCTGCTCACCGACTACAACGGCACGGTGCTGCTCGTCAGCCACGACCGTGCGTTTCTCGATAACGTCGCGACGTCGGTGATCGCGTCGGAAGGCGGGGGCAAGTGGCGCGAATACGTGGGCGGCTTCACGGACTGGCAGATCCAGAGCCAGCGCTCGCAGCAGATGGCGCAGGAAGCGCAGAAAGAGGCGAGCAAGGAAGCGGCCAAAGACAGCGCGAAAGACAGCGCAGCTTCCAAGGACGGTCCCGCTGGCCGCAACACCCAACGCGCGGCCAAGTTGTCGTTCAAGGAACAGCGCGAACTGGAGGCGTTGCCGGAGAAAATCGCCGCTCTCGAAGCGGAGCAGAAAACCATCGGTGCTCAGCTTGAAGACGGCTCGATCTTCGCGACAGACGCGCAGGAGGGCAAGCGCCTTTCCGAACGCTACGCCGCGATCGACGAAGAGCTGCTGCTCGCGCTGGAGCGCTGGGACGAACTGGAAAAGCGCCGCAAATAAAGCGGTGAGCGCTGACGTGTCGTGTCGTCGGCGCATTTGCTTTTGCATGGGCCACGCCTTGTCCGGAAGGCCGATCGCTCGAGCCGTGAATTGCCGCCAGGTTTGAAATCAGTAAAATACCCCGCGAACAGGCTTCCCCGGCGTTCGCACCGGCGGCAACGATGCGCGGCGATAGTGCCGTGCGTCGGGCCGTTATCTGGCGTGTCGATAAGAGCCCGCGCACGAAACCACGTGGCCGTCACGTGGTTTCGTGCGCGGAAGCCATGCGGCAAAACAGTTTGCCCGCGCTGCGGGCACCCCACCTAACCACGTTGTTTCGTTTCGCTTTTTTTGAAAACTCAACGCATTGTCCACGGACCTGTCCACAGGACCTGTGGACAACGATGAACCGACGCACCCGAGTCAACCATGTCTACGAAAAAGCCAAACGCCGCGTATAGCGAAGCGTCGATCAAGGTGTTGAAGGGTCTCGAGCCGGTCAAGCAACGGCCCGGCATGTACACCCGCACCGAGAATCCGCTGCACATCATTCAGGAAGTTATAGACAACGCGTCGGACGAAGCCCTTGGCGGCCACGGCCGGCAAATCACGGTCACGCTGCACGCGGACCATTCGGTGTCAGTCGAAGACGACGGCCGCGGCATTCCGTTCGGCCTGCATCCGGAAGAAGGCGTGCCGGTCGTGGAAATCGTGTTCACCCGGCTGCACGCGGGCGGCAAGTTCGATAAAGCCGCCGGCGGCGCCTACACGTTCTCGGGCGGCTTGCACGGCGTCGGCGTGTCGGTCACCAACGCGCTGTCCACTCGCCTCGACGTCACCGTGTGGCGCGACGGCAAGGTTGCCGCGCTGAGCTTTGCGCACGGCGACGTGGCGAAGCCGCTCGAAGTGCGCGCCGCAGCGAAGGGCGAAAAGAAGTCGGGCACGCGCGTTACCGCGTGGGCAGACCCGAAGTACTTCGACTCGCCCAATCTGCCGCTCGGCGAATTGCAACGGCTGCTGCGCTCGAAGGCAGTGTTGTTGCCGGGCGTCGAAGTCACGCTTATCAACGAGAAAACCGGCGAACAGCAAAGCTGGAAATATGAAGACGGTTTGCGCGGCTATCTGCTCGAAGGCATGAACGGCAGTGACCTGCTAATACCGCTGTTCGAAGGCGAGCGTTACGCCGAAAACTCGCGATCAAGTGAAGACACGTTCGCCGAAGGCGAGGGTGCCGCGTGGGTCGTCGCGTGGAGCGAGGAAGGGTCGCTCACGCGCGAGTCGTACGTCAACCTGATTCCGACGCCCGCCGGCGGCACGCACGAATCGGGCTTGCGCGACGGCTTGTATCAGGCGGTGAAGAGCTTTGTCGAATTGCACAACCTTCAGCCGAAGGGCGTGAAGCTTCTCGCTGAAGACGTGTTTGCGCGCGTGTCGTTCGTGCTGTCGGCAAAGGTGCTCGATCCGCAATTCCAAGGGCAGATCAAGGAGCGTCTGAATAGCCGCGACGCGGTGAAGCTCGTGTCGTCGTTTGCGCGCCCGGCGCTCGAATTGTGGCTGAACCAGCATGTGGAGCACGGCAAGAAGCTTGCGGACCTCGTCATCAAGCAGGCGCAGGCGCGCACGCGCGCAGGTCAGAAGGTCGAGAAGCGCAAGAGCTCCGGCGTGGCTGTGCTGCCAGGCAAGCTGACCGACTGCGAGTCGACGGAAATCGGCCGCAATGAGTTGTTCCTCGTCGAGGGCGATTCGGCCGGCGGCTCCGCGAAAATGGGCCGCGACAAAGAATATCAGGCAATCCTGCCGCTGCGCGGCAAGGTGCTGAACACGTGGGAAACCGAGCGCGACCGTCTCTTTGCGAATAACGAAGTGCACGACATTTCGGTGGCGATCGGTGTCGATCCGCATGGTCCGGACGACAAGGTCGATCTGTCGAACCTGCGCTACGGAAAGATCTGCATTCTGTCGGACGCGGACGTGGACGGCTCGCACATTCAGGTGTTGCTGCTCACGCTGTTCTTCAAGCATTTCCCGCAGTTGATCGAACGCGGTCATGTGTGCGTCGCGCGCCCGCCGCTTTTTCGAGTGGACGCGCCCGCGCGCGGCAAAAAACCGGCGCAAAAGCTCTATGCGCTCGACGAAGGCGAACTCGAAGCGATTCTCGACAAGCTGCGTAAAGACGGCGTGCGCGACACGCAATGGTCGATCAGCCGCTTCAAAGGCCTCGGTGAAATGAGCGCTGAGCAACTGTGGGATACGACGATGAACCCGGACACACGGCGACTCACGCCGGTCGCGCTCGGCGAGCTCGACTACGACGCCACGGTCGCGCGCATGACCATGCTGATGGGCAAGGGCGAAGCGGCATCGCGGCGCAGCTGGCTGGAAGAAAAGGGCAATGAAGTGGAAGCGGATATCTGAGCGGTTTTACAGCGCTCGCATGTCACACGGAAGCACGAAACTTCACGCCAAACACGATACGGAATCTAGATGGACGACGATAACACTCTCGACCTGTTCACCGAGCCACCGCCGCCGGAAGGCGATTTTCTGACGCTCGGCAATTACGCGGAACGTGCGTACCTCGACTACGCGGTCAGCGTGGTCAAGGGCCGCGCGCTGCCGGATGTGTGCGACGGCCAGAAGCCGGTGCAACGCCGCATCCTGTTCGCAATGAACGACATGGGCCTGTCCGACAACGCGAAGCCGGTCAAGTCGGCGCGCGTGGTCGGCGACGTGCTGGGTAAATATCATCCGCACGGCGACCAGTCGGCCTATGACGCGCTGGTGCGTCTCGCGCAAGACTTTTCGATGCGCTACCCGCTGATCGACGGCCAGGGCAACTTTGGCTCTCGCGACGGTGACGGCGCAGCGGCGATGCGTTACACCGAGGCGCGTCTGACGCCGATCGCCAAGCTGCTGCTCGACGAAATCGATCAGGGCACGGTCGACTTCATGAAGAACTACGACGGTGAGTTCGACGAGCCGAGGCTCTTGCCCGCGCGTCTGCCGTTCGTCCTGCTCAACGGCGCCTCGGGCATCGCCGTGGGCCTCGCCACCGAAATCCCGTCGCACAACCTGCGAGAAGTTGCGAGCGCCGCAGTCGCGATGATCCGCAACCCGAAGATTGCGCATGCCGAATTGATGCAGCACATTCCGGGTCCGGATTTCCCCGGCGGCGGCCAGATCATTTCGAGCGAGGCGGAAATTTCGGCGGCCTACGAAACCGGCCGTGGCAGCCTGAAGGTCCGAGCACGCTGGAAGATCGAAGACCTCGCGCGCGGCCAGTGGCAACTGGTCATCACCGAATTGCCGCCGAACACGGCCGCGCAGAAGGTGCTCGAAGAAATCGAGGAGCAGACCAATCCGAAGATCAAGCTTGGCAAAAAGGCGCTAACGCCTGAACAGTTGCAAGGCAAGCAGACCATGCTGGCCTTGCTCGACGCGGTGCGCGACGAGTCCGGTAAGGACGCGCCCGTGCGTCTCGTGTTCGAGCCGAAGTCGAGCCGCATCGATCAGACGGAGTTCGTCACCACGCTGCTCGCGCATACGAGTCTCGAATCGAATGCGTCGCTGAATCTCGTGATGGTCGGCGGCGACGGCCGGCCGCGTCAGAAGGGCTTGAGCGAAATCCTGCACGAGTGGATCGCGTTCCGCTTCGCGACGGTCACGCGCCGCACGCGTCACCGTTTGACGAAGGTGGACGACCGGATTCACATCCTCGAAGGCCGGATGATCGTCTTTTTGAATATCGACGAAGTCATCCGCATCATTCGCGAGTCCGACGAACCGAAGGTCGCGTTGATGGCCGCGTTCGGCCTGTCCGATCGCCAGGCCGAGGACATCCTGGAAATCCGGCTGCGTCAGTTGGCTCGTCTTGAGAAAATCAAGATCGAGAAAGAGCTTGCCGAACTGCGCGACGAGAAAGCGAAGCTCGAAGAGCTCCTCGGCAGCGAATCGGCGATGAAGCGCCTGCTCATCAAGGAAATCGAAGGCGACGCGAAGCAGTACGGCGACGAGCGCCGCACGCTGATCCAGCAGGAAAAGCGCGCGACGTACGAAGCGCGCGTGGTCGATGAACCTGTCACGGTCGTGGTCTCGCAAAAGGGCTGGGTGCGTGCGCTGAAGGGGCACGGGCTGGACACGGCTGGCTTCACATTCAAGGCCGGCGATGGTCTTTACGCCGCGTTCCAGTGCCGCACGCCCGATACGCTCGTCGCGTGGGGCAGCAACGGCCGCGTCTATTCGGTCGCGGTGGCGTCGCTGCCGGGCGGCCGAGGCGACGGCGTGCCGGTGACGTCGCTGATCGAACTCGAATCGGGCAGCCACCTGATGCATTACTACGCGGCTTCGGCTGACCAGGCATTGTTGCTCGCGTCGAGCAACGGCTTTGGCTTCATCGCGAAGGTCGGCGACATGGTGAGCCGCCTGAAGGCAGGCAAGTCGTTCATGACGATCGACGCCGGCGCTGTGCCGCTCGCGCCCATGCCGATGCTGCCGGACGCGACGCAGGTCGCGTGTCTGTCGTCGAGCGGGCGCCTGCTGGTATTCGGTCTCGACGAAATGAAGACGCTCTCTGGCGGCGGTCGCGGCGTCACACTAATGGCGCTCGACGACAAGGAAACGCTGGTTCAGGCGCTCGCGATCAACGCGGCGGGGGTCATGCTGATCGGCGCGCGTCGCGGCGGACGTCTGGACGAAGAAAAGCTGAGCGGCGCCGCTTTGGCGTCGCATGTCGGCAAGCGGGCGCGTAAAGGGCGCCCGCCTGAAACCAAGCTAAAGCTCGAAGGTATGCGCCCCGTGCTGGCCGCTTGACGAAGATTGACGTTCCAATACGGTCGGCGTCTGCTAGCATGCGAGGCGCTGGCCGTGCGCAGTGAAGTGTGCTGCAGTGGCTCGCGGTAACCACGCCGTTACCACGCCGTAACTGCGGGGCACGTTGGAGAAAATTCGGGGGCGGCGTTACGGTGTCGAAGTGCGGTATTCCGTCTAGATACAGGCGCGCTGCAATAACAACAAGAAAAACGACGAGAAAGCCTTGGGCTTGCTGGAACTGCACGCATGGCGTGCGGTCGAACGCGCTCAATAGCCGCTGCTCATATCATTCGTCATAAGCGGTGTGGCGTCGTCGGAGAGGAATACAACATGAACAAGGCTATCGAACTCGCGCTGTTTCTACACCTGCTCGCAGTCGCGATATGGATCGGCGGGATGGTCTTCGCGCATTTCTGCTTGCGCCCGGCGATTGCCGATCTTTCGCCGCAATTGCGTTTGCCGTTGTGGGAGTCGGTGTTTGGTCGCTTCTTCAATTGGGTTGCTGCTTCGGTGCTGGTCATTCTGCTGACGGGCGGCTTCCTGCTAATGCAATTCGGCGGTGGCCACGCCACGTGGCCGTTGCATGCAATGGCCGGCCTTGGCATCGTCATGATGCTGATCTTTGGACATATCCGCTTTGCGGTGTTTCCGCGCATTCGCCGCGCGGTGCAGGCGCAGAAGTGGCCTGATGGCGCACAGGCAGTCGGCACGATCCGGCGTCTGGTGCTGATCAATATCGTGCTTGGCGTGGTGACCGTCGGATTCGCCGTGCTGTCGCGCGGGTTTTGAGAGACGCTTGCCGGCTCGCTGAACGGTCGATGCACGGTCGATGCACGGGGTCGCGCTGCAAGGCGGCGTACAACCTCTGAGCGCGTGGCTAAAGCAATGCGCCGTAAGCGAGCCACAGTCCACATACGACCGCAACGGTGCCGTACACCACGTACACGGGCATCTTCAGCTTCGCGAAACACATCGCCGAGAATAGCGCGGTAATCAGATAGACCGGTTGCAACGGCACGCGTCCGGCGATTCGCAGCACGGCCACTGCAAGGAAGGCCGTGGTGACCGCGCGCAGAATCCGCATGCCGTGCTCGAATTGCTGGTTCATCTTCAATTGATGCAGGTGCTGCTGCGCCAGCACCACGAGGCATCCGGACGGCACGAACAACGCGAGCGTGGCGATCAACGCGCCAGCCCACCCGTCCACGAGATAGCCGAAGAACGGCACGACATTCAGAAGCGGTCCCGGCGATAGCGGCGACAGCGAAAACGCAAGCGTGAAGTCGTTGTCCGATATGCCGATCGACGGTGTGACAAACAATGTCTTGAGCACCGGCAACGCGGAGAAGCCGCCGCCGAACAGCGTCATGCCCGCGCCCGCGAGCCGCGGCCATAGCAGCGCGAGATCGTAGCGATGCGGCAGAGGTAGCGCGAACAGCAGCACGAACACGCACAGTATTGTGAGGATCTGCCAGTCGACGCGCGCGAACGACACGGCAAAGCGCGTGTCGCGCACGGGGCTGACCACCCAGCCCGCACCGAACGCCGCGCTTAGCATCAGCACATAAGCGGCAGGGCTGTGCGCATAGAAAAGCGCGATACAGCCGACGACCGCCGCGGTCCATTCGAGCTTGCCGCGCACGAGCGCACGTGTCTGCTTGTACCAGGTGATGCCGATCAATGTGGCGAGTACCACGCTGAAGTGATTGAGCAGGGTCTGCGACGCGGCGGCGCGCACGATCGGCGTGCGATAGAAGATCGCGAAGAGCGTCATCAGCATGAAAAAGGGCAGCACGCTGGCAATGCCCGCGACCCAAGCGCCGGCGCGTCCGCGCAGCGCGTGTCCGAGTTGCACGGCGACGTTGCAGCCCACCGGCCCCGGCACCATCCACGCAAGCGCGATCAGGTCGGAGAACGCGATCCGCGAGAGCCGTCCTTCACGTTCGACGTAGTGATTCTCGAGTTGAGCCATCAGCGCGAGGCCGCCCCATGACAATGCCGACAGGCCGAACACGACCCGAAACAGCGTCCATAGCGGTTCCCGTTCCCCTCGTCTTGCCGCATTGTGGCTTGTTATGGTCTGCATGGCGCCACGGCGCCCGCTGAGCGGGCGTCCGTCCTGTGAATCGTGTGGGTGTTGCGCAAGGCCGACCGGTCCGGCGGCACCGCGCGAGATTGCAATACAGCGAGAATGTAGCCGGTTTTGCGTGACTGCGGTATGGGCCGGCTTCTCGATTGCAGCATCGAAATTCAAAGCCTTGCAAGCGACGCCTTCGGCCTGTCTGCCTAGCCGTTCGTGCTGGTGCTGGCGCTCGTATTCGTTTCCTGAACGGGATGCCGGCCCGTCATGCCGCACACGCCGAACCGTTCGAGCAGCGCCGGAATTGCGTCGACAGGAACCGGGCGCGAAAACAGAAAACCTTGCGCCTCGATATGACCGAGCGCGGCGAGCCACGCAATCTGCTCTTCCGTTTCCGTTCCTTCGACAACCACCGTCAGCCCGAGCGAGCGCGCCAGATTGACGATCGCGGTGACCATCACGCAAACGCTGCGATCTCCCGGAATGGCCTGAACGAACGACCGGTCGACCTTCAGCGTATCCACGGAAAAACGATTCAGATACGACAGCGACGAATAGCCAGTGCCGAAGTCGTCGAGTGCAATTCGCACACCGAGGCGCTTCAGCGCAAAGATTTTTTCGGAGACGAGTTCCGGATATTCCATCATCGCCGTTTCCGTGATTTCGAGTTCCAGGCGGCGTGCCGAAATACCGCTTTCCTCGATCGCGTGCGACACCGTTTCGTACAGATCGCCGCGCCAGAACTGCACGGCGGAAATATTCACGGCGAGCGACAGCGTGTCGTAGCCTTGCTGCTGCCACACAGCCAGTTGCCGGCACGCGGTCTCGATCACGAAGTCGCCGATCGGCACGATGAGGCCGGTGGACTCCGCGACCGGAATGAATTCGTTGGCCGGAATCAGACCGTGCTGCGGATGGTTCCAGCGTACCAGCGCCTCGAAGCCGGTGATGCAGCGGCGCGTGAGATCGATCTTCGGCTGGTAGGCGAGAAACAGTTGCCCTTCGGCAAGCGCGACGCGCAACTGCTGTTCCCACTTCATCAGATGGTCGGCGCGATGCGACAGCTGCGGCGAATAGAACTGGTAGCAGTTCTTGCCCGCATCTTTCGCGCTGTACATCGCGAGGTCGGCTTTTTTCAGCAGGTCGATCTCGCTTTCGTTGGCGACCGAATAAAGCGCGATGCCGATGCTCGCATGCAGCACGAACGAGCTGCCGCGCACCTCGAACGGTTTCGCGAAGGCTTCGGCCGCCGCTTCGGCGAGCGCGACCGCGCGCTTCTCGACGTCCTCGCCCTTGATAACGACGACGAACTCGTCGCCGCCGATGCGGCTCAACGTGCCGTCGTCCGCGACTGCGGTGGAGAGCCGCGAGGCCGTCATTTGCAGCACGATGTCGCCGGCGTTGTGACCGAGGGTGTCGTTGACCGTCTTGAAGTTATCGAGGTCGATAAACAGAATCGCGAGGCGGCCCAGGTTGGCCGGTTGCGCGACTTCGTGGCGCAGCGTCCGCAAGGTTGCATAGCGATTGCGCAAGCCGGTGAGCAGGTCGTATTCGACCAGATGCGTCATCTCGCGCTCCCGGCCGAGCAGCTTGCCGATCAGGCCGGTTGCCACGGCGAAGAAGCTCAGCATGGCGAGCGAGATGAACCCCGCCATCAGCAGATAGACGTTGCGCGTATGGTTGTAGTCGGCGAATTCCTCGGCTTGCGACAGACCGACCAGCACGCCGAGCGGATAACCGTCGATATGCCGGTACGACACGATGCGCGTGACGTTGTCGATCGAATCGACATAGGTGCCCGAGACGTGTTCGGACGTCGGATACGAGCCGCTCGCCGAGAACGAGCCGTTCGCATTCACGGCGCTGCCGGTGCGGCGCGCGAGCACCCTGCCGTTGTCCGAGATGACCGCGATCACGCCTTCGCGGCCGATCGCCGCGTTGTTGTAGAAGTCGCTGGTGAAATAGCTCGGGTCTTCGGATACCACGACGACACCCGCAAACGTGCCGTCCGGATGATTCAGGCGCCGCGTCATCTGCAAGGTCCAGTGGCCCGACACGCGGCCGAGCACCGGCTTGCTGATATACAACTGGTCGTCGTTTTCGTGTTCGTGGACTTTGAAGTGTTCGCGGTCCGACAGATCGATACGCCTGGGATTCAGCTCGGCCGTATTGGCGATCAACTGCCCGCGTTCATCGATCAACGATACCTGAACGAGCGTCTCGCTTTGCACGACGCCTTTCTCGACTGTGCTGGCAAGATCGAAACGTCCCGGTGTCTTCTCGAACTCGTATTTGACGAACCGCGTGATCTGATCGACCTGGTGAATCGCCTTGATCGTATGCTGTTCGAGCGCTGCCGAGAGAATCGCGGCAGACGCCATGGCCTCGCGATAAGTGGCTTCTTTTTCGACCGAAAGACGCGCGAAGATCACGGTCCAAAGAAGCACCAGCACCAGTACGCCGAGCGCGGGAATCGCGAACAGCGCACGCCGTCTGGACGCAGCGGGATCGCGGCGGCTTTTGGCTTCGCGCTGATCGGAGAAGCGGGTTTTGCTCATCAGGCGGCCCGTACCCGACTGGGGGCCGGTTGCGAACGCGCGAGGGTCGTCGGCGCTGTTTTCATGGATGGCTGCATGGTGACCAAGTTGCCGGAACTACTGCGCAAGAAGGGGCGTGACCTGGCGCCTGATCGTTCGCACTTTGTCGGGTACGTTTCGATATTACTTAATGCCACTGGATTAAGGAAGGGTCCCGGCATCGGGTATACGCTGGCGCAGTCCGCGGCTGTCTCGAGGCTATTTCGCGGTCCGCCCGGGCTGCGGTTTTCCGCCAGGCTCCGTGGCGTGCTCCATAGTCCGCCGGTCCGCGACTCGGAGCATGAGCGGGATCGAATGGCGGTGGAACTGGTCTTCGGATGCTGCATCGAGGTTCGGCGTTCCGGCATGGCGGCTGTCACGTACGTGGTCTTTTCGGGCGGTCTTTATGCAAATTGCATCGGCTCAACACAACGAGCGGCTTTTTGTGGCTAAACGTGGTTACGCGTGGCGAATGAAACAAGTTGCGCGCGCCTGCTTCTTCACTACCTTGCAGCAGCCTTGCGATTGCTCCATTCAATGGGATGAGATGTAAGCAAACGATGGGCCGGTCACGGCATCCGGAACGTACCGTCGACGACGGTCACCGACGAGCCGCCGATCCACGTCTTGCTGTTCGTGTCGTCGTAGCGCACGAAGACCTGGCCGGCGCGTCCGAGCGCGGTGCCTTGGCGCGCGGTGTAGCTCGAGCCCGGCCGTAGATGCTGCGCACTGAGCAAACCCGCGAGCGCCGCATTGGCGCTGCCGGTAACAGGGTCTTCGCCGACGCCGAAGGCGCCGCCCGTCATCAGGCAGCGCACTTCGAATGTGGCAGGGCCGCCGGCCTCGTGCGGACCATAAACGGCGAGACCGTGCGTGCCGACCGATTGCACGATGCGCGCGAGCGCCGCGGCGTCGGGTTCCAGCGCGAGACAATCGCGCGCCGATTTCACGCGCACGACGAGCCACGGCGCGCCATTGTCGACGGCGCTCGGCGTGGCGCCGAAGTCTATCGCGTCGCTACGCAAAGCCGTAGAAAGTGCGGCGTATTGTTGTTCCGACAACGGCGCAATTCGTGCGGGCGGTGCGGCGAATGCCCACGCGCCATGCATGTCGCCGGAGTCCTCACGAACGGACTGCAATTCCACGAGGCCCACGCCGCACTGCTGAACGAGCTTGCCCGGCTGCTTCGGCTGGTAGCCGCTTTCAAGCAGCGCATGCGCGGTGCCGAGCGTCGGATGACCGGCAAAGGGCAATTCGCCATGAGTCGTGAAAATGCGCACGCGGTAGTCGGCAGCCGGGTCCGTCGGCTTCAACAGGAAGGTTGTTTCGGACAGATTGGTCCAGTGCGCGATCGCCTGCATCTGATCGGCGCCGAGCGTCTCTGCGTCGAATATGACAGCAAGCGGATTGCCTTTGAACGGCACCGACGTGAACACGTCGACCTGTTTGAAACGAACTGTGTTAGCGGGCATCGGGGGCGGTCCGGCGATTCCTGCGGTTGATAGGGTTCGCGGATTCTATCTGCTGCTGCGGGAACGGGCTACCTCGCCACAAATGCAAAACGCGCCGCGGGTGATCGACACCTCGCGACGCGTTGAATGCGACAGGCCGGACGGGCCGGCCTTAGATCGCGATGCGTTACTCGACTTCCGCGATCATTTCAATTTCGACGCATGCGCCGAGCGGAATCTGCGCGACGCCGAATGCCGAGCGTGCGTGCTTGCCGCGCTCGCCGAACACGTCGGCGACGAGTTCGGACGCACCGTTCGTGACGAGGTGCTGCTCGGTGAACTCGTGCGTGGAATTGACGAGACTCATCAACTTGACGATGCGCGTGACGCGGTTGAGGTCGCCCACATGCGCGTGCAGTGTGGCAAGCAGGTCGATGGCGATGGATCGCGCCGCGGCCTTGCCGTCTTCGGTGCTGAGTTCTGCGCCGAGCTTGCCCGCCCACACCTTGCCGTCCTTCTTCGCGATGTGGCCGGACAGGTACACCGTATTGCCGCTTTGCGCGCTCATCACATAGGCGGCCGCCGGCGCGCCTGCGTTCGGCAATTCGATGCCCAGTTCCTTCAGCTTGTCATAAACATTGGTTTGAGCCATGTTGTGTCCTCGGTCGGTAATGAGAGGTGGTTGCGGCGAACGGGCCGGCTAGTTTCAGAGCCTGGCGCGGACCAGCGTCGCGAGACGCGACACGCCTTCGTCGATCTTCGCCGGCGGCACCGTGACGAACGACAGGCGCAATGTGTTGTGCTGCGCTTCGTTGGCGAAGAACGGACCGCCCGGCACGAACGCGACATTCTGTGCGACCGCTTCCTCGAGCAGCTTCATGCTGTCGATTTGCGCATGCAGGCTCACCCAGATGAACATGCCGCCTTCCGGACGGTTCCACTGCACGCCTTCGGGCATGTAACGTTCGAGCGCGGCGAGCATTGCCGCGCACTGGTCGCGGTAAAGCTCGCGAATGGTCGGCACATGCGTGTCGAGAAAACCGTCCTTGATCACTTCATGGACGATGCGCTGGGTAAAGCTCGGCGTATGCAGGTCGGTGGCCTGCTTGGCCTGCACGAGTTTGAAGATCAACTCTTCGGGCGCGATGATGTAGCCGACGCGCAGACCCGGCGCGAGCACCTTGGAGAAAGAACCCAGGTGGACGATATGGTCGGGCGCCATCGACAGCATGGTCGGCAGCGGTTCGCCCGCATAATCCAGCGCGCCGTAGGGATCGTCTTCGATCACCGGGAACGGCGCGGTCTTCGCGAACTCGGCGAGCGCGCGGCGCCGCTCGACCGGCAGGCGACGGCCAGTCGGATTCTGGAAATTCGGTTGTGCGTACAACAGGCGGGCGCCGGCGGTGAGTTCGGGCGTGAGTCCTTCGGGAATCAGCCCTTGTTCGTCAGTCGGCACCTGGATGTAGCGCGGTTCGTACATGGAGAACGATTGCAGCGCGCCGAGGTAGGTCGGCGTTTCGACGAGTACGGGGCTTTGCGGACAGACCAGCACCTTGCCGAGCAGATCGAGCGCCTGCTGCGAGCCGGTGGTGATGAGTACCTGACTCGGGCGAATCTGCGCGCCGTTCACCGAGTAGCGCTTCGCGACCCACTCGCGCAGCGGCGCATAGCCTTCCGTTGCGCTGTACTGGAGCGCGGCGGCGGGCGAGTCGCGCAAAATGCGGTCGGACGCTTCGCGCATGCGTTCGGCCGGGAAGGTGGCCGGCGAGGGCAGGCCGCCGGCGAACGAAATGACTTCGGGCCGCTCCGTGACCTTCAGGATCTCGCGGATCGCCGAGCTGGTGAGCTTGCGTGCGCGTTCGGACAATTGCCACGTGGGGGCTTTCAAGTCGCTTTGGTCCATGGTCTCCTCTGCTGGTATGTCTGGAACCTGTCAAAACTTCGATTATCGCGCGAGTCGGCGACCCGCGCGCGCTGGCTATTTAAGGGTCCGTAGACCGTTGGGGGTTTCGAACTCGGCGGTGAGCGCGGCCGGAGCCGCTGCGTCGTCCGTCGGATGCAGCTTTATCAGATGCGCGGCGCCTAGCCACTGTAATTGCGCGGCCACCGTCTCGGCTTGCGGATGCTGGCCGTTCAGCGCTTTTAGCGCGATGCCGGTTTCGGGCAATGACTCCGACGGATGCCGCGCCGTGTCCCACTGGATGAGCGAGGGCAGCACGCCGTCGCCGGCGCCTTGCCAGGAGGGAAACGCGCCGTCGTCCGCAATGGACAACCCCCAGCTGAACTCGCCACGCGTGAGAGGCACGATTGGCGGGATGCGCTGCGGGTACTGGGCCTGCCACGTCGGCAGATGCTTCGGGCGGTCAACGCGGACGACCCAATGCGACAGGTACGGCCCATTCTCGAGGCGCGCGTGCGTGGCGGGGTCGTCGAGCGCAAAAAGGCGCGGGCGTGGCGCGGCGGCGGCCGATTCCTGCGCGGCGTCGGCATGCGGATCGATTGCGATCACTTCCAGATACGCGCCGCCCCACAGGTTCAGCAGGCGGTTGTGGGTCCGCATCAACGGATGCGCGCCGCCCCCGGCCGGTGCCACGCCGAGAACGTCGGCGACGTACTGTGTACCCTCGTCGAGCGTGCGGGCGGAAACAACGAGATGATCGAGACGAAGCAAATGTGCGGTCATTGCGGATCGGGAAAACGGGTTTCACATCAGGCCGGACCCGCGCCACGCGCAGCGTATGCGGGGGCCCGGGCACGTAAGCATAACCGTTCGCGGAGCGGCGACGATCCGCGAACCTGCGCTTAACGTGCCCTTAACGGGCCATCGACGTGCGATCAGCGTGCGGTGCGAGGTCTTTGCGACTGGTTGCCGGCGACTGGGCGTGAGGCTGTCTGGGGGCCGCTTGCCGGTTAGCTTGCCGGCTTGCCCTATCGGTTCGCTCGCCGCTGCAAAACGGCGTTCGCGCATCCGACAGCCTACTCGGCGGGATCGCCGCCTGGCTCGGTACTTCGAAGACGCCGCCAATCCGGCCGGGGCGCTTCTTCTGTCTCAAATGTAGCGGCGACGACCTGCACAGTAACGGTACAATCGATTTGATACTGTTCGGTACAGTTGGAGTGCGTCTATGTCCGTCCCGCTTACACAAATTCCCGCCCCGCACGACACGGCGTCGCTGACGCTGGTCGAGCAACTCGTGCAATGGGCCCGCCGCCGCATCGAAGAGCGCGTGTTTCGCCCCGGCATGCGTATGCCGTCCATCCGCAAGCTGGCGCTGGACAAAGGCGTGTCGCGTTTCACGGTGGTCGAGGCGTACGAGCGGCTAGTCGCACAGGGTTACCTGGAGTCGCGGCGCGGCTCGGGTTTCTTCGTGCGCGAGCGTCTGGCGGGCGCGGCGGTTCCGGAAATTCGTCCGGTCACGCAGGCGCCCGCGCCGGCGACCATCGACGTGGTCTGGCTGCTGCGCAACATGCTGCATACGGGCGCGCGCCCGGAGCGCAGTCCGGGTCTCGGCTATCTGCCGGCGCGCTGGCTCGACGGCGAGTTGATCACCAACGCGCTGCGCACGCTGGGTCGGCAAAGCGGCGCGCAGATGCTGGGGATCGGCACGCCGCTCGGTTTTCTGCCGCTGCGCCAGCAATTGCAGACGCGGCTCGAGGAACTGGAGATCGGCGCGTCGCCCGAGCAGATCGTGATGGTGTCGGGCATCACGCAGGCGATCGACCTGATTTCGCGCATTTATGTCAAGGCGGGCGATTCGGTGATCGTCGGCGATCCTGCGTGGTTCCAGATGTTCGGGCGCTTTGCATCGCAAGGCGCACGGCTTGTCGGCATGCCCTATACGCCGGACGGCCCGGATCTGGACGCGCTCGAATCGCTGGTGCAGACGTGGCGGCCCAAGATGCTGGTGATCAATTCGGTGCTGCAGAATCCGACCGGCACTTCGCTGACGGCGGCGCAGGCGTTCCGCATCTTGAGGCTTGCCGAGGCGTACGACTTCATCGTGGTCGAAGACGACATTTACGGCGATCTCTGCCCGCCGAGCTATGCCGGCACGCGGCTCGCAAGCCTCGATCAGCTCAAGCGCGTGATCTATCTGGGCAGTTTTTCGAAGACGCTCGCGCCGAATCTGCGCGTGGGTTTCATCGCGTGCGCGCCGGAAGTCGCGAAGGCGGTCAGCGACCAGAAAATGCTGGTCGGCATGACGAGCCCGGAATTGAACGAGCGGGTGCTGTACAAAATCCTCACCGAGGGTCATTACCGACGCCACGTCGAGCGGTTGCGTGCGCGGCTCGACGGCGTGCGCGAAAAATCCGTACGGATGCTGGAAAAGACCGGCCTGAAGCTGTTCCTGACACCCACGGCCGGTATGTTCGTGTGGGCCGACACCGGAGTCGACGCCGACGGCCTCGCGGCCGCCGGCCACGAAGCCGGTTTTCTGCTGACGCCCGGCAGCCTTTTTTCGCCGCAGCAGTCGCCCACCACGTGGATGCGCTTCAACGTCGCCAATTGCGGCGATCCAGAACTGGCGACGTTCCTCTGCCGTTACCTGGATGGCGTTGCGCGCCGGGCCTCTTGAAACGGCGCCGCATCGCCCTTATTTAGGCGAACGATCCGGCGGCACGGCACCGCACGTCGGCAATCCGGCCCCGTGCCACGCCTGACCCGAAGCGCATCCGCAATACCCGATTCGCAAAAACCGATTCGCAACAGAGAGGAAGTCCGACCATGGCACAAGAAACCATGAGCTTTCAGGCAGAAGTAAAACAACTTCTGCAACTGATGATCCATTCGCTGTACAGCAACAAGGAAATCTTTTTGCGCGAGCTGATTTCCAATGCGTCCGACGCGGCCGACAAGCTGCGTTTCGAAGCGATTGAAAACAGCGGGTTGTACGAGAACGACCCGAATCTGCGCATTCGCGTGTCGTATGACAAGGACGCGCGCACCATCACGATCGACGATAACGGCATCGGCATGAGCCGTGACGAAGCAATCGCCAACCTCGGCACGATCGCGCGCTCGGGCACCAAGGAATTCTTCGGCAAGCTGTCGGGCGATCAGCAGAAAGACGCTGCGCTGATCGGGCAGTTCGGCGTGGGCTTCTACTCGGGCTTCATCGTCGCGGACAAGATCACGGTCGAGACGCGCCGCGCCGGATTGCCGGCGTCGGAAGGCGTGCGCTGGGAAAGCGCCGGCGAGGGCGATTTCGCCGTCGAGCAGATCGAGCGCGCCGCGCGCGGCACGACCATCACGCTGCATCTGCGTGCGGATGAAGACGAACTCCTGTCGTCGCATCGGCTCAAGTCGATCATTCAGCGGTATTCCGATCACGTGGCGCTGCCCATTCTGATGAAGAAGGAAGAGTGGGACGCGGAAAATAGCGCGATGGTCACGAAAGACGAGGACGAGACCGTCAATCAGGCCAGCGCGCTGTGGACCCGTGCGAAGAACGACATCACCGAAGAGCAGTACAAGCAGTTTTATCAACATCTGTCGCACGATCATCAGGATCCGCTCACGTGGACGCATAACCGCGTCGAAGGCCGAAGCGAATACACGCAGTTGCTGTACGTGCCGAGCCACGCGCCGTTCGATCTGTGGAACCGCGATCATCGCGGCGGGCTGAAGCTGTACGTGAAGCGCGTGTTCATCATGGACGACGCCGAGCAACTGCTGCCCGCGTACCTGCGCTTCGTCAAGGGTGTGGTTGATTCGAGCGATCTGCCGCTTAACGTCTCGCGTGAGATCCTGCAGGAAAGCCGCGACGTCAAGGCGATCCGCGAGGGCGTGACCAAGCGCGCGCTGTCGATGCTGGAAGATCTGGCCAACTCGGATAACGACGCCGACAAGGAGAAGTACGCCGGCTTCTGGAAAGAGTTCGGCCAGGTGCTGAAGGAAGGCATCGGCGAAGATTTTGCGAATCGCGAGCGCATTGCCAGGCTCGTGCGCTTTGCGTCCACGCATACGGAAACACCGGAGCAGAACGTGTCGCTCGCCGATTACGTCGCGCGCATGAAGCCGGAGCAAAGCAAGATTTACTACGTGACCGCCGACACCTGGCAGGCCGCGACGCACAGCCCGCATCTCGAAGTGTTCCGCAAGAAGGGTGTGGAAGTGCTGCTGCTGACCGACCGCGTGGACGAGTGGATGCTGTCGTTCCTGAACGAATTCGACGGCAAGCCGCTGCAAAGCGTGGCGCGCGGCGATCTGGATCTGGGCGCGCTGAACGACGAGGAAAAAGAGGCGCAGGAAAAGGTGAGTGAGGAGCTCAAGCCGCTCGTCGACAAGATGAAGGAAGCGTTGAAGGACAAGGCAAAAGACGTGCGCCTCACGTTCCGCCTGACCGATTCGCCCTCGTGCCTCGTTGCCGACGACGGCGAGATGAGCGGTTACCTGCAGCGCATGCTGAAGGCCGCAGGGCAGCAGGCGCCTTCGTTCCATCCGATTCTGGAAGTGAATCCGGAGCACGCACTGGTCAAGGGCTTGCATGCCGATAGCGCGAACTTCGACGACTGGTGCCACCTGCTGTTCGACCAGGCGTTGCTGGCCGAGGGCGGCGCGCTTGAAGATCCGGCGAGCTTCGTGAAGCGTACGAACGCGTTGTTGCTTGCACGCGCGAATTGAGCTCGATCGCGTAGCGTCGAACCGACGTTCAACGAAGTGAAAGAAAAATGCGCTGCTTTGGCAGCGCATTTTTTTTGCCGAGCGCTTTGTGATGTTATGGACCGACCAAGATAGATCCGGATCGGTCACTGCGCGTGCATTAATGGGCGAAGGTTAGCCCGTGCAGGTGACGCACTTGTGCAAGCACGCTCCCGGCCAACTCCTTCGCCTCGAAACTGGAATGATGATCGCCGAGCACCTGCGCCGCGAGGCTGCCGATTGCCGCGCTGGTCTGTTTAGCCGTGTGGTGTTGCGCGAGCGCGGAGCCGGCTAGCTCTTTCTCGATATGGGTAGCGCCCTGACGAGCCAATACGACCGACGCAAGATGCGCGATACGGTCAGAAGTTTCCTTTACGTTTGTAGTATTCAAGCTGACTCCCTGCTGCTAGTTATAGATTTGCGCGACGCTTTGGGTCTATTTCGACGTCGTGCAAAATTAATTATGGTTAACTAACTAAAACTAATCAACGACCATAAATTGAGATTAGTTTATGAGACGCAGGGCACGGCATTATCTTGACTGTCGCGCTTCGAAACTGGGCGGCTCGAAGATCGGGCACGTTCTTCGAGCCACTTTCTGTACAAGCCGTGCGCGTGGAATCTCTTTTGCGATTGAAGCGCCTGCGCGTTGCGGCACTTTCTGAGTTTTCATGTCCGATTCCGCTTTGGCCGCTCCGGCGGCACTGATCAATGTCACAACGCCTCTCGAGACGGTTCATCTTCTGTGGTCGGTTTTGCGCGAGGAGGGCCACCACGCGGCAGTGCTGCGTGCGGCCGAACTGGCCGCCGCTGGCGTGACATGGCAGTTGCATGCCGATCTGCACGCGAGCGCGGGGCGTTTCGAAGAGGCGTATCACAGCGCATCGCACGCACAAGCTGAAGCCGGCGGCGCGCGCCATGCTCGCCTTGCGCTGTTCGCCGACGCGCTCGCCCGCGCCGAGGTCGCGCGGCATCACAGCGAGATCGCGGTCGCCGCGCAGCCGCTTGCCACCACGCTCGAATGGATCGTCTGGCTCATCAACGGGTGTGGCGCGCATTCGGCGGCGGCGCATATGTTACGAGCCTATCGGCAGCGAGCGCCGCACGACGCGCGCGCGCCGTGGTGGCTGGCTATTTCGCTCGGTGCGCTGGGTCCGGCGGGTGCGGCGAGCGGGGCCGGCGGTCCCGGCGTGCGCGAGGAGCGGCGTGCCGCGCTAGCGAGCGCATATGCGCTCGATCCGGCCGTCGATCCGGCGTTACCGTTGCAGTTCGTGCTGGCATTGCGCGAGGTGCGCGACTGGACTGCGGTCGAGCACGTGTGCCGCGAGGCGCTGGCGCGCAATCCCGCAGACGCGGAGATGGCGTGGCAGCTCAGTCACGCGCAATGGCAGTGCAACGACGCCGCGGCGGCCGAGGCGACCATGCGCGCCGCGAATGCTGCGTCGCCAGGCAATGCCGACGTGCTCGCCGCGATTGGCTTCTATCTATGCGAACAGGCACGCTACGAGGACAGTGCCGCGATGCTGCGCGAAGCACTGGCGGTCAATCCGCACGCGGTGACGCCGGCAGTCGATCTTGCCGACCTGGATCTGCGGCACGGCGCATGGGCAAGCGGCTGGAAGCGTTTCGAGGCACGCCTCGCACGCGACGACCGCGAGCCGAACAATATCGTTTCGGTTATGGCTCGGCTGTGTCCGCGCTGGCAAGGGGAGGCGCTCACCGGTAAGACGCTTGTCGTGCACAGCGAACTGGGCAACGGCGACGACATTCACATGGTGCGCTATGTCCCGCAACTTGCCGCCCGCGTGCGTCGGGAAGGCGGCAGGCTCGTGCTCTGCGTGCGCAAGTCGTTGCACGCGCTGCTCACGCGTTTTTACCCGGACTGCGTGTCGATCGAAGACGGCCCGCTCGGCGCGCCGGATTACAGCCTGCCCATCATGAGTTTGCCGCTTGTGCTGGACCTGCAGCCGGAGCAGGTCCGAGGCGATCCGTATCTTCACGCAGATCCGGACAAGGTGAGCGCGTGGCGTGAGCAGCTACGCAGACAGGCACCGCAGGCGAGACTGCATGTCGGGCTCGTGTGGGCGGGAAGCCCTACGCATCGTCGCGACGAAAAGCGTTCGATTGCGCGGGCAACGCTTGAACCGTTGCTGTCGCTTGCCGATGTCATCTTCTATTCGCTTACGCCAGGACGTGCGGCCGATGTCGCGGTGCTGACCGCGCAGGGTTATCGCGTGTACGACATGACGGCGCAATACCATGCCGGCTTCGACGACGTTGCCGCCCATCTCGGTGCGCTCGACGCGCTAGTCACGATCGACAGTGCACCGTTGCATCTTGGCGGCGCGGTAGGGCGTCCGGTGTTCGCGATGCTCGACCACGTGTCGCACTGGGCGTGGGGCAACGAGGAGGCGCAACCCTGGTACGACTCGGTGGAGCTTTTCAGGCAGCCGCAGCCGGGGCACTGGGCCCCCGTCATCGAGCGAGTGAAGGCACGCCTGCAAGCGCTGATGGCGGACGGCGCGAGCAGCGTGGAATCGAGCCACGCAGCGCATCCGGCAGTAATCGGCTGATGGCAACTGACACGCGCGATTCGGGTTTATTAAGCAGCGAAGCCCCGCCAGCCGACTTAAACGCAGAGGCAGACGCTCTGCATGAACTCGGGCTTGCATATTTTCGCGAGGGCGCGCTCGAGCGTGCCTCTGAGCAGCTGGATCGCGCGCTAAACCTCGCGCCCGATCGTGCAGACATCTGGGAGCATCGCGGGTTGCTTGCCGTGCTGGGCGGAAATCGGATCGCGGCCGAGGCGTTCTACCATCGCGCGCTGAAGTTAAGTGGTGGCAGTGCGAGCATTCATCGGAATCTTGCTGATTGCCTGAAGCTCTCCGCGCGATTCGCCGAGGCGCGCCAACACTATCAAACCGCGATCCGCTTCGAGCCCACTTTGCACCATGCAGTTCGCGCGCTGGCGCAGATCTGCACGGAACAGGAGCAGCACGCCGATGCAGCGAACTATTGGTCGCGAGCATGGGCGCTCGACTCCGCGAACATTGCAGATGCGTTCATGTTGATCGCGGCGTTGTCCAAGGCGCAGCGCGATGCCGAGATCGGCGATCTGTTGCCAGCCCTGCGCGTACGCTGCAGCTCCAACGCCGCAGCTCTGCAACAACTCGCATTCGCTCTGAACAGCGTGCATCGTTTCGCCGACGCGGTCAGCGTCGCGAGGCAGGGAATCAGCGTTGAACCGAACAACGCCTGGCTGCATCACAACGCGTCGTTCGCGCTCAATATGCTCGGCAACTTCGAGCAAATGCAGATGCATAACGCGGAGGCCGCCCGGCTCATGCCGCAGAACCCGTCGATGCAGTTCAATCTGGCGGCATCACAGCTTCGCGCGGGCGATTTCGAACGAGGCTGGAAGCAGTACCGGTGGCATGACGCGCTACCGGAAAATCACGATCTGGTTCGCCCGGATTTCCCGGAGTGGCAAGGCGAGCGCGTGCTCGGCCGCCGTTTCCTGCTGATCGGCGAACAGGGTCTTGGCGATCAGATCCAGTTTCTGCGTATGGCCGACTGGCTTCATCGGCGTGGCGCGCAGGTGGACGTCTGGGTCGAAGGGCCGCTTGGCGATGTGGCGCGCCATGCGGCGGGCGTGCATGCGGCCTGGACCACGGCGCCGCCCGGCCCGTACGACTACTGGTGCCGCATGTTGAGCATGCCTGCGCATATGAAACTCGAATTGCCGATGTTGCCGCTTGCCACGGCTTACCTGCAGGCAAAGCCCGCAGCCGTGCAGCGCTGGCGTGACCGTCTGGACGCACTCGGTCCTGTCAAGGCGCAAGGATCGTTCACAAAGCGCGTCGGTATCGTTTGGGCGGGCAATCCCGCGTATGCGCTCGACCGCTATCGGTCCATTGAGCTTCAGCAATGGCGGCCGTTTCTGGAGCAGCCGGGCGTGCGTTGGTTCTCGTTGCAAAAAGGAGAGGCGCAGCATGACGCGGCGGCTTTGTCGAAGGGGATCGACATACACCTCCTCGGACCGCAGATTCACGACTTCCTGGATACGCTGGCGATCATTCAGTCGCTCGATCTGGTCGTTACCGTAGACACCGCGGTCGCGCATCTTGCCGGCGCCTGCGGCACGCCGGTGTGGGTGCTGGTGCCTACCTTCACGGACTGGCGCTGGATGGCGGAACGCGCAGATAGTCCGTGGTATCCGTCAATGCGTCTTTTCAGGCAGCGTGAGTTGAATCAATGGGGAGCGGTGCTCGCTGACGTCGCGCAGGCGCTGCAGGAGTACGTCGGCAGGTGAATCGGTAGCTGAGTCCGCAGGTGAGCCGGGCGCGCGCGACGCAGCCGGCCCTGGATGTGACTAGCGTAGTCCGCCTGAAGCGGCTGGTGCCTACTTCTTGCCCATTAACGTATCCATGGTTTCGCCGCGCACGACGATCTCAGTGCGGCGATTGAGCGCGCGTGCTTCGGGCGTGTCGTTGCTTGCAACCGGATTGTTGTACGCGTTGCCCTTGGTGCGGATGCGCTCCATCGTCACGCCGCGCGCCACGAGCGCGTAACCCACGGCGGTCGCACGCGCTTCCGAGAGTTGCTGGTTGTAGTCGAGCGTGCCGATATTGTCCGTGTAGCCTTCGACGATGATCGGCTTCTTGCTGCGCTTGAGCAGCACCGCGGAACGGTCTACCACCGCGCTCGCATCGCCGCGCACTTCCGATTTGTTGAAATCGAACAGCGCTTTCTCGGGCAGCTTCACGGCGACGCCATCCGCGACCGGTGCAACCTCGATGCCCACGGCCTTGTTCAACGACGTCTCAGTATCGCGGTTCAACGGCGCGGCGCAGCCAGCCACCAGCAGCACCGACATTGCGCAGGCGCTCATGCTCAGAATTTTCTTCATGTTTGTTCTCTCGTTCGTTTGCACATCGGATGGCGCGCCCGTCGACAGCGGGCGAATCGCCGGTTCGTGAAGCACGGAGGTTTTATCGTGGGTCGCGGCCTTGGAACATCGGACCTTTCCGAAATCGGCGACTTGATTGAGCGTTTCGATACCGATGCGGCGGCTGAGTCGGATCGCCGGAAAATACGCGTGCGGGCCGGGCAATCGTCCGACAGTCGCGCCGTTATAATCCGAACCCATGCCTATCCGTTTCGATGCCGCCGACGCGCACTGGCGCGTCGCTCCCTTGCCTGGCCTCGGCGCCGCGCAGAAAGACTGGTTGACCCGTGGCGGTTCGCTGACCGCGCATCTGCGCGCGCTCGGCGCAGTCGCGGTGCGTGTCACGCGTGAAGGTGTGGCGTTGGCCTGGGCCGACGAGCATGCCGCGTTGGGTCTGCCCGCCCGCGCGCCGGTGTGGGTGCGCGAGGTCGTCTTGTCGGTCGATGCTGTGCCCTTCGTCGCCGCGCACAGTGTTGCGCCCCTGGCCGCGAGCGGCGGCGTATGGCAAGCCACGCGACGCTTGCGCACGCGGCCGCTTGCCGAGCTGCTGTATAGCGATAGCAGCGTCGCGCGATCGGCGCTGGTCAGCCGCCGCGTGACCGCGCGGCATCCGCTGTACCGGCTGGCGGCGCGTGAAGTGGGCGGGATGCCGCCGCAGGCACTGTCGGCGCGCCGCTCGGTGTTCGAGCGGCATGGCGAGCCGCTGATGGTCACCGAATGTTTCTTGCCGGCCCTGTGGACGCATCTCGCGTCGTTAGCGAATGCAGGCGGCGCTCGCCGCTCAATCGCTCTGTCCGTCGACTCCACGCCCGCAGGTCACCCGCGCCTGCGCGAACATGGCCGGCCGATCGAGCACACCGCATCGCGCGCGCATCCCGCGACGCGTGCCGCCAGCGAACGGAGCCGATAATGCTGATCGGCTTTCCTCCGGTTGTCGCCGCCGACACACATACGCTGATTCTCGGCAGCTTTCCCGGCGAGGCGTCGCTCGCCGCGACCCAGTACTACGCGCATCCGCGCAACCAGTTCTGGCGTCTGCTTGGCGCCGTGCTGGACGACCCGCTCGCGGAACTCGCCTACGAAGAGCGGCTGCGGCGTGTGCTTTCTCACGGGATCGGCGTGTGGGACGTGCTCGCCGCGTGCCATCGCGAAGGTAGTCTCGATGCGGCCATTCGCAACGCGCAGCCGAACGACTTTGCATCGCTGCGCGAACACGCGCCGAAGCTGCGCAAGGTCTGCTTCAACGGCAAGACGGCGGGCCGCTTCGCGCCGGTGATCGGCGAGGCGGGCTACACGACCCTCGTATTGCCTTCGTCCAGTCCGGCCAATGCTATGCTCTCGTTCGATCAAAAATTGCGCCTGTGGCGCGACATCCTGACATGACGAAACTCATCAAGCGCGCTTCGGCTGAAGCGCGTGCATTCCGCAACCGCAATGCCGACGGTGCGGGCAAGCGCGAGGTGGTGCGCAACAAGAAAAAGTCGTCGCACGACGACGATCTGCACGACGCGCCGCAAATCGAAACGCCGCGCAAGCCGCGTTTTGCGCCGGTCACGTTTTCGGAAGAAGGCGGCGTGCGTTATCTGCATTTCGGCACGGAATGGGTGCAAGGCGCGATGCGTCTGCGCAAGCCGGACCATATTGAACTCGAATACGCTCAGCAAATGATGGCGTGGCTGCTGTTCATCGAAACGCCCAGGCGCATTGTCCAGCTCGGCCTCGGTGCGGCTGCGCTCACCAAGTTCGCACATCGCTTCCTGAAGCGCGCCAAGGTCGAGGCGGTCGAAGTGAACCCGGCAGTGGTCATTGCCGCTCGCGCGATGTTCGAGTTGCCGCCGGACGACGCACGCCTCACCGTGCATGAGACGGACGCGTGGGACTTCGTCAACGACCGCGCGAACCACGGCACGATCGGCGCATTGCAAATCGACATTTACGATGCAACGGCGCGCGGCCCGGTGCTCGACAGCGTCGGCTTCTACCGTGCGGCTCGCGCGTGTCTGACCGATGCGGGTGTCGCAACGGTGAATCTGTTCGGCGATCACCCGAGCTTCGTGCGCAACATGAAGCGTCTGAAAGAAGCGTTCGACGGTCGCGTCGTCGCGCTGCCGGAAGTGCACGACGGCAACCGCATCGCGATTGCGTTTTCCGGCCCCGCGCTCGACGTGCCGTTCACGGCGCTGCAAACACGCGCGAAGCTGATCGAAGCGGAACTCGGCTTGCCCGCACGCAAATGGATCAAGGGTCTGCAGGAGTCGACCGGACAGACGGGCGGGTCGTTCGTCATCTGACCGCATAGAGCCGTAAGGGGCCGGGCCATAACGGACCGGCCTCACCCTGACAAGCGTCGCATCCGCGCGACGGAATTCAGATCTGCTATCTATCCGGCATTGCGCCGAAAATCCGCTGTTTTCTCCTCCGCACGCGAACGCGCCGAGGCCGCGAGACTCGCGCTGCGCGTGGGTCCTGCTCGAGTCGCTTGTCTCGCCCGACATCCGCTGAAACACCGTCCTGCCGGCTCTGACAGCAGTGTCAATGCCTCGGGTCCTCCCTGCTTGACCGCACGTTCGCGGCTCCTATACTCTTTCGAGGCTTTCGGGGCACTCGTGTTCCACGCGGGGCGATCCTCCGCGGGCTTGCTGCCGCGAGGCGGTTTTGTGCGTGGCGGTCCAGCACCCGTCGAACACGGGCCAACATTTCAATAATAGGGAAGAGGAGACGTCATGGCTCACGACGCCGACGCGAATAAAGCCAGCAAGCACTGGCTCTGGCTGTTGCTGTTGCCTTGGATCGCCATGGTCTGGGTGCCGTCGTACAACAAGGTCGAACCGGTATTGTTCGACTTTCCGTTTTTCTACTGGTATCAGCTCCTCTGGGTGCTGATCAGCGCAGTCATTACGGCGCTCGTCTATATGAAGACCAAGGCGCGCTCGTCGGGCCGTCCTCAGGGGGACGCACAATAATGAACGCCATCGCGACTTTCGTCTTCGTTCTATTTTTTATCGGCGTCACGATTCTCGGTTTTATCGCGGCGCACTGGCGGCGCGGAGATCTTGCGCATCTGGAAGAGTGGGGTCTCGGCGGCCGGCGCTTCGGCACCATCGTCACCTGGTTTCTGCTGGGCGGCGACCTTTACACCGCGTACACCTTCATCGCTGTACCGGCGCTGGTATTCGGTGCGGGCGCAACCGGTTTCTTCGCGCTGCCGTACACCATTCTGATCTACCCGTTCGCGTTCGTCGTCTTCCCGAAATTGTGGAGTATCGCGAAACGTCAGGGCTACGTGACATCGGCGGACTTCGTATCGGCACGCTACGGCAGCCGTATGCTCGCTCTCGCAATCGCGGTGACGGGTATCGTCGCGACCATGCCGTATATCGCGTTGCAACTGGTCGGGATCGAAGTAGTGATCGGCGCGCTCGGCTTCGACACGAAGGGCTTCGTCGGCGATCTGCCGCTCATCATCGCGTTTGCGATCCTGGCCGCGTACACGTACACGTCGGGCTTGCGCGCGCCGGCCATGATCGCCGTGGTCAAAGACGTTCTGATCTACATTACGATCTTCGCTGCGATCATCGTGATTCCGCCGCAACTGGGCGGCTTCGGCCACATCTTCGCAACGGTGCCGCCGGCCAAGTTGCTGCTTAAGGCACCGGACGTGTCGAGCCTGAACGGCTATAGCGCGTATGCGACGCTCGCGGTGGGTTCGGCCCTCGCGCTGTTCCTGTACCCGCACTCGATCACGGCGGTGTTGTCGTCGAAATCGGGTAATACGATCCGCCGCAATATGGCGATGCTGCCGGCTTACTCGCTGGTGCTCGGTCTGCTCGCGCTGCTCGGATTCATGGCGCTTGCTTCGGGCGTGAAGGACATGCCGGAATTCGCGCCGTACTTCAAGGCGTTCGGTCCGAACTTCGCAGTGCCGGCTCTGTTCCTGCACTTCTTCCCGTCGTGGTTCGTCGGCGTGGCGTTCGCTGCGATCGGCATCGGCGCGCTGGTGCCGGCGGCGATCATGTCGATTGCGGCCGCGAACCTGTACACGCGCAACATCCACAAGGAGTTCGTGAATCGCAACATGACGCACGAACAGGAGACCAACGTCGCGAAGCTGGTGTCGCTGATCGTCAAGGTCGGCGCAGTGGCGTTCATTCTGGGCCTGCCGCTCACGTATGCGATCCAGTTGCAATTGCTCGGCGGCATCTGGATCATCCAGACGCTGCCCGCGATCGTGCTCGGCCTGTACACGCGAGTGCTCGACTATCGCGGTTTGCTGCTCGGCTGGGCAGTCGGCATCGCGACCGGTACGTGGATGGCCGTTTCGCTGAAGCTCGCCGGTTCGATCTTTACGATCCACCTGTTCGGCATGGGGATTCCGGGCTACGCGGCTGTCTGGTCGCTGATCGTGAACCTGGTAGTGGCGGTGGTGGTGAGCCTGCTGGTGCGCGCGTTCGGCATGCAGCGCGCCGAAGACCGCACGCGTCCGGAAGACTATCTGGACGTGGTCGAAAGCTAAGCGTCGCAAGCTTGTTGGCGGCCGGGCATGCCGGCCGGCAAGCGAAACGATGCAACTCAAACGCAGCGCCCGCAGACGAAAGTCTGCGGGCGTTTGTGTTTGCGGCGCACTCCAGGGCACGATAGCGAGACCGTCTCTCACAAGCGTCGCTCACTCCGCCATGGCTCCTGCCGATTCCCGCACCGTGATTCCACGCCGTTCGGCGGTAAGCCGGATGGTTCGCGCGATCACGTCGCCGTATTACCGCTATCGACATGCGAAGGTCCTGCACAGCCTGCGCGTAGGACTGGCAATGCTGTTCTCGATTCTCGCGACAACCGGTATCGACATTCCGCACGGCATCTGGTCGTCGGTGACGCTGCTCGTGGTAATCGGCGGTTTGCAACACCACGGCAATATCCGCAAGAAAGCGGCGGAGCGGGCCGCGGGCACCTTGCTCGGGGCGTCGATCGGGCTGCTACTGATCGTGCAGCAGAATCTGCTTGGCTCGCTGCCGCTCACCTATGTGTTGATGTCGATCTTGGCCGCGATCTGCGCGTGGTTCGCGATCGGCTCGTCCGGCTATATCGGGCTGTTGACGGCCATCACGATGTGCATCGTCGCGGGACATGGCGACAATCTGATCGACGTCGGACTGTGGCGCACGCTGAACGTGCTGATCGGCATTGTGATCGCGCTGGCTTTTTCATTTGCGCTGCCGCTGCACGCCACATATTCGTGGCGCTACGGTATTGCGGCGAATTTGCGCGAGTGCGCGCAAATCTATACGCGTTTGCTGGAGGGCGAGACGATTGGCGAGGAAGAGCAGGTGAAGCGGTTTCTCGAGATTAACCGGCGGCTCGTGCAATTGCGTTCGCTGATGCCTTCGGTGGCAAAGGAGATCGACGTGCCGCAGGCGAAGCTCGAGGAGATTCAGCGGCTGCATCGCTCGGTGCTGAGTTCGCTCGAACTGCTTGCCACCGGTCCATTGATGCAGGCCGGCGCCGCCGCGCGCACCGCATATGCCGAACAGTGTGGCGCGGAGGTGCGGGCGGTGCGCGCCATGCTGCTGGCGATTGCGCGCGGCCTGCGCTTTGGCCGCGCGACGCAATTTGGGATTCCGGTGGCCGGCAATCCGGCGGCCGGCGATCCGGCCGCGTCGCCGCTCGTGCGAACCGCGGGCAACGCTGCGTCTAAACTCCCGCCCGACCTGCAAGGGCCTTATTGGCTCGGGCAGCGGCTCGCAGAGCAGGTGGACCGCCTGCGCGCAGCGTTACTTGAGACAGAGGTGAACTGGAACATCGAGCGGCGTTCGCGAGTTCTGCAGAAGGCTTAGTTAGAGAAGATGCCGGTGAAGTCCGCTCATGGTTCCTGGCAAGGGCTCGGGCCGCGGCGGTGACGCTGGCTCTCGCGTTGCCGCCGCGATAGCGGTAGTAAGCAGCGCCAGCGACGGTCGTCGCGGCAGCGCGCGACTACACCATGTCATCGCCATCGCGCGACCAAACGGCATCGCCGTGACCGACGATCACTCTTGCGGCAGCGTCACCATCCACATCAGGCCGAAGCGGTCCACCGTCATGCCGAAGCCTTTGCTCCAGAAGGTCTCGCCCCATGGCATCACGATCTGGCCGCCGTCGGCGAGCGCGTTGAAGTATTTTTGCGCCGATGCCGCGTCGTCCGCCGTCAGCGACAAGCTGAAGCCGCTCATGGGCTTCGCGTCCTGGTCGCAATTGCCGTCGGACGCCATCCACTGTGTCGAACCCATCTGAACGTTCGCATGCATGATCTTGTCTTCGAGGCCGGCACTCGGCTGGTTCTGCGAGTCGGGCGGGGCGTCCTTGAAGCGCATCATGAACGTGACCTCGGCACCGAGGTGCTGGCGATAATAATCGAGCGCTTCTTCGCAGCGTCCGTTGAAAAAAACGTAGGGTTGGACTTCCATCATCGTCTCCCGAAATGTGGATGTGAACGCCTGGCGCCTTATGGCGGGCAAAGGAGCAGGCGTGCAGACCATTTTAGGCAAGGGTTTTCGGGCGATTGTGACTTTGTGTCGTGAGGAAAAGACGGCTCGCCGGAAACGGCCGAAGGCCGCGTCAGCGGATGAGCGGGTAGGCGGATTCCCGGTAAACGGAACGCGGCCCCGAACCATGAGCTTCGGGGCCGCGTGTTGGAGCGCTGCTGTTGCCGCGCGTGCTGTGGTCGTCGGTTCTTGCCGACGTACGACGGCCGCTGCGCTTAACGCAGCGCTTCGATCAGTTTTTCCAGCTTGACTGCGTCGGCCGCAAACGCGCGGATGCCTTCGGCGAGCTTTTCGGTTGCCATGGCCTCGTCGTTGACGAGGAAGCGGAACGACGCTTCGTCGACCGGCACGCGTTCAATGTCGGCGTCTTTCGCGCTGTCAGGCGAGAGCTTGCGCTCGACCTTCTCGGTGCTTTCGTGCAGCTTTTGCAGCAGATCCGGGCTGATGGTCAGCAAATCGCAGCCCGCCAGTTCCAGAATCTGGCCCGTGGTTCGGAAGCTCGCGCCCATGACCTCGGTCTTGTAACCGAATTTCTTGTAGTACGCGTAAATGCGGCGCACGGACTGCACGCCCGGGTCGTTCGCGCCGCCGTCCTTCGCTTCGTCCCACGCGCTGCCGGCGTTTTTCTTGTACCAGTCGTAAATGCGGCCGACGAACGGCGAGATCAGCTTCGCCCCGGCGTCGGCGCAGGCGGCGGCCTGGGCGAGCGAGAACAGCAGCGTCATGTTGCAGTTGATGCCTTCTTTCTGCAGCACTTCGGCCGCGCGCACGCCTTCCCACGTGGAAGCCAGTTTGACCAGCACGCGTTCGCGGTCGATGCCGTGGTCTTTGTAGAGCGCAATGATTTCGCGGCCCTTGGCGATCGAGCCTTGCACGTCGAACGACAGACGCGCATCCACTTCGGTCGACACGCGCCCGGGGATGATTTTCAGGATTTCGGTGCCAAAAGCGATCAGCAACTGGTCGATGATCGCGCCCATCGGCTTCGACGCATGATCTTTCACCGTTTTTTCGAGCAGCGGCCGGTAGTCGTCTTTCTGGACGGCCTTCAGAATCAGCGACGGATTGGTGGTCGCGTCCTGCGGCTTGTACTGCGCGAGTTGCTGGAAGTCGCCGGTATCGGCCACGACCGTGGTGTATTGCTTGAGTTGATCGAGTGCGGTTGTCATATTCGTGCCTTCAGAGGGCGCATGCGCCGTGGTTCAGGAGAACGAGGTCGCCGCCGGAATGAAAGACCGGGCCCGGCGGCCGCGAGTCATGCTGCAGCATTTGCCCGATGTTCCTGGTAAACGCTGCCGGATGCTTCTATTTTATGGCGGATCGTCGGATGTAGTGTTGACAGTTGCCAGCGGCGATCCGTTCACAGCTATTTCACTGCCATTCCACCGCGCTTGCGGGCGAGCTGAGGTGCCGCCGCTATGCGCCGCATGCAGGCACACGCGCGAGACGCAGGACATCGCACGTACTCATGCGCGCCGCGCATTCAGCACGACCTGCGTGAGCACGCCCGCCACCAGCCCCCAGAACGCCGACCCGATAGACAACAACGTCAGCCCCGACGCCGTCACCATGAAGGTCACGAGTGCCGCTTCGCGCTGCCTGACGTCCTGCATTGCGTTGGTGAGTCCGCTCATGATCGAGCCGAACAGAGCCAGGGCCGCGACTGACACCACGAGTTCGCGCGGAAACGCCGCGAACAGCGCCGCAATGGTCGCGCCGAAAACGCCGGCGATCAGATAGAAGATACCGCACCACACCGCGGCCATGTAACGCTTGCCGTGGTTTTCGTGCGCTTCGGGGCCGGTACAGATCGCCGCAGTGATCGCGGCAAGGTTGACGCCGTGCGAGCCGAACGGCGCGAGCAGCAGCGACGCGATCCCCGTCGCGGAAATCAGCGGCGCCGACGGCGTGTTGTAGCCGTCCGCGCGCAGCACCGCGATGCCGGGCACGTTCTGTGACGCCATGGCGACGACGAAAAGCGGAATCCCGATGCTGATGCTCGCGGCAAGAGAAAACGCCGGCATCGTAAAGACGGGATGCGCGAGCGCCACCTGAAAGTGACTGAAGTCCAGCAGGCCGAGGGCACCCGCGGCAATCGTGCCGGCAATCAGCGTCATTGGAATCGCGTAACGCGGCGCGATGCGTTTGATGACCAGGTAGGTCAGAAACATCGTCAGCACGAGCGCCGTCTGAAACTGCGCGGCTCGAAAGATCTCGATGCCGATCTCGAAGAGGATGCCCGCCAGCAGTGCGGCCGCAATGCCAGCGGGGATTTTCTTCATGAGCGTGTCGAACCAGCCCGTCAGTCCGACAATGGTCAAGAGCAGCGCGCAGACGATAAACGCACCGATCGCCTGCCCGTAAGGCACATGCGGCAGCGACGACACCAGAAGCGCCGCGCCGGGCGTCGACCACGCAATCACGATCGGGGCGCGGAACCGCAACGACAGTCCGATCGTGCAGAGGGCCATGCCGATCGACAACGCCCAGATCCACGACGAAATCTGCGCATTCGTCAGATGTGCGGCCTGACCGGCCTGAAACATGAGCACGAGCGAACTGGTGTAGCCCGTCATCATCGCGACGAAGCCCGCGACGATCGCCGACAGCGAAGTGTCGGCCAATGGGTTGAAGCGCCCGGGCGGAATGCCGGCAGGCGCGAGATCAGGCGATAACGAGCGACTCATGCAGAAACTTTCTTGTCGTTGAGGGTGGAGCGGGAGGTTCTATTTGCTCAGCATCCGCATGGCGGACTCGAGCCCGGCGAGCGTGAGCGGATACATGCGCTGGCCGAGCACTTCGCGGATCGCGCTGACGGACTGGCGGTACGCCCACAGGCCTTCAGGTTCCGGATTGAGCCACGCGTAATGCGGGAAGTGGTCGGCGAGGCGTCGCAGCCACACGGCGCCGGCTTCTGCGTTGTTGTATTCGACCGAGCCGCCCGGCTGCAGCACTTCGTAGGGGCTCATGGTGGCGTCGCCGACGAAGATCAGTTTGTAATCGGGCGTGAACTTGTGCAGCACGTCCCACGTCGCCATGCGCTCGGTGTGACGGCGACGGTTGTTCTTCCACAGGAAGTCATACACGCAGTTGTGGAAGTAGTAAAACTCGAGGTGCTTGAATTCGGCCTTCGCGGCGGAGAACAGTTCTTCCGTGCGCTTGATGTGATCGTCCATGGAGCCGCCGACATCGAGCAGCATCAGCACTTTCACCTTGTTGTGCCGCTCGGGCACCATCTTGAGATCGAGCCAGCCGGCGTTCGCGGCCGTGCTGCGGATCGTGTCGGGCAGGTCGAGTTCTTCGGCCGCGCCTTCGCGCGCGAAGCGGCGCAAGCGCCGTAACGCCACCTTGATGTTGCGCGTGCCGATTTCGACCTGGTCGTCGTAGTCGCGATAGGCGCGCGCTTCCCAGACTTTCACGGCAGTGCGATTGCCTGCCGCGTCGCCACCGATGCGCACGCCTTCCGGGTTGTAGCCGCCATTGCCGAACGGCGACGTGCCGCCCGTGCCGATCCACTTGCTGCCGCCTTCGTGCCGCTCTTTCTGTTCGTCGAATAGCTGCTTCAGGCGTTCCATCAGTTTGTCGATGCCGCCCATCGCCTCGATCTGTGCCTTTTCTTCCGGCGACAGATCGCGTTGCAGCTTTTTCTTCAGCCAGTCGAGCGGGACGTCGAAGGCAAGTTCGGAGGTCTGCGCGACGCCGTTGAAATACGCGCCGAACGCCTGGTCGAACTTGTCGAAGTACTGTTCGTCCTTCACGAGCGTCATGCGCGCGAGGTAATAAAACTCGTCGAGCGACGGCGCGATCACGTTGGCTTTGAGCGCCTCGAGCAGCGTCAGGTATTCCTTCACCGACACGGGCAGTTTCGCGGCGCGCAGCGAGTAGAAGAAGTCGATCAGCATGCTGGGTTCTCCGCGGCGCGGGCACTCACTAGAAATTCAACGATTATTGCGGTTCATGAAAATGAGCCGCTCGAACAGGCTTACGTCCTGTTCGTTCTTCAAAAGCGCGCCGTGCAGCGGCGGAATGATCTGCTTCTGATCCGACGAGCGCAGCGCTTCAGGTGGAATGTCTTCGGCGAGCAGCAGCTTGAGCCAGTCGAGCAGTTCGGACGTGGACGGCTTTTTCTTCAGCCCGGCCACGTTGCGCAGCTCAAAGAAGCTTTGCATGGCCGCGGCCAGCAGATCCTTCTTGATGCCGGGATAGTGCACCTCCACGATCTGCTGCATCGTGGCCGGGTCGGGAAACTTGATGTAATGGAAAAAGCAGCGGCGCAAAAACGCGTCGGGCAGCTCCTTCTCATTGTTCGACGTAATGATGACGAGCGGACGCTGTTTCGCGCGGATCAACTCGTGCGTCTCGTACACGTAGAACTCCATGCGGTCGAGCTCGCGCAAGAGGTCGTTCGGAAATTCGATGTCGGCCTTGTCGATCTCGTCGATCAGCAGCACGGCTTGTTCGTCCGATTCGAACGTCTGCCACAGCACGCCCTTGACGATGTAGTTGCGGATGTCCTTCACCCGCTCGTCGCCGAGTTGCGAATCGCGCAGGCGCGACACCGCGTCGTATTCGTACAGGCCTTGCTGGGCCTTGGTGGTGGACTTGATATGCCACTGCAGCAGCGGCATGCCGAGCGCGGCGGCGACTTCTTCGGCCAGCATGGTCTTGCCAGTGCCGGGCTCGCCCTTGATCAGCAGCGGGCGCTTGAGCGTCATCGCGGCGTTGACCGCGAGCTTGAGGTCGTCGGTGGCGACGTACTGCGATGAGCCTTCGAAACGCATGGCAAGATGCTCTTTGGGCGGAAAAAACCCAGTATAAGTCAGAAGCCCTGTTGGCCTGAAACCGGCTCGCGTATGGTTTCAGCCGCGGTGCGGCCCGGCCGGAAGGCAGGCCCGCCGGCCGGCGCGCCCCGCGCGGTGGACGTTCGGCGCGGCGTCGCGGTACAATTAGCCCGATTTTTTTGGCCTGCGTGGCTCCCTATAAGAATAACGGCGCGGGCCGTTGCCTTTTTGGGCGCCCGTTTCCCCTCAAGCCAGGTTACATGCTATGAATAAATTCGTCGGCAAACACGTCGTGATCGCAGCGCTGTCGGTGCTCGCGGGCTATGCGGCCAGTGCGCAGGCAGCGGATGTCGTCGGCAACGCGAAAGCGGGCCAAGGCAAGGTCGCGATGTGTATTGGCTGCCACGGCATCCCTGAATATCGCACGGCTTATCCTGAGGTCTACCGCGTGCCTATGCTCGGCGGCCAGAATCAGGCGTACCTCGAAAACGCCCTGCGCGGCTACAAGAAGGGCGATCGCCACTTCGAAACGATGCACGCGATCACCGCGTCGCTATCGGATCAGGACATCGCCGACATCGCTGCTTACTACGCGGCGCAAAATTCCTCATCGAAGAGCAATCCCGACAAGTGACCGGCTGCGGTTATCCAACCAGTCACACGGCTATTAAATTCGCGGGATAGGAGAATTCATGAATAAGCCCCAACAGGCACTCCACACGGTGTTCAAGGCTGCATGCGCGTCGGCGGCAGTAATCGGTCTGGTTGCAACGAGCGTCGCCCACGCGGCCGACGCCGGCAACGGCAAGGTGCTGTCCGAGAGCCACAACTGCGCGGCATGTCACGGCCCGAACCTGAACAAGCCCGTAAGCCCGGAATATCCGAAGCTCGCGGGTCAGCATTCCGATTACGTCTACTGGGCACTGCGTCAGTATCAGATGGGTAACGGCAACCCGCACATGGGTCGTAACAACGCGATCATGCAGGCGCAGGTGCAGAGCCTGTCGCAATCGGACATGAAAGACATCGCGGCTTACATCGAATCGCTGAACGGCGATCTCGTGCAGAAGAAGTAAGCACGCCGCGCCGTCTCGGCGCTGCCTGGCAATTCCAACGACACCCCGCTTCGACGGGGTGTCGTGCTTTTGGAGCGCCGAACTTCGCGTGCGTGGCCACGTCGGGGCTCGCGCGCTCTTTAGCGCGTTCCCTTCGAGGGCTCGTGCTGGCGTTGCTATGCGGGCACGCTTGCGGCTAGTCGCGCGTCGCGCGCCGTTCGATTCGCTGCAGATACGCGTCGGTATCGGGCGGCATGCCTGTGCGCTGCGCTTCCCAGATGGTTTCGCCGAGGCATTCCATGATCGCGTGCTGCGCGTCGTGCGTCGACCCAAGACGGGCGGCGAGACGCTCGTGCGCGGCACGAATGCCTGGCGGCTGGTCGATCGACAGTTGTTCTGTGATGGCCAGGTGCATCGACAGATGCAGGAACGGATTGGTCTGTCCACGCTCGGGTGAGTAGTCCTGAGCCTGGGCCGCCTCGGTATCGGTCAGTTCCGCGTGATACTCGGGATGCTCAGTGATCCAGTCGGCGGCAATCGCTTCGAGCGGCGTCAGAATCTCGCCCTGACGCTGTTTGCGCCAGGTCTCGGTGAAAAATTGACGGACTTCGTCGCGGCTTGGATTGAACATCGTGGGACCGGTTTATCGAGTGGAAAGTGGGAGGACGCAACGGCTGCGTGCGGTGAGGCGTTGCTGTGAGAACGCGCCATGCGGAGCCGCTCACGCTGGCCGGTGCCGCCGCGTATAACTCAGGCCGGCGCCGCACTATATATAACGCGGCATTTTACGCGTCGGTGCCGCGGCTTGCTGGGGACGCGCCCGCTCAAAGATCGGGCGGCGGCGTCTTTGGCCGGAATTCGCAAAGCGGCTCGATCGCACAGTGCCAGCACTCCGGCCGACGCGCCTTGCACACATAACGGCCGTGCAGGATCAGCCAATGATGCGCGTCCTTCTTGAACTCGGCGGGCGTGAATTTTTCGAGCGCTGTTTCAACCGCGCGCACGTCTTTGCCGGGAGCCAGCCCGGTTCGATTCGCAACCCGAAAGATGTGTGTGTCGACGGCGATAGTCGGATGGCCGAACGCCGTGTTCAGAATCACGTTAGCCGTCTTGCGCCCGACGCCCGGCAGACTTTCCAGCGCCTCGCGGTCCTCAGGCACTTCGCCGCCGTATTGATCGAGCAGGATGCGGCAAGTCGCGATCACGTTCTTGGCCTTGTTCCTGTACAACCCGATCGTCTTGATGTAGTCGGCGACGCCTTCTTCTCCGAGGGCCAACACTTTTTGCGGCGTGTTGGCCACAGGGAACATCTTGCGCATGGCCTTGTTGACCGAGACGTCAGTTGCCTGCGCCGAAAGCAGTACGGCAATCAGCAGTTCGAACGGTGTGGTGTACTCCAGTTCGGTCGTGGGATGCGGATTGATGCTCTGAAGCGTTTCGTAGATGGCGCGGCGTTTGTTCGCGTTCATGCTGAGCGGGCGGATGCTGTTAGCGCGGATTGCGCGTGCCGGCCGGCGTCGACGGCGGCGGGTTGCCGGCGGCATCGTCGGTACGTTGGTCGGTGCCTGTGTCGGTGAGCCCGAGACGGCGGCGGCGCGCTTCGGCCGCGTCGATCTGCGCCTGCACGTCGGCGCTCACCTGCTCGGTGTTCAACGGGACCTGGCCTTTGGCGGCCAGCTCTTCCTTTTTTTTGCGCGCGCGTTCGAGCGCGGCCTGGATAATGGCGCGCTTCTTCGCTTCAGCGTCCGCATTATCTGCAGCGCTTGCAGGCGATGCCGACGGTGTCGACACGTTGCCTGCCGGCGCAGTGGCAGCCGCAGTGATCGCGCCGCTAGCGGTTGCGCTGGTTCGCCGCGCCGCAACACGTGCTTCGGCAGCTTCGCGCTCGCGTGCAAGACGCGCTTCGCGCCGGTTATGTCGCTCGCGCGCGGCGTCGGCGAGTGGCTGGCTCCATGCGTCCCAGCCGGTCGCCTCGCCGGTCACCGGCGGCATCGAGATGCAATCGACCGGGCAGGGCGGCACGCACAGGTCGCAGCCCGTGCACAACTCGGCGACTACCGTGTGCATGTGTTTCGGTGCCCCAACTATTGCGTCGACGGGGCACGCTTGCATGCACAAAGTGCAACCGATGCACACCTGTTCGTCGATAACCGCCAGAGGGCGTGGGCGTTCGACGCCATTGGCGGAATTGAGCGGAATCACCGGTTTGCCCAGCAAGGCGGCGAGCCGCGCGACGCCTTCTTCACCACCCGGCGGGCACTGGTTGTAATTGGCTTCGCCGCATGCGATGGCCTCGGCATACGGACGGCACGCCGGATAACCGCACTTGGTGCATTGCGTCTGGGGAAGCAGATCTTCAATGCGATCTGCGAGTGTTTTGATCTGTGTCACGGTCACGATGTGGGGCCAAGCGGGGCTCGGCGGGGCGGCCGCACAGCTTGAACTAAATAGCACATTATCGCCGATTTCCCCAATTGCCATCGGCAATCCATGTGCCATAATCGAAGCGCCTTTTTCGAAAGACCGCAGAAGGGTTTCCCCCAACCAGCCCGTTCAGTGCCGTCTATGCAAGGCCCGAGGAGAGGCCGGCGGCACGATCTGGAAAACGCGGCTCACGAAGACCATGCCACCATGAATCAGCCGAAAATCAAAAGAGATCCTGAAGGCACCCGGCGCCGCATTCTGCTTGCGGCAGCCGAAGAGTTTGCAAATGGTGGGCTATTCGGCGCGCGCGTCGATCAGATCGCCCGCCGAGCGGAGACGAATGAACGCATGCTCTACTACTACTTCGGTAGCAAGGAGCAGCTTTTCACTGCTGTACTCGAGCACGCGTTCAGCGCGCTCAACGAAGCGGAACGCACGCTCGAACTGAACGGCATTGCACCGGTCGAGGCAGTTACGCGTCTCGCGCATTTTGTTTGGGATTACTACCGCGACCATCCTGAACTGCTGCGCCTCGTCAATAACGAAAATTTGCACGAGGCGCGTTATATGCAGAAGTCCACGCGCATCCGAGAAATGATCTCGCCGATCGTCGCCACGCTTGGCAGCATTCTCGAGCGTGGTCAACGCGCAGGGCTCTTTCGCACGAACGTGGATCCGCTGCGCTTCTACGTCACGCTGTCGGGCATGGGCTATTACATCGTGTCCAATCGCTTCACGCTCGAAGCCACGCTTGGTCGCGATTTCAGCAGTGCGAGCGAACGCAGTGAGGTGATTCAGATGAACACCGAACTATTGCTCGCTTATCTGTTGCGAAAATAGGACGGCCTCGGTGTTGGTCCGCAAAGTTGAGAAGTGCTAAGACGCTTCTCAACTTCGCTTGCTTTTGAACGGGCCGTTTGAGACGTGCCAAAAAAACGGCCTCCTAATCAGGAGGCCGTTCTTATCAGTTCGCGAGGACTTCGTGAGTGACTTCATGAGTGGCCGAAAAAGCCTGCATGACGTTTGCGCGAAGTCCGCATGACACGCGTCACACTTCAGCTTTTTCCTTCACGACCTTCGGCGCCTTGTTGTGCTCGAGGATGAAGTCGCGCAACTGCGGGTAAATGATCGTGCGCCAGCGCCGGCCCGAAAAGATACCGTAGTGCCCGCACTTCTCCGCCGTGAAGTGACGCTTGTTCTTCTCTGGAATGCCGGTGCACAACTCGTGAGCGGCATAGGTTTGACCGTCGCCGGAAATGTCGTCCAGTTCGCCTTCAATCGTGAAGAGCGCGGTTTTCGTGATGTCCTGCGGACGCACGCGTTCGCCGGCCACGTCCCAGGTGCCTTCGGCCAGGCAGAACTCCTGAAACACCACGCGGATCGTGTCCAGGTAGTAATCGGCGTCCATGTCGAGCACGGCGTTGTACTCGTCGTAGAAGCGGCGATGCGCTTCCGCGTCGTCTTCGTCGCCACGCAGGAGGCTCTGGTAGAAGTCCCAATGCGAAGCCGCATGACGTTCCGGGTTCATCGCGACGAAGCCCGTGTGTTGCAGGAAGCCCGGGTACACCTTGCGGCCCACGCCCGGATAGTTCGGCGGCACCGTGAAGATCACGTTGTTTTCGAACCACTCGTAGGAATGTTGCGTGGCGAGCGAGTTGACCGACGTGGGGCTCTTACGCGCGTCGATAGGCCCGCCCATCATGGTCATGGTGCGCGGCGTGTCTTCGCCGCGGCTCGCCAGCAACGAAATGGCGGCGAGCACCGGCACCGTCGGCTGGCACACCGAGATCACATGCAAATTCTTCGCGCCGATATGGCGGATGAATTCCTGAATGTAGGCGATGTAGTCGTCGAGATGAAACTCGCCCTCTTCGAGCGGCACCATACGCGCGTCGATCCAGTCGGTCAGATAGACCTTGTGGTCCTGCAACAACGTGCGCACTGTGTCACGGAGCAGCGTGGCATGGTGGCCCGATAACGGTGCGCAGACCAGCACGACCGGCTCGTCCTTGAGCTGGGTCACAGCGTCGCTGTCGTCCGCGAAACGCTTGAAGCGCATCAGACGGCAGAACGGCTTTTCGATGATCGTTTGCTCGATGATCGGGATGTTATGGCCGTCTTTGACGATCTGATGGAGATTGAACTCCGGCTTCTCGTAATCTTTACCAAGCCGGTAGAGCAGTTCGTAGCCGGCGGAAAGGCGCGTGGCACCGGGCACGTAGGCCAGGGGGCTGGCAGGATTCGCGAACGATTTTGACGCGGCCTGAGCCCAGGCGGTAAGCGGGCTCAGCATAGCCCGCTGGAATTCGTGCAATTGGTAGAGCATGGGTGCTCCGTTTTAAGCGGTTCGCATGGGGCTTCGCAAACACGCGTGTGGCGTTGCGGCAGGCCATTCTGGTTGTTGGCACACTATTTTCGGGCCGACAGACGGTTCGATGATATAGAAACAAGTGGTGTTGTGCAATGCAGCAATCTGGTCGCGTCAATCCGTGAAAGTGTCATTGAATCATGCTACTGGCGATGCTGCTGTGCCGCTATCCGGGCTTGCAGCACCCTCAAGTTCCGTCTGGTGCATGCCGTTATGAGACGGCTGACCCGTGGCCCGCGCCATCGCCTGCTCATGTTTCATCAGATTCAGGCCGGTATTGACGAGCGACACATGCGAAAACGCCTGCGGGAAGTTGCCAACCAGGCGTTTCTCGGCCGGATCGTACTCCTCCGCGAGCAGCCCGACGTCGTTGCATAGTCCGAGCAGCCGTTCGTACATGGCAATCGCTTCGTCGAGGCGGCCTTGCAGCGCCAGGTTGTCCACCATCCAGAACGAGCAAGCCAGAAACGTGCCTTCCCCCGGCGGGAGGCCGTCGTCGTATTCGGTCGTGCGGTAGCGCATCACGAAACCGTCGTGCATCAGGTCGCGTTCGATCGCCTCCACCGTCCCTTTCATTCGTGGATCGTGCGGCGGCAGGAAGCTCACCAGTGGCATGAGCAGCAGGCTCGCGTCCAGCTGGTCGCTGCCGTACGCCTGCACGAACGCGTTGCGTGACGGATTCCACGCCTTTTCGCAGACTTCCGCGTGAATCTGCGCACGAGTGGCGCGCCATTCGTCGAGCGGGCCGTCGAGCTTGAACATTTCCGCCGATGCAAGCGCGCGGTCGAACGCAACCCACGCCATGACCTTCGAGAAAGTGAAATGCTGGCGTCCGCCGCGCGTCTCCCAGATGCCCTCGTCGGGTTGCTGCCAGATCGTCGTCAGGTGGCCCAGCAGCGCGCATTGCACGTTCCACGCGGTGTCGTCTGCCTGCAAGCCGCCGACGCGCGCCAGATGCAGCGCATTCATCACCTCGCCATACACGTCCAGCTGAAGCTGCCCCACCGCGTTATTGCCAATCCGCACGGGCTTCGCGCCCTGATAGCCGGGCAGCCAGTCGATCTCGAACTCGGGAAGGCGCCGCTCGCCGGCGAGCCCATACATGATCTGCAACTGGTCGGGCGCGCCGGCCGTGACGCGGCCGAGCCAGCTGCGCCATGCACGCGCTTCGTCGTAATAGCCGCCGCGCATCAGCGCGAGCAGTGTGATGGTCGCGTCGCGCAGCCAGCAGTAGCGGTAGTCCCAATTGCGCGTGCCGCCCAACTGTTCGGGCAGCGACGTGGTAGGCGCGGCGACGATTCCGCCAGTCGGCTCGTAGGCGAGCGCGCGCAGCGTAATCAGCGAGCGGCGGATCGGCTCGGCCCATCTGCCCTGGATGGTGCCGCGCGCCGACCATTCGAGCCAGTGGTTCTCGGTGCGTGCGAGCGCCGTGTGCGGATCGCGTGCCGGCGGCAGTCGCAAGTGCGAAGCCGCGTAGGAGAGCGAGAACGGCACACGCTCGCCTTCTTTGACGGTGAATCCCGCCACAGTCTTCATGTTCTCGCCGACCAGTTCCACGGGCGTCCTCAGCACCGCGTTATCCGGGCCGACTATCGCGCGGATGCCGCTCTCGTTCTTCAGGCGTTGGACCCACGGAATCGAGAAGCCGTAGTCGAAGCGCAGCACGAGTTCCATCTTCATGCGCACGGTGCCGCGTTTGCCGACGACGATACGCACCATTTCGGACCAGCCGTTGCCCGGCGGCATGAAATCCACGAGCGTCACCGCGCCTTCGGGCGTTTCGAAGTCCGTTTCGAGTATCAGCGTTTCGCCCCGATACCGGCGGGTAATTTTCACGGGCGCGTCGGTATCGGGACAAATCAGCCATCGGCCGTTGTCCGGCGTGCCGAGCAGCGCGGCGAAACATGCTCCTGAGTCGAAACGCGGCCAGCAAAGCCAGTCGACGGAACCTTCGCGGGAAATGAGCGCGGCGGTGTGGCCGTCGCCGATGAGCGCATAGTCTTCGATGGGTGCGGGCATGAGGGTGCGTATCAGTGCGTTTGAGTAGCAGGTGCGGCGCAACTGGCCCCACCTGTTCGTTGTTCTTTCCGGACTCGCTGGCAGTTTTTGGGCTTCGTCGGCAATGCGGCAAAACGCGGGTTGGTAAATGTCGAACCTATGCCTACAATCGGTAATCTGGCCGGTGCAAAAATCTTCACAATTTTGCGAACCGGCTTGCCCATCGCGCATGCACACGCCGTTTCGAGGACGAAAGCCATGCTGAATCCGTCAAAATCCGACTGCATCACGATTCTCTCCGCCGCGAGCCAGCTTGCGGACGATTCAATGTTGCCTCTCGATCACAGCCGCCTTGGTCTGAGCCGCAACGGCATGCAGACCGCCGCGAGCTTTCTGATCGAACGAGCCTGCTTCCGGCGTTATCAGGAAGGTGACGGCCATTATGCCGTCGGCGCGCTGTCGCTGCAGGGTCGCTGGCGTCTCGAACAGCTTTCGAACGGCTGACGACGGCGTTTTCCGCGAGCAGCACTGACATCGGGCGTCGCCCGGAACCTGTCTTGCTTGGACGCCTGACGCCTATTCTCGCCAGCCTGCAGCAGTAACGCACGGTCTAGTCCGGCCGTGCGCGCTCCTTTTTGTTCATGCAGTTTGTGCACGTTGAACACTGTCGCCGGGCGGCAGGGACGACAACGCGCGCACACCGGCCCTCCATCTACTTCGCATGGGAATTAGCCGGGCCGTCTTGCGCCCGGCCGCCGCGCTCAGAAATGCGAAGACCCCACGCCGAAAATCCCAATGATCCCGATGATGATCAGATAAAGCGCGACGATATAGTTCAACAGCCGCGGCATCACGAGAATCAGTATGCCGGCGATCAACGAAACCAGCGGGCCCAGGCTGAGTGTGACGTTCATGAATACTCCGTAGTGTGGTGAGACGCGATTAAAGAAGATCCCGTTCAGGCGGGACAATTGCTACCCATGCAGCGGCCGGCGTTGCAGCGCTCCAGTTCTAAAACAGACCGCTACCCGACTGACTACCTGCCGACAGGTTCGCGCGGCAGACCAGAGACGCCATTACAACCAGTTCATGCGAACAAACGATGTAGAGGAGGTCATATGCTTCGTCGTCACCGGGCCGCAGTGCGCGCCGCCTCAGGTGTTACTCAGCCTTCTTCGTCTTCCGATGCAGGCTTCCCTTCACGGCGCGCGCGCACATGGGCGCCCATGCTCTCCGCCGGCTCGATCATAAAAGGTTTCGCGCTCATGGTCTCGATTGTCGCTTCACCCGCGTTCGCCCAGGACGCTGGCCCCGCTCCCGCCGACGGCGTCTATGACATGCTGGTCGGCACCTATACGGGCGGCAAGAGCGAGGGCTTGTATGTCTATCGGTTCGACACCAAGACCGGCGACGCGACGCGTGTCTCGGTCGCGCAGACGGTCAACCCGTCGTATCTGGTGGTGAGCCGCGACCGCCGGTTTGTCTATGCCGTCAACGAACTGCCTGGCGACAACGGACCGGCCAGCCAGCGCGGCGGCATCAGCGCATTTCGTTTCGACGCCGCGAGCGGCCAGTTGAGCTTCCTCAACAAGGTCTCCGCCGACGGCAACGATCCGTGTTACCTGAGTCTCTCACCGGATGGCAAATATCTGCTGACCGCGAACTATTCGGTCGCGGCCGACCCTGGCGGCAGCTTCGCGGTGTTCCCGGTGCAGGCGGATGGCCAGCTCGGCGCGTCGGTGTTGACCGTACATCATGAAGGCGGCGGCCCGGTGAAAGGACGCCAGGACAATTCGCACGTGCACTCCACTGTCTTTTCGCCAGACGGACGTTATCTGTTCGCGCAGGATCTCGGTGCAGACAAGCTCTATTCGTACCGCTACACGCCCGACGGCAGCCGCGGCCTGTTCGGTCCGACCGACTGGCGCTATACGCAGGAAAAGCCGGGCACTGGCCCCCGGCATCTGGTGTTCGGTGCCGATGGCAAACATGCGTACCTGACGAGCGAGCTCGCCGCGACCGTCAGCATCTTCAATTACGACGACGGCAAGCTCACGCAGGTCCAGACAGTCTCGCTAACGGAGCCCGGCTTCAAGGGCGCGGTCGGGGCGGCGGCGATCCATCTGTCGCCGGACGGGCGGTTCCTGTACGCGACCAATCGCGGCGACGCAAACGAAATCGTGATCTTCTCCGTCGATCCGACTAACGGACACCTGAAAAAGATCGGTCATCAATCGAGTCTTGGAAAGTCGCCGCGCGAATTCGCAATCGACCCCACGGGCAAATGGCTGATTGTCGGCAATCAGAACAGCGACACGGTCTACGTATTCAGGCGCGATCAGCAGAGCGGCTTGCTCGAAGCGAACCCGAAGCGGATCGAGATCGGCTCGCCGGTGGACTTCAAGCTCGTGTCGCCGTCGTGAGGGAGGGGCCCGCATCTGTGCGCAGGTGAGGGAACCACTGAATCATGCGTGCGAGCACGCGCGCTGTACGCTGCATGAAAACGGGCCGCTTCGAGCGGCCCGTTGTTTTGTAGCAAGCCTGGCTCGCCTCGTAACGCGTATTCGATGCGTCGGCGAAGCTGACCGCCAGTCAGACAGGCTTATTCCGCTGGTCCAGGCGCGAGCACTTCACGGCTGCCGTTGATACCCATGGCCGACACCAGCCCAGCGGTTTCCATCTGCTCGACAAGACGCGCCGCACGGTTATAGCCGATGCGCAATTGCCGCTGCACCGACGAAATCGACGCGCGCCGCGTGCGCACGACAAACGCAACGGCTTCGTCGTACAGTGGATCGGCTTCCGCATCCGGCGAGTCGCCGAACAGGTCCTGCGCCGCGCCGCCGTCGGTCGCGGGGCCGTCGAGAATGCCTTCCTCGTATTGCGGCTCGCCGAACTGCTTCAGATACTCGACGATCGCGTGCACTTCCTCGTCCGCGACGAACGCGCCGTGCACGCGCTGTGGATAGCCCGTGCCTGGCGGCAGGAACAGCATGTCGCCCTGGCCGAGCAGCGACTCCGCGCCCATCTGGTCGAGAATCGTGCGCGAGTCGATCTTTGACGACACCTGGAACGCGACGCGCGTCGGAATGTTCGCCTTGATGAGCCCGGTGATTACATCCACCGAAGGGCGCTGCGTCGCAAGAATCAAGTGGATGCCGGCGGCGCGCGCTTTTTGCGCAAGCCGCGCGATCAGTTCCTCGATTTTCTTGCCGGCCACCATCATCAGGTCGGCGAGCTCGTCGATCACCACGACGATCAGCGGCAGAGGCGCGAGCGGCTCGGGCGCCTCCGGCGTCAGTGAAAACGGATTTCCGAGCTTCTTGCCCTTCGCTTCTGTGTCGCGGATTTTCTGGTTGAAGCCCGCGAGGTTGCGTACGCCGACCGCGGACATCAGGCGGTAGCGTTTTTCCATTTCGCCGACGCACCAGTTCAGCGCGTTGGCCGCGAGCTTCATGTCGGTGACGACAGGCGCGAGCAGATGCGGAATGCCTTCGTAGACCGACAGCTCCAGCATTTTCGGGTCGATCATGATGAGGCGCACTTCCTCTGGCGTCGCCTTGTAGAGCAGCGAGCAGATCATCGCGTTGATCGCGACCGACTTGCCCGAGCCCGTCGTGCCCGCAACCAGCATGTGCGGCGCCTTTGCCAGATCGGCGACGACCGGATGGCCGGTAATGTCCTTGCCCATCGCCAGTGTCAATTGCGAATGCGAGTTCTGATAGACGCTCGCTTCGAGAATCTCGGAGAGGCGGATCGTTTGGCGCTTCGCGTTCGGCAATTCGAGGCCCATGCAGGTCTTGCCGGGAATCGTTTCGACGACGCGGATCGACGTGAGTCCGAGACCGCGCGACAGGTCCTTCATCAACCCGACGATCTGACTGCCGCGCACCCCGAGCGCCGGTTCGACCTCGAAACGTGTGATGACGGGACCTGCCGATGCGCCGACCACCGTCACCGGCACTTTGAATTCCTGCAGGCGCTGTTCGATCAGCAGACCGGTCTCGATGAGCTTTTCCTCGGGGACGGGCTCGACGTCGGTATCGGCGGGCGCAAGCAGATCGAGCGTGGGCAATTCGACCATCGACGCGGCCGGCGCGTGGAACTCGAAGCCGTTAGTCGGGCTGTGGCCGCGCAGCGGCGTGCGCTGCACGGGCGGTTCGGCCGCGGGCACCGGTTCGTGCCCGGCGTTCGATGCGGCCAGCGGTGGAGAGTGCGGCGCGGAATAGGTGGCGTCCAGAGCGGGAGCGTGGATCGCCGGTGCGCTGAGGTTTTCCTCGTCATGCGGATGCGCATGCGGTTGCGTTACCGCCTGGTCGCGCGTAGCCGTGTGCGCCTGGGTTACCAAGCTGGGGAAACGAACCACGTTGGACGACACCGGCGTCGCAGCGCCTGGCTCCAGTCCGACAGTTGTATCGGCCACAGGTGCGGCGTTCGGTTCGACCGACGTGGCCGCTCGGTCCGCGAGGGTAGGGGGCGTGTGCAGGTCGGCAGTGACTGGGGATGCCAAGCCTGCAGTGGTTTCGCTCGTACCTGTGTTTGTCCCTGTGCCTGCGGTGTGCGGAACCTGTGCAGCGTGGGCCGGAGCGTTGTCTGGCGCAATGTCGGGAGCGATCGACACCGGCCTGACCACGAGCGGCATCGCGGAGTCTTCGACTTGCTCGTCGCGGTGCTGACTTGCATGCGTGGCCGCGCTAGCCGGGCTGTCGGGACGGTCATCCGGCTGTTGCGCCGATGAATTCAGGTCTTCTTCCCAAGGCGGCGTCTGCGACGGCGCGTCGGGCTCCTGCAGTCGGGTTGCAAAGATGCCGAACGGCGTGCGATTAAGCGGTGGTGCGGCAACCGGCAGCGCTGGCACGACCGTCGATGCCATCCCCGCTGCGGGCACGATCGCCGGCGTTGACGGGGTTGACGGCGTTGACGGCGTCGCAGGTTCACTCGGCGAGCTTATCGGCGCTTGAATGACGGGCGGCTCAATCGGCCATTGCACGACTGGGACGTTATTGCTCGCAGCCGACGCCTCGGGTTCCGTCTCCAGCGTGTGAGCGTGCGGGACAACCGGCGTTTCATGCGGCGTTTCTAGTGCAGTTTGTTCCACTGACATTGGAGGCTGCATGTCGACGGGCCGCTCGAACGGAGCTTCATCGGCGTGGATCGCATCGGCTCGCGACGCATTGCTTGCCGCCGGACTTGCGACATCGTCAGACTCTGCCTGATCCGCGAATGAAGGCGGCTCGACGTTGCCGTAGTGCGCAATTTCCCCGCTTGCAGTGGCGCTCGCACCCGACGACGGCGTGTTCTGGTCCGCGATCTTCGCACCTTCCACGCCGGTGCTTCGCGCGAGGCTGACGCCGGCGATATCCGTCCAGCGGGCAGCGTTCTCCGCGATGCTGCGCAGCGTCTCCTGGACGCTGGCAGGCGGCGTCACCGTTTGTGTTGCAGGCAGGGGCCGCGTGTAGCTCGGCGCAGCCGACAACGGACGACGCGTGCCCGAAACCGAAGCGACATCCTGGGTGCGCGGGGCCGCCGGCAACACTTGCGCCGGCGACGCCGCACGATTGAGCGGCGTCGGAGTATGGTTGAGCGCGGCGCGGCCATCGACGGACCCGCTCGGCGCCGTCCTACCGGCAGACCCGCGCGGACCCGCGGTTGTACCCGCTGCGGGACGCGCGGCATGCGCATTGGCGCCTTGCATACCGGCGGCCACTCCCGCCGCACCGGCGCCGATTCCCAACGATCCACTACCTCTCGGATCACGAGTTGGGCGGCCTGTGCCGGGCGAGCCGTTATCGCCAGCCCCGTTTTGCGCTGCTGTGCTCACAGTCGACGCACGCGGCTGCGACGTGGTCTCGCGCAGCCAACCGGCTGGCGCGACCGGCTCCGCCGGCGCCCATGTCGCCTTGCCGGCAGCCGGCCCATGCATCGGCGTCTGTGACGTTGCGGGCCGCGCCGGATTCGCGCTGCCTGTAACCAGAACCGGCTCGGCTTGCGAGCTTCGGCTGCGCGGCGCAACCCGCCCGGCTCGCCAGCTTTCGCTAGTCGCGCGCGTTGGCGCGTCCCTGCCAGCGGCAGATCCGGCAGCGCCGACGCCTGCAGCCCCCGCGCCGCCCGCAGCGCGTCCCTTGACAGGCGGTCGCCAAACGGTGGGCCGCGAATAACGCCCTTTGGTTTTGGGCGCCATCGTGTTCATGGAACTGGAAATGTGCGGCGACGCGCCGTCGTCGATGCGATGGCGGCGCGCTTCATCGTCGCGCCTTGCAAGACCGCGCGAGGCGAGGCCGAGGCCGAACGCGCCGTCGGCCCACGCGAGAAACTCGCGCCAATGAAAACCGATCAGCCAGGGCAGGCTGACTAACAGCAGCGCCAGCGCCGCCAGCGGCGTGCCGATATGTCCGAGCAGATGGCCGAAGCCCGCCGCGAGTGCATGGCCGATCGCATTCGTGCCGGCCGCGCCGATCAGCGACGCCTCCAGCGTGCAGCTCGCCGCCATCACGCAGACGAAGCCTAGCCAGAGCCGGATCGTGCCGGGGCCGCGCAGACCCGCGCCGCCCGGCAGCATCGACTTGACGAGCCGCCATATGAGAGGAATGAACCAGACGGCCGACCCGCCGAACCAGCCGAAAACTACCGTGTGCATACTCGACATCAACAAATGACGGATTGAGGGAAACGCAATCCGTCGAGTTTAAACCGGCGAAGCCCAAGGCTCCGAAGGCGGACACAAGTATGCCTGCGTCCTCATGCAAACCGGGCAGCGCGCCGAAAATTCCGCACGCCGCCCGCGCTACTGCTACTTGGCGCTGCGCTCGAACACCAGCGTATCGCCGTTATCGAGCACCAGCTGCATTTGCTGCGGCTCACGCATCTGCACGCCGGTCCGTTCGATGTGCGTCAGCGCGCTCAGGTAGGTGCTCTCGATTTGCCCGCCCGGCGTCGCGCAAGCCATGCGCGTGCCGCCCAGCGTGCCGAAACTGAGCTTGCCGTCTTTTAGCGAGTACGAGCCCATATAGCGATTGCAGCCGGAAAAGCCGCTCGCGTGGCGCTGGCCCGTCGCGGTCGAAAGCGTGAGTGTGATCGGCGCGCCGAGATTCGCGAACGGAATGGTGCGGGCCGTACCGTCCGCCTGCTTCCATCCGGTGAGGACCCAGCTCGTGTCGTCGAGTAATTGCGTGGCGGCGGGGTTGAACGGGTCGGGCGCGGGGGCTTCCGAATCCGGATGCTTCGGAATCGCGCAGGCGCCGAGCAGCGCCGCGACGCTCAACGCGGCGAGGACCGTGCGCGCAAATGGAGCAATGCGCGCAAGACGTCGCGTGGAGAAGCTTGGATGCATGGCGTCGTTCCTCTTGAAACTGGCAAAGGCGTAAGGGTAACGCACTCGGTGCGTCGCGCGCTCATGCAGATTGCGGCAGCGCCCTTATTGCGCCGCATTCCAGGTCAGCGCGCGGCAGCTCTTCGCGCACACCACGCGGACATGAAGCAGCCGCCGCGAGCAAGGTGCGGCGAGGGGCCCGCATGTTAACATCGTGCTTTGCCCATTCCCACCCTCATCCGACTTTTATCTGGAGACCCCATGCAGATCGGCCAACGGATAGGCACGCCGCTTTCTGAATCCGCCACGCGCGTCATGCTGCTCGGCGCCGGCGAACTCGGCAAGGAGGTGATCATCTCGCTGCAGCGGCTGGGCGTCGAGGTCATTGCCGTCGACCGTTATCCGAACGCGCCGGGCCATCAGGTCGCGCACCGCACGCACGTGATCGACATGACCGACGGCGCCGCGCTGCGCGCGCTCGTCGAGCAGGAGCGCCCGCATCTGATCGTCCCCGAAATCGAGGCGATCGCAACCGACGCGCTTGCCGCTATTGAAAGCGACGGTCTTGCCGAGGTGATTCCGACCGCGCGCGCCACGCAACTCACAATGAACCGCGAAGGCATCCGCCGCCTTGCTGCCGAAGAACTCGGCTTGCCCACCTCGCCTTACGCGTTCGCCGATTCGCTCGATGAACTGCGCGCGGGCATCGCCAAGGTCGGTTATCCGTGCGTGGTGAAGCCGGTCATGTCGTCGTCGGGTAAGGGGCAATCGGTGCTGAAAAGCGACGCCGACGTCGAGCCCGCCTGGCAGTATGCAATGGCTGGCGGGCGAGTGAATCGCGGCCGCGTGATCGTCGAAGGCTTTATCGACTTCGACTACGAAATCACGCAGTTGACCGTGCGGGCTGTCGATCCGTCGACTGGTGAAGTCGCCACGTATTTCTGCGATCCGATCGGTCATGTGCAGGTGGCGGGCGACTATGTCGAATCGTGGCAGCCGCAACCCATGAGCCCGCTCGCACTCGAACGTTCGCGTGAAGTCGCGCACAAGGTGACGGCCGCGCTCGGCGGGCGTGGCCTCTTCGGTGTGGAACTTTTCGTCCGCGGTGATGACGTATGGTTCTCGGAAGTGAGCCCGCGTCCGCACGACACGGGTCTCGTTACGCTGTGCTCGCAACGCTTTTCGGAATTCGAATTGCACGCGCGCGCAATCCTCGGTTTGCCGGTAGATACGTCGTTGCGCGCGCCGGGCGCGTCGGCGGTGATTTACGGCGGGCTCGATGAGGCGGGCATCGCCTTTGAAGGCGTTGCTGCGGCGCTCGCCGTGCCGAATACGGACCTGCGCCTTTTCGGCAAGCCGGAGAGCTTCGTCAAGCGCCGCATGGGCGTGGCGCTGGCAACCGGCGGCAACATCGACGAAGCACGCTCGCGCGCGAAAGAGGCCGCGGCGGCGGTGCGTCCGGTGTCGGGGAAGTCTGCGCAATGACACGCTCGCGAGCGTGCCGGCCGACCTGGCGCGATCGCGGCCTGAGTGTTCCGAGCCCACGAATGGATGACGCGCTCATTGGCCGGCTCACTGGCGGTCTCACCGAAGTCGAGGTACGAATGTCGCAGGAATCCCGCGGCGCAGTGTCGCGCGGGTCAGCACGGCGCGGCAACGCCGTGCGTCTCGGCGCTGTTGGCGTGTTGTTCGCGCTTTGCGCGACATTGACGGGCTGCGGACTTGCCGCTGCGCCGTGTCGCATTGCGTCCGCCGGTCTGAAGATCGTGCCGGTGGTCGGGCATGTGGCCGCCGCGCCGACCGACGCCTGCGCCGAAGTCATCGACCCTTGATCAGCAACGAGCGGGGCATTCAATGAAGAAAAGGCTGGTTGCAGTGAGCCTCGCGGCAATGTGTGGGTATGCGTTCGCCGCGCCCTTGCATCTCGACGACGTTCAGGCGAAAAATCGTCAAACGCGTAAGTACACCTGCGCGACCGGCAGGATCCTGCACGTCACCTACTGGAACACCGCCAACGGCCAGAGCTTCGCGCTCGTGCCCGTGAAGGGCAAGCAACTGCTGTTCGTCGATACGATCGCCGCGTCCGGCGTGAAATATCAGGCCGGCAGCTATACATGGTGGACCAAGGGTCCGCGCGCCGATCTCTACGACGCCACGGCCGGCGAGGACGCGCCGCCAATTCTGTCCGACTGCATCACCCTCAATCGCTGAACGTCGGCCGGACTCTTTCCCGAATCCCGGCTCAGTATGATCGAGCGGCCGGCCAAAGCCGTCGGCCTTTTGGTCTCTCGCGCTGCAGTGTCTCCGTGCGCGCATCATTTCTCCCCGAGTAGTAAGCTGTCCGGCGTGGCATTGCGCGTGTCGTCGTGACTGTTTGTCGCCGTTGCCGTCTCTGCGGTCGCCCTGAGTCTCCGATCGTCCGTTCCCGCTCACCCACGGCCAGGCTTTGCGCCCGCGTCCGTACCATCAAGCGAGACCCTCCATGAAAGCATCCGACCTGTTCGTCAAATCGCTGGAAGCTGAAGGTGTCGAGTATGTGTTCGGCATCCCCGGTGAAGAAAATCTCGATCTGCTCGAATCGCTGCGCCGCTCGAAAATCCGCTTGATCCTTACGCGTCATGAACAGGCCGCGGGCTTCATGGCCGCGACCTACGGACGTCTGACGGGCCGCACCGGCGTGTGTCTCGCAACGCTCGGCCCGGGCGCGACCAACTTCGTGACGGCGGCGGCCTACGCGCAGCTGGGCGGCATGCCAATGTTGATGGTCACGGGCCAGAAGCCGATCAAGTCGAGCAAGCAAGGCCATTTTCAGATTGTCGATGTCGTGCGGATGATGGAGCCGCTCACCAAGTACACGCGCCAGATCGTGTCGATCGCCAATATTCCGGCGGCGGTGCGCGAGGCCGTCAGGCAGGCCGAGGAAGAACGCCCCGGCGCCACGCATCTCGAGTTGCCCGAAGACGTCGCGCACGAAGAGGGCGACGGCAAGCCGATTCCCAAGAGCTACAGCCGGCGTCCCGTCGCCGAGGAAAAAGCGGTCGCGCGAGCCGTTGAAGCCATCACGAAAGCGAAGCATCCGTTGCTGATGATCGGCGCAGGAGGCAACCGCAAGACCACGACGAAGATGCTGCGCGAGTTCGTCGACCAGATCGGCATTCCATTCTTCACCACGCAGATGGGCAAGGGCGTGATCGACGAATCGCATCCTATGTGGCTCGGCAACGCCACGTTGTCCGACGGCGACTTCGTGCACCGCGCGATCGATCACGCCGATTGCATCATCAATGTCGGGCACGACGTGATCGAGAAGCCGCCGTTCTTCATGCGCAGCGGCGAGGCCGGCGAGAAAACGGTGATTCACGTCAACTTCCTCGGCGCCGAAGTCGATACGGTGTATTTCCCGCAGATCGAAGTGGTCGGCGACATCGCCAATGCGGTGTGGCAGTTAAAGGAGAGCCTGAAGGAGCGCCAGGAACACTGGGACTTCACGCGCTTCAAGGAGATCAAGGAGCACTTCGAGGCGCATCTGGTGAAAGGCCAGCACGACGACCGCTTCCCGATGTACCCGGTGCGGCTCGTCAACGACGTCTACGAAACCACGCCCGTTGACGGCATCGTGTGTCTGGACAACGGCATGTACAAGATCTGGTTCGCGCGCTACTACCGTGCGCACGAACCCAATTCGCTGCTGCTCGACAACGCGCTTGCTTCGATGGGCGCCGGCTTGCCGTCCGCAATCGCCACCAAGATCGTGCACCCGGACCGCAAGGTCATGGCCGTGTGCGGCGACGGCGGCTTCATGATGAATTCGCAGGAACTGGAAACGGCCGTGCGGCTGAAGCTCGATCTCGTGATCCTGATTTTGCGCGACGACGCGTTCGGCATGATCCGCTGGAAGCAGGAGAACATGAACTTCCCCGATTACGGCATGACGCTCGCGAATCCGGACTTCGTCGCGTACGCGCAGAGCTATGGCGCGAAGGGGCATCGGGTCGAAGCGGCGGCGGAATTCGCGCCGCTTCTGCGAGAATGTTTTGCCACGCCGGGCGTGCATGTGATCGACGTGCCCATCGACTATTCGGATAACGAGCGCGTGCTGAACCGCGAGATCAAGCGGCTTTCCGCGCAACTGTGAGCGGTGCAGGCTGCTTCGGCGCCGCGCTGTCGCTGTGACCTATCGGAAGGAGAATGCGTCATGTTGAACAAGACTTACCCGTACTACCTCGCGAACCAGGCCGTGGCGGCGAACACGGATCTCGAAGTCACCGACAAATTCAGCGGCGAAGTCGCAACGCGCGTCGCAATGGCCGACGCGGCCGCGATCGACAAGGCAATCGGCTTCGCCGTCGAAGCGATGCCCGCAATGCGTGCGTTTGCTCCGTTCAAGCGCCAGGCGGTGCTCGAGCATTGCGTGAAGCGCTTTCGCGAACGTTATGACGAACTGGCGCTCGCGCTGTGCATCGAGGCAGGCAAGCCGATCAACGACTCGAAGGGCGAGGTCACGCGTCTGATCGACACGTTCAAGGTAGCCGCCGAGGAAGCCGTGCGGATCGACGGCGAGATCGTCAATCTGCAGATCTCGCCGCGCGCCAACGGTTACCACGGCTATGTGAAGCGTGTGCCCATCGGTCCGTGTTCGTTTATCTCGCCGTTCAATTTTCCGCTGAACCTGACCGCGCATAAGGTCGCGCCCGCAATCGCCGCAGGCGTGCCGTTCGTGCTGAAGCCGGCGAGCCGCACGCCGGTCGGCGCGCTGATCATGGGCGAGATTCTCGCCGAGACCGACTTGCCGAAGGGCGCCTTTTCGATTCTTCCCGCGCATCGCGACGGCGCCGATCTCTTCACGACCGACGAACGCTTCAAGCTGCTGTCGTTCACGGGCTCGCCGGCGGTGGGCTGGGAGCTGAAGAAAAAGGCGGGCAAGAAGAAGGTGATTCTGGAACTGGGCGGCAACGCGGCAGCGATTGTCGACGGCGATCAGACCGGCAAGCTCGACTATGTCGTCGACCGGCTGGCGTTCGGCGCGTTCTATCAGTCGGGGCAAAGCTGTATTGGCGTGCAGCGGATTCTCGTGCACGCAAGCATCTACGATGCGCTGCGCGAGAAGTTGATCGCCAAAACGAGGTCGCTCGTGATGGGCGACCCGAAGGACGAAAAGACTTTCGTCGGACCGATGATTTCCGAATCGGAATCGAAGCGGCTCGCCGGCTGGATGGAGAGCGCGGTGCAGGCGGGCGCGACGATCGTCGCGGGCGGCAAGGTGGACGGCGCAATGTTCGAGGCCACGCTGCTCGAAGGCGTTAAGCGCGACACCGACCTGTATCGCAAGGAAGCGTTCGGGCCGGTCGCCATTCTGGAGCGTTTCGACGATTTTGGTGCCGCGCTCGCGACCGTCAACGACAGCGACTTCGGCCTCCAGGCGGGCGTGTTTACCGATTCGCTCGCGCATGCGCATCGCGCGTGGGACGAACTCGAAGTGGGCGGCGTGGTGATCAACGACGTGCCGTCGTTTCGCGTCGATAACATGCCGTACGGCGGCGTGAAGGACTCCGGGCTCGGGAGGGAGGGCGTGCGCTATGCGATCGAAGACATGACCGAAATGCGTCTGATGGTGATGCGCGAGACCTGGTGAGGTGCGAGAGTCGGTGCGGCCGCGCAAAACCGCTTTTCCGCGCTGTCATGCGACTGTCGTTTGAACGCACTACGCTCGCCGGGCGAGGCGCACGGCGGGGGGCGCCGGCACGCGGCGCCGTGCTTTCGCCACATAAGCAGAAAGCCGGCGCCCGCGCCATGAGTGTTTTTGCTGAAGTGCTACAATACCGGCCTTTCCGGCGGGTGTTTCCGCCGGCCGGAGCCGGCCGCATCCTTTCCCGCAACGACGGGTCCCGTGCGGAACGCCGTGGCTCCGCCTTCATCCTGATGCCTTCTGCGGTTTCGACCGCTGCCGCGCGCACGCGCCAAGCGCATTTTTAGCGAAAGCCACCATGTCCGACACAGCCGTCACCCCCAGCACTGCGACCTTCGATCAATTCGGTCTCGCACCCGACATCCTGAAAGCGGTCAAAGAATCGGGCTACACCACGCCCACGCCGATTCAGGAGCAGGCGATTCCTGTCGTGCTGGCAGGCCGCGACGTCATGGGCGCCGCGCAAACCGGCACCGGCAAGACCGCAAGCTTCTCGCTGCCGATCATCCAGCGCCTGTTGCCGCAGGCCAGCACGAGCGCTTCGCCCGCCCGCCATCCGGTGCGCGCGCTGATTCTCACGCCGACCCGCGAGCTGGCCGATCAGGTTGCGGCGAACGTTCAGTCATATGCGAAGCACACGGCGCTGCGCAGCGCCGTTGTTTTCGGCGGCGTGGACATGAACCCGCAGTCGGAGCAGTTGCGCCGCGGCGTCGAAATTCTGATCGCCACGCCGGGCCGCCTGCTCGACCATGTGCAACAGAAAACCGCCAACTTGGGGCAGGTGCAAATCCTCGTGCTCGACGAAGCCGACCGGATGCTCGACATGGGCTTCCTGCCGGACTTGCAGCGCATTCTGAATCTGCTGCCGAAAGAGCGTCAGACGCTGCTGTTTTCGGCCACGTTCTCGGGCGAAATCAAGAAGCTGGCTGCCACATATCTGCGCAATCCGCAGACTATCGAAGTGGCGCGCAGCAACTCGACCGCGACCAATGTCACGCAGATCGTCTATGAAGTGGCCGAAGGCGACAAAACCGGCGCGGTGGTTCAGTTGATCCGCGAGCGCGGCCTGAAGCAGGTAATCGTGTTCTGCAACAGCAAGATTGGCGCGAGCCGTCTTGCGCGGAGTCTGGAACGTGACGGCGTGGTCGCGACCGCGATTCACGGCGATCGCTCACAAAACGAGCGGATGCAGGCGCTCGATGCATTCAAGCGAGGCGAGATCGAGGCGCTGGTCGCCACCGACGTCGCCGCCCGCGGTCTGGATATCGCCGAACTGCCGGCGGTGATCAACTTCGATTTGCCGTTCAACGCCGAAGATTATGTGCACCGCATTGGCCGTACGGGCCGCGCGGGCGCTTCCGGCGACGCCTTGTCGCTGTGCAGCCCGAACGAGCGCAAGCAACTGGCGGATATCGAGAAACTGATCAAGCGTCCGCTGGAAGTTCTGCGTCTGACCGTCGACGCGCCGGTGCGTCATCATCACGAAGAGCGCGCACCGCGGCGTGAGCGCAGCGAGGGCCGCGACGAGCGGGGCGGTCGCCGCCGCGCGGGCGCGCCGTCGGGTTCGTTCGACCGGCCGCATCATCATCGCGCGCAGCCTGTGGACGACTTCTTCCTGAAGCCCTATGAACCGTCGCCTGCTTCGGTTCGCAAGGGCGAAGAGGCCGAGGCTGCCGGGTCGGCGCCGCAAAAGTCGTCTTCGAAGCAGCCGCTTGCGGCATTGCTGGGCGGCTTTGGCATGCCGCGCAAGTCGTCGTAAAAGAGCGCCGCCGCCAGTTTCAGGGTTGGCGCGGTTGCGCCGCCGGCGTTTGAACCAGGCCGGCGGAAATAGCTTTGCAGCGCTCATGCGAATGGCGGCCTCAGGCCGCAGGCCTTGCATGCAGCGCCAGGTCATATCGCCGAGCGCATGCGCTTTGCCCACGCCGCGGTCGCCGCGGTGTAGAAATCGTCCAGCGTCGTGCAGGCTTTGACGCTTGCGTCACCATCCAGATTCAATCCCAGATGCCGCGCGGCCGCGTTCAGCGCTTCGAGCGGCTTATCGCAGTCGAGCGCGCTCGCTCCATTCTGTTTGCTGAGCTTTTCACCATACTGGTTCGTGACCACAGGCACGTGCAAGTACCGTGGCGTTGGCACGCCGAGGCATCGCTGCAAGTAAATCTGCCTTGCCGTTGAATCCATCAGATCTGCGCCCCGCACGATGTGCGTGATGCCCGCGTCGGCGTCGTCCACTACTACCGCCAGTTGATACGCCCACTGGTCGTCCGCCCGTCTCAGCACGAAATCGCCGACATCGGTGGCGAGATTCTGCGTCTGCTTGCCTTGCCAGCGATCTTCGAAGGCGACCACTGCCACGTCGTCGTCCGGCACGCGCAGACGCCACGCGCGCGCCGGCTTGCCGTGCAGTCCGTTGCGACACGTGCCCGGATAGGCGAGCGTGGTGTTACGCGTATGTGCGTGCAGCAGCGAGTCGGCGATTTCCTTGCGCGTGCAGCCGCACGGATAGACGAGGCCCGCCGCCTTCAACTGTTCGAAGGCCTGCTGATAACGTTCGATGCGCGTGCTTTGCCAGACGGGTGGCTCGTCGGCGTACATGCCGAAGCGTTCGAGCGTGGCGAGGATGTCTTGCGCCGCGCCCGGCACGGTGCGCGGTCCGTCGATATCTTCAATGCGAACCAGCCATGCGCCGTGATGCGCCCGGGCGTCGAGCCAGCTTGCGAGCGCACTCACCAGCGAGCCGAAATGCAGCGGGCCGGTAGGCGAGGGCGCGAAGCGTCCGCGATAGTTCATGAGTCGGCAAGCACTGCCGTTCAGGCAGCGCGAGCCGCCTTGCTGTCCGGATGACATGCCGGACACGTCTTGCCAGGCACGTACATCGGCGACTTCTGCGCTTCAGGCGTGACCACCGCACGGCAGCCGAAGCATTGTGCGGTCGCGGTGGGCTCGAGTTGCGGATTGAGCGCAGTGCGGTAGTCGAACACGAAGCAGTCGCCGTGATAATGCGCGCCGCCCACTTCCTCGAAATACTTGAGGATGCCGCCTTCGAGCTGATACACGTGCTCGATACCCACTTCCTTCATGTGGATCGCGGCCTTCTCGCAGCGAATCCCGCCCGTACAGAACGACACGACGGTCTTGCCTTCCAGGTCGGCGCGGTTCTGCTCGATGACTTCCGGAAACTCGCTGAATTTCGTTATGCGGTAATCGAGGGCGTTGTCGAACGTGCCGACGTCTACTTCGAACGCGTTGCGCGTGTCGAGCATGACGACCGGGCGGCCCTCGTCGTCGTGACCGCGGTCGAGCCAGGCCTTGAGCGTGGGCGCGTCGACGAACGGCGCGCGCCCCAATTCCGGCCGAATGGCCGGTTTTTTCATTGTGATGATTTCGCGCTTGAGCTTCACCAGCATGCGCGTGAACGGCTGCTTTTCCGACAGGCTTTCCTTGAATTGCAGGGTCGCGAACTTGCCCTCGAAGAGCGGATCGTGGCGGATGTAGTGGATGAACGCGTCGGTGTTCTCGCGCGCGCCCGCGACGAACAGGTTGATGCCTTCCGGCGCCAGCAGAATGGTGCCGCGCAGGCCGAGCGTGTTGCAGCGCTCCGTGACGTGCGGGCGCCATGCGGCGGTGTCTTCGATGGTCGCGAAATGGTACGCGGCGAGATTGACGATACTCATGGATGTCCAGCGGTAATAAGTGGCGGCGTTGTGCGTGACGGGCGCGGTGGGCTGCTGCCGGATGGGCGAGTACGGGGAAAGCCCGAAGCCCGGTGCCGCGGCCACGTCGAACGCGGCAAAACCCATATTATCCCTCAAGCTGGCGCTTTCCCCGACTCGGCCGAATAGCCAGTCAGTTGCGTTAGCGCAAATGGCCTGCGAACTTGCGCGCATCGGGGCCGTACAAGGCTAGAGGAGACCTCGCAAGAGTCCCGAAAGCGCCAATGCGGGGCGCTCCGAAGTCAGCGTCCTACGCCAGATGGCTAACACGGGGTTTTGCGCTGAAATCTCCGGGAGGGTGGAGTTACAATGTCGCCCATGTCAGATCCCCGCTTCGTTCATCTCCGCGTCCACTCCGAATTCTCGATTGCCGACGGCATCGTGCGTCTTGACGACGTCGTCAAGGCGGCTGCCCAGGACGGTCAGGGCGCGCTCGCCCTTACCGATCTCGGCAACGCATTCGGCCTCGTCCGTTTCTATAAGGAAGCGCGCGGCAAAGGGGTCAAACCCATTGCCGGCTGCGACGTCTGGATCACCAATCCAGACGACCGCGACAAGCCTTCGCGCCTGCTGCTGCTGGTGAAAGACCGTCGCGGCTACCTGAACCTGTGCGAGTTGCTGAGCAAGGCATCACTCACGAACCAGTATCGTGGTCGCGCGGAAGTCGAGGCTGGCTGGCTCGAATCGGGCCTGGGCGAGGGCTTGCTCGCATTGTCGGGGGCGCAGCAGGGTGACGTCGGACTCGCGCTTGCCGCGGGCAATCAGGAAGCGGCAAAGCGCAACGCGCTGCATTGGGCAAAGGTCTTTCCGGGCGGCTTCTACATCGAGTTGCAGCGTTGCGGTCAGCCGGGCGGCGAGCAGTATGTCCAGCAGGCGGTCGCGCTCGCCGCGTCGTTGAAGCTGCCGGTAGTCGCCACGCACCCCATGCAGTTCATGACGCCCGACGACTTCACCGCGCACGAAGCGCGCGTGTGCATTTCGGAAGGCGACATTCTCGCCAATCCGCGGCGCCAGAAGCGCTTCACGCCCGAGCAGTATTTCCGCACGCAAGAGGAAATGGCCGCGCTCTTTGCGGATATTCCGTCGGCGCTTGCCAATACGGTGGAAATCGCCAAGCGCTGCAATCTCACGCTCGAACTGGGCAAGCCGAAGCTGCCGCTCTTTCCGACGCCCGACGGCATGTCGCTCGACGACTACCTCGTGCATCTGTCGAAAGAAGGGCTCGAAAAGCGTCTTGAGCAGTTGTACCCGGACGAAGCGGAGCGCGCCGCGCAGCGCGAGACGTACTATCAGCGGCTCGAGTTCGAGTGCGGCACGATCATCAAGATGGGCTTTCCGGGCTACTTCCTGATCGTCGCGGACTTCATCAACTGGGCGAAGAACAATGGCGTGCCCGTGGGCCCCGGCCGGGGTTCGGGCGCGGGCTCGCTCGTCGCCTATGCGCTCGGCGTGACCGACCTCGATCCGCTGCGCTATAACCTGCTGTTCGAGCGTTTCCTGAACCCGGAACGCGTGTCGATGCCCGACTTCGACATCGACTTCTGCCAGCACGGCCGCGACCGTGTGATCCAGTACGTGAAGGAGAAATACGGCGCAGACGCCGTGTCGCAGATCGCGACGTTCGGCACGATGGCCGCGAAGGCGGCGGTGCGCGACATCGGCCGCGTGCTCGATCTCGGCTACATGTTCACAGACGGCATCGCGAAGCTTATTCCGTTCAAGCCGGGCAAGCACGTCACGATCGCCGACGCGATGAAGGAAGAGCCGCTTCTGCAGGAGCGCTTCGACAACGAAGACGAAGTGCATCAGCTGCTCGAACTCGCGCAACGCGTGGAAGGTCTCACTCGCAACGTCGGCATGCACGCGGGCGGCGTGCTGATCGCGCCCGGCAAGCTGACCGATTTCTGTCCGCTCTACACGCAGGGCGACGAAAGCGGCGTCGTGAGCCAGTACGACAAGGACGACGTCGAAGCGGTCGGCCTCGTGAAGTTCGACTTTCTGGGTCTCACCACACTGACCATTCTGGATTGGGCCGAGCGTTATATCCGCCGTCTCGATCCGTCGAAGAAAGACTGGTCGCTCGGGCAAGTGCCGCTCGACGACCCGGCGTCGTTCTCGATCCTGAAGAAAGCGAATACGGTTGCCGTGTTCCAGCTGGAAAGCCGCGGCATGCAGGGCATGCTGAAAGACGCGCAGCCCGACCGCTTCGAGGACATCATCGCGCTCGTCGCGTTGTACCGTCCGGGCCCGATGGACCTGATCCCGAGCTTCTGCGCTCGTAAGCATGGCCGCGAAGTGGTCGAGTATCCTGACCCGCGCGTCGAACCTGTTCTGAAAGAGACCTACGGCATCATGGTCTACCAGGAGCAGGTGATGCAGATGGCGCAGATCATCGGCGGCTACTCGCTGGGCGGCGCCGACTTGCTGCGTCGCGCGATGGGTAAGAAGAAGGCCGAGGAAATGGCCCAGCATCGCGAGCTGTTCCGCCAGGGCGCCGCGAAGAACGGGCTGACCGGCGAGAAGGCCGACGAAATCTTCGACTTGATGGAGAAGTTCGCGGGTTACGGCTTCAACAAGTCGCACGCGGCTGCGTATGCGCTGCTCGCGTATTACACCGCGTGGCTGAAGGCGCACCATCCGGCGGAATTCATGGCGGCAAATATGTCCCTCGCCATGGACGACACGGACAAGGTCAAGATCCTGTTCGAAGACTGTCTCGCCAACAAGATGACCGTGCTGCCGCCGGACATCAATCTGTCGGCGTATCGTTTCGAGCCGGTCGCGGAAGCCGACGGCAAGCGCTCAAAGACCATCCGCTACGGTCTCGGCGCGATCAAGGGCAGCGGCCAGAATGCGATCGAGGAAATCCTGCGCGCGCGCGAAGACGGTCCGTTTATCGACATCTTCGATTTCTGCAACCGGATCGACCGCCGCGTCGTGAATCGCCGCACGGTAGAAGCGCTGATTCGCGCAGGTGCGTTCGACACCTTGCATCCGAATCGCGCGCAGCTGATCGCGTCGGTTTCGCTCGCCATGGAAGCCGCCGAGCAGGCGAGTGCGAATGCGCTGCAAGCGGGCCTCTTCGACATGGGCGACGCGCCGTCGCAAGGCCACGAACTGGTGGACGAACCCGAGTGGCCCGAAAAGAAGAAGTTGCAGGAAGAGAAGGCCGCGCTCGGCTTCTACCTGTCGGGCCATCTGTTCGATGCGTACAAGGCCGAAGTGCGCCGCTTCGTGCGCCAGAAAATCGGCGAGCTGAAGGAAGGGCGCGACAAGCTGGTTGCCGGCATCATCGCGTCGCTTCGCACGCAGATGACCCAGCGCGGCAAGATGCTGATTGCGCTACTCGACGACGGCACCGGTCAATGCGAAGTGACGGTCTTCAACGAGACCTTCGAAGCGAACAAGCAACTGTTCAAGGAAGACGAGTTGCTGGTCGTGCAGGGCCAGGCGCGCAACGACGCGTTCACGGGCGGTATCCGCTTCACGGTCGACACGGTCATGGATCTGGGCCGCGCGCGTTGCCGCTATGCCGAGGCCGTGAAAGTGCAGATGAACGGCAACGCGGACGCATTGGCGTTGCGGCGCGTGCTCGAAGCACATAGCGCGGGTAAAGATGAGCCGCAGGCAGTGCCGGCGCCGGCGGCTTCATCGCGCGGCGGCAATGGCGGTGGACGAAACGGGGGCGGCGGATTTGGTGGCGGCTACGGCGGTGACAATGGGCGGCAACGTCAGCCCGTCCAGATCCCGAACGGCCTCGCCGTTCAGGTGGTGTACCGCAGCGAGAACGCGGAGGGCGAAATGCGTCTTGGCGACGCCTGGCGCGTGAAGCCCACCGACGAACTGCTTGCCGACCTGCGCGGCCAGTTCGCCGGCAGCGCGATCGAGATTGTGTATTGATGCAAGCGCCGCCGCTGGCGCCGATGCAGGCGCCGCCGCGTACGCCCTGCGGGCGCTACCGCGAGCGCCGCTCTTCTCCAAGCCTCGCGAGTTTAAGGAAACGGTAGTACACCGTCTCGGCGTTGAACACGGCGATCATGAAGCCCGCGCGGCCGTCCAGAAAACCGCGGCGCAGCAGGTAGGTTCGCACGAACGCCCAGGCGCCGCGGCCAAGCGCCTTGCCGAAGCTGCCGCGTTGACCCGCGGCGTGACGCTGCAGCGCGCCGGCGGTCGAATAGGCATCGAGCTTGCGTAATACGCCCTCGAAGTTTTCGTACGAGTAGTGCATCAGCTTGCCGGAGAGGCGTTGCGCCGGTGTATTGAACACCAGACGTTCGTGAACCAGATCGTCGGAAAAACGCGCGGCGCCGCGTTTGAACAGACGTGGAATCCAGTCCGGATACCAGCCGCTGTGGTGAATCCAGTGCCCGCAAAAACTCGACAGTCGGTCCACTGCGTAAACGTCGGCCGTGGGTGCGGCGAGCGCGGCGCGGATCGCAGTCGCGAGTTCCGGCGAAACGATTTCGTCGGCGTCGAGCGAGAAAATCCATGTGGTGGTGAGCGCGTCCACCGCGCGGTTCTTTTGCGGGCCGAACCCTGGCCAGTCGGTTTGTTCGATCACCTGGGCGCCGTGTGCCCGCGCAATTTCAGCTGTGCCGTCGGTGCTGCCGCCGTCGATCACGACGATCTGGTCGGCAAAGGCCACGGACTGCAGACATTCGGCCAGCCGCGCCGCCGCGTTTCTGGTGATGATGGCGACGCCGAGGGTGGTTTCTTGCATACCTGAATTGCCTGATCGCGGAATGGACTGGACGCGGAATGACCGGACGGATCGCGCAAAAGCGCGCGATCGAGCGCAACGGGTCGCGGAAGTATACACAGCCTGTCCGATCCTTCGCTAACCGGGATCGTCGCGCCAAAACGTCAGCCGGCCGTCAACTCCAACCGTTTACAATGCTCCTTTTCGATCTTCGCGCGGCGGGCGGCCCTTTGCCGGCGCGAATCTCGTACCGCATTCCCAGAGGATTCCTTGAGCGCGAAGCCAACGTTAAGCAAGCCCATCGGTGAAGGTGAGGCGTCGTCCCCCACCGTCGTTTTCCGCCGCCTGTGGCCGTTCATCAAGCCGCTCTTGTGGGTGATCGTCGGGGCGATCGTCGCAATGGCGGTGAGCGCCGGCACCGACGCGGCCATCCCCGCGTTGCTCAAGCCGCTGCTCGACAAAGGCTTTGGCGCGCATGCGAGCGACAACGCGAAATGGTTCGTGCCGGCCGCTGTGATCGGACTCGCGCTGATCCGCGGTGTATCGCAATATGCGTCCGGCTACTTGCTTGCGTACGTATCCAACAAGATCCTGCTCGAACTGCGCCTGAGAATGTTCGACCGCATGATTCATACGAGCGTCGCGTTTTTTCAGCGCGAAACCGCGAGCACGGTGATCAACGCCATCGTCTTCGAGGTCAACCAGATTCTCAACGTGCTGTTGGGCGTGATGGTGACGTTGGTCCGCGACTCGCTCACGGTCATCTTCCTGCTCGGCTATCTGTTTTATCTGAACTGGCGTCTGACGCTGATCGTGGCGGTACTGCTGCCGGGCATCGGCTGGCTGGTCGGCAAGATCAACCGCCGGCTGCGGCGTCTGAACCGCGAGCATCAACTGCTGACGAACGAGCTGTCTTATATCGTCGAGGAGACCGTGGGCGGCTACAAGGTCGTCAAGGTTCATAACGGCGAAAAGTACGAAATGGACCGCTTTACGTCCATGAGCAAGCGCCTGCGCGGCTATGCAATGCGCATGACCGTGTCGGGCGGTCTTGCTCAACCGCTGACGCAGTTCCTCGCGTCTATCGCGCTCGCCGTCGTGATTACGATCGCGGTGGTGCAGTCGTCGTCGGATCAGACCACGGTCGGCGGCTTTGTCGCATTCGTCACGTCAATGCTGCTGATCATCTCGCCGCTCAAGCATCTTATGGACGTGAACCAACCGCTCCAGCGCGGCATGACGGCGGCCGAGCTGATCTTCGGTCTGATCGACGAGCCCGCGGAGCCCGCGGGCGGTGGCAAACCGCTCGAACGCGCGCGCGGCGAAGTTGAGTTCCGCAACGTCTCGTTCAGGTACAGCACCAACGCCACGCATAACCGCCACACGCTCGACCATGTGTCGTTCAAGGTTGCGCCCGGCGAGATGGTGGCGCTCGCGGGCCCGTCGGGCAGCGGCAAGACTACATTGGTGAATCTGCTGCCGCGCTTTTTCGATCCGACCGGCGGCGAGATTCTGGTCGACGGAGTTGCGATCGGCGACTACGACCTTCACGCGCTGCGTAGCCAGATCGCGATGGTTAGCCAGGACGTCGTGCTCTTCAACGACACCGTGGCCAACAACGTCGCCTACGGCCAGGCCGCGGATCGGGACAAGGTCAACGCGGCGCTCCGGGCGGCCAATTTGTGGGACACGGTCGACGCTATGCCCAACGGCATAGACACGCTCGTGGGCGACAACGGCATGATGCTGTCCGGCGGCCAGCGGCAACGTCTGGCAATCGCGCGTGCCATCTACAAGGACGCGCCCATTCTGATTCTCGACGAAGCAACCTCGGCGCTGGATTCCGAGTCCGAGCGCCACGTGCAGGCCGCGCTCGAAACCCTCATGAAGGGCCGCACGACGCTCGTCATTGCGCACCGTCTGTCGACCATCGAGCGCGCTAACCGGATTCTCGTGATGGAGGCGGGGCGAATCGCCGAAAGCGGCAGCCACCGCGAGTTGCTCGCGCAAAACGGACTGTATGCACATCTGCATCGCATCCAGTTTCAGCAGAGCGCGGCGTAACGCGCACGACGTCGGCCTTCAGCGGTCTTCTCTGCCACGAGTCGGTCCGCCATCAGGCGGTCCGTTTTGCCGGACCGCGCCCCTTCTCCGATAACGTTTGACGAGGCGCTCGCGCGCGCTGTCTGAATGATGAAACTTGGACTTTCCAGCAACGCATTGCAGCACAGCGGCGGCCTGGAACGCTATGCGATGGATCTCGTGCGCGGCTTCGCGGCACGCGGCGTCGAGCTTGCGTTTTTTGCGCGCCGTTTCGATACGTCTCTGCCCGAAAGCGGCATGGTCGAACGGCACCGCATCAACGTGTCGTTTCTGCCGGGCAAACTGCGCGACCGCTGGTTTTCCTGGCGCTTGCGCTCGGCGCGCCGCGCGGCGCACGTCGACTTGCTGATTGGCTGCAACCGCGTTGACTCGTCCGATATTGCTATCTGCGGCGGTACGCATCTTGGTTTTCTTCAGGCGACGGGGCGCGCACAGAAACGCTCGGACCGTTGGCAAATCGAACTTGAGCGACGCCAATACGCGTGCTCCAAAGTCGTCGTCGCCCATTCGCAACTCATGCACGACGAGTTGCGGCGACTGTACGGGATCGACGAAGCAAAAATTCGTGTGTTGTATCCGCCCGTCGACGGAACTCGTTTCAAGCCGACCGATGCCGCCACTCGCGCCGCCCTGCGGCGTAAATACGGTTTTGCGGATGAAGAGATCGTTCTGCTGTTTCCGTCCAGCAGTCACGAGCGCAAGGGATTGCCGCTCATCGAAGCGGCGTTGCAGGGTACGTCACTGCCGATCGTGGTGGCCGTGGCGGGACGCCCGCCCGCGCGCACATCGGAACGGCTGCGCTACATCGGGTATGTCAAGGAACTCGCGGAGTGTTATCAGGCTGCGGATTTCTCTATCCTTGCATCGACGTACGAGCCCTTCGGCCTTGTCGGCATCGAATCGGTGATGTGCGGCACGCCGGTGATTTTCCCGTCGAACATCGGTTGCTGCGACGCTATCGCCTCACATGCAAAGTTCGTCTTCAAGCCGGGCGACGTGGCCGATCTGCGGGCAACGCTGGCGCGAGCGGTCGCAGCACATCGCGACCACGCGCGCTTCGCGCCGCCGGAACTCACCGACGCCGCCGCGGTGCGCTATGACCCGAGCGTGGCCGCTCACGTCGATGCGTTGCTGAGCCTGGCGAAGCAGATCGCACCCGCCTCGTAGTCTCGCCACCCGCTACGGGACGGCGCGCGGGGGCCGCCAGGCACGGTCTTGCGTCGTTTTGCGCTAGAGGCACATGTTATAATTTTGTGATATCGACGCTTGAAATTAACGCTTGAATTCGGCTTGATCTCATTCGAGCCGAACACCCCCTTTACTTCACCGGGCTTCAATGCCCGCGAGGACAGGCGGCGGGCCAGCAGCGCCGTCGCTGGGGCGCGCCTACGCGTCACGACGGGGCCGCAGCCGCCGCACTGGATCTGTCGAAAAGAATACGCTGGAGATTGTGCATGGCGAACGCGACCTCGCGCCGGGTATCGGCGTACAGCAAGATCGCGGCGGAAATAAACGCGCCGATGAGCCTATGAGTCGGCTTGCCGGGCGTCTTCTTACCTTCAGGTCGGCTATTCCGCGACTGCTCGCCAAGCCTTTGCGCCGCGAGCCGCAGAGCATCCGCCGTATCCTGATCGCGCATCATCTTCTGCTTGGCGATACGTTGCTGCTCACGCCGCTGCTCGCCAAGTTGCGTGCGCAATATCCGCAAGCGGACATTCTTCTGGCCTGCCCGAAAGCCATCGTGCCGCTATATGCGGGGCGGCCTTTCGGCGTTAGCGTGTTGCCGTTCGATCCGCGCGATCCGGCGTCCGTGCGAAACGTTTTGCTTTCCGGACCCTACGACCTTGGCCTCGTGCTCGGCGATAACCGCTATAGCTGGCTCGCACTCGCGGCCGGCTGCCGGTGGATCGTCGGACACTCCGGCGACAAGCCCGCGTGGAAGAACTGGCCGCTCGACCGGAGCGTGCCATATCCCAATGCGCCCGAGGCGTGGGCCGACCTCGCCGCGCAACTGATAGAAGGGCCGCCTCCACGCGCTTACCGTCCCGCAGATTGGCCTGCGCCTCCGCATCGCGCGTTGCCGGAGCCGGCGCAGTTCACAAAACGTTATGTGGTGCTTCATCCGGGCGCGAGTGGGAGCGTCAAGCGCTGGCCGAATGCACGCTGGCTCGAGCTGGCGCGGCGAGTCGAAGCACTGGGTTATCTGCCGGTGTGGACCGGCGGTCCGGGCGAAGCGGATCTGATCCGCGCGATCGACCCGCAAGCGCGTCATCCGAATCTGGCGGCTCAGCTTGGTCTCGGCGAGTTGTGGCATCTGTTTGCCGGTGCAGAGGCCGTGGTTTGTCCCGATACCGGAGTCGCCCATCTTGGGCGCCTGATCGGTGTGCCTACGCTTGCGCTTTTCGGTCCGGGCAACGCGCAGATTCATGGCGCGGGACGCTACTGGCGCGAGGTGCCGTTCGTGCCGATCACCGTCGCCGACATGCTGTGTCGCGATCAGCCTTTTATCTTCCGCCGCGAGGTAGCATGGGTGCGGCGCTGCGATCGCAACGAGACGACCTGCGTTGCGTGGCGCGGCGACCACGCCGAGTGCATGGGCCAACTCACGGTCGAGTCGGTATTCAATGTTTTGCAAAATATCCTGGTGAAAGCGTAATGACTCACACGGCTGCGCGAGTGGAGAGCCTGTTCTGGGTTGCCTGTCCGGTCCTGCTGTTCGTGGTGATGTTCGGCCACATGACGGCGATCGTCTTCAACGCGCTCGCGTTGCTTGCGCTCGGTGTCGCGGCGGCTGCCTTTTCGGCGAATCGTCCGTCGCTCGCGCGTTGGCCGCTGCTGCTGCCCGTCGCCGCGTGGGCGGGGTGGGGGCTTGCCTCGGTGGCGTGGTCGCCATATCCGATGGTCAGCCTGCACGCGTGGTGCGACGAGGTGCTCTATCCGCTGGTGTCGTTCTGGGGCTTCTGGCTGTTCGGAAGCCAACTGCGGCGACCCGAGCCCGTGGTTGCCGTCAACTGGCTTGCGTGCCTTGTGCTCGCCACGATCAGCGCGCTCAACTGGGGGCATCTGCAGCCGCCTACGGCCAATACCTTCCCGTTGCATTTTTATAATCGCGTCGGTCATACCAGCACGCTCGCGGTGTTTTCGATAGCGCTCTTCGCCGGCTTCCTGTTGCGTCCGCGCTGGCGCGTGGTCGGCGCGAGCGGCATTGTGCTGTGCCTCTTTATCGGGCTCGCGACGCTCAACCGGTTCTTCTGGCCGGCCGCCGCCGTGACGCTTCTCGTCGCGCTATATCCGCTGTATCGGCGCCGCCTCATGCTCGCGGTGCTGGCCATTGCCGTAGTGGGTGCAGCCGGCGTCGGCACGCTCGAGCTCAGTTCGCGCTTGCGTACGAGCGGTGCCGCGCCCGAGGTCACACAGGCGCGCGACGTCGTGATCGACGGTCATCAGGTCTACGTGCCGGGCTCACTGTCGGCTATCGGCGATACGGTATCGGCCGATACGCGCCCGAAGTTGTGGGCGTTCTATGTCGGCCAGGCCGAGCATCACGCCTGGGCCGGTATCGGTTTCGGCAAGCCATTGCCGGGCATCGTCTATCGCAATGCAATGCCGCCTGCGTTGCTGGCGGCCGAACCGCAAGCGCTGACGCATGCGCACAACCTTTTCATCAACACGTGGCTGCAGACCGGCTTCATTGGCGTCGTGCTGCAGACGGGGCTGTTGCTGAGCCTGGTTGCGCGATTCTGGCGGTATCAGCGAGCGGAACCGTGGTTATGCGCTGCAGGCGTTGCGCTGGTGGCCGGCATGATCGCGAAAAACATGACCGATGATTTCATGTGGCAGACGACCATGCTGGCGTTCTGGTCGTTTGCGGGCCTCCTGCTGGGGTACGCGGAGCACGGCAGAGCTTCGGCTGGATCTTCGCAAAGCGTTGAGCGCACCATGTCCACGGCCGGGCGGGTCGAACCGCTACGCGAATCGCAGACCGTCAAGCTGGATGAAAAAGGGCGGTGATGAGCGAGACATTGAAGGCCGCAGAGACCGACCGCGCCCCGCTGCGCATTCTGTTTCACATCAACGACTTCGGTAAGGGCGGCACCGAGACGGCGCTGCTGTCGTGGCTCAAGACACTGGACCGCCAGCTGTTCGCGCCGAGCCTCTCGGTGGCCTATCCGACCGACGACCTGGCGTTCTGGCGCGCGCATTCCATTCCCGACGACGTCGATGTCCATGTGCTCGCTTCATCGGAATGGATGGTCGCGCTGCATAAGAAAGCGCGCCAACGCAAACTCGGCCTCGGCGAGAAGCTGTTGCACAAGGCGCTGACCTACGGCGCGATCCGGCCGCTGGCGGCGCGGCGGATGCGACGCCTCGCGAGCCAGCATGACCTGGTTTGCGACTTCGATTTTTCGCTGCGTCACCTGGCAGGCAGTTGCGGCGTGCCGTGGATTGGCGTCAGTCACTTCAGCCTCGCCGCGCGGCTTGGCAACAAGAGCGAGCGTTACGTTGCCCGCCGTGTCCGGCATTTCGCACGTTACTCCGCGGTAGCCGTGCTGACGCCAGCCATGCTGCGCGAAGCGCGCGAGCTTTTCGCGACAAGTCATGTGGACGTTACAGAGTTGCCGAACGTGATCGACATCGAGGCGTTGCGGCGTGCGGCGTCCGGGCAGATCGAACGTCCGGCGGATTCGTTCATTGTGTCGGTGGCGCGTCTGGACGAAGGTCAGAAGGACCACAAGACGCTGCTGCGAGCCTACGCCCAATTACGCGAGCGTGGCCGCTGCAGCGCGGCGCTGGTGCTGATCGGCGAGGGCCGGGACCGAGGCGAGCTGGAGCAACTCGCACACGAACTGGGGATCGCCCCGTCCGTGCATTTCCTGGGCTTTTGCGCCAACCCATCGCCCTATATCAGGCAGGCGGAGCTGCTAGTGCTGAGCAGCCGCTATGAGGGCTTCGGCATGGTTCTCGGCGAGGCCATGGCGCTCGGCACGCCGGTTCTATCGACGGATTGCCCGACCGGCCCGCGCGATCTGCTGGAGGGCGGCAAAGCCGGCCTGCTAGTACCGGCGGGCGATGTCGACGCGATGGCGCTGGCTATGGAACGTCTTCTCACCGAGACCGAACTGCGCCGTAGCCTCGTGCAGGCAGCTTCACAAAAGGTCGCCAGTTTTGCCCCCGCAAGCGCGAACCAGCGGATGCTCGCACTCGCCTCGAGGCTGTTGAAGGAGAAGGCGGCGACGTCTCGGTGAGCCGGGACTTCGATCGCGCGGCGTTGCGTTAATCTCTCAACACTGGTCCTCCGGCGTCGCTCGCCGAGATCGCCAGCAAGTCGGGCGACCTGCCAGATAGAGATAGAATGGTGCGCTTTGCCCGTACTCGACTCTGCCCATGTGGTTCAAAAACCTTCAGCTTCACCGCCTTCCCGCGCCGTGGTCCGTTACTCCCGAACAGATGCAGAAGTGGCTCGCGCCGCATGCTTTCGCGCCCGGCAATAGTGTCGAGATGCAAAGCCATGGCTGGGCGTCTCCTCGCGACAACGATTCGCTCGTCTATGCGCTCAATGGGCAGATGCTGCTCACGTTTCGCACCGAAAAGAAACTGCTGCCGGCTTCGGTCGTCACGCAGGTTACGAAGGCGCGCGCCGCTGAACTGGAAGAGCAGCAGGGTTTCAAACCAGGCCGCAAACAGATGCGCGAACTCAAGGAGCAGGTCACCGACGAACTGTTGCCGCGCGCTTTCAGCATCCGGCGTGATACGCGCGTGTGGATCGATTGCCGCAACGGCTGGCTGGTCATCGACGCAGCGTCGCAAGCAGTTGCCGACGAAGTGCGCGGGTTGCTGGTGAAGTCGATCGATCAGTTGCCGCTTGGTACCGTGCGCGTTACACAATCGCCGGTTGCGGCCATGACGGGTTGGCTGCTGTCGGGCGAGGGGCCCGCTGGTTTCACGCTCGATCAGGACACCGAGTTGCGCTCACCGGCGGAAGGCAACGCGACCGTGCGTTACGTGGGACATACTTTGGACGCCGAAGATATGCGCCGCCATATCGAGGCCGGCAAGCAATGCATGCGACTTGCGATGACGTGGAACGATCGGGTGTCGTTCGTACTGACGCCTTCGCTGACGATCAAGCGCATTGCGCCCCTCGACGTGCTGAAGGAAGCAAGCGATCCGACCGCGCAGAACGACGACGAACGCTTCGACTCGGATTTCACGCTGATGACTGCGGAACTCGATCGCATGCTGGGTGACTTGCTCGACGCGTTGGGCGGAGAGCAGGTTGACGCGATGTTGGAGGCCGCGGCGGCTTGAGAAGGCGGTGCGTTCGGGGAGGCCTGTTTTGCGCTCACGCCACTCCTGGGTTCCGGGAGGCGGAATGTCCGCTCGGTCCCGTAGTCGGAGGAGGGCAGCAGTTACGATGCACAGGCTCGCTCAAGGAAACATGACCCGGTTTAGCGTTGCGGCGAAAACGGCTACCGTATCAATGAGTTGAGGAAGTTGTGGGGCGGTTATGCACAGACTACTGAACAGAATCTGTGGGTAACTTCACCCCGCCACCCCCTCCAAGCATGCCGCCCAGTGAATTACTTCATCGCCGCCATGGCCTGCTGGATCTCTTCGGTGCTGAGATCGCGCTTATGCGTCGCCAACGACCAGCTATGTCCGAACGGGTCTTTCAGCTGGCCGTAGCGGTCGCCCCAGAACATGTCGGCGACAGCCATCTTGACGGTCGCGCCCGCATCGACGGCCTGCTGGAAACTGGCGTCCACATCTTCGACGTAGTGGTGGATCGTCACCGGCGTGCCTTGCAGATGGTTCGGTCCGAAGGCCTGGTGTTCGGGCCATTCGTCGGTGAGCATCAGCATCGAATCGCCGATTTTCAGGCACGCGTGCATCACCTTGCCGCCCGGCCCCGGCAGCCGGAACTGTTCGACGGCGTTGAAGGCTTTAGTGTAGAACGCGATGGCTTCGGCCGCGTTTGCGCAAATCAGGTACGGCGTGAGCGAGTGCATCCCTTCCGGGATCGGTTTGACAGCAGGGCTGCTCATGACGGCGACTCCTTGAAGTAACAGGTTCGTGGATTGAAAGTCCGACTGTTTCAGCCAGGCTCCCAACGTTACGACGAGCACGTCGCCGCCGGATCGACACTCCGTAAAAAATATTTTCAAGCACGAACGTGCGCGTAACCGGCCGACGTTGCAAAGCCTGAAAGTCGCTTGTCAGTCATCAGCCGTCAGCCGTCAGCCGTCAGCCGTCAGCCGTCAGCTTCCAGCCATCGCAGCCGACCCTCAGCCCGCCGGATTATCTTCATCCGCAGGCGCCGGTGGCGCCGCAGCGGGCCCTGGCGAGGGCGCCGCCGTCCCGTCGGGCGCGCCAAGTATGCTGATCTGGAATGTCGGCGTGGCCGCAAGCGACTGTAGTGTGGAATCTTCGGGAATGTGCTCCAAAAGCGGCAGGATGACGGAGCCGCCAATCACCGCGCGCCGGCTGTTGTCAGCGGGACGCAGTCCCCACACGTCCTGATAGACGACCGGCACCGCGACGCCGTTGCGAGTCGTATTGCCGATGTAAAGCATCACATGCCCGCCGATATAAATCAGCGTGCGTAACGGCACTCCATGTTCCGTCAGATAGTCGAGGCGTTCTCGAGGCGTCGACGCGGACAGATCGATCATGCGCCCGGCGCCCATCTGCGTGGACGAATGGCGCGGCAACCACACGCCGAAGGCTGCGAAGATGCTCTGCAATTCCGACGAGCAGTCGTTATAGAGGCCGCTGTTGCCCCAGCCGTAAGGCCGGCCAATCAGCGCTTTCATCAGCGTAGCGAGATGGCGCGGCGTGGCGGCGAGCGGCATCGGTGCAATCTGTTCGTCGCCAAGTTCGGCTGTGCGAACGAGCGCGGCGCCTTCTGCGTCGCGTGCGGGCACGAGGACTTCACGCGGAGCCGGCGTCCCGGCGACTGCGTCGTGTTCGCTAGCGTTGGTGCCCGCATTCGCGTCCACGCTCGAGTCATTGGCAGCGCCAGCACCGCTAGCGCTACCGTCAGCCGCCGCACGCGTCTTGACGCCGCGTCCCGCGTTGACCGATGAGCGCGCGATCAATGGCAACAGCGTGCCGGCAGGTGCGTCGAAGCGGAAGACACCGCGGCTATCGCGCACCGGCGCGGACGCAGCGATCACCGCGCCGAGCGATTTGGCCGTCGCTGCGCGCCATGTATCGACGAATCGCTCGCTCGTCATGCCCACACCGTCGCTGCGCACCCAGCCCTGCACATCCGGCGTTTGCACATAACGCCACGCGCCGTCGACGCTCGTGCCCAGCACATACAGCGGCGTGCCCGGCCGCACCGCGGAGATTTGGAGGTTGTCGAACGGATAACCTTCGCCAGCCAGACGGTGGCTGTAGAACGACGGGTCGGAGGTCGGCAACTCGCGCACCATGAGGTTGGTCGTCGCGATTGCACGTCGTGCGGGTTGGTAGACCGGCGCCTCGGTGAACTGCGCGACGTTCATGTTGCGCGCGATGGCGTCGATCCACGCCTTATCGTGCGGGCGGAAGTTCTCGCCATAACCGATGGCCGCGCCGCTCTTGCCGCTATTGTCGAAGCTGGCAATGCGGCGCTGCTGCAGCGCGACAATATCCGCGCCTTGCTGGCGATAGACACGCATGGCGACGTACGCGGAATTCCACGGCGACGGCGCATTCGTGCCGGTGCCGAAGTAGCGTGCATAGAGCGCCCGGAAGTGCGCCTGCTGGTCGGCGGCACTCAGGAACGCCTTGTCGTAACCGGGGCTCGTCGGATCGAGCCAGTGATCGACGTCCTGATCGTAGGCGCTGAGCGGGAAAAGCGTGATCGTATCGGCGGTAACGCGCGCGTCGCGTGTCTGCGACGGATTACTACACGCGCCGAGCCCCGCAAGCGACGCGAAAGCCACGGAAAGGACGACCGCGCGAGCGGTGTTCGGCCAGGAGCGAGCGATGCGGAAAGGGACGGCTACAGGCATGAGTTCGACGAAGTAAGTCCAAGGGCACGATGATACGGTGTCGCGCGTTCCATTACACTTGATCGATTCGCAGACGAACACATTCAACGCCTCGTGCGTTGAACCATAGGAGCGAGATATGCAAACGAGCGCACGCAACCAGTTTGCCGGCGAAGTCACCACAGTCACGCACGGCGCCGTCAACGACGAAGTCACGCTGCGCACCGCGGACGGACTGGAAATCGTCGCAATCATTACGCACGGCAGTGCAACGGCGCTCGGTCTCGCCGCAGGCAAGAAAGCCTTCCCGCTGGTGAAGGCGTCCTCGATTATCGTGATGGTCGACGTAGCGAAGAATCAGGTGTCGGCGCGCAACTGCATCGCGGGTACCGTGACGGCAGTCACGAAGGGCGCGGTCAATTCGGAGGTGATCATCGGCGCGGGCGGCGCGCAGATCGCTGCGGTCGTGACCAACGAAAGTGCCGAGCGCCTCGGCCTCGCGGCAGGCAAAGCGGCAACGGCGATCTTCAAGGCATCGAGCGTGATCGTCGGCGTCCAGTCGTAGTGGCCGCACTCCAGTGAACCAGGAAGCCGCTTGCTTTACACTGGGACGACTGGTTTCCTCACTTTCCGCTTTCATCACGGACTCGTCATGTTCGAAGTTTCCTCCGCCTCGCAATTGCCCAAGGCCGCGCATTACGAAGAACTCGTCGCGCAGGCGCGCGCGCTCCTCGCCGACGAAACCGACTCGATCGCCAACGCCGCGAATTTCTCGTCGTTCGTATTTCATTCGCTGAGCGGTCTGAACTGGGCCGGGTTCTACTTTTTCGACGGCCGCGAACTCGTGGTCGGCCCATTCCAGGGCAAGCCGGCGTGCGTGCGCATTGCGCTCGGCAAAGGCGTCTGCGGCACGGCTGCGCAAACGCGTGAGACGCAGGTGGTACGCGATGTTCACGAATTTCCCGGCCATATCGCTTGCGATTCCGCGTCGCAATCGGAAATCGTCGTGCCGCTCGTCGCACCGGACGGCACGCTGATCGGCGTATGGGACGTGGACAGCCCGCTCGTTGCGCGCTTCGACCAGGACGACGCAAAGGGCATGCAAGCGCTCTGTGCGGTGTTTATCGAATCGGCGCTTCCGCGCGCGCCGTAGTCGCCGCACGCGGTCTCGGCCATCGTCAGAAAAATATAAGGCGCGCGATGCAAGACCCGTCTCATCCCGTAATGCATGCGCGCGACGCCGCTCTCGCAGCGGCGCCTTTCGGCATGTTCATCTGCAATGCACGCGGCACATTCGAGCACGTCAACGCGGCACTCGAAAAACTGACAGGCATGACCGCCAATGAACTGGTCGGCCGGCGTAGCTTCGAGTCTCTGCACGATCCGGCTGAGCTTGCGAGACGTCGCGGTGAATTGCCGATATTGGCCAGGATAGGCGCCCGCTACGAGAGTGAGTGGACTTATCTGCGCCGCAGCGGCACGCCAGTGCGCGTGGTGCTCGCGCTGTCTCCGCTCTCCGGTGAAGGGGTGTGTCATCCCGGCGACGCGCGTTACGTCGGCGTTGTCGTCGACATGACGCGCTATGCGCAATCGGACGCGCGCCTCTGGTATGTCTCGCATCACGACGGCGTGACGCGCCTACCCAATCAGACGCTTTTCACCGAGCGCCTCGAGCTGACGATCGCACGGTGCGAACGCCATACGAGCGGCTTTACTGTGCTGATCGCCGAGCTCGATCACTTGCGCAAGCTTCGCGACGCACTCGGTTTGCACGCAGCCGAACTGGTGTTGCAGATCGTCGGTGAGCGGTTGCGGGGCCTCTTTCCGAACGATGGCACGATCGCCTCGATCGGCGGCACGCAGTTCGCATTGCTGATCAACGAGACCGGCTCCGCTGCCGATGCGTTCGCCGCCGAGGCGCTCAGCCGCATTGCCGAGCCGATCGACTACGGCGGTACGGCGCTGAACATCGCGGCGAGCATCGGCATCGTCGCATATCCGGACGACGGCGGCGATGCGCCGACGCTGATGCGCCGCGCAGGCGTCGCACTCTCGGCCGCAGCGGCGGTCAACGGTAACGCGGTCCGGCGCTTTTCGACGGCGCTCGAAGGACAGGCCGCGCGCCGCTTCCAGATCGAGACCATGTTGCGTGAAGCGTTGGAGCGCCAGCAGTTGCATCTTGTCTACCAGCCGCAGGTGACGCTCGCCACTGGCGGCATCGCGCAAGTCGAAGCGCTGCTGCGCTGGAATCATCCGGAGCGCGGCATGATCAGTCCGGCGGAATTCGTGCCGGTTGCCGAAGAGTCCGGGCTCATCGAGCAGATCGGCGAATGGGTGATCCGTACCGCGTGTCGCGACGCGGGCAAACTCCTTCGCATGACCGGCAACCTGCCGCGCGTCGCGGTCAATGTGTCGCCGCAGCAGTTCCAGCGGCACGACCTCTTCGAGACCATTCGCGGCGCGCTCGACAGCGCCGCGCTCGCTCCGTCCTATCTGGAGGTGGAGATTACCGAAGGCGTGTTGCTGGGCGACACCGAGCAGACGCTGGAAACGCTCCACGCGCTGCGCGGGCTCGGCGTGGAGATTGCCGTCGACGACTTCGGCACTGGCTATTCGAGTCTCGCGTATTTGACGCGGTTTCCGCTCAATCGCCTGAAGATCGACCGGTCGTTCGTGACGAGAATGGCCGGCGATCCGCAATGTCACGCGCTCGTCGGCGCGGTCGTTGCGATGGCGCACGCGCTCGGGCTACGCGTCACGGCGGAGGGCGTCGAAACACCTGAGCAGGCGGCGCAGCTACGGGCGCTCGGCTGCGACGAGGCGCAAGGCTTCTGGTTTTCGCGGCCGGTGACGGCGTCGGCGTTGGGGAATCTGCTGAGTCCGCCGGGCGCGTGATGTCGGTGGCGTGCGTGCCGTTCACCATCTGGCCGGCCGCCGCGTGTGACGAGTTGGCGCAATATTTGCATTGTGTCGCACCATCACGGCCCGGGCAAAACGACCCGGGCCTGACCAGGAGGAGACAATGCGCGACGACACGTACCATGCCGTAACCCCATTCGCCCCCAACGAGACTTGCTGGCTCACCCCGTCGATTCAGAAGTCCCATGAACGCTCGGAAGTGTTCGGTCTGAGCGAGTCCATGCGTCCCGACTACGATGTGCTGCCGGCCGGCGAACTGGCGCTGAAGCTCGAGCAGAACCGCATTCTTTGCGCGCACGCCACGCCGGTCATGGAAACCCTCCATGAGCAGATTGTGAACACTCAGAGCATGATCGTGCTGACGGACGCCGAAGGTCTGATCCTCCATTCGATCGGCGACGACGACTTCCTGCGGCGCGCCGAGAAGGTCGCGCTGCGGCCCGGCGCGAACTGGGCGGAAAACCGTCAAGGCACCAATGCAATCGGCACAGCGATCGCCGAGCGCAGCGCAACTGTCGTGCACGGCGAGCAGCATTATCTCGTCGCGAACCGGTTCCTGACCTGCTCCAGCGTGCCGATTCTCGATCCGTACGGCGATCTCATCGGCGTGCTCGACGTCACGGGCGACCATCGCAGCTATCACCAGCACACCATGGCGCTCGCAAAAATGTCCGTGCAGATGATCGAGAACCATCTGTTTGCCAACACGTTCCGCGAAACCTTGCAGATCGCATTTCATGGCCGTCCGGAGTTTCTCGGTACCTTGATGGAAGGGATTGCCGCCTTCACCTGCGACGGCCGATTTCTGTCCGCGAATCGCAGCGCGCAATTCCAGCTCGGTTTGCCGCTTGCGGGGTTGCGCGCGCATACGCTGTCGTCGCTGTTCGGGCTCACGAGCGCCCAGTTGATCGACCGTCTGCGCACGCACCGCGATCGTCATCTGTCGCTGAACCTGAGCAACGGCGCCGTGGTGTGCGCGAACGTCCGGTTCCGCCGCGCGACAGTCGCCGAAGAGCCCGCCCGTTCGCGCACGCCGACTGAAGCGGCACAGCGAAGCGAACCGTTTGCGACGCCTGCGCATCCGCTGTCGAAGCTCGCTTATCTCGACACCGGCGACCCGCAGATCGCGGCGGTCATCGCCAAGGTGCGCAAGGTCATCGGCAAGAACATCCCGATTCTGATCACCGGCGAGACGGGCACCGGCAAGGAACTGCTCGCGCAGGCGATCCACAACGATTCGCCTCGCCGCGCCGGCCCTTTCGTCGCGGTGAACTGCGCGTCGATACCGGAAACGTTGATCGAATCGGAACTGTTCGGCTACGAGGAGGGCGCATTCACCGGCGCGCGGCGCAAAGGCGCCGTCGGCAAACTGTTGCAGGCCAACGGCGGCACGCTCTTTCTCGACGAAATCGGCGACATGCCGTACCCGTTGCAAGTGCGTCTGTTGCGGGTGCTGCAGGAGCGTCTCGTGAACCCGCTCGGCTCGACAAAGTCGATTCCCGTCGATGTCGCGATCATTTGCGCGACGCATCGCGATCTGCGCGAAATGATCGCGCAGAGCCGCTTTCGCGAGGATTTGTACTACCGCCTCAACGGTCTGGTCGTCAAATTGCCGCCGCTGCGCGAACGCACCGATCTGTCAGCGGTGATCAAAAAAATGCTGGATTGCGCAGCGGCTGAGAGCGGCGGCGGCCAGGCACTGAGCATCGCAGACGACGTCATGACGCTCTTCGGGCAATGCGCGTGGCCCGGCAACTTCCGCCAGCTCGGCAATCTGCTGCGCACGGCGGCGGTGATGGTCGATGCAGACGGAGAAATTCGCCGCGAGCATCTTCCTGACGACTTCTTCGACGACCTGCGTGCCGTCGGGCCATCGTCCCCGCACGGAGTGGATGTGTTGTCGCTACCGAGCGGGCGGCTTCACGACGTTGCCGCGAGCGTGATCGCCAACGCGGTGGCGCAGCATGGCGGCAACGTGTCGGCGGCGGCTCGCACGCTCGGCATCTCGCGCAATACCATCTATCGGAAGCTGCCGCCGCGCGGCGCGAACAACAGCGAAGACGCAGCGTGATTCGTGTACGGCGCAATGCGCTGCAATGCTCCGTTGTGCAACAGCACTGTTCCGGAATTGAACGGGTGCGAATTTCGATGCCGCGCCCAGCGCGGCATGTTTGTCTCGCGCAGCAGGCGTTGGCTGGCAAAACAAGCCGTCGCTTGGGACGCAATGCTTTGGCTGCACTACAGGCGAAATGAAAGCGCAGGTCGATACGTTCGGCATGGACCTTGCGTTCGGAAGAGGACCGCTTCGACGATGCGGTTTTTTATCGAATGTCTATCAAGGAGACTGCCATGCAGTGGACCACCCCCGCCTACACCGACTTGCGCTTTGGTTTTGAAATCACGATGTATATCGCCACTCGCTAAACCATGTTCAAACGCCGCCGCGCGTCACGTTGCGCGACGCGCGGCGGCGTTCAAAGCATCGCCTGCGCAAGCACAGATTCCGGGGTTGGATGCAGGCAGCGCCCTGCCACAACGAACCAGAAACGCGTGACTGCCATGAATGCTCCGGATACTGAAAACTTCATCGGTCCGCGCCCGAATTTGCACCCGCGCCTTCGCTTGCAGCAGGATGTCGCGCAAGACGGCTACGTGCTGGTGTCTGCGGCAGGTGTCGTCAAGTTGAATCCGACAGCAGGCGAAATACTGAGCCGCTGTGACGGCACGCGCGAACTCGACGAGATCATCGGCGAGCTCGAGGACATGTTCAACGCGTCGGATCTCGCCATGGACGTCTATCGTTTCATCGAGCATGCGCGGCAACGCGGCTGGGTGGAGTGATCACGATTTGAGTGTTCGGCGGCGCAACGCACTCTGCACACGCGTTAGAGCGCCCAGCGATTCTCCTGAACCACAGGGAATCGCTGAGCGCTTTCGCTCGCGCCGCACGGCGCACATTGCATTCTTTCAGCGCTTGCCGTTAGGGCGAAGTACCCGCATTGAGCGAGCTACCGGCGCTCAGCGGTTTCGATGACGCCCTCGCGCTCTCGTCTGTCAGCTTGCTCGTTCCGGCGCTGTAGCCGTTCGAATACAAGAGGAACGCCATGATGTCCGCGTAGTCTTGCGGCTTCATCTTGCCGGGACGGTCCGCGGGCATGTTGGTCGCCATATACCCGTACACACCGCCGATAGTCAGCTTCGCATTCGCGGTCGGCGCAAACGACGGACCTCGCAACGCCGGCGCGTTCAATCCTTGCAGATCGGGACCGTGGCACTTCGCGCATGCGCTCGAGTACAAGGTCTTGCCGTGCGCAACCTGGGCGCGGTCGAAAGCCGGCGCATCCGTGGAAACGGCCGCATCGACCTTGATGAAATGGCCTTCGGCAATCCCGCGGCCACCGGCTCGCATGATTGCTCCTTTGACGTCGGCACCATGAGGACCGTCGCGATACGCAAACACCGCTGCATCCGGCGTGGTCGCCTGTGCTGCGCGAGGCAGCGTCCAGCCACGCGTCAACGCGGCGAGTCTGCCGTCGGACTCCATCTTGCGCAGCGCGGCGTCGATACGCGGCTGCAACGCCGCCCCGTTTTTGCCGAACGCAAACACCAGTTGCCAGTCGGCATATGCGGAAGCGGCTTGCGCGATCTGAAAGCGCCGCTCGGGATGCGTTTTCGTATAAGCAACGACAGCCGGGTACCAGACGATCGCACGATGTGCATGTCCGTTGGCGACCGCATCGACGGTCAGTTCAGCGGTGTTCTCCAAATCGAGCTTCACGTTCGGTTGCTGCACGGCAATCAACTGCGCGGGGCTCGCATAGGTGGCCGCAACGATCTCGGCGTCGCCTGTGTGAGCCGCGGGTTGCTGCATCGTCACGCTCACATAGCCCGAGTGCAGATAAGCCCGCGAGAAAGTCAGCTTGCTATTGGAGCCGTCGGCGACCTCGGAGCGCGGAAAGCCGGCGATCACATCGCATTTGCGGGCGAGCGCCTTGTCGAGTTCCTTGAGTGAGACGCCGTCGTCGTCGTCGTTGCTCGCGAAGCCTCCGGGCGCAAGCGTCAGGGCAATGCCCGCGGTGCGAAATGCTTCACGTGTGACGGCCTCGTCGAGTACCGTCGAAGGACTGCCTGGAAAAGTGCAAACGCGCACGCCCGCGCTGGCGTGACCAGGCATCGGCATGCCGCTCGCCAGCAACGCGCCGGCTAGAGCAAAAGAGTTGAGTCGAGTCTTCATGATATTGCTTCCGGGAAAGACGGGACCGCCGCAAGCCATCTGCGCGCGCGAACAGGCGCGCGAGGCCGGCGCGGCGGCCGCGTGGAGATCAGCCGTGGTTGAGTGCGAATACGTACAGCGTGCCGCCGCGTGGGATTTTTTCGGCAGCTTTCGCCATCGGCCCGCCCCAGATCGGATTTGCGCCGCCGTAGCCGGCGAGAATCGCCACGTACTCCTTGCCGTCGACTTCGAACACCGACGGTTGCGCCACGATGCCGCTGGCGAGCTTCGGGCTCTTCCAGAGCACCTTGCCGGTCGACGAGTCGAATGCGTACAGGTGGCCGTCCAGCGAACCGCTAAACGCGAGTCCGCTCGCGGTGGTGGCCACGCCGCCATTCCAGGGCAGCTTGCTCCAGTAACTCCACATCTTCTTGCCGGTCGTGACGTCGATGGCCTGCAGTTCGCCGTAGCCCTTGCTGCCAGGCTCAGGCTTGATCTCGAAACCTTCGCCGAGGTACGGCAATCCTTCCATGTACGTGACCGACTTGCCGGACAGCGACATGCACGCATGCAGCGCCGGAACAATCGCGACCTGCCTGTCGGGGTCGTACGAAACCGACCACCAGTTCTTGCCGCCGAGGAAGCTCGGGCACGTCTCGATGGTCGTGCCTGTCTTCGGGTATTTCGACGCGTCCTGAACCGGCACGCCGTCCGCTGTGTAGCCCGTCACGGAGGTGGCCTTGACGAAGGGCTTCGCGTAGATCAGCTTGCCGGTGCCGCGGTCGATTGCGTGGAAGTACCCGTTGCGGTCCGCATGAATGATCGCGTCATAGTTCTTGTCCTGGTACTTGATGTTCGCGAGCACCGGCGTGTTGACGCCGTCATAGTCCCAGGTGTCGTGCTTCGTGTACTGGTAATGCCATTTGAGGTCGCCGGTCTTCGGGTCGAGCGCGAGCAGCGAATCCGAATAGAGGTTGTCGCCCGGCCGCAGATCTGCGAGCCACGGGCCAGGATTGCCCACGCCCCAGTACAGCGTTCTGGATGCCGCGTCGTACGTTCCCGTGAGCCATGCGGGTGCGCCGCCGTGCTCCTGCATGCCGTCGGGCCAGGTGTTGGCGCCTTTCTCACCGGCAGCCGGCACCGTGAAGCGCTTCCACAGCACGTTGCCGTTATCGGGATTCAATGCCGCGATAAAGCCGCGTGCGCCATATTCGCCGCCCGCGCTGCCCACCACCAGCGCGCCGTCGATCGCGAGCGGCGCAAGCGAGAACGCATAGCCGACTCCCGGCTCGAACATCGTCTTGCGCCATGCGAGCGAACCTGTTTGCGCGTCGAGCGCGACGACTTCGCCGTTGAGCATCGCGACATACACGTTCTTGCCGTAAAGCGCGACGCCGCGGTTGATCACGTCGCAGCATGCGGTCTTGAACGACTCGGCGCCGAGCTTCGGTTCGAACTTCCACAATTGCTTGCCGCTTGTCGCATCGAATGCATAGACGTTGTCTTTCGGCGTGGTCACGAAGAGGTAACGGCCATTGACGATTGGCGTGGCTTCGAAACCCTGTTGTAGATCCGCGGGAAATTTGTAGCTCCACACCTGTTTCAACTGCTTCACATTCGACGTATCGATCTGCTTGAGCGGCGAATGTGCCTGGCCGTTGTAGGTGCGGTAATACGTGAGCCAACCCGGATCGCTTTGCGCGGCGCTCAGCCGGTCGTAGGTGACGGCGGGATAGTCGTCGGCCACGGCGGCCGCTGCGCATGACAGACTGACGACCGCGGCGACGCTTATTGCAAGCGCTCGCGGCCGCAGCACCGAAATTGAACGTGCTTTCATACTTGTCTCCTGTGTCGACCGGAGTCGCGCTAAGCGCTGCTCCGGTCTCATGCGACGTGGTCGCGGCCGATCAGAACTCGGGCGCGGCGCGCTGGTCCGATCCACACCACATGGTTGCTGTTGAGTTATCGACGCGAAGCCGGACGGCGACGTCATCGCTTTGCGAACGCAGTCTCGCTGCGAGTCGTTCAAGGCAAGTCGCATGCCATTTCCGCAGCGCTATGCCGCAGGACGCGCCAGGCTGGGGAGGCGGGCAACAATAGAGCCCGTCAGCGTGCTTGTTGACGGTCATGACGCTGTTGCGCGTTGGCGCAACCACGCGGCTATGTGTTGCGAAAAAAGACAGCGCGGCTTCGAGTGCGCGAGCGGGGCGCCGTCGACCTTGCTGACAGCGGCGAGCCTTCAGCTGGTGGACCAGGATCATTCGTTCGATTTCAGGCGACGGGCGGGGCACCCGCGTCAGCGCGCCTCGTCACAGCCCATCTGAGTTGGCGTTCCCTGACGCGCAGGTTGATACGATCCGACGCAAGGCGCCCGAGCGTGGAGCGCGCGTCGCGCTGCGACTGGAGGAGTCTGCGCGGCGCGCGGTCGATCACAGCCAGTGACCCGAGCGCGTAGCCCTGAATGTCGCGAACGCTCACGCCCGCATAGAAATGGATGGGAAGTTCGCCCGTCACCAGCGGATTACCTGCAAAGCGCAGGTCGGCCACCGCGTCGTCAACGAGAAATACGTCGTCCTGCTGGATCGTGAAGTTGCAGAGGCCCTTGAACGCGGCGTTTCGCTGCGCTCAAGGCCCCAATGAGATTTGAACCACTGCCGCTCCGGCGTGAGCAACGTCAGCAACGCAATGGGCGCCTCAAGTAGGGTTGCCACCGGTCGCGTGATCTCGTCGAACGCTTCTTCCTCAGGCGTATCGACTACGCCTGCGGCGGCAACGGCCATCAATCTCTGCGACTCGTTGCTCGCTGCATCCGCGCTCTCCGGCCCGACCGAAGGCCTGGCAGTCCTTCTAGCCGCGCCTCGAGTCTCGCAGCGAAGCGACGCCGCGCGCGTTGAATACCGAAGCAAGGTCGTCGGCGCGTTCCGTATTGTGCTTCCAGCCTTCGTTGTGCACCGCCAGGATCGTCAGTGACGACGTCGCCACGAGCGAACATGGGTCCGCGCCTTCAGCGCGCACGTGCGGCAAGGCGCGCAATCATCCGGTCAGCCATCGCGCGGTCAATGACCTGGAATGAGCGGCTCGTGCGCTCATAGGCGTACATGCCGCCCGTCGCGATGTCGAACCACCAGCCGCTTAGTACCAGTGCCCCAGAGGTGACCTGCTGATGAACTATCGGGTATGTCATCAGATGCTCGAGCTGCACAAGCACGTTGAGTTGCGACAATTGATCGTGCGTTTTCAACGTCGCATTGAGAGGACCTTCGTTTTCGAGGCGAAACGCTGCGTTGTTGGCGTGGAACAGCCATCTATCGAGATTGGGCGCTTTCAGCATGGCGTTGTGTGCATATACGGCTTTCATCGCACCGCACTCGGAATGCCCGCATACAACGATATTCGCGACTTTCAGCACCAGCACTGCGTACTCGATTGCGCTTGCCTCGGAGAGGTCGCCGGTAGAGGTTCCGTCCAAAGTGGCTGGTGGTATCAGATTGCCGACATTGCGCATCGTGAACAGATCGCCCGGATGGGTCGAGGCGAGCAGGTCCGGCACAACCCGGCTGTCCGAGCACGTAATGAAGAGCGCATCGGGTGTCTGCGCAAGCGCCAGTTTGCTGAACTGCTTCGCATATTGCGGGAGCATTTTCTCGCGAAATTCGACGATGCCCATGATCAGTTTGCGCATGGCTTGCCTCTGGAAAGGCGACTTACTAGTTATGTGTTGGCGAGACCGCCGAACCTCCAAGCCCTTGCGAGTCGGGGATGCGGGCCAAAGCCAGGTCCTCCGGGAATGGATGATGCCTGGCAATCGCGCGGTCGATCAGTGTTAGCTCAATGCGCAATGCTTCATGACGATGCTCCGGCAGGCACTGAATGAGATTTTCTATCGCCGCGCGCAGACGGCGTGCGATTTGAATGCTGCTCGCGCCATACTGGCGTATCTCGCGGAAACTGATATGCACGAAATCTTCCCAATTGGGCGTTCGCAAGATCACGCGAACCCGCCCCGAACGATCCTCAATCTCTTCGACGCGCAGAGAACATTTGCCCACCACGCGTAATAGCCGGTGCAACTGATCGATCGCGAGCACTGCCGTGGTCGGATCGTTTATCGCCGCCGACAGCGCTTTTAGCGCAATATCGACCAGGATGCGAAACGCGAACATAGGGTCCTGCTCCATCGTTCGCTCTGTCCCGAATGCGACGAGGGTGCGCAGCTTGTTTTCGTCGATCGCTCCGAAGTTTCCGTACAGATGAAACAAGGGTTCGTCCAGCGCGACGAAATCACCGACTTGCGGCACGAATTCAATCACCACGTCAGCGCGCCGTGCTTTGGCCACCAGCCTCTCCAGATTCACCGCGAGAACGATGCCAGGCTTTCCGCGCTGACAAACAATGCGATCGGGTACACCTCGCTCTTTGTGAAGTTCCGGCTCGACCACCACGCCCGTAGACGGAAAGGGATAAACGCTCTTAATAACGGCGATTCCTTGCTCTCCCACGCGAGCCACGAGGCTGACGGGGCGCAGAAATTTTGCCGCATAGTCAATCAGGAAAAGAAAAGCGACGACGGAAGTAAATCCGAATAACGCTGCAATGAAGACTTGCAGCTGGAGTACCTGATTCTCACCCATCCAGCCGGCCGTTCTGTTGGCGAACAGCAGTGTGAAAACGAATAACCCCGAAATGCTACGAATGACGTTATCGCGCAGCAACGTCGTCGCGATAATTCGCGGGGTGTACTGTCCCCCGGCGACCTGGATTGCGACGAGCAGCGAACCAAACGTGAATACCAGGAACGCCAGGTCTGCGGAAACGATGTCGCCGAGCAGCGAGCGTGCACCCGTCATGGACAGTCCAAGAAGGCTGGTTTTCGGGTCAAGGGTCCCTTGCCGGGTCATCCATCTTCCGATCATTTCAGCCACAGGCTTCACCACGGCATAGATTGCGATCGCAATGAGCGGCACAGTCCATAGGGAAGACCTCAGGTAGCTCTTTAAGCTGTACCAGCGATTCCAGTCCATGTTTGTTCTCTCTCTACACGGTTCATATCGCGGTGTGGCCTAAGGTATCCGCGGTGCGTCCGCCAGCATTCAATGGAGGCTTCCTGAGCGGTCGCGCACGGGGCTCAGATCAGTCCAAACGCGGCGCGAAGCAGGTTACGGACACGTGAACCTTCCCGATGCAATAAAACACTCGAACTTCAGCGTGGTCAATGAGACCTTGGTCCTGGACGCAAGATTCGAGAATGGCGCCTTGATGGGCTCTTCCGTCCGAATATTTCTCGGCGCGAACACGGCTGTTCTGGAAAACGCCGCAACTGCGCACTAATATGGTTTGAGGAACCAGTTGCAGACTGCAGAGGTCCTGATGAAAAAATCGGAAAGGCGGGTTGCGATCGCATTGATGGGCGTCGCTTTATGGCTGAGCGGTCTTTATACGACTATCGTCGGCTTGCTCTACGACCGGCCGGCGGAGTTTCGCTACGGCGTACTCGCGATTTTTTTCGGTGTCGCAATCGCGGTGATTGCGCTTAACCTGATATCCATTCCAGGCCTGTCGAGCAGGAAGAAGCCAATCTCGCGGTAGCGGGTGCGCCCGGAATATCCCTCTTTGCTGTTCTGAAGAACACTCAACGCCGGCGGTCCCTGTAGCTGCGCATCGCAAGTCGCGACCGCGAATTGATGCGGTACCCCGATGACACGGAAGTCAATGAGCGTGTTTAATGCGCATTATTGGTTCCGACCTGGAGTCCGCATGTCCATGTATGTTCTCGCATTGCTGATTGGCGTTGTGGCAGGGCTTCGCACGATGACTGCCCCCACTGCCGTCAGTTGGGCGGCGCACCTCGGTTGGTTGCCGTTGCAGGAGACACCGCTCGCGTTTTTTGGCTTCGCCGCCACACCCTACATTTTCACGGTGCTGGCCATTGCGGAGTTCATCGTCGATCAGTTGCCCAGTACCGCCAGCCGCACCGTGCCGATACAGTTCGGCGCGCGTCTCGTGTCGGGCGGACTGAGCGGCGCGGGAATCGGCGCGGCGCACGGGGGTTGGGTCGGCGGCGTGATTGCTGGATTGGCCGGCGCAGTGATCGGCACATTGGGCGGCGCCAGAGCACGGGGCGCCATGGCGCGCGCGTTTGGCCGCGACGGTTCGGCGGCGCTGGTCGAAGACGCAGTGGCGGTGGTCGCCGCCGCATTGATCGTAATGGCCGTGCCCTGACCGGACCGGGAGCGACGTAGTGCCTTGCTCGAACGATATCGTCAAGTTTGTCTATTAGCACCGCGCGTGCGGCCCGCAATTTCAAAGAGCCGGTGCGGCGTTCCTTTGCCTCGCGAACTTTTCGCCACTTACCCCGGCGTATCTGACAGGAGACCTCTCATGTGCCGCTGGCTCGCTTATTCCGGCAACCCGATTCAGCTTGAAACGGTCATGTTCAACGCCAAGCATTCTCTGATCGATCAGAGCCTGAACTCGCGGCTCGGCCACACGACCACCAATGGTGACGGCTTTGGAATCGGCTGGTACGGACATCCGACCGACATACCTTTTCGCTACCGCTGTATTCAGCCCGCATGGAGCGACCGCAATCTGCGCGAAGCGGCGCGAGCGGTCCGCGCGCCGCTATTCGTCGCCCACATCCGGGCGGCGACCGACACGCCGTCGCAGGAAACCAACTGTCATCCGTTCCGTCATGGCCGCTGGCTTTTCGCGCACAACGGGCTCGTGCGTAATTATCCGGCGGTGCGCCGCGACCTGATGATCGCGGTTTCGCCCGAACTGTTCCCTTCGATCGAAGGCTCGACCGACTCCGAAGTGCTGTTCTTCCTCGCGCTCACGTTCGGTCTCGAACTGGAACCCGTTACGGCTCTCGAGAGGATGGTTGGGTTCGTCGAAGAAACGGGGCGCCGCCACGGTGTCGCCGAACCGTTGAACATGACCGTCTGCGCAACCGATGGCGAGCAGATCGTCGCCGTGCGCTACTCGAGCGAAAGGCAGTCGCGCTCGTTGTTTCACAACACGTCGTTCCGCCACCTGCACCAGTTGTACCCCGACGATACCCGGATCGCGATGGCCGGGCAGGATGCGTTTCTGGTTGTTTCGGAACCGCTCGCCGATTTGCCGGGATGGTGGCAAGAGATTCCGGAAAGCACTGCCGTGGTGGCGCGCGGCGGCGAGATCGAGCGCTTTGCGTTCGAGCCTCGCGGCGCCGCCAGTTAAGCCCACGATTTGCATGGTGGGCCGTTAATACCCCTTGGTATACAGCGATAAATGGTTACTCACCGAGGTTACGCCCGGCACGTTCATCGCCACCGTCGCGGCCTGCTCGATCTGAGCACCGTCGGGCACGCTGCCCGATAAGGTCACGACACCGCCGCGCGCCTTGACGAATACGTTCGATACGTTGAAGTGGGGCGCTTTAGACAACGCTTTGCGAACATCGCGGGCCAGCTTCTTGTCGGACTGTGCCGTACTGCCTGAGCTTGCACCTGAAGCTGATGTCGTCGGCATGGTGTTGCTGGTTTGCGCGTAGACGTTCGACGCCAGCGTCAGACATCCGGCGAAGACAAGCCGACTCACGACGTGAAGTGTTTTCATGATTGCATCTCCAGGTGGTTTTTAATTGACTCTGAATCAAAGATAGCCAACGTTTCGTTCCGAATAAAGCCGTCTCTACGGTCGCGGCCCAAGGTGATTTGAAGGTCTCGCGCCATTGAGGAGTGAACGAAGGCGGCAGCACTTAGAAGCTGTTGCGAAATTAGTTAAACATTGGCCTGAGTCGCGTCCAGCAAATCAAGGCGCAAGCCAGGGACAGAAAGGCTTCATGGACATGGGCATAACGTTCGTAGCGAATCTTCAGGCGTCGAAACGAGTGAAGCCATGCAATCGAGCGCTCGACTGGCCAACGCGTTTTGCCCAGACCACTGCCATGGGGCGAGCCAATCTTTGCGAGCACCGGCGTGATGCCGCGCTCTCTCAAACGCTGTCGATGTGGTTCCGAGCTGTAGCCCCGGTCGCCCTGAACGATTTGCGGTTTATGCAACGGGCGTCCCCGCTTGCCTCTAATGTGTGGAATGGCATCGACGAGTGCATCAAGCTGGGTGACGTCGTGGCGGTTCGCCCCGCTCAGAATGACCGCGAGCGGGATGCCTTTCGCGTCGACGATGAGGTGGTGTTTGCTGCCGAGCTTGCGCCGGTCCGTGGGATTCGGGCCGGTTTTTTTCCCGCCAGCATCGCGCGAATCGACGAGCTGTCTACAAGCGCTCGTGACAAGTCGATTTCGCCACGGCGACGCAGTTCGGCCAGCAGCGTTTCGTGGATGCGTTGCCAGACTCCTGCTTCTTGCCATGCCACGAGCCGCCGCCAGCAGGCGGTGCCCGAACCGCATCCCATCTCCTGCGGTAGCAGATTCCACGCAATGCCGGAGCGCAGTACGAACACAATGCCCGTCAGCGCGGCACGGTCGGGAGTCGGCTTGCGGCCCGCATACTGGCGATTGCGCGGTGCCCGAGCAGGTAAAAGCGGTTCGATGAGCAACCACAATTCGTCGTCGATGAGTTCTTTAGGCATCGCTTCCTGTTGGACAAAACAAGACAGGAAGTTAACACCAAGTCAGAAAAGTTAACAGGCCCAGAACTTAATTTCGCAACAGCTTCTTAGCTAAGCGGATACACCACAGTCGGGCATAACGCACCTTGGCGCGTGGCCATGATTCATCGACTAAACCAGCGATACTGGAGCGTCAACGAGATGGAGGTGAAGTCTCCGCCAGCCCTTGTGACGAGTCCGTGCGAGAAGGCCAACTTGGTCGACCAGCCTCGTGCAATGGGCACGGAAAACGTCATGCCGTATCGCATATTGGCCGATCGATCGGCGGCGTCGACACCGTTCGTCGTGGTTCGGCCGCCTGCTGCGTAGCCGAGATCGCCCGCGATCCAGAGGCCGGGGCGAAAACCGTAGCCCACGTGCAACTGAAAGACCATGAAAGGCGCCTGGCTGCGTTGCTTTCCACGGAAGAAGTCATTGTTAGACGTGAAGAACCACGCACCGGCGGACCCGTCCATGAACCAGTTTCCGAATGGCTGCGAGATTCCCACTTCGGGCTTGAATGCCCATCGGTTCGCGCCAATGTTGACGAGCCTCGAATCCACATATTGCCCGGATGGCGCAATGACCGTCAGGCTGGTGCCAAGCGACGTAGTCGACTCCGGCTTCGTGAAGGCCTCGGGTGGCAACGGTGGATTACCGAAGACGTTGTAGGCGAAGCGAAGTCGCATGTCTCCAATGCCGCTTCGATGTACTTCGGTGGGCGCGTCGATCACATTGCCGCTGACGTTGCCGCGCGCGAACGGCACCCCGACTCCCAACGAGGCTGTGTGACCGAGCAGATCGAAGGTCCTGACGTAGCCGAGCGTCAGCAGGTTGAATTGGGCCTGCACACCCGTAATCGGCAAAGACGAGTCCGTCAGTACATCGCCGGAAAGATGCGAGTACGTTGCGACCAGAAAATTGGTGCCGACAGGCGAAGGAGAATACGAGCGAGGTTCCAGTTCCTGTGAACACGCTGGGGCGTTGGCCAGTAGAGTGCCGAATGCACTTGCACACGCAAGCGCCCAACGGCACCAGATACGCGTCATCGTCGGCCTGAATGGACGGTCGAGCGCAGCGCGCGACCGCGCCCGAAAATGAACCGGAGTTGGCAAATCCAGCGTAGCCGCTCGCTGATCCACCGGTAATACGACCTTGGTCTGATTACAGGGGTCGTGCAGCGGTGCGACCATGAACAGACGTCGATCAGGATGAGCGTGGACTACGGTTTGCATTGGCCGTTAACGCGAGGCCGCTTGCTCATGCACGGCTCGAGAACATTGCGGTCGCGCATCCATAACAAGTACTGGAAGTACCCTTGATCAACGCGCAGATTCTCCGGGGACGCGAGAGATAAAAGCACGCCAGGAGCCAGCGATGAGCATGCTGTCATGGTTGCTGAACCGCCACCGTCACGACGATCGAAGCGATCACCAGCAGATGAAGCAAATGTTGGAGCGCGTCGTCGGAATGAGCCCGCCATTACGTTTCGCGCGGAATTATGAGGCGCGTCTATTGCCCGCGTTGACTGAAGCCGTGCGCTACATTGAGCGGCTCACTGCGGAAGTTCCCGCTGCGCACGAGGCGAGTGCTGCCGCCTGGTCCAGCGACCCCTGCATTCATGCCTTTTTTACGACACCGCAGGACGTATGTGCCGCATTGAGTCAATCAGAACAGTTGCGGAACTACTTCGAGGAGCATGCGGAATTGCTCGAGGTATTCGCGGTGTTGGGAATGGCCATGCATCAGAGAGAGGTGTTCGGCGTTGCACAGCACGGCGTAGCCACCCGGTCGGATGTCGCTCAAACTACCGTGAGTTTCAGCGATCATCAAGTGCGCGTATGCGGCGCAACCGATGCAGAACTTCGCCAACAGATCGTGCTGCGGCTGCTCGACCAGTTGACGTTGCAAGGCCTGCAAAAAATCGAAACCGACGAATCGCGGCGCAATGCCCTTCAGGAAGAGCGCGCACTGTTGAGAGCACGCCTCGTGCTATTGGAGCGGCAAGCCGCTGGCGTGCAGTCCATGTTGGGAAGCAAAGCGCCGCCGAGCGTCGCCGAGATGGCGAGTGCCCAGGCGCAACTCGACCGGAACGAACAGGAACTGGCGCAGCTCGGTCTCAAGACAGAGACGATCGAGCGCGGACTCGGTCTGATGTGCGAAGTACTGTCTTCGCCGGAGCCATACCTATGCGTGCAACAGAAAAAGCTGCGGCTGGACCCGATGAATGTCGTGGCCGATGGAACGGATGGCACGGGCGGTCGGGAGGCGAACGAGATCGAGTTCACGGTCGTGCAACTCCCTGAGTCCGCCGACCTGACACGAGCGTTTGCATTGCTGCGCTTCAAACGCAGTGATCTTCTCCCTGAACGGGATATGTTCGGAGAGGCGGGGCGGCTGCTGATCTGAGTCTGGGACGCGGGTGACCCATTGATAGCGGATGAGTTATTGCGCTGAGTGCCGCTCGACATACTCATCGACGGCACTCTCCACGGTCGGATGAAACTGCGCATCGCCGAGCACATCGGACATTTCGAAACGTCTGAGCTTGTCTCGCACAGGATCCTTCATTTCGGCGAAGTGCAACGCAATATTGCGCTTGCCTAGTGTTCGCGTCAGCTCTCTGAGCATGTCTGCCGAAGTCACGTCGACGCTGGTTACAGGTTCCGCAGCCACTACGATGGTGCGCACGGGCGTGGGAGACGTATCGACGGCTTCCAGCAGGCATTCCTGAAATAACTCGGCATTGGCGAAAAACAATGGCGCGTCCCAGCGGAACAGAAGCAGTCCCGGAATCCGCATGGCATGCGGATAGCGCTCGATGTCATGGTAGCCGCGAAGGTGTTCCACGCGTCCGAGAATGGCGTAGTGAGGGCGCCAGCCGTCCCACAGGTACTCTATGACTGCGATCACGATTGCGATGCAGATACCGGGAATCGCGCCGAAGGCGGCGACGCCCACGAAGCACACAACGGAAAGCCAGAACTCCCATTGCTGGATTCGGAAGATGCGGCGGAGGTCCGCAAATTCGAACAGGCCGAGGGCTGCGGCAATGACGACAGCGGCGAGCGCGCTATTGGGCAGGTAGCGCATCAGATTGGGCGCGGCAATCAGAAGTATCGCTACCGCCACCGCGCCGACAACACCCGTCACCTGCGTTCTTGCGCCCGCTGCTTCGGCCACGGGGGTTCGCGAAGAACTGCTGCTGATTGGGAAGCCCTGAAAAAAGCCAGCCGCTAAATTGGCCGCTCCTAAGCCGACCATCTCCTGGTTGGGATCCACGCGTGTATGAAATCGGGCAGCGAAGGTCCGTGACAGCACGCTTGTATCCGCAAACGAAATCAGCGCTACCGCACAGCCGCCGAGCAGGATCTTGGTGGGATCGGCATCGCCGATCGATGGCAACGCGAACGACGGCAGACCTTGTGGGATCTTGCCGAGTACTTTGACGCCTCGGCTGTCAAGATCGAAAACGATAACGCTCAGCGTCGCGACGACGACGGCGATAAGGATGCCCGGCACTTTATCGAAGCGTTTTAGCAACAGTATCAGTGCGAGGCTTCCCGCACCGACGGCGAAGCTGTACCAGTTGGTTTTGCCGTCGGCGATGGCGGCGCCAAGCGACAGCAGATCACGCAGGGGCCCGCGATCGTCGAAGGAAATGGCAAAGAGTTTGGGTAGCTGGCTGATCAGGACAGTCAGCGCAATGCCGTTCATGTAGCCGTATCGAATCGGCTTGGAAAGCAGTTCCGTGATGAAGCCGAGGCGGAGGAGCCCCATCACGATACAGAAGAGGCCCGAGACGATCGCCATCATGCTGGCTGTCGCGATCGCGCGCGACGGATCGCTGCCGGCGGTAGCGATGACGACGGCAAGAATCGGCGCGGCCAGCGCGGAATCGGGACCGAGAACCAGAATCCGGCTGGGGCCGAAGACGGCATAAGTCAGCAACGGAACGATCGTCGCATAGAGACCGTAAACGCCAGGTACGCCCGACGCCTCGGCATACGCGATACCGACGGGTACGAGCATCGTGGTGAGCACCAGTCCCGCTGCAAGATCGTTAGGTAGCCAGTTGAGCCGATACGTCCGAAGCATCGTCAAACCGGGCAACCAACGCAACCAGCGCCGCGTGGGCGCCGCAGTTTGTCCACCTTCCGGAACAGGATGGTCGGATTGCATTTGTCGGATGGTTGAGGCGAAAGAGTCGCGATATTGAGTGTCCCGTACTGCCATTTCCGCATGAAGGATAGGCGAGTCAGTGGGGCGCGGTGTATGGGACCATGGTCCAATACCTTCCGCGGCAGGCAATGCGTAGACTGGCTTTTGACGTACTTTCCAGGTCGTTGGAGCGGCGTAAAACGTGCTGTCCGGAATGCGCGATTCTGGAGTAGTTACCGTGCCCCCAATACGTTTGAGTAGAAGACAGGTCTCGGTTTGCTTCAGGGAGGCAGGGTGACCGAGTTGCTGATAGAAGTGGTGATCTTCCTCGTTTCGGCACTGATTGCCGTTCCCCTGTCGGTACGCCTTGGCTTCGGCGCCGTGCTCGGTTATCTCGTAGCCGGCATATTCATCGGCCCATGGGTTTTTAAGCTCATGACCGACGTCGACGCGATCCTGCATTTTTCCGAGTTGGGCATCGTGCTGATGATGTTCGTGATCGGACTGGAAATGCGGCCCGATAGACTGTGGGCGATGCGTCGCACGATTTTCGGCTATGGCACCGTACAAATGGGAGTCTGTGCTGCAGTCCTGTCGGTTGTTTTTATGGGGTTAGGGTTGCCGTGGCGCATTGCGTTGACGGGCGGCCTTGCGCTTTCACTGTCGTCGACTGCAATGGTTATGTCTGAACTTCAGGAGCGGAAGCTGATGGACATGCCAACCGGCCGTGCCGGATTCGGCATTCTCCTGTTTCAGGACATGGCAGCTATCCCCCTGATTGCGTTGTTGCCGTTGCTAGGACCAGCCATGGCCACACCCACGGCGGAGCCGGCATGGCTTGTAGTCTTGAAAGCACTGGCCATGCTCGGTGTGGTGGTGCTTGGCGGCCGCTATTTGCTGCATGTCGTACTGCGCTTGATCACGAGCATCGGAGTCCCAGAGATTTTCACCGCTTTGGCATTACTCTGGGTCATCGGTATCTCACTGCTCATGCAACGCGTCCATCTGTCGATGTCGTTAGGCGCCTTTGTCGCGGGTCTGCTTCTCGCCGACTCGGAATATCGTCACGAAATCGAAGCCGACATGGCTCCATTCAAGGGCTTGCTGCTCGGTTTGTTTTTCATTGCAGTAGGCATGTCGATCGATTTCGGCGTCTTGATGCGCGAGCCTCTTCGTGTGGCAGTACTCGTCGTAGCGGTAGTCGGCATCAAGACGATCGCGCAGTGGTTGCTGGCAGACAAATTCGACGTGCCCGCTCCGCAACGCGGCTATTTCGCCATTCTGCTGTCACAAGGCGGCGAATTCGCGTTCGTGGTGATGGCGGCCTCAATGGCGGCACATGTCATCGATCAGCGCCAATCGTCACTTGTCACACTGGTTGTTGCGCTGTCGATGGTCTCGACGCCCTTAATGCTGCTTTTGCACCGCCGACTAGCGCGGCCATTTCTCAGCGGTGAAGCAGGCTAGAACGGACGCATCCTCAAGCGGTACACCATGTTTTTGCGCTTTGTACCCGGATTCGGAGAAAACGCGAAACATTCGTGCTGGCCAGATCGAATCGAGCAGCTCCCGTGGAGCTCGAATTGCAAACTCGCCTCACTCGTGGACCCGGCTCGTTGTTGTTCTCTGCAGCGTCGGCATGGCTGTAGAAGGCGTGGCAACTCGGTCAACACAGATTGGCAACAGAAAGCCACGCGGAGCCTCCCGGCAGGCCCCATAACGACGCACGGCAGAATCTCTCACCGACTGGCACTTGACGGCCCCCAGACGTTTCGCAGCACCAGCAGCTCATGCCGGTTCCTGGCTCCAAGCGTCGCTTTTAAATAGATCGCGACATTACGCAGAAATGCGCCCAGAATGAGTAGGAGAGCGGCCTCTTCGTGGCCGCCGAAACGGGGGAACAAAATGGCAAAAGGTCAACTGCGTAGTAACCGAGAGGCGAAAAAGCCGAAACAGCCGAAGAAGTCGCCATCACCCGGAACGGATCTGTTCAGGACGCCTCCCTCCAAGGCTTCTGTACCGAGTGCCGTAGCAAAGAAAAAGTAACGACACGCGCACGTGGCGGGCAGCCGCTTTGCCCCATGTGTGTGCGTATTTCAACAAGGTGTACGAGAGCCAGCTAGAAGCAGCGTCGCTGCGGTTTCGCGTGCACCTTTTTTCTGTTCCTTGGCGAGTCACGATCAGCAGAATTGTTATCGCTGATTCGTCGCTCCATCCACCTGACCCACGTCACCGCCGGCAACCGGCATCTCCAGCGCGCAGCGCGTCACGTGTTTTATCAATGAAAGGATGGTCCGATGAAACTTCGCGTGGGCTATGAACTGGTCTATGAGTGCGCACAGCCGACACCGATGATGTTGATGCTGAACACACACTTTTCGCACGCTCAGGACGTGTTGTCCGCTGATCTTCTGGTTGTGAATCCGCCAGTGGCCATTACGCAGTATCGCGATAGCTTCGGCAATCTTTGCAGCCGCCTTGTTGCACCTCAAGGGTCGATCTCGCTTTCGACGAGCGCGCTACTGAATGTCTCCGATCAGCCGGAGACGCGCGGTCCCTTTGACTATCAGCATGCCGTCGAAGCGCTGCCGGACGAGTGCCTCGCGTTTTTGCTCGGCAGCCGCTATTGCGAAACGGATCTGCTGTCCGACATTGCGTGGAAACTATTTTCCGGCACGCCACCCGGCGGTGCACGGGTTCAGGCGATTTGCGACTATGTGCACCGTCATATCGAATTCGGCTACGAATTCGCCCGCCCGACCAAAACTGCGTTCGATGCATGGCAAGAACGCAAGGGCGTCTGTCGCGATTTCGCCCATCTGGCCGTGGCGCTGTGCCGTGCAATGAATATTCCGGCACGCTACTGCACGGGCTATATCAGCGATGTCGGCGTGCCGCCGCCCTGGAGCACAATGGATTTTGCAGCCTGGTTTGAAGCGTATGTCGGCGGCTCATGGCAAACCTTCGATCCGCGCAATAACGTGCCGCGTATCGGTCGGGTCCTGATGGCGCGTGGCCGCGATGCCGCCGACGTGGCAATTAGCAACACGTTCGGCCCGACGAAGCTCATCAAATTCGACGTTCACTGCGCAGCGGAATGACTACGGGCAGGTCCGGCCGAGTGTACGGTCAGGCAGTCGACACACGCGCGGCACGTGCTCGACGCGCCGAGCAAAGACATGGCAAATCGAGTCAATTGCTGAACGATAGCGGTCGAAGCCGCACCGCGTCTCGCGCCAACCTGTCGACACGAAGCGCGGTACGGCCCGCTGTCAGCGCTACCGCAGGTGAGGTGGATGTCGCGCGCGCGAGTTATCGTTGAACGGCGTTGTTCATGGTCGTTCATAGGCTCTCACCCGCGGCGCCTTGCGGTGACATGGGTCGCCATTCGACTTAGTTGCCCCGATAAATATCGCAAGACAAGCCAACAATACAAGGGGCCCCGTCTCGCCCTCTGCCGCTTGCGGTGGAGCCACCGGGTTGCGGCCCGAGAGCGTCGTACCCGGTCGTCGCTGCCATAGGTTGCGACATTGCGGGTTGTGACATGGTCGTACCTGACCCCTGGCTGTTCTGGACAGGCTGGGCAGTTTGCGAATACGCGAGACCCGACGCAGCGGCGATTGCCGTGGCAACCAGCATTGAAGATAACGAAACTTTCATGTTGAACCTCAGTTTGAAGCACGATCCGCTATAGATCGATAGGATCACGAATCGAACCGTGTAGGTTGAACTACATACCTTCTTTTGACCCCTTTGTGCCGCAATTGCCTATCGCGTGTCGATTGTTAGAGCGGTCAGCGTCGCGGCTCAACTCCTAATGCTCCGCTTGCTGCTGGCCATAAGTCGACTCCCAACCACCGCCGAGTACCTTGCAGAGCGTGATGAGGTTAGTGGCGGCGTTCGCTTTGCTGTGTTCAAGATTACTCTGTGCGTCGAGCAACTGCTTTTGCACGTTGAGCACGTCGAGAAAATCGACGGCCCCTGCTTTGTAACGTTGCCGTGCGATCGAAAGCGCGCTCTGATTCAGGCTGACCACTTGTTTGAGCCGATCGTTTCGGCGCTGTTCGGCGTCGTACACGACGAGCGCATCGTCCACCTCGCGCCAGGCCTGTAGCACCGTGCGCTTGTAGACGATAGCGGCTTCCTGCTGTTGCGCCTCGCGCAGGTGCAGTGTTCCTTTCAGGCGGCCGCCCTCGAAGATTGGAAGCGTTATTGACGGCCCAATCACGAATTGGCCGGACGCCCAGTCTGCGAGAGTAGAAAGCTGGAGGCTCTGAAATCCCGCGCTGCCGTTGAGCGATATGCGCGGATAAAAGTCAGCCTTCGCCATACCGATCGTCGCGGTAGCGGCGTGCAACTGCGCCTCGGCTCTCCTGATGTCCGGCCTGCGTTGCACCACTTCCGACGGGAACCCGATAGGCACCTGGCGAGGCAACGCTGGGACGTCACCGGCCTCGCTGAGCATTGGCTGTAGTCCACCCGGCTGCATTCCCAGCAACACGCCAATTGCATTGATCGTTGTTTCGCGGCTCGCCTCGAGTGTCGGAATGAGGCTCTCTATCGACTCTGCCTGCGCGGAAGCGTTCGCCACGTCCAGATTCGTAGTGACGCCTTCACGTACTCGCGTCTCTGTGAGCTTCGTGGCATCGCGGGCGATCGCAAGGTTCTGCTTTGCTATTTCCAGCAGAGCCTGAGTGTCGCGCAGCTGAACATAGTCTCGCGCGAGCTCTGCGCGTGCAGACAGCAGCACAGCGTTCCGGTCCTGATATGACGCCTCGCTCATCGCGGTGGCGGCCTCCACGCCACGCCTTACTCGTCCCCAAAAATCAAGTTCCCACGACGCGTCGAAGCCGAACTGATAGAGGTCGTATGCCGGCGAGCCTTTGTCGCCAGGTAACGCCGCCACGCCGGTCGGCGAAGCACCGGAAGCGGACTGGGTTTGTGTTCCCGTGGGAGTAACACCGAGCAACGACAGAATGCCGTTTATGCTGCCGCGCTCGCGGTTATACGAGGCGGCTCCATTGAGGCTGGGATATTCCTCTGCGCCCACGATGCGCCGCTCCGCCCGACTTTGCAGCAGGCGAGCGGACGCCGCCGCAACATCGAGGTTCGCATCGCCCAGACGTTCTTCCAGCGAATTCAGCGTGGGATCGTTAAGCAGCTTCCACCAGTCGGAGTTGAATTCCGATTCGACCGGGCGGCTCGCTGCTTGCGCGGACTGTGTTCGATTGAACACATCCGGTGCAGCGGCCTCTGGGCGCTCGAAGTTGGGCCCGACCAGACACCCGCTTAGCGCAAAGCACACCAACACAGCCAATGCCGGTGTACGGACGGAAAACTCGCGCGCGTTCATTTGAGGTCTGCCTCCTTGATCGACACATCGGCGGGTTTGCCGACAGCGACTTCAGTTTCGACAGAAAGCCCCACGCTCAATGCAGATGCCGCTTGCTGACCCGGGTCGATGCTGATCTTGACCGGCACGCGCTGCACCACTTTCGTGAAATTACCGGTCGCGTTGTCGGGCGCGATGGGCGCAAAGCTGACGCCGGTAGCGGGCGCAAGACTGTCGATATGACCTCGAATAACGACGCCCGGAAAACTGTCGACCTTGATGCGCACTGTAGCTCCCGGGCGCATTCTTGCAAGCTGGTTTTCCTGAAAGTTTGCGACGACATATGCATCCGTAAGCGGCACGATGGCAAGAAGCGGGGCACCCGGCGTAATGAATGCGCCAATGCGTGCCGAACGCCTTCCGACCTTCCCGTCGATGGGCGCACGAATCTCCGTATAGGAGAGGTTCAGCTTCGCCTGCTCCAGAGTGGCCTGCGCATGCGCGAGGGCGCCGGCTGCTTTATCGCGTTGGGTACGCAGCACGTCGAGGTTTTGCTGGGTGGCGACGAGTACCGCGCGATCGCGCGACTGTTGTGCGAGTTGCTCGGCCAGCGCGCTCGATGCACGCTGTTGTTCCTGCGTCGTGCCCGCGCCGGTTTCGGACAGATTGCGGTAGCGCGATGCATTCGCTTGCGCAAACTCGATGGCTGCTTCGTCGGAGCGAAGCGTCGCGCGGCCCTGATCGACGAGCGACGGATGTCGCGCGATCTCTGCGTCGTAGTTCGCAACGGAGGCTTTCGCGGCGGCCACGTCAGCCTCGGCGCTCATGAGCGCCGCGCGAAAGTCGCGATCATCGATACGCGCGAGCAGTTGGCCGGCCTTCACCTGCTGGTTATCTGCCACCGGCACGTCGGACAACTGGCCTGCGATGCGCGACGCCACCAGGGTGAAATCGGCGGTGACATACGCGTCGTTGGTCGACTCGCTGCCGGGCTCGGCCCACAGCCATATGCAAGCCAGTACAACGACGCAGGGAACCACCACATACGCGGCGAGACGAAGCGTTTTCAAAGGGAGTCGGAAGACAGTTGACATATATTCGTCGATCAGCGGGAAGAGGGAGGCGTGGTGCACCAGGGCGGATAGATACGCGTCGGTAACACGGGCACGAGAAGAAGCAGGGCTATCGCGATGCAGCCCATCACGCGATAAAGGTCCGCGGATGTCAGCACGACGGACTGCTCGTGAATACGGTGCGCAAGTGTGGCAAGGAGGCCGTGATCTTCACCGACGCTTTGCGCTGTAATCAGTGCGCTATTGCCAAGCCGGTCCACGAGCATGCTCGAATGAAAGTGCTGGCGGGCGGTACCTAGCCCCTCGATGAGACTGGTCGCTCCCACTCCTGCGAAAACCTTCACTGTGTTGAACATGGCGGACGCAAACGGGCCATCTGTTGGAGCGAGACCACCGGTCACGCCCATCAGGATCGAGAGAATCACCATGGGCTGTGCTGCAATTTGCAGCGATTGCAGCCAGTAGAAGTTATCGCGCACCCACTCTGACGTCATGAAGCTTCCCATGAAGCAGGTGACGCCCATCAGTGAAATTCCAACGGCGAGGATCCACCGGCGGTCGATCCGCTGGATGTTCAGAACGGCTGCGGTCAGAGGCAGCGCAACCAGTAGAGGCAGCGCGACGAGCAGCGCCAACGGCGTCGTTTGAAGCGGCCGGTAGCCGTGTACCTTTGCAAGGTATTGGGATGGGATGACGGCGATGCCGGTCAGCAGGATCACGGCCCCCGCGAGCGTGAGAAGGCCGTGAGTGAAGTTTCTCCGGCCAAGCAGACGCAGGCCGAAAAACGGCAGCGGATGAAACCACTCGTTCACGATGAATGCGATCAGCAGCAATGCACCACCGCCGAGCATCACGCGGATAAAGCCGGAATTGAGCCAGTCCAGTCGGTCGCCCTGTAATAAGCCAATGACCAGCATCGCAACTGCAGGGCAGCCTGTCACGAATCCGCTCCAGTTGAACGATTTGAAGCGTTCGAGTTTGAGCGGCTCTACAGGAAGCCCTTGCTGAATCGCGATACAGCTCAGAAGGCCTAGCGGCACGATCTGCCAGAAAGTCATCCGCCAGTTCACATATTCGGTCCACAGCGCGGCGAGCGGAATTCCGAGTGCGGGCCCGAACGTTGCAGTCAATGCGTAGCCAGCAAGTCCATAGAGCTTGATCTTCGGCGGAAGATAGCGCAGTGCTGCGATGATCAGCATCGGAGGAAGGCATCCGCCGGCTATTCCCTGGAGTACTCGCAGCACATACAGTGTCGGCAGATTCGGTGCCAGCGGGCAAAGAAATCCGAACACCATGGTGGCCACTACCGCGCCGATCGTGAACCGCTTGAGCGTGAGCGTCATCGCGAACCATGGCGCAAATACCATCGTGGTCACGTTTGCTGCCTCGAAAAGAGCAGTCAGCCACGTTCCGTCGTCGTGTCCGATCGACAGCGCGCCGCGGATGTCCGTCAGCGCGACCGCCGTCACCTGCTCATTGACTATCGCCAGCAATGAGGAGAGAAGCATTCCAACCAGCCCGATTGCGAGGCGAGGCGACAACGCAGATGTCGCAGCGTTCTTTGGAGCTGGACTGTCTGCTTCCCGTAAGGCGACCGGTGCCGACGAACTGACTTCCTCCGGTTCTGCCGTTCCAGTTGTCCGTGGCGTTGCGATGTTCATGAGGTATGCAGATCTACCAGAATGGTTGGGCTTTTGCGCCGGGCACCGAGCTTGCCGACGCTCGGTAGTGTTAAATAACGAGCGGAGTCGGCGTACGGTTCACTTCTTTGCCCTCGTAGTTCCTGCGCGTCTGTTCAACGTATTACTGCGCTGCAGGACTACCACATCGAGGTTGATTAATTCTAGGAGACCAGCCGACCTTCATGAAAGACAATGGAGCTTGTGCATTTGGCCATTCCGTTTGCGAATCGGGCCAACGAGTCCGAGCGCGCTCATGCATGCGCGTGTTCTGGAATACTCTCTTTCGATTCGACGAGCCAATCAACATGGTCGTGCTGGAGACAGTACGAAGACGTGTAGCGCACGAGGCGTACGGTGGCCATTTCTGATCGTTTTTGGGCCAACGCAAGAGGGCAGGCTTTCCAATGGCACATACGACACCCATAGTTAGGACAAGCCGGTGATGTGCCGTCGCGCCATATTTCTTCTGAAGGTGCATCGCCATGAACCGTGAGCTGGCTTGCATGCAGCCTGATGTCTGGTGCGGAGAATGTGTGCAGCCGTCATGCTATTGACTGAACAGGTGAGACATGAAATTTTCAATGAAGAAAGACATTCAAACAGGCGACGTTCCGACCATTGAGCATGCAATGAAGATGGTCGACGCAGACGCTAAAGTTAGCGTGAACGTCAATGCAAGAACCGTGAGCGTCGATTCGTGGTTGATGCCGGAGGAGTTCCTCGTCGCTTTCGTCGACGAAGACTATGACGTGCGCATTGTCGAGGCATAGGCTGACGGTACTCGGGCGAATCGGGAGGCGACATAGAGCCGCCTCCCGGTTCGCCCCACGCGCTAGGCAGCAGGCTGCGCGTCGCTGAAGTATTGAGGTGCTTCACGGCGATCGAACATTCCATACTCGCGCACCACACGAATATGTCGCAGGTGCACATTGGCCGGCAGCGTGGCTTCTCGCTGGAACGCCCGCGCGGCCTCCAGATCGCGCCACGTCAGCACCGCGATCGCATCGCCGGGCGTCATTAGCGCATCGAATACGTCCCACGCAACCAGACCGGAAGCCGCAACGTCGAGTCCCATTGACTTCACAACTGCCTCTGCTCCTGCCTGTCTGAGCCACTCCGGATCGTACGTCGCACTGAGGAGCGTCACCGCCGTGCCTGCTCCTGTCTCCGTCACATCAAGACGTTGTTCAAGCAGCACTTCGCCCTCAGGCAGGCAGGTGTCCGCGACGACCTGTCCAATTCGCAGGCGATAGTCGGAAAACACGCGGTCGCGCGCTGCCTGTTGTACCTGATGATGCTTCGTCGTGGTGCGCCAGCGCACGAGCGACTTCTCATCGCGCCAGGTCGACAGCGAAAGAAGCCACCCGTCGCGCGTCAAACTTGCATAGCGGTTGTTGTCGATAAACCCCACGATCTTTTCGAGTTCTGGGCGTAGCATCTTTGCCATGCCGAGATACAGATCAAACTGCTCACGTAGAGGATGGACTTCGAGCATTGCAGAAAACATTCCGGATTCTTCCTTTGCTTGGCGATACGATTGGCCCGCAGTCGGGTGATTGGCTGCATTGATTGTCTGCGACGCATCGAATTTACTGAAGCGCAAGCGCGTCCCATATTGGGCCAATAAGTTCGGCAAATTTGCCAGTCCGCTGGCGCGTGTCATGACAGCCGTCGCGCGGGGACGAGCGTCTTCTTCCGTCAGACCAATAGTGCGGATGCGAACGCAGCTAACACAGCGAACACTTTGTGCATTGGATTTAGGTCCGCCTTAAATAGCCTGCGCTCGGCCAATCCCGGTCTTCTTTGGGCCAGGTTGAAGAGACGAAGCATTCCGATGCCTACAATCGCGAGGTGCGCAGCAGATGACCGATAGGAGTTGAAATGGACAAATTGCGCGAGATGGAGGTTTTTGTCGCCATCGTCGATCGTGGCAGCTTTACGGGGGCATCGGAGAAGCTCGGAATGTCGACACCCGCGGTCTCACGGGCACTGAATTCGCTTGAAGCGCGGCTTGGCACGCAATTGCTCGCACGGACCACTCGCACGGTTCGGCCGACTGACGCAGGCGTCGTTTACCTCGATGCCTGCCGGAAAGTGCTGGACGCTATCACCGAAGCCGACGCGAATGTCGCAGCAGACCACTTGAATCCCGTCGGCACGTTGACGGTATCGGCGCCGGTTCTATTCGGGCAGCGGTTCGTTGCGCCCTTGATCAACGCGTTCGCGCTGCGCTACCCCGAGGTCAACGTCAATGCCGTCTACGCCGATCGCACGACTCGGCTACTGGAAGAAGGCGTGGATATTGCGATCCGTATTGGCCACCTCGGAGATTCGACGATATTCGCCGTGCCACTAGGGGCGGTGCGACGCCGGACCTACGCGGCGCCTGCGTACCTCGCGGCGCGTGGTGAGCCCAGCCATCCCAGGGATCTGATGAACCACCACTGTGTGTCGTTTACCGGTGTGTCCAGTCCGTTCGAATGGGTGTTCAACGAGAATGGATCAAGACTGCCGGTGCGGCTTCAGCCACGGATGATTGTCGATCTGTCTCCCGCTGCGGTACTGGCAGCACTCGATGGCGTAGGCATAACTCAACTGCTGTCGTATCAAGCGGCGCCGGAGGTGCTCGATGGCAAGCTGCGATCCGTGCTGAGAGCGTTCGAGCCCGAGGCTACGCCAGTGAATCTGCTGCATATCGAGCGGCGGGGCGCGAGCGGTAAGGTGCGCGCGTTTGTGGATTTCGTCACGGATAGCCTGCGCAGCAACCCGCACCTTCAGGACGAAGACGCAACGGCCACGTAAAGTTCGCGGTAGGCACTCACCAGCGAATCGAGGCTATATGCGCGATTGAGGCCACTCGGGTTGGGCAGCACCCATGCGCGCGCACCGCCGAATGTGTCGGCCTGCAAGCCCCATTGGATATCGCGCCTGCCGGACATGGCCGAGAGCGCCATCTTCCCGAGAAAGGCGATATACCGCGGCGCATAGTGTGCGATTTTGTGCCGGAAATCAGATGCGGCCGCTTCTATCTCCAGTTGCGAAAGCTCGTCCGCTCGTGCAGTTGGACGCGAGACCGCCGTGGTGAGTCCACAACCATAGCGGGGCAAAGTGCGGTCATCTTCAGGACGAATCTGTTCCGGAGTAAAGCCTGCGAGGTGCACCGTCCGCCAGAAGCGGTTGTTTCTACCTTCGAAGTGATGGCCTGTCGCTGCAGCACGCATGCCAGGATTTATTCCGCAAAATATCAGCGACAGACCTGGCTCTAGAACATCCGGAAGCGATTGAGCGTCGATTGCGCAACTCACAGATAACTCGCGCTTTGAGCCGCCACCGGCATGCCGGTGCCCGTATTTGTCCGCGGACGGGACTCGACCGTGCCGCGGAATCGCTGGCGATATTGTTTTGGCGTGACATTGAGCCGACGGGCGAAGGTAGTCCGCATCTGCGTGGCACTGTGAAAGCCGCACTTGAAGGCGACGGTTTTTAGCGGAGCGTCCGAGTCTTCGAGCAGCTTTCTCGCCGTATCTACGCGGACCTGTTCGACAAACGCCGAAGGCGTGACCTTTGCATATTTGGCGAAGAGGCGTGAAAAAGTGCGCCGGCTGACAGAAACAGCGGTGGCAAGCTGCTCGATCGATAGCGTGTCGGTTATATGTTCGGTCACATACTGATGGACTTTGCCGATAATCGGATTGTCATCCTTGCCGGCCCCGATGTAAGGGCTGTACTGCGATTGACCGCCTTCTCGCTGGATATATACAACGAGGCGTTTTGCGACTCGCACCGCCATTTCGTGTCCCCAGTCTTCGGCAACGAGCGAAAGACAAAGGTCGATTCCCGCTGTCACGCCAGCAGATGTAAACAACCGGCCGTCGCGAATGAAGATCCGGTCGGGCTGCACGCAGGCCAAAGGGAAGTCGCGCGCGAGGCGGGCGGCTTCTGCCCAATGGGTCGTTACTTGCTTGCCGTCGATCAGTCCGGCGTGGCCGAGTACAAACGCTCCATTGCACACTGAACCGAACCGTGCCGCGCCATATGCCTGCGTTTGCAACCACTTCAGAAATTCGTCCGGTGGCCGGTAATCTGGCAGGCTTGGTCCCCCCGCGACGAGAACCAGATCGAACTGGACGAGAGAATCCGAAAAAGCCGACGGCACGGAAAGTTGCATCCCGTTGGAGCACGTCACAGTGCCGGCTTTGCTTCCGACAAGCGACACCTCATAGCGTTGATGCTCGGAGAGATTTGCATTCGCTTCCGCGAATACATCGAGTGGGCCTGCAACGTCCAGTGCCTGCACACCATCGAATGCGACAATGGCGACTTTCATGCCGTGACCTTCATCAAATAGGAACGCGCTTCCGTTACCAGCATGAGCCCACGCCCCTTCATGGGGGCGCCATGCAACGCAATAAACGACGGCAACGAGCGATGGCCTAGCTTACAGCAATGGCCACATACCGGGCCCGCCGTAACCGTTAAATGACTTTTGCGTCAGTGTAAAGAACGGACAAAAACTCACGGCGATGCCAGCGGCACGACGTGGCCCAAATTCCGCGCTGATTGGCCAGCTATCGCGGGATCTACGCATTCCGGGGCGACGTCGATTGGTTAAAGTGATTTCAAGGATCGATCTATTTGAGTGCACTCGCGGAGTAACGGCGCATGCGTGTCGGAATGATGGTGTATTCAGGTTTTCAACTGCTAGAGGTAAGTTGCCCAATGGACGTGTTCCAGGAAGCGAACCGTGTATGCGGCACCGCGTTCTACGAGCAGCACGTTGTTGGGCCGCGTCCCGGGCCGGTGACATGCTCGAACGGCACCGCGGTGGGCACCACAGCGTCTCTGCGCGATTTGCAGACATCGTTCGACATTGTCATGGTGCCCGGTTCTCCGGCGACAGGTTCGGAGCGCGAGCATCACGAACTGGTGAAATGGCTCACGAACGCTGGACGCAGCGCGAGCAAGGTCGCGTCGGTGTCGAACGGTGCTTTTCTCGTGGCGCGTGCGGGTCTTGCGAACGATCGCTGGCTGACCACGCGTGAGCGCGACGCGCAGCGTCTTGCAAGCGACTATCCATTGGTACACGTTGCAACGGATCGAATCTGCTTGAAGGACGGCAATCTTTATTCGTCAGGCGGCGTGAGTGCCGGTATTTATCTCGCGTTGGCTCTCGTCGGAGAAGATCTGGGCGAGCACATCGCCGGCGACGTTGCGAAAGCACTGTTGCCTCCAGGCATTTAAACCGAGGCGTGTGCCGAAAACGCGCTGGAACGACCGCGTTTCCTTTTCCGCAACGCTGTGGCGATGCGGTGGCCCGGATGTGTTCTCTTTTGGCCCGTAGAGCGCCTGCATCGTTGAGCGTGCTGTCTGGATCGTTGGCAGAATCGACTTCATGTTCTTCCGGCCCATCGCCGGTAAGACCTGGCCGTTGATCCCACGGCGGTTCTCCACACGAGTCAGCCATGACCACCCATCCGAACGTTGCTTCAAAAGTCTGTCCGGCACCAACGCTTCCCGGCGAACCAATGTCGGGCGCCGACATTATCCTGCGCGTACTTGCGGAGCAGGGCGTCGATACGCTATTCGGATATAGCGGCGGCGCGATCCTGCCGACTTACGACGCAGTGTTCCGTTTCAATGAATCACATGCCGCAAACCCCGAGCGTCAGATCAAATTCGTCGTGCCGGCCAACGAACAGGCGGCGGGTTTCATGGCGGCCGGCTATGCGCGCGCGAGCGGAAAAGTAGGTGTGTTCATGGTGACGTCCGGGCCTGGCGCGACCAATGCAGTCACGCCGATCGCCGACTGTAACGGCGATTCGATTCCCGTCGTCCTCATATGCGGGCAGGTGCCGCGTGCGGCAATCGGCAGCGACGCTTTCCAGGAGGCGCCGGTCTTCAACATCATGTCGGCCTGCGCCAAACAGGTGTTTCTCGTCACCGATCCCGCCAAACTCGAACAGACATTGCGCACGGCATTCGAAATCGCGCGCACCGGCCGCCCTGGCCCGGTCGTGGTAGATGTGCCAAAGGACATCCAGAACTGGGTCGGTCAATATCACGGGCAAGGCACCTTGCACTTTCGCGGCTACTCCGACCGGTTGCGATTGGTAGCTAACGGTGCTCGCCTTGACGAGCAAAAGGGCGCCCAGTTCTTCGATCTCCTCAGACAAAGCGAGCGACCGCTCCTGTATGTGGGCGGCGGTGTTATCGCGGCAGGAGCAACGGCCGAACTGCGTCAGTTCGTGGAGCGTTACGAGATCCCGGTCGTGACGACGTTGATGGGTCTTGGCGCGATACCTGCGCAACACCCGCTATCGCTCGGCATGCTCGGCATGCACGGCGCCGCCTGCGCGAATTACGCGGTTGAAGATTGCGACTTCCTGATTGCGGTGGGCGCACGATTCGACGACCGGGTCGCCGGCGGCCGACCCGACATGTTCGCCGCAGGCGCGCGCCACGTCGCACATATCGACATCGACGAGGCGGAGATCAACAAGGTCAAGCGCGCGCACTGGAGTCACATAGGCGACGCGAGGCAGGCATTGCGTGCATTGATGGAGCACGAGTCCATTGCTCTGTCGTCCTCCGGATGGATCGGCTGGGTGACGGAACTGAGGCAGCGCCACGGGATGAACTATGACCGTAGCAACCCGCTGATTCAGCCGCAGCGTGTGATTGAAAAGCTCAGCGAGATCACCGGTGGGCGCGCAATCATCAGCACAGGTGTAGGCCAGCATCAAATGTGGACCGCGCAGTTCTACCAGTTCACCGAGCCTCGAAGCTTTCTCACCTCGGGCAGCATGGGCACGATGGGCTTTGGTCTGCCCGCGGCGATCGGCGCTCAACTGGCGCGCCCTGATGCACTGGTTATCGACATCGACGGTGACGGCAGTATCCGCATGAACGCTGGAGAACTCGAAACGGCCAGCACGTATGGCGTCCCGGTAAAGGTCTTGCTGCTCAACAATCGCGGTGACGGGATGATCCGCCAGTGGCAGCGTCTCTTTTACGAAGGACGCACTTTCGTGAGCGACAAGGCTCTTCATCGCAAGGACTTTGTGATGGCGGCGCGAGCGGACGGCTTCGAGTTTGCCCGTCGCGTCGAAACGGCGAGCGAACTCGAGGAGAAACTGAAAGCATTCGTGGCGTTCGAGGGACCCGCCTTTCTGGAAGTGATGATCGATCAGAACGCCGACGTATTTCCAATGGTAGGTCCGGGTCAAAGCTATTCGAACATGATCACAGGGCCGTTCATACCGTCGCGGTCCGATCCGGAACCGGGAAAGGAAGGGGCAGTGCGCCTTCAGGCCGCGGACATGTTCTGAGCATGCTTTCGATGCTTTCTATTTTCATTCTCGGCAAAACGCCATGATTGACGTCGACCTGATTCATAAGGCGCTAGCGAATCCCTTCCGGCGACAGATTCTCGCGTGGTTGAAGACGCCGGACGAAGTTTTTGCACAGGGTCACATCGATTTCAGTCACGGCGTACCACCGAACGCGATTCACGCGCGCAGCGGTCTATCGCAGTCTACGGTCTCGGCGCACGTTGCAAGCCTGGTGGAGGCGCAGCTTGTGGTGCCGACGCGAGTAGGCCAGTGGGTCTTTCTATCGCGCAATGAAGAGGTGATCCGCGAATTTGCCAGGCAGGTCAGCTTGCATTTGTGACTGCGGCGCGCGGCGCATCGCGTCTCTTCTCTTCGTCGAAATCGTCCGGTGTTCTTCACAAATCGTCCTATGCTGGAAGTCGAGACGAGCGTTGAACAATTGCGAAGGCACAGTCTTCGCTCCAGGTTCGATGCGTGACATTGGCCCTGACTCTCTGCCACGACCGGAGTGCCCGGTTGCGGAACCTGTGTGGCGCCACTCAATGCGGAGGTATCGTCATGATCGAGCCTTGCGATTTCCGGCTCAAAAGAATTGCGCTGAACCACGGAGGCGGCTCGATGCCCGCAATCGGCTTTGGCACGCTGATCGCAGATGCTGCCATCACGACAAGCGCCACGAAAGACGCGCTGGAAGCGGGCTATCGGCACTTCGATTGTGCGGAGCGCTATCGCAACGAGCGCGAGGTGGGCGAAGCGTTACAAGCGGGACTTGCAGCGGGAGGAATCGCACGCGAAGAAATCTTCGTGACCACGAAGCTATGGAATTCGAATCATCGCCCGGAGCGTGTCAAACCGGCTTTCGACGCAAGCCTTGAAAGGCTTCGACTCGACTATCTGGATCTTTATCTTATTCATACGCCGTTCGCATTCCAGGCGGGAGATGAGCAGGATCCCCGTGACGCAAATGGAAACGTCCTCTACGACGAAGGAGTAACCCTGCTCGATACATGGCGGGCGATGGAAGATCTGGTCGACGGGGGAAGATGTCGCGCGATCGGTCTGTCCGACATCGGCCTCGATGATCTGGTACCGCTCTATGAATCGGCAAGAATCAAGCCGGCCGTGGTTCAGGTCGAGGCGCATCCTTATCTTCCAGAAAACGAACTCCTGGAGTTCTGCAAGAAAAGAGAGATCGTGTTTCTGGCGTTTGCGCCGTTAGGTCACGGAATAAGACCCGGGCCGCTCGAAGATCCGGTCGTCTCAAGGATTGCTGCGCGGATCGGCAAGACGCCTGCACAGGTACTGCTTGCATGGGCGGTGCAGCGTGGCACCGCCGTCCTGACGACGCCGAAGACCGCCGCGCGTGCCCGCGAAAATTTCGACATTTCAGCCCTTCCCGCCGATGCCTTTGACGAGATCAATCGCATCGAGACCAGGCAGCGGTTCAACCAGGTCGTGAAGACCGGCAACCCGGGATTTATCCCGCGCATTGAATGAGGTTGCGATCTGGCGCAGTGCTGGCCAGAAACGAGCGTGAAATGTCCCGAAACCGTTGAAGCGAGTGCGTCAGTCATAACCCTTAGAACCTAAACTGTTCTCATCAGTGGTCAAAAGACTGCTGGTCCTGGCGAGCACAGGGATCTGGTGACTTAAGTCATCAGGTTTTGCACAAGTCGACGCGAGCAGGATGGCGATGAACGTTGCCTCCTTTCGCAGTCGGATCTTTGTCTTCGTGTACCTGTGAATGCAATGGCCTGGTCAAGACGGCAACGGTGCCGCCATAGCCAGATTTTTCGCGGACACCGGGCGTGGGCCCGATTGAGGACAGAGTCATCATGATGATGCGCAACCGCAACACCTCCTTTCTTTTTGGAGGCAACGCTCCTTACGTGGAGGAGCAATACGAAACCTACCTTGCCGACCCGAAAACGGTATCGGACGAGTGGCGCGGATATTTCGACGCGTTGCAGGAAGTGCCGGCGCTCGATGGATCGGACGCGGGCGACGTCGCCCATGCGCCAGTCGTGTCGCGCTTCGTCGAGTTGGCGAGGCACACGCAAACGGGCGGGCGCTCAGAAAGCGACGTACTCAGTTTCGCCCGCAAGCAAGTCGCGGTACAGGCGTTGATTTCTGCGTATCGAATGGTCGGTACCCGCAATGCTCATCTCGACCCGCTGCGGTGGACCGCACCCGCGCCAGTGCCTGAATTAAACCCGAGCTACTACGATCTGTCCCACGCGGACATGAACACGAGATTCAGCACGTCAGGCACCTATTTCGCGGACGACGATACAACCCTCGGCGATCTGGTGCAGGCGCTGACAGAAACCTATTGCAGGACGCTCGGCGCAGAGTTCATGCATCTTGCCGATCCGGATCAGCGCAACTGGTGGCCAATGCGCCTCGAGTCGTCACGTTCGAAAGCGACACTGGATAAGGGTGACAAGCTGCACATTCTCGAGCGGCTCACGGCTGCCGAGGGCCTGGAAAAATACCTGCACGCCCGCTATGTCGGTCAAAAGCGCTTTTCTCTCGAAGGTGGCGAGTCGCTTATTGTGCTGCTCGACGAGTTGATTGCGTACGGCGCCACGAAAGGAGTCAGAAGTTCTATTCTCGGCATGGCACATCGTGGGCGTCTGAACGTTCTCGTCAATATTGTCGGCAAACCGCCGGCTGCGTTATTCGATGAGTTCGAAGGCAAAACGGCGAATCTTCTCCCGGCCGGCGACGTCAAATATCACAAAGGCTTTACTGGCCAGTTGCCCACGGCAACCGGTCTTGCCGAAGTCACCCTCGCGTTTAATCCGTCGCACCTCGAAATAGTCAATCCGGTCGTTCAAGGTATTGCCCGGGCGCGCGCCGAAGTATTGGGGCAAGGTTCGGCCGCTGTTCTGCCTGTCGAGATTCACGGCGACGCCGCTATTTCAGGTCAGGGCATCGTCATGGAGACGATGAATCTTTCCAACACGAAGGGCTACGGCACGGGCGGCACGATTCATATAGTGGTGAACAACCAGGTTGGCTTCACTACGTCTGATCCGAGAGACGTTCGCTCATCGTTCTATAGCACCGACATCGCGAAGATGATCGAAGCACCGATCCTGCACGTCAACGGCGACGACCCCGAAGCGGTGGTTGCCGCGACACGTCTTGCAATCGACTTCCGAGCGACGTTTCACAAGAGCGTCGTTATTGAACTCGTCTGCTTCCGCCGCCACGGCCACCAGGAACAGGACACGCCGAACATCACGCAACCGCTGATGTATCGGTCCATTGTCGGCCACCCCGGCGTTCGTACCGTCTATGCCGAGAAGCTTCTCGACGAGCGGCTTCTGGCGGCTGAGGACGTCGAGAAGTATGTTCACGAGTACCGTGAGCGTCTTGATGCCGCGCAGAGCGCCGAAGAGCAGAAGCCAGTCGACCAGAAGAACGATGAAGCGAACTGGCCGCAACTACTCGATGGAAACGTGGGCCGGATCTATTACGCTCCACCATTGCCGGGCCTGGTGGAGACGCTGGCGCACAAGATCACCGAAGTGCCCGAGCAATACTCGCTGCATCCGCTAGTTGCAAGAGTCATGTCGGCTCGCCGGGACATGGCGGAAGGCAAGCGTCCGCTGGACTGGGGGATGGCCGAGCATATGGCTTTCGCCTCTTTACTCTCCGCGGGCATCGACGTGCGCCTGAGCGGGCAGGACAGCGAGCGCGGCACATTCAGCCATCGTCACGCGGTACTGCATGATCAGAACCGGTCGATTCGCGGAGAAGGCACCTACGTGCCGCTTCACCATGTATCCGAACGCCAGGGGCGGTTTTCGGTCACGAACTCGGTTTTGTCCGAGGCTGCGGTTCTCGGTTTCGAGTACGGGTACTCCGTTGTTCGGCAGAACTCGCTCGTATTGTGGGAAGCGCAGTTTGGCGACTTTGCTAACGGCGCGCAGGTTGTGATCGACAACTTCCTGTCGGCAGGCGCGGCAAAGTGGGGGCAACATAGCGGCGTAACGATGCTGCTGCCGCACGGTCAGGAAGGAGAAGGGCCGGAGCACGCGTCCGCGCGGCTAGAGCGATATCTGCAACTTTGCGCGCAGGACAATATGCGAGTGTGTCAGCCTACAACGCCCGCCCAGATGTTCCACCTGCTGCGTATGCAGGCGGTGCTCGCCGAGCGCGTTCCGCTCATTGTCATGACGCCGAAATCGCTTTTGCGCCACCCCGAGGCGGTCAGCAGCCTCGACGATCTCGCCACCGGCCGATTCAATGAGATCCTTGCCGAGTCGCCGACTGCAGAAGCGGCGTCCAGAATCGACCGCGTGATTCTGTGTTCGGGCAAGGTCTACTTCGAGCTTCTGGAGCGTCGGCGCAAGGCGCAAAGGGACAACATCGCGTTGATTCGCGTTGAACAGTTGTATCCGTTCCCCGCGAAGCAAATCAGCGCGCAGTTACGGCGCTATCCGAATCTGAAGAGCGTGGTGTGGTGTCAGGAAGAGTCCAAGAACCAGGGTTCCTGGAGCTTCGTATTGGAACCGCTGCTGGACATTGTGCAAGCGCCCGCGGCGCTGCGTTACATTGGACCCGAGGCAACGGCATCTACTGCGCCCGGTTATCGGTCAATGCACGTTGCTCGCCAGGAACAGTACCTGCACGCAGCTATCGATGAGTGAACGGGGTGGCGTGAGTCAATCACAGACACGGTTATGACTTTACTCACGTCCCAAGCGCACGAATCTATCCAGGTGATGATCCTCATCTCCAAGCTGATGATCGATCATCACAAGCCGCTTCGCATAATGAGCGAGCGGCAACTCCCACGTCATGCCTATGCCGCCGTGCAGTTGAATGCTCTCTTGTGCGACCAGTGCGCCGATCCTGCCGATGCTGTACTTCGCCGCCGACACCGCACGCTCCCGCACCGTGCGCTGTGCACCGAGCGCTGCTGCAGCATTGATTACCGCTGAACGCGCCTGCTCGATTTCCAGCAGCATGTCGGCCATTCTGTGTTGCAGCGCCTGGAAGCTGCCTATCGCCACGCCGAACTGCTTGCGCGTGCGCAGGTAGTCGAGCGTGTAGTCTTTAGCGACGTCCATCGCGCCGACGGCTTCTGCACACAACGCGAGCACACCACATGCAATCGCATACTCGAGCGTCGGGAAACCCGCACCTTCCGCGCCAAGCAGCGATTCTTCGCCGAGTTTGACATTGTCGAACGTGACTTCGGCCGCGCGTCCGCCGTCAATCTTCGGATAGCCTCGCACGCTGACACCCGCTGCGTCCCGAGGCACGAGAAAGAGCGCTATGCCTTCCTCTGAATCGTCGTCGCCGACGGTCCGCGCAGACACGAGGAAGAGTGCGGCGTGCTCACCGTAATGCACGACTGCTTTAGCGCCATTCAATTGCCACCCGTTGCCCTCGCGTTGGGCGCGCGTGGTGACACGCGAGAGTTCGTAATGGCCGCCGGGTTCGCCATGCGCGAGTGCGGCGATACGCGAGCCGTCGATCAATTCGCCCAGCAGAGCGCGTTGCGTGGCGTTGCCGCTTCGTGCGACGGCCTGTCCCACAACAAGCGTATCGAGGAACGGTTCGACCACGAGGCCGCGGCCCAAGCTCTCGAACACCACCGCAATGTCGAATCCGCCGCCACCAAAGCCGCCGTTCGCTTCATCGAAGAGGGCGCCGATAATACCCAGCTCTGCGAAACGACTCCACAGTTCAGGGCTAAAACCTTGAGGCGAGCGGGCGATCCTGTCGCGCGTCTCGAACCCGTACTGCTCGCTGACGAAGCGGTTCAGCGTATCCGCAAGCATGCGGCGATCTTCGGTGTGCTGGAAATTCATGACGTGCGTCTCCTACAGTCCGAGGATCATTTTAGAAATGATGTTCTTCTGGATTTCGTTTGAGCCGCCGAAAATCGACAGCTTGCGGTTGTTGAAATACAGCGACGCCGCGCTCGCCGCTTCTTCGGGACCAACCGGTGCCCCTTGATAACTGTCGTGCAATGCTTCTTCGATGAACGGCTGCGCATACGGCCCCATCGCGCGGCGCGTCAGCGACGAGATTTCCTGGCGAATCTCCGTGCCGCGAATCTTCAGCATCGAACTCTCGGCACCCGGCACGCCGCCGCCTGCTACTGCCGCAATCACGCGCAAGTTGGTCGTCTTCATGTTCTCCAGATCTATTTCGACGCGTGCCATGCGCGCCGCGAATGCCGGATCTTCGCAAAGCGGCCGGCCGTTGCGCTGCTGTTTCGCCGCAATCTTGCGCAGCCGGTTGAACGCCGCGACGGAGAACCCTACGCCGGCAATATTCGTGCGCTCGTACGTGAGTAGATATTTGGCGTACGTCCAGCCTTTGTTTTCCTCACCGACGAGGTTCTCAGCTGGCACTCGCACGTCGGTGAAAAATACCTCGTTCACTTCATGCTCGCCATCGAGCGTGATGATCGGCCTCACTTCGACGCCCGGCGTTTTCATATCGACCAGCAGGAAGCTGATGCCTTCCTGCTTGCGTACGTCGGTTGCGGTGCGCACGAGACAGAAGATCATGTTCGCGTAGTGGCCGAGCGTGGTCCAGGTCTTCTGGCCGTTCACGATGTAGTGCTCGCCGTCGGCGTCGACGCCGCGCACGGCAGTGGTCTTGACCGAAGCGAGATCGGACCCTGCGCCGGGTTCGGAGTAGCCTTGGCACCACCAATCGGAACCCTCGAGAATACGCGGCAGCCAATACCGCTTCTGCGCTTCACGGCCGTATCTGATCAACACCGGTCCGAGCATGTTGACGCCGAACGGCACGATGCGCGGCGCTCCGGCCAGCGCACATTCGTTTTCGAAGATGAACTTCTGCACTGCGGTCCAACCCGGTCCGCCGTATTCTGCCGGCCAGTGATTTGCGAGCCAGCCGCGCTCGTTCAGAATCGCATGCCACCCGGCCATGTCGTCGCGCGTGAGGCGCCGGCCGCCATGCACCTTGTCGGCGAGGTGCTGTGGAAGTTTGTCGCGCAAAAACGCAAGCACCTCTGCGCGAAAGGCTTCTTCTTCGAGTGTGAAGTTCAGATCCATGACTGTTCCTTCGTGATGTTCAACGGCTGCGCTGAAAAGCGAGCCGCTTCATGCCGCGTGATTGAGGCTCGCAAAATCCGCGCCGCGCTCGACCAGGTCAATCAGCAAGGGCGAAGCTCGCCAGAACAATGGGTCTTCTTTCGCAAATTCGCGGATGTCCGCGAGAATACGCGGCAGGCCGACCATATCCGCATATTTCATCGGGCCGCCGCGATAACGCGGGAAACCGTAGCCGTATAAAAAGGTCACGTCGACGTCGAGCGGTCGCAGCGCAATCCGTTCATGTACGACGTTCGCTCCTTCATTGATCATCGCAGCCATGTAGCGGCGAATGATCTCGTCGTCGGAGAATTCGCGCGGGGTGATGCCGGCTCTCACGCGCTCGGCGTCGATGATCGCCTCGACTTCCGGATCGGGCTGACCGCTGCGCGATCCTTCGGGGTACAGATAAAAGCCGCGCCCCGTTTTTTGACCAAACCAGCCTCGCTCGCACAGACGGTCGGCAATCTGCACATAGCGGGCCGCCGGATTACGCGTCGCTGCGCGCCGTTTGCGCGCTGCCCAGCCGATGTCACCGCCAGCGAGATCCACCACCTGAAACGGTCCCATCGGGAAGCCGAACGCGCGTACTGCTGCATCGATCTGATAGGGCGACGCGCCGTCTTCCATCATCGCGTCGGCGGCACTGCGATAGACGGCGAGAATGCGGTTGCCAATGAAGCCGTCGCACACGCCTGCGCGTACCGGTGTCTTGCGCAGCTTCTTTGCAAGCTCGAATGCGGTGGCGACCACGTCGGCGCTGACGGCTTTCGGCACGACTACTTCAAGGAGCTTCATGATGTTGGCCGGCGAGAAGAAGTGCAGACCGATCACATCGGCGGGGCGCGAGATGCTGGCTGCAATCGCGTCGATGTCCAGATACGACGTGTTGGTTGCGAGCACGGCGCCCGGCTTGCACACGCGGTCGAGTTCGGCAAACACGGCCTGCTTGACCGACAGATCTTCGAACACGGCCTCGATCACGAGGTCCGCGTTGGCGAGTGCGTCGTATGAAGTACTGCCGGTCCAGCGCGCCATGAGTTGAGCCTTTTTCTCGTCACTCATGCGGCCCTTGGCAATCAGGCCGTCATAGACCTTTTCGATGTGCGCGCGGCCCCGGGCGAGCGATGCTTCATCGCGCTCGATCATCGTCACGGGCAGGCCCGCGTCGAGCACTGCGACGGCAATGCCCGCACCCATCGTGCCGCCGCCGACGACGCCAATCGCGTTCAGCGCACGCGGCTTCGTGTCGCGCGTCTCGGGCGCTTTCAGCACTTCGCGCTCCGCAAAAAACGCATGAACGAGGCCCGCGCGCTGCGGACTGTCGAGGCATTCGAGAAAGAGTTGGCGCTCGCGGCGCAAGCCGTCTTCGAAAGGCTGCGTGATTGCCGCTTCGACTGCATCGACGATCTTTAGCGGTGAAAACAGACCACGCGATTTTTTTGTGGTCTCGGCGCGTGCCGTAGCGACGACGGCGAGGTTCGCGGCCCGGTCGTTCAACGCGGTGGCGTCACGCGTGCGGCGCACCGGCGCATGACCCGCAAGCAATTCGTGAACATAGGCGAGACCTTCCGCGAGGATGTCGTCGCTGCTGCCAAGCCGGTCGACGAGCCCTAACGCCAGTGCTTCCTGCGCGGTTGCATGGCGACCGCTCAACATCAGGTCGAGCGCCGCCTGGGCGCCGATCAGGCGCGGCGTGCGCTGCGTGCCGCCCGCGCCGGGCAGCAATCCGAGTTGGACCTCGGGCAAGCCGAGCTTCGCCCCGTCTACGGCGATCCGGTAATGCGCGGCGAGCGCCACTTCCAGACCGCCGCCGAGCGCCGCACCGTGAATCGCCGCGACGACTGGTTTCGTACACGCTTCAATGCGGTTGCACACGTCCGGCAGCGACGGCGGCACCGGTGGCTTGCCGAACTCGCGAATGTCCGCGCCGGCAATGAAGTTGCGGCCCGCGCCGACAATCAGCACGGCTTGCACCGAACGGTCGCTGTCGGCGGCTTCGATCGCGGCGAGCAGTCCGCGCCGCACGTCGGCAGAGAGCGCGTTGACGGGCGCGTGATCGATCGTGACGAGCAGCACCTTGCCACGCAATTCGCGTGTCACGACGTCGGTTGAAGTGGTGAAGCTCATGGCGTGTCGTCTCCTGGCTGATTGTCTGGGCGCGTCGGCGGCATCCCGCGCCCGCGAATTGTCCTGATTGTGGAGTGGTCAAGGTTCATTGACAATCACATGAACGGTTGACAGACTGTCAAAATAACTTTGACAAAGGCGCAGTTGTGGACGTCCATTCGCTGACTTTGCTGGTGGAGATTCTCGACGCAGGTAATCTGAGCGAGGCGGCGAGGCGCCTGAAAATGAGCCGCGCGAACGTGAGCTATCACCTGAACCAGCTGGAACGCTCGGTGGGCGTGCAGCTCGTTCGGCGCACCACGCGTCGCGTCGAACCCACTGAAATCGGTCTACAGCTATATGAGCATGGCCGCGCGATTCAGAACGCGTTGCTGGCTGCGCGCGAATCGGTGACGACGCTCGGGCAAAGCCTGCAGGGGCGGGTGCGCCTGAGCGTGCCGAGCGGTTACGGTCAACTCGTCATGTCCGAGTGGTTGATCGAGTTCAAGCGTCGCTATCCAGGCATCGTTCTCGATGTGTTGTTCGAGAACCGCGTGGAAGACCTGATGCGCGACGAAGTGGACATTGCCGTGCGGGTCATGTCCGAGCCGCCGCAAAATCTCGTGGCGCGCGATATGGGACCGGTCAGATACGTTGCCTGTGCATCGCGCGCGTTCGCGGAAAACCACGGCATGCCCATGCAACTCGACGATCTGCGCACCACGCCATTGATTACGGCGGCGGTGGTGGGCCGTCAATTGCGGGTTGCCGCCTATCTCGGTGACGAACGGCACGAGGTGCTGCTCGAACCGACAATCATCTCCGAGAACTTTCTGTTTTTGCGGCAAGCGGTACTTGCAGGGCTAGGCGTCGGCATCTTGCCGGATTATGTGGTGCAAGATGATCTGAAACGCGGCGATGCCGTAACTACGCTCGACGAATGGCGCCTGAGTATCTTCGGTACGAACATGTACATGCTTTACATGCCGAACCGGCACCACACTCGCGCGGCGGCAACTTTCATCGAGTTCATTCTGGCGCAGGCGCGGGCAAGCGGAAGAGGCGGCGCTTCGTAGCCCGCGGGTTTTCGGCCGACCACAATTGTCCCTTCGTGTAGCTCTGGCGAGTATGCTGTGAAAAAAGAGCGTGCACGAGCCGTGCAACAGTACGCCACGAACTTAAAGAACGTCACGAACGTCGTGAACGTCAGCGGAGACCGGAATGAAGTGGACAATCGCATTTCTCGTCGTGCTCGCAAGCATCATTGTGGCGATGCTGATCGCGCGCCTGCCCGCCGAGCAGGCTATTCGCCTGGGAGGCTATGCGGCGACGGCGGCGCTTGCTGCGCTCGTGAGTTACGTGATCCGGCGGCGCGGCAATCGCGCGCGTAAAACGAGGCGCGTGGGCTAGGCGGCGCCGAGCTGAGTGCTTGCAGCGGGCCGCGTAGTACATGCTACGATGCTTCGCTCATTGCGCAGCATGTCGGAGAATCAGATGCGTCCAGAGAATGCCGCCCGTTTCGATGAAGAGTTCGCGCCTCGCATCGCCGAGGCCATCGCCGCGTGCTTCGCTACCACCGTGCACACGGAAATACTGCCGTATGAAGGCCCTGGCCATCCCACGCGCCTGCGCATTCACGCGGCGCCGCTCGAGCATATCGCCCAGTTTGCGCATCCGTTGAATCTATATCTCACGTGGGACAGCGACGAGATCGAGAGGCTCATGAAAGAAGAAGGGCAGGCGCGTTTCTCTCGTTATCTGGCCGCGCTGCCGCGAAAGCTGGCGGCGTGGCATCATGCGCGCGACCTCGATTTTCTGTCGCACACCCAGGCCGATCCGGTGGCACTGATAGGCGGGCTCGACTTCGAGTCGTAAGCCCGCGCCACCGGTTTTTTCGGCTCGTCTAGTCGAGCTTGAACTGCGTAACCGCGCTCGCGAGGCTCACCGCCTGCGATTGCAATGCGGCGGCAGCTGCCGTCGACTGTTCGACGAGCGCGGCGTTCTGCTGAACCATTTCGTCCAGCTGGCTCACCGCGCGGTTCACTTCCTGAATGCCGCGAGTCTGCTCATTGGCGGCTTGCGTGATTTCGGAAATGATCGTGGTCACGTTGGCGACGTTGCTCACGATCTCCGTCATCGTTTCGCCCGCCTGGCGCACCTGTCCCGAGCCTGAACTCACACTCGCGACCGTGGCTTCGATCAGCGCCTTGATTTCCTTGGCGGCTTGCGCGCTGCGTTGTGCGAGGCTGCGCACTTCGCCCGCCACGACCGCGAAGCCGCGACCCTGTTCGCCGGCGCGGGCAGCTTCAACCGCAGCGTTTAGCGCAAGAATATTGGTCTGGAAAGCAATGCCGTCGATCACGCCGATGATGTCGGAGATCTTCACCGACGCATGTTCGATCTCGCCCATCGTCGTAATCACTTCGGAGATGACCACGCCGCCGCGCGAAGCGACCCGCGATGCGGAAACTGCGGTCGTGTCGGCCTGCTTCGCGGCGCTCGCCGATTGGGTGACCGTGGAAGTGATCTCTTCCATCGACGCTGCGGTTTCCTGCAAGCTCGCCGCAGCCGATTCGGTGCGTCCGGACAGATCGACGTTGCCCGCTGCAATTTCATTGGCGGCCACGCGCACCGACTCGCTCGCATCGCGAATCTGACGCATCACGTGACTCAGTTTGTCGATGAATGTGTTGAACGAACGGGCGATCTGCGCGACTTCGTCGTTGCCGATGGCAGGCAGGCGTTGCGTCAGATCGCCTTCGCCGGAACCGATGTCGTCCATTGCATCGCGTACTTTCGACAGACGCTGGAACGAAACCGCGGTGACCGCCGCGACAATAGCCGCCGCAATGCCCGCAATCACGATCAGCGCGACCACCGACGCGGTCAGCAGCGAACGCATCCCGGCGGTTGCCTCCGCTTTGTCGAGCGCGACGACCACGTACCAGTTGGTGCCCGGAATGGATTGCGCGCGCAACAGTTTCGAGCTGCCGCTGACGTCCATCTGCACCGGACGTTGCGCGCTAAAGAGCGCGGCGAGCTTGTCGCCGGCGAGGCCAGGCGCCAGATCGGACACCGGCTTCAACGTGAGCTTTGGATCCGGATGCGCGACGATATTGCCGCTCGCGTCGATCAACATGCCGAAGCTCGCGGGGGTCGGGTGGATCGACTTCACGTTGGCGATCACGCTGTCCATTGCGACGTCGCCGGACACCACGCCCTTGACGGTGCCGTCGCGTACAACGGGCGCGGCGAACGCGACCACCAGCTTACCCGAGCCGACATCGACATAGGGCGGCGTTGCCACCGGCTTGCCTGCTGCGACGGCCTGCTTGTACCAGGGCCGCCCGGTCGGATCGTAGTCGGGGGGAATGCCGGTCGGGTCGGAAAACTTTGCTGTCTTGTCTGCGTAGCCAACATACACGTTGGTGAACTTGCCAGCAGTGGCGATCTGCTTGAGTGCCGGCGACGGGTCGGGTTGAAGCACCGCGTCCTGCAGCGAGTCGACCATCTGGCTATTGGCGGCAACCCAGTCGCTGATACCGGCTGCATGGCCGCTCTCGACTGCCGTCAAACTGCTGTCGATGGCGTCGGCGTTATACGAATTCGCGACCACATAATTAAGGACCGCATTGGCAGCAAGTGCCACCACGACGATGGCGACGCACAGCGCAACGATCCGCGCGCGAATGGATGTGAACATGGTGGAAGTCTTTCGGATGAGCATTGAGCCGTAGTGATTGAGGCGGGCGCCTCATACGGGGTATACGGCTTACTAACGGAAAGACTTGAGCGCATGTGCGCCAGTGTTTTCACACGGTGCATCGCGCGATTCGTCTGAAGATAAGGATTCAAATACGGCCAACGTGCACTACGATTTAAAAAAACGGCCGCTGCTTTTTATCGCAGCGGCCGTTCTCATGCGTCGGTGTTCGCGCTCGCTCAGGCGCCCAGCGCAGGATCGCTCATGCTGCTCTTGCCCGTCTCCACGTGGCCTGCAAAACGGCGGGCAAACAGCGGGTCGGTGTCGACGGTGATCGCCAGGTCGTACCAGCCGTGCGCATTGCGAAGATCGAGGTAAAGCTCGTCCGTATCGCCGCCGCGCACCACACGTTTGATCGTGTGCTTCGGGTCGTACGCATTGACGATCGTGAACTTGCAATGCGCGCTGCCCACGTTTTCAAGGCGCAGTTGCAGGTTGCCGTTCACGACGTCGTAGCCTTCGAGTACTTCCGGGCGCGCGATATCCGAGCCGTCCCACCAGCTGCGCGCAATCGGCCGGCCGGTGAAGCGGCGCAAGAATCCGTTCGGACCGTGCACGGTGAAATCGTAAGTGCCGTCCGCATTGAGCGGGAACTGATCCTGCAAGCGCTTGCCGGCCTCGACCGTGTACGTGCGCGGCGCGGCCAGGCTATTTGCGCGATAGACCAGAAACACGGCGCCCGCGCTGCCCGTATTGACGAAGCGCATGGTCAACGTTTTGTCGGCACCTTCGCCATGTACTCGCACGAACATTTCATACGGCAGCGCGCGAGCCGGGCGCACGCCGGGTTCCTGGCGCGGGACTGCCTGGACCGCAGGCGGCAGCGGCACGTAATCCGGATGACGGTTCTGATCGGGCGGCACATAGCCGGTCGTGCTCGGCAACGTCGGGAAGGCGTCGTTCGGGTTGCTGAAATTGAAGGCCGACGTCAGGTCGCCGCACACGGCGCGTCGCCACGGCGAGATGTTCGGCTCGCCGAGATTGTGCTGTTGGCCGAAGCGCTGTTCGATGAAGCGGATTACCGACGTATGATCGAACACCTCCGAGCAAACATAGCCGCCTTTGGACCACGGCGAGACGACGAGCATCGGCACGCGCGGGCCGAGGCCGTACGGCGCGGCGACGTTCTTTGCATCGCCCGGATAGATCTCGTTGACAGTGTCGACAGTGGAGAGGCCATTCGCGCTCGAACTCGGCGCGCACGGCGGCACCATGTGGTCGAAGAAGCCGTCGTTCTCGTCGTAATTGATCAGGAGTACCGTCTTACTCCACACCTCGGGATTCGACGTCAGGATCTGCAAGACCTGGTCGATGTACCACGCGCCGTAGTTCGCAGGCCAGTTCGGGTGCTCGGAATAGGCTTCCGGTGCAACGATCCACGAGACTTGCGGCAGCGCGTTGTTCTGCACATCGCGCTTGAGAATGTCGAAGTAGCCGTCGCCCTTCAATGCATTCGTGCCGGTGCGCGCGTTCTCGTACAGCGGGTTGCCCGGCTGTGCGTTGCGGTACTGGTTGAAGTAAAGCAGCGAGTTGTCGCCGTAGTTGCCGATGTAGGCGTTCTGAGTCCAGCCCCACGAGCCTTTGGCGTCGAGGCCGGTGCCGATGTCCTGATAGATCTTCCACGAAATGCCTGCGTTTTGCAGCACTTCCGGATAGGTCGACCAGCCGTAACCGAGCTCGGAATTGTCGATCACGGGTCCGCCGCCGGTGCCGTCGTTGCCTACACCGCCTGCCCACATGTAGTAGCGGTTTGGGTCCGTCGGGCCCATTAGCGAGCAATGGTAGGCGTCGCAGATTGTGAAAGCGTCGGCGAGCTGATAGTGAAAAGGAATGTCCTCGCGCGTGAGGTAGGCCATGGTGGTCGCGCTTTTGGCGGGCACCCACTGATCGTAGCGGCCGCCGTTCCACGCGGCGTGCGTGCTGTTCCAGTCGTGCGCGAGGTCTTGCAGGAACTGCAGTCCGAGGTTCGGCGCGCTCGGGCGAAACGGCAACACATAGCCGAGATCCGCGGCAAGCGGTTGATACCACACCGGCTTGCCATTGGGCAGATTGACCGCGCGCGTGTCGCCGAAACCGCGGACACCCTTGAGCGTGCCGAAGTAGTGGTCGAACGAGCGGTTTTCCTGCATCAGCACCACGATATGTTCGACGTCGCGGATCGTGCCGGTCTTGTTGTTCGCCGGAATGGCGAGCGCGTTGCGAATGCCTTGCGGCAGCATGCTCAGCGCGGTGACGGAACCGGCCGCGTGCGCGGCAGAGCGTAGAAAATCACGACGATTTTTTGAGGTCATGGTATGTGCTTTCGTGTCTTCAGTGGGGAAACGATCCACGCAGCGCGGCAGGCATGAGCGGCGCGTGAAGCGCGGGACTCAGTCAACGGTATGGATTACAGGTGTGGCGAGGGGCGTCGAAGCGGCGGCGGACAATGCAGGATCGGCGCTTGATGCAGGTAGTGCTGGGCTTTGAATCGTGACGGCGGCAGGCGAGGGCGATGCAGAAAGGGGATTGGCCGACAGGACGGCGGTGTTGCTCTGATCGGTGGCATTCAGCGCGGAGCTCGCGTTGCCCGTATCCGGCGCCTTGGCGTCGTCATTGCCGCAGGCGACCATCAGCGCGGACAGTGGCAGCGCCACGAGCGCAATGGCCAAACGTTTGCGATGCAAGGCACTGAACGGCTTCGATGCATAGGACATAGCGATGTCTCCGGCACGGGGAACGCGCGGGCATCGGTGTGCCCAGGTCAGCGGTGCGAAGAGAATATCCGCTTACCTGTGTAAGTTTTGTGAAGTTTTGGAAATTTGGGGATTTGGTGACAAATGGGGATAGAGGCTGTCGCCTCGCCCGTTGCGTGCCGGCAAGCGGCAACCTGCGGCTACCGGTGTCGCGACACGAACTCCGCGATTGCCTCGTTCAACCGGTCTGGCGCATCGCGGTGTGGCGAATGTCCGCAAGCGTCGAGCTTGACGAGTTCGGCATGCGGCGCGTACTCGGGAATGATGTCGATCTGAGCCATCGTGCCGTAGTTGTCGTCGTGGCCTTGTAGGGCGAGCAATGGCTTGCTGATCGTCGAGAGCTGCTGCGCAATCGACCAGTCGCGGAATGCGGGGTCCAGCCAGATATCGTTCCAGCCATAGAAAGCGGAATCGACGTCCGCGTGATAGCGGGCGAGCTTGTCGCGCAGGTCGGTGCTTTCGTAAAGCTGCTTCGTCTGCGCGATGCTTTGCACCGATAACTCCTGGACGAATACGTGCGGCGCGATGGCCACCGCACCCGCCAGCGCGTCGGGATGCAACGCCGCATAAAGCAGCGCGATCGAGCCGCCGTCGCTGTGTCCAATGACCCACATGCGCCGCCGTTCGTGCAGGCCGATGCCGAGTTCGTCCAGCAGCGCGGGCAAAATATCGCGCGCCTGGTCGCTCATGAAGTCGACCGGCCATTTGACGTGGTGGGGACGCGGTGTCGACAAACCATAACCGGGACGCGAGTACACGAGTCCACGCATGCCGAGCCGCTCGCACAACGATTGTGGCCAGTCGCGCCACATGGCGATCGAGCCGAGTCCTTCGTGAAGAAAGACGGCTATTGGCGCATGGCTCGTTGCGTTGCCAGTTGCTTCGGCGGGTGCACCGTTCAACCAGCGATATTCGATGCGCAGCGGCCCGTGCGATGCCGTGGCGGGCAAGTCGGCGAAATGGCTAGCGGGCGTCTCGACAGCGGCATTCTGCATGTATCACCTTATGACTGTTCGCGCAGTTTGAAGCGTTGGATTTTTCCGGTGGCGGTCTTCGGCAAGTCGTCGACGAACACGATATCGCGTGGATACTTGTGCGGAGCGAGCCGGTCTTTCACGAACGCCTTCAGCTCATCCACCAGTATCTCAGACGGTGGGAACTCGCGCTTCAATACGACGAACGCGCGAGTTTTCACAAGGCCGCCATGATCGACGCCGACAACGGCCGCTTCGAGCACTGCGTCATGCTGCACCAGCACCATTTCCACTTCGACCGGCGACACATACTGGCCGCTGACTTTCAGCATGTCGTCGCTGCGGCCCGCATACACATAGCAGCCATTCGGCAAACGGCTGTACTTGTCGCCGCTGCGAATCCACTCGCCGAGAAAAGTGGCTCGCGTTTTTTCGCGGTTGCTCCAGTACATCAGCGCGGCACTCGGGCCTTTGATAAAGAGATCGCCCACTTCACCGTCGCCGACCGCGCGACCGCTGTCGTCGCGTAACTCCACTTCGTAACCAGGCACAGGGCGACCGGTCGTGCCATATTCGACTTCGCCCGCGCGATTGGACAGGAAGATATGCAGCATCTCCGTCGAGCCGATGCCGTCGAGAATTTCGCAGCCAAAGTGCCGCGTAAACCGTTCGCCGATCTCCCGCGGCAATGCCTCGCCAGCGGAGGTGCAAACGCGCATCGCGACATCGTCGCGCGCAGGTAGATTTGGCGACACGAGCATGCTCGCGTAAAGCGTCGGCACGCCATAGAAAACGGTCGGAAGGTGGCGCGTGAGGCGGGAGAAAACGGCGTCGGCGGTGGGGCGCTCGGCCATCAACACAGCAGTGGCGCCGACAGAAAGCGGAAAGGTCAATGCGTTGCCCAGCCCATATGCAAAGAACAACTTCGCCGCGGAGAACACCACATCGCTTTCGACAATGCCCAGCACCGGCTTCGCGTACAACTCGGCGGTCCAGTAAAGATTCGCATGCGTGTGGACCGTGCCCTTCGGTTTGCCGGTCGAACCCGACGAATACAGCCAGAAGGCAATGTCGTCGCAACCTGTGGTGGCAGCTTTCAATGCGGGCGTCGCGGCGTCGATCAGATCTTCCAGCACCGGTGCCGCGAGCGGCTCGCCTCCAGGTGCTGGCGCCGCGCGGTTTGACACGATGAGCTGGCAGCCATCGTGCTCGGCCGTCTCCATGGCTTGCGTGACATGTGGGATCAGCGCGCTCGACGCAATGACCGCACGCGCATGACTATGCGTGAGCATGTACACGTAATCGGCCGGCGTGAGGAGCGTGTTGGCGACCACCGGAACCACGCCCGCATAGAGCGCGCCAAGAAAGGCGATGGGCAATGAGACGGTGTCCAGCATCACCAGCAGCACACGCTCTTCCGGATGCACGCCCAAACCGCGTAACGCGCTCGAGAAGCGCCGTGCGCGATCTTCGAGTTCGCCGTAAGTCGTGTGGCCGCTGTCGTCGATATAAGCGGTTTTCGCCGCGCGCGGCGCGTTCAACGCGAACAGATGAGCCGCGAAATTGAAGCGAGCGGGCGGCGGCTCGACCGTGACGACAGGCTGGCTTGCAGCCGGTTCGAACAGGGCTTCCATATGTCTCCTCCATCGAGTGGGGGCGGTCCGGCTGTTATGTGCTCATGATCCGCTGAATGTCTGCGTGCGCTACTGCGGGCGCTTTTCCGTCAGGTGGTGTTCATCTTCAAGTCGTCATGCCGTGGGCGAATGGGTTAGCTGCGTAACTGCATCGATTGCCGCTGCCGACGCCTGAATCGCCGAACGCCGGTGATAGAAACCGAGCGCGCGCAGACCGCCGAGTTCTTCGCCGCCGCCTGCGCGTCCCGGTCCGCCGTGAAGCGACATCGGCATCACATTGCCGTGGCCGGTCTGACTCTGCTCGACGGAAGGCGAAACCGCATGCACGCGGCCATGCGAATCGGCCAGTTCAAGTGCAAGCCTGCCCAGGTGCGCGTCGTCGTTTGAATAGATCGATGCGACGAGCGATCCCTGTCCGCGCCGCGCGAGGTTGACCGCGTGCGCTTCGCGCAGTTCACCGGCACCGGATGCGACGCGATATGGCGCCACGCTCGCCACGGGTCCGAAAACTTCGACATCGTGGAGCAGCGTCGCGTTATCCGGATCGTTGACGACGAACAGATGCGGCGCGATGCATGCAGCAACAGCCGCATCGGCGTCGATGAGCGGCGCGGCCGACCCGTCGTACGCGAGCACCGCTTCCTCGCGCAACGCAGCAATGCCCGCCAGCACGTTCTCGTATTGTGCGCGGCTCACGAGCGATCCCATGCGCACGGCGTCGTTGCGCGGATTGCCCACGGTGATCTTCGCGAGCTTCGTTTTCAGTGCATCGATGACGGCATCGAGCGCCGCGTCAGGAACGAACGCGCGCCGGATCGCGGTGCATTTCTGCCCGGATTTCACGGTCATCTCCCGCACGACTTCCTTGATGAAAAGATCGAATGCGGGCGTGTCAGGCGTGGCGTCCGCACACAGAATGGCGCTGTTCAGACTATCGGCTTCGACATTGAGCCGCGCGCCGCGTGCGACGAAAGCCGGGTGTGCGCGCAGCGATGCGGCCGTTTCAGCGGAGCCCGTGAAGGACACGACATCGAACGCCTGAACCTGGTCGAGCAGCCCCGCAGAGCCGCCGCAAATCACGGAGAGCGCGCCGCGTGGCAGGATGCCTGCGTCGACGACATCGGCGATCATGCGTTGCGTGAGCCACGCCGTCGCGGTCGCGGGCTTGACGATGAGGGGCACGCCGGAAAGCAACGCAGGCGCCGCTTTTTCCCACAAGCCCCACGACGGAAAGTTGAATGCGTTGATAAAGAGCGCGACGCCGCGCGTTGGCGTGAGCACGTGCTGCACGCTGAACGATTGATCCTTGCTCAATGCGCTCGCGTTGCCGTCGCGCAGCGCATGCACGTTGCCGAGCGATGCTCCGAGCCTGGCGTAGTACGACAGCGTGAAAATGCCGCCGTCGATATCCACCGCTGAGTCGTTGCGCGTGGTGCCGGAGTTCGCGAGAGCGATCGCGTAGTAGTCGTCGCGCCTTGCCTGAAGCAGCTTGACCACATCGGCGAGACGCGCGGCGCGCTCGGCATAGGTCAGCGCGCGCAGTGCCGCGCCGGCTTCATCGCGCGCAAAGCGGAACGCGTGTGGGAGATCCAGTCCTTCGCTGGACACGCGGACGAGCGCTTCTCCCGTTACTGGATCGATCAGCGTGTGTCCGTCTCCGGTTCCCGCGACCCATTCGCCCGCTACGTGGTTCTTCAGCAGTTCGATCATGACGGCACTCACGCAGCGGTGAATTCGATTGCGCCTTGCGGCAGCAGATAGAGCACGAGCGCCTGGCCGTTCGCCACCGTGGGTCGATGCGCGGAGCCTGCGTGATAGACGCACCAGCCCGCAGGGTGGCCGTCGAAGGTCGCGCCTTCTGTCAGCGGCATGATGAGATCGATCTCGCCGTGCGGATGAACATGATGCGGGCCGGCGATGTTCTTCATGTCGACCACGTCGACGGAAAAGCCGTGGGTGTCGGGCAGCGCTTTGAAGATGCGCCCGTAACGGATGCCGCCGCCCTCGCGGTTGCACAGCCAGCCTTCAGCGACTCCCGCGCGGCATGCGGCGGCGAGATCGCGAAAGGTCTGGCTGTCTGCGGGATAAGTGCTGTTGAGCCAGTCTGCGAGTTCGGCGTTCAGCGGCCGGCCCGCGAGTTGCGCTGTCACGCCGGCTATCAGGCGCTGGAAATCGGATGGGGACATGCGGGTCTCCAGACTGTGCGCACGCACGTTAGTGCATGTGACGCGCTGCGCGGTCTCCGTAATGCCGCTCGAAGAATCGCGGCGAGCTTGGTATGAGATCAATGTTCGGCGAAAATTAACCGTTCACTAAGTGTGTGTCAAGCACTATAGTACATGTATGGCTGGATCTAGGTAGAAAACATGAACCGAAATAACGTTGCTTCATCGTCCGACTCGCCGTCCGATTCGTCGCCGCTCGAAACCGTCGGCGAGGAGAGCGCTCGCGGGGAGCGCACCGGCGAGCGCGAGGAGCGCGACCCGTTTCTGACCGCGATGGGCGAACGCGTGCGCCTGCTGCGCGCGCGTCGCGGCATGACGCGCAAGACACTGGCTGCCGAAACCGGCTTGTCGGAGCGGCATCTCGCGAATCTGGAATCGGGCGTCGGCAATGCGTCGGTGCTGGTGTTGCGGCAGATCGCGGCCACGTTGAACTGCCCGCTGGCCGAGGTGATCGGCGACGAGACTACTGCCTCTGCTGAATGGTTGCTGATCCGCGAACTGCTGCACGGGCGTGACCAAGCTGCATTGCAGCGCGCGCGCATGGCACTTGCCGAGATGTTCGCGCAAGCGCCGCGCGACCCGCATCGCAAGGACCGGATCGCGTTGATCGGCCTGCGCGGCGCCGGAAAGTCGACGCTCGGGCGCATGCTCGCGCAGGAGCGCAAGGTGCCGTTCGTCGAGCTGACGCGGGTGATCGAGCAGCTGGCGGGCTGCCCGCCGGCGGAAATCCATTCGCTATATGGCGCGAGCGCTTACAGGCGGTACGAACACCGTGCGCTCGAAGCGGTGATACAGGAGCACGAACGTGCGGTGATTGCGTCGCCGGGCGGGCTGGTGTCCGAGTCCGGCACGTTCAACGCGCTGCTGTCGCATTGCTTCACCGTCTGGCTGCAGGCCGCGCCGGAGGAGCATATGCGCCGGGTCGTCGCGCAGGGCGATTTGCGGCCCATGTCAGGCAACAAGGAGGCGATGGACGACCTGAAGCGCATTCTGGCCGGCCGCAGCGAGTTGTATGGCCGCGCGGATATGACCTTCGACACGAGCGAGAAAACCTTGGCGGACGCCTATCTGCAACTGCGGGACCGCCTTGCGGCGCGGCTCGCAGCCGAATCGCCCGATGAGGCGCGCGCTGTCTGACGTGCATTGAGGGATCAGGGAAACACCCTAAGATGCATTAAAGTGCTTTACATGGGTCGGACAGTGCACTATTGTTCTAGAAACAACTTGCATGTCCAAGTCAGGAGACGCCCATGTCCACAGCAGAAGCCGCGATCGCGCCGGTCGATTACCGCACCGATCCCTCGCAGTACAAGCACTGGAAGCTGAGCTTCAACGGCCCGGTAGCCACGCTCGGTATCGACATCGCGGAAGACGGCGGCATTCGCGACGGCTATAAGCTCAAACTGAATTCGTATGACCTCGGCGTGGATATCGAACTGCACGACGCTATTCAGCGAATTCGTTTCGAGCATCCGGAAGTCAAAACCGTCGTGTTGACGAGTCTCAAGGACCGCGTGTTCTGCTCCGGTGCCAACATCTTCATGCTCGGTCTTTCGTCGCATGCGTGGAAGGTCAACTTCTGCAAGTTCACGAACGAAACGCGTAACGGACTCGAAGACTCGTCGCGGTATTCGGGCCTCAAATTTCTTGCGGCGGTGAACGGCGCCTGTGCGGGCGGCGGTTATGAACTTGCCCTTGCGTGCGACGAGATCTACCTGGTGGACGACCGCTCTTCGTCGGTGTCATTGCCGGAAGTGCCGTTGCTCGGCGTGCTGCCCGGCACGGGCGGACTCACGCGCGTCACTGACAAACGCAAGGTGCGCCATGACCGCGCCGACATTTTCTGCACCGTGGTCGAAGGCATTCGCGGCGAGCGGGCAAAAGCGTGGCGTCTCGTGGACGAGGTGGTCAAACCGAACAAGTTCGACCAGGCCATTCAGGCTCGCGCGCTCGAACTCGCCGCCCAGAGCGATCGTCCTTCCGACGCGCAAGGTGTGATGCTCACGCGCATCGAGCGTACGGACCGCGACGACGGGCTCACGTATAAAACGCTAGACGTCACGATCGATCGCGCTAAACGCATTGCGACATTCACCGCAAAAGCGCCGCAAACCGAACAGCCTACGAATATCGATGCGGTCGTCGCGGCGGGCGCGAACTGGTGGCCGTTGCATTTCGCTCGCGAACTCGACGACGCCATCCTGTCGATGCGCACCAACGAGCTTGAAGTCGGCACGTGGATATTCCGAACCGAAGGCGACGCGCGCAACGTGCTCGCTGCCGACGCCGTGTTGATGCAGCACAAGGACCACTGGTTCGTACGCGAGACGATTGGCCTGTTGCGCCGCACGCTCGCGCGCATCGACGTTTCGTCGCGTTCGTTATTTGCATTGATCGAACCGGGCTCATGCTTCGCCGGCACCTTTGCCGAACTCGCTTTTGCGGCGGATCGTTCGTACATGGCCGCATTGCCGGGCAATGAGGAAGAGGAGCCGGCCATTACGCTGTCGGAAGCGAACTTCGGTCTTTATCCGATGGTTACCCACCAGTCACGGCTTGCACGCCGCTTCTATGAAGAAGCGGCGCCGCTCGACGCGGTGCGTTCGCTGATCGGACAGGCGGTCAAGCCGGTCGAAGCGGAGCGTTTGGGACTTGTCACGGCAGCGCCGGACGACATCGATTGGGCCGACGAGATTCGGATCGCACTCGAGGAACGCGCGGCAATGTCTCCCGATGCGCTGACCGGACTCGAAGCGAACCTGCGTTTCAACGGCCCCGAAACAATGGAAACGCGCATTTTTGGCCGTCTCACCGCGTGGCAGAACTGGATCTTCAACCGGCCGAACGCAGTGGGCGAGAAGGGTGCGCTCAAGGTGTACGGCAAGGGCAGCAAGGCGCAATTCGACGTATCGCGAGTTTGACGCATGAGCGCGATACGACGCCCGCTTCCCGGTACGCCTCTCACCTTCCGCATTGCAAGGAACGACCATGTCAACGATCAACTACAGCGAAAAGATTCCGAACAACGTCAACCTCGCCGACGATCGCGCGCTGCAACGCGCGCTCGAGCAGTGGCAGCCGAACTTTCTGTCGTGGTGGGGCGATATGGGCCCAGAAGGCTCGCACGGCTACGACGTGTATCTGCGCACGGCGGTGAGCGTGGACGCGGGAGGCTGGGCGCATTTCGATCATGTGAAGATGCCGGACTATCGCTGGGGCATCTTTCTGACGCCGGGTGACCAGGATCGCAAGATTCACTTCGGCGAACATAAGGGCGAAGCCGCATGGCAGGACGTGCCCGGCGAGCACCGCGCCAATCTGCGCCGTATCATCGTGACGCAAGGCGATACGGAGCCCGCTTCCGTCGAGCAGCAACGACACCTCGGCTTGACCGCGCCTTCCATGTACGACTTGCGCAACCTGTTTCAGGTCAACGTGGAAGAAGGCCGGCATCTGTGGGCCATGGTGTACCTGCTGCACCGCTACTTCGGCCGCGACGGTCGTGAGGAAGCCGAAGCACTGCTGGGGCGTCGTTCCGGCGACGACGACAATCCTCGCATTCTCGGTGCGTTCAATGAGAAAACGCCGGATTGGCTCGCGTTCTATATGTTCACGTACTTCACTGATCGCGACGGCAAGTTCCAGTTGTCCGCACTCGCGGAATCGGGCTTCGACCCGCTCGCGCGCACCACGAAGTTTATGTTGACGGAAGAGGCGCACCATATGTTCGTCGGCGAATCGGGCGTTTCGCGCGTGATTCAGCGGACTGCTCAGGTGATGAACGAACTCGGCACCGACGACGTCGCCAGGATTCGCGCGGCCGGCGTGATCGACTTGCCGACCATTCAGCGCTATCTCAACTTCCATTACTCGGTGACGATCGACCTGTTCGGCGCGGACCATTCGTCGAATGCGGCCACGTTCTATAGTTCGGGCCTGAAGGGCCGCTATGAAGAGGGCAAGCGCGACGACGATCATCAATTGAACGGACAGAGCTACAAGCTGCTGGATGTGCAGGACGGCAAGCTCGTGGAACGCGAAGTGCCCATGCTCAATGCGATGAACGAAGTTCTGCGCGACGACTACATCAAGGACTCGGTTGCGGGTGTAGGACGCTGGAACAAGGTGCTCGAAAAGGCCGGCATAGACTTCCGCATGACGGTGCCGCACAAGGCGTTCAACCGGCAGATCGGCACCTTTGCGGGCACACGCGTGTCGCCCGACGGCCGCGTGATTGGCGAAACGGAGTGGGCCGCAAACGAAGCGAAGTGGCTCGCCACACCGGAAGACCGCGCATTCGTTGCTTCGCTGATGGGTCGCGTCACGGAGCCCGGCAAATTCGCGAACTGGATTGCGCCGCCTGCGATGGGCGTGAACCGTCAGCCGGTCGATTTCGAATACGTGCGCTTTAACTGAACGCCGGTATCGCGCAACGCAGGAGTTGCTGAAGTTGCATGAAGCGCGCGTGGCAAGCTTGCGCGTCACAACATGGTGGAGGAAGTCATGAACGGCCCAGTGTCGATCGAGGTTCTCAGGCAGCATCTGATCGATCCGGAAATCTGCATTCGCTGCAATACGTGCGAAGAGACCTGTCCGATCGACGCGATCACGCACGACGAAAACAACTACGTCGTGAAAGCGGATGTCTGCAACGGCTGCATGGCGTGCGTGCCGCCTTGTCCGACCGGCGCGATCGACAACTGGCGTACCGTATTGAAGGCAGACGCATATCCGGTCGAAGAACAATTCACGTGGGACGTCCTGCCGGAGCAGAACACAATGGCCGCGCCCGCGGTGGAGGAATCGCCCGCGGCGGACACTACCGGCGATGCAGCGGCGAACGCGAGCGGCATTGAAGTAGACACCGTGCGCGGGTCAGTCGTGCCGCCGTGGTCCGCCGCGAAGCCTTACGTCAATCTCTACACACACAAGACGCCGACTACGGCGACTGTGGTCGGCAACTACCGGCTTACCGACGTATCGACGGAAAGCGACATACATCACATCGTGCTCGACTTCGGAACGATGCCGTTTCCGGTGCTCGAAGGTCAATCGATAGGCATTCTTCCGCCCGGCGCGACCGGCGACGGGCGCGTGCACCACGCGCGCCAATATTCGATCGCCAGCCCGCGCGACGGCGAGCGCCCCGGCTACAACAACGTTTCGCTGACGGTGAAGCGCGTCGCACAACGGCATGGCGATTCGATCGACGGAGTCTGCTCGAACTATCTGTGCGATCTGAAAAAGGGCGACGCGGTCACGGTGATCGGCCCGTTCGGCAGCACGTTTCTGATGCCGAACCATCCGAATTCCCATCTTCTGATGATCTGCACGGGCACCGGTTCGGCGCCGATGCGCGCAATGACGGAATATCGCCGGCGCCGTCGCCTGAAGGGAGCAACGGGCAAGCTGATGCTGTTCTTCGGTGCGCGTACCAAAGAGGAATTGCCATACTTCGGGCCGCTAACTAATCTGCCGAAGGATTTCATCGACACCAATCTTGCGTTCTCGCGCACGCCGGGGCAGCCCAAGCGCTACGTGCAGGACGCGATGCGCGAACGCGCGGTGGACGTTGCGCAGATGCTCAAGGACGACAATACGCATATTTATGTATGCGGGCTAAAGGGCATGGAAGACGGCGTGCTGCAAGCGCTGAAGGAGATCGGCGAGCAGCATCAGCTGGATTGGGAAGCGCTGTGGGCAAAGCTCAAGAAAGAAGGGCGCCTGCATCTGGAAACGTATTGATCCGGCCGCGCCAGAAACCGCTACCGCGAAGCGTCACCGGCCTGGCGCCCGTTGTGCCGGCGACACTGCTCCGCATGCGCGAATGACCAGTTGCACGACTTCTTCGGTCGTCGCCTCGAACGACTTTTGCGTCATCGCGCGCTTGCCTTTCAGCGCGCGAATCTGTGCGTCGAAGTCGGCATAGTGCTGGGTCGTCGCCCAGATCATATACATCAGCGTGCGCGCATCGACAGGCGCGAGCAGGCCTCGTGAGATCCAGTCGTCGATTACTTTTACACGGCTGTCGAGCCAAGGCTTGACGCGTTCCGTGAGAATGTCTTCCATATGCCCGGCGCCGTGAATGATCTCGCTCGCCCACACTTTTGAGCCGAGCGGACGCCGCCGCGACAGTTCCATTTTCGCGCGCACATATCCGCCGATTGCCTCCACCGGATCGTCGCTGCATTCGAAAGTATCGGCTGCGCGGTACCAGTCTTCGAACAGGTCTTCGAGCACACGCCGGTAAAGCGCAAGCTTGGTCGGGAAGTAGTAATGCACGTTGGCTTTCGGTAAGCCCGCGCGTTCGGCGATCATCGCGGTGCTCGCGCCGTCGAGTCCGCGTTCCGCGAAGACCGCTTCCGCACAAGCCAGAAGATGCGCTTCGTTCGACTCGCGAATGTGCGCCTTGCGCCGCCGCAAAGGCGCGCGCGTTTCGTCGTTTTCCGTGATGCCCCCAGCCACGTCGTCGTCTCTCATGTTCGCCTTCGGCGGCATGGGCGCCGCGTCGCGCTTCATTCTAGTCGCTCGACGCATTGCTCACCTACGTATTTTGGAAGCCGCTTTCAGCCCTGCTGCAATGCAATGGCACGCTTCTCGCTCTTGGTTTGCCCGTGCGAAAAGCATTGATTTGGCGGAGTTAATCGTCTACAACCTGTCCAACCGGACAGGATTGAGAAAGCGGGACATGCACCAGGGTTAGCCCTCGCTATGAGAAGCAACCGGGAGCATGGAACCTGCACCGCAGCCGTGCGGAGACGCCCCAAAAGCCGCCGCCCATGCACCAGTTTCATGTCGGTTCACCGGAAGGAGCGAGACGAATGAACGCGGTATCCGAAGCGCTAAAGCGGGCAGAGCCCGCCACGTCGATCAGGATCGACGGCAAGCGGCTGTGGGACAGCCTGATGACGATGGCAAAGATTGGTGCAACGCCTAAAGGCGGCGTATGCCGCCTTGCGCTGACCGACCTCGACAAGGAAGGGCGAGACCTGATCGTTAGCTGGGCGAAGGAAGCCGGCTGCACGGTCAGTGTCGATCAGATGGGCAACGTGTTCATGCGCCGCGCAGGACGCAATCCCGATGCGCTGCCTGTGATGACCGGCTCGCATGCGGACTCACAGCCGACGGGCGGGCGCTTTGACGGCATCTACGGCGTCTTGGGCGGTCTCGAAGTGATTCGGAGTCTGAACGATCATGGCATCGAGACCGAGCATCCGGTCGAAGTCGTGATCTGGACCAACGAGGAAGGCTCGCGTTTTGCGCCGGCCATGGTTGCGTCGGGCGTGTTCGCGGGCGTGTTCTCGCTCGAATACGGACTGTCGCGCAAAGACGTAGATGGCAAGACGATCGGCGAGGAACTGCAGCGCATCGGCTATGCGGGCGATGTACCGTGCGGCGGTCGCCGATTGCATGCGGCGTTCGAACTGCATATCGAGCAGGGGCCGATTCTCGAAGCCGAGCAGAAAACCATTGGCGTGGTCACGGACGCGCAAGGTCAGCGCTGGTACGAAATCACGCTAACGGGACAGGAGGCGCACGCGGGTCCGACGCCGATGCCGCGCCGGCGCGATGCACTGCTCGGTGCTGCGCGAGTAGTCGACCTCGTCAATCGAATCGGGCTGGATAACGCGCCGCTCGCATGCGCGACGGTCGGCATGATGCAGGTCTATCCGAACTCGCGCAACGTGATTCCTGGGCGGGTGTTCTTTACTGTCGACTTCCGGCATCCGGACAACGCCGTGTTGGCGAAGATGGATGCCGCGTTGCGCGAAGGCGTGGCGCAGATCGCGAGCGGCATCGGCCTCGAAACCGAACTCGAACAGATCTTTTACTACGAGCCCGTTGCGTTCGACGAAGCTTGCGTGAAGTCGGTGCGGGCAGCGGCCGAGCGCTTTGGTTACTCGCATCGCAACATGGTGTCCGGCGCGGGGCACGACGCCTGTTATCTCGCGCAAGTCGCGCCCACTTCAATGGTGTTCGTGCCGTGCGTCGACGGGATCAGCCATAACGAAATCGAGGACGCCTCCTTCGAATGGATTGAGGCCGGCGCGAACGTATTGCTGCACGCGATGCTGGAGCGTGCGTGCGAGCCGGTTTCATAGTGCGCCGATCAATGCGGCTTGCGAGCGCCGTCCCGGCTTCTGATCGCGAGCCGGATTACCTGCTTTAACAGCTTCACCGTAGCGCCAGAAAAACATGCCGTCCGGGCTTCGCTCACGCGAGAGCCGACAGGTTCGGCTGCGTCCTCAAATCGACAGAAGGAACGTGTATGGCTATCAAGCAAACAGGCGACATCGCCGCGCAACGCCTGTCGCCCGAGCAGCTTTCCTGCGAGTTCTCCGACATTGCACCTTTGCTCGACGCGAGCGCCGCCGCCGCGGCGGCGAGCCGTTGCCACTACTGTTACGACGCGCCTTGCGTCAACGCTTGTCCGACCGGGATCGATATTCCCAGCTTCATTCGCAAGATTGGCAACGGCAACCTGAAGGGCGCGGCGGTGGACATTCTGTCGGCCAATCCGCTCGGCGGCATGTGCGCGCGCGTGTGCCCGACCGAAATTCTGTGTGAAGGCGCTTGCGTGCGCAATCATCAGGACGCGAAGCCGGTGGCGATCGGCGCACTGCAACGTCATGCAACCGACTGGGCGATGACTCGCGGCGAAGCATTGTTCAAGCGGGCGCCCGCGACCGGCCGGCACGTCGCAGTGATAGGCGCGGGGCCCGCGGGGCTCGCGTGCGCGCATCGCCTTGCACTGGCGGGCCATGACGTCACCCTCTACGACGCTCGCGACAAAGCCGGCGGTCTCAACGAATACGGCATTGCCGCCTATAAAACAGTCGACGATTTCGCGCAGCGTGAAGTGCAATGGCTGTGCTCCGTGGGCGGCATCGAAATAAGAAATGGCGTTGCGCTAGGGCGCGACATCGACCTCGATACGCTGCGCAAGCAACACGACGCCGTGTTTCTCGCGATTGGCCTCACGGGCGTGCGCGCACTCGCCATGGCCGGCGAGGAACTGGGCGGCGTGATGAACGCGGTGGATTTCATTGAACAGATTCGCAGCGCACGCGACCTCGGCACGGTGCCCGTGGGCCACCGCGTCGTCGTGATAGGCGGAGGCAATACCGCGGTGGATGCGGCTGTGCAAAGCCGCAAGCTCGGCGCGACATCGGTAGCGATGGTGTATCGCCGCGGCGTCGAATCCATGAGCGCGACATGGGCCGAACGCGATTTCGCACAAACCAGCGGCGTCACGCTTATCACGCATGCAACACCTGTGCGTTTGATCGGCGAGGGCGGCGCGGTGACGGGCGTCGAGTTCGAACGCACAGTGAGCGGGGGCGACCAGGAGCGCTTCGTGATCGAAGCGGACATGGTTCTCAAGGCGATCGGCCAGACGCTCCTGCCGGTAGGCATCGAACGCGAGTTGCTGACGCTCGACGGCAGCCGCATCGCTGTCGATGCAACCGGGCAGACGTCGCTTGCCGGCGTCTGGGCGGGCGGCGATTGTGCGGCCACGGGCGGTATCGACCTGACCGTGCAAGCCGTGCAGGACGGCAAGGTGGCGGCCGCCGCTATCGATGCGCAATTCGCTCGTACCGCCGTGAAAGCCGCGTAGCGCGGATCGCTGCACAGCACTGGAAGACACAACAAAATAGCCGTCCCCAAGGAGCCGAACATGGCCGATCTGCGCTGTACGATTGCCGGCATTACATCGCCGAATCCCTTCTGGCTCGCTTCTGCGCCGCCGACCGACAAAGCCTATAACGTGAACCGCGCGTTCGAGGCCGGCTGGGGCGGCGTGGTGTGGAAGACACTCGGCCTGGACCCGCACGTGGTCAACGTGAGTTCGCGCTACGGCGCGGTGCAATGGAACGGTCAACGCATCGCGGGGCTCAACAACATCGAGTTGATCACCGACCGCCCGCTCGACGTCAATCTGCGCGAAATCGCACAGGTGAAACGCGATTGGCCCGAGCGCGCAATGATTGTTTCGCTGATGGTGCCGTGCAATGAGCGCGACTGGAAGTGGATCTTGCCGCTCGTCGAAGACACCGGCGCCGATGCAGTCGAACTGAATTTCGGATGTCCGCACGGGATGAGCGAACGGGGGATGGGCGCGGCGGTCGGCCAGGTGCCCGAGTACATCGAAATGGTCACGCGCTGGGTCAAGGAAGGCACGAAGCTGCCGTGCCTCGTCAAGCTCACGCCGAATATCACCGACATCCGGCTCGGCTCGCGCGCGGCATACAAGGGCGGCGCGGACGGCGTGTCGTTGATCAACACGATCAACTCGATCGTCGCCGTGGATCTCGACGCAATGTCGCCGTTGCCGATGGTCGACGGCAAGGGCACGCACGGCGGCTACTGCGGCCCGGCGGTAAAGCCCATTGCACTGAACATGGTCGCTGAAATCGCACGTGACGTGGAGACGCCGAACCTGCCGATTTCGGGCATCGGCGGTATTTCGACCTGGCGCGATGCGGCTGAATTCATGGTGCTGGGCGCAGGCAGCGTGCAGGTTTGCACCGCGGCCATGCACTACGGTTTTCGCATCGTCACGGATCTCGCCGACGGTCTTGCCAACTGGATGGACGAGAAAGGGTACGCGACCCTCGACGACATTCGCGGCCGCGCCGTGCCCAACGTTACCGACTGGAAGTATCTGAACCTCAAGTACGACATCAAGGCGCGCATCGACCAGGACAAATGCATCCAATGCGGCCTCTGCCATATCGCATGCGAGGACACCGCGCATCAGGCGATCATGAAAGAAAAAGATGGCGTCCGGCATTTTGAAGTGATGGACTCCGAATGTGTGGGCTGCAATCTGTGCATGCATGTGTGTCCGGTCGAACAATGCATCACCATGGAGCGCGTGGATAACGGCGAATACGCGAACTGGACTACGCATCCGAACAATCCGGCGCGAGTAAATGCTCCGGCTAGTGATGCAGAGGCGCAGTCAGCGAACGCCGAACCCGCCCACGCAGCAAAAGCCGCTTGAAATACAGGGCGAAATCGTTGTAAGCGCGGTTGTAAGCGCAACGCTTGTACCGAACCGGTGTTTTCTCTAACGCCCGACGCGCCGACAGAAGCCGCGCGGGCTTCAACGATTTAGTGGAGATCTTTCGATGAAGCAGACCGCGCAACCCGTCGATCCGCAATTCGCGGCCGGCGCGCAAGGCAGCAGTCTTTACAACGACGACCTTGCACCCACCGGCCCCGCGCAGCGCACCTGGCGCTGGTATCACTTTGCAGCGCTGTGGGTGGGCATGGTGATGAACATTGCGTCGTACATGCTCGCGGCCGGATTGACTGAAGAGGGTATGTCGCCGTGGCAAGCGGTGTTGACCGTGCTGCTGGGCAACCTGATCGTGCTCGTGCCGATGCTGCTGATCGGCCACGCGGGCGCCAAGCACGGCATTCCCTATGCGGTGCTGGTGCGCTCGTCGTTCGGCACGCAGGGCGCGAAATTGCCGGCAATGCTGCGCGCCATCGTGGCCTGCGGCTGGTACGGCATTCAAACGTGGCTTGGCGGCAGCGCGATCTATACGCTGTTGAACATTCTCACCGGCAACGCGCTGCACGGCGCAGCGTTGCCGTTCATCGACATTTCCATTGCACAGCTCGCGTGTTTTCTCGTGTTCTGGGCTTTGCAGATCTACTTCATCGTGCATGGGACGGACTCGATCCGCTGGCTCGAAAGCTGGTCGGCGCCAATCAAGATCGTGATGTGTATTGCGCTTGTCTGGTGGGCGACGTCGAAAGCGGGCGGGCTCGGTTCGATGCTCGCGGCGCCTTCGCAGTTCGTGCCGGGCGGCAAGAAGGAGGGCATGTTCTGGGCGACTTTCTGGCCGGGCCTTACCGCCATGGTCGGCTTCTGGGCCACGCTCGCGTTGAACATTCCCGACTTCACGCGCTTTGCAAAAACGCAGCGCGACCAGATTGTCGGGCAGTCGATCGGTTTGCCGGTGCCCATGGCTTTGCTTTCGGTAATCTCGGTGGTGGTGACGTCCGCTACCGTGGTGATCTACGGCAAGGCGATCTGGGACCCGATCGACCTGACGAGCCGCATGACCGGCATTGGCGTAGGCCTCGCTCTCATCATCCTCACGCTCGACACGATGTGCTGCAATCTTGCCGCGAATCTCGTCGGACCCGCTTATGATTTTTCGAGCCTGTGGCCGAAGGGCATTTCGTATCGCGTCGGCGGCATGATTACCGCGACCATCGCAATCGTCATGATGCCGTGGAAGATTCTCGCCACCACGCAAGGCTATATCTTCACGTGGCTCGTCGGTTACTCCGCGCTGCTCGGTCCGGTGGCGGGCATTCTGATGGTCGATTATTTCCTGATTCGCGGCACGCGGCTCGATACCCGCGAACTATTCGACGAGCGCGGCGAATATAGCTATACCGGCGGCTGGAATATCGGCGCGGTGGTCGCGCTCGTGATCGGTGTGCTGCCGAACCTACCGGGCTTTTTGCACACGGCGTTTCCTGCTTCGTTCGCGAACGTGCCGTCGATCTTCAATACGGTCTATACGTATGCATGGTTTGTCGGGCTCGCGTTGGCGTCGATCGTGTACAGCGCCTGGATGAAACTCAGCAAGGGACCCAGCGCGCGCGTCGCGAGTGCATGAGATAAACGCGTATGTAGCAGCGACACAAGCAAATTCATAAGGAGGCGGCAACATGACGACCCTGATTCGCGGCGGCACCATTATCGACGCGGAGAACACGTATCGAGCGGACGTGTTGTGTGCCGACCCGCAAGACGGCGGCACCATTCTGCAGATCGGAGCGGACCTGGAGGCGCCGGCGGGTGCGGCGATCGTCGATGCGGGCGGGCAGTATGTGATGCCCGGCGGCATCGATCCGCACACGCATATGGAGCTGCCCTTCATGGGCACCACCGCGAGCGACGACTTCTATACCGGCACTGCAGCGGGTTTGTCGGGCGGCACCACGAGCATCATCGACTTCGTGATTCCTAGTCCGAAGCAAAGCCTGATGGAAGCGTTCAAGCAGTGGCGCGGCTGGGCGGAGAAGGCGTCGGCGGATTATGGGTTTCATGTCGCCGTGACATGGTGGGACGACTCGGTGTATCGCGACATGGGCACGCTCGTGCATGAACATGGCGTGTCGAGCTTCAAGCACTTCATGGCCTACAAGAACGCGATCATGGCCGACGACGAAGTACTGGTGAACAGCTTCTCGAGATCGCTCGAACTCGGCGCGCTGCCCACTGTGCATGCGGAAAACGGTGAACTGGTGTTTCAGTTGCAGCGCCAGCTGCTTGCAAAAGGCTTCACGGGGCCCGAGGCGCATCCGCTGTCACGGCCGCCCGAGGTCGAAGGCGAGGCGGCCAATCGCGCGATTCGTATCGCGCAGGTGCTGGGAGTGCCGGTGTATATCGTGCACGTGTCCGCGAAAGACGCTGTCGATGCGATCTCGCGGGCGCGCAGCGAAGGGCTTCGGGTATTCGGCGAAGTGTTGCCGGGGCATCTCGTGATCGACGAAGCCGTGTATCGCGATCCCGACTGGACGCGCGCCGCAGCGCATGTGATGAGTCCGCCGTTTCGCTCGGCCGAACATCGCGAGGCATTGTGGCGAGGTTTGCAGGCCGGCCAACTGCACACCACCGCGACCGATCACTGCGTGTTCTGCGCGTCGCAAAAGGCCATGGGCCGCGAAGACTTCACGAAGATTCCGAACGGCTGCGGCGGTGTTGAAGATCGCATGGCGGTGCTGTGGCATCACGGCGTAAACTCCGGGCGTCTCACGCCGAACGAGTTCGTGCGCATTACGTCGACGAACGCCGCACAGATCTTCAATCTGTACCCGCGCAAAGGCGCAGTGCGTGTCGGCACCGATGCGGATATCGTCGTATGGGACCCCAACGCAAGCAAGACGATTTCCGTGAAGACGCATCATCAGAAAGTCGACTTCAACGTGTTCGAAGGCATGACCGTGCAAGGCGTGGCCATGCATACGCTCACGCGGGGCGCGCTTGCCTGGACCGACGGCGATCTGCGAGCCGTGAGAGGCGCTGGGCAGTATCAGAAGCGCCCGCCGAATGCTGCTTACTTCGACGCGATCCGCGTGTCGAACAAGCTGAAAGAGCCGCATCCCGTCGAGCGGTAGCGCTCGAGCGTCCAGACTGCGGCGCGGGCGGGCAAGCTCGCGCCGTTTTTCCTTTCGGCGCCGTGCAATCGCCGCGGCACCGCTGTCTCGCGTTTTCCCCGATGGCGTCCCGCCCATGTTCCATGTTGCGATGCATGCCGCGTCGTCACATCTGCTGTAGAGTTGGAATTCATGTGATAGTGGAGGCGATGGCTGCGGCTTAGCATGAATGCGCATATGGCTTGGAAAGCTGATCCTTTGTAAAAACGCAGGCCGTTTGCTACAGTCCGCCCACTCCGCCGGGCACGAGCGCCGGTGGGACTGCCAACACGCGTCCAGGCATGCGGCCTGACCACCTTAGGGAGCCACTCATGAAGTCGATTCGTTCCATTGTGCTGATCGCGCTGTTTCACGCGGTAACCGTGAGCCCCGTGTTCGCCGCCGATGAACTCGCGCAGATCAAGTCCTCGGGCGTGTTCAGGATTGGTACGGAAGGCACTTATGCACCGTTCACCTATCACGACGAATCGGGCAAGCTAACCGGCTTCGACGTGGAGGTCGGCACGCAGATCGCGCAGCGTCTCGGCGTCAAGCCGCAATTCGTCGAAGGCAAATGGGACGGGCTGATTGCCGGTCTCGACGTGAACCGCTACGACGCGGTGATCAATGAAGTCGCGGTGACCGACGCGCGCAAGCTCAAATATGATTTCTCCGACCCGTACATCACGTCGCATGCTGCACTGATCGTGCGCTCGGACAACAACACGATCAAGACTTTCGACGATCTGAAGGGCAAAAAGTCCGCCAACACGCTGACCAGCAACTTCGGCAAGATCGCCGCCGCGCACGGCGCGGAAGTGATTCCCGTGCAGGGCTTCAATGAATCGATCGATCTGCTGACCGCGGGCCGTGTCGATGCAACCGTAAACGATTCGCTGTCGTTCCTCGACTTCAAGAAGCACAAGCCGGATGCGAAGGTGAAGATCGCCGCGCTGGACACATCGCCGGAAAGCAGCGACAAGTCCGCTGTGCTGATTCGCAAGGGCAGCCCGGAACTCGTCGCGGCGATCAACAAGGCGCTCGCGGATATGAAGAAAGACGGCACCTACGCGAAGATCTCGCAGAAGTACTTCGGAAAAGACGTCTCCAAATAAACGCCTTTCGCGAGTCTGAATCATGCCGGCATGGTTGCATCTGATGGCGCACTCGCTGTGGCCCCTGCTATATGCGGGGCTCGTGTTCACGGTGCCGCTCACATTGGCTTCGTTTGCAATCGGACTCGCGCTCGCGTTTATTGTCGCGCTGGTGCGGCTCTTTGGGCCGAAATGGGCAGTGGCGGTGGTGCGCTTTTACGTGTGGCTGTTTCGCGGCTCACCGTTGCTCGTGCAACTATTCGTGATCTTCTACGGCTTGCCGAACGTAGGCATCGTGCTCGATCCGTTGACGGCGGCGATTATCGGCTTCTCGCTGAATGTGGGCGCCTACAACTCGGAAGTGATTCGCGGCGTAATCGAGTCGATCCCGAAAGGACAATGGGAAGCCGCGTATTCAATGGGAATGACGCGCGAACAGGCGCTGCGTCGTGCGATCTTGCCGCAGGCCGCACGCGTCGCGCTGCCGCCGTTGTCCAACTCGTTTATCGCGCTCGTGAAGGACACGTCGTTGGCCGCTGTGCTGACCGTGCCCGAAGTGTTCCAGGCAGCGCAGAGAATTGCTTCGGTTACCTACGAACCGTTGATTCTTTATACCGAGGCTGCGCTGGTGTATCTCCTGTTCAGTTCGGTGCTCTCGTCGGCTCAAGTGAGGCTTGAACGGAAGTTCGGCCGTCATGCACTCTTTCAGGCGGGCAACTAATGATCCGACTGGAAAAAATCGACAAGTATTTTTCCGGGCTCCGTGTGCTCAACTCGGTCGACCTGCACCTCGCGCAGGGCAACGTGACTGCGTTGATCGGGCCGTCGGGTAGCGGTAAAAGTACGCTGTTGCGTTGCGTGAATCTGCTGGAAATTCCCGAGGCCGGCTCGCTCGAAATCGGCGATCAGCAACTCACGTTCAGCCGCGACGAGCGGCCGTCGCGCGAAACGGTCCTGACTATCCGCCGCCGTACCGGCATGGTGTTTCAGAACTTTCAGTTGTTTCCGCATCTCACGGTGCGTCAGAACGTGATGGAAGGTCTCATCACCGTGCTGAAATGGGACAAGGAAAAGGCGCGGGCCCGCGCTGACGAATTGCTGGAGAAAGTCGGCATCGCGCACAAGGGCGATGCATGGCCTGTCACCCTGTCGGGCGGGCAGCAGCAGCGCGTTGCGATCGCGCGAGCATTGGCGCCGTCGCCCGAAGTACTGTTATGCGACGAGCCCACGTCCGCGCTCGATCCCGGACTCGCCGCCGAAGTGGTCGAAGTACTCAAACAACTCGCGAATGAAGGCATGACCATGCTGATGGCGACGCATGATTTGCGGCTCGCCGCTACCATTGCACGCGACGTGGTGTTCCTCAACAACGGCGTAGTGGTGGAGTCGGGGCCGTCGCGCGATGTGTTCATGAGGCCGCAGCAGGAGGAAACCGCGCGCTTCGTCTCGACGTTGACGCACAGCTTGCCCGATGCGTGGACCGAGTGAAGCGGACGTGAGCGAGTACCTTTAATAAGAAAGCCGCTGAGATATGCAATAAAGAAGAAAGGGGCGCCAGTTCAGAACTGCGCCCCTTTTCCATATCAGGCCATTAAAGGCACTTTATTGGTGTCTTACGCTTCTACGGGCTCTGCTTCGTTGTCCAGCGCCGTTTCGAAGAACCTTGCCTTCGCCTCTTCACTGACGCGAGCATATGCGCGGTTCACGCCGCTGATCACCGCTCGAATGGACGCAGTCACCAGATTGGCGTCGATACCCACGCCAAACGCACTGCCGGTCACGTCCGCACCGGCCATTTCGGCGACGGCGACCGCGCGGGCATCGGCGCCTTGTGTCAACGCGCGCTCCTCATAGTGCTGGATGCGCACGGGCACACCCATCGCGTGCATCAGTGCGTCGAGCGGACCGTTGCCTTCGCCGTTCAACACGCGCCGGGTGCCATTGATATCGACAGTCAGCTTGATGCGCTCGCGTCCGTCCTGCTCGGACAGGCTGTGGCCGATGTAGTGCACCGGCGCGGTATTCTGCACGTACTCTTGCTGGAACAGTTCCCAGATCTGCGACGGCGTGACTTCCTGTCCGCTGTCGTCGGTAAAACGCTGCACGGCCGAACTGAAATCCACCTGCAAGCGGCGCGGCAACACGACGCCGTAGCTCTGCTCGAGCAGGTACGCGATGCCGCCCTTGCCAGACTGGCTGTTCACACGGATCACGGAATCGTAGGTGCGGCCAAGGTCGTTCGGATCGATCGGCATGTACGGCACTTCCCAGATCGCGTCGGGTTTCTGCGCAGCGAAACCTTTTTTGATCGCATCCTGATGCGAGCCGGAGAATGCGGTGAACACCAGATCGCCCACATACGGATGACGCGGATGTACGGGCAACTGCGTGCATTCCTCGGCCGTGCGCGCGATTTCGTTGATGTTCGAGAAGTCGAGTCCAGGATCGATGCCCTGCGTGTACAAATTGAGTGCGAGCGTGACGAGGTCCACGTTGCCGGTGCGCTCGCCGTTGCCGAACAGGCACCCTTCGATACGGTCCGCGCCCGCCATCACCGCGAGTTCCGCTGCGGCCACGGCGGTGCCGCGATCGTTATGCGGGTGCACCGACACGATCAACGAATCGCGGCGCGCGAGGTTGCGGTGCATCCATTCGATCTGGTCGGCGTAGACGTTCGGCGTGGCCATTTCGACCGTTGCCGGCAAATTGACGATGGCCTTGTGTTCGGGCGTGGGTTGCCAGATGTCGAACACCGCGTCGCAAACTTCCTTCGCGAATTCGAGTTCGGTGCCGCTGAACACTTCAGGGCTGTATTGCAGTGTGAAATGCGTTTCCGGCGCGGCATCGGCGAGACGCTTCATCGTGCGCGCGGCTTTTTGCGCGAGTTCCTTGACGCCGTTCTGGTCGAGCCCGAACACGATCTTGCGGAATTCCGGCGCGGTTGCGTTGTACAGATGGACGATCGCGCGCGGCGCGCCACGCAAAGATTCGAACGTACGCTCGATCAGATCGTCGCGGGCTTGCGTCAACACTTCGATCGTTACGTCGTCGGGAATGTGGCCGCCTTCGATCAACTCTCGCACGAAGTTGAAATCGGTCTGCGATGCCGACGGAAACGCGACTTCGATCTCCTTGAAACCGATCTGCACAAGCGTCTTGAACATGCGCATCTTGCGCTCTGCGTTCATCGGCTCGAACAGAGCCTGGTTGCCGTCGCGCAGGTCCGTGCTCATCCAGATCGGCGCGCGCGTGATCGTGCGCGACGGCCACTGGCGGTCCGTCAAATTGATGGGCTTGAAGGAGCGGTACTTGGTAGCAGGGTTCTTCAACATTTTCATCGTCCGTGGGTTCGACTGGCTGGTAGTCGACCGGACGACAAGAACACAAAGCAGCGCCGCCGGTCGGAAACCGGGGCTGGGTCAGTTACTGGGGAATTATGCGGTGCTTCGGATGTTTCAGATGGAAGCGCGCAGCAGCAGACCTAGCCCGGTAGAGCGGGCTAGTAGTAGCGATAGGGTGGTCTGGGCGCGGTACATAGTGCGCAATAGGAACATATTATTGGGACGGCGTCAAGCGGGGCGCTTGCGCGCAGTGCCAGGCTACAATTCCCGACGGCTTGAAAAACGGAACATCAATGAAGATTCGGATTGTCACTATCGCGTGCGCTGCGACCGCCGCAGCACTCCTCGCGGCCTGCACGGCTGTCTACAAGAACTCGGACGCGTGCGAGCAGTTAATGCGAAGCAAGCTGGCAGAAAAATCGTCCGATACGCTTAAGATCGGCCATACGGGCGCTGGAATCGACGGCTCACGCGTCGTGGTGGAAGGGTCCATTGAACATGTGATGACGGCGTCTGAAGTAGCGGCCGCATCAGCGCGAGCAGCGTCGGGCGCTCGGGCAGGACGCAGAGTGGCGGCCTCGGGTGTGGGAGCGGCTTCGTCTGTTTCGCAGGCGGCTTCGTCGGTCACCGCGTCGGAGGCTGATGCGCTCTCACGGAAGCCGACTAAACCGAAGAAGCTGATTCTGGCCGCGGCCGCTGAATGCACGTTCCATGGCCCCACGCTGGACACGTTTAGCTGGCTAGCGCCGGCAAAGCTGGCGGCGCCCTCCGACCCGGAAGCGAGCGAAGCGGACGAGTAAGCTCCCGAGCGGCCGGTCCGTTATCGAGGTGACTGTCCATTCACCGCCTGACATTGCGCTGCCTATCTGCTCTCCAGCATCAACGCTAGCGCGCTTTCGGCAAACGCCTCAGGCCGGCCTTCAAAGCAGCGCTCAACTGCGCGCGTGTCGATCAGCCGCTGCCGCAATGCCGTGCGTTCGTCGTGTCCGTCGATCATTCACACCGCTGCCGCGATATACCCCTCGACGTTGTCCGCCGTTGTCCACGGCGGCATACCCACGCGCTCGAATAGCGCGCCGTCTATCCGTTCGAATACCTCAGGCCCGCGCTTGCACACGCCCGGCAAACCGAGCGTGAGCGCGTCGACGATCCCGTTCGTATTGCCGAACGGAAACGGACTTAGAAAGAGATCGGAGCGATTGACGCGCTCCAGGTAGCCCGCATACTGACAAAACTCGTGCACGACCGCGCCCTGTACCGCGCGTCCGATGACCTCGCGCATCTGGTCGAGCGCGAGGCCGGCCGGCACGCCGCTCATGAAGTGGAACTCGACGGGCGTCGCGGCCCGCGCACCGATCTCGCGACACGCAGCGAGAAAACCGGGGTTGAGCTTCATCGCGCTAGCGGTAATGACCACTTCTAGCGTTTCGCGCTCAGGCGGAATGCGCGCGGAGATCTCCGGCAACGCAACCGAAGGTCGATACGGCTGGCCGTCTTTCGGCAGCTTCATCAGGCGTTCGCTGAAACATCCAGGATCGCCGACGTAGTCTTCCTCGACGCTCACGTAGTCGATCTTGTCCGAGTGCGTGGTGGCCGGGTGCCCGAGGCCCGCGATCTGTAATGGCGCGACGCGCAGATTCGACATGAATACCGTCATCACGAACATGCCGACGCTCGGCATATACAGCACGTCGGGCTTTTCGCGCTCCGCAAAGTCGCGAATGGTCCGCAGACATTCCCCGATGTACTCCGGATCTTTCAGTTCGATAAAACGGTCGAAGACCGCTCGCCCGATATCGTCGATTGCATAGCCGAAGCCGAAACCCACCACCTCGAAATGCTTGCGCGCTGCCTCGATAGTGCGCGAGTGCGTGCGGTAAATAGAATGCGCACCGCCGAACCACTCGAGCACGACCATCATCAACGGCTTTTTGCGGCGCTTCGCGTTCTTCGGCGTCTTGGGGTTCGCCGCGTTCGCCTTGCACGGTGGCGCCGGCAGGTCGGTCAAACCGAGTTGCGTGAGCTTGCGGCGCACGAGCACATTAATGTCACGCTTGATCTCATGACGGCGCGGCGTTTCTGCGTAGCTGCAAAACATGTAGGCGTTGTGCAGCAAAGCGGTGGGCAGATCGTCGAGGTCGCCGATCTGCTGCAGTTTGCCGGGAAGCCACTCGATCAGTGCCTCGCGCTTGAGGTGCGCGCTCGGCGAACCCTTGAAAACCGGCGCCAGCAGGACGAGTGCGAGGGAGGCCGCAAGCACCTTGTCGTACACCCACAGCGCGACGAAGTCCAGCTCCATTTCAGAGCCGGTTGAATACAGCACGCAAAGCTTCTCGACGAAACGGTCGCCTGCAAGAAACTGCCTATCGTGCGCGCCGCGCGGATTCAGTTGGCAAGCGACATGGTCCGCATTGCCAAACGGCGTAACCGAGAACAACAAACCCACCCATTCATGCAGCGTCAGAAAGAGCCTGAAACATTCACCGGGCAGCTGGAACTCAGGATCGGCAAAGAGCGTGGAGGCCGCGCTAGCGAGTCGCGTACAGAAGCGCGTGCGTTGCTCGGCAGGCGCAAGGCCGCTCATGCCCGACGCAAGAAAGCTCTCGTCCAGCAGACCGCGTTTGTGCTGCAGCAGTGCGAATGCCGAGAGAAGCTGGATCGACGCACGGATATGCTGCCGTGTGTAGACGAGCTGCTCGAATTCGTCGAGCGAAAAGGTGGCTTCTTCCATCAGGAGGGCGCGGGTAGTTATGCATGACTAACGATTTTCCAGATGCGTTAGCCGCGAACGACGATTATCGCAGCCAGCCGATATCGAATTCGCTCGATCCACGAATTTGCGAATTTTCAGCACGGTAAATGAGGCCTCCCACTCAGAAGGCGTAGTAAGGTCCGGGCCCCGCCGACGTCGCGCGCGATGCAATCGCGGTGTACACACGGCGCCCGAAAAAGAACGGCAGGCCCCAGCCGAAGCCGCTGCTTGCTATGCCCGCCATGTTGTTGAAGGCGTTGTTCGCCGATGCAAACAGAACCCGCGAGTCGCCGACCGAAAACGTGACCGCGTTCGCGGTGCCGTCCGTACCGGTGATTGTCGCCGTCGCCGACTGCGTCGAACTCGGGCAATACCAGTAGCCGCATGTGGGCAGTTGCGTGTCGCGATAGAAGAGGCCGTTCGAGCCGGTGTCGAGATAACTTTGCGTGTACGTTTGAGCGCCTTGCGTGGTCGTCACGTAGCCGGTCTGCGGATTGCCCTTCAAGACCCGCGCGCTGCCGAGCGTGTTGTTTGCCTGAGTGCCGATGCCGAAGATCATCGACCCGGAAACGGTGAGCGCGCCGCTGTCGGGGACCGCGGGAAGATCGATCACCACGCCGTTGTTGTCGAGGGCGAAGCGGCTGACCGGATTGACCACCTGCTGTGCGAGAGGCTGCGCTGCCGGCACGCAGGCGCCGCCCGCGTCGCAGCCGTAATACCAGCGTGGCAGCGCCGCTGTCGCGCAGGCGCTGCCGCAGTCGGCCGCGAACGCGCCGACGCCGAGAATGCCGTTGGCACGCAGCGTGTCGAGCGTGAGCATCGACGGACCGGAGCCGGCGCAGTCCGCAGGAACCGTCGGCACCGCAGGGTCGGCAATCAGTTGAATCGCGATCGACGCGGCCAGTTGTCCGGCCATGCGCACGTCCGCGCTGCGCACCGCGCCCCACGCGTAGCCGCCGCCGAATACCGCGCATTCGCCCGATATCCCGGCGCCCGACGTTATCGCGGCAAGCGGCAAGCCAGCCGGTATGGCCGAGGCAAGAATGCGCAGACCGTGCGAGCCGGTGTCCACCTGAATGTTGTCGATGGTCGCGCAGTTGTCCGTACCCGGCTGACAGATCGTGACGCTCGTGGTCAGCATGTTGCGCGTGAGGCGCGGCGCAGCCGTCACGACGATCGGTTGCACGTTGGGCGTGTTCGACTGTGCGACGGCCGTGCCGCTCGGGCTCGAGGCGGCAGTCGGCGCCGACGCGAGAGGCGCGCTCGCCGCCCCTGAACTGCTCGCCGGGGTGGTCGCGGCCTGGCCGCCACCGCTGCCGCCGCCACATGCAGAAAGAGCCGCGCAGACGAGCAGCAGGACAGGGAGTGAGAAATTGAGCTTCATGGCGTCAACGTGGGTCGGCAGTCGTTTTGGTTGTTGTTCCGGGCGCCTGGTGGTGCGGGCGCGCTGAGGCGAATAGTTGAGGCGCTTCTGGGCGTGGCTTGCCGCAATCGGGTTGAAGTCCGGCACCAGCGCAGCAACAGGATTTGCGCGGCTGACCACGCGTTGCCCGGTTCGTCTGCTGACGCCGAACGGGTTGTCCGATGGTCTTCGAACTGGGCGCGGCACCGAAACAAGCGCTCGGTCCATCCGGAAGCGTCTAGACCAGCGTCAGCGGAGGTCGTCGGCGGTGACGCCCGGCGGCAACGCGCCCGGCAGCCATGCGCGGCCCGCATAGCCGCGCATGGGTCCGCCCGATTCCACGATCACGTCCGGCCGCGCGACGCGCGACGCGTGCAGATTGCCGTCGACCGCGGCCGCAGCGCCCGCCCGGTAAGAGCCGGCGTAATTGCCGAGCAGGGCGACGAGATCGGGCATCGTCGGGCCCTGCCACGTATAGGCGACGATTTCGCCGGTGCTCGTCGCGTATTCGTTGATGGCGGTGTTGCCCGCATCGGTCGATGTGCGCAGGCGCAGCGCGCCGTTCAGCAAGCTTTGCGGCGCCGCGGCGTGGCCCGTCGGCTGCAGCGGCATCACACCGCCCAGCTGAGCGCAAGCATGGGCACTGACGCACAGCGTCGCGACGGCAATCGCTGACGCGGTAATGACGCGAAAGAAATGGGCTTGGGGCATGACAGTCTCCGTGGCGTGGCGCGTTTGTTCTTCTCGCGAAGTCGATTTGAAGATATCACTCGCGCTTCCTGACGAAGCCTGGCGCCCGTTTCGCGGCCCTGTGTTATCGCAAAAGTGACGGGCGTCGAGCCTGCAAAGAGTCTTTGAAAACAATGTTCTGACAGACGCGTCGCATGCACCTGACAGGCCATTCGGAATGTTTGCCGAACGTTAAATATGATGCATGCGGTGAGTCCGTCGGGCGGGGCAAACCCCGGTTTTTGCACAGGGCTCGCCGGGATCGGTAAAATATCGGGTTGATCCACGGAAACTTGCCGTGGCGTAGCGGAAGGATTCCCCGAACATGACTGATCTTCGTCTTACCAAGCGGTTTGCAGTAATGCTGATGGCGGGCGGGCTGGTCGCCGGCTGCGGCACGTCGTCGCCGACCAAAGTCGACTACAAGAGCGACTCCAAATCGAAACAGGTGTCACTCGCCGTCCCGCCGAACATGATCGACGAGACGCCCGATCAGCGTTCGCTGCCCCCGCAAGGCGGCGAAACCTCGCTGTCCACGCTGCGTCAGGTTCAGGCCCAGGCGCCCGCGGCCAACACGCTGGCGGTCGTGCCGCCCGTGAGCAACATGCATATCCAGCGCGACGGCACGGAAAGCTGGCTCGTGATCGACGGCAAGGCGCCGGCAGACGCGTGGCCGCAAATCCGCCGGTTCTGGCAGGAGCAGGGTTTCCTGCTGGTGGTCGACCAGCGCGACAAGGGCGTGATGGAAACCGACTGGAACGAAACGCACGCGCAGATCAACGACGGTCTGATCCGCAGCACGCTGTCCAAGGCGCTGGGCAACAGCTACGTGACTTCCGAGCGCAACAAGTACCGCACGCGCCTCGAAGCGGCGCCGAACGGCGGCACTTACGTGTTCATCAGCCAGAAGGGCATGCGCGAGGCGCTGACCGGCACGAACAACGAGTCGAGCACGTGGGAGCCGAAGGCGAACGACCCGGGCCTCGAGCAGGAATACCTGAAGCGCTTGATGGCGGCGCTCGCGCTTGCCGATTCGCGTGCGAAGTCGGGCGGCGGCCAGACAGCAGAACTGTCGCCGGCCGGCGCGCAGACGGCGCCTAACGCGGCTACGTCGGGCGCCAAGTCGGCGGCTGCGGCCACTGCGGCGCAGAATGTCGCCCTTTCGGCACAGCAGCCGGTGCGCGATCCGGACGCGGCGAACGCATCGGCGCAGTTGTCGTCGAACGAACTGACGCTCGGCGAGCCGTACGACCGTGCATGGCTGCGCGTGGGCCTCGCGCTCGACCGCAGCAATTTCACCGTCGACGACCGCGATCTGAGCCGCGGCCTGTACTTCGTGCGTTACGTCGATCCGAAGGACATGTCGTCGGCCGAGCAGGGCTTCTGGAGCCAGGTATTCCACGGCAAGAAGGAAAAAGTGGCCAAGCAGTATCGCGTGAACGTGCGCGCGCTGACGCCTGACCAGACCCGCGTCGCCGTGGTCGACGACAAAGGTGGTGTCGACGAAAGCCCGCAGGCCACGCAGATCATGACTCTGATGGCCGATCAACTGCACTGACGCGTGCCGCTGCAACCGGCGGCAAGTTGTCTGAAACCCGTCTGGGACATCGTTCCCGGGCGGGTTTTTTTATTTTGCGACGGATGCGACCACGTTGCGGTCACGCGAGGCGCCGCGTGCAGAAGTCCTGCTCACGATGAGCGGGCCGGTTTGGACCGGCGCTCAACGGGAGACAGCCATGCTCGACGTGATTCCTTACTGGATGTGGGCGGCGAGCTTGCTCGTTCTCGCGCTCGTGTGCGGTGCGGCCTTGAATCCGCAGGCGTCGCGACGGCCGCGGGCGCTGCGCACGCGTCACGCGGGCGCAGGCGCGGCCGCCCGAGGTGGCCGATGCGCTGAATTCGAACGGCGGGTTGATGTGAACGCTTCGCCTGGATTTCCCGCCGATCGACGCGTTGCGCGGCTCTCAGGTATCCGCGCGACGGGTCCCGATCCACGGCAAGCGCTTGATGACGCCCGTCGCCAGCGCCGTACCCACCAGAATCACACCGCACCCTTCGAGCATGCCGGGTGAAACGCCTTCGCCGAGAAACAGCGCGCCCCACAGAATGCCGAAGATCGGGATCACGAAGGTGACCGTGATCGCCCGCGCCGGTCCGGCCACCGCGATCAGGTGGAAGAACAGCATGTAGGCGATACCGGTGCACGCCACGCCGAGCGCGAGCACTGCCCCCCACGCGTGCAGCGAGATCGGCGCACTCGGCCAGTAGAGCACCGCGATCGGCAACAGAACGATGGTTGCACCCGTCATCGTGCCGGCGGCCACTGTGAGCGCGTCGACGCCGGTCAGGTAACGTTTCGTGTAATTGGCGGCGATGCCGTACAGCAGCGTTGCGCCGAGTGCCGCGCCAGCGGCGAGCGCGGTTGTGAGCGGCGTCGCCGACGCGCTGCCCGGGCTGGCCATCTGATCCCAGACCAGCATCAGCACGCCCAGGAATCCGATCACGAGGCCGAGCGTGCGCAGCGCGCTCAGCCGGTCGCGCAGCCAGAGGAAAGCCACGAGGCCGCCCCACAGCGGTGTCGTTGCGTTGATCACCGACGTCACGCCCGCCGACAGCGTCAACTCCGCATAGGCGAAGAGACAAAAGGGCGCCGCCGAATTCAGAATGCCAACCACGAGCAGCGGAAAAGCGCGCGTGCGCAGAATCGTCGCCGATTGTTGCAAAGGGCGGCGCGCGAGCAGCACGGCGATCAGGAAGGCCGCGCCGATGCCGACGCGCAGCGCCATCAGCGGCGCAACGCCAAAGTCGGTCACGCCGACGCGAATAAATAGAAACGACGCGCCCCACAGGGCCGCGAGGATCAGCAACTGGACGATATTTTTGGCATTCATTGTGATGGCGTCGCGCGCGGTTGAGTCGAGACGCCTGCGCATCGTATCAGCGCGAGAGGACGAAACGTTTCAGCCTGGAATGAAATGGCAAATTTCGGGAGAGGGCGTCTGACACACGTGATCGTAAGCGTGGCGCGAAGCCGCGCAAAGCGAGCAATTCTCACGCTCATGTGAGAAAAATTGCGATTCACAACGCGAGAGATAGGCGCTGGCGTCGCGGTTGCGCGAGAGTTCCGCAGTCGACGTCATGAAAAATTTCGCGGCAGTGCGTCAATCGGCAGGCTGAGTGACCCCGCGGCGCGCGCAAGACCTTGTCCGCCGTCCGCATGCCGGACAGCGCGAGCGCGCCGAGGCAGCGCACCCGCTGCGCAAACGCTGGTTCAGTGCGGAATCATCCCTTGGAGGACATTCTGCTGTAGCCAGACCAGAACGCCGAGAAGCACGGTCAACAGAATCGAATGCTTGAACGTCTTGGCGAATACCACGCCCTCCTTGCCTTTGAGGTCCGTCGTTGCCACGCCCGTCGAGATATTTTGCGGCGAGATCATCTTGCCCATCACGCCGCCCGATGAGTTCGTCGCCGCCATTAGAACCGGGCTCAGGTTCAACTGATTGGCCGCAACCACTTGAAGGTTGCCGAACAGCGCATTGCCCGACGTATCGCTGCCGGAGAGGAACACCGCGACCCAGCCGAGGAACGCCGAGACCAGCGGAAAGAACGGTCCGACCGACGCCACCCCGAGCCCAAGCGTATACGTGAGCCCCGAGTAGTTCATCAGATAGGCGAGCCCGACGATAGTCGCGACTGTGAGAATCGCGATGCGCGTCTGCACCCACGTGTCGGCGATCGCCGCGCCGAATTCACGCGCGCTGAGTCCGACCACCAGACTCGTGATGATCGCGGCGACCAGAATCGCCGTGCCGGTGGCGAGCGGCTGGAAGTCCCAGATCGCGCCGTACGGTGTGTTGTACAAGGTGATGAACACCGCTTTGTCGAGGCCCGGCCAAGGCACTTTCACGTCGCCGATCAGAAAGATTTTCGCCACGGTCCAGACGATCACGACCACGGCCACGATGATCCACGGATACCAGCCCTGGCCGCCGCCGATCTTGCCGCGCACTTCGCCGACGCGGTCGATATTCACCGCGAACGCGGGATCGGCGGCCGGTTTCCACACGCGCAGAAACGCGATCGTAACGACGAGCGACACCATCGACGACAACACGTCGGTCAGGCTGTAATTGACGTAGTTCGACGCGACGAACTGCGTGAGCGCGAAGCTTGCGCCTGAAACCAGCAGCACCGGCCAGACGCGCACCATGTTGCGAAAGCCGGCATAGACGGCGATCACGTAGAACGGCAACAGCAAGGCGAAGAACGGCAATTGGCGGCCGACCATTTTTGCGAGCGAATCGGCGGGCAAATGCGTAACCGCGCCGAGCACCGTGATCGGCACGCCGAGCGCGCCGAATGCCACGGGCGCCGTGTTGAAAATCAGCGTGAAGGTGAGCGCCTCGAGCGTCGGAAAACCGAGCAGGATCAGCAGCGAACTCGTGATCGCGACCGGCGTGCCGAAGCCGGAAATTCCCTCCAGCAACGCGCCGAACGAAAAGCCGACCACGACCAGCACGACGCGCCGGTCGTTCGGCAGGTTGTCGATCATCCACATGCGAAAGGCCGCGAAGCGCCCGGAGCGTTGCGCGATGTTGTATAGCAGGATCGCGGTGAAGACGATCCACATGACTGGCCAGCACGCGAACACGGCGCCAGCCGCGACGGAGTCGAGCGCGAGCCCCACTGGAAACCGCCACACGGCAATCGCGACGACGAGGCCGACGATCAGCCCCGCGAGCGACGCCTGCCACGCAGGCCGGCGCGCCCAGCCGAGCAGCAACAGCACGACGATGATCGGCAATGCCGCGACGAGGAACGACGGAAGCAGGGAATTGCCGACCGGAGTGAGTAGTTGATGAAACATCACGTCTCCTTCGTTGTTGTTCGAAATCGACGCGTGACTGCGAATGACGGGACGCGTCGCTCCTGCAGGACGGATGAGCGCCGCCCGCGCAGAAAAGCACCGGTCGGCTCGCTTTTAAACGGTTACTGTGTGCGGCTTAACCAAGCATAGAGCCCGGGGCTCTCACGTCAAGAAGGGAAACTACGGGAGCAATCCGACGGGGCAATCGGAAGCGCATGCCGGCGGCGCGCGCCGGCAACGGGTCACTTCGCTCAATCTGAAGTCGTTCAATGATGGTAGCCGTGCCCATGGCCATGTCCGCCCGACCACCAGCCGAAGCCGATCGACACGGACGGACCGTACCAGCCAGGATAGCCGTAGCCGTACCAGGGCGGATAAACCGGCGGCGGATAATACGCGGGATAAGGCGGCGCGACGTACACAGGCGGTTGCGCGACCACATAGGTGGCAGGTGGGTACGACGAGCCTGGCTGCTGCGCGACTTGTTGGCCCTGTTGCCCTTGCATCGCTTGCTGCCCGGTCTGCGGATCAGTGCCTACGCCGCCTGCCGTGCCCACCGGCATTTCTTGCTGTGCCGCGCCGGCTGGGACCGTCGCGTAATACGCCGGGTAGTAGCCGGGATAGTAGCCGTAAGGGTAATAGCAGCCCGACAGCACCACTGCGCCGGCGGCGCCGCAAAACGCGAGTCGGAAGCAGCTGATGAAACCGCTGGTGGGAATGCGCTGGCGCGTGCGCAACCGCGACAGCATGTGAACGGGATGAGAAGAGTCAATCAGGCGGGACTTCATGACGAGCTCCGGTGTGCAAGCAACTTGCGAGCGACGCGCCGACGCCTTCGTCGGTACGTCATTGCACGAGCTTACGCTCACGCGGCGCAAGGAGGATCGCAAAACCGTAACGGCTTATTTCACCTCGCCTTAAAGCTTTTCCGGCGCACGTCTGGTCAGCGGAAAGCGAGCGGGCATTGCGCCCAGGCTCGCATTCACGCCGAGCAGTAGTGAAGCTTACTTGCCGACCTGGTTACCGATCACGCCGCCCACGGCCGCGCCGCCGAGCGTGGATAGCGCACTGCCTCCAATGACAGCACCCGCGGCACCGCCGACGCCCGCGCCGATTGCCGTATCCCGTTGCCGCGTAGTCATCCCCTCGCAGGCCGAAAGACTCGCGACAACCGCGACGATCATCGCAAGCGAACCCAATTTGCGAATTGATTTCATGATGCTCACTCCCTTTGTTGTGATTGGAAGCCGCCTGTCGTATTGCGTCCCTGAAGCTGATCTTATCGCTGTGGATGGTTTCCAGATGTATGAGGTTGTCAGCAGACTGACGGTTTCGTAATCAAATGTTTCCCAGCGCATAGCAGGAGCCGTACCTGAACGCCAGGCGAAAAAAAGCCCGCTGGCGGCGGGCTTTTTGTTGCGGGACGTTGCGCGCGCATCGAAATGCGCGCGCGGCTGTCAACGGCGCGAGATCCGCGCGGCGTTACTGCCGCTGATAGATTTCGGCGCCTTTCTTCATAAACTCGATGGACTTCACTTCCATGCCTTTTTTCAGCGCTTCGTCGTCAGTGACGCCCTGTTGCGCCGCGAACTCGCGCACGTCCTGCGTGATCTTCATCGAGCAGAAATGCGGGCCGCACATCGAGCAGAAATGCGCAACCTTTGCGGAATCCTTCGGCAGCGTTTCGTCGTGGAATTCGCGTGCCTTATCCGGATCGAGACCGAGGTTGAACTGATCTTCCCAACGGAATTCGAAGCGCGCCTTGCTCAATGCATTGTCACGCACCTGCGCGCCCGGATGGCCCTTCGCCAGATCGGCGGCGTGCGCGGCGAGCTTGTACGTGATGATGCCGGTCTTCACGTCGTCCTTGTTCGGCAAGCCCAGGTGTTCCTTCGGCGTCACGTAGCAGAGCATGGCGGTGCCGAACCAGCCGATCATGGCCGCGCCGATGCCCGACGTGATGTGATCGTAGCCGGGAGCGATGTCGGTGGTGAGCGGCCCGAGCGTGTAGAACGGCGCTTCGTCGCACCATTCCAGTTGCAGATCCATGTTCTCCTTGATCAACTGCATCGGCACGTGGCCGGGGCCTTCGATCATCGTCTGCACGTCGTGCTTCCATGCGATCTGCGTAAGCTCGCCGAGCGTCTTCAATTCGCCGAGTTGGGCTTCGTCGTTCGCGTCGTAAATCGAGCCGGGACGCAGGCCGTCGCCGAGCGAGAAGGCGACGTCATACGCCTTCATGATTTCGCAGATGTCTTCGAAATGCTCGTACAGGAAGCTTTCCTTGTGATGCGCGAGGCACCACTTCGCCATGATCGAGCCGCCGCGCGACACGATACCGGTCATGCGCTTGGCGGTGAGCGGCACATACTGCAAACGCACGCCGGCATGAATCGTGAAGTAATCGACGCCTTGTTCGGCCTGTTCGATCAGCGTATCGCGGAAGATCTCCCACGTCAGGTCTTCAGCCTTGCCGTTGACCTTTTCGAGCGCCTGATAGATCGGCACCGTGCCGATCGGCACCGGGGAATTGCGGATGATCCACTCGCGCGTTTCGTGAATGTGTTTGCCGGTCGACAGATCCATCACCGTGTCGCCGCCCCAGCGGATCGCCCACGTCATCTTGTCGACTTCCTCGCCGATCGAAGATGTCACCGCCGAGTTGCCGATGTTCGCATTCACCTTCACGAGGAAATTGCGGCCGATGATCATCGGTTCGCTTTCCGGGTGATTGATGTTGTTCGGGATGATCGCGCGGCCGCGCGCAACTTCGTCGCGCACGAATTCCGGCGTGATTTCGGTGAGGCCGTTCGGACCAAAAGCGCTTGCACCGAACGCCTGGCCCGGATGCTGACGGCCCATCATCGCGGCGAGCTTTTCGCCGTTCGGACCGCTCGTCTTCAGCGTCTCGAGATACTCGGCGCGGCGCTGGTTCTCGCGAATCGCGATGTACTCCATTTCCGGCGTAATGATGCCTTTGCGCGCGTAGTGCATCTGCGACACGTTCTTGCCGGGCATCGCACGGCGCGGCGTGCGATGCAGGCCTTGAAAGCGCAATTCGGCGGTCGCGGGATCGGCGGCGCGCTCGCGGCCGTAGTCGCTTGTGAGGCCGGAGAGCGGTTCCGTGTCGCCGCGTTCTTCGATCCAGCGCTGACGCAGCGCGGGCAGGCCGGCGCGGATGTCGATCTTCGCTTCGGGATCGGAGTAGGGGCCCGACGTATCGTAGACGTAGACGGGCGGATTCTTTTCGCCGCCGAAGCTGTCAGGCGTGTCGGATTGCGTGATTTCGCGCATCGGCACGCGGATGTCGGGGCGCGAGCCGGTCACGTAGACCTTGCGGGAATTCGGCAGCGGCGCGACGGCGGCTTCGTCGACGTGGGCGTCGGCGGAAAGAAACTTCGGGTTGGCGTTCATGCGTGTTCTCCGTCAAAGCAATGTGGGCCGCTAAGCAGGAGACGAGACGGAAGTAGTCGGAATTCGCGAGAGATGAGGCACAAGGGCTGGAGTGCGAAATCCGTACGCTTCCCTGCGCTGGCATTATCCAGATCAGGTTCAAAGGGTATTTCTCACCCACGTGGCACGGACCTCCAACTCCCGTGCACCGCAGGACCCCCGCGTTAGCAGCGCACACGATACACCGGGCGGGCGCCGCTTGGCAACCCGTCTGCAACGCTGTGGGCGATCGATGTGGGCGTCGTGCGTGAGGCGCAGCGCCCTTGTCGGCCGGGACTGTCTGCGAGAGCGAAAGCGCAAGACGTCGCATCGCGTTGCAGCCCGCCGGTCCGCTATTTGCGCACTATGCTTGTATTGACGGGCGCGCCGCCTATGACGCGCTGCAGCACTTATGCCGCGCGGCCTGTTTGCTTACAGCGTGAAATCGTCCGAGGCTTCGGGCTGGTACAGGATCTTTTCGAGCTTCAGCACCTTCTCGGCGCCGCTTGGCGGCACGAAGCGAATCTGCTCGCCGCGTTTCGCGCCGAGAAGCGCCAGGCCGACTGGCGAGAACACATTCAGGCGGCCATGCGCGAAGTCGGCGTCGGGCGGATAGACGACGGTCCAGGTCATGTGCTCACCGCTGCTTTCGTCGACGAGCGTCGCCTGCGAGTTCATCGTGACCACGTTGGCCGGAATCTCGCGCGAATCGACGATAACCGCGCGCTCCAGTACGTCGTCGAGCATGTCGTGCAAACGTGCGTCCGCGCCGGGTGCGGCGGCGTGCTTCTCAAGACGGGCGACGTCGAGTTCGGTGAGGTAACACTGCTTGGTCCTTCTGGTCGTTTTCACGGCGGCTACTCCAATTCGATCTGCAATATGGCTGCAATCTGTGTGAGGAAACATCATGCGGATGTGATCGGCCCGGCGCCCCGAAAGTCCCCTTGGGGACGACGCGGCTTCAGGCAAGGAAGCGAGCTGCGTCAGGTGGGGCGCCGGGCGGCGAGAAGCGGAAGCGTTTCTGGCGGAAGCGTTCGCGACGGCTCGTCGGCGGAATGCGGCGCGACCTGCACGCGCGCGCATCCACTTGCGCGGCGAGGGCGCAAGCGGGTGTGGGCGCGTGAAGTCGGAGAACGCATTGAAGGGCCGGCAGTTGTCGAGTGGAGATGAGCGACGCGCCGCGAGTAGCTGACGATGACTGTGATGACGGCGAGCGGCGCAGTGATTAAGGGCATGTTAGCACGGCGTCTTTCAATGACCTTCGCGAACATTTCGCTGCTGTAAGTCGGGCCGCGCCAAACAGTGATGCGATAAATGCGCGTGCAAACGTCAGGCAAAAAAATTTGCGGGGGTCTGTCATAACCTGCTGCGCGCATCGACAAACGTGCAGATCCCGATAGGGCAGGTCATGCAATCAATCGTCATGCACCGTGCACGCCGACCGTTCGTTCGAGTCGTCGCAGTTTTCAGTGCAATAGCGATGTTGTCCGCGAGCGGTCTGGCAAATGCAGCCGGCGCGATGTGCAGCGCGCGCAGTCCAGCGCATCGCGTTGCACTCGTCGAGTTGTACAGCAGCGAAGGGTGCAATAGCTGTCCGCCCGCCGACCAGTGGCTCAGCCAATGGAAGCACGGCGGTGCGACGCAAAGCATCGTGCCTCTGGCGCTGCACGTCGACTACTGGAACAGCCTCGGTTGGACGGATCGCTTCTCGCAGCACCGCTTCACCGAACGTCAGCAGGCGCTCACCGATCTTGCGGGCGGTCACACCATCTACACGCCTGAAGTTTTCGTGGCGGGGCGGGAGTTGCGAAGCTGGTCGCAACGCGACAGTTTCGAAGGTCGCGTCGGCAAGCTCGTGGCTGAGCCGGCACGGGCGAACGTCGCCCTCGAACTGAAGCCGCAGACGGGCGGCGCGTTCAACGTCGCAGCGCGCTTTGACAGCAAGGTTGCCGATACCGCCGGGCCGCTCGATGCCTACGTCGCGGTATACGAAAACTCGCTGAGTTCGCAGGTCGGTGCCGGCGAGAATCGTGGCGCGACATTGCATCACGAACGAGTGGTGCGGCAATGGATCGGGCCGGTGCCGCTCGTCGGCGGCAATGCGCAGATTACCCGCGACATTCGTTTCGACGATGCCGATACCAATGCCGATCCCAACAAGAACGCGAACGCATCGGCCGACAGATTCGGTGTAGTTGCTTTTGTCCAGAACGCAGCAACCGGCGACGTGCTGCAGGTGGCCGAACTGGCCGCCTGCCATTGAGCGCGCGTCAATCAACGGAGATTCTCATGGCAACGCCTCATGTTGTTCGCGACAGCGCACCGCCTGCCGCGCCCTCCAGCGGCGTGATACATCCGGTATGGGTGCGCATCACGCATTGGCTCAACGCACTCGCGGCGATCGTCATGATGCTGTCGGGCTGGCGCATTTACGACGCGTCGCCGGTCTTTCCCGCGTTCCGTTTTCCGACGGAGATCGCGCTCGGCGGTTGGCTTGGCGGCGCATTGCAATGGCATTTCGCAGCGATGTGGCTGCTGGTTTTCAACGGCCTCGCCTATCTCGCGTTGAATCTTGCGACGGGACGTTTCTTCCGCAAGTTTTTGCCGGTCTCGCCGCGCGCGGTGTTGCACGATTTCATCGCCGCGTTGACCGGCAAGCTGTCGCACGCGGACTTGCGGGTCTACAACGCGGTCCAGAAGTTCGCCTACCTGTTCGTCATTCTCGATCTGCTCGTGCTGGTGCTGTCGGGGCTCGCAATCTGGAAGTCGGTGCAGTTCCCGCTGCTGCGCGAGTTGATGGGCGGCTACGACAACGCCCGCATCGTCCACTTCTGCGCGATGGCGCTGATGGCTGCGTTCATCGTCGTTCATCTGGCGATGGTCGCGCTCGTGCCTCGCTCGCTGCTTGCCATGTTGCGCGGTCGATAAATGCTCCGCGCGAATGTTACGGATACCGAATCATGAACAAGCTCATTAAAGACTCTGCGACGAATGTCGCTGGCAAACTGGACCGTGAGTCGATTCTCATCGACGTCAGGCGCGAACTTTCAATGCCGTCGCGGCGTCTCTTCGGCAAGCAGCTACTGTCGCTTGGCGGCTTGTCGATGCTGACCGGCTGCTCGCTGACCGACGACGAATCGGTCAACAAGTTTCTCACCGCCGTTTCGCGCCTGAACGATCGCGCCCAGGCCGCGCTGTTCGATCCGAGGCAACTGGCGCCGACCTACACCGAAGCGCAGATCACGCGGCCGTTTCCGTTCAATGCCTACTACGGTATCGACGAGGTGCCGCAGGTCGACGCTTCGGGCTACAAGCTGAAAATCAGCGGCCTCGTGACCGGCCAGCGCGTCTGGAGCTTGCCGGAGTTGTACGCGCTGCCGCAGGCGGAGCAGATCACACGGCATATCTGCGTGGAAGGGTGGAGCGCGATAGGCCGTTGGGGCGGCACGCCGTTCGGCGATTTTCTGCGCCGCATCGGCGCGGACACGAGCGCGAAGTACGTCGGCTTCAAATGCGCGGACGACTACTACGAAAGCATCGACATGCCCACCGCGCTGCATCCGCAGACGCTGCTCACGTTCTCGTATGACGGCGAGCGCCTGCCCGCGAAATACGGCTTCCCGATGAAACTGCGCATGCCGACCAAGCTCGGCTACAAGAACCCGAAGCACATCGTCGAGATGTTCGTCACCAACACGTATCCTGGCGGCTATTGGGTCGACCAGGGTTACAACTGGTTCGGAGGCTCCTGACGCGCGCAGGTCGCCGCATGCGCCAAGTGCATGCGCGACCCCGGGCGGCAGAAGCTTCGGAAACACGCCGGCAACGGCCGGTTCGATTGATCCACAACAAACGGAGTTGTCCCATGAAGAAATTTGCAATCGCAGCAGTGGCCGTCACCTTTCTGATGAGCGGCGGCGCATTCGCGCAGGCAAGCGGCGCGATGTCCAACGATTCGATGTCGAAAGACTCCATGTCGAAGGACGGCATGTCGAAGGACCACATGAAGAAGGACACAATGAAGCACGACAAAACGAAAAAAGGCGACGCAATGGGCATGAAACACGAGGCGTCGGGCGCGATGAGCAACTAGGCGGGCCACCGCAGCCGCTTATCGGCGTGCCCGGTGCGGCTTGCGCCGCCCGGCTGATTCCGATGCACGCTGCATGAAGCGGCGCTTTGGCGCTCAAATCCAGACAGAAAGCCGGGGTGCGGTTACGCCCCGGCTTTTTGTTGCATGCGCACCAAAAGTTACGATTCTTTCACATGGCACGGTGGGCGCTTACTGCATAATGCGATGCGCGCCATGAATTCGGCGCGTGTCAGCCGCGAATCCACCCGAGCCACCGCTCGACCGGCGCGGCGTTGCATTCCCCGTCTGGCTTTCTCTGTTAGCCAACCATCGTACTTCGCTCCACCACCATGTCTGCCAGCCTCGCCCGCCTGACCGCATCGCCGATGCGGTGTCCGCCGTCCCCCCAGCGGGCGCCTCGAACGGCATGGGCGGGTTGAAACGATGTCGCTGGAACTCCCAAGCCGGTTTTCTCGTGGTTTCCCGATCCGTCTGCCGCAGTCGCGTAACGGTCAGGTCGCACTCGCGCTCGGCGTCGTCTATCTGGTGTGGGGCTCGACCTATCTTGCGGTTCACGTTGCGCTCGGCTCATTTCCGCCGCTGCTGATGTCCGGCCTGCGCAATCTTTTCGCGGGCGTCGGCCTGTTCGTTTTCGCGGCGCGCCGCAATCCAGTTTGGCCGAGCGCGGCGGAGATCCGCAACGCCGGGCTCGTCGGCACGATGCTGGTGGGGCTGTCGAGCGGCATGTTGGCGTACGGCATGCGCACGGTCGGCACGGGCACAGCCGCGGTAATGGTCGCGACCGTACCGCTCTTCGCGACGGTGATCGCGGCCGTGGCGGGACGCAAGATCGGCAAAGGCGAGTGGTTCGCGGTCGGGCTCGGGCTCGTCGGTATCGCGATCTTGAGCCATGGCGACAGTGCGCCCGGCTCGGCGGGCGGCAGCCTCGCGATTCTATGCGGCGCGCTCTTCTGGGCGGGCGGCGCGCATCTCGCGGGGCGTCTTAAGCTGCCGTCGGATCTGTTTTTGTCCACGTCGCTGCAGATCGGCCTTGGCGGCGCGATGTCGACCATGGTCGCCTGGGTTTCGGGCGAGCGCATGCTCGAAGTGCATTTTCTGCCGGTGCTCGCGTTCGTCTATCTGATGTTGATCGGCACCATGGCCGCCTACGTCGCCTACGGTTTTCTGATACGTCACACAAGCCCGATCATTGCGAGCAGTTGCATGTACGTGAATCCGGTGGTTGCGGTGGCGCTCGGCGCGTTGCTGCTCGGCGAGCCCGTTACGCACTCGACGGTGATCGCGACCGTCGTGATCCTGGTCAGCGTGGGCTTGTCTTTCTGGCTCGATTATCGGAAGAAAGGGCTCGCCTGAAAGGCAACGAGTGCGACCGGTATGGGTAGGGCGCGCACGCGACTCCGCCCACTCCCGCCCATGTCCTGCGTCAAAGGCGTGCGGCCAGTTCAGCGCCTTCGCGGATTGCGCGCTTGGCATCAAGTTCGGTGGCGAGCGCCGCGCCGCCAATCACGTGATAGCGAGGGCCGGCTGCATCCGCCGGTTCCTGCGGATGCAGATCGCGCAGCGATTCCTGCCCTGCACAAACGACGATGTTGTCGACATCCAGCCATTCTTCGACGCCGCCATGCGCGATCTTCAAACCGCGCTCGCTGATTTCCAGGTACGACACCCCGGCCAGCATCTTCACGCCGTTTCGCGCGAGCGTCGCTCGATGCACCCAGCCCGAGGTCTTGCCGAGCCCCGTGCCGAACTTGCCCGGTTTGCGCTGCAACAGCCAGATTTGCCGAAACGGCCGGGCCGCAGCGGGCGGCTTCAAGCCGCCGCGTCCGCTCACGGAAAGATCGACACCCCATTCGTCTAGCCACACATCACGCGGCATGGGCAAAGGCTCGCCAGTGGGATGCAGCAGGAACTCGCTGACGTCGAAGCCGATGCCTCCCGCGCCGATGACGGCGACGCGGCGTCCCACAGGCGCGCCGCGGAGCACATCCACATACGACAGAACATTGGGCAGATCGATGCCCGCAATTGCGGGCCGGCGCGGCACGATGCCGGTCGCGATCACGATGTCGTCGTAAGCGCCGGCGGCGAGGAGCGCCGGATCGACGCGAGTGCCGAGCCGCACGTCGACGTAATGCCGCTCCAGCTGGCTTTGGAAATAGCGGATCGTCTCGCTGAATTCTTCTTTGCCCGGCACGCGCATGGCCAGATTGAACTGGCCGCCGATGGTTGCGCCAGCATCGAACAAGGTCACGCGATGTCCGCGCGACGCCGCCACTGTCGCCGCCGACAGCCCCGCCGGCCCCGCACCGACCACCGCGACGGCGCGCACGAGTTGAGGACCCGCGAGCGGTCGATACACCAGCTCGGTTTCGCGCCCCGCGCGCGGATTGACGAGGCAGGTTGCGCGCTGATTCCTGAACGTATGATCAAGACACGCTTGATTGCACGCGATACAAGTATTGATTTCGTGCGTGCGTCCTTCGGCGGTTTTCAGGACGAACTCCGGATCAGCGAGCAGCGGTCTTGCCATTGAGACCAGATCGCCGGCACCGTCGGCGATCAATGCCTCCGCAACCTCCGGCGTGTTGATGCGGTTCGAGACGATCACCGGCACCTTCACCGCGGCCTTCAGTCGCGCGCTCAGCGCGGCGAACGCGGCGCGCGGCACCGACGTGACGATGGTCGGCACGCGCGCCTCGTGCCAGCCGATGCCGGTGTTGAACATCGTCACGCCCGCTGCTTCGAGCGCCTGCGCGACCTGCACGGTTTCATCCCACGTGTTGCCGCCTTCGACCAGATCGATCAGCGAGAGCCGGTACACGACGATAAAGCGCTTCCCACAAACCTCGCGAACCTGCTCGACGATCTCGCGCGCGATCCGCATGCGGTTCTCGATACCGCCGCCGTAGCGGTCCGTGCGCCGGTTGGTGCGCGGGCAAAGGAACTGGTTGAGCAGGTAGCCCTCGCTGCCCATGATCTCTATGCCGTCATAGCCCGCGCGTTGAGCGAGCTTCGCGCAGCGCGCGTAGTCGCGCACCGTCTTCGCAATGCCGGCAATGCTGAGCGCGCGCGGCTTGAACTTCGAGATCGGCGACTTCAAAGCGGATGCCGACACAACCAGCGGCTGATACCCGTATCGCCCCGCATGCAGAATCTGCAGCGCGATCTTGGCGCCTTCTTCGTGAACCGCTTGCGTGAGCAGCCGATGATTGTGCAGATCGAATACCGAGTTGAGCGTGCCGCCGAATGGCAGCAGCCATCCTTCGCGATTCGGCGAGATGCCGCCAGTGACGATCAGACCAACGCCGCCCCTCGCTCGCTCACGAAAGTACGCGGCCAGCTTTGGATAATTCCAGAAGCGGTCTTCCATGCCCGTATGCATGGAGCCCATCACAACGCGATTGCGCAGGCGGGTGAAACCGAGATCGAGCTCCGCGAGTAAGTGTTGGTAAGACATACAGGCTGCCGTTGTAAGTATGGGGTGCGCACGAACAATACACGGCGCGCTCGTGACCACCATCTGAGGAAAGCTTCTAATGCTCGCAAGATGTTGCCGGGTAAGACATCGTCACGCGTCGATAAGCCAAATCGATGGTTGCGGCACAGCCATTGCTCATTGCGTGCGTCCATCGAATGGACCGCGCGGCGCCCTGAAAAGGCGTAATGCGCGCAGGGATAGGAGGGAGTGCTTCGCTAAGGGCAGCCGGACTGGAACCGTTCGAACAACGCATCGAACAGGGTTTCAGATGGCATTGTCTTTAAGCGTGCGCCCGCATATGAATGGGCGGAGAGCCCGACATCGATATAGGTGAACACAATGAAACTGATCCGAACCATGGCGGCCGTGATCGCCGTTGCTTCTGTCCTGAGCGCGTGCGGCGGGGGCTCCGACGACGTAGGCAAGGAGCTTGGCCTGACGAACCCGGAAATCCATTTCGTGCATGCGATCCCGAGCGGACCTGCCGTGGATTTTCTCGTGAACGGTACCGCACCGTCGGGACAGACGAATGTCTCGTATAAGGGTGTGACGAACTTCACGAACATCAACACGGGCTCGACGAACGTGGGTTATGCGGCAACCGGCTCGACGACCGCGCTCGCAAGCGGCAACTTCCCGAACGTTGCAAAGGGCCACGAATATACGGTGCTCGCGTTGCCGGGCGCGGCGGCACCGGACATCGGTCTGATCGACGATCCGTTCGACAAGGGTCTGCTTTCGAACAGCGCACGCGTGCGGGGCTTCAACGCATCGGGCAACGCACCGAACCTCGACCTCTATCTGGTCCAGTCCACCAACACGAACATCAGCAACGTAGCCCCGACGATGGCCGGCTTGTCGTTCAAGAACGCGGTGCCGGCAAGCGGCCAGGATTCTATCTACGTGTCTGGCGGCCAGTATGTGCTGATCGCGACGGCGGCCGGCAGCAAGACGCCGATCTATCAGTCGCAGTCGTTCACGTTGTCGAACAACGCTGACTGGCTGATCACGTCGGTGCCCATTGGCGGCGCGCTGAGCCAGCTGGCGGTGGGGCAGATCCATCTGCTCGTCGTGCAGAACGGCAACACGAACACGCCGAGCGTCGAATTGTCGAACACGCTGACGGGCGCATAAGTTCGCTAGAGAGCGTGCGCGCATTGCAGCGCACGCGATAGCGGCAAGTCCTGGGGAGGACGGGGCGGCGATCCACGCATGTGGGTCGCCGCTTTGTTTTGTGCGCAAGCATTCGATACACGCATTCGATACCTGCACCAGAGCATGACCGCGTTCAACAAAAAACCCGCTGCGGTTTCCCGCAGCGGGTTTCATTTAAACGCAGCGGCTTGCGCCGCGACGGCGCCTGGCCGCTCGACGAAGAACGACTTACTTCGCCTTTTCAGCCGAATTGGTGAGTGCGTCGCCGCCCTTGGAGATGTCCTGGCCGGCGCCTGCCATAGTGTTGCAGCCGGCGAGCGCGGCCGTGCCTGCGATGAGAAGCAAAGCGATCAGTCGATTCATGAGAGTTCTCCTTGTCGAGAAGGTATCGGTAGACGTGTCCCGCTAGCGCCTGTGCTAGCTGCCGACCGTGGCTTGCGCCAGTCGATCCGGTCTGATTGCATGGTAAAAAAAGGGTGCGTGCCGCGCTGTCGGCTCCGCTGCGATTTTGTTGTAGGTGTGCTCTGGTGTTGACGTCGGCGCACTCCTACAACGACGAGCAACAGAGTTTTCAATCGCGGCGCAACGCGGCTAGACCGAAGGTCGTGCGGTGAACGGCAACGGGTCGTTGCCGGGCTGCGCCGACGTGCTGACGCTCGGCATCACGACATGAATGTCGGTGCCTCTCGGCACGCCGCGTCTGATGTCGAACTGCCCGCCATGCGCGGCGACCCGCTGACGCATGCCGAGCAGTCCGTGTGTGTGCGTGCGCGTCAGATCGGCTGGCATGATGCCGACGCCGTTGTCGGCGATATCGAGCGTGACCCGACCTTCGCCGACCTGCAAGCCGATCGATACCTGCGACGCTCGCGCGTACTTCGCCGCGTTGGTCAACGATTCCTGCGCGACGCGAAAGAGCGCGATTTCCGTTTGCTCGTCGAGCTGGATATCGTCGGCCGGAAGCTGCAGGTTCAGCGTCCAGTTATTGCGTTGCGCGGCTTCGTCGGCCAGTGTGCGCAGTGCGGTCACCAGGCCGAAATTCGCCAGCACGGTAGGCCGCATGTCTTCGATGATGCGGCGCTTGAGCGCAATGCCCTGGTCCAGATTGGCGAGCGCGCGCTTCAACTTCTCGGAGATGTCGGGGTCGCTCTCTTTGAGTTTGCGGTTTGCCCACGCCACGTCCATTTTGCTCGCGGTGAGAATCGCGCCGAGCTCGTCGTGCAGCTCGCGCGCGAGTTGCGTCTTCTCGTTTTCGCTGACGGCCTGCAAATGCCAGCCGAGTGCCTCGAGTTGACGCGTGCGTTCGTTCACGAGTTGATCGAGCTCGCCTTGTTGTGTGATCAATTGACGCTGCACGCGCGCCTGCCGGTCGATCTGTATGCCCAGGTTGCGGAAGAGCAGAATGAACAACACGATATTGAGCGCCGACAGGCCAGCCGCGCATAACGTCGAAATGCGCTGATCGGCACGGCTCGCGGCGAGCGCGTGCTGCGCCCGCCGTTCTTCGTTGTCGCGCAGCAGGCTCAGTGTGCTGTCGACGAGCGCCGCATCTACCGCGTTGGCGTGGCTCGCGTTGCCGCATGCGCTGAGATCGAGCGGATGAGGCGCCGCGCGCTGCAAGGCGGCGGCGCCGGCGCCGATTCGCGCGTCGATCAGCGCGCGGATTTGCGTGAAACTTGCGAGCTCCGCGCTATCGGCTTTGGGACTGCGGTAAAAACGCTCGAGCAGTTGCTCGCCCTCGCGGATGCTGACGGCGGTCGCGCAAAAATCGTGCGCTGCGGCGTCACGCTTCGTCAGAAGAAAATCGCTTTCCTGTGCGCTCAGACGCGATAGCTGACTCGCGAGCATGCTGAGGTGCACCGTGACGTCGCGGGCTTCGAGCGCTGTTTCGTACTCGGCGGCGATGCGCTCGCGCGCGGTTTCGAGAATTACCAGCCCGCCGACGGTGATCACAATCGCCACGGTCATCGCGATCGCCCAGCTGCGGTTGCGCATCCAGTTGCTCAGGCGGGCCGCGGCTCTGGCTTGCGGGGCCTGGGTTTGCGATCCGGTTCGCGCTTCCTGTTGCGCTTCGTCCTGCACTTTATTGTGCACTTCATTATGTACATCAGCCGCGTTCTGCACGTTTGACACGTTCTACTCCTTGGACACGCATCAGTGTAGCGTCCGCTGCGGTCGCCGCGGGTGCGCGCCCGCGCGCTGGCGCGCACATCGTGCGTGGCGAATCTGCGTTCCGGCCGCTTCGCGTAAAGCGGCCGTAATCCAATGTAAGCGGATTCTCACACGAAAACCGGAGTGCGTCGGAATGCGCCCGACGATACGGCTGGATACGATGGACTCTGATCCCATTCACTGTTCTGGAGGAAGCCATCATGCTGAAATGGGCGTTGTTCTTCGCCGTCATCGCCGTGATCGCCGGCCTTCTTGGATTCACCGGCGTGGCTGCGGGTGCGGCGGCAATTGCGAAGTTCCTGTTTGTCGTGTTCCTGATTCTGTGCGTGGTGTTCCTCGTGCTCGGTTTCGTGGTGACGAAAAAAATCGTCGATTAGCGCCGCTTTGCCTCGTCGAGGCGCCTGAAACAGGGCGCTTGAGCAAAGCGGCACGCGCAACCTGAGCGCACGGAAATCCCCGCGGATACTAACAAGAAGGAGAGTCGCCATGCTTCACTATGCCATCGTGTTCTTCGTCATCGCCATCATTGCTGCGGTGTTCGGTTTCACCGGAATCGCGGCGGGCGCGGCAGAGATCGCGAAGATACTGTTCTATATTTTCCTCGTCGTGTTCGTGGTCACGCTGCTGCTCGGTGTATTCCGAACATAGACCCGAACATGATTCTATCGGCGCATCGCGCGGGCACCTTGCGTGATGCAGCCACCCCCAATACGGATAAAGGAGAGATTCAATGGCGAACACACCTGGCGCCCAAGGCGCGGCATCGCAGTCGAGTGATCCGTTCGTGATGGACGTTCAGAAGATCCGCGACGACGCCCGCAAGCACATGTCGGACGGTCCGGTCACGCAAACTTACGGCGCGAATCGCGACGCGGTGCTCAAGCTCCTCAACGACGCGCTGGCTACCGAAATCGTCTGCACGTTGCGCTATAAGCGCCATCATTTCATGGCGAAGGGTATCAACTCGGAAGCGGTGGCCGCCGAATTCGCGGAGCACGCGGCCGAAGAGCAGGAACACGCCGATCGTATCGCCGAGCGCATCGTGCAGCTTGGCGGCGAGCCGGACTTCGCGCCGGACGGGCTGAAGACGCGCGCGCATTCCGAGTACAAGGAAGGCGAGAACCTGACGGACATGATTCGCGAGAACCTGGTTGCCGAGCGCATCGCAATCGACACCTATCGTGAGATCATCCGCTATCTCGGCGAGAAGGATGTGACGACGAGGCGTCTGTTCGAAGAGATTCTCGCAGTCGAGGAAGAGCATGCGGACGATATGGCCGACCTGCTCGAAGGGCGCGAGTGATTGCGCCTGGCATGGCGAGCTTGCGGCCGGCGGTTCCGGCCGCGATAACGCCGAAGTACGGCGCGACGTCATTACAATGCCTGCTTTGGAGCGATTCCATCGTACGGACACCAAGCCGATGATTCGAGTGTTGATAGCTGACGACCACGCGATCGTCCGAGGGGGTTTCAGACAGTTCGTCGCCGACGAGCCGGACATGTGCGTCGCGGCGGAAGCGGCCACCGGCGACGAAACCATCAGCCTCGTGCGCGAACAGGCATTCGACGTCGTGCTGCTCGACATTGCGATGCCGGACAAGAACGGCATCGACACCTTGCGCGTCATCAAGCAGGTGCGCCCGGAGCAGGGCGTGCTGATCCTCTCCGGCTACCCGGAGAGCCAGTACGCGATCAATCTGCTGCGCGCGGGCGCCAACGGTTATCTGAACAAAGACTGCGAACCCGACGAAATCGTGCGCGCGATTCGTGCGGTGGCGCGAGGGCATCGTTATTTATCCGAGGCGGTAGCCGACACGCTTGCCGACAATCTCGACAAACCGGCGGCGGCGCGGCCGCACGAAGCGCTGTCCGAGCGCGAGTTTCAGATTTTCTGCAAGCTCGCGGCGGGGCAGATTCCTACGCAGATTGCCGAGGAACTGCATCTGTCCGTGAAAACGGTCAGCACGTATAGGGCTCGCGTGCTCGAGAAGATGCGCCTGGCGAACAATGCCGATCTGACTTATTACGCGATCAAGAACGGCTTGATCGAATAATGGACGATCGAGAAATCCCGATGAACAGCGAATCGAACACCGTTGCCGAGTCAGCCAGCCGCGCACCGTTGCGCGTGCTGCTTATCGAGGATTCGCCGCTGATCCGCCGCAGTCTGGTGGAGGCGATCGACGCGTCGGGTTCGCTGCGCGTGGCCGCTTATGCCGATTCGGCCGACGAAGCCATCGCGCTTCTGAGCGACGACGCATTCGACGCGGTAATTGTCGATCTGCAATTGAAGCAGGGCTCGGGCGTACCGGTATTGGCCTATTTGCAGCGCGAAGGTTTGATCGACTCCGTGTTCGCCGCGGTGCTGACCAATCATGCATTGCCGGCCTATCGCGAGCGCTGCGAACAATACGGCGTGCGCCACTTCTACGACAAGTCTTTCGAATTCGATCGCGTAATCGACGCACTGCACGAGTACGCGTTCGCACGAAGCAACGGCTGAGCGCTCGCCGCAGTCAACCTTTGGCAGTACGAGCCTGCAGCGCCAGATGATTCCACGCGGCAAGGCCCGCGAACAACAGACCCGCGACGCTCACGCCCACCCATCCGAAAACCGGCCACACCGCTGCGCCGACGCCGGAGCCGATCGCTCCGCCGATGAAATACGCAACCATGTACACGGTATTCACGCGACTGCGTGCGTCGGGCTTGAACGCGTAAATGCGCGACTGATTCGAAATCTGCGCGGCCTGCACGCCGACGTCCAACACGATCACGCCGATCACGAGTCCCACGATGCTCTTCGCGGATGCGCCGAACACGACGAACGAGATCGCCACCAGCACGATGGACAGCGTGATGATCGCGCGTGGTCCGCGGCGGTCCGCGAACTTGCCGGCAAGAGGCGCAGCGAGCGCGCCCGCCGCGCCGACGATGCCGAACAGTCCTGCAGCCTGTGGCCCGAGATGGAACGGCGCGCCCGCCAGCAACAGCGCAAGCACCGACCAGAAGATACTGAAACCGGCGAATAGCGCGGCGCCCGTCAGCGAAGCCTCGCGCAACGCGCGATGCTCGACGATCAGATGCCACATCGACATGAGCAGCTTGCCGTAGGTGAGTGTCGAGGTCGGCTTGCTTTTCGGCAGACGCAGAATGATGACCACCGCGAGCACGAGCAATGCGACCACAGAAGCGGCGAATACCGCACGCCAGCCGAGATATTGCGCAACGAGGCCTGCAGCTGTCCGCGCCAGCAGGATGCCTAGCAGCAGACCGCTCATCACCGTGCCGACCGCATGGCCGCGCTCAGACGGCGGCGCCAGTTCGGCGGCGAACGGCACCGCCTGTTGGGCGATGGTAGCGAGCACACCGATCGCGAGGCTTGCAACGATCAGCACCGACAGCGTAGGCGCGGCGGCCGCGACGACAAGCGCGACGCACATGCCCGCAGTCTGCAGCAGGATCAGCGCCCGCCGGTCGAAGCGATCGCCTAGCGGCGCGAGCAGCAACATGCCGGCCGCGTAGCCGAGCTGAGTGATGGCCGGCACCGCGCCTACCCATGACGCGCTCGCGGGGAACGACTGCCTGAAGTTGTCGAGCAGCGGCTGGTTGTAATAGATGTTGGCGACCGAGATGCCGGCAATGGTCGCGAGCAGAAGCAGCAGGCTGCGCAGCGACCGGTCGGCGGAGGCGGGTGTGGACGCGTTGGAAGTGGACATGAGAGAAGCGGTGGGCGGACCGGCCCATGCACGGTCCTCAAGCGTGCCGATCATACCGGAGCGAACCGGATTGTGCTGACTTGCCGCCATGGGTGCGCCATGTGCTCCCGTGACAAAAATGCGAAGTTTGCCGGGCCCGGATTCGTAGAATCGGCGCGCTATCTCAGCTAACTCCGTACGATCTCATGAAAGAGCCCACGACACGCTCGACTCAACGCCAGTCGCCACGCATTGGCGGATGCCTGCTCATCGCGCTGATCTGTTTCGCGGCGTGGGCGCTCGCTACCGCAATCGCAATGCGCGACCCACTGGAAATGATGCTCGAATGGGAATTGCTTGCGGTATTCGCGCGCGCTGGAACACATGGCTGGTATCGCACGGTGATCGTCATGGTCGGCGCGAATGTGGTGACCGGCGCGTTCATCGTGGCGGGTGCAGGTTGGCTGACGCTCCTCGCCGTGCGCAGATCGGCGCGCTTTAACGTGCACGTGCAGGCGTGGCTCGGTGCGATTCTGATGCTGCGCACCGGCGCCTATCTGGCGAGCGATTACATGACGCATGCGATCGGGATCGACATTGCGATTCCGTTCGACGGCCTGATGCAGGCGATCGTCGCGGCCGCGCTCGGAATACCGTACTTCAGCGTATCGCGGCGCGCGCGTCGAACGTTCGTCAATCGCTGATCCATCAGAAACGGACGCGTGTTCAGTCGATCAGCGCACCTTCCGGCTCGTGGAACGGATAGGGACCGTCGGCGGCATCGACATACGCGTGATGCGTAACCAGGCCTGTTGCCGGATCGTAGCGATGCAGCGCATACGCGGGCGGTTCCATCATGAACGCCGACGGCGCGTCGTCGCGAAGATCGAGCGCAACCTGATGCGCGGGCGCCGGTACCGCGGATGCAATCGTGCCGCCAAAACGCACGAACATCGGACGATGCACATGCCCGCAGATCACGCGCTCCACGTTCGGATAGCGCGCGACCAGCGCAGCCAGTCTGGCTGCCGCAGCAGGATCGAGCCGCAACTCGTCCATATGTCCGATGCCGCACACAAACGGCGGATGATGCAGCGCAACGACTGTTGGCTTGCCGTTCGCCGCGTCGAGTTGCGCCTCGAGCCACGCGAGCCGCGCGTCGCACAGCGTACCGGCGCTTTGGCCCGGCTCCAGCGAATCCAGAGCGAGCACGCGCAATGCGCCGACATCGAATGCGTACTGGACGAATTCGCTGCCGCTGTGCAGTTCCGCACGGTCGGGAAAGGCGGCGCGCAACGCAGCCCGGTCGTCGTGATTGCCGACCAGCAGAAAGTAGGGCAATTCAAGCGGCGCGAGCAGCGTCTTCAGGTGTTCGTACTGTTGCGGATCGCCCTGATCGACGAGGTCGCCGGTGATGATCACGGCGTCAGGGCGGGGAACGAGCGCGTTCAGCGCAGCGACGCAACGCGCGAGATACGCGGCGGTGTCGACGCGGCGATAGGCGAGCCCGCCGGGCCGCTTGATATGCAGGTCGCTAATTTGAGCCAGCAGCATGGGATAGTCCTTGTTTTAGCGCGCTCCAAAGCAGCGCCGCGTTGTTACGATAGCGCAATCAGCGCGTCCTGCACGATCGAGATGCCGACCGGCGTGCCGCGCGCCAGTTCGACGCGGCCCGCGACGTCGACGAGCAACGCATCCGGTGCGGCGCCGCTGATCGTCAGGCGCGTGCGCTCACCGAGGAACGCGCTTGTTTCGACGTGGCCTCGCAGTTGCGCGTGTGCGGGATCGGCGAGAAACGCGTCTTCGGGGCGGAAGAAAATCTCGTGCGCCGAGCGTGCCGGAGTCGCAATTTGCGTGGGCGTCGATGGCAGCGGCACGGCACCGCCCGTGGTCGTCAACATGTTGCCGCGGCGTTCGCCGGCGACACGGTTGATCGTGCCGACGAACTGCGCGACGGTGCGGTTTGCAGGTCGATAGTAGATGTCACGCGGGGAGCCGATCTGCTCGATACGCCCGGCGCTCATCACGACGATGCGGTCGCCCAGTTCCATCGCCTCGGCCTGGTCGTGCGTCACGTACACGGTCGTAATGCCCAGTTTGCGCAGCAGCGTGTTCATCTCGCTGCGCAGTGCGTCGCGCAAACGGGCGTCGAGTGCCGTGAGCGGTTCGTCGAGCAGCAGCACGCGCGGCTGCACGGCAAGCGCGCGTGCCAGCGCCACGCGTTGACGCTGTCCGCCGGAGAGCTGGTCGATCGGCTTATCAGCATGCGCGGTGAGGCGCATCATGTCGAGCAATTCGTCGATGCGCTGCCGCGCTGTCGCCGCAGGCATACGTTTGATTTTCAATCCGTAGCCGATGTTGCCGCGCACGGTCAGGTTAGGAAACAGCGCGTAGCTCTGAAACACCATGCCCACCTGACGTTTTTCGATGGGCAGCGCGGTGACGTCGTCGTCGCCGAATGCGATGCGGCCACCGGCGTCGGGCGTTTCGAGCCCTGCGATCATGCGCAGCGTCGTGGTCTTGCCGCAGCCGGACGGACCGAGCAGCACGAGCGTCTCACCGGCTTCGATTTGAAGATCGACCGGTTCGAGTACACGTGTGCCGCGAAACGTCTTCGCGCATTGCGTCAACGTGATGGGAACCGAGCCGGCAACAGAAGCGGACACAGCGGTAAGGGCGAGTTTCATGGTGTCGTGACGGAATTCGAAGCAGAAGCGGCGATGCGTTTTTTCGCCGCGTTGCGCTGGCCGGTCGCATCGACGCCGAGCCATTGCATTGCGACGAGGAGCGGCATCGTCATGATGAAAAAGAGAATCGTGTACGCGCTGCCGATTTCGATGCGCATCGACGCGTATGTGTCGGCGAGACCGACCGGCAGCGTTTTCGTGTCGGGCGTGTGCAACATCCACGTCAGATTGAACTCGCCAATGGAAAGCGTCAGCACGGCGAACGCGCCCGCCACGATGCCCGGCCTCGCGTTCGGCAAAACGATGGTCACGAAGCGCTGCATGAAACTTGCGCCGAGACTCGCCGCGCCTTCTTCGAGCGTGCGCAGGTCGCTGCTCGCGCACACTGCGGCAACCGCGCGCACCATGAACGGCAGCGTGAACACCACATGTCCGACGACGATAAACGCCACGCTCATGCGGAACATCGTGAAGCCGCCGTACACCACGAGGAGCGCGAGCGCCGATGCAAGACCCGGCAGTGCGATCGGCAGCACGAGGAATTCCTCGACGATGCGCGAGAGCCGCGTCTTGCTGCGCGCGAGCACGTAGCCTGCGGGAACGCCGGTCAGCAGCGTGATCAGCAACGTGATCGCTGCCACTTCGAGAGACAGGAACACCGAGCCGTGATACTGCGTCCACACTTCGGCGAGCCAGCGCAGCGTGAAGCCGCTCGAGACACCCTTGAAATAGTTGACGGTCACGCCCGCGACGATCGACATGACAACCGGCACGATCAGGAACGCGCATAGCAGCAGCGTGACGAGCCATTGGCCCGCCGCGAGCCACGCTCTTGCATCGGGCAGGCGGAGCCGCGTACGGGGCTTTGCCTCGGACGGCAAAGAAGAAGTGATGGAATTCATCGGTAGGTTCTGCTTCCGGTTGGGTCCGCGCTGTATTGAATGACGCCGCTCATGCGCTCGCCGCCACGGCTGAGCCGCTCACGCTGCGCGCCAATGCAAGCACCGCCCACGTGACGATGCCGAGCACGATCGAAAGTCCGGCCGCCGTCATCATGTTCGCGTTGAGCGTGAACTCGGTGTAGATGGTCATCGGCAATACGTCGTTGTCCGTTGCGAGCGTGAATGCCGTGCCGAACGCGCCCATCGCGGTCGCGAAGCACACCGCGCCCGCCGCGATCAGGCCGGGCGACAGCGCGGGCAACACGATGTCGCGCGTAATGCGCCACGGCGACGCGCCAAGCGAACGCGCGGCTTCTTCGAGCGATGCATCGAGCTTGGTCGCCGACGCCATCACCGTGACGATCACGCGCGGAATCGAGAAGTACAGGTAGCCGAGAAAGAGGCCGCTCATCGAGTAGGCGAACACCCAGCGGTCGCCGGTGAGCTTGAGCGACAGCGCACCGATCAACCCCTGGCGCCCTGCTAGCATGATGACCATGAAGCCGACCACTACGCCGGGAAACGCGAGCGGAAACGTCAGCAACGCGAGCAGCGTGCGCTTGAACGCGAACTCACGACGTGCGAGCAGCAAACCGGCGATCACCGAAAGCACCAACGTAGCCGCCGTGACGGCCGCCGACAACACGATAGTCGCGCTGAGGCTCGACATGTAGCGCGGGTTCGTCAGCATCGCGCGATAGGTGGCGAACGCGTGGCCGTCGCCGCTCAGTTGCGCGAGGGCGCCCATCGGCAACAGCCAGAACGCGATGAAGACCGCTAGCGCCGGCGCGATCAGTGCAATGCGCCAGCGCAGTGGGAACGTAATGTCGTTCAATGCATCACCTGCAGATAACGCTCGCCGAAGCTCGACTGCTTCTCGGCCATCTTGCCGAAGTCGACGGGTTTTGCGCGTGCGTACTCGCTTGCCGGCAGGAATTTTGCGGCTGTCTGCGCGCTCATCGCATTCGCGCGAACCGGGCGCAGATACGCATCGGCCCAGAGCTTCTGACCTTCGTCGGAGAGCACGAAGTCGAGCACCTTCTTGCCGTTCGCTTCATGCGGCGCGCCCTTTACGAGGCTCATCACGTACGGCACGGAGATCGTGCCTTCCTTCGGAATCACGAATTCGACGTTCGCATGATCCTTGTATTTCGCGCGATAGGCGTCGAAATCGTAGTCGAGCAGGATCGGGATTTCACCGGACATGACGCGCGCGTAGGCGGTCTGCTTCGGCACGATCGGCGCGTTGGCCTTGAGCTTGCGAAACCAGTCGAGGCCCGGTTCGAAGTTATCGAGCGTGCCGCCGAGCGCCTGATTCACCGCGACCGCGCCTGCATAGCCGACGAATGCGCTCGACGGATCGAGATAGCCGACCATGCCTTTGTACTCGGGCTTGAGCAGGTCTGCCCACGAGCGCGGCACGGGCTTGCCTTCGAGCGCGTCCTTGTTGACGAAGAAGCCGAGCGTGCCCGAGTGAATCGTGAACCAGTAGCCTTGCGGGTCTTTCAGGTTCGCGGGGATGTCGTCCCAATGCGCGGGCTTATACGGCTCGACGACGCCCTTGTCTTTCGCCTGGAAAGCCGATGAGACGCCCAGATACACCACGTCCGCCACTGGGCTCTTTTGTTCCGCCATCAGCTGCGCGATCGACTGGCCGGAGTTCTTGTTGTCGAACGGCACGCGAATGCCGGTCTTCTGCTGGATCGCCTTGATCTGACTTGCCCAGTCGGCCCATTCGGGCGGGCAGTTGTAGCAGATCGCGGTTTCATCGGCGTGGGCCGTTTGTGAAGTGACGGTGGCAAGCGCAGCGGTCAAGAGCGCACCGGCGCACAGTGCGACGGCGGTGGATTGGGCGAGGCGGCGCATCAGCGGTGAGACTGCCGATGCAAGGCGTACGGAAGAGCGGATCACTGCGGTTCTCCTGGAATGGAAGAGAGCGGGTGGTTCAGGTGGATTGTTCAAGGTTGGAGATGAAGGCGCTGGCTGACACGCGTCGCGCCCGCGTCGTTGCGATTTGATATTGCGGCGATCGTGGCGCCTTCGCGCAGGCTGTGCGGCAGCGTCAGTGCAAGCGCCGTTTCGCCGAGACCTTCGAAATTTGCGGTGACACGTGTCAGCAAACGGCGCCACGCGGCACAGCCGATCTCACGGTTCGGCGCGCAGACGCTTGCGAGCGGCGGCGACAGCAGTTCGCCCATTGCGAGACCGTCGAAGCCGAGAATCGACATATCGCGCGGAATTTGCAGACGCGCGCGGCGCAGGCCGCGCATGACGACCATTGCGAGCAGATCGTTACTGCAGAAGAGGGCGCTCGGACGGTTCGGGCCGCTCGTCAGATGCGCGAGCACGGCGGGCGACAGTTCGTCCGCGTTGAAGTCGACCTCAAGCGCGGGTGCGGGCGAGAGGCCGGCTTGTTGCATTGCTTGCGTGTAGCCAAGATGCCGCTGCCGCGCGCGGTCGGATGCAGCGAGCGTGCCGGCGAGCATCAGGATGCGGCGATGGCCGTGCGCGATCAGCATGCGCACGCCTTCGTAGGCGGCGAGACGGTTATCCACGGACACCGACGGACGCCGCACCGTGTCGTTATGCATCAACACATAGAGCAGGCCGTCACGGTCGAGCTCATCGAGAAGGGGATGCGTGTCGGCGTCGGCGACCGTCAGGATCAGGCCTTCCACGCGATGCTCGCGCAGCGTTTCGATGGCGCGGCGTTCGCGCTCGGCGTCGTACTGGGTGGTCATCAGCATGAGCCGATAGCCTTGCGCGGCTGCGAGTTCGTCGATGCCTTGCAGGCACTCCGCGAACACAGGGTTGGCGAGCGTCGGCACGATCACGCCGATGAGGCGCGTGCGCTCGCCGCGCAGTTGACGGCCGAGCGGGCTGGGCCGAAAGTTGAGCGCGTCGATGGACTGGCGCACCTTGTCGAGCGTGACCGGATTAACGGTGTGCGGCGCGTTGATCGCGCGCGAGACCGTCGCGATGGAAAAGCCCGCGTGTGCAGCGACATCCTTGATTGTCGGGGTCATGATTTCCGCTCGGTTGTAAACGTTTTCAGGAGCGGATTATCGGAAAGATTTGTGACTTGGCGATGACGTTGGCGTGGGTGGTGGATTGCGAGGTGCGAGGGCGAGCGGGGGCGGTGAAGTGCGGTGCGGGGGTGTTGGCGTTGCCGGTTCGATCGGCGGCGCTGCGGAGGTTTGGCCGGCCAGGCGGCCAATGGTAGAATGCGCGTCCACGCGTTTTGACCACCCTCGCCGGGGTGATGAAATTGGTAAACATAGCGGACTTAAAATCCGCCGCCTAACGGCTTGCCGGTTCAAGTCCGGTCCCCGGCACCACGCTGTCTCCCAACCCTGGCAGTGTGAAAGGTACGATACTCAAACGCCGCTCTCACTGATTTAAACACCGCCCATCATGCCCGCCGCGAGCGGGCTTTCGCACATTCAGCTATCGAAACTGAGGTGTGAAATGGCAGGTTCAGCGCGGCGCCGGGCGGATCGGGCGCGACTCAAACATAAACGAAGGGACTGGTGGGCCGGGAAGCCGAAGAAAACTGACGTACAAATCGGCCGCCTGATCGACACTCCCACCCCATGCAGCTGCTGGATGTGCGGCAATCCGCGGTGCCATCAAAAAGACCGTCTCTCCATCTGGGAGCGCCGCTGGTTTCAGGAGGTCGGCGATGAGTCGTAGCCAAACGGAAGAATCCAATTCTCGGTAACACGACCGCTGAGACCGAGGCGCCCGCGAAAGCAAAATGGCACCGCCGACATCGGCGCGAAGAAGGGGCGCGGCTAAGCTCTCAAGGTGAGGACTACGTCGAACGCAGTCATCGTGAACATTCGGATCTATGGTCGATGGAAAAGGATGGTAAGAAGTACTGGGGCGATGCGATCAGCTCCAGGCACATGCGCAAGTGAAAGGAAGTGCTCAAGGACGTTTGAGCAATGCAGCGAGCCTTTCCTGGTGGTTGAATACCTCAGGGAATTGGCTGATAAGAGCGCGGCTCCGTCTACAGTGCGCGGCCAGAAGACGGAATGTACTTTGCCTGCCGGGCAAGATCACGCCCCGGTGCCGACAGGTCCCCACAAGCCCGCCGCGCGCGCATCTTTCATGTCTAACCATCCTTAACAGTGCGCCATTTCGGTCCACCGTATTCTTGCTGGCTGAGAATTCGGGGGATCGCATGAAATATCCGTACGACTTAGTCGCCGGCAGCGTGTTTTTCACTTTGGCAGTTGTATGTCTGGTCGCGCTGCTTGCTGGCTGACTTCGATACTCGTCGCATTGCTCGCAACCGACGCGGGGGGCGCTTGCCGTATGGGCGGAAATGCAGCATGCGCGGAGCACGATCTAGCCCGTACGATCGCTTCGATGGCAAGCAACACGCGCTACCCGGCTTTCCACTTATGCATTGGTGCCTTTTGCCAGATCGGCCAGCGCCGCTTTGAACGGCAAGATTACCGACGGCGTTGGTACTGCGATCTATTTCGGCGCCATCGGTTTAACGTGGCGCCTCCAACGCATGCTAAGGCAATGATTCCGAGCCGGACGAGTGCCCCGAGTGGATTGCATCTGCGCCCGCAGTGGTAATGACCACCACGGGCATAGGCGTCTGCACCGAGGATGAACCACGCTGGAAATATCCACCAAAGCCACGCTGATCGCTTGATCATAGTGCTATCCAGGACGGCATCAGCTAGTCGTGCATGAGAACGTCAGCTCTGCCTCCTGGGGCGTCCATCCGCGGACGCCGTGCGTCTGCATATCGACCTGATGCATCAGCTTGCCCTGCTGCCTACAGTATGCGTCCGCCCGTTGCAGGCTCGACGCCTTGACCTCGCCCCATGCGGTCATGCCGCCTCGGACCTGCGTGGTGACGGTGTAGCGGCCGTCGCCAGCCGGCGTGACGTCGGATATGGTGGTGCATGCGGCGAGCATGGTCAGTGCTGCCAGCGCTGTTTTCGTTTTCATTGTGATCCCCGTTGCTTGCGGATTGTGCAGCTGTGAGTTGACGCATACGCTGCTCGTCAATAATTTTGGCGGATATCCAAACCTTCTCCAATGTCTGGGCGCGTAGTCAGCTATGCGCACTCACCAAATATAGTCATCGACAGAACCCGCTGGCCCCCAACGCCAGAGGGAACGTTCTTCCTTCGCCAGCGGCGCTCACCACAGATACGGCACAAGAAGACAACGACCGGGGCATCCGCCACCGGCGTTTAATATGCATCGGCCACCGGTCATTCTGGCCTGAGTCGCCGTCCTTCGCGCCAACCGTGCAGGCGGTAGTGCAAGACTGGATCTTCTCCGGCCTCAAAGACGTCGGGATTGGCTAGCAGGTACTGCTGCGGGTCAAAGTCTGCAGGGATCACCGCTTTTTGTGCGCTGCAATTGTTGAAAGACGAGTCTATGAAGCTCTCAGGAATATTGAAGCCGCTGTATTGGTGCCTCACCGGCTCGCCGGTGATCATGTCGTTCATTTTCGAAAAATAGATCGAGCCATAGAATGGGTCGGATCTGAACGGGCGATAGTACGCGCAGCCTTCGAAGTAATAGTGTGTCACTTGGGACCAGCGAGTCTTTTCTTTGTTCTTGTGCTCAAGACCGCCATGCAACAAGTTTGATAGCCAGATGACGCTCTCACCCTTTTTGGGTGTGAAGATGGCCGGCTTTGCTCCATGGGCTTCGATCAATGCGTCCCACATCGTCTCGTAGTCCATCTTGTTTGTTTCTGTGACTGGCTCTGTAGCGCAGTAGCCAATGTGTTCGTTCGTGTAGACGGGCCATTTGTGTGAGCCGGGATAGTACAGAAGCGGGCCGGCATCTTCACCAATGTCTTCGAGAGCAGTCCACACACCGCACATGAAGCGCTCCGGCACTGAGCTGAAGTGAATCGAGTCAGAGTGGACATGCTGCTGCGTGCCGACAGGGAAATTCAGGGTTTGAAACGGCCACGCTTGCCGTCCGAAAAGCTTGGACAGCAAGTCGATCACTTTCGCGTTCGTGGCAATTCGACGAACGTTTTCGTCGGTCTTCCATGCATCAAGGACTCGCAGGCCGACTTTGGCGTCGTACCACTTTTCCCGCCACGTGGCCCAGTCGTACTGATCGTAAAGATTTGACTTGATGGCTGCTGCAATCGCGTCAAAGTCGTCGTCGGGAAATTTGATAATTGCGTAGCCGTCGCGATTCAAATCAGTGGCGACCCTAAGCGTTTCGGCGTCGACCGACGGGTCCGCAAAAATCTGCTTGAAAAACGGACTCTCGACGCTGGGCACACCCGGGAGCAAGTTCGTGAATTTTCCTGTCATTCTTTTGTTACCTATGTGGACATCGCGGGGCGCAAAAACGGGTCGGCGAATTTTACAGCAAAGGTAAACGCCCCAAGTCGCGCGAGGGACATTCATCTGCAGCAGATGGAGGGAGAGGGATAGACGCCGAGGTAGCCAAGTTTTGAGCTGGTTTTTTACCGGCCACCTTCTACGTCAGCAAGGGCGATGTGCTGGTACAAAGTACCTTCGCCGACTCGATCGAGAGACGGTTGATCAACTCCTCGCCTTTCTTTTGCCTTGGACGGCGCCGGAACTGGCCGCTCATCTCCGAAATAAGAATCCATTGCCGAGAGCAACGCATCAGCGGCCATGGAGCGAGCCTCATCGAGGGTATCGCTCCAGGCAATGGCCTCCGGAATATTCCGGAAGGTGAGCTCGAATCCCCCTTCTACGGGCTCCAGCCGTGCCGGATAGCCGGGAAACGGTGCGAAGAAGGCCTCTTGCGGAGACCTTCGTGTGTCCTGCGCCTTCCCAGAACGTCGCTGCCCGGTCGGCTACCACCTTCAAAACTCACTCTGCTTCATCCGTCTCTCCGTGTTGTTGAACACGGAGGACCTTCGGAGCCGCGGTGCGCTACCAAAGATAATGCGTGAATCGTAACGTGCATTCCGCTTCTTGCGATGTCCGTCCCCGGACGCCGTGGGCTGGCATATCGACTTGATTCATCTGCTTTTCCCTGCTGGTGGCGGTATCCGCCGCCGTCCCATCCCAATCCCAAAGTGTGCGCAAATCCACCCACGTAAGCACTGCACACACTGGGGAATGCCTGAGCTTGAGCCTCTCCCGCCGCGCGTCGTAGAATCGTCGCACATCGGTTTGGGGGTCCAGCAATGTGCCTGGCTTCTCGTTGCGATTTCATTCGAATAAAACCCGGCCGCCCGGCGCTTTCGCGACCCGTCTCCCGGGTTGATGCGGGCGTTTGCCGCTCGCTCGCCATCGGCTTCGCGCCATGACCCCGCTGATTTCCGTCAAAAAGCTCAGCAAGAGCTTTCCCGGCGTGCGGGCGCTTCACGACGTTCAGTTCGACCTGGTCGAGGGCGAAGTCCACGCGCTGATGGGCGAGAATGGCGCCGGCAAATCGACGCTCATGAAAATCCTTGCCGGCGTCTACACTCGCGATTCCGGCGAGATTCTCCTCGGTGGGCAGCCGGTGGAGTTGCAGAGCCCGCGTGACGCGCAAGCCGCGGGCATCGGCATCATTCATCAGGAACTCCAACTGATGAATCACCTGACGGTCGCCCAGAACATCTTCATCGGCCGCGAGCCTCGCGGGCGGCTTGGCCTCTTTCTCGACGAAGACAAGCTCAACGCGAAGGCGCGCGAAATCCTCTCGCGCATGCATGTGAACCTCGACCCGCGCGCCATGGTCGGCAACCTCACGGTTGCAAGCCAGCAGATGGTCGAAATCGCCAAAGCTTTATCGTTCGACTCGCGCGTGCTCATCATGGACGAGCCCACCTCGGCGCTCAACGACGCCGAAATCGCCGAGCTTTTTCGCATCATCCGTGAACTGAAGCAGCGTGGCGTCGGCATCGTCTATATCTCGCACAAGATGGACGAGCTCAAGCAGATCGCCGATCGCGTCACCGTACTGCGCGACGGAGAGTACGTGGCCACCGCCGCCGCCGCCGACACGAGCGTCGAGGCGATCATCGGCATGATGGTCGGGCGTACCTTGAACGACGTTGCGCCTGCCGGGCGTGCTGCGTCGCAAGGCGAGATCGCGCTCGAAGTCAGAAACCTCCAGGCCGGCCCGCTCGTGCGGGACGTGAGTTTCACGCTGCGCAAGGGCGAGATATTAGGCTTTGCCGGCCTGATGGGCGCGGGCCGCACCGAGGTCGCGCGAGCCGTGTTCGGCGCCGATCCGGTCGAGTCCGGCGAGATCTTCGTGAAAGGCGCGAAGGCCTCGATCAGAACGCCGAGCGACGCCGTGGCGCATGGCATCGGCTATCTGTCTGAGGACCGTAAGCGTTTCGGGCTCGCCACCGGCATGGATGTGGAATCGAACATCGTCATGTCGAACCTGCGCAATTTCCTGTCGCTCAACTTTTTTCTGCGCCGCGCGCGAATGCGTCGCCGCGCATCCCACTTCATCAATCTGCTCGCGATTCGCACGCCGTCCGCCGCGCAGCAAGTGCGGCTGCTGTCGGGCGGCAACCAGCAGAAGATCGTGATCGCGAAGTGGCTGGAGCGCGACTGCGACGTACTGTTCTTCGACGAACCGACGCGCGGCATCGACGTCGGCGCGAAGAGCGAAATCTACAAGCTGCTGCGCTCGCTCGCCGACGAGGGCAAGGCGATCGTCATGATTTCGTCGGAATTGCCGGAGATATTGCGCATGAGCGACCGCGTCGTCGTGATGTGCGAGGGCCGTATTACCGGCGAGCTTCCGGCGGAGCAGGCGACCCAGGAGCGCATCATGCATCTGGCCACGCAGCGCCAAACACTGAAAGCGGCGTGAGCCGCGAGAGGACGCTATGACAATGCAAACCGATTCTTCCGCGCTGACTGGCCAGCGGCGCCTCACCGGCCTGAGAGCCCGCATTTTCTCGCCGACTGCGTTGCAGAAGCTGCTCGCCTTCGCAAGCCTGATCCTGTTGCTGGTGTTTTTCAGCTTCGCGTCGCCCGCTTTCATGCAGATGGACAACATCCTCGGCATTCTGCAGGCGACGGCGGTCAACGGAGTCCTCGCGATTGCCTCCACGTTCGTCATCATCACTGGCGGCATCGATCTGTCCGTCGGTACGTTGATGACCTTCACCGCGGTCATTTGCGGCGTGTTTCTCACGTACTGGCATTTGCCGATGTGGCTCGGCGTACTTGCTGCAATCGGCACGGGCGCGATCTGCGGCACCATTTCGGGCACGCTCACCGCGAAGATGAAAATACCGCCGTTCATCGCGACGCTCGGCATGATGCTGCTGCTCAAGGGGCTCTCGCTTGTCGTGTCGGCCGACAAGCCGATCTATTTCACCGACACCGAAAACTTCTACATGATTTCGCAGGACTCGTTGATCGGTTATCTGGTGCCAAGCCTGCCGATTCCTAACGCAGTGCTGATTCTGTTCTTTCTCGCAATCGTGAGTTCCATCACGCTCAATCGCACGGCGCTTGGCCGCTACACGTTCGCGCTCGGCAGCAACGAAGAAGCGGTGCGGCTTTCGGGCGTGAACGTCGACAGGTGGAAGATCGCCATTTACGGCCTGGGCGGCGCAATTTGCGGTATTGCGGGGTTGCTGATCGCGTCGCGGCTGAATTCTGCGCAGCCGGCGCTCGGCCAGGGTTACGAGCTCGAGGCGATTGCGGCCGTGGTGATCGGCGGGACCTCGCTCTCGGGCGGCTCGGGCACGATACTCGGCACCATCATCGGCGCATTCATTATGAGCGTGCTGACCAACGGCTTGCGCATCATGTCCGTTGCTCAGGAATGGCAGATCGTGGTGACTGGTCTCATCATTATTCTCGCGGTCTACGCGGACATCTTGCGACGCAGGAAGAGCTGACGCTCGCGACAATATCAACAACGGGAGGCGCCACAAGGCTTCCTGGACAGCTGAAGAAGAAGGGTCCACACCTCAGGAGGAGATATTTCATGTTGAATCGCAAACTACTCGGCGTCGTGATGGGCGTCGGCGCGCTCGTCGGCGGCGCGAATCTCGCACACGCGGACGAGGTCTACATCCCGCTGATTTCCAAGGGCTTCCAGCACCAGTTCTGGCAGGCGGTCAAGGCAGGCGCCGAACAGGGCGCGAAAGAACACAAGGTCAGAATCACCTTCGAAGGACCGGAGACGGAAGCCATGGTCGACAAGCAGATCGACATGCTGTCGGCCGCGCTCGCGAAAAAACCGCAGGCGCTCGGCATCGCCGCGCTCGACAGCAAGGCCGCCATTCCGCTGCTGCGAAGAGCGCAGGCGGCGAAGATTCCGGTCATTGCGTTCGACTCGGGCGTGGACAGCGACATTCCGCTCACGACCTGCTCGACCGACAATCTTGCCGCCGCCGCGCTCGCCGCCGACAAAATGGCCGAGGCGATCGGCAATGCAGGGGAAGTCGGCGTCATCGTGCACGACCAGACGAGTCGCACGGGCATCGACCGCCGCGACGGGTTCCTCAACGAAATGAAAAGCAAGCATCCGAACGTCAAGATCGTCTCGGTGCAGTACGGCGGCGGGGACCATTTGAAGTCGGCCGAAATCGCCAAGGCGATGATCCAGGCGAATCCGAACCTCAAGGGCATTTTCGGCGCGAATGAGGGTTCGGCGGAAGGCGCGGCTATCGGCGTCAAGGAATCGGGCAAGAAGCTCGTGCTGATCGGCTACGACTCCGGCAAGGAGCAGAAAGACGACATCAACTCCGGGTTGATGGCCGGCGCAATCACGCAGAACCCGATCGGGATCGGTAAATGCGTCGTCGATTCCGCAGTGAAAGCGCTCAAGGGCGAGAAGCTGCCGAAGAAAGTCGACACCGGGTTTTACTGGTACGACAAGAGCAACATGAACGATCCGAAGATCGCCGCAGTGCTCTACGATTGATTGACCGTCGCTTAACGAACTGCCGTCGAGGAGCGTGCTCACATGACCACGATTACCACGCTGTCCGTCAGGGACATCCGGTTTCCGACTTCGCGCTCGCTCGACGGCTCCGATGCGATGAACGCCGCGCCCGATTATTCGGCCACCTACGTGACGCTTGAAACCGATTCGCCACACGCGCTTACCGGCCACGGGCTGACATTTACGATCGGGCGCGGCAACGAGATCTGCGTGAGGGCGGTGGAGGCGCTCGCTCCGCTCGTCGTCGGTAGAACGCTCGAAGAGATTGCTTCGGACATGGGCGCTTTCTGGCGCATGCTGACCTCAGACAGCCAGTTGCGCTGGATCGGTCCGGACAAGGGCGCGATCCATCTCGCCACGGCTGCGGTCGTCAACGCGGCGTGGGACTTGTGGGCAAAAGCACAAGGCAAGCCGGTGTGGAAACTGCTTGTCGACATGAGCCCGGAAGAACTGGTGCGATGTCTGGACTTCCGCTATGTGACGGACGCGATCACGCCGCAGGAGGCCATCGCCATGCTGCATCGTCACGCGGCCACCAGAAGCGAGCGCGAGAACGAAATGCTCGCGCACGGCTATCCTGCATATACGACGTCGGCGGGTTGGCTCGGCTATGACGACGACAAGATTCGCCGGCTCGCACGCGAAGGCGTCGCTCAAGGCTGGACGCATTTCAAGCAGAAGGTTGGCGGCAATCTCGACGAGGACATGCGCCGCGCTCGCATCCTGCGCGAAGAGATCGGTCAGGACCGCAAGCTGATGATGGACGCGAATCAGGTGTGGGATGTGGACGAAGCCATCGCGAACATGCGGCATCTCGCGCAGTTCGACCCTTGGTGGATCGAAGAGCCCACGAGCCCCGACGACATTCTCGGTCACGCGGCGATCCGCCAACGCCTTGCGCCAATCGGCGTAGCGACGGGCGAGCATTGCCATAATCGCGTGATGTTCAAGCAGTTGCTGCAGGCGCACGCAATCGATTTCTGTCAGGTGGACAGTTGCCGTTTGGGCGGCTTGAACGAAGTGATCGTCGTACTGCTGATGGCGGCGAAGTTAGGCGTGCCCGTCTGTCCGCACGCGGGCGGCGTCGGCTTATGCGAGTACGTGCAGCATATTTCGCTGTTCGACTACATCTGCGTATCGGCGTCGCTCGAAAACCGGGTGCTCGAATATGTGGACCACTTGCATGAGCATTTCGTCGATCCTGTCGTGATCCGCAATGGCCGTTATATGCCGCCGCAGCGACCGGGCTACAGCATCGAAATGCACGCGGCCTCGCTCGACCAGCATGACTTTCCTCATGGTCCCGTTTGGCGCCCTTGAGCGCGTTGCTGGCCTGGCCGTGTAAACTTGGCGTTCAGCGTTCCGCATTTTCAAGCGGCGCTCATGCAAAGCCACGACCATGCATCAACTGAAATACCTGAGCGGCTATCCACCGGCATTGCTGGAGAAAGTCAAAAAGCTGATCGCCGACGACCAGCTCGGCGCCTATCTCGCCGCGCGCTATCCGAACACGCACGAAGTCCAGACGGATCGTGCGCTCTATACGTACTGCGCGGAATTGAAGCGTGAGCATTTGCGCAGCGCGGAGCAGATCGACAAAGTCACTTACGACAGCAAGCTCGACGTAGTGCGTCACGCATTGGGCCTGCACACCAGCATTTCGCGCGTGCAGGGTGGCAAGCTCAAAGCGAAGAAAGAAATCCGCATTGCGTCGCTATTCAAAACGGCGGCGCCGGAGTTTCTGAAAATGATCGTCGTGCACGAACTCGCGCATCTGAAAGAGAGCGACCACAACAAGGCGTTCTACCGCCTCTGCGAGTTCATGCAGCCGGGTTACCACCAGATCGAATTCGACCTGCGGCTTTACCTGACCCATCGCGAGTCGGCGAAGAGTCAGGCTTGATACGTGCCGCGGTTTATCCAAACGAAAACACGCGGCACGTCATGGTTTTTTCAGGCGGCGACCGCTTCAGCCATTTCGACAGCCGACGCTTTGAGCAACACCGGAATGGACTTTGATGTGGGCGTACCCGCACCGTCCGCGACCGACGACAGCGGCACGAGCGGATTGGTCTCCGGGTAGTAAGCGCCGAGGCAACCGCGCGGAATGTCGTATTCGACTAGCAGAAAGCCATCTGCGTGACGTTCGATACCATCGGCCCACACGCTCGTAATGTCCACGCGCTGTCCGGCGGCAAACCCCAGCATCGCGATGTCGTCCTTGTTGGCGAACAGCACGCGCCGCTGTCCATACACGCCGCGATAACGGTCGTCGAGACCGTAGATCGTCGTGTTGTACTGATCGTGTGAACGCGTCGTCATCAATGTCATCAGGCGCTCGCCGTGCTGTTCGCGCGCGCGATGAATCGGCGTGTCGAGTGCAATCGGATGCACGAGAAACTGCGCCTTGCCGGTGGGCGTTTTCCAGATCCGCTCACGCGATGCGACGCCCAAGTGGAAGCCGCCCGGGCGCTTGAGCCGCTCGTTGTAATCGTGAAAGCCGTCGATTACTTTCTCGATGCCGTCGCGAATCAGCGAGTAATCCGCGGCGTGCGCGAGCCAATCGACCTTGTCGCTGCCGAGCGTCGCATGCGCCATGCGCGCGACGATCGCGATTTCCGACAGCAGGTTCTCCGACGCCGGCTTATTCATGCCGTACGAGATGTGCACCATGCTCATCGAATCTTCGACGCTCACGCCTTGCGCAACGCCGTTCTGCAAGTCGATCTCGGTGCGGCCGAGGGTCGGCAGAATCAGTGCGTCGCGGCCATGCACGAGATGGCTGCGGTTGAGCTTCGTCGTGATATGCACGGTCAGATCGCACGACCGCATGGCTTCCCACGTGCGCGGCGTGTCGGGCGTCGCAATCGAAAAGTTGCCGCCAAGGCCGATGAACACCTTGACCTTGCCATCGAGCATCGCCTGAATCGTATTGACCACGTCGAGCCCATGCTCGCGCGGCGGCTCGAAACGGTAGGCCTCGCCGAGCCGGTCGAGAAACGCCTGCGTCGGCTTTTCTTCGATGCCCACGGTGCGGTCGCCCTGCACATTCGAGTGTCCGCGCACCGGGCACAGGCCCGCGCCGCGCCGGCCGATATTGCCGCGCATCATCATCAGGTTCGACAGCAGCTGTACCGTCGGCACCGAGTTCTTGTGCTGCGTGAGGCCCATGCCCCATGTCGAGATTACCGCGCGGCCCTTCACGTAGATGTCGGCGAGCTTCAGCACTTCCTCGAACGGCACACCCGCTTCGGCGACGATGGTCTCCCAGCTTTCCGCGCGCAGATCTTCGGCGAAGGCCTCGAAGCCGACCGTATGTTCCGCAATGAACGCGACGTCGAGCACGCGTTCGAGCCCGGACGCCTGAGCCTCGTCATCCAGTTCGATCACGCGCTTGGCGACGCCCTTGATGAGCGCGAAGTCGCCCCCGACCTTCGGACGGATGAACACGGAACTGATCTTCGTGCTGCCCATCGTCAGCATTTCCACTGGATGCTGCGGGCTCGCAAAACGCTCGAGTCCGCGTTCTTTCAGCGGATTGATCGACACGATCGTCGCGCCACGCTTTGCGCACTCGCGCAATTCACCGAGCATCCGCGGATGGTTGGTTGCCGGGTTCTGGCCGAAGATCAGCAGCGTGTCGGCATGTTCGAAGTCGTCGAGCGTCACCGTGCCCTTGCCGATGCCCACGGTGTGCGGCAAGCCACGGCTCGTCGCTTCGTGGCACATGTTCGAGCAATCGGGGAAATTGTTGGTGCCGTACATCCGGACGAACAACTGGTACAGGAACGCCGCTTCGTTGCTCGCGCGGCCGGACGTATAGAACGCGGCCTCATTCGGATCGTCGAGGCGCTTCAGATGGCTCGCAATCAGATCGAACGCTTCGTCCCAGCCGATCTGCACGTAGCGGTCGCGCATCGCGTCATAAACGAGCGGGTCGGTCAGGCGCCCGTGCTGCTCCAACTCGAAGTCGGACTGCGTCATCAGTTCGGCGACGGTGTGCTCCGCGAAGAACGCGGGCGTCACGCGCTTGCTGGTTGCCTCGGCGGCCACCGCTTTTACGCCGTTCTCGCAGAACTCGAACGTGGACGCATGCTCACGGTCGGGCCATGCGCAGCCGGGGCAGTCGAAGCCGTCCGGCTGATTCTGTTTGAGCAGCGTGCGATAGTTGCCGCCCGTCACCTTTTCCTTGATCAGGTTGATGGCGACGTATTTAAGCGCGCCCCAGCCGGCTGCCGGGTGCTTGTATGGCTCGATACGAGGTTCGCTGCCGGATTCGCTACGTGTGTCGGTTTTTTTCATGATGTTGCCGCGCGTGGTCTTGTCATGGCTTTTCGGGGCCGATGTTCCAAGACTACTGTGTTCCAATCGCAGTGCAGCATACAGAAAATCAAAAAGGGAAGGGATACAGTTGCGTGCGTTTTGTCATAGACTGGCGTTTCAAACGGCCCCTTTCCTTGAGCCACGTCCTTGAAACTGTACGAAAAGCTCGCCGATGAAATCACCGAAGCCGTGCGCCGCGGCGTGTTCGCCGCTGGCGAGCGCATTCCGTCGGTGCGGCAGGCGAGCCAGCAGCATGGCGTGAGCATCAAGACGGTGCTGCATGCGTACGCGTTGCTGGAGAGCCGCGGCATCGTCGAGACGCGCCCCCAGTCGGGATATTTCGTGCGCGAAGCCGCGCTGCACGCGTTTCGGCCTGAGACTCGGCAGCCGGGCGGCAAGCCTGCGGCGCTGGTAGCGCCCGTTGCCGCGGAAGTCGACGTGAGCCGGCTCGTTCTGTCGACGCTTCGCAGCATCCGCGCGCACGACGCCATACCGTTTGGCTCGCCGTATCCCGATCCATCGCTATTTCCGTGGCGGCGCATCAACCAGTACGCGAACGCGATTGCGCGCCGTCAGGCGAGCTGGAACCTGATCGACGATCTGCCGCCCGGCAACCCGGAGCTGATCCGGCAGATCGCCCGGCGCTACACCGAGAACGGCATGCCGGTCGATCCGGACGAGATCGTCATCACGCTCGGCGCGACCGAGGCGATCAACTTGAGCCTGCAAGCGGTCGCCAGGCCGGGCGACACAGTGGCCGTCGAATCGCCGACTTACTACGCGATGCTGCACGCGATCGAGCGTCTCGGGATGCGCGCTATCGAGGTAGCGACGCATCCGGTCGACGGCATCGACATCGACGCACTCGCGCAGGTCATCGAGCGGCAGAAGATCGCCGCCTGCATGGTGATGCCGAATTTCCAGAATCCGCTCGGTTTCCAGATGCCGGATGCGCGCAAGCGGCAACTCGTCGAATTGCTCGCCGCGCATCAGATTCCGGTGATCGAGAACGACGTTTATCAGGAGTTGTTTTTCGGCGAGACGCGGCCGTCGACATTGAAAAGCTTCGACACGCGAGGGCTCGTGCTGCATTGCGCGTCGTTTTCGAAAAGCCTCACGGCGTCGTACCGGATAGGCTGGGCGTTGCCGGGGCGTTATCGTGCGCAGGTCGAGAAGCTGAAGTTTCTGAATACGCTGACTACGCCTTCCGTGCCGCAGGTCGCGGTCGCCGATTATCTGCGGCAGGATGCATACGACCGGCATTTGCGGCATGTTCGCAAGGTCTACCGGCAGCAGGCGAGCATCATGACCGCGCTGGTGCGGCGTTTCTTTCCGGCCGGCACCCGTATCTCGACGCCGCAAGGCGGCTATGTGTTGTGGGTGGAGTTGCCCGAGCGTGTCGATTCGATGCGGCTTTATCAGGCGGCGCTCGCGCGCAGCATCACGGTCGGGCCGGGCATGATGTTTTCGACGCGCAACGACTTTCGACATTTCATCCGGCTCAATTACAGCTACCCGTGGACCGCGCAAACGGAGGCGGCGTTGAAGACACTGGGCGAACTGGTGACGCAGATGGCGTGAAGCGGTTGCACGAGTTGATGCAGCGAAGCTCGGCAGATAAAACAGTAAGAAGGAGACACGAATGGATGACGATGAGATCGATCCGGTGCTGATAGCCGTGCTGGGGCAGCTTTGGCGCGCGCATCGGGAAAGCTTCGGAGTCGCGAGGCCTCGCCGCGAGATGCGCAGCGGCGCGTGGTCGCTAGCGAGGCTCTCCAAGCAGGCCAACGTGCCGATGAGCGCGCTTCGGCGGCAGTTGACGGTGCTCGTCGACAGCGGTCTGGTGGAGACGACTTTCGACGAGGAGGGCACCGGCACCGCGCGTCTGAGCGACAGCGGCCGGGAAGTGTGCGCGGAGTTGTTCGGTGAAGTCGGGGCCGCGGGCGATGACGACGCGCCCGACCCCGACGACACGTCGCCGCCGAGCATTCACTAGTTAATCGAGCCGCGCGCAATACCGATTCCGTTATACACGGGATAACAGTGAATAATTTTTCCTCTGAAATTGACCTCGGAATATGGCCCCCTATGCTGGAGGCCTGCCCGCACCAACGGGCGCGAGGCGAACCCCTTAATCGATTTCGGAGAATTCATGAAAACAACGCTGGCGCGAGCGCTGCATCGATCATTGCGTATCAAGACTGCCCGGACCGCGCTCGTTGCGGCATGTGCCGCAACCGTCGGCCTCAGCCTCGGTTTTGCTGCAACGGCAGCGTCGGCGGCCACTGCGCAGCCCGTCGGCATTGCGTTTGTCTACCTCGGCAATCCCGGCGACGCCGGCTGGACCTACGCGCACGAACAGGGCGTAAAAGAGGTCGAGGCAAAGTTTGGCGACAAGATCAAGGTGACACGCATCGAGAACGTGCCCGAGTCTGCGGACTCGGAGCGCGTGTTCCGCGATCTCGCATCGAAGGGCAACAAGATCGTGGTGGGTTCGAGCTTCGGCTTCCAGGACTTCGAACTGAAAGTCGCCAAAGACTTCCCGGACACGGTGTTCGAACACGCGACCGGCTATAAGAAAGCGGCCAACTTCGCGACGTACGACGTGCGCACCTACCAGAGCGCCTATCTCGCGGGGCTCGTAGCCGGTTACACGACGAAGTCGAACACGCTTGGCTTCGTGGGCTCGGTGCCGGTGCCGGAAGTGGTGCGCAACATCAACGCGTTCACGATGGGCGCGCGCTCCGTGAACCCGAAGGTGCGCGTCAAGGTCGTGTGGATCAATAGCTGGTTCGATCCGGGCCGCGAAAAGCAGTCGGCCGAAACGCTGATCGGGCAGGGCGCGGACGTTCTCATCCAGAACACGGATTCGACGTCCACCATGCAGACCGCCGAGCAGAAGAAGGTGCACGCGTTCGGCTGGGATTCGAACATGAAGAAGTTCGGGCCCAACGCGCAACTGGGCGCGTGCGTGAGCAACTGGGGCGTGTATTACACGTATCTGGTGCAGCAGGTCATGGCGGGCACATGGAACAACGCGCCGGTGTGGTGGGGCCTGAAAGAGAAGGCGATCGACCTCGCCGATATCAACACCGAAGCGGTGTCGCCGACTGCGCAGAAGGCGTTGAGCCAGAAGCGTGACGACATCATCTCGGGCAAATTCAATCCGTTCGCCGGGCCGATCGTGGATCAGGCAGGTGCGGTGAAGGTTGCGGCGGGCAAGTCGCTGAGCGACGCGGAGCTGCTGCGTTTGAACTGGTTCGTGCAGGGCGTCGACGGCTCGCTGCCGAAGTAACGCGAACTGCATCGAGCCTCCCAGCCTGCCGACAGTAAAGAAGGAGTACACCCGTGAGTCTGACTGTTCCGAGCGCGGAGATGAGCGCAACAGCCGGCGCCGATGCGGCTGGCTTTCCGCCGCAGGGCTTGACGCCGACGCACGAGCAGATCGTGCGGCATCTGCGGCATTCGAGCCGGATCGCCGAGCGGGCGACGCTGCTCGGGCATCACCCGTTCGGCGCGGTGCTGGTCGGCCCGGACCAGGAAACCGTGTTGATGGAGCAGGGCAACGTCGACACCGTGAACCATGCGGAGTCAGTGCTCGCGCGCGTGGCGGCGCTCAACTTCACGCCCGCCTACTTGTGGAGTTGCACGCTGTATACGTCGGTCGAGCCGTGTTGCATGTGCGCGGGCACGATGTATTGGGCGAACATCGGCCGGGTGGTGTTCGGCATGACGGAGAAGCGGCTGCTCGAGGCGACCGGCGATCACGCGGAGAACCCGACAATGAGCGTCGATTGCCGGTATGTCTTCGATCACTGTCAGAAGCGCGTCGAGGTGATCGGCCCGGTCGCCGAAGTCGAGTCCGAGGTGATGGACGTGCAGCGCAGGTTCTGGAATAGCCGCTAGCTCGGTTCCAGCATCGCGATGCCGCAGAACCAGTCGCCGCCATGCGGCCGGTATTTCCACCGGCCGTCGTTCTGCTTGATGACGCTCGGGCACTGCTCGCCGATCGCGATACCCGGATTCGCGGCCGTGCATTGACGCATTGCCGTTTCGACAGCGGGACTCGCGGGCACGGACGGCTTGCGTGAGCGCTCCGGGGGCGTGGGCTTGAGCGCATCGGCAGGTTCCGGGGGGTGGGCGAGCGCAGGCTGCCCGCCCGTTGGGAGGCTCCCAAGCAACTGCTGAAGCTCGTCGATACGTGTTGCGTACCACGTCCCGAGACATGCCGCGTCCCGGCAATTGGCCTCGCGCCAGGCCCATTTGCTGTCGCTGTCGGCGATGAAGCCGCGCCGATCCGGCGCTCGTCGGCGCGCTTTCCAGTAGAGCTGCCCGAGCGTGTCGTCAAGACGCGACAACGCCGTGTCGCTGCAGATCATCTTCTCGGTGAAGGAATGGCCCTTCGTGCAGTTGAAACTTGCGGCCTGAACGGACGAATGCACGATCAGCAGCGCGGCGATCAGAACGGAGCGGACGATTTTCATGACGATTCCCGCGATGCATGTTTTTTCATGCAACGGATGATCGTCCGATCCCGTGCGATCGAGACGCCGGAAAAACGCGGCACTTACCGCGAGTGATTACCAGATGTTGCCTCGCGCGAGTCCACCCGACACCTCAGATCGCGCAATGCAGGGTAAATGGAAGCACGCCCGGCGGACATCTTCACGCTTATCGGGTATACCCTGATGCGCTGCTTACGCTTTCTTGCCGATGTTGGGTTGGGGGGCGCATATATGAACCGCGAAGCGACATCACGCATGGACGTAGGAGCGACGCCCGATGCCGGCCATTACCGGCCGGATCTGGCCGAAGAGGTGTTGGCGTCGGAGCGTAGCGTGTTGCGGCTGATCACGCGCAATACGCCGTTGCCGGAATTGCTGGAAGAAGTTTGCCACCGCGCGGAAGCGCTGCTGGGCGGGGGCGCGTCGTGCTCGATCCTGCTGCTCGACGACGACGGCGCCCACGTGAAGATGGGCGCCGCGCCGTCGTTGCCGGCGGAATTCAGCACGGCGATCGACGGTGTGCCAATCGGTCCGAGGGCGGGCTCCTGTGGCACCGCGATGTACGAGCGGCGGCTGGTGGTAGTCGAGGACGTCGAGACGGATTCGCTGTGGGCGGATTTCCGTGCGCTTGCGTTGGCGTACGGCTTGCGCGCGTGCTGGTCGGTGCCGTTCGAGAATGACGCCGGCGCGGTGCTGGGCGCGTTCGCCGTCTATTATCGCGAGCCGCGCCGTCCTACCGCGCAGGAAGAGACGATGCTGCGCGACATCAGCCGCAGCGTCGGGCTCGCCGTGCATCAGGACGCGATGGCGCAGCGGCTTGCGAACAGCGAGGAGCATCACCGGCTGGTCGTCGATCATCTGATCGAGGGCATTGTCGTGCAGTCTCGCGCGGGGGTCGTGCTGGCCTGCAATCCGAGCGCGCAACGCATGTTGCGCACCGGTCCGCAGATCGTCGGGCGCAGCATCCGCACGGTGATGGTGCGTGGCTTTCACGAGGACGGCTCGCCCGTGGCCGAGCATGAGCGGCCTGTCGCCCAGGTGCTTGCGAGCGGCAAGCCGATGCTCGGCGTCACACTGGCGCTCGAACTGGTGAACGGCGAAGTGATCTGGATCACCGAGAACGTCGTGCCGATTCTGAAGCCCGGCGAGAGCAAGCCCGACTCCGTGCTGATCTCGTTTACCGACATCGGCCCGGTGCGCGAGGCGCAGCGCCAGTTGAAATTTCTCGCGACGCGCGATTCCCTCACCGGGCTCTACAACCGGGCCTATCTGACGGAGCGCATGAACAGCCTGTTCGCGCCCGGCTACCCGAACTGCAGCGGCGAGCTGACGAGCGTTGCCGTGCTCTTCGTCGATCTCGACGGATTCAAGAAGGTCAACGACACGGCCGGTCATGAGGCCGGCGACGCGTTGCTGAAACGGGTCGCCGAGCGGCTTGCCGGCTGCGTCGGCCCGGACGATACTCTCGCGCGCGTGGGCGGCGACGAGTTCGTGATCGTGGCGAGCGCCTGCGAATGCAACGAGCAGATAGTCGGCCTGGCGCGTCGCATCCTCGGGGAAATCGCGGTGCCGTTCGCGGTGGCGGACAACGAGTACTACCTGGGCGCGTCGATCGGCATCAGCCGCTTTCCCGAAGACGGCCAGGACGCCCCTACGCTGATGCGCAACGCCGACTCGGCGATGTATCACGCGAAGCAGCGCGGGCGCAACAACTTCCAGTTCTTCACGGCGGAGCTCAATCAGCAACTGCAACGCCGGTTCCTGATCGAGCAGTCGCTGCGCCGCGCACTTGCCGCCCACGAGCTCAGTCTCGTATATCAGCCGATCGTCGATAGTCACGCCGGCCGGACCATCGGCGCTGAGGCACTGCTGCGCTGGTACAACAGCGAACTGGGCAATGTCTCGCCGGCCGAATTCATTCCGGTTGCGGAAGACGCGGGCCTGATCGTCGAGATCGGCGACTGGGTGCTCGCCCGTGCCTGCGAGCAGGCGGCGCAATGGCGGCGCACGCTCGCGCCGGATCTGATCGTCGCGGTGAATCTGTCGCCGCGCCAGTTCAACGACGGTCTGGTGGAGCGGATCAGGCGCTGCCTGGACCACTCGGGGCTCGAGCCGGCGGCGCTCGAACTGGAAATCACCGAGCGGCTTCTGATGAGCGACAGCGACACCGTGCTGCCCATGCTGCTCGCGTTGAGCGCGACGGGCGTACGTATTTCCGTCGACGACTTCGGCACCGGCTATTCGTCGCTGTCGTATCTGAAACGCTTTCCGCTGCACAACCTGAAGATAGACCGGTCGTTCGTGGCGGGCTTACCGGATCATCGCGATTCGATCGCGATCACGCAGGCCGTGGTGGCGATGGCGCATTCGCTCGGCATGAACGTCACCGCGGAAGGCGTGGAGACGCCCGAGCAGGCCGCATTCCTTCGTTCGATCGATTGCGACAAACAGCAGGGTTATCTATACAGCCGGCCTGTGGGAGCGAGCGCGTATGCGCGCGCGTTGGCGGATGTATATGCGGCGACGTGATCCGCGCGCCGCGTTGGCGTATGTCGCGAGGGTTCTCAATCCGCGAGGATCGGCAGCGTGACATAACCGCGCTGAAGACTGGGCGTAAGATGCAACGACCTGCATCTGAGCCCCAGGAGACTTGCGATGGCACAGCACTTCGACGCGGTTGTGATCGGCACGGGACAGGGCGGCGCGCCGCTCGCCGTGCGTCTTGGCAAAAGCGGCCGCCGCACGGCGGTCATTGAGCGCGCGGCGTTCGGCGGGACCTGTGTGAACGTCGGCTGCACGCCGACCAAGGCGTATGTGGCGAGCGCCCGCGCGGCACATGTGGCGCGCCATGCGGCGAGGCTCGGCGTGCACATTGGCGGCGCGGTCGGCGTGGATATGGCGGCGGTCAAGGCGCGCAAGGACAAGATCGTGGGCCAGTCGCACGACGGAGTGGAGGCCTGGCTGCGAGGCGCTCCGAACGTCACGGTGTTCAACGGCCATGCTCGCTTCACCGGGCCGCACACGATTGCAGTCAGCGGGCCGGACGGAGCTGTGCTGCACGAACTGAGCGCGGACGAGATTTTCCTCAATACGGGCACGCGTGCCGTGGTGCCGCCGCTTGAAGGGATCGAGCGAGCCCGCTATTACACCAACTCGAGTCTGCTTGAGATCACGGAGTTGCCAAGCCGGCTCGTGATTGTCGGGGGCAGTTATATCGCGCTCGAATTTGCGCAAGTGTTTCGCCGCTTCGGCAGCGAAGTGACGGTGCTGGTGCGCGGCGATCGTGTGCTGACGCGCGAGGACGCCGACTTTGCGGAGTCGGTGCAGAGCGTGCTGGCGCGCGAAGGCGTGGAGTTCCGTTTTGGGGTGCAGCCTTCGCGCGTCGAGCCGCATCCCCATCGCGAGAACGAAGTGTGTATCGGCTTCGAGCAGAATGTTCCGGCGCTCGAGGCGTCGCATCTGCTGTTCGCAACCGGCCGCAAACCGAATACCGACGATCTCGGTCTTGCCGCAGCCGGCATCGAGACCGACCGGCACGGCACGATTCCCGTGGACGGCCAGTTGCGCACCAACGTGCCGGGCGTGTGGGCGATCGGCGACATCAACGGGCGAGGCGCGTTCACGCATACGTCCTACGACGATTACCAGATCGTCGCGGCCAATCTGTTCGATGGCGGCACGCGCACTGTCGACAAACGGATCATGGCGTACGCGGTGTTCGTCGACCCGCCGCTCGCGCGCGTGGGCCTTTCCGAGGACGACGTGCGCAAGAGCGGGCGCGACGCGTTGATCGCGACCATGCCGATGTCGCGCGTGGGCCGCGCCCGCGAGCGCGGCGAGACCGACGGTTTCATGAAGGTGCTTGCCGACCCGCACACCCGGCAGATTCTCGGCGCGGCGATCCACGGTATAGAAGGCGACGAGGCGATTCATACCTTCATCGACATCATGACGGCAGGCGCGCCGTATCCCACCTTGCAATACGCGATGCACATTCACCCGACCATCAGCGAACTGGTGCCGACTTTGCTCGACGGTCTGAAGCCGATGAAGTAATGCGAGCGCGGCGCGCATCGACAAAGCGTCGCGGCATCGCGGATAATCGCCCCGCATTCAATCGCATTCAATCGCATTCATTCGAGGAACAGCCGATGGGCAAGGGACGTGTCGAAGCCTTCAGCGATGGCGTGATCGCCATCATCATCACGATCATGGTGCTGGAAATCAAGGTACCTGAAGGCTTCGATCTCGCCGCACTGACTCCGCTCGTGCCAGTATTTGCCGCCTATGTGCTGAGCTTCATCTACGTGGGCATTTACTGGAACAATCATCATCACATGTTCCATGCGGTGCAAAGGGTCAACGGCGGCGTGCTGTGGGCGAATCTGCATCTGCTGTTCTGGCTGTCGCTGCTTCCCGCCGTCACGCATTGGGTCGGCGAAAATCATCTGGCCTCGTGGCCGACTGCCATGTACGGCGCCGTGCTGTTCATGTCGGCCATCGCGTACTTCATCCTGACGCGCACGCTGATCCGTGCGCACGGTCGTGACTCGACGCTCGCAAAGGCGGTGGGCAACGACATCAAAGGAAAAGTGTCGGTGGCGATTTATCTGGCGGGCATTGCGCTCGCGTTCGTCGCGCCGTGGATTTCGGCGGCGCTCTACGCGCTTGCTGCGGCATGGTGGCTGGTGCCGGACCGGCGCATTGAGCATGTGATGGAAGCCTGAGCGTGCTTGCGCTAAAGCTCGCGCTCGTGCCGGCGTTTCTCGCCGCGCTGACGATCGCGGGACGCTTGTGGGGACCGTCGGTCGCGGGATGGCTCGCGGGCCTGCCGGTCGTCGCAGGACCGATCGTTCTGCTGCTCGCGCTGGAGCGCGGACCGTCGTTCGCAGCGCAGGCGTCGGTCGCCTCGATTGCGGCGATTGCCGCATCGGAAGCATTCAATTTCACATACGCATGGAGCTGCCGCCGGTCGCCGTGGCCGCTCGCGTTGGCTGCGGGCATGAGCGGGTGGCTGACAGCGGCGCTGTTGCTCGTGCATCTGCGTCACTCGCTCGTCTGGGCGGTGGGCGCGGCTTGCGTAGCTGTCGCGGTTTCGCAGAGCGCCTTGCCGCGCGTGTCGGGGCACGTGCCGGCGGGACGCCTGGGCGCGGCCGACCTTGCCATGCGCATGCTTGCCGGCGCGCTGCTGACGCTCGCTGTCACGAGCCTTTCCGCGTCGATGGGTGCGACGTGGAGCGGCCTGCTATCGGTGTTTCCGTTGCTCGGCATCGTGCTCGCCGTGTCGGCGCAACGTGAACACGGCCCTGGCTTCGTTGCGTTGCTGATGCGCGGCATGGTGATCGGGCGCGGCTCGTTTGCGGCGTTCTTCGCGGTGACAGCGGCGATGTTGCCGCGCTATGGCGTGTGGCTGAGCTTTGCGTGTGCGTCGGCGATTTCCGTCGTCGTGCAGGGCGCGACGCGGCGCATGCTGGATTCGAGGCGGCCGCCGCAAGCGGTGTCGCGTGAGACATCGTTGCAGCAGACGGTGGATTGATTTTGCCGGTGCTTGCGGGCGATCGCCCTTGCGCAGCTAGTCTGCGTGCAACGAGGCTAATTGCGACCAGCCCCGAGCTTCACGGATACTGTCGTCATGACTTCATCTACTCGCCGCGCGCCGTCGAGCCGCATCGGTCTCATCTCCGACACGCACAACCTCGTGCGTCCCGAAGCGCTCGAATATCTCGCGGGCTGCGACGCCATCATCCACGCGGGCGACATCTGTAACGAGGCCGTGCTCGAAGCGCTCCGTCATATCGCGCCGCTCACCGTCGTGCGCGGCAATAACGATACCGGCGAGTGGGCCGCGTCGCTGCCTACGCATGCGACGCTCAATGTGCAGCAGGTCGCGATTCTTGTCGTGCATGACATCGCCGACGTGCCAGCCGATCCGCGCAACGACGGTATCGGCGTGGTGGTGACCGGCCATTCGCATAAGCCGTCGATCACCGAGCGCGACGGCATGCTGTTCATCAACCCCGGCAGTGCGGGGCCGCGGCGCTTCAAGCTGCCGGTGTCGGCGGGCATCCTGACGGTCGAAGGATCGCGCGCGCAGGCGAGGTTCGATCTGCTGCTGAAATGAAAACGGGCCGGCAAATCTGCCGGCCCGTCGTACGTCTACTTTCGATGTAACTGGAATGCCGCGCGGAAAGTCGGCTTTGCTAGCGCGATTAGCGCAATCAAGCCTGATACCGCGGTTAGCGGCGACTCCCGAAGGAATCGCGTCGCATCACCGCGGCTACCGCGCCGCAGGCAATCACGCACGCGCCGTAGCAGTGGCTGCGTAGCGTTCGTCCATCTCTTCGGCTTCACGTTCGCCACGCAGTACTGCATGCGCTTCGGCGCGCGTCGCCACGCAAGGGCCCGAGCCGAGCAGCGGCTTGCGGGCGGTTTCGCGAAGTGCCATCACGGAGACGATACCGATCAGCGACGCGCCCATCAGGTAGTACGCAGGCATCATCAGATTGCCGGTGCGATCGACGAGCCATGCGGTTACCAACGGCGTCGTACCGCCGAACAGCGACACCGAGATATTGAAGCCGATGGCCAGCGCGCCATAGCGGATCTTGGTCGGGAACAGCGCCGGCAGTGCCGACGGCATCACCCCCGTGAAACACGACAGCAGCACGCCGAGAATCATCAGGCCGCCGAACACGGGCACCAGCGTGCCCATGCGGATCAGCAGCAGGGCAGGAATCGACAGCGCGAACAAACCCACGCAGCCGAACAGCATCACCGGCTTACGGCCGATCGTGTCGGACAGACGGCCGGCTGCGAGCGTCATCGGCATCATCAGTACCATCACCAGCAGCACGATGAAAAGGCCGTGCGATTCGTTGAAGTGCAGGGTGGCCGACAGGTAGCTCGGCAGGTACGAGAGCGCCATGTAGTCGGTCACGTTGAAGATCAGCACGAGGCCGACGCACAGCAGCAGCGGCTTCCATTGCTGCACGAGCAGATTGCGGAGCGACTGCTTCGGCAGTGCTTTGTCTTCGGCTTCGCGTTGCTCGGCCTGCTTCTTGAACGCGGGCGTTTCTTCGAGCTTCATCCGGATATAAAGACCCACCAGGCCCAGCGGACCGGCGATCAGGAACGGCACACGCCAGCCCCACGACAGCAGCGCGTCGTTCGACAGCGTCGCGGTCAGCACAGCAACCGTGCCTGCGCCGAGCACGTAGCCGATCAGCGTACCGAACTCAAGGAAGCTGCCCATGAAGCCGCGCCGCTTGTCGGTCGAAAATTCGGCGATGAAGGTGGCTGCCCCGCCGTATTCGCCGCCGGTCGAAAAGCCTTGCACCAGACGCGCTACGAGCAGCAGCGCCGGCGCGAGGATGCCGATCGACCCATAGCTCGGGATCAGCCCGATCGCGAACGTGCCAATCGCCATCATGATCATGGTCATTGCGAGTACGCGCTGACGGCCGATACGGTCGCCGAGCGGCCCGAACACCATGCCGCCGACCGGGCGCACGAGAAATGCGGCGGCAAACGTGCCGAACGTGGCGATCAACTGGGCAGAAGGGCTCGACGAAGGGAAGAACACTTTGCCGAGCGTGACAGCGATGTAGCTGTACACGCCGAAATCGAACCATTCCATTGCGTTGCCGAGCGCCATGGCGCCGACGGCACGTTTGAGGAGCGAGTTATCGACGACGGTGATGTCGTCGAGAGAAAGGCGTTGTTCTTGTTTGTGATGTCGCCAGAAGCCGTTGCTGGAAGCGGTCAAGGTAAAACTCCGATGACTGCGACGAAACTCATGATGCGTTCCGCCACGGTTGCTGGGAAGTGCAGTTTCGCAAACGGGGCGATGGCGTTCTTGCGCCGCGAAGGCGAAAGAGTGGGCGCGCGTCGGAAAAGAAACGCGAAAGCGCGGCAATAGCAGCAAACGCCCGTGCCTCGCGAGCCAGGTCGCGAAAAAACACTCGATTAAATTGTGTTGACTGTTGCACCTGCGTGGCCGTGGAGGGGGGCAGATGCATGAGGACGCAGACGGCTGGAGGCCGGACCTACGCCACTGGAAGGCTTGAAACGAAAAAGGCCGGTGCTTTATTCGCCGCCTGAGTGCCCCTCTGGATGACCGAAGGGCGACTTCAAACCGCGATACGACCGACAAGCCTTCTTGTATAAAAACTGTTCCATCGCGATGGACTCACGCAGTGCAGGCACATGGCGGGTCGCAAGGTCAGAGAACGCGAATGTAGGTGAATTGCTGTTGGAACGACGCACATGTTAGCACGATGACAGAGGATCGTGCAAACCCGGTTTTGGCTCCGCGGTCTGGCGACGGCGCTCGATCCCTTGCGGGGCGGGAGATTCCGGCGATCGAGACAGTCTTGAAAAGACGTCTGGAAGAGCACCAAATGTACCGTTTGGAGAGTTTGCGCGGCAGGCGAGGGACGAAAAAAATCCGCGCACCTGGCGCGGATTTCGTCGCTACTGCTGCGAGTGCGGAGCACTCGAATTGCGCTCACTCAGCCGGCGGCGGCACGTAACCTTGCGCCGTATCCGCGCCTTCGCCGAAGAAGAACTTTTCGGTCTGCTTCATCAGATACTGTCGCGCGCGCGGATCGGCCATGTTCAGACGGTTTTCGTTGATCAGCATGGTTTGCTGCTTCAACCAGGCTTGCCACGCTTCCTTGGAAATGCTTTCGTAGATCCGCTTGCCGAGTTCGCCCGGCAGCGGCGGGAAATCGAGGCCTTCGGCTTCCTTGCCGAGCTTCGCGCATTGAACCATACGAGTCATGCTGTGCTTCTCCTGTGTCGACCGGAGTGAATGCTTCGGCACTTACTCCAGTCCCATAAAAAATAATTACCGTAATCGATACGAGGACGGGCGGTCGCTTTATATGGGGCCGCTCAGAGCTGTTTCATCAGCACGAGCGATTTGCGCTGCCAGTTGTACAGTCGGCGGCGATCTTCGGGCAGGTCGTCGACCGTGACCTTGACGAAGCCGCGCTTCAGGAACCAGTGCTCGGTGCGCGTGGTGAGCACGAAAATGCGCGTGAGCCCGCGAGCCCGCGCGCGTTGCTCGATGCGCTTGAGCAGGCGCTCGCCGTCGCCGGTGCCCTGTGCTTCGGGCGCGACTGTAAGGCAAGCCATTTCGCCGATGCGCTCCTGCGTGTACGGATACAACGCCGCGCAGCCGAACAGCACGCCATCGTGCTCGATTACCGAGAAGTGGTCGATGTCGCGCTCGATCTGATGGCGGCCGCGCCGCACCAGTGTGCCGTCCGACTCGAGCGGCTCGATCAGCGCGAGAATGCCGCCGACGTCGTCCGGCGTGGCTTCGCGCAGACTTTCGAGGTTCTCGTACGAGATCATCGTGCCCACGCCGTCGTGCAGGAACAGTTCGAGCAGCAGGCTGCCGTCGAGCGCGTAAGGGATGATGTGCGCCCGCGCCACGCCGCCGCGGCAGGCGCGGATCGAATGCTTCAGATAGAAGCCCGCGTCGCCGGTCACTTCGCCGCTTTCGTGCAGCTTGTACGCGTCGTCGAGCGACAGTTCGCGGATCAGTTCGGTGCCGTCTTCGCCGGCCTGCATGAGGCCGGGCGTTTCCGTCAGGAACACGATCTTGTCGGCGCGCAAGGCGATGGCGGCAGCCGAGGCGACGTCTTCCATTGCCAGATTGAATGCCTCGCCGGTGGGCGAAAAGCCGAGCGGCGACAACAGCACCAGCTTGCGGCTTGCGAGCGAATGGCGGATCGAATCCGCGTCGATCTTGCGCACCACGCCTGTGTGCGCGAAGTCGACGCCGTCCAGAATGCCGACTGGGCGCGCCGTCACGAAGTTGCCCGAAACGACGCTGATGTGCGCGTGCGCCATGGGCGTGTTCGGCAAGCCCTGGCTGATGGCGGCCTCGATATCCAGACGCACTTCGCCCGCGGCTTCTTTCGCGGATTCGAGCGCGCGGGCGTCGGTAATGCGCATGCCGTGCGAAAACTCCGACTCGACGCCGTGCAGACTCATCTGCTCTTCGACCTGCGGCCGGGAGCCATGCACGAGAACGATCTGGATGCCCATGGCCTGCAGCAGCGCGATGTCGGACACGAGCGCATTCAGGAGCCCCTGATGCACCACTTCGCCGCCGAAACCGACAACAAACGTCTTATTCCGGAACGCGTGGATATAAGGGGCGACTGAGCGCATCCAGTCGACGAATTGCGCGTGCTGTGCGAGGTTTTCCGTTGCTCCGGCGGGGGCCGGAACGCTCGCGGGCGCGGGGACGAGGTCGGTTTGGGAATTCATGCCGGGGATTATAATGCGCCCCCATGTCGAATGTACCCAAAAGTCCCGCCGCGGCGAACGAGAATGCGGCGCCGGCCGCCGATCAGGCGAACTCCGGCGACGCGCAGCGCCGCCCTGAAAAGGACGCGAACCGAAGCAACCCGGACGCGCCTCGCAAGGCGCGCGAGCCGCATCGTGCCGGCGAACGCGCACAGGCGTCTTCCAACCAGAAGAATCCGTCGCGCACGGCGAAGGATGTCGAGGGCGCTGAGCCGTCGGGCGAGACGCTTGACGCACCTGAATCGCGTCAGCGGGGCGAACAACGCAAACAACGCGGCGAACAACGCAGGCAGAGTGGCCAGCGTGGCCAGCGTGACCAGCGCGGGCAGGACAGGCAGCCGGAGGCTGGAAAGCCGCCGCGCCAGCAACCGCCCCGTGAACCGCGCGCCCCACGTGAGGCGCGCGTGGTTCAGCCGAATCCGGTTCCGCCGATCACCTTCCCCGAAGCGCTGCCGGTCTCGGCCCGCCGCGACGAAATTGCCAAGGCGATCGCCGAAAACCAGGTGGTAATCGTGTCGGGCGAAACCGGCTCGGGCAAGACCACGCAGTTGCCGAAAATCTGCCTTGCGCTAGGACGCGGCCTCGGGGCGGGCGGCTCAGGCTTGATCGGCCACACGCAGCCGCGCCGCATTGCCGCTTCGGCGACGGGCCGGCGCATCGCCGAGGAGCTTGGCACGCCGTTCGGCGAAGTGGTCGGCTACAAGGTGCGCTTCACGGACAACCTGTCGCCGGGTGCATCCGTCAAGTTGATGACGGACGGTATTCTCCTTGCCGAAACGCAAACCGATCCGCTGCTCAAAGCGTATGACACGCTGATCATCGACGAGGCGCACGAGCGCAGTCTGAACATCGACTTTCTGCTCGGCTACCTGAAGGAAATTCTGGTCAAGCGTCCCGATCTGAAGCTGATCGTGACGTCGGCGACAATCGACGCCGACCGCTTCGCGCGCCACTTCGGCAGTGAAGAAAAGCCCGCGCCGGTAATCGAAGTGAGCGGGCGGCTTTATCCGGTCGAGGTGCGTTACCGTCCGATCGAAGAGGACAGCCCCGCCGTCAAGGCGGCGCAGGGTACGTCAGGCACATCGGGCGGTCCGGCGTCGCGTGAACGTGCGAAGACTCCGCGAGAGACTGGCAAGGAGCGCGACCGCGATCTGATGGAATCGATCGTCGACGCCGTCGACGAACTATGCCGCGAAGGCCCCGGCGACGTGCTGGTGTTTTTGCCTGGCGAGCGTGAAATCCGCGACGCCGCCGAGGCGCTGCGCAAGCATCATCCGCCGCACACGGAAATCCTGCCGCTGTTCGCGCGGCTCTCGGCCGCCGATCAGGAGCGCGTGTTCCGCACCTCCAACGCACGTCGCATCGTCCTCGCGACGAACGTGGCGGAGACGTCGCTCACGGTGCCGGGCATTCGCTACGTGGTCGACACGGGACTTGCGCGCGTGAAGCGCTATTCGTATCGCAACAAGGTCGAGCAGCTGCAGGTCGAGCCGATTTCGCAGGCCGCCGCGAATCAGCGGGCAGGGCGCTGCGGGCGGGTGGCCGACGGCATCTGCATTCGCCTGTATGACGAGAGCGATTACCAGAGCCGCGTGCGCTTCACCGATCCGGAGATTCTGCGCTCGTCGCTCGCGTCGGTCATTTTGCGTATGAAGTCGCTGCATCTGACGGCGATCGAGACGTTCCCGTTCATCGAACCGCCGCCAGGCCGCGCGATCGCCGACGGCTATCAGCTGCTGAACGAACTCGGCGCCGTCGACGACGACAATCAGCTGACGCCGCTCGGCCGCGAACTCGCGCGTCTGCCGCTCGACCCGCGCGTCGGCCGGATGATTCTCGCCGCGCGCGATCAGCAATCGCTGAAGGAAGTGTTGATCATCGCGAGCGCGTTGTCGGTGCAAGATCCACGTGACCGGCCGATCGAGGCGCAGGAACAGGCCGACCAGGCGCATCGCCGGTTTGCCGACGAACGCTCGGAATTCCTGCAGTGGCTGAAAATCTGGAACTGGTTCGAAGAAGCGATCGCGCACAAGAAATCGAACAAGCAGTTGCACGAGGAATGCCGGAAGAATTTCCTGTCGCAATTGCGTCTGCGCGAATGGCGCGACGTGCATTCGCAACTGCTGACGGTGGTGCGTGAACACGGCTGGCGTCTGAACGAAGCTGAAGCGACTTTCGAGCAGATCCATCTCGCGCTGCTGACCGGTCTCCTGGGCAACATCGGACTGAAAGCTGACGACGAGCCCTACTACCTCGGCGCACGCGGCATCAAGTTCTATCTGTGGCCGGGCTCCGCGCTCGTCAAGAAAGCGGGCAAGTGGGTCATGGCGGCGGAACTCGTCGAGACGAGCCGTTTGTACGCGCGCTGCATTGCGAAGATCGAGCCAGAGTGGATCGAAAAAATCGGCTCGCATTTGCTGAAGAAGTCGCTGTCAGAACCGCATTGGGAGAAGCGTGCGGCACAGGTGTCGGCCTTCGAACGCGCGGTTTTGTACGGGCTGCCGATCTATCACCGGCGGCGCGTGAGCTTCGGCAAACAGGACCCTGCGCGGGCGCGAGAATTGTTCATTCGCGGCGCGCTCGTCGAAGGTGAGTTCGACACCAAGCTCGGATTTTTCGCGCACAACCGCAAGCTGCTTGCCGATATCGAACAACTGGAACACAAGTCGCGCCGCCAGGATGTGCTCGTCGACGACGAACTGATCTTCGCGTTCTACGATCAGGCGCTGCCGAAGGGGATTTACACCGGCGCGTCGTTCGAGCGCTGGTATCGCGATGAACTGAAGAAAAGCGGTCAGCCCGAGGACAAGCTGCGCCTGCTGTATCTGTCGCGCGACGACCTGATGCGGCACCAAGCTGCCGGCGTGACGACCGATCTGTTCCCGAAACGGATGACGATGGCGGGCGTCGAAATGGCGCTCACCTATCACTTCGAGCCGGGTTCTCCGCGCGACGGCGTCACGCTCGCCGTGCCGCTCTATGCACTTAACCAGGTCGACGCGCGGCGCTGCGAATGGCTCGTACCCGGCATGCTGAAGGAGAAGACCCAACTGCTGCTCAAGTCGCTGCCGCAGAAGCTTCGGCGTCACTGCGTGCCGCTGCCGGAATATGCGGCCGGTTTCGTCGACCGGCATGGGCCGCCGCGTTTTGGTGCTGGCGGTTTGCTCGAAGCGCTGATCGCCGATATTCGCGAGCAGAAGCAACTCATGCTGAAACAGTCGGACTTCAAGCTTGAGACGTTGCCGCCGCATCTGTTCATGAACTTTAAGGTCGTGGACGAACACGGGCGGCAACTCGCGATGGGACGCAATCTGTCGCAGCTACGGGCCGAACTGGGCGGCCAGGCCCAGCAGCACTTCCAGAAGATCGCATCGAGCGCGGCGGGCGCGGCGTTGGCGGACGCGGCCGGTTCACGGGCGGACGGAGCAGGAGTTGCTGGAGCGCCGCGGACTGCGCCCGCGTCCAGTGGTCAGGCCCAACGAGGGAAGGGCGCGGCTGCGCCGGCGCCGCAGACGCCGTCGCAAGGTAGCGCGGGCGGCACGGCGCTGTACGAAAATCTCACCACGTGGAATTTCGGAAAGCTGCCCGAATTGCTCGAAATCCGTCGCGGCGGGCAGACATTATTCGGCTACCCGGCTCTCGTGGACCGCGGCACGCATTGCGACGTCGAGGTGTTCGATTCGCCGGATGAGGCCGCGCGTATTCATCGGGCGGGCCTGCGTCGGCTATTCGCTTTGCAGTTGAAGGAACCGATCAAGTATCTGGAGAAAAATCTGCCGGGCTTGCGCGAAATGGCGATGCAGTTCATGACGCGCGGTACACAGGAGGAGTTGCGCGATCAACTGATCGACACCGCGCTCGATCGCGCCTGCCTGCAGGACCCGCTGCCCGACGACGACGTCAGTTTCCACACGCGCCGCGATGAAGGACGTAGCCGGCTGACGTTGCTGGCGCAGGAGATCGCTCGGCTGGTTGGGCAGATTCTCGGCGAATACGCGTCGGTACTGAAGAAGCTGGTGCAGGCGAAGTCGTTCACGGCTGCGCACGCGGACATGCAGAATCAGCTCGACGCTCTGATCGGCAAGCGATTCGTGGTAGACACCCCGTATTCGCAGCTCACGCATTTTCCGCGTTATCTGAAGGGTATCGCGTTGCGGATCGACAAATTGAAGGCTGATCCCGCGCGCGACGCACGGCAATTCGCGGAGTTCCAGCCACTGCTGCAGAACTATCAGCGAGCGGTCGCGCAGCGTGGCGGCGTGCCCGATGCACGTTTGTCCGAGTTCCGCTGGTTGCTCGAAGAGCTGCGCGTTTCGCTGTTCGCCCAGGAGTTGCGCACGCCGATGCCTGTGTCGGTCAAGCGGCTTTACAAGGTGTGGGATTCGATGCAGCGGTGAGTCGTGGGGGGGGCGTAATGCGTGGCGGTGGCTCGGGCGTTGGGCTCCGCTGCGCATGCCGGTTTGGATGGTTGTCGAGAGACGTGCCTTGCTGCGGGTCTTGGGCTTGCAACGGTTCGAACGGTTCGAACGCCTCGAAACTCTTCAAGCAGTTCAAGCGCCCCAGGCGCTTCGTGCGCTTGCCCCTTCAACCGCGCTGAACAAAAAAAGCGCGTGACACCCGTTCCTTATGGAGGACGGGTGTCACGCGCGAACGTGTGCAGTCCGGCGCCGGACTTGCGCCGCCCTGCTGACTCCATATTTTTTAGCGCCGCGATGCACGGCGCGCTGCCGGACTGGACGCCAGCGCGCCAGCCCGGCAACACTCGCTTACCAGTGCATACCCGCGCCGATCGATGCGCCGATCTGCCCGCGCGAGTCCGTGCTGCCTTGCAGCTTGTAGACCCATTTGCCCGTCTCCGACAACTGCGACACGCCGATGGCAAGCGCTGACTGGCCGCCATAGGTGCCGCCGGCCATCGCGACCATGCCGTGACCAGGCAGCACAGCTTGCGGCAGGCCGACCATGGCTAGAGCAGATGCGGTGCCGCCGTACGAGTCGCGTCGGGCCGAGCGGATCTGGTCGTCGGTATAGTTGCGCGCCTCGCCGACCGCGCCGCTCGCGCTCTGCTGCAACTGATTGACGTTGACTGCGTCCGTGCCTTGCACGCCGGCTGCGACATTGGCGATCTGGCGCTCCTGACCCGCGGCGCCGACGGATACCGTATTCGCGCGATCCGCGACCGAGCCTTGGCCCAGCGCGACGGAATTCGTGCCGCTAGCAGTAGAGGCCGCGCCGAGCGCAGTCGCGTTGTTGCCGCTTGCGATGGAATTCGCGCCGATTGCGCTGGCGTTCACGCCGGTGGCCTGCGCGTTCGCGCCGCCTGCGACCGAGTGCAGGCCCGACGACACGGCACCTTCGGTGTCGCGATTGCCTTCGCCGCTGAAGAACGGATTCGCTGCGTTGACCACGGCGTTGTTGACGGCGCCGGTGATCGCTGCGTTCAGTTGACCGACGTTGACGGCATCGGAAGCGTCGACGCCTGCGGCGACGTTATGGATCGTGGTGCCGCCGCTGGCTGCATTGCCACCGAGCGTGACGCTGTTTTTGTCGACGTTGCCATTGGCATCCTGGTCGTACATCACCGCACCGTCGAGCTTCGCGGCGTTAGCGGCGCCCTGATCGCTAACGGCTTTCAACTGTGCCACGTTGACGGCGTCGGTATCGGCTGTGCCGGCTGCGACGTTCGTGATCTGCCGCTGGTTACCGGCCGAGCCGACCGAGACCGTTCCTGCGCGATCGGCGATGGAACCCTGGCCGAGCGCAGCGGAGTTCGCGGCGACGGCGCTTGCCTGATAGCCGAGCGCGACGGAGTTGGAAGCCGCTGCGCTCGCCTGATAGCCGACGGCAAGGGAGTTGAGCCCCGCCGCGCCTGCCTGATAGCCGAGGGCAGTCGAGCCGTCGCCTGACGCACTGGCAAGGCCTCCAACGGCGGTGCTGTAGCCACCCTGCGCCTGAGAACTGGTGCCGGCGGCAAAGCTTGCATCGCCGGCGGCAAGTGCCGAGCTGCCGATGGCGACCGCATTGGCCCCGGTCGCCGATGCGTCGTCGGTGCCGTCGTTCAGGCCGTTTGCCTTGAAGTAGCGCGCCGCGTTCGCACTGACCGTTTGTAACTGGCTCAGGTTGACGGCGTCGGTTGCCTCGGTGCCAGCAGCGACGTTGGTGATCTGGCGTTCGTTGCCGGCCGAGCCGACCGAGACCGTTCCCGCGCGATCGGCGATGGAACCTTGACCGAGCGCGACCGAGTTCGCCGCGACGGCGCTTGCCTGATAGCCTAGGGCGACCGAATTGGCGGCGACGGCGCTTGCCTGATAGCCGAGCGCAGTCGAACCGTCGCCTGAGGCACTAGCAAAGCCACCAACGGCGGTACTGTAGCCGCCCTGCGCCTGCGAACTCGTGCCGACGGCCAAGCTTGCATCGCCCGCGGCAAGTGCCGAACTGCCGATGGCGACCGCATTGACGCCGGTCGCCGATGCGTCGTCGGTGCCATCGTTCAGGCCGTTGCCGTTTGCCTTGAAGTAACGCGACGCGCTTGCGGTAGCGGCTTGCAACTGACTGACGTTGACAGCATCGGTTGCGTCCGCTCCAGCCGCGACATGCGTCAGGCGGCGCTCGTTGTCTTGAGAGCCGATCGATACTTCGCCCTTTGCGACCGTAGCCGCAATGGTCGCAGGATCGGCGCCAGTGGGTACATATCCGGGCTTGCTGAGGTCCGCGCCCGTTGCTGATTGGGCGCCGAGCGCGACGCTGTTGTCTGTGGAGGCTGCGGCGCCGTAACCGATCGCGACCGAGTTCAAGCCCGTGACCAGGGCCGCATAGCCGAGCGCCGTGGAGTTCCCGCCTGAGGCAGTAGCCGAGGGTCCACCGGCAAACGCGTTAATGCCCGACGCCGTGGCCGCATAGCCAAGCGCAACACTGCCGATCGCGCTGGACTTCGCGCCGTAGCCAAGGGCGGTCGACTGCGTTCCGGTCGCGGCTGCGCCACTGCCTAAGGCGGCGCTGCCATCCTTGTCTGCGAGCGCTCCCGACCCGGCGGCGATCGAGTCGATGCCGTTTGCACTTGCCTGCACGCCCGTGGCAACCGCGTGGGCACCCGCGGCGATGGCTGCAGTGCCCGTTGCAACCGAATCGGCGCCCGACGCCACGGCGCCAGTTCCGGCTGCAATCGACCGATAGCCTTCTGCAAGCGCACCCATGCCCAACGCTGTTGAGCTTTCGGCCGAAGCACTGGAACCCGCCCCTTGTGCGATCGCATTTAACCCGGAGGCTGTTGCCCCCGAGCCCACTGCAATCGAGTTGTCTCCCGCCGCGGCGGCACCCGCACCTTCCGCAACGGAACTCGTACCCGATGCGGTCGCGTTCAGTCCCAGCGCCACGGAGTTATCTCCAGCGGCGACTGCCAAAGGTCCCACGGCCGTGGAATTGACGCCTGCCGCCATTGCGTTCGCCCCGCCCAATGCCGCAGCCGCCGCGACAACCGCCAGTACGACAAGCTTCGTGCGCATAGAACGGCGCTTGGTCTTCGCCCTTGACGTTTCCGGCGTCGCTACCCAGGTTGCTGTCGCTTCGCACCAGATTGATTGATGGATTTTGTTCACTTGTCTTGAAACTCCGCGCAGTTGTGTCGTGGCCGGAGTGGACGAAATAATCGGAGAGGGCGTCATCGCCCATTAATCAGGTCGCGTGCAGAAAATATCGGCTATTAACGCAAGCCTGCTCGCTGCCGTTATCTGGCTGTTGCTTTCGTGTGGTTGCCCACGCCCGGATTATCTGCGTCACACTCGAAACGTCCACGGGATTGAGGGTTGGACGATGAGCGCGCGAGATTGTCGAGGCGCGCTGCGAACGGCGGAAATAAGCGAAATCCGAAAATATGCGAAATAAATTCAGCGGTCTTAAATCGATCGATTAATCTGGTTGTAAAGCGAGGTGGAATATAGAATAGTCCAGATTATTCTCAGCTCTGATAATGCGGGGCGGAAATTGTCTTATCGCTTTCGCGAGTAAATGAGACTGACGTTTCTCGCACCGCTGGCGCATCAGGAGCAGATTCAAGCGTTCGGCAAGCGTCCCATCCGGCCCTTCATTTTCCGCGAGCGACACCACGATCTGCGTCAACCGCACGCCCGGGCAAACGTTCTACAATGACGGTCGTTCTCCGAAGTGAGTTTTCATGCGTAAATTTTTTCTTTCTGGCGTGACAGCCACGTTCGCCGCGGGCATGGCTCTCGTAGCCGCCGCAGGCGTTTTTTCTCCGGCGGCCCATGCCAACAACGTGATCGTGCTGAATTCCGCCGAAGCCACGCTGAGCCTTATCGACGAGACGACTCGCCAGGTTGTCGGCACTGTACCGACCGGCAAGGAACCCCACCACCTGATGGCGACGCCGGACAATTCGTCGCTGATCGTGGCGAACTCGGTGTCGAACAACCTGATGTTCGTGGACCCCAAGTCGGGGCAGGTGCAGCGCTGGGTCGAAAACATTGAAGACCCGTACCAGATCGGCTTTTCGCCTGATCGCAAGTGGCTCGTCACCACTGGTTTGCGCCTCGACCGGCTCGATATCTATCACTACGACGGCCAGAAGAACCAGATGACGCTCGCGTCGCGCCTGCCGCTCGCGGTCATGCCGAGCCACATGGCGTTCACGAACGACAGCAAAACGGTGTTTGTCACGCTGCAGGTCTCCGGCGAACTCGCCGCGATCGATCTGGCTACGCAAACCGTCAAGTGGAAAATGAAGGTCGGCAAGGTCCCCGCAGGGCTCTGGATGACGCCGGGCGAAAAGTATCTGCTCGTCGGCATGACCGGCGCCGACTACGTGGCCGTGATCGACTGGCACACGCAGAAGATCGTGAAGACCATTCACACGGGCAACGGCGCGCACAACTTCCGCTCGCTCGCCGACGGCAAGCACGTCGCGGTGTCCAACCGGGTGGCAAGCACGATCAGCATTATCGACGAAGATTCGCTCACCAATGTCGGCGACATCACCGGTTTGTTGCCCGGTCCGGACGACATGGAACTTTCCGCCGACAAACGGTATCTGTGGGTAACGTTCCGCTTCGCGAAGCACGTCGGCGTCATCGACCTGAACACGCGCAAGCTGATTCAGACCATTGCGGTGGGCCGTTCGCCGCATGGCATCTATTTCTTTAATCGTGCGCCGGTCACGGCGCCGAATGGCGCGTGATAATGCAGCTATCCAAGCCGCTTTTGAGCGAGCCGCAATGATCGAAGTAACCCGACCAGCGCCATGTTCCATCTGATTTCGTCTTCTCTCGACAGCTTCGTCTCCGCGTTGCAGACGTTGCTGTACGTCGACGTGGTGCAGCCGCTGCTGTTCCACTTCAATCTGATGGACTACGACGAAGACACGTACGACAGCCTGTATTGGGTGATCGTGGGCGTCCTCGAAGTGCTGGCCATGTACGCGATCTTGCGGCCGCTGGAAGCGCTGCGTCCGGTCGAGCAATGGGAGAACCGCAAGGCGGTGCGCGTCGACGTGATCTACACGTGGATCGCCAAGCTGGGCATTCTCAACCTGTTCTTCTTTTTTGCGCTGCAGCCGTTTTTCGACCATGTGCAGGCGTGGCTGCGCCTGCATGACGTCTCGAATATCGAGTTCGACAATCTGTGGCCCGGCGTGACTACGCAGCCGCTCGTCACTTTTGTCATGTATCTTCTGGTGCTCGATTTCGCGGGTTACTGGTATCACCGCTGGGAGCACCGTATTGGCGTCTGGTGGGAGTTGCATGCGGTGCATCACAGCCAGCAGCAAATGTCGCTGTGGGCCGACGACCGCAACCATCTGCTCGACGATCTGCTGCAGGCGTCGTTCTTCGCGGTGATCGCGCTCGTGATCGGCGTGCCGCCGTCGCAATTCGTCGTGCTGGTCGCCATCACGAACCTCGCGCAAAGCGTCCAGCACGCCAACATTCGCCTGTATTTCGGCTGGCTCGGAGAGCGCCTGCTGGTCAGCCCGACATTCCATCGGCGCCATCATGCGATTGGCTACGGTCACGAAGGTCTGAAATACGGCTGCAACTTCGGCGTGCTGTTTCCGTGGTGGGACATGCTGTTCCGGAGCGTGTCGTGGAGCCGCGAGATGGAGCCGACCGGTATCAGCGACCAACTTCAGGGCCGCGTCTACGGCGAAGGTTTCTGGGCGCAGCACTGGCTCGCCTTCGCGCGCATCGGCCGGCGTCTGTCGGCACGGCGGCGCAATCAGGGCGGTGCGACCGCAGTCTGAGCCTGAGGGTTCGTTTCTCCGCGCGCCGCCGGTTTCCCCGGCGGCGCGTCACGTGGTTTATGCTGTCCACGTTCGCGCTCACGGTCCGCACTCTGTGACCGCGCGCCGCTTCCTCCATTTCATCGTTGCATTCACCGGCACTGGCTCGCATGAATGATCTGTTGCGCTCGTTCGGGCGCGCGCTCGCAAGCGCGCTCCACCCGCGCATGCTCTGGCTGACCTTCCTGCCGTTTCTCGCGGCAACAGTCGGGTGGGGCGTGATCCTCTGGTTCTCGTGGCAGACGCTGATCGGCGCGACGCGCGGCTGGCTTGAAAGCTGGTCGTTCACCGTCACGCTCTACCATCTGTTCGACTCGCTTGGCTTTTCCGGACTGCACGCGGCCATCGCGCCGTTCCTTGTGATTGCCATGACGATCCCGCTGATCGTCGTCACGGTATTGCTGCTGATCGCCACGCTGTCGATGCCAGCCGTGATCCGCTTCCTGTCGACTCGTCAGTTCCCAAGCCTCGAAATGCGCCGCGGCGGAACGTGGTATGGGAGCCTCGGCCAAGCGCTGTGGACGACGCTGGTATGTCTCGTGCTGCTGATCGTCACGCTGCCGCTGTGGCTGGTGCCGCCGTTTTTCGCGTTGATTCCGCCGCTGCTGTGGGGCTGGCTGACCTATCGCGTGATGACCTACGACGCGCTCGCTCTGCACGCGACGCGCGACGAACGGCGTGCACTGGTTCGGCGTTTCCGCTTGCCGCTGCTGCTGATCGGCGTCGCAAGTGGGTTGCTGGGTTCGTTGCCGACACTGTTGTGGGCATCGTCGGTGTGGCTGATCGTGTTATTTCCGGTCATCACCGCGGTGACCATCTGGATTTATGCATTCATTCTCGTGTTTTCGGCGCTGTGGTTCGGCTACTACTGTTTGCGGGCACTGCAACGCATGCGCGCGGACGAGGCAGGGGGCATGCGGCAGACTGCGCCGGTTCCTTATTGATCAACAAGCGACATAACCAAAGAGGCGGCAATGGCATTTGGCGTCATCATCATCGGCGATGAAATTCTGTCGGGCAGGCGCGTCGACAAGCATTTGCCGAAAGTCATCGAACTGCTGGGCGCGCGTGGCTTGTCGCTTGGCTGGGCGGAGTATATCGGCGACGACCCGCATCGCATTACCGCGACGCTGCGGCGCACTTTCGCCTCCGGCGATATCGTGTTCTCGACGGGCGGTATCGGCGCGACACCGGACGACCATACGCGTCAATGCGCGGCGGCTGCGCTCGGCGTGCCGCTGGAATTGCATCCGCAAGCGCAGAAGCTGATTCAGGAGCGCATTCGCGACATGTACCCGGCGACCGCAGCGACGCCGCTCGACCTGAATTCGCCCGAGAATCTTCATCGGCTGAATATGGGCACGTATCCGCAAGGGGCGGAAATTATTCCGAACGGCTACAACAAGATTCCGGGCTTCTCGATCCGCGAGCACTATTTCGTGCCGGGCTTTCCAGTCATGGCCTGGCCGATGATCGAATGGGTGCTGGACACCCACTACGCGCATCTGCATCACGCCATGCCGCACGCGGAAAAGTCCTTGCTGGTGTTCGAGCTACCCGAGTCGCGCGTCACGCCGCTAATGGAAAAGATCGAACACGATTTTCCCGGCGTGCGCGTGTTCAGTCTGCCGAGTGTCGGCGACGCCGAGCGCGGGGGCGTTTATGCGCGTCATCACATTGACTTGGGCGTGAAGGGCGAACCGGAGGCGGTTGCGGCGGCGTTCGTGAAGCTGCGAGAAGGCGTGCACCTGCTGGGCGGTGACATCGTCGAGCACGAGGCGGCAGCGGCGAAGCCCCGCGCCTGAGCTTCGCCTGTGCGCGCTGGCATTTGCGACCGCGCTTGCCGCGCGGATTCGCATTGGGCGGTCTGCAATTGCCTCACGCCCTCATGCAATCCCTTTACGCGCCGATCCACGGCAACCCGCGAAAACACCAGCCCGAGACGGTCTTGCGGTGCCCCTGGCCGTCCTTGTCGCCTTCGAAGCCTTCCAGCAGGTCATAAGCCTTGGTGAAGCCAGCCTGAGCGGCCGCGATCGCAGCGAGCTTCGAACGCGCGGCGCTGCGGCACAGAAAAAGCACCGGCGTATCCGGCGACGCAACGTCGCTCAACTGATGCAGGAACTCCTGGTTCGGCACTGCGCCCGGATATCGCGTCCATTCGACATGCGCATACTGTCCGTCGCCGATCACTGGCCGGCCGACCCAGTCGAGTTCCGCGCGCGTGCGCACATCCACGAGACGCGTGCGCGGATCGAGCTGCAGCAGTTCGAACGCTTCGGCAGGCGAGAGCGCGCCAGCGTACGGCAACTGGTTTTCGGTGCGGCGTTTGTCCGCTTGTGAATACAGCTGTTCTAGTGTGCTCATGAGTCAGTCTCCTTGACCAAAAGACCATTCTATCGCGGCCTCCTGGCGTGGCGCGGGGTCCAAACGCAGCATCGGCCGCGGCATCATGTGACGCACATATGCGCCCATGTTTGGTGCAACATTCTGCGAATGCACCAAAATAAACCGACTCACATAATGTCCAACGAAAACTGCCCCAATACGGTGCTTAACACCCGGACAAGATTTCAGGGTCGCATGTCATGCGGTGCGCGGATTCCCCGGAAACGCGCGCACCTCGTACGTTCGCGCCTTGTTGGCGTATACATGGCACAGTTGCTGCTTTAATCGTCCCGATCGATCTGCCGCGGCTAATTTCGACTTTTACTCTTCATCATTGAGGGGTGGACGTGCCGGGACGGGTCAGCTAGATTGGGCGGCGGCTGAAATCCGCCGAATTCGTTAATCAGGAGATAGGTTATGAGTAAATCCGTGGCCGACGTCGTTCAACTCGTCAAAGACGAAGACGTCAAGTTTGTCGACTTCCGTTTCACCGACACGCGCGGCAAAGAGCAACACGTTTCGGTGCCGGTGTCGGCATTCGATGAAGACAAGTTCGAAAGCGGCCATGCGTTTGACGGTTCGTCGATTGCCGGTTGGAAGGGCATCGAAGCATCGGATATGTTGCTGGTCCCGGACGCGAACACTGCCTTCATCGACCCGTTCTACGAAGAGTCCACGCTCGTGCTGACCTGCGACGTCGTCGAACCGGCGGACGGCAAGGGCTACGAGCGCGACCCGCGCTCACTCGCCAAGCGCGCTGAAGCCTATCTGAAGAGCTCGGGCCTGGGCGACACGGCCTTCTTCGGTCCGGAACCGGAATTCTTCATTTTCGACTCGGTTCAGTGGAACACGGATCAGTCGGGCTGCTTCGTCAAGATCGGCTCGGAAGAAGCGCCGTGGTCGTCGTCGAAGGAATTCGAAGGCGGCAACACCGGCCACCGTCCGGGCACGAAGGGCGGCTACTTCCCGGTCGCTCCGGTCGACACGTTCCAGGACATCCGTTCGGAAATGTGCCTGCTGCTCGAACAGATCGGCATTCCGGTCGAAGTGCATCACCACGAAGTCGCGGGCCAGGGCCAGAACGAAATCGGCACCAAGTTCTCGACGCTGGTGCAACGCGCCGACTGGCTGCAGCAAATGAAGTACATCATCCAGAACGTCGCGCACACGTACGGCAAGACGGCCACGTTCATGCCGAAGCCGATCGTTGGCGATAACGGTTCGGGCATGCACGTTCACCAGTCGATCTGGAAGGACGGCCAGAACCTGTTCGCAGGCAACGGCTACGCAGGTCTGTCGGAATTCGCGCTGTTCTACATCGGCGGCATCATCAAGCATGCTCGCGCGCTGAACGCGATCACGAACCCGTCGACGAATTCGTACAAGCGTCTCGTGCCGCACTTCGAAGCACCGGTTAAGCTGGCTTACTCGGCTCGCAACCGTTCGGCGTCGATCCGTATTCCGCACGTGTCGAACCCGAAGGGCCGCCGTATCGAAACGCGCTTCCCCGATCCGATGGCGAATCCGTACCTGTGCTTCTCCGCGCTGATGATGGCGGGTCTGGACGGCGTGCAGAACAAGATCCATCCGGGCGAAGCCGCCGACAAGAACCTGTACGACCTGCCGCCGGAAGAGGATGCAAAGATCCCGACCGTGTGTGCCGGCCTCGATCAGGCTCTGGACGCGCTGGACGGCGACCGCGAATTCCTGACGCGCGGTGGCGTGTTCACGGATTCGATGCTCGATGCGTACATCGAACTGAAGACGAACGAGCTGCAGCGTTATCGTCAGTCGGTGCACCCGATCGAGTTCGAAATGTACTACTCGCTGTAAGCGGCAATGGCGCTTCGCCCTTCGAACGGCGAAGCGCTTTGTCCGACGCTCGCGATCGGTCACGAAGGGACGGCGGCGCCGTCCCTTTTTCGTTGGACCGGCCGCAGTGATTTGCCACCATCTCCTATCGGCCAGACTGCAAGATGGTTCTGAAAAATCTGATCAAGGCACGCAAAGGGCACGAGCAGACGTTGTCGGATGACGCGCAGCTCGTCGCTTCCGGTTTGCTGCAGGGCTTCGAGGCATTGCCCACCGTCGTGCTGATACTCGAGAAGCGCACGCTGCGCGTCGCGTTTGCGAATCCGTCGGCCGAGTCGATGCTCGAGCTTTCGCGCAAGCAGCTGACGCAGATGGCGTGGCCAGACATTTTCTCGAACGCGGACGAGCTGGTCGCCACCATCACCTCGATCGCCGCGCACCGCTTTCACGCAACGCATCTGGATGCCGTGCTCGAGCGGCCCGGTCACGAGCCGCTGCATGTGCACGCGATCGTCGGCTTCCTGGAAAGCGCGCAAGACTACGTGTTGCTCGAACTGTTCGAGAACGAGCGGCATTTGCGCACCGACCGCGAGGAGCGCATCAACGACCTGACGGCGGTCAATAAACAGCTGATCCGCAATCTCGCCCACGAAATCAAGAATCCGCTCGGCGGCATTCGCGGCGCGGCGCAGTTGCTCGAATTCGAATTGGGCGAGCGTCAGCGCGACGAGTTGCGCGAGTACACGCAGGTCATCATCAAGGAATCGGACCGCTTGCAGACGCTCGTCGACCGGTTGCTCGAGCCGCACCGTCATCCGCATATCGTCGGCGACGTGAATATTCACGAAGTGTGCGAGCGCGTGCGTCAGGTGATTCTCGCGGAGTTTCCGCGCGGCCTCACCATCGAGCGCGATTACGACGTGAGCGTGCCGGACCTGCGCGGCGACAAGGAGCAATTGATCCAGGCGCTGCTGAACATCGTGCGTAACGCGGCCGAAGCTTTGCGCGAACGCATTTCACAAGGCGACGCGCGCATCGAATTGCGCACGCGCATCGCACGCAAGATCACGGTGTCGAAACGCTTATGTAAGCTGGCACTGGACTTGCATATCATCGACAACGGCCCCGGCATTCCCGAGGAAATCCGTGACCGCATCTTCTATCCGCTCGTATCGGGGCGCGAGGATGGCAGCGGTCTCGGTCTGACGCTCGCGCAGACGTTCGTGCAACAACACGACGGTTTGATCGAAGTGGAAAGCCGGCCTGGCCACACCGAGTTTCAGATTCTGCTGCCGCTCGACTGCTAACACCGCATCTGCACACTGCAGGCATCTCAAGACTTCTGACAGACCTATATGAAGCCGATCTGGATAGTAGACGACGATCAATCGATTCGCTGGGTGCTTGAAAAAGCCCTCGCTCGCGAAAACTTCGCGACTCGCAGCTTCGCGAATGTTCGCGAGGCGTCGGCGGCGCTCGATCACGACAGCCCGCAGGTGCTGGTGTCGGACATCAGGATGCCCGGAGGCTCCGGCCTCGAACTGCTACAAACCGTGCGTGACAAGGTGCCGGGCTTGCCCGTCATCATCATGACGGCGTTCTCGGATCTCGACAGCGCGGTGGCCGCATTCCAGGGCGGCGCCTTCGAATATCTCGCGAAGCCGTTCGACGTCGACAAGGCCGTCGAGCTGATTCGCCGCGCCGTGGACGAGAGCATGCGCGGCGAACAGACGTGGGACGAGCGCGTTGCCGATGCACCGGAAATGCTCGGCCAGGCACCGGCGATGCAGGACATGTTTCGCGCGATCGGACGTTTGTCCCATTCCGCGGCAACCGTGCTCATTACCGGCGAATCGGGCACCGGAAAGGAACTGGTCGCGCGTGCGCTGCACCGACATAGCCCACGCGCGAACGGTCCCTTCATTGCGCTCAACACTGCCGCGATCCCAAAGGATCTGTTGGAATCCGAACTATTCGGCCACGAGCGCGGCGCGTTCACCGGCGCGCAGGCAATGCGCCAGGGCCGTTTCGAACAGGCCGAGAACGGCACGCTCTTCCTGGACGAAATCGGCGATATGCCGTTCGATTTGCAGACGCGTCTTCTGCGCGTGCTGTCGGATGGTCAGTTCTACCGCGTCGGCGGACACAACCCGCTGCGCGCCAATGTGCGCGTAATCGCGGCGACGCACCAGAATCTGGAATCGCGTGTGCGTCAGGGTTTGTTCCGCGAGGATCTGTATCACCGTCTCAACGTGATCCGCTTGCGTTTGCCCGCATTGCGCGAGCGCAGCGAAGACATTCCTTTGCTCACGCGGCACTTCCTGCAAAAAAGCGCGCGCGATCTTGGCGTCGAGTCCAAGCGGGTGTCGGAAGAGGCGCTCGCGTATCTGGCGTCGCTGCCGTTTCCCGGCAACGTGCGGCAGTTGGAAAACCTGGCCAACTGGTTGACAGTGATGGCGCCCGCGCAGACCATCGAGATCAAGGACTTGCCGCCCGATCTCGGTCCCGCGCAGGCCGGTGCAACCGACCTTGCCGGCGGGGGCGGCGGCACGCTCGGCACGTCGGACGCAAGCCTGACGGGTACTGCGCCGATCAACGGCATGAATCCGGTCACGCATTCCGCGGCGGCTAGCAGCATGCCGGTTGCCACGCCCGTCAGCGCGTGGGAAGGTGGCCTGCGCACGGAAGTCGCACGCCTCTTGCGCGAGAACTCGGCCGATGTGATGGACGAACTCGCGCGCCGCTTCGAAGCTGCGGTGATTCGCGAGGCGCTCGACTTTACGCGCGGGCGCAAGGTTGAGGCGGCGGAGCGTCTCGGCATCGGGCGCAATACGATTACGCGCAAGATTCAGGAACTCAATCTCGAGCCTTGACGCTCGTTCATTCCCACTGACCGGGGCGCGGCGGCTCAGGGTGGGGCGCGCACGGCGCCCGTCCTGGCCGATCGCGCGATGTTGCGCCCGGTAACTCCGCATCGCGAGTCGCGGAAGCCATTGAAGCGGGCTTCCGTGGTCGCAAGGCATAATCAACGCTGTTTTCCTTCGACAGCCGACGATGCCTTCTGCTTCTTCCGTTTCTCCCAGTTCTCCCGGTTCCATTTCCTGGCCGCTTTCTCCCGATCCGTTTCTCTGGCTCGAGGCGCTCGACGACCCTGAAGCGCTCGCGTGGGTCGAGAGGCAAAATGCCCGCACGCGCGCCGCATGGTGCAGCGGCGCGCCGTTCGAGACGCTCAGGCAACGTCTCGCCGATGCCTATTTGCCGCGCGAACGTCCGGTGATTCCCGACCGTTGGAAAGAGTGGGCGTACGACCTGTGGCAGGACGAGCGCAATCCCAAAGGCATCTGGCGGCGCACGACCTGGGCCGCGTGGCGCGGCGGCCAGCCCGAATGGGAGAATCTGATCGACTTCGATGCACTCGGCGAAGCAGAAGGAACGCCGTGGGTGTGCTCGGAGTTCGACATTCTCTATCCCGACGGCGATCGCGCGCTGATCACGATGTCGCCGGGCGGCTCGGACGCGCTGGTGGTTCGCGAGTTCGACATCGACAGGCGGCGCTTTGTCGACGACGGATTCGCGATCCCGAAGGCCGGCAAGCACACCGCATCCTGGATCGACCGCAATACGCTTTACGTGGGTTGGGACAATGGTCGCAAGAGCCTGACGCGCTCCGGCTATCCGCGCGAAGTGCGGCGCTGGACGCGCGGCACGGCGCTCGCCGATGCACCCGTCGTGTTCAAGGGTGCGTTCAGCGATATCGGCGTGGAAGGGCATTACGATCCGGTGGAAAAGCGGCACACGGTGGTGAGCAGCGTCGATTTCTTCGATTCGCACACGTACTACCCGGACGACGCGAGCGGCGTCGATGGCGCTCACGCTCCCGCCGACGCCTGGCGTCCTTATGATGTGCCGTCGCACGTGGCCGTGAGCGGCTGGCAGGGCTGGCTGTTGCTCGAACCGCGCCTCGACTGGCACTGCAATGGCGCCGTCTATCCAGGCGGCGCGTTGCTGGCGATTCGCGAAGCCGCGTTCCTGCGCGGCGAACGTGATGTGACGCCGCTCTTCATGCCGACTGCGCAGACCTCCGCGTGCGAATGGACGCATACGCGCAACCAGCTCATCGTTTCGTATCTCGAAGACGTGCAGAACAAGACCTTGTTGTTCACCGCGTCGCAGGCCGCCGATCAGACATGGCAGTGGAAGCGGCGCGTCTTTCCATCGCACCCGGACGGGCAAGCCGACGTCTCGCCGGTGGAGTCGACGCTGAACGATGAGGTGTTCGTCGATACCGACGACTATCTGCAGCCTCCCGCGTACTGGCTCGCCGATCTTGCCCGTGACGATCTCAGCGAGTGGGAACTGCTCGAGCGCTGGCCGACGCAGTTCGACGCGACGCGCTTCATGGTGACGCACGGGCATGCACTCTCCGCTGACGGCACGCGGGTACCGTACACGGTGGTCGGACCGCGGACCGCGCTGGACCAGCAATGCAGCGACCCGGCAGGAGAGCAGCCGGCCTCGCAATCGTCGCGGCCCTGCCTGCTGACCGGCTACGGCGGCTTCGCGATTCCATTGCTGCCAAGTTATCTGACGGGGCAGGGCATCGGCTGGCTGGAGCGTGGCGGCGTGTACGTGGTCCCGCACATTCGCGGCGGCGGCGAGTTTGGTACTCGCTGGCACACGGCGGCGCAAGGCGAAGAACGGCAGCGTGCGTTCGACGACTTCATTGCGGTAGCGCAAACGCTCGTCGCGAACGGCGTGACGAGCGCCGCGCAACTCGGCATTCAGGGCGGCAGCAACGGAGGCCTGCTGGTGGCAGCGTGCATGGTCCAGCGCCCCGAACTCTTTGGCGCGGTGATCTGCGAAGTGCCGCTGCTCGACATGAGCCGCTATCACCTGCTGCATGCAGGCGCGTCATGGATCGACGAATACGGCGATCCCGACGATCCCAACGACGCGCGCGCACTCGCCGCGTACTCCCCTTATCACAACGTGTCGGCCGGCGTGAAGTATCCGCCGGTCCTGTTCACGACATCCACCGCCGACGATCGCGTGCATCCCGGCCATGCGCGAAAGATGGCCGCGCGCATGCAGGCGCTCGGCGTCGACAACGTGTGGTACTGCGAAAACACGGACGGAGGACACGGCGGCTCCGATGAACTGGAGCAGGCCGAGCATGATGCGATGGTTTTCGAGTTTCTATGGCGAACGCTGAGTGCTTCCGCTTGAGGCTTAGGGAGAGGCTTTGTGAGAGCCTTTGTGTCTCGCAGCCGGGTTAGGCGTCGCTAAATCCGGCCGGATCTTGCCGGTGTTCGTCAGCCGATCTGCGCGACGACCGGTGCATGGTCCGACGGCTGGTCCCACTTGCGCGGCACCTTGTCCACGTCGCATGACGTGCAGGCTTCCGAGAGCGGCTTGGAAAGCAGGATGTGGTCGATGCGCAGGCCCGCGTTGCGGCGAAACGCCATCATCCGGTAGTCCCACCACGAATAGATTTTTTCGGGCTGTTCGAACTGACGAAACGCGTCGACGAGACCCAGCTCGATCAGCCGCACGAACTCGGCGCGCTCTTCCGGCGACACTAGGTTCTGACCTTCCCACGCCTTGGGATCGTGCACGTCGCGGTCGTCGGGTGCAATGTTGTAGTCGCCGAGCAGCGCGAGCTTCGGATACAGCGCCATTTCGCTTGCAATCCAGTTGTGCAGCGCGGCGAGCCAGCGGAGCTTGTACGCGAATTTGTCGGTGCCGGGCGCCTGGCCGTTCGGGAAGTACGCAGAGACGATCCGCACGCCCTCGACGGTCGCCGCGACCACGCGCTGCTGCAAGTCCTCAAAGCCGGGAATATTTCGCACGATGCTGCTTTCGTCCACATTCAGACCCTGGCGCACGAGGATGCCGACCCCGTTGTACGTCTTCTGGCCCGCGAACCAGCTGCGGTAGCCTTTCTCTTCGAGTTCGGCGCGCGGGAACTTCTCGTCGGGCAGCTTCAGTTCCTGAAGGCACAGCACGTCGGTGCCGCTGGTTTCCAGCCAGTCGATCACATGCTGTTGGCGGACTTTGAGGGAGTTGACGTTCCAGGTGGCGATTTTCACGGGAGATTCTCAAGCTGAATGGCGCAGGAGCCGTAGCTTACCAGCGCATACGGGGCAAGACGATTTTCGCGTGGCTCGAACCGCGCGTAGCGAACCAAAATAAAAAGCCGACGCGCGACCCGCGCGGCGTATAGTGGGGATCACACTCACAGTTTGACTTACTCAGGCACTGGCGTGCAGCGGAGGGCATCATGGCTCAACTTTATCCTGATCTTTATAAGGACTTCGAAGTGCATCCGCTGGTTTTCTCGCGGGCGTTCGACAAGTTCGACGGTCACAAGCGGCACGCGGAAGGCTATGACGTCGCGGTGCGCGTGTGTCGTCCCGGCGCAATCAGCGGGTCGAAGGCGAGCCGCGTGTTTCGTCTCGTGCTGCCTGCAACGTTCTCCGATTTCGGCGTGGCCAAACGCAGCGCGAGCCAGTACGGCGCGGATATTATCGACGGCAAGATCGAGGGCGCGACTGTGCTGGATCTGTGAGCCACAGATGCTCCTTCTGCGCTTTCGTTCGTGCTTCGCTCTAATGAATCATGCGATTGTTGCGGGATCGTTTGACGTAATGCGAACATCTCTATACAATCCTTTTTCTCTGACGCGGGGTGGAGCAGTCTGGCAGCTCGTCGGGCTCATAACCCGAAGGTCACAGGTTCAAATCCTGTCCCCGCAACCAAGCATTGTTGAAAGCCCGCTGGCGCAAACCAGCGGGCTTTTTAACTTGTAGCGCCGCAATTGTGGCGCTCGATTGCGTTGAAATGCAATCGAGCGTCGTCCGGCACTACTGCGCTCCAATCGCCCACTCAACCGCCGCTTGCGCATGCAACGCCGTGGTATCGAAAACGGGCAGAACAGAATCTTCCGGCTTGATCAGCAACGTGATTTCGGTGCAGCCGAGAATCACCGCTTGCGCACCGCGCGAAGCCAGCGATTCGATCACGCTTTGATACACCGCACGCGATTCGCTGTTCACGTTGCCGTGACATAACTCGTCGTAAATGATGCGGTGTATGTCCGCGCGCTCGGCTTCTTCGGGCACCAAAGTCTCGAGTCCATAGCGCTCGCGCAGGCGGCCTGTGTAAAACGTCTGCTCCATCGTATAGCGCGTGCCGAGCAAACCGACGCGCTCGACGCCCGCCGCGCGCAACGCTGCGCCGGTCGGATCGGCGATATGCAGAAACGGTACGTTGATCGCCCGCTCGATCGATTCATACACGCGATGCATCGTGTTGGTGGCGAGCATCACCAGCTCGGCGCCGCCGCGTTCCAGTTGACGCGCCGCGTCGGCCATCCGCTCGCCGAGCGCGCCCCAGTCGCCCGCGCGCTGGTCTGCTTCGATCGGCGCGAAGTCCACGGTCAGCATCAGGCTGCGTGCGTTGTGATGACCGCCCAGGCGCGCCTTCGCGTGACGGTTTAGCAGCCTGTAATACTCGGCGGACGACTCCCAGCTCATTCCGCCAATTACGCCTATCGTCTTCATCTGCCTGCTCCCGATCATTGCGTCTTGATGACTGAGCTGAGTATAGGTGCGCCGCGGTGCACGCAGCCGGTACGGATTTCGCGGCACTCGCCGGTACGGCAAGCGGACAAAACGCCAGGCAAAACGCTAGATAGACGCCGGATGCAACCTGCGCATACTTTCTGGCGCCGATAGAATCGTCATGAGCCACAGCGCACGGACACACGAAAAGGGAGGGAGAGATGGATCTGATCATCCGCCGCGCGATGCTGCCGAAAAGCATCGCGCCGCAAGCCGGGCAGCCGTTCGACATCGGCATTGAAGCGGGGCGCATTGTTGCCGTGGAACCGAATCTCGCCGCCGCCGCGCGCGAGGAAATCGACGCTGCCGGCTCGCTCGTCACGCCGCCGTTCGTCGATCCGCATTTCCATATGGACGCGACGCTCTCGTATGGTTTGCCGCGCGTGAACGCGTCGGGCACGCTTCTCGAAGGCATTGCGTTGTGGGGCGAACTGAAGCCGCAACTTACGCAGGACGCGTTGATCGAACGCGCGATGCAGTACTGCGACTGGGCAGTCGCCCGCGGGCTGCTTGCAATCCGAAGTCACGTCGATGTGTGCGATCCACGTCTTCTCGCTGTCGAGGCGCTCGTCGAAGTGAAGCGCCGCGTCGCGCCATATCTCGACCTGCAACTGGTGGCGTTTCCGCAGGACGGCGTGCTGCGCAGCCCAGGCGCCTTTGAGAACCTGAAGCGGTCGATCGCAATGGGCGTCGACGTGGTCGGCGGCATTCCGCATTTCGAGCGCACCATGGCCGACGGCGCGCAGTCGGTGCGCATGCTGTGCGAGTATGCGGCGGAGCAGGGGCTGCGCGTGGACATGCATTGCGATGAATCGGACGACCCCATGTCGCGCCACATCGAAACGCTCGCGGCCGAGACGCAGCGTCTCGGCTTGCATGGGCGCGTCACCGGTTCGCATCTGACGTCGATGCATTCAATGGACAACTACTATGTGAGCAAGCTCTTGCCGCTCATGCGCGAATCGGGCGTGGCGGCCATCGCGAATCCGCTCATCAACATCACGTTACAGGGACGCAGCGACACGTATCCCAAGCGGCGCGGCATGACGCGCGTGCCGGAGATGATGGCGGCGGGTATCAACGTCGCCTTCGGCCACGATTGCGTGATGGATCCGTGGTACAGCCTGGGCTCGGGCGACATGCTCGAAGTCGCGCACATGGGCTTGCACGTCGCGCAGATGACGGGCGTCGAAGGCATGCACGCGTGTTTCGACGCGGTCACGGTAAACGCAGCGCGCATTCTCGGTCTGGAAGGCTATGGCGTTGCGCCGGGCTGCGCGGCCAATCTCGTGCTGCTCGACGCGCGCGATCCGGTTGAAGCGATCCGTTTGCGCGCGGCGCGACTGGCGGTGATAAGCCGCGGCAAGGTGGTGAGCCGTGCGCCGGCTGCGCGCGCGGCGCTGTCCCTCGAAGGGCGTCCTGCAGAGGTGGATTTCAAGCTGCATCGCGGTTGAGCGCGGCAGGTTTCAGCTAAAGAAAAGCCGGTGTCCGCTCATGCGGAACACCGGCTTCTTTACATCGGCACTGATCGATACGCCGAGGGTTTCCTCCGCGCAGCGTGCGGCGTTTCAATTCGCCGTGGCGGGCGTCATGCCGTTGTGTCGCAACAAGGCGTCGATGTTCGGCTCACGTCCGCGGAACGCCTTGAACGATTCCATCGCCGGACGGCTGCCGCCCACCTCGAGAATCTCCTTGCGGTAACGCATGCCGGTTGTCTGGTCGAGCACGCTGCCGCTCGCGGCCTGCGCCGCTTCCTCGAATGCCGCGTAGGCGTCGGCGGACAACACTTCAGCCCACTTGTAGCTGTAGTAGCCGGCCGCATAACCGCCGGCAAAAATATGGCTGAACGTGTTCGGCCAACGCGAGAACGGCGCCTGCGGCACGACATGGAAGCGCTCGTTGATCTCGCTTGCAAGTTCGGTCGCGTTCTTCGTGCCCGCTGCGTCGAAGCCGGTATGCAACTGCATGTCGAACATGGAAAACACGATCTGGCGCAACGTGCCGAGACCGCTCTGGAAATTCTTCGCGGCCAGCATCTTGTCGAACAGTTCACGCGGCAGCGGCTGCGCGGTTTCGACGTGCGAAGTCATGTCCGAGAGCACATCCCACTCCCAGCAGAAGTTTTCCATGAATTGCGACGGCAGTTCGACCGCGTCCCATTCCACGCCGTTGATGCCCGAAACGCCGAGCTCGTCCACACGCGTGAGCATGTGATGCAGGCCATGCCCAAATTCGTGGAAAAGCGTGATGACTTCGTCGTGCGTGAAGCAGGCCGGCTTGCCGCCGACCGGCGCAGAGAAGTTGCAGGTCAGATAAGCAACCGGCGTTTGCACGCCGCCATGCGTATGCTTGTGACGTCCGCGTGCGTCGTCCATCCAGGCGCCGCCGCGTTTGCCTTCGCGCGCATACAGGTCGAGATAGAACTGCGCGACGAGGCCGCCGTCCTGGTTCTCGACGCGGAAAAAGCGCACGTCCGGATGCCAGACGGCTGCTTCGTCGCGGCGGATGCGCACGCCGAAGAGCGTTTCCGTCACCTTGAACAGGCCTTTGAACACGGCGTCTTCAGGGAAATACTGTTTGACCTCGTTCTCCGAGAACGAATAGCGCTTCTGACGCAGACGTTCGGCGGCGAACGTCATGTCCCACGGTTGCAGATCGCTCAAGCCGAGTTCGCTTGAAGCGAATTCGCGCAACTCCTTCCAGTCCTGTTCTGCATGCGGGCGCGCGCGCGTGGCGAGGTCTTCGAGAAAAGCCATGACCTGTTCCGGCGATTCGGCCATTTTGGGCGCGAGCGACACCTCGGCGAAATTCTTGTAGCCGAGCATATGCGCTTCTTCGGCACGCAGCTTCAACTGCTCGGCGAGCACCGACGTGTTGTCCCATTCCGGCTTGCCCTTGCCGTATTGCGGGCCCAGTTCGGATGCGCGTGTCACATACGCGCGGTACATCGCTTCGCGCATCGGACGGTTTTCCGAGTACTGCATCACCGGGAAGTACGACGGGAAGTGCAGCGTGAACTTATAACCGGTCTTGCCTTCGCGCTCGGCTGCTTCCTTCGCGGCCTCGATCACGTCTTCCGGCAGGCCGGCCAGTTCCGCCTCGTTGCCGGCTTCGACGAAATACGCGTAGGCGTTGGTCGCATCGAGCACGTGGTCCGAAAACGCTTTCGACAACGCTGCCTGACGTTCCTGCAACTCGGCGAAATGCGGCTTCTGGTCTTCAGGCAATTCCGCTCCGGACAAACGGAAGTCGCGCAGCGCGTTGCCAAGAATTTTCTTGCGTTCGCTCGTCAGCGAGGCGAATTCATCGCTCGCGTTCAGCGTCTTGTACTTCTCGTAGAGCGCGAGATTCTGACCGACGCTCGACCAGAACTCGGTCACGCGCGGCAGATTTTCGCCATATACGGCGCGCAACTCGGGCGTGTCGGCGACGGCGTTCAGATGGCCCACGACGCTCCAGGCGCGCGACAGCGGTTCGGTCGCACGCTCGACGGGCTCGACGACATCGGCCCACGAAGCGGGCGTGATCGGCTGCGCTGCGCGCTCGACGGCGGCGGCCGCATCGGCGAGCAGCACGTCGAGTGCGGGCGTGACATGTTCGGGGCGGATGTCGCCAAAGCGCGGCAGGTCGGAGAAATCGAGGAGCGGATTGTCGTGATTCGAGACGGTAGTGGACATGAGGCTTCCTGTCTGACGCGGGTGAACGGGTAATCGGTACTTTAATCAGTGCTTGAGCCGCTTGCGCGCTGCGGCGGCTCGTGGCGGCTCATGGCGGTTATTACACCGCACATCAGCATTATTGGGGCGGGGTGCGCCGATTCCAATCGCCGGCACACAAATTAGCAGATGTGGCCGCCCGTAGCGCTTTTGTGCGAAAACGAACGGTGCTAAATGGTGCCGCGCCGCATTCTGACGTGTCTATTGCGTTGCGACGCTTTTCAGCAGGAGAGGTACCGATGACCCCGCTTTCGCACGCTTTATCGCGCAAAGGCAACAATTTCGACCTCGTGCGGCTGCTGGCCGCCGTGGCCGTGGTGTATGGCCATTCGTATCTGCTGCAGTCACCTGACGGCACGACCGACTGGGTCGAAAACGCGCTGGGTTTCGACGGTTTCGGTGCGCTCGGTGTGTACGCGTTTTTTTTGCTGAGCGGCATGCTGGTGACCGCCAGCTTCGACCGGCAACGCTCGGTGCCGCGCTTCGCCGTCCTGCGGATTGCCCGGCTGTGGCCAGCTGTCGCGCTTGGATCGCTCGTTACGGTCTTCATCGTCGGACCGCTTTTCACGACCCTGCCGCTGCGTGAGTACTTCAGTTCGGGCATGACGTGGGCGAATCTGGACAACTTCTCGACCATCGTGATGAAAACCGGTTGGGCGCTGCCGGGCGTGTTCGAACACAACCGCTTTCCCGTCGATGTGTGCGGCCCGTTGTGGACGCTGCCGCTCGAAGTGCGCTGCTACCTGATCGTGCTCGCAAGCGGCTTGCTCGGGTTGCTGTCGAGCGCGCGCGGCGCCGCGCTCGCGGCGGCGCTCGGCATTGCCGCTTTCGTGCTGCGCGTGCATTTGCCGCCGCATCTGACGCCGCATTCGCTGCCGCTCGTACAGATTGGCCTGCGCGACTTCACCGAGACGCCCGGCGGCTATTCGTTCTGGCCGGAGCCGTTCTTCATGCTTGGCATGCTGCTGTATGGCTTGCGCGAGCGGATCAGTATCGACGGTCTGACAGCGCTCGCCTTCACCATGGTGTTCCTCGTGTTCCGCGACACGGCCGGCGCGCAGCCGCTGTTCTATCTGGCTTTTGTGTACGGCGTACTGTGGATCGGGACGACGCCGCTGTTGCGGCGGTTCGTGCCGCGCCATGACTACTCGTACGGAATCTATCTGTATGGCTTCATGGTGCAGCAATGCGTCGCGAATATCGCCCCGCAGTTGAGCCATGTGACGGCGGCGCTGATCGCCGCGCCGTTTATCCTGCTATGCGCGGCTTTGTCGTGGCACTGCGTCGAGCGGCCGGTGTTGATGTGGTGCCGTGGGCGCCTCGCGCGCCGGCGGGCGCCGCGTCCCGACGGCGTGCCGGTGAGCGAGCAGGCCGCGCGCTAGAGCGTGTGATGAATGTGTGTGCGTGTGAGATAGACGTGCGAGATGAGCGGGGCGGGGAGCAGTGCGAGGAGATGACGAGACGTCGGCTGGAAGCGACGCGAGGGTGGTCTTGAGGTGAGGCAGTAAGTGAGTCTTAAAGCGAGGCAGGTAGCGAAGCGGGAGGTCGGCTCAAATTGATACGGAGTCGACCTCCGAGTAGGGTACGAAGCGAGTTGAAAGCGCGGGGCAGGGCAACGCTCAGCGCTTTCTTTTTTACCTCAAGCGTGCCGCGCGGCCTCACGTTCCGCGGCTTCGATCGTGTTGACGAGCAACATCGTAATTGTCATCGGGCCGACGCCGCCCGGCACCGGCGTGATGTAGCCGGCCACTTCCTTCACGCCTGCAAAATCCACGTCGCCGCATAGCTTGCCGGCTTCGTCGCGATTCATGCCGACGTCGATCACGGCCGCGCCCGGCTTCACCATGTCGGCGGTGAGAATGTTGCGCAGGCCGGTGGCGGCCACCACGATGTCGGCGTTGCGCGTGTGAGCTGCCAGATCGCGCGTCTTGCTGTGACAGATCGTGACAGTGGCACCCGCTTCGAGCAGCAACAGCGCCATGGGTTTGCCGACAATGTTCGAGCGTCCTATCACCACCGCGTTCGCGCCCTGAAGCGGAATGTCGTAAGCCGCAAACATTTTCATCACGCCATACGGCGTGCACGGGCGGAACAGCGGCTGGCCGGTCAGCAATGCGCCGGCGTTGGCGACGTGGAAACCGTCCACGTCTTTCTCGGGTGCGATCGCCTCGATCACCTTGTGGCTATCGATATGCGGCGGCAGCGGAAGCTGCACGAGAATGCCGTGGATGCGCGGATCGCGGTTCAGTTCGTCGATACGTTCGAGCAGTTCGGCTTCCGGCAGATCGGCCGGATAGCGGTCGAGCGATGAGCCGAGACCGTTGTCGTGGCACGCCTTGACCTTGTTGCGCACATAGACTTCGCTTGCAGGATTGTCGCCGACCAGCACGACGGCAAGCCCCGGCTGATGGCCGCGGGCGGTGAGTGCGGCGGCGCGCGCGGCCACGTCGGCGCGCAGGGTCTTGGAAAGGGCGAGGCCGTCGATCAGTTTGGCAGTCATGGTCGGTCGAGAGGGGCAGTATGGAAAGCGGAGCAGCACGCGTGCCGCGCACCGTGGCGTTTTTCAGCGGGAACGGGTCGGCGCATGAAAAGCATGTGACGCCAATCGGAGCTAGGCGCCGCTGCAAAGTCCATCATTATACCGGCGTGTGCGGTCATGCCGATGACGTCCCATCGACGCGAGCGCTTGCCTTGACGAAGAAGTAGCGAGGAAGAACCGACAAAAGGCCGGACTGGGTAGTCCGGCCGCTTGGCGCCGTGTGGACCGACCGGGGCCACCGGGGCCGACGGGGGGCGACGGCCTCTCAGTTTGCGTGAAGCGCGCCAGAATGCGCGCCTGAAACACGCCGCCCGTGCTTATTGTGCCGCTTGCTGCGGCTTGTTCGACAGCGCGAGCCGCAACAGGTCGGCGACCGTGTTGACGTTGAGCTTTTCCATGATGTTCGCGCGGTGTGCTTCGACCGTCTTGATGCTGATGCCGAGGTCGTCGGCGATCTGCTTGTTCAGGCGGCCGGCAATGATCCGCTCGAGTACCTGATGTTCACGGGCGGTGAGCTTGCCGAGACGCTCGGCGGCCGCGCGCTGCTGCTGCACGCTCGTGCTTTCGCTGCGCGCCTTGTCGAGCATGCGCTCGACAAGCTTGCGCAACTCGGCTTCGTCGAACGGCTTTTCGATGAAATCCATCGCGCCTTTCTTCATCGTGGACACTGCCATCGGCACATCGCCATGACCGGTCACGAAGATGATGGGCAGCGACGCATTGTCGGCGATCAGACGCTCCTGCAGTTCCAGTCCGCTCATGCCGGACATCCGCACATCGAGAATCAGGCAGGCTATCTGGCCCGGATGCTGATGCGGCTGCCATGCGTCGATGAACTGCTCGGCGCTCAAAAAGCACTGCACGCGGTAGCCGTTCGCCTCCAGCAGCCAGCGCAGCGAATCTCGCACGGCCTCGTCGTCGTCGACGACAAAGACAGTTTCCTGTGTGGTGACTGGGCTGTTCATAGCTCTCCCGTAACGGTTTGTGGTGTCGGCGCCTCTGACCCGCCGTTGCTCGGGCCGTCGGGCTCTCCAATAGGCAGACTGCAATGGAACGTGGCGCCCGTGATGTGGCCGTCTGATTCGACGTTGTTGACCACCCACAGACGGCCGCGGTGCGATTCGATAATCGAACGGCAAATGTTCAGCCCCATGCCCATACCGTCGGACTTGGTGCTGTAAAACGGTTCGAACAGCCGCTCGGCTGTTGCTTCGTCGACGCCCGGACCCTGGTCGACGACGCTGATGCAGACAAAGCCGCCTTCCAGCCGCACGACCACGCGGATCACCGGATCGACCGCATTGGGCCGCGCTTCGGCCATCGCCTCGGCGCCGTTCTTGAGCAGATTGACCAGCACCTGCTCGATCAGCACCGGGTCGACGTAAATGACGGGCAAACGCGAGCGCAGGTCGGTGACGATGCGAATGCGCCGTTTGCGCACCTCGATCTCCGCGAGGCCCACCGCGTCTGCGACGATGTCCGCCACGCGCGTAGCCTGACGCTTGGGCTCGCTGCGTTTCACGAACTCGCGAATCCGCTTGATGATCATGCCGGCGCGCACCGCCTGCTGGGCAGTCTTTTCGAGCACGGGCAGCAGGTTGTCCGGCGTCGTCCGACCGGATTTAACCAGTGCAACGGTTCCCGAGCAATAGTTATTGATCGCGGCGAGCGGCTGATTCAGTTCGTGCGCGAGCGACGAGGCCATTTCGCCCATGGTCATCAGCCGGCTCGTGAACTGCAGTTTTTCGTCTTGCTGGCGCGACAGTTCCTGCGCCTGCTTGCGCGTGGTGATGTCGGTTGCGATCTGCATCTGCGCAAGGTGGCCGTCCACCCATTGAATGTACTGGCGGCGCACTTCAAACCATTTCTGGATGCTTTGCACATAGATTTCCTGCGCGTCGGCCGTGCTCTCCGTCAACGCGGCGGCGGGCAGTCCGGCGTAGGTATCCACCATATCGATCGAATCCGAGGACGCCTGTGCGCTATCGAACCCGCCGCCCGCCAATTCCAGGTGGCCGTCCGGGCGGATCCCGAACAGGTGCCGGTAGTAGCGGTTGGCGAACAGCAGTTCGGCTTCATCGGCGGCGAGCACCGAGACAGCGGCGTCGAGGCTCTCCAGCACGGTCGTGAAGCGCTCGTGTGCGGCGGCAAGTTCTTCACGCGCGCGCTTGGGTTCGGTGATGTCGGTCATCGACGACATCCAGCCGGTCTGGCGGCCCGAACTGTCGATGAGCGGCGATACGTAGAGGCGCGCGTGGAAAGTCGAGCCGTCTTTGCGGCGCACGCGCAATTCGAAGCCCGACGAGGGCGCCTTGCCGCGCAGCGTCATGTCGAGTTGACGCTGCATCTCCGGATAAGCGTCGCGCGGCCAGTAAGCGAACGGCGCGGTCTTGCCCACGAGGTCGCTTTCGTCCCAGCCGGTCATCCGGCAAAACGCCGGATTCACGTGTGTGATGCGGCCATGCATGTCGAGTACGCGCATGCCGATCAGCACGGAATTTTCCATCGCACGACGGAAAAACGCTTCGGCGTAAAGCGCCTGTTGCGCCTCGAAACGTTGCCGCGTGTGTTTCCACAGACTCCACAGACTCCACAGCACGAAACACGACAGACCCGCCACCAGCCACACGAGTGTGTTGTTGGTGAAATTGGTCATTTGCGGGAACGCATAGACGCGCACCGAGACGCCCTGGCCCGGCGGGTCGAGCGGCAAGTCGTAGAACATGTCGCGCGGCAGGCGCGGGCGCGTGGACGTGGTGGTCAGCTCGCGGTTGTTCGCGTCGATGATCGAAATCTTGTACTTGGCCGACAGCTCGGGCGGGATGTCGTGCTTCAGAATGCCTTCGACCGAAAACACGGCGGCAATCGAGCCGAGAAATTCGCGGTCGCGATAGACCGGTGTTTGCAACGTGATGTAGCCGTTGCCGAGGTCGTCGTAGATGAGCGGCGAGTAGACCTGGCGGCGCGTGCTGCGCGCCTCGGTAAAGGCCGCTTTCACTGCCTCGTCCATCTGGGTGTCGTTGGGCTTCGCGAGCCGCTGGCCGAATACCGGCAGTGCCGTGCTGGGCCAGCGCGGCTGCTGCTGGCTCGTGTACCAGTTCATGTAGAGGATTTCGGGATGCCCCTGCATGATGTCCGTGGTGGACACCTGGAACGACTGCGGATCGGCATGGCCCGCCACCAGGTCGCGCGCGAGAGCCTGGATCTGTTCTTGCGCGCCCGTCATGGACAGGCGGATCTGCTGCTGGGCCCATGCAACGTTACGGTAGAGCGTGTCTTCCTGTTGCTGCTGCTCGCGCCGGTTCAGGCTCCACAGAATCAGGCTCATGACGACCAGGAAAACCAGGATCGACAGGAGCGGCGTCAGCAAATAGGAATTCGACCACCATGGTCCATGGTGCCAGCGGGAGGACGGCGTCGAATCCGTCGGCGAACCGGCGGTGCGCGCCGAGCGAGCGAAAAGCCGTTCGGTCAACATGCGTGGCATTGTAGCGCAGCGCGTACCTCCCAAATGGCGCAAAAAATCACGGAAAGTGCCGTTAATCGGCGCACACTAGCTCGCGTATCCGTCGAAAGGCAGTCAAATCAGGTTGCGCCGCAACAATTTTCCGCATTATGAGAACCGATCTCGTAATTCGAAAATTTTGTTGCGTGGACGTCGGGACCCTTATTACAATCGGCCGAAGCTGCCGCGGCCGTGCTTCGTCCGCGTCGTCTGTCCAAAGAGCGTTCCTCTATATCCAGGAGACGAGCATGTCCGCTGTACCCGACGAAGTCATGAAATATGTCGCCGCTGAGAAAGACGACGATCCCCAGGAAACCGGCGAATGGCTCGAAGCGCTGGATGGCGTGATTTCTGCTGTTGGCCCCGATCGTGCCCACTACCTGATCGAGAAGCAGATCGAGTTTGCCCGCGTGCATGGCGAACATCTGCCGTTCTCCGCCAACACCCCGTACATCAACACGATTCCGGTCACGCGTCAGGCGAAGATTCCCGGCGACCAGGACATCGAACACCGCATCCGTTCGTACACGCGCTGGAACGCCATTGCCATGGTGCTGCGCGCCGGCAAGGACACCAATGTCGGCGGCCACATCGCGTCGTTCGCGTCGGCGGCCACGCTGTATGACGTCGGCTTCAATCACTTCTGGCACGCGCCGTCCCCCGAACACGGCGGCGATCTCGTGTTCGTGCAGGGCCACTCGTCGCCGGGTGTGTACTCGCGCGCGTTCCTGCTCGGCCGTCTGACCGAACAGCAGCTCGACAACTTCCGCCAGGAAGTGGGCGGCGAGGGTATCTCGTCGTATCCGCACCCGTGGCTAATGCCGGATTTCTGGCAATTCCCGACCGTTTCGATGGGCCTTGGCCCGATCATGGCGATCTACCAGGCGCGCTTCATGAAGTACATGCAGGCGCGCGGCATCGCAAAAACCGAAGGCCGCAAGGTGTGGGCATTCCTCGGCGACGGCGAAACGGACGAACCGGAATCGCTCGGCGCGATCGGCATGGCCGGCCGCGAACGGCTCGACAACCTCGTGTTCGTGATCAACTGCAACCTGCAGCGCCTCGACGGTCCGGTGCGCGGTAACGGCAAGATCATCCAGGAACTGGAAAGCGAATTCCGCGGCGCGGGCTGGAACGTCATCAAGGTCGTGTGGGGCAGCCGTTGGGACGCACTGTTCCAGCGTGACAAGTCGGGCGCGCTGATGCGCCGCATGATGGAAGTCGTGGACGGCGAATATCAGACGTACAAGTCGGAGTCGGGCGCGTTCGTCCGCGAGCACTTCTTCAATACGCCGGAACTGAAGGCGCTGGTCGCCGACTGGTCGGACGAAGACGTGTGGAATCTGAACCGCGGCGGCCACGACCCGCACAAGATCTACGCGGCGTTTTCCGAAGCCACTCAGGCCAAAGGCCAGCCGACCGTCATCCTTGCGAAGACGATCAAGGGCTACGGCATGGGCGAAGCCGGCCAGGCCATGAACATCACCCACCAGCAGAAGAAAATGCAGGTGGAGCAGCTCAAGAAATTCCGCGACCAGTTCCGTCTGCCGATCGCCGACGAAGACCTGGTCAACGTTCCGTACCTCAAGTTCGAAGAAGGTTCGAAGGAACTCGAGTACATGCGTGCTCGCCGCCAGGAACTTGGCGGTTATCTGCCGGCGCGTCGTCAGAAGGCCGAGTCGCTGCCGGTGCCGGACCTGTCGGCATTCGAGCCGCTGCTGAAGGGCACGGGCGAAGGCCGCGAAATTTCCACGACGATGGCGTTCGTGCGCATTCTCAACATCCTGCTGAAGGACAAGGCGCTCGGCAAACGCATCGTGCCGATCGTGCCCGACGAGTCGCGTACGTTCGGTATGGAAGGCCTGTTCCGTCAGATCGGTATCTGGAATCAGGACGGCCAGAAGTACATTCCGGAAGATTCCGACCAGCTGATGTTCTACCGCGAGTCGGAAACCGGTCAGATCCTGCAGGAAGGCATCAACGAAGCCGGCGGCATGTCGGACTGGATCGCAGCCGCGACGTCGTACTCGACGCACGGCGAGATCATGATCCCGTTCTACATCTTCTATTCGATGTTCGGGTTCCAGCGCATCGGCGATCTCGCATGGGCCGCGGGCGACATGCGCTCGCGCGGCTTCCTGCTGGGCGGAACCGCGGGCCGCACGACGCTGAACGGCGAAGGCCTGCAACACGAAGACGGCCACTCGCTGCTGTGGGCCGCTTCGGTGCCGAACTGCATCAGCTACGACCCGACGTTCGGTTACGAACTTGCGGTCATCATGCAGGACGGCCTGCGCCGCATGGTCGCTGATCAGGAAGACGTGTACTACTACATCACGGTGATGAACGAGAACTACGAGCACCCGGCGATCCCGCAGGGCGAGAGCGTAGCGGCCGACATCATCAAGGGCATGTACGCGTTCCGCAAGGCCGAAGCGGACAGCAAGGCGCCGCGCGTGCAGCTGATGGGCGCGGGCACGATCTTCAACGAAGTGATCGCCGCCGCCGACCTGCTGAAGAACGACTGGGGCGTCGCCGCCGATCTGTGGAGCGTGCCGAGCTTCACCGAACTCGCGCGCGAGGGTCACGAAGTGCAGCGCTGGAACCTGCTGCATCCGACCGAAGAGAAGAAAGTCTCGCACGTCGAGAAGCTCCTGAAGGACGCGCCTGGCCCGGTGATTGCCTCCACCGACTATGTGCGCGCGCTGACCGAGCAGATTCGCGCATTCGTGCCGCAACGTTTCGTCGTGCTGGGCACGGACGGTTACGGCCGTTCGGACACGCGCGAAAAGCTGCGCCACTTCTTCGAAGTCGACCGCTACTGGGTCACGGTGGCCGCGTTGAACGCACTGGCAGACGAGGGCACGATCGAACGTAAGGTCGTCGCCGAGGCGCTCAAGAAGTACAACCTTGATCCCGCCAAACCCAACCCGATGACCGTCTAAGGCATCATTCCCCGTGTGCCACGGCGCGCGCGCCTGTTCCTGATCGTCAGGAGCAGGTGCGTGCGCGGCCCAGGAGACACTAACAATGAGTCAAGCGATCGAAGTCAAGGTGCCGGACATCGGCGATTACAAGGACATTCCTGTGATCGAGGTGCTGGTCAAGGCGGGTGACACCGTCGAAAAAGAGCAATCGCTCGTCACGCTGGAGTCCGACAAGGCGACCATGGACGTGCCGAGTTCGGCCGCCGGCGTCGTCAAGGAAGTGAAGGTCAAGGTCGGCGACAACGTATCGGAAGGTTCGCTGATCGTCGTGCTGGACGGCGCCGAAGGTGGCGCGGCTGCTCCGGCGCCCGCTGCTGCTGCTGCGCCCGCGCCCGCACCTGCACCGGCCGCCGCTCCCGCTGCAACCGGCGGTGGCTTGCAGGATGTCAAGGTGCCCGATATCGGCGACTACAAAGACATTCCCGTGATCGAAGTCGCGGTGAAGGTCGGCGATCGCGTCGAGAAAGAGCAGTCGCTCGTCACGCTCGAATCCGACAAGGCGACGATGGACGTGCCCAGCTCGGCCGCCGGCGTCGTCAAGGAAGTGAAGGTCAAGGTCGGCGATACCGTCTCTGAAGGCTCGATCATCGTCGTGGTGGAAGCCGAAGGCGCCGCCGCGGCACCCGCTCCGGCACCCGCAGCAGCACCGAAGCAGCAAACCGAAAAGCCGTCGGACGCGCCGGTTACGCCGTCGCCCGCTCCGGCTTCGCCGTCCGCACTCGCGCAAGCGCCGGTGATTCCGGCCGGCGAGGGTGGCGCACGGCATCCGAGCCACGCTTCGCCGTCGGTGCGCAAGTTCGCACGCGAACTCGGTGTGGATGTGACGCAGGTGCAGGGCACGGGTCCGAAAGGCCGCATCACGCAAGCTGACGTGACCGCGTTCATCAAGGGCGTCATGACGGGCCAGCGCGCAGCGCCGGCCGGTGCAGCCGCGCCCGCGGCGGCCGGCGGCGGCGAGTTGAATCTGCTGCCGTGGCCGAAGATCGACTTCACGAAGTTCGGTCCGGTCGACCCGAAGCCGCTCTCGCGCATCAAGAAGATTTCCGGTGCGAACCTGCATCGCAACTGGGTCATGATTCCGCACGTCACGAACAACGACGAAGCGGACATCACCGAACTGGAAGCGCTGCGCGTGCAGTTGAACAAGGAAAACGAAAAGGCCGGCGTGAAAATCACGATGCTGGCGTTCGTGATCAAGGCCGTCGTGTCGGCCCTGAAGAAATTCCCGACGTTCAACGCGAGCCTCGACGGCGACAACCTCGTGTTCAAGCAGTACTACCACGTGGGTTTTGCCGCCGATACGCCGAACGGTCTCGTGGTTCCGGTGATTCGCGACGCGGACAAGAAGGGTCTCGTCGAAATCGCGAAGGAAATGACCGACCTGTCGAAGGCGGCGCGCGAAGGCAAGCTGAAGCCGGACCAGATGCAAGGTGGATGCTTCTCGATCTCGTCGCTGGGCGGTATTGGCGGCACGAACTTCACGCCGATCATCAATGCACCCGAAGTCGCGATTCTCGGCTTGTCGCGTGGCGCGATGAAGCCGGTGTGGGACGGCAAGCAGTTTGTACCTAAGCTGATGCTGCCGCTGTCGCTGTCTTACGACCACCGTGTGATCGATGGGGCCGAAGCTGCGCGCTTCAATGCGTATCTTGGGGCGCTTCTTGCCGATTTCCGGCGTGTGATTCTTTGATTGTGATGTTGCGCGGGGCGCTGATCTTTTCTTTGATCCGCGTCTCCCTGTAGAGCCTGCTTTCGCGTCGGTGCATTAGCGTCGCCCCTGTGCGGGGCGGCGCCTGCTTTTCCCGGTATTCCAGAGAAGAGCAGCCAAACGAATGGCGCGTTTTTGCCTGACGGTGCAGATTCCTCGTTCATCACAGTCAATAAGAGAAGGGGACACTATGAGTCTCGTCGAAGTAAAAGTGCCGGATATCGGTGACTTCAAAGACGTCGATGTCATCGAAGTCAACATCAAACCTGGCGACGTCATCGAGAACGAACAGGCGCTGATGACGCTCGAGTCCGACAAGGCTTCCATTGAAGTGCCGAGCGACACAGCCGGTACCGTCAAGGAAGTCCGCGTCAAGGCCGGCGACAAAGTTTCGCAAGGCACGATCATCGCGCTCGTCGAAACGTCGGCGGACGCGGCGCCCGCGAAAGATGCGCCTAAGGCTCCGGCCAAGGAACCCGAGAAAGCGCCGGCTCAAGCGAAACCTCAGGCCGACGCGGCGAAGCCTCAAGCCGCCGCGCCCGCGCCGCAAGCCGGCAGCTTCTCCGGCAGCGCGGACATCGAATGCGACATGCTCGTGCTCGGCTCGGGCCCTGGCGGCTATTCCGCCGCGTTCCGGTCGGCCGACCTCGGCATGAAGACGGTGCTTGTCGAGCGCTATGCAACGCTTGGCGGCGTTTGTCTGAACGTCGGCTGTATTCCGTCCAAAGCGCTGCTGCACACCGCGCTCGTGATCGACGAAGCCGAAGCGCTCGGCGCACATGGCATCACCTTCGCAAAGCCGCAGATCGATCTGGACAAACTGCGCGACTTCAAGTCGGGCGTCGTCAAAAAGTTGACGGGCGGTCTTGCTGGCATGGCCAAGATGCGCAAGGTCGAAGTCGTGACGGGGACCGGCTCTTTTGTCGATCCGAATCACATGGAAGTGCAGACCGAAAGCGGCAAGAAGGTCGTGAAGTTCAAGCAGGCGATCATCGCTGCGGGCTCGGAAGCGGTGAAGCTGCCGTTTATTCCGGAAGATCCGCGCGTGGTGGATTCGACCGGTGCGCTCGAGCTTCGCCAGATTCCGCAGCGGATGCTGGTGATCGGTGGCGGCATCATCGGCCTGGAAATGGCGACGGTGTACGCCACGCTCGGCGCGAAGATCGACGTCGTCGAAATGCTCGACGGCCTGATGGCAGGCGCCGACCGCGATCTCGTCAAGGTCTGGGAGAAGTACAACAGCAAGCGTTTTGCGAACGTCATGCTGAAGACCAAAACCACCGCCGCAGAAGCCAAAGACGACGGCATCTACGTGTCGTTCGAAGGCGAGAAGGCCCCGGCCGAAGCCCAGCGCTACGACCTGGTGCTGGTGGCAGTCGGCCGCTCGCCGAATGGCAAGAAGATCGGCGCGGACAAGGCGGGCGTGGCGGTGACGGACCGCGGTTTCATCGACGTGGACAAGCAGATGCGCACGAACGTGCCGCACATCTTCGCGATCGGCGATATCGTCGGTCAGCCGATGCTGGCGCATAAAGCCGTGCACGAAGGCCACGTTGCTGCCGAAGCGGCTCATGGCGAGAAGGCGTACTTCGACGCGCTGCAGATCCCTTCGGTGGCTTACACCGACCCGGAAGTCGCATGGGCCGGCAAGACGGAAGACCAGTTGAAGGCCGAAGGCGTCAAGTACGGCAAGGCAGTGTTCCCGTGGGCCGCTTCGGGCCGCGCGATTGCCAACGGACGCGACGAGGGCTTCACGAAGCTGCTGTTCGACGAGGAAACGCATCGTGTGATCGGCGGCGGAATTGTCGGTCTGAACGCAGGCGACCTGATCAGCGAGGTGTGCCTCGCGATCGAAATGGGCGCGGATGCCACCGACATTGGCAAGACGATTCACCCGCATCCGACGCTCGGTGAATCGATCGGTATGGCCGCCGAACTCTACGAAGGCGTGTGTACAGACTTGCCGCCGCAGAAAAAGAAGTAATGCGCACAGTACATCCGCATTCGTGCGGATCGCGCTGACAAAAAAAAACGGCGCGCCCTTTGCGGGGCGCGCCGTTTTCATTTGCACAGCGAGCGGGTTATGTTTGCTGCCGGATCGCACCCCAGCGGGGTGGTGACGCCGCGCAAAAAAATCCCGGCGCTTCGCCGGGCAAACGATACGTCAGTCAACGTATCGGAGCGTTCGGCCAATTGAAACCGTGTGAGCGGCAACGGCACGACGCTGTTGCTTGCAGAAGCGCCGGCGCAGCAGTGAGCTGGGCCGGCGCAAATGACGCCTTCAAGTCACGCTCCCGGGCAAGCCCGAAGAGCGAGGCCTGAACGTTAGACCGGCTTCTTGGCCGAGCGCGATGCTTGCGCTGCGGCTTGCGAAGCTGCCTTCGACGCGGCCGTAGCGGCTGCGTTGAAGTTGCTTTCGGCGATTTCGACAGCTTGCTTGGTGGCCTTGTGAACCGTTTCGTACGTGGTGTTGGCGGCGGTGATGGCCGACTTGATCACGGCGACCGCGGTTTCCGAACCAGCCGGGGCATTCCGCGCAACGTTTTCGACCAGCGACTGAACCTTGCGGTTCTGCTCTTCGAATTGCGCTTCGGCTACGCGGGCGAACTCCCCTTGCGTTGCGGAGACGATTTCGTACACGTGACGGCCATACGACAGCGCCTTTTCAGCGACCGGCTGTGCGAGGCTTGCTTGGAGTGCCAGCAGTTCTTGCGCGTCTTTGACGGACAATGCGCGCTGGGCATTTTCCTGGCTTTCCGCGAGCGTCGATTTCACGACTTGCAGGTTCAGTTCAACCAGCTTTTCGACGCCTTCGAATGCCTTGGTCGTCAGGCCGAACAGCGTTTCGAAATTAGCTTTCTGGGCTGCAGCGAATTGCTCGGGGGTCAGCAGAGTCATGGTTTACGCTCCTGGATCGCGGTCCATCTTTGCAGACCGCATTGGGTGGTGGCGAGACGCAAAGATCGTCTGCCCGGACCGCGATGAATTGTGCATCGCAGCAATGGGTTCTATTTTAAGATGCCGCCATCGAATGTCAAGTAGTTTTTGTGCATCGCACAATTTTAAGAAACCACTTAGAAAACAATAGCTTATGCGTCGCGCATGACAAGCGCGTGACGCGGTCGAATTGACCGTTGCACTGAGCTGGTGCGGCGATTTTTCGGTAGTTAGTTCCGAAAAACGCCTGGCTTCACGCGCTTATTGTGCGCTGCAAAGCAGGAGGGGCGCAGAGTTGTCATTTAACAAAAAATCGGCGCGCAAGCGAATCGATGTAAACCATAAAGTGTCACGGAACGTTAATCCTTGATGCTGGTCGAATGCGCGTCCTTCGATTTGCAGCGGATATTTAACACCGCGCAGGCGCCTCGCACTCAGAGCGTCGCGCGAGGCGTTGCGGCGGTGGTTTCGCGGCGCTCGTGTTTCCCCTCATCAAGGTTGTCTCGAAATTGCCGTTATGCTTGAAGGATCACGCCCTTTTTGAGCGGAACGGCGATGGCGGGGCCCTGCGTCCGATCGTTTTTTTCGATCGAGGCGCGGCACTTATTTGTATTTTTGCGATCGGAGCTTACAAGCCGGTTTAAGGAGCGCCCATAAGTGCTTCAAATTGCTAAATTTTCGTTGTTTTACTACACTTGCGGAAATCTCTCGCCGCTCCTTATAGAACACCCATGAAAACCGACATGTTTTCGTCGCTGAAAGTGATCCACGGCGCGGCGCGCAGCACCGCGTTGTCGGTGGCCGCCTCCATGGTCCTCGCGGCCGCGCTTGGCGCCCCGGTGAGCACTTTTGCCGCTACGCCTGCTGCATCTGCAAAAACCTCGAAACACGCGAAAGCCGCGACCAAGCCGGCCGCCACCGCCAAGGTGTCCAGCAAGGCGGCAAAAGCGGACAAAGGTGCGGTGGCGAAGGCCGCAGCCGTCGACGACGACGCGCCCCGCGCGAGCGTCAAGCGCAAGCGTGTGACCTATACGTCGAACGGACGTCATCGCTCGGTAGTGCGGCGGGTCGCATATGAGCCGCGGCAGCCGACGGTCGGCCAGGCATTCGGGCTGCACGAAACGCCGGACGCGCTGATGTTGCGCTCGAGCGTCGCGTACGTGGTCGATCAGAACACGGGCGAGCCGCTCTTCGACAAGAATTCGCGCGCCGTGGTGCCGATCGCGTCCATCACCAAGCTGATGACGGCCATGGTCGTGCTCGATTCGAAAGAACCGATGACCGATCAGCTCGAAGTCACGGACGAAGACCGCGATTACGAGAAGAACACTGGTTCGCGCCTGTCCGTGGGCTCGGTGCTCTCGCGTGAAGACATGCTGCACATTGCGCTGATGGCGTCGGAAAACCGCGCGGCTGCGGCGCTTTCGCGCTACTTCCCCGGTGGCCGCCCGGCGTTTCTCGCGGCCATGAACGCAAAGGCGCGGCAACTCGGCATGACCGACACGCACTTCGAGAACCCAACGGGTTTGACGAGCCAGAACGTGTCGAGCGCGCGCGATCTCGTGAAGATGGTCAACGCGGCATATCAATATCCGCTGATCCGCAGGTTCTCGACGGATCATAGTTACGAGGTCTACACCGGCAAGCGCACGCTGGCCTACAACAGTACTAACGCACTCGTGCGTAACCCGACCTGGGACATCGGTCTGCAGAAGACAGGTTTCATCAACGAAGCAGGCGAATGCCTCGTCATGCAAGCCAACATTCATGGCCGTCCGATGGTACTGGTGCTGCTCGATTCGTCGGGCAAGTATTCGCGTTTCGCCGATGCGACGCGGCTGCGCACGTGGCTCGACAACGGCGGCGACCAGGCGCGCATCACGAGCGCCGACGCCGGCGGTCCCGGCACCTGAGCTGTTCGCGCATGGCTGGCTGGCCGGCCAGCCGCCTGAAGTTAAAAAGCCCCGCACTGCTGCGGGGCTTTTTTCATTCGACGGACGTTTTTCGCATTACGCTTGCGAGCCTGGATGATGGTTATGTCCTTGGGAAGCTTGCGGCCGATACCCGAGCGCCTCGGAAATCACGAGCGCCGTCTGGCTGAGTTGGCCGAGCCAGGAATCCTGCAGGCGATCGGCCGGTGCGGACAACGACAAGCCGGCGACCAGCTTGCCCGTATCATCGTAGATGCCCGCGGCGATGCAGCGCACGCCGAGTTCGAGTTCTTCGTTATCGCGCGCGCAAGCCTGCTGGCGTACGTGCGACAGTTCGCGCTCCAGTTTGGCAAGGTCGGTGATGCTGTTCTGCGTGTGACCGGACAGGCCCGTGCGCGTCGCGTAGGCGCGCACGCGCGTGGACTCGTCGGCGGCGAGAAAAAGTTTGCCCACCGAGGTGAGATGCAGCGGCGCGCGTCCGCCAATGGCCCGCACCACCTGCATACCGGAACGCTCCGAATACGCGCGCTCGATGTAGACGATCTCGTCGCCCTGACGCACCGACAGGTTGACCGTCTGGCCGGTCTCGCGATGCAGTTCGCGCATCGGCGTGAGCGCCGCGTCGCGCACCGACAGGCGCGCTTTCACGAGGTTGCCGAGTTCGAGCAGGCGCATGCCGAGCCGGTAAGTGCCGGGATCGGACCGATCGACCAGCCGGCACATCACCATGTCGTTCAGGATGCGATGCGCGGTGGACGGATGCAACTGCGTGCGGATGGCGAGTTCTTTCAGGCTGACCGGGTCGCTATGCGCGGCGAGTGCGTCGAGCAGGCGCATCATGCGTTCGATCACCTGGATCGAAGTTTTGGGATCCGGGTTCGTGTCGCTCATAAGAGGAATCAGTTGACGCGTCAAACAGCGGAAATTGATTGTATCTCGTATCGTGAAAAAAGCGAACGCACTTGGAAGACCTCTTCGAATTCGGCGAGGCCTTCGTCCTACACCTTCCGAGCGTTGGTATTGTCCGCCAAACAGCGGATAATCAGGGACGTTTTCCCGGAGGAGGGTTCATGCGAGTCGGATTGTTCGTCACCTGCCTTATCGACCTGATGCGGCCCGAAATCGGTTTTTCGGTAATTAAACTGATCGAGGGCGCCGGTTTTGAAGTGGTAGTCCCACCGGCGCAGACATGCTGCGGGCAGCCCGCGTACAACTCGGGCGAGCGGCGTATCGCCCGCGATCTCGCCGAAAAGACCTTGCGGGAGTTCGAACAGTTCGATTACGTGGTGGTGCCCTCGGGCTCGTGTGGCGGCATGATCCGCACGCACTACGGCGACCTCTTCGCCGACGATCCCGAAATAATGAACCGCTTTGGCCGGCTGCGCGCCAAGGTCTTCGAGCTGACGGATTTCCTCGTGAATGTCGCCCACGTGCAATTGCAGCCGGGCGAGTTCGGAGGGCCGGTTACCTATCACGACTCGTGCTCCGGGCTGCGCGAGCTTGGCGTCAAGGCGCAGCCGCGAGAGCTCCTCGCACAAGTGGGCGTGGCGGTGACGGAAATGAAGGGCTGCGAGCACTGCTGCGGCTTCGGCGGCACATTTGCGGTCAAGTACGGCGACATTTCCACTGCGATCGTCGACGAAAAATGCGCGAACATCCGGGACAGCGGTGCAGGCACGGTCGTGCTAGGCGACTTGGGCTGCATGCTCAATATTGAAGGGCGTTTAAGGCGTACCGGCGATACGACGACGCGCGTGCTGCACATCGCGCAAGTCCTTGCCGGGGACGTTTAAGGGGATCGCCATGCAAATCCAGTCCATGCAGTTCAAGGCGCGCGCCGGTCAGAAACTCGCGGACCAGCGGTTGCAGCAGAACCTGACCAAGCTGTCCACCAAGTTCGTTTCCGCCCGCGCCGTCGCGATGACGGCAATCGACTTCGCCGCCACGCGCGCGGCGCTGAAGGAGCGCCGGAACCGCGCGCTCGAAAACCTCGACGTGTGGCTGGAAACCTTCGAGCGCGAGGCGAACCGGCGCGGCGTCACGGTGCTTTTCGCGGAGACCACTCAGGAGGCGGCGAGGCTCGTCGGCGACATTGCACGCCGGCACGATGTGAAAAAGGTGATCAAGACGAAGTCGATGGTCACCGAAGAAATGCGCCTGAACGAAGTGCTCGGGCAAATGGGCGTGCAGTCCATTGAAACCGATCTCGGCGAGTACATCCTGCAGATCAACAACAATGAGCCACCGAGCCACATCATCGCGCCGGTCGTGCATAAGGATAAGGACGAGATCGCCGACCTCTTCGCCAAAACACATGGCCGGCCGCGCCTCACCGAAATTCCTGACATGACGCTCGAAGCGCGGCAGGTGCTGCGTCCGCACTTCATGAGCGCGGACATGGGCGTGACGGGCGGCAACTTCGTGATCGCGGAAACCGGCTCGGTCGTGCTCGTCACGAACGAGGGCAACGAAGGCATGTGCACCGTCATGCCGCGCGTGCATGTGGCCGTAACCGGCATCGAGAAGGTATTGCCCACGCTCGAAGACCTCGCCACGGCCATGCGTCTGCTGCCGCGCTCGGCGACCGGCCAGACCACGTCGAATTACTTTTCCCTCCTGACCGGGCCGCGAGGCGAGGGCGATCAGGACGGGCCGGAGCACATGTATGTGGTGCTCGTCGACGGCGGGCGCACGGGGCTAATAGGCGGCGATTTTCAGGAGATGCTTCGCTGCATTCGCTGCGGCGCGTGCATGAACCATTGCCCGGTGTATCAGAAAGTGGGCGGACACGCATATGGCTGGGTGTATCCCGGCCCTATGGGCTCGGTGCTGACGCCGAGCTACGTCGGCCTCGACAAGGCGCTGGATCTGCCGCAGGCCGCCACCCTGTGTGGCGAGTGCAATAGCGTGTGCCCGGTCGGCATTCCTTTGTCCGATCTGTTGCGAAAGCTGCGGGAGAAGCAGGTGGAGCGGCGCCTGCGTCCGTGGAAGGAACGCGCCGGCTTGGCTGTGTGGGGCTTTATGGCGCTGCATCCCGGAATGTATGCGCTTGTCACGAAGCTCGCCGTGCGCGTGCTCGAGCGCCTCGGTGGAAGCAATCGGTCGATCGCGAAGTTGCCGCTGGCCGGCGCCGGCTGGACCGACACCCGTGACATGCCCGCGCCGGTGGGACGTACGTTCAGGGAGCTGTACGCCGCGCAGCGCAGTCATATCGGCTAATTACGGTGACCGCGCTTCGCGTGCCGCTGTAACGTGGATAACGGAGCGCAGCCATCGTGGCCGTAGTCAGTGAGTCAGCGAGGCGCGCGTTCTCGGCTGGCCTCCATCGATTACGCGACAACGAACCACCGTGCACGGAGGCCCCTGACAAGTAGGCTGTACGCGCCTATTGCACATCGCCTGGGCCGCTCAAACGCCAGTTAGTGCTCTGACGGGCGATTCGGAACTCCTCTCGCCACCGCTCCGCCGCCGTTGCCGTTGCCGCCGCCGTTGCCGTGGCCACCTCCGCCTCCTCCTCCTGCCTGTTGCGTCGGTGCGGGCGGCGGAGGCGCGGCCGCAGGCCGGGGCGCATTCGACCCGCTCGGTCCGCGCGGACCGGCAGCTGCCCCTTGCGGCGGCGGTCCACTGCCATGCTGGCCGTGCCATCCACCGTTGCCACCATGATTGCCATTGTCGCCGTGATTGCCGTTGTCGCCGTCGTGGTATGGACGTCCTGGATAGCCGCGATATCCCGGCCCCGGCCCGTAGTAACGCCCGGGGCCGTCGTAATAACCCGGGCCATAGTAGTTGCTGTAACCCATGTAGACGTTGGTCTGCGGCGGGACAGGCGCGCCGTAGCCATCGTAACCGTCATAGGTGCTGTAGCCGTTGCTATACATCGGAGTGCCGTCCGGATACATGGCGCAGCCACCCAGAAGGGCGGCAACGGCAACAGCGCCGAGGGGTGCAAAGCGTTTCATTTCAAGCCCGAGCCAAGAGGTTACATGTCTATGAGACCGCAATTATGACGGTCTGTCCTGCTCGCTTTGTATGCTTTTGTAAGGAGTTAAGTTCCGTGCCAGGCACGACGCTACAAAGCGCTGCCGGCAGTCACACGGCTGCACTGTTCCATTACACGCAACGCTGTATCGCGCGGGGGCGGGTTTTTCTCGATTGCCTCTTTCTATAGGATTCGTGATGGGCATAGTGAGCATTGAACTCGCGAGCCACTTTGGAAGAACGACATCATGAAAAAGACAATAGCGGTGTATTGGCCTCTCGCACTCGTCCTCGCGCTGGCGGGGTTAGCGTATTTGCAAATTTGCGGCGACATGGCTTCGCGTGCCTCGCAGGCGCCCCTGGCCGCCGACCAGCTGACCGCGGAACTCGCGCGCGCCGTCTCGTACGGGATGATCGACGACACATCTTCGCTGCCGGCCAAGCCGTTGCGCGCCGTGACAACGTTGCCGCTGCCACAGGCCTCCTGAACTAGCGAACGACCGGCCGGAGCGAGCGTTGGGCTGCGGGCGAGATTCGGCGGGGCTTTGTATAATCGCGGCACCGTGCGGTAAGCGTCACGTTTGATCTGCTGAGCCCGCGTGGACGACGTTTTGCGGGCCGGTGCCGTTGCCGCGGAGTTGTGCTACTAGTGCGCTGTGAAGCGTCAGAAGAAGCCGCTGATGAAAACTGTGTCTATCTGCTTTGTCTGCCTCGGCAACATCTGTCGTTCGCCCACCGCGGAAGGCGTGATGCGCCGTCTCGTCGAAGAGGCGAAGCTTGGCGAACGCATCCTGATCGACTCGGCAGGAACAGGCGATTGGCACATCGGCCAGCCACCGGACGAGCGTGCGCAGTACGCGGCGCGTGGCCGGGGCTACGACCTCGCCGCGTTGCGCGGCCGGCAGATCGACGGAATCGATTTCGATCGCTTCGATCTTCTGATCGCGATGGACGACAAGAATGTGGCCGCGCTGCGCCAGGTCTGCCCGCCGGATCAACGTGACAAGATTCGTCTGCTGATGGAGTTCGTGCCTGAAACCGACGCACGCTGGGGTGGCTTGCGGGAAGTTGTCGATCCGTATTTCGGCGGAGCCGAAGGGTTCGAGCAGGTTCTCGATCAATGCGAGGCAGCGTGCCGAGGCCTTATCGCGGCGCTGCGTCCCCAAGTGATCGGCTAGATCCGCCGGCGGTTGGCTAAAAGGCGCGCTGACAAGCGCGCTGACAATTAAGCGAATGACCCAAATTGCGATAGGGATACTTGACTAAATCGCTCATGTATTTATACTTGACAAAACTTGTCGAGAATAGCGGTTCCCCATACATATGAGACTCACCACGAAAGGCCGTTTCGCCGTCACGGCGATGATTGACCTGGCGTTGCGCCAGGAGCAGGGCCCGGTGACGCTTGCGGGTATCAGCCAGCGCCAACATATCTCCCTGTCGTACCTCGAGCAGCTCTTTGGCAAGCTGCGTCGCCATGAAATCGTCGAGTCCGTGCGCGGACCGGGCGGCGGCTATAACCTTGCCCGCCGTGCCGAAGACGTGACCGTGGCCGACATCATCATCGCGGTGGACGAGCCGCTCGACGCAACCCAATGCGGCGGCAAGGGCTCGTGCGAGGGCACGAAACAGCACGACGGTCACTGCATGACCCACGAGCTGTGGTCCACGCTGAACCAGAAAATGGTCGAGTACCTGGATTCGGTCTCCCTGAAAGATCTGGTCGATCAGCAGCGTTCGCGCGAAGGCGCCCCGGCCGTCCTGCGCGACAGGCGCAGCGAGGCGCCGGCGGTCGAGCCGGTCCGCGTGGCGCCGAAAGGGCCCAATTCCGTTTTCAACATGGCCGGTTCCTGAGGCGCGGCCCGACATCACCGCAGCCCATAGCGGATTCAGAAGCCAGAGCACACGACGTCCCCGGAGCGATAGATGAACAACGACATTCCCCACCTGCCCATTTACATGGACTACAGCGCCACGACCCCGGTCGACCCGCGCGTGGTGGACAAGATGATTCCGTATCTGCGCGAGCAGTTCGGTAACCCCGCATCGCGCAGCCACTCGTATGGCTGGACGGCGGAGCGTGCAGTTGAAGAAGCGCGCGAGAACGTCGCGGCGCTCGTCAACGCCGACCCGCGCGAAATCATCTGGACCTCGGGCGCAACCGAGTCGGACAACCTCGCGATCAAGGGTGCAGCGCACTTCTACAAGAGCAAAGGCAAGCACATCATCACGGTGAAGACCGAGCACAAGGCCGTGCTCGACACCTGCCGCGAACTCGAGCGTGAAGGCTTTGAAGTCACATATCTGGATGTGAAGGACGACGGTCTGATCGACCTTGAAAAATTCAAGGCGGCGATTCGCCCGGACACGATTCTCGTGTCGATCATGTCCGTGAACAACGAGATCGGCGTGATTCAGGACATCGAGGCAATCGGCGAGATCACCCGTGAAAAAGGCATCATTTTTCACGTGGACGCGGCGCAAGCCACTGGCAAGATCGAGATCGATCTGCAAAAGCTGAAAGTCGACCTCATGTCGTTCTCGGCGCACAAGACTTATGGCCCGAAGGGCATCGGCGCGTTGTACGTGCGCCGCAAGCCGCGCGTGCGTATCGAGGCGCAAATGCACGGCGGCGGTCACGAGCGCGGCATGCGTTCGGGCACGCTGGCAACGCACCAGATCGTCGGCATGGGCGAAGCATTCCGACTCGCGCGGGAAGAAATGGCAACGGAAAATGAGCGCATTCGCATGCTGCGCGACCGCTTGCTGCGCGGCCTGTCGGAAATCGAAGAAGTGTATGTGAACGGCGACATGGAAAAGCGTGTGCCGCACAACCTGAACATCAGCTTCAATTTCGTCGAAGGCGAATCGCTGATCATGGCGGTGAAGGACGTGGCGGTGTCGTCGGGCTCGGCGTGCACATCGGCTTCGCTGGAACCGTCGTATGTGCTGCGCGCGCTCGGCCGTAACGACGAACTCGCGCACAGCTCGATCCGCTTCACGGTGGGCCGCTTCACGACCGAGCAGGACGTCGACTATGTGATCAATCTGCTGAAGACGAAAATTTCGAAGCTGCGCGATCTGTCGCCGCTGTGGGAAATGCATCAGGACGGCATCGACATTTCGACCATCCAGTGGGCGGCGCACTGACGCGCCGGCTGGTCGACATTGATCGCGCTGTTATCCGATTGGCAGATTGAAACGAATTAAGGAGTGTAATCATGGCTTATAGCGACAAGGTTCTGGATCACTACGAAAACCCGCGCAACGTCGGCTCGTTTGCGAAAGACGACGACACGGTCGGCACCGGCATGGTCGGCGCGCCTGCTTGCGGCGACGTGATGAAGCTGCAGATCCGCGTGGGCGCGGACGGCATCATCGAAGACGCGAAGTTCAAGACGTACGGCTGCGGTTCGGCGATCGCATCGAGCTCGCTCGTCACCGAATGGGTGAAGGGCAAGACGCTCGATCAGGCTATGTCGATCAAGAACACGCAGATCGCGGAAGAACTCGCGTTGCCGCCGGTAAAGATCCACTGCTCGATTCTCGCGGAAGACGCGATCAAGGCTGCGGTCGCCGACTACAAGCAACGTCACGGCGCAGCGGTCGAAGAAAGCGACAAGCAGCACGCTTGAAGCTTCTGGTTCGGGAACGACCGGGTGAAAGGAAGCGGGCGGCGCGACGATACGCGCCGTCAGGCTTGAGCGACATTTGATGCAGGCAGGGTAGCGGTGTGTCGGCACGCATCGCGCAATGAGAAACGCTATGGCAATTACGTTGACCCAGAAGGCAGCACAGCACGTCCAGAAGTATCTGACCCGTCGCGGTAAAGGCGTGGGCCTGCGTCTCGGCGTGCGCACCACCGGTTGCTCCGGCTTGGCTTACAAGCTCGAGTATGTGGACGAACTCGCGCCCGAAGACGAGGTGTTCGAGTGCAACGGCGTGAAGATCATTGTCGACCCGAAAAGCCTTGCATATATCGACGGAACCGAGCTCGATTTCGCGCGCGAAGGGCTGAACGAAGGCTTCAAGTTCAATAACCCGAATGTGAAAGACGAGTGCGGCTGCGGCGAGTCGTTCCGCGTGTAACTCGAAAACTTCCGCGTGCAGCGGACCAAAGGCGGCGCGGGCCGCCTTTTTAGTTTGCTCCGCAATTTCGCGTGAGGCAGCTCGCTCGAGCCGGCTATGCGCCCGACCTGCGCTCCAATGCACTTTTCTCGACGGAATTTTTTGATTCGATGGTTTCGCTGAACGTCTCGCTGAACGATAGCCACTTCGACCTGTTTGGTCTTCCTGCGCAATTCGCGCTCGATCCGGCTGCGCTCGATCACGCGTATCGCACGGTGCAGGCGCAAGTGCATCCGGACCGCTTCGCGGCGGCCGGCGACGCACAGAAGCGCATCGCGATGCAATGGGCCACGCGCACGAACGAGGCGTACCAGACGCTTCGCGATCCGTTAAAGCGCGCGACCTACCTGTTGCATCTGCGGGGCATCGACGTCGGCGCGCACGACAACACTGCCATGGAGCCGGCGTTTCTGATGCAGCAGATGGAGTGGCGCGAAGGCATTGAAGACGCCGCCGCGGCAAAGAACGTCGACGCGCTCGACGCGTTGCTCACCCAGTTGCGCGACGAAGAACGCATCCGTTTCGAGAAGCTCGGCGCATTGCTCGACAGCGGTGTGAATCAGGCGGCGGGCGAGGCGGTGCGGCAGTTGATGTTTATCGAACGGGTGGCCGCCGAAATCGGCACGCAGATCGAGCGGCTCGAGGATTAGGCGGCTCGTTTGCATCATCGCATCGCAGCGATGAAAGCGGCATTGGCATTACATCCAGCAACGCAATTTCAGGACGGAGCCTGACGGCTCCGAGAAGATCCAGATGGCCTTACTGCAAATCTCCGAACCCGGCATGGCGCCGGCGCCTCATCAGCGGCGTCTGGCGGTCGGTATCGACCTCGGCACGACCAATTCCCTCGTCGCCGCCGTGCGCAGCGGTGTGCCCGACGTGCTGCCCGACGAAGACGGCCACGTGCTGCTGCCCTCCGTCGTGCGCTACCTGGAAAAGGGCGGCCGCCGCATCGGCCGCGCGGCCAAGGCCGAGGCGGCGACCGATCCGCGCAACACGATCGTCTCCGTCAAGCGTTTCATGGGACGCGGCAAGGCGGAAGTGGAAGGTGCCGAAAACGCGCCCTACGATTTCATCGACGCGCCCGGCATGGTGCAGATCCGTACCATCGACGGTGTGAAGAGCCCGGTCGAGGTGTCGGCGGAAATTCTTGCGACGCTGCGCCAGCGCGCCGAAGACACGCTTGGCGACGAGCTGGTCGGCGCAGTGATCACGGTACCCGCTTATTTCGATGAAGCCCAACGCCAGGCAACCAAGGACGCCGCGCGTCTGGCGGGCCTGAACGTGCTGCGCCTGCTGAACGAGCCGACCGCGGCCGCGATTGCCTACGGCCTCGACAACGGCTCGGAAGGCTTGTACGCCGTCTACGATCTCGGCGGCGGCACCTTCGACCTGTCGATTCTCAAGCTCACGAAAGGCGTATTCGAAGTGCTCGCGGCGGGCGGCGACTCGGCGCTCGGCGGCGACGATTTCGACCACGCACTGTACCGCCATGTGCTGGAGCAGGCCGGCATCGCGCCAAAAACGCTCGCGCCCGAAGACGTGCGGCTGCTGCTCGACAGCGTGCGCACGACCAAGGAGGCGTTGTCGGACGCGCCTGAGGCAACCCTCGCCGTGACGCTTTCCAGCGGCACCAGGATCGATCTGACGATCGACGAGGCCACTTTCGAGGCCATCACTCAGGCGCTCGTGCAGCGCACGCTCGGCCCGACCAAAAAAGCGTTGCGTGACGCCAAGGTTACGACCAAAGAGATCAAGGGCGTCGTCCTGGTGGGCGGTGCGACGCGCATGCCTGTGATTCGCCGCGCGGTCGAATCGTTCTTCGGCCAGCCGCCGCTCACGAATCTCGACCCCGACCAGGTCGTCGCGCTGGGCGCCGCAATCCAGGCTGACCTGCTCGCCGGCAACCGCGGCGCGGACGGCGACGACTGGCTGTTGCTCGACGTGATTCCGCTGTCGCTCGGCGTCGAGACAATGGGCGGGCTGACCGAGAAGATCATCCCGCGTAATTCGACGATTCCGGTGGCGCGCGCGCAGGATTTCACCACGTTCAAGGACGGCCAGACGGCAATGGCGATCCACGTGGTGCAAGGCGAGCGCGAGCTCGTCAGCGACTGCCGCTCGCTCGCGCGTTTCGAGCTGCGCGGCATTCCGCCGATGGCGGCCGGCGCGGCGCGCATCCGCGTGACGTATCAGGTGGACGCGGACGGCCTGTTGTCCGTGTTTGCGCGCGAACTGGGCTCGGGCGTGGAGGCGTCGGTGGTCGTGAAGCCGTCCTACGGCCTCGCCGACAACGACATCGCCAGAATGCTGGAAGACAGCTTCTCCACCGCTGAAGTCGACATGCGCGCCCGCGCGCTGCGCGAGGCGCAGGTCGAAGCGCGGCGTCTCGTCGAAGCGACCGACGCGGCGCTCGCCGCCGACGCCGAACTGCTCGACGACAGCGAGCGCGCGGAACTCGACGCGCTGCTGACCGGCCTGCGCAATGTCGCCGGGAGCGACGACGTGGACGCGATCGAAGCGGCCACCAAAAAGCTTGCCGAGGGCACCGACGAATTCGCTGCCCGCCGCATGAACAAGGGCATTCGTCGCGCGCTGGCCGGCCGCAAGCTCGACGAGATCTGAAGCTCGCGCCGGCTGCTTTGACAGCGCCGGCAAGCGGCGGTAAGAGTCGGCAAGCGGCGTCGCCGGAAGAACTGAAGCGCGTCGCGCGGACTTAAAAACTTCGCGTGTCGCCAGTAAAATGGCACGGACCTGGTTGAGGCCGCGCCTTAGACCCAAACGGAAAATGTATGCCTCAAATCGTTGTGCTGCCTCACGTCGAACTGTGCCCGGAAGGCGCGGTGATCGAAGCCGTGCCCGGCAAGAGCATTTGCGACAACCTGCTCGATAACGGAATCGAAATCGAGCATGCCTGCGAGAAGTCGTGCGCGTGCACGACGTGTCACGTGATCGTGCGTGAGGGTTTCGCCGCCTTGACGCCGTCCGAGGAAGACGAGGACGATCTGTTGGACAAGGCGTGGGGGCTCGAGCCGGCTTCGCGTCTGTCGTGCCAGGCGATTGTGCCGGCCGAGCAGGACCTGGTCGTCGAAATCCCGCGTTACTCGATCAATCACGCGAAGGAAAACCACTAACAGGAGGACGCAGCCATGAAGTGGACCGATACGCAAGACATCGCGATGGCCCTGACCGACAAGCATCAGGACGTCGATCCGCAGCAAGTGCGCTTCACCGACTTGCACCGCTGGGTTACCGAACTCGAAGGATTCGACGACGATCCTAACCGGTCGAACGAAAAGATCCTCGAAGCGATCCAGGCTGCATGGATTGAAGACGCGGATTACTGATTTTGCGAGGCGGCTTGTGCTAGTGCGGCTGCGGTAAAGAAAAAGGCGATTCCACTGGAATCGCCTTTTTTATGCACGTTAGATCCGATGCGCGGCGTCAGTCCGCCACCAGCGTGCCGTTCTGCACACGAACGCGTTGTCCTTGCTGGAAGGGCGGCGCTTCGTGATACGTGAAGTAGCGCGTCTTGCCGTTTTCCATTCTCACCCGGACCGAATAGGAAGTCGTGCTGCGGATATGCTTTTCGACTGAATTGCCCGCAAGGCCGCCGCCGAGTGCGCCGAGCAATGTCATTGCGGTGCGCCCATTGCCGCTGCCGAACTGGTTGCCGACCACGCCGCCCGCTACAGCACCGCCGACGGCGCCAATGCCGGTTCCATGACCTTCCTGACGCGCTTCGGAAATTGCCACGACCGTGCCGCAACTTGCGCAATAGGCCGGTTGCGTCGGCTGCTGCGGAGCATATTGCGGCGCGGGCTGTGCCTGTTGCTGTTGTGCGTACTGTTGCTGCGCCGGAGCAGGTGCGGGCGCGCGCTGCGGCTGCGGTACGGGTTGCTGCGGCGCAGCCTGCTGCGCGATCTGACCGGAACTCTGCTGCGCCGACGGGTTGGCCGGGGCCGCCGAATCGACCACGGCTGGCTGGCCGCTTTGTGGCAAGACCTGCGCCGCTTGCGTCTGGCTGGTGGGCTCGCCGGTGCTGGACGCCTTGGGGAACATGCCCGTCATGGCTGCTGTCGCCACGAGACTCGCGATAATCACAGCGCCCGCAGCCGTCGCGACGAGGGGATGGAGCCGCCGCTGGGATGTCGGCGGTGCTGTGTTCTGCGTGACTGGTGTAGCAGGTTGCGTGTTGGGTCTTTCCATTTTCGCCTCCGTCTTTGGCAGAGTGACTTGTAATGAGACCAAGTCTCCGCGAAATCGATCCACCTGACGTTTCCAATTGTAACGATTTGACGAAAATCGCGCTCTCGCCCGGGTACCCAAGGGCGCTTTTACCAATGGTTACATGCCCCGAATGGTCCAGCCAGTGTTCGGCGTTCCGTACAAAACAAAACGCCCGGCATCGGAGCCGGGCGTTTTTAAACCGAAGCGAGTAATGCTCAGTCTTCGCGACGCAGGTGCGGGAACAGAATCACGTCGCGGATGCTCGGGCTGTCAGTGAGCATCATGACCAGACGGTCAATGCCGATACCGCAGCCACCCGCTGGCGGCATGCCATATTCGAGCGCGCGAATATAGTCGGCGTCGTAGAACATGGCTTCTTCGTCGCCGGCGTCTTTCTGGTCGACCTGCTTCTTGAAGCGAGCCGCCTGATCTTCCGGATCGTTCAACTCCGAAAAGCCATTGGCGATTTCGCGACCGGTAATGAACAGCTCGAAACGCTCGGTGATGCCTTCCACCTTGTCCGATGCGCGCGCGAGCGGCGACACCTCGATCGGATAGTCGATGATGTACGTCGGCTCCCACAGTTGCGACTCGGCGGTCTCTTCGAACAGCGCGAGTTGCAGCGAGCCCACGCCCGCATTCAGGAACTGCGGCTGCGACGCGTCCACGCCGAACTTCTTCAGTTCCGTGCGAAGGAACGCGCTGTCGGCTAGCTGCTCGTTCGTGTATTGCGATGCGTACTTCTGGATAGCCTGAGTGATCGTCAAACGGTGGAACGGCTTCGCCAGATCGAGTTCGCGCCCTTGATATGTGATCGTCGCCGTGCCCAAGGCGTCGATCGCGGCCTGGCGGATCAACTGCTCCGTGAAGTCCATCAGCCACTTGTAATCGGTGTATGCCGCGTAGAACTCGATCATCGTGAATTCCGGGTTGTGGCGCACGGAGACGCCCTCATTGCGGAAGTTACGGTTGATCTCGAACACGCGCTCGAAGCCGCCGACCACCAGCCGCTTCAGATACAGCTCAGGCGCGATACGCAGGAACATCTGCATGTCGAGCGCGTTGTGGTGCGTGGTGAACGGCTTGGCCGCCGCGCCACCGGGAATAGGGTGGAGCATGGGCGTTTCGACTTCCATGAAGTCGGCGTCGGCCATGAATTTGCGGATCGACGAGATCGCCTTCGTACGCGCGACGAACGTCTTGCGCGTTTCCGGCGTGACGATCAGATCGACGTAGCGCTGGCGATACTTCATCTCCTGGTCCGACAGGCCGTGGAACTTGTCCGGCAGCGGACGCAGCGACTTCGACAGCAGGCGCAGTTCCGTACAGCGCACGGAAAGCTCGCCCTTGTTGGTGCGAAACAGCACGCCGCGCGCCGCGACGATGTCGCCCATGTCCCACTTCTTGAAGGCGTCGTACGTTTGCTGACCGACGTCGGCCGGCGTGATGAAGAACTGGATCTGCCCCGAGCCGTCGCGCACGGTCGCAAAGCTTGCCTTGCCCATCACGCGCTTGAGCATCATGCGGCCGGCAATCGCGACTTCGAGCGGTTTTGCTTCGAGCGCTTCCTTGTCGGTGTGCTCGAACTGCGATTGCAGATCTTCCGCATGATGCGTGGGACGGAAATCGTTCGGATAGGCGACACCTTGCTCACGCAACTCGCGCAGCTTTTCACGGCGCTCGGCGATGATCTTGTTGTCGTCCACCTCGGGCACGACGCTCGGCTGGGCCGCATCAGGCTGGGCCGTATTAGGCTGAATCGGTTCGTTCATGATGGTTTGGTATTCGTGGTCCGCAATGGGTGGTCTGCAATCGGTGGCCGGCTTGCGGACAGCCAGTTGGTGACAGACCTCAGGCGGTAAAAAGATACGGCGCGGCGTTGCGTGCCGCGCCGGTCGTACTCAGACGCCCTGTTTCAGGCTCGCGCTGATGAACGGATCGAGATCGCCGTCGAGCACGCTCTTCGTATTGCTGATTTCGACGTTGGTGCGCAGGTCCTTGATACGGCTGTTGTCCAGCACGTATGAGCGGATCTGGTGACCCCAGCCCACGTCCGTCTTGCCCGCTTCCAGCTTGTCCTGCTCGGCCTGACGCTTGCGGATTTCCGCTTCGTACAGACGCGATTTCAGCATGGCCATTGCTTCAGCGCGGTTGCGGTGCTGCGATCGATCGTTCTGACACTGCACGACGATACCCGACGGAATGTGCGTGATACGCACCGCGGAGTCGGTCTTGTTGATGTGCTGACCGCCCGCACCGGACGCGCGGTACGTGTCGATCCGCAGATCGGCCGGGTTGATGTCCACCTCGATCGAATCGTCGACTTCCGGATACACGAACACCGAAGAAAACGACGTATGACGTCCGCCCGACGAGTCGAACGGCGACTTGCGCACGAGGCGGTGCACGCCGGTTTCGGTGCGTAGGAAGCCGTAAGCGTATTCGCCTTCGATCTTGATCGTGGCGTTCTTGATGCCTGCGACGTCGCCGTCGGTCTGCTCCAGCACTTCGGTCTTGAAGCCCTTGCGTTCGCAGTAGCGCAGGTACTGACGCAGCAGCATGGACGCCCAGTCGCACGCCTCGGTGCCGCCCGCGCCGGCCTGGATATCCAGGAACGCGTTGTTCGGGTCGGCCGGATTCGCGAACATGCGGCGAAATTCCATGTCGGCGACGCGCTGTTCGAGCGCTTGTGCGTCCGTTTCGCAGGCGATCAGCGTTTCGTCGTCGCCTTCTTCACGCGCCATGTCGAACAGGTCTTGCGCGTCGCGCAAGTCGTTGTCGAGCGACGTGAGTTTGCCGACGGTGTCGTCGAGCAGTTTTTTCTCCCGGCCGAGTGCCTGGGCGTGTTTCGAGTCGTTCCAGACGTCCGGGTCTTCGAGTTCCCGGTTGACTTCGATTAGACGCAGTGCTTTGTCGTCGTAGTCAAAGATACCCCCGTAGGTCGGCCGCGCGCGTGCGCAGGTCCGCCAGAGAGGCTTCGATCGCGTTGAGACGTTCCGCTTCCATGTCGATCTTTTATAGCTTCGTAAAAAGGTGAAATTATAGCCGATCGGCGCCGCGCGCCGGAGTCGATCGAGCGATCCGGCGCGGGTTTGGGATTGATTTTGCGGAGATTTTCGGCGCCGCGGCAGGTTCGCGCAGCGGCGCCGATGAAGTCGGTGAAGCCGGTAGAGTCGCTCTAGCTCGCCGCGTGCTCGACGATCAGCTGCACGCGCGAGACGCCGTTCCACGTGTCGCTCGCAAGCCGGTACGCGACTGTGGTGCGTGCGGGCAGCGTGTCGGTGTGATTGAACCAGATTGCGTTGAAGCGCTGGCGGCCGCGCATCAGTTGCAGCTTCAGGTGCTTGTCCTTCACGAGCGCTTGGGACGCGACGTCGAATTCGCCGGAAAACACCGGCGCCGGGAAACCTTGGCCCCAGACTGCGGCGTCGAGCATTTCGACGAATTGCGGCGTGAAGTACGCGTCTTCCAGTTCGCCGTCGGTTTCGACGGTGCGCGAAAGCGCTTCTTCGGTGAGCCACTCGCGGCCGACCGCTTCGAACGCGGCGGTGAAGCGCGGCACGTCGGCGGCGGCGAGCGTCAGACCTGCCGCCATCGCGTGGCCGCCGAATTTGACGATCATGCCGGGCTCGCGCTTTGAAATCAGATCGAGCGCGTCGCGCAGATGGAAGCCCGCGATCGAGCGACCCGAGCCTTTGACGAGCTGGCCGCTGTCGTCGGCGAGTGCGAACGTGAACGAAGGCCGGTGGAACTTCTCTTTCAGACGTCCGGCCACGATGCCGATCACGCCCTGGTGCCAGGCCGGGTTGAACAGCGTGATGGTGGCCGCGCCGTCGGGGTCGATCGACGAGAGGTCGTCGAGCGCCTGTTGCTGCATGCCGGCTTCAATTTCGCGGCGCTCGCGGTTCATCGCATCGAGTTGTTGCGCGAGTTCCCACGCGCGGCCGACGTCGTCGGTCGTCAGGCATTCGATACCGAGCGACATATCCGACAGCCGTCCCGCCGCATTCAGCCGCGGACCGAGCGCGAAGCCGAGGTCGAAGCCCGACGCACTGCGGGCGTCGCGCGCGGCGGCGCGAAAGAGGGCCGCGATGCCAGGCTGCATCTTGCCCTTGCGGATGCGTTGCAAACCCTGCGCGACCAGCACGCGGTTGTTGCCGTCGAGTTTCACGACGTCCGCGACGGTGCCGAGCGCGACCAGATCCAGCAGGCCATCCAGGCGCGGCTCCGGGAAATCGTCGCCGAACGCGCCGCGGCGGCGCAATTCGGCGCGCAACGCGAGCAGCACGTAAAACATCACGCCGACGCCCGCGATGCACTTGCTGGGAAACTCGCAGCCCGGCTGGTTCGGATTGACGATCGCGCGGGCAGCGGGCAACTGGTCGCCGGGCAGGTGGTGATCTGTGACGAGCACGTCGATTCCAAGGGCGTTGGCCGCCTCGACGCCGTCCACGCTCGCAATGCCGTTGTCGACCGTAAGCAGAAGGTCCGGCTTGCCCGATGCGTTGCGCGCGGCCAGCGCGACGATTTCGGGCGTGAGGCCATAGCCGTATTCGAAGCGGTTCGGCACCAGATAGTCGATCTGGGCGCCGAACATGCGCAGCCCGCGCACCGCGACCGCGCAGGCGGTGGCGCCGTCGCAATCGTAGTCGGCCACGACCAGCATGCGGCGCTTTTGCCCGATCGCGTCGGCGAGCAGCACAGCGGCGTCTTCGCAGCCTTTCAGCGCGGCGGGCGGCACGAGGCGCGCAAGTCCGGTTTCGATTTCGTCCGGCAGGCACACGCCGCGCGCCGCATACAGACGCGCGAGCACCGGATGCAGGCCGTGGCGCACGAGAATTTCAGCGTCGACAGGAGAACAGGCGCGCGTAACGATTCGGGTCATTCTGAAAGGCCGTCTGTAGGGTCGGTCATGCAATCGATCATTCGATGAAAAGCGAGGCGAGCAGGCGCCGTCGCCAGAACTTGCGCAGATCGCCGCGCGTGATGCTGAGGGTGACGGACCCCGTGTCGCCGCACAAGGTCATGCCGAGTTCGGCAAGCGCACCCGATTGCAGCGCTTCGAGCGCCGGTTCGAACCAGTCGCCCTGGAGCGCCGCAAAGGCCGCGTTCCAGCGTGCCCAGTCCTGTTCGATGTATGGCGCCGAGAACGGGTCCAGCTCCACCAGGGTGGTGTTTCGTGCGTGTGCTGCGGTGTGCACATCGTTCGCCGCGCTCGAACGGGTTGCCTGGTCGCCTGCATGGGTGCCGCCGCGGTCCTCAAGCGACGACAGCGCCGCGAACGAAGGGGGCGGTGCGCCGACTGGCACCCCGGCTGTGAGTGCGAGACCGCGCGTCGCCGCGGCGTCTGAAAAGACGCGTGAGAACGGGCTGCGCACAGGCCGCGCCGCACCTTGCGCGTGAAACCAGATCGAATTGACAGCGGGCAGGCCGCGCGCCTCGCGCGCTTCGTTCACGGGGTGCTCGAACCAGGCCATTTGCACTTCGTTCTGCAGCTTCATCCACGCCCGCGAACGCTCGCCGGAATGCGCTTCGTGCGGCAACCAGATTTCGATGTTACGGCCGCTCGCGCGCAACGGCGATGCACCGGCCAGCGTGCCGAAGTCGTCGCCCGACAGGTACCAGCGCGCGGGCTTCGGCGCCTCGATGCGCACGCCGAGTTCCTCGATCAGGGGCCGGGCCACCTCGAACAGCGCGCTCGCTTCGTCATCGGAAAGATCGAGCGACGCCGGGTCGATCAGCACCAGATGGTCATGCGCGATGCGAACGTGCACCGGCTGCACGCAGGCCCACGTCGCATCGCCCGGTTCGCCGCCGTCGGCGCGCAGCATGTAGGGCGCGAGCGGGGCTTCGTCGGTGGCTGCCGCGCCCGTCGAGGCGGTGGAGGCGTTGGATAGCGCGCCGAACTGACGCGCGATCCACCGTTCATGCGGCAGCGTGCGCTGGAAATCCTCGCCGACCACACGCTCGACGAGCGTCGCGCGCGCGACCAGCCGGTCGAGAGCAGGGCTGCGGATGTCGTGTAGGGCGGTGGAGGCGTCGGCTGCGGCGGGCAGCGCGAAAGGAAGCAGAAGATGGAGGCGGTCGGCGTGCATGATGCTGCGCATTGTAGGGCAAAGCGCGCTGCGGTTTCGATAGGCTCGGCGGGTCGGTGCGGGTTGGTGCGGGTTGGCGCGGGTCGGCGCCGGACAGCAATGGGTCGCCGTCGCGTCGGTAGTTGCGTCGAGCTGTCCGCGCAGCGCTCACGCAGCGGGCTGTCCGGCAGTCCCACCCGCCGCTCTACCGGCAGTCCCTTTATGCGGCGGCGCGGCATTGTATGGCAAACTTCGCGCTTGGTTGACGGTGGCGGCATCGGCAATGCGGGGCGGGTTTGCGCCGCGACGTCGGACAGGAACCATCCGGATTGCCGCGACACCAATGATCAGGACACTCGGGCCGGACTCGCGACGCGAAGGCAGATGCAACGGCGGGCTTATCCGCGGACGCATCGCCAGACGTATCGCCGGACGCAAGACGCCGCACGCTGCCCGGGTAGCCGAAGAACGCAGAAAAGGACTCGCTTGAAATTTCCCTACGAATGGCAGATCGGCTGGCGCTATACCCGCGCCGGCAAACGCACGACCGGCAACGGCTTTATCTCCTTCATCGCACTGGTTTCGATGTCGGGCATCGCGCTTGGCGTCGCCGCGCTGATCGTGGTCTTGTCGGTCATGAACGGCTTCCAGAAAGAAGTGCGCGACCGAATGCTGTCGGTGCTTGCGCACGTCGAAATCTTTTCGCCGACCGGCTCGATGCCTAACTGGCAACTCACGGCCGACGAAGCGCGCCGGAACAAGGAAGTGATCGGCGCCGCGCCTTATGTGGAAGCGCAGGCGCTGCTCACGCGCCAGGACGCAGTCAGCGGCGTCGCGTTGCGCGGCGTCGAGCCGACGCTCGAGCCGCAGGTATCCGACATCGGCAAGGAGATGAAAGGCGGCAAGCTCACCGACCTCGTGCCTGGCGACTTCGGCATCGTGCTGGGCGCGGACCTCGCGACCAATCTCGGCGTGACCGTCAACGACAAGATCACGCTGGTCGCGCCCGAAGGCACCATGACGCCGGCCGGCATGCTGCCGCGTCTGAAGCAGTTCACGGTGGTGGGCATCTTCGAGTCGGGGCATTACGAGTACGACAGCACGCTCGCGCTGATCAATATCAAGGACGCTCAGGCGCTGTTCCGGCTACCCGCGCCGACTGGCGTGCGATTGCGTCTCACCGACATGCAGCGCGCGCCGGAAGTCGCGCATCAGCTTGCGCGAAGCCTCTCCGGCGACCTGTATATCCGCGACTGGACGCAGCAGAACAAGACCTGGTTCTCGGCGGTGCAGATCGAAAAACGCATGATGTTCATCATCCTCACGCTGATCATTGCGGTCGCGGCGTTCAATCTCGTGTCGTCGCTCGTGATGACGGTGACCAACAAGCAGGCCGACATCGCGATTCTGCGCACGCTCGGCGCGCAGCCCGGTTCGATCATGAAGATTTTCGTCGTGCAGGGCGTGACGATCGGCTTTATCGGCACAGCAACCGGCGTTGCGCTGGGTTGCCTGATCGCGTGGAGCATTCCATGGCTCGTGCCGATGATCGAACATATGATCGGCGTGCAGTTCCTGCCGCCGTCGGTGTATTTCATCAGCGAACTGCCGTCCGAACTGATTCCCGCCGACGTCGCGCGAATCGGCATCATCGCGTTCCTGATGTCGGCGGTGGCAACGCTTTACCCGAGCTGGCGCGGTGCCAAAGTTCGTCCCGCGGAGGCGCTGCGCTATGAATGACCGTTCCGCAACTCTACCCATGGCCGCTCAGGAACTGACGCCGCATCCGTACGTGCTGGAAGCAACCGGCATTTCGAAGTCGTTCGTGCAGGGCGGTCTGAACGTGCAGGTGCTCAACAACACCGAACTGAACGTGCGGCGCGGCGAGAAACTCGCGATTGTCGGCGCGTCCGGTTCAGGCAAGAGCACGCTGCTGCATGTGCTCGGCGGCCTTGACGATCCCAGTGCGGGCCACGTCTCGGTGATGGGCAAGCCGTTCACGAAGCTCTCCGAACGCGAACGCAACGACTTGCGCAATCGCGCACTCGGTTTCGTGTACCAGTTTCATCATCTACTGCCCGAGTTTTCCGCACTCGATAACGTCGCAATGCCGTTGCGGATTCGCCGCATGACGACCGAAGCGTCGCGCCGCGAAGCACTCGCGGTTCTGGAGCGCGTCGGCATGGCGCATCGCGCGAAACATCGGCCGGGCGAGCTGTCGGGCGGCGAGCGTCAGCGTGTGGCGATTGCGCGGGCGCTGGTCACGCGGCCGGCGTGCGTGCTCGCCGACGAGCCAACCGGCAATCTGGACGGCGGCACTGCGGACACGGTCTTCAATCTGATGCTCGAATTGTCGCGAACGCTCGAAACGAGTTTCGTGATCGTCACGCACGACCCCGAACTGGCCGGGCGGTGCGACCGCATCATGCGGCTGCGCGACGGGATTTTGCATGAGGAGCCGCCGGTTCCGGTGTAAGCGTGGCGAGGCGGCACAGAGCTGCAAATGGCTCGACGTGCCGGCCGCTCAATCTGCTCAATCCGCTTGTCAGCGAGGCAACCCATGTGGATCGATACGCACTGCCATCTCGACGCCTCCGAATTCGACGCCGACCGCGAGCACGTCGCCGCGGCGGCGAAGAGTGCGGGCGTGGGGCGTATCGTCATCCCGGCCATCGGCCGGCAGAACTTCGCAGCCGTGCGCGAGCTGGCGCACCGCTTCGAAGGCGGCGCATATGCGCTGGGCATTCATCCGCTCTTTACGCCATCCGCGCAGGAACACGACCTTGAACTGCTGCGCGTGGAAATCGAGGCTAGCCTCGACGATCCGCGCTTCATCGGTATCGGCGAGATCGGTCTGGATTATTTCGTCGACGGCCTCGACGACGCCCGGCAGCAATTCTTCTACAACGGTCAACTACAAATCGCGCGCGAATTCGATCTGCCGGTGATCTGCCATGTGCGCAAATCGCAGGATCAGGTCATCAAAGGCTTGCGCCGGCATCAGATTCATCGCGGCATCGCGCATGCATTCAACGGCAGCTTCCAGCAGGCGCAGGCGTATATCGACCAGGGCATGCATCTCGGCTTCGGCGGCAATCTGACGTTCGAGCGCGCGCGGCAGATTCGCCGCCTTGCCGAGCAGTTGCCGTTCGACGCACTGGTGGTCGAGACCGACGCGCCGGACATTGCGCCTTCGTGGATTTACAAGCAGCGCAACTCGCCCGAGCAGACTCCGGCCATCGGCGCCGGACTCGCGCAGTTGCGTGGCATGGCGGTGGACGAAGCCGCCCTAGGCACAACGGCTAACGCGCTCGCCGCGCTGCCGCGACTCTCGCTTTCCTCTGCATAATTTGTCTGGTTGATTCTCGAGTGGTTTGCGCCGGGCGAGACACACGTCCGGCGGCACGCTTGCGCGTTGCGCCGTGCGTTGCGTCGTCTCGTTCCGCGTACGGCCGGTGGCGGGCGGAGGGCGCATGCGTGCATGGTGGTGTGGATTTGGATTGGGCGTCGTCTGGCTTCAGCAGCAGGCGGCATTGCCCGGTCGGGGCGGCTGGTGCGAGCTGGTGTTGTTCGGCTGCGCGGCGTCGGCTGCCGCAGTGTGGGCCTTGCGTGGGCGTTCGCACATCGCGGATCGCGAGCAGAGCGCGCCTTCCAGTTGGACGCTTCGACGTGTGCGCTCATTCGCCGGTTGGGGCGCGCTCTTATGCGCGGCATGGTGCGTCGGCTTCGGCTACGCGGCATGGCGTGCGGAAGGACGGCTTGCGGCTAGCTTGCCGGTTGCGTGGGAAGGCCGCGACATCGAACTGACCGGCAACATCAAAGGATTGCCCTCGCGCGACGATAAAGGCGTTCGCTTTCTTTTCGACGTGGAGTCGGTCGACGCGTTTGCCGTTGAAGCGGCGCCGGGCGAACCGGTCAGGTTTCCGCGCGTCGTCCAACTGTCCTGGATCGCCGACGAAGCGCCGCCGCCGCGGCTTGAGCCCGGTGAACGCTGGCGTCTGCGTGTGCGTCTGAAACGGCCGCATGGCAATGCGAATTTCGGCGTGCGTGACGCCGAAGCCGGGTTGCTTGCGCGGAACGTGCGGGCCACCGGGTACGTGAGCGCGGCAACGCAGGCCGTGCGGTTGCGCCCGGATGCTCGCGGCGTGGGCGTGACGGTGGACCGCTGGCGCGCGGCGCTGCGTGCGCGCATCGACGCGGTGCTGGCGGATTCGCCGCATCGCGGCATCGTCGTCGCGCTGGCGATCGGCGCGCAGGACGAAGTGAGCGCCGCTGACTGGCAATTGATGCGCGCCACGGGCACCAGTCATCTGGTGGCGATCTCGGGATTGCATATCGGCTTTGCCGCGGGCTTCGCGGCATGGCTTTGCGGCGCCTGCTGGCGGCGCTCGGGATTGATCGGCCGCAACTGGCCGCTGCACGTTCCCGCGCAATTCGTCGCGGTGACTGGCGGCGCGCTCTTTGCCGCGTTGCATGCTGCGTTGGCCGGCTTCAACGTGCCCGTGCAGCGCGCGCTGTGGATGGCCGGCGTCGTTGCGCTCGCGTTTCTAAGCGGGCGCAATGTACCGCGCTCGGCCGTGCTCGCGTCTGCGCTCGGGCTCGTGTTGCTGATCGATCCGTGGGCGGTTGTCTCGGCGGGATTCTGGTTGTCGTTCTGCGCAGTGGCGGCGATTCTCTTCGCCACGTCGGGGCGGCCTCGCGTGGAGAATCACGAACAGCGCACGCACGAGACGGACGAACAGGGCCGCGCGCCCAGTCGGTTGTCGCGCCTGCGTGCTGCTGCCGCACGCCGGATTCGCGCTTTCGGTGAACGGCTGCGCGGCGCCGCGCATGTTCAGCTTGCTGTCACGGTCGCGCTCGCGCCGTTGACCGTCTGCTGGTTCGCTCAGATTCCGTTGATCGGGCCGCTAGCGAACTCGTTTGCGATTCCGTGGGTAAGCCTGCTCGTCACGCCTTCGGTGCTGGCAGGTGTCGTGTTGCCCGCTCCGCTCGATGCCTACGCGTTGCGTACGGCGCACGCGCTGCTCGACGTGATGATTGCCGGATTGCAGTGGCTTTCCGGACCCAGGTGGGCGCTGTGGTGGCTGCCGCAGCCGGACGGATGGACGCTCGCTGCCGCCGCGGCCGGCGTGCTGTGGTGCCTCGCGCCGCGCGGCTGGCCGCTGCGCTGGGCGGCGCCGCTCGCGTGGTTGCCGCTGCTTGCGCCGGCGCCGTCCGGGCCGCCCCACGGCAGCTTCCGGCTGACCGCGCTGGACGTTGGGCAGGGCACGTCGGTGCTGGTCGAGACGGCGCACCACGTACTGCTGTTCGACACGGGGCCGGGCCCGGAGTCGACATACGCCGGTGAGCGAGTCGTCGTGCCGTATCTTCAGGCGCACGGCGTCAACGTCCTCGACACGCTGATTGTCAGCCACGCCGATTCGGACCACTCGGGAGGCGCGCCGGCCGTGCTGAATGCGATCGAGGTCCGCCAGATGGTCGCCGCTCTGGCACCGGCCAATGCGCTATGGGCGAATGCGAGGCAACGGGGCGCGCAGACGCTGCCCTGTGCGGCGGGACAGCGCTGGCAGTGGGACGGGGTTGAATTCTCGATGCTCTGGCCCGACGCCGGGCCGCTGCAGGGCAAGCCGAACGCGCATTGCTGTGTGCTGCGCGTGAGCACGTTGCCGGGTGCAGTTGTGAACTCGGGAGAGGGAAGTGGGGAAGCTCCGCAGTTGAAGGGAGAGACGGGTGGGGTGGAGGACGGCGCAGCGGAGCATGCGTCGGACAGCAGATTGGACCGTGCGCTGAAGAGCAAAGCGGAAAGCGCAGCAGATCGCCCGTCGCCCGACGCGCACGCGCAACGCACGAGCCTTGCCGCGCTGCTGACCGCCGACATCGAGGCCCCAGCCGAACGCGTGCTGTTGTCGCGCGATCGCGAGATGCTGCGTGCTCAGGTGCTGGTGGTCCCACATCATGGCAGCAAGACGTCGTCGACTGAACCGTTCCTCGATTCTATCGACCCGCTCGTCGCACTATTTCAGGTAGGCTATCGCAACCGGTTTCATCATCCCAGTGCGGGCGTGCTGGCGCGTTATTCGGCGCGGCATATCGAACTTGGACGCAGCGATGCGGATGGCGCAGTGCGCGTCCTGATCGATCCGGATTTCGCCACGCGGCGAGGCGCGCATGCAAGCGATACCGCGCTGACCATCGAGCGTTATCGCGACACCCGTCGGCGTTACTGGATGGATCGCTGAACCGATCGCCGGTTGACGCTACGCAAATGGAAGAGCCGCAAAAGAAGTGCTGAAGGCAACTCGAAGAGCGCCGTAGAAGAGAGGCAATGAGCGGGCGGCAAAGCGAAGCCGCCCGATGGGAACCGAACTCGAGCGTCACGGCGGAGCACTGCTACAGCACTACACAACCGCCACAGCACCACACCGCAACATTCAGCACCGCGAGACACCGCCAGGCTTCACCCGCCGCGAATAAACAGAACGGAGATAGCCGCAGTTGAAAAACATCATTCACTTCTCGCACGCGAACGGTTTCCCAGCGTCGATATACCGGACGATTTTTGCGGAACTCGCCGACGACTACGAAGTGCGGCACATCGAACGCATCGGGCACGATCCGCGCTATCCGGTGACTCAGGACTGGCCGCATCTCGTCGAGCAGTTGCTCGACGACATCGGGCGGACCTACGAGCAGCCGGTGTGGCTCGTCGGACATTCGCTCGGAGGCTATGTGTCGCTGATGGCGGCGTTGAAGAAACCGCAGTGGGTGAGGGGCGTCGTGATGCTCGATTCGCCGGTGGTGGCAGGCTGGCGCAGCAGCATTTTGCGCGTGTCGCAATGGACCGGGCTCGACGAGCGGCTTTCGCCCGCAGCGGCCACGCGCAAGCGCCGCACTCACTGGGCAAGCCGCGAAGAGGCATGGCGTCATTTCCATTCGAAGCCCGCGTTCGCGCGCTGGGACGAGCGCATGCTGTCCGACTACATCGAGTTCGGCATTCCGCAGGTTTCGCACGACGGCTCGCGCAGCCTCGCGTTCGATCGCCGCATCGAATATCAGATTTACCGGACCTTGCCGCATACGCTCGGCGCGCGACTCGCGCGCGGCGCACCGGTGCCGGTCGGGTTCATCGGCGGCACCCGGTCGCGAGAAATCCGTCAGGTCGGCTTGCGCGCCACGCGCCGTGCTACCGGCGGCCATGTCGAATGGATCGAGGGCAGCCACCTCTTTCCGATGGAAAAGCCGATCGAAACCGCGCGTGCCGTTCAGCGGATGTTGCGCGAACTGGAGCAGCGCGGCTGACGCTGCGCGCGCCGGTCACCGGTGGTTTGCGCGGCGCGCATGCGTGCCCGGGCCGCTCGCATTTTGCTGGGTTGAGACCCTGCTTTACGGTATAATCCGTTTTTCCCGCGAGCATCCAGCGATGACCAAATATGTTTTCGTCACCGGCGGCGTAGTATCTTCCCTCGGCAAGGGTATTGCCGCCGCTTCCCTCGCCGCGATCCTCGAATCGCGCGGTCTTAAAGTCACCCTTCTCAAGCTCGATCCCTACATCAACGTCGACCCCGGCACGATGAGTCCGTTCCAACACGGTGAAGTGTTCGTGACGGAAGACGGAGCGGAGACCGACCTCGACCTCGGTCACTACGAGCGCTTCATCAGCACGAAGATGCGCAAGGCCAATAACTTCACCACTGGCCAGATCTACGAATCGGTAATCCGCAAGGAACGCCGCGGCGATTATCTCGGCAAGACGGTGCAGGTTATTCCGCACATCACGAATGAAATCCAGGCGTTCATCGAGCGTGGCGCGGCGTCGGCCACCTGCGGCGAGCCGGACGTCGCTATCGTCGAAGTGGGCGGCACGGTGGGCGACATCGAATCGCTGCCGTTCCTCGAAGCCGCGCGTCAAATGAGCCTGCGCATGGGCCGCAACAGCGCGTGCTTCGTGCACCTCACGCTGGTGCCTTGGGTCGCCACGGCCGGCGAACTGAAAACCAAGCCCACGCAGCACAGCGTGCAGAAGCTGCGCGAAATCGGTATTTCGCCGCACGTGCTGCTGTGCCGCGCCGACCGCCGCATTCCGGACGACGAGCGCGCGAAAATTTCCATGTTCTCCAACGTACCGGAAGACGCCGTCATTTCGGTGTGGGACGCGGACAGCATCTACAAGATTCCGCAGATGCTGCACGATCAGGGGCTCGACGCGATCATCTGCGAAGAGTTGAAGCTCACGCCGAAGCCCGCCGATCTGTCCATGTGGGCGGACCTCGTCGAGAAGCTGCAGAACCCGGAACACGAAGTCACAATCGGCATGGTCGGCAAATATGTCGATCTGACCGAGTCGTACAAGTCGCTGATCGAAGCACTGCGCCACGCGTCCATGCATACGTCGACGCGCGTGAACATCGAGTACATCGATTCTGAAGAGATCGAGACGCAGGGCGTCGAAAGTCTCAAGCATCTCGACGCGGTGCTCGTGCCTGGCGGCTTTGGCCGTCGCGGCACCGAAGGCAAGATCGCGGCGATTCGCTATGCACGAGAAGCGAAGGTGCCGTATCTCGGCATCTGCCTCGGCATGCAACTGGCCGTCATCGAGTTTGCGCGCGACGTGGTCGGGCTGAAGAACGCGAACAGCACCGAGTTCGATCAGGAAACCGAAAACCGCGTGGTCGCGCTGATCACCGAGTGGTACGACCGCGAAGGCCGTGTCGAAAAGCGTACTGAAGAATCGGATCTCGGCGGCACCATGCGTCTCGGTTCGCAGCGTTGCCCGATCAAGCCCGGCACCATGGCCGAAGAGATCTACGGCAAGGATGTGAACGAGCGTCACCGTCACCGTTATGAAGTCAATAACCGCTTCGTGCCCCAGCTCGAAGCCGGCGGTCTTATCATCAGCGCCCGTACTCCGAGCGAAGATCTGCCGGAAATGATGGAACTGCCGCGCAGCATGCACCCGTGGTTCGTCGGCGTGCAGTTTCACCCGGAATTCACGTCCACACCGCGCGACGGCCATCCGCTTTTCAAGTCGTTCGTCGAAGCTGCGCTCGCACGTCAGCAGTCGCGCGTCACGAACGAAGTCGGGGAGAAAGCATGAAACTGGGCGATTTCGAAATCGGGCTCGACAAGCCGTTTTTCCTGATCGCGGGCACCTGTGTCGTCGAATCGGAGCAAATGACGATCGACACGGCGGGCCGGCTGAAGGAAATCTGCGCCAAGCTGAACATTCCGTTCATCTACAAATCGTCGTACGACAAAGCCAATCGCAGTAGTGGCAAATCGTTTCGCGGTCTGGGCATGGATGAAGGGCTGCGCATCCTGTCGGAAGTGAAGCGTCAGCTCGGCTTGCCGGTGCTGACCGACGTTCACGCGGAGCACGAGATCGAACAGGTCGCCTCAGTGGTCGATGTTCTGCAAACGCCAGCTTTCCTGTGCCGTCAAACTGACTTCATTCACGCGTGCGCCCGCTCGGGCAAACCGGTCAATATCAAGAAGGGCCAGTTTCTCGCGCCGCACGACATGAAAAATGTGATCGACAAGGCTCGCGACGCGGCACGCGAGGCTGGTCTGTCGGAAGACCGCTTCATGGCGTGCGAGCGCGGCGTGTCGTTCGGCTATAACAACCTCGTGTCCGACATGCGTTCGCTTGCCATCATGCGTGAAACGAATGCGCCGGTCGTTTTCGACGCCACGCATTCTGTGCAGTTGCCAGGTGGGCAGGGCACGAGCTCGGGCGGGCAGCGTGAATTCGTGCCGGTGCTCGCGCGTGCCGCGGTCGCGGTCGGCGTCGCGGGTCTTTTCATGGAGACGCACCCGAATCCGGCGCAGGCCAAATCGGACGGTCCGAACGCGGTGCCGCTCAACCGCATGGCCGATCTGCTCGAGACACTTGTCACGCTCGATCAGGCCGTCAAGCGCGCGCCGTTCCTCGAAAGCGATTTCAACTGATTCAGCCGTTCGCCGCATGCTGGCTCGCGTGTCGAGCCGCACGTTCAAGTGGGAGTGCGCGGCGAACGTGCACAATGGTGGTCGAACGTATCGGCGCGTAGGTTGTCTGTCGGGAGACCAAGCTCCGCATGGACCGGAACGAGAGCTAAAGGCCAGGTCCGCATTCGTGTGCTCTGTAAGGGACGGGGTGAGCGCTAAACCGCTAACTCTGATCGACCTGCGAGATACAGTGTCACAGTAAAGAATTCATCGTCATTTCTTGAGGAAACCATGAGTGCTATCGTAGATATCATCGGTCGAGAGATTCTCGATTCGCGAGGCAACCCCACCGTCGAATGCGACGTGCTGCTCGAGTCGGGCACCATGGGCCGCGCCGCAGTGCCGTCGGGCGCATCCACCGGTTCGCGCGAGGCGATCGAGCTGCGCGACGGCGAAGCTGGCCGCTACGGCGGCAAGGGTGTGCTGAAGGCAGTCGAACACATCAACACCGAAATCTCCGAAGCGATCATGGGCCTCGACGCTTCCGAGCAGGCTTTCCTCGACAAGACCCTCCTTGAACTCGACGGCACGGACAACAAGTCGCGTCTCGGCGCGAACGCGATGCTGGCCGTGTCCATGGCCGTCGCGAAGGCCGCCGCTGAAGAAGCCGGCCTGCCGCTCTACCGTTACTTCGGCGGCTCGGGCGCGATGCAATTGCCGGTGCCGATGATGAACATCGTCAACGGCGGCGCGCACGCGAACAACAGCCTGGACATCCAGGAATTCATGATCGTGCCGGTCAGCCAGCCGACCTTCCGCGAAGCACTGCGCTGTGGCGCTGAAGTGTTCCACGCGCTGAAGAAGATTCTGTCGGACCGCGGCATGAGCACGGCGGTGGGCGACGAAGGCGGCTTCGCGCCGAACTTTGGCAGCAACGACGAATGCCTGTCGACCATCCTGCAAGCGATCGAAAAAGCGGGCTATCGCGCCGGTGAAGATGTGCTGCTCGCGCTGGACTGCGCGGCGAGCGAGTTCTACCACGACGGCAAGTACCAGTTGGCAGGCGAAGGCCTGCAACTGTCGTCGGCCGAATTCACCGACTACCTCGCTACGCTCGCTGACAAGTTCCCGATCGTCTCGATCGAAGACGGCATGCACGAAAGCGACTGGGAAGGCTGGAAGCTCCTGACCGACAAGCTCGGCAAGAAAATCCAGCTGGTTGGCGACGACCTGTTCGTGACAAACACGCGCATCCTGAAAGAAGGCATCGAGAAAGGCATCGCGAACTCGATCCTCATCAAGATCAACCAGATCGGCACGCTGACGGAAACCTTCGCCGCGATCGAGATGGCGAAGCGGGCTGGCTACACTGCTGTGATCTCGCATCGTTCGGGCGAAACGGAAGATTCGACGATTGCGGATATTGCCGTGGGCCTGAACGCCGGCCAGATCAAGACGGGTTCGCTGTCGCGTTCGGACCGTATCTCGAAATACAACCAGTTGCTGCGCATCGAGGAAGACCTCGGTGATATCGCCAGCTATCCGGGCAAGTCGGCGTTCTACAATCTGCGCTAATTCGTTGTGATTGGACTGTTTCTAGCGCTGACCGATGAGCCGGTTTTTTTTCGTGTCTGATTGACCTCGCCGCCCTGCGTTTAGCGCAGGGCGGCGCGTATTTATTGTGCTTACTTCATGCGGCTCGTCACTGCTGTACTGATCGTTCTGCTGGCGTTGATCCAGTATCCGCTTTGGTGGGGCCATGGCGGCTGGTTGCGCGTGCACGAACTGCAGCAGCAGCTCGCGCAGCAGGTGCAAAAGAATACCGACGCCAAACTGCGTAACGAGCGGATTCAGGGCGAGGTGCAGGACTTGCAGAACGGCACCGCTGCCGTCGAAGAACGCGCCCGCTACGAAATGGGCATGGTCAAAGACGGCGAAGTGTTCGTGCAATTCGTTTCGCCGAATGCACCCCTGCCGACAGCCAACGCGCCTTCGGCTTCCACCTCGACTCGCGGCGAAGTCTCGTCGGCACCGCTGCATGTCGTGCCGAATCCGGAGTCGCGCGCGAAGCCAGAGCGCAAGCACGGCGGCAAGCCAGCGAAAGACAAGAAGCCCGCGCACTGAGCGGCGACGGCGCTTCAATGTGAAGGCGAAAAAAAGGCGCGGTGTCGATTGACCCGCGCCTTTTTTACATCAACGAGCATTCAACAGTCGAAACCGGCCGCCGGAATGCTTTGATCGCCGGCCCTCCAGCGCCACTCAGCGCGCTCGGTGAATCACCAGCCCCAAGGGCCGTAGCCGATGCCCACGCCGGTGCCCCAGCCGTGCCCCCATCCACCGCCGTAGTAGCTACCGTAAACGCTCACCGGCACTGGCGGACTGTAATAGCGCGACCACGCCTGCGCGGCGTTTTCGGCGGCGATTGCCTGGTTTTGCTCGGCCATGACCTGCTGATCGATTGCGTTGTAACGCTCGCGCTCAGCGGGCGTGAGCGGTTGCGCGGTGCTGACCATGCCCGACTGGTCGGCGGGCAGCCGGCTGTAAATGGGCGAGGGTCCCGGCGGGTCCATCATGCAACCGGCTAACGCAGTGACGCCCGCCAGCGCCGTCAAGGTGGCGAGCGTGCGCGCGGGACGTAGCAGCGAGAAAGAAATGCTCATGTTCGGTCTCGATCAGTCGGATACCTAAGTAAAACGTCTACAGCGGCATCAAGCAGTACAGCGCCACAATGTCAAAGATACCGCGCCGCCTGTATCTGTAACAGCCCGGGGTGGGGCGCACACTCAATGGCAATGGAAAGCGATGAAAAGCGTGCCCAGTTCAGCCTGGGACGCCGCCGCGAGCACGGAAAGCGCCCGCGTGGCCAGCCGCTTCAGTGCCGTTGCCCAGCAGCCGGCGTCACACCTTGTGAGAGTGCGTTCACGAGAAAAAGTTGCGCCACGTCGACCGGGTCGAACTCGTACCGCTGGTTGCAGAACTCACAATGAATCTCGACGTGGCCGCGCTCCTCGAGCACGCTGTCCACCTCTTCCCGGCCGAGCATTTTCAGCATCGAGCCGACTTTTTCGCGCGAGCAGGTGCACTCGAAACGCGCGGCGGCGGGCTCGAAATGCTGAACGTTTTCCTGCCAGAAGAGCCGTCGGAACACCGTCTCGGGTTCTTCCTTCAGCAGCTCGTCTTGCGATAGCGTGCCGCCCAACGTGCAGACGCGCTCCCAGGTGTCCGCATCCAGTTCGCCCGGATGTGGGACGATGCCGCCGTCGCCAGGCAGCTTTTGCAGCAGCATGCCCACTGCGCGCTCGGAATTCGCCGCGAGCCACAGGCGCGTGTCGAGCTGCTCGGAATGATGCATGTAGTGTTCGAGCACTTCGGCCATAGAGTTGAGCGGACCGTCCACGCCCGACAGCGGCACGATGCTCTGATACGGCTGCTGGCCAGGCTTCTTGTCGCGCGGGTCGAGCGTGATCACGCAGCGACCGTGGCCGCTTGCGTTGAGCAGCTCCACCAGCGAAGCGCTGTCGCCGATCGTGCCTTCGTCGCCGGAAAGCTTGGCGGTGGCGCGCATCGACAGATCGGAGCTGCATTGAACGACCAGCATCTTGGCAGGGCCGTCGCCGAAAATCTGCATGATCAGCGTCCCGTCGAACTTCAGATTCGCCGACAACAGCGCGCACGCGGCCATCATCTCGCCGAGAATCGTCCGCACCGGCGCCGGGTACTCGCGGCGCGTCAGCACTTCCTGCCACGTATTGCGCAACGAAACGATTTCGCCGCGCACCGGCGCCGCGCTGAACATGAATTTTTGCAACTGGTCGCTCACAACTTTTCCTCAGTCGAATGGCGCGCCACGACGATATGCCGTGCCGGCGCCGTGCGCGCTGCGCGCCCGGCCGGTCAGCCGATGCGTACGAGCTGCGCCTTGAAATACTCGCGGCGCTCGGCATAGCTTGCCGCGCCCCGCTGCATGTTGGCGATATCCGTCTCGGACAATTCGCGCACCACCTTGGCGGGCGCGCCGAGAATCAGCGAATTATCGGGAAATACCTTGCCTTCGGTCACGATGGCGCCCGCTCCGACCAGACAGTTGCGGCCGATTACCGCTCCATTCAAGACCACCGCCTGAATTCCGATCAGCGAGCCTTCCTTGATCGTGCAGCCGTGCAGCATCACCTGGTGGCCGACCGTGACGTTCGGCTCGATAGTCAGCGGAAAGCCGGGGTCGGTATGCAGGACGGCGTTTTCCTGAACGTTGCTGCCCGCGCCCAACGTGATCGGCTCGTTATCGCCGCGTAGCGTTGCGCCAAACCAGACGCTCGAATTTTCCGCGAGCGTCACATTGCCGATGATGGTCGCGGAGTCCGCGACGAATACGCTTTCGTGGATGGTCGGTGCGGCGTCGCCAAGCTTGTAAATGGTCACGTTGTCTCCTCGTGGATCGGTCGCCGGACGCCGGCCGCGAAAAGGGGCCGCGCCTATGCGTGGCTGGTGGCTCTTCGTCGTTGCGGCTGACGCTCGCGATTGTCGAATCGAGTATTGTAAACGGTTGTGTGGTTGTCACGCTTAGGCCTCGCAAGACCGTTCCGCGCCTGCGCGATCACGTCTTCTTCGTCATTCCAGATTTCTTCACCGATTCACATCTGATGATTTCAGCCGTCCCACCCGCTTCCTTTGCGCCGTCCCGTTCGGTGGACGAGCCCGCGCCCGGCCCGACCGGCCGGCCGCTTTGCGCCCGCAGCGCTGCGCTCGCGGCTTTGCGCGAAGCAGATCCGGTCACCAAGGCGGCCGCGGCGCGCGCGTTGTGTGGCGCCGTGACCGACGGCAGCGCGCTATGCCCTGCGGAACTCGAACTGGATGAACCGCCCGAACTGCCGGGCCGCCCCATCCGGCCTGAGCTTGTCGAGCCGCGCAAGCTCGGGCGGCGCAGCATGCAATCGCCGCAAGGACGAGCGGTGCTGCTGCACGCGCTCGCGCACATCGAATTCAACGCGATCAACCTGGCGCTCGACGCCGTCTGGCGCTTCGCCGGCATGCCCGCCGCTTTTTACGCAGACTGGCTCAAGGTCGCAGCCGAAGAGGCGTATCACTTCTCGCTGCTCACGGCGCGGCTCGCCGAGTATGGCCATGCCTATGGCGACTTTCCCGCGCACGACGGCCTATGGGACATGTGCGAGCGCACCCGTGGCGACGTGCTCGCGCGCATGGCGCTGGTTCCTCGCACGCTGGAAGCCCGTGGGCTCGACGCCTCGCCGCCTATCCGCGCGCGCTTGCAGCAGGCGGGGGATCACGCGTCGGCGTCGATCCTGGACGTGATCCTGCGCGACGAAATCGGTCATGTGCTGATCGGCAACCGGTGGTTCCGTTATCTGTGCGACGAAGGCGGTCTGGATCCGCACGCCACCTACACGCGCCTCGCCGAGCAGTATCACGCGCCGAAATTGCGCGGTCCGTTCAATTTCGAGGCGCGCCGCGACGCTGGTTTCGACGACACCGAACTCGCCGAACTGGCCGCGTTGGCGGGCATCGACGCAGGCGGCGCGCAGACGGACCAGGGAACCCCGGACTGAGGTTTGCCTCGACCCGGCTCAGGTCCCCCGTACGGTTATCTCGTTATAATCGAACGATCATTCTTTTTTGTGTGCCCGATTATGAACACTTCCCGCTCCGAGTTCGTCACCGTGCGAGGCGTCCGTCTGCATGTGCGGCGTTGGGGCAACCCCGACGCGCCGGCGCTGTTCATGCTCCACGGCTGGATGGATGTGGCGGCCTCATTTCAGTTCGTTGTCGATGCAATGGGCGGCGACTGGCAGGTCATTGCGCCGGACATGCGCGGCTTCGGCTTGTCGGACTGGCCGGTGGCGCAAAGCGGCGGCGGTCACTACTGGTTCCACGATTATCTTGCCGATCTCGATGCATTGCTCGATCACTATGCGCCGACCGGCCAGGTCAATCTGGTCGGGCATAGCCTCGGCGCGAATATCGTCTGCCTGTACGCAGGCGTGCGGCCCGAGCGAGTGCGTCGCGTGGTCGACCTCGAGGGTTTTGGACTTGCGCCTTCGCATGCGGCGCAGGCGCCGAAGCGTCTGCGAAACTGGCTGGACGAGTTGCGCGATCCGCCGCAGCTCAAGCGCTATGCGTCGCTCGACGAAGTAGCCGGCCGCCTCGTCAAGACCAATCCGCGACTGGCCGCCGCGCGCGCGCAATTTCTTGCGAAGCATTGGTCGAAGCCCGACGGGGACGGGCGTTTCATGCTGCTTGCCGACCCGGCGCACAAACTGCGCGGCCCGACGCTGTACCGGCTCGACGAGGTCATGGGCGTCTGGCGCAAGGTAAGCGCAAAAGTGCTGCACGTAGAAGCCGCCCATTCGCCGACGCTCGCCGCGATCGCCGGCGAAATCCCGCTTGATGAGTTCAAGGCGCGCTTCCAGGCGTTTGCGGACTGGCGCGAAAAGATCATCGACGAGGCGGGGCACATGGTGCATCACGACCAGCCGGAGCAGGTGGCGGCGCTGATCGAGGGATTCTGCGCGTAGCGCGCATGCGAAACGGGCCGCGCGCGGCAAGTCAGCGGAAAGCGGCGACGAGAGATTGCCCTGCGTCCACTTACTGCGTTGCAGTAAAATGGACTGCAGAACCTTCTCCAGACGATGATGAACGCCGACCTCCACTGTCACTCCACCGTTTCCGACGGCCAGTTTGCGCCGGCCGATGTCGCGCGCCGTGCGCATGCGGGGGGCGTGACCTTGTGGGCGCTGACCGATCACGACGAACTCGCCGGCCAGCGCGAAGCGCGTGAAGCCGCCCTGGAACTCGGCATGAGCTATGTCAGCGGCGTGGAAATTTCGGTGACCTGGGCGGCGCGTACGGTGCACATCGTAGGGCTCGGCATCGACCCCACGAGTTCAGTGCTGATCGACGGCCTTGCTCGCACACGCAACGGGCGGGCCGCCCGAGCGGAAGCTATCGGCGAGCAACTGGCCACGCTTGGCATTCCCGACGCTTACCAGGGCGCGCTCAAATACGTGTCGAACCCGGACATGATCTCGCGCACCCATTTCGCGCGCTTCATGGTCGAGAGCGGCTACGCCAGTTCCACGCAAGACGTGTTCAACCGCTATCTCGGCGACGGTAAGCCCGGCTATGTTTCGCACCGCTGGGCGAAGCTGGCGGACGCAGTCGGCTGGATCAAGGCCGCGGGCGGCGAGGCGATCATCGCGCATCCGGGTCGTTACGCGTACTCACTGGTCGAATTCGACGCGTTTTTTGCCGAATTCATCGACCTGGGCGGCAAGGCGATCGAAGTCGTGACGGGCAGCCACACGCCCGACCAGTACCGCGAATATGCCGACGTGGCCCGCCGCTTCGGCTTTGAGGCGTCGCGAGGTTCGGACTTCCACGCGCCCGGCGAGGGCCGCGTCGAGCTCGGCACGTTGCCGCCGCTTCCTTCCGATCTCAAACCCGTCTGGGAACGCTGGCTGTGAACGCGCGCCGTGCCCATGCGGCACGTCGCGTGCGGGAGCCGGCCGTCTGCGCGCCCGTCCCGCCGATTCGCCATAATTTGCCGTCGATCCTCAGCCTTCGTTAGCCGCCATGTCCCAATACTTTCGGCTTCATCCAGACAATCCGCAGCCGCGCCTCGTCAAACAGGCGGTGCAGATCATCAACGACGGCGGCGTTGTCGCGTTGCCGACCGATTCCAGCTACGCGCTTGCCTGTCATCTCGACGACAAGGACGCGGTTGAACGCCTGCGCCGGATTCGCGGGCTGGATGAAAAGCAGCTGCTGTCGCTCCTCGTGCGCGATCTGTCGGAACTGGCGAACTTCGCGATGGTGGACAACCGCCAGTACCGGCTGATCAAATCCGTGACGCCGGGGCCCTACGTTTTCGTGCTGCAGGCGACCAAGGAAGTGCCGCGGCGCCTGTCGCATCCGTCGCGCAAGACCATCGGCTTGCGCGTGCCGGATCATGCGATCACGCTCGCGATTCTCGGAGAGCTCGGTCAGCCGCTACTCGGCTCCACGCTGATAATGCCGGGGGAATCCGCGCCGCTGAACGATCCCGAGGAAATCCGCGAGCGGCTGGAAAAGCAACTGGATCTCGTGATCGACGGCGGCGCCTGCGTGTGCGAGCCGTCCACGGTGATCGATCTGACCGGCGCCGAGCCGGTGCTGGTGCGGGCAGGGCGCGGTTCTCTCGCGCCATTCGGTCTCGAAGAGACGGCATGAGCGAAAGCGGACAGACGCACGCAATCGCGTTGTTACAATAGCGAGTTATGGATTCTTCCCTGATACAAACCATCGCGGTCTACGCGTTGCCGGTGATTTTCGCGATCACGCTGCACGAGGCCGCGCATGGTTACGTCGCGCGCTGGCTCGGCGACAACACGGCCTATGTGCTCGGCCGCGTTTCCATCAATCCGATGCGGCACATCGATCCGCTCGGCACGATTGCGATTCCGTTGCTGCTTTACTTCGCGACGAGCGGCGCGTTCATGTTCGGCTACGCGAAACCGGTGCCCGTCGCCTTCGGCAACCTGCGCAATCCGCGCTGGGGGAGCCTCTGGGTCGCCGCTGCCGGTCCCGCGTGCAACTTCGTGCAGGCGCTCATCTGGGGCCTCTTCGGCGTAGCGCTCGCGGTGATGGCCGTCGACGAACCGTTTTTCACGCGCATGGCGGGCGCCGGCGTCGGCGTCAATCTCGTGCTCGGCGTGCTCAATCTGTTTCCGCTGCCGCCGCTCGACGGCGGTCGCGTGCTGATGGCGTTATTGCCGCCGCGCCAGGCCATCACGTTGTCGCGACTCGAGCCGTACGGCTTTTTCATCGTCATGGCGCTGGTCATGACGGGCACGCTGACGCGATACTGGCTCGGCCCGCTCGTTACCCTCGGGTATAGCGCGATCACCGCAATCCTGACTCCACTTGTTTCGCTTTTCTAAATAACCATGTTCCCAGACCGTATCTTCTCCGGCATGCGGCCCACCGGGTCGCTGCACCTCGGCCACTATCACGGCGTGCTGAAAAACTGGGTGCGGCTGCAGTCCGAGTACCCGTGCTTCTTCTGTGTAGTCGACTGGCACGCGCTGACGACTCACTACGAAACGCCCGAGGTGATCGAAAAGAACGTGTGGGACGTACTGATCGACTGGCTCGCTTCGGGCATCGATCCGGCGCAGGCCACACTGTTCATCCAGAGTAAGGTGCCGGAGCATGCAGAGCTTGCGCTGCTGCTCGGCATGAGCACGCCGCTCGGTTGGCTCGAACGCGTGCCGACCTACAAGGAGCAGCAGGAAAAGCTGAAGGACAAAGATTTGTCCACGTACGGCTTCCTCGGCTATCCGGTGCTGATGGCGGCGGACATTCTGCTGTATCGCGGCTCGCTCGTGCCGGTGGGTGAAGACCAGGTGCCGCACGTCGAAATGACGCGCGAAATCGCGCGTCGTTTCAATTACCTGTACGGCCGCGAACCGGGCTTCGAAGAGAAGGCCAACGAAGCCGCGAAGAAGCTCGGCGGCAAGCGCGCGAAGCTCTATCACGAACTGCGCAACGCGTATCAGCAGGATGGCGACGACGAAGCGCTCGAACAGGCGCGCGCCATGTTGCAGGAATCGCAGAGCCTGTCGATGAACGACCGCGAGCGTCTGTTCGGCTACCTGGAAGGTTCGCGCAAGATCATCCTGGTCGAGCCGCAGGCCATGCTGACGGAAGCGTCGCGTATGCCCGGCCTCGACGGTCAGAAGATGTCGAAGTCGTACGGCAACACGATCGGTTTGCGCGAAGATGCCGAGACCATCACGAAAAAAGTGCGCACCATGCCGACCGATCCGGCGCGCGTGCGCCGCACCGATCCGGGCGATCCGGACAAGTGCCCGGTGTGGCAACTGCATCAGGTCTATACCGACGAAACCACGCACGAGTGGGTTCAGAAGGGTTGCCGCTCGGCGGGCATTGGCTGTCTCGAATGCAAGCAGCCGGTGATCGAGGGCATCCTGCGCGAACAGCAGCCCATGCTCGAGCGGGCGCAGAAGTACATGGACGATCCGTCGCTGCTGCGCGCGATCGTCGCCGACGGCTGCGACAAGGCACGCCGCTTCGCCACGGAAACGATGCGCGACGTGCGCGAGGCCATGGGCCTGTCGTACAACTGAACGACTGCGCCAAAGCGATGAGCACGACCGCTGTCTTGCATGGATTGGGCGAGCCGTCGCGCTGGGTGCGTCAGTGGGCGCATCTGGTGGCGGCGCATGGTGCGGTGCTCGACGTCGCTTCTGGCGCGGGACGGCACGCGCGTTTTTTTGCGTCGCTCGGCCATCCGGTAACGGCGATCGACCGCGACGCGGCCGCGCTGAACGCGCTGGCCGACGAGCCGCTCGTTACGCAGGTCTTGGCTGACATTGAAAACGCGCCGTGGCCTTTGGCAGCGGACGCACAGTTCGCCGCGGTGGTCGTCACGAACTATCTGCACCGGCCGCTTTTTCCTCAGTTGATTCGCTCGCTGGCGCCCGGCGGCGTACTGGTTTACGAGACGTTCGCGCAAGGAAACGAAAGGGTAGGCAAGCCCTCTAATCCGGCGTTCCTCCTGGCACCTGGCGAGTTGCTCGACGTGGTGCGCGCCCGGTTGCGGGTGGTGGCCTTTCAGGACGGTTTTGTCGCGCAGCCACGCCCGGCTTACGTCCAGCGCATCTGCGCAATTCGGGAGGCGGATTGCTCAGACGACTCCACACAGGCGGCGCCCCCGCCTTGTTACGAGTTGCCCGGCTAATCCGCTACAATCGCGGTTTACCTGATCAAATTCATGGCGTTTCATGACTAACGGCAATCAATCCGGCAACCCGCGCGGCAACGACGGCGTTCAGATTCGCGGCAGCATTCCTGCCATCATCACCCCGATGCTCGAAGACGGCAGCCTCGATCTGCCGGCATTTCGCAAACTGATCGACTGGCACGTCGCGGAAGGCACGAATGCGCTCGTCGTCGTCGGCACGAGCGGCGAGTCGGCTACGTTGTCGGTCGAAGAACACGTGCTCATGGTCAAGACTGCGGTGGAGCACACGGCGGGCCGGATTCCGGTGATCGCGGGCTCGGGCGGCAACTCGACTACTGAGGCTATCGAACTTACGCGCCAGGCGAAGGAAGTGGGGGCTGACGCCACGCTGCAGGTCGTGCCGTACTACAACAAGCCGACGCAGGAAGGCATCTATCGTCATTTCGCAAAAATCGCTGAAACGGTAGACCTTCCGGTGATTTTGTATAACGTGCCGGGCCGCACGGTTGCGGACATGAGCAACGAGACGATTCTGCGTTGCGCGCAGGTGCCGGGCATCATCGGGGTGAAAGAAGCGACGGGCAATATCGATCGGGCCGCGCATCTGATCAAGTCGGCACCGGCTCACTTCGGCATCTACAGCGGCGACGACCCCACGGCGATCGCGTTAATGCTGCTCGGCGGTCACGGCAATATCTCGGTTACCGCGAACGTCGCGCCGCGCGCCATGAGCGAACTGTGCAAGGCCGCCCTGGCTGCGGACGCAAAGACAGCCCGCGAGATTCATCTGAAGCTCCTGTCGCTGCATAAGAACCTGTTCATTGAATCGAATCCGATTCCCGCGAAATGGGCACTGCAGCAATTGGGTCGTGTGCAAGGCGGAATCCGCCTGCCGCTTACGCCACTCGACGCGCAATACCATGAAGTGGTGCGCGGCGCGCTGCGCGAAGCGGGGCTGCTCGGCTAGGCGGCCCGTCCGCGTACCCTCGGCGCTTACCCAGTCCACTGGCATTCCCTTAACCGACGTCGATCCAGCCCACGTTCCCGGCACACAGAACCAGGCACCGCGTTCCAGCATCACGAAGGACCTCATGAAACGTTCCGCACTTTCCCTCCACGCAACCCGCATGGCGGCGCTGACGCTTGCCTTGGTGACGCTCGCCGGCTGTGACACCCTGAACGACTGGTTTGCCTCCGATCGCGTGAATTACAAAGGCGCAGGCAGTGCGCCGCCGCTCGCCGTGCCCGGCGATCTGACCACCACGCCGACCGATCAGCGCTACGTCGCACCTCCGGCCAATCTGGCGCTGGGTGGCGCCACGCAGCGCGCGGTTACGGCTGCCGGCAATTCCACGGAAGGCCAGCCGACCGCGCAGGACCCGTATGGCATGCACATCGAGCGCGACGGCGACCGCCGCTGGCTGGTGGTCGACGGCCGCTCTCCGGAACAACTGTGGCCGCAGTTGCAGGAGTTCTGGCAGGAGAACGGTTTCGCGCTGAAAACCGACGCGCCGGCCACCGGCATCATGGTGACCGACTGGGCTGAAAATCGCGCCAACATTCCCGACGACTGGTTCCGCCGTACGGTGGGCAAGGTGATCGACTTCGCTTATTCGTCGGGCACCCGTGACAGTTTCCGCACGCTCGTGTCGCGTGGTCCGTCGGACACAACCGACATTTCCGTCACGCATAGCGCAATGGAAGAGGTGTTGACGGGGCAGGACAAGACATCGTCGCGTTGGGAAGAGCGTCCGCGCGATCCGGCGCTCGAGGCGCTGTTTTTGACCAAGCTGATGCAGAAATTCGGCCTGACCGAAGCACAGTCGAAGCAGCTGCTGACGGAGGCGCACCCTGCTACTGCGCCGGCTACGCTCGACAAGAGCGCGGGCACTTCCACGCTGGATCTGCAGGAATCGTTCGACCGCGCATGGCTGCGCGTCGGTCTCGCGCTTGACCGCACGAATTTCACTGTGGACAACCGCGACCGCGCGAAGGGCATTTATTACGTGCGCTACGCCGATTCGATGCAGGAGCTGAAGAAAGAAGGGCTTTTCGGCAAGCTGTTCTACAGCGGCAATTCGTCGAAAAAACCGGGGCAGGAGTTCCTGGTCAACGTGCGCCCGAAGGGTGACACGGTGACGCAAGTGGCAGTGCTCGACGCGAACGGGCAGATCGACAATTCATCCGACGCGCAGCGCATCGTAACGCTCCTGCACGCGCAACTGAACTAACGGGCCGTGCGATTCGCAAGTCTTGGCAGTGGCAGTGAGGGCAACGCATTGTTGGTGGAGGCGCAAAGCGGCGTGACTACCACGCGTGTGCTGCTCGACTGCGGCTTTTCCGCCAAGGAAGTCGAACGGCGCCTGACGCGGCTCGGCTGTAGCGCCGAAGGTCTCGACGCCATCCTGATCACTCACGAACACAGCGACCACATCGGCAGCGCGCTGACACTGGCGCGCAAGTGGTCGATCCCGCTGTACATGAGTTGGGGCACCGCCCGCGCAGTGGGCGCCGACGAGGCCAATGTCGACCTGCAAGTGCTGTGGGGCGATGAGGCTGTGGCGATCGGCGACCTGAGCGTTCTTCCGTACACGGTTCCTCACGACGCCCGCGAGCCGTTGCAATACGTGTTCTCAAATGGCGCGAGCCGCCTTGGCGTTTTGACGGATGTCGGCACTTCCACGCCGCATATCAGTTCAGTGCTGAGTGGTTGCGACGCGCTCGTGCTCGAATGCAATCACGACGTGCGGATGCTGGCCGGAAGCCGCTATCCGCAATCGCTGAAGGCGCGCATTGGCGGCAATCATGGGCATTTGAACAACGACGCCGCAGCTGAAATTCTGGCTTCACTCGATCGCTCCAAGCTGCGCCATCTGGTGGCCGCACACTTAAGTCAGCAGAACAATTTGCCGGAACTGGCGCGGGCTGCCATGGCAAGCGTGCTGGGCGCGGCGCCGACTGACGTCGTAGTGGCGTCGCAGGCCGAAGGGTTTGAGTGGCTGGGTTTGTGAGCGTTGCGGATTGCTCAACGAAAAAAGCCCATAACGAGCAATCGTTATGGGCTTTTTCTACGGCGGGGCGGCTGGTGCCACCAAGCAATGCCGCGCCTGAGATCGGCGCGTAGAACTTAGTTGCGGTTGCCGCCGAAGATGCCGAGCAGCGCAAGCAGGTTCACGAACACGTTGTACAGGTCGAGATAGATCGCGAGCGCTGCCGTGATGTAGTTCGTCTCACCACCGTTCACCACGCGTTGAACGTCGAACAGCATATACGCCGAGAAAATCACGATGGCCATGACGGAAACCGTGAGCATCAACGCCGGCAGGTGCAGGAACACGTTCGCGACGGACGCCAGCAGCAGCACGATCACGCCCATGAAGAGCCACTTGCCGAGACCGGAGAAGTCGCGCTTGCTGACGGTCGCAATGGTTGCCATCGACGCGAAAATCACACCGGTGCCACCGAAGGCGAGCATGATGAGCGACGGGCCGTTGGAGAAACCCAGCACGAAGCCGAGAATGCGCGACAGCATCAAGCCCATGAAGAACGTGAAGCCGAGCAGCACGAACACGCCGGCAGCGCTCTCCTTCGTTTTCTCGATCGCGAACATGAAGCCGAAGGCGATCGCGAAGAACGCCAGCATGCTCATGGCCGGACTTGTGGCGGCGAACAGCGAGAACCCCGTGGCCAAGCCTACCCACGCGCCGAGCACTGTCGGAATCATGGACAGTGCGAGCAGCCAATAGGTGTTTCGTAGCACGCGGTTACGCGTGTCCACCGTGCTGACCGCGCCAGTGCGGCCAAAGCTATACGGATGATCGTTCATGGTCTCTCCTTACGTCAGAAGCGTGTTGCGTGGTGGTATCAGCGGTTTATCCAGCGCTCTTGCAGCGGGCCGCGCCGGAAGCTTTCTGCCCCGGTTGCGGACTACTCGTTCCTAAGATCGGTGCGTTGGCAGGGAGTTTCAATACCATCACCAACTTGGAGTGCATTAAAAAGTGCTCACGAGGCCTACGCTACCAGCATTCAGAAACTCCTGCTTTGAGTCTTTCAATGCTGTAAGGGTTCAATCGCAATCATACACGGGAACATGCTACAATAGCGGATTCATTTGAATCTGTAACCTCTTAATTTTTTGGAGTTTTTATGGCGATCGAACGCACCCTGTCGATTATCAAGCCGGACGCAGTGGCCAAGAACGTGATCGGCCAGATCTACAGCCGTTTCGAAAACGCTGGCCTGAAGATCGTGGCTTCGCGCATGGTTCATCTGTCGCGCGCCGACGCCGAGAAGTTCTACGCAGTGCACGCTGCACGTCCGTTCTTCAAGGACCTGGTCGATTTCATGATTTCGGGCCCGGTGGTCGTTCAGGTGCTGGAAGGCGAAAACGCTATCCTGAAGCACCGTGACCTGATGGGTGCAACGGATCCGAAGAAGGCGGAAAAGGGCACGATCCGCGCCGACTTCGCCGACAGCATCGACGCAAACGCAGTGCACGGCTCCGACGCCGCTGAAACGGCTGCAGTTGAAATTGCATTTTTCTTCCCGCAAGTGAACGTCTACTCGCGCTAATGCTGGATTGCCCCGGCGGTTGTGCAGCCGGTTTCGTTTAGTCACACGAATCGCTGGGCAAAGTAGTAAGGTAAAAGCAGCAGGGATGGGCGCGAACGGCTTTGCGTTCATGCAGCTTGTTGCATGAACGCATTCTCGCACTGAAATGGCAGGATTCGATATGACGAGCAGTTCCACCGTCAACCTTCTCGACCTCGACGCCCAAGGGCTCGTCGCCTATTGCGACAGTCTGGGCGAGAAGCCGTTTCGCGCCAAGCAATTGCAGCGCTGGATTCACCAGTACAACGCTGCAGACTTCGACGGCATGACCGATCTCGCGAAGTCCTTGCGCGAAAAGCTGAAAGGCCGCGCCACGATCTCGATGCCGGGCATTGTCAGCGACCATATTTCGACCGACGGCACACGCAAGTGGCTGATCGACGTCGGCAACAGCAACGCAGTCGAAACCGTTTTCATTCCGGAAGAAACGCGCGGCACGCTATGCGTGTCGTCGCAAGCGGGGTGCGCGGTGAACTGCCGCTTCTGTTCGACCGGCAAGCAGGGTTTCTCCCGCAATCTCACGACCGGCGAGATCATCGGTCAGTTGCGCATGGCCGAGTTCGCGCTGCGGGCGTCGCGCGGGGGGGGCGGCGGTCGCGCCTCTGGCGGCGACGGCAAAGGTGAGCGCGTCGTCACGAATGTCGTGATGATGGGTATGGGCGAGCCGCTCCTGAACTACGACGCGGTCGTGCCTGCCATGCGCCTGATGCTCGACGACAACGCGTACGGCTTGTCGCGCCGGCGCGTGACGCTGTCGACCTCGGGCGTCGTGCCCATGATGGACCGGCTTGGCGCCGATCTGCCCGTTGCGCTGGCTGTTTCGTTGCATGCGCCGAGCGATCCGTTGCGCGACATGCTGGTGCCGCTGAACAAGAAATATCCGCTGCGCGAATTGATGGCGGCTTGCCAGCGCTATCTGAAAGTCGCGCCGCGCGATTTCATTACTTTCGAATATTGCATGCTCGACGGCGTGAACGACAGCGAAGCGCAAGCGCGCGAGTTGCTGGCGCTCACGCGCGACGTGCCATGCAAGTTCAACCTCATTCCGTTCAATCCGTTTCCCGAGTCGGGCCTCGTGCGCTCGAAACAGGAACAGATCAAGCGGTTTGCACAAGTGTTGATGGACGCGGGCGTCGTCACCACGGTGCGTAAAACACGCGGCGATGATATCGACGCTGCCTGCGGTCAGTTGGCCGGTGCGGTGAAAGACCGCACGCGCCTTGCTGAGCGCACCGGGAAGGCAGCGAAGATCATTGAAGTTCGTGCCGTGTAGGTCGCAAGGGCGGCGCCTGCGGGTATTAGGGCGCGAAACGCCCGTCAATACTCTAAAGCGCCAGGCATGCCGGCGATTGAAAAGAAAGTTTGCAGAATCGATCGGAAGCGGCACATGAGGCCGCGCATTTTGTTATAAACGGTCTGCGATTCGGACATGAAGTTTGGACCGGTCCGGTCGCACGAGTGAAAAAGAATCGACGCGAAAGGATTTGGGATGAGTGAGCCGCAGCACCCGCAGCCGCAGGACACAGACACGAACGAGAGCCACCCGGCATCTGCCCCGCGGGCGGCGCTGCAGCCTGTCGTACAGCCTGTTGCTCAGCCGGGCCTCGACTCGCTTGCGGCGGTTGGCGCGCGCTTGACGCAACTGCGCGAGTCGAAGGGCTGGTCGATCGAAGACGTGTCGGCCCGGCTGAAAGTGGCGCCCGCCAAGTTGCGCGCGCTCGAATCGGGCGACATCAGCCACTTGCCGGACACCACTTTCGCTCTCGGTGTGGTGCGCAGCTACGCCAAGATGCTCGGCGCCGATCCTGCTCCGTTCACGCAGGCATTGCGCCGCGAGAAGGGTGTGGCGACGCCGGATCTATCAATGCCCGCATCCTCAGGCAAGGACTTGCCGCGCGGCCGTGTGTCGCTGTCGCTTGGCGGCGGCGCACAAAAAAGCCGCTCGTGGTTGTGGGGCGTGGCGGCGGTGATTGTCGCGGTAATTTCGCTCGCCATGTGGCATACCAATGGGGGCGATTCAACAGCATGGCTCGCGCGCCTGAAGGCAAGCGCGAATGGTGGGGCCGGTGGCGCCACGGGCGCGTCGGGCGCTGTCGCGCAAGGCCCTGCGGCGGGATCGGAGGCAATTGCGCAAGAAGCTGCGTCCGAGTCCGAGGCGCAGGCTGGCGGCCAGAGCGGAGCGTCGGCTACGCCGATGCCCGTGCCGCTTGCGGCCGGCACCGCGCCAGCTTCCGCGCCGCCCGTGACGGCGGCGCCTGCTGCTAGCGCTCCGGCGGTTGTGGCCGGTGAGCCGGCGAAGGCAGCGACGACAGCATCGGCGCCGGTCGCGGGGTCCGCAATCATCGCGCTGCGCGTGACCAAAGACAGCTGGTTCAGTGTGCGCGGCAAGGACGGCAAAGAAGTGTTCTCCGGCCTCGTGCATGCTGGCGATACAAAGGAAGTGACGGGCGAGGCGCCTTTCAAGGTCACGGTCGGCAACAAGGCCGGTCTTGAGTCGTTGACGCTGGACGGTCAGCCGGTCGATCCGTCGAAATATGCGGCGGCGAAAGGCAATGTGGCGCGCTTTGCGCTGCCTTGATACAGACGGTGTGCGCCGCGGCCAACCGGACCGCGGCGCTTTTTCAATTGAGGCGTCGCATCTTTGTGTGACGCGCGTGGCGTAAATGGGTTTTTCGATGCAATCCGAAGCTCAATCCCAATCCAGTAGCAAGATCGTGTCAAACGAGCCGGTGTTCGGCGGACAGGCTGCGCGGCGCAAGTCGCATGCGGTCGACGTCCGCTGGGGTGGCCAGCTCGTCACCATCGGGGGCGATGCGCCCGTGCGCGTCCAGTCGATGACGAACACGGACACCGCCGACGCGATTGGTACGGCCATCCAGATCAAGGAGTTGGCGCAAGCCGGCTCGGAACTGGTTCGTATCACGGTCAATACGCCGGAGGCAGCCGCGGCTGTGCCGGCGGTGCGCGAGCAGCTCGACCGCATGGGCGTGTCGGTGCCGCTCGTCGGCGATTTTCACTACAACGGCCACTTGCTGCTGCGCGATTACCCCGCGTGCGCGGAGTCGTTGTCGAAATACCGGATCAATCCTGGCAACGTTGGGCACGGCGCGAAACGCGACACCCAGTTCGCGCAGATGATCGAAGCGGCGGCGAAGTACGACAAGCCGGTGCGCATCGGCGTTAACTGGGGCAGTCTGGACCAGGACCTCCTCGCGAAAATGATGGACGAAAACGCCGCCCGCGCGACGCCGTGGGAAGCGCAAAGCGTCATGTACGAAGCGCTGATCCAGTCGGCGATCGGCTCGGCCGAGCGCGCGGTTGAACTCGGCCTCGCGCGCAACAAGATCATTCTGTCGTGCAAGGTGAGCGGCGTGCAGGACCTGATCGCGGTGTACCGCGAACTGGCGCGCCGTTGCGATTTCGCGCTGCACCTGGGCTTGACGGAAGCGGGCATGGGCTCCAAGGGCATCGTCGCGTCCACGGCGGCGCTGTCGGTGCTGCTGCAGCAAGGCATCGGCGACACGATCCGTATCTCGCTGACTCCGGAGCCGGGCGCGTCGCGTACCGGCGAGGTCATCGTCGGCCAGGAAATTCTGCAGACCATGGGCCTGCGCTCGTTCACACCGATGGTGATCGCGTGCCCCGGCTGTGGCCGCACGACGAGCACGCTGTTCCAGGAGCTCGCGTCGCAAATCCAGACGTATCTGCGCACGCAGATGCCGGTGTGGCGCGATCAGTACCCTGGCGTCGAGAAAATGCATGTCGCGGTGATGGGCTGCATCGTCAACGGTCCGGGCGAGTCGAAGCAGGCGAACATCGGTATCAGCCTGCCTGGTTCGGGCGAGAATCCGGCAGCGCCGGTCTTCATCGACGGCGAGAAGGTAAAGACGCTGCGCGGCGAAAACATTGCGCAAGAATTCCAGCAAATCGTGAGTGACTACGTCGAGCGCCGGTACGGCCGCGCCGAGGCGCTCAACTAAACATCGGCTATCGGATACAGATGACTGAACAGAAGAAAAAGCTCGAAAAGCTGTCGGGCGTGAAGGGCATGAACGACATCCTTCCGCAGGACGCCGGGCTGTGGGAATTTTTCGAAACCACCGTCAAGTCGATGTTGCGTTCGTACGGATACCAGAATATTCGTACGCCGATCGTCGAACATACGCAGCTGTTCACGCGCGGTATCGGCGAAGTGACCGACATCGTCGAGAAAGAGATGTACAGCTTCACCGACGCGTTGAACGGTGAAAATCTGACTATGCGCCCGGAAAATACGGCGGCGGTGGTGCGCGCGGCGATCGAGCACAACATGTTGTACGACGGCCCGAAGCGCCTGTGGTACATCGGCCCGATGTTCCGTCACGAGCGTCCGCAACGCGGCCGCTATCGCCAGTTCCATCAGGTCGGCGTGGAAGCGTTGGGCTTTGCCGGTCCGGACGCGGACGCTGAAATCATCATGATGTGCCAGCGCTTGTGGGACGACTTGGGCTTGACCGGCATCAAGCTCGAAATCAATTCGCTCGGTCTCGCGGAAGAACGCGCGGCGCATCGCGTCGAACTGATCGCTTACCTCGAAAAGCACATGGACGTGCTCGACGAAGACGCGAAGCGCCGTCTCTATACGAACCCGCTGCGCGTGCTCGACACGAAGAATCCGGCGCTGCAGGAAGTCGCGCAGAACGCGCCGAAGCTGATCGATTTCCTCGGCGAGGAGTCGCGCGCGCACTTCGAAGGTTTGCAGCGCATTCTCAAAGCGAACAACATTCCGTTCAAGATCAATCCGCGTCTCGTGCGCGGTCTCGATTACTACAATCTGACCGTGTTCGAATGGGTGACGGACAAGCTGGGCGCGCAGGGCACCGTCGCGGCGGGCGGCCGTTACGATCCGCTGATCGAGCAGCTAGGCGGCAAGCCCACGGCGGCGTGCGGCTGGGCGATGGGCATCGAGCGAATTCTCGAGTTACTGAAGGAAGATCAGCTCGTGCCTGAAGACGAAGGTTGCGACGTCTACGTAGTCCATCAAGGTGACGCCGCGCGCGAGCAGGCTTTCATTATTGCCGAGCGGCTGCGCGACACCGGCCTCGACGTGATCCTGCATTGCAGCGCTGACGGCCAGTCGGCGAGCTTCAAATCGCAGATGAAGCGCGCTGACGCAAGCGGCGCCGCGTTCGCGGTGGTGCTCGGCGAAGATGAGATCGCGAACGGTACGGTCGGGGTCAAACCGCTGCGAGATACGCAGGCGAGCGGTGGTAAAAACGAGCAACATAACGTGCCCGCCGAAGACTTGACCGAATTTCTAATCAATGCGATGGTTGCAACCGCCGAAGACGGCGACGACTGATCGCGATGTCGTCGAGCCGGTTGGTGACCAATCAGGCTCGACACGCACACGTAGCAAGAAAGAGGAAATCGCCGGGCAATGAGTTACCACGACGAACAAGAATCAATTGAAGGTCTGAAGGCTTGGTGGGCGCAATGGGGTAGTGCAACCACATGGATCGTGCTGGTGGCGCTGGTCGCCTCGGCAGGCTGGAACGGCTGGAATTTCTGGCAGCGGCGTCAGGCGGCGGAAGCCGCTGTGTTGTATGACCAGGTGCAGCAGGCTGTGGCGTCGGGCGACAAGGCGAAGATCACGCGGGTCGCTGCAGACATGGAAGACAAGTTCAGCCGCACGGCCTACGCGCAAATGACCGCGCTCGGCGCAGCCAAGGCACTCTATGCCGCAGGCGACGAAGCCGCGGCGAAAGCCCAGCTGCAATGGACCATCGATCACGCGAAGGACGACGAGTTCAAGCAGATCGCCAAGCTGCGGCTTGCTTCGCTGTTGCTCGACGAAAAGGCTTACGACCAAGGTCTCGCACTGCTCGCCGAGCCGCAGTCCGATGCGTTCAAAGGCATCGTCGCAAACGGCCGCGGCGATTTGCTCGCTGCTCAGGGCAAGCGTGACGACGCGCGCGCGGCCTACAAGCTCGCGCTCGAATCGCTGTCGAAGAACGACAGCTCCGCACGCCAGTTGATCCAGTTCAAGCTCGACGCGCTGGGCGGCTAAGCGCCGGGTGCGGTGCACCGCGTGCAACGACCAACCGGTCTTTCTTTAACCTATTTCCTGAATGCTTCGTCCACCGATGAATCTGCTGAAACGTTACGCTGTGCCCGTTGTCTGTGCGATGACCGTCCTCGCTCTCGCGGCATGCTCATCCACGAAAGACGAGCGCCGCGTGCCGACGCCGCTCACCGAGTTCAAACCCGTGCTCGACGTGCAGCAAGCCTGGAAGACGAGCGTCGGTAAGGCAGGTCGTTATCTGTTCTCGCCGGTTGCGGTCGGCGACGCCGTCTATGCGGCCGGCCAGAACGGCTCGGTGGCGAAGATCGACGCACAAACCGGCAAAGACATCTGGCGAGTCAAGCTGCACGACGACATTTCCGCAGGTGTCGGCAGCGACGGCACGTTGGCGGCGGTCGGCGGCCTGAAGGGCGACGTCTATGTGCTCGGCGCGGACGGCAAGCAATTGTGGACGGCCAAGGCACCGGGCGAAATCATTTCGCCGCCGCTCGTCGGCAACGGTCTGGTCGTCGTGCGTACCGTGGACGGACAGATCGTCGCATTCAATGCGCAAACGGGCGAGCAGAAGTGGAACTACCGCAACCGCGCGGTGCCGCTGAACCTGCGCGTGTCCTCCGGTATGACTTTCGCCGGCGACGCAGCCGTGCTGGCCGGGTTCCCCGGCGGTGCGTTTGCCGCGATCAATCTGCAAACGGGTGAGAACTACTGGCAAACGCCGGTTTCTTATCCGAAGGGCGTAACCGAAGTGGAGCGCATCAACGACGTGACCGGACCGCCCACGCTGGTCGGCTCGGAAACCTGTGCGGTGACGTTCCAAGGGCAGATCGGCTGTTTCGATGCGAACTCTGGCCGTGCGCTGTGGGAAAAGGCGTTCTCGAGCGCGAGCGGTCTCGCGCAGGACGACCGCGCGGTTGTCGCAGCGGACGACTGGTCGGTCGTATCCGCGTTCGACGTCACGAATGGCACGCAACTGTGGAAGAACGACAAGCTCAAGAATCGCGAACTGGGCGTGCCGTTCATCCTCGGTCGTGCGGCCGTGCTTGGCGACTACCAAGGGTATGTGCATTTCCTGTCGCGCGACGACGGAACGATAGTCGCACGCATGAAGACCGACGGCAGCGCGATTTCGGCGGCACCGGTGCTGGCCGGCGAAACGCTCGTCGTGCAAACGCGCGACGGCGACCTGTACGGTTATCGTCCGCGTTGATTTTGCGGGAACGCCGCCCAAGCGGGCAGGCCGGCTTTACCGGTAAAACGCTTTTGGCGGTGGATGCAGGTGCCGTGTCCTTTGCGTTCAGCGGCGCACGCGTTGTCTCTCAAGGCGGCGTCGCAAGTAAGTGTGGAAATGGAATTCCGTCACGCTGGCTGGGTCGGCAGGCCGACAAGAACGGCTGAGTAAATTGGCCAACGGCAACGGCCGGCGAAAGCAGCCAACGAAAGCGGCCAACGAAGCGGCTGACAACAGCGACTGAGAACCAGCGGCCGACCAACGCGGCCGAGAAAACCCAGCTGCGAAAGTCACTCAGCGAAGGCGGCAAACAAAGCGGCGACCAACGGCAGCGTACAGCGGTGACGCACACACGGGCCAACAGAAACGACCCATGTGGTTGGTTGAGCGCTCGCGGCGCCGTCCTTTGGCCACTGCAAGACGGGCAGCGCAATTCGCGAGCGAACTGCCCGCAGCAAAACGAAGCCTCGTAGCCTCGCCGCGCTGCCATACAGTCAAACCCCCGTCCGCCTCGGCGCGCATATGGACAGCGCAGCCGGGGCTGGCCGAATTCGTGATAATTTTCGTCAAACGCTGCCGTCTAGCGGCGCAATGGCGTCGCAACGCGGACGGTCGATTCCGATCCGCGTTTCACTGTGAACAACATCTGATGAAACCCGTTATTGCCCTCGTAGGGCGCCCCAATGTGGGGAAATCCACGCTCTTCAATCGTCTCACGCGTTCGCGTGATGCGCTCGTTGCCGATCTGCCCGGCCTTACACGCGATCGCCACTACGGTGAAGGGCGTACAGGCGAGCGGCCGTACCTGGTCGTCGACACCGGCGGTTTCGAGCCCGTCGCGAAAGACGGCATTCTCCATGAGATGGCGCGCCAGACGCGCCAGGCAGTGGAGGAATCGGACATCGTCGTGTTCATCGTCGACGGTCGCAATGGCCTTGCGCCGCAAGACAAGTCAATTGCCGACTACTTGCGCAAGACCGGCCGGCCAATTTTCCTCGTCGTCAACAAGGCCGAGGGCATGAAGTACAGCACGGTCGCCGCCGATTTCTACGAGCTCGGTCTCGGCGATCCGCGCGCAATTTCGGCTGCACACGGCGACGGCGTCACCGAGATGATCAATGAGGCGCTCGGCGTCGCTTACGCGGGTCAGCCCGAGGAAAGCGACGACGAGAAGGAAGCGCGCGGCGTAAAGATCGCGATCGTCGGCCGTCCGAACGTCGGCAAGTCGACGTTGATCAACGCACTGGTCGGCGAAGAGCGCGTGATCGCGTTCGATATGCCGGGCACTACGCGCGATTCGATCTACGTCGACTTCGAGCGCCAGGGTAAGCCGTACACGCTGATCGATACGGCCGGCTTGCGCCGTCGCGGCAAGGTGTTCGAAGCGATCGAGAAGTTCTCGGTGGTGAAAACGCTGCAGTCGATTTCGGACGCGAATGTCGTGATTCTGCTGCTCGACGCGCGTCAGGACATTTCGGAACAGGACGCGCATATCGCCGGCTTCGTGGTGGAGCAAGGTCGTGCGCTGGTGGTCGGCGTAAACAAGTGGGACGGGCTCGATTCGCATGTGCGCGAGCGCACCAAGGCGGATCTCGAACGCAAACTAAAATTCCTCGACTTCGCCAAGTTCCATTTCATTTCTGCAGCAGAAAAGACAGGTATCGGCCCGCTGATGCGGTCGGTGGACGACGCGTACGCCGCGGCAATGGCCAAGCTGCCCACGCCGAAGCTCACGCGTGCGCTGATCGATGCAGTGGAATTCCAGCAGCCGCGTCGCCGTGGTCCGGTGCGGCCGAAATTGCGTTACGCGCACCAAGGTGGACAGAATCCCCCGATCATTGTGATTCATGGCAACGCACTCGACGCGATCACCGAAACGTACAAACGCTACCTTGAAAACCGCTTCCGTGAAACTTTCAAGCTGACCGGGACTCCATTGCGAATAGAGTTCAGATCGTCGACCAACCCTTACGCGGACAAAGGCTGAAACCCGCATGTGCGTTGGGTTTGACCGCTTGGGCAGGGTGCCCGCGCGAAAACGAAAATCGGCTATAGTGTAGCGGTTGACGGCGGATACCTTTTCTTCTGTCGTCAATTTAGTCAACCTGCAAAAAAATACGGAGTTTGCTATGAGCAACAAAGGGCAATTGTTACAAGACCCGTTTTTGAACGCACTGCGTAAAGAGCATGTGCCGGTGTCGATCTACCTGGTCAACGGCATCAAGCTTCAAGGGAACATTGAATCGTTCGACCAGTACGTCGTGTTGCTCCGGAATACGGTCACCCAGATGGTCTACAAGCACGCAATCTCGACTGTCGTGCCAGCCCGTCCGGTGAATTTCCACCCGGATTCTGAACAGTCCTAAACCCCCGTCGCGGCCGGCGTAGCGTCGCCCGTTGGCGATCACCTCCGGCCGCCTCATTTTGATACCCTCCAATTTGATCAATGCAGCGCTTGTCGGCATCGACTTCGGTAAGATCGATTTCGAAGCCAGTCTCGAAGAACTCAGCCTGCTCGCGCAAAGCGCGGGCGCGAATCCTCTAGTCACCCTCACCGGGCGCCGGGCAAGTCCCGATGCGAAGATGTTCGTCGGCAGCGGCAAGGCCGAAGAACTGCGTCTCGCGTGTGAGGCGAACGACATCGAACTCGTCATTTTCAACCACGCTCTTGCGCCTGCCCAGCAGCGCAATCTGGAGCAAGCGCTTAATCGGCGCGTGGTCGACCGCACGAGTCTCATCCTCGATATTTTTGCGCAACGCGCCCGCAGCCATGAAGGCAAGCTGCAGGTGGAACTCGCGCAATTGCAGTATCTGTCGACGCGGCTAATCCGCGCATGGACCCACCTTGAGCGGCAAAAAGGCGGTATCGGCTTGCGCGGTCCAGGCGAAACGCAGCTCGAAACCGACCGCCGGCTGATCGGCGAGCGCATCAAGGCGCTCAAGACGCGGCTCGAAAAACTGCGCCGTCAGCATGGCACGCAGCGCCGCCAGCGCTCCCGCAATCAGACCATGTCGGTCTCGCTCGTCGGCTACACGAACGCAGGCAAGTCCACGCTCTTCAACGCGCTCACGAAGGCGCAGGCGTATGCGGCCGACCAGCTGTTCGCTACGCTCGACACGACTTCCCGTCGCGTTTATCTCGGCGACGAAGCAGGGCAGGTGGTGGTGTCCGACACGGTCGGCTTCATTCGCGAACTGCCCCACCAACTGGTTGCCGCGTTTCGCGCCACGCTCGAGGAAACAATTCACGCCGATCTACTACTGCATGTCGTCGACGCGTCGAGCGCCGTGCGTCTCGATCAGATCGATCAGGTCAACGAGGTCTTGCACGCGATCGGTGCGGACACGATCCGGCAGGTGCTCGTGTTCAACAAGATCGACGCAGTGCCGGAGTTGGCGGCCCGCGGGGACGCGGTCGAGCGGGACGAGTATGGTAATATTTCGCGCGTCTTTTTGAGCGCGCGCACGGGGCAGGGGCTGGATACATTGCGCGCTGCCATTGCTGAGATCGCCACTGCGGAAGCTCTGTCCGATACGCCGCATGACTCCTCGGAAGAAGACCGGTCGGCGGCACCGCGCGACGAGCGCAAGGTCTCAGAACTCGGGCACTGACCCGTTCCAATTGCATACCCGCTGTCTACTCTGGTGAACGAACACAGGTGAACGATTACAACGAGCGGAGTATCTGGCTGCGCATGCGCGCCATGTTTTCACTGAACGATCCCCGCTGGGGCCGTGGCGACGGCAATGGCGAGCGTCAGCGGCCGGGTGAGCCCAAGCGTCCACAGACTAAGGAAGGTGAAGGTCCTCCCGATCTCGACGAGATGTGGCGGGATTTCAACCGCCGTCTGAGCCGCATGTTCGGCCGCAAGGGCGGCGGTGTCGGCGGCGGGCGTCCCGACAACGGTCGCGGCGCACGCATCGGCGTGGGCATCGTCATCGGCGTGCTGATCGCCATCTATCTCGGCAGTGGTGTGTTCGTCGTGCAAGACGGCCAGGCCGGCGTTGTGATGCAGTTCGGCAAATATCGCTACACGGCAGGGCAAGGCGTGCACTGGCGGCTGCCTTATCCGTTCGAAGCGCATGAGCTCGTCAATATCGGCCAGGTTCGCCAGGTGGAAATCGGCCGCAATAACGTGGTGCGTCTCGCGAACGTAAAAGACGCGTCCATGCTCACGCACGACGCGGACATCGTCGACGTGCGCTTTGCGGTGCAGTACCAGATCCGCAAGCCGACCGATTACCTCTTTCGCAGCGTCGATCCCGATCAGGGTGTGATGCAGGCCGCGCAGGCGGCGGTGCGCGGCATCGTCGGCGCGCGTAGCACAGACGAAATTCTTGGTCAGGATCGCGAAGTAATTCGTCAGCAATTAATGGCGGCGATCCAGCAATCGCTCGATGAATATCAGTCCGGCCTCGCCGTGACCGGTGTGACGATCCAGGGCGTGCAGGTTCCCGACAGGGTGCAGGCCGCGTTTGACGACGCTGCCAAAGTCCGTCAGGAAAACGAGCGTGCGAAGCGCGACGCGCAGGCGTATGCCGCTGATCTGCTGCCGCGCGCGCAAGCCGATGTGGCGCGCCAGATCGACGACGCGAAAACCTACAGCGACAAAACGGTGGCTGAGGCGCAAGGCGACGCCGAACGCTTCAAGCAGGTCTATGCGCAGTACTCGAAAGCGCCCGCGGTCATTCGCGAGCGCATGTATCTGGAAACCATGCAGCAGATCTATTCGAATACGACGAAGGTATTTGTGGACAGCAAGAGCGGCAACAATGTGCTGTATCTGCCGCTCGACAAGCTGGTCGAGCAGACTCGTCAACGGGTGGCCGATACTGCAGCAGCCGCCACGGCGGCATCGGGCGGCGTGGCCGCCGGCGCGCCGCAGGCAGCGACTTCCAATGCGCCCGCCGCAGGCGGACCGACGGCGGCAGCGCCTGCAATGTCCGCGTCCGCCGCAGCCGCCACGCCCGCCAGCCGGGCGGCGGCCAGCAGCGACGCGCTGCGCTCACGCGACTCCTTCCGCAGCCGTACGCGTGAAGACGACGTTCAATAAGGGGCGCACATCATGAACAAGATCATTGCGCTCGTCATCGCCGTTGTCATCGTGCTGTTTGCCGCTTCGTCGATGGTATTCGTCGTCGACCAGCGTCATATGGCAGTGTTGTCCCCGCGTGGCGACGCCGCTCCCACCTTGCTCGGTCCAGGCTTGCACGTGAAGTTGCCTCCGCCGTTGCAAACGGTGACGCTCGTCGATAACCGCATCCAGTCGCTCGACGCGCCGGACGAAGATCGCTACGTCACTTCGGACAAGAACGATCTGTTGGCGAACCCGGTCGTCAAATATCGCGTGACCGATCCGCTGAAGCTGCTGGCCGAAACGAAGGGCGACGTACAGAGCCTGCCGGACCGCATCGCCCTTGTTGCGCGCAGTGCGCTCGGCGACGCGTTCGGCAAGTACACGTTATCCGACGCATTGGCCAAACAGCAGGCACTTGCCGACGAAGCCCGCGCCGCGATGGCGAAGAGTGCGGCGTCGCTGGGCGTGTCGGTCGTGGACGTCCAGTTGACGCGGGTCGATGTTCCGGCCTCCATGGCTGACTCGGTCTACAAGCGGATGATCGCCGAACGCGAGCAGGCCGCGGCCGACGAGCGCGCGAAGGGTGCCGCCGAGGCCGACAAGATCCGGGCGGACGCGGTCGCGCAACAGCAGGCGATTCTCGCGGACGGTTACCGTCAGGCGCAAACCATCAAGGGCGAAGGCGACGCAAACGCAGCCGAGATCGCCGCGCAAGCGTACGGCAGCGACCCGGAGTTCTATCAGTTCTACCAAAGCATGCAGGCGTACCGGAAGACCTTCAAGCCAGGCGACGTAATCGTGGTCGATCCGAGCAACGAGTTCTTCCGCTTCATGCGCAGTTCGACCGGCGGCCTCGCCCCGGACGCTTCCGCGGCCCCGCGCAAACACTAATAACCCGGAACGCCGCGGCATTCGCATCGCGGCCCCCTTCTCTAGCATGGATATAGTCGGCTCGTTACTGCTCGCGATCGCGTTGATGCTGATTATCGAGGGGATGTTCCCGTTCGTTTTTCCGACCGCCTGGCGCGACACGTTCCGTAGAATAGCGGAACGACCGGCGCATCAGATTCGTGTCGGCGGGCTGATCGTGATGCTGCTCGGGCTGGTCCTGCTGTTTTTCGTGACCTGAGGCAGCAGGCCGGTTAGCGCGATGCCGCGTGCGGCGCGACTTCGTGTGTGAGCAAGGTCGCACATTTGCACGGCGGCTCGCTGCAGAACCCGCGCTTTCGGTCCCGCGCAAGCCGCGGGCGCCTCCGGGAAGCCGCCGAACTCGCCAGAATCGGGCCCTGGCCCGCCAAATACACTCATTTAACGGCGCACTCAGCCGCCGTGTTCAACGTCGTAGGACTGTATCGATGTCGACCTGGTTACTTCCCGAGAACATTGCCGACGTGCTGCCGTCGGAAGCCCGCAAGATCGAAGAGTTGCGGCGCCATCTGCTGGACCGTTTCCGCTCGTACGGCTACGAGATGGTGATGCCGCCGATGCTCGAATACATCGAGTCGCTGCTGACGGGCGGCGGGCACGACCTCAATCTGCGCACGTTCAAGCTCGTCGATCAGTTGTCCGGACGCACGCTCGGCCTGCGCGCCGACATTACGCCGCAGGTCGCGCGTATCGACGCTCATCTGCTGAATCGCCAGGGCGTCACGCGTCTTTGCTATGCCGGAAATGTCGCGCACACGCGGCCGCGCGGCTTGCACGCGACGCGCGAGCAGATTCAGATCGGCGCCGAAATCTACGGTCATGCGGGGCTCGAGGCCGATCTGGAAATCCAGCAGCTAATGCTCGATGCGCTCCGTCTGGCGGGCCTTGCCAAGGTGCGTCTCGACCTGTGCCACGCGGGCGTGCTCGCTGCATTGATCGAAGCGGAACCGGCGGCGGCCGAGCTTGGACAATCGCTGTACGACGCGCTGGCGGGCAAGGACGTGCCGCGGCTCGTCGAATTGACCGCGAACCTCACGGCCGTGACACGCGATGCGTTGCGCTCGCTGCCCTCGCTTTACGGGGACGCCTCGGTGCTCGAAGAGGCACGCGCCCGCTTGCCGAATGCGCCGGCTATCGCGCGCGCGCTCGACGACCTCGCATTCCTCGCGAGCCAGGTGGAAGGCGCCGAAGTCATGATCGACCTCGCCGATCTGCGCGGCTACGCGTATCACAGCGGCGTCATGTTCTCGGCCTACGTGGACGGCGTGCCGAATGCCGTTGCGCGCGGCGGCCGTTACGACCATGTCGGGCAGGCTTATGGGCGGGCGCGGGCGGCGACGGGCTTTTCGCTCGATCTGCGCGAAGTGGCGCGCATCTCGCCCGTCGAAGCGCGCAGCAGTGCGATCCTCGCGCCGTGGCAGCACGACGACGCGCTGCGCGCGAGCGTCGCCGCGTTGCGCGATGCGGGCGAAGTGGTGATTCAGGCACTGCCTGGTCACGAGCACGACCTGGATGAATTCGCGTTCGACCGCGTGTTGGTCGAGCGCAACGGCGCATGGACGGTCGAACCGCGTTCCTGAGCACGCTTCCGAGCGTGTTCCTGAGCGCGCTGCGATACGAGCCGTTCGAGGGCTCGTTCGAGGGCCATTTCTGCTGGCCTGTCAGAGCGCCTCTAACGCAACGTGCATGAGTCGCCGAGCGCGGCGCGGTGAGAAGCCGCGCTTCTTCGCAATACCCACCATAACGTGCATACCGTTGAGCGGAAACGGAAAAATTCCGGATGCTTCCGCGAACCTAGGTAGAATACGTTTTTAACCAGCTTACGAAACAACATGTCTGCCAGCGCAGTGAATGTGAACCCCGGGCGTAACGTCGTCGTCGTGGGGACCCAGTGGGGTGATGAAGGCAAGGGCAAGATCGTCGACTGGCTGACGGACCACGCCCACGGCGTCGTTCGCTTCCAGGGCGGTCACAATGCCGGTCACACGCTTATCATCGGTGGCAAGAAAACCATCTTGCGTCTGATTCCGTCGGGCATCATGCATCCCGGCGTCGCGTGCTACATCGGTAATGGCGTCGTGTTGTCGCCGGAAGCGCTGTTCAAGGAAATTGGCGAGCTCGAAGCCGCCGGCGTCGACGTTCAGAAACGCCTGTTCATTTCCGAAGCCACCACGCTCATTCTGCCGTACCACATTGCTATCGACCAGGGCCGCGAAGCGCGCCGCGGTGCGAGCAAAATCGGCACTACCGGCCGTGGCATCGGCCCGGCCTACGAAGACAAGGTGGCGCGCCGCGGCTTGCGCGTGCAGGACCTCTTCGAGCCGGAGACTTTCGCTGAACGCCTGCGCGAAAATCTGGACTATCACAACTTCGTACTGACGCAGTACCTGGGCGTCGCCGCTGTCGATTTCCAGCAAACGCTCGACACGATGCTGGGCTATGCCGACCGTCTGAAGCCAATGGTGACCGACGTGTCGCGCCGTTTGTACGACGCGAACGCCGCCGGCAGCAACCTGTTGTTCGAAGGCGCGCAAGGCACGCTGCTCGATATCGACCACGGTACGTATCCGTTCGTCACGTCGAGCAATTGCGTCGCGGGCGCGGCGACTGCGGGTGCGGGCGTGGGTCCGCAGAAGCTGAACTACATCCTCGGCATCACCAAAGCGTACTGCACACGCGTCGGTTCGGGCCCGTTCCCGAGCGAACTGTACGACGCGGACAACGCCGCGCGTCAGGAAGCAATCGGCCTGGAACTCGCCACCGTCGGCAAGGAATTTGGTTCGGTCACCGGCCGTCCGCGCCGCACCGGCTGGCTCGACGTTGCAGCACTGCGCCGCTCGATCCAGATCAACGGCGTGTCGGGCCTGTGCATGACCAAGCTCGACGTGCTCGACGGCCTCGAAGAAGTGAAGCTCTGCGTCGGCTACACGGTGGACGGCAAGAACGTCGATCTGCTGCCGCGCGGCGCGTCGGAAGTCGCGCGCTGCGAGCCGGTGTACGAAACCTTCGCGGGCTGGAAGGAAAGCACCGTGGGCATCAAGGAATGGGACAAGCTGCCGGCGAACGCGCGTGCGTATCTGTCGCGCGTTCAGGAAGTGGCGGGCATTCCTATCGACATGGTGTCCACGGGTCCGGATCGCGACGAGACCATTCTGCTTCGTCATCCGTTCAAGGCTTAAGCGATGGTGCAAGGTCTCCCCATGATTGCGATGAAAGATCCGCGCAACGACGACAAGAACCTGTGGGTCGGCTGGGACGAATATCACCGGCTGATCGAATTGCTCGCCATGGCCGTGCACGAGTCGGGCTGGAAGTTCGACAAGATCCTGTGCCTCGCGCGTGGCGGTTTGCGCGTGGGCGACCAGCTTTCGCGTATCTACGATCTGCCGCTGGCTATTCTCGCCACGAGTTCGTATCGCGAAGCGGCCGGCACGGAACAGGGCGAACTGGACATCGCGCAATACATCACGATGACGCGCGGCGAACTGCACGGCAACGTGCTGCTCGTCGACGATCTCGTCGATTCAGGCGTCACGCTAGCGCGGGTTCAGCAGCATCTGAAAGAGCGCTATCCGGCGATCACGGCAGTGCGTTCCGCAGTGCTCTGGTACAAAGGCTGCTCGAAAGTGAAGCCCGATTATCACGTGCAGTATCTGCCTACGAATCCGTGGATTCATCAGCCGTTCGAGGAGTGGGACACGGTTCGTCCGCATAACCTCGGCGCGTGGATCAAGCGCGGCGTCGCGCAAGCGCAGGAGTCCTCGGGAAACTGACGAGATGCGCCGCATGTGGCGCGTGCGTTCCTCGCATGGACCATATGCACCGCAGGCATCACAACATTTAGCGGCACTCAGTGCTGCACCGTGCCATGCGACGCATCCAAAGCGGAGCCCGATTGGGCTCCGTTTTTTTATGCGTGCGCAATCACCGGCGCCTACGCTTCGCAGCCTGCGATGACATCCGCCGCATAGCGATTCGCACAGCAGACGCGCACATACCGCAGTGCTACACTGCGCGGACCATCCACGTGGTGTATCCACAACAAGCCGGGCGGCTTCAGGCAGGCGGTTTAGAATAGCGGTCGTTTTTTCCGCCCTGGGAACGGATTTTCTCGCGTTTATGACAGATAACAATCACGTGCACAAACAGCCACTGCCTTCCCTCGCGATCGCCGCGATCGGGGTGGTGTTCGGCGATATCGGCACGAGCCCGTTGTATGCGCTGAAAGAAGCCTTCAGCCCGTCGCATGGCATCCCGCTTACCGATCAATCCATCCTGGGCGTGATTTCGCTGCTGTTCTGGGCCATCGTGATCGTGGTGGGCATCAAGTACGTACTGTTCGTGATGCGCGCGGACAACAACGGCGAGGGTGGCGTGCTCGCGCTCATGGCGCTGGCGCTGCGTTCGCTCGACGAGAAATCGAAAATGGCCGGATTGCTGATGATGCTGGGCATCTTCGGCGCCTGCATGTTTTATGGCGACGCAGTCATTACGCCGGCCATTTCGGTGATTTCCGCAGTCGAGGGGCTGGAGATTGCGGCGCCTCATCTGTCGCATCTCGTATTGCCGCTGACCATAGTGATCCTCGTGCTGCTGTTCTGGATCCAGCGGCACGGCACGGCCACCGTTGGCCGGTTGTTCGGCCCAATCATGCTGGTGTGGTTCGTGGTGCTGGCTGCACTCGGGCTGTGGCATATCGTGCAATCGCCGAACGTGATCCGCGCGCTGAACCCGTATTACGCGTACACCTTCATGGCCGCGCATGTGTTGCAAGCGTATGTCGTGCTTGGGTCGGTGGTGCTGGTACTGACCGGCGCTGAGGCACTCTACGCGGACATGGGCCACTTCGGGGCCAAGCCGATTCGCATGGGCTGGTACGTGCTGGTCATGCCGTCGCTGGTGCTGAACTATTTCGGCCAGGGCGCGTTGCTGATGCACGACGCGAAAGCGATCGAGAATCCGTTCTTCCTGCTCGCACCGCAATGGGCGTTGCTGCCGCTGGTCGTGCTGTCGACGGTCGCGACCGTGATCGCTTCGCAGGCGGTGATTTCAGGCGCGTATTCGCTGACGAGCCAAGCGATCCAGCTCGGCTACGTGCCGCGTATGAAGATCCTGCACACATCCGAACTCGCAATCGGCCAGATCTATGTGCCCGTGGTGAACTGGATGCTGCTGTTCATCATTCTGTGCATCGTGATTGCGTTCAAAAGCTCGGACAATCTGGCGGCCGCATACGGCATCGCGGTAACCGCGACCATGGTCATCACGACCATCCTCGCTTGTGTCGTGATGGTGAAGGTGTGGAACTGGAACAAGTTCCTCGTCGGGCTGATCATCGCCGTGTTCATTACGATCGACTTGGGCTTTTTCGGTGCGAATCTGCTGAAGGTGGAAGAGGGTGGCTGGCTGCCGCTCGGCATCGGCGCGCTGCTGTTCTTCCTGCTGATGACATGGTTCAAGGGCAGGATGATCGTGAAAGAGCGCACGGCCGCCGACGGTATTCCGTTAATGCCGTTCCTGCAGGGCCTGCTCGCGCACCCACCGCATCGCGTATCGGGTACGGCGATTTATCTGACGGGCAGCGATTCGCTCGTGCCGGTCAGCCTGCTGCACAATCTGAAGCACAACAAGGTGTTGCATGAGCGCACGATCTTCCTGACCTTCGTCACGCGCGACATTCCGTATGTGAACGATGCCGAGCGGGTGACGGTGAAGAACATCGACGGTGGTCTGTATCTGGTCAAGGCCGCATACGGGTTCAACGAAACACCGGACGTAAAAGCAGTGCTCACCGAAATCGGCCGTACGCACGACATGACCTTCGAGTTGATGGACACGTCGTTTTTCCTCGCGCGCGAAACGGTGGTGCCGACACAATTGCCAGGCATGTCGGTGTGGCGCGAGCGTGTTTTCGCATGGATGCACCAGAACGCCGCCAAGCCGACGGACTTCTTTAGTATTCCGGCTAATCGCGTAGTGGAGTTGGGTACGAAGATCGAGATATGACGGCGCAGGGCGTGGCTTGCCCGTGTGCGTCGCGTAATGCTTCTGCGGAAACAAGAAACCCACGCAAATGCGTGGGTTTTTTATTGGGTGGCGGGCGGTAAAAGGCGCGTGTTCAGTGGTGCACAAGCGCTTCGTCCACTGAACACGCAGACTTCTTACTTTTGCTTCAACTTCGCGAATGCCGCAGCCATTGCGCCGCCTGCTTCGGGTTCGCGTGAGCGCTGTTGCGGCGCGCCGCGTCCATTCCCACCCGATCGGCCAAAGTTGCCGCGATCCTGCTGCGCACCGCCGCCACTGCGCGCAGCCGCCGCGCCGAACTCGTCGTCGAGGCGCATGGTGAGCGCGATGCGCTGACGCTTCACATCGACTTCGAGCACCTTGACCTTGACGATCTGTCCGGCCTTGACGACCTCGTGCGGGTCCTTGATGAACTTCGTCGACATTGCCGAAACGTGCACGAGCCCATCCTGATGTACGCCGATGTCGACGAACGCACCGAACGCCGCGACGTTCGTGACGACGCCCTCGAGTACCATGCCCGGCGTCAGATCGCTGACTTTTTCGACGCCTTCGCGGAACGTCGCCGTCTTGAACTCAGGGCGCGGATCGCGGCCCGGCTTTTCGAGTTCGAGCAGAATGTCGCGCACGGTCGGCAGACCGAAACGTTCGTCGACGAATTCTCCGGGTGACAAGCCGCGCAGCGCATCCCGATTGCCGAGTACTTCACCAACGTGCTTGTTGATCTTCGCAAGGATCCGTTCAACGACCGGGTACGCTTCCGGGTGCACGGACGAGCGGTCGAGCGGGTTTTCGCCGTTGTTGATGCGCAGAAAACCTGCAGCCTGCTCGAACGTCTTCTCACCGAGACGCGGCACCTTGCGCAGATGGTCGCGCGACGGAAACGGGCCATTTGCATCGCGATAATCGACGATGTTGCGAGCCAGCGTGGCGTTCAGCCCGGACACGCGCGCGAGCAGCGCGACCGACGCCGTGTTCGCGTCAACACCCACGGCGTTCACGCAATCTTCGACGACCGCGTCGAGCGAGCGCGCAAGCTCGCGCTGATTCACGTCGTGCTGATACTGCCCGACGCCGATTGCCTTCGGCTCGATCTTCACGAGTTCGGCGAGCGGGTCTTGCAGCCGCCGCGCGATCGACACCGCGCCGCGCAGCGATACGTCCATGTCCGGGAATTCCTTCGCGGCCAGTTCGGAAGCCGAGTACACCGACGCGCCGGCTTCGGACACGACGATTTTCTGCAGCTTGAATTCTGGATGGCGCGCGATGAGTTCGCTCGCGAGCTTGTCCGTTTCCCGCGACGCCGTACCGTTGCCGATGCTGATCAACTCGGCCTGCGTCTGCGCGCAGATGCGCGCGAGTTTCGCAATGGAGCCGTCCCAGTCGCGGCGCGGCTCGTGCGGATAGATCACGTCGGTGGCGAGTACCTTGCCGGTCCGATCGACCACCGCGACCTTCACGCCGGTGCGCATGCCCGGATCGAGGCCGATCACGGCCTTCGGTCCCGCGGGTGCGGCCAGCAGCAGGTCCTTGAGATTGCGTGCGAACACGCGAATCGCTTCGTGCTCGGCTTCGTCGCGAAGGTTGGTCAGCAGTTCGTTTTCAATGTGCGGCTGAACCTTCACGCGCCAGCACCAGCGGCACACGTCGGAAAGCCACTTGTCGGCCGGACGGTTCTGATTGGCAATACCGAAGTGACGTGCGATCAGCGCTTCGCCCGGATGGGGCACCTGTGCGTCGAGTTCTTCGCCAAGGCCCAGCTTGATCATCAGCACGCCCGCATTGCGGCCGCGGAAAAGCGCGAGCGCACGATGCGACGGCACCGTGCGAATCGTTTCCGCATAGTCGTAGTAGTCGCGAAATTTCTCTTCTTCAGCAGTTTCCTTGCCTTCGACCACTTTCGACGACACCACGCCCTGATTGAACAGGTAATCGCGCAGTTTGCCGAGCAGATCAGCGGTTTCGCCGAATTGCTCGGAGAGGATGTCGCGGGCGCCGTCGAGTGCGGCCTTCACGTCGGCGACACCTTTCTCCGCGTCCACGTACGCGGCGGCTTCCGTTTGCGGGTCGAGCAGCGGATTTCCGAGCAGCGCGTCGGCGAGCGGCTGCAGGCCGGCTTCGCGGGCGATCTGCGCGCGGGTGCGCCGCTTCGGCTTATACGGCAGGTACAGGTCTTCGAGCACCTGCTTGCTGTCGGCGCCTTCGATCGCATTTCGCAGCTCGTCGGTGAGCTTGCCCTGTTCGTCGATGCTCGCGACGATTGCCGCGCGCCGGTCTTCCAGTTCGCGCAGATACAGCAGGCGTTCTTCGAGATTACGCAACTGCGTGTCGTCGAGATTGTCGGTCACTTCCTTACGATAGCGGGCGATGAACGGAACAGTCGCTCCTTCGTCGAGGAGTTGCACCGCGGCCGCGACCTGGCGCGGCTGTACGGACAGTTCGGCGGCGATGCGCTGTACGATCTTGAGTGCTACGGTTTCCGTCATAAGCTCTTGGGTTTCCTGCGGACTCGGTCAAGGGCCGTGCGCCGGCGGCGCCTTACGGCGCCGGGCACGCAGTGCGTGCGCGCTGCGACCAGGTTGCTAGAGCGGGGCATTTTGCCACAAATGCCAAAGGGCTCAACCGCCGGGGGTGATAGAATTTCGGGCATGTTCCGTTGCCCCTCTACGACGTTGCCAATCTCCTTTTCTTTCAACCGCCTGGGCTCGAAGCCGGACTCCCGTACGCCACATTTGCCGCTGTCCGCAGTTCGCTGGCCGTTCACGTTGCATGGACGGGTGACGCGTGACGTCGAAGTGAGCGCGCCGGTTTCGGGCAGAGCGTTCGCGGTGTCGTGTGCGGCGTGCCTGATGGCTGCCGCGCTCGCATTATCGGCGCCCGCTTCGGCGCAATCCGTGGCGCCTGAAAGCGGCGCTATTGCGCCCGCCGTAAAGCCCGCGGGCTCGGCAATCCGAAGCGCGGCATCGGCGGATCAAGGCAATGGCGTCAGTGGCGAAACGAATGGCTCAGTAAATGCCGGAGCTGATAGCACAGCGGGCGGCGACAGCGCGACGTCGGGAGAGAGCGAGTTCGACGCGAGGCAGAAGGTGCTTAACCAGCGCAGCGACGAAAACAACTACCGCTACAGCGTCGCCGAGCATAATTGCTACAGCACGTTCTTCGTCAATCACTGCTTGAACAAGGCGCGCGATCAGCTGCGCACGGTGCAGGCGCAGATCCGCAAGGAACAGCTCGCGCTCGACGGCGAAGAGCGCGCGCAACGTGCCCGCAAACGTGACGAGCAGGCGGAGCTCAAGCGCGCACAGGAGGAAGCAGGCGCGCCGCAGCGCGCCGCCGAAGACGCGCGCAACGCCCAGGCTTATGAAGAGAAACAGCGTCAACATCAGTTGAACGAGGCGCAGCGCAATGCAGAGGCACCGCAGCGCGCCGCGAACGCGCAGGCGTACGAGGAAAAGCAGCGCCAGCACGCGATCGATCAGGCGAAGCGCGGCATCAGCCCGTCGAAGGCCGCGGCCAATCAGCAGGCTTACGATCAGAAGCAGGCCGACTTTCAACGCAAGCTCGATGAAGCTCGTCAGCAGGGCGCGCAAAAGGCTCAGGAACGCGTAGAGAAGCAGCAGAGCTTCGAGAAAAAGCAGGCCGAAGCGGCTCAGCACAAAGCCGACGTCGAAGCGCGCCAGAAGCAGGCAGCCGAAAAAGCGGAGCAGAAACGTCAGGACCAGTTGAAGCAGCAGAAGCAACTCGAAGAGCAGCAGAAGCAGCAACAGTAAGCCGCGCGTGGCGTAGCGCTCGTGTGGCGGGCGCCTGCGCGGTTGTAGTATCGCAGTAGTGCACGCATGGGTGCAGGCAGTCGTAGCGCGTTTTAAGCCGGACAGCAACCTCAGGCAACGGGCTGAACATGGCGAACATGCAGCCCACGCAACAGTCGAGCGGAGGCGAGCATGCGCGATCAACATCACGTCATCAACGCGGACACACTTCGCGACCGGATTCTGCAACTGGAATCGGAGCACAGTGGGCTCGACCGTTTGATCGGCCGAATGTCGGATGAGCCCGGCATCGACGACTTCGAGTTGCAGCGCCTGAAAAAGCGCAAACTCAAGGTCAAGGACACCATCATCTTGCTGCAATTGCAGCTCGAACCGGACGTACGCGCCTGAGTTCGCGGCCTGGCAGGCGCCGGTCGCGCGCCGCGCGAACCGGATTTTGCAGGAAACGCTTGCCTTGAATTCACCGCTTGAAACTTCCCGCCGCGCGCCGGCCGCCGACGAGGCATCACAAACCGGCACACCCGCGCCGCGTCCCGCTGCGTCCGCGCTGAGCGCGTCGCTCAATCCACGCCGCGCCGCGGAGCTCAATGAGATCTTCGCCGATAACGGTTTATTGGCCAGGCAGATCGACGGCTATCGGTCGCGCGCGTCGCAGATCGAAATGTCGCGCGCCGTCGCGGCCGCGATGGAAGCGTCGGGCCGCGCGATGCCCGAGCCCGCGATGTTCGAGGCGCAAAAGCGTCCGGCGCGGCGCCTGCAAACGGGTGCCGCCGAGACCGCAGCCGAAACGGTAGAAGCCGACGAAGCGCAGGCCGTGGACGGCGGCGAGAATACGCTGATCGTCGAGGCAGGCACTGGTACCGGCAAGACCTATGCGTATCTCGTGCCGGCCATGTTGTGGGGCGGCAAGGTGATCGTGTCGACGGGCACCAAGCACCTGCAGGACCAGCTCTTTCAGCGCGATATTCCGACCGTGCGCGACGCGCTTGCGGTGCCGGTGTCGGTCGCCATGCTCAAGGGCCGCGCGAACTATCTATGTCATTACTATCTGCAGCGCACGGCGGATAACGGCCGTTTGCCGTCGCGCCAGGAAACGTCGTATCTGCAGGACATCGTCCGGTTTGCAAAGATCACGCGCACGGGCGATAAGGCCGAACTCGCGAGCGTGCCGGAAACCGCGGCAGTGTGGTCTATGGTCACGTCCACGCGTGATAACTGTCTCGGCCAGGAGTGTCCGCATTACAAGGACTGCTTCGTAATGCAGGCGCGCCGCGAAGCGCAGCAGGCCGACATCGTGGTGGTCAATCACCACCTCTTTTTCGCCGACATCATGTTGCGCGATACCGGCATGGCGGAACTCCTGCCCACGGCCAATACGGTCATCTTCGACGAAGCGCACCAGCTTCCCGAAACCGCCACGCTGTTTTTCGGCGAGACGCTTTCCACCGCGCAGTTTCTGGAACTCGCACGCGATTGCGTCGCGGAGGGCTTGGGTCATGCACGCGACGCGGTCGACTGGGTCAAACTCGGCTCCACGGTGGAACGCGCCGCGCGTGACGTGCGGCTCGCGTTCAAGGAAGACTCGGTGCGTTTGTCGATCGGTCAGTTGCCGGACGATCATCCGTTGTTTGCCGCACTCGAAGCGCTCGAAACCGAACTTGACGCGTTGACCTCCGCGCTCGCAACGCAAGCCGAACGCGCGGAGTCGATCGGCGCGTGTCTGCGCCGCGCTCGTGAGCTGCAGGGCGTGCTCGCCGGCTGGACGACGCCGCCTACCGAGCTGGAACGTCAGACGGTCGATGCGGCTCAGAGCGGCTCCGCGGAAGGCAAGGGCGAGCGTGCCGATCCCAATGAGAAGGTGCGTTGGATCGAAGTGTTCGCGCATACCGTGCAGTTGCACGAAACGCCGCTCTCGGTCGCGCCGATCTTCGCCAAGCAGCGCGCAGGTGTGCCGCGCGCGTGGATCTTTACATCGGCCACGTTGTCGGTGCGCGGCGATTTCACGCACTACGCCGCGCAAATGGGACTTAACGCCAAACGTTCTATGACGTTGCCGAGCCCGTTCGACTACCCGTCGCAAGGGCTCCTGTATGTGCCGCGCAATTTGCCTCAACCGTCGTCGCCCACATTCACCGACGCTGTGTTCGACGCAGCCTTGCCGGCGATCGAAGCGTCGGGTGGAGGCGTCTTCATGTTGTGTACGACGCTGCGCGCCGTGGACCGAATCTCGGCCAAGCTGCGAGACGTGATTGAAGCGCGGGGCTGGAACTATCCGCTGCTCGTGCAGGGCGACGCAAGCCGCACGGAACTGCTCGACCGGTTCCGCGCATATGGCAACGCGATTCTGGTGGGTAGTCAAAGCTTCTGGGAAGGTGTCGACGTGCGCGGCGACGCGCTGTCGCTCGTCGTCATCGACAAGCTGCCGTTTGCGCCGCCTGACGATCCGGTTCTGTCAGCGCGTCTCGACGCGCTGACGAAGAAAGGTCTGAGCCCGTTTGCGGTTCATCAATTGCCGCAGGCTGTTATTACGCTGAAGCAGGGCGCCGGCCGACTGATCCGCGCGGAAACCGACCGTGGCGTCCTGATGATCTGCGACACGCGTCTCGTTGATAAACCTTATGGACGCCGAATCTGGCAGAGCTTGCCGCCGTTCAAGCGCACTCGTGAAATCGAGGTGGTGCGTGAGTTTTTCGAGGAGAGCGGGCAGGCCGCTCAATAGCCGCGCTTCGATAGCCGAATGTCGTTGCGATATCCGGCTTCGATCGCGCTAATGCCGTAGCGAAATCGGCGCATGAATGACAAAACGCCACGGACGTGAGCCCGTGGCGTTTTGTTTTACTGCTCGGGAAACCGAGACGATTTCCCGATGCAGTTTTCGCCCGAAGGCGAACCCTACGCGACAGCTTACTGGCTTGCGCCCGAAGCCGGAGCAGCAGCCGAAGCAGCAGCGCCTGCGTCCGAAGCAGCGGTCGTAGCCGAAGCAGCAGCGTCGCTCGCAGCAGCAGCCGCACCCGAAGCAGCAGCAGCCGAATCCGAAGCTGCAGCAGCAGCCGGTGCCGAAGCGGCAGCTGCGTCGCTAGCCGGGGCAGCGGCTTGGTCGTTGCTCTTGTTGCATGCAGCCAGTGCCACAGCTGCCAACAGGGATGCTACGAGGAGGGATTTCTTCATGATCACGTCCTTTTATGGTTAAAGGTAAGCAACAGCGCAAAATAATACCGGTAATGTGCTCCAACACCGACCTGGGCCGCTGGTGGAGACGCTCTTTTGACGAGCAGGAATCTTCCCTACGGCTTGGGCGGAAATTATATGCACTTTCGTACTGACAATCCATAAATCCGGGGTCAATACGTTGTCTTTCTCATACAAAATTTCAATGTACTATGTATAACAGACACGCGAGGCTAGGCAAGCTCGCCTATCCGTATCCAGCCCGCACAATACCACTCGTGCAGCCGTGCTGTCACCGACGAATCATGTGAGAGTGTTACAAAGCGTTTCGCACTCAGACACCGGTGATCGGCGAGATCAAACAACCATTTTTTCGCGCCGTCAAACGACATTTTCTCTCCATTTACGAAGAAAAAACGGCGGTTGTACAACATATTCGTCTTGCGGTCGAGTCGCACACCTGAACTCGACGCCTGGCTAATGAAACGTGCTTCGTTGAGCGGCTTTTGCGGCGGATCAAAGACGACACTCGGCTTGGGTTCGCTGAGGTACGTACCAAGGAACGACGCAATGTCCTGCTCATTCCATTTGATCCCAGCAAGGATTGCGCCAACGCGTTCGACCAGCGCGGCAGGCAGTTCCGCCGGCCGGTCGACGGCAGGTTGCTGTGGGTCACGGTAAAGCGCTCCGGCCTGACCGTTTTCTTCACCGCGCTCGGCCAGATGATAGAGAAACTGGGCAGTCAGCTCACCGGCCGACGGCGCGCGAAAGCCAATCGAGCACGTCATGCACTCGCCTTCGGCGACGCCGTCATGCGCAATGTGCGGCGGCAAATAAAGCATGTCTCCCGGCTCGAGCACCCACTCCTGTTCCGCTTCGAAGTTCTGTAAAACTTTCAACGGCAGCCCTGCTTGCAGCGTCAGATCTTTCTGCGAACTGATGCGCCAGCGCCGCTTGCCTTTTACTTGCAAAAGAAACACATCGTAGGAGTCGAAGTGCGGGCCGACTCCACCGCCGTCGGTCGCATAAGAGATCATCAGATCGTCCAGACGGGCATCGGGAACGAAGCGGAAGCGGTCCAGCAGGGCCCGCGCGCGATCGTCGTAGAGATCGACGCCCTGCACGAGCAGGGTCCACGCGCGCTGCTTCAGCGACGGCAGTTCGTCCGGCGCAAACGGTCCGTGTTCGAGCTGCCACTTATTGCGAAAGTGCGTGATGAGGCGCGCTTCGACTTCGTCCTGGTCCGCCAGTTCGAAGAACTCGTCGCGCGAGAGCGGCGACTCGACATCGGGAATCGCCTGGCGGATCAACAGGGGCTTTTTCTGCCAGTACCGGCGCATGAATTGCGACGGCGTAAGGTTGCCGAGCAGTGGCGTGGGTGTGTCGGGCGAAGGCGGAAGAATCGCGGTAGCCGGCTTTTTAGCCGATGACGAATTGCGTGCCGAAGCTGCTTCGGCCGGGTGGTCAGTGGGCCGCTTGGGCATCGTATAATGTGAGTTGTATTCTGGAGAATCGAATGAAAATCGCAAAGAACACCGTCGTGTCGGTCGCCTACAAGCTGTCGGATGCGCAGGGCAATCTGATTGAAGAGAGCGACGAGCCGATGGTCTATCTGCACGGCGGCTATGATGGCACGTTCCCCAAGATCGAGGAAGAGCTCGACGGCCACGAGGCCGGCTTCGAGACTCAGATCCAGCTCGAGCCGCAAGATGCATTCGGTGAGTACGATCCGGACCTCGTGAAGATCGAGCCGCGTAATCGCTTTCCGGAACCGCTCGAGGTCGGCATGCAGTTCGAAGGCACGCCGGAAGAGGGCGACGAAGACCTCGATTCGCTCGTCTACGTCGTGACCGACGTCGCGGAAGACAAAGTCGTGCTCGACGGCAACCATCCGCTAGCCGGCATGGCGCTGCGTTTTGCGTTGACGGTTAAAGACGTGCGTCCGGCGACCGAAGACGAAATCCAGCATGAACACGCGCATGGCGCCGACGGCCTCGAAGTTCTCGACGAAGACGACGAGGCAGACGACGAAGGCGGGAAGTCAGGGCCCACGCTGCACTGAGCTTGCGGGCGCGCCAGGAGTGCCTGAAGCACCCGGCGCCCCCGTAGTTCCCGGCGTGCGCGGCTGTGCGGACGGGACCGTTTGCGCAGGCGGAACCGACGTAGCGGGTCCGTATCCGCCGCCGCCCTGGTCGGCCGGAATGCGCGGCAACTGGTCGAGTTGCTGGAAGTCCGATTGCGGCTGGCCGGGCGTCTGCAATAGCGGCGGCAAGTCCGAGGCCGGTCCAAGCGACGGCACGGCCGGCATCGAGGCGGCAAGCTCGTCCCGCAGCAACGGAGGCTGTGCCGTGGGCATCGGCATCTGCCGCGGTACGTCGCGCACGGTCACGCGAAACGGCGGCTTTCTTCCAAAGTCCGCTTCTATCTGAATCCACTGGTTAAGGCGATCGTGCGGCGCAAGCGCGACACGCGTGAGGTTCGCCACCAGGTTCCCTTTGTCGTTGCGTAGCGGCTGATCGATCATGAAGCCCGCGCTTGCGCGTTCGTCGTCGGAGTGGATGACGAGCACCGGGCCGGGAAAGATCTGCGCGAGCTTGACGAGGCTGCGCTTGAACTCCAGAAATCCGTCGCGGCGCGGATTGTGCCCGAAGCGCAGCCAGGCGAAACGCTCGGGCCGTTCATAACGCTCGGGATCGGGATCGCCCTGAATGAACACGACGATCGCGCGCGCGTCGCGTCGCTTCGCAAATTCGCCGGCATGCTCGAGCCAGAATGCATTGGCGATCACCCGGTCCTCGAACTCTCCGTTGCGACCGCCGGCGGTCAGATAATGATTGTTCGGACTCGGCACATTCAGCCCGACGAATACGGTGTCTCCTGCCTGCCAGCGCACATTTTCGCGATACGGACGAAAGCGCGATACCTCGCTCTCGCGCGTCAACGCGATCGGGTTCTGACCCATCGAATTCGCGTCGCTAAAGAGCGTCTGACGAAGCTGGTCGAGCCGTTCGACCGGATCGAAACCGCCTGCCTGCGCGCTCGCGCAATCAATCCAGTCGTGCTGACCCGGAATGAAAAATAGAGCGGGTCGCGACGTTTCCATCACTGCATGCCGCCGTTCATACAGCGCATCGCGGCAGGCTTCTTTCGGGCCTTTCAGATTGCCGTCGTACACGATGAACGACAGGCCGCGCTCCCGGCCGATTGCATCGATCAGCCGCTGGGTCGGAGCTTCGTCGGCGGGGCTTTGCATGGTGTTCGCGATGACCGCGAAACTGTAGCTGGGCGCTGCCGCATAGGCCGCCGATGCGGGCAACAACAAACCAAAGACAGACGCGCAGGCGGCGGCGAACCGCCGGCCCCGCGTTAGCGTGAAGGCCATGGCGAATGCCGCGCCGCGTCGGCGCGGACGTTGCGGAAGACAGCGGCGTGCGTCAGTGATCGGCATCCGGCGCTGCGGCCAGCTCGTGCAGTTCATACAGCAGATCGAGCGCTTCTCGTGGCCGCAGATCGTTCGGGTCGATGCCGCGCAGACGCTCGACGAGCGCTGTCATTTCAGGCGATTGCGAAGGCGCTTCGCTGCCAGCACGTTCGTCGTCCGCATCTTCGAGCAACATTGGCAACGGCGCGGCGAACAGATCGAGTTGCGGAGTGGGCTGGGCAGCCGACTGCTGTTCCAGGTGAGCGAGATGCTTGCGCGCCGCGCGAATCACCGCGTTCGGCACGCCGGCGAGCTGCGCGACCTGCAAGCCGTAGCTCTGGTTCGCCGGACCTTCGTTGACGGCGTGCAGGAACACAATGCCGTGTCCATGCTCGACCGCCGACAGGTGCACGTTGGCCGCTTGCGGAAATTCGGCGGGCAACTGCGTCAGCTCGAAATAATGTGTCGCGAAAAGCGTATGGCAGCCGTTGTGGGAAAGCAGATGCCGCGCGATGGCCCATGCGAGCGCGAGACCGTCGAAGGTAGACGTGCCGCGGCCGATTTCATCCATCAACACGAGGCTTTGCGGCGTCGCGTCGTTCAGGATTGCGGCGGCTTCAGTCATTTCGACCATGAACGTCGAACGTCCGCCGGCGAGATCGTCCGCGGCGCCGATGCGCGTGAAAATGCGGTCGATTGGGCCGAACGCCGCGCGCCGCGCGGGCACGTAGCTGCCCACGTACGCAAGCAGCGCAATCAGCGCCGTCTGCCGCATGAAGGTCGATTTACCGCCCATGTTGGGGCCGGTGATCAGCAGCAGCTTGCGCTCCGGCGTAAGCGTGCAGTCGTTCGCGATGAATTGCTCGACCTGCGCTTCGACGACCGGATGACGGCCCTGTTCGATTTCGATGCCTGCGTTCGGCGAGAAGCTCGGCGCAACCCAGTCGAGTGCGCGGGCACGTTCGGCAAAGGCGGTCAGCAAATCGAGCTCCGCGAGTGCCGAGGCAACGCGCTGGCAATCCGGAATGAACGGCAGCAGCGTCTGCAACAGCGCGTCGTAAAGCGAACGCTCGCGGGCGAGCGCCCGTTCCTGTGCGGAGAGCGCCTTGTCTTCGAACGTTTTCAGTTCCGGCGTGATGTAGCGCTCCGCGTTCTTTAGCGTCTGACGGCGGCGATAGTCGTCCGGCACTTTATCGGTCTGGCCGCGCGTGACCTCGATATAAAAGCCGTGCACTTTGTTGTATTCGACGCGCAGATTGCCGATGCCAGTGCGCGCGCGTTCACGCGTTTCGAGATCGATCAGGAACTGCCCGCAGTTCTCCGAAATATCCCTGAGCTCGTCGAGCTCCGCATCGTATCCGCGCGCGATGACACCGCCGTCTCGCACCATGGCGGCCGGCTCCTGTGCAATAGCGCGCGTGAGCAACTCGACGCAAGCTTGGGGCGGTTCGAGCGACACGTCGATGCGGGCGAGCGAATCCGCATTCGATGCAACAGCCGCCACCTTCGCGCGAAGTTCGGGCAGCGCGGCGAAGGTATCGCGCAAGCTCGACAGATCGCGGGGCCGTGCGGAAAGCAGCGCAAGACGGCCGGTGATTCGCTCGATGTCCGAGATATGTCGCAGTGCGCTGCGCAGCGAATCGACGTCCGCCCCCGCGGGCGCCTCGAGCAACGCGCCGATAGCCTGCTGACGCGACTGCGCGACGAGCGGGTCGCGCGGCGGATGATGCAGCCAGTGCCGCAGCAAGCGGCTGCCCATGGTCGTGCAGCACGTGTCGAGCAATGAGCACAGCGTGGGCGACTCGGTGCCGCGCAGTGTCTGCGTAATTTCCAGGTTGCGCCGCGTGGCGGGGTCGAGGCCGATATATTCGGATTCGTACTCGACCTTCAGGCTGCGCACGTGCCGCAGTTGCTGACCTTGCGTGGCCGCCGCGTACAGCAGCAACGCGCCGGCCGCGCCGCATGCGCAAGTGAGTGAATGCGCGCCAAAGCCGTCGAGACCCGCTACTTCGAGTTGATCGCACAAACGTTGTGTGCCGGAGGCGACATCGAAATGCCATGCGGGCACGCGAGTCAGCGCGCGCGCGCCGGTGGGCGGTGTCCAGCTCGCCGAGTCCGCAGCGGTGTCGGCAACCAGAATTTCCGCAGGGCCGATCCGTTCGAGCGCCGCGGCCACCTGATCAGGTGCGACTTCCGCGAGCCGCAACGCGCCGCTCGCAAGATTCAGCCACGCGAGGCCGACGCCCGTCGCGACGCCGCGACGGTTGTGCGCGACGCACATGGCGAGCAGAAAGACATCGCTTTTGTCCGACAACAGCGCGGCGTCCGTTAGCGTACCCGGGGTGACGACGCGCACCACCTTGCGCTCGACTGGACCTTTAGACGTGGCCGGGTCGCCGATCTGCTCACAAATAGCGACGGACTCGCCGACCTTTACGAGCTTCGCCAGATACTGTTCGACCGCGTGATGCGGCACGCCCGCCATCTTGATCGGATTGCCCGCCGACGCGCCGCGCTGCGTGAGCGTGAGATCGAGCAGGCGTGCGGCTTTTTCCGCGTCTTCGAAAAAGAGTTCGTAGAAGTCGCCCATCCGGTAGAACACCAGCGTGCCCGGATGCTCCGCCTTGATGCGCAAGTACTGCTGCATCATTGGCGTGTGTTGTGCGACGTCGCTGGCCGCTGCGGTTTGAGTGCCCATCCTCGGTATCTTTTTGCGTTAGCTGTTCAGGGCGTGAGTTTAACCCGCCGACGCGGCGAGCGGACCCTGGCCGGATGGCCAACCCACGCTGTGAAGCGGATTGCTCGGGGCGCAAGCACAGGCAAGCATATGCCGGGCAACGTCAGGCACACACACGCCCAAGCAAGCACACCCCAGCACATCCCAACACGTCAAACTCGCACACACGCCCCGCGACGTGCACGAATAACTTCCGCGCTCGTGCAGACGTCATTCTTCGAGCAGCGCGCGCATATCGGCAGTGCGTTCGTTCGCCGCGCTGCGCCGTTTCGCGAGCCACATCATGAACGTGATGAACGCGCCGAACACGACGATAATCCATTGCGCGGGCATCCTGGCGGTGAGCAGCAGCGCATACGCGCCGAGCATTAGCAGCACGGCCAGATTCTGGTTGAAGTTCTGCACCGCGATCGAATGGCCGGCAGACAGCAGCGTTGCGCCGCGATGCTGAAGAATCGCGTTCATCGGCACGATGAAAAAGCCGGACAGCGCGCCGAGCAGGATCATCAGCGGATAGGCGAGAAGGATATAGGCCGGTGCAACATATGAACCGATGTGGACGCCCGCGTCCGCGGGGAACAGGTTCTTGTTGTAGAACGCCATTGCAATCGCCACCGCGCCGGTTACGATGCCGACCGGCAGCACCGCGAGCGAACGGCGCAGCGGAATCAGCGCGGCCGCCGCTGTTGCGCCGACGGCAATGCCCAGACCGGTGACGCCCTGCATGACGGCCGCCTTCGAGAGCGACAAGCCGAGGTTCACATTGGCCCATTTCAGAACGAGCAATTGCAGGGTCACGGCTCCGCCCCACATGAGCGTCGTCACCCATAACGCGATCTGTGCCAGTTTGTCGGCCCACAGCACGTTGAAGCAATGATAGAAGTCGCCGACGAGCTTCGTCGGTTCTGACAGGCGGTTCGGATAACGTGCGCCGGTGTCGGGAATAAACACGTTGATGCCCGCGGCGATCGCGTAGGTGAGCATCACGGCGAACATCGCAAGATCGGCCGATGAGCGAATCAGCGGCAGATGAGCGCGTGCAACGAATTTATCGGCAAATGTGCTGATGAGCGCACCGCCCACCATCGTGCCGACGATCGTCGACAGCACGGTCGCCGATTCGAGCCATGCGTTTGCCTTGACGAGTTTCTCGGCCGGCAGCAGCTCGGTGAGAATGCCGTACTTCGCGGGCGAATAGGCGGCCGCGCCGAAGCCGACCACGCCATAGGCGATCATCGGATGCACGCCTACGATCATCATCAGACAGCCGCTCGCCTTCAGCGCGTTCGAGATGAACATCACGTGGCGCTTTTGCATGGAGTCCGCAAACGCGCCGACGAAGGGCGCGAGCAGCACGTACGAGACGGTGAAAAAAATTTGCAGCAACGGCGTGACCCACGCGGCCGAACGGATCACCGACAACAATGCGATGGCGGCGATCAGCAGGGCATTGTCCGCCAGCGACGAAATGAACTGCGCCGCGATAATTGTGTAGAAGCCTTTTTTCATGAAGCGGATGGAAAGCTGCGCGCTAGCCTTAGGCGTAGAGAAAGGCGCGAACGAGGCGCGCATGCAGGCGCAGCGTGGAACGCGAAATGCAGCCAGCGAGAAAGGCGCGCCGGCGCGGCTTCCCGCTTTGTAGCACGAACGCTCGCACGATGCAGGCGCGCCAACGAAAAAGCGGCCGAAGCCGCTTGTCGTGATTCTGCCCATTACGATTTCTAACTCGCTCGATTCGCTCCCCGCGTTGCCGCAGGATTCAAAGGACCGGGCGAGCCCGTTGCAGCTCTCTGTATGCCGGGAGACTGCCTACGACCGAGCCTCGCTGCGCGCCGTTAAGCCGGTTGCTGACGCGTGCGGCTGTAGCGCGACAGGATCGGCACCATCTGCGCGTAGATCTTCGGATTACCGGCGACAATTTCGCCAACGTGCAGGAACTCGGAGTCGCCGGTGTAATTGCCCACCAGACCGCCGGCTTCCGTAATCAGCAGGCTGCCCGCGGCGACGTCCCACGGGTTCAGGCCTTGCTCGAAGAAGCCGTCCATGCGGCCCGCAGCGACGTTTGCGAGATCGAGCGCGGCGGCGCCCGGACGGCGCAGGCCCGCGCACGCTTGCGTCATTTCCGCGAACTGGCGGCCATACGCTTCGAGGCCGTCGGTTTCGCGGAACGGAAAGCCGGTGCCGATCAGGCCGTCGGCCAGCCGGTCACGCTTGGCGACGCGGATGCGGCGGTCGTTCAGGAACGCGCCGCGGCCACGCGAAGCTGTGAAGAGGTCGTTGCGGGTCGGATCGTAGACAACGGCCTGCGTCACGATGCCTTTGTGAGCCAGCGCGATCGACACGCAGTAGTACGGAAAGCCGTGAATGAAGTTGGTGGTGCCGTCGAGCGGATCGATGATCCACTGGTACTCGGACTCGTTGTCCGACTTGCCGGATTCTTCGGCGAGGATCGCGTGATCGGGATAGGCGGTCTTCAGCGTGTCGATGATCGCAGCTTCAGACGCTTTGTCGATCTCCGTGACGAAATCGTTGTGCTGTTTCTTGCTGACCTGAATCAGATCGAGATCGAGCGACGCGCGGTTGATGATCTGTGCTGCGCGGCGCGCGGCCTTGACAGCGATATTGAGCATGGGATGCATGGATTGATCCTTGTGCCGGGGCAGCTCGGCTGCTTGCCGGTGAATGGCGCTACGCGCACACTAATTGGCGCCCTCGATGAGGCGCAGAAACAGCACGGAATGCTCGCCCGGCACGTGACCAGTACGCATTCCGCCAACGGAGACGAATTGAATAAGAACGAAGCGTCCGGTTTGCTCATTGCATGCACTGACCGTGCCGGACACGAATCGCGATATTTTACCTCAGTCCGCAGGTCGCGGCAGCGTTCGAGGCGGGCAGGGCCGTCATGCGCATTTCAATGGGCGCGCGGTGTGGGACGTGACAAGCGATGCGGCGTGCCCTGTGACGGGCAACACGGTGCGTGCCATCGCGTGCAACATCGCAGGTATTTCGGTGTATCCCTGCGTTGGCGCTACCATACGCGTTCTTTCGCTAGCAGAATTTCACCGTGGACCACACCCACCATTCCTCCGATCCCGCCGTGGCCGACTTGCGCGGCGGCTTCACCTCCACGCGCTTCGTGCTGGTCGAGCCGAGCCATCCCGGCAACGTCGGTGCCGCCGCGCGGGCGCTCAAAACCATGGGTTTTTCGCGGCTCGTGCTGGTCTCGCCCCGTGTGCCGAATGTGCAGAGCGATCCGGAAGCCGTCGCAATGGCAAGCGGCGCCGACGACGTGCTCGCGTCGGCCCATGTCGTGCCGACGCTTGCCGATGCACTCTCTGGCGTGCATTGGTCGATCGCGCTGACCGCCCGGCAGCGCGAATACGGTCCTCCACAATGGACGCCCCGCGCAGCCGCAAGTCTCGCGCGCGACGAGGCGTTGCACGGCGAGATCGCGCTCGTATTCGGCAACGAGCGCACTGGCTTATCGAATGAAGACGTCGAGCGATGCAGCGCGCTTGCACACATTCCCGCTAATCCGGCCTACAGTTCGCTCAACCTTGCACAAGCGGTGCAGGTGTTGGCGTACGAACTGCGCATGATCTATCTGACGAGCGACTCCGACACCACGGCGCCTGCCATGCGTGCGCCGCAAACGTCAGCCGCATCTGCCGAGGCTGCAGGCGCGCGTGCAGCGAGCAATGAAATTGAAAGCATGTTTGCGCACCTCGAAAGCGCGCTCGTCGCGATCGAGTTCCTCGACCCGGCGAATCCGAAGAAGCTGATGTCGCGCATGCGGCGGCTTTTTGCGCGCTCGGGCCTGGAGCGGGAGGAAGTCAACATTGTGCGCGGCATCGCCAAACACATCCTCCTGAAGACGGGCCACAAGGACGGTGGCTCGCAGTAGCGCAGCGTGCTAGCTGTACGAGCGGCAGGTTGGCGGCGCTCGACTAACACGACGACCTTTTGCGCTACATGGACTTCCGGCAGGTTTTCGGGAACCGTCCTACAATCCTCCAGACGTTCTAAGCAAAGCTGCCGCGGTGCTATGCGGCGCTCCTGCACGCGCAATGCGGTTAGCGCATGCGGTCTCTATCCCACACAACACAGTCCCTGCCATGTTCACGAGACTTCGCGAAGACATTGCCACGATCCGCGAGCGCGATCCCGCTGCCCGCAGTGCCTGGGAGGTGCTCACGTGTTATCCGGGCTTGCACGCGTTGGTGTTTCACAGGCTCGCGCATGCATGCTGGCAGGCGCGGCGCCGCTGGCTCGCGCGTTTCGTCTCGCAGATCGCGCGCTTCATGACGGGCATCGAAATTCATCCGGGGGCGACGGTCGGGCGTCGTGTGTTCATCGATCACGGCATGGGCGTGGTGATCGGCGAGACCGCACAGATCGGCGACGATTGCACGATCTATCAGGGCGTGACGCTCGGCGGCACGTCGCTCACGCGCGGCGCAAAACGGCATCCGACGCTCGAGCGCGGCGTGATCGTAGGTGCGGGCGCGAAGGTTCTCGGCGGTTTTACAATCGGCGCGGACGCGAAGATCGGATCGAATGCGGTTGTGACCAAGCCCGTGCCGGCTGGCGGCACCGCTGTGGGCAATCCGGCGAGAGTCATCGTGCCGGCGGCGGCTTCAACTGCTGCCGCGGCCGCTGCGGCTTCGGTCGTCGCAAGGGCGGCTGCCCATGCGGGGGGCAACGGGGTTGATAATGCGGCTGTGCATGCGGCTGCCGATGCGGCTATCAACCGCGGCGCGAATGCGGCTCCCGATGCTGCAACGAATGAACCCGCTTCCGCTAACGACACAACGCGTGAGAGCGGCAAGCTCGCTGTCGAGCGTAGCGGCTTCTGCGCATACGGGATCACGCCGAATGCCGACGATCCCGTGTCGCTCGCCATTCATGGGCTCATCGATCATGCGGCCACGCAAGCGAAACGCATCGACGAAATCGTGATGGCGCTCGAGCATCTCGGCACCAGTCTCGAAGGACTGCAAGGCGCCGACGCAGCACTGCTCGATTTGCGGCGCCTGTCAGCGGCCATTGCGGGCAAGCTCGATGGAGCAGTGGTGGGGCGTTGATCCGATCGGTGACGGATCAGGAGTGACGCCGCTATGCGCAATGCGCGGCGGCCTTAACCGTGCATCGCGCTCAATCGAGCGGCAACGCGCGAATTCCCTCGGCGTCGATACGCAGATAGCCGCCGCGCCGTTCGCCATGATCCAGATCCCAGTCCGGCAGTACCCAGCGTATTCCGCCGGGCTCGCGATGACGAGCAGGGCGGTGCGTATGTCCGTGAATCATCGTTGCCGCTTTCGACCATTTGAATAACGACGCGACGCCTTTCGGCGTCACATCGTATTTCAGCGAGGCAGGCCGGGCGCGGCCATGCTCGCTTTTCGACCGCATGTTTTCCGCGAGCGCCTGACGCCACGAAAACGGCGACGCGAGAAAGAGCATCTGCGCGAGACGATTGCGCGCGAGGCCACGGAAGATCTGATACCCGCGATCGGCGGTGCACAGGCGATCGCCGTGCGCGAGCGCGATGCGTGTGCCGAACGCGGTGATTACGAAAGGATCGGGTAGCCAGATCGCGCCGGCTGCTTTCATGAAGCGCTTGCCGAGCAGAAAATCGCGATTGCCATGCATGATGTAAAGCGCGATACCGCGCTCGGTCAGCGTGTGCAAAAGGGCGGCCATGCGCGCGACGAACGGCTCGACGAGCATGTCGTCGCCGATCCAGTATTCGAACAGATCGCCGAGAATGAAAACGGAATCCGCCTGGTCGGCTGTGACCCGGATGAAGTGTTCGAACGCGGCGACCGTGCGCGGAATCGCCTCGCTCAAATGAATGTCGGAGAGAAACAAAAACGGGCGTGCGGCGTGCGGGCGTTTGCCCTCGCCAGGCACGCCCGCGGCGACGCTTCGCAGCGGCGTTTCTTGCAGCATTGAAGGTGCCTGAGTCTGGTCTTTATAGTGTGAGCGCGCCTGCGACCGACAATCAGTCGACGATCACGGCCTTTTCGATCACGACGTCGTCAACCGGCACGTCCTGATGAAAACCCTTCGAACCCGTCTTGACCTTCTTGATCTTCTCGACGATGTCCATGCCTTCGACCACCTTGCCGAACACGGCATAGCCCCAGCCTTGCGGTGTGGGCGACGAGTGGTTCAGGAAGTCGTTGTCGTTCACGTTGATGAAGAATTGCGCGGTTGCCGAATGCGGGTCGTTGGTGCGAGCCATCGCGACGGAGCCGTTCACGTTCTTCAGGCCGTTGTTCGCTTCGTTGTTGATCGGCTCGGCCGTCGGCTTCTGCTTCATGCCCGGTTCGAAGCCGCCGCCCTGAATCATGAAGCCGTCGATCACGCGGTGGAACACCGTGTTGTCATAGTGGCCGGCCTTCACGTAGTTGAGGAAGTTCTCAACCGACTTCGGCGCTTTCTCGGCGTCCAGTTCGAGTTTGATGACGCCGTGGTTCGTATGCAGTTCAACCATGATGGAATCCTTTGATGAACAGGGTGGGTGAAAGAGGCGCGGTGAGCCGCCGTGTGCATTCATGCGCTTGCGTGCGCTTCATGCATTCGACTGCGGGCCGCGCCGGGGCGTGATCTGACGCTTGCGTGAGCGTACCGTGTTCCGTTGGTGCTGTTGTGCTGTCGTTGTACTGCTATTTGCTGCTGACGACGGTAGCCGATTCGATCACCACCGGCTTCTGGGGTACGTCGCCCATTGGGCCGCGCGTGGTGGTCGGCGTGCCTTCGATCTTCTTCACGACCTCCATGCCGCTCGTGACCTTGCCGAACACTGCGTAGCCGTTGCCATCCGGGTTCGGGTAGTCGAGGCCGGCGTTGTCCACCGTGTTGATGAAGAACTGCGCAGTGGCCGAATTCGGATCGCTGGTGCGCGCCATTGCCAGTGTGCCTGCCATGTTCTTCAGACCGTTGCGGCTTTCAAGTGGAATCGGCGCGCGCGTGGGCTTTTCAGCGAAGCTTTGCGTGTAACCGCCGCCCTGAATCATGAAGCCGCGAATGACACGATGAAAGATCGTACCGCTGTACTGACCGGACTTCACATAGTCGAGAAAGTTGGCGACTGTCTTGGGCGCTTTCTCAGGATACAACTCGACGCGAATATCGCCTTCCGACGTCTTGAGGAGGACGGACGGATGCGCGGCTTGCGAACCGGACTGCGCAGACGCCGGTGCGTTTGCGATCAGGGCGGCGCTGCCGAGCGCCAACATCAACCATTTCATGAAGATCCTCAGGGTTGGAAAAAACGTATGGCCGCGAAGGTGGCGGCTTTATTGCGAGGGCGCCATGTAAGGCGGCATGGCGAGCGAGCCGTTTGCGCCGCCGTACTGGAAGCTCGGCGTTTGCGTCATGTTCGCGGTGGCCCGTTCCGTGTAGTTCTCTTGCACTGCAGCGGCTCGTTTAGTCGACTTGCCCGTTTTGGGCGGCGACACGATCTTCTGAATGTCGGCGAGGCGCTGCGTGGTCGTGGCGCTTGCCTTGCCGAGACTCTGCGCGCGCCGGTACGCTTCGTTGGCCATACGCAGGTAGAGGTCGCCCAGGTTCTCAAAAGCGAGGCCGTAACCAGGGTTCACCTTGGTCGCGGTTTCGAGCGCTGCGCGTGCTTCCACATAACGGCCGTGCTTCGCGTACAGCGCGGCGAGATTGTTATACGGCTCGGGCAACTCGGGATACAACTGCGTGAGCTCGGTGAAGGCGGTGATCGCTTCCTCGTCGCGATTCAGATGCGCGAGCACCGTGGCGCGCTTGAACTTGGCCTGCGCGTCGCGCGGGTTCGAGGCGATGCGCGCGTCGAGCTGCGTCAGCGAGGCTTGCCAGTCTTTCTGCGCGATGGATGCGTCGATTTCCGGCGTGTTGTCGCGCACTGCGGGACCTTGCGACACGGTCGGCGTTTTCTGCGCGAACGCTGCGGCGCCCGGCACAATGCCGAGGGCGACAGCCACGGTAAAGCGCAGCGTAAAGGCGCGCGCGAGGCGGCGCGCAACGTCACGCGCAATGCCGCGGCGGGCGCTGCCCACGGGGCTTTCGAAGGCCGTCGCGGCAAGGGTCGCAGCGCTGCGCGCGCGGCCGCTGGAAGGTTTCATAGGCTCGGGTCTGGATGTTATACTCCGAGCCATTCTAACAAAAGGTCTGCGCGTTCCGTCGAACCGCCGGCTGTCTTTTCGCCACTCGTGGTCGTCTCCGCCTTGATAGCAGTCTGACCGCCGCACCAGGTGCACCGGTTTGCTGCTGTGCGTGTTTTAACAGTCGGGCGACAGCCGGACATAGCCAGACTCAGTCGGGTAATAGTCAAGCAACAGTCAAGCAACAGCCCGGCTTGGAGTCAGGTAATAGTCAGGCAACAGTTCGTCCCGGCCGTCTTGTGTTTGCGGGACGGCACGCACGAAACACATTGCGGATTTCTTTCGGCCCACGCACCGTTCTCTATGGAATCACTGCGCATCTACAACACGCTCGCGCGTGACAAGCAAACTTTCGTGCCCCTGCAAGCAGGCGTCGTGCGGATGTACGTCTGCGGGATGACCGTGTACGACTATTGTCACGTCGGTCATGCGCGCGTGATGGTCGTATTCGACATCGTGCAGCGGTGGTTGCGCACGCTCGGCTACGACGTAACGTACGTGCAAAATATCACGGACATCGACGACAAGATCATTCGCCGCGCCGTCGAAAACGGCGAGACGATCAAGTCGCTGACCGACCGCTTCATCCATGCATTGCATGAAGACGCGGACGCGCTCGGCATTGAGCGGCCCGACATCGAGCCACGCGCCACCGACTTCATTCCTCAGATGCTCGGCATGATCGAGAAGCTCGAAGCGAACGGCTACGCGTATCAGGCGAGCGACGGCGACGTGAATTACGCGGTGCGCAAGTTTGCGGGCTACGGCAAGCTTTCCGGCAAGTCGCTGGAAGATTTACGCGCGGGCGAGCGCGTTGCCGCAAACGACGCGAAAGAAGACCCGCTCGACTTCGTTTTGTGGAAGCAGTCGAAGGCCGGCGAACCTGCCGACACTGGCTGGGATTCGAAGTATGGCCGTGGCCGACCGGGTTGGCATATCGAATGCTCGGCTATGGGCTGCACGTTGCTTGGCGAGCGCTTCGACATTCATGGCGGCGGGCAGGACTTGCAGTTTCCGCACCACGAAAACGAAATCGCGCAGAGCGAAGCTGCTACCGGTCAGACCTTCGTGAATTACTGGATGCACAACGGCTACGTGCAGATCGACAATCAGAAGATGTCGAAGTCGTTGAATAATTTCTTTACGATTCGCGAAGTATTGGCGCAGTACGATGCCGAGGTCGTGCGTTTTTTCATCGCACGCGCGCATTACCGTTCGCCGTTGAATTACAGCGACGTGCATATCGACGACGCCCGCAACGCCCTCGGCCGTTTGTACACCGCGCTGAAGGACGTCACGCCGGACGGCGCCGCGCTCGACTGGAACGAAATGCATGCCCAACGTTTCCAGGCAGCAATGAATGACGACTTCAACACGCCGGTTGCAGTGTCGGTGTTGTTCGAGTTGGCAACTGAAGTAAATCGCACGCGCGACCCCGCGCTGGCCCGTCAATTGCGCTCGCTCGGCGCGGTGCTCGGGTTGCTCGGGCGCGAGCCGCGTGCATACCTGCAGCAGGCAGCGGGCGCCGCGGTACAGGGCGCGCTGGAACCCGCCGCGATCGAAGCGAAGATCGCCGAGCGTGTGGCCGCCAAGCAGGCGAAAGACTATGCGGCAGCAGACCGGATCCGGGCCGAATTGCTCGAGGCCGGCGTTGCACTTGAAGACAAACCCGGCGGGTTGACCGAGTGGCGGCGCGTGTGAGCGCACCTCGTACTTCCCTCTGAACGACTCGCCAGGCAGGAGGCAGGATGGCAACGGCCACGAAGACGCCGGCTAAACGAGCCACGTCTCAAACAAACGCAGCAGCCGCACCGAAGCCGACTCGAACGTCGGCTCGCACGGCAAGCAGCGCGGTGAAAGCGGCATCGTCGAAAGGCGCGGGGGCGGCGAAAACCGCGGCCGGCGCGTCGAAAAAGACCGCGGTCAAACGTGCGCTCAACGGCACGTCCGCGCACGCGCCGGTTGCGAAACGCGGGAAAGCATCGTCGGGCAGAACGTCGCGCTCGAATAGCGGCAGCAGCAACGGCGCGTTGCCCGCAGAACTTGCAGGCGACGTGCAGGAAATCGCGCGCGTCGCGAAGGCGCAAGAGGGTGAGGGAGGCGAGATCGTGCGCAAGACGCGTGCGTCGTCCGCGGCGGGCGGCGAAGCGGCGAGCGCAAGCGAAGTTGCGGTGCCGGTGCAGATCGGCGGCCTCGCACCCGAAGTGACGCGTCCTGACTACTGGGACAAGGCGTGCGCCGATCTCGTCAAGCGCGATCGCATTTTGAAGAAGCTGATTCCGAAGTTCGGTCCGGTGCATCTTCTGAGTCGGGGCGACCCGTTCGTCACGCTCGCGCGCTCGGTCGTCGGTCAGCAGATTTCGGTGGCGTCCGCACAGGCCGTATGGGCGAAAGTCGCGGCCGCATGTCCGAAGCTCGTGCCGCAGCAGTTCATCAAGTTGGGGCAGGAAAAGCTGACTGCCTGCGGCTTGTCGAGACGCAAGGCGGAGTACGTGCTCGATCTCGCGCAGCACTTCGTTTCCGGTGCGTTGCACGTCGGCAAGTGGAGGTCGATGGAAGACGAGGCGGTGATCGCAGAACTCACGCAGATTCGCGGCATTGGCCGCTGGACCGCGGAGATGTTCCTGATCTTCAACCTGTCGCGTCCGGACGTGCTGCCGCTCGACGACCTCGGTCTGATTCGCGCGATCAGCGTCAATTACTTTAGCGGCGAGCCCGTCACGCGCAGTGAAGCGCGCGAGGTCGCAGCGAACTGGGAGCCGTGGCGCACCGTCGCCACCTGGTACATGTGGCGTAGTCTTGACCCATTGCCGGTCGACTACTGAAACAATAGAAGCGTTGCCGCTTTGGGGCTATCAATTGTTGGATTTTGATAGTTGCGAAGTGGTTTAGACATCGGCGAGCGCGGTTAGAATACGCGCTGCCGGTAAGTCCAAGGATTAAAACCAATGAAGACCACCTTTCTGGATTTCGAACAGCCGATCGCTGAACTCGAAGCAAAGATCGAAGAATTGCGCTTCGTGCAGGACGATTCGGCCGTCGATATTTCGGAAGAGATCGAGCGGCTGTCCAAGAAGAGCCAGCAGCTCACCAAAGATCTGTACGCGAACCTCACGCCGTGGCAGGTTTCGCAAATCGCCCGACATCCGCAGCGCCCGTACACATTCGACTATGTGAGCGAACTTTTCACCGATTTCCACGAACTGCACGGCGACCGCCACTATGCGGACGACCTGTCGATCGTCGGCGGCCTCGCCCGTTTCAACGGCCAGGCCTGCATGGTGATCGGTCATCAGAAGGGTCGCGACACGAAAGAGCGCGCGCTGCGCAACTTCGGCATGCCGCGTCCTGAAGGCTATCGCAAGGCCGAGCGTCTGATGCGCCTCGCCGAGAAATTCAGCCTACCGATCTTCACGTTCATCGATACGCCGGGCGCTTATCCCGGCATCGGTGCCGAAGAGCGCGGGCAATCGGAAGCCATCGGCCGCAACCTGTACGTGATGGCAGAACTGAAAACGCCGCTGATCGCGACGATCATCGGCGAAGGCGGTTCGGGCGGTGCACTTGCTATCGCGGTCGGCGACAGCGTGCTGATGCTGCAATTCTCGACCTATTCGGTAATCTCGCCGGAAGGGTGCGCGTCGATTCTGTGGAAGAGCGCGGCGAAAGCGCCGGAAGCAGCGGAAGCGCTCGGCCTCACCGCACATCGTCTGAAGGCGCTCGGCCTCATCGACAAGATCGTCAACGAGCCGCTCGGCGGCGCGCATCGCGATCCGAAGGGCATGGCTGCCATGCTGCGTCGCGCGCTCGCCGATTCGCTGCGCCAGTTCCAGGGCATGAGCATCAACGACCTGCGTCAACGCCGTTTCGAACGCCTGATGTCATACGGCAAGTTCAAGGAGACGACGCCGGGCGCCTAAGCCCGCGCGTTCTCTCTTCGTCCATCGGCGCATGACGCTTTAATACTGCGCTGAACGACGTGACTCCTCCAGCCGAATCGCCCGCTGATCGCCTCGTTCTCGAGGCGATCAGCGTTGCGCTTGCCGCTTTGCCTTCTGATGCCCGGATTGCGGTCGCGTTCAGCGGCGGCGTCGATTCGAGCGTGCTGCTCGATGCGGCCGTGCGTGTTGCGGGCGCGTCGCGTTGCGTGGCCCTCCATGTGCACCACGGCTTGAGCGCTAACGCCGATGCATGGCTTGCGCATTGTGATGCGTTCGCGCAGGAACGCGGCGTCGAGTTCGCGGCGCGGCGCGTCGAGGTGTCGCGCGATGCAGGTGTCAGCGTGGAGGCCGCCGCGCGCGAGGCCCGCTATCGCGCGCTGGACGCGCTTTGCGCAGAGCATGGCGTTCATTCGCTCTGGCTCGCGCAGCACGCGGACGATCAGGCCGAAACCGTGCTGCTGCAACTGCTGCGCGGCGCCGGCCTCGCAGGTCTTGCGGCGATGGCGCGGGAGTCTTCGCCTTCGGGTGCAGCGGCGGTGCGCGTGCGGCCCTTGCTTCATCTGCTGCGTGCGCAACTGGAACAATACGCGAGCGAGCGCCATCTGCGCTGGATCGACGACGAATCGAACGCGGACACGCGCTATGCACGCAACGCGCTGCGCCACCACGTCACGCCTGCGTTGGCCGTGCACTTTCCCGGTTTCCGCGATGCGCTCGCCCGCACCGCGTCGCACGCCGCGGCGGCGCAACGCTTGCTGGACGAACTGGCGCGTATCGACCTCGACATCGTCTCGCGCGACAACGGCCGTGCGCTCTCTCACGACGCACTCATCGCGCTCGACGACGACCGCGCGCTCAACCTGATGCGTTACTGGATGCGCTCGCAGGGCTTCGTCGCCGCATCGAGCGCGCGTCTTGGCGACGCGCTGCGTCAACTGCGCGAAGTAGGCGCGGGCGGCGATGGACACCGTTTGCGTATCGACCACGCAGGGCACGCGTTGCGCAGCTATCGGGGACTCGTGTACTGGGAAGCCGGCGATAGTGGCGACCCCGCCGACGAGTCCGCGCTTGTCGAACGCGAGGTTAGCGAACTTGCCTGGCACGGCGAAGCGACGTGGCGTTTGCCGCAATGGCGCGGCACGTTCGTGTTCGAAGCGGTAGAGGCGGCTTCATCGACTAGCGCTGCTTTATCCGATGCGATCCCGGTTAGTGTCTTACAGCGCGAGTTGCTCAGCGCGCGTGCGCGCAGCGGCGGCGAACGCATGCGCACGAGCGATGCGCCCGGCGCGCCCAGTCGGACGCTGAAGAACCTGTTCCAGGAACGCGGTATTCCCGCCTGGAAGCGTGAAGTGCCGCTGCTGTATATCGGCGATGAACTGCTGTTCGTGCCGTTGCTCGGTGTGAATCGCGCGGCGTTGCCGCTAAAAATGCCACCCGACGAGGCTTGCGTAACGATCGTCTGGCGTGAGGATCTGCTCATCGCCTGACCGGCCGGTCGGTCGCACGGTGATTACCGTCGAGTCTTCAAACAGGGCGGGAGTACCGGCTCGAACGAGACGACCAAAAAAGGTGCCGAGGTGCTCGCTGCAAGCGTTCGCCGGCGGCGTTGCAAGCCTTGCCGCGGGCTGTGCGGCTTGTCTTTTTGCGTACGATCGGGTACGTTAACTTGTTTGCCCGACCCGCTTTTGCCGTCGCTTTTGTCGGTTTTCCGATCGTGATCCGAATTTTCCGGTAAGCCATTAGCGATCAATCACGGGCAAATCCGCGCGTGCTGCACGCGCGCTGCATCTACGCCGCCACACACTTTGCCGCCGTTCACGAGACGTTGCGCCCCTGTGCTTTTGTGCGGTCGTCGCGAGCGCGCCAGCGCGGTTTCTCCTCCAGTTCAGAACGACAATGGCACTCATCGTACATAAATACGGCGGCACTTCGATGGGCTCGGTCGAGCGCATCAAGAACGTCGCCAAGCGCGTCGCGAAATGGCATAAGGCCGGTCACAAGATGGTAGTCGTGCCGTCGGCAATGTCCGGCGAAACGAACCGTCTGCTCGGCCTCGCGAAAGAGATCACGACCCAGCCCAGCCCGCGCGAACTCGACATGATCGCCGCCACGGGCGAGCAGGTCAGTTCGGGTCTGCTCGCCATCGCGTTGCAGGAAGCCGGCGTCGACGCGGTCAGCTACGCCGGCTGGCAAGTGCCGGTCAGGACAGACAGTGCGTTCACCAAGGCGCGCATCAGCGAGATCGACGGCGAACGCGTTCTGCGCGATCTCGACGCGGGCAAGGTGGTGGTGATCACGGGCTTCCAGGGTATCGATCCTGACGGCAACATCACCACGCTCGGCCGCGGCGGTTCCGATACCTCGGCGGTCGCGGTTGCGGCTGCGTTGAAGGCGGACGAGTGCCTGATTTATACGGACGTCGACGGCGTGTACACCACCGACCCGCGCGTGGTCGAAGAGGCGCGCCGCCTCGACCGCGTGACGTTCGAAGAAATGCTGGAAATGGCAAGCCTGGGTTCCAAGGTGTTGCAGATCCGCTCGGTGGAATTCGCCGGCAAATATCAGGTCAAGACGCGCGTGCTGTCGAGCCTGACCGATCCGCTCATCCCGCTCGACGCCGAAATGAAGTCGGGCACCCTGATTACTTTTGAAGAAGACGAGACCATGGAAAAAGCAGTCATCTCGGGTATCGCGTTTCAGCGCGACGAAGCTCGCATCGCCGTGATGGGTGTGCCCGACAAGCCGGGCATTGCGTATCAGATTCTCGGCCCGGTGGCGGACGCGAACATCGACGTCGACATGATCATTCAGAACCAGAGCGTCGAAGGCAAAACGGCTTTCACGTTCACGGTGGGCCGCGGCGATTATCAGCGCGCCATGGACATTCTCACGAACCAGGTGAAGGGCCACGTTCAGGCCGAACAGGTGCTGGGCGACCCGAAGGTGTCGAAGGTCTCGGTGGTGGGCGTGGGCATGCGTTCGCACGTGGGCATCGCTAGCACGATGTTCCGCACGCTGTCCGAAGAGGGCATCAATATCCAGATGATCTCTACGTCCGAGATCAAGATTTCGGTGTTGATTGACGAGAAGTATATGGAGCTCGCGGTGCGCGCGCTGCATAAGGCGTTCGAACTGGATCAGGCCTAATTCGACGCAAACGGCGGGGCGTACAGAAGCGCTACGGTCGTTGATGTCTGTTTGTGCGGCCGCGCCAACAAAATGGCAATTCAATGACGAGATTGGCACAAAAAGCGTTCGTCAGACATTGACCTTGGCTGTTCGGCCCGCTATTATCTTGGCTTCGTCGCGCTGACTCCCTGCGCGACCGAAAGTTTGGGAGACGTGGCCGAGAGGTCGAAGGCACTCCCCTGCTAAGGGAGCATCTGGGCCAAAACCTGGATCGAGGGTTCGAATCCCTCCGTCTCCGCCAGTGATGGTGGCGAAACCCCGTAAGTCGGAAGACTTACGGGGTTTTTGTTTTGTCGGTCCCGTAAGGGAGGGCTCAACGCACGACGTGCGCCCCCGTATGCGTTACGCCAACGTTTCGTAACCTCATCCATGCCACGCCAGCGAGAAGAGCGCAAAATAAGCACCCACGGGTGCCCGCTTTGCAGGTGTGAAGGTCCGCATCACTCGCCAGCGTATGGTCGGAGAAATCGCCCGACACAGTGGCGCGGACATAGCAGCCGGTGTAACGCCCGGCCGCCCGTGGCACGTTCCCGGCCCCGCGTCGTACAACCGCGCGAACACGGCACCTAGAAGCCGCTTTTTGCTAGATGCGCCTGCTTGGAGCCAGCTTGAAAGCTAGGCTGACGATCCGGCAAACCCGTCGAAACAAGGCACCGTCAATGCTCGTCAAGGTCAGTGGCACTGAAGGCTATGCGCAAGAAGCGGAAATTCTTATCCGGCGATGGCAGAGCATCTCGTTCGCCGACCAGCACTCTCAGGTTGTACATCTGTTGCCGGATGCCCCGTCGCGCGTCCTCGACATCGGCGCGGGGATCGGAACGGATGCGGCTGCGCTAGCGGCGATGGGACACACGGTGGTAGCTGTCGAACCGGTCGGCGAACTGCGCACTGCAGCCATTAATTTGCATCGGTCATCACGCATCGAATGGATTGACGACAGCCTTCCCGATCTGCGCATTATTACTTCGGTAAACGAAACGTTTGACGTGGTAATGCTGACCGCGGTGTGGATGCATCTCGATTACGAACAGCGGTGCCGCGCTATGCCCAACGTAAGTTCTCTTCTGCGAGACGATGGTGTGTTGATCATGTCGCTGCGTCATGGGCCCGTTCCACGCGGGCGACGCATGTTCGACGTGGCGCTAGAAGAAACAATCGAGCTTGCGCGCGTTGCGGGTTTGCAAGCCGTGCTTTGTGTTGCCACTCCGTCGATCCAGGAGACAAACCGCAATCGCGGAGTGACATGGACGCGATTCGCCTTCAGGAAACGCATCACGCTTACGAAATAAATTTGTGAAGGTCGCTGTGATTGAGTTTGGATCGCAGAGACCGCACTGCATCGGTACACCGCTCGCCACACGGAACAGCTTGCCGACAGATGTGCGCTCGAAAAAAAAACGCTGAAGCCTTTTCTCCCATACACCACGACCGCGCAGTTCAACGCGCTCAGCGAAGTCGCCGCATTGCAGGCCAATCGCCAAAGCGCCGGGTGGCAAGTCAACGCCTGCGCGCGCGGTCGTTCAGTGCTGCACATATAGCACCGCAGGAACCCTTTTCGCGAGACGCCGCAAGCGTTGCGGACAGCGCTTGTTCGCCCAGAGGATGCGTGTAGTTGGCTGTCAGAAGATCGTCGAATCGGCGTGGTGATTGCACGTAGTCTTCCTGAGCCATCGGGTTGTCGGATAGTTGGGTTGCAATCTGCAGAACCTCACGTTCGATCTCCTGAAGGAACGCTTCCGAAAACTCAAGTTCAGGTGCATGACGCGAGACCCAAAGCTGCGCCGACTCTGTGAAATGCGCAAATGAGAGCCACTTCTGGTCAACCTGCATGGACACCAGTTCGTGAGCGACGAGGTCGCTCAACAAAAACACTTTCATTGCCTGTCTCATCGTTGTGTGCGCCGGTGCGCCTGTCTGATTGATGAGTATCTGTGCGCGAGTGCGTCGCAAAAATGGGAGGATTCTCATTTAACCGGGTGCGCTCGCTATAGCGTTCTCGACTCCTGATGATCCGCCGCGTTCTGCTGATCCCTTGCGAGCCGCTCCAGATAAATCCACGGGAAGATTCCGCGCTCATGTCCGTCGTCGAACACAAGTTGCAGGCCGTAGCCCGACGGCCGCGCGTCGACCAGCTTCACGTCTGGTGACGATAACGGCGTCTCTCCATCGAGCTTGCGCTTGCGACACTGTGCACACATGCATGCAGAGCGCAGCAAGGCAAACGGCAACCCGGAGACCGCGCCGTCCGGCCAGCGCATGAAAAGGCTTGCGCTACCCGCGTCGATCGTCACCAGCTCTGGCGCGTTCATCGTCGGCGCCCGGCGATCTGAGTCAGCGCGATACGCACTGCCTTGCGTACTTCCGGGTCCGCGTCGGTTCCTGCAGCTTCGAGAGCTGTGAGCATCTGCATATCGCTCATTTCGCCGATTTCACCGAGCGCAAGCGCGGCTTCCTTGCGCACGTTGCTGACCGGATGAGAGAGCAGGGCGGCGACGTGCGTCGCGCTGGCGGCGTCGCCGATCTGGCCCAACGCGCGCAGCGCTCGCAAACGGACTTGCCAGTAGGCGTCGTCGAGTGCTTCGATCAGCGCATCGCGCGATTCTGCGACACGCAGTTTGCCGAGCGTCGTGGCAGCTTCTTCGCGTACCTGCCAGGCGTCGTCGTGCAGGGCGGTGAGGAGCGCTGCGGTTGTCTCGGCGTGGGCCGGCGGCGCGAAGCCGAGCGCCGCCGTCGCCGCGCGCCGGATCGATGCATCGGCGTCGCCGGTCGCAACCGATGCCAACGGGCTAAGCGCAATGGAATTCTTTAACCATCCCAACACGCCGACGGCTTCGGCGCGCACGTTGGCGTCCGCGTCGGCGAGTGCCTGCAGTGCGGGTGCGAGCGCGTCCGTCACCCGCAGTTCTCGCAGCGCGCGCAACAACGCCGATCGCACAAATGGGTCGGGTAGCTTCAACCAGTCGAGCAGTATCGCGCCAGAGGACGCCTGCTTGAGTTCCGACAGGCTCTGTGCGGCGCTCGCGCGAACCTGTGTGTCACTATCGAGCAATGCGTTGCACAGAGCGTTCACCACGTCGTCGCGCTCCCATGAAGCAAGCAAACGGGCCGCCTCGCCGCGCACCTCGGGCGAGGTGTCGCGCTGCAATGCTGCGACGATGGGCGCTATCACGCAGGCATCCTCGAGATCGGCGAGTTCGATCAGCGCAATGCGGCGCACGACGGCATCGTTGTCGGCGAGCCGTGACAGCAGGGCGGCTGCTTCCCCGGCGATAGTATTCAGCGGATCGCCCGGATGGTTCGGGGCGGTTGGACCGGTCGCGTGGGACATGGATTGACGTGAATGAGGAGGAGGAACTTCGCGCATCGCTCAACGCAGAAGATACGGAATGGACACTTTCACGGCGCCCGTCGGACAATCCTGTTCGCAAGGCATGCAGTACCAGCATTCGTCGAACTGCATATACGCCTTGCCCTTTTTCATGTCGATTGCAAGCAGATCGAGTGGGCAAACATCGACGCATACAGTGCAGCCTTTTTCAGCAATGCACTTGCTTTCATCGATTGTGACGGGGGCTGAACTGCGCTGGAAAATATCGTGCGGCGTAAAAGACATCGGATCACTCCGTCAGGCGGTTGCGGGGTCGAGCGCGGACTCGCCGATACGCAGGCTGCGATAGGCGTTGCGTTCGTTTTCGTCGAGCGCGACGATATACGGCTCGACCGCACGCTTTTCGCTCGTCATGCGGCCATTGGCGTCCTTGCGCAGATGCGTATGGCAGAACCATTGCTCATCGTCGCGCTGCGGGTAATCCACGCGATGGTGGTAAAGACCCCAGCGGCTCTCTGTTCGAAAAAGCGACGCACGTGCGGCCATTTCCGCGCAATCGCGTATGGCGCGAACTTCTGCCGCACGCATCAGTTCGTGCGGATGCGTGGCCGATATCGATTCGATATCCTCAGTTATTTCTGCAAAGCGTTGCAGGCCGATTTCCATCTTGCGCGTAACCTTCGGCGGTTGCAGGTAATCGTTGACCATGCGGCGCAACTTGTATTCGACCTGCGCGGGCGCAAGACCGTTCTCGCGCTCGAGCGGTGCATAAATGCGCGCGCGTTCGGCATCGATCTGCTCTTGGTCGGCAGTGCCGTGTTCGCGGCCCAATACGTATTCTGCCGCATTGTGACCCGCAAACCATCCGTAGGTAAACGCACCAAGCATGTAGTTGTGCGGCACTGCGGCCATGTCGCCTGCTGCATAGAGGCCGGGAACGGTCGTCTCCGCGCGCGCGTTGACGTACACGCCCGACGCGCTGTGTCCGCTGCAAAAGCCGATTTCCGAAATGTGCATCTCGATCATCTGTGCGCGGTAATCGGTGCCTCGTCCTTCATGAAAGCGGCCGCGGCTCGGACGCTCGTTCGTGTGCAGAATCTGTTCGATCGTCTGGATCGTTTCTTCCGCGAGATGGTCGAGTTTCAGAAACACAGGCCCGTTGCCGCTTTGCAGTTCCTGATAGAACTCCCACATCATCTGGCCGCTCCAGTAATCGCATTCTATAAAGCGTTCGCCTTTGCCATTCGCGGTGAACCCGCCGAGCGGGCCGGTCACATATGCGCAAGCGGGGCCGTTATAGTCCTTGATAAGCGGGTTGATCTGGAAGCACTCGAGGTTCGCGAGCGCGGCGCCTGCGTGATAGGCCATGGCGTAGCCGTCGCCGGCATTCGTAGGGTTTTCGTATGTGCCCATCAGATAGCCCGATGCGGGCAGCCCGAGCCTTCCCGCGGCACCACAACTAAGAATGACGGCTTTGGCACGTACCACGTAAAAGTCGGCGGTGCGGCAATCGAACCCGAGCACGCCGCAAACGCGCCCTTGCGAGTCGGTCAATAGCCGCGTGGCGACAATGCGGTTGGTGATCGCCACGCGTGCGCGTTTAAGCTGCCTGTACAGCACTTTCTTGATGTCGTGACCCTCGGGCATCGGCAGCACGTACGAACCCATGTGATGCACTTTCTTCACCGCATAGTCGCCATTGCCGTCCTTTTCGAACTTGACGCCCCAGCGGTCCAGTTCCTCGATCGTCGTGAAACTATGGCGCGCATATGCGTACACGGCTTCCTGGTCCACGATGCCATCGTTTGCGATCGTGATCTCGCGTGTGTACTGTTCAGGCGTCGCATGGCCCGGAATCACGGCGTTGTTCAGACCGTCCATGCCCATCGAGATTGCGCCGCTGCGCTTCACGTTGGCCTTCTCGAGCAGCAGGACCTTTAGCGACGGATCGCGCTCCTTCGCCTTGATCGCGGCCATCGGGCCCGCCGTTCCACCGCCGACCACCACGACGTCATAGTCGAGTACATGTGTGTTCATCGCGCCTCCATTGCGTTTTTGCTGGTCTTTTTCAGGTCTTTTTTGAGGTCGTTTGCGCGGTCGATACGCAGCCGGTACTGGAAGGCGTCGCCGCGAAAGTACAGGTATTCGAAATCGACCGGCCGACCCGACGCGTCATGCGTTAGACGCTCGATACGCAACACGGGGCTGCCTTCTTCGACGCGCAATGCATCGACGATGTCGTCGTGGGCGAGTATTGCGTCGATGGACACATCGGCATGACCTAGCGGCACACCGCAGTCGTTTTCGAGGATCAGAAATATGTCGCGTGTCGTAAGGTCCGCGTTCGCGAGGCGCTTGCCTAGCGTCTGCGGAACCCAGGTCAGTTCGAGCGATACAGGCTCGCGATTGAGCAGCCGGACACGATGGATCTCGGTGACAGGCGCGCCCTCCGCAATGTTCAGGCGCGCGGCAATGTGGCGTCCGGCTTCGACGGTTCTGCAACTGCGCAGCTGGTTGACGATTTCATGGCCCATCGACGACATGGCTTCCGCAAAGCCCTGCAGCGAAGCGACGTTCTGGTACGCCTTGGGCTTCGAGACGAACGTGCCCTTGCCATGCACCTTGAACAGCAAGCCTTCCTTGTGCAGATCGCCGAGTGCCTGGCGCACGGTGATGCGGCTCACGTCGAACAGGCGGCACAGCTCGTGTTCCGACGGCATCTGCGAATGCGGCGCATAGCTGCCGTCGAGAATGCGCTCGCGCAGCGCGTCCTTGATCTGCGCGTAGAGCGGACGAGGCGCGGCCGATAAGGTTGGCGAATCGGCGGGCACCGGCACGAAGGTCGTTTGCGACATTGCTTAACTTGTTATGACAAGACGATGTGCAGTCTAGTAAGACGGCGTCTCGCTTCAAACCAAGTTTTTCTGCTATGTATTTCCAGCCACGCGGCCAGGTCATCGCGTTGGTGGGGTAAAGGAGGCGGCAAGCTGCGACGGTCAGAGTGCGCGCTGTGCGTCCGACATTTCGACCTTTGTCGGCTCCGAAGCGTCTCGAATGTAACTACACGTAACGTCGTGCTGTGGCTGCGATCTTATGCATCAGTTATTACAAAGTTGAAATACGCCACTGGCGAGCTTGCGTTATATTTCCGCCAACAACACATTCTTCCAAGGGTAATCCATGAAGTCCGCTCGTTTTGTTCCACTTGTGATCGGGGTTATCGCGTTGGGCGCGTCGAGTGCCGCCATGGCCGGCGGGGTCAACATCGGGGTCAATATCGGCATTCCCGCGCCGGTTTATGTGGCGCCGGCGCCTGTCTATGCGCCGCCGCCGCCTCCGCCGCCCGTTGTCTATCAGCCCGCGCCTGTCTATTACGGCGCTCCGGCTGTCGTGATCGGCTGGCACGGCGACCGCTACTGGGACGGCCGTCGCTACTGGGCGCGCGACGACTGGTATCGTCATCATCCCCCCGGCCGTTACGACTACGGTCGCGATCACTACGATCATCATCGCGGCTGGCATTGAACGCCGCACGAACAGTAGTGACGACAGAAACCGCCCCGATGGGCGGTTTTTTCATGCTCTCGCGCATCGCTTGACGGGATCTGCGGGGTTGCCGTATGCGCACAACACTGCGCGTCAGACGACGTCGTGGGAAAGCGCCATGTTCGCGTGGGAAGAGACCGTCGCGAAGTAAATCGCGGCATATTTGCGAATCGCGCGTCCGCCGCTCCAGGTGACAGTCGCGGCGGCGGTTAACGCGCGTTTATTGGGTAGAATTCCGTGACAACGCAATTGCCCACTGATCACCAAGGCGCTTATGACAACTGGCTCGCGACGGGTTTCATCGCCTCGTGCATCTGAATGCACGTTTTTCAGGCCCTCGTGTGTCGGTCCCGCGCTCGCGTCCCGTTCTTTGCGCAGGGCCCGTGTCGCGATTCTGTGTGGCGCGCTGGCCGCTGCCGGCTGGTTCGCAGCGCCAGAGGCGCACGCGGTGTATGCGATCGCTCAGTACGGCGAGCCGAAATATCCAGCCGACTTCAAGCATTTCGACTACGTCAATCCGGATGCGCCGAAGGGCGGCACACTCGTGCTGGCCAATCCGAGCCGCCTCACCAGCTTCGACAAATTCAATCCGTTCACTTTGCGCGGCAACACCGCGCCCGGCGTCGACCTGCTGTTCGAGAGCCTGACAACCGGCAGCAGCGACGAAGTGGCTTCCGCGTATGGATTGCTCGCCGACGATATCAAGGTCGCGCCGGACGGCTTGTCGACCACGTTCCATATCAATCCGCGCGCGCGGTTTGCGAACGGCGACCCGGTCACCGCGGACGACGTCAAGTATTCGCTCGACACACTGAAAAGCCCGCAGGCCGCGCCGCAATTCATGTCGATCTTCGGCCAGATCGTCCGCGCGGTGGTGGTCGATCCGCACACCGTGCGGTTCGAGTTTCAGCACCGTAATCGCGAGTTGCCGTTGCTCGCCGGCGGTATGCCGGTGTTCTCGCGCAAGTGGGGAATGAAGCCGGACGGCAGCCATATTCCGTTCGATCAGTTGGCGTTCGAAAAGCCGGTCACGAGCGGCCCGTATCTAATTGAGCGCTACGACAACGGACGCACGATTACATACCGGCGCAACCCGGAGTATTGGGGCGCGGCACTACCGGTGCGTGCGGGCACATACAACTTCGATCGCATCGTCTACAAGCTGTATTCCGATAACGTCGCGCGGCTGGAGGCGTTCAAGGCCGGCGAATACGATGCCCTCGTCGAGTACGTCGCGCGAAACTGGGTGCGGCGTGACGTCGGCAAGAAGTTCGACAGCGGCGAGCTGATCAAGAAAGTGTTCGCGCAGCACAACGGTACGGGCATGCAGGGCTTCATGTTGAACACACGGCGAGCGTTGTTCAAGGACGTCCGCGTGCGCAAGGCGCTCGATCTCGCACTCGACTTCCAATGGCTGAACCGGCAGTTGTTCTTCAATCAGTACACACGTATCGACAGTTTCTTTGCCAACACCGATCTGCAGGCCAAGGGCCTGCCCTCGCCAGGTGAACTGGCGCTGCTCGAACCGTGGCGCGCGAAGCTCGATCCGGCGGTTTTCGGGCCGCCGCCGAAGCAGCCCGACACCGACCCGCCTGGCTCTCTACGTGCGAATCTGCTGCAAGCCCGCGCATTGTTGCAGCAGGCGGGATGGACGTACCGCGACGGTGCGCTGCGCAACGCAAAGGGCGAGCCGTTCGAGCTTGAGATACTCGACGACTCGGGATCGGCCGCGCAAATGGAGCCGATCGTCGCGACGTTCATTCGAAACCTGAAAAAGCTCGGCATTACCGCAACGTTTCGCGTCGCCGATTATGCCGTGTACCAGAAGCGGCTCGATGCATACGACTTCGACACGACAACGATCCGCATGCCCGACGTACAGGTGCCCGGCTCCGAGCAGATCGAGCGTTTCGGCAGCAAGGCGGCGGACACGAACGGCTCTGACAACATGATCGGACTGAAGTCGCCCGCGGTCGACGCAATCCTGCGCGCGCTCGTGCAGGCGCAGACGCGCGAGCAACTGCTCGACGCGACGCATGCGCTCGATCGCGTTCTGATGCATGGCTACTACGTCGTGCCGCACTGGTACAGCGCGACGCATCGCGTGGCGTTCAAGCGCGGGCTTGCGTGGCCGTCGACGCTGCCCCTGTACTATGGAGCCGAAGGCTGGATTACGTCGACGTGGTGGTTCGCGCAACCGCAAGCGGCAACGCCGGCGCCACCGCAGTAACGCAGTCGGTCAACCTGGTCATCCGGTTCCGGCTATCGCTATTCACACATCGCCCTCGCAACGGAAACACCCGCCATGTGGAGCTACATCCTTAAACGCCTGCTGCTGATGATCCCGACACTGCTCGGCGTGCTGACGCTCACGTTCGTCGTGATCCAGTTCGTGCCCGGCGGCCCCGTCGAACAGATGCAGCACGAACTGCGCAAGGGCGCGGAGGGCGCTGTGCCGTTCGGTCTGCGCGCGCATAACGGCGTGGACGCGCAGCAGGTCGCGCAACTGAAAGCCTTATACGGTTTCGACAAACCACCGCTCGAGCGTTACGTGTTGATGCTCAAGCGTTTCTCGACGTTCGACCTTGGGCAGAGCTATTTCCGCCATCAGAGCGTGTGGTCGCTGATCGTATCGAAGCTGCCGGTGTCCATCAGCATCGGCTTATGGACGTTCTTTCTCACGTACCTGATTTCGGTGCCGCTCGGCATCGCGAAAGCAGTGCGCAACGGCTCGCGCTTCGACATTGCGACGAGCCTCGTGGTGCTGATCGGTTACGCGATCCCGGGTTTTGTGCTCGGCGTGTTGCTGCTCGTGCTGTTCGGCGGCGGCACATTCCTGCAGCTTTTTCCGTTGCGCAATCTCACGTCGGATAACTGGGCGCAACTGAGCGTCGTGGGCAAGATCCTCGACTATTTATGGCATATCGCGTTGCCGATCACGGCATCGGTAGTCGGCAGCTTCGCGGTAATCACGATGCTCACGAAAAATGCGTTTCTGGACGAGATTCGCAAGCAGTACGTGCTGACCGCCCGGGCCAAAGGCCTCTCCGAAAAACGCGTGCTGTGGAAGCATGTGTTTCGCAACGCAATGCTGCCGCTGATCGTCGGCTTTCCGGCTGCATTTATCGGCGCTTTTTTCACCGGCAGTCTGCTGATCGAAACGCTTTTTTCGCTCGACGGTCTCGGCTTGCTGTCGTATGAATCGGTCGTGCGGCGCGATTATCCGGTCGTACTCGGCACGCTGTACCTGTTCACGTTGATCGGTCTCGCGACGAAGCTGGTGTCCGATCTTTGCTATGTGTGGGTCGATCCCCGCATCCAATTCGAACAACTGGAGCGCTGATGAATCGAGCCCGCCTTTCAGCTGATGCAGCGGCGCGCGTCGAACCCGCGCGTGCATTCGTCTCGCCTTCGCCCGCGCGCCGTGTATGGCGGCGGTTCCGCCAGCAACGTCTGGGTTACTGGAGCCTCGTCATCTTCGTGGTGGCCTTTGCCGCGAGCCTTGCGGGCCCGCTCTGGTCGAACGACAAGCCGCTCGTGGTGCGCTACGACGGCCACCTGTATTTCCCGCTCTTCAGGACCTATGCGGAGAGCACGTTCGGCGGCGATTTTCCAACGCCTGCCGACTACCTCGATCCGTACATCAAGCAGCGTTTCGACGCGCCGGGCAATTTCGCCGTGTATCCGCCGAATCATTACTACTACGACACGCTGAACTATTTCTCGAAGGCGCCGAACCCGGCGCCGCCTTCGCGTGAAAACTGGCTCGGCACCGACGATCGCGGCCGCGATGTTTTCGCGCGACTGCTGTACGGCTTTCGCGTTTCCGTGGAGTTCGGTCTCGTGCTCACTTTCATTGGAACGATACTTGGCATTTCTGCAGGCGCCGTCCAAGGATATTTCGGAGGACGTACCGATATCGTCGGGCAACGTCTGATCGAAATCTGGAGCGCGTTGCCGGAGCTCTATCTGCTGATCATTTTTTCGTCGATCTTCGAACCGGGTTTCATTCTGCTGATCGTGCTGCTTTCCCTGTTCGGCTGGATCGGCTTATCCGACTATGTGCGGGCGGAATTTCTTCGTAACCGGCAGCAGGATTACGTGCGCGCGGCGAGGGCGATGGGCCTGTCGAACTGGCAGATCATGTGGCGGCATCTCTTGCCCAACAGCCTTACGCCGGTGATCACGTTCCTTCCGTTTCGCATGAGCGGCGCGATTCTCGCGCTAACCAGTCTCGACTTTCTCGGCCTCGGGGTGCCTTCGCCGACGCCGAGTCTCGGCGAACTGCTCGCGCAGGGCAAGGCGAATCTCGACGCGTGGTGGATCTCGTTGTCTACGTTCGGCGTGCTGGTCGCGATGCTGTTGCTGCTTACGTTCATGGGCGACGCGCTGCGTAATGCGCTCGATACCCGCATCTCCGATGCAATGCGCGCTGGAGGCAATCAGTGACCGCTCAAACGCAAGCGCCAGGACAGCGCAAGGGGCGAGGGCACGTCGGCGCCGACGTGACGAATGCCGTGCCGTTGCTTGAACTCAATCATCTGCATGTGAGCTTCGGCGATACGGTGGCGGTGAACGACGTCACGCTGGCGATCCAGCGCGGCGAACGCGTTGCGCTCGTCGGCGAATCGGGTTCGGGAAAAAGCGTCACGGCGCTGTCGATCCTGCGTCTGCTGAGCGACGCGCAGGTAAGCGGCTCGATCCGGTTCGACGGCGAGGATCTGCTTGCGAAAAGCGAGCGTGAGATGCGCGGCATGCGCGGCTCGGACATCGCGATGATCTTTCAGGAGCCGATGACCGCGCTCAATCCGCTGTACACAGTCGGCGCGCAGATCGCGGAGACGATCGTCGTGCATGACGGCGTATCGCCGGCGGAAGCCCGCAAGCGGGCGGTTGCGCTGCTGGGCCGCACGGGCATTCCCGAGCCGGGCAAACGCGTGAACAGCTACCCGCACCAACTTTCGGGCGGACAGCGCCAGCGGGCGATGATCGCAATGGCGCTGGCGTGCCGTCCGCGCCTGCTGCTCGCGGACGAACCGACTACCGCGCTCGACGTGACGATTCGCGCGCAGATCGTCGAACTGCTCCTTGAACTGCAACGCGACGAAGCGCAAAAGCGCGGCATGGCGGTGCTGCTGATTACGCACGACCTGAATCTCGTTCGCCACTTCGCTCAGCGCATCGCGGTGATGGAGAAGGGCGTCCTCGTCGAAAGCGGGCCAGTCGAGCAGGTCTTCGAGTCGCCGCAACATCCTTACACGCAACGGCTGCTGGAAAGCCGGCCGCAGCGCACGGTCGTGCCAGTGCTGCCTATCGCGCCGGTGCTGCTGCAGGCCCGCGACGTTTCCGTCGATTTCAAAACCAAGGTGCCGGGATTTGCGGGCTGGTTTCGGGCCGGGCGGTTTCGCGCGGTCGCGGACGCGAGCGTCTCGGTGCGTCAGGGCGAAACGCTCGGCATCGTTGGGGAATCGGGTTCGGGCAAGTCGACGCTCGCCATGGCCTTACTCGGGTTGCAGCAGACGGCGCACGGCGAGATCGAGTTTCAGGGCAGGGCGCTCTCCACCTACCGCGGCGCGGAGCAGACCGCGTTGCGCTCGAACATGCAGGTAGTGTTTCAGGACCCTTTCAGCTCGCTTTCGCCTCGTCAGACGATCGAGCGGATCGTCGGCGAAGGACTCGCGTTGCACCGGCCGCAAATGACGCCGCAGGCGCGGCGCGACAGAGTGGTCGCCGTGCTGCGCGAGGTCGGAATCGACCGGACCGCGCTGCTGCGCTATCCGCATGAGTTTTCCGGCGGGCAGCGCCAGCGCATCGCCATTGCGCGGGCGCTCGTGGTCGAGCCGCAGATTCTGATCCTCGATGAACCGACCAGCGCACTCGACGTTTCGATCCAGCAGCAAGTGCTCAAACTGCTCGCCGGGCTGCAACAGAAATACAACTTGGGCTTTGTTTTCATCAGCCACGATCTGGCGGTGATCGGGGCGATGGCGCACCGCGTGGCGGTGATGCAAAACGGTTCTATCGTGGAAAGTGGAGAGGTTGAGAGAATCTTTGCGACGCCTGAGCACCCCTACACTCGAAAGCTCCTGAAAGCAGCATTGGACCGCTGATTTTTCACCCTTTCACCAATTGGGTGCGGGTCTCGATTGTATTTTTCTATTTGTTTTGACACGTGAATACTTACTGGCTAGTATCGACCAAACTTTTTTCCGTATCCCACTGATTCTTTAGCAAAAAATACCGACCAATGCAGCACAGAAATTTGACCCAGGCTTGCACGCGCGCCGTCGCCGGGATGTTCATTGGCGTCTTGATCGCAGCAGCTCCCGGCGCTTTCGCCGACGAAGTCAGCAGTTTCAATCAGAATGCCTCATTTTCGCCGAGCAACCCGGCGAATTCCTCGTCCTCCTCCACTTCGCAAACGCTCAGCAGCAACACTGACGGCGGCGCCCGTTCGTTCCTTTCCGGCATGGCCGGCAAGGCAGGCGACGTGGTTGTCGGCGCGCTGAACATGATCGGCGTTCGCTACCGTTGGGGCGGCAATACCCCTGACTCCGGGCTGGATTGCAGCGGTTTCGTGCGTTACGTCTTCCAGGACACGCTGGGCATGGCGCTGCCGCGCCGCGCCGAGGAAATGAGTCGTGTGGGCGAAAAGGTCCGCGTGAGCGACCTGAAGCCGGGCGATCTGGTGTTTTTCAACACCATGCGCCGCACGTTCTCCCATGTCGGCATCTATATCGGCGACAACAAGTTCGTGCATTCGCCCTCCACGGGCAGCACCATCCGCGTGGACGACATGGATAGCGGCTACTGGGAAAAACGTTTCACCGGGGCACGCCGGATCGAGACGTCGTACCAGGAGGGCGAAGATCTGCGCAAACGTGTGAATGCTACGCTTGGCGGCAACAACTGATTTAGCTGCGCCGGCGCTTCAGGCAACAACAAAAAGCCTGCTTCGTTTGAAGCAGGCTTTTGCGTTTTGGCGGGTCTGATTCCTGAGCGTGCTGCGCGTGAGTAACCCTAGGCCTGCGCGCGGCTCGCGGCCAGCTTGCGTTGCAACTCCGGCATGATCTTCGAGACGGCTTCCTCACCCGCCAGAATTGCAGCATTGCGCTGCGAGAAGTCGCTGCCGCTCATGGCCGCCAGATTCGGCCGGATGACGATGTCGGCGTACTTATCGAGCTCGTAGGCCTTGATGGTCTGACCCATGATCGTGAAGGTTTGCATGAGCACGTCGAACGAGCTGGCCGTCAGGCCGCTTTCGGGACGCTGCGAGATATCCACGGCGATCACGAAGTCCGCGCCCATCTTGCGTGCGAACGACGCCGGCACCGGGCTCACCAACCCGCCGTCCACATACTCATGCCCGCCGATTTTGACCGGCTCGAAGATGGACGGCACGCTGCACGACGCCCGCACTGCGACGCCGGTATTGCCGCGCTGAAAGAGGATCGGCTGGCCGGTTTTCAGGTCGGTCGCGACTACGCCGAGCGGTTTCGCCATCTTCTCGATCGGGCGATTGTTGAGCGTTGTGTTCAGATAATTCTGCAGCGCGATGCCTTGCAGAAAACCGCGCGTGCGAAACGGCATGGCCCAGTCGCTAATGGACGCTTCGTCCATGTTCAGCGCCAGTTTGTTGAGCGCGAACCCGTTCATGCCTGACGCGTAGAGCGCGCCGACCACCGACCCGGCGCTCGTGCCGGCCACAAGATCGACCTGGATATTGCGCGCTTCCAGCGCCTTGATCACGCCGATATGCGCGAAGCCGCGCGCAGCACCGCCGCCCAGCGCAAGGGCGACCCGAATGGGCCGTTGCGGCTTGTCGAGCGGTGGCGTGTTCGTGGTAGGCGTGGCTGTGGCCGGGCTCGACGACGACACGCCGTCGATTTTGCTGCCCGCGGTGGTGCAGGCGGCGAGTACCGCGGAGGCGGCCGCAAACGAAAAATTGCGGCGGCCGTAACGAGGCGACGAAGGTTTCAACGAGTTCTCCAGCAACGGCGCGTGGGGCGCGTCGGGTGCGTACGGCGCGAGCGGCCACTTTTCGCCGCGCTCAGGCAAGGGTCAGGGCAAATGCAAATAGCGGTTCAATGCGCGGATGGCGGCGTCTCCGCTTTCGCGCGCGCACATCATAAATCAAAGCGGCGCGCACGCGGCGACCGGTAATGAAACGTTGCGCAGCCACTGCCCGTGGCCGTCAATAGCCCGTTCGGACGAGGTCGGGCCGCGCGCTCACGAAAGGTATAATTCGACATTCGCTTCAATTCCTTCGTGTCCATGCACGGCAGCTGTCGTGCCGTATGGGCGCGGTTCGCTGCCGCGCTTTACGGGCGATGCTTGTCCTGCGTCGGCGCCAGTCTTCGAGTAACCGCTAATGACCACCTCCGTTCGTACCCGTTTCGCACCGAGTCCCACCGGCTTCATTCACCTCGGCAACATTCGCTCCGCGCTCTACCCGTGGGCGTTCGCGCGCAAGATGAAAGGGACCTTCGTGCTGCGGATCGAGGACACCGACGTGGAGCGTTCCACGACCGAATCCGTGGACGCGATTCTCGAAGGCATGGAATGGCTCGGCCTCGATTTCGACGAAGGCCCGTTCTACCAGATGCAGCGCATGGACCGTTATCGCGAAGTGCTGAAGCAGATGCAGGACGCGGGGCTCGTCTACCCGTGCTACATGTCGACAGAAGAACTCGACGCGTTGCGTGAGCGTCAGCGCGAAGCCGGCGAAAAGCCGCGCTACGACGGCACATGGCGCCCGGAGCCGGGCAAGGTGTTGCCTGAGCCGCCGGCCGGCGTGCAGCCGGTGCTGCGCTTCCGCAATCCGCTCACTGGCGTGGTGGCCTGGGACGATGCGGTGAAAGGGCGCATCGAAATATCGAACGAGGAACTGGACGACCTCGTCATCGCACGGCCCGACGGCACGCCGACCTATAACTTCTGTGTGGTGGTCGACGATCTGGACATGCGCATCACTCACGTGATTCGAGGCGACGACCACGTGAACAACACGCCGCGCCAGATCAACATTCTGCGGGCGCTCGGCGGCGAAACGCCGGTGTACGCGCACTTGCCGACCGTGCTTAACGAGCAGGGCGAGAAGATGAGCAAGCGCCATGGCGCGATGAGCGTGATGGGTTACCGCGACGCCGGCTATCTGCCGGAGGCGGTGGTCAATTATCTGGCGCGCCTGGGTTGGTCGCATGGCGACGCGGAAATTTTCTCGCGCGAACAGTTCGTCGAATGGTTCGATCTCGAGCATCTGGGCAAGTCGCCGGCGCAATACGACCACGACAAGTTGAACTGGCTGAACGCGCATTACATCAAGGAAGCGGATAACGGCCGCCTCGCCGGACTCGCACGGCCGTTCCTTGCGGAACTTGGCATCGACGAGGCCACCATCGCTCAAGGCGCCGATCTGACGGCAGTCGTGGGCTTGCTGAAGGACCGCGCGTCGACAGTCAAGGAGATCGCAGAGAATGCGGCGATGTTCTACCGCACGCCGGCTCCCGACGCCGAGGCATTGGCGCAGCATGTGACGGACGCAGTGCGCCCGGCGCTCAGCGATCTTGCCGCTGCGCTGAAGACGGTGGAGTGGACGAAGGAGGCGATCGCCGCTGCGCTCAAAACGACGCTGGGCAGGCACAAGTTGAAGATGCCCCAGCTGGCAATGCCGGTCCGACTGCTCGTGGCCGGCACGACGCATACACCGTCGATTGACATGGTGCTGATGCTGTTCGGTCGCGACGTGGTCGTCAGTCGTATCGAAAAGGCGTTGGCATGAGGCAAGGAAGGGCCAACAAGTGGTCCTGAGTGCATTCCTGGACGCATTGAGATTGTTTGCGTGCGACTTCGGAAAAAAGTCGCATGCAATTGCTCAAAGGGTATTTACAAAGCGCAGATTGGCCTCTAGAATCTCGTTTCTGTTCTGCAAGGGGGTATAGCTCAGCTGGGAGAGCGCTTGCATGGCATGCAAGAGGTCAGCGGTTCGATCCCGCTTACCTCCACCATCAGAGCAGAGTGAAGTCGTTCCGAAGCATGGAACCTGTAGCAAAAAAGACTTCACAAGCAGCAGTATCGTAGTTAAAATAGCGGTCTTCGCAGTTGACGGAACAAATATCTAGCAGTTAGCGTTGCGCTAGTTAGTCCGAATCAGCGGCGAGTAAAAGACATGTCTGAAAAGATTATGTCCCCTTCGTCTAGAGGCCTAGGACATCACCCTTTCACGGTGAGTACAGGGGTTCGAATCCCCTAGGGGACGCCAAACATCAGCGTCGCTTTAGTGTTCGGGTTAATCCCCGATTTGCAGTAAAGCAGCGCAGCTTGCAGAGAAATAACCGACGCTCGCAAGCCAGGGTGTGAAGACTGGAGTGGTAGTTCAGTCGGTTAGAATACCGGCCTGTCACGCCGGGGGTCGCGGGTTCGAGTCCCGTCCACTCCGCCAGACAAAGCCCGTTCATAAACACTTGAACGGGCTTTTTCATTAAAGGTGTAAGCAGTACGTTGTCCCCTTCGTCTAGAGGCCTAGGACATCACCCTTTCACGGTGAGTACAGGGGTTCGAATCCCCTAGGGGACGCCAGAAAATCGGCGTCGTTCGGTTGGAAGTTGAACGGTGCCGCCGGTAAGCGAGCGCAGCTTGTTTGCCTGGTGTCAAATCTGGAGCGGTAGTTCAGTTGGTTAGAATACCGGCCTGTCACGCCGGGGGTCGCGGGTTCGAGTCCCGTCCGCTCCGCCAGATCTAAAAAGCCCACTTCGTAAGAAGTGGGCTTTTTTGTTTCCGCTGACGGCCCCGCCTGGATATGCTCGGGACAAACAGCCATTGCCAGCGCGCGCGGCCTGTTTTACCGTTGATCCGACTTCTCTTCGCCGTGCCGCCATGTTCGATCCAACCGAAGCTCCGTCATCGTTCCATCTGCGCAAAGCCAGCATGGATGATTTCGAGTTCGCCGAGGCGCTGACTCATGGCAACATGGGCGGCTATTATCAGCGCCATCATCTCGTCTGGCGCGGCGATCTGTTTCTAGGCAGTTGGCGCGAGTCGGAGAATTTCATCCTCGAAATGGATGGCAAGCCGATTGGTGTGCTGCGCATCACGCAAGAAGGCGATTCGCTTCATATTCGCGACGTGCAAATTGCCGAGGGATACAGGCGGCTCGGCGCGGGCACCTATCTGCTAGATATGTCGCACCAATGGGCGCGCGAGCGCGGACTGCGCGAACTGCAATTGCGTGTGTTCGTCGACAATCCCGCGGCGCGGCTCTATCAGCGTAAAGGCTACAAGTTGGCGGGCCCGCGGCTTGCCCAGCTCGGCGCGATCCGTCATCTCGCTCGGCGAGTCTGAGCCGCCAGTCGGCGGTTTAACGATCTGCGCCGCTCGCTGCGTCCGCGCGGTTCGGTGCGACCGGCCCGTCCACGTCGTTGCTTTGTGGATCGTCGCTGTCTCCTCCGTTTTCCAGTCGATGCTCCGAGCCTCGCTCGATAAAGGCGCGTGGGCTTTCGCCGAACGCACGCCGGAACATCGCGGAAAAGGCGCTCTGGCTTTGATAGCCCAACTCCTGCGCGACATGCGACAGTGGCCGTCCCTGACTCAGCAGGGGGATCGCCCGCGCAAGAATCGCCTGCTGCCGCCACTGAGAGAAACTCACGCCAAGCTCCTGCCGAAACAGACGCGCGATCGTGCGTGTACTCGCTCCTACGCTCGCCGCCCACTGTTCGAGTGATTCCCCTGGCGTCGGATCCGCGATTACCGCCTCGCATAGCGCGCGCAGCCGCTTTTCGTTCGGCATCGGCACCGATAGCGGCAGTGGCTCCGAACGTGTTAGCTCATCTATCGCAAGCGCGCCGAGCAACTGCTCGCGCGCGGGCGAAATGCCGGGCGTGTCCAGCGCGGCGATCACTTCTCGCAACAGGTTCGAGACTTCGACCACGCGTGGGGCGTCGAGCCCGGCAGGCACCGTGCTTTCGGTGATGTACAGCGTGCGTAGGAACGCGTCTTCGACGGCCACCACTTCATGGGTGACATGCGGCGGGACCCAGATCGCGCGAGAGGGCGGTACCATCCACGTCGTGCCTGTTGTCGCCACCCGCAGCACGCCGCGCGACGCATATGCGACCTGCGCCCACGCATGCGTATGACGCGCGAAGTGAGAACCCATCGGCATGGGTCGCGAGCGCACGCGAATGGGATGCGTGTCGTTCGGTTGAAACTCTGGCGGAGTGTCGGTCAAGCTGACGAAGCTGGACCGGTCTGAGCCGGCGTACGGAGTCATGGCAAAGGTCGATCCACGGAACACAACGCTGCGGGTACAAGGCCCGAACCTGAGCGGATTCTCATTGTAGAGCGTGCATGGTTTGAGACGTTGCATAATGTTCCGATTGACCGACGACCTATTCGAGGAGCACCAACCACGATGCAAACCGTCTTTGTATATGGCACGCTGCGGGCGGGCGAAGTGAACGACATCCGGGAAGCCGCGGCTCGCAACGAAATAACCGAGCCGAATCTGCTTGGCACGGCCACGGTTCGCGGCCATCTGTTCGACTTCGGCTCGTACCCGGGACTCGTTGTCGACGAACAGGGCGTGGACGTCACCGGCGACGTTTACGAAATTGACGATGAACTCGTCGCCGTGCTCGACGAGATCGAAGCGGTATATCCCGGCGTCGAAGATCGCTTTCTGGCCCGCGAAGTGATGGTGAAAGTGGACGGCAACGTCGTGAACTGCCGCTTCTATCCGGTCACGCCTCATGCGGTGAAGGGGCTGCCGGAAATCAAGTCCGGCGATTGGGTCGAGTATCGCGCCACGCGCTGACGCGGCCGCCGCGCGCTCGTCTGCGCCCGTCCGCGCTTATGTGCTCCTATGCGTTCCCACTCATAAGAAACGGCCCGCCAGGCATGCGCCTGTCGGGCCGTTCGCTCAATCCATCGTTGCACGCACTCGTCGGTACAACACGGCAAGCGTTCGCGTTCAGATTTCTTCGTAAAGTGGCAGCGTCAAAAAGTCGGTGAACTGCTCGGACGTCGACATCTCTTCGAAGATCTGAGCCGCGCGTTCGTACGGTTTCGTATCGCCGCCGACGGCCTGCTTCACCTTGTCGAGTTCTTGCACGGCGAGTTCGCGCACCAGCTCGGCCGTTACCTTGCGCCCATCGTCGAGCGTGCCCTTCGGCGAGCGAATCCACTGCCACACCTGTGAGCGCGAGATTTCAGCGGTAGCGGCATCTTCCATCAGATTGTGGATCGGCACGCAGCCATTGCCCGCGAGCCACGAGCCCAGGTAGTGAATGCCGACGTTGATGTTGTTGCGCAGACCGGCTTCGGTGATCGGCGCTTCCGGACGGAAGTCCATCAGGTCCGTGGCAGTGACGAGCACGTCGTCGCGTTGTTTGCCGATCTGGTTGGGCTTGTCGCCCAGCACCTTGACAAATTCTTCCATCGCGATCGGCACGAGGCCCGGGTGCGCAACCCAGCCGCCGTCATAGCCGTCGCCAGCATCGCGTGCCTTGTCCGAGCGCACGCCGGCCATTGCCTTCTCGTTCGCGGCCGCGTCGTTCTTGATCGGAATCAACGCGCTCATGCCGCCAATGGCCGGCGCGTTACGGCGATGGCATGTCTTCAGCAGCAACAGCGCATACGCGCGCATGAACGGCGCAGTCATCGTGATCTGCGAGCGGTCGGCGAGACAGAAGTCGCGGTCGGACTTGAACTTCTTGATCGCCGAGAAGATGTAGTCCCAGCGGCCGGCGTTCAGGCCCGAGCTATGTTCACGCAGCTCGTACAGAATCTCGTCCATCTCGAACGCGGCAAGAATGGTTTCGATCAGCACCGTCGCGCGAATCGTGCCGCGCGGAACGCCGACCGCTTCCTGCGCCGCGACGAAAATGTCGTTCCACAGGCGCGCTTCGAGATGGCTTTCCATCTTCGGCAAATAGAAGTACGGACCCGAGCCGCGCGCGACCAGTTCCTTTGCGTTGTGCACCATGAACAGCGCGAAATCGAAGATGCCGCCCGACACGCGCTTGCCGTCCACCTTCAAGTGCTTTTCGTCGAGATGCCAGCCGCGCGGTCGCACGATCAGCGTGGCAACCTTGTCGTTCAACTTATAACTCTTGCCGTTCTGCTCGAGTGAGATGGTGCGGCGCACGGCATCTTTCAGGTTCACATGGCCGGTGATCTGGTTGTCCCAGCTGGGCGCATTCGAATCCTCGAAATCGGTCATGTACGAATCCGCGCCCGAGTTCAGCGCGTTGATGATCATCTTGCGCTCGACCGGACCGGTGATCTCCACACGGCGGCATTGCAGGTCTTCAGGCAGCGGCGCAATGGTCCAGTCGCCGTCGCGTACGCTCTTCGTCGCGGCGAGAAAGTCGGGACGCTCGCCGGCGTCGAGCCGCTTCGTGCGTTCCGTCCGCGCCTGCAACAACTGCTGACGACGCGGCTCGAACGTGCGATGCAATGCGGCGACGAGTTCGAGCGCTTCGCGCGTGAGGATCGCTTCATAGCCCGGCTTGATTTCAGCGGTGATTTCCATGCCCTGCGGCAGCGACAACGATGACAGCGGATTCGCCATGTTTTCTCCTTGGTCGGTCAGATTGCAAAATGCAAAGTTGAAATGCAGCGGTAGTTGATTCAGTTGATTCGATGAGTTGCGAGAGGGAAGCGTCATACGCCGGGGCTGTGGCGTATGCGGCTCGCTATGGTGTGGGCGCGTCCTGCAGTGGTGACGGTCTTCAGGAAAGCCAACAGATCGGTCATGCCCGCGCCCGTGCCGTGCGGCGTCACGCCCAGTTCTTCGAGCGGAGCGTTTTGTCGGTTGAGCCAGAACGTCGTGAAGCCGAACCAGGTTGCGCCGGCGATGTCCCAGCCATTCGACGACACGAAGACAATCTCGCGCGGAAGCACGTCGAAGGCCTGAGGGCCGAGCGCATAGGCGGCGGGCGCGGGTTTGTATGCGCGTACGGCATCGACGGAAAGCACATGGTCGAACAGGCCGCTCATGCCCGCGCTCTTCACCGCGACGTCGAGCATTTGAGGGTTACCGTTTGACAGAATCGCGAGGCCGGGGCGCGATCCGCCTGACGCGCCGGCCGCAGAGGACGGCCCGCGTGAGGCTCGGGATGCGGATGCCGGCGACAGCCCAGCGGCAACGCCGGACGCAGATGCGGACGCCGAGTCCCTTAGCAAACGCAGCGCTGGCACCGCGTCGGGAAACGCGGACAGGCACGCGTATTCATCCATCAGACGCTTTTCAGCGGAACGGCCGAGCGTGAGTTGGAGTTTTTTCGCAGAGAAGCGCAGGGCGTCGAGCGTGATGTCCCAGAACGGTCGGTAGTGCGCGGCGTCGCCGCCGGCATCGGCCAGCGTGCGCAACTGCGTGTATTCGATCTGTTTCTGACGCCACAACTGCGAGAGGGCGTCGCCGTGTCCGGGAAACAACTGCTCCGCAGCAGCGATCACCGAGTGCACGTCGAAAAGCGTGCCGTAGGCGTCGAAAATCACTGCTTTGGGGAAGAGTGTCGTTGTGGCCGACATTGCCGTGCGCTCCTGTCAGAGGTCAGGACGGATTGTATTAGCGCTGCTGTGCGCTAAAAAAGAGGACAAAGATCACTTGATCTTTTACTTTCATGCACCTAATCTGACGCGCTCCGGCCACCTTCGCCGCGCCAGCGGCGCCCTTCCATGGACCGATTCAAGCAGATCGAGACCTTCGTCACTGTCGCCGCGAAAGGCAGCCTGTCTGCCGCGGCGCTTGCCGAAGGCGTGGCGCCCGCGATCATCGGACGCCGAATCGATGCGCTCGAAGAACGCCTTGGCGTCAAATTGCTGGTGCGCACGACCCGCAAGATCACGCTGACCTTCGAAGGCTCGGCGTTTCTCGAAGATTGTCAGCGCATCATTCATGACATGCAGAACGCCGAGGCAAGCGTGTCGGCGGGCGGCGTGAAGGCGAGCGGCCATTTGCGGCTCTCCGCGCCGGCCGGTTTCGGGCGCCGCCACGTCGCACCGCTGGTGCCGGCGTTCACGGTCGCGCATCCGGATGTTTCGATCACGCTCGATCTGTCGGACCGGCTCGTCGATCTGGTCAACGAAGGTTTCGATTGCGCGGTGCGGCTCGGCGAATTGCCCGATTCTTCGCTGGTGTCGCTCAAACTCGGCGAGAACCGGCGTGTGTGCGTGGCATCGCCTTCGTATCTGAGCCGGCGCGGCGCGCCGCATAGCCTTGCGGATCTTGCTCAGCACAACTGTCTCGCGCTCGGTGCAAGCGCCAACCAGCAGCGCGGCTGGATGTTCCAGCAGGCCGATAAGGTCGTATCGATCAAGGTGTCCGGCACGATGGAATGCTCGGACGGCGCCGTGTTGCACGAGTGGTGTCTCGAAGGTCACGGCCTCGCATGGCGATCGTGGTGGGAAGTCGGCGCGGACATCGCGGCTGGGCGCCTCGTGAGCGTGCTCGACGAGTTCGCCGCGCCGCCCATCGGCATTCACGCGGTGTTTCCTCAGCGCCGCCATTTGCCGTTGCGAGTGCGGCTTTTCCTGGATTTTCTCAAGCATACCTATGGCCTTCCAGAGTACTGGGGCTGACGCGGCGCAACGGGTTTTCCATACTCGGACAGACCCTCAATAACGGTTGGCGGCAGGTATCCACGACCTACAATTCTTTTGAGGCCAGCACGCAAAGCCTCGGCCGGCGCTGACGCATGGGCCGTTCACGGGCCTGACAAGTGTGGCAATGCCGCGCCGAACGAAGGCGAGAGGGCAGCCGGACACGGATACGGAGGGCACATGTTCAAGCACATTCTCGTTCCGACCGATGGTTCAGATCTCTCGCGCAAGGCAATGGCCGGCGCAATCGACCTCGCGCAGGCGGTCGGCGCGCGCATCACCGCCTACGCATGTCTGCCGCAATATCCGTATGCGCCGTTCTCCGACATCGTTGTCGAACCGCCGTCCGAGTTTCTCGAACGCAGCGAACGCGAAGCGCAACAACATCTGCGCGAAGTGGAGCTTGCCGCGAGCCGTGTCGGGGTAGTCGTCGACAGGCGCACCAGCGTGCATCCGGCGCCGTATCTCGGCATCATCGAAGCGGCGGAGCGGGGCGCATGCGACGTGATCTTCATGGCCTCCCACGGGCGTCGCGGTCTCGGCAGCCTGCTGATCGGCAGTGAAACGCAGCGGGTGCTCACGCATACCAAAATCCCGGTGCTGGTGTACCGCTGAGCCTCGGGGCGCTACGGTTTCGCTGCCTTGCGGCTCGCAGCTCCAGCGGAAAACGCGCCGGCAGTCAGCCGGCGCGTCGTCCCATTCGCCGCACAATGCTTTGTGCTGGCTTTCTGTCTAGCCCCCGCCTTGCGAAGAGCCGCCATCGCCCCGCGTTGATATGCGGATGCGGCGATGGCGAGACTCCTCCCTGTCGACGGCGAACCCCCGGCAAAACCGCTTCGCCGTTGTTCCGCCGTCTATCTGCCTGACGTTTCGCGATCGGGCCGCGAGGCCGTTACGCGACTTTCTTGTCGAAGAACTGTTCGTCTTCCGTCGAGCCGTGCAACGCGGTGGTCGATGCTTCGCGCTCGACCGTTTGCGTGACCGCGTCGAAGTAGCCGGTGCCCACTTCGCGCTGATGCTTGACGGCGGTGAAGCCCTTTTCCGCTGCCGCGAATTCGGCCTGCTGCATCTCGACGAACGCCGTCATCTGATTGCGGGCATACCCGTGCGCGAGGTTGAACATCGAGTAGTTCAGCGCGTGGAAGCCGGCCAGCGTGATGAACTGGAACTTGTAGCCCATCGCGCCCAGTTCGCGCTGGAACTTGGCAATGGTCGCGTCGTCCAGGTTCTTCTTCCAGTTGAACGAAGGCGAGCAGTTGTACGACAGGAGTTGATCCGGGTACTCCTTGTGAATGGCGTCGGCGAATTTCTTCGCGAACTCGAGATCCGGCTTGCCCGTCTCGCACCAGATCATGTCCGCGTAAGGAGCGTAAGCGAGGCCACGCGAGATCGCCTGTTCGAGGCCCGGCTTCGTGCGGTAGAAACCTTCGACAGTGCGCTCGCCGGTCAGGAACGGCTTGTCGTTCTCGTCGACGTCGGACGTAATCAGATCGGCTGCTTCCGCGTCAGTACGAGCGAGCAGCACGGTCGGCACGCCCGATACGTCCGCGGCAAGACGCGCAGCCGTCAGCTTGGCCACGTTTTCGCGCGTCGGCACCAGCACCTTGCCACCCATGTGGCCGCACTTCTTGACCGACGCCAACTGATCTTCGAAGTGCACACCTGCCGCGCCGGCTTCGATCATCGCCTTCATCAGTTCAAAAGCATTCAGGACGCCGCCGAAACCGGCTTCGGCATCCGCGACGATCGGCGCAAAGTAGTCGATGTAGCCTTCGTCGCCCGGGTTCTTGCCTTCCGACCACTGGATCTGATCGGCGCGCGTCAACGTGTTGTTGATGCGCTTGACGACGAGCGGCACGGAGTTCGCCGGGTAAAGCGACTGATCTGGGTACATTTCGCCGGCCACGTTGGCATCGCCCGCGACTTGCCAACCCGACAGGTAGATAGCTTTCAGACCCGCTTTGACCTGCTGCATTGCCTGGTTGCCGGTCAGCGCGCCGAGGGAATTGACGAACGGCTCCGTATTCACGCTATGCCAGAGCTTTTCGGCGCCGCGCTTGGCGAGCGTGTGCTCGACCTGCACCGAGCCGCGCAGACGGATCACGTCCTCGGCAGTGTAGTTGCGCTTGACGCCTTTCCAGCGCGGATCGGTTTCCCATTGCTGTTGAAGTTGGCGGGCTTGTTCTTCGCGCGTCGTCATGATGTGCTCCTTGGTTGCCTGAAATGGATGATCAAAACTGTCTTCGTCGAAGCGGTTGGCCTTGAAGGCGTTCCGTTTCCCGAACTCTTATATAAGAGTCTAGGCAAATCCAAGGATACACAACAGCGGCCTGCGCGCGATTTTCCGATATTTATTCCTGATAAAAATCAAAGCATTACATATTTCGTTCCGCATTAAGAAACGATTTTTCCCATCTTGCAATTGCCATGTTGTGCCTTGCAGCACGATTTTTTACGACGCAAAAAAATTTTGCACATCGTGAAATGTGGGAGGTGATGGGAGTGCGGGCGAAAAAAAACCGGTGCATGAGCACCGGTTTTCAGTTTGACCCGACGACAGCGCAAGGCTGCGGGGTCTGTACAACTAGGTCTAGCTGCTGCCAGTCATGCGCGGCTGCCGCATTGAAGCAGCCAAACCGCTCGCTGGCCGCGCGCGCTAGCGCGCTTTAGCTGCCGCGACGCGCGGTACGCGGGCCGTCGCTGCGGCGTGCGCCGTAGCCGCCGTCACGCGAGCCGCCGTAGCCTTCACGCGAACCGCCGCCGAAGCCGCCGTCACGCGAACCGCCGCCAGCCGACTTGCCGGCCCAACCGCCACCGGTGCCGCTGCGCGAGCTGCTGCCGTTACCGGCCGGTTTGCCCGAGCCGCTGCCAAAGCGGCGTCCGCCGCCATTGCCGCCGCCCGGACGGCCACGGCCGCCAAAGCCGGGACGGCCGTTACCCGACGGAGCCGACTTGCGCGGCTCGAAGCCAGCGACGACGTTGACCGGCAGCGGAGTGCGGACGAAGCGCTCGATGCGCTTCAGTGCGCCCTGTTCGGCGTGATGCACGAGGCTCACTGCGATACCCGAGCGACCGGCACGGCCAGTGCGGCCGATACGGTGCACGTAGTCTTCGGCAAACTTCGGCAGGTCGTAGTTGAACACGTGCGTGATGCCCGGAATGTCGATACCACGAGCGGCGACGTCCGTTGCCACCAGCACGCGAACGCGACGCTCGCGCAGTGCCTTGATGGTGCGGTTACGCGCGCCTTGCGGCAGATCGCCGTGCAGGGCCGCCGATTCGAAACCAGCGTCGGCAAGACGGCCGGCCAGTTGATCTGCGTCCATCTTGGTCGCCGTGAAGACGATAGCCTGGTCGAGGCCCGCGTCACGCAGCAGATGGTCGAGCAGACGGTCCTTGTGATCGCGGTCGTCGACGTAATGAACGGTTTGCGCAATGTTGGTGCGCTGCTCGAGGCGCTGGACGATCTCGATACGCTCCGGGTCCTTCAGCAGGCGGCCCGTCAGCGAACCGATCTTGCCGTCGAGCGTGGCCGAGAAGAGCATGGTTTGACGCGTGGCCGGTGTGGCCGCGACGATCGTCTCGATGTCTTCGATGAAGCCCATGTCGAGCATGCGGTCAGCTTCGTCGAGTACAAGAATCTGCAATTGCGACAGGTCGATACGGCCGCGTTCCAGGTGGTCGATCAGACGGCCCGGCGTGGCAACCAGGATTTCCGGGTTCTTTGCAAGCAGCATCAATTGCTGGCCATAAGCGACGCCGCCCAGAATGCTGACGGTGCGCAGGCGCTTCAGATGCTTGCCGTAAGTAGCGGCGGCGGTGGTGACCTGCATCGCGAGTTCGCGGGTCGGCGTCAGAACCAGCATGGTCGGACGGGCAACCGGTTGCGGGCGGCGCGTGCGTGCGCCGTCGGCCGGACGCGGTTCGCGCGGCTGGCTGGCTTGCGCCTTCTGCAACTGCGAGAAACGTTCGATGGCCGGCAGCATGAAGGCAGCGGTCTTGCCCGAACCGGTCGGGCTCGACACCAGCAGGTCGCGGCCGGCGATGCCAGCCGGAACCGCACGTTGCTGAACCGGCGTCGGGTTCTGGTAGCCAGCGGCGGTCAGCGCGGAGACGACATCCGCGGACAGGCCGAGCGACGCGAACGTCGGACCGGCGGGCGCGGCGGCTTCAGCGGCGACGGCCGGCGCGGCAGCAACGGCTGCGGCTTGCGCGGGTGCGTCGGCGAGACCGAGGGCTTGGTCGGCGATGGCGTTCAACGGGCTGCTGGGGGTATTGCTCGAAGTCATGAGAATCCTTGAAACACAGGGAATTAAAACGTCGGCGCCAATCGGCATACCCAAGTCGTCGGATTCAGCGAGCAAAGAAGCAGCGAGCAAATCGAAAAACGGGGGCAACTCGCAACAATAAAGGCGAGTTTTTCGTTAGAAGCTGTATCGGATGCGACAGGCCAACATTGGCTTGTCGCCAGCCTGGGACATGATCGCCCGTAGGGGGCTAGGCAGGAGGGGACAGGTTCTAAACTGGATTGGAGCTAAACGCTACGAGGCGCTGCGCCGCAAAGGCCGATAAATGAAAAACCGGGCAAAGCAGTGAAGCGCAGGCAACATTGTATAGGTATTTGTTGCACTGCGCCACTGTTAAGACATTTCCTGGCAGGACTCTCGCGCTTAAGATCGCGCGACGCTCCGCTGCGAGCGGCTCGGCGTCACTTGCACGTCATGCGGACGCGCCGCTCTTCAGCGACTCGACCAGTTCCACGTACTGCTGCTTGGCGGCGTCCTGCGCGGTGCCCTTGAGCGCCCCCCACGCGTCGTACTTGTATTTGCCGACGATGTCCGTGAAGCCCGGCTTGTCGCCTTGAACGTCGCCTTCGCTGGCTTGCTTATAGAGGGCGTAGAGCCGCAGCAGTGTGAGGTTGCCCGGACGCTCCGGCAGTTGTTTGACGTCTTCCTGGGCTTGGGTGAATTGCGTGTCGAGGTCCGTCATCGTCGTGCTCTCCGGCGGGGTGGTTAGGTGGCCGACGATCATAGCAATTGCATGCCACGGCGTGGCCGAGGGCTTATTCCAAACGCAAGGCGCCTGCAAGCAGGGAGTGCGCGCCGGTTTTGTATCAGTGGCACGCAAGGGCGGGCCTCGTGGCGACAACGCGCGTTGCGGCCGAGACCAAACCGCATCCGCGCGCGCGGCGCCGATTACAATACGGTCCATGACTCAAACAGTGCTTCTTGCCCTCGATACTTCCACCGAATTCTGCTCGGTAGCGCTTCTGTCTGCCGTCGACGCCGGTGCAGCGGGCCGCGCGCGCGCCGAGTCGCGTGTGTGGGTCCGTCACGAGCAGACGGGCGCCGTGTCCAGTACCCGCCTGCTGCCCGCAATCCGCGAACTTTTCGACGAAGCCGGCCTGACACTGGCCGACTGCAACGCCATTGCGTTCGGTTCAGGTCCCGGCTCGTTCACCGGTCTTCGCACTGCGACGGGCGCCGCGCAGGGCCTCTCGTTCGGCCTCGATCTGCCGGTGGTGCCGGTCAGCACGCTGCTGGTTTGCGCGGAGAGTGCGCGGCGCCGCGATCCGGCCGCTACGCGCGTGCTGGCGGCGCTCGACGCCCGCATGGACGAAATCTACTGGGCCGACTACGCGTGGGATGACGTTGACGGCGAATGGCGCACCGTTCGAGGCGCATCGCTCGATACGCCCGAGCGGCTCGTGTTGCCCGACGAACCGTTCACGCTCGCGGGCAACGCCGCCGCGGCCTTCGGCGCGCGGCTGCCGGCGCTCGCAGCCGCCCGGACCGTTGATCATGAAGCATTGCCGCATGCGCTGCCGCTCGCGTACGCCGCGTTGCGCGCGTTCCACGCGGGCCGCACGGTCCCGGCCGATCAGGCCGCGCCCGAGTACATCCGCAACAAGGTCGCGCAAACAACGGCCGAGCGCACCGCGGAAAAGGCCGCCAAGGCGGAACAGGCCGCGGCGCCCGCTCGTCACGCCGAGCCGCGCGAGGGACGGCAATGAGCGGCGTGCTGCTGGCGGACCGCTACATGTCGCCCATGACCGAGGGCGACCTCGACGAAGTGGCCGCCATTGAAAAGCTCGCCTATGAATTCCCCTGGAGCCGCGTCAATTTCGGCGACTCCTTGCGCAACGGCTATTTCGGCGTCTGTCTGCGGCATGTGACGGGTACGTTGATCGGCTATTGCGTGCTGATGCCGGTCGTCGACGAAATGCATCTGCTGAATCTGTGCGTAACGCCCGCCGCTCAAGGGGCGGGCGCAGGACTCGCGCTACTGCGGGAAGCCGTGCGCATTACCCGCGCCGAGAAACTCGACGGTCTGCTGCTGGAGGTGAGGCCGTCGAATCATCGCGCCATCCGGCTCTATGAGCGTTTCGGCTTCGCGTCGATCGGCCGGCGCAAAAACTATTATCCGGCGCGGCATCGCAGCCGGGAGGACGCCATCGTGATGCGTTTATCGTTTGTCAGGGAGGGCGCGGATGGCGCTGCATGAATCAGTACTGGAAGAGTTCGGGCTCGCGCCGCGCTGGGTACGTCGCGGGATGGCCGCGACGCCGGAAGCGGCCGACGAACCCGGGGCGGAGCAGCGCGCCGACGCGTCGCGCCCGCACGGTGCGAGCGTTCTCACGCGGCTCGAGGCCCGCGAGCCTTCTTCGGTCGGATTGACGCCGCAGACGTCGCCCGCGCCGGCCATGCGCGCGGCAGAGCCGGTGCGACAAGCCGACGACGTCGCGCAGATGCAAACGCCGACGCAGACGCAGACGCGGATGGGCACCGATGCGCCAGGTCGCGAAACTCAGCGGTCCCAGTCGGGAGCGTCACTGAATGATTCGCAGCAGGCAGAGCCGGTCGAGCGTGCACAAGGGTCAGCGCGCCTCGCAGATCAATCGGCAAATGGCGCGCCGCGCCGCGCACCGGAGGCGACGCAGCAGCGCGCGCCACGTGCCGCCGAAAGCCGCAATCCAGCAAGCGCCAGCGCCGAGCCGCACATGCCAGAGTCGTCGTCATTCGACGCGCCGCCCGCCGACGACTTCGCCTGGTTCGACGATCTCCCTCTTCATCCGCCGGGCGACGCCGGCGCGCCGATGCACGCGCTCGGCGACACGCCCCAACTTCCCGCGATCCACACGCTCGAATGGGACGCGCTGAGCGAGCGGGTCTCAACCTGTGAGCGTTGCCGGCTGTGCGAGAAGCGCACCAGGACGGTTTTCGGCGTGGGCGATCGGAACGCCGACTGGATGCTGATCGGCGAAGCGCCCGGCGAGAACGAAGACCGCGTGGGCGAGCCGTTCGTCGGCCAGGCCGGCAAGCTGCTCGACAACATGCTGCGCTCACTCACGCTGGCGCGCGACGCGAACGTGTATATCGCGAACGTCATCAAGTGCCGGCCGCCCGGCAACCGCAATCCGGAACCCGATGAAGTCGCGCGTTGCGAACCCTATCTGCAACGCCAGGTTGGGCTCGTGAAACCGAAGCTGATCGTAGCGCTCGGTCGCTTCGCCGCGCAAAGCCTGCTCAAGACCGACGCGAGCATTTCGTCGTTGCGCGGCCGCGTCCACGAGTACGAGGGTGTGCCGGTGATCGTCACCTATCACCCGGCCTATCTGCTGCGTAGCCTGCCGGACAAGGCCAAAGCATGGGCCGATTTGTGTCTCGCGCGCGATACGTGGCGTGCGGCCGGTGGTGCAGCATCGAACGCGGCAAAACAGTGAGCGGGGATGAGCCGACGGCGCGCAAACACGTCGCCGGCGCTTACTCTGTCGGAGCGGCTGTTGGGAGCGGAGATTCCGCTCCGGTTGATGCCGCCAGCGCGGACGCCGTTCTTTCCACATTGCTCGGCAAGCTGCGCGACTGCGCGGTTCGCGATCTCGCCTGGCTGCTGTTGAGCGCCGATTTGTTGCGTCCGCAACCGCCGGTGGGCGAACTCGCCACTCCATTCGCGACCTCGCGGCAGCTACACGACATCGTCGACTGGCTGTGCGCGCTCGATGCAGCGCCCGCCCCGCTGCACGACGATCTCGCCGCAACGCGCATTACTCGCCTCGGCCGCTACGCCGAACGCTTGCTCGGCTGGTTCCTGCAACATGGCCCCACGGCTCGGCTGATCGCGGCGGGCGTGCCGCTGCGGCGCGCGGGGGTCACGCTCGGTGAATGCGATTTCCTGCTACACACGCGAGAGGGTGCGCGGCTTCACTGGGAGCTTGCGGTGAAATGCTATCTGCATGCCGGCGATGTCAACGCCCGAACCGCGCCGCTTTCACCGTCCGCATCATCGCTCACGTCATCGCGGTTATCGAACTATGTCGGCCCGAACCTCAAGGACCGCTTCGACCTGAAGCTCGCCCATCTGCTCAATCATCAATTGTCCTTGAGCGCGCGCGAAGATTTTGCATCGACGGGTTATCCGGGACCGTGGACACCGCAAATGTTCGTCAAAGGATGGTTGTTCTATCGGCACGACGAGACGCCGGCAGATGCGGTCGAACTCGACCCCGCGCATGGCCGCGGCTGGTGGGTGACACGGAGTGAGTGGCCGGACTTCGCGGCGGCGCATGCGCAGCATTGGCGCGTCTTACCGCGGCTCGAATGGCTGGCGCCCCGGCGTTATGGTCAAGACGCGGAGCAGACCGCCAGCAGGGCATTGATCGATCCGCTAGCACTCACCGCACGAAGCGCCCAGCCAACCGGCCCAACCATGATCGCCGCATTGGCAGAAGACGTGGCGGGCAACCTGGCTGAACGCTCGCGTGGCTTCGTCGTACCCGACGAGTGGCCTGAGCAGGCTCAGGCCTATGCAAGGCGGTAGCGCGGCCGCGTTACCACCATCGATAGAAATGATGCACGGGTCCGACGCCGTTGCCGACGTCGAGCCGATCGCTCGCCTGCAATGCGCCGGTCAGGTATTCCTTGGCCTCTGCGACCGCGCCCGCCAGATCGTCGCGTTGCGGCATCAGGGCTGCAATCGCCGACGACAACGTGCAGCCCGTTCCATGCGTGTTCTTCACCGGCACACGCGGGCCGCCCAGCCGCAGCGTGCCGCTTTGCTGGATCAGCCAGTCCGGACTGTCGGTCGCGCTCAGATGACCGCCCTTCATCAGCACCGCGCGCGCGCCGAGCGCGCGCAGCGCTTCGCCTTGCTCGACCATGCCGGCTTCGTCGGCAGCCGGTTGCACGCGGTCGAGCAGTGCGGCGGCTTCGGGAAGATTGGGCGTCAGCAGATCGGCGAGCGGCAGTAGTTCTTCGCGCAATGCGGCGACCGCATCCGGCAGCAGCAGCGCATGGTTGCTCTTCGAAATCATCACCGTATCGAGGACGATGCTCGTGGGCTTGTGCCGGCGCAACGCCTCGGCAACTGCGCGGACAATCGACGCATTGGCGAGCATGCCGATCTTCACCGCGTCGATGCGGATGTCGTCGAACACGGCGTCGAGTTGCGCGGTGATGAAGCCCGCGTCCGGCGCGTGGATCGCGGTGACTCCGCGCGTGTTCTGCGCGGTGAGCGCGGTAATCACGCTCGCGCCGTAAGCGCCGAGCGCCGAGAAAGCCTTTAGATCGGCCTGAATGCCGGCGCCGCCGCCCGAATCGGAACCGGCGATAGTCAGCACATTGGGAATCGGTTGGGTCATCGCGAAGCGGGAAAGGGTGAAGGCGCGAGGGCGGCAGCAGAAGCCGACGCGCCCAGACGCGTTAGTGCTTGACTTCGCCGATCAGCGCGACGGAGTCGAACGCGCGCTGGTTCGCCTGGTGACGCCGCATCACGAGCCACATCATCAGGCAGACGAAGGTGCCGAACAGCACGATGACCGCCGTGACCGGCACGTCGAGCCAGACGAGCACCGCGTACAGGCACAGCATGACGAGCACGGAGAGGTTCTCGTTGAAGTTCTGCACGGCGATCGAGTGACCCGCCGACAGCAACACGTGGCCGCGATGCTGGAGCAGCGCATTCATCGGTACGACGAAGAAGCCCGACAGGCCGCCGACGATCATCAGGAAGACATAAGCGACGATCAGATAGCCCGGCACGTGCATCCGGCCGAAGTACACCCCCCAATGAGCAGGGAAGAGGTTGCGTGTGTAGAAGGCCATGAGCATCACGGCAAGCCCCATCATGATGCCCACCGGCAGCACCGACAGCGACTTTTTCAGCGGCACGCGCGAGGCGGCGAAGATCGCGCCGCCCGCGACGCCGACGGCCACCACCGCCTGCAGGATTGCCGCTTCGGAGAGCGACATGTTGAGCGACACTTCCGCCCACTTCAGCACGATGAATTGCAGCGTGGCGCCCGCGCCCCAGAACAGCGTCGTGACCGCGAGCGAGATCTGCCCGAGCTTGTCGCGCCACAGCACGAGGAAACAGTCCGCGAAATCGGTGACGAGTTTGATCGGGCCGCGTTCCTGCTTCGGGTAGCGCGCGCCGGTGTCGGGAATACGCAGATTGAAGAGCGCAGCGATGACGTAGATCACCATGATGACCAGCATCGCCGCTTCAGCAGGCGTGTTGACCGTGGGAATATGGTGCCGCAGGATCGGCGCAGCAATATGCGGACTGATCAGCGCTCCGCCGAGCACCGTACCGAGAATGATCGAGCCGACCGTGGTGCCTTCGATCCAGCCGTTTGCGGCGACGAGCCTGTCAGGCGGCAGCAGTTCGGTGAGAATCCCGTATTTGGCGGGCGAATACGCAGCCGCGCCAAACCCCACGATTCCATACGCCAGAAGCGGATGCGCGCCGACCAGCATCGTGATGCAGCCGAGCACCTTGATAGTGTTCGTGATGAACATCACGCGTCCTTTGGGACGCGAATCGGCGAAGGCGCCCACGAATGCGGCGAGAACGACGTACGACAGCACAAAGAACAACTTGAGCAGCGGCGTCATCCAGTTGGGGGCGTGTAGATCTTTCAGCAGTGCGATAGCAGCGATCAGAAGCGCATTGTCGGCCAGCGACGAAAAAAACTGCGCGGCCATGATGGTGTAAAAACCTTTTTTCATCTGATGCGATGCTGTCCTCGCTGCGGTCTGTCCGCCCCGGCCGTTTGTTATGCGTCCGGGCTTATGCCGTTCGAAATGGGTTGTGCGCACGGCTTTATATCATGAAAATAGCTGCATTCAGACTAGCAGAATCCTTGATCGCACCGCCCAGCGGGCTGCCGCGCGTTGAAAACGCTCTGTAAGCCGCTGATTCGCAAGCGTCTTTACGAAAATATTCCATGCCGCGCCCCCTCTCAGCCACGATTCACACCTCCGCCCTCGCCAATAACCTCGCCGTTGCGCGCCGCTATGCGCCTAAATCGAAGATCTGGGCGGTCGTGAAGGCCAATGCGTACGGCCATGGCCTCGCGCGCGCTTTTCCGGGCCTACGTGCAACGGACGGCTTTGGGTTGCTGGACCTCGAAGAAGCCGTGAAGTTGCGTGAATTGGGTTGGGCCGGCCCGATTCTTTTGCTCGAAGGCTTTTTTCGTCCGACGGATATCGACGTCATTGACCGCTATAGCCTGACCACGGCGCTCCACTCGGACGAGCAATTGCGCATGCTGGAAATGGCGCGGCTCTCGAAGCCTGTGAACATCCAGTTGAAGATGAATAGCGGCATGAACCGGCTCGGCTACGCGCCGGAGAAATTCCGCGCGGCGTGGGAGCGGGCGCGCGCCTGTCAGGGCGTCGGTCAGATCACGCTAATGACCCATTTTTCCGACGCCGACAGCGAGCGTGGCGTGGCTCATCAGATGGAAGCGTTCGAGCGCGGTGCGCAGGGCATCGCAGGCATGCGCAGCCTCGCCAATTCGGCGGCCACGCTGTGGCATCCGCAATCGCACTTCGACTGGGTGCGCCCAGGCATCATTCTGTACGGCGCGTCGCCTTCGGGTGTGTCCGCGGCAATCCAGGGCACCGGCTTGCAGCCCGCCATGACGCTCACGTCCGAACTGATCGGCGTGCAGAACATCGCGGAAGGCCAGACGGTCGGCTACGGTTCGCTCTTCAAGGCGCGCGGGCCGATGCGCATCGGCGTGGTGGCGTGCGGTTACGCGGACGGTTATCCGCGAGTCGCGCCGGAAGGCACGCCGGTGATCGTTGAAGGCGTGCGCACGCGGGTTGTGGGACGCGTGTCCATGGACATGCTCACCGTCGACCTCACGCCGATTCCCACTGCGAACGTGGGCTCGCGCGTCGAATTGTGGGGCGCGTCGCTGCCGATCGACGACGTCGCGCGCGCTTGCGGCACGATTGGCTACGAGCTGATGTGCGCGGTCGCGCCACGCGTGCCGGTGCGTGCCGAGTAATGTCCGGCAACGCGTATTGACGCGGGGCAATAGCGGAGCGCGCTGCTTCATCGAACGGCGCGCTCGAGACAGGAACACCAAACAATAGTAACCAGGCAAGAACGCGTGGCAAAAGCAAAAACGTTGTACGTATGCAGTGAATGCGGCGGTCAAACGCCAAAATGGGCGGGCCAGTGCCCGTCCTGTCAGGCCTGGAACACACTCGTCGAATCGGTCGCCGAAACACCTTCCACCCATCGTTTCCAGTCGCTCGCAAAGAGTGCGCCGGTGCGGCGTCTCGCCGATATCGAAGCCTCCGACGTGCCGCGCTTTTCCACCGGCGTGGGCGAGTTCGACCGGGTGCTCGGCGGCGGCCTCGTGCCCGGCGGCGTGGTGCTGATCGGCGGCGATCCGGGTATCGGCAAATCGACGCTGTTGCTGCAGTCGCTCGCTGAAATTGCCGCCGACAAACGCGCGCTTTACATCAGCGGTGAAGAGTCGGCCGCGCAGATTGCGTTGCGCGCGCAACGTTTGTCGCTGCTGGAACCAGGCTCGAAAGCGAGCGAACTGCAATTGCTCGCCGAAATCCAGCTTGAGAAAATTCAGGCGACGATTGCGGAGCAGCAGCCCGACGTCGCGGTCATCGACTCGATCCAGACCGTCTATTCCGATGCGCTCACGTCGGCGCCGGGCTCCGTCGCGCAGGTCCGCGAGTGCGCGGCGCAATTAACGCGCATCGCGAAGCAGTCGGGCACCACGATCATCATGGTCGGCCACGTGACGAAGGAAGGCGCCCTCGCGGGACCGCGGGTGCTGGAGCACATCGTCGACACGGTGTTGTACTTCGAGGGCGACACGCACTCGTCGTTTCGCCTCGTGCGCGCGATCAAGAACCGCTTTGGCGCGGTCAACGAACTCGGCGTGTTCGCAATGACGGAGCGCGGTTTGCGCGGCGTCGCGAACCCGTCGGCGCTCTTTCTGTCGCAGCACGAGCAGTCGGTGCCGGGCTCGTGCGTCCTGGTCACGCAGGAAGGCACGCGGCCGCTGCTGGTCGAGGTTCAAGCGCTGGTGGATTCCGCCAATGCACCGAATCCGCGGCGCCTCGCCGTCGGCCTGGAGCAGAACCGGCTCGCGATGCTGCTCGCCGTGCTGCATCGGCACGCGGGGATCGCATGTTTCGATCAGGATGTGTTCCTGAACGCGGTGGGCGGCGTGAAGATCACCGAGCCGGCCGCGGACCTCGCGGTGCTGCTCGCCATTCATTCGTCGATGCGCAACAAGCCGCTGCCGAAAGGACTCGTGGTATTCGGCGAAGTAGGTCTTGCCGGCGAAATCCGGCCGTCGCCGCGCGGCCAGGAGCGCTTGAAGGAAGCCGCCAAGCTCGGCTTCTCGGTCGCCGTCATTCCAAAGGCCAACGCGCCCAAGCAGCCGATAGAAGGCTTACAGGTCGTTGCGGTCGAACGCATCGAACAGGCTATCGACCGGGTCCGCACCCTCGAATAGACGCCGATAGCGCGCGTGGTGCGCCACGCGCGCGCCGTAATGCGCCGTAAATATCTCCAGGTTGGTTGTAACCAACAAGCCCTTCCTTTTTCCTTAAGCTGCAAAGCTATTGCATCCCTTCCGATGCCCGAAAAAGGATCGCGCCTTGAAACACTCACATGAAACCATAGCCGAAGGGCCGATACAGGTGCGCGGCTGCCGGGTCTCAGCCCCCATTCACCAGCCGTGGGGCGGCACTTGCCGGATCGTCGAGTGGATCGACAGAACGGGGCAGATTTCGCGCCGCGTGGTAGCCGGCGACGCGACTGCCGCCGAGGTGCGCGCCACTATCAATCGCCACGTGGAAGGCCGCAAGCATCTGCTTTACGACGACGAAAAGACGCCGCGTCAGACGTTGCCGCGGCAGACGGTGGCGCGCCGGTGAGGCTGCGGGCCGGCGCGAGGTGTTAAAGCGCGTTGCGCCTGGCCCAAGCTTCGATTGCGCCTTGCCGGCGCTCGAGTCGCGTTTCGGTCGGTGTTGAAGTGCGGTTCAATCGTGCTCCGGTCGCGCTTTAGGGCGCCCGTCGCTCCGGTCTTCGAATCCGTTTGTGAGTTCATCCGGCTCGACATGCTCGTCGTGCTCGTCCTGCGCTTGCGGATTGAACAATGGATGCTGGGCCGCTTCGGCTGCCGTCAAGACTGGCGAGACGCAGCAATCGAGCGGCTCCAGCAACGCAACCCATTCATCGAGCGCACGCGAGCCGATGACGTCGGCGAGTTCACGCGTCAGCGCAACGGCGTCCGGCCCGCCGATTGCCTGGCCGAGACTCCAGTGGCGCGTGGCCCATTCGGGGCGGTCGAGCGCCATGCACAGGCTTTCCCAAAACTTGAGTTCCAGCGCCCCCACCGCGAGCCAGCGGCCGTCCAGCGTACGGTACAAGTTGTAGCAGGGCACGCCGCCGTTCAGCAGGCCCGCGCCTGGCGCTGTGTATTCCGTTGCGTTTCGCGCCGTGTTGCCGGCGGCGCCGGCCGTAGTATCTCTCGTGGCATTTCCCGCGGAATCGCCATTAGCGAGCGCGACCTGCGCGATCACGTTGTGCGCATGAGTGGCGTGTGTCATCGAAACGTCGACGAAACGGCCTTCGCCGCCGCGCGATACGTGCCATAACGCGGCGAGGATCTGCGTGACCGCGCTGAGCGCGCCGCCGAGCAGGTCGGCTATCTGGAAGTTCGGCACGATTGGCGCGCCGTCGCGGTCGGTGAGTTGGTCGAGAACGCCCGCGTAGCCGATGTAATTCAGATCGTGCCCGGCATGATTGGCGAACGGGCCGCGTGCGCCATAGCCGCTGATCGCGCAGTACACAAGCCGCGGATTGGCCGCGCGCAGCGTCGCGTAGCCCACGCCGAGCCGATCCATCACCCCCGGCCGGAAGCTTTCGATCAACACGTCCGCTTCCGCTGCGAGCGCTCGCAGCACATTGCGTCCTGCTTCCGACTTGAGGTCGAGCCGTGTCTCGCGCTTACCGCGATTCACCAGCCGGTAAAACGCGCCGGGCCGTCCGGCCACGCGGTCGCTCGACGACTGCATCATTGTTCGCGTTGGGTCACCGGCGCCTGGCGCTTCGATTTTCAGCACTTCGGCGCCGAGTTCGGCAAGCCGCAGCGCGGCGACGGGGCCGGGCAACAGGCGCGTGAGGTCGAGCACGCGCAGGCCTTTTAATGGAGGCGGGGCGGACGCCGCGTTTGAAGCCGAATCGGCGGCTGAAACGGAAGATGCAGCGGAGGACATCGCAGATGACAAAGCCAACCTCTCGTCGATGCCGGCGCGGATCGCGGACAGCGTCCCGCTAGCCGATTTGTTCGAGTTCCTCGTGTGTCTCGAGCCATTCGGCTTCGAGTGCTTCAAGGCGCGCGTTCACGTCTGCCTGACGGCGAATTGCGTCCGTCAGTTTGCTCTTTTGAGCCGGCTCGTAGCTTGCAGGATCGGCGACGAATGCATCGAGCGTCGCCTTTTCCGCGTTGAGCGCGTCCATCTCCTTCTCGATCTTCGTGATACGGCTTTGCAGCGGCTTTTTCAGGTGCGCAAGCTTCTGACGGGTTTCCGCTTCCAGCCGGCGCTGTTCCTTGCGATTCACGCCGCCGTCCGCGCCATTGTCGCCATTGAACGCGCCGTTCGTCGCATTGCCCGCTTTCAACGCCGCGCGCTGCTCGGCCGCATGTTGCAGCAGCCAGTCGCGGTAATCGTCGAGATCGCCGTCGAATTCCTGCAAGCGGTGCTTCGCGACCAGCATGAACTGATCTGTCGTGGCACGTAGCAAATGCCGGTCGTGCGACACGAGGATCAGCGTGCCTTCGAACTGAGCGAGCGCCATGGTCAGCGCGTGCCGTGTTTCCAGATCCAGGTGGTTGGTCGGCTCGTCGAGCAGGAGCAGGTTCGGCTTCTGCCAGATGATCAGCGCGAGTGCGAGCCGCGCCTTTTCGCCGCCGGAGAAGGGGGCGATCTTCGACGTCGCCATTTCGCCGGAAAAGTTGAAGCTGCCGAGGAAGTCGCGCAATTCCTGCTCACGCGTATCCGGCGCAAGGCGCGCGAGGTGCTGCAAGGGCGTGTCGTCCGCGCGCAGCGTTTCGAGCTGATGCTGCGCGAAGTAGCCGACGCGCAGGCCTTTGCCTTCGCGCACGTGGCCGCCGAGCGGCGCGAGCGTGCCGGCCAGCGTCTTGATCAGCGTGGACTTGCCCTGGCCGTTCGCGCCGAGCAGCCCGATGCGCTGGCCGTTCTGGATAGACAGCATCACGCGCTCGACGATCGGAATTTCGACGCCTTCTTCGCTGTGATAGCCGCAGCGCACGTCTTCCATCACCATCATCGGGTTCGGCGCGGAATCGGGCGTGCGAAATTCGAACGTGAACGGCGACGCAGCGTGCGCCGGCGCGATCAGTTCCATCTTCTCAAGCGCCTTCACGCGGCTTTGCGCCTGGCGCGCCTTGGTCGCCTGTGCCTTGAAGCGGTTGATGTAGCTCTGCAGGTGCTCGACCGTGCGCTGCTGCTTTTCGTATGCGCTCTGTTGCAACGCGATCTGCTGGGCGCGCAGTACTTCGAACTGCGAGTAGTTGCCGCCGTAACGCTTGATCTGCTGCTGTTCGAGATGCAGCGTGACGTTGCAGACCGAATCGAGAAATTCGCGGTCGTGCGAGATCACGATCAAGGTGCCCGGATAGCGGTGCAGCCAGTCTTCGAGCCAGACGATTGCGTCGAGATCCAGGTGGTTGGTCGGTTCGTCGAGCAGCAGCAGATCGGAACGGCACATGAGCGCCTGCGCGAGATTGAGCCGCATGCGCCAGCCGCCCGAGAAGCTGCTGACCGGTTCACGGGTCTGGTCGAGCGTGAAACCGAGGCCGAGCAGCAGCGCTTCGGCGCGCGCGGGCGCGGTATAGCCGTCGGCGTCCGCAAAGGCTGCATGCGCGTTGGCTTCGGCCGCGCCGTCGTGCGCGGCGGAAGCGGCCGCGATCTGCGCTTCGATTGCACGCAATGCCGCGTCGCCGTCGAGCGTATAGGCGAGGGCGGTCTTGTCCGCAGCGGGTGTTTCCTGCGCGACGTGCGCGATCTGCCACGTCGGCGGGATCGAAAAATCGCCGCCGTCCGCATGCAGTTCGCCGAGCAGCACGGCAAACAGTGTCGACTTGCCAGCGCCGTTTGCTCCCACGAGGCCCGCCTTTTCGCCGGGATTCAGGGTGAACGTGGTGTTGTCGAAGAGCGGCTTGGTGCCGCGCGCGAGGCTGAACTGGTTAAAGCGGATCACGAAGAGGCCGGCTTGAGAAAAACGCTATTTTAGACTGCCGGGGATGACACCGGGCGCTCAGCCGGCATCAGCCATTCGGCCGACTTTATCCGCCGCGCTTTTGGCATAGACTGACGGCTTTCCTGGGGAGAGCACATGACATCGATTTATTCTTTTTCGGCCCGCACGCTAGGCGGCGAGGAAGTGAGCCTCGGGCAGTACGAAGGCAAGGTCTTGCTGATCGTCAATACGGCGAGCGAATGCGGATTTACGCCGCAATATGCGGGCTTGCAGAAGCTGTATGAGGGCTATGCGGCGCGCGGGCTTGCGGTGCTGGGCTTCCCATGCAATCAGTTCGGCAAGCAGGAGCCGGGCGACGCGGCGCAAATCGGCAGCTTCTGCGAAAAGAACTACGGCGTGACTTTCCCGATGTTCGACAAGGTAGATGTGAACGGTGCCAACGCACATCCGCTGTTCCGTTATTTGACGGGCGAAGCGCCCGGCCTGCTGGGTCTTGAAGCGATCAAGTGGAACTTCACGAAGTTTCTTATCGGCCGTGACGGCAACGTGGTCAAGCGCTACGCGCCTTTGACCAAGCCTGAGGCGATTGTCGAGGACATTGAAAAACTGCTGTAACCACGCGGCACGCGCGGCGACGGCTTACAGAATTGGCGAAAACAGTCGGGCCACATGCATCAGCACGCGCCGTAACGCGCTCGCGTTGCGGTACTCGTTGCGATCTATCTCACGAGATTCGGCGAAATCGGCGAGCAGCATTGCCTCGACTTCTTTCGCAAAATCGCGGTCGACCGTCATCACCATGATCTCGAAGTTCAGGCGAAACGAACGGTTGTCGAGATTGGCGCTGCCGACCGCCGCCGCCACGCTGTCGATCAGCACGACCTTCTGGTGCAGAAAACCCGGCTGGTAGCGAAAAATGCGGATGCCCGCGCGCAGCGAATCGTACGCATACAGTTTCGACGCTTCGAACACCACCACGTGATCGCGCCGGCTGGGGATCAGAATGCGGACATCCACACCACGCAGCGCTGCAAGCCGCAGCGCCGAGAACACGGCTTCGTCCGGCACCAGGTAGGGCGTCGTAATCCAGATGCGCTCGCGCGCGGCATTGATCGCTTCGACGAAAAAGAGCGAGCAGGTTTCCTGCTTGTCGGCCGGGCCGCTCGGCACGACGAGGCAGTGCATGTCGTGGCCCGTTGCCGGGTGCGTGGAGTTGGCCGGGTCCGACGGCGCCGCGAGGTCGGGCGGCGGCGCCGTCGGCAGATGGAGTTGAGGCAACTGCTGCGTTGCCCAGTACCAGTCTTCCGTGAACACGAACTGGATGCTGGCGACCGCCGGTCCGCGCACTTCGATATGAGTGTCGCGCCACGGCGAGAGCGGCGGCTTGCCGCCCAGATATTCCACGCCGACATTGTGGCCGCCGACAAACGCGCGTTCGCCATCGACAGAAACGATCTTGCGATGGTTGCGAAAGTTCAGTTGCAGCCGGTTGACGAACCGGCGAGTGGTGGCGAACGGATGCGTGTCCACGCCGCCCGCGCGCAGCGACGCGACATAGCGGTGCGGCAGGTCGAAGCTGCCGATGCTGTCGTAGAGGAAATACACGCGCACGCCTTGTTGCGCCTTGGCTATCAGTGCGTCTTTGAACATTTCGCCGAGCGCGTCGTCGCGCACGATGAAGAACTGCACGATCACGTAATGGCGTGCGTTTTCGATGGCCTGGAATATTGCCTCGAATGTCGCGGTGCCGTTCACCAGCGTGCGCACGGAGTTGCCCGGCAGAAACGGCATGCCGCCGAGCCGTGTGAGCGAGTGGACGAGCCTGCCGCCAAGTGCATGCGCGGGGAGTTGCGCCGAGGAAGCAAGCCTGTCCCACTCTGGAGGATGCGCGTGCGCGCGCAGCAATTCATTTTCGACGCGGCGCGCGTCGGCGTAACCCGCAAACTTGCTGCGCCCGAGAAAGAGGTATGGGACGAGCGTGAAATACGGCATCGCGACCAGCGACACGGCCCACGCGATCGCGCCTTGTGACGTGCGGGTATTGAGAATCGCGTGACATGCCGCGACCACGCCGAGTATGTGGGCGAGGGCCACCAGCGTGCCGACGTGAAGCAGGTCGAATTGCATAGGCGAGCGAAGGGACGGGCGAAGCGCTGCACGGCTCGCTGGACGAACACGGGCAGCTAAGCCAACAAGCTAAGGAACTAACGAGCTAACGAGCCAACGAGCTAACGGCGCCCATCTTACAGAACGCGCGCGGGTTGGGGGCGGGTTGAGCATTGCCTGAAACGACGGCAAGCGTTTGCTGGGCGTCGCAACCACTGCCAGGACGCTAACCCTGACCGACGGCTCAGGCATCCGATGTAATCGAGTTTTTTACCGGATCAGAGCAAGCGCTTTGCATAAAGTCGCAATGAGCAGCGGAACCACTCACTGCGACCTACGGCTAAGCTTCGACTCGGCCCGGTGTCTGCCCGGTTCAGACGGGCAGGTCGGCGGCCTGGATCAGGAACACGTTATCGTCTCCGGCGCTCGTGGACAGCCATACGAGGTTCAACCCGCCGAATGCCGCTTCCACATGCTGACGTTCGTTGCCGATTTCGATCACGAGCACGCCGTCTTCGGTCAGCCAGTTGCGCGCGTCGGCGATGATCCGCCGCACGATGTCCATGCCGTCGCTGCCGCCCGCGAGTGCCATTTCCGGCTCGTGCTTATATTCGGCGGGCAACTCTTGCATCGACGCGGCGTTCACGTACGGAGGGTTGCTGATGATCACGTCGTAGCGGCGCTCCGCGAGCGGCGCATACAGGTCACCTTCGAAGAGAGCGATGCGCTCTTCGAGCTTGTAGTCGTCCACGTTGCGCGCGGCGACTTCGAGAGCCGGCGCGGATAGATCGACCGCGTCGATATCGGCATTCGGAAACGCGTGCGCCGCAAGAATCGCGAGGCAGCCTGAGCCCGTGCAAAGTTCGAGCACGGCGCTGACCTGTTCGGGATCTTCAACGTAAGGTTGCAGCCCGTCCTGCAGCAACTCGCCGATGAACGAACGCGGCACGATCGCCCGTTCGTCGACGTAGAAGCGAAAACCGTGCATCCATGCTTCCTGTGTGATGTAGGCAGCCGGCACCCGCTCGGTGGCGCGACGCTCGATCACGTTGAGAACCGCGTCGATCTCAGCCGCGCTCAAGCGTGCGTCCATGAACGGATCGAGCAGGTCGAGCGGCAGATGCAGCGTGTGCAGTACCAGATAGGCGGCTTCGTCGTACGCATTGGCCGAGCCGTGGCCGAACGAGAGCCCGGACTGGTTAAAGCGCGACACCGCGAAACGCAGCAGGTCGCGGACAGTGGAAAAGGGCAGCGTCATCGCAATAGTCCTTGGAAATTTCCCGGTTAAGCGATCAGTTGTTCGAGCACGCGGCGGTACACGTTTTTAAGCGGCTCGATGTGGGCGACGTCGATATGTTCGTCGATCTTATGAATGCTGGCGTTCAGCGGGCCGAACTCGACCACCTGTTGGCAGATCCGCGCGATGAAGCGGCCGTCCGAGGTGCCGCCGGTGGTCGACAGTTCGGTGCTCACGCCGGTTTCGTCCTTGATCGCTTTGGCCAGCGCGTTCGACAGATCGCCATGGGGCGTGAGGAACGGCAGGCCGCTCACGGTCCACTGCAGGTCGTATTCGAGACCATGCCGGTCGAGGATCGCATGCACGCGTTGCTGCAAGCCTTCCACCGTGCTGGCTGTCGAGAAGCGGAAGTTGAACATCACGTCCGCGTGGCCGGGAATCACGTTGGTGGCGCCCGTGCCGCTATGTATATTCGACACCTGCCACGTGGTGGGCGGGAAGTATTCGTTGCCGTTGTCCCAGCGCTCGGCGACGAGTTCTGCCAGCGCGGGCGCGAGCAGATGCACCGGATTTTTCGCCAGATGTGGATAGGCGATATGGCCTTGCACGCCCTTGACGACGAGCTTGCCCGACATCGAACCGCGCCGGCCGTTTTTCACCGTGTCGCCGAACTGCGTGCTCGAAGTCGGTTCGCCGACGATGCAATAGTCCATGCGCTCGCCGCGCGCTTGCAGCGCCTCGACGACTTTGACGGTGCCGTCGGTGGCGGGGCCTTCTTCGTCGCTCGTGATCAGGAACGCAATCGAGCCGCGATGCTGCGAGTGCGCCGCGACGAACTCCTCGCTCGCGACCACGAAGCCGGCGATCGAGGTTTTCATGTCGGCTGCGCCGCGACCGTACAGCTTGCCGTCACGATGCGTGGGTTCGAACGGCGCGGACTGCCATTGGTCCAGCGGGCCGGTGGGCACCACGTCGGTGTGACCGGCAAAGGCGAGCAGCTTGCCCGCGCGGCCGTCAATGCCGCGTTTGACGGCCCACAGGTTCGTCACGCCGTTGGATTCAATGGTTTCGTGCTCGAAGCCGAGCGCGGACAGGCGTTCGATCAGGAGGCGCTGGCAATGCTGATCGTCGGGCGTGACGGAGGCGCGCGCGATCAGTTGTTCGGTAAGGGCGAGAGTGCCGGACATGGATTCGATACAAGCCACTTTGGGATGAAAAAATGCCGGCTGGCGGTGACGCACCGCAGCCGGCAACAGCTTTGACGCAACGCGGCGAAGCCGCGCTCAAGCAACACAATGCAGCGGCAGGGCAAGCGGCGCAGCGCTCACGCGAACGCCGCCATGCTCACGCAAACAGCGCTGCATATTCTTCGGGCGAAAAACCAAGCGACTTCACGCGCCCATTGATCACCAGCACGGGCCGCTTGATGACCGACGGTTTGTGGATCATCAACGCGATCGCGCCAGGCTGGGTGTCCGCCGCCGCCTTCATGTCGTCGGACAGACCGCGCCACGTCGTGCCGCGGCGGTTCAGCAATGCGTCGAGCTTGACGTCTTTCAGCCAGTCCTGCACGAGCGGTTCGGTCACGCCGGCTTTTTTGAAGTCATGAAACTCGAACTCCACGCCGTGCTCTTCGAGCCACACACGCGCTTTCTTCACGGTGTCGCAGTTCGGAATTCCGTAGACGACAGTCTTGGTGCCGCGCGCCATCAGTCGCCTCGCAGAAGCTCATTCAGGCCGACCTTCGCACGTGTCTTTGCGTCGACCTTCTTGACGATCACGGCGCAATAGAGGCTGTGCGAGCCGTCCTTCGACGGCAGATTGCCCGCCACCACGACCGAGCCCGCCGGAATGCGGCCGTATGTGACCTCGCCGGTTTCGCGGTCGTAAATCTTGGTGCTCTGGCCCAGGTACACGCCCATCGAAATCACCGAATTCTCTTCGACGATCACGCCTTCCACCACTTCCGAACGCGCGCCGATGAAGCAGTTGTCTTCGATGATGACCGGGTTTGCCTGCAGCGGCTCCAGCACGCCGCCGATGCCTACGCCGCCCGACAGGTGCACGTTCTTGCCGATCTGGGCGCAGGAACCGACGGTGGCCCACGTGTCGACCATCGAGCCTTCGTCGACATAGGCGCCGATGTTGGTGTACGACGGCATCAGCACGACGTTCTTCGCAATGAACGAGCCGCGGCGCGCGATGGCGGGCGGCACGACGCGAAAGCCGCCGGCGGCGAAGTCTTCAGCGGTGTAGTTGGCGAACTTCGACGGCACCTTGTCGTAGAACTGGCTGTAGCCGCCCGCGGGCATCGGCGCGTTGTCTTCGAGGCGGAACGACAGCAGCACGGCTTTCTTCAACCATTGATTGACGACCCAGTCGCCGTCCTTCTTCTCGGCGACGCGCAGCGCGCCCTTGTCCAGTTGCTCGATGGCGTGGGCGACGGCTTCACGCACGTCGGCCGGCGCGGCTTTGGGCGACAGCTCGGCGCGGTTGTCCCAGGCGGTGTCGATGATTTGCTGAAGTTGTTGCGACATATGCGTGCTTTCTGAAGAGTTGAAGTCTGAAGAAGGGAGGCGGTGCGCAAGGCGTTCGCCGGGAAAACGGAACAGGAACAATCAGCGGCAGGCCGCGCGACGAATCAGACGACGTGCCGGCCTAGAACCCGGCAAACTCAGCCCGCCAGCCCGCGGCAAAAATCGACGATGCGTTGCGCGCCCTGCGTGCATTCGTCGACGTCGGCGACAAGCGCGAGGCGCACGAAATTGCGGCCGGGATTCACGCCGTGCGCGGTGCGCGCGAGGAACGAGCCCGGCAGAACCGTCACATTATAGTCGGCGTAAAGACGCTGGGCGAACTCCGTGTCCGTGAGGCCGGTGCGCGAGACGTCGGCCCACAGATAGAACGCGGCGTCGGGCAGGCGCACGTCGAGCACCGCCGCAAGCATCGGCGTGACGGTGGAAAACTTCTGCACATATTTCGCGCGGTTCTCGCGCACGTGCGCTTCGTCGTTCCAGGCTGCGATGCTCGCGCTTTGAAACACCGTCGACAACGCCGCGCCGTGGTACGTCCGGTACAACAGGAAGTCTTTGAGAATCGCCGCGTCGCCCGCGACAAAGCCCGAGCGCATGCCGGGCACATTCGAGCGCTTCGACAGGCTCGACAGCATGATGAGTCTGTCATAGCCGCGGCCGAGCTTGTGCGCGGCTTCGAGGCCGCCGAGCGGCGCGTTGGCTTCGTCGAAATAGATCTCGGAGTAGCACTCGTCGGAGGCGATCACGAAGCCGTGGCGGTCCGACAGCGCGAAGAGTTCGCGCCAGTCTTCGAGCGTCAGCACCGCGCCGGTCGGGTTGCCCGGCGAGCAGACATACAGCAGTTGCGTGCGAGCCCAGACGTCGGCCGGCACCGCCGAGTAATCGCACGCGAAGTTGCGCGCCGGGTCGCTATTGACGAAATAGGGCTCTGCGCCCGCGAGAATCGCCGCGCCTTCGTAGATTTGGTAGAACGGGTTCGGACAGAGTACGATCGCAGGCTCGCCTTTCGCGTTGCGCTTCGGGTCGATGACCGTTTGTGCGAGCGCAAACAGCGCCTCGCGCGAACCCGAGACCGGCAACACCTGAGTCGCGGGATCCACCGGCGGCAGGCCGTAGCGCTGCGTAACCCACTTCGCGATGGACTCGCGCAACGGCAGCGACCCTACGGTGGCCGGATACGCGGACAGACCGCCGAGCGAGGCGATCACGGCGTCGGTTATCAACCTGGGCGTCGGATGTTTCGGCTCGCCAATGCCGAAGCTGATATGCGGGAAGCCAGAGGCCGGCGCGACGTCTTTGAAAAGCGCGCGCAGCTTTTCGAATGGATACGGCTGGAGGGAGTCGAGTAGCGGATTCACTGGGCGGATCGAGCCTGATCGAAGAGGGCGCGGAAAAGATGCACGACGGCGCATGCGCTGGGCCGCGCCGCGCGAAAATAGCAGCGGCGGCGAGCAGGGGATTATAGCGTGCGTGGGGGCTCGCGTTGGGTCGCTGGGGGGCGTGGCTCACGGTCGAGCCTGCTGCAAGCGGGCATCGGCAAGGCCTGCCTGGCGCCACGGAGTCATCAATCAGCACAAGCCTGGCATCAACCAGGGCAGCACCACCCGCCAGGCGGCGCAGTTAATGCGCTGCAGCGGGAACGACGCGGAACGTAACAGCCCGCGCAGAAACAAGGCAGGAGCAGCAATGTACGCAGCAATCGAGGAGACGTCCGGACGAGGAACGTGCGAAAACGCCGCAGTCCGTGACACGAACAGCACCATCTCGCGGAGAGCGTCGCCATGACAAACTGGCTTCGCACAGGGTGGCCGACGCTCGCGATCATGATGGGCGCGTCGGTGTGGGGAATGATCTGGTATCCGCTGCGAATGCTCGCAGCGCTCGGCGTGACCGGCACGGCCGCGAGCGCGCTCACGAGCGGCGCCGGCTGCCTGTTCGTCCTTCTGGTGCGCCATCGGGCGCTGAAAACCGTGCGCTGGCACTGGCTGCTGCCGGCGCTCGCGCTCGCCGCAGGCATCACGAATCTCGGCTTCGTGTGGGGATCGATCCACGGGCAGGTGATGCGCGTGCTTCTGCTCTTCTATCTGACGCCTGCATGGACCGCGCTCTTCGCGCACTTCATCCTGCATGAACGCCTGACGTGGGCCGGCGCGGGTCTCGCCGCGCTGTCGCTGGCCGGCGCGATGACGATGCTGTGGTCGCCGCAGTTGGGCATTCCGCTGCCGGGCAACCTCGCGGAATGGGCGGGCCTCGCGGGCGGCATGGGCTTCGCGATGAGCAACGTCCTGATCCTGAAGACAAGCCGCGTATTGCCGCAGATGAAACCGGAAATGCGCACCGCGACCATCTTCGGCGGCGCGGCGATTTTCGGCGCTTGCGCGTCGCTATTCGAAGCGATGCCCGCCCCGCCCACCGGCGCACATCTCGCTACGGCCGCCTGGCTGGTGCTCGGCCTCGGTTTCCTGCTCGCATCGAACAACATGCTCGTGCAATATGGGCTATCGCGCGTGCCGGCCAACCGGGCGTCGATCATCATGTTGTTCGAGCTCGTGGTCACGGCCCTGTCGGCGTGGCTCTTTGCCGGCGAGACGCCCGGCCCGCGCGAATGGGCGGGCGGCGCGTGCATCGTGCTTGCTTCGGCGCTGTCGAGCTGGATGCATCGCACGAAGACAATGCCGCCCGATCCCGCCAATCAGGACGTGGGCGAGGACCCGAGCGACGACCCGGGCGCCGCGAGCGCCACGAGCACACGCTCGGCCGACATCCACGAGCGCGACGACCATAAGGACGGCAAGAACCGCCCACGCGCGATGGTATGATTGCCCCTCATTAGCCGGCGCATGCGCGGTGCGCGTGCAGCCGGCGCCCATGTCTCGAGGGCTGGCAAGGAGCGCGGGCCGCATCGCTGCAGCGGCACACGGCTCATGCGGCCTTCGTGAGCCACCTATTTTTCTCCCTTTCAAACAGCGAAATCGCCGTGCGTCTGACCTCGATCAAACTCGCTGGATTCAAGTCATTCGTCGATCCCACGCATTTCCAGGTTCCGGGCCAGCTAGTCGGCGTGGTCGGACCCAATGGATGCGGTAAGTCCAACATCATCGACGCCGTGCGCTGGGTGCTCGGCGAATCGCGCGCCTCGGAGCTGCGCGGCGAGTCGATGCAGGACGTGATCTTCAACGGCTCGACTGCGCGCAAACCGGGCAGCCGCGCCAGCGTCGAACTCGTGTTCGACAACGCCGACGGGCGTGCCGCCGGGCAGTGGGGCCAGTATGCCGAGATCGCCGTGAAGCGCGTGCTGACGCGCGACGGCACGTCGAGCTACTACATCAACAACCTGCCGGCGCGTCGCCGCGACATTCAGGACATCTTCCTCGGCACCGGTCTCGGCCCGCGCGCCTACGCGATCATCGGGCAGGGCATGATTGCGCGCCTGATCGAAGCGAAGCCCGAAGAACTGCGCGTCTTTCTCGAAGAAGCCGCGGGTGTCTCCAAGTACAAGGAACGCCGCCGCGAGACGGAGAACCGCCTGCACGACACGCGTGAGAATCTGACGCGGGTCGAGGACATCGTCCGTGAGCTGGGCACGAACCTCGAGAAGCTCGAAGCGCAAGCGGTGGTCGCCACGCGCTACAAAGAACTGCAAACCGACGGCGAAGAGAAGCAACGCCTGTTGTGGCTGCTGCGCAAGAACGAGGCGGGCAGCGAGCAGGAACGTCAGCAGCGCGCCATCGAACAGGCGCAAATCGACCTCGAAGCGCAAACCGCCAGACTGCGCGAAGTTGAAGCGCAACTCGAAACGCTGCGCGTCGCGCATTACTCGGCGAGCGACGCGATGCAGGGCGCACAAGGCGCGCTGTACGAAGCGAACGCCGAAGTCAGCCGGCTCGAAGCCGAAATCAAGTTCATCGTCGAATCGCGCAACCGCGTGCAGGCGCAAATCGCTGCGCTGACCGCGCAGCGTGAACAGTGGCAATCGCAGGCCGAAAAAGCGCAGGGCGATCTCGAAGACGCCGAGGAGCAACTCGCCGTCGCCGAAGAAAAGACCGCGCTCGCTGAAGAAGAAGCCGCCGCGAAGCACGACGCCATGCCCGCGCTCGAAGCGCGCTGGCGCGATGCGCAAGCCGAGCTGAATGCGGAGCGCGGCGGCATTGCGCAGACCGAACAGGCGCTCAAGCTCGAAGCCGCGCATCAGCGCAATGCCGATCAGCAATTGCAGCAGTTGCAGCAGCGTCACGAGCGCCTGAAGGCGGAAGCCGGCGGCCTCGACGCACCCGACGAAGCACAGCTCGAAGAGTTGCGCATGCAACTCGCGGAACACGAAGAGATTCTGCACGACGCGCAGACGCGGCTTGCCGATGCGCAGGAAACCTTGCCGCGTCTGGACGCCGAACGCCGTGCCGCGCAGGAGCGCGTGCAGGCGGAAAGCGCGCAGATTCATCAGCTCGACGCACGCCTTGCCGCGCTCAAACAGTTGCAGGAAAACGTCCAGACCGAAGGCAAGATTCAGCCGTGGCTCGAAAAGCACGAGCTTGGTGGCCTGCCGCGACTCTGGAAGAAGCTGCACGTCGAGTCCGGTTGGGAAGCCGCGCTCGAAGCCGTGCTGCGCGAGCGGCTCGCCGCGCTCGAAGTATCGAATCTCGACTGGGTCAAGGCGTTCGCTACCGACGCGCCGCCCGCCAAGCTCGCGTTCTACGCACCGCCCGTCGCCGGTCAGCCGGCCGCGGCTTCGCCCGCGCTTCGGCCGCTGCTGTCGCTCGTTCGTATCGACGACGCGGGCATCCGCGCGGTGTTGAACGACTGGCTCGGCCTTGCGTTCGTCGCCGACGATCTGCAGCAGGCGCTCAGCATGCGCTCGCAATTGCCCGAAGGCGGTTCGTTCGTCGTAAAGGCGGGGCACGTGGTGACGCGCGTCGGCGTGCAACTGTATGCGGCCGATTCGGAACAGGCCGGCATGCTGGCCCGTCAGCAGGAAATCGAAAATCTCGCGCGTCAGGTGCGCGCACAAGCCCTGCTCGCCGACGAAGCGAAGGCCGCCGCGATCCGCGCCGAAGCCGCGCACACGCAAGCGGCGCAGGCGCTGACCGACGTGCGTCAGCAGGCCGAGCGGGCAACCCAGCGCGTGCACGCGTTGCAACTCGACGTGCTCAAGCTCACGCAGGCGCACGAGCGTTACACGCAGCGCAGCACGCAGATTCGTGAAGAGCTCGAAGAGATCAACGCACAGATCGAAGAGCAGCGCGCGATGCGTGCGGAATCCGAAGCGAACTTCGAGCGTTACGACGGCGAACTCGCCGAATTGCAGGCGCGATTCGAAGATCACCAACTGGCTTTCGAGGCGCTCGACGAAGCGCTTACCGCTGCACGCGGCGAGGCACGCGACCTCGACCGCGCCGCGACCGACGCGCGCTTCGCCGCGCGCAACATGGCGAACCGCATCGACGAATTGAAGCGCAGCATTCAGGTCGCGCACGAGCAGAGCGAGCGCGTCGCGGCGTCGCTCGAAGATGCACGCGCCGAACTCGAAACCATCAACGAGCAGACCGCTCACACGGGCTTGCAGGACGCGCTCGACATTCGCGCGGTCAAGGAAGAGGCGTTGCACGCTGCGCGTCTCGAACTGGACGACCTGACTGCGAAGCTGCGCGCCGCGGACGAAACGCGTCTCACCGCCGAGCGCGCGCTGCAACCGCTGCGCGACCGCATCAACGAATTGCAACTGAAGGAACAGGCCGCGCGGCTGAACGGCAAGCAGTTCATCGAGCAACTGGCAGCAGCGGGCGTCGACGAGGCGGAGCTGCAGGCCAAGCTCACGCCGGACATGAAGCCGTCGTATCTGCAGGGCGAAGTCACGCGCATCAATAATGCGATCACCGCGCTCGGTCCAGTCAACATGGCCGCGCTCGACGAACTCAAGGCGGCCACAGAGCGCAAGTCGTTCCTCGACTCGCAATCGGCCGATTTGACGAGCGCGATCGAGACGCTCGAAGACGCAATCCGCAAGATCGACGCGGAAACGCGCACGCTATTGCAAGGCACGTTCGACGAAGTGAACCGTCATTTCGGCGAACTGTTCCCGCGTCTCTTCGGCGGCGGCCAGGCGAAGCTGATCATGACCGGCGACGAGATTCTCGACGCCGGCGTACAGGTGATGGCGCAGCCTCCGGGCAAGAAAAATTCGACGATCCACCTGCTGTCGGGCGGCGAAAAAGCGCTGACCGCAACCGCGCTCGTGTTCGCGATGTTCCAGTTGAATCCGGCGCCGTTCTGTCTGCTCGACGAAGTGGACGCGCCGCTAGACGACGCGAACACCGAACGTTTCGCCAATCTGGTACGCGCGATGTCGGACAAAACCCAGTTCCTTTTCATCTCGCACAACAAGATCGCGATGGAAATGGCGCAGCAACTGATCGGCGTGACGATGCAGGAGCAGGGCGTGTCGCGCATCGTTGCCGTCGACATGGAAACGGCTGCGGGTTTCGCCCAGAATATCGTTTAAGTTTTCGTTTGAATCAAGGAAGCGCGGGCGCCCGCGTTCAGCGCTGCGGCACTCGCCGCGCGATACGTGGGGCGGGCGTCAGGACGCGCAGATAAAGAATTGCTGATGGAGCATGCATGGACGAGTTGACACTCGGTTTGATCGGCGCGGGTGCCGTGGTGGTCGGGGGCGTGGTGGTGTACAACGCGTGGCAGGGCGCCAAGGTGCGCCGCAAGATGCCGCGGCCCATGCCCGCGGACGCCGCGGAGAATTTCGCGCGCGACGACCATCAGGAACAGAGCCCGTTCATTGAACCGGCTCGGCCCACCACGCGCCGCGAGCCGGTAGTGGGCGCAGAGACATCCGCCGACACGGCGTCGGCCCGCGTCGAACCGACTTTTGGCGTGCCGGTAGGCGCCGCGCCGCTTGATACGCCAGCCGACATTCAGGCAGAGACGACCACACCGAACGGCTATCTGTCAGACGGCGATGATGCCGAGGCTGCGGGGGGCACTAATAGCGGCACTAGTAGCGGCACTAAGGGGAGCCTCGGTGCCGACGCCGGCAAGGACGCGGCGGCGGCTGGTCAACAACCCGCGAGCAACACGTCGCGCGAAGCCGACGAACAGATCGAGCCGATTCTGCCGGCTGCCACGACGATTTCGTCCGCGCCGCCGGCTATCGTCGATCGCCGCATCGACTGCATCGTGCCGATTCGTCTGAACGGACCGGTTGCGGGCGACAAGGTCATTCCGCTCGCGCAGCGTCTGCGCCGCGCCGGCAGCAAGCCGGTACATATCGAAGGCAAACTCGAGGGCGGCGCGTGGGAGTTGCTGCAGAACGGCGCGCGTTATGAAGAGTTGCGCGCGGCCGCGCAGCTGGCCAATCGCAGCGGTGCGTTGAACGAACTTGAGTTCTCCGAGTTCGTGACGGGCGTACAGCAGTTTGCCGACGCAATCGACGCCTCGCCGGAATTTCCCGACATGCTCGAAACAGTCGCGATGGCCCGTGAACTCGACGGTTTCGCCGCGCAGTGCGACGCGCAGTTGTCGATCAACGTGCTCTCCGACGGCGCGCCCTGGTCGGCCAACTACGTGCAAGCCGTGGCCTCGCAAGACGGCTTGCTGCTTTCGCGCGACGGCACGCGCTTCGTCAAGCTGGACGCGCGCCAGAGCCCGGTGTTCATGCTGCAATTCGGCGACACGAACTTTCTGCGCGACGACCTTACGTACAAGGGCGGTCAGATGATCACGCTGGTGCTCGACGTGCCGGTGGCCGACGAAGACATCTTGCCGTTCCGTCTGATGTGCGACTACGCGAAGTCGCTGGCCGAGCGCATCGGCGGGCGGGTGGTGGACGACGGCCGTCGCCCGTTGCCGGAGACCGCGCTGCTCGCGATCGAAAAGCAGTTGATGACGCTTTACGCGAAGCTCGAACAGGCTGGCATTCCGGCAGGATCGCCCGCTACTCGGCGTCTGTTCAGCCAGTAACCCGCCGCGTTTCAAACGCCTCGAACGGCCGCGCAATGCGCGGCCGTTGTCGTTTTGAAGCGTAACGCCGCCGACTTTCGCATACTCGCGCTCAGGTCTGCAAGCTGGCCATTCGGCCGATGTAAAGGGGCACGCTTCCTGCGATAATCCAGTGTCCAATTTCACTGAAGAAGCGCCTACAGCATGGCTCGAACTCCCGCCTCAGATCCAGCAACCAGCGCTCCGGCCGAGCGGGCCGCGTGGCTGCGCGCGGAACTCGAACGCGCCAATTACGCGTACTACGTGCTCGACCAGCCCGACTTGCCGGACGCGGAATACGACAAGCTGTTCAAGGAGCTGGAGAGCATCGAGGCGCAGCATCCCGATCTGATCGTCCCTGATTCGCCCACGCAGCGCGTCGGTGGCGAGGCGGCAAGCGGGTTCGAGCCGGTCGTCCACGACCAGCCCATGCTGTCACTGAACAACGGTTTCGCAGACGAAGACATCCTCGCGTTCGACAAGCGCGTCGGCGACGCCCTCGGCAACAATGCGAAGGAACCGCCGGTGCCGGTCGACTACGCGGCCGAGTTGAAGTTCGACGGCCTCGCGATCTCGCTGCGCTATGTCGACGGCGTGTTCGTGCAGGCCGCCACGCGCGGCGACGGCACGACTGGCGAGAACGTCACGGAGAACGTCCGCACGATCCGCTCGATTCCGCTCAAGCTGAAGGGGAAGCGCGTGCCGCACATACTCGACGTGCGCGGCGAAGTGCTGATGTTCAAACGCGACTTCGAGCGTCTGAACGAACGTCAGCGCGCCGCGGGTCACAAGGAGTTTGCCAATCCGCGCAACGCTGCGGCGGGCAGCTTGCGTCAGCTCGATTCGAAAATCACCGCGCAAAGGCCGTTGTCGTTCTTTGCGTATGGCATCGGCGTGCTCGAAGGCGTCGAGATGCCGGCCACGCATAGCGAACTGCTCGACTGGTACAAGGAACTCGGCTTGCCCGTCAATGCGGAGCGCGCGGTCGTGAAGGGCGCCGAAGGTCTGCTTGCGTTTTTCCACGCGGTCGGCGAGAAGCGCGACAAGCTGCCGTACGACATCGACGGCGTCGTGTACAAGGTCAACCGGCGCGACGAGCAGGACGCGCTCGGCTTCGTGTCGCGTGCGCCCCGTTTCGCTCTCGCGCACAAGTTCCCGGCGCAGGAAGCGTTGACGAAACTCGTCGCGATCGACGTGCAAGTGGGGCGCACCGGCGCGATCACGCCGGTGGCGCGTCTCGAGCCCGTGTTCGTCGGCGGTGCGACGGTCACGAACGCCACGCTGCATAACGAAGACGAAGTGCGTCGCAAAGACATTCGTATCGGCGACACGGTGATCGTGCGGCGCGCGGGCGATGTCATTCCGGAAGTGGTGAGCGCGCTCATCGACCGCCGCCCGGCTGACGCGCACGAATTTGTGATGCCTACGCATTGTCCGGTGTGCGGCTCGAACATTGAGCGGCTGCCCGACGAGGCGATTGCGCGTTGCACCGGCGGCCTGTTCTGTCCGGCCCAGCGCAAGCAGGCGCTATGGCACTTCGCGCAGCGGCGCGCGTTGGACATCGACGGGCTGGGCGAGAAGATCATCGACCAACTGGTAGAACAGAACCTGGTGCGAACGCCCGCTGATCTGTTCAACCTCGGCTTCTCGACGCTCGCCGAGCTCGACCGTTTCGCCGACAAGTCCGCGCAGAACCTGCTCGACTCGCTCGAGAAGGCCAAGCACACTACGCTTGCCCGTTTTATTTACGCGCTTGGCATCCGCCACGTCGGCGAATCCACGGCGAAAGATCTGGCGAAGTACTTCGGATCGCTTGATCCGATCATGGAGGCCTCGGTGGAAGCATTGCTGGAGGTCAACGACGTCGGGCCCGTCGTCGCCGAATCCATTCACCAGTTTTTCGCCGAAGAGCATAACCGCACGGTGATCGAACAGCTGCGCGCGCCGGGCAAGGTCACGTGGCCTGAAGGGCCGCCCGCGCCGAAGGCGCCGCAGGGCGTGCTGGCCGGCAAGACCGTTGTGTTGACGGGCACCTTGCCGAGCCTCGCTCGCGAGGAGGCGAAAGAAATGCTCGAAGCGGCCGGCGCGAAAGTGGCCGGCTCGGTGTCCAAGAAAACAGACTATGTGGTGGCGGGGGCCGAAGCAGGCAGCAAGTTAGCGAAGGCCGAGGAACTCGGCATTCCCGTACTCGACGAAGATGGTATGCGTAAGCTCCTGGAGGGGCAGTTATGATCCGCGAAATTCTCAAGATGGGCGATCCGCGCCTGCTGCGCATTGCCGATCCGGTCGATCACTTCGACACGCCGCAATTGCATGAGCTCGTGAAAGACATGTTCGAGACCATGCACCATGCGAACGGAGCGGGGCTCGCCGCACCGCAAATCGGCGTCAATCTGCAGGTGGTGATCTTCGGGTTCGGCAGCAACGAACGGTATCCGGATGCACCGCCGGTGCCGGAAACGGTGCTGATCAATCCGACCATCACGCCGGTTTCGCTGGATATGGAAGAGGGCTGGGAGGGTTGCCTGTCTGTTCCGGGCCTGCGCGGCGCGGTCAGCCGCTTTTCGATGATCAAGTATCACGGCTTCGATCAGTACGGCACGCCGATCGACCGCGTCGCCGAAGGTTTTCATGCGCGCGTCGTACAGCACGAATGCGATCACCTGATCGGCAAGCTGTATCCAATGCGGATTACCGACTTCGCCAAGTTTGGCTTTACAGAAGTGCTGTTTCCGGACATGGATCCGAACAGCGACGATTGAGGCGACCGTTGGCGGGTGCCGCACGGTGACAATAAAAAACCCACGCAATTGCGTGGGTTTTTTATTGGGCTGCTGCGGCGCTCGATATGCTTCGAGAGCACATGAAGCGGTCGATCTCGCAGCCTCAGAGCTTGCCGGATGGCGTCAGAACGATTCGTCCGGTGCAAGGTAGCGCCACTGGCCAGGCGGTAGCGCGCCAAGCATCACACGGCCCATCCGCACGCGTTTCAGGCCAATCACCTCGAGGCCGACCAGTTCGCACATCCGGCGAATCTGGCGCTTCTTTCCTTCGCGCAGCACGAAGCGCAACTGCTCGCCGTTTTGCCAGTTGACCTGCGCCGGCTTGAGCGGGACGTCGTCGAGCGAGAGACCGTGGCACAACAGCGCGAGGCTTTCCGGCGGGAAGTGACTTTCGACGTCGACCGTGTGCTCGCCGTAGGCGACGCGCACCAGATATTCCTTGTCGATGTCGGAATGGCCGCCGATCAGCTGCTTGGCGATGCGGCCGTCCTGCGTCAACACCAGCAAGCCTGTCGAATCGATGTCCAGACGCCCGGCGGGCGCGAGCTGCCGCAGATGCGCGACGGAGAAGCGGATGTCCGAGCGATCGCCTTCCCAGCGATTCTCCGGCGTGACGAGCGTGATGGCCGGCTGGTAGCCGTCTTCCGCCTGGCCCGACACGTAGCCGACAGTCTTATGGATCAGCACGGTGACCTGGCTTGCTTGCGCGGCCTCGGCAGCGGGATCGATCTCGATCCGCTGATCGGGGCGAATTTTCGTGCCTAACGTGTCGATCCGCTCGCCGTCGACGAGCACCCAGCCTTTCTCGATCCATTCGTCGGCTTCGCGGCGCGAGCACAGGCCCAGTTCAGACATGAGCTTGGACAGGCGCAGGGTGCCGGGTGCGTCCTCGATATCGCGACGCGGCGTGCGCGGGGCAGCCTCAGCGTGCGGGCGATGTTCGGCCGGGGCGGCGCCGCGCGACTTGCTGGCTCGCGCGGGGCGGTCGTCGGTGAAACGGCGTTCGGCCGCCGGTGCCTTGTCGAAGCTGCGTGCCGGGCGTTCCGCACGGTCGGTGCGCGGCGCGCCGCGGTCACCAAATTCGCGGCGAGCCGGTGCGCGTTCGCCTCGTTCGCCTCGTGCGTCGCCAGGTGCGCGGGCCGGACGATCGGCGCGGTCGCCATAGCCGCTCTTGACGGGCTTTGCAAAGCTTCGCTCGCCGCGCTCGCCCTCTGCGCGTCGCGGCGCGCTGTCGCTGCGCGGTCCGCGCTCGCCGCCGCGGCGGTCTTGCGAGGCGCCGCGGTCTGCGCTGAAGCGGGGACGGTCGGAAGCATCGCGTTCACCGCGCGTCGGGCGATCGCCACGCTGGCCGCCTTCCGCCGGACGGCCCGCTCCCGTCCGCACGCCGCTGGTCGGACGGCGTTCGCCGCCGAAGCTGCGCGAGGCGCCGCGGTCTGCATTTCCTTCGAAACGGCGGGGCGCGCGGTCGGTGCTGCTCGTGCGATCTTCGAAACGGCGTGGGGCGCGTTCGCCGCGTTCGGCACTTGGGCCACGGGGTGACCGCTCGCTGTTACCAGCACGGTCTTCGAAGCGGCGGGGCGCGCGGTCGGTGCTGCCTGAGCGACCTTCGAAACGGCGCGGTGCGCGTTCGCCGCGTTCAGCACTTGGGCCACGCGGCGACCGTTCGCTGTTACCAGCACGGTCTTCGAAGCGGCGGGGCGCGCGGTCAGTGCTGCCCGAGCGATCTTCGAATCGGCGCGGGCCGCGTTCGCCGCGTTCGGCGCCAGGTCCGCGCGGCGACCGCTCGCTGCTACCCGAACGGTCTTCAAAGCGGCGGGGTGCACGGTCAGTGCTGCCGGTCCGATCCTCAAACCGACGCGGTGCGCGTTCACCACCAGCCCCACGAGGCGCCCGCTCGTCGCCAGCCGCGCTATTTTCAAACCGGCGCGGCGCGCGCTCAGCACCCTCACGCCGCGGACCACGCTCGCCGCTCCCTTCGAAACGCCGCGCCGGTGCGCCCGCACTCTCGCTACGTGGCGGCCGGTCAGACGTCGCACGCCGTGCGCCGCCGGCTCCGCCCGCTTCGCGTTCGCGCGAGAACGAACCTTCCGCGCGGGGAGCACGCGGTCCGCGCGCGCCTGCGCCAGCCGGACGCTTGCCACCGGACGACGTGCCCGCGCCTTCGCCTCGCGGGCCGCTCGGGTCCGCCATCGACGATTTCGGTCCTGCTGGCCGTGTCGGCTTACGTGCCGACGTGCTGCCGCTACGGACAGGGGCGCGTTCGGTCGAAGCCGGCCGCGGGTGCTTGGCTGTTAATTTGTCTCGCATGAAATCTCACACTGCGATCGCGCGCAGCAGTTCCGTCTCGACCTGAATTTGCAGGCGGTTGTCGGACAGACCGTGTCCGTCCAGCAGAAACACGTCCTCGACGCGTTCGCCGAGCGTGTTGATCCGCGCCGACGCGACGCCGACCCGGTGTTCGGCCAGCACGCGCGCGATCGAATAAAGAAGGCCTGGCCGGTCGTTCGCCGACACGGACAGGATGTAGTACTGGCCGCGCTCGTCGGCCCGAAGATCGACGCGCGGTGTAACAGGGAAGGTTCGCGAAAGCCGCGACAAGCGGCCTTTCGACGGCCCGGGGAGCCAGGTGCCGTCGCCGGTTAAGCGCGCGGTCAGTTCCTGCTCGACGAGATTGGCAATGTCGCGATAATGCACGTCTTCTTCGGTATGCGCGACCAGGAAATTATCCAGCGCATAGCCGTGACGCGTGGTGCTGACCCGTGCATCGAGCACCGACAGGCCGTTGCGGTCGAAATACGCACAAATGCCGGCGAACAGATCCGGCTGGTCCTTCACATACACGAGCACCTGAAGCGCTTCGCCGATCGGCGAAGGGCGGGCGCGAACGATTGGTGTGGGCGTCTCGACGTAGCGGTAGAGCACGCGCGTTTGCCATGCGATGTCCGCCGCGTCGTGGCGTAGAAAGTAGCCGACGTCGAGCTTGTCCCACAGCGCTTTCTGCGCGCCTTCAGGCACCGTCTCGAGGCGCAGGAGTGCGAGCGCCTCTTCCTGACGCGACTCCAGTTCCGAATGCGCGTCCGGACGCGCGCCGCCGAGCACTGCGAGCGTCGCGCGGTACAGGTCTTCCAGCAGTTTGCCCTTCCACGTGTTCCAGACTTTTGGACTGGTCCCGCGGATGTCGGCCACGGTCAGCAGATACAGCGCGGTCAAACGGCGTTCGTTGCCGACCAGTTCGGCGAAACGCTTGATGACCTCCGGGTCGCTCGTGTCCTGCTTCTGCGCGACCTGGCTCATGGTCAGGTGCTGCTGCACGAGCCAGACCACCAGGTCGCCATCTTCGCCCTCGATGCCGTGATTGCGGCAGAAGCGCCGCGCGTCGGCCATGCCGAGCGTGGAGTGGTCGCCGCCGCGGCCCTTGGCGATATCGTGAAACAGCGCCGCGACGTACAGCACCCATGGCCGGTCGAAGCCCACGATCAACTGGCTGCAGAACGGATACTCATGCGCGTGTTCCGCGACCGCGAAGCGCCGCAGATTGCGCAGCACCATCAGAATGTGCTGGTCGACCGTGTAGACGTGATACAGATCGTGCTGCATTTGTCCGACGATGCGCCGGAAGTTGAGCAGATAGCGCCCGAGCACGCTCGTCTGATTCATCAGGCGCAACGCGTGCGTGATGCCGGCCGGCTGCTTCAGGATGTCCATGAAGAGGCGCCGGTTTTCCGGATCACGCCGCCAGTGCTGGTCCATCACCTCGCGCGCGTTGTAGATGGCGCGCAGCGTGCGCGCCGACAGGCCTTTGACACCTGGCGTCTGTTCGTACAGCAGGAACGCTTCGAGAATCGCGTTCGGCTCGCGCTGAAACACATCGTCGCTCGCAATTTCGAGCATGCCCTGTTTTTCGACGAAGCGGTCCGACAGCACCCGCGTAATGCCGCTCGTGGTCGGAAAAAGCTGCGCCTCGATGTTCTGGATCAGGATGGTGGCAAGCTGCGTGACCGCCTTGGCGGCCCAATAATAGCGGCGCATCAGCTGTTCGCTTGCGCGCTTGGTGGCGGTGGGCTTGTAGCCGAAACTTTCCGCCACCGGCGTTTGCAGATCGAACACCAGAATGTCCTGACGACGGCCGGCGGTGACGTGCAACCGGGCGCGCAGCGACTTCAGGAAGCCTTCGTTGCGCCGCAGTTCCTGCCCTTCGCGCTCCGTGATCAGACCGCGCGCTTCGAGTTCGCGCCAGCTGCTGCCAAAACCGGCTGCCTGGGTGATCCATAGAATCAGCTGCAGATCCCGCAGCCCGCCCGGGCTTTCCTTGATGTTCGGCTCGAGCGCGTAAGGCGTGTCCTGAAACTTGGCGTGGCGCTGGCGCATTTCCAGTACTTTGGCCTGGAAAAACGCTTTCGGGTCGAGCGCCTCGCGATAACGTTTCGCGAAGTCGTCGAACAGCGCCGCGCTGCCCGTAATGCGCCGCGCTTCCAGCAGCGACGTGCGCACGGTCACGTCGTTGGCGGCTTCTTCGAGACACTGCGAAACGCTGCGCACGCTGCTGCCGAGTTCCAGTCCCAGATCCCATGCCAAGCTGATGAAACGCTCGATACGCGCTTCCAGATGCTCGAGCGGCGCATCGGGTAGCAGCACCAGAATGTCGATGTCGGAGTGCGGCGCCAGTTCGCCACGGCCATAACCGCCCACTGCGAGCAACGCAAGGTCCGAGGGCAGTTCGCAGGTGTTCCAGGCGGCGCGCAGCGAGTCGTCGGTGGTGCGCGAAAGCGCCGCCATCAACGCTTCCACGTTGGTGGCGGTCTTGAAGCGTTCCAGCAACTGGGCTTTGGCCACTTTGTAGTCCGCCTTGAGCGACTTGGCATGGGACGGGGCGACGGCTGGAACACTACTCATGGGCGGCTGAAGGTCGGGGAGCGAAATCGGTCAGGCCGTGGCGGCGACTACCGGCGGGCGCGCGGGCGTGCCAGCGGAAACGGTCAGTACGTCGTGGCCGGTTTCCGTCACGAGCACCGTGTGCTCCCATTGCGCCGAGAGGCTGCGGTCTTTAGTCTTGACCGTCCACTGATCAGGCATGGTGCGGATGTCGCGGCGGCCGGCGTTGATCATTGGCTCGATCGTGAAAATCATGCCCGCTTGCAGTTCGAGCCCTGTGCCGGGACGGCCATAGTGCAGAATCTGCGGATCTTCATGGAACACCGTGCCGATGCCGTGGCCGCAATACTCGCGTACCACGCTGTAGCCCTGCGCCTCGGCGTGCTTCTGGATCGCGTAGCCAATGTCACCCAGATGCGCACCCGGGCGCACCTGGTCGATGCCGAGCCACATGCACTCGAAGGTGGTCTGAACGAGCCGTTTGGCAAGAATCGAACCCTCGCCAACGATGAACATCCGGCTCGTGTCGCCAAAATAGCCGTTCTTGATTACCGTGATGTCGATGTTCAGCGCGTCGCCATTCTTGAGCGTCTTATCGCCGGGAATGCCGTGGCAAATCACGTCGTTGACAGAAATGCAGGTGGCCTTGGGGTAGGGCGGATAGCCGGGCGGCTGATAGTTCAGCGGCGCGGGGACCGTGCCCTGTTCCTTCAGCATGTATTCGTGGCACAGGCGGTCGAGTTCGCCGGTCGTGACGCCGGCGGTGACGAACGGCGTGATGTAATCGAGCACTTCGCTCGCCAGTTTGCAGGCGACGCGCATTTGCGCGATATCGTGTTCGTTTTTTAGCGTGATAGCCATGAGTCGGGCCTGAAATGCGATTTATTCCGGGATTATCGCACCATATTCCCGGTGCCGCAGCGTTTTGGCGGTCGCCGGACGGCTTTTGCGCCGGGACCGGTGCCCCGTCATTCATGGCCTTGCGATGGGGCGCGAAGCGGCGGGAAGCGTCCGGGTGCAACCGGCGGCAGCGAAGACGGGCAACCGGGCAGGTTGAGTCGGCCGATAGTCGCATGCTATAATCTTTGGCTAAGTCGGTCCTTCTCTTGCCGCCGCTGGTCACCCGTCAGGGCAGTCAGCAGTGTCAACCGATGTGATCGATGCTTCCCGTGGCGCTGGCTGCCCGAGCCACGGGAAAAGCTGTACCGGGCAGCAGACTCGCAAGCCGGCGCACCCAGGGTGTCCGCGGCGCGAAGCCAGGCAAGACTTGACCTGGCAGCGCGGCGGATACGGCAGCCGGCTTAAGACCCAACCCTCGCGGAGATTTTCATGGCAGTTACCATGCGTCAAATGCTGGAAGCCGGTGTCCACTTCGGTCACCAAACGCGCTTCTGGAACCCGAAGATGGCCCCCTTCATTTTCGGTCATCGCAACAAGATTCACATCATCAACCTCGAAAAGACGCTGCCGATGTACAACGACGCGCTGAAGTACGCGCGTCAACTGGCAGCGAACCGCGGCACGATCCTGTTCGTCGGCACGAAGCGTCAATCGCGCGACACGATCGCTCAGGAAGCGCAGCGCGCGGGTATGCCGTACGTCAACGCACGCTGGCTCGGCGGCATGCTGACCAACTTCAAGACGTTGAAGGTTTCGATCAAGCGCCTGAAGGACATGGAAGCAGCGCTGGAAGCAGGTGAAACGGAACGCATGAGCAAGAAGGAAGCGCTCCTGTTCGAACGCGAAATGGCCAAGCTGCAAAAGTCGATTGGCGGCGTGAAGGACATGGGCGGCATTCCGGACGCGATTTTCGTGGTCGACGTCGGTTACCACAAGATTGCTGTTACCGAAGCTAACAAGCTCGGCGTGCCGGTCATCGCAGTGGTCGATACGAACCACTCGCCGGAAGGGATCGACTACGTGATCCCGGGTAACGACGACGCCAGCAAGGCCGTCGCTCTGTACGCGGCTGGCGTGGCGGACGCGATCCTCGAAGGCCGCGCCAATGCGGTCAACGAAGTGGTGCAGGCTGCACGCGGCGACGACGGCGACGAGTTCGTCGAGGTCAACGCGGAAGCGTAAAGCTGCCCTGTGTCCGGCAAAAAAGGGGGCTTTCTACAGGCCCCCTTTTTTTAAGCCACGACGCCGTAATGGGGCGCTGTCTCTGGCTGGGACTGTGTCCGACGCGTTATCCATAAAAAATGCGCATAACGCTGAAACGAATTCTTGCCGCCGGTATCGAAGTCCGGGCGGCGTGTGACAGATCGAACTCAAGGAGCAAATGATGGCGGCAATTACCGCAAGCATGGTTGCAGAACTGCGCGCAAAGACCGACGCGCCGATGATGGAATGCAAGAAGGCGCTGACGGAAGCCGACGGCGACATGGCGCGCGCTGAAGAGCTGCTGCGCGTGAAGCTGGGCAACAAGGCGAGCAAGGCTGCATCGCGCGTCACGGCTGAAGGCGTGGTTGCCTCGTTCATTGGCGGCAATGCGGGTTCGCTCGTCGAACTGAACTGCGAAACCGACTTCGTCTCGAAGAACGACGACTTCCTGGCTTTCTCGAAGAAGATCGCCGAGCTGGTCGCAACGCAAAACCCGGCTGACGTCGCCGCGCTGTCGGCTCTGCCGCTCGACGGCCAGACCGTCGACGCAGTGCGTCTCGCGCTGGTCGGCAAGATCGGTGAAAACCTGTCGATCCGCCGTTTCGTGCGTTTCGAGACGTCGAACAAGCTGGCTGCGTATCTGCACGGCACGCGCATCGGCGTGCTGGTCGAGTACACGGGCGCAGACGAGCAGGTCGGCAAAGACGTGGCTATGCACATCGCCGCCATGAAGCCGGTCTCGCTGTCGTCCGAGGACGTGCCGGCTGATCTGATCGCCAAGGAACGCAGCATTGCTGAGCAGAAGGCCGCGGAATCGGGCAAGCCGGCTGAAATCGTCGCGAAGATGGTCGACGGCAGCGTGCAGAAGTACCTGAAGGAAGTGTCGCTGCTGAATCAGACGTTCGTTAAGAACGACAAGCAGACGATCGAGCAGATGCTGAAGGCTGGCAACGCGAGCGTCCAGAAGTTCGCGCTGTTCGTGGTCGGCGAAGGCATCGAGAAGAAGCAGGACGACTTCGCTGCTGAAGTCGCCGCTCAAGTGGCTGCTGCAAAGCAACAATAAGCTTCACCTAAGCTTCAGCTAGTACCGTTGTAACCGCGGCAGAGCAAGACTGTGCCGCGGTCGGCTGCGCCGCAAGGCTGCGCGCGGGTCGACCCCCGCTGTGCAGCCGCCATTGACGAGCCTCATGTGTTGATCAATTTGGCGGCGCTTGCCCGAATCAGCGTTTCACCCCTACATTAGTCCCTTGTTGTTGCCCTGTTCTGCGCGATCTGGATACCCCTATGCCCACTGCCTACAAACGCGTTCTGCTCAAACTCTCCGGTGAAGCTCTGATGGGCGACGATGCCTTTGGCATTAATCGCGCGACCATCGAACGAATGGTGGCGGACGTGGCCGAAGTGGTCCGTCTCGGAACGCAGTTGGCCGTGGTGATCGGCGGCGGCAACATTTTTCGCGGCGTAGCGGGCGGCGCGGCCGGCATGGACCGCGCCACGGCCGACTACATGGGCATGCTGGCCACCATGATGAATGCGCTGGCACTGCAGGACGCCATGCGGCATGCGGGCATCGAGGCGCGTGTGCAGTCCGCGCTGCGTATGGACCAGGTGGTCGAGCCGTATATTCGTCCGCGAGCGATTCGCCAGCTCGAAGAAGGTAAAGTCGTGATTTTCGCGGCCGGAACCGGCAATCCGTTCTTCACGACCGACACGGCGGCCGCGCTGCGCGGCTCGGAAATCGGCGCTGAAGTCGTGCTGAAAGCCACCAAGGTGGACGGCGTCTACTCCGCCGACCCGAAGAAAGATCCGAGCGCGACGCGTTACACGACGATCAGCTTTGACGAGGCAATCGGCCGCAATCTGCAGGTCATGGACGCCACCGCGTTCGCGCTGTGCCGCGACCAGAAGCTGCCGATCCGCGTGTTTTCGATCGTCAAGCCGGGCGCGCTCAAGCGTATCGTGCTCGGCGAGGACGAGGGCACCCTCGTCCACGTGTAAACTCTCGTTCACATAACGTGGGCTTCGACGCGGGCCCGGGCCGCCGCATATCGCGCGTGCTGGCCGGCTCGCACAGTTTTGAAGGTTCGGAGGTTTAAAAATGTCTGTGGCTGATATCAGGAAGGGCGCTGAGCAAAAGATGCAGCGTTCCATCGACGCGTTCAAGAACGATCTGTCGAAAATCCGTACGGGCCGTGCGCACACGGGCCTGCTCGATCACATCCAGTGCGACTACTACGGCTCGCCAGTGCCTATTTCTCAGGTCGCGAACCTGACGCTGATCGACGCACGCACGATCGGCGTTCAGCCGTGGGAAAAGAAGATGGTCCAGGTCGTCGAAAAGGCGATCCGCGAGTCGGACCTCGGTCTGAACCCGGCCACGCAGGGCGATGTGATCCGCGTACCGATGCCCGCGCTGACCGAAGAACGCCGCCGTGAGCTGACGAAAGTGGTCAAGAGCGAAGCCGAAACGGCCAAGATCGCTGTCCGCAATTTGCGACGCGACGCTAACGAGCAACTGAAAAAGCTCGTCAAAGACAAAGAAATTTCGGAAGACGACGAGCGCCGCGCAGGCGACGACATTCAGAAGCTGACAGACAAATTCGTTGCTGAAATCGACAAGCTCGTCGTGACCAAAGAAGCAGAGATCATGACGGTGTAATGTTGCTCGGCTCCGTCCAGACACGGAGCCGGCACGGGTTTTCCTGCCCCTTCAGGGGCTGGCGCTAAATGTTGGTCATGCAGCGCCAGGTCTGGGAGCACTCACCAATTCAAGGTTTGCACTTCTTCATTTGCAGTTATTGTCCCGACGGCCATGACCTACACCAGTTCAACCGTGCGCGTGCCTGATGTCGCCGCGGTGCCGCGACACATCGCGATCATCATGGACGGCAATGGCCGTTGGGCCACCCAACGCCGCTTGCCGCGCGTGGCCGGTCATACGCGCGGCGTCGACGCTGTGCGTGCAGCCGTCGAGGCGTGCGCCCGTCAGGGCGTCGAATACCTGACGCTGTTTGCCTTCAGTTCCGAAAACTGGCGTCGGCCGAACGAGGAAGTGTCGTTCCTCATGCGCCTGTTCGTCACTGCGCTCGAGCGTGAAATCGGCAAGCTGCACGCAAACGGCATCCGTTTGCGGGTGGTCGGCGATCTCGAACGTTTCGATACGCGCATTCGCGATCTGATCAAGCGCGCCGAGACCAAGACCGCGCGCAATACCCGCCTCACGCTGACCATCGCAGCCAATTACGGCGGTCGCTGGGACATCATGCAGGCCGCCCGCAAGCTCGCCGAGCAGTCGGCGCTGGCGGGCAAGGCGGTCGAGGTGAGCGAAGAATCGTTCGCCGAACATCTGTCCATGGCCTATGCGCCCGAACCCGATCTCTTCATCCGCACGGGCGGGGAGCGGCGCGTCAGCAATTTCCTACTGTGGCAGCTCGCCTACACTGAGTTCTACTTCACCGACATCTTCTGGCCGGATTTCGACGCCGACGCCCTCGGCCACGCAATCGCGTCATATGCTGAGCGCGAGCGCCGTTTCGGCCGCACCAGTGCTCAACTCGAGCCGCAATCGCAAAACGTCGATTCGCTTCCATGCTAAGAACCCGTGTCATCACGGCGGTCGTCCTCCTGGCGGTGTTCCTGCCCGTCACGTTGTTCGCGCCGGTCGGCGCGTTCGGCGCGCTGATTGCGTTCGTCGTCGTGTTCGCAGCGTGGGAATGGGCGCGCCTGCTCAAGCTGGGCGGCGCGGGCCCGGTCATTTACGCGCTGGTGGCGGCAGTGGCGCTAGTGGCCAGCACGCGTCTTGGCATCGGCGTCGACGATGCACGGCCGTTTTACAAAGCGGCCGCCATTTTCTGGGTGATCGCCGGCCCGTTCGTGCTGCTGCGCAAACCGACGCTCGCGCAGGGCGCGTGGCGTAACTTCCTGTTTCTTGCCGGGATTGTGATATTCGTCGCGTGCTGGCATGCTCTCGTCGCCGCGCGCATGCAGGGTGTGCCGTTCGTGCTGTCGCTGCTGCTATTGGTATGGCTCGCCGATATCGGCGCATACTTCTCGGGGAAGGCGTTCGGCAAGCACAAGCTCGCGCCCGCCATCAGCCCAGGCAAGACATGGGAGGGCGCGATCGGTGGCTGGCTCGTCGTCATGATTGTCGCGCTGGCGGCGGTCGTTTTGCATGCGTTCGAGCCCACCCTGTATTCCAGCTTGTGGGCGCATTGGGGCGCCCCGCGTGCGCTGCTTGCGCTGACCCTGCTGGTGGTGTTCAGCGTGGTAGGCGACCTTTTTGAATCCATGATGAAGCGCCAGGCCGGCGTGAAAGATTCGAGCGGCCTATTGCCGGGACACGGTGGCGTGCTCGACCGCATCGACGCATTGTTGCCGGTGCTGCCGCTTGCCATGCTGCTGCTCGGCTAGAGAAAGAGATATGCAAAAACGTCTGACATTGCTCGGTTCCACGGGCTCGATTGGAGACAGCACGCTCGACGTCGTCGCGCGTCATCCGGAGCGTTTTTCGGTTTATGCGCTCACCGCACACCGCAACGGCGACAAACTCGTCGAGCAATGCCTGCGTTTTCGGCCGGAAGTCGCGGTGGTCGGCGACGCCGACACGGCAGCGCGCGTCGCGGGCAAGTTGCGCGAGGCGGGCTGCAAGACCGAAGTGACTTATGGCGCTCAGGCGCTCGTCGACGTGTCGAAGGCGAGTGGCTGCGACACGGTCGTGGCGGCCATCGTCGGCGCGGCAGGCCTCGCGCCGAGCCTCGCCGCCGCGCGCGCCGGCAAACGGATCTTGCTTGCCAACAAGGAAGCGCTGGTCATGTCGGGCGCGATCTTCATGGACGCGGTCCACGACAACGGCGCGGTTCTTCTGCCGGTCGACAGCGAACACAACGCTATTTTCCAGTGCTTGCCGCGCGAAGCCGCGCTGCATGGCGGCGTGTCCAAGATCATTCTGACCGCGTCGGGCGGCCCGTTCCGTACGCGCGAACCGGCCACGCTCGCGGGCGTCACGCCCGAAGAAGCCTGCAAGCACCCTAACTGGGTCATGGGCCGCAAGATTTCGGTCGACTCCGCCACGATGATGAACAAAGGCCTCGAAGTGATCGAGGCTCATTGGCTGTTCGGCTTGCCGGGCGAGCGCATCGACGTGCTGATCCATCCGCAAAGCGTGATCCATTCGCTGGTTTCGTACGCCGACGGCTCGGTGCTCGCGCAACTCGGCAACCCGGACATGCGCACGCCCATCGCTCATGCGCTCGCTTTTCCGGATCGTGTCGATTCGGGCGTCGCGCAACTGGACCTCGCGGAAATCGCGTCGCTGTCGTTCGAAAAACCGGACTACGCGCGTTTTCCCTGTCTGGCTCTGGCGATGAAGGCACTTGCCGAAGGCGGCCTCGCCAGTGCGGCGCTCAACGCCGCTAACGAAATTGCTGTTGAAGCGTTCCTGTCGCGCCAGATCGGTTTCATGGCGATCGCGCAAGTGGTCGACTCGGTGCTCAACGGGTTGCCGAACGGCAGCGCGCATGCGCTCGAAGACGTGATCGAAGCAGACGCCGCAGCGCGTCGCGCCGCTGCCGAATCCATCGCGCGTCTGCCTGACGCCGCCCGCCGCACGGAACGCGCCGTCCAGTGAGGCGCTTATGAATCTGCTGATCGAAGTGCTCGCCTTCGCGGTTGCGATTGGCGTGCTCGTGGTCGTCCACGAATATGGGCATTACAGCGTGGCGCGGCTGTGCGGCGTCAAGGTGCTGCGCTTTTCGATCGGCTTCGGCAAGCCGCTCTTCCAGTGGGTCAGTCCTAAGAGCGGCACCGAATGGACCGTAGCGGCGCTGCCGCTCGGCGGCTATGTGAAGATGCTCGACGAGCGTGAGACCGGCGGCGCGCCGATTCCTGCTGAAGCGTTGCCGCATGCGTTCAACCGGCAGTCGGTCTGGCGGCGTATCGCCATCGTGGCGGCTGGGCCGGTCGCCAATTTCCTGCTCGCCATCGTGCTGTTCGGCCTCGTGTTCGCCACCGGCGTCACAGAGCCTGCGGCCATTCTGGCCGTGCCCGCGCCGAACACGGCGGCTGCCGTCGCCGGGTTCGAAGGTGGCGAGACGGTGGTGGCGGTGCGCACGGAGAACGCTGCCGACTCCGAGCCGGTGCGGTCCTGGTCTGATTTGCGCTGGAAGTTGCTCGGCGCAGCGTTCGATCACAAGCGTGTCGTGCTGAGCGCGAAGGGCCCGGGCGGCACGTCGGACTTCCAACTCGATCTGCGCGGTGTCGGTGAAAAGGACGTAGACGACGACTTCATGTCGCGCCTCGGCTTCGAGCCCGGCGGCGGCAAGCTGACCGTGGCGGGTGTGCAGCCGGGCAGCGCGGCGCAGAAAGCCGGGCTTGTTCCGGGTGACCGCTTGCGCGCGATCAACGGCATTGCAACCGACAACGCCACGGCCTTCATCGCGTATGTAAAATCGCACGCCGGCAAGCCTTTGACGCTGCAAGTGCAGCGCGCGGCCGGCGGCAAAGTGCAGGATCAAACGCAGGGCCAGGCGCCGGATCAAGCGCAGGGCAAGCTCGAAGACATCACCATTGTTCCGCAGGCACAGCGCGACGCGGCAACGGGACAGCAGGTCGGCCGCATTGGCGCGGAACTGGCGACCCAGGTGCCGTCGATCAACGTGCGCTATGGACCTTTCGAAAGCCTTCAACTGGGCGCGCGCCGCACGTGGGACCTGGCGGTTTATTCGGTGCGGATGTTCGGCCGCATGATCGTCGGCGACGCTTCGCTGAAAAATCTGTCGGGTCCAGTGACGATCGCCGATTACGCGGGAAAGAGCGCACGTCTCGGTCCTTCTGCATTTCTGTCGTTCCTGGCCCTCGTCAGTATTAGCCTCGGTGTACTGAACCTGCTACCAATTCCGGTATTGGACGGGGGTCATCTGTTATATTATTTGGTTGAAGCTGTGACCGGTAAAGTTGTCTCCGATCGCTGGCAACTCGTTTTTCAGAGGGCGGGTCTCGCCTGCATCGTCGCTTTGTCGGCGATTGCACTGTTCAACGATCTCGCTCGTTTAATCCACTTTTAAAGTGTCCGGCGGCGCTAACAATGGCGACCGTCCGACCTGATGCAGCTATACACACTGGGGAAGCACGTTGTTTAAACCTCATCGCTTTGTTCCGAAGACGGTTATAACCGCGGCATTCGCCGCGCATGGGCTGGTCGCCCACGCAACCACGCCCTTCGTGGTGCAAGACATCCGGATCGAGGGATTGCAACGCGTCGAACCTGGTACCGTGTTCGCCTATCTGCCTATCAAGCAGGGTGACACGTTCAGCGACGACAAGGCATCAGAAGCCATTCGCGCACTGTACGCAACGGGCTTCTTCAACGACGTCAAGATCGCGACTGAAGGCAATGTGGTCGTCGTGCAGGTGCTGGAGCGTCCGGCCATTGGCACGATCGACTTCGCGGGCATTCACGAGTTCGACAAGGAAAACCTGACCAAGGCGCTGCGCGCAGTCGGGTTGTCGCAAGGCCGTTACTACGACAAGGCACTCGTCGACAAGGCCGAACAGGAACTGAAGCGTCAGTACCTGACGCGCGGCTACTATGCAGCCGAGGTCACGACCACGATCACGCCGATCGACCGCAATCGCGTCTCGGTGCTGTTCGCGGTCGCCGAAGGGCCGAGCGCCAAGATCCGCCAGATCAACTTCATCGGCAACAAGGCGTTCAGCACGGGGACGCTGCGCGACGAAATGCAGCTGTCCACGCCGAACTGGTTCTCGTGGTACACGAAGAACGACCTGTACGCGAAAGACAAGCTCACCGGCGACCTCGAAAATGTCCGCTCGTATTACCTGAACCGCGGCTACCTCGAGTTCAATATCGAGTCGACGCAGGTGTCGATCACGCCCGACAAGAAGGACATGTATCTGACGGTCACGCTGCATGAAGGCGAGCCGTACACGATCTCGAGCATCAAACTGGCCGGTAATCTGCTCGACCGCGAGCCGGAGCTGGCCAAGCTCATCAAGATCAAACCGGGCGATCGCTTTTCGGCCGAAAAGCTGCAGGCCACCACGAAGTCGATCGTCGACAAACTGGGCGAATATGGTTACGCGTTCGCGACCGTCAACGCGCAGCCGCAGATCGACCAGTCGAACCACAAGGTCGACCTGACGCTGCAGGTGGACCCGAGCCGCCGCGTCTATGTTCGCCGTATCAATGTGGTCGGCAATACACGCACGCGCGACGAAGTGGTGCGCCGCGAAATGCGTCAGCTCGAAAGCTCGTGGTTCGACTCGAACCGCCTCGCACTGTCGAAAGACCGTATCAACCGTCTTGGCTATTTCACCGACGTCGACGTGACCACCATTCCTGTGGAAGGCACGCCTGACCAGGTCGATGTGGACGTCAAGGTTGCTGAAAAGCCGACGGGTGCGATCACGCTGGGCGCGGGCTTTTCGTCGACCGACAAGGTGGTGCTGTCGGCCGGCGTCTCGCAAGACAACGTGTTCGGTTCGGGTACGAGCCTCGCGGTGAACGTCAATACCGCGAAAACCTACCGGACGTTGACGGTTACGCAGGTCGATCCGTACTTCACGGTCGACGGCATCAAGCGTATTACCGACGTCTATTACCGTACGTATCAGCCGCTGTATTACTCGACCGACTCGAGCTTCAAGATCGTTACGATTGGTGGCGACCTGAAGTTCGGTATTCCGTTCTCCGAAGTGGATACGGTGTACTTCGGCGCGGGTCTCGAGCAGAACCAGCTGGACGTCGACGCGAACACGCCTGCGTCGTATAAGCAATACGTTCAGGACTTCGGCCGCGTATCGAACAACGTGCCGCTTACTGTCGGCTGGTCGCGCGATGCGCGCGATAGCGCGCTGGTACCGAGCCGTGGTTACTTCACGCAGGCCAACGCCGAATACGGCACGCCGATCGGTGGCACCCAGTATTACAAGGCCGACATCAACGCGCAGTACTATTACTCGTTCTCGCGTGGCTTCGTGCTGGGTTTCAACTTCCAGGGCGGCTACGGCAAGGGCATGGGCGGCAAGCCGTACCCGATTTTCAAGAACTACTACGCGGGCGGTATCGGTTCGGTCCGCGGCTACGAGCCGAGTTCGCTTGGTCCTCGCGACGCCACCACGGGCGACCCGATCGGCGGCTCGAAGCTGCTCGTCGGCAATATCGAGTTGACGTTCCCGTTGCCGGGCACCGGCTATGATCGAACCCTGCGCGTGTTCACGTTCCTCGATGCGGGTAACGTGTGGGCGGACGCGAGCACTGCCGCCACATCGAATGGCGCTAACGGTCTGCGTTACGGCTACGGTGTCGGCCTCGCATGGATTTCGCCGATCGGACCGCTCAAGCTGAGCCTGGGCTTCCCTCTTACCAAGCATACGGGCGACCAGTATCAGAAGTTCCAGTTCCAGATCGGAACGGCGTTCTGATCCGCGTTGCGGACAGCTCGCCAAACAACAGTATCGAGAGGATCACTTTGCTAACCGGTATGTTTTCGAAACGTGTGGCTTGCGCGCTGGCGCTGGCAATGACGCTGGGCGTCGGAGTAGCGCACGCGCAGGAAGCCAGGATTGCCGCGGTGAATTCGGACCGGATTCTGCGGGAATCCGCTGCGGCAAAGGCGGCCCAGGTCAAGCTCGAGGCCGAGTTCGCGAAGCGCGACAAGGACCTCGCGGACATGGCCCAGAAGCTGAAGTCGATGTCCGATTCGCTCGACAAGAGCGGTGCGTCGATGTCGTCGGCGGATCGCGCGCAAAAGCAGCGCGATCTGTCACAACTCGACACGGACTTTCAGCGCAAGCAACGCGAGTTTCGCGAGGACCTGAATCAGCGCCGCAATGAAGAACTGGCGGCGGTGCTGGACCGCGCGAACAAGGTGATCAAGCAGATCGCCGAGGCGCAGCATTACGACCTGATCGTTCAGGAAGCGGTGTATGTGAGCCCGCGCATCGACATCACGGATCAGGTGCTCAAGGCCCTCGCGGCCTCGGGCAACTAGGAGCACAGGCAGGAGCGTTGCAAGCGGCGGTTGAAGGGCGGCCTAGTCCCAGGCGTTGAATGCAAACGCCGCGCACGACGCTCGCCGTCTGGTGGGCTGCAGATCAGCTTTACGCGAACCGAAGTACGCCGCCGCGCTTGAACTGCGGAAGGCGAGCCGGGGCGGGGCTCCCACCGGTGACTCTGACAAGACGCACTGAACAGCAGGAGACAGGACAGGCATGGCATTTACGCTCGAGGACATCGTCCAACGGTTCGGCGGTGAAGTAGTAGGAGACGGTTCGCAGCGCGTCGGCAGCCTCGCGCCGCTCGACCAGGCAGGTCCGGACCAGCTGGCGTTCCTCGCCAACCCCAAGTACCTGTCGCAAGTGGAAACGACCCAGGCTGGCGCCGTGTTGATCAATGCCGACGACCTGGCGAAGCTCACGTCCCGCAGCGCCCGTAACTTCATCGTCACGCCGAATCCGTACGCTTACTTCGCGCGCGTCGCGCAAACCTTCATCGACCTTGCTACGCCAAAAGTCGCGCCCGGCATTCATCCGAGCGCGACGATCGACCCGTCTGCGCAGATCGCTGCGAGCGCAGTGATCGGACCGCACGTTACGGTCGAAGCCGGCGCTGTCATCGGCGAAAACGTGCGGCTCGATGCGAACGTCGTCATTGGGCGCGGCACTCGCATCGGCGCGGGTTCGCATCTGTATCCGAATGTGGCCGTGTATCACGGCTGTAAGCTCGCCGAGCGCGTGATCGTGCACGCGGGCGCGGTAATCGGCTCCGACGGTTTCGGATTCGCGCCGGATTTCGTCGGCGAAGGCGAAGCGCGTACCGGTAGCTGGGTGAAAATTCCGCAAGTTGGCGGTGTATCGATTGCAGCGGATGTCGAAATTGGCGCGAACACCACGATCGATCGAGGCGCAATGGCCGATACGATCATTGAAGAGTGCGTGAAGATCGACAACCTCGTGCAGATCGGCCACAACTGCAAGGTCGGCGCCTACACGGTGATCGCCGGTTGCGCGGGTATCGCGGGCAGCACCACGATTGGCCGTCATTGCATGATCGGCGGTGCGGTCGGGATTGCCGGGCACGTGACGCTCGCCGATTATGTCATCGTCACCGCGAAGTCCGGCGTGTCGAAGTCGCTGCTCAAGCCCGGCATGTACACGAGCGCATTCCCGGCCGTGAACCACGCTGACTGGAACAAAAGCGCGGCTTTGCTGCGCAATATCGACAAGCTGCGCGACCGTATCAAGGCGCTGGAAACTGCCTCGGCTGACCGGCCGAACGCGAAGCCGGCCAACACGCCAGCATCTTTGGCATCGGGCGCGACGGGCAATTCACAGAGCGACAAAAGCTAGATTTCTGGGCGGCCCGCCAGTACCGCGTAAAATGGCGGGCGAATATCAGGAAGCGAAGACGGTTGCCGTGACCCGGTGGCACGGCAATCAGGTCACGGCGAGCGCCGGCAGCACGCGTTACCAACCCACCTGCACCAGCATCCGCAGTCATCATCGCGCAGTCAATGCGTGAGCAGAAACACCATGAGCACCGAAAAAATCAATCTCGACATTCATAAGATTCTCACGCTGCTGCCACATCGTTACCCGATCCTGCTGGTCGACCGGGTGCTCGAACTCGAGCCGCACAAGAGCATCAAAGCGTTGAAGAACGTGTCGATCAATGAGCCGTATTTCCAGGGGCACTTCCCGACGCGTCCCGTCATGCCCGGCGTGCTGATCCTCGAAGCGCTCGCACAAACGGCAGCGCTCCTCACGTTCTCGGAAGAGCCGAGCGATCCGTCGAACACGTTGTACCTGTTCGTCGGTATCGACAACGCGCGCTTCAAGCGCGTCGTGGAGCCCGGCGATCAGCTCATCCTGAACTGCACGTTCGAGCGGCATATGCGCGGCATCTGGAAGTTCAAGGCGCGTGCCGAAGTGGATGGCGCGGTGGCGGCAGAAGCAGACCTGATGTGCGCGGTGCGTCACACGGACAAGGACGCCTGAGTCAATGTTCGGGCAGCCGGCGCCTCATGACGCAGCCGGCTCGACCCAGCCCATCCAGACAACGCAACAGAATCAGAAGCGAGGACGCATGAGCAGGATTCATCCCACTGCGATCGTCGAACCGGGCGCGCAACTCGACGAATCCGTCGAAGTCGGACCGTATGCAGTAATTGGCGCCCACGTGACGATCGGCGCCCGGACCACCGTCGGTTCGCATAGCGTGATCGAAGGCCACACCACGATCGGCGAAGACAACCGGATCGGCCACTATGCATCGGTCGGCGGCCGTCCGCAGGACATGAAGTACAAAGACGAGCCCACCCGGCTCGAAATCGGCAACCGGAACACGATCCGCGAGTTCACCACGATCCACACCGGCACGGTGCAGGACGCGGGCGTGACCACGCTCGGCGACGACAACTGGATCATGGCGTACGTGCACATCGGGCACGACTGCCACGTCGGCAACAATGTGATTCTGTCGAGCAACGCACAAATGGCGGGCCACGTGACGATCGGCGACCATGCGATCGTCGGGGGCATGTCGGGCGTGCATCAGTTCGTGCGCATCGGCGCTCATTCCATGTTGGGCGGCGCTTCGGCGCTCGTGCAGGACATTCCGCCGTTCGTGATCGCGGCCGGCAACAAGGCCGAGCCGCACGGCATCAACGTCGAAGGTCTGCGCCGCCGCGGTTTTTCGCCGGACGCAATTTCGGCGCTGCGCTCCGCGTATCGCCTGCTGTACAAGAACGGCCTGTCGCTCGAAGAAGCGAAAGTGCAGTTGCGTGAACTGGCGTCGGCTGGCGGCGACGGCGACGAGCCGGTGCGAACGCTGCTGGCATTTGTCGAAGCGTCGCAGCGCGGCATCATCCGCTAAGCGATGGCATTGCAACCCAGTCCGCTACGCATCGCGATGGTGGCCGGCGAGCCGTCCGGCGACCTGCTGGCGTCGTCGCTGCTGAACGGCCTCGCGAGCCGCCTGCCCGCCGCCACGCACTATTACGGAATCGGCGGCCCGCGCATGATCGCCACGGGTTTCGACGCGCACTGGCCAATGGAAAAGCTGTCCGTGCGCGGCTATGTCGAAGCGCTGCGGCACATTCCCGAAATCCTGCGTGTTCGCAACGACCTGAAGCGCCAACTGCTGGCCGAGCCGCCCGCGGTGTTCGTGGGCGTCGACGCGCCCGACTTCAACTTCGGGCTCGAGCATCCGTTGCGCGAGGCGGGCATTCCGACGATTCACTTCGTTTGCCCGTCGATCTGGGCGTGGCGCGGTGGCCGCATCAAAAAGATCGCGAAGGCCGTCGACCATATGTTGTGCGTGTTCCCGTTCGAAACGGCGCTGCTTGAAAAAGCGGGCGTCGCGGCTTCGTACGTGGGTCATCCGCTTGCCGACGAAATTCCGCTCGAACCCGACACGCTCGGCGCGCGCCGGACGCTGGGTATTGCGGAAAGCGGTCCTGTCATCGCGGTGTTGCCCGGTAGCCGCCGCTCGGAGATCGACCTGATCGGGCCGACGTTCTTCGCGGCGATGGAAATGATGCAGCATCAGGAGCCCGGTCTTCGCTTCGTGATGCCGGCGGCGACGCCTGCGCTGCGAGAGATGCTGCGCCCGCTGGTCGACTCGCACCCCGGCCTCGCGCTGACCATTACCGACGGCCAGTCGCAACTCGCCATGACGGCCGCCGACGCGATCCTCGTGAAAAGCGGCACCGTCACGCTCGAGGCGGCGCTGCTGAAAAAACCGATGGTCATCTCGTACAAGGTGCCCTGGCTGACCGGCCAGATCATGCGCCGGCAGGGCTATCTGCCGTATGTCGGTTTGCCGAACATTCTGGCGGGGCGCTTCGTGGTACCGGAAATTCTCCAGCATTTCGCGACGCCGCAAGCGCTGGCCGAAGCCACGCTGAAACAGTTGCGCGATGAAGCCAACCGGCGCACGCTGACGGAAATCTTCACGGAGATGCACCACGTGCTGAAGCAGAACACTGCGCAGCGTGCGGCGGAAGTCGTCGCGAGCGTTGTCGAAAAACGCAAGGCGCGGCCGTGAAGAACGGACGCACCAGCGGACGCACCGACGCACCCGCGCCACGCCGCAAGACCGCGGCCGTCGCAGGCGCGGCGGGATCGGCCGGCCGGCAGGTCGGCTTGAACTTCGAGACGCCCGACGACATTATTTGCGGCGTCGACGAAGCAGGGCGCGGACCGCTGGCCGGTCCGGTCGTGGCTGCGGCGGTGATTTTCGATCCGTCGAAGCCGATGATTCGCGGCCTCGACGATTCCAAAGCGCTGAGTGCCAAGAAGCGTGACGAGCTGTACGACAAAATCGTCGACCGCGCGCTTGCGTACTGCATTGCATCGGCAACCGTCGAAGAAATCGATTCGCTGAACATCCTCCACGCAACCATGCTGGCGATGAAGCGCGCGGTGGAAGGGCTGTCCGTCACGCCCACGCTGGTGAAGATCGACGGTAATCGCTGTCCCACATTGAGCGTGCGTAGCGAAGCCGTGATTGGTGGCGACGCGCTCGTGAAAAGCATTTCGGCGGCGTCGATTCTTGCCAAGGTCACCCGCGACCGGATGCTGCTGGAACTGCACCAGACGTATCCCCTTTACGGCTTCAATGCGCATGCGGGCTACGGCACGCCGCAACACCTTGCGGCGTTGCGGGAACATGGTCCCTGCGAACATCACCGGCGCTCGTTCGCGCCCGTGCGCGAGGCCCATTTGCGATTCGGCACTGGCGTGCCGCTGCCCGCGGGCGAAGTCATCGTCGTGCCGGATATGCTGGCGAACGGCATGCTGGACGACGCAATGCTCGACCGCGACGCATTCGGCGAACACAGCGGCGCGTGAATATCGCGCGGACGTGGCGGGCGGCTCGATCTACACCCGGTGCGGGATGGCATCCAGCGTAACACTTTACCCCGGCTAACTTTTTCCTTACCCTCACCGTCTTCGCTGCCTGTGAAAGCCATCACCTCGCGGGACAATCCGCTCTATAAACGCCTGAAGGCGCTCGCCGGTTCGACGCATCAACAGCGCCGCAGCGGCCATGCGCTGCTGGAAGGTTTCCATCTCGCGAGCGCTTATCTCGATGTAGCCGGGCAGCCGGAAATGTGCGTCGTCACCGACGGCGCACTGCGTCACGACGAAGCTCAGGCGATCGTTTCGCGCATCGACGAACAGCGCATCGTCACGTTGCCGGACTCGCTCTTCGGACAGTTGTCGAATGTCGTGCACGGCGTCGGGATTCTGCTGCTCGTGGAAAAGCTCGCCATGCCGCTGCCGGAGAAGGTCGCGCAGACATGCGTCGTGCTCGACGGCGTGCAGGACGCAGGCAACGTCGGCTCGATCTTGCGCAGCGCAGCCGCGGCGGGTATCCAGCACGTGTTCTGCGCGCCGGGCACCGCCTACGCGTGGTCATCCAAGGTGTTGCGCTCCGGCATGGGCGCACACTTCCTGCTGCAGATCTACGAAGACGTCGAAGCGCAGACGTTGATAGATCGCCTCGCGGTGCCTGTCGTGATTACCGACTCGCACGGCGCGGCGGCGATCTACGATTGTGACCTGAGCGGACAACTTGCGTGGGTGTTCGGCAACGAAGGAGCCGGCGTATCGCAGATGTGGCGCGAGGCCGTCTCATTGCGGGTGACGATTCCTCAGCCGGGCGGCATGGAGTCGCTCAATGTCGCGGCCGCGGCCGCTGTATGCGTCTTCGAGCAGTGCAGACAACAGCGCGCCGCGAACATGCTCGGCGACGCGCGTTCGTCTGCACGTTTCCCCGCTCAATAAGACGGACGATCCAGCTTGATCTCCTGCAGGATCGTGGTCGCGATCTCTTCGATCGACTTGTGCGTCGACGACAGCCACTTGATCCCTTCGCGACGCATCATCGCCTCGGCTTCGTTGATCTCGTAACGGCAATTCTCCGGCGCGGCGTACTTGCTGCCCGGCCGGCGCTCGTTACGGATCTCCGATAACCGCTGAGGATCGATCGACAATCCAAACATTTTCTGCCGATGCGCCAATAACGGCGTAGGCAGCTTGCCTCGCTCGAAATCTTCTGGAATCAGCGGATAGTTGGCCGCTTTCACGCCGTACTGCATGGCCAGATACAGGCTCGTCGGCGTTTTGCCGCTGCGCGACACGCCAACCAGTATCACGTCCGCATCGGCGAGATTGCGGTTTGACTGGCCGTCGTCGTGCGCAAGCGAGAAGTTGATCGCCTCGATCCGGTTCTTATATTCCTCAGTGTCCGCGTTCTGGTGGCCGCGCCCCATCGCGTGGCTCGACTTCAGTTCCAGTTCCTGCTCCAGCGGCTCGACGAACGTCTGGAACATGTCAAGCACGAGCGCATTGGAGCCCTTGACGATCTGATTCGATGCGCTGTCTACAAGCGTCGTGAACACGATGGGACGGCGGCCGTCCTGCTGGATCGCTTCGTTGATCTTTTCGAGCGTGGCGTAGGCTTTTTCAGTCGAGTCGACGAAAGGCACGCGAACCAGGCGGAATTTCTGGTCGAACTGGGAGAGGATCGAATGCGCGAAGGTTTCGGCAGTGATCCCGGTACCGTCGGAGACGATGAATACGGTGGGCGGCATCAGTGGGGCAGGGAACGTGAGCGGCAAAAAGCGCTCGAATGGAACATCGCTGCGTTGATTTCGCTGCGCGGTGGCTGACCGCAAAGCAGCGGCGTCAAACAACGCGCCGTGGGCGCCGCCACTGCGCCGGGACGCACCTGCAGACTCTTCGAAAAAGGTTGAAAGAGCCGCGCAGGCGGTCTGGGCGCGGTTGGAGGCGCAATTCTCGTCCGACAGTCACATTTCGAGAGTCGGCACGGTAGAATAGCGGCAACCTGTTGGATAAGCAATTGCAGGCGATTGGCGCCTAACTCGCCGCGAACGGTCGTTCAACGCTCCGCTATCGGACGTCAAACGTCACGGAACGCGGCGCATCGATCGCTAAATCCGGGCATTCGCGCTCTTCGTCGCCCTGGTTGGCTTCGCTGGCTTCGTTGCCGGCGCGATGCAGTGCACAAGCGCGTTGCATCGGCGCCGTGCGCAAGCGCCGCAAGCTCCGTGAACGATTGCTTCTCCAACAGGTTGTGCAAGACGCGAGGTCACGCTTCCAATGGGCGTCTCGCGTTCGAGCCCACTTGCACAGCCGTGAATTTCTTTCACACTTAGGGGCTTGTATGACTAACGCAGTTACCGTCGCAAAGGATAGGGCATATGTAGTTCCGTTCGAGCAGTTGCGGATGACCGATGTGGAGATTGTCGGCGGCAAGAACGCGTCGCTAGGCGAGATGATCAGTCAGCTCGCTGAAGCAGGCGTGCGCGTGCCGACCGGTTTCGCCACGACGGCGCTGGCTTTCCGCGACTTCCTGCATCACAACAACCTGACCGAACGCATCGCCAAACGTCTCGAGACGCTCGACGTCGACGACGTGAAGGCGCTCGCCGAAGCGGGCAAGGAGATCCGTCAATGGATCGTCGAAGCGCCGTTGCAGCCGCAACTCGAGGCTGACATCCGCGCAGGTTTCGAGACCTTGCAAAACAGCTCGCCTGAAGAGCTTTCCTTTGCCGTGCGTTCGTCGGCAACGGCGGAAGACTTGCCGGACGCGTCGTTCGCGGGTCAGCAGGAAAGCTACCTCAACGTGGTCGGCATCGAAGAAGTGCTCGATCGCATGAAGCACGTGTTCGCGTCGCTGTACAACGACCGCGCTATTTCCTATCGCGTACACAAGGGCTTCACGCACGCTGAAGTCGCGTTGTCGGCTGGTGTCCAGCGTATGGTGCGCTCGGACGTCGGCGCGGCCGGCGTGATGTTCACGCTCGATACCGAGTCCGGCTTCAAAGACGCGGTCTTCATCACGTCGAGCTATGGTCTGGGCGAAACCGTCGTGCAAGGTGCGGTGAATCCGGACGAGTTCTACGTCTACAAGACCACGCTCGCGCAAGGCAAATATCCGATCATCCGCCGTTCCATCGGCTCGAAGCTGATCAAGATGGAATTCACGAAGGCCGGCGAAGAAGGCCGCGTGAAGACTGTCGACGTGCCGCACGAACAGCGCAACCGCTTCTCGATTACTGACGAAGACGTGATCGAGCTCGCCAAGTACGCGGTCATCATCGAAAAGCACTACGAGCGTCCAATGGACATCGAGTGGGGCAAAGACGGCCGCGACGGCAAGATCTTCATCCTGCAGGCACGTCCCGAAACGGTGAAGAGCCAGGCGACCGGCAAGGCGGAGCAGCGCTTCAAGCTGAAGGGACAATCGAACGTGCTGGCCACCGGCCGGGCGATCGGCCAGAAGATCGGCGCGGGTCCGGTGCGCGTGATTCACGATCCGTCGGAAATGGACCGTGTGCAGCCGGGCGACGTGCTGGTCGCCGACATGACCGACCCGAACTGGGAGCCGGTGATGAAGCGCGCATCCGCGATCGTTACGAACCGGGGCGGGCGCACCTGCCACGCGGCGATTATCGCGCGCGAACTGGGCGTGCCGGCCGTGGTGGGCTGCGGCGACGCGACCGACGTGCTGAAGGAGGGCTCGCTCGTCACCGTCTCGTGTGCTGAAGGCGACGAAGGCAAGATCTACGACGGTCTGCTCGAAACCGAAATCACCGAAGTGCAGCGCGGCGACCTGCCGCCGATTCCGGTGAAGATCATGATGAACGTCGGCAACCCGCAACTGGCTTTCGACTTCTCGCAACTGCCGAATGCCGGTGTCGGTCTCGCGCGGCTCGAGTTCATCATCAACAACAACATCGGCGTTCATCCGAAGGCGATTCTCGAGTACCCGAACATCGATCAGGACCTGAAGAAGGCCGTGGAAAGCGTTGCTCGCGGTCATGCGTCGCCGCGCGCGTTCTACGTCGACAAGCTGACCGAGGGTATCGCGACGATCGCTGCAGCGTTCTATCCGAAGCCCGTGATCGTGCGTCTGTCGGACTTCAAGTCGAACGAGTACAAGAAGCTGATCGGCGGTTCGCGTTACGAGCCGGACGAAGAAAATCCGATGCTGGGCTTCCGCGGCGCGTCGCGCTACATCGCTGAAGACTTCGCCGAAGCGTTCCAGATGGAATGCATCGCGCTGAAGAAGGTGCGTGAAGAGATGGGCCTCGACAACGTCGAGATCATGGTGCCGTTCGTGCGTACGCTCAAGCAGGCCGAGCGCGTGGTCGGGCTGCTCGAAAAGTTCGGTCTGAAGCGCGGCGAGAATGGCCTGCGTCTCATCATGATGTGCGAAGTGCCGTCGAACGCGATTCTGGCGGAGGAATTTCTCCAGTTCTTCGACGGTTTCTCGATCGGCTCGAACGACCTGACGCAACTCACGCTCGGCCTCGACCGCGACTCCGGTATGGAGTTGCTGGCCGTCGATTTCGACGAGCGCGACCCGGCGGTCAAGTTCATGCTCAAGCGCGCGATCGAAACTTGCCTGCGCCTCGACAAGTACGTCGGTATCTGCGGTCAGGGTCCTTCGGATCACCCCGACTTTGCTCAATGGCTGACGGACGAAGGCATCAAGTCGATCTCGCTGAACCCGGACACGATCATCGAGACCTGGCAGCAGCTGGCAAAAACGTCGACGAAGTGAGCGTTGCGCGTGCCGCGTCGTAAGCGGCACGCATGACGAAAGGCGCGGCAGATCAAACGCATAGCGAAGGCGCATCAAAGGTAGGCTCAACCGCACGTTCGATGCCGGTAATCCGCATCCGCTTCGTGCTATAAACACCCCGGTAGATCCGGGGTGTTTTGCTTTGTGGAGGTCGAAGTGGCGCCAGGTGGACTGTTCTGGTGGGTCGGGGCCGGTGTGCTGGTCGTGCTGGAGTTGCTCAGCGGCACTTTCTATTTGCTGATGATCGCGCTCGGTTGCGTCGCTGCGGCCATTGCGCATATCGCGGGCGCTGCAGCAGACATGCAGTTCGCCGTCGCCGCGATCGTGGCGCTCGCCGCGGTGCTCGTGCTGAGGCGTTCGCGTTTCGGCCGCAGGACGCGCAAGGAGGCATCCAGGAATCCGGACGTCAATCTAGACATCGGTCAGACGGTGAACGTGCCGGCATGGCACGAGCGTCGTGCGCGAGTGAGCTATCGCGGCGCGGAATGGGACGTCGAACTCGCGCCCGGAGAGCCGGACGATGCGCGCATTTACGAGATCAAAGAGTTGCGCGGTAGTTGCCTCGTGGTGGCCGCGGCGCAGCACGCACGGTCCAATGCGGCGCATCTGTGATATTGGTCGGTAGGCTCGCGGCGATTAATTAAACCAACTAACGGTTCTGGAGTGCAGATATGGATTCGACCATTATCGGGGCGGTGTTCCTGGTCATTGTGATCGTGCTGGCGGCGCAGACCATCAAGATCGTGCCGCAGCAGCACGCGTGGGTGCTCGAGCGCCTTGGCCGCTATCACAGCACGTTGACGCCGGGTTTGAGCTTCGTGTTCCCTTTCGTCGACCGGATCGCGTACAAGCACATTCTCAAGGAGATCCCGCTTGAAGTGCCGAGCCAGGTCTGTATCACGCGCGACAATACGCAGTTGCAGGTAGATGGCGTGCTGTACTTCCAGGTCACGGATCCAATGAAGGCGTCGTACGGGTCAAGCAACTTCGTGTTTGCGATCACGCAGTTATCGCAGACCACGCTGCGCTCGGTGATCGGCAAGCTCGAACTCGACAAGACTTTCGAAGAGCGCGATTTCATCAATCACAGCATCGTTTCCGCCCTCGATGAAGCCGCGGCGAACTGGGGCGTCAAGGTCTTACGCTACGAGATCAAAGATCTGACGCCGCCAAAGGAAATTCTTCACGCGATGCAGGCGCAGATCACCGCCGAGCGTGAGAAGCGCGCGTTGATCGCGGCGTCCGAAGGGCGCAAGCAGGAGCAGATCAATATCGCGTCGGGCGGACGCGAAGCGGCGATCCAGAAATCGGAAGGCGAGCGGCAGGCGGCGATCAACCAGGCGCAAGGTCAGGCCGCGGCGATTCTTGCCGTCGCGGACGCAAATTCGCAGGCCATCCAGAAGATTGCCGCTGCGATTCAGTCGAACGGCGGCATGGAGGCGGTGAATCTGAAAGTCGCCGAGCAATACGTGAACGCGTTCGGCAATCTGGCAAAGCAGGGCACTACACTGATCGTGCCGGGCAATCTGTCGGACATGAGTTCGATGATCGCGTCGGCGCTCGCCATCGTGAATAAAGGCAAGGGCGTCGCGGACGCGCGCTGAGCGGGCCGAGCGAGGCACGGGCGAGTCGGTCGTGAGCGCCTTCCGATAATGGCGCAGGAAAAACAATGGCCCGCATCAGTGCGGGCCATTTTTGTTAGATCAGGTGAAAAAAGATGCGGCGGCCTTGGGCAAGGTGCGGCATATCCGCGCGATAGTTCTTTCGCGTCGCGTAAAGCGAACGACGCAGATCGCCCAAGAGCTCAGCTCGGCGAGCGCATCAAACGCGCTTTCTCGCGCTCCCAATCGCGCTTTTTCTCGGTTTCGCGTTTGTCGTGCTGCTTCTTGCCCTTGGCTAGACCGATTTCGCATTTGACGCGGCCGCCCTTGTAATGGAAGTTCAGCGGCACGAGCGTATAGCCGCGCTGCTCGACCTTGCCGATCAGTTTGCTGATTTCCTCGCTATGCAGGAGAAGTTTGCGTGTGCGGACCGGATCGGGCGTGATGTGGGTCGAGGCTTCGGGCAGCGGGCTGATGTGCGTGCCGATCAGGAACAGTTCGTTGTTACGAATCACGACGTAACCTTCCTTGATCTGGCCACGGCCGGCGCGCAAGGCCTTGACCTCCCATCCTTCGAGCACGAGCCCTGCTTCGTAGCGTTCTTCGACCGAATAGTCGTAGAAGGCTTTTCTGTTGTCGATAATGCTCATGAATGGAAAGTGCCCAACTCGTTTAAAATCACGATTTTAGCAAAGCGGGGCAAGGAAAGCCCGCCGCGCTCGTCCACCCTCGCCGCGCGCTGTTCAATTTATGGCAGATGTCCAAAAAACCGTGTTGATCCGCCATTCGGCGGAACAGATGTTCGACCTCGTCACCGACGTCGACGATTACCCCAACTTCCTGCCCTGGTGCGGAGGAGTGGAGGTCCGCCACCGGGACGACACCAGCATGGAGGCGAAGATCGACATCAACTTCAAGGGTATCAAGCAACACTTTGCCACGCGCAACAGCATGGAGCGGCCAACGCGTATCGACATGGAGTTCGCTGACGGCCCGTTTCGCAAATTCACCGGTTTCTGGCGCTTCACGCCGTTGCGCGCGGACGCCTGCAAGATCGAATTCGCGTTGCACTACGAGTTCACCAACATCATTCTCGAGAAGATCATTGGGCCGGTGTTCAATCATATCGCCAATACTTTCGTCGAATCGTTCGTGAAGCGCGCCGGTCAGCGCTACGGCAAGGCATGAGCGAACGTCTGTCCGTTCAGGTCTGTTATGCGCTCGCCACCGAGCAGGTGCTGATCGACGTCGAACTGCCCGCGGGCGCCACACTCATGCAGGCCATCGAGGCGAGCGGCATTTTGCAGCGTTATCCTCAGATCGATCTGAGCACGCAGAAGGTCGGTGTGTTCGGCAAGCTCAAGCCACTCGATATGGCGCTAGCCGATCACGACCGCGTCGAGATCTACCGGCCGCTGCTGGTGGACCCGAAGGTTTCTCGTCAACGCCGCGTCGAAAAAACCCGGAAGGCGGGCTCCATTGAGGGCCGCCGGTGGCAGAACAAGGATTCGCGGTAGGCGCCGGACCGCAGACGCACCGCCCGCTTCAAGGCGCCGAACCGTGCGCCTTTTTTCCGATGGGCGTGGCGCTCCCGGAATCGTCATCCGCATGTTGACGCACCGACCAGCACACACCTGCCACCAGTAACAGGATCGCGGCGATCTCCAGCGGCCGCGGCAGCCTTTCGTCGTAAATAAACGCGTAGAGCAGCGCGAACAGCGTTTCGAATACGATCAGCTGGCCGGAAAGCGTGAGGGGCAGCCGCTTTGACGCCGCGTTCCACAGCCCGTTGCCGAGCCACGACGCGCCAATCGCCAGACCGAGGTTGAGCATCCAGAAGCTGTGCCAGCGGCCTGACGCAAGTTCGCCTTGCGGGCCGCCCGGTGGCAGCGCGGCGGCCGCGAGCCAGAGCGCGGCGCCTAGCATGCCCGTCACCACGCCCCACAACACTGACCACTCGTTGCCGGTGAAACGCGTCTGACGCTGAAGGTAGCGCGCGTTTTCGACCGCGAACCATGTCCAGCAGCCGAGCGCGCCGACCGCGCAGGCGAGGCCGAGCATTTTGGTGAGAACGCTGACCGGCGTGCCTTCGGCGACCGTAAAGACGTCGATATTGATGCAGGCGATGCCGGCCATCACCATCGCGAGCGGCCAGCCGAGGCGGGAGAGCGGCACTGCGCCGTGGTCGCCGCGGCCCATGAGCGTCACCGTGACGGGCAGCACGCCGACGATCAGCGACGCGGGCGCAATGCCGACCAGATGCACAGCGGCAGTCAGCAGCAGGTAATACAGCAGATTGCCGGCCAGCGCGAGCTTGACGAGCGCGACCAGGTCCTCGCGAGTCAGGCGTTTGACGAGCGAGCGCGCCATTGGCAGCGCCGCTGCCAGCGAGACGACGCCGTACATGGTGTACCGGCCGGCGGACAGCAGAAGCGGTGAAAAGTCCGGCAGCACCCGCGGGACCAGAAAAACCATGCCCCACAAGGCTCCAGCTATCACTCCATATGCGACACCGCGCTGCATCGACTGCTCCTGCAAGAAAACCGGGATGGTGCGCAGATTAGCCGTTGGGCGCCGCGCGCGTCTTGTTTGATTCTGCATTCGAGGCGAGCAAACGAAACGCGATCGAACCCGAGGCGAAAGACGAAGCGAAATAGCGGGCGCGAAGCCACGAAAAAAAGCACCCGAAAATCGCTAAGCTGCTGTTCGCGCAGTGAAAAGCGGGGAGGTATCGCGTATAATTCGCTTTTGCGCCTATAGGATTTGCCATGCGTCTGATCCAAACAGCACTCACGTTCGATGACGTGCTCCTCGTCCCGGCCTTCTCCGATGTTCTGCCGCGCGACACCAGCCTCAAGACCCGGCTGACCCGCAATATTTCCCTGAATATGCCGCTCGTGTCCGCAGCTATGGACACGGTCACCGAAGCCCGCCTCGCTATCGCCATGGCGCAAATGGGCGGCGTCGGCATCATTCACAAGAACCTCACGGCGGCCGAGCAGGCGCGTGAAGTGGCCAAGGTCAAGCGCTTCGAGTCGGGCGTCGTCCGCGATCCGATCACGGTGCCGCCGCAAATGAAAGTGCGCGACGTCATTGCACTGTCGCAACAGCATGGCATCTCCGGTTTTCCAGTCGTGGAAGGCGCGCAGCTGATCGGCATCGTCACCAATCGCGACCTGCGCTTCGAAGAGCGTCTGGACGAGCCGGTGCGCAATATCATGACGCCGCGTGAGCGGCTCGTGACCGTCAAGGAAGGCACCTCGCTCGCCGAGGCCAAGGCGCTGATGCACAGCCACCGTCTGGAGCGTGTGCTGGTCATCAACGACGCATTCGAACTGCGCGGCCTGATGACGGTGAAAGACATCACCAAGCAGACCGAGCACCCGGACGCCTGTAAAGACGAACACGGCAAGCTGCGCGCGGGCGCGGCGGTCGGCGTCGGCGCGGACAATGAAGAGCGCGTCGAACTGCTGGTCCAGGCGGGCGTCGATGTGATCGTCGTCGACACCGCGCACGGTCATAGCAAGGGCGTGCTCGAGCGCGTGCGCTGGGTCAAGCAGAACTTCCCGCACGTCGAGGTGATTGGCGGCAACATCGCCACCGCGGCGGCAGCCAAGGCGCTCGTCGAATACGGCGCAGACGGCGTGAAGGTCGGTATCGGCCCGGGCTCGATCTGCACGACGCGAATCGTCGCAGGCGTCGGGGTTCCGCAGGTCACTGCGATCTCGAACGTGTCCGAAGCGCTGAAGGGCACCGGCGTGCCGGTTATCGCAGACGGCGGCGTGCGTTTTTCGGGCGACGTCAGCAAGGCGCTCGCAGCGGGCGCAAACGCCGTGATGATGGGCAGCATGTTCGCCGGCACCGAAGAAGCCCCGGGCGACGTGTTCCTGTATCAGGGCCGCCAGTACAAGTCCTACCGTGGCATGGGTTCGGTCGGCGCGATGAAGGACGGCGCGGCGGACCGCTACTTCCAGGACAACTCGGCAAACATCGACAAGCTGGTGCCGGAAGGTATCGAAGGCCGCGTCGCCTACAAGGGCTCGGTCAACGCGATCCTGTTCCAGCTGATCGGCGGCGTGCGTGCCAGCATGGGCTACTGCGGTTGCCGCACGATTGCCGAGATGAACGACAAGGCCGAGTTCGTGCAGATCACGGGCGCGGGCTTGCGCGAGTCGCATGTGCACGACGTGCAAATCACCAAGGAAGCGCCCAACTACCACGTGGACTAAACGCCAATGAAGCCATTGCTGCGCGCTGTACTGATCGTCGACGCGTTGTTGCTGCTCGCGTTCGGCCTGCTGTTCCTGCTGACGCCGTGGACTTCGTTGTACAACGCGCTGCTGCTGGTGCAAACGCAGCCGGCGCTGGTCGGCCAGGCGTTTGGCGTTGCGTTGATCGGGCTCGCGTGGCTCGCGTTGCATGCGTCGATCGACGGCGGGCTGACGTCGTCGGTTGCAAGGGCTGTCGGCCACGTGAACTGGTTGACCGGCGTGCTGATGCTGGTCTGGCTGCTCGGTTTGCATACGCCGGCGCTGACCGGCTTCGGGCAGATCGTCGCGGTGCTCACGGGCGTGGTGTTGCTGGTGCTGGGTCTGGGCGGCGTGCGGTTGTCGGGCGCGGTGCGGCGGCGCGAGAAGTTGCGCGTCGCTGAAGCCAATGCCGCGGAGCGTGCCGAAAAGCAGGCTGCGAAAGACGCCGCCAAAAACGCGGCAAACAGGGCGGCGAACGAAGCGGCAATCAACACTGCAGCTAGCACGGCAAGCACGGTAAGCTCTGCAAGCACGGACGGCCGGCGCGAGCCCGTGGTTCCTGCTACGGCGGGCTTCCCGGTGTATCGCGCGGAGCCGCTCGTCGAGCCGGCTATGCCTGCTGCGACGGTCGTGCCTGCTGCTCCAGACACGCGGCCGCTCGGCTCGGCATCTACCGTGCCGTTGCATCCGTCGGTCGACGAGCCCGGTCTGAGCGCATCCGAACGCGCTGCACGGGCGCAAGCTGCTGTCGCTCGCGACGAGGCCCGCAATGCCGCTGCCGATGCGCCCAATGCGCCCCGGCCCCCGTTTCATGGCTGACGCGCCGCGCGCCACTGCATTCGCCAAAGCAACCGCAATCCGTACGCGCGCGCCACGGGCAGGTAACTGCAGCAGTGGCGAACTAGGCGCACACAGGCTTCATCATCGCGTTTCGCCATCGCATCCGCGGGCCCGCATGTCCGCGTGGACCGCTTTGAATTCAACGCCGCGCTTCGTGCGCGGCATTCCGTATCCGCTCACTTTTGACTCCGTCCGCTGCCATGCATGACAAGATCCTGATCCTCGACTTCGGTTCGCAAGTCACCCAACTGATTGCACGTCGCGTTCGCGAAGCCAACGTGTATTCGGAAATCCATCCCTACGACGTCGATGCTTCGTTCATCCGCGACTTTGCGCCGAAGGGCGTGATCCTGTCCGGCGGCCCGAGCTCCGTCACCGAAACGGACACGCCGCGCGTGCCGCAAGCGGTGTTCGAACTCGGCGTGCCGGTGCTCGGCATCTGCTACGGCATGCAGGCCATGGCCGAGCAACTGGGCGGCAAGGTCGACATCGGCCATCTGCGCGAGTTCGGCTATGCCGAAGTGCGCGCGCGCAATCACACGAGCCTGCTCGACGGCATCAGCGACTTCACTACGCCGGAAGGTCACGGCATGCTGAAAGTGTGGATGAGCCACGGCGACAAGGTGCTCGAAATGCCGCCTGGCTTCGCGCTGATGGCGTCGACGGAATCGTGCCCGATCGCCGCAATGGCCGACGAGACGCGCCGCTTCTACGGCCTGCAATGGCATCCGGAAGTCACGCACACCGTGCAAGGCCGTGCGATGCTCGAGCGCTTCGTGCTGCAGATTTGCGGCGCGCGGCCCGACTGGGAAATGGGCCACTATATCGACGAAGCAGTCGCGAAGATTCGCGAGCAGGTCGGCAATGAACATGTGATTCTCGGCTTGTCGGGCGGCGTGGATTCGTCGGTGGCGGCGGCGCTGCTGCACCGCGCGATCGGCGATCAGCTCACCTGCGTATTCGTCGATCATGGCCTTTTGCGCCTGAACGAAGCCGAGCAGGTCATGGCTACGTTCGCGGATCACCTGGGCGTAAAGGTGATTCATGTCGACGCAAGCGACGTGTTCCTGCGCAAGCTGGAAGGCGTGACTGACCCGGAAGCGAAGCGCAAGATCATCGGCGCGGAGTTCGTCGAGGTGTTCCAGACGGAAGCCGGCAAGCTCACCGATGCGAAGTGGCTCGCGCAAGGCACGATCTATCCGGACGTGATCGAATCGGCGGGCAAGGGCAAGAAGGCGACGCAGACTATCAAGAGCCACCACAACGTGGGCGGCCTGCCTGAGACGTTGAACCTGAAGCTGCTCGAACCGCTGCGCGAACTGTTCAAGGACGAAGTGCGCGAACTCGGCGTGAAGCTCGGTCTGCCGCCGGCTATGGTGTATCGCCATCCGTTCCCGGGCCCGGGTTTGGGAGTGCGGATTCTCGGCGAAGTGAAGCGCGATTTCGCGGATCTGCTGCGTCGCGCAGACGCCATTTTCATCGAGACGTTGCGCACGTTCATCGACAAGGAGACCGGCAAGTCGTGGTACGACCTGACGAGCCAGGCGTTCGCGGTGTTCCTGCCGGTGAAGAGCGTCGGCGTGATGGGCGACGGCCGCACCTACGAGTACGTGGTCGCGTTGCGCGCCGTGCAGACGCTCGACTTCATGACCGCGCATTGGGCGCATCTGCCGCATGAGCTTCTGGGTCATGTGTCGAACCGCATCATCAATGAAGTGCGCGGCATCAACCGGGTGGTGTACGACATCTCCGGCAAGCCGCCGGCGACGATCGAGTGGGAGTAAGCGGTAACAACCGGCGTGCAGATCGAGCACGTCCGGTTCATTAACCGGCGCAAAAGACCGAAGCGACCACACCCGACCAAAGCGTCGTCGACGTAAAAAGTCTCCCAAAAGAACGCTGCTCCTGCAGCCTTCCCGCCGTCAGCATCTCGCAAGGCCCGCTTTCCCGCGGGCCTTTTTCTTGTAGGTCTCCCGCATCTAGCTGCTAAACCAGCGGCATCACCACGCCTCATAGGCCCAGACTTTGCTGCGCCTACACGCATGACCCATTCGACGCATCGCGAGACTCGTTCCACCGCACCGCCGATACTTATCGGCTGTGCAGGCTGGGCGCTGTCATCCAACGTCGCGGCGCGATTTCCCACGCAGGGTAGCCATCTCGAGCGGTATGCGCGGCTGTTCCCGGCTGTGGAAATCAACTCGTCGTTCTATCGCCCGCATCAGCCGAAAACCTATGCCCGCTGGGCTGAAACCGTACCCGAAGCATTCCGGTTTTCCGTGAAGATTCCGAAGGCGGTCTCGCACGAACTCAGGTTGAGCGACGCCGATGCCGCCATGAGCGCATTTCTCGCGCAAGCCGCGCCCTTGGGCGAGAAAATGGCCTGTCTGTTGCTACAGTTGCCACCGAGCCTCGCATTCGATAAATCCGTCGCACGTGACTTCTTTGCGCTACTGCGCGACCTCACAAACGTGCGCGTTGCCTGCGAACCGCGTCATGCGTCGTGGTTCACCGACGAAGCCGCGCAAACGCTAATCGATGGCGGCGTTGCCTGCGTGCGCGCGCATCCACCGCCCGTCGCCGACGCTGAACCGGTGGGCGATCCGCGCACCTTGTACATCCGTTTGCACGGCTCGCCTCGTATCTACTATTCGGCCTACGACGAGCCGTTCATCGAAGCGGTCGCGGCGCGCATTGTCGAAGCCCGGGAATCCGGAGCCGACGTCTGGTGTATTCTCGACAACACCGCGCTTGGCGAGGCGGTGCCGAACGCCTTGATGCTGATGGAAAAGCTGGAAGAAGCGGCTGCTTAGGCGGCCCCTTCGAACGGTACATAGCGATCGCGAGCCGAGCCGGCTATTCCGGCCAGGTGTCAGCAACCCGTTGAGCGCACTCTTGAGCCAAAGCCTCGCAGCATCTCGACACATTGCTACTCGCGCTCGCATTGCGCCGCTATGATTGGGGTAGGGTGCCGCACGCGAAAACGCCCTCGCATCGTGTCGAAGATGCGGAAATGGCTTTGCCGTGCGGGCGGCGCCACGGTTTAACAAACGCTTGTTACAGGTCCTGAAAAACTTGAACAAAGGGGAATGCCGTGGCCAGACGCAACCGCAACGACAAGGGGCTTTCCAGCGAAGCGCGGCGGCAATTTCTCGGCTACACGGGCGCCGGGGTGCTCGCGGCCGTGCTGCCCGGCTGCGGCAACGACGAGCTCCATTCGACGCCTTATCAGCAGACCATTGCGCTTGGTCAACAGACGATCCAGCAGGCTGTCAGTGATCCGTCGAATGGCGTGGCGGCGATTTCAGTCGCGATGGTCAAAGGCAACGCGGTGGTCTGGCAGCAGGCTTTCGGGCTGGCATCGGTGCCGGGGCAGATCAAGGCGACGCCGCAGACGCGCTTCAACATCGGCTCGGTCAGTAAGTTGTTCCCGGCGCTGGCGGCGACGATCCTCGTCGATCGCGGGCTGATCACGCTCGACACGCCAATCGTCAAATATCTGCCGACCTTCACGATGTTGTCGCCGCAATACGCACAGATCACCATGCGTCATCTGCTGTCGCATGCATCCGGTCTGCCCGGGACAAATGGGCGCAATCTCTTCACGTTCGAGCCGGTTGCCGGCTACGCCGCCGACACGCAAGCCGAACTCGCCAACTCGCACCTGAAGCATTTGCCTGGTGAACTCGCCGTGTATTGCAACGACGGCTTCACGATGGTCGAGCAGGTCGTGCTCGCCGTGACGGGGCAGAGCTTCGTGAACTTCGTCCAGTCGGAGATCCTCGCGCCGCTCAAGATGACGAACTCCAGCTATCTGACGAGCGTGCCTTCCAGCGGATCGTTCTCGCTGCCGTACGTGAACGGCACGCAGCGCCAGGAATTCGTCAATGCGTACGCGACCGGAGGACTAAGCTCCACGCCCGCCGACATGATGAACCTCGCGCAGATGATCTACGGCGGCGGCATGTTCGAAGGACGGCGCATCGTCTCCGCGGCGGGCATCGCGGAGATGGGCGCGGACCAGACGAAAAGCCTGACGATCAACCCATCGCCCGAATGGCGCTGGGGTCTTGGCTGGGACACCGTGGTACAGCCGGCGCTCAACGCTGCAGGCGTGCTCGGCTGGGAAAAAGACGGCGGCACTGCGTTCTATTCGACCGAATTTTTCGTTGTGCCTAACTCGCATTTCGCGCTGCTGGTGACCGGCAATGCGGGATACGACGCTCGCGGGATTGCTGAAACGCTGGTGCTGTCGGCGTTGAAAGAAGACGGCACGATTTCGTCGCTACCGGCGAGGATCAGTAAAACGCCACCGCCGGTTGCATCGGGGCCGGGCATTGCGAGCGGAGCGGGCATTTACGGCAATTCGGATTCGCCGTATCAGGTGCTTGCCAACGCGGACGGTAGTCTGCAGATCAACCAGTGGGACGCCCACACGCGAGGCTGGGCGCAGATTGGCGCATACCGGTATCGCAGCGACGGCTGGTGGGCAAGCGATACCGACACGGCCTCGTATCGGTTCGCAGTCGTGTCGGGCAGCGACAGCGGGGGAAATGCGTTCAACTATCGCTATCTGATGAAGCGCGTCGTGCCAGGCGCGGGCTATGCCTATCTGACGTTGCCGGTCGGTCAGCAAATGACACCGCTGGCGGCGCTCGACAGCGCGTGGCAGCAACGCGTCGGTACGCAATGGACGTTGACCAACGATTCGCCGAGCGCCGTGCCGATCGTCGTGCTTGGCAATCCGCCGGGGTTTTTCGCGACACTGAACGAGCTTCCGGGCTACGTGCTGTACGGCAACGAAGACCTTCGCTACCAGCTATTCGTGCCGTTGAGCGACACGCTCGGTGGCATGTCGGTCAAGGTGCCGGGCAATTTCGGGCGCGACCTCTACGAGATCCGTTTCGCGTCGACCAGTGCGACGACGCTGACAATCGGCACTTCGATTTACGCGCGGATCTGACGGGCAAGCTTTTCATGCCGCCAGGTCGCGCGAGTTTCCGCTACGGGTGTCCGCGTTCGAAGGGCACATTAACGTTCGCAGTACTGTCATTCAATCGCAGGCACCGGGCAACGGAAACGCGCTCACCGCCGCAGTTCGCCAGGCCCTTTTCCTGTCCACCGCTTCAAGGCGCGGCGAAAGTTTGCCGCGTCGCTGAAGCCTAGAAGCATCGCGACATCTTCGGTGCTCATTCTTGTCGACTGCAGATATTCGATAGCGAGCGAGCAGCGCACGTCGTCGACGATTGCCACGAAAGAGGTTCCCTCTGTTTCAAGGTGACGCCGCAAGGTCCGGCTCGTAAGATTCAGCCTTGTCGCCACTTCCTCCATGCCTGGAAAAACGCCCGGCGTGCTCATCAGAATCTGATACACCTCGCCGGACGTGCCGACAGAGGTCTTCGCCTGCCCGATCAGGCGATCGCAGGTTTCCTGCAACAGCGTTGCAGTGAGCTTGTGCGCGAGCTGCGGCTTCTGGTTCAGAATCGCGCTGTCGTAGATGAGCTCGCATTGCGGCGCGTCGAAAAAGCACGGACAGCCGAGGTACTGCGAATAGATGCCGGCATGCGGCGGAGCAGGGTACGAGAAACAGGCCTTGAGCGGCGGGCAGCTATGGCCGGCGACGTCCTGCAGATGCGTGACATGCTGCGTGAACTGCTGCTCGATGATGAACTCGCGCAGTTCGCGCGACGGGCTCGAAACAAACGCGTCCGGAAACGACCAGACAGCCTTGTCCGGATACTCCGTCCACTCGATCGTCACCGTGGGTGTTGCAAGGCGATGGTACTTCACGCCGAGACGGAAGTAATCGCGCAACGACAGGCACGACATCAGCGCATAGCCGTACATGCCGTACGCCGACAGGTGCAGACGCGAGCCGACCTTGAACGGCGTCGCCGGGTCGCGCGAGAGCAGCACCGCGTTGCGGGCCACCACTGCATATTGACGCACCGAGGTCATCACGGACGCGTCGTTGAGCTGGTCCACTGTCAGGCCGCTTCCCTTCAGACTGGTTTCGGGCGCAATGCCTTGCTCCGCGAGGACTTCGACCAGCGCGGCGATTTTGTACGGCGCGTAGATACGCTCGTTAAGCAATGGGCGGGTCGATGCCAAAGAAAGCTCCGCAAATTGTCCTCAAGGGACATCTCCATGTCCGGAAATGACCTTACCGCTGCGATCGTATCGAAATAAGATTGACTACACAAGACGATGCGCCCGCACAGCGGTCGGGGCATCTGCAGACAATGGGGACAACGCGGACGCGTGATCCGGTCGCGCACGACGGTGCGTCGGATCATGTCCGCAATCGAGGATATTTCAATGAGCGACACAAGCCGAAAGGTCATCATTTCATGCGCCATCACGGGGGCAACGCATGTCCCGTCGATGTCCGAGTTTCTGCCAATCACGCCGGAGCAAATCAAGGATCAGGCGATCGAGGCGGCTCGAGCGGGCGCCGCGATCATCCACTTGCACGCTCGCGACCCGGTTGACGGCCGACCGACACCGAGCCCGGAAATCTTCAAGGCCTTCGTGCCTGCGATCGCCGAAGCGACCGACGCCGTTATCAACATCACGACAGGCGGCAGCACGCGCATGACGCTCGAAGAACGTCTCGCGTATCCTCGACTGGCCAAGCCCGAGATGTGTTCGCTCAATATGGGCTCGATGAACTTTTCGATCCATCCGGTCGCCGCAAAAATCTCATCGTGGCGCTACGGCTGGGAGAAGGACTACATCGAAGGAATGGAAGACATGATCTTCCGCAACACCTTCAGGGACATCCGCAACATTCTTCTGGAACTGGGCGAAAGCGGCACGCGCTTCGAATTCGAATGCTACGACGTGGGCCACCTCTATAACCTTGCGCATTTCGTCGATCAAGGCCTCGTTAAGCCGCCGTTTTTCATTCAGTCGGTGTTCGGGATTCTGGGCGGTCTGGGCGCGGACCCTGAAAACATGTTGCTGATGCGTTCGACGGCAGACCGGCTGTTCGGCCGCGAGAATTATCACTTCTCGGTGCTCGGCGCAGGCCGGCATCAGATGCCGCTCGTGACCATGAGCGCGATCATGGGCGGCAATGTGCGCGTGGGTCTGGAAGACAGTGTGTACCTCTCGAAGGGCGTGAAGGCGGAGACCAACGCGCAACAGGTCCGCAAAATCCGTCGCATTCTTGAAGAACTGTCTCTGGAAATCGCCACGCCCGCCGACGCGCGAAAAATGCTGGGTCTCAAGGGCGCCGATCAGGTCAACCTGTAGCCGCTGTGTACCTGCCGCGAGACTCATCAGCGCATGAGTCCCGGTCTGCCTCGCAACAACAAAAAAATAGATCTGTTTCAAATATTGGAGACAACGTTATGGATACCGCTTCCGCCGATCAGCGGGTCGGACAGTTGCATCGCGTCGCCACGCGCAAAGCAATGGCCAGACTCATCCCGTTGATGTGCGCCATCTACTTCATGTCCTTCCTCGATCGCACCAACGTTGCGCTCGCGAAGCTGCAGCTTGCGGCGGATGTAGGCATCAGCGCCGCCGCATACGGTTTCGGCTCGGGCATTTTCTTTCTCGGCTATGCACTGCTCGAAGTTCCGAGCAACCTCGCAGCGCACAAGGTCGGGCCGCGCCGCTGGATCGCACGCATCGCGGTGACGTGGGGCATTCTGTCGACGGCGATGATGTTCGTGCAGGGAACGTCCTCGTTCTACGCGTTGCGTGTTCTGCTAGGCATTGCGGAGGCGGGCCTTTTCCCCGCGCTGATGTATATGGTGACGCTCTGGTTCGCGCCTCACGACCGGCCTGTCGTGGTCGGCTGGATCTACATTGCACCGGCGCTCGCGCTGATGCTCGGCAATCCGTTGGGCGGCGCGCTGATGCAACTCGACGGCTTCGGCGGCCTGCACGGCTGGCAATGGATGTTCATGCTCGAAGGCATTCCGAGCGTGATCGTCGGCATCGTATTGTTCTTCAAGATGCCCGAGCGGCCGCGCGACGCACGATGGCTCTCGGCGGCCGAGCGCGATGTGCTTGAGACGCATGCGGTGATCGACGGGCACGGCCGCGCGGACTATTCGTCCGCGAACTGGATTGCCGCTCTGAAACGGCCCACGACGGTGCTGATCGGCATCATCTACTTTCTGAATCAGGTCGCGTTCGTCGGACTGTATTTCTTTACGCCCGCCATCATTCATCAGATGCATGTCAATTCGTCGCTCGTGGTAGGTTTTCTGTCGGCGAGCGTCGGTCTCGGCTTTCTGCTCGGCGTGCTGGTCCTTCCGCGTATCCACCGCCGCACGGATCGCGACTGTGTGTTTCTCGGTATCCTGACCGCAGGGCTTATCCTCGGTGCTTGTGCGTACCTTGCAGTGACGAATCCCGCCGCGCGAATCGCGCTGCTCACCGTGACCGCATTCTTCGCGGGCGGCGTGCTGCCTTCTTACTGGGCGATCGCGATGAAGCGTCTGCAAGGCATTCAGGCAGCCGCCGGCCTTGCGTTCGTCAACACGATCGGGTTGATTGGCGGCTTCGTGGGACCGTATCTGTTCGGTATTGCAGAAACATCCTCCGGTCGAAGCGATGCCGGTTTCACGGTGATCCTGATTGCCGGGGTGCTCGGTCTCGCACTGGTTCCTGTGCTGGCGCGAGCAATGCGCAGCGAGGCCGGTGTGCTTGCGTCGTCGGGGCCGGCTGCACAGATGAAACCATAGCGGGCATGTTCGAGCCTGGTTTTTACAGTAAGGATATTCAACGATGAAGCTGAACGGAAAAGTCGCAATCATTACAGGCGCGGGGCAGGGGATCGGCGCGGCAACGGCATTGAAGTTCGCACGCGAAGGGGCGGTCGTGATCGCTTGCGACATGAATCTCGATGCGGTGGCGACGGTCGCGCACCTGTGTCGCGAAGCGAGCGGGAAGGCGGACGCATTTGCCGTCGATGTCACCAATCGCACGCAAGTCGATGAAGTGGTCGCCAAGGTGCGCGGCACATATGGGCGCATCGATGTGGTCGTGAACAACGCGGGAATCACGCGCGACGCCCGTTTGCAAAAAATGACGCTGCAGCAATTCGACGACGTGATCGACGTGAATCTTCGCGGCGTTTTCCATACCGCACAGGCCGTTGTCGATACCATGATCGAACAGGGTTCCGGCGTCATCCTGAACGCGAGTTCCGTGGTGGGCGTCTACGGTAACTATGGACAGACGAACTATGCCGCAGCCAAGTTCGGCGTGATCGGCTTCACGAAGACATGGAGTCGCGAACTGGGTCCGAAAGGCATTCGCGTCAATGCGGTTGCGCCGGGTTTCATCGACACGCCCATTCTCAAGACGATCCCTGAAGATGTGCTGACGAAGATGCGCGACCAGGTGCCGCTGCGCCGGCTCGGCAAGCCCGAGGAAATCGCCAGCATCTACGCGTTCCTCGCGAGCGACGAAGCAAGCTATGTCAACGGCGCGGTTATAGAGGCCACCGGAGGACTCACGCTGTGAGCAGCGTTATTAATCACTCTACGAGCCGCATGACGAGCCATATCAAGAACATCGGAGAGACACGCGAATGAGCATCATTGATCTTTTGAAGCCGAGGCCCGGGCTGCGGGTATTCGTATCAGCGGGTGCTGCGGGAATTGGTCTGGCGATCGCCGAAGCGTTCATCGAGGCGCAAGCAGAGGTTTATATCTGCGATGTAAACCAGGCCGCCATCGATGCGGCCACGTCGCGGTTCCCCAAACTGCACGCGGGCATCGCCGACGTGTCGAAGCAGGCACAGGTCGATCAGATCATCGACGATGCGCGGCGCAAGCTCGGCGGACTCGATGTTCTCGTCAATAACGCCGGCATAGCGGGACCTACGGGTGCCGTGGAGGAACTCGATCCCGCGCAATGGGAGAGTACTGTCGCCACCAATCTGAACAGTCAGTTCTATTTCCTGCGCAAGGCGGTGCCGGTACTCAAGGAGACATCGGACTGCGCGAGCATCATCGCGATGTCTTCTGTTGCGGGACGCCTTGGGTATCCGTTCCGAACGCCATACGCGTCGACGAAATGGGCGATCGTGGGGCTGGTCAAATCGCTCGCTGCGGAGCTCGGACCGAGCAATGTGCGCGTCAACGCGATTCTGCCCGGCGTGGTGGAAGGCGAACGGATGGACCGCGTAATCTCCGCTCGTGCAGACGCCCTTGGAATCCCGTTTGACGCGATGCGCGAAGAGTACCTGAAGAAAATCTCGCTACGCCGCATGGTGACTGTCGACGACATCGCGGCAATGGCACTGTTCCTCGCGTCCCCGGCGGGCAGCAATGTGACGGGGCAGGCAATCAGTGTGGATGGCAACGTCGAGTACTTATGAGGCGATGCCGCCTCGCTACGTGCGGGACGGCGAGGCGGCGCTCGACACGCCAACGCGATTACCTTGCTCGAAGCCGCGTTGGATGGACTCAACTGCGCCGCCGCCGCGAACATCACTCACGGGTGCAATGCAAGCCCTTTCACCGTTTTGTCGATGGCCTTTTTGGACCCATGCAGCGCGAGACCCACGAGGTCCAGGTTCGTCACATCTTGCGCATGAAAAGCCTCGCGATTCGCCGCGTCGTGGCCGGTTGAAAACATCGCGTGCACGTAGGGCACGATCGTGAGTTCGCGCGTGACGGCTTGCCGATGCGCAGCTTGCAACCCGGAAAGATTGGTGGCGAACACCAGCATTGGTTGACCTAGCATGCGGCCATATCGGCGCCCGGCGGCATCCTCGTAAGGCTCGCCCAGCGCGTCCGGTATCGCGGCGGCGACACCCGTCGCGAGAAACGCGGCTACATTGAGTTTCTGCCAGACTGCGAGATCGTCGCGCACGATCAGCGCTACCTTCGTATCGAACATGTTTGCTCCTCGGTGAGGCGCTCATGATCGGCGAGCCTGCGCAATCAGTCTGGAACGTTCGTGCACATGCGCCGGTAGGCGGCCGGGGTCATCCGGTACGCACGGCGAAACCAGCGGCCAAGATGGCTTTGATCCGCGAATCCGACTTCTGCGGCAACCTCCGCGGGTGTGCGGCCGTTTGCGAGCAGTCTGCGCGCTGCGCGCAGGCGCAGGCGGATCAGATACGCGTGCGGCGACGTGCCGAACGCCCGCTGAAACAGACGCGTCAACCGGAACCGGTCGATCCCCGCAATACTGGCCAGTTCATCGAGTCCGACGTTGCCGTCCATGTGGTCGTGCAAGAAATCGCGGACTCGGGCGATCGTGGCTGACATCGCCACGCCATCCGCCATCGGCATATCGCCCAGGTGACCGGCGAGCCGCTTGAGCAGGCGATCTAACGTCTGGTCGCGCGCTAGTCGACCTTCATTGCCGTAGATCGCGAGAAACGCTTGCCGGATGGCATCGACTAGACCGCTGTCGTCGACGAGCGTATGCGCGAAAGCCGCGTCGACCCGCTGGAGACCGGGAACGTTCAGGCGGCGCGTCGCGCGTTCGACCCAGGTCTGCGGCAGATACAGCATTGCGTAGGTGAATCCGCCTGCCTCCGGCGCATGGCCGTCGTGCAACGCGCCTGGCTCGATCAGGATCGCCCGGCCCGGGACGCTCGTGTGCAGCGAGCGGCGGCACCGGAAGCGCTGTACACCCTGTTCGGTGTAGCCGATGAGCATGTCGTCGTGGTCGTGTGGATCGTAGGCGTGGCCGCTGAAATGCGCGCGCAGGCTTTCGATTCCCGTCTCCGGATCGCGCCGCGCCTCTAGCCAGTTGTCGGAACCTGCAAGGGAGAACGCCGCGCTCGTCATTACTTACCTCGCTCCTTTTGGATTGCCCGTTGCTGACGGCAGTGTACGTGGTCAGCATCCGTTTCGCGCCGTTGACGCAAGCCCGTTACTGCCGGTTAGCGAGAGGCGCAGCAGCGAGTCGCGCGCTCGTGCCAGTCGCCGCCTGCTCACATCGATCACACAAATGATTGATTTGCGCAAGTTTCTCGGAAGAAGTACACTGCAATCTGATCGTTTCAATCAAATCAGTGACCAAATCAATCAGGTCGGATCAGACTGGAGACTCGTATGGCCCAAATACACATAAAGCGCGGCATTGAACGCGTACCCGGCGGCATGATGATCGTCCCGTTGCTGCTAGGCGCGCTCGTCGCGACCTTCCTGCCGGGCATGCCGAAATTCTTCGGCTCGTTCACAAACGCGTTGTTCACCGGCGCGCTGCCGATTCTCGCGGTGTTTTACGTCTGCATGGGCGCGAGCATCGACGTCAAAGCCACGCCTTATCTGCTGAAAAAAGGCGGCGCGCTGTTCGTCACCAAGGTTGGCGCCGCGATCGTAATTGGCGTCGTGATGGGGCGTTTCCTCGGCGAACAGCCCATTTCGTCGGGACTTTTCGCCGGTCTGTCGACGCTTGCGGTCGTCGCGGCGATGAACGACACCAACGGCGGGCTCTACATGGCGTTGATGGGCCAATACGGCCGCTCGGAAGACGTGGGTGCCTACACCATCATGTCGCTCGAATCCGGCCCCTTCCTGACCATGGTCACGCTTGGCGTCGCCGGTCTGTCGGCGTTCCCGTGGCCTACGCTCGTCGGCAGCATCCTGCCGCTGGTTTTCGGCATGCTGCTGGGTAACCTGGACCGCGAAATGCGCGCGTTCCTCGGCAAAGCCGTACCGGTGATGATTCCATTCTTCGCTCTGGCGCTCGGCGCGAGCCTCGATCTGCACAAGGTGTGGCAGGCCGGCATCCTCGGCATCGGGCTCGGCATTGCGGTTGTGATCGTCACAGGCATTCCGCTTTATCTGGCCGATCGTCTGACGGGCGGCACCGGTGTCGCTGGCGTCGCGGCAGCGAACACGGCGGGTAATGCGGCCGCTGTGCCGGCGCTGATCGCCGCGGCGAACCCGGTCTACTCAGAGGCTGCTAAAAGCGCGACACTGCTCGTGGCCGCGTGCGTCGTGGTGACCGCGATCCTTTCGCCGATCCTCACTGCCGCCGTCGCGAAACGCGTGCAGCTTCGCCGCGAAGCAGGAGAGCTGGCGCGATGAGCATACTGATCATCGCCGACGATCTGTCCGGCGCCGCAGATTGCGCGATCGGCTTTGCCAGCGCCGGGCACCGCACCATCGTGACGCTCGACGTGCCGGCGCATGGGCTCGACGCACAGGCGGCCGACGTGATCGCCGCGGACACCGACACTCGCCGTCTCACGCCAGCCCAGGCCGCGCAACGCAGCGCGGCGGCCTGGCAGACATTGCGCGGTCCGGGCCGGCGTCTGTACAAGAAAATCGACTCGACGCTGCGCGGCAACTGGGCGGCCGAGGTCGCCGCGTTGCAGCCGCTAGCCGGCCTCGCGATCGTCGCGCCTGCGTTCCCGGCGACGGGCCGCACGTTGCGCGGCGGCCGCGTGTTCGTGCACGGCGAACCGCTCGAATCGACGGACACCTGGCAGCTCGACAATCCCGGTCGCGCCGCCGACCTGCACGCGATGCTGGCGGAAGCCGGCTTGTCGACCGCGCAACTCGAGGTGGACGCGCTGCGCGAAGGTGCTGACACGCTCGCCGCGCGTATCGCAGCAGTGGCAGCGAGCGGCACGCAGGCACTGGTGGTGGACGCCGAGACAAGGCAGGATTTATCGACGCTCGCTCAGGTCACGACGCAGATGAGCGAGGCGCTGTTCTGGGTCGGCTCAGGCGGCCTCGCGCGCGAGATCGCGGGCCTCGCTGGTCTGTTCGACACTCGACCCGCGGCACAGACTCAATGCCCACCGCAATCGCGCGATGAAAGCGCGCCGGTGCTGGTTCTCGTGGGCAGTCTCTCGGCGGTGTCGGAGCGGCAGTGTGCGATGCTGCGCGAACGCGCGGGCATGGCGGAACTGACCGTACCGCCCGCGATGCTGCGCGACGGAGAGCGTCATCCTGACTGGCCCGCGTGGCGGGCACAGATCGGCGAGGTGATCGCGACGCGCGCGGATCTGTTGCTGCGCATCGGCCGCGACGACGCGTTCGATCCGGCCGAAGGCGCGCTGCTGTCCACGGCACTTGCGGCGCTCGTCGAGCCGCATTTCGGCGCGCTTGGCGGACTGATCGCAACGGGCGGCGAGACCGCGCGCGCGATGCTGAGTGCCGTCGGCGTCAGCGGTGTGGAACTGATTGCGGAGATCGAACCGGGTGTGGCAATCGGCAAGCCCATCGAAGCCCGCGCGTCGCAACCGCATTTGCGTATCGTCACGAAGGCGGGCGCCTTCGGCACGGATCACGCGCTGTTCGCCGCGTGGCGCTATCTGCACGAAGCGCCGGCAACGTCGGCGGTCGCGGGAACCGGCTTACACGATCCAGCCTGAGCGCCGCATCGGCGCAATCAGGCGGGCAGGTTAGGCAGACATCAAGGACCAGGCAAAACATCATGAGCAATTACCTTCCAGTCATCGGCATCACGATGGGCGACGCAGCGGGCGTCGGCCCGGAGATCATCGTCAAAAGCCTTGCGCACGACATCGTCTACAAGCAGTGCCGTCCGCTCGTGATCGGCGACGCGCGGCGGCTGGAGCGCGCGAACGAGATCGTCGGCGGCAACGCCAGAATCCGCCGTATCAAGGAAGCGGCCGAAGCGCGCTACGAGCCGGGCACGATCGACTGCATCGACCTCGACCTGATTCCCGCCGACATGCCGTTCGGCCAGTTGTCGGCAGTCGCCGGCGACGCCGCCTATCAGTTCATCGCGCGCGCGGTTCAACTCGCCGAGGCGAAGCAGATCGACGCGATCTGCACGGCGCCGCTGAACAAAGAAGCGCTGCACGCGGGCGGCCACAAGTTTCCCGGCCATACGGAAATGCTCGCTTATCTGACGGGTGTGGACGAGGTGTCGATGATGCTGGTCGCGCCGCAACTGCGCGTGATTCACGTGACCACGCATATCGGCATCATCGATGCGATCCGCAAGATCGAGCCGGGTCTCGTGCAACGCACTATCGAGCGGGGTAATGCGACGCTCATCAAGGCCGGCATTGCGAAGCCGCGCATCGGCGTGTGCGGCATCAATCCGCACGCCGGCGAAAACGGCCTGTTCGGTTACGGCGAGGAAGAAGAGAAAATCGTGCCGGCGGTGAAAGTGCTGCAGGAACGGGGGCTCGACGTGACGGGGCCGCTGCCCGCCGACACGCTGTTTTTCCGCGCGGGCCGCGGCGATTTCGACCTGGTGGTCGCGATGTATCACGATCAGGGCCACGGCCCGGTGAAGGTGCTCGGCCTCGAAGCCGGCGTGAACGTGACCGTGGGCCTCGAAGTGATCCGCACATCGGTCGATCACGGCACCGCATTCGACATTGCGGGCAAGGGCATCGCCGACGAGCGCAGCTTGCTCGAGGCACTCCGCCAGGGTGCCGAACTCGCCACGCGGCGCGGCTGAAGCAGGGCAAATGGTGCGGCGGCCGTGGTGTAAGATCGGCAGCCTCTTTACTGCAGATGACAGCCATGAAAGCGTCTGAGCGCCATCGCGCGATTCTCGATCTCGTTGTGACCGGCGACGCCAACGTCGAACAGCTCAGCGCCGCGCTCGGCGTATCCGAGGCAACGGTCCGGCGCGATCTCACGACGCTTGCGAACCAGCGCCGCCTCGTGCGCACCTATGGCGGCGCGACCGCGCTGATCGGCTCGCATGAGCCGGAGGCGTCGCTGGAGGAACGCAAGGCGACGCAGCGCGAGCAGAAGGAAGCGATTGCGCGGGCGGCTGCCGCGCATGTGCACGACGGCGATACGGTGCTGCTCGACGGCGGCACGACTTGCGCCGCGCTCGCGCGGCATCTCGGCTCGCGCGTCGATCTTCACGTGGTGACCAATAATCTGCTTGCCGTGATGACGCTCGCGAACGCTCCGGGTGTGCATCTGACGCTGATCGGCGGCGATCTGCGCAGTTCGAGCATGAGCACGCTCGGGCCGCTTGCCGAACTTTCGCTGAGCCGTCTGAGCGTCGACAAGGCTTTTCTCGGCGCGGATGGCGTGGTCGCCGAATTCGGGCTGTGCGAAGCCAGCGCGCAGCAAGCGTATCTGAAGGACTGCATCATCCGGCGCGCGGCGCAGGTTCTCGTGCTTGCCGACGCCGACAAACTCGGCCGCTCGCGGCAACAACACTGGACTCCTCTCGAACGCGACTGGCGGCTCATTACGTCGAGCGTCGCGGACGAGGCGCTTCTCGCGCCGTTCAGGGCGCTGGAACGCGTCGTCGTGGAAACAGCGGATATGGATAGCTCGCCGCTTGCGGCGGCGCCCAGCGAAGCCGCGCTTCGACGTACGGCCGCTGCTTCGGACTGAAGTACGAATCGCAGTGACGCATGTCGCGCATGGCGTGTGTAGAACAACGACCAGGCATCGCGCGAATCGCCAGGTAGCCTGGGCTACGGCTTCATTCGCCGAGTCGTGCGGATTGGCCCCGGTCTCCGCTTTGTTCACGCGGCTTGTCGGCGCCCGTACTGGGCGGCGTCGAGCCGGCGCAAGCTTCGAGCGCGACGACTGCCCGTTTCGCAAGCTCGACCGTTTCCTCGCATGCGGCCACGTCTCGGAGCATGCTGCAACGGCTTCCCCAGCCGAGCTTCGACAACACGGAGCGCAGCTTCGCGAGCGCCGCTGCCGGCGAACCGTTGTCCGAAATGAGCAAGGCCATGTCGAATGCGCTGCCGCCCGGCGTCGTGATCACTGTCGGACAGCTCGACGCCGCGCCCGCAGTGGAAACGGCGAGAGCCAAAGTCAGCCCGACAGTGCCCGTGCGCAAGCCGCCGGGAACGTCGAAATACGTATTCATCGATACGATCATACGAAACTCCCGGTCGGCAGGTGGGCGATCCTGGGCAGATCGCAAGGTTCAGTGTGGGCGGCGGCTTTTCATTCTGCTCTCACGCGCCGATAGAAAAAAGCACCTCAACGATTTGCATTGAGTTGCACGAGCGCTTTGCGGTACTTTCGTCGCGTATAGGACGAAGCGTAAAGCGCAAGAGTTAGACCGATGCGACCGTCGCGGACATTGCCTTTGCGGATGTACCACTTCAGGAATGCGCCCAAAGGGCTGAACCAGCTTTTGAGCCACAGGACGCGAGCCGGGTCTCTTCTATCCAGCAGGTCGGTTGCGGCGAGGTCCGTGTACAGATCGAGCTTGCTCTTCATCTCGCTCGCGGTCTCAAACGTACGATGAACGACCGGCGATTCGATACGCCCACAGTTCTCATAGCCGGTCAGCGTTTCGTGAACGCTATGGTCGGTGAAACGCAGCGTGGCGCGCCGATAGATGCGGATCGGATAGTCCGGCGACGAGATCGGCATCAGCGCGTGAATGACCTTGCCCATGACGACCCAGTCGCGCCTGACGGCATACGCTTCGTGATCGAAACCGCGGGCTTTCAGGGTGAGTACTTCGTCGATTAACGCGTCGCTCGCAATTTCGTCGCTATCGAAAAACATCACGGTTTCGTGCAGGCAAAGCCCGTTGGCGAACTGCCGTTGCGCGCGAAAATTGTCGAACGGCCGATGCACGATTCGTGCGCCGTGTTCGGCCGCAATCGACAGCGTCGCGTCGGTGCTGCCGCTGTCCACGACCAGCAGGTCATCCGCGACCCGCTTCGCGGCCGCCAGAACCTTGTCCAGATAACGCTCGCTGTTGTATGTGAGAACGTAGACGGATAGTGGAGTCAAATTGAACCTGAAGTAATGGGTTGGACCGGCTGGCGTTTTACCATCCGGTGCGAGCACGTTGGTTGTCGCGCCGAATCAATTTCGTGCCGAACATGGAATCGTTCGCAGTCTTGCGAGCGAACTGGAAGCCGAAGACGCCACGCGGGAACCGTCCTGCACGTTCGCACAGCGTGGCCTGGTGACGAAGCGATACACGCGCATCGCAGTGACTGCGCGAATAGGGGGTGCAGCGTTCGATCGGGGGATGATTTTACATTGTTGCGCGGACGTCCACCGGCGTTTGCTTCCATCGCCTGCCATGTATGGGGCGACCCGTCCTGCGCTTCGCGTTGTTTTTTCGCGACTTGACGAATGTCCGGTTGCGCCGACACGCACGTGCTACAAGCCTTCTGGCGCACTCAGCGCATGCTGTCATACAAAACACCCGATGTTCATGCCCCGCAAACGTCGCTACGATTCATCAGGCGTCAGCGTTCCCAAACGTTCGGCGTGTGTGTTTGTTTGCCGCAGCTTGTCTGCGGCTTTTTTCTGCGCGTCGGTTTTGTCCTCGATGCAGTCCTTTGTTGTTCCATCGCTCCGCGATCTGCAATCTGTCGTGACCGTTTCCACCGGCGCAACGCCGTTGGGTGTCAGCGCCGCCGTTCCGCCTTTCCCTCTGAAGAACCAAGCTTGACCGCGCACTTCGACGCGATTACGTCAGATCGGCTAACTAACTATTAAGCACGCTCGAACCCCGCAGAGGGGTGCGCTAGAGAGCGTCGCCGGCCTTCTTTCTTCCCGCGATGAACCTCAAATCTCCGCTGGCCGGACCTCGGCACCTCAACGGCCGGACGCCCCTGTCGTCTCTCTGGTAAACCCGCTTGCACCTTATTTTTGGTGCGCCTATATTGCATTACACCATCAACTATTGCGATGCGATAACAAATGAGCAATGACGTGCTGTTCTCGAATCACGGCCGCGTCGCGGTCATCACTCTCAATCGTCCTGAGCGTTTAAACGCGTGGACCACGCCGATGCGCGAAATCATCATCGAGGCGTTGGAGCGCTTCAACAACGACCCCGATGTCGCCGCGATCATCATGACGGGGGCGGGCAACCGGGCTTTCTCCGCAGGCCAGGACCTGTCGGAAGCACATGATTTCGACGGCGAACGCGCGGTGGCGTGGGTCAAGGAATGGCAGCGCTACTACACGGCGCTGCGCAGCCTTGCGAAGCCGCTCGTCATGGCGCTGAACGGCACAGCCGCGGGCTCGGCGTTCCAGGTGGCGCTGCTCGGCGATATTCGCGTCGCACATGCAGGCGTGCGCATGGGGCAGCCGGAAATCAATGCGGGCATTGCCAGCACGACCGGCCCCTGGATCATGAACTCGATGCTCGGCATGTCGCGCACCATCGAGCTCACGCTGACGGGCCGTCTGATGGACGCGGACGAGTGTCATCGCATCGGCCTCATCCATCATCTGGTCGACGAAGACAAGGTGTTCGACAAGGCGCTGGAAATCGCCACTGAACTCGCCGCGAAGCCGCCCGTCGCGATGCGTCTGGACAAGCAGCGTTTTCGTGAGATGACAGAGCCGGGGTTCGTCGACTGTATCGAAGCGGGGGAGCGCATTCAGCGCGAAGCGTACGACTCGGGCGAACCCGCTCGCATGATGGAAGAGTTCTTCCGTAAGCGCGGAAAGTAGCCGGCCGCGAGCGAGGCCGAATGTGGTGGCCTAGCCGGCAGAATCGAGTCAAAGTCGCACCGTTCCAATCTCAACCCATGTGCGGGAGACCTGAACAATGACGCAAGACTTCAACGCAACGCGCCGTCGCATTCTGCATGGCGCGGGCGCGCTTGCCGTGGCGAGCGCGATGCCGCTCGCCGCGCGAGCCCAATCGAAGCAGATCGTGGTGTCGGACCCGGGCGGCCCCTATACGACCGCATATCGCGAAGCGTTCTACGACCCGTTCGAGAAAGCAACCGGTATCAAGGTCGTGAGCGTCGCGCGTGAATCGCAGCCCGTCGCGCAATTCGCGGCGATGGTTCAGACGAAGAACTATGTGTGGGACGTCACCACGCTCACGTTGTCGGCCGATATTCCGTACCTTGAATCGAAAGGTCTGCTTGAACCCATCGGCCTGAAGGCGAGCGACTATCCGGATATCATGCCCGACGCGATCACGCCGAACTGGCTCGGCGTCGACGTGTATTCGACGGTGCTCGCGTATCGCGCGGACAAGTTCAAGGATAACGGCCCGAAATCGTGGGCGGACTTCTGGGACGTAAAGAAATTCCCCGGCCGCCGCTGCCTGCGGCGCAGTCCGCTCGACACGCTCGAACAGGCGCTGCTTGCCGACGGCGTGCCGCTCGACAAACTCTATCCGCTCGACGTGGACCGCGCCTTCCGGAGCCTCGACAAGATCAAGCCGCACGTCAACATCTGGTGGACCTCGGGCGCGCAAGCGATGCAGGCCATCCAGAGCGGCGACGTCGACATGATCTCGACGTGGAACGGCCGCGCGCAAGCTGCGAAGGACGGCGGCGCGCCGGTCACGATCGTATGGAACCAGGGCCTTTACTCGATTGAAGGGTGGGGCATTCCGAAGGGCACGCCGCGTGCGGACGCGGCAAAGCAGTTCGTGCGTTTTTGCGCCGACGCGAAGCGTCAGGCGCTGCTCACACGCACGCTCGCCTACGGTCCGACCAACAAGAAAGCGTTCGAGACGATCTCCAAAGACCGCGCGACGTTGTTGCCCACTGCGCCTGACAACATTCGCGATATGCGGCTGCCGAGTCCCCAATGGTGGGAAGCGAACCGTCAGAAAGTCACCGAGCGGTTCAATTCGTGGATCATTTCGTAAGGACCGCATCATGAGTTCGAAGCTCGAGGCGATCGGCATTGCAAAGCGCTACGGCGATGCGGTCGCGCTGGAACCGACGGACCTCGCCGTGCAAGCCGGCGAGTTCCTGACGCTGCTCGGTCCGTCGGGCTCGGGCAAGACCACGCTGTTGCAGATGATCTCGGGCCTCGTCGCCCCGAGCGCGGGCCGTATCGAGATCGACGGGCGCGACGTCACGCATGTCGAGCCCGGCAAGCGCGGCATCGGCATGGTGTTTCAGAGCTACGCGCTCTTTCCGCACATGAGCGTGTGGGACAACGTCGCCTATGGGTTGCGCATGCGACGCAAGCCGCGCGACGAAGTGCGCGGGGCCGTCGACGACGCGCTCGCGATGGTTCGCATGACCGAATACGCCAAGCGCTTTCCGAAGGAATTGTCGGGCGGGCAACAGCAGCGGATCGCGCTCGCGCGCTGTTTTGCGTACCGGCCTTCGGTGATCCTGCTCGACGAGCCGCTCGGCGCGCTCGACAAGAAACTGCGCGAGCATATGCAGTCGGAGATTCGCCGCTTGCATAAGGAACTCGGCGCAACGTTCGTGTATGTCACGCACGATCAGGACGAAGCCCTCACGCTGTCCGACCGCATCTGCCTGATGAATCAGGCGCGCATCGAGCAGGTGGGCACGCCCTCCGATCTGTACGACCGTCCCGCGACGCGCTTCGCGGCCGGCTTCATCGGTCATTCAAACCTGCTCGAAGGCGCGCTCGACGACACCCGCGGCGCGAGCGGCGAGGCGATTCTGCTAGCGGCGGGCGGCCGCATTCCTCTGCCAATGAACGCAATGAGCGCATCCGTTGCATCCGGCGCGGCCGGCACCCGCCACACGCTGCTGGTCCGCCCGGAGGCGCCGCGCCTTGTCGAACCCGAACGCGGCTTTGTCGACGGCACGATTGCGGACATCGTGTTCTTCGGCAGCGATACACGTGTGCAACTCGCGATGAACGACGGCAGCGAACTCACCGTGCGCTGCGAGCGCAGCCTCTCGCCGCGCGTCGGCGACAAGGTCGGCCTCGTGTGGGACCCGTATCGCACGACGCTTCTGCAGGCCTGAGAGGAACACGATGACCATCGCTCTTCACGCGCACCGCGAGAACGAAGCCTCGCGCCGCGGCCGCTCCGTCTGGCTCGCGCGCTGCATGCGCTTTTTGCCGATCGTGCCGACGCTTGTGTTCCTGCTGGTGTTCTTCATCGTGCCAGTCGGCGAAATTCTGCAAGGCGGACTCGTCAGTGCCGAAGGGCAGGTCGGCTTCGCGCAGTTCGAGCGCATTGCACGCACGCCGGTCTACGCGAAGGTGTTGTGGATCACCTTCGCCATTTCGTTCATGACGGCGGCGTTATCCATTCTGCTCGGCTATCCCGTCGCCTACATGCTGAGCCGCCTGTCTGAGCGAGCACGGGAACGCTGGCTGTTGTGGATCATGCTGCCGTTCTGGACCAGTTATCTGGTGAAGACTTACGCATGGATGTTGCTGCTTTCGAAGACCGGTGTGCTGTCGACCATTGCGTTATCGCTCGGTCTCGTGCGCGAAACGAGCGGCACGATTCCATCGCTCACCGGGGTGCTGATCGGCATGGTGCATTCGATGCTGCCGCTCGCCGTGATGACGATGCTGCCGGTCATGCGCGGCATCGACGATCGGCTCACCCAAGCCGCCGAAACGCTCGGCGCCGAACGCAGTACGAGCTTTTTCACGGTGTTTCTGCCGCTGTCCTCGCCGGGTGTCGCGGCGGCCGGTCTGCTCGTATTTATTTCGAGTCTCGGCTTCTTCATCGTGCCGGCGCTGCTCGGCTCGCCGAAGGAGACGATGATCGCGCAACTCGTGATCTCGTCGGTGCTGGAACTGTTCGACATGCGCTTTGCCGGCGCGCTGTCGACCGTGTTGCTGGTCTGCTCGATCGTGATTTTCATCGTGTACGACCGCATGGTGGGCCTCACGTCGCTCACCGGCGAAGTCGCGGAACGCCAACGCGGATCGCGTGCGCAAGGCATCAAACTCGCGCTTCTGATCGCGGCGGGGCGCGTGTTCGCTCCGTTCATGATGCGCCGCAAGACGCACGCCCAAGAGGGCGCGCGCGCGGTGAGCCCGCTCGGTTTCTATACGTGCGCGATCATGGTCGTGCTCGTCGTGCCGGTGCTTTCCGTGATTCCCTATGCGTTCACGAAGAGCGACTACATTTCTTTTCCGCCAAAGCTGTTCAGCGTGCGCTGGTTCGGCACGTTCATGGATTCGCCGGTGTGGCAAAGCGCAATCGTCCGCTCGTTCGAAGTGGGTCTCGGTACCGCGTTGCTGTCGCTGCTGCTCGGCTTCGGCGCCACACTCGCGATGACGCGCATGCCGCGCCGCGCGAGCAAGCCGATTTTCGCTCTGCTGGTCGCACCGCTGATCGTGCCGCGTATCGTGGTGGCTGTCGGCCTGCTTTATCTGTTCGGACGCTTCGGCCTCACAGGCACCAACCTCGGCCTCGTGATCGGCCATACGGTGCTCGCGATTCCCTATGTGGTCGTCACGCTCGCTGCCGGCTTCCAGCGCTTCGACTGGCGTCTTGACGACGCCGCGCGCGTGATGGGCGCGTCGCCATTGCGGCGCATTACGTCGATCGTGTTGCCGCTTCTCATGGCAAGCGTGACGGCCGCGTTCCTGTTCGCATTCCTCGTTTCGTTCGACGACCTCACGATTGCGATCTTCGTTTCCGGCGGCATCAACTCGACGCTGCCCAAGCAGATGTGGGACGACATCCAGCTCGCGATTACGCCGACACTAGCAGCCGTGTCGACAACACTCGTCATTCTGATCGCGCTCGTCGTCGCGGTTTCCTCCTGGCTCAAGCGCAAGACGCGCTGAGTCTTCGTATTTCGACCGGTTCACACATGCATCGTTATCCAGAATATTTCGCTCACCGGCACGCCAACGACGAACTCGACTGCGTACCGCTGCTCGCGGCGGGATTGCGCCGCGACCCCGCGCGCACCATCGTGCACTTCGAGGATCGCGCGATTTCGTGCGAAGACGCCGCGCGCCACGTCGTGCAATTGCAGCGCTGGTTTTCCGCGCAAGGTCTGAAGCAGGGCGACCGCGTCGCCGTGATGCTCGGCAACAGTCCCGAGCATATTCACCTGATCTACGCGCTGCATTTGAGCGGTCTGGTGTGGGTGCCCGTTAACACGAAGCTGCGTGCGGCCGGCCTCGAATATCTGCTGCAGCATGCAGAGCCCAAGCTCTTCGTCGTCGACGATGAATTCGACACGGTGACGGCGCAGCTCGACTGCGGCGCTGCGCGGCGCACGCATCTGCCGGCATTTGATGTTCACGACACGAGCACGGAATTCGCTACGCCGGCTATCGGCGTGCACGATCCGCTGTGCATCATCTATACGTCGGGTACGACCGGCGCCCCGAAAGGTGTCGTCTTCACGCACCGGATGATGCGTATCGCAAGCGAGGCGGCACTTCGCGTGGCGGACGTGCGCGACAGGGACAGGCTCTTTCTGTGGGAGCCGTTGTGCCACATCGGCGGCGCGCAGATGCTGTTGCTGCCGTTTCTTGCCAACGTGACGCTGCACGCCGTGCCGCGTTTCTCCGCGTCGCAGTTCTGGCCGCAGATCGAGCGCGCGGGCGCAACGCAACTCCATTATCTCGGCGGCGTGCTCGACATCCTGATGCAGTTGCCCGAGACGGAACAACCCGCAAAGCACACGTTGCGCGTCGCGTGGGGCGCGGGCGTGAGCGCATCATCGTGGGAGGGAATTCAGGCGCGGTTGAAGGTGTCGTTGCGCGAGTGCTACGGCATGACCGAATGTTCGAGTTTCGCCACGGCGAACGTGACGGGCAAGGCCGGTTCGATCGGCCGTGCGTTGCCCTGGATCGACATCGCATTGCTCGATGAAAATGGCCGTCCGGTGAGAGAGGGCGAGGCGGGCGAGATCGTGCTGACAAGCAAGGTAGAGGGCACGTTTTTGCCGGTGTATCTGAAGAATCCCGACGCAACCAAAGCCGCTTTGCGCAATGGCCGGCTTCATACCGGCGACCGCGCGCGCCGCGATGCCGACGGCGATCTGTTCTTTATCGGCCGGCAGACGGACAGCATGCGCGTGCGCGGCGAGAACGTGTCCGCCTGGGAAATCGAACGCATTTTTGCGGCGCATCCGGCGATCCGCGCGAGCGCGGCAATCGGTGTCGCCACTGCGATCGGCGAGCAGGACATCTTGCTCGACGTGCAGTTCAAGGACGAACCGGTGGAGTGGCCAGCGTTGCACGCGTGGGCGTGCGAGCGTCTCGCGAGTTTCCAGTTGCCGCGCTATTACCGCGCGGTGGCCGGCTTCGAGATGACGGCGAGCGAACGCGTGAAGAAACACCTGCTGTCCCGCGACACTGGCAACGCGTGGGACCGGCTCGCCACCGCAAAGCAGTAGCTATCGTATATAGATAGCGTTTTAGGGCTATGCGATAATTCTCCGTTCAAACCGGATACGAACTGACCTGATGAGCGACGAGCCCAAAGCCCCGCGCAAGCGCAAGACTTCTGCGGCAAAGCCGCCGGCCGAAGCCGTCGACCCGACCGCGTCTTCGCTTTACGTGCAGTCAGTAGAAAAGGCGATGAAGGTGCTCACCGCGTTCGACGGCAGCAAGCGCCAGTTGTCGCTCTCGGAAATCTCGTCGTTCACGGGTTTCGACATGAGCGCGACGCAGCGCTTCACTTATACGCTCGCCGCGCTCGGTTATCTCTTCAAGGACCCGGACAGTCGCAAGTACGAATTGTCGCCGCGGCTTCTCGACTTCACGTATCACTATCTCACGTCGAACGATCTCGTGAGCCGTGCGACGCCTTATCTGCAGCAACTCGGCTCCGAAACGGAAGAGGCAACCAACCTCACCGTGCTGGACGATACGGACATCGTGTTCGTGCTGCGGATCGTGAGCCGCAACGTGTTCAACGCACACGTCATCACGGGCTCGCGGCTGCCCGCCTATTGCACCGCTCCCGGCCTCGCCATTCTGGCGACGCTCGCCGACGGCGAGATTGACGACATTCTGTCACGCACGAATCTCGTGGCGTACACGGCATCTACCGTCTACCAGCCGCGCAAGATCAGGGAGCGGATCGCGCAGATCCGCAAGCAGGGCTACGCGCATACCGAAGACGAATACTTCGTGAGCGATATTTCGACGGCGGCTGCGATCACGAATGCACACGGGCGCGGCATCGGCGCGGTCAATATAGCGGTGGCCCGCTCGCGCTGGCAGGCGGATCGCGACGAAAAGCGCTTCGCCGATCTGGTCATTTCAACGGCCTCTGCAATTTCCACACGGCGGCGCGTCGAATAGCGGCGCTGCTCTTATTTCCCCTGGTTGTGCCGAGCGTTGCGCGCCGTAATCCGGTTCGCGGCACGCGCCATGCTGGATTCCTCGAAAACGGCGATCGCCGTGGAATCGGGAGACAGTCATGAGTATGGTGAAAGTGGCAGGTGTCGCGTTGGCGCTGTGCGTGAGCAGCACGGTCTATGCGCAACAAAGCGGTAACGCGCCGGCGAAAAGCGGCACGCAGAGCGGCACGCAAGCGCAGCCTGGACAGGCCGGGCGCACCGTCGACGAGCCCGCGGCAATGGGCGCGCCCGGCAACAAACCGGGAACGCTGATGGATAAGCGCGCAAACGCGTTGTCGCCGCAGGGAGCGTCCGGGACGGGCCGAACCGGTGAGGTCAAGCAGTAAAGGCTGCGAGAACGCCTCTTTCCGATTGCCACACGCGACGTGATCCAGGTGGATCGCGGCGCCGGCGCATTGTGTCTGGTAGTGCGCACGCACCGGGACGTATCGGAAGGATAGCGAAGCGCTTGATTGCCTATAATCGGCTCCGGTGGAGCGGCGGAGTCGATGCGTCATCCGGGGCGGCTCGCGAGCCGTATTTTTCTTCCCGGGGTGTCGATTTTGATGGTCTTCTTTCGTCGTCCCCATAGCGGCATGCGGCCCCGCCGCCCATCTGGCCGATACTGACAGGAGACGCTCAATGACGATTCAGAAGATCACCCCCTTTCTCTGGTATTCCACCGAAGCCGAGGAGGCTGCGGCCTTCTACACAAGCATCTTTCCGGACTCGCGCATAGTCCGCGTCACGCCGGTGCCGAGCGCCGGCTCGACTAAGGTCGTCGAGTTCGTTCTGTTCGGACAGCCGTTCATCGCCATGAGCTCCCCCGGCAACGAACCGTTCAACCATGCCGTTTCGCTCCTTGTGAATTGCGCCGATCAGGCGGAAGTCGACCGCTACTGGGACGCGCTTCTCGAAGGCGGCGGCTCGCCCGACGCATGCGGCTGGCTGAAAGACCGCTTCGGCGTGTCGTGGCAGATTGCGCCGGCCGATGTCATCGCCATGATGGCCGATCCGGATCCGGAAAAAGCGCGGCGCACCGCCGAGGCCATGATGAAAATGGTGAAGTTCGACGTCGCCGCGCTAAAGGCGGCGTACGCAGGCACTGCGGGCTAGCACGTGGCACCGCGTCGGGCGCGAGTCGGGGCGCGAACCGGGCGCGAAGCGAGCGGACCGAGTCGGGGCTCGCGACGTGCGGGCCCGTCCACGGTCCTGGCGGGCGCGTGTAGCCAGCGAACGCAATTCAAGTGGTTGCGCGTTGAACGATGGTGCGACCGTCGGCCTCAATGCGAAGAGACAAACTCCGAACCGGCGTGCGCGGGCGGAATGGCGAAACTCGCCCGCATGCGCCGCGCTTCTGCGGCGGGCGTGAGCCCGAAAAGCCGCTTGAACTCGCGATTGAACTGCGACGTGCTCGCATAACCGACCGCATTGCTTGCGGCCTCGGCCGTCATATCCTGTCGCAACATCAGCAAGCGGGCCTGGTGCAGGCGCGTCGACTTCACGTACTGCATCGGCGATGTACGCGTGATCGCCTTGAAATGCGTATGAAACGTGGGAACGCTCATGCCGGCTTCGCTCGCGAGTTCGGCGAGGTCGAGCGCGCCGGCGTAGTCGGAATGAATCCGGCGCAGCGCTTTGCCAATCTTGCCGAACTGCCCGTTCATGCCCAGCGCGGCGCGCATCACGCTGCCCTGCGCACCTGTGAGAACCCGAAAGTACAGCTCGCGCAATAACCCCGGGCCAAGAACCGCTGCATCGAGCGGGCGGTTCATCGCTTCCAGGAAGCGCAGCACCGAGTCTCGCAACGCCCCGTCCATTGGGCTCGACATCATGCTCTGCGGCGCTTGCGCATGGTTGGGCATTTCATGACGCTCGATCTGCGCCATCAGTTCCGCGGCCAGCTTGAAGTCGAGGTGCATGTAGATAGCGAGGAGCGGGTGCTCCGGCGTCGCGTCGGTCTCCATTGTGAAGGGCACAGGCACCGACACCGCGAGATAGTGCTGCTCGTCGTACACGTAAAGCTGATCGCCGAAATAGCCGCGCTTGCGTCCCTGGCAGACGATCACGATGCCGGGGTCGTACAGCACGGGCGTGGACGACAACGGCCGGTCGGAGCGCAGGATGCGAACGCCCGGCAAGGCCGTCAGGTTGTAGCCCTCCTGGGGCGCCAGTGCGCGCAGTAGGGCGGCCATTTTTTGCTGCTCCTCGCGAGCAGGTCGGCTGGCAGCGCGCGCCTCCAGGAGCGTTTTTTGGGTCGTCATAAGAATAGGCAAGAAAAATCGACGATTCGGCCTCAAACCGGCGGGTTGAAGAGAATAGTATGCACTTTCTGTTCAACTTGAGAAAGGAGGCATCATGGCATCGACCAAGACTTTGCTGATCACCGGCGTGAGCAGCGGCTTCGGCCGCGCGCTCGCTCAGGAAGCGCTTGCGGCGGGTCATCGTGTGATTGGCACGGTGCGCAGCGAAGCGTCGAGAAAAGAGTTCGAGGCGCTTGCGCCTGACAGCGCATGGGGCCGCGTGCTGGACGTGACCGACTTCGACGCCATCGACGGTGTCGTGGCTGAGGTGGAGGCCAGTGTCGGCCCAGTGGATGTCCTCGTGAACAATGCCGGCTATGGCCACGAAGGCGTCCTGGAGGAGTCGCCGCTCGGCGAAATGCGGCGACAGTTCGACGTGAACGTGTTCGGTGCAGTGGCAATAATCAAAGCAGTACTGCCGTACATGCGCAAACGCCGCCGCGGTCACATTCTCAACATCACGTCGATGGGCGGCTACATCACGATGCCGGGCATCGCCTATTACTGCGGCAGCAAATTTGCGCTCGAGGGCATTTCGGAAGCGCTCGGCAAGGAAGTGGAGCCGTTCGGTATCGCGGTGACTGCCGTGGCGCCGGGCTCGTTCCGCACCGATTGGGCAGGCCGCTCGATGGCGCGCACGCCGCGCTCTATCCCGGACTACGACGCCTTGTTCGATCCCGTGCGCAAGGCTCGCGAAGAGAAGAGCGGCAAGCAGACCGGCGACCCGGTCAAGGCTGCACGCGCCATGCTGGCCGCGATCTCTGCCGAGCGGCCACCCGCGCACCTGCTGTTGGGCAGCGATGCGCTCGGCCTCGTGCGCGCGAAACTGTCCGCATTGTCCGATGAAATCGCCGCGTGGGAATCCGTCACGCGGTCTACCGACGTCTGAACGTAGTGCTGAACGAGGAGGGTGATCGCCTTGAGCCTAACCAAAGGACCAAAGGATCAAAGGACCAAAGGCGGTCTCTCCTGGTTGCGCTTCATGGCAACACTGTCACACGCACGGCGACGCCCGGCAGACGCCCGGCGCTGTGCGCGTGGGCCATGCGCTTTAGCGGCGAACACAAGGCTCGCGAAGCGGCGCTCGGACAGCTCGCGCTCGCCGCCGCAATCCGGCAGAGCGTGGCCAGACAGCACATGCGTCTTGCGTGCGGCTCGTTGCACCTCGGCACGATGCGCTGCACGCAGACGGTGCTGCGTCGCACCATTGTTGCGCCTTCACGCCTCGCAATGCGTCTGCTCTGGTCGAGCGGTCCGGCGCGGCGACATGTGCGGTGGCTTACCGGGCGGGCGTTGCGCGCCGTGGCTGTGTTGCTGTTCTCCGATGGCATGGGCTTTGCATTAAGAAGGCAGCGGATCAATGACGATCCGGCCCGCACGCAGCAAGAAGTCCCTTCGTAGATTACTGGTTCGGACAACGGCGTCCCACGAATACAGTCGCTCTGGCGATTGCATCCGCGGGACGTTTTTTATTTGCTGTCCGGATTGTGTCGCGAACCGCATCGCGACCGAATGAAACCGTATGAACTGCTTGACAACTACCTACATGAGTGAGGAACCCAGCATGAGCAACGAACAGACTTCGGCTTCCTGGATGCCCGTATGCGCGCTCGATGACATCGTTCCGAATACGGGCGTCTGCGCGCTCGTCAACGGCGAGCAGGTAGCGGTATTTCACGTCGCGGACGGCGACGGCGGTGTGTTCGCAATCGACAATTTCGATCCAGGCTCGCGCGCGGCGGTACTTTCGCGCGGGCTGATCGGCAGCCTCGGCGAGCGCATCGTGGTCGCTTCGCCGATCTACAAGCATCACTTCGATCTGCGCACCGGCGAATGCCTCGAAGCACCCGAGAATTCGGTGAATGCGTATCCCGTGCGCGTCGAGAGCGGCAAGGTGTGGGTCGCGGCATGAAAGCGGAAATCGATGCGCGCTTGCCGGCGGACATAACGTTAGTAACGCCTTCGCGCCCGCGCCTCGTCGTGATCGGCAACGGCATGGCCGGCATGCGCACGGTAGAGGAACTGCTTAAGCTCGCGCCGGATCTCTACGACATCACCGTGTTCGGCGCGGAGCCATACGGCAACTACAACCGCATCATGCTTTCACCGGTGCTGGCGGGCGAGAAGAGCGTCGACGACATCATTCTCAATTCGCGTAGCTGGTATGAAGAAAACGGGATTCGTCTGCATGCCGGCGATCCTGTGATCGCAATCGACCGCACGCGACGCATCGTCCGCTCCAAAAATGGTGTTGAAGCGGGCTATGACCGGCTGCTGATCGCAACGGGATCGAAGCCCTTTCTGATTCCGGTGCCCGGTCACGATCTGCCGGGCGTGATCGCGTTCCGCGATATTCAGGATGTCGAAACGATGCTCGACGCGGCACGCAGTCATCGTCACGCGGTCGTGATCGGCGGAGGTTTGCTCGGTCTCGAAGCCGCGAACGGGCTCATGCGCCAGGGCATGTCGGTAACAGTCGTGCATGTCACGGACAGTCTGATGGACCGCCAGCTCGACCGAAGCGCGTCGGCCTTGTTGCAGCAGGCGCTGGAGCGCAAGGGTTTGCGTTTCCTGCTGAAGGCGAATACTGCGGAAATCGTCGGACCGGATCGCGTCACCGCAGTGCGTTTTGACGACGGAACGGAGGTGCCCGCGGATCTCGTGGTGATGACGGCCGGTGTGCGGCCGAACATCGACCTCGCGAAACAGGCGGGGCTGCATTGCGAGCGCGCGATCGTCGTCGACGACACGTTGCAGACCTACGATCCGCGCATCTACGCGGTCGGCGAATGTGTGCAGCATCGCACCGCGACGTTCGGCCTCGTCGCGCCGATCTGGGACCAGGCGCGCGTGTGCGGCGCACATCTCGCCGGAGCGGGTCATCGCCGTTACGTGCAACGTGCGACGGCGACGAAGCTGAAGGTCACCGGCGTCGAACTGTATTCAGCCGGCGATTTCATCGGCGGTCCGGACAGCGAAGACCTCGTGCTGCGCGATCCGCGCCGCGGCGTCTATAAGCGTCTGGTGATCGAAGATAACCGCGTGATCGGCGCGGTGCTATACGGCGACGTGAAAGAAGGCGCGTGGTATTTCGACCTGATCCAAAGCCGCACCGACATTTCTTCGCTGCGCAGCCATTTGCTGTTCGGCAAAACGCTCTGCGAAACGCAGGCCGCCTGACCTGGAAGACACCGTGAGTTTCCCTATCGCTATTTCGAGCGCGGCTGACGAAGGCCGTGACGCTGTCAGGACCACCTGCCCGTATTGCGGCGTCGGTTGCGGCGTGCGCGTGAGCGCGCGGCCGGACGGCGGACATGACATGGCAGGCGACGAACTGCATCCCGCAAACTTCGGACGCTTGTGCGTGAAAGGCTCGGCGCTCGGCGAAACGATCGGACTCGACGGACGGCTGCTTCATCCGAAGATGCGCGAGCCCGGGAGCGGCGTCTTGCGCGACGTGTCGTGGGACGATGCACTCGATGCGGTGGCCGGTGGCTTTCGCAAGGTCGTCGAAGAGCACGGGCCGGATGCTGTCGCGCTTTACGTATCGGGGCAGTTGCTGACAGAGGACTACTACGTCGCGAACAAGCTGATGAAGGGCTATGTCGGCAGCGCGAACATCGATACCAATTCGCGGTTGTGCATGTCGTCATCGGTTGCGGGACACAAGCGGGCTTTCGGCGAAGACATCGTGCCGGTCTGCTACGAAGATCTCGAACTGGCCGATCTCGTCGTGCTGGTGGGTTCGAACACGGCGTGGTGTCATCCGATCCTGTTCCAGCGGATCGTCAGGATCAAGGAAGCGCGGCCCGACATGAAGATCGTCGTGATCGATCCGCGCTACACCGCGACCTGCGAGATGGCCGATCTGCATCTGCCGCTCGGCGCGGGCACCGACGTGCGGCTCTTCAACGGCTTGCTTGGCTTTCTCGCGGAACACGGTGCGATAGATGCGAAGTTCGTCGATGCGCATACGACCGGGTTTGCCGACGCGTTAGCCGCCGCTTCAGCCAGTGATGTGAACGGTGATTCGAACGGCGCGGCAAGCCGCTTCGACCTCGCGCAATACGCGAAAGCATGCAAGCTCGATCCTCACGATCTGCTCGAGTTCTACCGCCTGTTCGCGCGGACCGAGCGCGTGGTGACCGTGTATTCGCAAGGCGTGAACCAGTCGAGCGCCGGCACTGACAAGGTTAATAGCATCATCAATTGCCATTTGCTGACGGGGCGCATCGGCAAGCCTGGAATGGGTCCGTTCTCGTTCACCGGACAGCCAAATGCAATGGGCGGGCGCGAGGTGGGCGGTCTCGCAAACACGCTCGCCGCGCATCTGGAACTCGACAACGCGAAGCATCGCGAAATCGTTCAGCAGTTCTGGGGCGCACCTGCGATCGCATCGCGGCCAGGACTCAAAGCGGTCGAACTGTTCGAGGCGATCGAGCAAGGCCGGATCAAGGCGGTCTGGATCATGGGTACCAATCCGGTCGTGAGCCTGCCCGACAGCGACCAGGCAAAACGCGCGCTCGCCCGCTGCGATCTCGTGGTCTGCTCCGACATTGTGGAGCGCACGGACACCAACGCATTCGCGCATGTTCTGCTGCCCGCACTCGGCTGGGGAGAGAAGGACGGCACCGTCACCAATTCCGAGCGCAGGATTTCGCGGCAGCGCGCATTTCTTCCCGCGCCGGGAGAAGCACGCGCGGACTGGAAGATCATCTGCGACGTGGCGCGGCGCATGGGCTATGCAGGTTTCGAGTTCGCGAGTCAGCAGGAGATTTTCGACGAGCATGCGCGGCTGAGTGCATGGCGTAACGGGAGCAGCGCGGGACGTGCAGACGCAAGCGTTGAAGACGGTGGCGTGCATCGCGCGTTCAATCTCGCGGGGCTAGTGGGTCTCGGCAGCGAGGGCTATGCCGGGTTGCAACCCGTGCAGTGGCCTGTTCGCGCGGACGACCACCCGGCCGCAACGGGCACCGTGCGTCTGTTCGACGATCGCCGCTTCAGCCACGCGGACGGCAAGGCGCGCTTCATTGCCACGCCGCCGCGCGCGCCGGCTAACGCGCCCGACGACGACTATCCGCTGACGCTGAACACGGGCCGCGTGCGCGATCAGTGGCACACCATGACCCGCACGGGCAAGTCGGAGAAACTCGCGGGCCATGTCACGGAGGCATTCGTCGACATGCATCCGCAGGACGCGCTGTTGTGCGGCGTGCGCGAAGGCGACCTTGCACGCGTATCGAGCCGCTGGGGTGCGATGGTCGCGCGCGTGCAATACGGCGGCGGCATGGCGCGCGGCAGCGTGTTCGTGCCGATTCACTGGAACGATCAGGTGGCTTCCGACGCGCGGGTGGGCGCCGTGGTCAATCCATCGGTCGATCCGTTGTCCGGCGAGCCCGAGTTTAAACACACGCCGGTGCGGGTCGACAAGTTTCACGTCGCGTGGCACGGCTTCTCGCTGAGCCGGCGCGCTCCGGCACTCGCCGGCGTCACGTACTGGACCCGCATTCACGGCGCGCAGTTCGTGCGCTATGAACTCGCGGGCCGCAATCCGCTCTCGGAGCAGGGCGATCGCGGCGCCTGGGCGCGGGCGCTGTTGGGCGTCGACGATCCACATGCCGACTGGCTCGAATACGAGGACCGCACCGCCGGTGTCTATCGCGCGGTTCATGTGGTTGACGACCGCATCGAGAACTGTGTTTTCCTGTCGGCGCGTCCCGACTTGCCGGCGCGCGAATGGCTTGCAAGTCTGTTTGCGAAGGACAAGCTCGACGAAGCCGACCGGATTGCCGTGCTAGCGGGTCAACCCATAGGCAAGGGCGCCGATACGGGGCCAACGGTCTGCTCGTGCTTTGGCGTGGGGCGCAATACGATCTGTACGGCGATTCGCGAGCAGGGCTTGAAGACCGCCGCGCAGATTACTGCGTGCCTGAAGGCCGGCGGCAACTGCGGTTCGTGTGTGCCGGAGTTGAAGAAGCTGCTGGTCGATACGGAACTGGCGCGCTTGAGTGCGGCTTGAATCGCCATTGCGCGTTACGCGTGACGCGAGACTGGCCACACTGCGTCACGGTGAGCTCGCCGCGAGTGCAATGCCTGATGAGGAATGTGTGCTGTGATGCTGAAAAAACTTCAAGCGATGCTTCGTGCAATCGAGGTGATCGGTGGATTCAACGACGACCGTAACGCCGGCGTCGTTGTGTCTCCCGGTTCCAACGGCGAAGCTGCCGACGGTGGCGCAGCGCAGCGGCATGCGGCGAATCCGCGGCCGGCGCGCTTGCGTGGCCCATGGCGCGCCGAGCGTTCGCGGCGGCGCAGGGCAGTGCAAGCGACAACGCGTGCCGCTGCTCTCTTCAGGTGATCACGCCCAATTGCCAAGGCACGAACTCGCTTTGCCCATAGCCGTTCACTTCGCTTTTTGATGGCACACCCGACGCGCATTCGAGCATCCGCGTGAATATAGCTTCCCCGAGTTCTTCGATCGAAGCGGACCCGTCTATCACGCCGCCGCAGTTAATGTCCATGTCGTCTTCCTGGCGTTCCCACAGCGCGGTATTCGTCGCCAGCTTCAACGAAGGCGAGGGCGCGCAACCGTAGGCCGAACCGCGCCCTGTCGTGAAGCAGATCAGGTTTGCACCCGCCGCGACCTGGCCCGTTGCGGACACCGGGTCGTAGCCGGGCGAATCCATGAAGACGAATCCCTTCGCGTCGATGCGCTCGGCGTACTGATACACGTCGACGAGATTTGTCGTTCCGCCCTTGGCCACCGCGCCGAGCGACTTCTCAAGTATCGTCGTCAGGCCGCCGACCTTGTTTCCCGCGGAGGGGTTGTTGTCGAGCGCCGCACCGTTTCTCGCGCAATACTCTTCCCACCACGCAATGCGTGCCAGCAACTTTTCGCCGACTGCGCGACTGACGGCGCGCCGCGTGAGCAGATGTTCCGCGCCGTACACTTCCGGCGTCTCCGAGAGAATCGCCGTGCCGCCGTGCTGCACCAGACGATCGACCGCTGCACCCAGCGCCGGATTGGCGGAAATGCCGGAATATCCGTCGGAGCCGCCGCATTGCAGACCGACGATCAAATGCGATGCCGGCAACGGCTCGCGCTTTACACGGTTAGCATCGGCGAGCATCTCGTTGACCATCGCGATGCCGCGCTCGATCGTCTTCTTCGATCCGCCGGAATCCTGAATCGTAAAGCTGCGCAACTGTTCCGTGTCCTTCAATCCGGCAGACTCGAGCACGCCTGCAATCTGGTTCGTCTCGCAGCCAAGCCCGACGAACAGCACCGAGTGGAAGTTCGGATGAACCGCATATCCGGCAAGCGTGCGGCGCAGAACCGCAAGCCCTTCGCCGAGTGTGTCGATGCCGCAGCCTAGCCCGTGCGTCAATGCGACGACGCCGTCGACATTCGGATAGTCGGCGAGCGCGTGCGGATTCACGTCGCGCCGGAAGTGATCGGCGATGGCACGCGCGACGGTGGCCGAACAGTTCACACTCGTCAATACGCCGATGTAGTTGCGCGTTGCAACTCGTCCATCGGCGCGACGAATCCCCATGAAGGTCGCGGGTTCGGCGGCGTATTGCGTTGCATGTACCGCCACGCCGAACTCGTGAGCGCGCGAAAACTCGGCCATGCCGAGATTCTGGACGTGGACGTGCTGGCCACGCTGGATCGGCTGCGTTGCCACTCCGATGATCTGGTTGTAGCGTTTGACCGGCTCGCCTGCAGCGATAGCGCGTGTCGCGATCTTGTGACCCGGCGGAATCAGTCCGGCAATGACGAGATCTTCCGACGCGATGCGCGCGCCCGACACCAACTGCCGGGTTGCGATCACGACGTCGTCGTTTGCGTGCAGGCGAATGACTGCAGGATCGAATTGCGTTGATTGACTGGACATGATGTTCATACCGTTGAATGAGCGTGGCTGCGTTCGGCGTCGTATGCATCGCCTTCGACGGGCAACGGCTCGATTTTTTTCACAATGACAAGGTAGCTGAATGCGCCAAGTACGCAGAAGCCTCCCGCCACGCACAGTGGAATCGTGAACGAGCCGTGCGTCAACGAAACCATCAGGCCGGTGAACGTGGTGATCACAATGCCGGCGCAGTTAGACGCGAAATTCTGGATGCCGCCGATAGAGGCGACGTGGTCGGGCGTAGGAGCGACGTCGGCGGGCAGCGACCAGATGCTCGCAGCGGCAAAAGCGAGGCTTCCATAAGCAATGCCGAAAAAGGCGAGCATCAGGTAGATGTTCGTCGTGAATGCGCATAGCGTGATGACCGACGACAGCAGCATACCGGCGACCATGCAGGTCTTGCGTGCCTTGGTGAGGCTCCAGCCGCGGCGATACAGCGCGTCGGATACGAAGCCGCCGAGCCAGCCGCTAGGAATCGCCATCAACGCTGGAATCATGCCGAGCGTGCCGAGCGACTTCAGCGAAAAGCCGCGCGTCTGGACGAGATAGCTGGGAAACCAGGTAATGAAGAAGTAAATGACGAAGTTCAGACAGAAGAAGCCGAGCATCATGCCCCACAGCGTGCGATGCCTGAAGAGCGAGAGCCACGGAACCTTCCGCCCGGGAACTGCGGTTTGCGGGGCATCTTCATCGGACTCGCCGGTCAGATCGCCGCGCGAAGGATTCCGGTAGACCAGAAACCATCCGAGAACCCACACGAAGCCGACTACGCCCGTGATGACGAACGACGCTTCCCAGCCGAGCCCACTGATGATGAGCGCCACCACTGGAATGGACAGTGCGGACCCGACCCGCGATCCGCTGTCGAAGATGCTTGTGGCGAGCGCGCGTTGTGCGGGCTTGAACCATTGACTCACGAGCTTCGCGCACGAAGGATAGGCGCCGGCTTCGCCGATGCCTAGCAGCAGACGGCAACCGAACATGGCGCCGACGCTGGTCGCTGCCGCGGTCAGCGCGGTGAACAGTGACCACCAGCCCACCGCGAGCGGCAACGCGATGCGCGCACCAATGCGGTCGACGAACCAGCCGAACGGCATCTGCATCAACGCGTAAGTCCAGAAGAAGCCGCTCAGGATAAGACCCATTTGAGCGGGACCGATATCCAGAGCTTTCTGGATGGCGGGCGCCGCCACGGCCATGTTCGCGCGGTCGATGTAGTTGATCGCGATCGCAAGAAAGCACAGCAGTATCACTATCCAACGCATGTTGCGCATATTTGTCTCCTTTACTTCTTCATGACGGCCTCTTGCGTGGAGCCGGGCCGCCTGTTTTGATCAAGACCGATGACGAACGATTATGAACGACTATGCACCGGCTAGTGCAGCCTTGAGATGCTTTTGCTCGACCCGCACGCCGAGTTCGCTGGCGAGTTCGACAACAGGTTTGAGTCGACGCTGTTTCTTTTCCTGGTGGTTGTTGGCGATATCGGCGAGCCGGTGCGCCAGAAACGGATTGCTGAAGCGGTCTCGCACATCGTCGAGATACTTCGCGGCAATCTCACGCTGACCCAGTGCTTCGAACACAGGAAGCACCTCGTCGTTCCATGTCGATTCGAGCGTTGCGCGCCACGATTCGTTTTGCATACCGTCGAGGACGGTGGTGGCCGGATCGCCTTGCGAATCGAGCCAGCACTGCGCCAGCATCGTATGACCGAGGTTCAGCAGGAAAAGCTTCAGGCGTTCGTAGTGCGCCAGATCGCCGGTCACCACGATGCTTTCGTGACGGCAGGGCAAGACCATGCCTTCCTGCTGTTCGATCGCCCATAAAGCGTACGGCTCGGCCACGGCGCCGACGGGCTCGATGGCTTCGGAGACGATCCGGTCGACGAGCGAATTGACCCAGATGCAATCGTTCGTCAGATAGCGCAGAAAGTCAGCGTCCATCTGCCAGCCGCGCGCGACCGAAAGCACCAGATCTCGTAACACGTCGCCATTTCGCGAAACCAGTTCGCACGGCAGCAGCGTGATTGCCTTGCCGCCCGCGCGATAGCGTTCGTGCAACAGAACGGCCAGCTTCGCCGCGAAGCCGCGTGGCGCTGTGCGGCCGTCAAGCACCGAGGCGGTGTCTTCGGCAAAGAGCGCATAGCCGTTGTCCGCAGTATTCGAAACGATCACTTTCACTTCGTCGCGAATGCATTCGAGCAACATCGGCCAGTCGTCGTCGGCATGCAGCGCTTGTGCAACGCTGTCGCATTCGATGGTCAGATCGACGGTTTCCTTGCGATGCAAGCCGCGAATGCGGACAGGGTAGCGCGCGTTTGCGCGGATCGCGTCGATGCGCGCGCGACTTTGCGTGCTCGCAGTGGTCTGCACCATCGCGACCTTTCCGAGCGCGTCATCCGGATTGCGACGCGCGGCTTCGCAGACGAACAGATCGACGTGCGCCTGCAAGAATCGGCTGGTCCCGAACTGAAGGATTGGACAGGGCGTGTTGGTCATGCGCGGTTTCCGTTCGTTAGCATTCGACGATCGCTTTCACGACGCCTGCTGACGGATCGAGCAGCTTCGAGAAATCGGCGGGAAGAGACGACAACTGCAACCGGTGCGTGTTCAAAGCGGCGTCGGGGATTTTGCCCGCACGCATCGCATCGAGAACCGTGTCGAAGTCTTCGAGCGTCGCGTTGCGGCTTCCCAGCAGCGTTGCTTCGCGCTTATGGAACTCCGGATCCGAAAACGATATGACGTCCTTCACGACGGAGATCAGCACATATTTTCCGCCGTGTGCGATGAATTCGAAGCCGCGGCGCATGGCGTCCGGATTGCCGGTCGCATCGAACACCACATCGAAGAACTCGCCGTCCGTCAGCTCGCTCAGCGCTTGAATGTCGCCGTTACCGACGGTGACCGACGCTGCCACGCCTAGCTTCGCGGAACAGAACTTCAAGCGGTCGGCTCTCGAGTCGAGCGCGGTGACCGTTGCGCCGCGAAGGCCCGCAAAGATCATCGCAGCCATGCCGATGGGTCCCGCGCCGACGACCAGCACGCGCTGGCCGGCGCTGACGTCCGCGCGTCGGACAGCGTGCGCGCCAATGGCGAGGAATTCGACCATCGCGGCCTGATCGAGCGTAACGCCTTCCGCTTTGCGAACGAATTGAGCGGGTACGCTCAGATATTCGGTCATTGCGCCGTCACGATGCACGCCGAGTACTTTGATGTTCACGCAACAATTGGTCTTGCCGTTGCGGCAGGCAATGCATGTGCCGCAGGACAGATAAGGCATGACGTAGACCGCATCGCCGGCAGCGAGGCCGGACTCCGCGTCGGCGGCCTCGACAGTGGCCGACAGTTCGTGGCCCATCACGCGTGGGTACTCGAGGTACGGTTGATTGCCCGTGAAGATGTGCATGTCGGTTCCGCAGACACCGACGCGCCTGACCCGCAGCAATACTTCGCCCGGCCCACGTTCGGGAATCGAGCGCGTTTCGGATCGAAGAGTGCCGGGCTTCTCGCAGACAACTGTAAGCATGACTAAATGACCTATGTGGGCTTTTTTATCGAAAAGTTGGAGCAGGACGGAAACATCGTGTGCGAGGGCGCGGATGGCTGCCCTGACAGCGGCGCCGTTGCCGCGTGATGCCATCGAAGCCGGAACCGAAGCTGAACTAGCCTTGCATTCGCTGAACGTAGAATAACTTTCCCTTTCAGAATTGGTCAAGCCACTTCGACGATTTGCGGGTAAATACGGAGTTTGACGGCTCGCAGATACGCATATTCTCAAGATAAACCGGTGATTCGCCCATATTTTCACCGTACTTGGTAAGGCCAGTTAGGTACGTCAGGGATTCGGACCGTGGAACTCAAATCGGTACAACCGCGTCGGCTCTATCACCTGATCGGGGATCAGATCCGGGCCTATATCGCGACAAACCATCTGTCGACGGGCGACCGGCTTCCGCCCGAGCGTGACCTTGCGCTGCAGCTGAATGTCTCGCGACCCTCGGTGCGCGAGGCTTTGATTGCGCTCGAAATACAAGGCGTCGTCGAGATCCGGATGGGCGCGGGAGTCTTCGTTCGCTCCATCGCACCGGTCCCGGACGCGCTTCGCGACAAGATAGGCGATAGCCCGAGCGACATCATGCAGGCGCGCGCGGCAATCGAAGGTTGTGTCGCGTCGCTGGCATGCGCGCGTCTCACCGACCAGGGGCTCGCACGTCTGCAGGCACTCGTCGCGGATATGCGTCGCGCGATTGAGCAAGGCGCCTCGCCGATGGAAGAAGATCGGCAGTTTCACATCTGCATTGCCGAGATCGCGCAGAACGCGGTGTTCACGCGGTTGGTCGGCGAACTGTTCGACGAGCGGCACGCGCCCATTGCCAGGAAGCTGCGAATGCAAACAGAGAATGCTTCGACGTGGAGCGCCGCGCTCTTCGAGCACGAAAGAATCGTTGGGGCGCTATGCGCACGCGATCCACTCGAAGCGCAAGCCGCCATGCGCTCGCATTTGAGAGCCTCTGAGTCGCGCTGGGTCGGCTCGCTCATTACAGGCAGATAAAGGGCGGTGATGCGGTGACTGTCCCGCACGCTGAACGTTGTATATGTCTTTCAGGGACGTTGACGTCTCGCGAATATTCGCGTCCCGCGGATTAATAATTGTTTGGACTAATTCGAACAGCGTCGGGCATTTTGCGAAGTAATTAAGTGTCGATTTATTTTCACCCCATTTAGTCTATTGGCCGGTGACATTCAATTGTCATATCGAGAATTGCGTGGGGCATTTATCGCATCCGTCGCTGAAGGCGACGGACAGATGAGCCCCAGATGCACCGGGCTTTTGGCTAAAGTGGTATATCATATGTTTATATAGCGGCTATCATTTCTCGGGCGTCGATGGTTTATTCGATTGATGACCACCGTACCTTTCAGTTTAGAATGTTCACCCGACGTATCTCTGCCGCAAATTAGTGAAACCGCGGGATAAATGTCGAAATTTACCGGAATGGAACGGCTGGCAGGTAATTCGTTCTTCCGTCTGTATTAATACAAAATTTGTGAGAGACACCCCATGCTGAGTCCAAAAGAGTTCGCCACGCTGATGCTCGTCAAGGCCGCGCCCGACCAGATCGACATGTGTAGGCAAGAACTCGACACGCTGCTTGAACGTCAGCTGGTCGCCCTCGAGGAGCTCGCTGGCGGTCACCAGCGCCTGCATGTGACCGGCGCGGGCCATTCCATGCTCAACGCGGTGGCGCGAAAGCGCTGAGCCGGGCAGCAGTCACGGCCAGAACCATGTACTGAACGAAGGGCGGTAATGAACGAAGAACTGATTAGCATCGTGCTGGGTGTAACGGTCCTCCTGATCGCGATCGTCTTCACCGTAGGTCACTATCGGCGGGAGCATCGCCGCAGCAAGCAGTTAAGCGAGCTGCATCAGATACCCGGGTGGTACTGGCAGCGCCATCAGCCACGCAACTGATACGACTCAAGCAATTGACGCAACGCGTGCCCGCGTCGGCTGCTTCGCTCAGCCCGTGAGGGAATAACGCTATTTGCCGCAGGCGTACGCGAGCCGATAATTGACGGTTTCGACCGTTCCACAGCTCGACATGCGCGACCGAATCGACGATGAGATTACCTTCCGCAAACTGGAAGTGCTGCTCGCATTCATGCAGACCGGCAGTCTCGCGAAGGCGGCCGAGGCGCTGAACGTGAGCACGGTCAGCGTGCATCGCGCGCTGCACTCGCTCGAACAGGGTGTGCGCTGCGCACTGTTTCGTCATGAAGGCCGCAATCTGAAATCCACCGATGCGGCGCAAATGCTCGCCGACGTCGCGCAAGAAGTGATCACGCTGATGTCCGATGGCATCCGGGCGACGCGCGAGGCCGCGGGTTATTCGTCGGATCGCCTGAAGATCGGGTCGCTGTATTCGCTGACTATCAGGACCGTGCCGGGCATCGTCGTCGACCTCAAAGTGCGGCGGCCGGCACTTCAGGTCGAACTGGTGCTCGGTCCGAACGCGGAGTTGATCGAGAAGCTCAAGCAGGGTGCGATCGATGCGGCACTGATGGCGTTGCCCGATGCCGAGCCCGAGGTCGAATCGATCCCGCTCTTCGAAGACGATATTTTCTTCGCCGCACCCGCGGATTCGCCGTATGCAAACCTCGATGCCGTCGATCTGCGCGACTGCCGCGACGAAACCTTCGTTTCGCTAGGCGAGGGGTTTGCGACTTATCACGGCTTCCAGGAAGCATTTCGCGTCGCGGAATTCACGCCCAACGTGACGATGCGAGTGGGCGACATCTATTCGCTGATGAACCTGGTGAGCGGAGGCGTCGGCTATACGCTGTTGCCCGGCCGCGTGCGAGGCGTATTCGGCGACAAGGTGCAGTTCATCCCGCTCAAGCCGCAATACATGATGCGCCAGACGATCGGCGTCAGCTTCCTGCGGGCACGCGAGCGCGATCCGAATCTGCTTGCGCTCATGGCCGTGTGCCGTCTTCGAACAAGAAACGCCGGTTGAGGTTTTGGGCTGCGGCTTTGTCGTGCGCATAACAGTTGGTGCACGTGTTCGGGGCCGCTTGCGCCTGTTTCGCGAGGCGGCGCGTGACGGCGGCGCCTGCCGTCGCACAACAGTCGTCACGCGTCACCCGCGAAACCGCTGCGATAAGGTTCAGCCGCCAACCAGTGCGCGCGTCGTGAAGAACAGCAGCGAGGGTCCGAGCAGGCAGCCCACGCCCGTATGAAACGTGGCGATCAGCGCGCCATAAGGAACGAGCCGCCGGTCGGTGGCCGCCAGTCCCGCGCTCACGCCGCTCACCGTGCCCGCAAGGCCGCCGAAGATCATTGCGGAGCGGGGCGTCCTGAGTCCCATGAAACCGGCCGCGAGCGGCGTGCCGATCATGACGATGATCGCCTTGATGAGGCCCGTCGCGATGCTGAGGGCGATCACGTCCGAACTTGCACCGATCGCCGCGCCCGTCACCGGTCCGACGATGTAGGTCACCGCACCCGCGCCGATGGTCGTCATGCTGACCGCATCGGTATAGCCAAACGCGTGAGCGACGCTTGCGCCCACGATGAACGGCAGCACTGTGCCGAGCAGCAGCGAGACGACGCCGATGAGCCCGGCCTTGCGCGCTTCGGTGGCCTGTACCTCGAAGGCCGTCGCGACGATTGCGAAGTCCCGCAGCATCGCGCCGCCCATCAGACCGACGCCGGCGAAGAGCGGCAGGTCCGCCAGACCTTTCTGGCCCGCGGTGAAAACTCCGCCGAAGTAAGCGAGCACGAGTCCGATCACGATAGCGATCGCCGAGCCGTGCACGCGCCCGAACGTGAGCTTGCGCGAAATCACCGATGACACCCACATGATGAGCCCAACCAGCGCGAACGCCGTGACGAGGCCGTTGTGTATCAGTACTTTGTCGAGCATCTGGATCATGGCTGGCTCCTGCTTCAGATTTCTTCGGGTTGCGGGCTGCCGATGAACGACGTGCTGTCGCGACCGGTGCGTGAGAGCACGGCGATACAGACGGCGCACAAGGCTGCGGCGCCCAGTGCCGAAATCAGCGCGACGGGCCCGCCTTTGAGCGCGGCTACGACGTTCTGGTTGGCCGCCATCGCGACGACGACAGGGATGTACATTGCGCCCCAGAAGCCCACGCCTGCTTCCGTTTCCTTGGGTAGCAGACCCTTTCCGTGCAGATAGAGCCGCAGGAAGATCAGCAGCAGCATCGCGATGCCGACCCCGCCAACGTTCGTCTTCACGCCGATGGCGACCCCGAGCAGGTCGCCGAGAAACAGACCGGCGAGGTGGCAGAAAGCAAGCAGCGCAGTTCCATAAATGATCATTCGTGTCTCCTGTCCCGTGTCTCATCCAAATGCTGTCGGCTCGAGCTCGCCATGTGCTTGCTCTGACCTCATGCCAGGCGGTTGCTAATTCTTTTGATATGGCCCGAGTCTATGGGAGCGCGAGATGACCGTTCAATGACGTTTGCCAGGCGTTCGTTATCGTCAGGGTAACGATTCGAGGTATGCGATGCCGAGGCCCATGCGTGGCGGGGCGGACCAGCCCGCTTCACGGTTTAGGGGTTTTCCCTCGCGCGGCGTGCAGCGACCAGATTCGCGGCTGTCGAGCCGCGATGACAGATGGGGGGCGCGTCTCGTGCTATCGCGCGTCGAACTTCGACGCGAGCCTCTGCTCCCGGAAAGCAGCGACCACGAAGTCGATGAACACACGCGTTTTTTCGGGGAGGAGTTTTTTGTTCGAATAGTAGATCGAAATCGGTCCGTGGTCCGCGTACCAGCCGGGCAGCAGGCGCACCAGAGCCCCGCTCGCGAGCCAGCGCGCCGCATGCGGCATCGGAAGGAATGCGACACCGTGGCCTAGCATGGCCGCGTGAGCCATCGCCTCGGGGTCGTCGAAAATCATCTTCGGACGGCACTCGGCCTCGGCCTGCTCACCGACCTGGTTACGCAGCGTCCATGAACGCATACGTCCCGATGTAGCCGAGCGCCGCACGATGCCGTCGAAGTCCGCCAGATCGCCGGGATGACGGGGCATTGCCCGTGTCGCCATGTAAGAAGGGGACGCTGCCACGATGACGTGGGTCCGCGCGAGTTCGCGTGCGACGACTCCCGGCGTCAGTTCGATGCCGCCGCCGATCGCGGCGTCGAAACCGCCCGCGACCAGATCGACCGGGCGATTGTCGAAGTGCCAGTCGGGAATGATCGCAGGGTAGCGTTGGAGAAACTCGCCGAGCAACGGCAGCAGATACTCACGACCGAATGCCAACGCCATGCTGACCTTCAGCGAGCCGGAGGGTTTGCCTTCATGCGTGGCTGCATTTGCAATGGCATCGCGAACCGCGGAAAACGGATCGGCCACGTCCCGAAGGAAACGTTCGCCGGCCGCCGTGAGCGTGAGATTGCGCGTGGTGCGCTGAAAAAGCCGCAGCCCGAGCGACGCCTCGAGGCGAGCGACGTTCTTACTGACCGCTGCGGGCGTGAGGCCCAGTCGACGGGCGGCTGCCGAAAAGCTGCCTGACTCCGCGCTAAGGACGAACGACTCGATCGAGTTCAACGCTTCCATCGTGATTCGATACAAATGGTTGAAAGACCAACTCTACATTAGACGCTACCGGTAACCAGGTGTCGAGCCCATACTTCATGCACTCAATTCAATAAGGAACGACATCATGAACTCAACCCTCAACGGCAAAGTGGCGTTTGTAACCGGCGGCGGCCGCGGTATCGGAGCCGCCATCGTGCGACGGTTGGCGCGCGACGGTGCGGCTGTCGCGTTCACTTACAAAGGCTCGGCGGCGATTGCGAACGATCTCGCGGAGAGCATCACGGCTGCGGGCGGGCGCGCCATCGCGCTGCAGGCCGACGCAGGCGACGCAGCGGCACTGACGCGCGCCGTCGACGAAGCAGCGGCGGCGCTCGGCAAGATCGACATCCTGGTCAATAACGCCGGTGTGCTGTTGATGGGCCCGGTCGACACCTTCTCGCTGGAAGACTTCGACAAGACGCTGGAAGTCAACGTGCGCGGGGTGTTCGTGGCCATCAAGGCAGTGCTTCCGCACATGGGAAATGGTGGGCGCATCGTCAACATCGGCAGTTGCAACGCGGAGCGTATGCCTTTTGCGGGCGGCGCTGCTTATGCGATGAGCAAGTCGGCGCTGCAAGGACTCGTTCAAGGCCTTGCACGCGACCTCGGCCCGCGCGGGATCACAGTCAACAACGTGCAGCCTGGCCCGACCGACACCGACATGAATCCGGAAAGTGGCGACTTTGCATCGGCATTGCATGGCCTCATGGCACTGCCGCGTCATGCACATCCTGACGAGATCGCCGGCATGGTGGCTTATGTTGTCGGACCGGACGCCGGGTTCGTCACCGGTGCGAGCCTGACGATCGACGGTGGCTTCAACGCGTAGCCAGTTCACACAGAGCCTGCGTGATCTTTTGCGTTTCACCTCCTAGACTCGTTTGTTGTCCGCAAGCGGTTGATGGCCGTGTGGAATCGTCTGCACATATGCCGGACCGCTTACGCCTGTTCGTCGACGAGAAAAGGAGGTCCGATGGAATGCGTCGAGATATACACGGGCACCGACGGACACTCTAACTTCAGGGCTATCCAGGACTTTGAAACAAGTCCGGTGTTGTTCAACGGTGTCGCCGTCTCGTTGTCTTCGCCGCTGTCATGCGAAAGCGTGCTTATGCATGAATTCGATGGCGATTACTTTCTCGGCTGGCACAACCCGCCATCGCGACAATATGTCGTGGTGCTCGAAGGGGAACTGGAAATCAGCGTGCAAGGGCGGGACACAGCGCAGCGTTTTGCAGCAGGCTCGGTTTTCATTGCAAACGATTTGCAGAGCACCGGCCATACGACGCGCGCAGTCCGGCCGGGCCGTGCATTGGTCGTCAACTTGCGGGGATAACGCAATGCAACTCGAGCATGCTCTGGCAGTGGTGACGGGCGGCAGCAGCGGCATAGGCTTCGCAACCGCTGAGCGATTTATAGCGGAAGGCGCGCGCGTGGTGATCAGCGGGCGTAACGCGGAAAAACTCCAGCAGGCCGCGGACAAACTCGGCGAGAACGCGTTGCCGGTCATGGCGAATGCCGCGAACCCGGAAGACATGCAACGGCTATATCAGACAGCTGTAGGCCGTTTCAAATGCAATGTCGATGTGGTGGTCGCGAATGCAGGCATCTCCCGGCAAACTCCACTACGCGAGACGACGCTGGCGCAATTTTCCGAACTCCTCGACATCAATGTTGGCGGCGTGTTCTCGACGGTACGAGAGGCGTTGCCGTTCCTCGCCCGACCTGCGTCGATCGTCCTCGTGGCGTCGCTCGCGGCTAGTCAAGGCACGAAGAATTTTTCCGCATATTGCGCTTCGAAGGCGGCGGTGGTCTCGCTGGCAAAGTGCTTTGCAGCCGATCTGGTCGAACTCGGCGTGCGGGTGAACAGCATTTCACCGGGAGTCGCCCTTACGCCAATTTTCGATACGTTGGGCATATCGGACGCGCAACTGTTGGAATGGTCGAATGTGATTCCCATGAAGCGGCCGGCCGAACCCGCCGAAGTTGCTGCGGCAATCCTCTTTCTTGCGTCGAATGCATCCGGATACGTGACCGGCGCCGACCTCGCAGTCGACGGTGGCATGTCAGGCATCAGTCCGTTCTGAACGGGCATTGCTCCATTTTTTCGCGGCAATGCATAGCGACGCGAAAGATCTGTGCGCTAGCTCGCCGCCCATGAGACGAGCGTATCGCCAAAACCGCCGCGTGCGCGTACTGCCGTTCGTGCGCTCGTCACGACGCGCGGTGCTGCGCTCCATGCGATTTGTGCGCCCGTAGCGATCAGCCGATCGACAAGCCCCACGTCTTCGCTGCACGCACAGGGCGGGAAACCGCCCGCGCGAAGATATGCCTGCGCACTGACGCCGAGATTGGCGCCATGCACATGCCGGTGGCCGTCCGCATCCATGTATGTCGCGCGAAAGAAATCGCGCACGCTCTGCGGATGCTCGCTCCAGTCGTCCACGGCGATCGACCCGCAAACAGCGTCGGCGCCCAGCGCGAGCTGCGCGGCGAGCCAGCCCGGCGAGACGCGGCTGTCGGCGTCGGTGAAGGCCAGCCAGCGTGCCCCCTCGGCCAGCAGCAGATCGGCGCCGGCCGCGCGTGCTATGCCGACGTTGCGCGCGCTTACGCTCAGCGTCTGCGCGCCGTGGGCATGTGCAATGACGCCGGTGCGGTCGTCGCACGCGTCGAGTACGACGACGATACGCACAGCTTCGCCGTCAAGCAGGGGATGGCACGACGCCTCGGCGAGCGCTATCAGACAGGGCTTTAGCAGCGCCTCTTCGTTGTGTGCGGGAACGACAACACCGATCATAAAAGGCCCTCGTGTTGCGCTACCGAGCGCGCATCGCGCGACCAGACATCGACGATGAAATCGGCTTCCTCGTGATGCACAAGCCGCGTCAAGCCACAGCGTGCATCGAGTAGCGCATGCACCTTGGTAGTCGCCTGCAACGCTTCGGCGAAGGGCCAGCGCCAGTGACACGCGAGCAGTGTGCCGTCGGAAGAGAGCGTGTCGGCGATCCGTGCGGCGAGCATTTCCAGTTCGCTGTCGCCGAGGTAATAGGCCAGTTCGCTCACGACGATCAGGTCGTACGGTCCGCTTTGCGTCGGCCATTCTCGGGGCACCGCGCATTGCTCGACACGCACGTGCGGCGCGTGCGCCACGCGCTCGCATGCGGCACGCACCGCGCGCTCGTGCAGGTCGACGGCAAGTAGTGCGTCACAACGCGTCGCAAGTTGAGCGGTCAATTCGCCGTTTGCGCATCCGGGCTCAAACGCATTGCGGTAACGTTCGCGTGGCAGAGCGGCGAGCGTGAGCGAGCGCTTGCGGCGTTCATACCAGCCGTTGCGCAGGTTCCACGGATCGTCGCTGTGTTTGTACAGGTCATCGAAATAGCGGTCGGCGTCGCGCGTCATAGCGTCCACGGGGAGTTCTCCGGTTCGCAGGTGTGCGTGCTGCCGCCACCTTCTTCAAGGAGCGTTTCGCCGAGCGCCGCCAGATCGCGCTCAGCGTGACTTTGTCGAATGAACACGGGCAGGTCCGCGATCGCGCGGGCGAAGCGGCCGTTGCGGCATAGCGGTCCGGCGCCGAGTGCGCGCGTGGTGTGACGCATCACGGCAGTGGCTGCATCTTCGACGACCAGCCGCGCACGCAGTGCCTCGCGCTGCACGATGGCGTGAGGATGCGCGTCGATATTCGCGGCCGTCTCCCTCAGCACCGATGCCGCGCCTGCCAGCGCGCAATCGACTGCCCCCAAGTGGGCGAGGCGGTGCGGGTCCGCGTGCTGCCGGCAGGCGTCACGCAGCATTTCGCCGATGCGCGCCGCGGCTCCGTACCAGCACGCCGCGATGCCAGCGCCGCCATGCCAGAAGCCGGGCCGATTCACATAAGAATGGGCGTCGCCAACGAGCGTCGCGGGTGTGCCGCGAAAAGTTACGTCTGCACTTGCGGTGGCCTGCATACCGACGGCCTGCCAGTTCGAGGTATCGATCGAAACGGAAGGGTGATGCATAGCGACGGCAACGAGCACTGGCTGATCGTCGAGCCACGCGGTCACGAGTGCATGGCTGAGAACGCCTGCTCCTGAACACCACGCTTTGGTACCGTCGAGGACCACGTCGGCACCATTGCTTCCGATGGTTTGTCGCGTTGCACGGACGCGCGCGTTGGGTGATTCCGCCGCCCAGACGCCCCATTTGCTCCCACTCGGCGGCGTGGGGCCATGAAGCTCCGCGAGGATCGCCAGGGCGTCGGTGTGGCCCTCGTACAGTTTGACGAGACCCAGATCGTGCGCTGCGACATCGGCGAGAACACGCCAACGCGAAAGAGTCTCGCCATGACCGGGCAGCGGCATGTGGGGCGGGCGATCGAACTCGTGTTCGATGAGGTCCGCCAATACAGCGCCGAGGGCGAGCGGATCGTCGGCAGCGAAATGTGTCTTGCCGAGGAATATTGCCACCGGGTGCGCTGGGTGAGATGTCTGCATCGGCTCCGTGAACTCCGCAACTTATCGTTTTTCGATGGACTGCCGGGTCGTGCAATTCAGATCGACGCCAGTCTTCCCCCCGTCATTGCAGCACCGGTCCCGCGGCGCGGCGGGCAGTGCGGGAGGACGACCAGTGGGACGTCGAGGTTTTTGAAGGCGTAGCAAGCCGCATGCCGCGGCTGTTGCGAAAGCGCTGGCCGATCAGAGGGAGCTGCGGATCAGGAACCAACGATGGCGATACAAACCGGTGCGCGGCACCCCGGCTTCAAACCATACCGCTAAGCGTGCCTTCGGACCGGTTGGACAGGATGTATTCGAGTTTGTCCAGCGAAAGCGGCTTCGTCAGGTGGAAGTCGAAACCAGCGGCAAGCGCTCGGGACTTGTCTGATTCCGCTGCGTAGCCGGTGAGTGCCACCAGCACGATGCCGTTAAGTTCGGGATTCAGCCGGACGAGGCGTGCGACCTCGAATCCGTCCATCACCGGCATTCCGATATCGATAAGTGCGATGTCCGGGCGGCGCTCTGACATCAGCTTGATTGCGTCGGTGCCGTTGTCCGACGTGGTGACTTCATGACCTTCCACTTCGAGCAGAAGCCCGAGTGCCTCCAACGCGTCGCGATTGTCGTCGACGACCATCAGTCGCGCCCGTTTCGTCTCCGCATGCGCCTGCACCTGCTGAGCGACTTGCGTATCAGCGACAGGCCTCAGTATCGGTAGTCGAAGGCGTACCGTCGTACCATTTCCTGGACCGTCGCTGCGCAACGAGATTTCGCCGTCGTGGAGTTCGACCATGCGTTTGGCAACGGCTAGTCCGATGCCGAGGCCGCCATCTGCCCGCGCGGCGCCTCTCGCTCCTTGGGCAAATAGTTCGAATATCTGTTGCTGAGCGACGCTTTCGATACCGATGCCATTGTCCTGAATCTCGACAAGCACCGAGTCAGAGACGCCGTCAGAGGAATTCGAAGGCTCGATGCTGACGCTCATCCGGATGTCGCCGCCGACTGCGGTGTACTTTGCGGCGTTCGACAGCAGATTGCCGAGGGCCTGACTCAGCCGCACATGATCGGCACGGACAGGCAGCTGCTCGTCGAGGCCGGTGACCGTCAGCTTGTGCTTGCGCGCTTCAATGTGATGCCTGATCGCCGACAGCGCATCGAACGCAATGTCGTTGAACGATGTGTCGCTGAGCTTGATGGTGAGCTTTCCGTGCTGCAGGCGCGCGGCATCCAGCAGGTCGTCTACGAGAGTGCGCAGGTGGCGCATCTGCCTGTGTGCAATATCCAGCACGCGGGCCGCTCGCTGGTTGTCGGCGCAGAGATGCCTGGCTGCGCCAATCGCACTGTCGATCGGCGCCATCGGATTTCGCAGTTCGTGCCCGAGCATCGCGATGAATTCGTTTTGCCTGCGCTCGCTTTCCTCGCTGATGTCGCGTGCGTCAACGATTGTCAGCGAAGAGCCCGCGAAGACGGCAAGGTTCGATAACAGCCGGGCGTCTTCGAGGTCGAATCTGCAGTCGTCCCGGTGGGACATGACCCAAATCGCACCGAGGTCCCTGCCTCCTACATTGATAGGAACGACGACACCTTCCGGGACGCTTATGCCGGGAAATGACAGACATGGGAATTGCGTCTGTGGCTCGACAAACAACTGGGCGGTGCCGGCCCGCAAAGTTACTCCGCAGGGGCAGTCTTCCCATGCGGTCGTCTTTCCCTGAAGGCCGGCACAGAGTCCCGATACGGCAAGCCAGCGGAACACCTGCTCGCCTTGTTGCTGCTCGATGAGGCTGATGCCTGCGCTGCCCGCCGAGCAGAGCAATAGCGCCGTATCCGCAATTGCCTGGAGAAGTTCTTCGCGCGAGCCTGCCTGGGCCCGGGCGAGAGCGACGAGGGCCTGATTTTCGGCTGCGTAATCGGGTGCCCGGGCAGGCCGTCGGGCAAGCTCGCCAGTGTAACCAGGCATGCTGCTATCCAAAGATGATGGAGACCGGAGAGTGCCACAAAGCAAGGCTCGTTGCATTGGGCGAGCGGTTGCCGCAGGCCCACCTCTCACTCCAAGGGTCCATTTAACAATACGGGACGAAGCACGCCAAGTCAACGACGCCGGCTCTTCAGAGGGGCGGGGTTGGCCTGTGCTTAAAGGCCTGGAGCCGCAGCGGCGATGGGCTTTCGCGGCACGTCAAACCGATCGACGACGACGCGACATGATACTGGGTCGAGATGGTCAAGGACCGATTCTTCGGCACCCGCAGACGATATGCAGGCGCGGGCGGCGGACCGGAGTTGGTCCACACGCAACCGGCGCGCCGTAGTCAGGAAGCACGCTGCGCACGCCGGGCACTTGCATCGGCCACTTATCGACCACTTTCCGGATAAATAACCGTATATACTGTTTATACCCTTATCCGAAAAAGGATCAGCCATGGGCGCTCCGACTTTACGACAGCCAACCAAAAAGGCGTTTCATTTCCCCAAAAATTCGAAAGGTCAGGAAAGCGATGACGTGTCGCAGGCCGCACTTGCCGAGCAGTCTGCGGCCAACAATCCTGTCCCGACGAAAGCGGCACCGAAAGCAAAGCGCGCCGCTGCTTCGAAGCAGGAAGAAGTAAAGGCGCAGACTGAACAGAAGCCCCGTCGTGCAAGAAAGGAAAAGGTGGTGCGAGACAGCTTTACGATGCCGAAATCCGACTACGAAAAGATTGCGGCCCTGAAGCAGAAATGTCTGGACGCGGGCGTATCCGTCAAAAAGAGCGAGCTGTTGCGGGCGGGGCTACTCATGCTCGAGGCCGCGGCGTTGAAACGTCTTCTGGCGGCCGTGACCGCGGTAGAAGCGGTGAAGACGGGGCGCCCCGCGAAAGGATGAAAGCAGGCGGTCGCGGCGCTCCGCTCGCGCGCCTTCTTACTTGTTGGCAGCGCGCAAGGGACTGAGACGTGTTCCTTGCGCCACCCACACGATGTTCCTGTAAATCAAGGGTCGATTAAATCATCTGCGGTCCGCCGCGACCTGGAAAGCCCGCGTTGCGACCGCGCCGGCGACGCTTTCGCGAAGTTGTCACATGGGTCATCCAACCTGAATGCGAACGTGCGCGAAGCGGGCAGTTTCTCATCCCACGACGCGCATCCTAACCGGCCGCTCCTGGTCGAACTCGCGAAGGTGATGAGATGAGCCCACTGTCCACACAGCAGAATTTCCAGAGCCTCTCACTGAAGGACTTGCTCGAAGCCAGAGAGCTTTACCACTGGCATCTGTCGAACAAGGCGAACGTCGTGGGCACGGCTGTGGGTCTGTACCTGATCCGGAAAGACGACCCCTGGCCCGGGGCCAATGCCGATTCCGACAGAAGCAGGTCGCCACTCGAGAAAGGCATTCGCACGTTCGACAATTCGGAAGTGCGTCCGTATTCGTGGCCTGCAGTCATTGTGCTCGTACGCAACTGGGTGGATGCGACGGAATTCGGATTTGGCAAGGTCGACCCGGACCACATGGTGCCACGTACGCTTTATATGCCGGACGGCCGCGCAGTTCCTGTTTGTGTCGTGGCAGTGCAGGAGACCGAGCCGTCACCAAACGCTCCGGCCGATACCCGCTGGCCCTCGACCTATATTGGCGGCGGATGTCCGCTGCTTGCGCAGGCGCAGGGTGTCGAACGCGCCGCGAGCGTAGGTTGTCTCGTGACCGACGGCCATACAACCTATGCGCTCACGAATCGGCACGTGTGCGGAGAGCCTGGAAGTCCTGTTAAAGCGCGTCTGCGCGGCGCGGTCGTCGAAATCGGCATCGCCTCTGAGCGACAACTGACGCGCGAACCGTTCACGTCCGTCTTTCCGGAGTTTCCCGGGAGCCGCAGTTATTTGACGCTAGACATTGGCCTCGTCGAAGTCCACGACGTCAACGACTGGTCGAGCCAGCCCTTCGGTATCGAAGGGACGCCTGAGGAGATCGCTGACCTGAATGAACTGAGCCTGAGCCTTCGATTGGTCGACCAGCCCGTGACTGCATTCGGCAGCGCTTCGGGACGGCTCGACGGAACGATCAAGGCACTTTTCTACCGCCACAAATCGTTGGCGGGCTATGACTATGTTTCGCAGTTTCTCATCGCGCCCACATCGGGCTCGACGCAAACCCAGGCTGGTGATTCGGGCACGGTGTGGTATCTGAAGTCTGGAGACAAGGAAAAGCCCAAGCTGCATCCGTTGGCGGTGGAATGGGGCGGCCAGACGTTGCTTGTAGGCGACAAGCGTCTGAACTACGCGCTGGCTAGCGGGCTCAGCACTGCATGTCAGTTGCTCGACGTCGACCTGGTCCGCGACCACAATCAAAGCGCTAACCCGTACTGGGGACAAACGGGTCATTACAGCATCGCGACCGCTGCAGTCGAGTCGGTAGCGAACGGTCCACTGCGGGAGTTTATGAAGGCGAATATCGAGCGCATCAGTTTTCGCCCTGATGAACTGATGCCGGAGCAGATCCGCGCGAAACTCGCCAACGGCGAATTCGTTGAACTTGCCGATGTGCCCGACCTCGTGTGGAAGAAAACGCCAGCGCGTGTGCCCGGCGGACGGGACTATGCACAGAACGCCGGGCCAGAACATCCGACCCATTATGCCGATATCGACGAGCCGAATACCAACGGCAAGACCTTGCGCGACGTCACGTTGAGCAGCATCGACAACATGAGCGTTTCTGCATGGCTGCAGTGGTATGCAAACGAAGGGCAAACGGACAGTCGCTCAGAGGGGCTGCTGCCGTTTCGCGTGTGGCAGATCTTTGACGAGATGGTTAGGCAGTTGAAGGCCCGAGACGATACGCGATTCCTATGCGCAGCAGGGGTGTTGGCCCACTACGTTGGCGATGCGTGTCAGCCGCTTCATGGGTCCTATCATGCCGACGGATACCGTGATGCCCCAGGCGCAACCAGCAAGACGTGGCCGGGCAAGGGCGTCCATTCGACATACGAAGACAAGATGGTCGACCGGCACTCGACTGAGTTGCTGCCCAAGATCGCTCCGCAAGCGAAACGCTTCGAAGGTACGATCCCCGCCATTTCTAACGGACGCGATGCCGCTTTCGCCACCGTAACGCTGATGGCGCAGGCGGCAGACATGCTCCCTCCCAGCAAGCTGATCGACGAATATATTCGCCTCGGCGGCGGCAGTTCCGCGAAGGTGGTCGATGGTCTCTGGGACGCTTTTGGAGACGATACCGCAAGGCTGATGGGCGCGGGAGCGCGCTATCTTGCGGCCATCTGGGAAGCAGCATTCGAGAAGGCTGACACGTCGCTGCCATCAGGAGCACGAGTAATACCAGAAGCGGAATTGGCGAAGGTTTATCAGAGCAAGGATTTTGTCCCTTCTGTGACGCTGGACAAGATTGCCCCGTTGCTCGAATGACGCCACGTTGTTAGCTCGCCGCACGGCGGCGTCAACAACACACAACGGGCCAGTACACCACAGCACCTTGCGAGGCGTGTGTGGTGACTGGCCCGCATAACTAACCAAGCAGTTTCGACGCTGCTTTAATCTGGCGCTGCTGTTCTTTCTTCAACGCACGAAGGACTGACGTTGCATCGACGCCTGCAGGCAACGACGAGCGATTCGCGTCGAGCAGGTCACGGCTCGCAACGGCGTCGTTTAGTGCGCCGAAATGCTTCTGTAGCCGCTTGAGTCCCTTCAGTCCGTTGCGCTGTTTTTTGCCCAGCAAGGGCTCGAAGAACTCGATGAGATAGCGCACCTTCTTTCCAGCTTTGCGCACATCGTGATACGAGTTGTAGTCAGAGCTGCCCGCTTTCGACGCGTGGCGCATCCGTTTTTTCAATTGTTGCTGCGCCGTCTTTACCCGCTTTTGCGCGAATTTCCGCAGCGGTGTTCGTGTCGGCGATGTGTTCAACTCCCGGTTCGCTTCGCTCACTGCATTGCGTAGCGTCTTGTCGAGATGTGCGTGACTTAAAGTTTCGGCGCTTTTTTCGGCCGTCTCGTTTCGACTTTTTCTGAATGCATCCAGAAGAGCCTGGTCACTGTCTTTCTCCACGAGCTTGATCAATATGTCCCAGTCGCGCGTGTTGCCCGCTGCGTTGGCCATGAACTTGAAGAGGGCGCGCTGCTCGTTGTCGAATTTTTCATCGAGAATCGGCCGGTACGCCCAGAGCAAAGTACGCAAGCGGCGCAGCGCGATGCGAAGTTTGTGGAGCTTCTCGGCGTCTGCATCGTCCCGCAGAGCCGACACCTGTCCGATGGCCTCGGTGACCAACGGGTTCGCGTAGGTCGCGAAGCTGGATTCCGCCAGCGCGTCACGGTCGGGTATGGGTTTGCTGCCGTCCAAAGTCATGATGGTTCCTCATATTGCGCGATGCACCAGTATGGGCAAAAACCATTCCTTCTGGCCTCCTGACCCGCGCGTGACGCTGCGCGCTGTCAAAGGGCGGGCGGACAACGTTTCTATCGCAGAAAACCTTCGCCGGCCGATTTATGAAGGTTTTGTGAAGGCGATGTCGCCCTCCGCTTTGTAGAAAGTTTCCCTGCGTTGATGCCGGATTTGCATCCGTTGCAATGCTTTGTCATGCGGCACGAAGCGACGTATCAAACCGGGGGGCCGCACAGTCGCCCGCTGCGGTCAGGCCGTTCGCACAGCGCTCGGCAGTGCTGCGTTGCACAAAAATTGCTAGCGTTGTGAATTGGAACACCGCCCCCCGGCGGCATTCGCCACGACTCTCCAACGGGGTACGAAGATGCACGACGCCGAAGCTGCAACAACCTTACTAAATAGATGCCGATTAACGATGGAAGAACTCGACGGAGAGCCATCGGCTCTCGATATGCTGCGAGAAGGAGGGCTTCCTTTCAAGCACTTTCGCGGCGTCTGTCGCAATGTATCGGAACCGGTTGGGGATTGCTTGGAGATAGAATGCCTCGCGTTTGGCGACGGCTCCCATGCGCTGCGTCTGGTGCGGCCCGGCCCAAGACTTGACTCGGCACTATGGACTGCCGTTGCGCCTGAACAGTGCAACGTCGCGACGACTCGATTGAATCCCGAGAAAGAAGAACGGGATGCTCAAACACAGTGAATTTTCCTTCACCGAAGAGCGTGAGCCGGACGACGGTGTGCTTGTTTCGGCGGAAAGCATGGATGAAGCTAATTTCCAATCCGCACCGTCACGACCTAAAGTGACGACGCGCCAAAGTTGGCTACGCGCTCCGATGCAGTCAAGGCCAGCATCGCGAATCGATAGCTCTCCATCGCACCACAATGGGATACTCGGCGCGCTGCGATGAGCGTGCGTAAGTCAGACGTGCGGCGATGAACGTGTCGATGGTATCGAGCAACACTTCAATCGGGGCTGGCTTCCGGAGGAACGCATTCCATGAGCGCATCCCTTCTTCTTCGGGTTCCGGCATGGCTGACAGCAACACGACCGGTATGTCGGAAAATACGGGCCGGCACTTGAGACGCTGGCAAAGCTCTCTGCCGCTCATCTCAGGCATCTCCAGATCGGTGAGGACGAGTTCCGGAAAATCGGCTTGTGCCTTGCGTAGCGCGTCCCATCCATTCCCGGCTAGCACTACCCGGTGGCCGCGACTTTCCAGCGCCAGTTGAAGCGCCCATCTGTTTTCAAGGTCATCGTCGACGAGCAGTACGGTGGACATCACGCGATATTGGTAGAGAGAACTCGACCAACTTTCGCAAGCGGCGTACCTGCCGAGCGTTCACTGCCTGTCCGCCTCCGGTTCCGTCGAACCCTTACACGGTCGTTCCAGACGGGTGTTGCGGCCTGCATCCGGACGGATTGCTGCCCTGTGTCCCAGTGTCAGGTCCACGGAACCTGGTTTCCATCGAGGTCACGGTCTAACCGGTAAGCAGCACTGATCAGGGCGAGGTGAGTCAACGCTTGCGGGAAGTTGCCGAGGGATTCTCCCGTCGTGGCGACTTCCTCTGAGAACAGGCCGACGTGGTTCGCGTAAGCCAGCATCTTCTCGAATACGAGGCGCGCCTCGTCGACTCTTCCGGAGCGCGCGAGAGCCTCGGCGTACCAGAACGAACACGCGCTGAAACCACCCTCCATACCGGGCAGGCCGTCGAGCGTCGAACCGCGCGTGTAGCGGAATATCAGCGGATCCACCTTCAGTTCTGCGCCGATTGCGTCGAGCGTTCCGATCCAGCGAGGGTCCTGCGGGCCGATGAACCGTACCAGTGGCATCATCAGCACGGAGGCGTCGAGCGTGGTCGAGCCCGGAGTCTGGACGAAGGTGTTGCGCTCGGGGTTCCAGAAATTCTCGTGGATGTCGCGATATATCTCGTCCCTTGCGGCGAACCAGTCGCTGAACGGTGCCGGCAAAGAACGCTTCTCAGCAAGCCGCAGGGCGCGGTCAATAGTCACCCAGCACATGAGGCGAGAATGGAGCAGCGGGCGGGCGCCATTTCGCAACTCCCAGATTCCGCTATCCGCCTCCCGCCAGTGGGCGACCACGTACTGCACAGTTCGCGCTACATGACGCCAGCCTTCGTACGATATGCTGACGCCATATTTGTTGTACAGGTACACGGCATCGAGGAGCGCCCCATAGACATCCAGTTGCTTCTGGTCCCGGGCAGCGTTGCCTATCAGAAAGCTACTTGTTGAGCCGCCAAACGGTTCGAGGGCTTCTTCTTCTGGCACAGGCCGACCGTCGACGGCATACATCACCTGGAGGGAGCCGTCCGAAGCGCAGTCCCGGTTCCGGTCCGCAATCCATTGCATGAAATGCTCCGCTTCCTGCGTATAGCCGAGCCGCAATAGCGCATAGACGGAAAACGCGGCATCGCGTATCCACGTAAAGCGGTAGTCCCATCGACGCGAGCCGTCCTGCGATTCAGCAAGTCCGAAGGTGGGCGCCGCGACAATCGCGCCGTGCTCACTCGAGCTGAGTAGCTTAAGGGTAAGCGCCGAGCGGAGAACCATCTCCCGGTATCGACCGCGGTAAGACGACTGGGAAGACCAGCGCTTCCAGAAATCGGCGGTATCGCTGAGCAGCGCCTCACAGTCAATATTCTCTTCCGCGAGCTCTGCCTCAGCACCGAGCACGATGCAAAGCGTGTCGCCTTCGCTAAGCTTCACTGTGGCTTCAACGGTGCCGCGGTCGCATGCAAGTGATGTTGACGCATGGAGGAGAAGAGGTGCGGCGCCATCGTCAGGGACGAACCGGAAGCCCCCCGTTGTCTGCTCGACAGTGTGGCCAGCGCGCCCGTAATTGAAGCGCGGCGTGCAGGAGATCGACAGGTGCATCGAGCCAAATAGAACCTTGACCGCCCGGATCACGCAGTTTGCAGTCGACTGTGAGAGTTTGCCCTTGGAGTCATTGACGACTGGCATGAAATCGACAAGCTCGCAAACACCATCGCCTGTCATGAAGCGGGTCAGGAGGACGTTAGTCTCCGGCAAATACATCTGCTTCGAGGTGAAATCGGCAGAGCATGGAGTGATTGAAAACTGGCCACCTTCTTTATCCAGCAACGCGGCGAAGATGGTGGGCGAATCCATGCGCGGATAGCACATGAAATCAATGGACCCATGGGTGGAAACGAGCGCCGTCGTTTTCATGTTGCCGATAAGGCCACGGCAATTAGTCGCCAAGACTGGCCGTTGACACTCTGTTCGTTGCGAGCCCATTAGCTTTCCCTCAAGCGGAAGCCGCGCGCTCAGCGAGCTCCGGCGTTGGTTTCACGAGCGCTGCACGCAGCACTTTCTGTTCCATGTCAGAACCGATGACTCGATTGTGCCGCTTTTGCGAAGCGGCGGCGGTAGAGGAAAGGCTGCAATAGCAGAGGCTGTAGCCCGTTTCTGCAAACGATAAGTCGCTGCCGAGCCGACTGAGTCTTGATTGCCGCTGTGGGGTGGTGAGTGCCCACGTGAGCACAATCGGACGCTCCGCTGCATTTGTTCGAAACACAGAAGTCCTTGTTGCAACGCCCGCCGCATCACGCATTACACTTTGACTCGTGAATGCATGCACTGACTCCAGTGCAGCCAGAACCGTCAAAGGACCAGGCCATGAAAGCAATTCAATTCCGCTCGTTCGGTGACCCGAGCGTACTCGAGTATCTCGATCTGGAGACCCCGCATGCCGATGCAGAGCAGGCGGTGGTTCAGGTCAAGGCGGCGTCGGTCAATCCTAGTGACGTCAAGAATGTTTCGGGTCACTTCTCGCACACCGTACCTCCGCGAATTCCTGGCCGCGATTTCAGCGGCGTTGTGGTCGAAGGTCCTGCCGAGTGGATCGGAGCAGAGGTTTGGGGCACGGGAGGCGACATTGGTTTCACGCGCGACGGGACTCACGCTGAATTTGTGCAAATTCCCCTGAAAGCGCTGTCGCGCAAGCCGGCCAATCTTTCACACGCCGAAGCCGCTTCCATTGGCGTCAATTTCGTCGTTGCATGGCTAGGCACGGTCGACTACGGACGACTTTCCGCGGGCGAAACCATCGCCGTGATTGGTGCGTCGGGCGGCGTTGGCGGTGCTGTGACGCAAATTGCAAAAGCACGCGGCGCGCGAGTGATAGCAGTGGACCGTCATGAACCGCTTCCGGATTCACCTGCCGGTCGCCTCATCGACCATTACGTGCCTATATCGGAGGACGCAGCACTGCGTGTGCGCGAGCTGGCAAACGGTGGCGTCGACCTCGTCTACGATGCGGTGGGCGGAGTAACGTTTGAGCTCGCGCTTTCGCTTGCGAAGCGGCGCGGGCGCGTGGTTGAAATCAGTGCCACTGGCAAGCGGCGCGTCGAATTCGACCTGATTGATTTTTATCACAACGAGACACAGCTATACGGGGCGGACAGCGCGAAGCTTGGCGTTGCTGACTCTGCACCCTTCATGGATGCGCTGAGAGCCGAGTTTGAGAAAGGAAGCTTCGAGCCGCCGGTGATTGCGCAACGATACGCGCTGGAAAATGCAAAGGCTGCATACGAGGCGGTCCAGGCTGGGACCCGTGGGCGTGTTGTGCTCGAAATGTGAGCGTTGTTTCCCTGCTCGGAACTGGAAAACTTCATGAAACCTTACCTCGTGTCGCTCGCTGTCGGAATGTTGGTCGGGCTCGTCTATAGCGTTATCAACGTGAAGTCGCCGGCGCCGCCGACGATCGCGCTTGTCGGTCTGCTCGGCATGCTCGCAGGGGAGAGTGTGCTTCCTTTCGTACGCCACGTGCTTGCGCATGGAATCAGCCAGGTCGCGAACGCAGCTTGAATCGTGACAGGTAAGATGTTGAAAGGGACGGCGAGCTTATCGCCGTCCGCATCAGTGCCGCAAGCAAGTCAATTCGACTGGCGACGCCGCGCTGGCAGGGCACGCTTACGGCACGCTCAGACGGACCGCCACTGTCCTTCCCAGAACCGCGCGCGTATTTCCCGTTTGAGTATCTTGCCCACCGCACTACGCGGCAGGTCCGTCCAGAACTCCACCGATTTGGGCGCCTTGACGCTCCCCAGCGCCTGCTTGCATAGATCGATCAGGTGCGCTTCCGAGATTTCCTGACCCGGCTTGAGTTGCACGATGGCCTTGACGGCCTCGCCCCACTTTCCGTCCGGCACGCCAACCACCGCACAATCCAATACGGCCGGATGCGCGTTGATCGCAGCCTCGACTTCGGCGGGGAAGATGTTGAAGCCACCGCTGACGATCATGTCCTTCATGCGGTCCACGATGGTAATGAACCCCCGCGCGTCCCGTATGCCGATGTCGGTCGTGTGGTGCCATCCGCTGGCCGAGACCGCGCTCGAATCCTCGGGCTTTTTGTAGTAGCCGGCCATCACCATGGCTGAGCGCACGACGATCTCTCCGCGCACGCCGGGGCCGACAAGGGCGCCATCGTCGCCCATGATCTCGACACGCGCGAACGGCACGGCACGCCCGGCCGAGCGCAACGCGCCCTCGTCGAACTCGCCCGATTCCAGCAGGTAGTCGGCAGGTTGTTTGGCGACGACGGGGAACAGGCATTCGCTCTGCCCGTAAACCTCGTAGATGACCGGGCCAATGCGACGTACCGCTTCCTTCAGTTTCTCCGGCGCAATCGGGGCGGCACCTACGGCAATGCATCGCAGAGACGACGTGTCCGCGTGGTCCAACGCCGGAGAACTCAGCAACGCGTAGACAATCGTCGGCGGCAGGAATAAATGCGTGATGCGCTCGCGGGCGATGGTATCGAGTACCTTGTAGGCATCGAAGCTCGGTAGCACCACCGTCGCGCCGCCACGAACCGCCGCAGCGAGCGTCACGAAGCAGGCCGCGTGGGTGAGCGGCGCGACGGCCAGCACGCGGGTCTCGTGGTCCATGTCGAGTGCGGAAAACACCGAGATCAAACTCATCTCGACGGCTCGGTTGGTCAGCAGCGCACCTTTCGACGGGCCTGTGGTGCCCCCGGTGGGCTGGAGTACCGCGAGGCGGTCCTCGTCCACCTCGGTTTCGGGCAAGGTTAGGTTTTGATGCGACGAAATCCATTCGGCGAAATTCGCTCCATGCTCCGAAGCGCGGTCGAGACAAATGAATGTCTTCGTGCGCGGCAGACCAGTTTTCATTGCCGGAACGAACGCCTCGTAGCTGCTGTGGAAGAAAACGAGATCGCAGTCCGCATAGTCGAGAACGGCAATATTGGTTTCAACCGCATTGCGCGTATGGATCGAAACCCAAACCATGCTGGCGCGGTTTATCGCGATCTGCAGCAGACTGATGCGGTAATCGTTTGGCGCGTAGATGGCGATGTGGGCTCCAAGCCCCAGCGTATCGTCGGTACGCAGTGCATGGGCGACGGCATAGACGAGCTTCTGCGCTTCGGCGAAGTCGATACGGATCGTGCCGTCGCCGTCCACAAAAGCCTCCCGGTTCGGGTAGCGCGATGCGGCGGCGTCGAAATAGTCGGACAGTTGCATCCTGGTCTCCTCTGGTTGGCTAGTTCAGCGCGTACCGCAGTCGATGTCTAGCGTTTGCGCGTTCAGATACGCGTTCTCGATCACGTGACGGACCAAACCAGCGAACTCCTCCGCCTTACCCATGCGTCGCGGGAACAGCATTTTGTCGATGAGACCGTCGGACACTTTCGCCGGCATGCCGGCCGACATGCCGGATTCAAACAACCCAGGCGAAATGGCCACGACACGGATGCCGTGTTCGGCAAGATAGCGAGCGATCGGCAGCGTCATGCCGACCACGCCGGCCTTGCTGGCGCTGTACGCCGCTTGTCCCATTTGACCCGCCTTGGCCGCACCCGACGCGGTATTGATAATGACGCCGCGCTCGCCGCTGGCGTCCGGTGAATTTGCCGTCATGGCCAACGCCGCGTGGCGAACCACGTTGAAGGTGCCGGTCAGATTGACGCCGAGCACGCGGTTCCACAATTCGGTTGGGAACAACTCGCTTTTAGAAATCGTCTTGCAGGGACCGAGAATGCCCGCGCAGTTGACCGCGATATGCACCGCACCACGCACGTCGCGGACCCTCTCCACGGCGGCCATCACGCTACGCTCGTCCGAGACATCGACGGCCACGCCCATCATGTCGGGCCCGAGCACCTCGGCCACCTTTGCGCCATCGAGATCAAATCCCACCACCTTTGCACCGGCAGCACGCAACGTTTTGCAGGTTGCCAGCCCGAGGCCGGATGCCGCGCCCGTCACGATGGCGACTTTGTCATTCAGGTTCATTTGATCCTTTCCCATGCTGCCGAACAGGTTTCGGCCGTTCCATCAACGCCCCACGAACCGGGGGGCACGTTTTTCTTCAAACGCTGCTAAACCTTCGTGCATGTCATGGCTTTGCTCATGCAGCGCGCTCATCAGCAGTTCCTGCCGCAACGCCACTTCAAGCGGCTGCTGAAGACCGTCGTCGACCAGTGCCTTCATACGAGCGAGGCCAAGCGGGCTCTTGGCGGCCATCGCCGCCACCAGCGCGCCGACCGCCGTCAGGAGCGCCGGGTCATCGACGATCTCATTGACGAGGCCGGCCAACTTCATGTGCTCGGCGGACACGAACTCGCCTGTGAACATCAGGTACTTCGCGCGCGTCGGTCCTATCTTGCGAGGCAGCCGTACCGACCCGCCGCCGCCTGGCAGCAGGCCGTAGTTAGCGTGTGCGTCGCCGAACTGCGCCGAGCGTGCCGCCACGACCAGATCGCAGCACAAGACCATCTCCAGGCCGCCTGCCAGTGCCATGCCGTTGACCGCAGCGATTACCGGCTTCGGGAATGCTTCGAGCCGGTTCAGTAACACCAGAAAGTCGCCAAGAAAACTTCCGACGCCGTCTCCCTCGCCGGTGCTGCGCACGAACTTCAAATCGGCGCCGGCGCAAAAAGCGCGTCCTGTGCCGCAAAGGACAACGGCACGTACCTCGTTAGACGTTGCTGCAAGGTCGAGCCCGTGCATTAGCCCCTGAACCACCGCGGGCGAGATGGAGTTCATGGCTTCGGGGCGATTCAACGTGAGCCAGATTGCACCGTCGCGAACCTCCGTGAGAACAGCTGCTGCGTGCATAAGTAGAGGCTCCATCTGCGGGACACTTGATACATAGATCTTAGAAGCCTCGCGTCAAATCGCGATGGCGTATCCATTCATCTTCTTTGCGGATCCGCTCAACTCATCGGCGTAAGCGCGGTAAATCTGATTAAATGACATGCATGTCTGGTCAAACGCATACGGTTCCCGTCAGTCTGGTGCATGGCTCGCTTGTGGGGGCCAGGGAACAGGCCGCCATGTCGCACGCGAAGATTGCCGCGTTGCTGGAAGGCTGCGGGATTTCCCCTGCCGTGCTCGACGATCCACGTGCGCGGATCACGCCGAAGCAGTACGGAGCGCTACTGAGACAACTGATCGTGGCGCTCGACGACGAGTGCATCGGTTTTCTGTCGCATCCAATGCGGCCCGGCGGCTTTGCACTGATCATTCGCTCCGCGCTCGGCGCGCCCAGCCTGGAAGTTGCCATGCGCCGCGCGGCACACATTCCGGCTGCTGCAACACGACGTAGCGCTGCACTACGCACGCGAAGATGCGCTTGCCGGCTTCACGCTGCAGTTCTCCGACGCCGAAGTTGCCCATCGCCACATTGCCCACGACGTATTGATGCGAGTGTTCTGGCATATGCTCGCGTGGCTCAAAGGCGATCGCCTGCCGCCGCGCAAAGTCGACTTCAGTTACGAAGTGCCGCAGTGGGGCGCATTTCACACCATCATGTTTCCGTGCCAGGTCCAGTTCGGCCAAGCCCGCTCGGCGGTCTGGTTCGATGCGGCGGCGTTGAACGCGCCGGTGCGGCGTGACGAAGCCGCACTGCGCGCGCTGATCGAAAACGCGCCTGGCAATTTCGTCTTGCCGCACCCCGGCGATTACGCCACGCGCGCGCAGGTGCGGGCGGTCCTGCTGCAAAGAGAGCCGGACTGGCCCGACATGGACGCGGTAGCGGGGCGCCTTTACATGTCGATCAGTACGCTTCAGCGCCGCCTCGCTGCAGAAGGCATCACGTTCCAGACACTGAAGGATCAGTTACGCAAAGACCTGGCCATTGAGCGGTTGAATACCGGCACATTGCCGATTGCGGAATTGGCGGCCCAGCTTGGATTCGCCGATACCACCGCTTTCAACCGCGCCTTCAAGGCGTGGACCGGCACCACGCCTGGGTCATATCGGCGCTGACCCGCCGGTGGTATCCGGGTGCGGTAGAAATCTGCAGGGCTCAGCGCCCGAGAATGGTCACGCAAGCAACAGCCTCTTCGACCCCATAGAGTCCGCCGCCATTCTCAGCCACGGCGATGCTTGCCCCATCGACCTGACGGGGTCCAGCCTCGCCGCGCAACTGCGTCACCAGTTCATGCATCTGGGCAATCCCCGTTGCGCCTACCGGGTGCCCCTTCGACTCCAACCCGCCCGATGGATTGACCGGAATGCGGCCACCGATCGAGGTGTCGCCGCGTTCGGAAGCCGGGCCGCCTTCGCCCCACTCAAAGAATCCGAGGTTCTCGATCTGGACGATTTCGCCCATTGCGGTCGCGTCATGCACTTCCGCCACCGATACATCGCGCGGGCCGACGCCAGCCGCCTCATACGCCCGCCGGGCCGCATGTACGGTGAGGTGGTTGCGCACGTCGGTATAGTTTCGATCGCTGCCGGTCTGAATCACCGACGACAGCACGCGCACAGCGCGGTGCGTATCGAGGCCCAGCCGGCGCAACGCAGTGCCCGTGCACAATATCGCGGCTGCGGCGCCGTCCGATACTGGCGAACACATCGGCACCGTGAGCGGGTAGGTGATTGGCGCCGCCGCGAGCACCTCGTCAATGGTGTATGCAGTGCGGTATTGCGACAGCGGGTTGTGCACCGAATGCGCGTGATTCTTCGCCGCGACTGCCGCAATCTGGCGCTGCGTGGTGCCAAAGCGTTTCATGTGAGCGCGCGCGAAGGCTGCATAGACATCCATGAACACGCTGTACGGTTTCGGCGAGGTCGTGCCCGGCGGCACCTCGACGCCTTCACCCATGCGAAGCAGATCGGCGTGCACGTCGGCCGCGCATGAGATGTCCAGCGCGCTGTCGAAAACGGAGAACATGCGGCTGCGATCCGCCGAGTACATCTTCTCGGCACCCACCGCCAGCGCAATATCGCCGGCACCTGCCTTCAAGTGGTTGACCGCCAGCGTGAACGCGCTGCTTCCACTGGCGCAGGCGTTTTCGATATTGACCACCGGAATACGGCTGATGCCCATGTCGCGCAGGGCAATCTGGCCGCGGATCATCTGCTGGCCCTCCATGTGCCCTTGCGATGCATTGCCGAAGAAGGCCGCTTCGATGGAATTCTTCTGCAGGCCGGCGTCTTTCAACGCAGCTTCTGTCGCCTGGCGAACCATGGCCTTGAGGCTCACCTCCGTCAGACGTCCGAACGGCGTCATACCAACGCCCACAACATAAATTTCGCTCATGCTCCTGCTCCTGAAGTTCTCCGGGATCGCTGTGATTGCGTGTGGTGTGGGTCACAATTGACGCTGCAACAGCGCTACGTTGTCTTCTCCGACGACGGGCACGCCGCTCACCGGCCCGGAACGCACACCATCGAATATCAGCGGCTGCGCTACGTGCCAGCGCCGCCTGCCATCGGCATCCATGGCCTGCGTGAACATGCCGCGCGCCCGGAAATGCGGGTCATCTACCACTTCGTCGAGCGTATTGACGGCCCCCCCATGGAATACCGGCGCCGTCCAGCAAGGTCGCCCATTCAGCGCGCGGCAGACCTGAAATGGCTTGCCCGATTCGCTTCCGCAATTCGGCCTCACGCTGGACGCGCTCGTCATGCGTAGCGTTGACGACATCGGGCATGTCCAGCAGTCCGCAAAGCGGCTTCCAGAACCAGTCTTCGTAAGCAATCGAGAGCGACAGCAGCTGGCCATCCGCGCAGCGGTAGATGCCGTAGCCCGGTTCGGCATTAATTTGCGCGAGTCCAGGCGGGCCGCCGTTCATCAGCGGGCTGAGCGATACCGCCATCCAGGACACGAGGCCGTCGGTCATCGACACGTCCACATGGCGGCCCTTGTTCGTCTTCGTGCGCTCCAGCAACGCTGAGAGGCATCCGGTCAGCGCGAACATGGCTGCCGTCAGATCGCCGATCGCCAACTCCGGCAGTGGCTCGATCCTGCCGGTCTCGGCCTGCCGGAACAGCAACCCCGAGATCGCCTGGTATGACAGGTCGTGCGCCGGCCGGTCGCGATACGGGCCATGCTGACCGAAACCGGAGATCGACACATACACGCAGCGCGGGTTGATCGCGGCCACGTCGTTGTAGCCAAAGCCCAACCCATCCATCGTGCCGGGGCGGAAACCTTCCATCAGCACGTCGGCGGTGGCGATCAAGCTGCGCAGGGCATCTCTGCCTGCCGTGGTCTTCAGGTCCAGGGCAACAGAGCGCTTGTTGCGGTTCAACGCGGCATGGAAATCCGGCTGCATGCGAGCGGGGTCGCCTGCGGGTGGGCGTTCCACCAGAATGACCTCTGCTCCCAGATCTGCCATCACCAGCGTTGCAAACGGGCCGGGATACTGTTGCGCGAGCGAAAGCACGCGAATACCCTCGAGCGGCAATGTCATGTCGTCTCCGTGAAAGCGCTTGTTGTGCGGACAACCGCCGCTGCTCAAGCCAGCGAGCATGCGATGATCAGCTTCTGGATGTGGCTCGTGCCTTCGTAGATACTCGTCACGCGCACGTCGCGGTAATAGCGCTCAACCGGGAAATCCGTGAGGTAGCCGTAGCCGCCGTGAATCTGCAGCGCCTGCGAGCAGACCTTCTCCGCCATCTCGCTGGCGAACAGCTTCGCAATGGAGGCTTCCTTGCCGCATTCCATGCCGGCTTCGCAAAGCCGTGCCGCGTGCAGGCAATACTGAAAGGCCACGTCGACTTGCGCAGCCATGTCGGCCAGATCGAATGCGACGCCCTGCAGTTCGATGATTGTCTTTCCGGAAACCTCGCGCTCGTTCGCATACTGAAGCGCAGCTTCCAGGGCACCCCGAGCAGCGCCTGCCGCTATGAAGGCGATGCCGATACGGCCATCCGACAGGCTTCCAAGGATGGTCGAATATCCGCTGCCCTCTTCGGCCAGCAGGCTGGTCGCCGGAGCGCGGAAATTGTCGAACACGATTTGTGCGGTGTGCGCCGTATGCTGGCCGAGCTTGCTTTCGATGCGGCTGACCTGGTAGCCCGCCTGACTGGGGTCGATAACGAAGGTGCTCCAGCCCTTCTTGCCTTTGGACTTGTCCGTCTGCGCCAGAACAACGGCCACGCCGGCTTGGCTGCCGTTGGAGACGAATTGCTTGGTGCCGTTGAGCACGAAGCAATCACCGTCGCGCTGTGCAGTGGCACGCAAGGCTGCAGTGTCTGAGCCGGCTTGCGGCTCGGAAATCAGCGTCGCACCAATCGCCTCGCCACGCGCCATCGCCGGCAGGTAGGCGCGCTTCTGTGCTTCAGTGCCGTTGGCGGCAATGCACATTGCAGTGATGTTGTGGACGTGCAGGATGGTGGCCAAGCCCGCATCGACAGCGGCGAACTCATGTTGTGCGAGACAGAACTCGACAAATCCAGCCCCGACGCCGCCATACTCTTCGGGAATCAACATGCCCAAAAAGCCGCCATTGGCCAGCGTTTTCAGTTCTGCATGCGGCCAGGCTGAGGTCCGATCGCGCTCTGCCGCAGTGGGTGCGACGACTCCGGCAGCCAAACGACGTGCTGCGTCGCGAATCATGATCTGCTGCTCAGTGAGAAAGGCGGTGGACCGGTCTGCCATGGTGTGCCCTTGCTGAAGCGGCATCGAGGGATGCCAATACGTGAGGTGTTTCCGTGTGCGCCGAGCCACGCTGGCTCATCCCACGCTGTCGGTGTAGAGGCATCTTAGGCGGGTGACCGGTCCCTTAGCGAGTGCGGATCTGTGCAAGTTCATTGCAGATCTGAGCAAGGCAGAAAACGCGCGGTCATTCCAGCGTTACGCGTTGTAGATCGAGGGCGACACCGCGATTGGTCAATTTACTTGGGTCTACGAACCTTACGCCAGCAGCAAGCTTGAAATCCGCTTTTCAGCTAACTCAATACAGGTTAGCGCGACGGGCAAGACAGGATTCGCCGACGAGTGGTTATAGAACACCTGCACCGTCTCCAGAAAGCGAGTTCCTTCTAACGGAAGAATCACGAGTTTCTCGCGTTGCACGCCTTGCCGCGCGACTGCGAGCGGCATCAGCGCAAGAAAGGGATACGAAGCGATCATTGCTTCGTTCGCTTGCAACGAAATGGATTGCACGCAGCCATCGGGAAACTCGAGTTCGTGTTCGTGCATCCACGCTTGCAGCGAGAGAAAGGTGGGCGCTTCGCGCGGCGGCAGGATCCACGGCAGCCCGGCGAGATCGGACGCGCCGATCGTGCGGCGCCCGGCGAGCGGATGCTCGCGTCCGCAGACCACGACGATCGGATCATTGAGCACAGCGTGCGAAGCAAATGCGGCCGTGTCGGCGCGCGGCGGCCCCGTGCGGCTCAGAACGAAATCGAGCGCGCCGGCGGCGAGCATCGGAAACAGGCGGTCGCTGGTGGCCTCGAAAAAGCTTACGTTCACATGCGGCGCGTGTTTTTTCAGTTCGACCACGAGTTCGGGGGCGAACACGGGCATCACGGTCGCGACCGCGCCGACGGAAATCTTGCCCGAGATGCCGCTCGTCAACGCATCGACCTCGAAGCGCGCCTGCTCAAGCTGATGGAATACCTCGCGAGCGCGCTTCATCAGCGCCTCGCCGACCGGCGTGAAGAACAGCCGGTTGCCCACACGCGTCAGCACGGGCACGCCCAGACCCGCTTCCAGTTCTGCAAGCTGCTTCGATATAGCAGGTTGCGTCACGTTGAGCTTTTCGGCGACGAGCCGGATTTGCCCAAGGCTGTCGAACATTGTGAGCAGACGCAGATGACTGAGCTTCAATCCAGCTTGGAAGAAGCGCTCGATCGGATCCATAAGCAATGGCCTGACGCGAAAGCGAATAACGAATAGTTATTCGCTTTTCACAAAATGTCAATTGCACGTCATGCGGCGTTGGACCACTATAAACTGCAGGAGACGCGGCAATATCGACTACAAGCCGCAGAGACAGCGCCATGAAGCCCACCAATGTCCTTTTCATTCTGTCCGACGAACATCAGCACGACCTGATGGGATGCGCCGGACACCCCCTCATCAAGACGCCAGCGCTCGATGCGCTCGCGCAGCGCGGCACGCGCTTCAGCAACGCGTACACACCGTCGCCGATCTGCGTGCCGGCCCGCGCGAGTCTCGCGACGGGGCGCTATGTTCACGACATCCGCTGCTGGGACAACGCAATCGCATACGACGGCAGCACGCCTGGCTGGGCGCAGCATCTGTCGGCGAGCGGCTTGCTGACAGAGTCTATCGGCAAGCTGCACTACAAGACGGAGGCGTCGCCCGTTGGCTTTCGCAAGCAGCATCACGCGGTGCACATTCTCGATGGCATCGGCCAGGTGTGGGGCTCGGTGCGCAATCCGATGCCCGAGACGATGGGCCGCTCTCCGCTCTACGACAAGATCGGTCCGGGCATGTCCGATTACAACCGCTTCGACATGCGCGTGGCCGATACGGCGTGCGACTGGCTCGGCGCACACAGCCGCGACGACAAACCCTGGGTGCTGTTCGTCGGCCTCGTTGCGCCGCATTTTCCGCTCGTCGTGCCGCAAGAATTCTTCGATCTTTATGATCCAGACGCGATCGACCTGCCGGCGCTGCATCCGTCGACGGGTTACGTGCGGCATCCGTGGGTCGAACGTCAGGCGCGGCATATGGATCACGACGCCGCGATCGGCAGCGACGAGCGTCGGCGCCTTGCCGTCGCGTGCTATTACGCGCTCGTGTCGTTTCTCGACGCGCAGGTCGGCAAGGTGCTCGCCGCGCTGCGTGAGAACGGGCTCGACGAATCGACGACGATCATCTACAGCAGCGATCACGGCGACAACCTCGGCAAGCGCGGCATGTGGAACAAGTGCCTGATGTACCGCGAGTCGACGGGCGTGCCGATGATTGTCGCCGGTCCGGACATTCCGGCGGGGAAGGTGAGCGGCACGCCGGTGTCGCTGGTCGACATCCAGAATACGCTGCTCGACTGCACGGGCTGCGATGCGGAGATGATCGACGGTCCGGGCGAGTCGCTGGTTAAACTCGCCCGCATGGACGACGTGCCTGAGCGCCTCGCATTCAGCGAATATCACGCCGTTGGATCGGAGAGCGCAGCCTACATGGTCGCCGACAGCCGCTATAAGTATCACCATTACGTCGGCATGCGGCCGGAACTGTTCGATCTGAAGAACGACCCGGAAGAGTTGCGCGACCTGGCGCCGTTGCCGGAATACGCCGATGTGCTCGCGAGTTTCGAACGGCAGCTTCGGACGCTGGTCGATCCCGAGGCTGCCGATGCTGCCGCCAAGTCTGATCAGGACAGACTGGTGCAAGCATTCGGCGGCCGGGACGCCGCGTTGAGAACAGGCACGCCCGCGGCGACACCCGTACCGGTCGAATAGCGCGTGCCATAGACATTCCGATAAAAAACCATGATGGAGACAACTCGATGGCCTCAGCAGACATTGCGGCGGTTGCCCGCCAGCCCGCGGTCAGGCAGAAGTGGAAGACGGTGATTCTCGCAAGCCTCGGCGGCTCGCTGGAGATTTACGACTTCATCATCTACGGCGTGTTCGCGCGTGAAATCGCGCGGCAGTTCTTTCCCGCAACGGATCCACTGGCGTCGTTGATCAGCACGTTCGGCGTGTTCGCGATCGGCTACGTGTCGCGTCCGTTAGGCGGCATCGTGTTGAGCAGTCTCGGCGACCGCTTCGGGCGGCGCGTGATTTTTCTGGTCTCCGTGCTGGCGATGTCGGCAGCGACCATCGGCATCGGGCTGATTCCGGGCTATGCGTCGATCGGCGTGATGGCGCCCGTGCTGCTAGTGCTGCTGCGTCTCGCACAAGGCTTTTTCCTCGCGGGCGAATTGCCTTGCTCGATCACGTACGTCGTTGAAGAGATTCCGGTGCGAGCAAGTCTCGTCAGCGGACTTGTGATCTTCTGCCTGAATTCCGGCGTACTGACGGCGACGCTGATCAGCCTCGCGCTGCACTCGCTGCTCAACGCCGCCGACGCGCTCGCGTTCGGCTGGCGCATTGCTTTCATCTTCGGCGGCGTAATCGGACTGGTCTCGTACTGGCTGCGCACTTCGCTCGAAGAATCGAACGAATATCAGCGGCTCAAGAGTCACAAGGTTAAGCGTCCGTTCAGGAAGGTGCTGACCGATTACCCGAAGCAGGTCGCGATCGGGGTCGGCGTGGCGGGGATTGTGAATGCGTCGAACAGCCTCCTTTTCGTCGTGCTGCCGTCGTACCTGACGACCGTCCTCCACTACGCGCCTACGGCAGTCAGCGCCGGACAGAACCTCGGTATCGCGACGATGTCTGCGTCGCTGCTGTTATTCGCGTGGCTCGGCGATTCGGTGCCTTCGCGGCATTGGCATCGCATCGGTTCGCTTCTGATGCTGTTCGGCAGCTATCCGTTTTACCGTCTCGTGGCCGCGCATGGCATTGATCCGCTGTTTGCGTTCGTGATCATCGGCATCGTCGGCGGCTTTGTGAACGGCGCGTACGCATATCTGCTCGCCGATCTTTTTCCGACCAACGTGCGTTTCAGCGGCATCGCGCTGTCGCTCAACCTCGCGACCGTGCTGTTCACAGGCATTACGCCGCTGGTCGTGACGCAACTGCTGCATCACACCGGCGCATTGACCGCGCCTGGCATCTTCCTGACGGTCGTCGCGCTGATCGCGTTGATCGCAGGCAGTTTCGTCGGCCGCTTCGGCGGACAGATTGAACGCGTGGCGACCTGAACGGGAGATCGGAACATGCATGCACAGCATCCGGACGCACTCCAACTCTCACTTGTCGAAACACTGGGCGCGGATTGCGTGTCGCTTGATGCGTCCGTTGCCGACGCCCACGCCGGCGATTGGAGCGACGCGCCGCGTGTCCGGCCACGAATGACCTTGTTCCCACGCACGCCCGCCGACGTTGCACGCGCATTGCGCGTGCTGGCGAAGCACCGACAGCCTGTCGTCGTACAGGGCGGACTGACTGGACTGGCGGGCGGTGCGACGCCGCAGGCGGGTGAAGTCGCGTTGTCGCTTGCGCGCGTCAATGCGATCGAATCGTTCGACAGGATTGGCGGAACGCTGACGGTGCAAGCCGGTGTGCCGCTCGAACAGTTGCAGACGTTCGTCGAAGCGGAAGGCTGGTTCTTTCCACTCGATCTCGGTGCCCGCGGCACATGTCAGATCGGCGGCAACGCGGCGACGAACGCCGGCGGTAATCGCGTGATCCGGTTCGGTACGATGCGGGATCGGATTCTCGGACTGGAAGTTGCGTTGCCCGACGGCACGGTGCTGTCGATGATGAATCGGGTGACGAAGAACACCACAGGTATCGATCTGAAGCAGCTTTTTATCGGTTCCGAAGGCTCGCTCGGCGTGATCACGCGGCTCGTGCTCAAGCTGGAGCCGAAGCCTTCAGCGGCGAATACGGCGTTGTGCGCGGTTGCGTCGTTCGAAGACGCGACGCGGCTGCTCAAGTACCTGCGCGCGCGGCTCGCAAGTCTCTCTTCGTTCGAAGTGATGTGGCAGGACTTCATGAGCGCGGCGATGGACATCGCTCATTTGAAAGCACCGTTCGGCGAGTGGTATCCCGTGTATGTGCTGGTGGAAACGCTGGGCGAATCCTACGATGACGACAGGCTCGCGCTTGAACAGTCGCTCGAACGGATGCTGGAAGAAGGCATTGTTCAGGACGTGATCATTGCGCAAACCATCGAGCACGCAAAGCAGTTGTGGGCATACCGCGAGACGGTCGGCGAATTGCTGTCGAAGCTCAAGCCTCATGCGGCGTTCGACATCGGAATACCGATGGACAGGATGGAGCGCTTTGTCGACGGTGCACGCTCGTCTTTGAGCGAACGCTTCCCGCAGCAGACGCATTTGTTCTTTGGCCATCTCGGCGATGGAAACCTGCATCTGCTTTCCGGCCCGTATGCGGACGCTTCAAATTTGCTGGAAGTGGAAGAGCTGATCTATGCGGCCGTTAGTGAGGCCGAAGGCTGTATTTCTGCCGAACATGGCATTGGAGTGATTAAAGAGCCGTTCCTGCGTTGCAGCCGCTCGGAACCGGAAATCGAACTGATGAACAAACTCAAGGCGCTGCTCGACCCCACGGGAATGCTCAACGCGGGCCGTGTCTTCAAGCAACGCGCAGCGCGCACATAAAGCCATGAGACAGGGCTATTCCACGGTTCTTTTTTTAGTCGATTGCTGTCACGCGATCAGTTCGCTATTTCTCGTTCCTTGAACCACCACGGTTCTTGGGTTCGACAGCGAGATGTTGGCCGCGCGTAGCCTTTTCAGTATGGCGAACAGCAGTTCACTTCTCGTTTCTCCAGCGATCCGAGGACTCCTGACATATCCTGTGACCGTCATCGTAATGCCGTCGGGTGTCAGATGACTGAACATGACGGATGGCAGAGGGTGTTCGAGAACCGCCGGATGATCCAGGTAAGCATCGACAAGGATATCGCGGACCCGCTCGGGGTCGACATCCAGCGCGAATGTTAGAACAAGAGTGACGACGCCTTGCGTGGTGTTTCCCATCGTCACGTTGCGCACGTTCTGCGATATGAGCTGCGAATTTGGAACGATCACCGTTGATCTGTCTGAGAGCTGGATCTCGGTGGCACGCACGCTGATGCGCCGTATGTCGCCCTCGATGCCCGCGATACTGATCATGTCGCCTACCTTGACGGGCCGCTCGGCGAGCAATATGAGCCCCGAGATGAAGTTCTTCACGATCTCCTGAAGGCCAAAACCGATTCCCACGGATAACGCGCTGACAATCCAGGCCAGGTTGTGCCATCTCACTCCAAGCACGGACAAAGTCTGCAACGCAACCAGGGCGTAGCCGACGTTTGCGAACAGCGTGAGCAGTGAAGCGCGCATGCCCGGACTCATCTCTGTCTTGGGCAGCAACTCCTTGTCGAACCATTTGCGCACCGAGCGGACCAGGTATAGCCCGATGCCGCACGTCGGTATGGCGCTCAGGATCTGAGCGGGGACGATATTGAGCGCGCGCAGCCTGTCGCCGCCCAGCATGTCGAGAATGCTGTCGAAGAGTTCGGCGGGGGTCGTTCCGAGGCCACCGGTGAGCAATGCGACCACCGCAGCGACGATCAGTGCGCTTCGGCAAATGCCGGAAAGCACCGTGCCGATCTGTTCGAGATGGAAGTCTTTAAGCGCAAACAGATGTCTGATCGTTTTGCCGCTTGCATGCGCGGGAGACAACGCGCTTTCACATACGTCGTGCGTGAGCGTGACAAGAAAAAAGAGACTGCACAGAACAATGTCGAACCATACGAGCTCGTAGGTGACGAAGCGAGCGACGGAAACGTACCCGCACAGCAACGCAACAAAAGCGCCCACGACGCTCACGCAGACGGCAGCGTGAATCAGGCCGGTAAGCGTCGACCGCGCTTCGGGGGAATGGCCCGCAGCGGCAAGCGCGGTGCGTACCCGGTTGACCCGCAGCAGCGACGCACCAATGGTCAACACGACGATCAACGCCACCAGACCGCGAGTGAAAATCGTAAGTTGCAGGCTCGTATCGACAGCCCGGTTGATCTGCTCGATCGTCCCTGAAAATAGCAGCAGCGCCGCCAACATCCGTGGGAAAGGGCTGAGCGCGCGCGCAACCGGATCGGCGATGGCCGGCAGCCGCCAGGAAGGATGTCGTGTACAAAGGAAGGCCCTGCCCAGAGCGGCGACCAGCACACAATTGACGACATGTTTGACGAGACCGTCGACGAAGGTCTGAAGGGCAGGCGAAAGGGGCTGCTGACTGGCAACCGCCAGGCTGACGAAGTGAACGGCGCAAATCGCGGTGGCCAACGTCGCGAGCACGGTCGATACCGCGAAAGCACTGCGCCGCAGCCGTCCTTCCGGAAGACGCCTCAGGCAGAGCGAGCCCAACGTTCTTTCAAGAATGCGCGTCCCGATTGTCGTGCAGGCCAGCGCCATCAGCAGAAGAATCGCCGTGGCGATCCTCCGTTCCGGTTGCCACATCGATTGCATCTGTTTTTCGATCTGCTCGCCGAATGCCCGCAGATGTTGATAGTCCGCCGCTTCAGGGTGCAGGACAGGCGTCCAGAACGGAATGCTCAGAATGCTTCCCGTGCGAAGCGCCAATTGGTCCTTCAAATGTTCGTGCAGCAGTCGCCCAATCTGCGCATTCACGTTGAGAAGGTTGTCTTTGATCGCTTGCGCCTGTTTGACTTCTGCATCGAGCCGCGCTTGCTGCGCCGTCAGTGCGTCGCGTTGCCTCGCCACCGCAGGGGTTTCCGAACCGGTGTCCGCCGCGGGCATCGCACCCAGCACGTCGAGCTGCGCATGTGTTCTCGCGAGATCGGGCTGCAGAGAGCCGGTTATCAACTTGTCCACATCTTCGGCTACACGTCGGCTCAGTGCGTCCAGTTCGAGTAGCTGGGCGTCGCTGGTTGCCGCAGATGCACGCTGCCTGATCAGATCTTCCCTGTTTTGAAGGGCATTGAGTGCGTGGGAGGCGTCCGGTGCGGGAGCGATGACGGGCAGAGCATAGGTGAATTCTCCGGTCCCGGGAGGCGGCGCGTTGGCCGGGCGGGCCGTGCCAGGAAGAATGCCGAACAGCGCAAGAACGCTCAGACGGACGACGACCACAATGAAATTTCGCATGACGTACATGCGCGGAGCGCGTAGAGAGTAAGACACGGCCTGGCGGTTCCTCAAAAACATTGCTGGCTTTGGAGCGGCGCCGGCAGCGGACGCCGGGCAATCTTCTCCGCCTCCGCGCGTTTCAGGCCGAACGCCTGCAGGACGATGGCCGCCGTGTTCTCTGCGAGCTTCTCCTGTTTCGATGGAAGCGTTTTGCGCATACGAACTACATGTTTCGACGACGCGGAGGAATTGAGTTCGACGGCCACTCCTGCGAGCACCGTGCCGATGACGGAAATCACGCACATCAGCTCGTCGGCCACCACGAAGCGTTGCTCGGAAATGCCCCGCTCCGTATCGCGCAGCAGACGCTGACCGAGCCCTCGGCTGAGCGTGCGCATCGACAGGCCTTCGCGTATCAGCAGTTCTCCCCAGACCGGCTCACGGCAAGCGCGCAAAAGCGTATGACGAACCGACACCGCGATCACCTCGGCGGGGTCCGACAAGCCGCTTGCGAGTCGATCCAGCGTATTGGCGAATTCCTCGAACAGCCATTCGACCAGCGCGGTGAAGATGCCTTCCTTCGATTCGAAGTGGTTGTAGAAGGAGCCGAATCCCACATCGGCTGCGTCCGTGATCTCGCTGATCGTCACACCATCCATTCCTTTTTTCGCGATCAGTCCGAACGCGGCGTTGAGCAGACGGGCGCGGGTTTCGCTCTTGCGCCGGGCGAGACGCGGCGAATCTCCGGCGAGCGGCTCGCGCGCCGGAATCAGGGCCATGACTGCTTGTCGGCGGCTCGCGCGCGGGTTGGAGCCATCAGACATTGTTGCCTCCTCGGTCATTGACTGTTCCGATTTTAGATTCAAACGTCATGGTTGACAACGTTATCAGTTATGGGTCTAATCTCATCCGTGCGGCTGACATGCGGAAACGTGGGCTAGCAGGACTGAACGGGCAGGGTGGATAGAGCGGCAACGTCTGAGGCGTTGACGGACACCAGGCCGGAATCCGCAGATACCGTGCAGAGCGGCGCGTGCGCAAATGCAATCGCGCGGCTCCGTCAATGCTGATCTGCAACACGCAGGTGTTGCGTGCCAGGTTCGGTGGCCGGCCAGAAGCCGGTGCCATCGTTTGCCGCGGCGCTCGAGAGGATCAGTAGCGCATCAGAGGGCTTTCCTGTTTTCGCGCCAATGGCAACGCGTGCTTCCGGGCACGGCGGCTTTCATCAGCGCGGACGACTTTTCTACCTGGACTCACCACCTGTCTTGTGAACATCGTGAAACATTCCGTTCCTGTCGCGCTGAAGCGGGCGCGTTCGTTGTTACCTTCCATCATCCGGTCGACGCATCGGGCGCCCGTCATCCTCATGGCGTGCAGCGCAATCCTTCTTTCCGCATGTCATCAACGCGAGGTCGTGGCGCCCGCGGCCAAGCCGGTCGTTGCACGTGTGGTTCGCCCCGACGGACGCATCCCGGGCGAGTCGCTGCCCGCGCAGGTAGAGGCGCGCTATTCCACGACGCTTTCGTTTCGCGTCGGCGGCAAGATCACTGAGCGGCGAGTGCGTATCGGCGATACCGTCAAGGCGGGACAGACGGTGGCGCTGCTCGACCCAACCGATCTGCAGAACAACCTTGTCAGCGCGCGAGCGCAGCTCGACGCCGCAGAACATCGCCTCGTGTTTGCCAAACAGCAGCTCGACCGCGACGAGGCACAGGCGCACGCGAACCTGATTGCGCCCGCACAGCTCGAACAGACCCAGGACGCCTACGCGACCGCGCTGGCGCAGCGCAATTCCTCGCTGGCGCAGATGGCGCTCGCCTCCGATCACCTGCGCTATGCAACGCTTGCCGCGGATCACGACGGCGTGGTGACTTCCGAAGATGCCAACACCGGGCAGAACGTTCAGGCCACGCAGGCCGTGTATCATATCGACTGGACGGGTGACGTGGATATCGTCTGCGATGCCCCGGAGCGCGTGGTGAACTCGCTGAAGGCCGGCAGCAAGGCGCGTGTGACGCTGCCCGCGTTGCCGGGCAAGTCGTTCGAGGCGAGCGTGCGCGAAGTGTCGGCCGCCGCCGATCAGGAAAGCCGCACCTGGCGGGTCAAGCTGACGCTCGCGGCAGCGAGCCCGGAAGTGCGCCTTGGCATGACGGCCAACGTCGCGTTCGATTCGGTTCAGGGCAACGCAGCCGGACAGACCTTCACGCTGCCGGTGACTGCGCTTTTCCATCGTGGCGAGAATCCCGCGGTGTGGGTCGTGCGTAGCGCAAGCGACACGCTCGAGTTGCGCCCGGTCACGATCCAGCGATACGACGAACGTACGGTATCGATCGGTTCGGGCCTGCACGACGGCGACCGCGTGATCCTGCAAGGCGTGCACGCCGTGAGTTCGGGACAGCATGTGCAAGTCGTGCCGCCGCTGCATCCGGAGGACTTCCCGTCATGAACGCGCGCGACCATGAGAACGGGCCGGACATGCCGCCCGTGAATGCTTCCGACAAAGGGACCGCTGACGCAGGCGGTTTCAATCTCTCCTCCTGGGCACTGCGTCACCAGCAGCTCGTGATCTTCCTGATCGGACTGGCGACGCTCTTCGGCGTGATCGGCTATACGCGCCTCGCGCAATCGGAAGATCCGCCATTCACGTTTCGCACGATGGTCATTCAGACCTACTGGCCGGGCGCGACCGCGCGCGAAGTGCAGGAGCAGATCACGGATCGTATCGGCCGCCAGTTGCAGGCGGCGCCGTATGTCGACAACATCAAGAGCTACTCGCGCCCCGGCGAGTCGATGATTTTCTTCGCGATGAAGGACTCGGCGCCCGTCAAGGAAGTACCCCAGACCTGGTACCAGGTTCGCAAGAAGGTGGGCGATATCCGGGCAACGCTGCCGAAGGGAACGGTCGGGCCATTCTTTAACGACGAGTTCGGCGACGTCTATACCAACATCTACGCGCTCGAGGGCGACGGCTTCACGCCCGCGCAGCTGCACGACTACGCCGACAAGCTGCGCACGGTGCTGCTACGCGTGCCCGGCGTGGCGAAGGTCGACTACTTCGGCGATCCCGACCAGCACATCTTCGTCGAGGTCTCGAATGCGCAGCTGACGCGGCTTTCGATCACGCCGCAGCAGCTGGCTCAGGCCATCGACGCGCAGAATTCCGTCGCGCCCGTCGGCACGGTCACCACGGCTGACGACCGCGTGTTCGTGCGGCCCAGCGGCGCAATCAAGGACGAGCAGGCGTTAGCGGACGTGCTGATCACGATCAACAAGCGCACGTTCCGGCTCGGCGACATCGCCATCATCAGGCGCGGCTATGACGATCCGCCCGTGACGCAGATGCGCGTCGGCGGTCAGGCAGTGCTCGGTATTGGCGTGACGATGCAAAAGGGCGGCGACGTCATCGACCTCGGCAAGGCGCTCGACGCAAAGGCGTCCGAACTGCAGGCCACGCTGCCCGCGGGTTTGAAGCTCGCACCCGTTTCGAGCATGCCGCATGCGGTCAAGCACTCGGTCGACGAGTTCGTGCGCTCGGTGGGCGAGGCAGTGGCGATCGTGCTCGTCGTGAGCCTCGTTTCGCTTGGCTTGCGAACGGGCATGGTGGTCGTGATCACCATTCCGATCGTGCTCGCGGTGACGGCGCTGTGCATGCATCTGTTCGGGATCGGGCTCGACAAGGTGTCGCTCGGCACGCTCGTGCTCGCGCTCGGCCTGCTCGTCGACGACGCGATCATCGCGGTCGAAATGATGGCGGTGAAGCTGGAGCAGGGCTGGAGCCGCATGCGCGCCGCGGCGTTTGCCTACACCAGCACCGCATTCCCTATGCTGACCGGCACGCTCGTGACCGTCTGCGGTTTCCTGCCGATCGCGCTCGCGAAATCGAGCACGGGCGAGTACACGCGCTCGATCTTCGAAGTGTCGGCAATCGCGCTCGTCGTTTCGTGGTTCGCGGCCGTCGTACTGGTGCCGCTCCTGGGTTTTCATATGCTGCCTGAGCGCAAGGGCCATGCCGGTAGCGTTCATGGGCACGAGCACGATGTCTACAACACGGGCTTCTATAAGCGTCTGGCAGGCTGGGTGACGTGGTGCATCGAGCGGCGCTGGGTCGTGCTCGGTGTGACCGTCGTGCTGTTCGCGATCGCAATGGGCGCATTCACGCGCGTGCCGCAGCAGTTTTTCCCGAACTCCGAACGGCCTGAACTGCTCGTGGACCTGAGGTTGCCCGAAGGTGCTTCGTTCGAGGCAACGCTGCGTGAGGCGAAGCGCCTCGAAAAAGTGCTCGACGGCAAGGCGGAGATCCAGCATTTCGTCGACTTCGTCGGCACGGGCGCGCCGCGCTTCTATCTGCCGCTCGACCAGCAGCTTCAGCAGCCGAACTTCGCGCAATTCGTGATTACGGCGAGGGACGTCGAGACCCGTGAGGAGCTGATGCACTGGCTCGACGCGAAACTCGAGAAAGACTTCTCCGGCGTTCGTACCCGTGTTGCACGACTCGAGAACGGGCCGCCAGTGGGTTTCCCGATCAAGTTCCGCGTGAGCGGCGACGACATCGCGACGGTGCGCTCGCTCGCCGAGACGGTCGCTGAGAAGGTCCGTGGCGACTCGCGCACGCGCAACGTCCAGTTCGACTGGGACGAACCGGCCGAACGCTCCATCTCGTTCGAGATCGACCAGAACAGGGCGCGCCAGTTGGGTGTGAGTTCGGAAGACGTATCGAGCTTTCTCGCCATGACGCTGTCGGGATATACGGTCACGCAGTATCGCGAGCGCGACAAGCTGATCAACGTGGACCTGCGCGCGCCGAAGAGCGAACGCGTCGATCCGGCAAAGCTCACGAGCCTCGCGATTCCGACACCGAATGGCCCAGTGCCGCTCGGCTCGCTGGGACATGTACGCGATACGCTCGAGTACGGCGTGATCTGGGAACGCGACCGGCAGCCGACCATTACGGTGCAGGCCGATGTGCGCGGCGACGCACAGGGCATCGACGTCACGCGCGACATCGACCGCGCACTCACCTCTGTGCGCGCCACACTGCCTGTCGGCTATCGGATCGACGTGGGCGGTGCGGTCGAAGAAAGCGTGAAGGGGCAGACGTCGATCAATGCGGAAATGCCGCTGATGATCATTGCGGTGCTCACGCTGTTGATGATTCAGCTCAAGAACTTTGCGCGGACGTTCATCGTGGTGCTGACGGCGCCGCTGGGTCTGATCGGTGTGGTGACGGCGCTGCTGCTGTTCGGCAAGCCATTCGGATTCGTCGCGCTGCTCGGTGTAATCGCGATGTTCGGCATCATCATGCGCAACTCGGTGATCCTGGTCGATCAGATCGATCAGGACATCGCGGCGGGGCATGCGCGCTTCGACGCCATCATCGGCGCAACGGTGCGGCGCTTCAGGCCGATCATGCTGACGGCGGCCGCCGCCGTGCTCGCGCTGATTCCGCTGCTTCGCTCGGGCTTCTTCGGGCCCATGGCAACCGCGCTGATGGGCGGCATCACGATCGCCACGGTGCTGACTGTGTTCTTCCTGCCGGCGCTGTATGCGACGTGCTTCAGGGTCCGCCATGACGAGCGCGGCACGCAAGCGGTCGTCGCCGAGCATACGGAGGTTTGATCATGAGCTTCAATTACAAGACATCCGTGCTGGCGGTGGCTGCGGCACTCGCTGTGAGCGCGTGCTCGTTCGGACCGGGCGGCGAGCCGCCGGCCATGCCTTCGCCCGAGCATTACGGCGCGCAGACGCAGCCTTCGAAGACAGTGGCGGCGGAGGGCGTTACACAGACTTTCGATGTAGGCGCGACCTCGGCGGCACAATGGTGGCGCCTCTATCGCTCCGATGCGCTCGACGCTCTCGTCGACGAGGGCTTGCGCAACAGTCCCACGCTCGCGGCGGCACAGCGCACGCTCGCGTCGGCGCAACAGCAACTGCGGGCGCAGATCGGCGCGACAACGCTTCCGTCGATCGACGGTGTCGCACAGATCGAGCGCGCCCGGTCACCGGTCGTGCCCGGACTTGGTCCCGAGCAGGTGCAATACAACTTCTTTGCAGGTCAGCTTGCGGCGCACTACACGTTCGACCTGTTCGGTCAGACCCGTTACATGAACTCGGCGAGCGCGGCCCGAGTGAACGTGCAGGCGTATGAGCTCGAAGCGTCGCGGCGTGCGCTGGCCGCGAACATCGTGGGTGCTTCGATCAGTGTCGCGGCGCTCGACCGGCAGATCGCGCTCACCGAACGGCTCGTTGCCGTATCCAACGACACGGCGAACGACGACCAGCAGCGCTATGCGTTCGGCTCGGTCTCGCGTGCGCAGGCGCTTGGGTCGAAACAGGATGCGGCGTCGGTCGCGGCGACTTTGCCGGCGCTGCGTCAGCAGCGCGCGTCTGCGATTCATGCACTCGCTGTGCTGCTCGGCCGCACGCCCGACAACCCGCCGAGCGTGCCGGCACTCGACACCCTGTCGCTGCCCGAGCACGTGCCCGTCGCTGTCCCTTCGGACCTGCTGCGTGCACGCCCTGACATTCAGGCCGCCGACGCCGCCGTCAAGGCTGCAGCCGCCGATGTCGGCTCTGCAACGGCACAGATGTTCCCGAGCCTGTCGCTGACCGCCTCGATGGGCCGCGGCGGCTTTAGCTGGCCGGCGCTGCTCTCGGGCGCGGGCGGGCTATGGGCTATCGGCGCCAGCCTGTCGCAGCCGATCTTCCACGGCGGCGCGCTCGTTGCACAGCGCCGCGCGTCGATCGATGCGTACGACGCCTCAGTGCTGCACTACAAGGCGACGGTGCTTTCCGCGTTCCAGGACGTGGCGAATTCGCTTGCCGCACTCGATAACGATGCGCAGACGCTGGCGTCTAACGAAGTAGCCGCTCAGGCCGCGCGCGCAGCATTCGACGACACCGCCTCGCGCCATCGCATGGGCTCGCTGCCTGTCACGGCGCAGTACGCGAGCGAAGCGCGCTATCTGAACGCGCAGATGGGCGCGGTGCGGGCGGCCAGCCAGCGCATGAGCGACACGGCGGCGCTTTTCCAGGCGATGGGCGAATTGCCAGCGAACCAGCAGACGGCAGCGTCAGGGCAATAACGGAATGTTCCCGCGAGTCGACCCGGGCGGAGCCGCAAGTTCGGCGCTGCTATGAAGCCGCGGGTTCCGACTCGATCGAACGATATCTGCTGCACAACGCCTGCATCTGAGACCTGCGGCGCGAAACACGCGCTGCGGGCCTTCCGCCTGTCCATCTCCACGGATTTCCACTTCATCCCATATGGAATACCAGAGACTCATTGCCTGCCACGAATGCGACATGCTGTTTCGCAAGCCTTCACACGTCCGGGGGCGTGTCGCGACCTGTTCCCGCTGCGGTGCAAGTCTGACGGCGCTGCAAGCCGCCGGTGCGGCGCTCGACAGGGTATGCGCGTTGACGCTCGCGGCGTTGATCATGTTTTGCATCGCGCAGGTGTTCCCCGTGATCGGACTGCGCGCAAACGGCATGACATCCGAGGCAACACTGTGGGGCGCCGTGCGCTCGCTCTGGACGGGCAACATGGGCGTCGTCGCGATCATCGTGTTCTGTTCGGCCATCCTTTTTCCGCTGATCGAACTGTTTGCGTTGCTGTATCTGCTGGTGCCGCTTCGCTTCGGCAAGCGGCCACCGCATTTCGATACGACGTTACGCGTAGTGCAACTCGTGCGGCCTTGGGGCATGGTCGAAGTGTTCATGCTCGGCGTGCTGGTGACGATCGTGAAGATGGTCAGCATGGCCGAGGTGATCGCCGGCCCCGGAGTATTCGCACTGGCGGCGCTGACGGTCATGCTGGGCATTCTTGCCGCCTTCGATCCCCGCGGACTTTGGGCAATTGGAGACAAATCGAAGTCTGCTCGCGTGACGAGGCTTCGCTGGTCGTCGGCGAGCGGCAAACGTGTTTGCTTCGCCAGGCCCGAGCGGGCAGTCAAACGCGATTCTTCGGCTGCCGTCAGCGCGCGGCGCGCGGGACTCGTCGGCTGCCACGCCTGCGGTCTCGTTCAGACGGGTCACCAAGCCGAGGTGACCGCGCGTTGCTCGCGATGCGCGAGCGTACTGCATCAGCGCCGCCCGGACAGTCTCACGCGAACCGTGAGTCTGCTGCTCGCCGCTGCAATTGCTTACATTCCGGCGAACCTGCTGCCGATCATGCACGCGTCTTCGCTGGGTCGCTCCGAGGACGACACGATCCTCGGTGGCGTTGCGTACTTCTGGACATCTGGAGACTGGCCGCTCGCGGTCGTGGTCTTTGTCGCGAGCGTTCTCGTGCCCGTGCTCAAGCTCCTGGTTCTGACGCTTCTGGCGCTCGCCGCTCGTCGAGGGTCGCGCTGGCGCGCCCGCGAAAGAGCCAGTCTGTACCGGATAGTCGAACGCATTGGCCGATGGTCGATGCTCGACGTGTTTGTTGTCGCGCTGACGGTCGCGCTAGTGCATTTCGGCTCGTTCGCCGTCGTCACTGCGGGTCCCGCCGCGCTCGCTTTCGCGGCGGTCGTGGTGCTCACCATGCTCGCGTCGCATCAGTTCGATCCGCGGCTCATCTGGGACCACGAGGATGCAACGTAGTGCTTGAACCGCTCAACCCATGATGTAGCCGCCGCTGCGACGCTGATCACCAAAAACCGCCAATCCTGAAAGAGTTCTCAAACGATGCATCTTTCCAACCTGTCAAACCCTGAACTCAAGCCGCGCAAACGTTGGCTGCCGTCGCTCATCTGGCTAGTGCCGCTCATTTCAGCGTTGATCGGCGTTGCGCTGGTGGCGCGATCCATCGTGGACAAAGGACCCGTGGTGAGCGTGACCTTCAGTAGCGCCGACGGCATGGAAGCGGGCAAAACAAAGGTCAAGTACAAGGACGTCGAGATCGGCTCGGTACAAACCATCACGCTGTCGAAGGATCTGCGCCGCGTCATCGTGAATATCCAGTTGAGCAAGGACGCGGAGAAATTCGCGACCGAGGGTACGCGCTTCTGGGTCGTGCGCCCGCGCGTCGGCGCAAGCGGCGTCTCCGGATTGGGCACGTTGCTTTCGGGTGCGTATATCGGCGTGGATATCGGCCGTTCCGCCCAGAAGCAAACCGCATTTTCCGGCCTCGAAAATCCGCCCATCGTCACGACAGGGCAGCTTGGCCACCAGTACACGCTGCGCGGCGAGTCGCTGGGCTCGGTGGATATCGGCGCGCCGGTTTTTTACCACCGTATCCAGGTCGGTCAGGTGGTTGGCTTCTCGCTCGATCCGCACGGAGCGGGCGTGGTGGTCAACGTATTCGTCAATGCGCCGTTCGACCGGTATGTCGCCACCAATACACGTTGGTGGCATGCAAGCGGGGTCGATCTACGACTCGATTCAAACGGGCTCAAGCTGAACACGCAATCGCTCGCGACGGTCGTCGTGGGCGGGCTCGCGTTCCAGTCGCCGCCAGGACAGGAGGCCGGACAACCGGCAGCCGACAAGGCGGTGTTCCGGCTGGCCGCGGACGAATCGGACGCGATGCGCGAGGCCGACGGCCCGCCGCTGAATGTCGTGATGCGATTCAATCAGTCTCTTCGCGGGTTGTCCGTCGGCGCGCCGGTCGACCTTCGCGGCATATCGCTGGGGCAGGTGACGGACATCGGCATCGAGTACAACGAAGGCCAGAAGAGCTTCAGTATGAAGGTGTCCATGGCGCTTTATCCCGACCGGCTCAGCCGCCGCTCCAGCGAGGCGCTGCCGGCGCCGGACACGCCCGGCGGCCACGAGTTGTTGCAGCATCTCGTGATGGAAGGTCTGCGCGGGCAGCTGAGAACCGGAAACCTTCTGACCGGACAGCTTTATGTCGCACTCGACATGTTCCCGAAAGCGTCGCGCGCGAGCGTGGATGTGCACCGCAATCCGATTGAATTGCCCACCGTGCCCAATACGCTGGATGAACTACAGGTGCAAGTCGCGGACATCGCAAGAAAACTGAACCAGGTGCCGTTCGACCAGATCGGCGCCAATCTGAACGGCGCGCTCGCGAACGCCAACAGGCTGTTCGGGCATATGGACACGGAGATCGTCCCGCAAGCCCGTGACACGCTCGCGGCCGCGCAAAAAACCTTCAGCACCGCTGAATCGACGCTCCGGCAGACCGCGCCCATGCAGTCGGACATTCAGAACGCGATGCAGGAGCTCACGCGTACGCTGCAATCGCTCAACGCACTCGCGGATTACCTTGAGCGGCATCCGCAGGCGCTGCTGGTGGGCAAGAAAGGAGATAAGCCATGACACTGAAATACCCACGCCCGTTGCGCACCACGGCGTGTATCGCTGCCGCCGTTGGACTCGCCGCTTTAGCCGGATGCGCGTCGCCGCCTACGCACTTCTATACGCTGGTTGCCGACGCGCAGCCGACGATTGCGAACAGCACGTCGAGTCCGGCCTTCGGGATAGATATGCGTCCGGTCAAGGTGCCGCCCGCCGTCGCCAGAAGTCAGCTTGTCGTGCAGGTCGACGCGGCGCAGGTGAAGGTGCTGGAGGATGACCGGTGGGCGTCCCCGCTTCCCGACGAGATCCGCTACGCGCTTCTGGCCGGCGTGAATCAGCAGGCCGGCGGCGCGCCGAGTGGGGAGAGCGTCGCGCACGACGCGGATATTCCGACCTACCAGATCGCTGCAGACGTTCAGCGTTTCGAATCGTGGCCTGGATCGCGTGTACTGATCGACGTCGTATGGAACGTTCACAGGCTCGCCGGTAGCCAGACATTGACCTGTCGCAGCGTGGTGAGCGAGCCGGTGCAAGACGGCTATCAGGCCATGGTGAATGGTCATCGGCGCGCGATACGGACCATCGCTACACAGATCGCGCAGGCCGTGCGCGCGTTCTCCAGCACATCGACGGAGGCGGGCCTTCGACCTGCGGCGACATCTGTCAAAACGGAGAAGGCGGCACTGGCATGTCCCCGATTGTCCGATAGCGCTGCAACGATCGCCGACCGATCGGTCCCGCGCGGCGAGAATTAAAGCAGCTCCGCGAGCCGCGTATCGCGCTCTATGGGCGTGGTGCGAGCGGCATCGGGGGTGTCACTGCTCCTCGGCGGCCTCGTCCACGACGGGCAGCGGACGCGCCGCAATCTTTTCTGCCTCCGCGCGCTTCAGACCCAGCGTTTGCAGCAGCACGGCCGCCGTGCGCTCGGGGAAATGCTCGCCGCTAAAGCCGAGTTCTGCGAGCACTGCCGGTGCGGTTGCGCCAGGTGCGGCAAAGTTCAGATCGGCTGCAATCACTGAGAGGACCGTGCCTCCCACTGCCAGAAACGCGACAAACGGATCTGCGACGATGAAACGCTTCGCAGCGATGCCGTTTCCAATGTCGCGCAGCAGTCGCTGGCCTAGCCCGCGGCTGACGACGCGAGCAGAGAACCCTTCGCGAATCAGGAAACGTCCCCAAACCGGGTCGCGCCTGGCGCGCAGCACCGTATGGCGCACCGAGACCGAGACCACTTCGGCAGGATCGGAAATGCCGGCCGCGAGACGATCGAGCATGTCCGCAAATTCCTCGAACACGTTGTCGATCAGCGTCGCGTAGATCGCCTCTTTCGACTCGAAGTGGTTGTAAAACGAGCCGAAGCCGACGTCTGCCGCCTCGGTGATCTCATTGATCGCCACGCCCTCCATGCCTTTTTCGGCCATCAATCTGAGCGCCGCGTCCAGCAGCCGCGCGCGTGTCTCACGTTTGCGGCGCGCGCCGCGCGGCTCGCGTTCTTCGACGGCGGGAGCCGGCGAGACGGGCGCCTTACGCGCCGGACGCGGCGCTGTCCGGCGATTTGTCGTGTTTGTCATGTTCAATCCTGATCTGGTTATGTCCACAGTATAGATTCGAACGTCTACGTTGACAAAACAATCAGCGATGAGTTTAATGTCATCAACGGCGCAACGGCCGGTCTAACGAAAACAGATGGAGTGACTGTGGAGACAGCAACCCGAAAGGGTGTCGCGCCGACCGGCCGGCACTACCTCATTCTTCCGCGCATGGCGGCGGCGTCATGCGTCGTTCATGCCGTGGCGGCGAAATGCTCGCCAGCGGAGACAGCGATTGCCCGGCAACCCGTGAGCCGTCGCGTGACAGGCCTGTCCCGCTGCTGTCCAGGCACCCCTCTAGTTCACGGTTCCGTCGGCAACCTCGGTGGGCGCCGACATCTTCTACCGTCTGCGCGCGCTGCCGGTTCGCCGGCTTTCGAAACCGCATCGGTCACTACGATCGCCTGATCACATCCCGCCATGAAAATCACTACCGCACAGCCTGCTCGTCACGCCAACCCGACCGCAAAAGCAACGGCATTGAGTTATCTGATGTTCGATCGGCCTGATCTGGAGCAGGCAGAACGATTTCTCAACGACTTCGGGCTCCTGACCGTATCGCGGGACGAAGCGCTCCTGCTTCTTCGCGGTACCGGGGCTTCGCATTTCTGCTATGCCGTGCGCAAGGCGCAGAAAGCCCGCTTTGCCGGTTTCGGTCTGCAGGTCGGCAGCATGGCCGAACTCGATGCACTGGCCAACCTGCCGGGCGCGTCCCAAGTGCAAGCGTCTGCGCTCCTGGGCGGCGGCTATGTCGTTCAGCTAACCGATCCGTCGGGTTTCCGAGTCGATGCGATATGGGGCCAGTCGCCGGCAGAGGCCTTGCCCCATCGGCAGCCGTTGCCTTTCAATTCCTTCGATGCGGCAGTCCGCATCAACGATACACAGCGGCCGCCCCAACAGCCGCCGGAGGTCATCCGGCTCGGGCATGTCGTGCTCGAACTCGCCGACTATCAGGAAACCTGTGCGTGGTACACGCGGCACTTCGGCTTCATTCCGAGCGACGTACAGGTGCTTCCCGACGGTTCGCCGGCAGTTGCATTCCTGCGGCTGGATCTCGGTGACGAGCCGGCCGACCATCACACGCTCGCGCTCGCACAGGGCTTCGTGGCGACCTACAGCCATAGTGCTTACGAAGTCGTGGACGCCGACGCGGTCGGTATGGGCCAACGCGTTCTGCGCGACAAAGGCTGGACGCACGCGTGGGGCATCGGCCGCCATATTCTCGGCAGCCAGATATTCGACTACTGGCAGGACCCATGGGGCGACAAGCATGAACACTACTGCGACGGCGATCTGTTCACGTCCGCCGCGCTAACGGGCATTCATGCCGTGAGCCGCGAGGCGATGGCTCAGTGGGGGCCCACGATGCCACGCAGTTTCACGAGGCCTCGATTCACTCCCGCGAGCATTGCCACATTGATTTCGAATTTGCGACGCTGCCCAGATCTCACGCTGAGCAAGCTGAGGACGCTGGCCAGAATTTTCGCGTGACACCACACCTTTTCTTTGAATCCGGAGATCGACCTATGCCAGTTCACGTTCTGCATTACCTGCATGAGGGCCGCGCACATTGGGGCGTCGTGGCCGATGGCGCTATTACGCCCATCCCCGGCGAGTTCAAGTCGACCGCGGAGTTCATCGAGGCCAATCCTGTCGAGCAGTTGCTGTACCTCGACGGCCAGAAGATCGCCGAGTCGGACGTGCAGTGGCTCTCGCCAGTCACGGCGGATCAGCAGTTCATCTGCCAGGGCGCCAATTACCGCCAGCATATGATCGAGTCCGGATTGGACCCTGATGTGAAGAAATTCAACATGATCTTCACGAAGGCGTCTAGCTGTATCGTTGCCGCCGATTCCCGGTTGGTAAAGCCCAAGGAGGTGCAGTTTCTCGACTACGAGATCGAACTGGGCCTTGTTCTCAAGCGCAACGTCAAATCGCGCCAAACGGTTACCGAGGAGAATCTCCACGACTTCGTCGCGGGCATCGTCATCGTCAACGACTATTCGGCGCGAGACATCCAGATTCCGCAAATGCAGTTCTACAAGGGCAAGAGCTACCGCACGTTCGGCCCAGTCGGTCCATACCTCTGTCTGCTTCAACAGCACGACATTCCCAAGCTGAAGGAGCTGAAGCTGACGTTGACTGTCAACGGCGCGGTTCGCCAGAGCGATTCGACGGCGGGTCTCGTCTACGGTCCGGCGGAGACTTTGACTGAACTGTCCGGAGTGCATGACCTGTACGCAGGCGACCTGCTCGCGACGGGGACGCCGTCCGGCTGCGCGCTCATCGTTCCATCGCCCGAGAAGCAGCGCGCCGCGGCGCAACTTCCGGAAGCGGAAAAGTGGCGCATGTTCCTCAAGATGCAGTCCGAGCGGCCGCAGTATTTGAGCATCGGAGATGTGGTGGAAGCGCGTATCGCCAGTCCCGACGGTTCGATCGACCTTGGGGTACAGCGTAACCTGGTCATCGCAGAGGCAGCATGAAAGGCGTCGCCAACCTACAGGACGTTCTTGCTATCGAAGCGCAAGGACAACCGGCCGATCTGCCGTCGAACACCTACGAGATGATCTGCCGGGGCGCCGCGATCGATCCATCTGCACCGGCGCTCTCGTATTTCGCAACTGCCGACGATTACGCGAACGCGAAACACTGGACGTACAGCGAACTCGTGCGCGATATCACGCGCACGGCGAACATGCTGTCGCGCCTCGGAGTACAGCGCGGCAGCGTCGTCGCCTATGTGCTGCCCAATTTGCCCGAGACGCATTGTGTGATCTGGGGCGGCGAGGCGGTGGGGATCGTCTGTGCGATCAACCCGATGCTCGAAGGCGAGGCGATCGGTCAATTGCTGAAGGCGTCGGGCGCTGCCGTGCTTGTCACGCTGGCACCGTTCCCAGGCACTGACTTCTGGCAGAAGGTGAAGCCGGTTCTGCATAAGGTGCCTTCGCTCAGGCATGTCGTGCTGGTCGATCTCGCCGGCGAAGCGCGCAGCGACCGGGCGGCTCCGGCCCAGACGGTTCGAGCCGGCGAATGCTCGCCGCAGCACGAACCTGTCGGCGAGAGTCGCGCCGTGGCCTCGCAGATTGCGTTCCACGATTTCGCGACGGCAGTTGCGCGCGAGTCGGGCGAGGCGCTTTGCACCGCGCAGCAGATGAACCCGGACGACGTGTCTTCCTATTTCTGCACGGGCGGCACGACCGGGCTGCCCAAGATCGCGATGCGCCGACACGGCAACGAAGTGGCCAACGCGTGGAGCGCCGGCCGGTTCCTTGGGCAGAGCGTCGGACCCGGGAAGACGATTTTCTGCGGACTGCCGCTCTTTCACGTCAACGCCGTGACGGTGACGGGGCTGCTTGCGTTTTCGCGCGGCGCGCATGTCGTGCTCGGCACGGCACAGGGCTATCGGGGCGAAGGCGTCGTCAAGCGTTTCTGGGAAATCGTCGAGCACTACCGGATCAACTTTTTCAGCGGCGTCCCGACCCTCTATGGTTCATTGATGGATGTTCCAGTCGAGGGCCGGGATATCGGTTCACTCGAATACGCACTATGCGGCGCCGCGCCCATGCCGGTTGAGTTGCTCCGCGCATTCCAGGCCCGCACGGGAATAAGAATTCTCGAAGGTTACGGTCTCACGGAAGGCAGTTGCGTCAGCAGCGTCAACCCGCCGCTTGGCAAGCGCCGTGCCGGCTCGATCGGTCTGCGTCTGCCTGGTCAGGCGATGAAAGCAGTGGTGGTCGACGAAGCCGGAAGCTACGTTCGGGACTGCGCTGCAAATGAAGTCGGACAGTTGCTGATCTCGGGCCCGAATGTATTCGTCGGTTACGCGAGAGCAGAGCAGAACAGCGGCATCTGGATGGATACGGGCGACGGCGGCCGCTGGCTTAACACGGGCGACCTCGGCCGTTGTGACGCCGACGGGTACTTCTGGCTCACCGGCCGCAAAAAAGAGCTGATTATCCGGGGCGGACACAACATCGATCCCGCGGCAATTGAAGAACCGCTGCATCGTCATCCGGCGGTACGTCTCGCCGCGGCGGTGGGCCGCCCGGATACACACGCAGGGGAGCTGCCCGTCGCTTATGTCGAAACGAAGCGGGGCATGAGCGCGACAGAGGCGGAATTATTCGACTTCTTGCGTGGCGAGATTCAAGAGCGCGCCGCGCTGCCGAAGGCGATCCGCATCGTCGACTCCATGCCGCTGACGGCTGTCGGCAAGATTTTCAAGCCCGCGCTCAAACGGCGCGAGACGGTAGACGCAGTTGATTGCGCTCTTGCGGCGGTCGGCATCGAAGGCGCCAGCGTTAGCGTCGTTGAAGACGCAACAAGGGGTCTTGCGCTGCGCGTTGAACTTCCCGATCTCGCGCAGGAGGCTTTGGCGGCCTCGGCACTCGCACGCTTTCCGTTCGCCATTTCGTTTTCTTGTGTGCGCCAGCAGCAGGAGCGGTGAAGTCACCGTAGCAGGGACGCGACGATAGGACGTCGACGCACGCAAAGACGTTTGCGCGCATTGACTTTTTATCGCATGAGTACGATTTAATTAATTTAGTACGACTATTAAAAATGAAAAAGATGCCTCACTAGTGGCATGGACAAGCCCCAATTCATAACAGTTGCGGCAACTGGAGACAGGAGAAAACAATGACGAAGCAGAGGAGAACCGGCATTGCCGGAGCGGTGGCGTGCGTCTGCGGGATCGCGCTGACTGATGCGGCCCACGCGCAGAGTGCAGGCAGCATGACGCTGTCGCTCGGATGGTTGCATGTGGCGCCACAGGGTCACGCAACGCCGCTCACGGTCGAGAGCGTTGGCGGGCAGCCAGTGAATCAGACGCTCACGGGCACAGGGGCGCACGCATCGACGTCGGATACGGTGGGGATCACAACCGAATACTACGTGACGGATAGCATCGGCGTTGCGGCGCTTCTGGGTTTTCCAGTGAAGGTCGACCTGATTGGGGAGGGGACGCTGGCGAAGTACGGCAATCTCGGCACGACGAAGCCCATGCCGCCGGCGATCGAACTTCGCTATCACCTGTTTTCGGCCGGCTCGGCGTTCCGGCCATTCATAGGGCTCGGCGTGAACTATACGTGGTTCACACAGGTACGGGCTACTAACAAAGCGTTCGTCGAAGGAAGCTTTGGGCCCGGCGGATCGGCGCACGCAACGCTCAGTTCGTCGTGGAATCCGGTATTCGAGCTAGGCGCAAGTTACGCGCTCACAAAGCACTGGTCCGTTGGAAGCAACGTCAACTATATGCCGGTCAAGACCAACCTGACCTTGCACGGGCAGACCGCCCTGGGAACCCAGGTCGTGTCGAAATCCACGCTCAGGCTGGATCCCGTGAGCGTTTTCGTGAACGTGGCGTACACGTTCTAGCGCAGGTCCGCCCGCTGCGCTTCCAACACAAAGCTCACATAGGATCGAATGATGAAACGACAGGTCCTCAAGACCATTCTTTTTGCGCTGCCCAAAGTTCTCGAACTGACGGCACGCCGCTTTCCGGCTTATCGACGTCGGCTGAAAGAGCACGACCTGGTCGCCTCGATCGGACTGATGGACGAAAGCATGGGGCGCGCAATCCAGATAAAGAACGGGCGAGTCCGTTCTCTTGCTGACACGCGCCGAAAGCCGGACGTACGCATCGCATTCAAGGATGTCGCCACCGCGCTCAAATTCCTCTCTCCACGTCCCGATCAGGCCGAGATCGTGCATGCGGCGAAGAATTTCAAGGTCGTGACGGAAGGCGACGACGAGCTACTGGTCTGGCTCATGCAAACACTGAGCATGATGCAAACCGTCGGCCTGCCGATGGGTACGCCGATGCGCGATGGCACGCGGCGCTATGCGACTTGCACGAACGGCGGGCCGTTGTTCGTCTATGTAAAGGATGGCCGCATCGTCCGGGTCACGCCGATAGACCTGGATCGCTCCGATGCAGCAAGCTGGGAGATCGAGGCGCGCGGACGCCGTTTCAGCCCGCCGCGGCGAGGCATGGTCGCGCCGCACGCATTGGCGATCAAGTCACTCGTCTACTCGGACAAGCGCATTCTTCACCCGATGAAGCGGGTCGACTTCGACCCTGATGGCGAACGCAATCCGCAAAACCGCGGCACGTCCGGCTATGTGCCGATCAGTTGGGACGAGGCTCTCGACATCGTCTCGCGGGAGATCAACCGGCAAAAGCGCGTTCATGGCCCCGGTTCGATCACGTTTCCCATGTCTTCCCATCACCAATGGGGCAATGTCGGCTACTACCTGAGCGCGCTGACCCGGTTTGCGAACCTTATCGGGTTCACCCGCGTGGCCGCGAATCCGGACAGTTGGGAGGGATGGTACTGGGGGGCGATGCATCACTTCGGCAACTCGATGCGGGTCGGCGTGCCGTCCGGCTACGGCGGCGTCGAAGATTGCCTGAAGGAAGCGGAGATGATCGTGTTCTGGTCTTGCGATCCGGAGAGCACCAATGGCGCATATGCCGGGTTCGAAGGAACAGCGAGGCGTCTGTGGGCGAAGGAGCTTGGTATCGAGTTCGTGCACATCGATCCGCACTGCAATCCGACTGCCCAGCTGTTCGGCGGACGGTGGATTCCCGTGCGGCCGCAAACCGATGCGGCGCTGGCCACTGCCATCATGCACGTATGGGTCGTTGAAGGTTTATATGACGAAGACTACGTTGCCACGCGCACGACCGGCTTCGACGAGTGGCGTGCCTATCTGCTCGGCGAATCCGATGGTGTGCCGAAGACGCCTGAATGGCAGGAGCCGGAAACCGGCGTTCCTGCAAAAGATGTCCGCGCGCTCGCGCGGCGCTGGGGGAACAGGAAGGTCTATCTCGCCGTCGGCATGACAGGAGCGGGATTTGGCGGTGCCGCACGCGGCGCCACGGGCGCGCAATGGGCGCGCTGCATGGTCATGATGATGGCGATGCAAGGCTGGGGCAAGCCGGGCGTCAATTTCGGCTGCCTGGAGATCGGGGTCCCGCACGATCTGCAGTTCTACTTTCCTGGCTATGCGGACGGCGGCATGTCCGGCGACCTGGCCTGGACCGCGAACGCGGTGAACAACTACCAGCGCATGCCGCATATTCTCACCATGAATCCGGTCAAGCAGATGGTGCCGCGCCAACAACTGCCCGACGCGATTATCAACGGCCGTGCGACCGGATATCTATGGGACGGCATTTCTCAGGAAGCGCAATTTGCGCCGTTCAGCTACCCGATGCCCGGTTACTCGCCCATCCACATGATCTACCGATATGGCGGCTCTGCCTTCAGCACGGTGACCCGATCCGGACGCTGGGCCGAGGCTTACCGCCACCCGAGCATCGAGTTCGTCGTGAACCAGTCGATCTGGATGGAAGGCGAGGCGCAGTTCGCCGACATCATCCTGCCCGCGTGCACGTCGCTCGAGCGGTGGGACATCGGCGAATGGTCGAATTCCGGCGGCTACGCACATCATGGTTTCAACACGGTCAATCATCGCATCATGACCATGCAGCACAAATGCATCGAGCCACTGGGCGAGTCGCGCTCCGACTACGACATCTTCACTGCAATCTTGACCCGGCTCGGCCTCGGCGGCGTGTTCACCGAGGGATGCAGCGAACTCGACTGGGTCAAGCGCGTGTTCGAATCGTCGGATTTACCCGATCACATCTCGTGGCGAGATTTCTGCCGCAAAGGCTATTTCGTCGTGCCGCCCGAGAAAGCGGAATTGTGCCAGCCGCCGGATATGCGCTGGTTCGCGCAGGGCCGTCGCAAGGACTTGCAAGAACCTCATCCGCTGCCGTCGCAGCATGCCGAAAAATTCGGCATGGGGCTGCAAACGCCGAGCGGGAAGTTCGAGTTCATTCCCGAACTGCTCAAGCGACATACAGCGGACAACCCTGAGCGGCCGCCGCTGAACCGCTATATCCCGTCGTGGGAAGGGCTGCGCTCGGACCTCGCTCACCGATACCCATTGCAACTGATCGCCACGCACAGCCGTTACAGCTTTCATACGCATTGTGACGGCAAAAATTCGTCCATCAACAGTGTCGAGGATCATCGCGCGCTCATCGGCGGGCACCGTTTTTGGCTCCTCAGGTTGAGCGCGGCGGATGCGGCGATGCGATGCATCGGTCATCGCGAGCTCGTCAAGGTCTACAACGACCGCGGTGCTGTGATCTGCGCAGCCGACGTTTCGCCGCTGGTCACCGCAGGGGTCGTCAAGTCATATGAGGCGAGCGCTGAGTTTCAATTGATCGAGATCGACGGCGAGCGCGTCGAAATTGGTGGCTGCATGAATATGCTGACACCCGACCGGCCCCAAACGGCAGGAACGAGCAGCATGAGCCCGAATTCATGCCTCGTACAGGTCGAGAAATGGCGAGGCGCCGAAGCGTTTCTGCTCGCCCGCGCAGCGTAAGGAGCACAGCGTGAAAAAATGGAATCTGATTGTCAAGGTCGGACGTTGCGAGAACTGCCAGAACTGCGTCATCGCTGCGCGCGACGAGCACGTCGGCAACGACTTCCCCGGTTACGCCGCGCCCGCCGTGGCCGACGCCGGGAGCCCCATCCGGATCTTGCGCCGTGTGCAGGGCCGCTCGCACATGGTCGACACGACGTACCTGCCCGTGATGTGCAATCACTGCGACGACGCGCCATGCGTGCGAGCGGGTGACGGCGCCGTTCGCAAACGCGCCGACGGCATCGTCATCATCGATCCTGAGAAGGCGCGCGGGCGGAAGGATATCGTGAAGTCCTGCCCTTACAAGGCGATCGTGTGGAACGAGGAACTGCAACTGCCGCAGACGTGGATCTTCGACGCCCACCTGCTCGACGGGGGTTGGCAACGTCCCAGATGTGAACAGTCATGCCCGACCGGCGTGTTCGAAACGGTCAAGCTGGACGACGCAAAGATGGCGGAAAAGGCGAGGCAAGAAGGGCTGAAGGTTTTGCAACCGCGCCTCGGCACAAAACCTCGCGTGTGGTACAGCGGCCTTGAGCGCTGGGAAAGCTGCTTTATCGGCGGAAGCGTGAGTGCCGAGGTGAAAGGCATCGTCGAGTGTGTTGCCGATGCCGTGGTCGTGCTGTACGCGCGTGGCGAGAAGATTGCCGAAACGGTGTCGGACGCGTTCGGCGATTTCCGGTTCCTGGGCCTCGCAAAGGACAGCGGCCTCTACCGGGTGCAGATAGTTCACGCGCTCGGCAAGGCGTCGCGCGAGTGCGAACTGGGCGAAAGCGTTTACCTCGGCGACGTCAACGTCGCGCAGCCGGCGACCGCAGCCGAGCCCGCGTAACGTCAGGATGAACGTCCTTGCCGGGACGGTTCGTTATTTCCATTCCTGCTTTTTTAATTGACAATATAATCAGTTATGATCTATACATACAGAAATGGCCGGTGCGCCGCTCGGTGCACCGGTAGAGCTGTCGAACAACCCGCCATCTGACGTGCTCGCTGAGGCTCGGCGAGTCCAGACGGCAACGTCACCGGTGAGCTACGCGATGAAGCACGAACGCCTGACGCACGCGCGGAGGAAACAGCAGACGCGAGAGCGTCTGTTCGAGGCTGCGCGGAGCGTTTTCCTTGAAAAGGGTTTGGCCGCGACGAGCGTAGAGGACATCGTCAAGGCGGCGGGTTATACGCGCGGCGCCTTCTACTCCAACTTCCACTGCAAACAGGAACTACTCCTGGAACTGCTCCGTCGCGATGCCGACGAGGCAAGTGCGGGTCTGCAGTCCATCGTCGCGGATCGGGGCAGGGCAGACGATATGGGTTCGCGCGCGACCGCGTATTACAGCCGCTGCTTTCTCCAAAGCGATTCCTTTCCGCTTTGGCTGGAGGCGCATCTCATTGCACGCCGCGACAGCGCATTCCGGGAGCGCGTGAATGCGCTCCGCCACGAACAACTGGGAGAAGTCAGCGCCTATTTGCGTGCGAATGTCATGCATGGCGGCTGCGAGTTGCCTTTGTCGCAGGACGCCGTCGCGATGACGCTGATGAGTCTGTGCAATGGCTTGCACTTCTTGAAGATATGCACACCGCAAGCAGTCAGCGACGAGGCGATTCAATCCTTGGTCGGCAAGCTTATTTCAAATGCGCTGCGGCAACTGTCGCCGGAAAAACGCCAAGACTTGAAGTGCAGCAGCGTAACAGCGCCGTGCGTCTGAGCTAATGAGTCGGCCCTGAACAATTCGGTTCTCGTGCCATTCGCGTTACGCCGGCACTTCGGTGGCAGTGTGGCAGTTGAACAGGGCAACGAGAACGAAGACACAAAGAAGCCGCAGCTTCCTCAGGATCATCCGGAAGTTGTGACCGGCGCCGCACAGCACCGCGTGCATCGCATCGCCGAGCGCGCCTTTGAGCCAGTTGCGATCAAGTTTTCCGTCTGTCTTCATGTGACCGATGGCTGGCTCGATTGCGCTGCGTCGCCTGATCATCGCTCGTAGTCCGCGTGTGATGCCACGCCGCAACCCCGGGTGATAGATCTTCACGCCATCGACGGCGACACCCTTGTAGCCGCGATCGACGATGGCGACTTCTGGCGTGTCGTCGCACAGGATTGCCGCCTGCTCCAGCGCTTCAGCCAGCGTGTGCCCGTCATACGGATTGCCCGGCATCGAGCGCATGCCAACGACCAGGCCTTCCTTGTGGGTCGTCGTGATCGACACTTTCACGCCGAATTCGTAGGGCGTGCGGGCCTTTCCCTTTGCCAGACATTCAACTTCCGGTGCGTGCAGCGCGTAGAGCTTATTTTTGTCCTTCGGCTTCTGCGCCAGGATGCGCTTCGTGCGACCAATTAACTCCTGCAACGCCACACGACCTGAGTCTGGCACGTGGGAGAGCTGCCGCTCCACATCACGCATCACCCGTCCAACGCGCGAACGCAGCGTGCGCAATGTCTTTCTCATGCGTTTGTACTGCTTCGCGTGAGCGTAGCGGCCAATCTGCAGCCCCAGTCGCGGCGCCTCGCGGTTGTAGTTTTGCCTCAGTTTCAGACCATGCCGTGCCGCAGCCTTCACCAGATGTTCGCGACACCGTTCGAGCAATCGCGAATCGGTTGGGTGTGCGATCGCCTTCTCCATGACAGTCGTATCGACAATCACGCGCTTGACGCTCGAGGCCTTGATCACGCCAGCGCGCTTCGCTGCTTCGATCGTCTCGGCGAGCAATTCTTCAACGCCGGCTTCGCCCAGTCGTTTGCGCCAGCGCGTCAGGCTCGACGGGTCGATTGGCGGCTCCGTCTGGAGATACGTCTCGCCCGTAAAGACCTGCCAGTAGGGGTTCTCAACCCATTGCCAGACGACCTCTTCGTCGGACAGGTCGAACGCGTGCTGCAAATACAGCAGCCCGGCAATCAGTCTGGGCGACGTCGCCGGTCGCCCCTTGCGCGATACAAAGCTTTCGCTCATCGACGCGCCCAGTCGCGCCCAGTTGATCAGGTCGGCCAAACGTATCAACGGATGCTTCAGGTTGATCTGTTCGCGCAGCGGTTGGCGGAAAAAATCTCCCTCCGTCACAGGTGTCTTCGGACCCATCCGCACCTCGTCGAAAAATGCAGGGTTCTCGCGTTAATGTGCCAGGTTCCTGCAATTCTCACAACACCATTTCGGCCTCAAAGCTCTGCTGCACAAGGAGCTCCGAATTGTTCAGGGTCGACTAATGAACGTGGCCGACCGTCCTGCATTAACGATGCGTGATGGTGGGTAGAGGCACAAATCGCCGATGTCAGTAGAACGCAATGGATCTATAGACAACAAAAAACCCCGTAAGACGTTGGCCTTACGGGGTTTCTCGAACTACTGCGGCTTGCGCCGGAACAACTGTGGTGCCCAGGAGAGGACTCGAACCTCCACGGTGTTGCCACCGCTAGGACCTGAACCTAGTGCGTCTACCAATTCCGCCACCTGGGCACGTCTTCAAGCTAGAACGCTATTTTAGCGGGCTGATGCAGCGTGTCAATCCCCGCTATAAACAAACTTCGCTTTTACAACTACGAGCAACGCATCTAATGCCGGCGGCCAGTAATCAGACTCCATGACCATCAAACCAAACGCTTTGCACAAAACGCTTTGCACAAAAACTAAAGCCGCCCATACAACATGGCGGCTTTAGTTTTGAATCTTGGTGCCCAAGAGAGGACTCGAACCTCCACAGTGTTGCCACCGCTAGGACCTGAACCTAGTGCGTCTACCAATTTCGCCACCTGGGCAGGTGATGAACAGCAAAGACCGCCATTATAGCGGCAGGATGGAGCCTGTCAAGCGTTTCTCAAAACTTGCTTAAACAACTCGCCGACGACGCTGCGCGGGCTTCCCGGCGACTATTGACGGCCCGCGTGGCGCGCCGCACGGGTGTTAGAATGCCTCGCAGTAGTTCGTTGGCACGGTGCACAAGCCCGTCGGACTCAGCCTTGAACGAGCCGGACCCGAGACAGTCTTTTTAGTGCAACGGCAGGCGCGGATCATGCGCGCTGCAAACGCTTCTTAAGCCGAGCCACATCGCCGACCGACGTCCATGCAACGAGAAAAAATCATCGACAAGCCCTTGAGCAAATTTCCGTATCCGATTCCGAGCCGCGAGGAAATCCTCGGCGTCCTGCGTACGAGCGAAGCGCCGCTCGCCGCCAACGACATCGCCGAAGCCTTGTCGATCAAGCGCCAGGAGCGCGAGGGGTTCTTCAAGCGCCTCGGCGCGATGGAGCGCGATGGCCAGATCCGGCTCGATCAGCGCAATTTGTATCAACTGACTCATCCGTCGAACTTCGTCGCAGGGCGCGTTCAGGGCCATCGGGACGGCTACGGCTTCCTGATTCGCGACGACGGCCAGGACGACCTGTTCCTGCCCACCGCCGAAATGCAAAAGGTCATGCACAACGACCGCGTGCTTGCGCGCATCGTCGGCTATGACCGGCGTGGCCGGCCGGAAGGGCATATCGTCGAAGTCACCGACCGTGCCAACAAGCGCGTCATCGGCCGCCTGCTCAACGAGAACGGCGCGCTGATCGTCGCGCCCGAAGACAAGCGCATTGGCCACGACATCCTGATCACGCAGAACACCAAGAAGGCCAAGGTCGGTCAGGTGGTGGTCGTTGAGCTGACCGATTTTCCGAGTCGTCATTCGCAGCCGCTTGGCCGCGTGGCCGAAGTGCTCGGCGATATCGACGACCCCGGCATGGAAATCGAGATCGCCGTGCGCAAGTACGGCGTGCCGCACGAGTTCAGCCCCGACGCGCTCGCCGAAGCGTCGAAACTTCCCGATGAAGTCCGACCGGCCGACGTGCGTCACCGCGTCGACCTGCGCGACGTCCCGCTCGTCACGATCGACGGCGAAGACGCGCGCGACTTCGACGACGCCGTCTATTGCGAGCCGGTCAAGGTAGGCCGCGGCGAAGGTTTCCGCCTGATCGTCGCGATCGCGGACGTGTCCCACTACGTGCATCCGAAAAGCGGCCTCGACGCGGACGCGATCGAGCGCAGCACCTCCGTTTATTTTCCGCGCCGCGTGATTCCCATGCTGCCGGAAAAACTGTCGAACGGTTTGTGCTCGCTGAATCCGAGCGTCGACCGTTGCGTGCTGGTGTGCGACATGATCGTCACCGCGCGGGGCGAAGTGAAGGCGTATCAGTTCTATCCCGGCGTGATGCATTCGGCCGCACGTCTGACTTATACCGAAGTCGCCGCCGTGCTGAAGAATACCAAGGGTCCGGAAGCCGCGCGCCGCGCCGCGCTGCTGCCGCAATTGCAGAACCTGTACGGCGTCTACAAGTCCCTATTTGCTGCGCGCCAGAAGCGCGGCGCGATCGACTTCGACACGACCGAGACGTACATCGTCTGCAATGCGCAGGGCAAGATCGAACAGATCGTGCCGCGCACCCGCAACGACGCGCACAAGCTGATCGAGGAATGCATGCTGGCCGCGAACGTCTGCGCCGCCGACTTCCTCAAGCGCAACAAGCATCCGGGCCTGTTCCGCGTGCACGCCGGGCCGACTGCGGAGAAGCTCGAGAATCTGCGTACGTTCCTGCGCGGCATGGGCCTCACGCTCGGCGGCGGCGACAAGCCGCATGCAAGCGACTACGCCGCACTGATGGCGCAAATCCGCGAACGGCCCGACGCGCAAATGCTGCAAACCATGCTGCTGCGCTCGATGCAACAGGCCGTGTACAGCCCCGACAATATCGGCCACTTCGGTCTCGCCTACGAGGCGTACGCCCACTTCACGAGCCCGATCCGCCGTTATCCCGACCTGCTCACGCACCGCGCGATATACGCGATCCTGCAGGGCCGCAAGTATCAGCCTGAGCCGCCGCAAGGCGTCACGCTGAATACGGCGCTGTCGCCGCGCGCACGCGCGATGCAGCAGGCCGACGAGGAAAAAAGCGGCCGCTCGCGCTCGAACAACGTGGCGATCTGGGAAGAACTGGGTCTGCATTGCTCGGCCAACGAACGCCGGGCCGACGAAGCGTCGCGCGACGTCGAAGCGTGGCTCAAGTGCTATTTCATGCGCGACAAGCTCGGCGAAGAATATGGCGGCATGGTGAACGGTGTCACGTCGTTCGGCATTTTCGTGCAGCTCGACTCGCTTTTCATCGAAGGCCTCGTGCACGTGACCGAACTGGGCTCCGACTACTTCCAGTATGACGAGATCAAGAACGAACTGCGCGGCGAGCGCACCGGCATTCGCTACCGCCTGTCGGATCGCGTGCGCGTGCAGGTGAGCCGCGTGGATCTCGACGCGCGGAAGATCGACTTCCGTCTCGTACGGGATACGCCGATCAAGCCGCACCCGGTGCGCGGCGTGGCGGCGGCCGACAAATCATCCGGCGAAAACGGCGGCGCGCGCGTGCGTGCATTGCCGCCGGTCGAAGGCGGCAATGCGGCGGGCGCGCGTCGCAAGAAAGCGGCTCCCGCACAAAGCGCTGCCGTCAAGGAAGCACGCGCCGCGCGCGGTGCCGCGAAGAAGCACGGCGCGGCACCCAAGCCGGCGTCCAAGCCGACGGCGCGCAAGAAGCGCTAAAGCCGCCTCATGGCTTGAACCGCGCGCAGCGGGTACGTCTAGACGTGCCGGTTGCGCGCGGTGTTCGTTTCAGCTGCCTGGTTCAATCTGCGGTCAATCCCGGATTCACGCGCTGGCTGGATCGCGCACAGGCACATATATTCATCACAGCAGCGCGGCGATCCTGCCGGGCTCAATCAAAGGTTGTATCAGTCATGGCACGTCACAAGGTTTTATACGGTTTCCACGCAGTCACCGCGCGTATCAGGCACGACGCGTCCACCGTCGAAGATGTCTATTACGACGCCACGCGCAAGGACCGTCGCATGACCGAGTTTCTGCACGTGGCGAAAGAAGCGGGCGTGCGTCTCATCGCCGCCGACGAAACGCGACTGTGGGGCCTCGCGCACACCGAGCGTCACCAGGGCGTCGTCGCGCGCGCGGGCGACATGCCGCTCGCGCAGAACCTGGCTGAGTTGCTCGATGGCATCAACGGTTCGCCACTCATTCTGGTGCTGGACGGCGTGACGGACCCGCACAATCTGGGCGCCTGCCTGCGCGTCGCCGACGCTGCCGGCGCGCACGCGGTGATCGCGCCGCGTGACCGGGCCGTCGGCCTGAACGCGACTGCCGCGAAGGTCGCGAGCGGCGCCGCTGACACCGTGCCATACATCACCGTGACGAACCTGGCACGGGCGTTGCGCGAACTGAAGGACGCCGGCGTGTGGGTTGTCGGCACGGCCGGCGAGGCCAGCAAGAGCCTGTACGAGACGGAGCTCGACGGTCCTGTTGCACTCGTGATGGGCGCCGAAGGCGAGGGCATGCGCCGCCTTACGCGCGATACCTGCGACGTCGTCATGCAGATTCCGATGGCTGGCACCGTGGAAAGCCTGAACGTGTCCGTGGCGAGCGGCGTGTGTCTGTTCGAGGCGGTCAGGCAGCGGGCGGTGAAGAAGTAATTCCGGCCGGCGCGAGGCTTGCACTCCGGTAAACTAGTGTTTTTTACTGCTAGCCGGCATTCCCATGACTCAAGACGAACTCAAGCAACTGGTCGGTCAGGCCGCCGCCGACTACGTCCTCGCCAACGTGCCCGAAGGCTCGCTGATCGGCGTGGGCACAGGCTCTACCGCGAACTGCTTCATCGACGCGCTGGCCGCCAACAAGGCGCGCTATCGCGGCGCGGTGTCGAGTTCGCTTGCCACCACCGCGCGCCTGCAATCGCACGGCATCAAGGTGCTCGATCTGAACGAAATCGATTCGCTGCCGGTTTATGTAGACGGTGCGGACGAGATCGACCACAGCGGCGCGATGATCAAAGGCGGCGGCGGTGCGCTGACGCGCGAGAAAATCGTCGCTTCGGTATCGGACGTGTTCGTCTGTATCGCGGATGCGAGCAAACTCGTCGACACGCTGGGCAATTTTCCGCTGCCGATCGAAGTGGTGCCGATGGCACGCACCGCAATCGGCCGCCGCGTCACGGCCCTCGGCGGAGTGCCGGTGGTGCGCGTCACGAAAGAGGGCACGCCCTTCATCACCGACAACGGCAATGAGATTATCGACGTCAAAGGTCTGCGTATTAGCGATCCGCGCACGCTCGAAATGCATATCAATGCCTGGCCAGGCGTCGTGACGGTCGGACTCTTCGCGGCGCGCGGCGCAAATCTGTGTCTGCTCGGCACGGACACCGGCGTGCAAACCATCGAATACCGCAAGGACTGAGTCACGCGCGAGCCTGCTCACGCGGGCTCGCACGCATCCATTGTTTTTGAGCAGCGGCACGCGTTCTAGCGGCTCGCCTGCGTATTCGTTCTATCACCGGGGCGCTGCATCGCGGCCGTCAACGCGTCCATCATCCGCTGCAAATACCGCTCTACCGAAAACTCCACCTGCGCATCGGTCAGCGCCTGTTGGGCGAGGCGCTGTGCGAGCGCCGGATCTGCGCGCAACGCGACGATTGCCTCCGCGAGCGCCGCTGCATCGCCGGGCTTGACGAGCCAGCCGTTGCGGCCATGCCGCACGATCTCCGTTACGCCGCCCGCGGCTGCCGCGATCACCGGCCGGGCCGCCGCCATGCCCTCGACGATCACACGGCCAAACGGCTCGGGTTCCGTCGACGTGTGCAAGATCACATTCATCGCTTTCATCCACGTGGGCACGTCGTCCTGAAAGCCCGCGAAATGCACGCGTTCGGCAATGCCGAGCGCGGCGGCCTGGTCGCGCAGACGCTGCGCATAGGCATCCTCACCAAATAGCGGTGCGCCGACCAGAACGAGGTGTGCGTCGGGCAATCGCGCCAACGCGTCGAGCGCGACGTGCTGACCTTTCCACGGCGCGAGGCGGCCGAACAGACCTGCGAGCCAGGCGTTCTCCGGCAAGCCGAGGCGCTGCCTGAGCGAGCCGATGTCGGTGCCATCCACTTGATCGAACGCGCTCGCGTCGATGCCGTTATAGACGACCGGCACCGAGTCTGCGGCGAGACCCGTGAGTGCTGCAAGCGACCTCGCCGATGCCTGCGAATTGACGATCACGTGGTCGACCCCAAGCCGCACGGCCCACTTGATGACGCTCAGTTGCACCCGGCCGAAATGCTCGCGCGTGAGAATGTCGTGCTGATACCAGACCACAGGCTTCCGATACAGCGCCTTGCCAAGCGCGCCCAACACAAGCGCTTTTTGTGTGTTGACGAACAAGACGTCGAACGCTCGCGCGCGTGCCGCAAGAGCGCGGACCTGCCGCACGATGCCCGGCAGCACGCGCAAGCAGTTCAAAGCCGACGCTTGCCGCGCGATGCCCGAGACCTTCGCGTCGCTGATCACTTGCACGCGAGCGCCGAGTGCTTCCAGACGCATGCGAAACGGACCGTCGGCAAGCAATACGACTTCGCTATGCGATATGCAATGTTCTGCCAATTGCAGCAACGCGAACTCGGCCCCGCCGAGTTGGCCGCTTTGGTCGACAAACAGCACGCGCGGCAATACGCTCGTGTGCCTCACCGTGGGTGCGGACATGCCGGAGCCGACCGGCGCGGCAGGCGCTGCAACTGGATCGATGAACACCGGCGACACGAGCGGAAGCGGGGTAGCGATTGGAGAGGCGTCGAGCGTAGGGCGCATAGGAAGGCGAATTAATTGGTTTTTGTTCGTTCGCAAGAGGCGAATGGGATGATTAATTATTCGCGTCCCGTCGCGCGTCGAATGTGTGCACGCGCACACGCAGCAAACGAAGCGCCACATACACTCGTTGTTAAGCCCAGAGGCGTTGACTGAGGATAAGGAGATCATGAGAGTTGCGATCGTGCACGACTGGCTCGTCGCACCCGGCGGCGCGGAGAAAGTACTCGAGCAGATCATCGAATGCTTTCCGGACGCCGATCTTTTCAGTCTCGTCGACTTCCTCGAAGACCGCCGGCCGTTGCGCGGCAAACCGGTCACTACCTCGTTCATTCAATGCCTGCCGCTCGCGCGGCGCCGCTACCGCGCTTACCTGCCGTTGATGCCGCTCGCGGTCGAGCAGTTCGACCTCTCGGGCTACGACCTCATTATCACGAGTTCCTATGCGGTTGCGAAGGGTGTGCTCGTCGGACCCGATCAGACGCATGTGAGTTACGTGCATTCGCCGATGCGCTACGCGTGGGACTTGCAGCATCAGTATCTGCGCGAAGCGCGATTGACGCACGGGCCCAGGTCCTGGCTGGTGCGCCTGTTGCTGCATTACCTGCGTGGCTGGGATTCGCACTCGGCGAATAGCGTGGACCGTCTTATCGCCAATTCGCAATTCGTCGCGCGCCGCATGATGAAAACCTACCGACGTGACGCGGCCGTCATTCCGCCTCCCGTCGACGTGCACCAGTTCGAGCTATGCACGAACAAAGACGACTTTTATCTGACGGCCTCGCGAATGGTGCCGTACAAGCGCATCGACCTGATTGTCGAGACGTTCAGCGCAACGCCGCACCGTCAGTTGGTCGTGATCGGCGACGGCCCCGAAATGTCTGCGATTCGCGCCAAGGCCGGGCCGAATGTGACGATACTCGGCTATCAGCCGGCCGGCGTGCTCAAGGACTATTTGCAGCGCGCGAAGGCGTTTGTCTTCGCTGCCGAAGAGGACTTCGGCATCGTTCCACTCGAAGCACAGGCCTGCGGCACGCCGGTCATTGCGTTCGGCAAGGGCGGAGCGCTCGAAACAGTTGTGCCTGTCGGTGAAGCGCATCCTACAGGCGTTTATTTCGGACGACAGACTGTCGTGTCGATGCTCGATGCCATCGACCGTTTCGAGCGGCAGCGTGAGCAGATCACGCCAGCCGCTTGCCGTGCGAATGCGGAGCGGTTCTCGTCGGCCGTGTTTCGCCGCGCGTTCATGGCTGAGGTTACGCGCACGATCGCCGCGGCGGGCTTGCGCAGTGAGGCGGCGGTAGTGGAGAGGACTGGCGCCGATCTCATCACCGACGAGGTTGGCTGGCCTGCACAGCCGGCGTCGCGGAGCAGTTGGGGACGATGAGCCGAGGCTTTCGCGAGCTTCGTTGCTCGGCGATTCAGACCTGTTTCAGCAGGGGCAGCATCATCGAACAAGTCGCCGGGCGATGCCACCCGAGCGGCTATCCGGGGGGAGGCGCCAGCGTGGGTCATGGCCGCCTCGATACACGGTCTTCGACGCGGCGACAGCCGGCACGGATTGTCGCGGCGATTCATTACAACAGGCAGTCGTTATTCGTTCGTCACGTGGTGACGCATGCGAGCACGACCTTTGGACGAGGATGAACCTACACTCATGAATGCCGATCGCCTTCCGGGATCCTTTCCCGACATTGCTCAAAGCTGGGCCGCGCTGCAGGCTCACGTGCCCATTACTCCCATTCGCAACGAGCATGATTACCAGACGATGGTCGAGCTCGCCAGCGCGCTTGCCGCCCATCTGAACGGCAAGGAGGACGATCCGCTTGCCGATCTTCATGCAATCGTTTCGGAGCTCGTACGCGCCTGGAAAGCGCAGAATACGACGCTTCCGAAAGGCGAGCCGCGCGAGGTATTGCGGCACCTGCTGGAGACCCACGGCCTCAAGCAGAAGGACCTGATGGGCATCGCATCCCCGACGGTGGTGAGCGATATCCTGGCGGGCCGCCGCTCGATCAGCAAGAAGGTCGCAAAAGCGCTTGCCCAGCGTTTCCAGACAGACGTCAGCGCATTTCTATAAGGCCGTAGCCAGACGGTGCCGATCGTCTGCGGTCCGTCTGTGCGGCTGGTTTCACTCAAGACGTCTCACTCATTCTGAGCCGGCGGTTTTCCGCTGTCGGCGCCCTGTCTGCTATAGCTTCAGCACTCTCACCATTGATCATCGCGCGTTGACGCGGCAATAGACAAAAGGGCCGCGTCTCCGTGGAGCGCGGCCCTCGATCGCCTACCGTTTATCGCTTGCAGCGTGAATCAGCCCGTCTTGCCGGTGTCGTCAGGATGGGCAGTCGCGTACGTGTACGCATAAGCATAGTCGTACGTACCATTTTTATTGTGGCTCTTCAGCGGTACGGCGTTCATCACGCCACCGACCACGCGCGCGCGTGCGCGGCGCAGCTTCTTCAACGCTTCTGCGAGATGGCCTTCGGTGTGCGCGCCGGCGCGCATGACGAGCACCGTCGAGCCCGCGAGGTTCGCGACCACCGCGGCGTCGGCGACCGCAAGCAGCGGGGGCGTATCGACGATGATCAGGTCGAACTGCTGTTCGAAACGCGCAAGGATTTCACTGAACCGCGACGAGGTGAGGATCTCCGACGGATTCGGCGGATAAGTGCCCGCCGCGATGAAGTGAAGACCCGCGACGCCCGTCGCGCGTGCGGCCGTTTCAAGGTCCACCTGGCCCGTCAGCAACTCGGTGAGCCCGCCTTCCGGGGAGCGGCCGAGATATTGCGCGAGACGACCGCGCCGCAAATCCGCGTCGATCAGCAGCACGCGCTTGCCGGATTCGGCGATCAGCGCCGCGAGGTTCGCGCTCAGGAAGCTCTTGCCGTCGGACGGCGCCGGACTCGTAATCGCGATGATGCGGTTCGGCGCATCGAGCAGGCCGAACTGCAGCGTGGCGCGCAAGCCGCGCAAGCCTTCGACAGTCGTGTCGTACGGATGCGTCTTGACGAGCAGCGGGCGCACCGGCGTCTTGCCCGACGCGATCACGGTCTGTGTGCCGACCCGCTCGCCGCGCACTTCGTCTGCTGCTGCATTCGCGCGCGAGCGGGACGACAACAGTCCCGCGATGCCGCTCGAGGACGCAGTTGCATCTTCCACTTCGGTCGGCCGCGAACGAGGCGCGGCGAGAGCGGCTCCGCGCGTCGCGCTCAACTGCCGGTCGCTGCGCGCCTGTTCCGGACTGAATGTGATCGCACCGAAAATCGGCAACTGGAAACGGCGTTCGACAAATTCCGGATCGGCCACGCCGGTAAAGAACTTGCGCCTGCAGTACGCGAACAGAATGCCGCCGATCACGCCGAGCAGCGTGCCCGCAGAAATCACGAGTGCCGACTTCGGCCGCACGGGCTTCGACGGCAACAACGCTTCGTCGACGATGTGAACGTTGCCGATCGTGCCGGCCCGCGAGATAGACAACTCCTGAATCTTGTTGAGCAGCGCCACGTAAATTTCTTCGGCAACTTTCGCATCGCGTTGCAATGCGAGCGCGTTCCGCTCGGAACTCGGCAGCGTCGTAAAGTGGTCTTCGAAGCGCGCTTTCTCGCGGGCCATTGCGGCCAATTGCGAGTCTACTTGCAGCACTTCCGGGCTTTCGGGAGTGAAACGCTGCAGCAATTGCGCGCGCTGAATGCGCAGCGCCGCGATCTGCTTTTCGTAGTCGAGGCCGCCGGCGAGATACACGCCCGCTTCCTGAGTCGGCTGGAACGAGCCGACTTTCGACTGATACTCCGATAGCGCGGTTTCCGTCTTCTTTACCTCGTCGCGCAGCCGTGGCAGTTCGCTGTTGAGAAAGTCGAGCATGTGGCTCGCTTCTTCCTGTGCGCGTTCGGTGCGCTGCTTCAGATACGAGGCGGCCACCGCGTTCGTGATCGCGGTGATCGCATGGGCGTCGGTACCCGAATACGACAATTGCACGACGCCCGTGTCACGGCCTTTCTCGGTGACCTGCAACGCAGTGGACAGGCCCGACACCGCGTCAAGCTGATTGAACCGCGTGATGTAAAACTCGGTGCCGGGACGCGCCACCAGTCTTTTCACCAGCAGCGTGATGTCGTGGCCTTGCGCCTGCACGCCGGCCACGCCGGTCAACAGCGTTGCACCGCGCGCATCGGTCAGTACGTAGCGGCCTTTGTCGAGCGCGTGCAGCGTCAGTTGCGCGCCTTCGAGCGCCTTCGGCACGACGATCGAGGCAACCTCGAACTGCTCCCCGCCCCACGCATATTCGGTCAGTCCGAACGGTGCGGCGAGCGGGTGCCCCGGACTCGCGAACAACGAAGCAATCTTGCCCAGCACCGGCACCGTGTTCGCCGATGTGCTGAAGTTCAGCTTGAATTGCTCGACTACCGGCTCGACCACCGCGCGGCTCTTGATGATTTCGATCTCGGCCTCGGTGCGCATCGGGCCCACGCTCGGCGTCAACGACAGCAGCTTCTGACCTTGCGCGTTGTTGCCGCTGCTCTGCGCGTCGACCTGAAGCAGCGCGTCGGCGGAATAGACCGGCGTGGCGATCTTCGTATAGACGACGGCGGCGAGGATCACGCTGCCTGCAATGCCGATTACCCACCAGATCTGCTCCGTAACCGTGCGCAGCAGATCGCGCATCACCGCGTCTTCGTCGCCGCCCGGCGCCGGCCCGTGGTCCAGCATGTCATACGTACTCATGTCGATACTCCGTTGCAAGCAATTTATCTGGACAACTGGACGGTGTAGAACAGCGACTGGAGAGTCGGCGTGATCTGTTCGAGTGCGCGATTGAAGCGCGCGGCATTCGACACTTGCACGTACACCACATCCTTCGGTTGCAGATCGAACTTGGTCATTAGCATCAACGCGTCCACTTGCGTCATATCGAGTTGATAGACGTCGGGCGTCAGCGTTTTGTCAGCGCCACGCACCACATAGACGTAACGCGGATCGCCGGTCTTCACATCGAGACTGCCTGCGCCGGTGAGTGCGTCGGCGAGCGTGAGACGGCCGCGGTTCATCGGCAGCGAAGTCGGCTTGTTGACTTCGCCGAGCACGAATACGCGGCTATTCGAGCGATCCGGCACGTCGATGATGTCGCCGTCCTTCAGCAATACGTTCTGCTGCGGGTCGCCGGTTTCGAGTAGCGCCGCTACGTCGACCGTATGGCGTTTGCCGTCGCGCGTGACGCCGACGTTTTGCAGATCGGCGTCGGGCAGCGCGCCTCCCGCACGGTTGATCGCGTCGAGCACGGTGAGCGGCGCATCGGTGATTGCTTCGGACGCGGGCGTGCGCAGGTTGCCGGTCACCTGCACCGACTGACTGTTGAAGCCCGACACGTGCACGTCGAGTTGCGGGTCGCGAATCGTGCGGGCGAGACCTTTGGTCAGCGCTTCCTGAACCTGTTGCGCGGTCATGCCTTGCACCTTGATGCGGCCCACGCGCGGAAAGAAGATCGTGCCGTTGTTGGCGACACGCACCGTGAGACCGCCTTCGCCGCTGCTCATCGTGGTGGGCGCAATGGGCGTCGCGCCTTGGGTCTGCGTGGGGCCAGGAGAGGGCGCAGCGCTACCTGCGGGCAACGGCGGCGTGCCGGTCGCGAGGCCCATGCCGCCCGTCAGTTCGGGGTGATCCCAGACGATGATGGTCAACTGGTCGCCTATCCCCAGCCGATACTCGTAAAGGCCGCGCGTTTGCGGCGTGAGGCACGTCAACGGGCACACGGCGGGAACGGTGGCCGCGCGTTGCTCGCGGAAATAGCCGACGTCGATTGCGTGCACCGGAAACTTCTCGGCGGTCTGCTCGGGCGGTGCCGGCGGTTCCAGCCGTTTCGTGTCGAGGTATGGTCCGGGCGCCAGTGAACAGGCGCATAGAGATGCAGCCGCGAGCGTCGCGGCAATTGTTTTGATAGTCATTTTATGGTCCCTTCGCGTGTAGCCGGTACGTCGATGGTTAGCGCACCGCTTCCTGCCATGCTCCGCGCATTGCGCGTAAACCCACTCGCCATTTGCGAAGCGCAAGCGCCAGTCCGCCGCGCTCGAATGCCAGCGACAATGCGCGCAGAAACCCCGGGTCTGCGCGATCGCCGATTAGCGTCGAATAAGCGACGAACGCCCATCGGCCAGGCGGCGTCAGGTGTTCGCACATGATGAGTCGGAGATTGAACGACGCGTTATAAAAGGCCGCGTCGTTAAATGTGAAGCGCTGATCTTCGTCGCCGCGCTGAGCGGGAAAATGTTCGACGAGCAGCGCCGGGTCGTAGACGAGCTTCCAGCCGCGCCGCCGCACGTCGAGGCTGAAGCCCATTTCGCAATGAACCTGCGCGCCGCTACCCCGCAAGCGCGCGTCGAAGCGCAATGTGCCGATCGCCTCGCGGCGAAACGCCATGTTCACGCCTTTGAGCACGTGAACTTCGCGCGCCTGGCCGTGGCCGATGTGATGATTGCCGATCGTGCGGCCGTACCATCGCACGATGCCCACGCACGGCTTCTGCCCCTGCAGAATGCCGTTGCGTTCATGCACGATGTCGCGCCCGCCAAGGCCGCCCAGGCCCGGATCGCTCTGGAATGCGCGGGCGATTCGCGCGACCCAGTCGGAATGCGGAGCGGCGTCGTCGTCGGTAAAACACAGCACGTCGCCACATGCGCTGTCGATGCCGAGGTTGTAGGCGGCCACCACACCCGGCTTATGCACGAGCACGACGTAGCGGCGCGGATCGGGCCGGTTGGCTTCGCGCGTGCGAAGCCAGTCGAGCGTCGCGTGGTCGTCGTGACGAGCGATGACGATCACCTCGTCAGGACGGCGCTCCTGTGCGTCGAGCGCGGCGAGGCACCGCGCCAGATCCGCGGTGCGTCGATACGTCGGCACGATCACTGAGACTTTCACGAGCGGTTCACGTAGCGGCATGATCAGAATGCGTTGCGGCCGACAAAGCCCTTGAAGATCGTGATGAAGACAATTTTCATGTCGAACCAGAACGACCAGTTGTGGATATAGAAGAGGTCGAACTTCACGCGCGCTTCCATCTTTTCCACTTTGCGTGTTGCGCCGCGATAGCCGTTCACCTGCGCCCAACCCGTGATGCCGGGTTTGATACGGTAGCGGTGCATGTAGCCGTACACCTGGTCCTTGTAGAGATCGTCGTGCTCGATGGCATGCGGACGGGGGCCGACCACCGACATCTGGCCGAGCAGCACGTTCAGAAACTGCGGCAGCTCATCGAGGCTCGTGCGGCGCATGAAGCCGCCGAGCTTCGTCACACGCGCGTCGTTGCGAGAGGCCTGGGTGAGCTCGCCATGCGCTTCCTGATGCACCGTCATCGAACGGAACTTGTAGATGGAGAACGTCTCGCCGTCGGCGCCCTTACGGGTCTGGCGGAAGAACACCGGTCCTCGCGAAGTGAGCTTGATGCCGACGGCGAGCACCAGGAAAACCGGCGCAAGCGCGATCAGCGCGGCCGCCGCGAAGAGGCGGTCGAAAATCAGCTTCGGCCACATCTGCGGCGGCGAGAACGGCGGCGCTCCAAGGTTCAGCGTGGGCAAACCCACTACGTCGACGAGCGAGTGGTTGAAAAGCGAGAGGCTGCGTACATCGGGAATAAAGCGCAGATTCACGAAGTCGTTCCTGAACATGCGCTGGAAACGATAGATCATGCGTTCTTCTGATAAGGGTAATGCGAGCCACACTTCGTTCACGTTCTCGTCCCGCACTTTTGCGGCAAATGTGTTCAGGTCGGTCAGTACCGGCAGGCGGTTCAGACGCGCGCCGTAAGCGCCGCACGCTTCGATGCCCGCATGAATGCTGGTGTGAATGCTGCTGTCGAATACGCAGACCGGCTTGAAGCCCGCTTGCGGCGCACGTTCCAGATGGGCGAGCAACGTGCGCGCAAACCCGGGGGCGCCGACGATTGCAACCGTGCGGAAATTCATGCCGCGGCGCCGTACACTGCGCAACGCCACGTGCACCCCACATTTGGTTGCGATGATCAGCACACCGGAAATCAGCGTCGAATAAGCGAGCCACAAACGCGACACCTCATCCATGCGATGCAGCGTGAACGCAAGCAGCAACGCACCGGCGACGACGGCGAGCCATGCAGCCGCGACTCTTGCGAGCATCGACATCAAAGGCTTGCCGCGCCACGTTTCGTACACGCCGAAGCCGGGAAACATCAGCAGCACCAGTACGCAGTTAAACGCGATCAGCAGGCGTTCCGTATCCAGCAATGCGGCGAGCGTCGAAAACCGCATCCAATGGGCGAGCAGGCCTCCCGCGATCACGAAGATTGCGTCGAGGCATCGCGCAGTATTCCTGAACATTATTGACTCTGCGAGGTAGTCGAACGGTGCGGTGTTTTATTCGACAGTCTCAGCCTGGCGCAGGCGCGGCAGAAGGCGGTCGAACTCGCGCTTGACGAGTCCGTAGCATTCGCACGCACGCGCTTCGAGCCCCTTGCGATCGAGTACCTTGATATGTCCGCGGCTATGATGGATCAGGCCTTCATCATGCAGCTTGCCGGCCGCTTCGGTGATGCCCTCGCGGCGCACGCCAAGCATGTCGGCGATCAACTGCTGCGTGACCGTCAGATCGTTCGACGCGACACGGTCTACTTCGATGAGAAGCCACCTGCACAGTTGTTTGTTCAGTGCGTGATGACGGTTGCAGGCTGCCGTTTGCGCGACTTGCGTGAGAAGAGCGTGCATGTAGAGCAACATCAGCCGGCGCAGGAAATCGGAGCGTGCGAATTGCTGCTTCAGAGCTTGAGCGCTCATCCGGTACGCGAAGCCGGCGCATTGAACCTGCACCCGATTCGGCATGGTCTCGCCGCCCGTGAGCACCGGCACACCCGTCATGCCTTCGCGGCCCACCGCGGCGATTTCCACCGAGCTGCCGTCTTCCATCGTCGACAGCATCGAAATGATTGCGGTAGTGGGGAAGTACACATGGTGAATACGTTGGCCCGAATCGCAAAGCAGTTGCTCAGTGCGTAGATGAACCAGTTCGAGGTGCGGAGCAAGTGCTTGCCATTCGTGTGACGGCAATGCGCCGAGCAAATGGTTTCCATGCAGATCTGATTGAAGTGTCAACATGATCGGTCCTCGCGTGAAGGCGCGCGTGTTCGCGTCTTCCTGTTTTTGATCCGATTCCTGCATCCTTTTATAAGTCCTGCTGCATTGCGCGCAGCGGAGGATGAATGGAACCGGCCCCGTATTTGCCTGATGCGCGACGCCGTTTTCGTTGCTCCCCTGCGGCGTCGCGGTGTCGCGTTCTCCTATTAGCGAGGACTGTGCCAACCATAGGGAAAAGCCTGACTGGTGCGACGCAGCGAGGACGTCAGTGTGGGTTGGCCCACCGAGATGCGGCTTTTTGTTTCAATTCTGTACACCGGTCAGCCTGGCTGCCGGCGTCGTGAGCGCTGTTTTAATATGACCCAAGTGCTTGATCCAATTGGATTCGCGCCCGCTGGCAGGGTTATCGCGCAGCAATCGCCGAGGTGAACCGGGCCTTTCCTGGCACCGCTTCACGCGATGTCCGCGATGTGCCGGAATTGATTCAGATGTGTTCAACGCTCTGCGTTCGCTGGCGTACGGTTCGTCATTTGTGGTTTAAAGAGTCGCAAAAAAAACGACAGTGATGGGCCGCCGCAGACAAATGCATTCGGCGCAGCGCGAGGTTTTACGCGGCTTGCGAAGGGATGAGCGGTAGAAGATACGTTTACCCGTAGAACGTGGGGCTTGCCGCATTCAGCGCGAGCACTTCACCGGCGGGCGCCGCATTTGTTGCATCCGCTTTAAAGCTGACGTTCGATGCACGCGCAACCACTGCGCTTTGCGATGCATTCGGCGCGAGCGGAATGAGCGGCACGATGCAAGGACGGTTCGGCGCAAGGTGGAACCAGTCGTGCGCGGCGCGGTAGTTCGCATCATTGATATGAACGAAGCGCGCGAAGCGCTGCGCTTCTAACACCAGCTGCCAGCCGTCGTCTGCGCGCTCGACTTCGACGGTCAAGCCGAGTTCGTGACGCTGGCCGATGCGCCGCTCGGGTAAATGAAACGCTTCGGACAGAATCTTTCCGCTGGCCGCATCGCGCAACGTCGCGATCGTTACGTCGTGCGCGCGCGGGCCGAAGCGGTAGGCATGCGTCAGATCAAAGAACTGACCGAGACACGCGGCGGCCGGGATACGCTCGGTGGAACGGGGCGCGAGTTGCACCGCACGGCTCACCTGTGCAACTTTCACGCGGCCGTCGCGCAGACAGACGAGTTCGAGTTGCGCTGTCAACGTTTGCGCGCGCTCATTGATCAGGTGGATATCGAGGCCGTTGAGGCCTTCGTCGGTAAGCAGCACCTGTATGGGTTGGAGTGTGTGGGCGAGGCCGTGTAAAGCGCTTTTAGGGCGTCCCGTGGCGTCGATCAAACCCCAGCCCGCGCCCGGCCGCAAATCCTGAAGCTGCCAGACGAGTCCGCCGCCGCAGTCCGATCCGTTCCTGCGCCATTCGGTGAACACCTCGGCCATCAGTTCGGCCACCACTGCCCGCGACGCGTCCAGATAGCGCTGAGGGTCTTCGTATCTCAGACGCGCCGGCTCGACGCCATAAAGCGTCTGAAGATAGTGGTCGCGCACGTCGTCGAAATCCCATCCTGCGCCGGGATCGCGCGGCACTGCGGCTTTCCAGCGCGGATCGTGCGGATGGATCGTGCCGAGCGCTTCGTTCAAGGTGGCGTCGTCCGGCACGTTGGCAAAAGCCAGACACTCGGCAGCAAACCGCACGTGTGAGCGGCGCGCATCGTCGAGGGGCCGCTGGTACGCGCCCACGCCGTAGTAGTGAGTGACGCCCTCATTAGTGCAAAACGGCCACACGCCCGTCGACGGGGAGTTGCTTACATAAGGCACGTCAGGCCGCTCGCGAGCGGCGATAGCGGGCAATAGCTCGTCGAACACTGGTTGCACGCGCATCGAAGGCGGCAGCCCGAACATCGCGGCCTGCTGATCGGCCTCGCTGCCGCCGCACAACACCGCGAGCGACGCAAAGCGGCGCGTGCGGCCGAGGAACTGCGTGGCTTCGCTTTCGATCGACGCACGGAAAGCCGCGTCGTTCGGGTAGTCAAAATTCGCCAATGCGAAGTCCTGCCAGACGAGCACGCCATATTCGTCGGCGAGTGTATAGAAGAGGTCGGACTCGTAGACCATCGTGCCGCCCACGCGCAGCATATTCATGCCTGCGTCGCGGGCCAGTTCGAAGGCGTGCCGGAGTTGCGCTTCGCTGCCGGCCAGCGTGACAAGGTCGGCGCTCGTCCAGCACACGCCACGGCAAAACACCGGCACGCCGTTGATATGCAGCGCAAAGCCCGTACCGTCAGCGCCGCGGTCCACGACGATCTCGCGAAAGCCGATCGAGCCGAGCGGCAGCGGAATGACCCCGCTGTCATCGAGATGCAATAGAAGTGGATATAAAGTGGGCGCCCCGTGCGTGTGGGGCCACCAGCGTTCGACGCAGGGCACCCGCACACTGCCGGTCAGTGTGAAGGCGTCGCGCCATTGCAACGACGAAACGTGGTCGCCGCAGCTGAGCGAAGCGCGGCACGCCGCGCGATCGTGCGGATGAACGAAACGTAGCGTTAGCGAAACAATTCCGTCGTCGCCGTCGATCCGGCTCGCGACTCCGACGCGGTCGACCGCGTTCCGCGCATCGCTCAGCATCTCGACCGGCCGCCACGGTCCGACCGCGTGTACAGAAGGGCACCAGCCCGGCATGTGGCCGAGCAGCGTCGTGCGGACGTTGCGTAAAGTGGGCGGCGAGACGAGCCGCGGCCGCCATCTTGCACGCGAGCGTTTTGCCGCCAACGCTGGCGCTAAAGAGCGAAAGCATAGGTCGAGTGTCGCGCTGCCGTTCAGTTCGACGTCGAGCTCGTGTGCGACGAACATCGAATCGGATTCTAGGCGTCTGATGCCGTCGAGCCAGACTTCCGCGATGGTTGCCAGTCCATGTAGACGCAAGCGCCGTTTGCCCGAGCCGTTCAGCGTCACGCGATACCAGTGATCGTCGAAGGCGAGTGGTTCGGGATGCGCCACGTCGAAGAGACCCGCGGCTCGCCGCGCGCTCGCCACCGTGCCAGGAACCTGCGCTGCGAGCCAGCCGTTGTCGGGCAGCTCGCCCGGTGACGCACATGCGCCGGCCGGTGTGCTGACGCATTGCCACCCGGTGTCGAGTCGCTGCGGCCAGATGTCGTCGGGCGCGACGGCGGGCGAGCCGCCTATGTCATCGGCTTCGGGCACCGGGTCGGTCGTCAGTGCATCCACGGCGGGTTCCTGATGAGTCCCCGGGGCTCGGGGCACATGCGTCACGACACGAGAGCGGCGAGCGGCGGCAGTGTCTGTTCGTAAGCGCTTTCGAGCACGTCGAAGCAGTCGTCGCACGCGTCGCGGCGTCCGCGCGCGGTCGCTCGCACGAGCCGGAACTGCATGACCATCGACTCCGACGCGATACGTTGCGCGGCGGCGGGAATCGTCGCCGGAATCTCAAAACCTTGCTCGGAGAGCCACAGCAGGTACTTCGAGAGAAACTCGAAGTTCGCACCGAGCTGCCGCATCAGATTGAACGAGTACGGGTGAAAGAACGCCTCGCCGCGCGCCATCAGCGTATCGAGGTGGTCCGGGAATGCGGCACGCCATTCGGAGATCGGATTCGTCAAAGGCCGCCGGCTTAGATGCGCGCACAACAGTTCCGCCGACGCTTCCGCGAGCGCCGCGCCTTCCAGCGCGGGCCGCGCCTGCTTCGCGAATTCGACGTAGGGGAACAGCAGGTCAGGCTGCTGTGCGAATTGCGGCAGCTTGCGGAACACGCCGTCGTAGTCCTCGCCATCCAGCATGTGATAGCCGGTGTTGTGAAAATAGCCGAGACGGCGCGCGTCCGGGTCGATGAAGTCGATGCCTACCGTGGTCTTCGGATGCTCACGACGATACGACGTGGCGCGCGTGTTCGGCAGATAAAAACCGTCTACTTCGACGAGCACCGTGTGGCCGCGCTGAGTCTGCGCGAGCACGCGTGCTTCGAGCGAGTCATAGATCGCGAGTTCCTGGACCTGGGTGCCGTAGAGCCGCTCCAGGTCTTCAAGAGGGAACTTGAAGAACGTGAACTGATCGCCTTCGAAGTCCTGCGTGACGGTGAAGCCAAACGCCGCGCGCGGATCAAGACCGAAGCCGTGCAGCAATTCGATCCACAGATCCACATAGCAGTTGGTTTCCTGCCAGACGCGCTCGCCCTGATGCCATGCATGCGGCTCGTGCTGTCGCGCACGCGCTGCTTGCGCGTGGAGTGCGACTGCTTGCGATGAAGCGTGCGCAGCGTTAGCAGTCGATGCGCGTTGCCGAGGCAACTGCGATGTAGAGAATGCGTTTCCCTGCAAGCGCCTCTGCGATGCACTCATGCGCCGTCTCCGGTGTCCGATGCTGCAGCCAACGCGTGCATCTGTGCCATGCCGTGCGCGACGCGTGTTGCAGTATCGCCCCATAGCAAAGCGCGTACGTCGTCGGGCCATGCTTTCACGTCCAGCCCGTGATGACGGAACAGCGCGAGCGTGATGCGCTCCATGCCGAAGCCGACGCAGCCCGTATGCGCGAGCGTGCCGTCTTCGCAAGCGATCTTCCAGATCTTGCCGAAGTGGTCCATGTGATAGTTGAACGACAGGCACGCGGTTTTGCTGTCCGGGTTCGCCACAGGAATCAGCAGTTCGAACTTGAGCGCCTGGGCGCGCTGACTATCGGCGACGATCTTCCCGCCACGTCCGAAAAACGGGTCGTTGGCGAGGTCCACTTCGACAGGCAATTGCAACAGGGAGACGAGCAGCGAGCCGCGTTCAATCCACATCTGGCGGAACGCCATTACCTCGTGGGCGTTGCCGAGCCGCACATATTCGCGCTGACGGAACATCTGCATGCGGCCGGGATCGAGAGAAGGCTCGTGGCGAAAGCAATACGAGAGCACGTCGACGGTGCGTCCGCCGGCAGGCAGCGGGCCACGCCGCGCCAGTACCGGATAGATCGGATAACAGGCGGCCGGCGTGAGCACCACGCGCGTGGGCTTTTGCTGCGCCATCCATTCGTCGCTGCGATCGTCGTCGCTCGCGTTCATCGCGTGATCGAGCGCCTGCAACAGGCGCCGGTGGCCCATGTCGTTGCCGCAAAACGAGTGAATGGTGCCGGCGAGGTCGGGGAAATTCTTCAGATACTCGCTATCCTCGAAGTCTGTCCGGCGCATGGCGGGTGGAAAGCGCAATACTTCGGCATCCTGATCGGCGCCAAGGTGCGTGATAGCCACGTTCAGCCGATCGACGACATCCTCGAAAATCTGGCTGCGGCCATACAGTCCATTTTCACCGGTGTCGATCAACAGGCCCGCGGCCAGCAACTCGTCGCGAAAGGTGGGCGCAATGTGTTGGTCGCCATTCGTGGCGGTAGCGAGCGCAGCGGTATCGGTCATCGTATTCATCAGGCTCTCCCCGGCGCGGCAGGGCGCTGCGCGAGCAGCAGGCTCGCGGTGTTCTGCGCGATGCGGTCGTTATTGATCATGAGCGGTGCGGAGTAGAGATCGCGCAAATGGCGTCCCACGCTGTACGGCGTGCCGTTCTTGTATCCGGCCATGCCGCAGATCATCATCACTTCGTGCACGACGTCCAGTGCAATCGTCGAGATGCTCGTCTTCAGCGTGTTCATGTCGGACGCGAAGCCGAGCATCGCCGCGAGCGGAGCATCGGCTTGCGATTCATGAAGGCGTGCGGCGTGCGCAGCACGCGCCGCGTCGAGTGCTACGGAAAGGCGCGCCTGCATCATCTGCAACAACCCGACAGCATGCGCGAGGCGCACGCCGGCCGGTGAATTCGCGCCGGGCTTCGAGCGAGCCTGTGCCCTGTAGAAGGCCTTAGCGCGATTCACCGCGTCGGCGGCCACACCCGTCCATACCGATGCCCACAGCGTGTGCGAGACCGGCAGCATGGTCTGGTCGGCGATCTCGGCGAAGGGCGTCGGCAGGATCTGCGCGGCAAGACCGGTGGCGACCAGTCTGAAGCCTTCGCTGCAGGTGCCGCGCATACCCATCGAATCCCAGGCGCCGCGTTTTTCGAGTAGCGTTTGTTCGCGTAACGCGACGATCAGCACCTGGTCCGAGGCGGCCGACTCCGCCGTGCGGCGGGCGGTGACCAGAATGGCGTCCGCATGCGCGCCATATGAAATCGTCGGGGCGAGTTTTTCGATCGAAAAGCGCTCGCCGTCGGCCTCGACCGAACAGGCGCTCGTGCGCATATTGCCGCCGATCGTTTCCTCAGACGTGGCCGATGCGAAAAGCCATTGTTGCTCGCAAAGTTGCGCGAGCAACTGCCGGTGCCATGGCGACTCGCTGCCGTGCTCGTCGATACAGGCGACCTGGATCTGATGCATCGCATAGATCATCGCGGTGGAGGCGCAGCCCTGGGCAAGCGTTTCGCAGATTGCGCCGACGTCCGCAAGCGAGAGGCCCGCGCCACCGTATGCCGCCGGCACCATCGCCGAGAGCAGCCGCTCGCGCTTGAGTGCCGCGAACGCTTCGGCGGGAAAGCGGGCTTCGCCGTCGACGGCGTTGGAGAACTGCGCGGCGACTGCCGCACAACGTTGCGCCGCAGCGCGCCAGGCGGGTTCGGGCTCGATCGCCGTCAGAGCCGCGGGCGTGGTCGCGGCCGCCGAAGCAGCCGGATCGAGCAGTGGGGTGTTCATGCTGCTTTCGCCTGTTGCAGTTCGGTAACGGCGGCGGCCATCGAATCGATGCTCGAGAACAGCCGGCGCGTGAGCATGCGGTCTGGAATCTCGACGTCGAATTCATCCTCGATTGCGAGCATCAGGTGCACGGTCGCGAGGGAGGAGAGGCCTGCGGCATAGAGATCGGCATCGTCCGCGAGGCTCTCCGGCGATACGTCGAGGCGAGCGGATTCGGAAAGGATGCGTCGCAATGCGGTTTTCATGGTGGTGTACCCCTCAGTTGTGCAGCGGTCTCTTCGCGTTCGCCGACGTAGACGAATGCATGCGGCCGATTTTTTTATTCGCGACGTGAGGCGCGATCCGGTGCCTCGTATTTAAGAATCGCCAACCCGCAGCGTCAGTGCGATGCCGCACGGAAACGCATGTATCGCGGCCTTAACGTGTAGCCATCAGACGGGCTGGCGTGTCTAACGTGGCCCAGGCGGGCGGCGTGCGGCGCCGGTCCGTTAAACATAAAAGAATCCGCTGGGGAACGTGATGAACTGGAAAACGCTGGAATTCGAGCAGCTTTCGGCACGCGAGCTGTACCTGATTCTGCGGGCGCGCAGCGCGGTGTTCGTCGTCGAACAATCGCATGTCTACCTCGATGCCGATGGCCGCGACGAGGAATCGCTGCATGTGTTCGCCGTGGAGGACATGGGGCGGCCCATGCCGATTCTCGCCTACGCTCGCGTGCGGCCCGGCGACGCCGAAGATCCCGAGATCACGATCGACAAGGTATTGACGAGCCCGCTGCGGCGCGGCGACGGTACCGCCGAAATGCTGGTGGAGCGCGTATTGCAGGCTATTGCCGAGCGTTGGCCGGGACACGCCGCGCGTGTGAGCGCGCCGCTCGGCTTGCGCGAGTTCTACGAGCAATTCGGCTTTCGCAAGACGGAAGGTCCATACCTCGAACATGGCGTGCCTTTTATCGGCCTAACGCGGCACATGCGCGCGTCGCAGCCGCTCGCTGTATTGCGGCGACGTGAGCGCGATCGTGCTGCGCTCGTCAACACGTTCGAGATGCTGTAATGGAGCGGTTGCTGATCACGCCGTCGAGCGCGCGGCTCGCGCTGCGCACGCCGGCTGACGACAGGCACGGTGCAACGACGAGGAGCGAACGAGGAGCGGCGAGAGCCACGCGCACTCGCCGCGCGTCACGGACACTGCGGCACCCGCTGCGTTGGCCGTTGCTGCTGTTCGGCGTGACGCTGGGCCTCATCCTGCTGCATCAGGGAAAAGTGGTCGAGCTGTTCTTTCCAGCCGGTGCCTTTGGCGTTGCGCTGTTGCTGTACCGGCGCTCGCCGGCTCACTACCTCGGATTCGTCTGCTGGCTTTTCTTCCTCACGCCGGAAGTAAGGCGTCTCGCGGATTTTGTGAGCGGAGCGTTCAATCAGCAAAGTCCGATCATGGTCGCACCGCTGCTGGCGGTGGCGCTCATGGGATTCACGCTCATCAAGCACGTCTCTGCATTCGGGCAGCGTCGGGCCGCACCGCTTCTGTTGATCGTGATCGCGCTTCTGTACGCGTACGTGGTGGGCTTTGTGCAAGCAGGTCCTGCCGCCGCAACCTTTACGCTGATCAACTGGCTCTATCCAGTGATGGTCGCGTTTTATATGACCGTGACGTGGCGCCATTATCCGGACTACCACCGGGTCCTGCTGAAGACATTCGTTTACGGCGGACTCCTGATGAGTCTCTACGGATTGCTTGAATTCATTTCGCCGATGCCGTGGGATGCGTTCTGGCTGATTGCCTCGAAGATGGAATCTGAGGGCCAGCCGGTGCCGTTTGGCATGCGCATCAGCAGCACGATGAATTCTTGCGGGCCGTTCGCAGTCACGCTCATGACTATCCTGCTGATGTCGCTCGCGGCGCGCGGCAAAGCGCGCATCGTGCTCGGCTGCGTCGGCATTCCCGCGCTGCTGCTCACCAGCGCGCGCAGTACGTGGGGCGGTTTTGCAATCGCGCTTGTCTATTCATTCGCCATGCTCGACGGTAAAAGCCGGATGCGCTTGCTCGCCGGCGTATTCGGGCTTGCCGTGATGGCCGCGCCGCTAATGATGATCGATCAGGTGGCCGAGCCCGTGATGCGCCGCTTCAGCACCATCCAGGACATCGGCGAGGACAACAGCTACCAGGCGCGCGCTGAGTTCTACAAGACGTTTCTTTCGTCGGCGCTCACCGATATCGCGGGTCAAGGCCTCGGCGCGACGGGTCAGGGCACCAAGCTGTCCGACGACAAATCCGCCTCCGCAATAGCCGACTTCGACAGCGGCCTGATGGAAGTGCCATTCGTGATGGGTTGGCCAGGCACGTTGCTGTACGCGACAGGCGTGGTCATGTTGCTGTGGCGCGCGTATCGCGCGAGCCGATCGCATCCAACCGATCTTCTCGCTATCTCCGGCGTAGGTGTGGCCGTCGCCATTTTCTCGATGATGATTTTCATCAACACGCTTACCTCCGTATCCGGGATGTTTTTCTTTCTCGGCGTGACCTTGCCGGTGATTTCGTCGCGCTATGCGCGAGAGCGGCACGCCACGAATAGCGCGGCGCTTTCGCGGACCTGATAATTCAAATGAAGGACAACGGGATGCGAATTCTCATCGTTACCCATGTCGTGCGCAAGAACGATGGGCAAGGGCGCGTGAACTACGAGATCGTGCTGGCGGCGCTGGCTGCTGGGCATACCGTGACGCTGCTTGCCGCAGAAGCGGCCGCGGAACTGGTCGCGCATCCGCGCGTGCGTTTCGTGCGCGTTTCGAAGAGTCGCCTGCCGACACGGCTGGTTCAGTATCAGATGTTCGCTTTGCGCTGCGGCGCGTGGATTCGCGCTCACCGCAATGAGTTCGACGTCGTTCATGTCAACGGCTTCATTGCATGGGCCCGCTCCGACGTCAACGCGGCGCACTTCGTGCACGACGGCTGGTATCGCTGCGGCTTCTATCCGTTTCGTCTGCTGCACAGTTTCTATCACGCGTATCAGGTTATCTATACGTGGCTGAACATCGCATGCGAGAAGTGGGCGTTTCGCCATACCGAGGTCATCGTGCCGGTTTCGCAGAAGGTGGCGGGCGAGGTGCGGGCGCTGGGCGTCGGCGCGGCGCGCGTGCAGGTGATTCATAACGGCGTGGATGTCGACGAGTTCAGGCCCGGCGCTTGCGAACGCGCGCGTTTCGGTTTGCCGCAAGTACCGTTCGTGCTGTTGTTCGCGGGCGATCTGCGCATGTCGCGCAAGAACCTCGACACCGTGCTGCATGCGCTGATCCATACGTCCGCCGACGTGCATCTCGCGGTCGCGGGCATTCTGCACAACAGCCCTTATCCGGCTTTGGTCGAATCGCTCGGACTGAGCGCACGCGTGCACTTCACCGACATGGTGATGGACATGCCCGCGCTGATGCGCTCGGTCGATGCGTTCGTGTTTCCTTCGCGCTACGAACCAATGGGTCTGGTATTGCTGGAAGCCTTGTCCGCGGGATTGCCGGTCATCACGGTGCGCACTGCCGGCGGCGCCGAAGTGATCGAGCCGGGCAGCGGCGTGGTGCTCGACGATCCTGACGACGCGGCGGCGCTCGGCGCGGCCATCATGCGTGTGGCGAGCGATACGGACTACGCGCGAAGCCTCGGCACGCGCGCGAGAGAGGTGGCGAAAAGCCTCAGCTGGCAAGCCATGGCCGAGCGCTATCTGACAGTCTACGAGCAGGTGCATGCACGCCGCGCGGCACAACCGTTGCCGCCTGCATGCGCGACTGAGCCGGTGAAACTATGAGCGCGGTTCCGATCGATTCGCTGCAAATCGGCATGCACTGGTTCGACGAACGGCCAGGCGGTCTTGATCGTATGTTTCAGGCGCTGGTGGATACGCTTCCCGCTCAAGGGGTGAACGTCCGCGGCATGGTAGCGGGAAGCGCAGACGTGATCGAGGCGTCGGGTGGCCGCGTGCAATCGTTCGCGGGCGCGCAGGCGCAACTCGGCGCGCGGTTGCTGGGCTCCCGCAGGCATTCGCGTGTGCTGCGAGCCGCGCGCATGCCTGACATCGTCGCGACGCATTTCGCCCTTTATGCAGCGCCGACAGCGGGCGTGTTTCGCAACGTGCCGAAGGTCGTTCATTTTCATGGACCGTGGGCCGCGGAGTCGTATCCGGGCGGCGGAGGTGGTTTATCTCGCGCGTTGCGTGTCGCGCTCGAACGTTTCGTGTATCGCGGCGCAACACGTCATATCGTGCTGTCTAAGGCATTCGGCCGTCTGCTTCATGAGACGTATGGCGTGAGTGAGGACAGCATCCGCATCGTGCCGGGATGCGTCGACGTCGCGCATTTCGACACTGGCATGACGAAGCTCGAAGCGCGTCGGCAACTCGGCCTCGCAGCGGACCGGCCTCTGATTTTCTGCATGCGCCGTCTGGTGTCGCGCATGGGGCTCGAAGATCTGATCGACGCGATGGCGATTGTGAAGCCGTTGCTACCAGACGTATTGCTGACGATTGCGGGCAAGGGTCCGCTTGCGTCGCAGTTGCAGGATCGCATCGTCGCGCGCGGCCTCGAGGGCAACGTGACGCTTGCCGGCTTCGTGCCCGACGAGACCGTGCCGCTGTGGTACCGCGCGGCCGACCTCTCGGTGGTGCCGACCGTATCGCTGGAAGGCTTCGGCCTGACTACGATCGAATCGCTTGCTGCCGGCACGCCGGTTCTGGTGACGCCGGTAGGCGGCCTGCCTGAGGCCGTGGCGCCGTTGTCGCGCGATCTGGTGCTGCCGTCCGGCGGTTGTAAGGCGATCGGAGAAGGCATGGCCGATGCATTGCTCGGTCGGCTCAAGTTGCCGGACGAAGAGGCATGCCGCAAGTATGCGCGTGAGCACTTCGACAGGCCGGTGGTGGCCGCGCAGGTCGCGCAAATCTATCGCGAAGCGATCGACGTGTTCTGACGCCGGACAACATGCGACGCCTCACACGCAAAACATTCGAGCGACTGGTGTGCGCTGGCGCGCTGGCGCTCCCGCTGGTCGTGCTGCTTGCGGCGGGCGAATCGAAGCACGGCGCGGGCGGTGCCCGGTTGCCAGGAGGTGGAGCCTCTACGGGCCAACTGAAAGCTCCGCCTGCGGCTGCAAAGATGTTGATCCAAGCCACCGAAGCGGCGGCCAGCATCCCCCCAGCCAGCGCACAAGCGACCGGTGCGAATAATTCGCCTTCCTATGTAACTTCGTGGATTGGCAATACATGGGGTTACGGTGATCAGCGCTGGATGCAGATCGACATACAGGCGATGGCAGTCACGCCGCAAGGCGACGTCTTCACCAATGCACCGTGGGACGAGGGCGGTGGCGAACTCGGTCAGTACCGCAATGCCGAGGTGCTCCGCCATGGCGGCGAGACGCATGGCTGGGGAATGATGGGTGGCGACGCGATTGCCGCGAACGACGAGTACGTGTACGTCGCACAAACCATGGTTAGCCTCGGCAACGAAACCGCGAAGCACAGACCGTCGCCACGCGAAGGGGACGTGTGGACCGGTATCTCGCGCCGCAGCCGTGCGGACATTCGCGACGGCGTGCCGTTCGCGGGGCAGGTGAAGTTCCCAACCGGCAGCCGCCTCGCGTTCCTGCTCATCGCCACTTATTCCGGCAAGGCCGACTACGCGATTCGTGGTTTGGCCGCGGACGACACGCGGCTCTTTGTCTCGAACGCGCTCGAGAATCGGGTGCAGGTGTTCGACGCGCAGACCATGCAGGCAATCGGCGCATTCCCGGTACGTGAGCCGGGCCGCCTCGCGCTCGCGCCCGACGGTTCGTTATGGATCTTGGAGAACAGCCGCACAGACGGCGCGCAACGCGTCGTGCACCATGCCCGCAATGGGGCGGTCATCGGCGAATTGCCGTTGCCTGAAGGCGTCGTGCCGGCGGATCTGACCGTCGATGCACGCGGACGTCTGTTGATCGCGGACAACGGTGTGCGCCAGCAGATCCTGATTTTTACCGGCGACGCGAATGCGCGGAATAACGCGTCGGCGGGCAATATGCAGCAGGGAACGGCCATGAAATTGACGGCCAGCTTCGGAGAAAAAGGCGGTATCTACGCGGGGCGCGCTGGCGCGCCCGGGCCCCGGCGTTTCAACGGTCTGACTGGCGTGGGCGTGGATCGCGCGGGCAACATTTATGTGTCGATGAACGGTGCCGGTCCGCGCTCCTACGGCACCGGGCCGAGCACCTACGACGGCGCGCTGCTCGAAAGCTATGCGCCCGATGGACGGCAGCGCTTCAGCCTGCAAGGGCTGCTGTTCGTCGACGGCGCGCAGTTCGTCGATGGCAATCCGCCGTCCGTGTACAGCGGCAGCAAGCGCTTCACGCTGGATCTCGCGCGCGCGCCGGGCAACGAGTGGTCGTATGCGGGTTATACCGCCGACCGTTTCCGCTACCCATACGATCCGTACTTTCATCTGTACCTGGGCGGCCAGCGGGGCATGCCGATGGTGCGCGACATCGACGGGCACCGGCTGCTGTACACCACCGACATGTATTCGTCGTATCTGCGCATCTATCGTTTCGCCGAAGATAGCGAGACGGCGATTCCGTCGGGGCTGTTCGCGCAATCGCACATAGACGGTCCGTGGCCGCGCAATCAGCCGGCGCGCGGTGAGTGGATCTGGCGCGACGTGACGGGCGCGGGCGACTTCTCCCGTGCCGCATTCGACCAGAACGGCAACGGCGCCGATGCGCCCGCAATGCGAGGCTGGTGGGTGGATAGTCGCGGCGGCGTCTGGCAGGGCACCGAAGCGGCGGGCATTCGCTGCTTCCCGCTGCAAGGATTCGACCGCGTCGGCAATCCGATTTACCGTTACACGGCGATGCGGCAATACCCGGTTCCCGCGCCGTTTTACCGCGTCGCACGGCTCAACTACTTTCCCGAAGACGACACACTGTTCATCTCCGGCTCGACGCGCGCGCGGCCGTTTGTTCAGGACAACTGGAATAGTGCCGGTTCGCAGCTTGCGCGCTACGACCACTGGAAAAGCGGCAAGCCGGTGCTGCGCTACCTGATCGACCTGCCGGACCGCGGTCCGCCCGAATGGCTCTCGGTCAACGGCTTTACGGTGGCGGGCGACTTCATCTTCGCCGTCGAGACGCGCAGCGCAGCCGTGCGGATTTATGACCGCGCGAGCGGGCGCGAAGCCGGCCGTCTGACACCGGGCAAGGAAGTGGGCGCGTCGAGCGGCTGGGCCGACGTGCCGATGCCTGTCACCGCGCATCGTCTCGCGTCGGGCGAATACCTCCTATTCGTCGAAGAAGACGCACACGGCAAGGTATTGATGTACCGGTTCACGCCGTCAACGGCCGCGCTCGCGGCTGCTCATCGCAACTCCATCGACGTTGCAGGAAAATCATGAAAATCATCCATCTCGCCAATCACGCGCTGAATGTGGGCAACGGCATCGTCAATGTGATGGTCGATCTCGCGTGCATGCAGGCGCGCGCCGGACACGATGTGACGGTGGCCTCGGGAGGCGGCGGATTCGAGGATTTGCTCGCGCGGCACGGTGTGCGTCATGTGCTGTTGCCGCAATCGCCGCGACCTTTACGCGTGCCGGCGATGGTGGCGCGCTTCAACAGGCTCGTATCGCAAATCGACCCTGACGTCGTGCATGCACACATGATGACGGGCGCGCTGATCGCGCGCTTCGGCGTGCCGCGGCGGCGCTTCGTGCTGGTTACAACGGTGCACAACGAATTTCAGAAGAGCGCGACGATGATGCGCGTCGGCGACTGCGTTGTCGCTGTCAGCGAAGCGGTATCTGCCGCGATGGAGCGGCGCGGTATTCCGAAGTCGCGCCTGAGCGTCGTGCGTAATGGTGCGCTCGGAACGCCGCGGCTCGCCGACGCGATCGCGCCGCGCTTGCCTTTACTGACTCATCCGTGTGTCGTCACGCTCGCCGGCATGTATGAACGCAAGGGTATCCGCGACCTGTTGCACGCGTTTGCCGCGCTGCGCGAGCGCGTGCCCGGCGCGATGCTGTACCTCGTGGGCGAAGGTCCCGACCGCGCCGCGATGGAGCAACTGGCCTCGCAACTCGGCATCGCGCGGCATGCGCGTTTCGAAGGGTTCGTTGCAGATCCGCGGGCTTATCTCGCGCAGGCCGATGTGTTCGTGCTGGCCTCGCACAACGAACCGGCGGGCCTCGTGCTGTGCGAGGCGCGCGAGCAGGGATGCGCAATCGTCGCGACGCGCGTGGGCGGCATTCCGGAGATGCTCGACGGCGGCGAGGCGGGTGTCCTCGTGCCGCCGCATGATTCCGCTACGCTGGCAAACGCGCTTGAGCGGCTTCTCACCGATCCGGCGAGGCGCGCCGAATTGGCCGCACGCGCGGTGCAGGATCTCGAGAAGTTCAGCGTGCAGCGCGTGAGCGACGGCTATCTGGCGATCTACGAACGCACGCTTGCGAGTTGCCAGCCGCGCCGCTTCGCCACCATTGCCACGCGCGATATCGACGCAGCTCGCGTCGGCATGACGGAAAGTGTGAGCCACTCGGCGCCGCTGTAAGCGCGGCGTTGCGCTCACGGCGGGCGTTTTTTACCGGGTCTGCGTGATTTCGTCAGCGCACCGGCCACGAATGATCCGTGGCCAGCGCGATATGTCGTGAAGATGTGATCCGACTTCAGCTTGCCGATAAGGTCAGCCTGGTCCAGAGCTTGTACACGAGGCTACGCAATTCACTGGAGCCATGCAGCGACAAAGCCAGATTCGCGCACACCAGCACGAGCGCGGCGGCAATCAGTGAGGACGGCGCGCTGATCGACTCGGCGAGCGCCAGCGCCACCAGCAGAAACGCGAGATGCACGAGCATATTGCGCACGATCGAGCCAACATGCAGCCGGGCAAAGTGAAGCAGCACGCCGTAGTCGAACAGCGCCTTCGACACCACCACGACCGCCGCGCCCATGATGCCGAACCAGTGGATGCCACACCACAGCGCGCCGGCGAACACGGGCAGCTGCGCCCAGCTGACGCCCGCGATAGCGGCGGGACTGGTCTGCGCCTGAATGAGTATGCCCAGAATGCCCGCCTGCCCGCCGAGCCATACGGCGAGTATCAGCACGCACGCGACGGGCGCCGCAGTGGCGACCGTCGGCCCGAGCCACACGACAAGGAAGGGCTTGAGCGCGAACATTGCGACGATCAGGCAAGGCGTGAATGCGCCGTTCAGCAACGCGAGCGCGCTATGCGCGATCGCGTCCGCGTCTGCGCGCGACACGGCGGACAGACGCGGGAACAGCGTGCGCACCATCGCGACGGGCAGCAGGTTCAGACGCGTGATCAGGTTCTGGGGTGTCGCATAGTAAGTCACGAAGCTCGCGCCGAGCAGCGCGCCGACCAGCACGCGGTCGAGTGTCGACGCAATCATGCCGGCGCCGGAAAAGAGCAGCATCCAGCGGCCGTAACGGAACAGTTCGGCCATCACGCGCCATTGCGGCATGCGCACGCGTCGAATGCCGATCGCACGAAACGCCGCGGCACCGAGCATCAGACCGGCGAAGAGCCGTGCGAGAACCGCGGCCGGAATGACCACCGCAAGCGAAGGCGAGAAGCAGAAGATCGCCGCGAGCGGCGACAACTGGAAGAGCGCGGTGCCAAGCGTCTGATTAACGTTGAAGCTCGCGAAGCGTTCGACCCCGTTGATCGCGCCCGCGAACACCCATGACACATTGGCAATGGGGACGGCCACCGCAATCCACGGCAGGCTCGCCATCACCTCGCGCTGGAACGCCGGCTCGATCTTCACACCATGCGTGATGTAGACGACCGTGCCCGCGTAAATGATGAGCCCGCCCACGATGCCGGTGCCGAGGTTCATGAACCACGCGCTCCAGAAGATGCGTTCGAGAGAGTCGTCGTTAGCGGCGCGCGCTTTGGAGATCTGATTTTCGGTGGCGAGGCTCGTGCCGAGATCCAGTACGCTGAAGTAGCCGATCAGCGTCCACACCAGATTGATGACGCCGTAGCGTTCCACGCCCATCAGATGAATATAGGCGGGCACCGTGACGAGGGAAATGAACGTCGGAGCGATCGCTCCCGCAAAGTTAATGACGATGTTCCTGACGATACTTCTTTCCATGGTGCGCTGTCCGCGGGAATGTCGTGCAATGGTGCGGTTGGTACGGGGCGTTGTCGGTGCGCGGCCGCACCCACGAGCGCGTCCCGCACGAGGGCGTCGGCTTGTCGCCGGCTTGCATAGTGCGCTTGCGCGCCGCTTGCGTGTGTGGCGGGGCGTACAGATGGGCGCTCTGCGTCGCGGTTAAATCAGCTTCGACCGCATACGGCCGGTGAACGGGCATCGCGAGGACAGCGTGAAGGAATCGAAAGAATTGAACCCGCGGCTCATCTCGATCTGCATACCGACCTGCAATCGACCGGGTCTGCTAGAAGAAGCGATTGAAAGTTGTGAAGCGCAGACATACGGCGAGTTCGAAATCGTGATCGGCGACGATTCGAGCGACGAGCGCACGGCACAGATGGTCAAGCGTTGCCGGGCGCGCGCGAGGCATCCGATCCGCTACGAACGAAACCGCCCGAGGCTTGGGCAGGCATCCAATGTGAACCGCCTTTTCGCTCGCGCGGGCGGGGCGCGGCTCGTGTTGCTGCACGACGACGATCTGCTTGAACCAGACGCGCTGAGTACGCTCGATGCGTGCTGGCGCACTGATCCGGAATTGACCGCCGCATTCGGCAAACAGCGCGTGATCGCCGACGACGGCACGCCACGGCCGGAAGCCACCGCGCGGCTCAATCGCGACTACCGGCGCGTGCCTGAGCGTGCGGGACGGCTCGCCGTGCCCGCGCTCGCCGGCATCGACCAGATGTTCCCGAACAACGGCTATCTGGTGGATACGCTGGCCGCCCGACGTGTCGGTTATCGGCTCGCGGCGCAAGTGGGCGAAGCCTGTGACTTCGATTTCGGTTTGCGCCTATGCATGGAGGCGGCAGCCGTCTGCTTCGTCGACGAGTTCGTTTCCATTTCGCGCGAGACGGCATTGTCGATCTCGACGCATGCGTTGCCCGCGATGCATGCGTTCGCGCAGTTGTGCGCGAGCGATGTGCCCGCCGCCGCACATGCCGCGCGCGACGATGCGCTGCGGCGCGTCGCACCGCGCGCCGCTTCCGCGTATGCCCGCGCCGGTGACGCGCGCGCCGCGTGGCGGGTGCTGCTGTCGAAGCATTACGCGTTGCGCGACCGGCTGCGCGCGCGCTTTTTGTACCACCTGCTGCTGGCCACACGCTCGACGCTTGGCGCCCGCATGCCGCCTGGCGGTTGAGTCGCCAGGCTGGCGGCACGACGCATTCGCGGATGCGTCGTGCTGGGATTAGCGTGGCAGGAGCAATGCAGCCAAGGCAGTGTGGCGAGGCGTACAGAGGCGAGGGGCGGGCTTTGCTGTAATGCCCGAAAGAAGACTTGTGAGGAGCGTAGCGTGAGGCCAGTAGTCTTCGATGGCCAGTTCGGCTGGTTGCATCCCGCAGCCGGGCCGCATGGCGTGGTGCTCTGCCACCCGTTCGGCTACGACGCGCTTTGCACCTATCGCGGCATGCGCCGGCTCGCCGAGCGCCTCGCGATGCGCGGCGTCCCGGTACTGCGCTTCGACTATCCGGGCACGGGCGACTCGGCTGGCGATGCGAGCGAGCCGGGCCTCTGGCGCGCGTGGATCGACAGCATCAGGAAGGCCGTGGCGTTGCTGCGGCAATCGACGGGCATCGAGCACGTGAGCTTGTGCGGCTTGCGGCTTGGCGGCACACTCGCCGCGCTTGCCGCTCAGGAACTGGGCGACGTCGACGGTCTCGTGCTGCTCTCGCCCGTGCTGTCCGGCAAAAATTATCAGCGTGAGTTGCGCGCCGGATATCGTCAATGGCTGTCGATGCCCGCGGCAATGGATTGCACGCTTGAGCCGGACACCGACGAGTTCGTCGAGGCGTACGGCTTTCGCCTCTATCGCGAAACCATCGAAAGCTTGCGTGCGGTCGACTTGCGGCGCGATGCGCCGTCACCCGCGAGGCGCGTGCTGGTGCTCGATTCGCTGGACGCGACACGCGTCGATGCACTGGTCGCGCATTACCGGGAGCAGGGTGTCGAGGTCGAGCGCCAGGGCTTCCACGAATACAGCAAGTTCATGATGGAGGCGCTCGACAGCGAGATACCGCACGCGGCGTTCGAGTCGATTGAGAATTGGCTGGCGGGAGACTCGACAGGCAGCGCTGCAGCGGTGTCGACCGGGAGTGCATACGCAGGCGATGCCGACGGCCACATCGTCGAAGCGGGCGTGACCGAAACGCCCGTGTCGATCGACAACGGCAGACTGTTCGGCATCTACTGCGTGCCTCATGCTCATTCAGCGACGAGCGGCAGCGCAAGCGCCCCCGCGGTGCTGATAGTCAACACGGGCGCAGTGTCCAGAATCGGCAACGCGCGGCTCAGCGTGCGTTTTGCGCGGCGTCTCGCACGGCAAGGCATTGCCTCGCTTCGCGTCGATCTCGGCGGACTCGGCGACAGTCAGCCTTCGCTCGATGCGGTCACGCTCGATGCGCTCTACGCGCAGAACGGCGCTGACGATGCCGCCTGCGCCGCGCGCTGGCTCACGGCGCGTGGCCACCGCGGTGCCGTGCTGCTAGGCATCTGCGCGGGCGCCTACGTCGGTCTTCATGCCGCATCGCGCGAGCCCGCGGTGACGGGCGCGATGCTCGTCAATCTGCAGAAATTTACGTGGCGCAACGTTTGCGATGAAAACGGCAAGCCGACCGTGCAAGTCGCGGCGATCGGCTCGACGCGCAGCTATTTTCGCTCGATGTGCGAGCCGCGCAAATGGCTACGCGTAGTTAAAGGGCAGACGGGCGGCTGGCCCGTTGCGCGCGAACTGGCGACCCGTGTTGCGGCGCTTTTGCGGGCGACGCTTGCGGATCGGATCGAGCGAATTACCGGACTGCAGCTTGGCGCTAACGAGGAGCGTCGTCCGTTTGCGGCGCTCGACGCGCGTGGCGTCGAGACGCGCCTTCTTTACGGCGTGCTGGACGAAGGTGTTGAAGAACTCGAGAAATACTTCGGAGTACGTGGCATCAGGTTGAAGCGATTGAGCCGCGTTCGCGTGGTCTTTTGCGAGCGCACCGACCACGCAATTCTGTCCGCGAGCGCGCAGGAAAACGTGATGTCGCATTTCGAGGACTTCTATCGAAGCCAGTTCGGCGAGCATCCTGGTGCCGCCAGGCTCGAAGCCGGCGAAACTGGCGCGACCCATTGCAGCGGGCCCCGCACGCGCGCGGCGCAATGGCTCGTCAAGCATGCGCGTGCATTTCGCCCAACCGGAGAAGCGTGATGAAACTCGTGGGACAGCGTGTCGCGCGCCTCGGCGTTGACGGCGCGCTGTCCCGATCTGCTCGCCAGTGCGCCGTCTGGCAAGCCGACCTTCATCACTTGTGCGGCGCACTCCAATACGCTGGAGGAGTGCCGTGAATACACAATCCGACCTCGATCGCATCAATCGCGTGGCGTGGAATTCGCGCGACGCGGCGCGTGTTTTCGCCGCCGGCAAGACCTTCTCCGACGCCGGCGAGGAGGCCGCGTTCCAGTGGCTCGCGCCGCGCTGCGCAGCAACGCCGTTGCTCGACATTGGCATTGGCACCGGGCGCACCATTGCGTTGATGCTGGCAATCTCGAACGACTACACCGGCATCGACTACACGCCAAAGCTGCTGGAAATTGCGAGGTCGCGCTATCCCGGCCGCGACTTGCGCCATATGGATGCGCGCGACATGTCGGAGCTGCCGTCGAATCATTTCGGACTGGCTGCGTTTAGCTGGAACGGTATCGACTGCGTGGACTACGACGATCGCGTGAAGATCCTCGAAGAAATGCATCGCGTGGTGCGGCCGGGCGGTTATGTACTGTTCTCGTCGCACAATCGCGGCGGCCCAGGTTATCGCGAGAACATCTGGCAGCTGCTGCCTCAGTTCACCTCCAATCCCCTCAAACTCGGCTGGCGCACGCTGCGTTCACTTCGCCGCTTCCAGCTCGGCACGTTGAACTACGTGCGTAACGTCAAGCTGAATCGCGACTACGGCGGTTACTCGGTCAAGACAGCGGCGGCTCACAACTTCGGCATTGTGATCGTCTATACGACGCTTCGCGAACAGCGCCGGCAACTCGCGCAGGTGGGCTTGCAATGCGATGCGGTGTTCGGAAGTCGCGACGGCAGGCGCATTCCGGACGACGTAGAGGAAAGCGACGCCTGGTGGTTTCACTTCATCGCGCAGAAGCCGCTTGGCGCAAATCGCTTCGGTCAGGAGAGCGGCCATGCATGCCGACGCACTTCGGCTTGACGAGCCGCGCGCAGCAGACGCGGATTTCGACGAGCGCGGCTTTCGGCATGCGCTCGGGCGCTTCGCGACCGGCGTCGTCGTGATCTCGACCGGCAGCGGCGAACGTCTGCACGCGATGACTGCGAATGCCTTCATGTCGGGTTCGCTCAGGCCGCCGCTGATCGTGGTGTCGGTTGGACAGCACGCGCGCATGCACGAGCGCCTGATGGGCTGCGCGGTGTTTGGTGTGAGCGTGTTGTCGGACGCCCAGGAGGCACACAGCCGCCACTTCGCGGGCGAGCCGCAGAGCCGGCTTGCCCCATGCTTTGCCCGCGTCGACGGACTTGCGGATGTGGTGCTTCTCGAACATGCGGCAGCCCGCTTCGCAGCGCGCGTAGTGGACAGGCATCCGTGCGGCGACCACACGTTGTTCGTGGGCGAGGTGTTGGTGTTTTCGCTTGGCGAACACGCACCGCTCGTTTTCTTCGGCGGTCGCTATGGGTCGGTTGCCGGTTCGCGTCTTGCGACACCGGCACCGCCACATGCATTGCCCACATCCGCGCCCTGCGAACACGTTGAACCGGGTCCACCGTATGCGGAAAGCCATGACTGATTTGAGACCATTTCGGTTCAGACAATTTGTCGCTCAACGTGCGTCGTCGCACGATGCAAAGTCGAGGCCGCAGGCATGCTTGAAACGCAAGCTTGTGGCCCTTTGGCACGTAGCGCGTTACATGGAAGAAACAATTCTTCAGAGGGATAACCCTGTCAGGAAGTGTCCCAACTGGCGTAACCGTTGTGAAGCTAGCAACGTATCGTGGATGAACACCACGTGACGATAAAACACACAAAGAACGTTGGTTTATCAACAGGCTACGCGGGGGCGAACACCGCTTCGGGGAGAGGGTCATGGAACAGGGAAACAAAGATCGATCACTGGTCAGCAAGGTGATGGACGGGCTCGTTACGGGCATCGTCGAGGAGAAGTACGGCGCGATACTGCCGCCGCAAGACGTGCTGTCGAAAGAGTTCGACGTGAGCCGCACGGTCATGCGTGAGGCGCTGTCGATGCTGCTCGCGCGCGACATGCTCGATGTGCGGCCGAAGATCGGCACCCGCATCCGCCCGATGAGCGACTGGCGCATGATCGACGAAGACGTCGTGAACTGGCGTTTTCGCGCGAAGCCCGATCCGCTGTTTCTGCGCGACGTGATCGAGTTTCGCATTCTGATCGAGCCGCGGGCGTCGGCGCAGGCCGCGGCGCGCGGCAGCGCGGCCGACATCGCTGCGGTGCGCGACGCGTTCGAGGCGTTTCGCGTGATCCGTCCGGCCGAACCGGGGTATCAGGAAGCCGACGAACTCTTTCATACGCGCATCGTCGTCGCGAGCGGGAACCAGTTCTTCAAGCAGATGGCGGCGATCATTCGCGGCGCACTGTCGACGGGCAACCCGATCGTGAATGAGAGGGAAGGGATGTGGGAAAGCGCAGTGAATTCGCACCGGCGCGTGGTCGAAGCGATAGAGCGCCGCGATCCGAAAGAAGCCGAGCTCGCGTCGATGGCGATGATCGACTTCACGACCGAGGAGATCGCCGGCACCTTCGCCGCAGCGCCGCCGATCCCGCCCGCGCATGGCAAAAACGCGGGATAACGCCGAGCCGACGTGTGGCTTCTGGCGCTGCTGCGCGCGTTGCCGCAGCGGCGCGCCGATTCGGTGACGGTCGGGCTTGCAGCGTCACCGGCGCGTTGTGTTTCCCAGGTCGACTCACTTGCGGGCGGCATGCGCGACAATAGCGCCTTGCTCTTAACCGCAGGGACGCCAGGTGATCGTGACAAACGCTGTGATCGACGCGGGCACACATGCCCCGGCAAACGCCGCCACTAACGCCACCAACGCCACGAACGCCGCCACGCAGGCCACCACCGACGCGACGCAAGCCATCCCATCGGACGGCACGATCCGTTGGGGAATCGTCGGTACGGGCCGCATTGCGCGCCGGTTCGCTCAAGGGCTCGTCTATGTGCCCAACGCGCGCCTTGCGGCGTTGTGGTCGCGCCGCGCCGGGCCGGCGCAGGCTTTCGCCGACGAATTCGGCGGCCGGCTCTGCGCGAGCTTCGATGCGCTGCTCGCCAGCGGGATCGACGCGCTCTATATCGCGACCGTTCAGGACAGCCACGCTGATTACGCCATCGCGGCACTGCAAGCCGGCCTGCACGTACTGTGCGAAAAGCCGGCCGCGATCAACAGGCCACAACTCGAGCGCATCCAGGACGCCGCGCGTCGCGAGAAACGCCTCTTTATGGAAGCGATGAAGCCGCCGTTTTATCCGTTGTACAGAAAGTTGCAGGCGCATCTAAAGGACGATCCGATTGGCGAAGTCGGTCTCGTGCGGGCCGGGTGCTCGGTGCCGGGCGTGCCCGACGACCACCCTTCGCTGTCGTTCGAGCATGCGGGCGGCGCGCTGCTCGATATCGGTATCTACGAGATGTTTCTTGCCGTCGACTGGCTGGGCGCGCCGCTCGACGTACAAACGCTCGGGCGCCTTGGTTCGACCGGCGTCGATACGTTTGCGAGCCTGAACAGCCAGCATGAGCGCGGACTCTCCCAACTCTTCTGCGGCCTCGATCTGCACGGCAAGGGCGACGCGCTACTGATGGCGAAGAGCGGGCACGTGACGATTCACGAACCGTGGTGGAACCCGTCGCGCGCGACTATCCGCTACGCCGACGGTCGCGTGATCGAACTCGACGAGCCGTTCGAAGGCGGTGGCCTTAACTATGAGACCGCGCATTTCTGCGAGCTGATCCTGGCGGGGCAGATCGAGAGTTCGGTAATGCCGCACAGCAAGTCGTTGCAGATGATTGCAATGGCTGATGCGGCGCGCGCAGCCTTAGGGCTTAGATTTGCGGGCGAATGACGCAGGCTGCACGCTCAGTGCCGGGTGCCCGCCACTCAGTGCTCAGTGCCTTGAGGGCAACGCGAGCCGCCGTTCATACCAGCGCTGCAGCAGTTCGAGTATCTGGCATAGCACCCAGTAGACTGCCGCTGCCGCGAGATACAGCGGCAATGGCTGATACGTCGATGCGATGATTTCCTGCGCGCTACGCAACAGTTCGGTCACCGTAATCACGGAGACTAAAGAAGTATCCTTGATCAGGCTGATCAAGCTGTTCGACAGGCTCGGTACGGCAATGCGCAGAGCTTGCGGCGCAATCACGTAGCGCAGCGTCTGGCGCCGCGAGAGTCCGAGACTGTAGGCGGCGAGCCATTGCCCCTGGTGAATGCCGAGGATTGCGCCGCGCATGCTTTCCGACAGATACGCGGCCACGTTTGCCGACAGCGCGATCACGCCGGCCGGCGTCGGGTCGAGCGAAATGCCGAAGCTCGGCAAGCCATAATAGATCACGAAGATCTGCACGAGCAGCGGCGTGCCGCGCATCACGCTTACGTAAATGCGTGCAATCCAGTTCAATGTGCGGCTGTGGCTCACGCCCATCAGCGCAAGCACGGCGCCCGCGATCAGGCCGAAGAACATCGACAGAACTGCGAACTTGACCGTGAGGACGGCGCCCTGCGCGAGCACAGGAAGCGATTGAACGAGCAGGGAAGTGGTGGACATGAACGGTGCTCGGTTTGGCGCGCGAGACGCACATCGCCCAGGCTGGGCGCGTGCTGCAACAGTGCGAAGGGCGGCATTCCGGAGATGCCGCCCTTCGTTTCATGCGGAGCCGGTTACTTGATCGGCTTGCTCACGTCGATGCCGAACCACTTGTCCGAAATCTTCGCGAACGTGCCGTCTGCTTCGAGCTGCGTCATCGCGTCGTCGATTGCTTTGGCGAACTTCGGGTTGTTCTTTTTGAACGGAATGCCCGACGGGTTGCCCGCGCCGACATTCGCGCCGGTGCGCAGCGGCAACTGCGAATTCTTCAACAGATACGCGAGCATCAGACGGTCGTTGAGCGCCGCGTCGAGACGGCCCGCCGCCAGGTCGCGCAGATATTCGGGTGCGCCCGGGTACGTTTTCACGTCGATGCCCGGCACCGACTTCGCCATGTCCATGTAGTTGGTGCCAAGGCCGACGCCGAGCTTCTTGCCCTTCAGGTCGTCGAGCGACTTGAACTGACGCGTGTCGTCCTTACGCTGGATCAGCTGCGCGGCCGAGTACGTATAAGCGGGCGAGAAATCGAGCGCCTGCTTGCGCGCATCCGTCATCCCGACCTGGTTGACGATCACGTCGAACTTGCCGGCCTGAAGACCCGCAATGATGCCGCTCCATTCGGTCGTGACGAATTCCGGCTTCACGCCGAGCTTCGTCGCCACTGCTTTGGCGATGTCGACGTCATAGCCGACCAGTTCGCCCGACGGCGCTTTTGAATTGAACGGAGGGAAGGTGCCTTCGAGGCCGATGCGCAGCGTGCCGCGCTGCTTGACCTGATCCAGCAGGTCGTCGGCATGGGCCGTGACCGCGGTGAACGAAGCGCCGATCAGAGCGGCGACGAAAATTTTCTTCAACAACCCGAGTTGCATTGTGTTCCTTTTTGTTCGTATGTCGTTTTAGCGGACGAAAGCTTAACAAAGCAGACTGCCGAACGCTAAATACCGTTTGTTCATGCCTGTATTACCCGGCCGCCGCGTGCCTGGGTTCGCGTGCATCGAGTCAGCGAAGCGCCTGCACGCATTCGGCGACGAGCGCCGGTCCCCGATAGATGAAGCCGGTATAGAGCTGAACGAGCGAGGCGCCGGCGGCGAGCTTCGCGCGTGCATCGTCGCCGGAGAAGATCCCGCCCACGCCGATGATCGGCACTGCCTCACCGACTTCGGCGCGCAGCTTGCGGATCACTTCGTTCGACGCGTCGAACACCGGCTTGCCCGACAGGCCGCCGGCTTCGTCGCCGTATTGCATGCCTGCGACGGCGGTGCGCGACAGTGTGGTGTTGGTCGCGATCACGCCTTCGAAGCGGTGGCGCAACAACGTGTCGGCGATCGATTTGATCTGCTCGTCGTCGAGATCGGGAGCGATCTTCAACGCGAGCGGCACCAGCTTGCCGTGCATATCGGCGAGACGCTGCTGCTTGTCCTTCAGCGCCGCGAGCAGCGCGTCGAGTTCGTCCGCGCCTTGCAACTGGCGCAGGTTCTTCGTATTCGGCGACGAGATGTTGACCGTCACGTAGCTCGCGAACGGATAGACGCGTTCGAGGCAATACAGGTAGTCTTCGGCGGCGCGCTCGATCGGCGTGTCGGCGTTCTTGCCGATGTTCAGGCCGAGAATGCCGCGATAGCGCGCGGCCTGCACGTTTTTCACGAACTGGTCGACGCCCGCATTGTTGAAGCCCATGCGGTTGATCACGGCATTCGCCTCGGGCAGACGGAACATGCGCGGCCGCGGATTGCCGGGCTGCGCGCGCGGCGTGACCGTGCCCACTTCGATAAAGCCGAAGCCGAGCGCGGCGAGCCCGTCGATCGACGCGCCGTCCTTGTCGAGCCCTGCTGCAAGCCCCACCGGATTTCGGAACGTCAGCCCCATCACCGTGCGCGGGGCGTCCGGCACGCGCGCGGCGAGCGCGCCGGCGAGGCCGGTGCGGCCCGCGGCGCCGAGCACACGCAAGGTCAGGTGATGAGCGTCTTCCGCGTCCATGCGAAAGAGTTGGGCGCGTATGAGCGGATAGAGGGAACTGAACACAGGGCGGAGCCGGGCGGCCAAAAAATGGGAACCCGCTATTTTACCGGCTTTGCGGTGTCGATGAGATAAGGCGGAGCAGGCGTCGCGCTCGTTGCTTAAGGGCGCAGCTAAGCCGCTGCTAAGTCCGGCATCTAATCCGTACCTAAGGCAGCAGCGGCCCGCGTTTTCCCCTCGACGCCGCGTCGACCTGCGGGAGATCGGCGCTTGCGGGATCGAGCACGCGCCATACGCCGTCGACCAGACCTTCGAGCGGCCGGAAGTTGGCCTTGTAGGCCATCTTCGGACTCTCGCGAATCCAGTACCCAAGGTACACATACGGCAATTTCAGGCTGCGCGCCTGCTCGATCTGCCAGTAGATGTTGTACGTGCCGAAGCTCGTATGCGGCAGTCCCGGCTCGAAGAACGTGTACACGGACGACAGCCCGTCGCCGAGAATGTCGATCATGCTGATCATGCGCAGAAGACCGGGCGATTCGGGATTCTCCGGCAGCGGTTCCCGGAATTCGACGAGTCGCGAGTTGATCCGGCTTTGCAGCAAAAACTGTTCGTACTGGTCGCGGCTGTCGCGGTCCATGCCGCCGCCCGCATGTCGCGCCGACTGATAGCGCATATAGAGCGCGTAGTGTTCCTCGTCGTAGTGAAGCGGCGCGACCGTGGCGATCATGCCGCCATGCTTTTTCCAGACGCGCCGCTGCGTGCGGTTCGGCTCGAATCTGTCGACCGGCACGCGCACCGGCACGCACGCGCGGCAACCGTCGCAATAGGGCCGATAAGTGAACACACCCGAACGCCGGAAGCCCGCCTTGACGAGGTCCGTATAGACGTCCGAGTTGATCAGGTGACTGGGCGTCGCGACTTGCGAGCGCGCGATACGCCCGTCGAGATAACTGCAGGGATAGGGCGCCGTTGCATAAAATTGCAGCGCCGAAAGCGGAGAAAGAGGCAGCTCGTTAGGATGAGTCACGTTGGCAGCTCTCGAAGCATCTCTGGTAATGCAAACCCGGCGTGCGTTGCAACTTGTCTTGCAGATCTCTTGCAGAGCGCGTTGCAGCTCATTGTGCAGCTCGTGATGCGGCTCATTGTGCAGCACGTGATCCGCGCGTTTCGTTGAACGGATCCGGATTCGGCCTGATTCTTCCTACGCCGCTCGCGCAAGCACATCGAGCAACACGGTCTTGTCGAAGCGCCAGGGAATGCGCGGTGCGTCGACAGACGCGCGAACATGAGCGATGAATGCTTTGCGCGCTATCTCGCGACCGCCGAGCGACGCCAGATGCGACGTGTTCTGCTGGCAGTCTATCATTTCTATTTCGTGACGGCGCAAGTGCCCGACAAGCGCGGCCAGCGCCATTTTCGAGGCGTCCGTGACGTTGGCGAACATGGATTCGCCGAAGAACATCTTGCCGAACGAGACACCGTACAAGCCGCCCACGCGCTCGCCTTCGAACCATGTTTCGATGCTGTGCGCGTCTCCCACGCGATGCAGCGACGAGTAGGCTTCCACGACGTCCGCAGTAATCCAGGTGCCGCGCTGGCCACGCCGCGGCGCCTCCGCGCAGGCGCGCATCACGGCAGCGAAATCCTGGTCGACGCGGATTTCCCACGCGTCGTCGCGCAGCACGCGCTTGAGCGTTTTACGCAGCGACGGCGACACCTTGAACTCCGCCGGGCGCAGGACCATGCGGGGATCGGGGCTCCACCACAACACGGGCTGGCCGTCCGAATACCACGGAAAGATGCCGTGACGGTACGCGTCGATCAGGCGTGACGGCAGCAGATCGCCGCTTGCGGCAAGCAGGCCCGGAGCGCCGCTTGCCGCGCCGAGCGCGCGCTCGACGGGCGGAAACGGATCGTCGGGTCCGAGCCAGGGAACCATGCGCGCCGCTCAGCCTTCGCGCAGCGAGCGGAAGATGTCGCCCGTATGCAGGCCGAAGCTGCCGGCCGCGCGGTCGGCGAAAAAGAAGCGGAGCGTTTGTCCGACAGTGGGAAATGCAATCTCGTCCCACGGAATGTCGCTTTCTTCGAAGAGCTTGACTTCGAGACTCTCCTCGCCCGCGGCAATGTCCAGATCGAGCAGGCGCGCCATGTAGAAGAGATGCACCTGATGCACATGCGGCACGTTCAGCAGCGAGAAGAGGCTCTGTACCTCGACGCGCGCGCCGGCTTCTTCGAGCGTTTCGCGCGAAGCGGCTTCGGCCGTGGTCTCGCCCATTTCCATGAAACCTGCAGGCAGCGTCCAGTAGCCGTAGCGCGGTTCGATCGCGCGACGGCATAGCAGCACCTTGTCGTCCCAGACCGGGACGGTGCCGACGACGTTGCGCGGATTCTGATAGTGCACCGTGCCGCAACTGCCGCATACGAAGCGCTCGCGGTTGTCGCCCGGCGGAATGCTCAGGCTGACGCCGTGGCCGCAGACAGAACAGAATTTCATAGGAAGGGCACGAGAAAGAGTGCTAGGAGTTTATCACTGGGGCGGCGTTTTACCGTGCGCAGAGATGGTGGCGCGTGATGACGGCGGCGCCGGCGAGCGGGCGGGGTGAGGAGGCGTGCGTGCGCTTATGCGCGGGGTATCCGTGTGCTTGATGACGCAGGTCATGGACATCGACCCATGCCAGAAATAACGACGCGAAAAAACGGCTGCGCAAAACAAAAAAGGCCTGCCGGTTTGGCAAGCCTTCAATGTTATTTTCGACGTTCCAGCTTTTGGTTGCGGGGGTAGGATTTGAACCTACGACCTTCGGGTTATGAGCCCGACGAGCTGCCAGACTGCTCCACCCCGCGTCCGTCGAAGAAAAGAGTATAGACCAGATCAGGGGACGATGCAATAGTCGGTGCGATAGTCGTTTAGCAGGCGCCTTCCCGCTTGCGGCTCCCTGCAACCGCTCGCACTCACAATGCGCCTTTAAGCGAAACGTCGCGCGATGCGTCGGCGGCGTCGCATCGCGCCAGGCCGCTGCAAGACGCTGCGCTAGAATCTGAATTTCCCGGCGCGCCGTTAAGCCATTTGCGTGGGACCCGGACGACTCCACACCGAGTCGGTCGCGGATGCACGACGACGAGCCCGCACTCACACTTTGCTCCTGGAACTTCATGGACATCGCTCACGACCTGCAGATCATTGCCGCTCAGGAACACGCGCTCGTGTTCCCCCAATTCGATGCTGACCGCGCATGGCAAATCGGCGCCTATCTGCATGAGGTCGCGAAAGCGCGCGGCGTTCCTGCCGCCATCGACGTGCGCACGTTTGGTCAGCCGCTGTTCTTCAGCCTGCTCGACGGCGCAACGCCGGACAACGTCGATTGGGCACGCCGCAAGGGCAACACGGTCGCGCATTTCCGGCGCAGCTCGTATGCGATTGGCCTGAAAATGCAGCAGGCCGGCAGCACGCTCGCGGACAAGCACGGTCTGCCCGCCACCGAATTTGCATCGCACGGCGGCGCGTTTCCGTTGACGGTGGCGGGCGCGGGCGTGATCGGTTCGGTCACGGTGTCCGGCTTGCCCCAGCGTGCCGATCATGAGTTCGTAGTGGAAGCCCTTTGCGCGCACCTCGGTCACGACTACAGCAAGCTCGCGCTTGCAAAGGTCTGAGCCGATGCGGCTGCCGCCTTATGCGTTGCTTGGTATCGCGATCGTGGCCGAGGTGATTGCTACCTCCGCCATGCGAGCGTCGGACGGTTTCTCGCGGCTCGTGCCGTCGGCGGTGGTGGTACTCGGCTACGGAGTCGCCTTCTACTGCCTGTCGCTAACGCTCAGGAGCATTCCGGTCGGCATCGTCTACGCCGTGTGGTCGGGCGCGGGTATCGTGCTGATTACGCTCGTCGCGCTGCTGCTCTATGGGCAGGTGCCCGATGTGCCGGCCGTCATTGGGCTCGGGCTGATCATTGCCGGCGTCACCGTGCTGAACATGTTCTCGAAGATGCAGGCGCATTGAAGCGCGCGCCCGAGTCACCGCGAAGGCTCTGGCTGCATCCGTTCTGCGTTCGCTCGAGCTTCGCCGGGGCTTGCTGGCGACGTCGGCTCTTGTCGGCGCTTACTTGCAGCGCACGATCATCGAGCGGTTCTTGACGTTGGCCGACACGACGTTCGTCACGCTGCCGCCCGCGGTCCCGCCTTCGTCGTTGTCTTTCGACACGATGTCATAGCCAGTCGCGCCGCACGCCTTGCCCGCCTGCACATAGCATGAGGCCCAGCTCGAACCGGCGTCGGCGCCGCTGCAATTGACCGCGAAGCCGGTCTGGCCGTTCGGCAGATTGATGAGGGACGTCGTGTTCGACGACGCACACCCCGCCAGGCCCGCGCCCAGCGCAACTGCCACTGGAAACGCAAGAACAAGGGACGTGTGGCGCAGCAGAGCCCGCGCGTTGCCACGCGGTGAATGACCTCGGCCCGGCCGTTGCGTCATGAAAAGCATTGTGATTATTTCCTTTGATCGGTTGGCTTGCCACGCGCAGGCGCAAGCTCAGGGCGTTTCGACAGTAATGCCCGCCGCGCTGACGAGGCGGCGGCTTTCGACGCCGCTTTCAGTGGCCGCGTCTTCCCAGATGCTGATGGCTTTCGCGATGTCGATGTCATGGCTTTCGGCATACGCAAACCATTTGTTCGCCGCATCCGGCTCGGGCAGTTCGTGATCGTGCAGGAAATATTTTCCCATATTGCGCTCGCTCAACTCGAAATCGAGGCACTGCAACAGCACGGAACGTGCCGTAAAGTCGGTTCGACCTCGACCGATCCGACAAGTGCAACCGTGAAAACGTACAGAACTTATTCGCTCGCCGCGCGCCTTACCTGATCTATCGCAACGAGGAGAACGAACATGGCTGATCGAGTCAGCGGCCCTTACCGCGGCTACTACATCAGTGCCGCCGCGCGCCTCGTGCCGGCGTCCAGCGACCAGGGCACGGGCGGCACCGCCGGCACCTACGTCGGCTCGGTCAGCCTGGCCCAGCTGGGTCCGGACGATGCACACCGGATCGAGACGCTGCTGGATCTCGGCGATCAGCAACGGTTCGGCAGCGAAGAAGAGGCGCTCGCCTACGTTGAACAGGCCGCGCGCAATTACGTCGACCGTCTGCTGGGCGGCCAGTCATGACCGACGAACGTCTGCTTCGAGGTAAGTCATGAGGGCGCCTGACGAGCAAGCTCGCACTCGAACTCATGCCGACGCATCTCGCGATTCCGGCGCCTCGGCGGGGTGGACCTCGGTCCGGCCGCGCGAGTACCATATTCAGGTCGTCCGGGGCCGGCCGGTTCTCGCGGGCTCCGGTTGTGTGCCGGATACTTCTGATGAGGCGACCATGGAAATCAGGTTTCCCGCGGGCGCGCCAGCCTACCGCGATTCCAATCTGACCGTTGTCTTTCCCGCGCTGGTGGACGGTGAGCCCGTGCCGTGCGCAATCTCTGTCGAGGCGCTCGAAGATCACTTCGGCGCACATTCCGAAGACCAGGAAGGCTGGATGCGCGCATTCGACGCCGGACGCCCGCGCATAGAAGCCGTGGCGCGCGAGCACTTGCAGATCAGTAACGGCACGCCTGTGCTGCTCAAGAGCGGGCACTTTCCGCCTGGGAACGCGGCTCGCTAGACTGAGCAGAACCAAGCGCGGCGGCCATGCACTGGCGGATACCTTCTTCGTAAGACGTCTTCGAGATCGGTCCGATCAGCTTCGTCAATGCGGAGTCGTCGAGCACGATCGGTTCGGTCATCAGGTAGTTCATCTCGACCAGTTCACGCATCAGCGGATTGAAGAGGCCGAGCACGCGCAGCATCGTCTTTCCGGCCACCATCAGCCTCGGCTGGCTGCCTGCGAGTGCATAAGCCTGTCGTGCCACTTCCCGCTGCGTGATGGTGCCCGCGCCGGCAAGGTGCCACCAGCGCCCATACGCTTCTGGCGTGCGCGTAAGCGTCTCGACCACAGCTCCGATATCCGGCAAATAAATGAATTCGTGCGGCACATCCACGGGACCGATCATCTGCGCGCGCTTTCCATTTGCGGCAGCTTCGAATACGCCGTTGAGCAGACTTCGCTCGATGCCCGGGCCATAGAAATCCGGTAGCCGCAGAACCAGCGTCGACAGTCCGTTCTTTCCATGCGCCTGCAACACCAGATTTTCCTGGGCGAGCCGCATTTTCCCTTTGAACGTGTGCGGCTCGCGAGGATGGTCTTCAGCGATCGGATTGCTGCCCGCACGACCGTAGGGATAGACGGTGCCGATCAGAATGAAGCGTTCCACGCCCGCTGCCGTGATACCTGCTAGCGTTTTCTGCATCAGCGGCGGGTGTTCGGCGAAGCGCTCGTAGGGCACGCCGACCAGATAGATGACGCTCTGCAGCCCCTCAGCCGCGGCGCTGATCGAAGCCGGATCGTCCGGATTCCACGTGACGATCTCTGCGTGCGGATCGTGGCCGAAAGCGGCGACCAGCGCTTCCCGCGACCGGCCGACGACGCGATAGTCGCGGCCCGCCGCGCCAAGCGATGCCGCGATGATCCGGCCGGCAGCGCCGGCGGCTCCGAACAGGCCGACCTTTCCTTCGTTGTGCATGACAATATCTTCCAGGTGACGCGGCGAGCCGAGAAGCGCGCCATTTGTTGATGGTTGAAAATTTTGTGAACAGTGTTCAGTGAACGGTGTTCAGTTTAATTTGACTTTTCAGTTTGTCAACTGGAAAATGCCTCGCATGGGAATCGCTGAAAGAAAGAATCGGGAGAAGCAGGCGTTGCGGGAACGCATCCTTGCAGCCGCACGACATATCGTGATGCGTGAAGGCTTTGCCGCGCTCTCAATGCGGAAGATCGCCGAAGCGATCGAGTATTCGCCCGCCGCGCTGTATTTGCACTTCGCAAGCCGCGACGAGATTGCACGGGCGCTGTGCGAGGAAGGCTATGCGCAGTTGCTGCGGACGTTCGAGCCGCTCGCGGGCATTGCCGACCCGGCTGAAAGGCTCAAGGCAATGGGACGCGCCTATGTTGCCTTTGGCGTCGCTCATCGAGAAACGTACCGGTTGATCTTCATGGAAGATCCGAGCTATACCGGCGCGGCGCTCAGTGCGAAGGCTGCCGCCGCAGTGTCCGACCCGTCAGTTGTGAGCGAGGCGCAAACGCGGGTTCAGTCGGAGCAGCCCAGCACGGAAGACGACCCGGGCGCGGCGGCCTTGCAATTCATGATTTCCGCACTCGACGAGCTGAAAGCGGCGGGGCGCCTTGCTGCATCGGTGGATCCGAGGGTCTGGGCCGACGCTTTCTGGGCGACGTTGCATGGCATCGTCGCGCTCCATCTGACGTGTCCGGTTTTTCCGTCTTCACCACTCGACACCGTTGTAGGAATCGCCTTGGACACCTGGCTTGGGGCGGGCGGTGTCGCTACGGATGCAGATCCGGATGGCGTCACAAGCTCGAACGCTGGCGGGGCGGTCTCGCGCAGGAAGAAGGCCGGTGCCGCGGGCGCGCAAAGCCCGGTGCAAGACGATGCGCCAGTCGAGGCGCAAGCAGAGGCGCCATCCGAAGCGCAGGACGGCCCGGGCGCAGAACCCGCGGCTACCCGGCGTCGCGCAACGAAGAAGACGCGTTAGGCGGCGAGTCAGCGCCTACCTTGGCGACGGTCCCACCTGAACTCAGCATGGCTGCGCCTTGCACCTCAAACCGACCCCGAGTCGCGGGCCGTGATAACGTTGGGTTTCCACGTCTTTGCGCCACCGTGCGTTGTCTTTCATGTCTCTTTCCGCCTTGCCCGAAGCTAGCGACGAAGTCGCGACTTACGTAGCCAACTGCATCGGTTTCATCGAGCTTGAAAGGCCGAAGGCGCTGAACGCGCTGTCGCTCGGCATGATCCGCGCGATGCATGCCGCGCTCGACGACTGGCGCGAAAATCCCGATGTGCTTGCGGTCGTCGTGCGCAGCCAGCATCCTCGCGCGTTCTGCGCGGGCGGCGATATCCGCTTCCTCTACGAGTCGGCGCAACGTGGCGAGCACGAAGCGCGCGACGCGTTTTTTATCGAGGAATACCGGCTCAATCACGCAATCTTCACTTACCCGAAGCCCTATATCGCGTTGACGAACGGCGTGGTGATGGGCGGCGGCATGGGCATCTCGCAGGGCGCGCATCGTACCGGCGGCCTGCGTGTCGTTACCCAGTCAACGAAAATGGCGATGCCCGAAACGCGCATCGGTCTCTTCCCGGATGTCGGCGCGAGCTGGTTTCTCGCGCGCACGCCCGGCGCGATCGGCCGCTATCTCGCGGTGACCGGCGAAGCGATAGGCGCTGCCGACGCGTTGTACGCCGGCCTCGCCGATCTCTATATCGACGATGCCGCGCTGCCCGCGCTCATCGACACTTTGCGCAGCGAACTGTTCGAGCGCGGCGCGGACGTGGTTGCTTGCGTCGAGCGGGAAAGCCGCGCTTATCAGGTCGCGCCGCAGCCGGAGGAGTCGCCGCTTGCCCGCGCGCGGCGGTTGATCGACCGGCATTTTGCGCTGCCCGACGTGCCGCGCATTCTCGCCTCGCTTCAGCAGAAGTGCGATCGCGATACCGCCGATTGGGCCGAGCAGACCATTGCCGTGTTGCGGGAGCGCTCACCGCTTTCCATGGCCGTTTCGCTGGAGGTGGTGACGCGCGCGGAAGGCTCGATGGCCGAAGTGCTGCGCGGCGATCTCGATCTCACGCGTTCGAGTTTCCTGCAAGGCGATGCGGTGGAAGGGATTCGCGCGCGCATTATCGACAAGGACAACGCGCCGCACTGGCGCTTCGCGCGCATTGAGGACGTGAGCGCCGCCGATGTCGCGAAAATGTTCGAAAGCCCGTGGCCGGCCAGCGAACATCCGTTGCGGGATCTGCACGGTTAAGCAGGCGGACGCGACGAACCGCCCAGGCCGACTCAATCCACCTCTTCGCTGGCCATGAAGGCGCGCATGAAGACGAGCGCGCCCCAGCCCCACATCGCATTCGCGGCGAAGCCCATGGCGAGGCGCGGCAGCATGTTGCCGCTTGGCCAGATGCCGCGCAGCGGATCCACGACGAACACGCTCGCCGCCGTCAACACGATGCCGCCGAATACGAACGCGGGCAGCCACGGCGCGCGTCGCTCGGGAGCCACGCGTAAGAGCCACGCCATGAGCACGGCCCAGAACGCGCTCCAGATTGCGTTAGCAATGAACTCGGGCAGGCCGAGCGGTAGAAACGGGGCAGTCGAAAAACCGCTTTTGTCGATAACACCGGCTGCATTCAGCAGCGCCAGCGTCGATTCATGGAAGAACAGAGAAGCCAGAAAACCGGCGACGAACGGCAGGATGAGTTTTTGCATGCATTGCACCGCCAGGGTACAGGCGCGTGGTTCGCGTTGCCCGCACCGGATTATTGGAAACGTGCGCCATTATAGCCAGCGGTGACGGCTTTTCCGGTTGCTTGAAGCGTCGCGTTCGTATGCTTTAGCGTCGGGCTAATCACGGAAGTGGAAAACCTAAGCTCAAAAAAATCGTTCAAAAGCCGCGCTCCGCTCCATAGACTCTTTCTCCATGTAGACGGCGCTCGCCGCCGTCGCCCTTAGCGTCGATACCGCATCTTCCGTTTTTTAGCGATGCATCGCCCGGCTCATTTCCGATGACCGGCTGTATGCGCGCGGCCCGCGCCTGCGCCAGTGCCTGGTTTTGCTTTCGCGTTTGCCTGCGCGGCATGCACCGTCTTCATTCAATCCAGTTTTGAATTCGCGGGGAGCAGTAAATGAATGTGTTCTGGTTCATTCCGACTCATGGCGACAGCCGCTATCTCGGTACGTCGCAAGGCGCGCGCGCAGCGGATTACGACTACTTCCAGCAGATCGCCGTCGCCGCCGATACGCTCGGCTACGAGGGCGTGCTGCTGCCGACCGGCCGTTCGTGCGAGGACGCATGGGTCGTTGCATCGAGCCTCATCGCCGCGACGAAGCGCCTGAAGTTTCTCGTCGCAATCCGGCCGGGCATTTCGTCGCCGGGCCTTGCGGCACGCATGGCGGCCACGTTCGACCGTCTGTCGAACGGGCGCCTGCTGATCAATGTGGTAACGGGGGGCGACGCGGCCGAGCTCGAGGGCGACGGTGTGTTCGTCGATCACGACACACGCTACGAGATCACCGATGAATTCCTGCACATCTGGCGCAAGCTGCTGACGGCTGCGCATACGAACGACGCGATCGACTTCGACGGCAAGCATCTGAAGTCGAAGGGCGGCAAGGCCTTGTATCCGCCTGTGCAGAAGCCGCATCCGCCGTTGTGGTTCGGCGGTTCGTCGCCGGCCGCGCACGACATGGCGGGCGAGCACATCGACACTTATCTGACCTGGGGCGAGCCGCCCGCCGCGGTTGCAAGAAAAATCGCCGATATTCGCGCCCGCGCCGCCGCGCACGGCCGCACGATCCGGTTCGGGATTCGCCTGCACGTGATCGTTCGCGAGACCGAAGAAGAAGCATGGGCTGCCGCCGAGAAGCTGATCAGCAAGCTGGACGACGAAACCATCGCGCGTGCGCAAGCATCGTTTTCGAAGATGGATTCCGAAGGCCAGCGCCGCATGGCCGCGCTGCACGGCGGCAAACGGGGCGGGCGCGCCGAACTCGAGGTCTATCCGAATCTGTGGGCCGGCGTGGGTCTCGTGCGAGGCGGCGCGGGCACCGCGCTCGTCGGCAACCCGGAGCAGGTGGCGGCGCGCATGAAGGAATACGCGGACCTCGGTATCGAGACGTTCATTCTGTCCGGCTATCCGCATCTCGAAGAGTCGTATCGCTTTGCCGAACTCGTGTTCCCGCTGCTGCCGAACCGGCAGAGCAAGACTTCGGACGGGCCGTTGTCGGGGCCCTTCGGCGAGATCGTCGGCAACAACTATTTGCCGAAGGCGGCGAGCGCGAGCTGAGCGTCGCCCGCATCGGTACGGCATCTTCGACACGCAATGAGGTAAGTAACCATGGCTCAATCCACTGTAAGTGCGGATCGGGACGAGAGCGCGCGCGGCGGCGCCGGCTTTGGTTCCGCGCTGACGTCCGCTTTCGGGTCGTTACGGCAAGTCGGCGCGTCGCTTGCGCCGTGGGTCGCACCGCTTCTGATTCTCCTCGCATGGGAAACCGCCGCGCGCAGCGGTGTGCTGTCGACGCGCGTTCTGCCCGAACCGCTCGCCGTTGTAAAGGCCGCGTGGTCGCTGATCCAGTCGGGCGAGATGTGGGCGGACGTGAAGGTCAGCACGTGGCGCGCCGTGTCCGGCTTTGCGATCGGCGGTGGGATCGGTCTCGTGCTCGGACTCGCGACGGGCCTCTTCAAGCCGGTCGAAATCGCGCTCGATTCGACCGTGCAGATGATCCGCAATATCCCGGCCCTCGCGATGATTCCGCTCGTGATCCTGTGGTTCGGCATCGAGGAGCAGGCGAAGGTTTTTCTCGTAGCGCTGGGTGTGTTTTTCCCGGTCTATGTGAACACGTTTCACGGCATCCGTTCAGTCGATTCCAATCTCATCGAGATGGCGCGCAGCTACGGCGTGAAGGGTTTCGCACTTTACCGCCACGTGATCCTGCCCGGCGCCTTGCCGTCGATTCTCGTCGGCGTGCGCTTCGCGTTCGGGCTGATGTGGGTGACGCTGATCGTCGCAGAGACGATTTCCGCGCAGTCGGGCATCGGCTACATGACGATGAATGCGCGCGAATTTTTGCAAACCGATGTCGTCGTGGTCGGCATTCTGCTGTACGCGGCGCTCGGCAAGGTCGCCGACGTGCTGGCAAAAAGCCTGGAGCGCGTGTCGCTGCGTTGGCATCCGGCCTATCAAAGGGGAGGCAAGGCATGAGCGCAACGACATTTTCGTCGTCGTTCGGCGGCATCGCGGGCAGCGATCTCGAAGCGGAACTGGCGCAGGCGCGCATCGCCGATCGCGACGCCGACCTGGCCGCGGACTCAGAAAAACGCGACACAGCCCACGGCGATGTGCGCGACGCAAACGCGGCTGGCGAATCAAACGGTCCACGTGGCGAGAACAACGTGGCCGACTATTCGGTCCAGTTGCGCGGTGTCGGCAAGCAGTATGGCGAGCGCAAGGTGCTGACGGACTTCGACCTGTCGATCGAGCGCGGCAGTTTCGTCGCGATTGTCGGCCGAAGCGGTTGCGGAAAATCGACGTTGTTGCGTCTCGTCGCCGGTCTGGAGAAGACCACGGCTGGCGTTCTCGAAAAGCGTGCCGAAGACGGCCGGCCGCTCGACACTCGCATCATGTTCCAGGACGCACGCCTGTTGCCGTGGAAGAGCGTGTTGCAGAACGTGATGCTCGGACTGCCCCGCAGCGCGCGGGAAGACGCGCGTGCGGTGCTGGCCGAAGTTGGATTGCTGGAGCGTGCCGGCGACTGGCCCGCGCAACTGTCCGGCGGTCAGCGTCAGCGTGTCGCGTTGGCGCGCGCGCTCGTGCATCGTCCGCAGTTGCTGCTCCTCGACGAGCCGCTCGGCGCGCTCGATGCACTGACACGCATCGAAATGCACTCGCTGATCGAGCGTCTGTGGCGCGAGCACAAGTTCACCGCCTTGCTCGTCACGCATGACGTGCACGAGGCCGTCGCGTTAGGCGACCGCATCCTTTTGATCGAAGAAGGGCGCATCGCGCTGGATCAGCCGGTGCCGCTCGCGCGCCCGCGAGCGCGTGCGTCGGCAGGCTTCGCAGCCCTCGAAGAACATGTGCTGCAGCGCGTTCTGAAAAATGCGCCAAACGACGACGCATGGTCCGGGCAGCCCGAAGACGCACGCGGCACGCGTAGCCAGGGCCGCTTCCGGCGGCCTACAGACGTCCGCTGGGCTGTCTGACATTCCTTGACTGACCGTTTTTAATCGCTTCCCTGGAGCCACTCGCAATGAGCATTTCCGCAATCAACGTACGCAATCAGTTCAGAGGCAAGGTCAAGGAAATCATCCGCGGACCGGTTGTGTCCGAAGTCGATGTCGACACGCCGTTTGGTATCGTGACCTCGGTGATCACCACGCGCTCGATCGACGAACTCGACCTGCAGGTCGGCTCGGAAGTCGTCGCGCTCGTCAAGTCGACGGAGGTTTCGATCGCGCGCCTGTAAGCGCCGCGTTATTTCGCGTTCGCGCCGCTCGCGGGCGGCTCGTGCATCATCTTGTCGTTGGTCGGCTTGCGCGGACGCTTGATCGGCATGTTGTCCGGGTTGCTCGATCCGGTCGAGCCGGAGGCCGCCTCGGGCGGCTTCGCCATCGACGAAGCGGCGTCGCCCGGCGTGGCCGGCTGCTTTGCCTGCGCTGCGGAGCCATTGGAACCCGTTGATCCGGCTTGCGCCGCTTCGGCCGCTTTGGCCGTTCCCGCCCAAGGCGCCGTTTCGCCTACCCACATCGCTGCCAGTGCGGCGACTGCGGTCAGAGCTGTCAGAGTGCTTCGCTTCATCTCCTTCTCCTTGTGCGTGCTTCGCGGCCGGTCGGATTGCGTGAGTTCGGGGTAGACCGTGCTTGCCGGCGAAAATTCACGCGCAAAGCCATTCGGCCATGACGATGCGCCAAGGCGACTGCATTCGCTCTCGAAACTTGCTAGGATGAATTTAGCCATTTCGACGGAGGCAGCCATGTCGAAGTCATTGAGTCCCGAAGCGATTGAAGCGTTGCGCCGCTTGAACGAGGTCGGCGTGGGTCAGCCGCCGCCGCGATTGCCACAGACCGTAACCGCTGAATTGCTGGCCTGCGGGCTCGTCACCGAGGCAAGCGGGGACGAAGTCGAAATCACCTGTAACGGCAGGCAGTACCTTTCAGGCGATTGCGATTGAGCATGAATACCGGCGATTACGCGATGCGGCGTCAGCGCATGTGACGGCGTTCGCGCAGCGCAGGTGACGCATTGACGCGGCGGGCACGCCGGGCGCTGCGAACGTCCTCGGGAATCACGGCAGACGTGGAGGTAAAGATGGAGCCGAAAGGGCTCGACATGGGAGATTACCAGGAGCGCTATCAGGACTACGAGATCGAAGTCGCGGTCGAACAGGTGCTCACCGGGGTCAAGGCGCATTTCCGGGTGTTGCGCGGCAACGCAGTGGTGGTCGACTGGCGGCTGGTGCATATCGATAGCCTGTGGCCCACCGAGCACGCCGCGGCCGAAGCAGGCTTTCGCGCCGCGCGCGAAGTCATCGACGCAGGTGTTGCGGGTTGAGGCCGCTTGAGCCCGCTTGAGCCCGCTTGAGCCCGTAAACGGAAGAGGGCGCCGAGCATCGGAACCCGATGCTCGGCGCCCTCTGTGCTTGCCGCTAAGCGCAGCAAGCTCGGCAGCGAATGCTTAGTGGCCGAAGAAAACCGACTGCGGACCCGATGCCGGTTCACGCGTGCCCGATTGCGACGACGCGTTGTTCACGCCACCGTAAGCGTTCGATTCGGCCTTAGCGCGTTCAGCCGCGACAGTCTGCGCGTTCTGACCTTGTTGCGAAGCCGGTGCGCCGACCGACGGACGATAGAACGGTGCCGGGCCGTAGCCGCTTGCAAAAGCCGGTGCAGCGATCGAGGCGGAAACGGCAACGAGAAGGGCAGCGATAAATTTGGTCTTCATGATGTACCTCCAATAATGTTCGACTTTCGGGATGGCGTTGCAGGAGCCGGGGCTGTGTATGCAACGTCGATGGAGGCAGTGTATACCCCTACTATCGATAATTTGTGCTGATAATTTGAAATTACTGTTCTTGCTGGTGAAATAATCCAGCCGTCGTAGAGTGGGCGCGGGTGAGCGGCAGTCTGACCCCGACCGCCAAGCGGTAGAAGCGGGTTAAAGACCTGATCGGGAAAGGGTTTTACGGGTGATGGGTGGACAGACAGCTGGCAGCTTACGGAAGCGGAGACCGTAATCAAAGAGAACAACCAAAGATCCAAAACAAAAACGGCGTTGTGATCTCTCACAACGCCGCTTGCCAATCTATTCCACTTTACTGCCGAATTCTTTGGGGTGGCTGATGGGGCTCGAACCCACGACAACAGGAATCACAATCCTGGACTCTACCAACTGAGCTACAGCCACCACTGAGATCTGCTTTGACTTGCCGGAAAACCTGACTCGCCAACGAAGAAACGAGATTATACGAACACGTTCCGCGTTTGCCTAGTCCTTTATTCAAAAATTTCGGCTGGCTCACGCAGATGTTGTCTCGCCTCATTAAAGATAGCGAGGTCGCGCGCGGCCAGGCGCTTGCTGTCGGAGAGCACGCGGCGCCAGCCGCGCGCACCCGCTTCGCCTCGATAGAGGCCGAGTGCGTGACGAGTGATCGCACCAAGGTAAGTGCCGCGGGCCATCTCGGCTGCGCAATATTCGATGAGCTTCGCCTCGACCTGCTCGCGCGTGGGCGGCGCTTCGGTGGACCCGTAAAAGCGCGCGTCCACATCGGCCAGCAGATACGGATTGTGGTACGCCTCCCGCCCGAGCATCACGCCGTCGACGTGTGCGAGATGTGTCTGCACTTCGTCAAGCGTCTTGATCCCACCGTTGATGATGATTTCCAGTTGCGGAAAGTCGCGCTTCAATTGATACGCGTAGTCGTACTTGAGTGGAGGGATCTCGCGGTTCTCTTTCGGGCTCAGCCCTTTGAGAATCGCGTTACGCGCGTGGACGATAAAGACGTTGCAGCCGGCATCCGCGATCGTCCCGACGAAGTCGCGAACGAAGCCGTAATCCTCGACGGCATCCACGCCGATTCGATGTTTGACCGTGACAGGCACGGAGACGACGTCGCGCATCGCCTTCACGCAGTCGGCGACCAGTTGCGGCTCGTTCATCAGACACGCGCCGAACGCGCCGCGCTGCACACGCTCCGATGGACAGCCGCAATTCAGATTGATTTCGTCATAGCCCCACTGCTCGCCAAGCTTCGCCGAGCGCGCCAGATCGTCAGGCTCGCTGCCGCCGAGTTGCAACGCGACGGGCGCTTCGTTGGGCGTGAAAGCGAGATGGCGCGGCACATCGCCGTGCAGCAGTGCGCCTGTCGTCACCATTTCCGTGTAGAGCCAAGTGTGACGCGAGATGATGCGATGAAGCGACCGGCAATGACGATCGGTCCAGTCCATCATGGGGGCGACACTGACGCGGCGCGGACTGGGAGTACTAGCTGAAGACATGGGGCGGCCAAAGGCTTGAATCGAAACCGCAATTTTAGCGCAATGCGGGCGATTGACCCCGGCAGTGCCCGAGCGGCGCGCCGCCTCGCTGGATTTGCCGATCAGCAGCTTGAATGCACGGACAGGCGCCTTAAGTCCCCGGTCGTCCCCAGTCGCCGAATCGACCGCTTGATTCAATGGCTGCGTCCGCCATGCCCGCCGCCGCTCCACGAACTACCGCCCGGGGATCCGCCATATCCCCCATACCCGCCGCTATACCCGCCGCCGTGGCCGCCATGCCACCCGCCGTGTCCGCCGTGCCAACCGCCGCCCCAGTGTCCGCCACCGCCGTGGTAGTAGCAGCACGATCCGCCCCAGCCGCCCCATATGCCGACCGTGCCGTACACCGGCGCGTAGGGTGTCCCATATCCGTAGCCATAAGCGGGGTAATAGGGTTGAGCGTAGGCGTAGTCATAGCTGGGCGCGACTGCGCATCCGCTGACGCCCGCTACCACGGCCAGCAATGCCATCGATGCAAAGAGCCTGCTCACAATCGCCTCCCGTCCTCACATAAAGGATCAGAAAGGTCGCGAGCCTGAGAGTTCAGCCGCATTTGTGTCCGCGCATTACGATCGCACCGCGCGCTGCGCACCTCGCATCCTTGTGCCGCACCGGTGCTCCAAGGCGCATGCTGCATGCGGCGACCAGAACCGCGTCGAAGCATCCATCGCGCGGTAACACCTGGTTAATCTTCTGCAACAGAACAGCGCGCCGCCGCCCTTATAGTGCGATGCAGTTGATCGGAAGAGCGCATCAGCGCTTGCGCAAAGGTTCGATCAGCGACGACAAACCGTTGTGGTCGATCTCGTGCATCAGCGCGAGCAGCCGTCCAATCTCGCCCGGCGGAAAGCCCTGGCTCGCGAACCAGTTCAGGTAATGGCCGGGCAGGTCGGCGATCAGGCGACCCTTGTACTTGCCGTAGGGCATCACACGCGTGACCAGCAGTTCGAGGTGTTCGGGATTCATCGTGATGCACCGGCGCAAGGAATGTTGGGCGCGGCGCGCTTGCTCTGCACGCCAGCACGGCATTCTAGCCGTGCTGCAGGCATCGCGCGGCCATGGTAACGTCAGCGGTTTATGTTCATACAACTGACAGGAAAGCTTCCATGGAATACCGCAGACTCGGCGATTCGGATGTGCAGGTCAGCCTGATCGGACTCGGCACCATGACGTGGGGCGAGCAGAACACAGAGCACGACGCGCACGCTCAGATCGACTACGCGCTCGATCATGGCGTCAACCTGATCGATACCGCAGAGATGTATCCGGTGCCGCCGCGCGCCGAGACGCAAGGCTCGACCGAGCGATTTATCGGCACGTGGCTCGCGAAGCATCGCAGCGCGCGCGAGAAAATCGTGCTCGCTACGAAGATCGCAGGCCCCGCGCGCCAGCCGCATAATCCGCGACATATTCGCGGCGAGACCAACCAGTTCGACCGTAAAAACCTGACTGAGGCGCTGAACGACAGCCTGAAGCGGCTGCAAACGGATTACGTCGATCTGTACCAGCTGCACTGGCCGGATCGCAATACGATGACGTTTGGCCGTCCGGCCTATCCGTGGGTCGACGACGAATACACCGTGCCTATCGACGAAACGCTTTCCGTGCTCGCCGACTTCGTCAAGGCGGGCAAGGTGCGCCATGTGGGCGTGTCGAACGAAACGCCGTGGGGCGTCGCGCAGTTCCTGCGCGCGTCGGAAAAGCTCGGCTTGCCGCGTATCGTCAGCATCCAGAACCCGTACAGTCTGCTCAACCGCACTTACGAGGTGGGGCTTTCCGAGTACGCGCACCGCGACAACATCGGCCTGCTCGCGTATTCGCCGCTGGCGTTCGGCTGGCTGTCCGGCAAGTACGAAGGCGGCGCGCGGCCGGCTGGCGCACGCATATCGCTATTCGAGCGCTTCCAGCGCTACAGCAAGCCCCAGGCGATCCAGGCCACCACGCGTTACGTCGAACTGGCAAAGCGCCATCGCATGTCGCCGGCCCAGTTGGCGCTTGCCTTCGTCAATAGCCGGCCGTTCGTCACGAGCAATCTGATTGGCGCGACCTCGCTCGATCAGTTGAAGGAGAACATTGCGAGCGTCGACGTCAAGCTGTCGCGGGAAGTGCTCGATGAAATCGACGCACTGCATCAGCTGCAGCCGAATCCGGCGCCTTGAGTTCGCTGGGACATGCAACGAAAGGCAAATGTCCCTCCCTGTCGGCAAATCACGACCTAAACTGTGGTGAGCAGGACGGGCTCCTGCCTTCGTGTCGCGCTTCTGCGCGTGGCGCGGCGCGCACGAATGGTAGGATGCAGCCCGGAAAATCGGCAGCGGAGGCGGGTTTTCAGCCACGCTGTTCACACTCGGCGATAGCACTCAGGACATCGAATGGCGCAACAAAAAACAAACCCAAAACTCGAGCAGGCGCTGACGCGCGGGGACCTTGCGATCCGTCAGGCGAATTCGGCGCGGGCTACCGCGCTGCTGCGCGCGCTAGCCAAAATGATCGTGGACGCCTCGGCGACGATCGGCGTCGAAGCATTCACATTGATTCCGGACGGCGACAAGATTTACGATCCGGCCGACGGTCTCTGGCCGCAAGAACTGCAGATTTCGCTCGACGGTCCGGTCGAGGACGCCGATCCGGACGAGATCCGCACCGTGCGGCTGATTGCCGACGATCCGGGCACGATGTTCCGGGTGGAATGGCAGCGTGCCGATGGCAAGATCGGGCGTCATGAAGGCGGCCCGTTTGCAACAGTCGCGTTCATCTCGGACGTCGACATTCCCTGGACCGACGAAGAAGACTGAGCTCGCGGTCGCGCCGCAAGTTTCATTCGTGGGCGCTGACCTATCGGTCAGCCGCCCTCGAATTGTCCGCGCCTCTCTGCCGCGCGGCACGAGTTACTTCATCATCCGGCGCCGGAACAGCACTGCAGCGACGATAAACCCGCCCACCGCATAACCCGCCAGCACGGCCGCGTGCCACAGGGCGTTGTCGAGCGGGCGCCCAAGCATCGCGGGCCGTATCAGATCGACCGCGTGCGCCAGCGGCAGGACCTCGGCCGCACCACGCGCGGCGGCAGGCAACTGCGAGATCGGGAAGAACACGCCGGAGAGCAACAGCATCGGCGTCAACACCAGCGTTTGATAAAACATGAAAAAGTCGTACGACGGCGCGAGCGCGGTCACGACCATCGCGACACTTGCGAACGCGAGGCCGGTCAGCACGACCACGGGCAACGCGAGCAGCACTGACGGAAAATTGGCGTAGCCAAGCGCGCCCGCCACCAGCATGATCGCTGCGCCCGACAGCACCGACTTGCTGGCCGCCCAGATCACTTCGCCAAGCACGATATCGCCGAGCGTCAACGGCGTGTGCATGATTGCTTCCCACGTGCGCTGCACGTGCATGCGCGAGAAGCCCGAATACATCGACTCGAAGCTCGCGGACATCATGACGCTGGACGCAACGGTGCCCGCTGCGAGGAACGCGATATACGACACGCCGTCGACGCGGCCGACCATCAGCCCGAGGCCGAAGCCGAGGCCGAACAAATAGATCATCGGATCGGCCAGATTGCCGAACATGGAGGCGAGCGCAAGCTTCTTCCAGACAAGGTAATTGCGGCGCCACACCGCGATCCAGTTGACTGCGTTCGCGGGCAACGCGGCGAAAGGGGCCTGCATGGGTGGCGTGGCTTCGTTGCTTCGGTAAGTGCGTGCATCCATTGCGTGTCTCGTGCAGTGTCGATGGAAGTCAGTCCTGCATCTCGCGGCCCGTGAGACGCAGGAACACATCCTCGAGATTCGCCGGGCGGTGCAGATAGCGCAAGTCCGCTCGCTGCTTCAGTCGCGCATGCACTGGCCCGGCGTCGTTCACATAACAGAAGAGCGTCTCACCGCTGATCTCGGTTCGCTGTGCGAGCGGTGCAAGCTCATCGCGTAATGCGAGCGGATCGGGGCCGAAGATCTCGATGACGTCGCAGCCGATTTCCGACTCGATCAGCTCCCTTGGTGCGCCTTCCGCAATCTTGCGTCCTTCTTCGATTACGCACAGCCGGTCGCATAGCCGCTCGGCCTCTTCCATGAAGTGGGTGGTCAACAAGATCGTCTTGCCACGCGCGAGCAGCGAGCGCAGTCGCTCCCAGATGAGATGCCGAGCCTGCGGGTCGAGGCCGGTAGTGGGCTCGTCCATGATCAGCACATCGGGATCGTTGACGAGCGCCCGCGCGAGCGTGAGGCGCCGCTTCATGCCGCCCGACAGTTCGCTCACGCGCGCGTCGGCCTTGCTCTCCAGCCGCGCGAATTCCAGCAGCGACGGCACCATCGCGCGGCATTGCGCGGCGCTCAAGCCAAAGTAGCGGCCGAACACCAGCAGGTTTTCGCGGACGGTAAAGTCGGGATCGAGGTTATCGAACTGCGGCACCACGCCCACGCGCGCCCGCGCGATACGCGCCCGGCTGGGAATCGGCTCGCCGCACAGGCGGATCGAGCCGGCGTCCGGTGCGGCGATGCCGAGCAGCATGCGCAATGTGGTGGTCTTGCCGGCGCCGTTCGGTCCAAGCAGGCCGAAACACTCTCCGACGTTGACATGAAACGACAGTCCGTCGACAACTTTCTTTTCGCCGTAACTTTTTTCAACCTGCTCAAATTCGATAGCGGTGTCGGGCATGGATAGGATTGAGGCTCAGGCAAAAGAGGCGAATCGACGGGAAGGCTGCTCATTCTAGGTCATCAGCCGGGAAATGGCGGTTTAGGGAGCACGCCACGCGCCGCGTTCTTGCACTGCCGCAAAGGCGTATCCGGCGTTGTCTTCACTGAGTGTGCCTCCTATGCACAAGGCCGGGGCGCGCAGCAATCGCACTTAGCGTTTTCCATCCCTTGCAAGCTGAATTGCGGCGCACCATGATTGATTCAGACCGCGCTTTTGCGGAAAGGGGAAGAACGATGGCGAGCTACCAGAAAATCCTGCTGTGCTACGACGGCTCGCGCGAAGGCCGCAAGGCTCTGCGTTGCGGCGCCGACCTTGCGCTGGATCTGAAGGCGGAAACGCATCTGCTTTCGGTGGTGGACATGCGCTCGAGCATTGCGCAAAGCGCGGGCCTGCTGACGGACGTCGCGTGCGGCAGCTTCGAAAAGACTGCGCGAGACATCCTGCAAGAGGGCGTGGACTGGCTGACTGAGCGCGGCGTCAACGCGCAGGGTCACTTTGCGTTCGGCCATCCGATCGACGAGATCGCCAATCTTGCCAACGAGTTGCACGTCGACCTCGTGGTAGTGGGCCACCGCTGCCGCACGGGCTTGTCCCGATGGTGGATGGGTGCTGGCAATACACCGCTGCTCGACCGGGTGTCATGCAGCATTCTGGTCGCGTGCTCTTCTGCGCATGAGCAGCAGCAAGAAGCGGCGTGACAATGCGGTTCGGGTGCACGGCCACCCGCGCCAGGCATGCAGCCTTCGTGCGGGTGGGTGCTCGTGAGCTTTGGGCCGGATGAACGCGGAGGACGGAGTAGCGGGCGGCGTGTGCATTCAGTTTGATCGGCCGTGTGAGCGCTCAGTCTGACAAGCCGCGCCTGGCGCTCACTCGTTCAGATTGACCGCCGCCAGCTTCCACGTGAAAAGGCCCTCGCGCATGAAGATGGCAGAGTAACGCGCGTCCCCAGCGCCGTGCTGGTATGTGACGGCGAACTCGTTGAGGCCGCGATAGCCGGCCGTGGTTTGCGGCGGTTGGGGCGGGGTAGCCCTGCTAACCGCGTTGCCGTTTGGATTGCCCGTAGCGCTGCCGTCCGCATCAGACGATGCGGGGGCGGGCGCATTGGCAGAGGGCGGATTGCCGGTAACCGGCGCGGCGTTGGGCCGCTCACCCGGCTCGCCGCGCGGCGGCATGCCGTTCAACAGCGCAGCCACGCCGTCGGGTGTCGCATACGCGTCGACGAGCGGGCCGATCAATGCGACGCCAATCATCGCGCCGATCGCAGCCAATGGATTGCCGTTTCCGTGTGAGTCCAGCCGCCGCGTCAGCAAGCCCGTGACTTGCTGCTTCAGGCTCTCGCGCAACGCGGGAAAATCGACGTACCGATTCACAGTCTGCGCGTCACGTGCGTCGGCGGCGCGTTTGAGGCTATTAAGCGCGATATACGGGGATGCATAAGTGAAGCCCAACGCCGCGATCAGTGCGATCACGATCAGCGTGACGATCAGCGTGACTGCAAGCGGACGTGCGCTGCGCTTCCTGGGTGTTGAAACTGCCATCGAGCGGAAATCTCCATCAGGTGTGATCTAACGTGGACCGCAACCGCGCTGAAACGATCCGTGCGCTGACACAAACCATGTGAGCGACGCGCCCCACACCTCACAACTCATCAGGACTCGAACACCGCACCGTGGACATTGGTTTCCTCGGCGATGCAACGGTCAATCATGCGGCACACCGCGTCTACGGTGCCGACCATGATGAGCCGCGACGGCCCGTGGTACACGCGCACCGGCGCACGGCGCTCGGGCTCGGCAGTATTGAGCCCCGAATTCAGCGACACGCGGGCGAACGCGGGCAGTGACGACGGCAACGCGGCCCGCAGGTCGGACCCGCGAGCGGGCGAGTCGAACAGCGACGCGGTAGCGGCCGTGGACGCTTCGATCAGTGAGCAAGGCACCAGCTTGCGCAGATGGCGCAGACGGCCGAACTGGCGAAACGGCAACAGGCGGGCAAGGCGTTCCATGAGTCTCTCCGGGCGGTTCAACATGAGTACTGCTTTAGTCGGTGAGCGGGCGAGCGGTTGGCTAATGACGCTGAGCTTGGCGCTCACTAAGCCAACCCCGTGCTATCAGAATTCGCCCGGGCGGATCAGCCCGACAGCGATGCCTTCCAGCGCGAAATCCGCGCTGCCTGTCTCAACGAAGATGTTCTCGTAATCGGGGTTCTCGGCAATCAACTCGATACCGTTCGCGCGGCGCTTCAGGCGCTTGACCGTGACGTCGTCGCCAAGCCGCGCAATGATGATCTGGCCGTCTTTGGCCTCGCTTCTTTTCTGCACCGCGAGCAGATCGCCGTCGAAGATACCCGCGTCGCGCATGGACAGCCCGCGAACCTTGAGCAGGTAATCGGGCTTGCTCGAGAAGAGCGCCGGGTCGCACGCATAGTGTTGGGCGATATGTTCCTGGGCGAGGATCGGGCTACCGGCGGCAACCCGGCCGATGAGCGGCAGCGACAGTTGCATGATGCTCGCGTGCGGCAACGTGAACTGATGCGGCGCCTCGTCCGGGCCAGCAAGCAGGCGAATGCCGCGCGATGCGCCGGCCGCGAGTTCGATCACGCCCTTGCGTGCAAGCGCCCGCAGATGCTCTTCAGCCGAGTTGGCCGAACTGAAACCCAGTTCGGCGGCGATTTCCGCACGCGTGGGCGGAAAACCGGTGCGCTCTATGGCCCGGCGGATCAGATCGAAAACCTGCTGCTGTCGTGCGGTGAGTTTGGTCATGGCGCCACTGTATGGATGAACAGGTGACTGTATTTTTATACAGTATCCGGCGCAATTCAAGCTTTACTTTAAGTTTGGGAGCCGACCCCTCGCTACAACGTCGTAAAACGACGTCAAGACATCCGTTTTCATGCCGCAACGCCTTATCTGGCTGTCATTACCACTTTTGCGTATTAAAAAATGAGGAAACATTATTTTTAATGATGAAAGCCCTTGGATAGACTGGCCTCCAGTCGCTCATGTGCACGTGACCCGACGCAAAACAACACACACGCTGTTTCAGCGCACCAACACGCGGAGAACTTGGCATGAACCATCACGAAGCGGGCCGGGCAGGCAGGAGCCGAAAACTTATCGCAGCGCTTGCGTTCGGCGCGGCAGCCGCGCTCGGCGTCCTCGGCGCGGCGGGCCAGGCGCAAGCCGCGGACACAACGCTGCTGAATGTTTCCTACGACCCGACTCGCGAGCTCTACCAGGACGTGAATCAGGCTTTCGCCAAAGACTGGAAGGCGAAGACCGGTGAGACCGTCACGTTCAAACAGTCGCACGGCGGCTCGGGCGCGCAGGCGCGTTCGGTGCTCGACGGCTTGCAAGCCGACGTCGTGACGCTCGCGCTCGCTTATGACATCGACGCCATCGCGAACAAGGGTTTGATCGATAAAGGCTGGCAGAAGCGCTTGCCCGACAACGCGTCGCCGTACACGTCGACGATCGTGTTTCTGGTGCGCAAGGGCAATCCAAAGCACATCAAGGATTGGGACGATCTGACCAAACCCGGTGTGTCGATCGTGACGCCGAATCCGAAGACCTCGGGCGGCGCGCGCTGGAACTATCTCGCGGCATGGGCGTATGCAGTGCATCAGCCGGGCGGCAATGACCAGAAGGCCAAGGAATTCGTCGGCAAGCTGTACAAGAATGCCGGCGTGCTCGATTCCGGAGCGCGCGGCGCGACCACCAGCTTCGTGCAACGCGGCATCGGCGACGTGCTGATTGCGTGGGAAAACGAGGCGTTCCTGTCGCTGAAGGAATTCGGTCCGGACAAGTTCGAAATCGTCGTGCCGTCCGTGAGCATTCTGGCCGAGCCGCCGGTGGCGGTGGTGGATAAGGTCGTCGACAAGCATGGCACGCGCAAGCTGGCCGAAGCGTATCTGAATTTCCTGTACAGCGAGCAGGGCCAGGAAATCGCCGCGAAGAACTTCTACCGTCCGCGTTCGAACAAGGTTCCGGCCGAACTGACGTCCAAGTTTCCGAAGCTGAAGCTGTACACGGTCGACGATTCGTTCGGCGGCTGGGCCAACGCGCAGAAGACGCACTTTGCCGACGGCGGCGTGTTCGATTCGATCTACCAGCCTCAGTAACACCGCCCAGGTTCGCGCCGCGGCAGGCGCAGACCGAGGCAACGCGACGCGCCAGGGCGCGTCACTTTCCCGAGCGCGCCACTGGCGCGCTTTTGGCCGATCAGGACCAGGCGGCCGGCAACACGAGCATCAACCGAAAGAGTATCGAGCATGACCACGTTGACCTTCCGCAAACCAAGCGCCTTGCCCGGTTTCGGCCTGACACTCGGCATCACGGTGGCTTATCTGAGCCTCGTGGTGCTGATTCCGCTCGCGGCGACTTTTCTGAAGACAGCCACCCTCGACTGGAGTCAATTCGTGCGCGCCGTCAGCTCGCCGCGCGTGCTGGCCTCGTACCGGCTGACGTTCTTCTCCGCGCTCGGCGGCGCACTGATCAACGCGGTGTTCGGCTTTCTGGTCGCATGGGTGCTGGTGCGGTACAGGTTTCCGTTCAAGCGCATCGTCGACGCCGTGGTCGATCTGCCGTTCGCACTGCCCACGTCGGTGGCCGGCATTTCGCTCGCGGCCGTTTACGCGGGCAACGGCTGGATTGGACAGTTCCTGGAGCCGCTCGGTCTGAAGGTCGCTTTTACGCCGGTGGGCGTGCTCGTCGCGCTGACCTTTATCGGTTTGCCGTTCGTCGTGCGCACGGTGCAGCCGGTGCTCGAAGAGTTCGAGCGCGAGCAGGAAGAGGCTGCTGCTTGCCTCGGCGCATCGCGCTGGCTGACGTTTCGCCGCGTAGTGTTGCCGGCGGTGTTGCCGGCACTGCTCACGGGCTTCGCGCTCGCGTTCGCGCGCGCACTGGGCGAATACGGCTCGGTCATTTTCATTGCGGGCAATGTGCCGATGAAGTCGGAAATCACATCGCTCCTCATCATCACGAAGCTCGAGCAGTATGACTACGCCGGCGCGACGGCGCTTGCCGTCGTGATGCTCGTCGTCTCGTTCCTGATGCTGCTTTTCATCAATACGCTGCAGTGGTATTTGCAGCGCCGCACGAGCCGCGGCAACGCAGGTCCGGCGCCCGGCGCAGCGAGCGTTGCAAGCATTGGCGGAGGTGCGCAATGAGCCGCCACTCAGCAGGTCACGTCGATAACGCCGACGGCGTCAAGGCGCACGCCGTGGCTCCGCGTGCGCCACTGAACATTGCGCGCCGGCCCGACCCGGTCACTGAACCGCCGCTCGTACGCTGGGTTCTGACCGGCATCGCGCTGCTGTTTCTCGGGCTGTTTCTCGTCGTGCCGCTCGTCGCCGTGTTTTATCAGGCGTTGAACAAGGGACTTGGCTTTTATCTGGAGTCGCTCGCCGATCCGGACGCGCTGGCGGCCATCAAGCTGACGGCGATTACAGCGGGAATCGCCGTGCCGCTCAATCTGGTGTTCGGCCTTGCGGCTTCGTGGTGCATCGCGAAGTTCGAGTTTCGCGGCAAGGCGCTCCTCACCACGTTGATCGATCTGCCGTTCTCGGTTTCGCCCGTCATCTCGGGCCTCATCTACGTGTTGATGTTCGGCGCGCAAGGATGGTTCGGTCCGTGGCTGCAAGCGCATAACGTGCAGATCATCTTCGCCGTACCCGGCATTGTGCTCGCAACGATCTTCGTGACATTCCCGTTCGTCGCGCGCGAACTGATCCCGCTGATGCAGGCGCAAGGCAACGACGAAGAGGAAGCCGCGCATGTGCTCGGCGCGTCCGGCTGGCAGATCTTCCGCCGCGTCACGCTGCCGAATGTGAAATGGGGCCTGCTGTATGGCGTGATTCTGTGCAACGCCCGCGCGATGGGCGAGTTCGGCGCGGTGTCGGTCGTGTCGGGCCATATTCGCGGCCAGACGGACACCATGCCGCTGCACGTCGAAATTCTCTACAACGAATACAACTTCTCGGCGGCGTTCGCCGTGGCGTCGGTGCTGGCCTTGCTCGCACTCGTGACGCTCGCACTGAAACTGCTCGCCGAGCGTCATATGTCGGCGGAACTGTCGGACGCCCGCGACGTGCCCGCGCACGCCGGACCCGTCACGTTGCCGTCCGCTTTGCCGTCGACCGCGCAGTCGCTGAACATGCAATCTTCGCAGCAACACCCGCTCAAGCAAGGAGAGCTGTAATGGGTATCACCGTACGTAACCTGCAGAAGCGCTTCGGCGATTTCGTCGCGCTCGATAACGTCTCGCTCGATTTTCCGCCGGGCGAACTGGTTGCGCTGCTCGGGCCCTCGGGGTGCGGCAAGACCACGTTGCTGCGTGTGATCGCAGGCCTCGAATACGCGGACGGCGGCCAGGTCGTTCTGCAGGGCCAGGACGTCGCGACCGTCGGCGCGCGTGAACGCGAAGTGGGATTCGTGTTCCAGCATTACGCGCTGTTCCGTCATATGACGGTGTTCGAGAACGTAGCGTTCGGGCTGCGAGTGAAGCCTCGGAAGGAGCGTCCGTCGGAAGCGGTGATCCGCGAGAAAGTGCATGAGTTGCTCAAGCTCGTGCAACTCGACTGGCTCGCGCAGCGCTATCCGTCGGAACTGTCGGGCGGGCAGCGGCAGCGTATCGCGCTCGCTCGGGCGCTTGCCGTCGAGCCGAAAGTGCTGCTGCTCGACGAACCGTTCGGCGCGCTCGATGCGAAGGTCCGCAAGGAATTGCGCAGCTGGCTGCGGCGTCTGCACGACGATCTGCATATCTCGACGATTTTCGTCACGCACGATCAGGAAGAGGCGCTCGAAGTGGCGGACCGTATCGTCGTGCTCAATCGTGGACACGTGGAGCAGGTCGGCAGTCCGCAGGATGTGTACGACCATCCGCAAACGTCGTTTGTGTATGAGTTTCTCGGCGCGGCAAACCGGCTGCACGGCAACGTCGACGCGAGCGGATTCGTGGTGGACGGCGCTGCGTTGCCGGTCGCCATCAGCACCGACTTCAGCGGTCCGGCTTTCGCTTATGTACGTCCGCACGATTTGCAGTTGTATCCGCAGGCGGCGGGGCACCGCGAGGGTATCGTCGTCGATGTGCGGCGCGTCGTGACACTGGGCGGCTCCGTGCGGGTCGAGCTTGCGGGCCGCGAGGGTAATCTGCTCGAAGCCGAACTCGATCGGGAAGCATGGCGCGAGCTGCGGCTCTCGATCGGCGACGGCGTGACGGCAGTGCCGCGCGCGCTGCGGGTCTTCCCGGCGCAATGAGCGCATGGACCCATGCGACCCAACGCGAATGAACTGAAATAACTCGAACAACTCAACTCTCGCTGAACCGGACTCTTCAAGATGAACTTCCAGCAATTGCGCTTCGTGCGCGAGGCCGTGCGTCAGAACATGAACCTGACGGAAGTGGCGAACGTGCTCTACACGTCGCAGTCGGGCGTATCGAAACAGATCAAGGATCTCGAGGACGAACTCGGCGTCGACATTTTCATTCGACGCGGAAAGCGACTCACGGGTCTCACGGAGCCGGGCAAGGCGGTGCACCAACTGATCGAGCGGATGCTGCTGGACGCGGAGAATTTGCGCCGCGTCGCGCGTCAGTACGCGGACCAGGACAGTGGCCATCTGGTGGTCGCGACCACGCACACGCAGGCACGCTACGCGCTGCCGAAGGTGATTCGTCAATTCACCGAGGTCTTCCCGAAGGTGCATCTGGCGCTGCGCCAGGGCAGCCCGCAACAGATTGCGCAGATGATCATCAACGGCGAGGCGGATATCGGCATCTCGACGGAAGCGCTCGACCGTTTCCCCGACATCGTCACGTTTCCATGCTATTCGTGGCATCACGTCGTGGTCGTGCCGAAGGATCATCCGCTCGTTGGCCGCCCCAATCTGACGCTGGACGAAATCGCCGAATTCCCGATCGTCACGTATGACCAGGACTTCACGGGCCGCTCGCATATCGATCAGGCGTTCGCGAAAGCGGGCGCGCTGCCCGACGTGGTGCTGACCGCGATCGACGCCGACGTGATCAAGACGTATGTGGAGCTCGGCATGGGTATCGGCGTGGTCGCGGCAATGGCCTACGACCCGAAGCGCGACAGCGAACTGGTCGCGCTCGACACGCAGCACCTGTTCGAGGCGAGCACGACGCGGGTCGGCTTGCGCAAGGGCGCGTTTTTGCGCGCATATGCATACCGGTTGATCGAGATGTTCGCACCGCAACTGACCGAGGCGGAAATCGCCGCGCAGTTGCGCGAGGCAGTGTGAAGCGCTAACGGGGAAAGCGGCTCTGGCTGCTTCAAAGGCGCGCGACGGCGGCGCGTCATCGCTTACAATCGCCGCCATGAACGCACAGACTTCTTCTTCCTCTCCCAGCGCCGCCGCGTTGCTGCCGCGCATCGCCGTGCTCGCCACCGGCGGCACGATTGCCGGCGCGGCCGCGGACGCCACCAATACGTCGGGCTACCAGGCCGGCGTGGTAGGCGTCGAGCAATTGCTGGCCGTGGTGCCGGCGTTGTCGACGGTGGCCCGCATCGTGCCGGAGCAGATCGCGAGCGTCGACAGCAAGGACATGGCGATGCCGCTGTGGACCGCGCTCGCGCAACGTATCAACGCGCTGCTTGCTGACGACGACATCGACGGCGTAGTGGTCACGCATGGCACCGATACGCTCGAAGAAACGGCGTATCTGCTGCATCTGACTGTCAAGTCCGACAAACCGGTCGTGCTGACAGCCGCGATGCGCCCCGCGTCCGCGCTGTCCGCCGATGGACCGCTGAATCTGCTGAACGCCGTGACCGTCGCGGCAAATGCCGGCGCGCGCGGACAGGGCGTTCTCGTTGCATTCAACAACAAGATTCACAGTGCGCGTGACGTGGTCAAGACGAGCACCTATGCGGTCGATGCATTCCAGTCGCCCGAAGTCGGGGCGCTTGGCTGGGTGCAGGACGGGCGCGTCGAATTTCAGCGCAGCGTCGTACGTCCGCATACGTTGTCCACTGAATTCGTGATCGGTGCGAACTGGCCGCATGTGGAAATCGTCGCAAGCTATGCCGGCGTGTCACGCATTGCCGTCGATGCGCTCGTGACAGCCGGCGTGCGCGGCATCGTCGTCGCGGGCACGGGCAATGGTTCGATTCACGCGTCGCTGACGCAGGCCCTGGCCGATGCGGCTTCGCAGGGCGTCGCGGTAGTGCGTTCGTCGCGCGTAGGCTCAGGGCATGTGATGCGCAACGGCGCGGCCGCCGACGATGCACTTGGCTTTGTCAGCTCCGGCTCGCTCAATCCGTACAAGGCGCGCGTGTTGCTGATGGTGGCGTTGGCCGCAGGCGCCGCCGGACCGGTCGCTTTGCAAAAAGCGTTCGATACGTATTGACGAATCGCGGCGTTCAACGGAAGTTGTCCAAAGAAAAACGCGGCGCTCGAGCAATGACCTCGAGCGCCGCGTTGTGTTTGACCACAGTGTTTTTGCCCGCCCAAGGTGGGCATTTGCGATCAACTATTACGCAGCCGGAATCACCAGCACCTGGCCGGGATAGATCTTGTCCGGACTTTTCAGCATCGGCGTATTGGCCTGGAAGATCACGTCGTTTTTAGCGCCGCTGCCGTAGTACTTCTCCGCGATCTTCCACAGGTTGTCGCCCGGCACCACCGTGTGGAATTGCGTAGGCGCCGCGGCGGGCGCAGTCACGCTCAACTGGTCGTCGACCTTGTCGACGTTCTGCACATTGCCGGCTGCCACGAGGATCTTGTCCTTGGTCGGCTGGTCGGCGGCTTCTCCCGATACGGTGACCGTATGGCTCGTGCCGTCGTAGGTCACCTGCAGATTCGTTGCGTTCAGACCCTGGCTGCGGATGTAAGTGGCGATCGCGTCGCCTGCGGTCTTGTTCAGCGCGGCGAGGTCCGGTGCGGCGGGCGCGGACTCGGCCTTGGCCGTCGTGGACGCGGCGCTGAACAATTTTTCGCCGGCTTCCTTGATAAAACTGAGAATACCCATCGATCACACTCCTCATGTTGGTACGCAAGCATGCTTCGCGTACGGGTTAAGCACTCGTTGCGATGCGGGACACGCCGCACAACGCGAATGCGTTGGTCAGGCGGCAGGCGCGCCCGGATGCATGCAACGACTCACGAGTGTAGGAGATAGCGGGTGACGGAGTGTCAAGAAAGGTAAGGAAGCGGGCACGAAGTTGCAAGCAAATGCAAACGTGCGTGCATCCCGGCGCCGCATGAGGGCGCGCTACGCGAGTGAGTGGCGGAGAAAACCTGAGAATGAATCCGACAGCCGGACACCCGACGACGACGTCTGACCGACCAAGGCTTCCCCGGCGCCGCCGGGTGCCGCTGCGGACCCCACTTTGCCGCTCTCAGCCCAGAGCGGCACGATTTGCCCGTTCCGTCGCGATGCCGCGCGACGAACCGGGCGCCCCACTTGCGATTGCCGTAGCGTTGACGAGGCAACATCTGCGGCAACCGGTATTACCGGGCTATTTACGCTTCTCCATGCATGCGGCCGTGGCTGTTGCTGATTCGCAAGCCGCGAAGAAACGCTGCAAGATCAAGCTGCTTTCGCTTCGCTATCCGGCGCTTGTGCGACTTCGTAATTCGCCATGATTTCGAGTGCGCGAACCATCGCCGAGTGATCCCATGCCTTGCCGCCGTTCGCCGCGCATACGCTGAACAGTTGCTGTGCGCTCGCGGTATGCGGCAGCGCGATGCCGAGTTTGCGCGCGCCGTCGAGTGCGAGGTTCAGATCCTTCTGATGCAGTTCGATCCGGAAGCCCGGATTGAACGTGCGCTTCGTCATGCGCTCGCCGTGCACTTCGAGAATGCGCGATGAAGCGAAGCCGCCCATCAACGCCTTGCGTACACGTTCCGGGTCGGCGCCCGAGCGCGATGCGAACAGCAGCGCTTCGGCTACCGCCTCGATGTTCAGCGCCACGATGATCTGGTTTGCGACCTTGCACGTCTGTCCCGCGCCGTTGTCGCCGATCAGCGAGATATTCTTGCCCATCAGTTCGAAGAGCGGCTTTGCCTGCGCAAAGGCTTTCTCCGGGCCGCCGACCATGATCGTGAGCGTTGCCTCGCGTGCACCGACTTCGCCGCCGGACACCGGCGCATCGAGATAGTCGACGCCAAGCGCATTGATCTTCTTCGCGAACGCCTGAGTATCGAGCGGCGAGATCGAACTCATGTCGATCACGAGCTTGCCTGCCGTGAGGCCGGCGGCGACGCCGTCGTCGGCGAAAAGAACGTTGGCCACGTCAGGCGTGTCGGGCACCATGATGATCACGATGTCGGCGGCTTGCGCGACAGCGGTCGAGTTGGACACCACGTTTGTGCTCTTGCCCAGATCGTCGGGCACCGGGTACGCGCCGTTCACGAACAGCGTGTGACCGCCCTTGAGGAGGTTGCGCGCCATGTGCGCGCCCATGATGCCGAGCCCGATGAAACCGATCTTTGCCATGTGTCTGAATCTCCAGTGTTTCCAGTGTTGTTTGCGGCCCCTTGACGGGACTTCTTTCGAGGCGTCACGCGCCCGGTCTGCACGATGCGGTGTTCAGCGCATCGTTCAGGCTGCGACGTGCGCGGCGCCGCGCCTTTGCCCGGCCACGCTCTGCACCCAGCACAAGCCGGCAGTGGTGTTCGTGCGCGGCTTGTATTCGCAGCCGACGTAGCCGTCGTAGCCAATCGAGTCGAGCAGGTCGAAGAGGAACGGGTAGTTGATTTCGCCGGTGCCGGGTTCGTTGCGCCCCGGGTTGTCGGCGAGCTGGATATGCGCGATTTGCGGCAGATTCTTTTTGATCGTTGCCGCGAGTTCGCCTTCCATCCGTTGCATGTGATAGATGTCGTATTGCAGGAATAGATTGTCCGAGCCCACGGCGCGAATCACGTCGAGACCTTCGCTTGAGCGATTCAACGCGAAGCCCGGAATGTCGTAGGAGTTGCACGGCTCGACTAGCAGTCTGATACCGGCCTTCTTCAATTCACCCGATGCAAAACGCAGGTTATCGACGATGGTCGCGCGCGCCTTGTCGGCATCGACGCCCGCAGTTGGAATGCCGACGAGGCAATTCAATTGCGGCACCTTCAGCGCGCTCGCGTATTCGATCGCACGGCCCACGCCTTCCTGGAACTCGGTTACGCGATCTGGCAGGCAGGCAATGCCACGCTCGCCAGCTTCCCAGTTGCCCGCGGGCAGGTTGTGCAGCACGAGCTTCAACCGGTTCTGCTGAAGACGCTCGCTCAACTCGGCGATCCGGTACGGATACGGAAACAGGAATTCGACGGCGTTAAAGCCCGCGTCCGCTGCGGCCGCGAAGCGGTCGAGGAACGGAACTTCGTTGAAAAGCATCGTGAGATTCGCTGCGAATTTGGGCATAGTGCTCAGGTCTCTCTGGTCGGTCATTGAAAAACTTCATAGCGCGATTGCAGTGCAGTCGTGCAATCGCGCCCCCGCGATTCGGCTGTCAAGCTCAGTCGAGAATGCTGATTGCAGTCGGCGCGTCTTCGCGCGTTACGGCCAGTTCCTCGAACTCGTTGATCGCGTCGATCTCCGTGCCCATCGAGATGTTGGTCACGCGCTCGAGAATCACTTCGACGACCACCGGCACGTTGAACTCGGAGAGCATCGACTGCGCTTTTTGCAGCGCCGGCTTGAGTTCCTCCGGCTTGAACACGCGAATCGCCTTGCAGCCGAGGCCCTCGGCTACCGCGACGTGATCTACGCCATAGCCGTTGGTTTCCGGCGAGTTGATGTTCTCGAAGCCGAGCTGCACGCAGAAGTCCATGTCGAATGCGCGCTGCGCCTGGCGGATCAGGCCGAGGTACGAGTTGTTCACGACCACATGCACGTACGGCAGCTTGAATTGCGCGCCGGCGGCGAGTTCTTCGATCATGAACTGGAAGTCGTAGTCGCCTGAGAGCGCGACGATCGGCCGTTGCGGATCTGCTGCGCGCACGCCGAGCGCAGCCGGAATCGTCCAGCCGAGTGGGCCGGCCTGGCCGCAGTTGATCCAGTTGCGTGCCTTGTAGACATGCAGAAACTGTGCGCCGGCGATCTGCGAAAGGCCGATCGTGCTCACGTAGCACGTGTCGCGGCCAAACACCTGGTTCATCTCTTCGTAGACGCGCTGCGGCTTCATCGGCACGTTGTCGAAGTGAGTCTTGCGATGCATGGTCTGCTTGCGTTGCTGGCAATCGGCGACCCATGCGCTGCGATCCTTCAGCTTGCCTGCAGCTTTCCATTCGCTTGCGACTTCGACGAACAGTTCCAGCGCGGCCTTCGCGTCCGACACGATGCCGAGGTCCGGACCGAACACGCGGCCGATTTGCGTCGGCTCGATGTCCACGTGCACGAACTTGCGGCCCTTCGTATAAACGTCGATGCTGCCCGTGTGACGGTTCGCCCAGCGGTTGCCGATACCGAGCACGAAGTCGGACGCGAGCATCGTCGCGTTGCCGTAACGGTGCGAGGTTTGCAGGCCGACCATGCCGGCCATCAGCGGATGGTCGTCGGGAATCGCGCCCCACGACATCAGCGTCGGGATCACCGGCACGCCGACGGTTTCGGCGAAGCGCACAAGCAGATCTTCAGCGGCTGCGTTCAGCACACCGCCGCCTGACACGATCAGCGGCTTCTCGGAATCGTTGAGCAAGGTGAGGGCGGCTTCGATCTGCTTGCGCGTCGCCTTCGGCTTGTAGACCGGCAGCGGTTCGTACGTGTCAATGTCGAATTCGATTTCAGCGAGCTGCACGTCAATGGGCAAATCGACCAGCACGGGTCCCGGACGCCCCGAGCGCATCAGATGGAAAGCCTGCTGGAACACGCGCGGCACGAGCGCCGGCTCGCGCACGGTCACGGCCCACTTGGTGACCGGCTTCGCAATCGATTCGATGTCGACGGCCTGGAAGTCTTCTTTGTACAGGCGCGCGCGGGGCGCTTGTCCGGTGATAGCCAGAATAGGGATCGAGTCGGCCTGAGCGGAGTACAAACCGGTGATCATGTCGGTGCCGGCAGGACCTGAGGTACCGATGCACACGCCGATATTGCCGGGCTGCGCGCGCGTATAGCCTTCGGCCATGTGCGAAGCGCCCTCGACGTGGCGCGCGAGAACGTGGCTGATGTTGCCCGCGCGACGCATGGCCGAGTAAAACGGGTTGATCGCTGCGCCCGGCACGCCGAACGCGGTGTCGATACCTTCTTTTTCGAGCACCAGCACGGCGGCGTCGACGGCTCTCATCTTGGCCATGAATGTCTCCTCAATGTTTGGAAATGGGCGAATAAGGCTCTTGAACGCACTTTAGGCTCGACCTAAAGGTTTGATAAGATCAGTCCGCGTCGCTTATTTCGAAACAAAAAGTATGGAATGCGGGCACACGCAGCGTGCGTCCGCAAGGAGACCGCCATGGATCGATTCAAGCAGATTGAAACCTTCGTGCGCGTCGCGGACGCGGGTAGCCTCGCGGCCGCGGCTCTGGAGGAGGGCGTGTCGCCGGTGATCCTCGGGCGGCGCATCGACGCGCTCGAAAAGCGCCTCGGTGTGAAGCTGATGTATCGCTCGACGCGGCGGCTTGTCGTGAGCGAAGACGGCGCGGCCTTTCTCGAGCGTTGCCGCGGACTGTTGACCGAATGGGACCAGGCCGAGAACGAACTGAGCGCCGGACGCCGCGCGGTGAACGGGCATCTGATCGTGTCGGCGCCGGCTGCGTTTGGCCGCAAGCACGTCGCCCCGCTCGCGCCGGCGTTTGTCGCCGACAAACCGGAATTGCAGGTGTCGTTCAACCTGACCGACCGCGTCGTGGATCTGGTGCGGGAGGGTTATGACCTGTCCATACGCATCGGCGGCGCGGTCGATCCGAACTTCGTGGCGGTGAAACTCGCTTCGAACCGGCGCGTGGTGTGCGGCACGCCCGATTACTTTCGCCAGCACGGCAAGCCCAAAACGCTCGAAGACCTGCCGCGGCACAACTGTCTCGCATTCAATCTGCAAGGCGGCCAGAACCGCGGCTGGTATTTTCGCCGCAACGGCAAGCTCGTCACGGTGCGGGTAGGCGGCACGCTCGATTGCAACGACGGCGAACTATTGCACCGCTGGGTATCCGAAGGTCTCGGACTCGGATGGCGGTCCACATGGGAAATCCAGCAGCAGCTCGCGCGCGGTGAACTGGAAACGGTGCTCGACGAATTCGCGCTACCCGACTACGACATTCTCGCGGTCTACCCGCAGCAGCGCTACGTGCCGGCCAAGGTGCGCTATTTCATCGATTATCTGAAAGAGATCTACGCGAGCGAGGATTATTGGAACCGGCCGGGGTATTAGCGCTGACACAGGCTCAAAGCATATGCGAATGGTGTGCTCGGGGGCGCTGCGGCGCGGTGTCGGGCATGGCCGGGGCTTGGAGCGGCCTCTGCAGGCGCGGGCCGCGAAGTTGCATGAGGAAGCGCCCGCAGCGGTCCGCAGCGCATGGAAGCTAAAATTGAACGGCGTTGGTTCATACGGCGCATGCGAGGCGGATGCTAAATCGTTGAAAACACGCCTCAATCGCAGCTCGGGACGGTGCAATGTCTTGCAGTCCGTCCCCAATCGGGCTACAATCTTCGGCTTCTCACTTGCCACACCGGTTCGACGCCCGGGTGGCTTCTATCCAAAAGTCAGCACAAGGAGTGTGTATGCGTCATTATGAAATCGTCTTTATCGTGCATCCCGATCAGAGCGAGCAGGTGCCCGCCATGATCGAGCGTTACAAGAGCACGATCACGTCGCACGGTGGCCAGATCCACCGTATCGAAGACTGGGGCCGTCGCCAACTGGCCTACATGATCGAGAAACTCGCGAAGGCTCACTACGTCTGCATGAACATCGAATGCGACCAGACCACGCTCGACGAGCTGGAACACGCGTTCAAGTTCAACGACGCCGTTCTGCGTCACCTCATCGTCAAGATGAAGAAAGCCGAAACCGGCCCTTCGCCGATGATGAAGGAAGTGCAGCGCGAAGAAGCCAAGAAGTCGGCTGCTACGCAACCGTCCGAAGCGCAGGCTTAAGACACACTATTTAAGCTACCAGATCAAGCGTCGCCCTTGCCAAAGGCTTCATGAACCGGCTGCAGCTCACAGCCAGCGTCGTCGAACGCGAACCGGTGCGGTACACCCCCGCCGGCGTTCCGATTGCCAGCTGCACGTTGCACCACCGCACGGAAGTCGTCGAAGCCGGTATTGCCCGGCAAGTCGAACTGACCATGCAGGCGGTAGCCGCAGGCGAGGCGAGCGGTAAGCTGGAAAGCTGTCCGATGGGCGTGGAAACGCTCTTCATAGGCTTCCTGGCAAAAAAGCACCGCAACGCAAGAACTCTGGTATTTCACATCACAGCATTGCAGGACATTGGAAAGGACTGAACATGCCCCGCCCGACTGGTAAGAAATTCGACAAGCGTCGTCAGCAACAAAATCCGCTCTTCAAGCGTAAGAAGTTTTGCCGTTTCACGGCTGCTGGCGTCGAATACATCGACTACAAAGACATCGAAACGCTGAAAGACTTCATCGGCGAAAACGGCAAGATCACGCCGGCGCGTCTTACGGGTACGAAGTCGCACTATCAACGCCAGCTGGACACGGCAATCAAGCGCGCACGTTTCCTCGCGCTCGTGCCGTACACCGACCAGCACAAGGCCTAACCCGACGACGCGATAAGGAGCATCCGAATGCAAATCATTCTTCTGGAAAAAGTCGTCAATCTGGGCAACCTGGGCGATATCGTGAAGGTCAAGGACGGTTACGCACGTAACTTCCTGATCCCGAACAAGCAAGCTCGCCGTGCAACGAAGGAAGCGCTGGCCGAATTCGAAGTCCGCCGCGCTGAACTCGAAAAGACCGCCGCTGAAAAGCTGGCTGCTGCTCAAGCTCAAGGCGAAAAGCTGGCCGGTTCGACGGTTCAGATCGGCCAGAAGGCCGGTGTGGACGGCCGTCTGTTCGGCTCGGTGACGAACGCTGACATCGCCGAAGCACTGGGCAAGCAAGGCTTCGCGGTTGAAAAGGCGCAAGTTCGCCTGCCGGAAGGCCCGCTGAAGACGGTGGGCGACCACCCGATTCAGGTTTCGCTGCACACCGACGTGGTTGTCGACGTGACGGTGTCGGTACTCGGCGAGCACGTTTAAGAGCGCGTCTGATACCGCATCAAGCATCAGATAGTGGTGGCCAGGTTGTTGCTGGCTGAGGGCAGGGGCCGGGCAACCGGCCCCTGCCTTTTTTGTGCGCGTTATTTTTTGCTCGTTCCGCTGGCCGCGGTCGCCTGATTTCCACGATAATTCCTCTCCATGAACGCACCGTCCAAAGATCCCCAACTCGAGTCGCTGAAAGTCCCGCCGCATTCGATCGAGGCCGAGCAATCGGTGCTGGGCGGTTTGCTGTTGGACAACGCGGCATGGGACCGGATTGCCGATTTCCTGTCGCAAAGCGATTTCTATCGCTACGATCACCGCATCATCTACGAGCACATCGGCAAGCTCATCGCAGCGACGCGTCCGGCCGACGTCATTACCGTTTACGAAGCGCTCGGAACATCGGGCAAGGCGGAAGAGGTTGGTGGCCTTGCGTATCTGAACGCACTCGCGCAGAACACGCCGAGCGCGGCGAATATCCGGCGGTATGCGGAAATCGTGCGCGACCGCGCGGTGCTGCGCCGGCTGGTTTCCGTTGCCGACGAAATCTCGGCCGACGCTTTCAATCCGCAAGGCAAAGAAGTTCGGCAATTGCTGGACGAAGCGGAATCGAAGGTGTTTTCGATCGCCGAAGACGGCGCGCGTGGCACGCAAGGCTTTCTTGAAATCGGGCCGCTGCTGACTCAGGTCGTCGAGCGGATCGACACGCTGTATCACACGGCGAATCCGAGCGACGTGACGGGCACGCCGACCGGTTTTGTCGACCTTGACCGCATGACCTCGGGCATGCACGGCGGCGAGCTGATCATTGTTGCGGGACGTCCGTCGATGGGTAAGACGGCGTTTTCGATGAACATCGGCGAGTACGTCGCTGTCGAATACGGCTTGCCGGTCGCTGTGTTCTCAATGGAAATGCCGGGCTCTCAGCTCACCATGCGTATGCTCGGCTCGGTCGGCCGCCTCGATCAGCACCGCATGCGAACCGGCCGTCTGACCGACGAGGATTGGCCGAAGCTCACGCACGCCGTGCAGAAAATGAGCGAGGCGCAAATTTTCATCGACGAGACCGGCGGTCTGAATCCGATGGAATTGCGCTCGCGCGCGCGGCGTCTGTCGCGTCAGTGCGGAAAGCTCGGGCTCATTATCATCGACTACTTACAGTTGATGAGCGGATCGTCGTCCGGTGAAAACCGCGCCACCGAAATCTCGGAAATCTCCCGATCGCTCAAGAGCCTCGCGAAAGAACTGGACGTGCCAGTCATCGCTTTGTCGCAGCTCAATCGCGGTCTGGAGCAACGTCCGAACAAGCGGCCGATCATGTCGGATCTGCGTGAATCGGGCGCTATCGAGCAGGACGCCGACGTGATCCTGTTCATCTACCGCGACGAAGTGTATAACCCCGACAGCCAGGATAAAGGCACGGCCGAAATCATTATCGGCAAGCAGCGGAATGGTCCGATTGGACCGGTTCGGCTCACGTTCCACGGCCAATACACGAAGTTCGACAACTTTGCGGGCGCGCAGAATTTCTACGGCGACTAATCGCGAATAGCGGCGGCGCGACTGGAAAATCGCGCAAACGCAATAGGCGCTGTTGTAACCGCGCTTTGCAAAGTGCTACATCGGGCCCGCAACGGTACAATATGGCGGTTTTATGTCAGCCATTAAGTGACCAATTTTCGGGATCCCAATGTTCGGTCGATTCATGCCCACCGAGGGCAAGTTCTTTGATATTTTCAATGCGCACGCACAGTGCATCGTCTCGGCGAGCCGCGAACTCGAGCTCCTGATCGACAATCTGCAAGACGCCGAAACTCATAAGCAAAACGTGCAAAAAGCCGAGAAGGCTGCAGACAAACTCACGCACGAAACCATCGACCTGCTGCACAAGACCTTCATCACGCCGCTTGACCGCGATGAGATCCATAAGCTCATCACCACGATGGACGACATCCTCGACCTGATGGAGGACGTCGCCACCGCTATTTCCCTTTACGACGTCCAGTCGGTCACCTCCGAGGCAAGCCAGCTTGCGCACATCTGCACGGCGACTTCCGAGCGGGTGCAATTCGCCGTCAGCCTGTTGTCCGACATGAAGCAGGCAAGCCAGATTCTGAAAGCGTGCGAGGAGATTGACCGGCTGGAGTCCGAGGCCGACCGGGTGCTGCGCTCGGCCATGTCCAAGCTGTTCCGCGAAGAAGACAACGTCAAAACCCTGATCAAGCTCAAAGCCATTTACGAATTGCTTGAAACGATCACGGACAAGTGTGAAGACGTAGCAAACATCATCGAAGGCATCGTGCTGGAAAACGCATAATGCAATCGATACAACTCGCTATCTGGGTCGTGGCCGGCTTGGTTGCCGTCGCGCTGATTTTCGACTTCATGAACGGCTTTCACGATGCGGCCAACTCAATCGCCACCGTCGTCTCGACCGGCGTTCTGAAGCCGCAGCAGGCAGTGGCTTTCGCCGCGGCATTCAACGTCGTCGCGTATTTCGTGTTTCACCTCAAAGTGGCGGCGACTGTCGGCAAAGGCACGATAGACCCCGGCATCGTCGATCATTACGTGATTTTCGGCGCCTTGGTGGGCGCGATCGGCTGGAACGTGATCACGTGGCACTATGGCATTCCGTCGAGTTCCTCGCACGCACTGATCGGCGGGCTGGTCGGTTCGGCGCTTGCCAAGTCTGGCTGGGGCTCGCTCAACTTCGACGGACTGCTCAAGACGGTGGCGTTTATTTTCATTTCGCCGCTGCTCGGGTTTGTGCTCGGTTCGTTTTTCATGCTGGCCGTGTCGTGGATCTATTTCCGTACGCCGCCGAGCAAGGTCGACCGGCGCTTCCGGCGTCTGCAACTCGTGTCGGCTGGTCTGTACAGCCTTGGCCACGGCGGTAACGACGCGCAGAAAACCATCGGCATTATCTGGATGCTGCTGATCGCAACCGGCTATGCGTCGTCGATCGCGGAGGCGCCGCCGCTGTGGGTGATCGGCGGCTGCTATCTGTCGATGGGGGTTGGCACATTGTTCGGCGGCTGGCGAATTGTCCGGACCATGGGTCAGAAAATCACCAAGCTCAAGCCGGTAGGCGGTTTTTGTGCCGAATCGGGCGGGGCGATCACGTTGTTCACCGCGTCCTGGCTTGGTATTCCGGTATCCACCACGCACACGATCACTGGCGCGATCGTCGGCGTGGGCGCGACGCAGAAGCTGAGCGCGGTTCGCTGGGGCGTGGCCGGCAACATCGTTTGGGCATGGATTCTGACGATTCCGGCGTCAGCGGCGCTCGCCGGCGCCGCCTGGTGGCTCGGCCACCACTTCCTGTAACTGGCAGGCTGCGGGCGGACGGCAGGACGTTCGCCCCGCAGCCGCAGCGCTGTGTTACTGGATTGACGCACGGCGCACGTTGCTCAAATTAGCGGCGCGCTGCCTCCATCCATCGGGACGATCGCGCCCGTCACATAGCTCGCACGGCGGCTCGCCAGAAACAGCGCGACATCTGCAATTTCCTCTGGTTTTGCGTAACGCCCCAGCGGCACTCGGGCTTGGCCACGCGCTAGCGCCTCGGCGCTCTGAATGCCTTGTTGCGTTGCTTCGAGCTGGACTGCTTCTTCGACGCGCTCGGTGAGCGTTGCTCCCGGATTGATTGCGTTGATACGAATGCCGTAGCGCGCGTAGTAGTGGGCTAGGCCGACCGTGGCCAGCATCAATGCGGCGTTGGCGGCGCCGCCGGCGATATGGATATCGCTCGCGATCTTCCCGCCCATGCCGATGATATTGACGATCGTGCCGGGTTCAGCACGATCGCCGCTTTTCGCGCGCTCGGCCATGCGGCGCAGCACTTCCTGCTGCGGGTAGATGTAAGGGAAATACTTCGCTTCCATCGTGGCGCGAAACGCGTCTGCATCGAGCGTTTCGGGGTCGTAGCGCCGCGCCGCGCCGGCGCTGTTGACGAGCACGTCGATCGGGCCGACGGCCGTGCTCACTTCCTCGACGATGTCGGCGGCGCTATGCGGTTCATGCAGATCGGCGCGCGTGCGATGTACATGCAAGCCTTCCTGCTTCAGCTGTTCGTAGGCGCGCGCCAGATTGGCTGGGTCACGCGAAACGATTGCCACCTTCGCACCTTCCAGCGCGAAAGCCCGGGCACACGCAAAGCCGATTCCTTTGCTGCCGCCCGTGACCAGCACCACTTTGTCTTTCAGCCCGAGATCCATTGTCGCCACCCGTTCGGAAGAATACCGATGACGATAGCAGATCGGCGGCCAACTTGTGCTGGCCGAGCCGCGATTGCGGACGGCGCTTGTGAGTGCGGAAATCGGACGAGTCAAATTGCCGTGATGTGTGGTGTGAAAACTTCGGGCGGCTTTGGCTCGCCATCTCATGTATGAGAATGTCCGCGCGCCTCGCCCACGCGACTTGTTCGTCGACCGCGATTATTAATTCAGGATAACGAATTATGGAGAAGCCGATTGGGGAGTCATTCGACTAGCGTCATAGAAGCGGGACGCATTGGCGCTGGATCGCATGGTGCCGAGCGGCTGATTGAATACGTCGAGTTCCAGCCCGCGTCACGGCAAGTATCAGTGTTTCACCGAGGCGCGTCTGAACTATCTGCGGGCCGCTGGCTGCGATCATGTATTCGCCGACGTCGAGGAAGAGGGAGCGCGTAAGTCGAGCGACTGCTCGGTCTTGAAGAAACTGCGGCCACTTTGCGACCCGTCGCAATGCCAATGGTCCATAGCCATCTCAACCGTGCGCACGCGTGACAGCGCACGCGCCAGGTAGGTCGGCTAGCTAGAAGTTTCCGTTGGCAAACCTGGCGATCGGGTCGTCGTTTGTTTGCGATGGGGCAGCGACGCCTCGTGAGGCCGTCGAGGCTCGCATGATCTGCACGCTGCCGTTATCGGCCGATGCGCGTTCTGCCGCATCCGCCTGCCGCGCCTGGCGTGCCTGACGTGCTGCGACTGAAGAGGCCGGTGGCGGCTCGAACGCATCGGCGGCTGCGTCGATTGCATCGGCTCCCCGCGCGGTGGCCGTTTGGGAAACGGGCGGGGCACCTGCATCGGCTTGTCGTTGAGCCGGTGCGCTCGCGCCTCCGTCATACCCATTGGCCTGAGCCGACAGAGCAGGCGTCGGCGACACTGCGCCTGCTGCGCGCGCCTGAATCTGCGCCGCGCTCATAGCAGGCGGCGGGGGTTCGAAGGGATCGGCCTGCGGCGCGCGCGTTGCCGCGGTAGTCGCAAGGGCCGGCTCGGCCGCAGCATTCGATGACGCGCGCGGCTCGGCGCCTGCACGAGCCGTTACTTGGGAAGGCGATGAACCGGTCGAATAGGCGGAAACTGCTCGAGTCGCAGCCAACGGTGCGTTCACCGCCAGCGCCTCGCCACTGCGATCTGCCGTGCTGGCCGCTGGTGTTATCGCACGCTCCGTCTGCGGCGCTGCCGCCTGGTAGCTAGGCGCGTCGAACGGCACCGGCTTCGCGGCCGGTCCAGCCACGCGGCGAATGCCGTCGAAGCGCTTCGCCCAATAGGGATTGGTTAAATAATCGAGCCGCACAGTGCCGCCCGTCGACGGCGCGTTGACAAAGCGCAGCTTGCCCACATAAATGCCCACGTGCGAGTGCGCGCGACCGGTCGTGTTGAAAAAAATCAGATCGCCGGGCGCGATCTCGTCCGGTTCGACCGATTCGCCGCGTCCGCTCATATCGGCGGTCGTGCGGGGCAAATTCACCGACGCCGCGCGCGACACCACATAGCGAACCAGGCCGCTGCAATCAAAGCCGCTATCCGGCGTGTTGCCGCCCCAACGGTAGGGTACGCCGACAAGGCTCATTGCCTGAATAGAAATTTCCTCGCGGCCAATGCTGTGATCGACGAAGTTGGGGAAACCCGGTGGCGGCGCGCGGTACGCCCCGTTTGCGACGGTACTGGCACCTGACGAACCGCGCGACGACGTCTTCTGCGGCGCGCCGGCACAGGCGGCGAGCAGCAACACGGTCAGCAGCGAGAACGCAAGTCGGCGCATGAAAGAGTAAAGCGGTAAACGCTCGTTTAAAGACGGACGATGTCCGGATGGTAGCCGGTGAAATGCGGAAGCGGCAAGAAGTCTTGACAAATTACTTGAAGTTAATGCGCTAAGTGTTGCTGACCAAAGACGCCGCGGCAATAAAAAAGCCGCGCCCGGAATGTTCCGGGCGCGGCTCCGAAGTCCAGCCAGCTAGTTGATTCTTAAAGGATTTCGGACGCGTAATCGGCAAGGCGCGAGCGTTCGCCGCGGGCGAGCGTCACATGGCCGCTGTGCGCCCAACCCTTGAAACGGTCGACCACGTACGTCAGGCCCGAACTGCCTTCCGTCAGATACGGTGTGTCGATCTGCGCGATATTGCCGAGGCAGATGATCTTCGTGCCGGGACCCGCGCGGGTGACCAGCGTTTTCATCTGCTTCGGCGTCAGGTTTTGCGCCTCGTCGATGATGAGGTACTTGTCGACGAACGTCCGTCCGCGCATGAAGTTCATGCTCTTGATCTTCAGGCGCGAGCGGATCAGTTCCTGAGTCGCGGCACGGCCCCATTCGCCGGCCGCGTCGTCGGTTTTCTGCAGCACTTCGAGGTTGTCGTCGAATGCGCCCATCCACGGCTGCATTTTTTCCTCTTCCGTGCCGGGCAGAAAGCCGATGTCTTCGCCAACCGGCACCGTGGCGCGGGTCACGATGATCTCGTTGTAGCGCTTGTCGTCCAGCACCTGTGCGAGACCCGCCGCGAGCGCAACGAGTGTCTTGCCGGTGCCGGCCTGGCCGAGCAGCGTCACGAAGTCGATCTCGGGGTTCATCAACAGATTCAGCGCGAAGTTCTGCTCGCGGTTGCGCGCCGTAATGCCCCACACGTTGTTTTTGTGGTGGCCATAGTCACGCAGCGTTTGCAGCAGCGCTGTCTTGCCGTTCAACTCGCGCACCAGCGCGTGGAACGCCGGCTCGCCGTTTTGCGGCTCGAGATAAACGAATTCGTTGACGAGCATCGACGGGCACAGCGGACCGGTCACACGGTAATACGTGGTACCCGTCTTGGTGTCCTGCCAGCTCTCCATGCCCTTCGCGTGCTTGGTCCAGAAATCCTGCGGCAGTGCGCGGATGCCCGAATACAGCAGGTCGCTGTCCTCGAGCACCTGGTCGTTGAAGTAATCTTCGGCGGGCAGGCCGAGCGCATGCGCCTTGATGCGCATGTTGATGTCTTTCGACACCAGCACGACCTGGCGATCCATCCGGTCGCGCTGCAACGCCCGCACGACGCCGAGAATCTGGTTATCAGCTTTGCCTTCCGGCAGACCTTCAACCGGTTCGATCGCGGTCAGCTTGGTCTGGAAGTACAGACGCCCGGACGCCTCGCGGCTGCCCAGACGCGCGAGCGAAATGCCCTCGGACATGTTGCCCGCGTTCGCGACCAGTGCGTCCAGCGTGCGGCTCACCTGGCGAGCATTGCGCGCGACTTCCGACATGCCTTTCTTATGGTTGTCGAGTTCTTCCAACGTCATCATCGGCAGATAGACGTCGTGTTCCTCGAAACGGAACAGGCAGCTCGGGTCGTGCATCAGCACGTTCGTATCCAGCACGAAGAGCTTCTGGACTTCGACCGGCTCGGCGGCGGTGCCGCGTTTCTTACTCGTGCCGCGCGCGGTAGGCGCGGCGGCCGGCGTACTCGCCGTGGGCTGCTTGGCGCTCGGCGTGCGTGCGACGGCCGGCTGAGGCTCCGCGGCGGGTTCGGCTTGCGGACGGGCAGCGGGAACCGGTTGCAGCAGCGCGGCGGTTTGCCTCGTCTTGCGCCCGGAGCCCGACGCACCGCGTGCCTGAACGGCCTCGTCGGCTGCGGTCCCCGTTACGGCCGCCGACGATGCCGGCACCGGTCGCAACGTGGTCGCGGCATTGGCAGCGTGCGCCATGGGCGTGGCGACGTTTGCGCGGCCGTAATCGGCCGGCTCCGCGGATTCGCCTTCGGCCTGTTTCTTCGAAGCGGAGCGCGCCGGTGTGGCGGCTTTGGCTTTGTATTCGTCAGGCGGCAGGAGATTGCCGAGCTTGCTGGGGGGGGTAGGCAAAGGCATGGTTTCCCTCGAAATAATCGGGTCACATATCGTGCGCCGCCTGTCGCATTCTGCCCGTGCCGATGTTGCGCACGCAGTTTGCGCCCGGAGGCGCGCATTCGGTCTAGAGATGCCGGTTCGCCTGGTCTTCGATCGGCTCCTTAACGATGAACGCGCGGCCGAGTGAACGAACGGCTGCGCGCAATAAAAAAGCCGCCGCCCCGGCGTACGGGGCAAGCGGCTCGCCTACGGTGTTCGCATTGCGCCTGACGACTCCGACGGACCCGATGAATCCGGCAAAGCAGCCGTCGAATGTGGCGCAGCGACGAAAATTTTGGGGTGGACAGGCACTCATTGCAACCCAATATAACGCGCCTCAAAGCGCTTGTACAGCCTCCAGAATCTCGTCGACATGCCCGGGCACTTTCACGCCGCGCCACTCCTTGCGCAGCACTCCGTCACTATCGATGAGAAACGTGGAGCGCTCGATTCCCCGTACTTCTTTGCCATACATTTTCTTCATTTTGATGACGTTGAAGAGCGCGCACAGCTTTTCTTCCGGGTCCGAGATTAGCGGGAAGGGCAATTCGAGCTTTGCCTTGAAGTTGTCATGCGAGCGCAGGCTGTCGCGCGACACGCCGATGATTTCCGCGCCGGCCTTCTTGAACTTCGGATAGAGATCGCGGAACTGCAGACCCTCGGTCGTGCAGCCGGGCGTGTTGTCCTTCGGATAGAAATACAGCACCACCTTCTTGCCCCGCAGTTTGGACAGCGTGATCTCGCCTCCGGTGGCGGGAGCGGTGAAGTCGGGGATGGGTTGGTCGACTGCGATGGACACGAGGTTCTCCGGTTGTTATAGGCGGCGGCGCGGTGTGAATCCGACAAGGCGGCGTCGGCCTGGCATCGAGTTGGGGGAAGGGGCTACCGGTGCGCGCATGTTCTCGCGTGGCGGTTGGGTCGTCAGGACGGGCTGCCGGACAGCCACTCAATGGCTGCGTGAATTCAGCATGCCGGGCGGCCAGTCACGGCTGGACGATCAGCTCGCCGGAGCGCCCTGGAATTTCGCCCCACGTAACAGGGTACGATGGCAGCGCGCCGCGGTCCAGCGTGGCGTAGTAGTCGCCCATGGTCGCAAACGTGTGGCCTTGTGCACGCCAGCCTTCCAGCAGCTGTTCAAAGATCGGCGCGAGCTTCTGACCCTCGAGTTCCGCGTGCAGCGTGAACACCTGATCGTGCGGGTTCGTTTCCGTGTGCTTCAGCATGAAGGCCGCGACGTTGTGTTCGTCCACGCCGTCCACGCCGAGTACTTCGTCCAGCGTGGGCAGCGTGGTCGGCATCTGCACATGTGCGAGCGTTCTTCCGTCGACCACAGGGAAATACGGCGAATGACCCCGGCCGTCGGACGCGTAGTGCATGCCCCACGCGTCGATCTGCTCGAATGCATGGCCGTTCATCTGCCAGCCGGCCGCGCCGTGCGTGACGGGCGGCGCACCGAAGATTTCGATGAAACGGTCGTGGCTTTTCTGCATTTGCGCCGACGTCCACGCGCGATCTTTCGAGCGCACGTTGTCCTGCCAGTACACGTGATCCCAAGTGTGAATGCCGCACTCGAATCCGGCTTCGTGGATCGCCCGCATTTCCGCCGCCGCCTTGGCGCCAATGTCCGGCCCCGGCAGTAGCACGCCGTACATCAACTGCTTGAGCCCGTAGTGCTCGACCACCGACGTGCGCGACACCTTCTGCAAAAAGCCCGGCCGCAGCACGCGGCGCATCGCCCAACCTGTGTGGTCGGGGCCGAGGCTGAAGAGGAAAGTGGCGCGCGCCTTGAAGCGGTCGAAAATACGCGCGAGATTCGGCACGCCTTCGCGTGTGCCGCGCAGCGTGTCGACGTCGATCTTCAGGACGATTCGGGCCAAGGATCAGCCCTTACTGCTGTTCGACGAGCGCGCGTGCTTCGCCGACGTGGCCGCGATACGCTTCGAAAATCTTGCGCAGCGCTTCGTCGAAGGTGGACTTCGGCGCCCAGCCGAGTTCCTGCATCGTATTGTCGATCTTCGGCACGCGATTCTGTACGTCCTGATAGCCGGCGCCGTAATACGCGCCCGACGACGTTTCGACCAGCTGGACTTTTTTCGCGGTGTCCGCGTATTCCGGAAATTCCGCGGCGAGCGTCAGCATCTTGTGCGCGAGTTCACGCACCGAGAAGTTATTGGTCGGGTTGCCGATGTTGTAGATCTTGCCCGTTGCGACGCCGTCTTTGTTCTCGATGATCTTCATCAGCGCGCCGATGCCGTCGTCGATATCCGTGAACGCGCGCTTTTGTGCGCCGCCGTCGACGAGGCTGATGTTCTCGCCCCGCACGATGTGGCCGAGGAACTGCGTGACCACGCGCGAGCTGCCTTCCTTCGGCGTGTAGATCGAGTCGAGGCCCGGGCCGATCCAGTTGAACGGACGGAACAGCGTGAAGTTCAAACCTTCCATGCCGTAGCCCCAGATCACGCGGTCCATCAACTGCTTCGAGCACGCGTAGATCCAGCGCGGCTTGTTGATGGGGCCGTACGACAGTTGCGATTCTTCCGGATCGAATTGCTCGTCCGTGCACATGCCGTAGACCTCGGAGGTTGACGGAAATACCAGATGCTTGCCGTACTTGACCGCCGAACGCACGATCGGCAGGTTCGCTTCGAAGTCGAGTTCGAACACGCGCAGCGGCTGCTTCACGTAGGTGGCCGGCGTGGCGATCGCGACCAGCGGCAGAATCACATCGCACTTCTTGACGTGATACTCGACCCACTCCTTGTTGATCGTGATGTCGCCTTCGAAAAAGTGCATCCGCTCATGATTGATGAGATCGCCCAGACGTTCGGTCTGCATGTCCATTCCGAAGACTTCCCAATCGGTCGTTTCGAGAATGCGTTTGGACAGGTGATGGCCGATGAAGCCGTTCACACCCAGGATCAGGACTTTCTTCATAAATGTCGGGGAGTTTGAATGAGCTGGGCGAATGTGGCCGGAGTGACGACGGTTTCAGTGCCGTCGTGCTGATGCCGCAATTCGTGGATGGCGATCGCGCGACCGTCGCCGCATATCGCGAAAACGCCATTATCGCCTACGTGCAGGCCCGGCGGCAAATCCGGGCGAAGCGCGCCCGGCGCCGCGAGCCGCGCGCGCGCGACGACGAAACGCCGGCCGTCGATGTCGGTGAACGCGCCGGGATAGGGTGGCGCGACTGCGCGGATCAGGTTGTAGACCTGTTGAGCCGGCTGTGTCCAGTCGATGCGGCCGTCCTCCGGCTTGCGCCCGCCGTAGTAGCTGCCGTGCGAGAGATCGTTCGGCAGATGCGGCGCTTCGCCGGCGAGCAACGCGGGCAGGACGCGCCACAGCGTCTGTTCCGCGGCCACCGTGACTTTGTCGAACACTTGCGCCGCGGTGTCGTCGGGCAGAATCGGCACCGGCGTTTGCGCGATGATTGCGCCGGCGTCAGGCTTCGCGGCCATTTCGTGCAGCGTCGCGCCGGTTTCGGTTTCACCGTGCAGCACCGCCCAGTTGGTGGGCACGCGGCCGCGGTACTTCGGCAGTAGCGAGCCATGCATGTTGTAAGCCCCGCGCGCGGCGAGCGCGAGCAGGTCGACCGGCAGCATGTGGCGGTAGTAGAACGAGAAGATGAAGTCGGGATGTGCCGCGCTGACGGCCGCTCGCAATTCGGGACTCTTCGGGTCTGCGGGCGTGACCACAGGAATGCCGTGCTCGGCCGCGACCGTCGCCACGCTGCCGAACCAGATGTTTTCCGTAGGGCTGTCTTCGTGTGTGACGACGAGCGCCACGTCGACGCCGCGCGCGAGCAGTACCTGCAGGCAGCGCACGCCGACGTTGTGATACGCGAATACGACGGCGCGCGGTTTCATCGGTTCGGGCCCTCGCCTTGATGGTCGGCGAGCGGCGCCGGTTGAATTGCCTGCACGACGGTTTGACGCGGCATGTCAACCACGGCCGCGCCGTCGCGCTGTTCGAGAATGGTCTGCACCAGATAGCGCGGACGCGCGCGCACCTGTTGATAGATCCGGCCGATATATTCGCCGAGCAGGCCGAGCGCGAAGATGATCACGCCGAGCAGGAAGAACGTAATGGCGAAGAGCGTGAACACACCCTGAACTTCCGCCCCGATGATGAATCGCCGGATTAGCAGCAGCACGAACAATGCCGCGGAGCCGAGCGACAGGATCACGCCGATGAATGACAGCCACTGCAGCGGCACGACCGAGAAGCCGGTCACGAGGTCGAAATTCAGGCGGATCAGCGAATAGAGCGAGTACTTCGATTCGCCGGCAAAGCGCTCCTCGTGCGCGACTTCGATCTCGACGGGATTCTGCGCGAAGGTGTACGCAAGCGCCGGAATGAACGTGTTGATTTCGCCGCAGCGATTGATCGTGTCGATGATGTGGCGGCTGTACGCGCGCAGCATGCAGCCCTGATCGGTCATCTTGATGCGCGTGATGCGCTCGCGCAGCCGGTTCATCACGCGCGAAGCCTTGCGGCGCCACAAGCTGTCCTGACGTTGCAGGCGAATCGTGCCGACGTAGTCGAAACCTTCGCGCATCTTGTTGACCAGCTTGCCGATTTCTTCCGGCGGGTTTTGCAGGTCGGCGTCGAGCGTAATGACGATCTCGCCGCGCGACTGTTCGAAGCCCGCGAGAATCGCCATGTGCTGCCCGTAGTTGCCGTTCAGCAGGATGACGCGGGTCGTGTCGGGGCGCGCGCGGAACTGCTCGGCGAGCAGCGCGGCGGATTTGTCGCGGCTGCCGTCGTTGATGAAGATCACTTCATAAGACGTGCCGAGCGCGTCGAGCGCCGGATAAAGCCGCGCGAATAGCGCCGCAAGCCCGGCTTCCTCGTTGTACACCGGAATGATGATCGACACTTCCGGTGCGACGGCACGTTGTTCCGTATAAATCATTTCCGCTTATTTTCCGTATTGTTCGCAAATTTCATTGACCGCGCGGCACACGCGCTCTACGTCGCCTTCGTTCATCAGTGTGAAGAGCGGCAACGTGACGTTCGTCGCGCCGAAACGCTCGGCGTGCGGGAACATGCCTTCCTTGAAGCCGCGCGCGCGGTACAGGGAGAACAGATGAATGGCCGGATAGTGCACGCCGGAACCGATGCCCCGTTCCTTTAACTGGCCCATGAAACCGGCGCGGTCGATCGAAAGCTTGTCCAGCGGCAATGTGATCTGGAACATGTGCCAGTTGCTGTTCTCGAAGTCGGCGAAAGGCAATCCAACGCCCAGCTTCAGTGCCGCGCCGCCCTCAAAGCCGGCGAAGTATGCGCGCGCCAGTTTCCTTCGTTGCGCGAGGAAGCGTTCGAGATGCGGCAACTGACCGAGGCCCACGCGCGCGGCGACGTCCGTCAGGTTGTATTTGCCGCCGAGCACGTCGCAGTCCATGCCGTCGAAGCCCGTGCGGGTGATGCCCTGCAGCCGGTATTTTTGTGCGAGGACGGCTTCGTCCTCGTTGTTCAGTACCAGTGCGCCGCCTTCTATCGACGTGAGGTTCTTGTTCGCGTGGAAGCTGAACGAGACCATGTCGCCGATCGCGCCGATGCGCTTGCCGTTCCACGTCGAGCCGAACGCCTGCGCGGCGTCTTCCACCACACGCAGTTTGTGCTCGCGCGCAATCGCATACAGGCGGTCCATGTCGACGGGCAGGCCGGACAGATACACCGGAATCAGCGCCTTGGTGCGCGGCGTGATGGCCTTCTCGAGCTTGTCGAGGTCGATGTTGCGCGTGACCGGATCGATGTCGGCGAACACCGGCGTCGCGCCGACTTCGTAGATGACGTTGCTGGTCGACACCCACGAGGCGGGCGTCGTGATCACTTCGTCGCCTTCGCCCACGCCGGCAATGCGCAGTCCGATCTCGAGCGTCGCCGTACCGGAGTTGAACGTGCGCACGGGACGGCCGCCGCAGAATTCAGAGAGCGCCGCCTCGAACTTCTGGTTCTGCGGGCCGGTGGTGATCCAGCCCGAGCGTAGAACGTCGGCTACCCCGCGGATCGTTTCTTCATCGATCTCCGGCTTGACGAACGGCAAGAACGGCAGAGGCGGAACGGTTGACTGGGTCATGAATACTTCGCTCGATCGAAAGGGCCGCGGCCTGAAGAGGCGCGGTGAAGACACACTACGCGCAAATCCGGGCCAAGGCTAAAAAGGGTGCAAACCGCGGAGCATACCGCGATCAACCTTACGTTTTGCTTAGCCGGTTCGGATGCCGGCTTACGCTATCTTTGCGGCAGCTTTGTTGCGCCTGGTTCGTGGTGCGCTAGCTGCGCGCGACTATTACCACGCCCACCAGAATGACGCCGATGCCGACCAGTTTCTGCACCGACAGCACCTCGCCGAACAGATACCACGCGGCGAAAGCGTTGACGACATAGCCGAGCGACAGCATCGGATAGGCAATCGACACATCCACGCGCGACAGCCCGACAATCCAGACGGCCAGGCTGATCACATAGCAGGCCACACCGCCGATGATCGGCGGCTGCGTCGCAATGCGAAAGGCGATCGGCACGATGTTCGCACGGGTGAATTCGAAGTGTCCAACCGCATTCGTTCCGGCTTTGAGCAGCAACTGCGCACCGGCGTTCAACGCGACGCCGGCGAGAATGCAAAAGAGGGAAATGGGGTTCATCGGTCGTTCAGGTCCTGATATGGGGTCACTGCTGGGTTTTTTCCACCGGCGCGGCCACCGCGTCCGCTGCGAGCGGCTTCATTACGACGACGCGCCGCGAGTCCTGCGCAACGACCTGCATCGGCAGGCCTTCTTTTAGGAGCCGCTCGTAAGTGGACGGCGGAATCAATGCGAGTGCGTAGCGGTCGGCCTTCCAGCGCTCGACCCATGCGTCGACGGACGGCAGCCATTTCTGCGGTTCCACCGACACGCCGAACGCCAGTTCGTCGGGATGTTCGACCATCGTCATCGTATGGCCGATGTAGAACGGCAGCGTGTGGTCGAGCACGCCGACCGAGTAGAACGGCGTGTCGGCCGGCAACTTCGCCATCTGCGCCTTGATCGCGGGCGCGAGCGGTGCGCCGGAACTGAGGCGGCCGAACACGTCGTGACCGATGCCGGCGATCGTGCCGAGCAACAGCCACGCCGCGCCAAAACTCGCGATCGTGCCGAGGCTGCCAGCGCGGCTGCGGCGATTGAACCACAGTGCGGCGAGCGTCAGCACGAACGCGACGGCAAGCGCGGCCAGTACCCACGTGCGGTACTGCGCGTACAGTTCGGCGGGATTGCGCTGACTGCCGAAGCGCGGCAGAAACAGTGCGGCGAATGCAGCGACTACGAGAAATAGTGCGTAGCCGGCGAGATGACGGCGCCACTGGTCCCGCGTGACGAGCGGCAGGTACATTCCGATCAGCAGCGCGATGGGCGGCGCGATCGGCAGCGTGTACGAGAGCAGCTTGGAATGCGACGCGCTGAAGAAGAGGAAGATGAAGCCGGTCCAGACCAGCATCATCGTGACAGGCGCGAAGCCATTCGGCTGGCGCGGCAGGCGCCACGCGTGACGCACACTCTGCAGTACCACCGAGAGCCAGGGCAGGAAGCCGACGATCAGCACCGGCACGAAATAGTAGAACGGCCCCGGGCGGTTCTGCTCGGGCGTCAGATAGCGCTTGAACTGCTGAACGATGAAAAAGAAGTTGAGGAACTCGGGATTGCGCTGCTGCACCAGCACGAACCACGGCGTGACGATCGCGAAGAAGACGATGAGGCCGCCGATCAGATGCAGGCGCTTCCACACCGCCCAGTCGCGCGCGACCAGCGTGTAGATCACCAGCACGGCGCCCGGCAGAATGACGCCGACGAGGCCCTTCGACAATACGGCAAACGCCATCGAACCCCAGCACAGCCACATCCAGCCGCGCACACGGGCGGTCTCGAGATTCGGGCGCTGAGCGAGCAGCAATGCGCACAGCGTGAGTTCCATCCAGAACGACAGGCCCATGTCGAGCGTGTTGAAGTGGCCCATCAGATTCCAGTAGGGCGACGTCGCGAGCACCAGCGCTGCGAACACGCCGGTCGCCGCATTGAACACGCGCGCGCCCGTGAAGCCGATCAGCAGCACGCCGGCAAATCCGGTGAGCGCCGTGTAGAGCCGCGCCTGCCATTCGCCGATGCCGAACCACGCGAATGTGAGCGCGTTCGCCCACGTTTGCAGCGGCGGCTTCTCGAAGTACTTGTAGCCGTTGTAGCGCGGCGTGATCCAGTCGCCGGTCACGAACATTTCCCGCGCCATTTCGGCGTAGCGGCCTTCATCGCTTGGCAGCAGATGGCGCCACCCGAGCGGCACGAACCAGATCACTGCAAGGGCCAGCACCAGCAGCAGAATCGCGGTGCGGTTGAGCGGTAGCCTCGACGGCGTATCGTTCATCGATTTAAACCTTTCTGGCGACGCCGCATGCGCGGCGCTGCGTTGTTATTCGGAATGGGCGGCAGGCCCGGACTTCGCGGCCTGCTGCTGTGCTGCTGTGCCTTGGCTCGCGCCAGGCCTTATGGCCCGTCAACGTGCCGGCGCATTTCGCGCGCTGCTGCGTGCGCCGTCCGGCACCCGGCACCCGGCGCGCGCGACGAACAGGCCTTGGCCGCTGCCACGGCGAACTGAGCGGCCCGCGCAGCGGCAGTGACGGGAGCCAAAATCGCTGATCTCCGGACCGCCGGCTTCGCATAGATGGCGCGCAGTGTACGTGATCGTCCGTGACCCGGCGAGGGCGGGGCTGCTGCATTTGGCGTCAGATGCTCTGCCAGCGCGGTTGGAGCAGCGCTGTCGCCACAGCACTCCGGGCCACGACAGCAACGCTGGCTGAACGCATCCGACCAATTCGGGCCGCAGCGGTGGACCAAGGCCGCCGACGCAACAGATACGGCGTCGGCGCACCGATTGCCAGACCCGCTAGCCCTCGATCAGCAGCGCGGCCGCGACCTTGCGGCCCTCGGCCATCAAGATGTTGTACGTGCGGCAGGCGGCCTTGAAGTCCATCGTTTCGACGCCGATGCGTTTGGCGGTAAGCGCGGCAGTCAGGCGCGGGTGCGGAAACCGCAGCCGCTCGCCGCTGCCGAAGATCACCACTTCGGGCGCGGGCTCGACCAGCATCGAGAAAAGCTCGGGGCTCAGTTGCTCGAAGGACGAGACAGGCCAGGGAATGACAGGCGCTTCCGGAAGCACGAGGAGGCTGCCGGAATGACGCACCAGATTGATTTCGACATAGCCGTCGCCGTAACCGGTCACGGTATTGAGGGCGCCGCTGGAATCCTGATGTAATTTCAAATTCGTTTTCCGAAGTCGTCGCGAGACATCATGCGTGTTGGCGGCCTGGTCGCGGCAAGCACGAGCGGGGCGGTCAGACGCGGTGGGACACGAAAGGGCCGAAAAAGCTCCCGTTGCGGTTCCGTCCCGGTGCGTTGTGGTCCCGTTACGGTTGGTGCATTGCGGAAGTCGGCCAAAATCCGCTAAATTATAACTTTTTGTGCGACGCGAGTCGCATCGACTGGACGGCGAAAGCCGTCCCATTGGTGGCACCTTGTGGCCACCCCTTGTGTAGCAAACGAAACTGGGTGCTTGTCTGGCTTGGAATCGTAGCCTTAGACGCGCTGGAGTCCTCGGACTCTTGTGCGTAATTGCATTGACCTGATTACCGTCAGGTTCCGCCTGTTAGCGGCTTCGACTCCGCTAACAAAGCGGATTGGAGTATGTGATTTCAGGGTCGGTCGAGCGCAAGCTCGGTTTGTCATTGTTCAACCTCTCAGGAGGGTACCCCTGCGAGGTAGAGAACCTGCTGTGCGACCAGCAGTAGCCTAGGAGGACATGCGTCACTGGTGACGGTGGGGTGTGAAGCTTCTCTGACAATGTAGCCCCCGATGGTTTTGGGCGGATGATTGCCGTGAGGTGGTCATCCGGAGACTCCTAGCAGCAATGGGGTCGAGGAGCTAGGCTGACTGATAAGGTTAATGTAAGTGAACTGCTGATAAACCTCGTTAATAATGCAGTGCCAAAGCTGCTGATAGGCACTAACCAAAAGGTGAGCGGTCGGTCAATCCGCTAGAAGGTCGGATTGCGTCGTCGTTGGACCGTCGGGGAATAGGCAGAACCTACGTCAGTCGTGTGACATGCCGGGAACGCGGTAAGCCCGTATCGTTGCCTGCGGAGTATTGCAGGCAGGCGGACCGCAAGGAACGCTGTTGACGGTGCGGGTATGGGAGGACGGAAAAAGCGAATGCTGGGCTGTAATGGTCCGGATAGGGGTTGAGACATTACCCCACGCGAAAGCGGGCAGACTTCCGTCTGGTCTACCGTCGCAAGATGGCTGACAGACCTTATGACTTGGTGAGACACGGGCGTTTTCGTCCGTGCGTAGTAAATGGATGACGTATGGGCGCATGCGCCCATACTTGTTCAACTGTTGTTCCCCAGCGGGGTGTATCTGCCCCGCTGGGGGAGATGCGCCTTCTTCTGCGGGAATGATCAACCCAAGGTAGGAGAGCAGCATGAAAGTATCTGTCCGAAAGGATGGATCTGCGCTTTCCCACGTGCCTGACAACTGGTACGCCGTAGATTGGCGTCGAGTCGAACGGAACGTGAGAGGGATGCAGATTCGAATTGCGAAGGCGACGCGGGAAGGTGACTGGCGCAGGGTGAAATCCTTGCAACGGATGCTGACCCGCACGTTGTCCGCAAAGCTGTACGCGGTACGACGTGTTACGCAGAACCAGGGTGCGCGAACGGCTGGAGTCGATCGTGAACTATGGGACTCGCCTGAGAGCCGATGGGCAGCCATCGGCCGGTTGAAGCGGCGTGGATACAAGCCTCTGCCATTAAGGAGAGTCTTTATCCCCAAGGCTAATGGGAAGGAGCGCCCTCTGGGCATTCCGACCATGCGGGACAGGGCGATGCAGGCCCTGTATCTGCTGGCACTGGAGCCGGTATCGGAATCGACGAGTGATCCGAACTCCTATGGGTTCCGGCTCAATCGTTCGACAGCCGACGCCATGTCGCAGATATTCGTCGCCATGTCTCAGAAGGGCTCTGCCCGATGGGTGCTGGAAGCGGATATCAAAGGCTGTTTTGACTGGATCAATCACGACTGGCTGATCGCAAATGTCCCGATGGACAGAGCGATCCTCCGGAAGTGGTTGAAGGCTGGCCTGATTTACAAGGGGCAGCTACAGGCGACTGAGGCCGGTACGCCGCAGGGAGGGATTATCTCCCCGACGCTGGCTAACGTGACGCTGAACGGGCTGGAACGGGAACTGGTTTCGTACCTCGGTGCGAAGTTGGGAATCGCAAAAGCCAAGAAGCTGAAAGTGAATGTGGTGCGATACGCGGATGATTTCGTGATCACAGGTGACTCGAAAGAGCTGCTGGAGAGCGAGATCAAGCCTTGGGTGGAAGCGTTCCTTGCTGTTCGGGGGCTGCGACTGTCGGAGGAGAAAACGCGGATCGTCCACATTGACGAAGGTTTCGATTTCCTTGGGTGGAATTTCCGGAAGTATTCGGGGAAGCTGCTCATCAAGCCGAGCAAGAAGAACGTGCAGACGTTCTATCGCAAGGTGTCGGAAACGATCAGCGGCAACAAGACGGTTAGGCAGGAGGATCTGATCCGGCTGCTGAACCCAATGCTGCGGGGCTGGGCGCAGTATCACAGCCCCGTAGTAGCCAAGCAGACGTACAACCGCATGGAGTATCTGGTTTTCCGGAGACTCTGGTGGTGGTCGAAGAGGCGGCACCCGCAGAAGAACGCCCGCTGGGTGGGACAGAAGTACTTCCGCTCCGTTGGTGAACGACAGTGGGTCTTTGCCGCTCCCGTGGTCTGGAAAGACGGTAGCAAGGGACTGTTCGAGCTGTATCAGATCAACGGTACGGTTATCAAACGGCACAAGAAGGTGAAGGGGGACTACCATCCCTTTGATCCGATATGGGAGCAGTATGGCGAGCAGTTGCGTCAGGAACGCATGTGGGAGTCGGTGCGTTACCGGAAGCAATGGGCGACGCTATACATGTCACAGCGCGGGTTGTGTGCGCACTGTGGCTGTGCACTGACGGATGACACCGGCTGGCACGATCATCATCTGGAGTATCGGATGCATGGCGGGTCGGACGCATTGTCCAATCGTGTATTGCTTCACCCGCACTGCCATCAGCAGGTGCACGCTGGTAAACTCGTCGTAACGAAGCCGGCTCCGTTTTGAACGAAGCATTGTTTGTAGGCTCGAGCTGTATGCGGTGAAAGCCGCACGTACAGTTCCAAGGGGGCCCCTTTTCCAAGAGGAAAGGGGGCTACCCTACAGCCGCCCAGCGGCGCCTCTCGCCAAGCGCTGCCACAAGCCGCGCTGACGATCCGGGGTGGGTCTATCGGCCACGCCCCCTGGTTTTGCCCGCTTTCGTCCGCTTTTGTTCCGCTTAAGCCTGCGCTTTAGCCTGCTTTAGCCGGTCTCGCTGGTGCATCGGCGCAATCCGCCGCAAAGGGCTCCGACCGGACTCTGCACAGAACCGCCGGAAGTGGCCGCGCAGGGCGGCCCGACCCGCGCCGGCCGCGCCCGTTTGCCCCTATCCGCGAACCCGGCCCGGGGCGTTCAGTTGTTTACCGGTGCCCGTGCCCGTTTGCCCGAAGCTGCAGGCCCGAGGCTCCAAGCCAATTAACCAGGATGAAGTGCCCGCCGTGAAACCGATTCTCAAATCCAACAAGTTGTTGAATGTCTGCTATGACATTCGCGGGCCCGTCCTCGAACACGCAAAGCGGCTCGAAGAAGAAGGTCACCGCATCATCAAGCTGAACATCGGCAATCTCGCGCCGTTCGGTTTCGAGGCGCCCGACGAAATCATTCAGGACATGATCCTGAATCTGCCGGGCTCGTCCGGCTACTCCGACTCCAAGGGTGTGTTTGCCGCGCGCAAGGCGATCATGCATTACACGCAGCAAAAGGGCGTACACGGCGTCGAGCTGGATGACATCTACATCGGCAACGGCGCCTCGGAGCTGATCGTGATGGCGTTGCAGGGGCTCCTGAACGACGGCGACGAAGTGCTGCTGCCCGCGCCCGACTATCCGCTGTGGACGGCCGGCGTGAGCCTCGCGGGCGGCACGCCGGTGCACTACATCTGCGATGAAGGGAACCGCTGGATGCCCGACCTCGACGACATCCGCGCGAAAATCACGCCGAACACGCGCGCGCTCGTCGTCATCAACCCGAACAATCCGACGGGTGCGCTGTACTCGGACGAACTGCTGCTGGGCCTGATCGAGATAGCGCGTCAGCACGGCCTCGTGATCTTCGCCGACGAGGTCTACGACAAGATCGTCTACGACGGCAAGAAGCATACGTCGATGGCGGCGCTCTCCGAAGACGTGCTGACGGTCACGTTCAACAGCCTGTCGAAGAGCTACCGCTCCTGCGGCTACCGCGCGGGCTGGATGTTCATTTCGGGCCTGACCGGCGAGAACCGCCGCAGCGCGAAAGACTACTTCGAAGGACTCGGCATTCTCGCGTCCATGCGCCTGTGCCCGAACGTGCCCGGCCAGTACGCGATCCAGACCGCACTCGGCGGCTATCAGAGCATCAACGACCTGATCGTGCCGAGCGGGCGCCTCTACAAACAGCGCGAGCTCGCGTACGACATGCTCACGTCGATCCCCGGCGTGAGTTGCGTGAAGCCGGAAGCGGCGCTCTACATGTTCCCGCGCCTCGACCCCAAGGTTTATCCGATCCAGAACGACCAGCAGTTCATCCTCGATCTGTTGCTGGAAGAGCGCGTGCTGCTGGTGCAGGGCACCGGCTTCAACTGGAAAACGCCGGATCATTTCCGCGTCGTGTTCCTGCCGAATGTCGACGACCTCGCGGATTCCATCAACCGGATCGCGCGTTTTCTGGACGGTTATCGCAAACGTCACACGGCATAGCGCACAATAGGCGACTCGCGCTTCGGCGGCGCATTGCATCCGACACCCGTTTCCTCGTGAGAAGCGCCGGGCCGCCCGAGCTTTCTCACCCCCTCGGGGCCTGGCGCGAAGCGCCAGGGTTGGGGGCACTTTTTAAACATTTACTCGAAAACACGCTGCATGGAACCGATCAAAGTTGGACTGCTGGGCTTCGGCACGGTAGGCAGCGGCACCTTCACGGTACTGCGCCGCAATCAGGAAGAAATCAAACGCCGGGCCGGCCGCGGCATCGAGGTGTCGCGCATTGCAGTGCGCAATCCGGCGAAGGCGACCGCGGCGCTGGGCGCTGACGCGGCGAGCGTGGCGCTCACCGACGACTTCAACGCGGTGGTCGACGATCCTTCGATCGACATCGTCGCCGAAATGATCGGCGGCACGGGCGTGGCGCGAGACCTGGTTTTGCGCGCAATCAAGAACCGCAAGCACGTGGTCACGGCCAACAAGGCGCTGCTCGCGGTGCACGGCACGGAAATCTTCGAAGCGGCGCATGCCAATGGCGTGATGGTCGCGTTCGAGGCGGCGGTGGCGGGCGGCATCCCGATCATCAAGGCGCTGCGCGAAGGGCTCACGGCCAATCGCATCCAGTACATCGCGGGCATCATCAACGGCACGACGAACTACATTCTTTCGGAAATGCGCGACCGCGGGCTCGACTTCGCGACCGCGCTGAAGGCCGCGCAGGAACTGGGTTACGCCGAAGCCGATCCGACCTTCGACATCGAAGGCGTGGACGCCGCGCACAAGGCGACGATCATGAGCGCGATCGCGTTCGGCGTGCCGGTGCAGTTCGACCGCGCGTACGTCGAGGGCATCAGCAAGCTCGCCGCAATCGACATCAAATATGCCGAGGAACTCGGGTATCGGATCAAGCTGCTCGGTATCGCGCGGCGCACCGACAAGGGCATTGAATTGCGCGTGCACCCCACGCTGATTCCGGAAAAGCGCCTGCTCGCCAATGTGGAAGGCGCGATGAACGCGGTCGTCGTGCACGGCGACGCAGTCGGCACCACGCTTTACTACGGCAAGGGCGCGGGCGCGGAGCCGACGGCGTCCGCCGTGGTCGCCGATCTGGTCGACGTGACGCGCCTGCATACGGCCGACCCGGAGCATCGCGTGCCGCATCTGGCTTTTCAGCCGGATCGCCTGTCGAGCACCCCGATTCTGCCGATCGACGAAGTGACGAGCGGCTACTACCTGCGTTTGCGGGTCGCGGACGTGACGGGCGTGCTGGCCGACATCACGCGCATTCTGGCCGACACCGGCATTTCGATCGACGCGCTCCTGCAAAAGGAATCGGAGCACGTCGATGCAAACGGCAAGGGCGAGACCGACATCATTTTGATCACGCACGAAACGGTTGAAAAAAATGTCAATGCGGCGATCAGGTCGATCGAAGCGTTGCAGACCGTCGTCTCGCAAGTCACGAAGCTGCGCATGGAAGCGCTGAACTAGGCCGAACTATGAACTACCTCTCCACGCGCGGCGCCGGAGCCGGCGAGCGCCACACTTTTTCCGACATTTTGCTCGGCGGTCTCGCAAAAGACGGCGGGCTGTATCTGCCGGCCGAATACCCGCGCGTCAGCGCCGACGAACTCGCGCGTTGGCGCACGCTGCCGTATGCGGACCTCGCCTTTGAAATATTGTCGAAGTTCAGCGACGACATTCCGGCTGAAGACCTGCGCGCGCTGACCCGGAAGACCTACACGGCGCAAACGTATTGCAACGTGCGCGACGACGAAGGCGCGGAGCAGATCACGCCGCTGAAAACACTCGGCGTGGAGAACGGCGCGCCGCTGTCGCTGCTGGAGCTGTCGAACGGTCCCACGCTCGCGTTCAAAGACATGGCGATGCAGTTGATCGGCAACCTGTTCGAATATGCGCTTGCAAAACACGGCGAAACGCTGAACATTCTCGGCGCGACGTCGGGCGACACAGGCAGCGCCGCCGAATACGCGATGCGCGGCAAGCAGGGCATTCGCGTCTTCATGCTGTCGCCGCACAAGAAAATGAGCGCGTTCCAGACCGCTCAGATGTACAGCCTGCAAGACCCGAACATTTTCAACCTCGCGGTCGAAGGTGTGTTCGACGATTGCCAGGACATCGTCAAAGCCGTTTCGAACGACCACGCGTTCAAGTCGAAGTACAAGATCGGCACGGTCAATTCGATCAACTGGGCGCGCGTCGTTGCGCAGGTCGTTTATTACTTCAAGGGCTATTTCGCCGCGACGAAGAGCAACGACGAGCGCGTGTCGTTCACGGTGCCGTCGGGCAATTTCGGCAACGTGTGCGCGGGGCACATCGCGCGCATGATGGGGCTGCCGATCGAAAAACTCGTGGTCGCCACGAACGAAAACGACGTGCTCGACGAATTTTTCCGCACCGGCATCTACCGCGTGCGCAAAGCCGCGGAGACGTATCACACGAGCAGCCCGAGCATGGACATTTCGAAGGCGTCGAACTTCGAACGTTTCGTGTTCGATCTGCTCGGCCGTGATCCGGCGCGAGTGCTGCAATTGTTCCGCGACGTCGAGGAAAAGGGCGGTTTCGACCTCGCGGCGAGCGGCGATTTCGCTCGTGTGAAGGAGTTCGGCTTCGTGTCGGGCCGCAGCAGCCACGACGACCGCGTTGAAGCGATTCGCGACGTCTTCCAGCGCTATGACACGATGATCGACACGCATACGGCAGACGGCCTGAAGGTGGCGCGCGAACATCTGCAACCCGGCGTGCCGATGATCGTGCTGGAGACGGCGCAGCCGATCAAGTTCGGCGAGACGATTCGCGAAGCGCTGTTGCGCGAGCCGGAGCGTCCGGCCGCGTTCACAGGGCTCGAGTCGCTGCCGCAGCGTTTTGAAGTGCTGCCTGCCGACGCACAGCGCGTGAAGGACTTCATCGTGGCGAACACCAGCGCGTAAGTGAGACTGTCACGCGGGCCAGCGGCCCACGTGACATCCCGCGCCGGTAGTAATGAAGCCGGGCCGCCGGTCGGGTCGCGCTTGCCGCACTCGCTGCGGCGAGCGCCTCAGAACTCCGCCGCGTGCTGCGAAACCCTCTGATAAGAGCGGGCGTGACAAGGCCCTGCCTTCGGCCGCTACAATGTTCTTTTAACCTGCGGCTTCGAACCCCAGATGTCCACACCCACGCCCCGCGCTCCGATGCTCGCCACCGCCGACGCATTGGCGACCCTGCTCAGCGCTGCGAGCCCGGTCATCGGCAGCGAATTCATTCCGACGCTCGAAGCATCAGGCCGCGTGCTCGCGGCGGATGTCGTCTCGCCGCTCGACGTCCCGCCAATGAACACCAGTTCAATGGACGGCTACGCGATCCATGCCGCCGACGTGACGACGCACGGCAACCGCCGTCTCTCGGTGTCGCAACGCATCCCGGCCGGCCACGCGCCCGAGCCGCTGAAGCCCGGTACGGCAGCCCGCATTTTCACCGGAGCCACCGTGCCTCCGGGTGCCGACGCCGTCGTGATGCAGGAGCAAACGGAAGCCGACGGCGATGAGGTCACTATTTTGCACAGCCCCCGGCCCGGCGAATGGATCACCGCGCAAGGCGCCGACATTCAAAGCGGCTCGGTCATCCTGCCGGCCGGCACGCGGCTCACGCCGCAGGCGTTGGGGCTTGCCGCGTCGGTCGGTTGCGCCGAACTGGAAGTTCGTCGCCGGGTGCGGGTTGCCGTTTTCTTCACCGGCGACGAGTTGACCATGCCCGGCGAGCCGCTGAAGCCCGGCGCGATTTACAACTCGAATCGCTTTACGTTACGTGGACTGCTCGAGAAGCTCGGCTGCGAGGTGAGCGACCTCGGCATCGTCGCCGACTGTCTCGATGCGACGCGCCACCTGCTGCGCGAAGCCGCGCACGCGCACGATCTCATCCTGACGTGCGGGGGCGTGTCCGTCGGCGAGGAAGATCACGTGAAGCCGGCCGTCGAGGCGGAAGGACGCCTCGCGATGTGGCAGATCGCGATGAAACCCGGCAAGCCGCTCGCGTTCGGCGCCGTGCGCCGCGGCGCGGGCAGCGGCGAGACCAGCGCTAATCACGCTTCTGATGCGAAGCATGCCGCGGCGTCGGCCGCTTTGCCGTCGTCGGCCGAAACGTTTTTCATTGGTCTGCCCGGCAACCCTGTGTCGAGCTTCGTGACCTTTCTGTTGTTCGTGCGTCCGTTCATTTTGCGGCTTGCGGGCGTACAGGCCGTCGCACCGCGCGCGCTGTCGTTGCGGGCGGACTTCACCCAGAACAAGGCCGATCGCCGCAACGAATTCTTGCGTGCGCGTATTAACAGCGCTGGTGGCCTCGATCTGTTTCCCAACCAGAGCTCGGCCGTGCTGACGTCGACGGTATGGGGCGACGGTCTGATCGACAATCCGCCCAATCATGCGATCAGCGCTGGCGAAACCGTGCGTTTCATTCCTTTTTCCGAATTGCTGAATTGAGGCCGGCAACGCCGGCGGCATCCCATGAAGATTCAACTGCGATATTTTGCGAGCGTACGTGAAGCGCTCGATCTGGCTGACGAAACCGTCGACGTGCCCGAGGGCGTCGCAACCGTCGGCGACGTGCGCGCCTGGCTGCGTGTGCGTGGCGGCATCTGGGCCGACACGCTCGCCGAAGGCCGCGCGCTGCGCATGGCCTGTAATCACGTCATGACGAACGCCGGCACGCGCATCACCGACGGTTGCGAGGTCGCGTTTTTCCCACCCGTCACCGGCGGTTGAACCGCGAGGAGCCCGCTATGCCCGTACGTGTCCAGACCGAAGATTTCGACCTCAGCGCCGAAGTTGCCGCGCTGCGCGCTCGAAATCCGAAGATAGGCGCCGTGGCATGCTTTGTCGGCACCGTGCGCGATCTGAACGAGGGCAGCACCGTCGAGACAATGGAGCTCGAGCATTATCCGGGCATGACTGAGAAGTCGCTCGAAGCAATTGTGGAAAGCGCACGCCGGCGCTGGCCGGGCATCGAGGTGCTGATCGTGCATCGCGTGGGAAAACTCTATCCGCTCGACCAGATCGTGCTGGTGGCGACCACGGCCGCGCATCGCGGGGATGCGTTTGCGTCGTGTGAGTTCGTGATGGACTATCTCAAAACCCAGGCGCCGTTCTGGAAGAAGGAGAAAACCGAAGCGGGCGAGCGCTGGGTGGACGCCCGTGTGACCGACGATACAGCGCTCGCGCGATGGGGCATTGAATCCGGGAACGGCTCTCTGGAGTAGGCGTTTGCTGCGCTCGTCGCATGAGCGGCGGGTTGCGAGACAGCGTGATGAGGGGTGCCGCTCGCGCCGCTACTAACCCTCACTCACCGCCGCTCGTCGTCACTCGTCACGTGCCCGCCCGATAATGCGCGTCGGAAACGGCTCCCCAGCCGGCCGCTCGGGGAGCTGCGGCTCATCGCCACGGGCAGAGCGTTTTGGCGCCACGCGTTCGAGCAACGCCTGTTGTTCCGCCGGAATCTTGTAGTCCCAACCGAAACGGCTCAATTGCAAACTCTGCGCGATACGCAGCGCCGGTTCCATGAAGCGGACCGCGGCGGCCGGCTCATAACGCGACTCCACAGTGTCGAGGAACAGATATAGCCAGCGGCTGAAATGCTGCGGCTCAATCCCTTCGAGCGGCTGATGCGCCTGCTGCACATTGCCGCGGTATTGCTTTGCGCCCAGCACCAGACTCGCCCAGAACGTGCACATTTTCGGCAGATGATCGTCCCACCGGCCAGCCAGCTTTGCATCGAAAACCGGCCCGAGCAGCGGATCTGCCCGTACACGATCGTAGAAGCCGTACACAAGCTCGCGGATATTGGCCTCGTCAGGCTCGGCGGCGCGCTCGACAACCGGCGCGGCGGGAAAAGAAGGCTTCATGCAAGTTCCGGAAGTGTGCGACGATTGGCTCGTCGCTCGCCACAGCGCGCCACGCACCGGCACGAACGGCCGGAATAGGGCGCGTTCCGCCGAAGTGGACTGAAAAAAGCGCGCTTTTCCTGCGAATGGGCGCGGCGGAAGACGTTACCATGGGCGCGAACGCCCAACTTTTACTCAAGCAGCATAATAAAAATGCGCCATCTGCATCTTATGGCGAAGCTGCGGCCTCCGGCAACCCTTGCATCGACGCGGTTATCCCACGGATCGCGGCTTGCGCTCATTGTGATACTGCACCTATGAGACTGACCGACTACACCGACTATTCGCTGCGCGTCCTGTTATACCTCGCGGTTCGGGGCGAGGGCTTATCGACCATTCAGGACATATCGCAGGCGTACGGCATTTCCAAGAATCACCTGATGAAAGTGGTGCAGCAGCTGAGCGAACTCGGCTGGGTGGAAACCGTGCGCGGCCGCAACGGCGGCTTACGGCTTGCCGGACGAACTCGTTCGCTGACGGTCGGCGAGGTCGTGCGCGCAACGGAAAGCGACTTCGCGCTGGTGGCCTGCCTGCCGGATCAGAACGGCGAACGTCGACCGTGCGTCATTACGCCCCAGTGCCGGCTGCGCGGCGCGCTCGAGGCGGCGCGTCATGCTTTCCTCGCGGAACTCGATCGCCATACGATCGACGAAGTGGCGGGTCCCCAAGGTCCGCTGGCGGCGCTGCTGGGCATACGCAACGTCATTCCGGTTGTGCCGTTGGCGCCTGTCACGGCGGCGAGCGACAAGCCCGTATCGATTTCCTGAGCGCGGCGGTGACACATGGCCGCGCATTTTCTTCGCGGGAGATGTTAAAAACTCTGTCGCGACGTTAAAAAAGCGCTTGAAACCTAAATAAAACGCCTCATTTTGGTGGTAATCGAAATTGGAGGTCTCGCATGAGAATCGACAAACTCACCACTAAATTCCAAGAAGCGCTGGCGGACGCGCAGAGTCTCGCGGTCGGCCATGACAATCAATACATCGAACCCGTTCATGTTCTCGCGGCGTTGGTCGCGCAGCAGGACGGGTCCGCGCGCTCGCTGCTTTCGCGCGCCGGCGTGCATGTTCAGGCGCTGCAAACCGCGCTCGACGACGCCATCACGCGTTTGCCGCAGGTGCAAGGCACGGACGGCAACGTGCAGATCGGCCGCGAACTCACGGGTCTGCTGAATCAGGCGGACAAGGAAGCGCAAAAGCTCAACGACACGTTCATCGCAAGCGAAATGTTCCTGCTCGCGATCGCGGACGACAAGGGCGAGGCAGGCCGCCTCGCGCGCCAGCATGGCTTGTCGCGCAAGTCGCTCGAAAGCGCGATTGCCGCTGTGCGTGGCGGCTCACAAGTGCATAGCCAGGACGCCGAAAGCCAGCGCGGGGCGTTGAAGAAGTACACGGTCGACCTGACCGAGCGCGCGCGAGCCGGCAAGCTCGACCCCGTGATCGGGCGTGACGACGAGATCCGCCGTTCCATTCAGATTCTGCAACGCCGCACGAAGAACAATCCGGTGCTGATCGGCGAGCCGGGCGTGGGTAAGACGGCGATCGTCGAAGGGCTCGCGCAGCGGATCGTCAACGGCGAAGTGCCCGAAACGCTAAAGGGCAAGCGCGTGCTGTCGCTCGACATGGCTGCGTTGCTGGCGGGGGCGAAATATCGCGGCGAATTCGAAGAGCGCCTGAAGGCGGTGCTGAACGACATCGCGAAAGACGAAGGGCAAACCATCGTATTTATCGACGAAATTCACACGATGGTCGGCGCGGGCAAGGCCGAAGGCGCGATGGACGCGGGCAACATGCTGAAGCCGGCGCTCTCGCGCGGCGAGCTGCATTGCGTCGGCGCGACCACGCTAGACGAATATCGCAAGTACATCGAAAAGGATGCTGCGCTCGAACGCCGCTTCCAGAAGGTGCTCGTCGACGAGCCGACGGTCGAAGCCACGATCGCGATTCTGCGCGGCTTGCAGGAGAAGTACGAGCTGCACCACGGCGTGGACATCACCGACCCGGCCATTGTCGCGGCGGCGGAACTGTCGCATCGCTACATCACCGATCGTTTCTTGCCGGACAAGGCAATCGACCTGATCGACGAAGCGGCGTCGAAGATCAAGATGGAAATCGACTCGAAGCCCGAAGAGATGGACCGGCTCGACCGTCGCTTGATCCAGTTGAAGATCGAACGCGAAGCCGTCAAGAAGGAAAAGGACGAAGCATCGCAAAAGCGTCTGCAACTGATCGAAGAAGAAATCGAGCGGCTCGACCGCGAATATTCGGACCTCGAAGAAATCTGGACCGCGGAAAAGGCAGCGGTGCAGGGCAGCGCGCAACTGAAGGAAGAGATCGACAAGACGCGCGCCGAGATCACGCGCTTGCAGCGCGAAGGCAAGCTGGAAAAGGTCGCGGAATTGCAATACGGCAAACTCCCGGGCCTCGAGGCGCAGTTGAAGGAAGTCACCCAGGCCGAAGCGAAGGAGCAGAACAACCCGACGCGTCCGCGTCTGTTGCGCACGCAGGTCGGTGCAGAGGAAATCGCGGAAGTCGTGTCGCGCTCTACCGGTATTCCTGTTTCGCGGATGATGCAGGGCGAGCGTGAAAAGCTGCTGCAGATCGAAGACAAGCTGCATGAGCGCGTAATCGGTCAGGACGAGGCGATCAGCGCGGTGGCCGATGCGATCCGCCGCTCGCGCGCGGGTCTGTCGGATCCGAACCGTCCGTACGGTTCGTTCCTGTTCCTCGGGCCGACCGGCGTAGGTAAGACCGAGTTGTGCAAGGCGCTGGCGGCGTTCCTGTTCGATTCGGAAGATCACTTGATCCGCATCGACATGAGTGAATTCATGGAGAAGCACAGCGTCGCGCGTTTGATCGGCGCGCCGCCCGGATATGTGGGCTACGAAGAGGGCGGTTATCTGACGGAAGCCGTGCGCCGCAAGCCGTATAGCGTGATTCTGCTCGACGAAATCGAGAAAGCGCATCCGGACGTGTTCAACGTGCTGCTGCAAGTGCTCGACGACGGCCGCATGACCGATGGCCAGGGCCGTACCGTGGACTTCAAGAACACGGTGATCGTGATGACGTCGAACCTCGGTTCACAGGTCATTCAGGCAATGGTCGGCGAACCGCAGGAAGCGGTGAAAGACGCGGTGTGGGAAGAGGTGAAGCTGCACTTCCGCCCCGAGTTCCTGAATCGTATCGACGACGTCGTGGTGTTCCATGCGCTCGATCGCTCGAACGTGCAGTCCATCGCGCGAATCCAGCTGCAGCGTCTGCACGAGCGGCTCGCGAAGCTCGACATGCAACTTGTGGTGTCGGACGAGGCGTTGGAGCATGTCGGCAAGGTGGGCTACGATCCGCTGTTTGGCGCGCGGCCGTTGAAGCGCGCAATCCAGCAGGAGATCGAGAACCCGGTCGCCAAGCTGATTCTGGCTGGCAAGTTCGGTCCGAAGGACGTCATTCCGGTCGAACTGGAAGATGGCAACCTGGTGTTCGAGCGAGTGGTGCACTAATAGATGTCGTGTGGCGGCGCGTCGTATCAATGCGGCGCGTTCGCCCACGTACTATGTGATTTGAAGCCCGCTACGCCGAGCGACGTGTCACGCTATCTGCACACATGACAAAGCGGCAACGAAGTTACCTTCGTTGCCGCTTTTTTTCGCCTGCTCAATGGACAGGCAAGGTAGTGCTTGCCTCGATCAGCGCGCTAACGCAGTGCCTTTACGCGGTGCCCTTGCCGAACAGCGCGGACAGGCCGCCGAGCGCGCCAAGCACGGTGGTCGCGTTCAGCTTGCCTTCGGCCGGCACTTCGCCGTCTGGCGTTGCCGCGTTGACCACGTGGGGCAGGATCTGCGAGAGCAGGCCGGTGACCTGATCCGGTTGCACGCCGGCTTTGGCGGCAAGTCCGGTGACGGCCTCGGATCCGAGCACGCTGTGCAAAGCGTCGGCTGCAATCGGCTGGTTCTCGCCGTTGCTGACCCACGACGATACGACGTCGCCGAGGCCCTTTTCCTGGAAGCGCTGGATCAGGCCGTTCAGGCCGCCCGGCTGGCTATTGACGAATTCGAGTGCGGCGGCGATCAGCGCTTGCTGGCCGCCGCCTTCGGGCGATTTGCCAACCAGGGAACCGAGGGTGTCGAGTAGGCTCATGACGGTCTCTCTTGAATGCCGACACGTCGATGACGGGTCGGCGGGTGACGCGCCGCGCGGCTGCGCGGCGTCGGGGGCAGGCAGGCGCGTTGCCGGCAGGCGCGGCATGCTCGTCACACGCGGATCGCGCGGATTGCACCCAAACTTCGCTGCTGGCGCTCTGCCTTGCTGGTCTAGTCAGTCTCTGATCCGATTTCTGCGCGTCGGTTCTCTATGCGCCGCCCGAAGCTGCCGTTGCCGACGCGGCCTTGCTCTTCTTCGCTTTCTTCTTCGACGCCTTTGCGCCAGATGCGTCGGCAGGTGAACTGGCTGCCGCGGCGGGTGCGGCGGGTGCAGTGGCAGTGGCCGGCGGCGCGGATGCCGCTGTCGCGTCCGAGGCTGCGGCTTTAGCCTTTTTTTTCGACGACTTCGAAGCTTTTGCGCCTGAAGCGTCGGCAGGGGCGGCCGGGGTTGCGGTCGTAGCAGTAGTGGCCGCGGTTGCAGCGGTGTTGGCCGCAGGCGCGGTCTTCGTCGCCGTGGACTTTGCCGCGGGCTTCGCACCCGTTGGCGGCGCAGAGGAGCCGTTGATCGTCAACCCCGCCGCTTCCAGATTCACTACCGATTTGCTGCCAATGCCTTTGACGCGCATGGCCAGATCGTCGGCGTCCTTGAACGGCCCGTTCTTCGTGCGTTCTTCGATGATCGCTTTCGCATGCACGGGCCCAATGCCCTTCACCGATTCGAGTGCGGCCTGGTCGGCGGAATTCACTTCGACAGCGGACGCGAATCCCGCTGACAGCGAGAACATCAAGGCAACGCACAGCATCACGAGCTTTTTCAGCATGGCAAGCACTCCATTGAGGGCAAAAGTTAGCCGGGAACGGACGACGCGATGTGTCAGCAGGCGCTGCGCTTAAGCATAGGACAAACGCGCGCGCTTATTGGCGACCGCCGACGATTTATACCGGCCGATCAACGGCAAGTAAATCGTCGTGAACAATCTTTAAACCTTTTGCCTCGCAAGAAGGCGGTTGTGAGCCGGATTGCTCGCATCGAACCGCATTGCATCGCCAGCGTAGCTCCGAGGTCGCGTGAGAATGACAGCGCGACGCACTTGACTTAGAGTGCACTCGAAGTTCTAACCTGAGTCCTGTCATGTCGAACACGTCGAACGCACTCACCATCGGGCAGGTCGCCGACACCATCGGCGTCTCAACCCATACGCTGCGCTATTACGAGCAGGCCGGGCTGATCCGCGCGGTTGGCCGCACGCAGGCGGGGCATCGCCTGTATTCGCCGGCCGACCTCGACTGGTTGCGGTTTTTAATGCGCCTCAAAGCCACTGGCATGCCGATCGCCGGCATGCAGGCCTTCGCGGCGTTGCGTGCCGAGGGTCAGCAGACGTTCGGTGCGCGCCGCGATCTTCTAGTAGCGCATCGCGATGCGGTTCTGGCGCGGATTGCCGACTTGCAGGCCAACCTTGGCGCCATCGTCGACAAAATCGCGTATTACGAAGGCGAGGCGGCTGGCCAGACGTTCGCAGCGGATAGTCAGTCACGACGGATCGACGACACGTCATCGTTTTCACACTCGGAAAAGGAAAAGGACTCACCATGGACTACGCGCAAAACGAGCGCTACACGCAAGGCTGGAACAAACTGAGGGAAATCGACGGTTCTGCTGGCGAGCAGGTGATCGCCGCGCTCGCACCGATTGCGCCGGACTTCGGGCGTCTGTTGATCGAATTCGGTTTCGGCGATATCTACAGCCGTCCGCAACTCGATCTGCGCGCGCGGGAGATTGCCACCATCGCGTCGCTTGCGACGCTCGGCTGTGCGCAACCGCAGCTGAAGGTGCATATCGAGGCGGCGCTGAACGTCGGCTGCACGCGCGAGGAAATCGTCGAGGTGTTCATGCAGATGGCCTTGTACGCGGGGTTCCCGGCGGCATTGAACGCGCTGTTCGCCGCGCGCGAGGTTTTCGAGCGCCACGATCAGGGGTTGTCAGAGGTGCGGCCGGAGCGGGGAGAGAACCTGACGCATGCGGGGTGAGCATACGGAACGGGTAGAGAAGCGACGCGCGCCGCTGAAGCGCGCGGTTTGCGCAGACAGGAATTGAGCGGGTTGGTTGTGGATGGCTGTTGGGGGGGCAAGTGTCGATGCCGCCAACGTCGCCCTCAATGTGCCGCTTGGGGCGGCAGCGTCGTGCCTGCGCGCACATGCCGCTTGCTGACCACGCGCCAGTAAAGCAGCAAGCCGATGCCCGCGATCGCAAGACTCGCCGTATTCGCGACCCAGAAGCCGCGCGCTCCCGTCAGCCAGGGCGGGATCGCGCCGGTCACATTGAAGCCGAGCAGGTAACCGCCGCCGAGACCCACGCCCCACAGCGCGACAGCGTAGATCGCGGTCGGCACGACGGCGACCTTGTACGCGCGCAACACGAAAGCGGTGGTGATCTGCAGCGCGTCGAACAGGTGATAGCAAACGACGATCAGCACGAGCGGCAGCGCCGCCGCCACGACTTGCGCGTTTGGCGTATAGCCTTTGATCACGTAGGGTCGCAGCACGAGCAGCACTGCGCCGTAACAGCAGGCGAGGGCGACCGCCATCATGATTCCGTGGCGCGACAACGTGCGGGCGGCCTCCGGGCGGTGCGCGCCGAGCGCCTGAGCCACCAGCGTCGACGAAGCAATGCCGATCGACAGCGGCGTCATATACAACACCGCGCCGATGTTGCCGGCGATCTGGTGCCCTGCGAGCGTCGTCGTGCCGAAGCGCGCAATGAAGAGCGCCATGAAGGTGTACGACGTGACCTCGATCAGATACGACAGTCCCATCGGAATGCCCAGTCGCAGTTGCGCAGCCTGGCGCCGCCAGACGGGCCAGCAGAAGCGCTTGAAGATCGCGAACGGCGTGAAGACGTCGACACGGGTGAGCAGCAACATGCCGACGAGCGCGAGCCCCCAGTTGATCAACGTGCTGGCAAGCGCGCAACCGGGGCCGCCGAGTGCCGGCACGCCGAGGCCGCCGAAAATGAACCACGTATTGAGCGGCACCTTCAGCAACAGCGCGCCGATCTGCAGGATCATCACGAGTCGCGGCTTGCCCACTGCATTGCTGATCGAACCGTAGACGCGAAACACGAGGCCGGCAGGCAGGCCAAATGCGAGTATTCGCAGATACGACACCGTGCGCCCGTGCAGCGCATCGGGCACGCGCGCGAGATGCAGCAGATGGCCGGGAAAGAACAAAATCAGGAAGCCGATGACCGTGAGCGCCAGTGCGAGCCACAGCGATTGCCGGACTTCCTCGCCGATCTCCTGGTAGCGGCGTGCGCCGAACAGTTGCGCGGTGATCGGTTGCAGCGCGGTGAGAATACCGGTCAAGCCGATGTAGACGGAGATGTAAATCGACGAGCCGAGGCCTAGCGCCGCGAGATCGACAGCCGAGTAACGGCCCACCATGGCCGTGTCGATCACGCCGAAAGCGATGATAGCGAGTTGACCGATCAGCACCGGCCACGCGAGCCCGGCGATTTTCCGTACGTCGGCGAGCATGGTCAGCCAGGCTTCTTGTGCCAGCTGCGCCGTTTCACGACTGGCGGCTTCGGACGGTCGATGCGCACATACAAGCGAAAACGTTCGTCGCGGTCGGCCACGCGGCGGCCTTCCCACACCAGCTTCCACACGAAGTCGGACATCGCGCTAGGCTCGCCGAAGTCTTGCGTGTCCTGGCGCAGAATGACGTCGCAATCCTGATTGAACGAGAAGTGCATGTCGCCGAAATACGCGAAGGTCGCAATTTGCGCATTGCCGAGGCGCACCGGCGATATGCAGGTGTAGTCCTCAGGCAAGTGACTCGCGATCTGTTCGGCGACGTCCTTGTAAGTCCGGCTGTAGTTGACGACCGGCAGCCACAAGGTCATCAGTAGTACCCACATGAGCGTCGTGCCGGCGCTCGAGAGCACGACGCTGCGCCATAGCACCTTCGGATGGCGCGCGAGACGCCATTGCACGAGCACGAACCAGCAAATCGTCACCGCAACCGCGCAGACGAACGAGAGTATTTTGAACTGCGGCGCGAAGCCCGGCGCGAGACGCGCGAGGTTGCGCGCGAGCGGATGCGGGAAGCCGGTCAGCCCGGCCACGTACACGAGCCAGACGAAGCTGCCGAGGATCGTGAAACTGAGCAATGCGAACCAGTCGATGGCGTTGATGGCGCCGCGTTTGAGCGTCGGCAGCGCAAAGGTGGCCAGCACTGCGAGCGCGGGCAGCAGCAACATATAAAGCCGGTTCGACTGATGGCTCTGCAATACGACGAGCACGAGCAGCGGCCCGATCACCGAAAGCGGGATCGCGACGTGCGGCGCGCGGCGCAGACCCGACCAGCTGAACCATGCCCATAGCGCGAGAGGCCATGCGGGCCATGTGAAGAGCGGCAGATTTTTCAGCGCGTAAGCCGCGACCGAGCCGGGCGGGCCGGCGAACGAACTCAGGCTGACGTGCACCCACTGGTTCAGATACCAGACGGCGTCGACGGGAAAGGCCCAGAGCGCGGCGATCGGCCACGCGACCGAGAGCGCCAGCGCGATCGGCAGACCCGCGAGCAGCAGCCAGCGCGAGCGCGTCTCGCGGACGATCAACGTCATGGCGAGCGTGCCCAGCAGAAGCGCGCCGACCAGCACTGGGCTGCTCGCGAGCGTGACCAAGCCGATCGCCAGGCCCCAGATCGCCGCGCCCTGAATCGGCTTGTCGATCATTCGCACGAGGCCGTAGACGAGCATCGCGATACACACGAACTGCACCAACTGCGGCGTGGTTTCGTGGCCGCGCTCGGCGAGGCCGAAGCAGGCGAGCAGGATCAGTAGTGCGCCGTCGGCGAGCGTGCGACCGTAGTCGCGAGGTTCCGGCTCGCCGCCGAACGCGTACTTGAACGGCTGGACTTCGGCGCGCCGGCCGAGCAGGTAGGCGGCGTACCAGACAAAAGCGCAGCCCGCGCAAAAAAGCAACCCGGTAACGACTCGGGACGCATTGCTCGCGTCGACCCACGGCGCGAACACGCGGATGGCACTGGCGCCGAGCCAGTAGCCAAGCGGCCCGTCTTCGGTCAGGTACTTGCCGACCAGATTCGGCAGGAGCCAGTCATGCGCACTGCCGTTCGCCATGGTCCACATCACGCCGAAGCCGGCTGCGTCCTCGTTCTTCCACGGATCGCGGCCGAAAAGCCCGAACGACGCGTAGACGATACAGATAGTCAACAGCAGCCAGCGCGGGAGCGCACTGGTCGCGGAAGCAGTGAGGCGAACGACAGGTCTCATGCGGTTTGGGATATTTAATAAGCGAAAGCCGCCACTGGACGGCCGGTCCGGCTGGCATGGCCTTATTGGAGCATCCGGCATTGTAGTCGGGAGCCACTGTGCGCGTCACGGCCGGTAATGGGCTGCAACGGCTTCGAGCGTGCCGTTACACCGAGCCGGCTGTCCACGTGTACGGCGGCTCGACCGCTTGGCCACGTTGGCACCGGCTCTCAAGTTGCGCGCAGGCGACAAAAAAGGGCAGCTCGCGCTGCCCTTCTTTTTGCTGCTTCGCTGCCGGGAGAAAGTGGCCAAATCGGCCTGATTCTGCCCAGCCAGCCAAAGCGGCGGGTATTACTTCGCTGCTGCCTTGCCGGTAGCGCGCGAACCGAACTTCTTGTTGAACTTCTCGACGCGGCCTGCCGTGTCCATGATCTTTTGCTGACCGGTGTAGAACGGATGCGATTCCGACGACACTTCGATCTTGGCGAGCGGGTAGGTCTGGCCGTTGAATTCGGCGGTTTCACGCGTCTGGATGGTCGAGCGCGTCACAAACTTGAAGTCGTTCGACATGTCGACGAACAGGACTTCGCGGTAATTCGGGTGAATGCCTTCTTTCATGATCTTTCCTTTAATCTGGCGGTAGCCAACCCGCGTGCGGCCGCTTGTGCGCGGACTGCATCTAGGCGCGAGCCACTTGCCTGTGGTCGAAAAATGGCGATTATGCCAGAAAATCAGTCGCTTGACGAATTCCATCAGGTGTTTTGCGGCGTTTTGCCAGTAAATCGACTATTGCGGCGGCGCGAACGTCAGGCCGATTCGCGCCGGGTCCTGACGATAATATCGGGCGAGAAGCCGATATAGCTCCGGATACTCCGCTTCGAAAGCTTGTGGCTTGACGAAAAGCGCCTCGCTGCACACCGCGAAAAATTCCGATGGATGATCCGCGGCGTAGGGATCGATCAGCGATTCGCGCTCGAAGCGCGTCCAGCGGCGCTGCGGCACGGCGTCGACGCGGGCGCAGAACTGATCGTAGGCGGCGTCGAACACGTCCGCCCAGGCTTGGGAGTCGAGTGGCGCGTGCCAACGGCGCACGAGCGGCGGATGGCCGTCCGCTTCGCCGTTGAGCATGTCGATCTTGTGCGCGAACTCGTGAATCACCACGTTGTATGCATCCGCGCCGTCCGTCATCTGCGCGTCTTCCCACGACAGGACGACGGGGCCGCCTTCCCACGCTTCGCCGCTCGCGTCGTGCTCGACCTCGTGAACGACGCCGTCTTCGTCCTCGACGGTCTTGCGGATCACGAATTCGCCCGGATACACGATCACGCCGACCCATCCGCGATAAAGATCGAGGCTCAGATTCAGCACAGGCAAGCACGCCTGGGCTGCAATGGCGACGGTCATTGCGTCGGTCAACTCGAGCTCATGCGCGGTCGAGAACTCCTTTTGTGCGATGAAAAGGCTGCTCATCTCGCGCAGGCGCGCGAGATCCGGGGCATCCAGATGCGCGAGGAACGGCAAACCGTCGAGCGTGGCCTGCCACAGGGCATCGCCGATTGCGTAGTCGCGCAGCGCGCGCTCGCGCCGGCGGGCGCCGAGCCATTGGGTGAGTTTCGAAAGCATGGGCCGATGAAACCGTTAGTCGATCTGTTTTTGCCACGCGGCAAAAATACCGCCGCAAATCGCGATGCCGATCAGAAAGTAAAAGCCGTCGAGCGAGGTCAGAAAACTGGCCTGCCGCGCCACCGACCGGCTGATCTCCACGAGCGCAAGGGAATGCGCGTCCGACGACGAACGTCCGGCGGCGGACAAAGTGCGCGTGAGCGCGGCAAGCGAGTCCTGAAACAATGGATTGTACGGATTCACGAACTCCACGAGTCGGGCCTGATGTATCGCCTGCCGATGCTGCTCGACGATGATCACCGACGCGGTGGCGAAGGAGATCGTGAGTTGCCGCACGATGTTTTTCAACCGGTAACCGTGCGTGAATTCCTCGATCGCGAAGATCCTGAAGGTCAGATTCGCGACCGGCAGCACGATGAACAGCAACAGCAGGCCGCGCAACAGAAGCGGCCCCACCAGCGCCGCTTCGCCGACGGACGGCGACATGCGGGTCATCCACGCGGCCGTGAGCGCGGCGATGGCGAAGCCCGGCACGATGATCCACTTCTTGCGCGTCAGAAGTTTTGCGAAGCGCAGGTAGATGAAGAGCGCGCTCGCGGAATCAGCGACGTGACGCCGACGAGTTGCCCGGCGTTCTCTATCGGGTAGCCGAGACCGCTTTCGAGCAAACGCGAAATCAGATAGCTAAACGCGGTCGACAGATAGTAATAGAACATGTACACGAGACCGACCTGGAACACCTTCTCGCGCAATGCGTGCAGGCGCATGAGCGGCGCGGGGTGATGCCATTGGTGATATGCGAACCAGCCGAGCGCGACGATGCCGGCGAGTGTGAGCAGGATCAGACCGGGCGATGCGCTGAACAACTGGAAGCGCACTTGCTGCATGACGATTTGCAGTGCGCCTTGCGCAAAGGCAAACACGATGTAAGGCCAGAAGTGTGCTGAACCGCGCTCCTCGGGCAGACAGTTGCCCGCGTCGGGCAGTGCTAGCACGGCGAGAACCATGAACAGCACGCCGACGGGCGCGGTGCAGGCGAAGAGTGCGCGCCAGCCGAAGTACGAAACCAGCTGGCCACCGATCAACGACGCGAGCGCGCTGCTCAGCACGATCAGGATCAGGAACGCCCGGGTTGCAGCGGGGCGTTGTTTGGGCGTGAAACTCATCTGGATCAGAATGCGGCATGTGCCCATCATCGGGCCGATGAAGTAGCCCTGAAAGCCGCGCGCGAACGCCAGTTCGACCGACGATTCGCACAGCGCGGCCGCTACGGCACCCACCGCGTAGAAGAGCATGCAACCGGCGACATAGCGCCGGTATCCGAAGCGCTCGACCCACCATTCCTGCTGCAGGATGCCCAGTACTGCAGCCACCGCGTAGGCGCTCGAAGCCCACACGAGTTCGTCCGGCGACGCGTTCACGCCGCCGGCGATATAACTCGCGAAAAACGAAAAAATCGAGTTGTCGAAATAGTCGAGACCCGTGACGACCGCGAGCACCCAAGGGAACACATCGCCACGCAGTTTGTCCACGCCGGGCCACCGGGTGCGAGGCCATGCTGTGCTCATGACCGCTCGCGCGCAGTCGACGCACGCGTTTTGTTCCCGCGCTTCGCAGCGGGTCTTGTGCCGGCTTCCTTGCGTTTGACGGTCTTAAGCGCTTGAGGGTCTTCACGGCCTTTGGCGGTCTTCGAAGCTTCTGCGCCTTTCGACAGCGCGTTGCGGCGTTGTTCGAGCAGGGCGTCCGCGTTTTCGCCCGCTAGACGGCGCTTCAGATAATCGAGGTCCGGACTCAATTCGTCGCGCAGCTTCTGCGCTTCCCTGAGCTCCCGGCGCATGGCTTGAATGCGTGCGTCGAGTGCGTCCACCTGTCCAGCGATCGCGCCGTGAATCTGTTGCAGGGATTCCGTTGAGAACCGGTGTCCGCCCCCGACCGGTTCGAGCGGCCGTTTGAGCATTTCAGTAATGCCGTGCAGCGAGAAACCCAACGAACGCAAACGCAGGATGCGCCCGAATCGCTGTAAGTCGTTGTCGTCGTAAAGACGGTAGCGGCCTTCGCTGCGTGCGGGCGATACAAGCCCACGCTCCTCATAGTATTTCAACGTGCGAGGCGTGACGCCGAGGCGCTCGGCCGCGTCACGGACGGTAAGCAGGGCGGGTGAGTCGTTCGACATGAGCATGGCCTGACAGAAACGTCGTCAGATTTTACTCCAACGTGTACGTTCACGTATAGGTTGGAGCGTAGGGCTGAATTGCTCGAGTCGAAGCCGCGCTATTGCAGAGTTGCTGGGCGAAAAAAAACCGCTCGTCGGTGACGAGCGGTTTTCTCATGCGGTGCGCAGGCGCAGCTTTTAACTGCCGCCGCCACGGCGCATCATGTCGAAGAACTCGGAGTTGCTCTTCGTCTGGCGAATTTTGTCGAGCAGGAATTCCATGGACTCGACTTCGTCCATGTCGTGAATGAACTTGCGCAACACCCAGATTTTTTGCAGCACTTCGGGCTTGATCAGCAATTCTTCGCGACGCGTGCCGGACTTGTTCAAATTGATCGACGGGTACACGCGCTTTTCTGCAAGACGGCGCTCGAGGTGCACTTCCATGTTGCCGGTGCCCTTGAATTCTTCGTAAATCACATCGTCCATGCGGCTGCCGGTTTCGATCAGCGCCGTGCCGATGATGGTGAGCGAGCCGCCTTCTTCGATATTGCGCGCCGCGCCGAAGAAGCGCTTCGGGCGTTGCAATGCGTTGGCATCCACGCCGCCTGTGAGCACCTTGCCCGAAGCCGGCACGACCGTGTTGTACGCACGCGCGAGACGCGTAATCGAGTCGAGCAGAATGACCACGTCGTTCTTCATTTCGACGAGGCGCTTGGCTTTTTCGATCACCATTTCGGCGACCTGCACGTGACGCGCGGCGGGTTCGTCGAACGTGGAGGCGATCACTTCGCCGGCCACCGAACGCTGCATTTCCGTCACTTCTTCAGGACGCTCGTCGATCAGCAGCACGAACAGTACGACGTCGGGATGGTTCTGCTTGATGGCGTGCGCGATGTGCTGAAGCATCACGGTCTTGCCGGACTTGGGCGACGCAACCAGTAAGCCGCGCTGGCCTTTGCCGATCGGCGCGATCATGTCGATGATGCGGCCGGTGACGTTCTCTTCACCGCGCATTTCACGTTCGAGCAGCAGCACCTTGTTCGGGTGCAGCGGCGTCAGGTTTTCGAACATGATCTTGTGCTTCGACGCCTCCGGCGGCTGGCCGTTGACCTTGTCGACCTTCACCAGCGCGAAATAGCGCTCGCCGTCTTTCGGCGTACGCACTTCACCTTCGATCGTGTCGCCCGTATGCAGGTTGAAGCGGCGGATTTGCGACGGGCTGATGTAAATGTCATCCGTGCTGGCGAGATAGGACGTTTCCGGCGACCGCAGGAAGCCGAAGCCGTCCGGCAGCACTTCAAGCGTGCCGTCGCCGAAGATCGTGTCGCCAGTTTTGGCTCGTTTTTTTAGAATGGCGAACATCAATTCCTGCTTGCGCAGGCGGTTCGCACTTTCGATCTCGAGGCCATTGGCCATCTCGATCAATTCGGACACGTGCAGAGTCTTAAGCTCGGATAAATGCATACGGAGAACCCGCAGGAGAAGGTGCGACGAAATGGAATCTGGGAGGAGAAGTGAGCGGAACCGCTCAAGGACTTACACGTCTTTTCGACGTTTTGCGGATTCTAGCATAGCACACGCCAGTTTCCGCCAGTGGGGCGCTACGGCATCTTTCTTGTAGGAAACGTTGCCGCCCCACAACAGGACAGACGAGGCGCGCGCGGGTCCGGTAGACCTCGCGGCGCGCCCGCGCGACCGTTTTACAGGTTACCGTCGAGGAACGCGGTGAGTTGCGACTTCGACAATGCGCCGACCTTCTGTGCAGCGACAGCGCCGTTCTTGAACAGGATCAGCGTGGGGATGCCGCGCACGCCGAACTTGACCGGCGTCGACTGATGTTCGTCGACGTTGATCTTCGCGATTTGCAGGCGATCGGCGTAATCCTTCGCGACTTCGTCGAGGATCGGCGCGATCATCTTGCACGGACCGCACCATTCAGCCCAGAAGTCGAGCAGCACGGGTTTATCGGATTTCACGACGTCCTGTTCGAACGATGCGTCGCTAATATGCTTGATTTGTTCGCTCATTGTATGAATACCTCTATCGGTTCGAGGCCCGCCTGAATTGCTCGCCACGATACGTCAAAACCTAGGGAAACTTCCGTTCGCTTAGCCGCACTCCGAACCCCACCGCCTGCGCGCGAAAAGTCGGAGACCGGTCGGCGTGGGCGGAAGGCTCGCGCTTGCGGGTCATCCGTACGGCAGTTTAGCTTAATTCGCTATGCGTTGCCGGGGGCGATAGTACTCATCAGGGGCAGTGGGGCCGACGGCTGCCGATGAAGTGCCATCGTGTTTCATCAACCAATACGTAGCCTATGTGGAGGTCCGGCGATGAAACTCAAGTACGCGGCGCAAGCCGTGTGGCGAGACGGGAACGGCGGCGGCTCGATGCGCGATTTGCGCTTTGATCGTCGCTTTGATTGCATTAACAGTCGCGCGAAGAGCCAGGCGGTGATAGAATGTTTCGTGACGGGCCTCCTCGCATGGAGGGATGGTCAACCTGGTCAGGTCGGGAACGAAGCAGCCACAGCCGTTTTCCACCAGTGCCGAGGGTCAGGCTCGTCACCTTCCTCTTTCTGTTCGTTCTGTTTTTCTCCCCTTGCGCTCGCTTTGACCGCGTCTGTTCCAGATGCCGGTTACTTATGTGCTGTTTTTCGCGCTGCACGTATGCCCATTCGCTCCGCGCCTTCAACCATACGGCTGTGCACGTCGCGCGGACGATGTGCAACGACGCTCGGCGCTGTCGCCAATATATTTTTCTATCGCTCCATTAGCCGCTTTCAATCGCGCAGTTCAATCTGGCGGCCACGCGCGTTGGCGCCGGGTCGCGAATCGGTTTTGCACGGCATTGTTACTGATACAATTTCCCGATGACCTATCAAGTTCTCGCACGCAAATGGCGGCCGAAAGATTTCGCGTCGCTCGTCGGACAGGAGCACGTGGTGCGCGCGCTCACGCACGCGCTCGACGGCGGCCGTCTACATCACGCGTATCTTTTTACCGGCACGCGTGGCGTCGGCAAGACGACGCTGTCACGTATCTTCGCCAAAGCGCTGAACTGCGAAACGGGCGTGACTTCCACGCCGTGCGGAGTCTGCCGGGCCTGCCGTGAAATCGACGAAGGGCGCTTTGTCGATTACGTCGAGATGGACGCGGCGAGTAATCGCGGCGTCGACGAAATGGCGGCGTTGCTGGAGCGCGCGGTGTACGCGCCGGTCGATGCACGTTTCAAGGTCTACATGATCGACGAAGTGCACATGCTCACGAACCACGCCTTCAACGCAATGTTGAAGACGCTGGAAGAGCCGCCGCCGCACGTGAAGTTCATTCTCGCTACCACCGATCCGCAGAAAATTCCGGTCACGGTGCTATCGCGTTGTCTGCAATTCAATCTGAAGCAGATGCCGGCCGGCCACATCGTCTCGCACCTCGAACACATTCTGGGCGAAGAAAATGTGCCGTACGAGGCCCAGGCGTTGCGCCTGCTCGCGCGCGCTGCCGACGGTTCGATGCGCGACGCGCTTTCGCTGACCGACCAGGCTATCGCGTATTCGGCTAATCAGGTGAATGAAGAGGCCGTGCGAGGCATGCTCGGCGCGCTCGATCAAAGCTACCTGATCCGGCTGCTCGATGCGCTCGCCGAAGGTGACGGCGCGGCTGTGCTGTCGGTTGCCGACGAAATGGCGCTGCGCAGTCTGTCGTTCTCGAGCGCGTTGCAGGATCTCGCGAGCCTGTTGCATCGCATCGCTTGGGCTCAGTTTGCACCGTCGTCGGTACTGGACGAGTGGCCGGAGGCGGCCGACCTGCGCCGCTTTGCCGAGACGCTCAGCGCCGAACAGGTGCAGCTGTTCTATCAGATTGCGACGATCGGCCGGAGCGAGCTCGGTCTCGCGCCCGACGAATACGCCGGTTTCACGATGACTCTGCTGCGCATGCTCGCGTTCGAGCCTGCTCCAACGGGCGGCGGCGGAGCTGCTGGACCTGGTCGGCAGGCTGGTCAGACAGGCGCGAGCGGAGGAAAGCGGGTGGGGACGCCCGCGGTAGCGGCGGCGGGTTTGTCGGCGGCTGATGCTGCGCCGCCCGTGCGGCTGGCGACGGGCCCGCGCGGCGCGGTTTCCCCGGCTGAGCCGGCTCGTGAGCCGGGACCCGTTGCCGGGGCTGCCGGAGGTGCGCCTGCAAGCGCCGGTCAGAGGCAGGACGTCGCGAGAAGCACACAAGCTGTGTCAGCCTCCCGCGACGTCGCTCAACACACGGCTCAAGAGCCGGTCCCGATCCCGAACGAAGCGAATACTCCCCCTACGTCTGCGCGCGTCGATGTGCCCGCGCCGGCCGCGGGAACGTCCGCCGCTTCGGAACGTACGACAGCGCGTGCGCTGGCTCCATGGGACGATGAGCCCGCTGCGTCTGCCGCGAACCAGGCGACCGCCCCGAGTGCTGTCGACGCAGCGTCCGCGTCCGCTTCAGTGCCCGCCGAACCCGCGCCGACGCCCGCATCAGCGAATACGCCCGCTGCGCACGCATCGGAATCCACGTCGGCGGAAACAGCGTCTTTGGAAAACACGCCGCCCGTCACGGTCAGCGCACCGGCTGCTGCCGCCTTCGCGCGCGCGAGCGAAGCCGCGACCGCGGCGGATTCGAATGAAGCGGCCCAACCCGCGCCTGCGACGCTGCCCGACGCACCGCCGCGCCGTGCGGGCGGCGCGAGCGCCGCGCTCGACGTTTTGCGCAGCGCTGGCCTGAAGGTGTCATCCGACCGTGGCCGCGCGAACGCTGCGTCGACCCCGAAGCCTGCGGCGTCCGCCAACGCGAGTCCGGCCGCGCCGAAGCCGGCCGCGCCGAAGCCGGCCGCGCCGCGCGTGGTGGTTCCCGTGCCAACGCCCGGCGCGCCGCGTGGCGCGGCACAGCCGGAGTCCGCGTCGGGCGCCCGCGCGTCAGCAGCAGCGGCGGCGCCGGCGCAATCGGCGGCGCGCAAAGAGTCGCAGCCGAACGGCTCGGCGGTGCCTCCGTGGGACGACGTGCCGCCCGACGACTATGTGCCGCTGTCGGCATCGGACGACGGCTACTACGGGCCGCCCGACGACAACTACATGCCCGTGTTCGACAGCGGGCCTGACGACGTCCGCGTGAGCGCGCCGGCGCCCGCGTCGACGCCGGTCGTCGATAAGCGTCCGCTGCCTCCCGCCGTGCCGCTCGATCCGCTCGGGTTCAAAGGCGACTGGCCTGCGCTCGCCGTCGACCTGCCGCTCAAGGGCATTTCGTATCAGCTCGCGTTTAACAGCGAACTGATGGCGCTCGAAGGCAATACCCTGAAACTGAACGTGCCCGTGCCCCAGTACGCGGAAGCTTCGCAGGTTGCGAAACTGAAGAGCGCGCTGGCCGAAAAACTGGGCCAGCATGTCGACGTGCAGGTCGAAGTCGGCCCGGCGCGCCGCACGGCAGCCGCTCACGACGCCGCCATGCGGGCGCAACGTCAGCAGGAAGCGGAGCGCGAAATCGGCGCCGATCCGTTCGTGCAGTCGCTGATCCGCGAGTTCGGCGCGAGCATCGTGCCGGGCTCGATCCGCCCGATTAGTTCGATTAATCCGGACGCCGGCCCGAACGGCGCTTCCTCGGTTCACTGATTCGCTGCGCGATCACGCCGGAACACACTGGGGCGCGCGCGATTTTCGAATTTCACGCTATCAAGAAGGAGCATTTCCATGATGAAAGGTCAACTCGCAGGGCTGATGAAACAAGCCCAGCAGATGCAGGAAAACATGAAGAAGATGCAGGAGCAGCTCGCTCAGATCGAAGTCGAGGGGCAGTCGGGCGCCGGTCTCGTGAAGATCACGATGACCTGCAAGAACGACGTGCGCCGCGTGTCGATCGATCCGAGCCTGCTCGCTGACGACAAGGACATGTTGGAAGACCTCGTCGCCGCTGCGTTCAACGACGCCGTGCGCAAGGCCGAAGCCACCGCTCAGGAAAAAATGGGCGGCATGACCTCGGGCCTGCCGCTGCCGCCGGGCTTCAAGCTGCCGTTCTAAAAGCGACGCTGCAAGACGGAGCGGGCGCGAACGGTGAGCGAACGCCGCGTGTGAGCGACGGGCGCCGCATTTGACGGCTGCGCGTCGCAATCACCCGCTTCGCCTCCGATCGAGCCGGCCGTTGCGCACCGCTCGGGCGCGCCCTCTGGAGGCCGCCTGGACCAGCGCCGGCTATGAGACTCAACCCCGCTTGCGCGATCCATCCGCAGGCCGGCAAAGCATGACAGCATCTGAAGAACCGCTACACGCCGAACCGCATGACAAACCCGTCTGCCCTGGCAAACCACCTCGACGCCGATTCGCATGAAACAACCTTCCGCCTTGTCGGCGCTCGTCGAAGCGCTGCGCGCGCTGCCCGGCGTCGGGCCAAAGTCCGCGCAACGCATGGCGTATCACCTGATGCAGCACGATCGCGACGGCGCGGAAAAGCTGGGTCGCGCGTTGCTGTTCGCGACCGAGCATCTGCAGCACTGCGAGAAGTGCAACACCTTCACCGAAGCGCAGATCTGCGAAGTGTGTCTGGACCCGGAGCGCGATCCGACGCTGCTGTGCGTCGTCGAAACGCCTGCCGACCAGATCATGCTCGAACAGACCATGACGTACCGCGGTCTGTACTTCGTGCTGATGGGCCGTCTGAGTCCGCTCGACGGTATCGGCCCGAAGGAGATACATTTCGACCGACTGGTCAGGCGAGCGTCGGACGGCGTCGTCAAAGAAGTCGTGCTGGCGACCAATTTCACTAACGAAGGCGAGGCGACCGCGCATTACCTCGGGCAGACGCTCAAGGCGCGCGGCCTTTCCGTCACGCGCCTCGCGCGCGGCGTGCCGGTAGGCGGCGAACTCGAATACGTCGACGCCGGCACGATTGCCCGCGCGATGCTCGATCGCCGGTCGATGTAGCGACACCGCGCCGCAATTGCGCGAGCGGCGTCGCCGCCACAAATACAGAACAGAAAGAAGGAGACTATGAGCGCAACTCCCGAGTCAGGCGCCAGCGAGGCGAAAGAGGCGCCGCAAGGCCAACCCGGTCCGCTTGCCGGCGTGAAGGTGCTGGAGCTCGGCACGCTGATCGCGGGGCCGTTTGCCGCCCGCTTTCTCGGCGAGTTCGGCGCGGACGTGATCAAGATCGAAGACCCCAAGGGCGGCGATCCGCTGCGCAAATGGCGCAAGCTGTATCCGGAAGTCGGCGGCACGTCGTTGTGGTGGGCCGTGCAGGCGCGCAACAAGAAATCCGTGACGATCAATCTGAAGGCCGAGGAGGGCAAGGAGATCGTGCGCCGTCTCGCGCGCGAAGCGGATATCGTCGTCGAAAATTTCCGGCCTGGCCTGCTCGAGAAACTTGGGCTCGGTTATGACGTGCTGTCGGCGGAAAACCCCGGGCTCGTGATGGTGCGCCTGTCCGGCTACGGCCAGAGCGGACCGTATCGCGACCGGCCCGGCTTCGGCGCGATCGCGGAGTCGATGGGCGGCTTGCGACATATCACCGGCTATCCGGATTTGCCGCCGCCGCGCATCGGCATCTCGATCGGCGATTCGATTGCGGCGCTGCACGGTGTGATCGGCGCGCTGATGGCGCTGCATCACAAGCAGGTGAACGGCGGCAAGGGGCAGGTCGTCGACGTCGCGCTGTACGAGGCCGTCTTCAACATGATGGAAAGCGTCGTGCCCGAATACGGCGTCTACGGCATGGTGCGTGAGCGCACCGGCGCGTCGCTGCCGGGCATCGTGCCGTCTAATACCTATCCTTGCCGCGACGGCAGCATCGTGATCGGCGGCAATAGCGATCCGATCTTCAGGCGCCTGATGATCGCGATCGAACGCGAAGACCTCGCGAACGATCCCGCTCTCGCGCATAACGACGGCCGCGTGCCGCGCACGCAGGAAATCGACGCTGCGATTGCCGCGTGGCTCGCCACACGCACCATCGACGAAGCGCTCGCGGTGCTCAACGCAGCAGACGTGCCGGTGGGCCGCATCTATAGCGTGGCTGACATGTTCACCGATCCGCAGTACATGGCGCGCCAGATGATCCAGCGCTTCAAGTGGCAGGACGGCCGCGAGATCACGCTGCCGGCAGTCACGCCGAAGCTCTCGGAGACGCCCGGCGAGACGCGCTGGCTCGGGCCCGAACTGGGTGAACATACCGATGAAGTCCTGCAATCGCTAGGTTATGATGCAGACCACATCGCAAGGTTGCACGCGCAACAAATTGTGTGAGCCACGCCCGCTGCGGCCGAACAAATAAAATCGCAAGACCAGATTTTGCAAGAGCCTTGGAGACAACAAACATGCATCGCAGAAGCTTCCTCGCCGGTACTGCCGCACTTGCCGGCGCCACACTGACGGCTACGCCGCTCGCTTTCGCACAGAGCAAACTGGAAACCACGAAAGTGGCCATTGCTGTCGGCGGAAAAAACCTCTTCTACTATTTGCCGCTCACGATCGCCGAGCGCCGCAATTACTTCAAGGACGAAGGACTCGACGTCGAGATTTCCGACTTCGCCGGCGGCTCGCAAGCGTTGAAGGCGGCGGTGGGCGGCAGCGCGGATGTCGTCTCCGGCGCGTTCGAACACACGTTGCTGCTGCAGGCGCAGAAGCAGTCGTTTCGCGAGTTCGTATTGCAGGGACGCGCGCCGCAGATCGTGCTCGCGGTGTCGAAGAAGACCATGCCGAACTACAAGTCGATCGCCGATCTGAAGGGCAAGAAGATCGGCGTGACGGCACCGGGCTCGTCGACTTCGATCATGGCGAGCTTCGTGCTGGCCAAGGGTGGGCTGACCGCGAAAGACGTTGCATTCATCGGCGTCGGCGCGGGCGCCGGCGCAATCGCGGCGCTGCAGTCCGGGCAGATCGACGCGCTCGCCAATCTCGACCCCGTCATGACCAAACTCGAACGTACCGGCGAAATCCGCATCGTCTCGGATACGCGCACGCTCGCCGACACGCGCAGCGTGTTCGGTGGCGACATGCCGGCAGGGTGCCTGTACGCATCGCAGAGTTTCATCACGAAGAATCCGAACACTACGCAGGCGCTGACCAACGCGATGGTGCGCGCGCTCAAGTGGCTGCAGACCGCGACCGGCACAGAACTCATCAACACGGTGCCCGAAGGGTATCTGCTCGGAGATCGCGCGGTCTATCTGGACGCGTGGCAGCACGTGAAGGAAGCGATGTCGCCCGATGGCCTGATGCCGGCCGATGGCCCTGCGACGTCGCTCAAGACCTTGCAGGCGTTCGATCCGGCGGTGCAGGGCAAGCCGATCGACGTATCGAAGACGTGGACGAACGACTTTGTCAAGAAAGCGCTGACTACGGTGAAGGCCTAAGGTCGTCCTCCTGGCACTACGTCACGTCGCGCTCGGCGCGTGACGCCCCATTCCGAACCGATCCACGAACAGAGTCGAACGATGACCGTTGCAGCCCTGGCGCTCGAAAACATCACTTGCACGTTCGCTGCGCGCGACAGCCGCGCGCAACGCTACACGGCGGTCAAGGACACCACGTTGAGAATCGCGCCGGGCGAGTTCGTCTCCGTGGTGGGCCCGACCGGCTGCGGTAAATCCACGTTGCTGAACGTCGGCGCCGGTTTGCTTGGGCCGTCGTCGGGCACGGTCAGCGTGTTCGGCGAGCCGTTGAAGGGCATCAACCGGCGCGCGGGTTACATGTTCCAGGCCGATGCATTGATGCCGTGGCGCTCGGCGATCGACAACGTGCTCGCGGGCCTCGCATTTCACGGCGTGCCGCAAGCCGAGGCGCGTGAGAAGGCGGACGAGTGGCTCAAGCGCGTGGGCCTCGGCGGCTTCGGCGACCGTTATCCGCACCAGTTGTCGGGCGGCATGCGCAAGCGCGTGGCGATGGCGCAGACGCTGATTCTCGACCCGGACATCATCCTGATGGACGAACCGTTTTCGGCGCTCGATATCCAGACGCGTCAGCTGATGGAAAACGAGTTGCTCGAGCTGTGGGCGGCCAAACGCAAGGCAGTGCTCTTCATCACGCACGATCTCGACGAGGCGATCGCGATGTCCGACCGCGTGGTCGTTCTGTCGGCGGGGCCAGGCACGCATCCCATCGGTGAATTCACGATCGACTTGCCGCGTCCGCGCGACGTCGCGGAAATCCGCTCGCATCCGCGCTTCGTCGAATTGCACGCGCAGATCTGGAGCGTGCTGCGCGACGAGGTGCTCAAGGGCTATCAGCAACAACTGAGCGCCGTCTAATGACCGTTGGCGCGCGTCACGTTTTACGTCTATCAATCGTCTAAGGCAAACCGAGTCATGTGGAAGACGTTGCGCCCTAACCGGGCGAATCTGGTGATCTGGCAATGGCTGCTGCTCGTGCTGTGCTTCGTGCTCTGGTACGTGCTGACGAGCCCGACGCTCTTGCCGGCGTTTTATTTCGACGACCCGAACAAGGCAGCGTTCTTCTTCGGCGAACCGCAAAAAGTGCTGCTGCGGATCTGGGAGTGGTTCACGACCGGCGAGATTTATCTGCACCTGTGGATCACGCTGCTCGAGACCGTACTCGCGTTTGCGCTCGGCACGACGCTGGGTCTTGGCGTCGGTTTGTGGCTTGCGCTGTCGCCGCTCGCGAGTGCGCTATTCGATCCGTATATCAAGGCCGCGAACTCGATGCCGCGCGTGATTCTCGCGCCGATTTTCGGCGTGTGGTTCGGTCTCGGCATCTGGTCGAAGGTCGCGTTGGGCGTCACGTTGGTGTTCTTTATCGTGTTCTTCAACGTGTATCAGGGCGTGAAGGAAGTGAGCCCGGTCGTGCTCGCCAACGCGCGCATGCTCGGTGCGAACGGCAAGCAGTTGCTGCGTTTCGTCTATTTGCCGAGCGCGATGAGCTGGGTGTTTTCGAGCTTGCATACGTCGGTGGGCCTGGCGTTCGTCGGCTCGGTGGTGGGCGAGTATCTCGGCTCGGCGCGCGGCGTCGGCTACCTGATTCTGCAAGCCGAAGGCACCTTTGACATCAACACGGTGTTCGCGGGCATTCTGGTGCTGACCGCGTTCGCGCTGGTTCTCGACGCGATTGTCGGCGTCGGGGAAAGGCATCTGATGAAGTGGCAGCCGAAAACCGGCGATACCGAAAAGCTCTAGGAATCGCAAACGCCGCAGACAAGAAAAACAGCGTGTGAGCTGAAGAGCCACACGCTGTTTTATTTTGCCGAACGCCAATGGTCTGCTGTGCGGCTGCAACCCTACCGTAGCCGCGGGGCGCTTCCAGTCATGGGGTAATCACCACCTTGCCGATTACCCGGCGCTCGGCCATATCGCGAAGCGCGCGCCCCGTTTCTTCGAGCGGGTAACGCGCCGACACGTAAGGTTTGAGCTTGCCTTCGCCTATCCAGCCGACCATCTGTTCGAACGCGGCATGATTGCGCTCGGGCTCGCGCTTGGCGAAATCTCCCCAGAACACGCCGACAACGCTTGCGCCTTTAAGCAGCGTCAGATTGAGCGGCAGCTTCGGGATCTCGCCGTTCGCAAACCCCACCACCAGATAGCGCCCGCGCCATCCGATGCTGCGAAACGCCGGCTCGGTATACACGCCGCCGACCGGGTCGTAGATCACGTCCGGTCCGCGGCCGTCGGTGAGTGCTTTGATGCGCTCCCGCAAGTCTTCGGTGCTGTAGTTGATCGTCGCGTCCGCGCCATGCTTTTTGCATATGGCCAGCTTTTCGTCGCTCGAAGCGGCCGCGATCACGCGAGCGCCGAGCGCCTTGCCGATTTCGACAGCCGCGAGCCCCACACCGCCTGCCGCCCCTAGCACGAGCATCGTCTCGCCCGCTTGCAACGCGGCGCGATCCACGACCGCATGGTGCGACGTGCCATACGCCAGCGTGAAGGCCGCAGCCAGTTCCAAGTCGACGCCGTCCGCGAGCGGAACGCATGCCGACGCGCTCGCGACAGCCTGCTCCGCGAAGCCGCCCGAACCGGTGAACGCGACCACGCGCGAGCCCGGCGTGAACTGCGTGACGCCCGCACCGACCGCGCGCACGATTCCCGCGACCTCGGAGCCGGGTGTAAAGGGCAACGGCGGTTTGAACTGATACTTGTTCTCGATGATCAGCACATCGGGAAAGTTGACGGACGCGGCCTTCACGTCGATCACGACCTGACCTGTCTCGGGCAGAAGGTCCGGCAGGTTCTCTACGGTGAGGCTCTCGGGCGGCCCATATTGATTGCAGCGAATCGCGCGCATCGTGTCTCCATTCGGTCGTGGTTCACAGTCGCTCCGAGTGTAAAGCATCCGTACGACCGTACGTTTATCTCCTTTAGCTGAGCGCGCAGGTCGCGTTGCTGCAAGCCTCGTGCACCTTATCGCGAGCCCGGCGCCTGCGCTTTGCGTGGTGCGCGCAACACCCCGGTCGTGTCGTTCGCGCGCCTTCTTTCCTCGGTTACAATCGCCGCATGCGAATTCTACTCAGCAACGACGACGGCTATCTGGCGCCCGGCCTTGCCGCGCTTTACGAAGCGCTCAAGCCGCTCGCGGACGTGACCGTGATGGCACCCGAACAGAACTGCAGCGGCGCGTCCAATTCTCTGACGTTGTCGCGGCCGCTTTCGGTGCTGCGCTCGGCCAATGGTTTCTACTACGTGAACGGTACGCCCACCGACTCCGTGCACATCGCGCTGACGGGCATGTTCGACCACACGCCCGATCTCGTCGTGTCGGGTATCAACAACGGTCAGAACATGGGCGAAGACACGCTCTATTCGGGCACCGTCGCGGCCGCTACGGAAGGCATCATGTTCGGTGTGCCGGCCATCGCCTTCTCGCTGGTCGACAAGGACTGGGTGCATCTCGAAGACGCGGTGCGCGTTGCCGCAGAGATCGTCGCGCACTATCTTGCACATCCGCTGCCGGGGCATCCGCTCCTGAACGTCAATATTCCGAACCTGCCGTACGAGCAATTGCGCACCTGGCATATCACGCGTCTTGGCAAGCGGCACCCGTCCCAGCCGGTCATCCGCCAGACTAATCCGCGCGGCGAGCCGATCTACTGGATCGGGCCGTCGGGCAGCGCCCGCGACGCTAGCGAAGGGACCGATTTCCACGCAGTCGCCAACGGCCATGTGTCGATCACGCCGCTGCAACTGGATCTGACCCACACGCAGATGCTGCCGGCGGCGCGCGACTGGGCGCGCGCGGGTAGCGGCGCTTCATGACGAGCGAGCGCGCGAAGCGCTTCCCGCTCGGTCTCGAGGATCTGGTGCGCGAGCCGCGCCGGCCGGAAGGCCGACCGGGCGAGGTGCGCGCCGCAGCACTCGCCGCGAGTGCTGCGCTCAATGCGCGGCAACAGCCCGCCCGCAATCTGCAGCCCGGTGGGGCGGGCAAAGCGCAGTCGAAGCAAGGTCGAGCGCAGGCGCCGGTCGCGGCAAAGTCGCCGGTCGGTGCGCAGACGAGGCCACAAGTCATGACGCCGCCAAAGCCGCTCGCCGCGCCCGCGCCTGCACCGAAAACGTCGGCAAGGCCTGTCGTGCAAACTGCGAGTGTGCGGCCGTCGTCATCGGGCAGAATCGCTGCGCCGGCACCAGCGCCCGCGCGAGCGCCAGCCAAACCGGCTGCACAATTGGCGCCGACGGCAAAATCCGCAAGCCGGCCGGCAGAGCGCAGCGCAGCGCCGAACGTCGCTTTGAACGGCGCCATGGCGTTGACCTCGGAACGGGTTCGCGAACGCATGGTCGAACGCCTGCGTGCAAACGGCGTTACCGACCAGCGCGTGTTGAATGCGATGTCGGTCGTGCCGCGCCACATGTTCGTCGATCCGGGTCTCGCGGTTCAGGCCTACGAAGATGCGGCGCTGCCGATCGGGCATCACCAGACTATCTCGAAGCCGTCGGTGGTCGCGCGAATGATCGAACTCGCGGCGGCGGGCCGCACGCTGACCAACGTGCTCGAAATCGGCACGGGTTGCGGTTATCAGGCGGCGGTGCTGAGCCAGGTTGCGCGCGAGGTGTATTCGATCGAACGGATCAAGCCGTTGTCCGAGCGCGCGAAGACAAACTTGCGTCCGCTGCGAATTCCGAACATCCGGCTGCACTATGGTGACGGGCGTTTGGGTCTGCCGTCGGCGGCGCCGTTCGACGCCATTCTGATCGCCGCCGCGGGCCTCGACGTACCGCAAGCATTACTTGAACAACTCGCGATCGGCGGCCGTCTGATCGCGCCGGTCGGCTCCCAGGAAGGTCAGAGCCAGGTACTGACGCTCGTCGAGCGTCTCGGACCGGCGCAGTGGCGGGAGTCGCGGCTTGATCGCGTTTTCTTTGTACCCTTAAAATCCGGAGTGATTTGACACCGATGAGTATGTTGCGCGCGATGCAAAGAACCAGTCTGAATATCCCTATGTCCGTAACCCAGCGCAGCGTGTGCGTGCTCGCCTTGTCCCTGTTGATGACAGCCTGTGCATCCCGGCTCGACCAGGCGCCGGTCGTCGACCGCTCCGGCGGCAATGTGCTCAGCACGCAGGCTGCGCAGCAGCCGCCGGTGCCGCTCGGGCCGCCGCCGCCGGGCTACTACCGCGTGAAGCCCGGTGACACGCTGTATCGGATCGCACTCGAGAACGGCCAGAACTACCGTGACATTTCTGCGTGGAACAATCTCACGAACCCGAATCAGATCGAGGTGGATCAACTGCTGCGCGTGGTACCGCCGGGCGCCAATACCGCCGCGTTGACGCCGGGCGTGACGACCGCGCCCATCGGCAGCACCGGCACAGTGCAGGGCGCGCCGCTGAACGGCACGTCGCCGTCCGCGGGTGCGGCGGCGGGCGTCGCCGCGCCGCCCATCTACGGTACGACTGCGAACAACGCTGCGCTCACGCCGCCGTCCAGTACAGGTGCGGCGAGCGATTCGAGCGCCGGCGCATCCGGCAACGTGAACTTCGCGTGGCCGGTGCGTGGTCCGTTGCTCGGTACGTTTAACGATTCGACAAACAAAGGTGTCAACATTGGCGGCGCGGCGGGCGATACAGTAAAGGCCTCCGCCGACGGCCGCGTGGTTTATGCCGGAAATGGGCTGCGTGGTTACGGCAATCTCATTATCATCAAGCATGATGCAACTTATCTCACCGCATATGCACACAACCGCTCTTTGATGGTAAAAGAGGGGGACGCGGTAACGAAAGGGCAGAAAATCGCCGAGATGGGTAACAGCGATTCAGACCGCGTCATGTTGCATTTCGAAGTTCGCCGACAGGGTAAACCTGTCGACCCATTGAAGTATTTGCCGCCGCAATAAGCGATACGACCATGCCGAAATCGAAGCGCCGCCTGCCGCAAGCCGAATCTGAAACGATCAGCGATGCCACGTCCGCTTCGGTGGACGAAAGCGGCGCTTCCGAAGCGGAAGAAGAGACTGTTGAAGAACGCGAGCTCGACGAGCGTCAAAGCGCGGAAGAAGGCGGCGACGCGCGCGAAGGCGCGGCCGAGGTCGTGCCCGACGCCGACGACTTCCGCGCGCTGCTGCAGGCCGAACTGACGGCCGACACGATCCAGCATTATCTGAACCGCATCAGCGTGAAGCCGCTCCTCACTGTCGAAGAGGAGCAGAAGTACTCCCGTCTTGCGAAGGCGGGCGAATTCGAAGCACGGCAGGTAATGATCGAGCGCAATCTGCGGCTTGTCGTCAGCATCGCTAAGGGTTATCTGAACCGCGGCGTGCCGCTGCTCGATCTGATCGAAGAGGGCAACCTCGGCCTCATGCATGCGATTGAAAAATTCGATCCCACGCGCGGCTTCCGGTTTTCTACTTACGCGACCTGGTGGATACGACAGAGCATCGAGCGCGCGATTATGAACCAGGCTCGCACGGTGCGCTTACCGGTGCACGTGATTCGCGAGCTCAATCAGGTGCTGCGCGCAAAGCGCCATCTGGAAAAAAATTCGATGAATTCCGGCGAAGCAGCCGAGCGCCGCGACGCCAGCATCGACGACATTGCGTATCTGACTGGTAAGACCACTGACGAGGTCACCGACATTCTCGCGCTGAACGAGCACACGGCTTCGCTCGATGCACCGCTCGATCTCGATCCCGCCAGCAGTCTGCTCGATCTGTTGTCCGACGACCAGAGCCAGTCGCCGGACGCGGAGGTCCAGCATCGGGAACTGGAAACGCTTACGCGCGCGTGGCTTGCACGCTTGTCGGACAAGCACCGTCATGTGATCGAACGCCGGTTCGGCTTGAACCACATCGAGCCCGCCACGCTCGAAGAACTCGCCGATGAAATGGGCCTCACGCGCGAGCGGGTGCGCCAGATCCAACAAGAAGCGCTCGTGCGCTTAAAGCGCTTTTTCGCCTCTAACGGCGTTCGGAAAGACGCCGTTCTCTAACCTGATGACACCGATTCTTGTTTTCGACATCGAGACGATTCCCGATGTCGCCGGCATCCGCCGCCTCGAAGATTTGCCCGCCACAATGAGCGACGCCGAAGTCGCCGAGCATGCGTTTGCCGCCCGCCGCGACAAGACAGGTAGCGATTTTCTGCCGCATCATCTGCAACGGATCGCCGCGATTTCCTGCGTGTTCCGCGACAACAACGGTTTTCGCGTGCGCTCGCTCGGCACGCTGGAAGACGGCGAAGCGGCGCTCGTGCAGTCGTTTTATCGCGTGATCGAGAAGTACACGCCGCAGCTCGTGTCGTGGAACGGCGGCGGCTTCGACTTGCCGGTGCTGAACTATCGCGCGCTCGTCAACGGGATACCCGCCTACCGGTTCTGGGATCTCGGCGAGGACGACCGCGAGTTCAAGTGGAACAACTACATCAGCCGTTATCATGCGCGCCACACCGATCTGATGGATGTGCTCGCGATGTACCAGGCGCGTGCCAACGCGCCGCTCGACGCGCTGGCGAAAATGTGCGGCTTTCCCGGCAAGATGGGCATGGACGGCAGCCAGGTGTGGCATGCTTATCAGGAAGGGCGGATTGAGGAAATCCGCAATTACTGCGAGACCGACGTCGTAAATACGTATCTGCTCTATTGCCGCTTTCAGCTCATTCGCGGCGCATTTTCCGCCGCGGAATACGCCGACGAGATCAATCTGGTCAAGAACGCACTGGCGCTCGAAACGGCGCCACAATGGGCGGAGTATCTTGCCGCGTTCGATCAGTAGCGCTGCAGGCGGGGCCGGCGATGCGCGTGGGGTGAGGGCGTCGCCCGGCGCTTCGTCTACAATCTCGCCTTTCCCCAAAGTTTGCCAGGAAGTCGCAGGTGTCCCGAACTGCCCCCCACCGTCGCTCGCCGAAGCGCCCGTCGAAATATCATAAGACGCCCGCTCCGGCGCCAGCGCTCGTCATTACCGGCAATGAACCGGTCATTGAAATCGTTTCGCTCGATATGGAAGCCCGCGGCGTTGGCCGCATGGAGAGCGAGGACGGCACGCCCGGCAAGGTGGTGTTCGTCGAAGGCGCGTTGCCCGGTGAGCGCGTGAGCTACTCGACACATCGCAGCAAGCCGAAATTCGAGCAGGCCGAAGTCGTTCAGGTGTTCCGCGAAAGCGTGATGCGCACCAAGCCGAAGTGTGTGCACTTCGACATTTGCGGCGGCTGTTCGATGCAGCATCTGGATATTCGCGCGCAAGTCGCGGTCAAGCAACGCGTGCTCGAGGACAACCTTCAGCATCTGGCGAAGCTGCGCCCTGAAACGGTGTTCCGCCCGATTCACGGACCGGCCTGGGGATACCGCTACCGCGCGCGTCTCGCGGTGCGCTTCCTGCCGGAAAAAGGCGGCATGCGCATCGGCTTTCACGAGAAGAAAAGCAGCTACATCGCGGATATGAAAACCTGTGAGGTTCTGCCGCCGCATGTATCAGCCATGCTCATGCCGCTGCGCTTCATGGTGCGCAAGCTGTCCATTTACGACCGCATGCCGCAACTCGAACTGGCGGTCGGCTCGTCGGTGACGGCGCTCGTCGTGCGCAACCTGGAGCCATTGACTCCTGCCGACGAGCAGGTGCTGCGCGAGTTCGCCGACGAGCACAAGGTCCAGTTCTGGATTCAGCCGGGCGGGCCCGATACCGTCAAGCCTCTTTATCCGCTCGACGTCCAGCTCGACTACACGCTGCCCGAATACGACATCCGGATGCCGTTCAAGCCGACCGACTTCACGCAGGTCAATCACGCGATCAACCGCGTGCTCGTGAGCCGGGCGCTACGTCTGCTGGCGCCGGCGCGCACCGACCGCGTGCTCGACCTGTTCTGCGGCATCGGCAACTTCACGCTGCCGCTCGCGCGTGTCGCGAAGGAAGTAGTGGGTATCGAAGGCAGCGAAGTACTGACCTCGCGCGCGCTCGCCAACGCCGAGCTGAACGGCGTGGCGGCGCACACGTTGTTCGCGTGCCGCAACCTTTTCGAAGTCACCGCCGACGACATTCGCGCGCTCGGCCACTTCGACAAGTTCCTGATCGACCCGCCGCGCGAAGGCGCGCTCGCCGTCGCGAAAGCTTTGGCGGAGATCGCTCAGAACGGCGACGGGCCGCTGCCGCAGCGAATCGTCTACGTGTCCTGCAACCCGTCGACGCTTGCGCGCGACTCGGGTCTGCTCGTGCACGAGGCGGGCTACCGGCTGGTGGGTGCCGGTGTCGTCAACATGTTCCCGCACACGTCGCATGTGGAGTCGATTGCGTTGTTCGAGCGCGATTGACGAAGCGCGAACGCACGAACCCACTAGCGACGGCATAGGCCGACCGTAGACCGACCGCGCAAAGCAAAACGCCACGACCTGGGTCGTGGCGTTTTTCACTTGCAGCCGATGTTTTAGCGTGCCGCGCGGCTTAGAACTGCCACCACGACTTTTCCTTACCCGGCCTTGCGTGGCCGGTGATGTACGGGCTGTCGGGGAAGGTGCCGGCGAGGACGCGCTTCGTGTCGTCGGCCAGTTGCGGCTGATTCAGCTTCTCGTACGACAGCATCATGATGTGCAGTGCGTCTTCGATAGCCGGTGCGTTCTTGTATTCCTTCAACGCGAGTTGCGCGCGGTTGATTGCAGCCACATAGGCGCCGCGGCGGTAGTAGTAGTCTGCCGCGTGGACTTCGTGAGACGCAAGCGCGTTCACGATGTAGCGCATGCGTTGTGCAGCGTCGGGCGCGTATTTGCTGTTCGGGTAACGGTCGACGACGACCTTGAACGCGTCGTACGACTCACGCAGCGACTTCGGATCGCGCTCGCTCATGTCCTGACCGGAGAAGCGGCCGAAGAGCCCGAGGTCGTCGTTGAAGTGGATCATGCCCTTCAGGTAGTACGCATACGCGATGTCCGGGTGATCCGGGTGCAGCTGGATGAAGCGGTCGATAGCCTGATCGGCGGCCGCGGCTTCATTGTCTTTCCAGTTGCAATACGCGACGTTGATCTGCGCCTGCTGTGCGAAGTGGCCGAACGGGTCGCGGCCTTCGAGCATCTCGAAGTATTTCGCGCACTTGCCGAAATCGCCGCCGCTCAAGGCGTCGTTCGCCTCCGTATATAATTTGTTGTTGTTCCACGTTGCCGTTTCGTCGGTCTTTTCCGGCAGGCCGTGGCAAGCCGCAACAACCGCGACGGCTGCGGCACACGCAATGTATCCGGCCACTTTCCGGGCCGCGTTCTTTATGGCCTTCAAATTGATCGCCGCTTTAGTGATGGTGTTCAAGGCTCGCATTTTCCAGTCTAGCTTTACGTCCAGGTGACCCAGACTCAATGACCCGCTCAAATACTCCAGGCGCTGCAACCGGTGCCGGGAATAGCAACGAAGATTATAACGTAAGCGCCGACCCCTCCGACGCGTTGGGCGCCGATTCGCTCGACGACGATCTCGGCGTCGACGCGCTCGGCGAGGCCCGTGCGGCCAGCACGGTACCCACCGTGGCGAACCGTGTCACCGACGAAACGCCGCGCCATGTCGTGGTGCCCGACGAACTGGCAGGCGAGCGCCTCGACAAGGTGCTCGCGCGCGTGTTCCCCGAGTTTTCGCGTAACCGGCTTCAAAGCTGGATCGAGGCGGAGCGCGTGCGCATCGACGGCAAGCCCGCGAAAATCCGCCAGCCGGTTCCGCTCGGCGCGACGATCGAACTCGTGCCGGATCTGCTGCCCGAACAGCTCGCGTTCACGCCCGAACCGGTGCCGCTGGAAATCGTCTACGAAGACGACACACTCGTGGTCATCAACAAACCGGCCGGCATGGTCGTGCATCCAGCGGCCGGCAACTGGAGCGGCACGGTGCTGAACGGTCTGCTCTACCGTTATGGAGACGCGGCGGCGGGCTTGCCGCGCGCGGGCATCGTGCATCGGCTGGACAAGGAAACGTCAGGGCTGATGGTGGTTGCGCGTACGCTCGAAGCGCAGACCGACCTCGTGCGCCAGTTGCAGGCGCGCACGGTGAAGCGCCGGTATCTCGCGCTTGTCTGGGGCAACATGCCCGAAGAAGGCACGATCGACGCGCCGATCGGCCGCGATCCGCGCGAGCGTACCCGCATGGCGGTGGTCACGGGCGCATCGGGCAAACCGGCACGCACGCATTTCCGGCGCGTCGATACGGCGATCTGGCAGCGTCAGCCGGTCACCGCGATCCACTGCGATCTGGAAACCGGCCGTACGCATCAGATTCGCGTGCACTGCGCGCACATCGGCCACCCGCTGCTGGGCGATCCTGTCTATGGGCGCGCCCGCGGCAAGCGCTCGGTTACGCCGCTGCCGGGCGAGTTCGCGCGTCAGGCGCTGCATGCATGGCGCCTCGGTCTGATTCACCCGAAAACCGGCCGCACGATGCAATGGCGCGCCGACGTGCCCGAGGACATCGCGGCGCTGTCGGCGGCGCTCGGTCTCGGCCGCGACGATGCGGGCGAGTTCGACGAGACGTACTATGAGGAAGACGGCTACGAAGCAACGCCCGGCGAGGAGATGGACGACCTCGATGAGCACGATGAAGACGACGCAGCCGCGGACCATTCAGAGCAAGACGAGGACGATCGCGCATGACGAGCCTGCCGCAACTGAGCTTTGCCGATGTCGTGCAACCCGCCTGGAACGTGGCGCCGCGCGTGCGTGCGCTCGTCACCACGCGCGACGGCGGCGTGAGCGAGCCGCCGTTCGGGCGTTGGCGCGACGGCGCGGACCAGCCCGGCGGCCTGAATCTCGGGATGAAGTCCGGTGACGATCCGGCGGCCGTCGCCGCCAATCGCGCGCGGCTCCTCGCACTGACCGGCTTGACCGAGGCAGCGTGGCTCGATCAGGTTCACGGAGCGCGCATCGTGCGCGCAGAAGACGCGCTTCGCGAAGCGCGCGCGAGCGGTGCGCCGGCGCAGGCTGACGCGAGCGTCACCGATCGCGCGGGCATCGCGTGCGTCGTGATGATCGCCGACTGCATGCCGGTGCTGCTGTGCGACGAAGCGGGGCGCGCAGTCGGCGCGGCGCATGCGGGATGGCGCGGACTCGCGGCGGGCATCGTGGAGCAAACGGCGCAGCGCGTCGCGGAGCTCGCCGGTGTGCAAACGGGCGAGTTGCACGCGTACCTCGGACCGTGCATCGGACCAGAGTCGTTCGAAGTGGGTGCCGATGTGCGCGACGCCTTCATGAACGGCACGGATGAAAGCGGGCGCGAGGCCACGGCGAGCGCTTTCGTCGAACATCCGCGAAACGCCGGCAAATACCTTGCGGACCTTCCTGCACTGGCGCGCTTGCGCTTGCAGCGGCTTGGCGTGACGCGCATTGTCGGCGGCGATCTGTGCACGGTCACGCAACGTGAACGGTTCTATTCGTATCGTCGCGATCGGGAGACCGGCCGGATGGCCGCCTTGATCTGGCTCGACGATCAGGCTCAAACACTCGGTGACTGACGTTCAGCGACTGACGCGCGGTGTGATCCCTGGACCTAAAGATATGACGACTAACGTGCGGCCTCGGCATGAGGCGATCGTTCGCACGCGTCGCATATCGGGCATTCTACGAGCATGCGTCTGCTCGTGTCCTGAAGCGCGGGGCACTACGCTTTTTGCTGCGCTGCCGGAACCTGAGCGAGTCGATAAACGAGCAGCGATTCAGCGTTGTGCTGCAGTTCATAAATGTGATTAAAGCGCCTTATAACGCGAGCTTTTTTGCAGATCGGCCATGCGTTTGACATATGGCCGAAAATCACGACAGGCGATACAGGGAAAACGATAATTAAAAAACTATCGCACTGCGGCAAAATCGGGAACAAGCATTGACATGCCTTGCGATGGGGAGCAAGAATGTTTCTCACAGCTCCTCGTACATGGGACAGGGCGTGACGGGGGCGCGAGCGATCGCCCACGTGCGCAAGAACCTGCCTCTCAACCGTCCGCAAGGACTTACCGGTCAAAAGCAGGTATGGCAGCTTCTCATTCCTCAGCTTCCCCTAGCACCGACTCCTCGAAGGAGCAAACGCAGCAGGCCGACACGAGCGGAGCTACACCGGCCGCGGGCATGCAGCAATTTTTCGACGCCTGGTTAAATGCGTGGCGCGCGCTCGGCGCGGCGCCCGCTGGCAACGGCACGCCGTTCGCCATGCCGCAGGTTGCCCCAGCGCAAGGCGCGGTACCTTGGAGCTTGCCGCAAATGCCGTCGTTTCCAGGTGCATTTCCAGCGACGTTTCCTGGACTCGGGTCTTTCCCCGGCTTCCCTGGCATGCCTGACTTCAGCAAGCTGGCAGCGGGCGCGATGCCAGCCATGCCGTCGCTGGCAGGCTTGAACATGCCAGCCGCGGCGATCCCGCCCGAGCGTCTGCAGAAACTGCAAGCCGACTACACGCGCGAAGCAATGGTCCTGCTCCAGCAGGCGAGCGGCAACGGCGCGGCACCTAAGGCGCCCGAACTCAAGGACCGCCGCTTCAGTTCGGATGCATGGAGTTCCACACCAGCCTTCGCATTCACCGCTGCCTGGTATCTGCTGAACGCGCGCTATCTGCAGGAAATGGTCGACGCGCTGGAAGCCGAGCCGAAAGTGCGCGAGCGCATCCGTTTCGCGGTTCAGCAATGGACGGCCGCCGCATCGCCGAGCAACTTCCTCGCGTTGAATCCCGAGGCGCAAAAAACCTTGCTCGAAAGCCATGGCGAGAGCTTGCGTCAAGGCGTGATGAATCTGCTTACGGACATGCAGCGCGGCAAGATTTCGCAAACAGACGAATCGCGCTTCGTGGTCGGCGAAAATCTTGCGACCACCGAAGGCTCGGTCGTTTTTGAAAACGAGTTGATGCAGCTGATCCAGTACAAGCCGCGCACGGCGACCGTGCGCGAGCGTCCGTTGCTGATCGTGCCGCCTTGCATCAACAAGTACTACATTCTCGATCTGCAGCCGGAGAACTCGCTGGTCGGGCATGTGCTCGATTCGGGACACCAGGTGTTTCTGATCTCCTGGCGTAACGCGGATGCGTCGATCGCCCATAAAACGTGGGACGACTACGTCGGTGAAGGCGTTCTCACGGCATTGCAAACGGTGAGCCGGATCAGCGGGCGCGAGCAGATCAACACGCTTGGCTTCTGCGTAGGCGGCACGCTGCTCGCCACGGCGCTCGCGGTCGCCGCGGCGCGCGGCGAACATCCGGCTGCGTCGATGACGCTGCTCACCGCGATGCTCGACTTCTCCGATACGGGCGTGCTCGATATCTTCGTCGACGAAGCGCATGTGCAGATGCGCGAGCAGACCATCGGCGGCAAGAACGGTACGCCGCCCGGACTGATGCGCGGGGTTGAATTCGCCAATGCGTTTTCGTTCCTGCGGCCGAACGACCTCGTGTGGAACTACGTGGTCGACAATTATCTGAAGGGACGCACGCCGGTGCCGTTCGACCTGCTGTACTGGAACAGCGACTCGACAAGCCTGCCGGGCCCCATGTATGTTTGGTATCTGCGCAATACGTACCTCGAAAACCGTCTGCGCGAGCCAGGCGCGCTGACTACTTGCGGCGAGCCGGTGGACCTGTCGAAGGTCGACGTGCCCACCTTCATCTACGGTTCGCGCGAAGACCATATCGTGCCGTGGCAAACGGCTTATGCGTCGGTGCCGCTCCTCACCGGACCGTTGAAGTTCGTACTGGGCGCGTCCGGTCATATAGCCGGCGTGATCAATCCGCCCGCGAAAAAGAAACGCAGCTACTGGACCCTCGACGGTGAAACCGCGGAGTTGCCGGAAACGCCCGACGAATGGCTCGACGCGGCGAAAGAAGTGCCCGGCAGCTGGTGGCCCGAGTGGACCACATGGCTCGATCAGTACGGCGGCAAAAAGGTGAAGCCGCGCGCGGCGGCGGGCTCCCAGGAGTTCCCGGTAATCGAACCCGCGCCGGGGCGCTACGTGCGGCAACGCGAGTGAGGCGCTGTGGCGTGCGGTTCGACCGTACGCAGGCAACGGGACGAGTGAGCGTTTTTTACGAGCAACAAGATTTTTTAACGTGACGGGCTGCGGCGTAATCAGCCGATGTGCCCGGAGGATATCGAAATGACTGATGTTGTGATCGTATCGGCCGCCCGTACGGCAGTAGGCAAATTCGGTGGGTCGCTCGCGAAGATCGCGGCGCCCGAGCTCGGCGCGACGGTGATCCGCGCGGTGCTGGAACGCGCGGGCATGAAGCCCGAGCAGGTGAGTGAAGTAATCTTGGGTCAGGTGCTGACGGCGGGCTCGGGGCAGAATCCGGCGCGCCAGTCGCTGATCAAGGCCGGTCTGCCTGCGGCAGTGCCCGGCATGACGATCAACAAAGTCTGCGGTTCAGGCCTGAAAGCGGTCATGCTGGCCGCCAACGCGATCATTGCGGGCGATGCGGACATCGTGATCGCCGGCGGTCAGGAAAACATGAGCGCCGCACCGCACGTGCTGCCTGGCTCGCGCGACGGCTTCCGTATGGGCGACGCAAAGCTGATCGACTCGATGATCGTCGACGGCCTGTGGGACGTGTACAACCAGTACCACATGGGCGTGACCGCGGAGAACGTCGCGAAGGAATTCGACATCACGCGCGAACAGCAGGACGCGTTTGCGGCGTTGTCGCAGAACAAGGCCGAAGCCGCGCAGAAGTCGGGCCGTTTCGACGACGAAATCGTGCCGGTCGAAATCCCGCAACGCAAGGGCGACCCGGTGCGTTTCGCCACCGACGAGTTCGTGCGCCACGGCGTGACGGCTGAATCGCTTGCAGGACTCAAGCCGGCTTTCTCGAAAGAAGGCACGGTCACGGCGGCCAACGCGTCAGGTCTGAACGACGGCGCGGCGGCGGTGCTCGTGATGTCCGCGAAGAAAGCGGAAGCGCTCGGCCTCACGCCGCTTGCGCGCATCAAGGCGTACGCGAACGCGGGTGTCGATCCGAAGGTCATGGGCATGGGCCCGGTGCCGGCTTCGCGCCGCTGTCTCGAGCGGGCAGGCTGGAGCGTGAACGATCTCGATCTGATGGAAATCAACGAAGCGTTCGCCGCTCAGGCGCTCGCGGTACACAAGCAGATGGGCTGGGACACGTCGAAGATCAACGTGAACGGCGGGGCGATTGCGATCGGCCACCCGATCGGTGCGTCCGGCTGCCGGATTCTCGTCACGCTGCTGTATGAAATGCAGAAGCGCGATGCGAAGAAGGGTCTCGCTTCGCTGTGTATCGGCGGCGGCATGGGCGTCGCACTGGCGCTCGAGCGGGTTTGAACGAACGCGCGCCTCGCCTGCGCGCGAAGCACGAGCAGGTGACGGATTAGGTGTTCAGGCGCGCCGCACGCGGCGCGCGAGCGCAGTAGCTGCCTCACAGCCGTTCGCGAGAGGGCGGCGCGATCAAGCATCAGGCGAGGGCAGGGGTAGCCGGTCGGAGCAGCCGGTCGGCGCCTCGAAAACGATAATGGAGTCAAGGTCATGACACAGCGAATTGCGTATGTAACGGGCGGCATGGGCGGCATCGGCACGAGCATCTGCCAGCGGCTGCACAAGGAAGGCTACAAGGTCATCGCGGGCTGCGGTCCGAATTCGCCGCGCCGCGTGAAGTGGCTCGAAGAGCAGAAGGCGCTGGGCTTCGATTTCGTCGCGTCCGAAGGGAACGTCGGCGATTGGGAGTCGACCAAAGCCGCGTTCGACAAGGTCAAGGCCGAAGTCGGCGAGATCGACGTGCTGGTGAACAATGCGGGCATCACACGCGACGTGGTGTTTCGCAAGATGACCCACGAAGACTGGACCGCGGTGATCGATACCAACCTGACGAGTCTCTTCAATGTCACCAAGCAGGTGATCGACGGCATGGTGGAGCGCGGCTGGGGCCGCATCATCAACATTTCGTCGGTGAATGGGCAGAAGGGGCAGTTCGGCCAGACCAACTACTCGACCGCGAAGGCCGGCATTCACGGCTTCACGATGTCGCTCGCGCAGGAAGTGGCCACCAAGGGCGTGACGGTCAATACCGTGTCGCCGGGCTACATCGGCACGGACATGGTCAAGTCGATCCGCCCCGACGTGCTGGAGAAGATCGTTGCGACGATTCCGGTACGCCGCCTCGGACAGCCGGACGAAATCGGCTCGATCGTGGCGTGGCTCGCGTCGGAAGAATCGGGTTTTTCGACGGGCGCGGATTTTTCGCTGAACGGCGGTTTGCATATGGGCTGAGTTACAGGCGCGCCGCTCACAAGGCAGCGCGGTCTGGCTCGGATGGTTCCGGCGGCGTCCCGGTTGCGCAAATGCCCGATTGCGCAGCCGGCACGCCGTCCGCGCTCTACTTGCGCTCAAAGGCGTTACATGACTACTACTACAAAGAAAGCAGCCGAACGACTGATCAAGAAATATCCGAATCGTCGGCTGTACGATACCGAGACAAGCACGTACATCACGCTGACGGACGTCAAGCAACTCGTGCTGGACCAGGAGGATTTCAAGGTCATCGATGCCAAGAGCAACGAAGACCTGACGCGTGCGATCCTGCTGCAGATCATTCTCGAGGAGGAGAGCGGTGGCTTGCCGATGTTCTCGTCGTCGATGTTGTCGCAGATCATCCGTTTCTACGGCCACGCGATGCAGGGCATGATGGGCACGTATCTGGAGAAGAACATCCAGGCTTTCATCGACATTCAGGCAAAGCTCGCCGACCAGTCGAAGAACCTGTATGAAGGCAAGGCGATGAACCCCGAGGTGTGGTCGCAGTTCATGAACATGCAGGCGCCGATGATGCAAGGCATGATGACGAGCTACATCGAGCAGTCGAAGAACATGTTCGTGCAGATGCAGGAGCAGATGCAGAACCAGGCGAAGTCCATGTTCGCCACATTCCCGTTCACGCCGGGCGGCGCGGTCAACGTGCCGGGCGGCGCCAACACCGCGGCGCCCGCTAGCCCGCAGGCCAATCCCGAACCGGAAAAGAAGTAGCCGTCCGAGCCCGCCTGGCGCGGCGTCTAGCCGTGCAGCGCATAGCGGCGCGGACTTGCGGCATGGCTGGTGCGGCACGCGACAGGCTGAGCGCCGCGAGCGCGGTACAATAGCGGGTTGCGTGCGCGGGACGCTCGTTCTCCGGATCTGGGCGTTGTGAACGACCCGTTCTCCGTCCTTGCCGCGCTGTCCCGATCGTCCCCATTGTCGCCACGTCACCGCTATACGCCGGATTCACCTATGCCGCAGACCATTTCCTCCACCTCGCCGACGCCTTCCAGTCCGAAGGTCGGCTTCGTCAGCCTCGGCTGCCCGAAAGCTCTCGTCGACTCCGAGCAGATCATCACGCAGCTGCGCGCCGAAGGCTATGAGATTTCCGGCACGTATGACGGCGCGGACCTCGTGGTCGTCAATACCTGCGGCTTCATCGACGAAGCAGTGCAGGAAAGCCTCGACGCGATCGGCGAGGCACTCAATGAAAACGGCAAGGTGATCGTCACCGGCTGCCTTGGCGCGAAGAAGAGCGCGAGCGGTTCGGGGCTCATCGAAGAAGTGCATCCGAAGGTGCTGGCCGTCACCGGTCCGCACGCGTTGGGCGAAGTGATGCAGCATGTGCACACGCATCTGCCGAAGCCGCACGATCCGTTCGTCGATCTCGTGCCGGCCGCGGGCGTGAAGCTCACGCCGCGTCACTACGCGTATCTGAAAATTTCCGAAGGCTGCAATCACCGCTGCACGTTCTGCATCATCCCTTCCATGCGCGGCGATCTCGTATCGCGCCCGGTCGCGGACGTGATGCTCGAAGCGGAAAATCTGTTCAAGTCCGGCGTGAAGGAACTGCTCGTTATTTCGCAGGACACGAGCGCTTACGGCGTCGACGTCAAATATCGCACCGGCTTCTGGAACGGCAAGCCGATCAAGACGCGTATGACCGATCTGGTCGGCGCGCTCGGCGAACTGGCGGCCCAGTACGGTGCCTGGGTGCGCCTGCACTACGTATATCCGTACCCGAGCGTGGACGAAGTCATCCCGATGATGGCGGCAGGTCCGTACAAGGGGCATGTGTTGCCGTATCTCGACGTGCCGTTCCAGCACGCGCATCCTGAAGTGTTGAAGCGCATGAAGCGCCCGGCCAACGCCGAGAAAGTGATGGAGCGCGTGAAGGCGTGGCGCGAAATGTGTCCGGATCTGACGATCCGCAGCACGTTTATCGCGGGCTTTCCGGGCGAAACCGAAGAACAGTTTCAGACGCTGCTCGACTTCATCCGCGAGGCCGAACTGGATCGTGTCGGCTGCTTCGCCTACTCGCCGGTTGAAGGCGCCACGGCGAACGAGCTCGACGGCGCGTTGCCCGATGAAGTGCGCGAGGAGCGCCGTGCGCGTTTCATGGAAGTGGCCGAAGAGGTGTCGGCGAAACGCATTGCCAAGAAGGTCGGCAAGACGCTGAAAGTACTGGTCGACGAGATCAATGCCGACGGCGGTATTGGCCGCACCGCGGCAGATGCGCCGGAGATCGACGGCGTCGTGTATATCGCGCCCGCCGTGAAGGCATCGAAACGTTACAAGGTCGGCGATTTCGTGTCGGTGAAGATCACCGGCGCAGACGGTCACGACCTGTGGGGCGAGGTCTGAACGATGTCGGTGAACACGTCGGCTAAACCGGAAATCCTCGCGCTCGGCGAGGCGATGATCGAGTTCAACCAGTCGGCGAAAGACGAGCCGAACTATCTGCAGGGCTTCGGCGGCGACACGTCGAACTTCTGCGTCGCGGCAGCGCGGCAAGGCGCGCGTACCGGCTTCGTGTCCGCGGTCGGCGCCGACCATTTTGGGCGCCTGCTGATCGATCTGTGGGAACGCGAGCAAGTGGATACCGCGCTCGTACGAGTCGACCCGCATGCGTCCACTGGCGTTTACTTCGTCTCGCATGGCCCGGACGGCCACGCGTTCGACTATCTGCGCGCAGGTTCCGCGGCGAGCCGTTATGCGCCACGCGACCTGCCGCTCGACGCAATCGCCGCTGCCAAAGTCATTCACCTGTCGGGTATCAGTCTCGCGATCAGTCTGAGCGCGTGCGACGCAGCGCTCGAAGCCATTGCGCATGCGCGCGCCAATGGCGTGCGGATAAGTTTCGACACGAATTTGCGCCTGAAGCTGTGGCCGTTGAACCGGGCCCGCGCGGTGATGCTCGAAGCCATCCGCCAGACCGACATCTGCCTGCCAAGCTGGGACGATGTCACCGAACTCACCGGTTTGACCGGTCGCGACGAGATCGTCGATTTCCTTCTGGCGCACGGCCCGCACGTGGTTGCGCTGAAGCTGGGCAAGGAAGGTTCATACATCGCGACGCCCGACGAGCGGCGCGTTGTGCCTGGTCACGTTGTGAATGCGGTCGATGCAACCGGCGCGGGCGACTGCTTCGGCGGCGCGTTCATCGCACGGCTAGTAGAAGGCGACGATCCGTTTGAAGCGGCGCGTTATGCGAACGTCGCCGCGGCGCTATCCACGCAAGGCTACGGCGCTGTCGCGCCGATTCCTTCGCGGGCGGCGGTCGAACGGATTCTCGCGGGCTGAGCGTCGCGCCTTACGCGCCCGCATTACGAGCTGCATCAAGCGCCGCAATACGGGGCGAGCCAAAGCGAACCATCTTGAGAGACTAAACGAGGAGCGAGCAATGCAACGGGACGTAGTGGTAGTGAGCGGTGTACGTACGGCAATCGGCGGTTTCGGCGGCAGTCTGAAAGACTTCCCGCCGACAGACCTCGGCGCGCGCGTCGTGCGCGAGGCCCTCGCGCGCGCAAACGTGTCCGGCGACGAAGTCGGCCACGTGGTGTTCGGCAACGTCGTGCATACCGAACCGAAAGACATGTATCTGGCCCGCGTGGCCGCGATTAACGGCGGCGTGGCGCAGCACACGCCCGCGCTGACCGTGAACCGTCTGTGCGGCTCGGGCTTGCAGGCGATCGTGTCGGCCGCACAAAGCGTGCTGCTCGGCGACGCGGACATCGCGATCGGCGGCGGCGCGGAGAACATGAGCCGCGCACCTTACTCGATGCCCGCTGCGCGCTTCGGTCAGCGCATGGGTGACGCGCGCCTCGTCGACATGATGGTCGGCGCGCTGAACGATCCGTTCCAGTCGATTCACATGGGCGTGACCGCCGAGAACGTTGCGCGCAAATACGACATTTCGCGCGAAGCGCAAGACGCGCTCGCGCTCGAATCGCATCGCCGCGCAGCCAACGCGATCACGAGCGGTTACTTCAGGGAACAGATCCTGCCCATCACGATTCCGTCAAAGAAAGGCGACACCGTGTTCGATACCGACGAACACGCGCGCATGAACGCATCGGCGGAAGATTTCTCCAAGCTCAAGCCCGTGTTCGCGAAAGAAAACGGCACGGTCACGGCGGGCAACGCTTCGGGCATCAACGACGCGGCCGCTGCCGTCGTTCTGATGGAGCGCGGCGTTGCCGAGCAGCGCGGCATCAAACCGTTGGCGCGGCTCGTTTCGTACGCGCATGCGGGCGTCGATCCCGCCTATATGGGCATCGGTCCCGTGCCCGCGAGCCGCAAGGCGCTCGAGCGTGCCGGACTGACGGTTGCCGACCTCGACGTAATCGAGGCCAATGAAGCGTTCGCCGCGCAAGCCTGCGCGGTCAGCAAGGAACTGGGCTTCGATCCGGCCAAGGTCAACCCGAATGGCTCGGGCATTTCGCTCGGCCATCCGATTGGCGCCACTGGCGCGTTGATCACTGTGAAGGCGTTGTACGAACTGCAACGCATTGGCGGCCGCTACGCACTCGTCACGATGTGCATCGGCGGCGGGCAGGGCATCGCCGCGATCTTCGAACGGATCTGAGTGGCCTGAAGCGCGGCAAGCAGTAGCCAGGTAATTGAGGAAAGAACGGATGCAGGAATCGAAACTGGTTAAAGGCGCGATGCGTCGGCGCGGCTGGACGGCTATGAGCGTTGCCGCATTGCTGTCCATGAGCGCGGTAGCGTTGTCGCCGGAAACGGCGCGGGCGCAAAGCGATGCAGTAAAGCAACTCGCCGCGCCCCCGCCGATCCAGTTGCCGCTCAAGCCGAGCCCCGAGTTCGCCAGATTTCCGCGCTATAGCGGCACGCTGGGCTCACGCCAGATCGTGCTGCGCCTTGGCCCGAAGACGGACGATCCGTCCGGCGTTCATGGCGAGTATCAGTTCACGGATACTGGTGAAGTGATTCTGATCGCCGGCGACCGCGATGGCGACACGCTCGAAGTCGAGGAGTCGAACGACGGCACGCACATTACCGGCAACTGGGTCGGCAAGTTCGCGGCGGACGGTTCCGTGGCCGGCGACCGGATGAACGTCGACGATTCGAATCCCCAGCCGTTCGATCTCAAGCCGCTGGCAGCCGGGCAAGCGGTGCCGGCCGCGGCTGCTGCTCCGAAAGACGGCAAAACCGCTGCGGGCGGCGCGGCTTCCGCGACTCGCTCCGATGCGGCGGCGCCCGCAGTCGCGGCTCCGCCAGCAGCCCCAACGGGTGCGGGCCGGCCGGTCGGCGGCGTCAGCAACCTGCAAACCGGCGAGTGATTCTGCGCCCGGCGCTCTTCGCGGGTTCGCAGCACCCACACCCGGCGCGGCGAAATTCCGCCGACTCGTCTACTCTTGCGTGAGCGGCGCGGCGTTCGCCGCTTTTCGCATCGTCTTTCTTCATCGAATTCATCATGACCCAATCCAAACTCAAACGGTCTTTGCAAACTCGCATCGTGCACGCAGAAGACAAGCTCACGCCGGGCTTCGAGTCTTTCTCCATGCCGGTCACGCGCGCGTCGACCGTCGTTTTCCCGGACCTCGCGACCATGCGCGCGCTCGACTGGAAAAACGATGCGCAATGGCGCTATGGCCTGCACGCAACGCCCACGTCGCTCGCTCTCGCGCAGCGCCTTGCCACGATCGAGGGCGGCAATCACGCGCTGTTGCAGCCTTCGGGCCTGTCGTCTATTTCGAATGTGTACTTCGGGCTCGTCAAGGCGGGCGACGACGTGCTGATTCCCGACAACGTCTACTCGCCGAATCGCGATCACGGCGACTGGCTCGCACGCGACTTCGGCGTGACCGTTCGTTATTACGACCCGATGATCGGTGCGGGTATCGCCGAACTGATCCAGCCGAACACGCGGCTCATCTGGCTGGAAGCACCCGGTTCCGTGACGATGGAAGTGGCCGACGTACCTGCAATCACCGCGGCGGCCCGCGCCCGCAACGTGGTGACGGCAATCGACAACACCTGGTCCGCCGGCCTCGGTTTCCGTCCGTTCGATCACGGCGTCGACATCTCGGTGCAGGCGCTCACGAAGTACCAGTCGGGTGGCGGCGACGTGCTAATGGGCGCCACCATTACCATCGATCGCGAACTGCATCTGAAGCTCAAGGCGGCGCGCATGCGCATGGGCATCGGCGTGTCGTCGGATGACTGCTCGTTGATCCTGCGCAGCCTGCCAACGATGCAGGTGCGTTTCCAGCAGCACGACCGGTCGGCGCTTGCGCTCGCGCAGTGGCTGAAGACGCGGCCGGAGATCGCCGCGGTGTTGCATCCGGCGATTGAAGACTGTCCGGGGCACGAGTTCTTCAAGCGCGACTTCACGGGTGCTGGTGGATTATTTTCCGTCGTGTTCGACGGGCGGTATAGCGCCGCGCAGATCGACACTTTCTGCGAGTCGCTGGAGCTGTTTGCCATCGGTTGGAGTTGGGGCGGCGCGCATAGCCTCGTGATGCCGTACGACATCGCATCGATGCGTACCGAGGGCGAGTGGCCGCATCGCGGCACGCTGGTGCGGTTCTATATCGGCCTCGAAGAAGAAGCCGATTTGCGCGCGGATATCGAGCAGTGTCTCGCGGCACTCGCGTGAACTGACGCTGCGTCGGCGCAGTGAAATAAGCCCACCGCGGCGCGTTCGCGGTGGGCTTTTTTATTGTGCTGCGCTCAACGAGTCGCGGCCATCAGGTACAACGACGACGCAACGAAGACGCAACCACGCCCGCGTCGCAGCAGACCTCAAAACAACCGCAACAGCCCATCCAGTCCCACGTAGTTGAACGCCACGCTGGCGGCTTCACGTACGACCGGCTTCGCGCGGAACGCAACGGAAAGTCCCGCTTCGGCCATCATCTTGAGATCGTTGGAGCCATCGCCCATTGCGATTGCGCGCGACGGCTCGATGCCGAGCTGCGCGCAGGTCTCGCGCAGCGTGCGCGCTTTCACATCGGCATTGACTATTTCGCCGATCACTTTGCCCGTCAGCTTGCCGTCCACGATGTCGAGCGTATTGGCGCGCGTGAAGTCGAGGCCGAGCCGTGCCTTCAGCTTCTCGGTGAAGAAATTGAATCCGCCGGACACCAGGAGCGTTTTCAGTCCGGCTTCTTTTGCGCCCGCCAGCATCTGCTCGGCGCCGGGCGAAAGCTGCAGGCGTTCTTCATAGACACGTTCGAGCGCGCTCGCGTCGAGTCCCTTGAGAAGCGCGACGCGGCGCGTCAGGCTTTCGTTGAAGTCTTTGATCTCGCCGCGCATCGAGGCTTCGGTGATCGCGGCGACTTCCGCTTTCAGACCGCAGAAGTCGGCGATTTCGTCGATACATTCGATCGTGATCAGCGTCGAATCCATGTCCATGGCGACGAGTCCGAAGTCGCGCAACTGACGGTCCGCCTCGACAAACGCGTAGTCCAGCCGATGCGTGCCGCAATAAACGTCCAGGTCCGGACGCTGCGCAATATCGGCGTCGGAGATGCGGATAGCGTTTGCGTCGACGACGGTGGCGTGCGAACCGCGCGAGAGCGCAACGAGCGTTTTGTGATGATCGGCGGAAATCGGTGCGGGGCTTTGAATGACGAGGTTCATGAACGACGCATTGACGAGAAGAAGGCGGGCGCGGGGCTCGCAGGAAATCCGCTTATTGTAACGGCTCGACGGCAAGCGCCGTCGCGGGCGCCAAAACGCGGGTTAGCGGCAATGCAATCCTTGCGTGCCTCGTTCATACTGACGAGTCAAACGATGCGGCACGCTCACTGTATCCCCGCCTTCGAGTCGACGCGAGAACGCCGTCAACGAGAAAGGCTTTTGACCACCGCCCGCAAAGCACATCCCGAACACAGCGAAAGCGCGGAGCACGGTCATTGCGATGCAGGAGCAACAACGCACACTATTCGGAGACAACGCATGCCCACGGCGACCGCCGGCGACACAGCCATCCTCGCGCGCGACTTCGATCTGCGCCATCTGAGCCCCGAGTTCTACGCGAATCCATACCCGGTTTACAGCGCATTGCGCACGCATGAGCCAGTGAAGCGCATGCCGGATGGCTCGCTTTTCCTCACGCGCTTTCGCGACGTGCAGGCCGTATATCGCGACCCGAAGACCTTCAGTTCGGACAAGACCGTCGAATTCAAGCCCAAGTACGGCGACTCGCCGCTCTACACGCATCACACCACGAGCCTCGTGTTCAACGATCCGCCGCGCCATACGCGCGTGCGCAAGCTGATCGCCGGCGCGCTGACCGCGCGCGCGATAGCGGCGATGGAACCCGGTCTGGTGCGCCTCGTCGACGGGCTGCTCGATGCCGCGGCCGAACGCGGGCGCATCGATCTGATCGCCGAGTTCGCGTCGGCGATTCCGGTGGAGATCATCGGCAACCTGCTCGATGTGCCGCATGCAGAACGCGAGCCGTTGCGCGACTGGTCGCTCGCTATTCTTGGCGCGCTCGAACCTTCGCTCACCAGCGAGCAGTTCGAGCGGGGTAATCGCGCGGTGACCGAGTTCGTCGATTATCTGCGCGATCTGGTCGCGCGGCGCCGGCGCGAACCGGGCGATCCTCAACACGATGTCCTCACGCGCCTCATTCAAGGCGAGCGCGGCGAAAGCGGCGACGGCGAGCAATTGTCGGAAGAAGAGTTGCTGCAGAACTGCATCTTCATTCTGAATGCCGGCCACGAAACGACCACGAACCTGATCGGCAACGGGCTTGTCACGCTGACCGAATGGCCTGATCAGCGCGCCGCGCTGCTGGAAGATCCATCGTTGATCGAATCGGCCGTCGAAGAATGTTTGCGCTTCGAGAGCTCCAACCAGCTCGGCAACCGCATGACGACCAGCGATACGGAGATCGGCGGCCTGCCGGTAGCTAGCGGCACGCCGATTACGCTGTGCATCGGCGCGGCCAATCGCGATCCGGAGCAGTTTGCGGAGCCCGACCACTTCGATATCCGCCGCGCGCCCAACCGCCACCTCGCATTCGGTTTCGGCATCCATCAGTGCGCAGGCCTGTCCCTCGCGCGGCTCGAGGCACGCATTGCTATCGGCCGTTTCGTCCAGCGGTTTCCTGCTTATCGACTGGACGGCGAGCCGACGCGCGGCGGGCGCGTACGGTTTCGCGGGTTCGGTTCGGTACCGCTGCTTTGCCGATAGAGGTAAGGGCGGCAATGTACGGGACTCCGTAGTTTTTGCCGCCAACATGCAAGACTTACAGCGCTGCGTGCGCACCGGCCAACGGCCCTGCGCCGGGCGTCGGCAAAAAGCCGTGGCACGCTTGGTGCTTCTTCATGGGTCTTAGGCCCAGGGGAGCGCACGATGGCACATATGATCTGGAAAGGCGCGATTAGCTTCGGCCTTGTCCACGTACCGGTGCAGTTGTATCCGGCCACGAAGTCGGAGAAGGTCGGCTTCAACCTGCTCGACAAGCGCACGATCGATCCGGTCGGCTATAAGCAGATCAACAAGCGCACCGGCAAGGACGTGACGCGCGATAACATCGTGCGCGGCTTCGAATACGAGAAGGACAAGTACGTGGTGCTGACGGATGACGAGATTCGCGCCGCGAATCCCGAATCCACGCAGACGGTGGATATTCTCGCTTTCGTCGACGCACCCGACATCTCCTTTCTCTACCTCGACACACCGTACTTTCTGACGCCCGACCGCAAAGGCGAAAAGGTCTATGCGCTGTTGCGCGAGGCGATGAAATCGTCGGGCAAGGTCGGCGTGGCGAGTGTCGTCTTGCATAACAAGCAGCATCTTGCCGCACTGATCCCGGTCGGCCCGGTGCTCGCCCTGAACACGCTGCGCTGGGCTGAGGAAGTCCGCGACTTCGACGAATTCAAGCTGCCGGCCGAAGGCGCCAAGGCGGCCGGTGTCAGCGCGCGCGAGCTCGACATGGCGCAGAAGCTAATCGACGACATGAGCGACACCTGGGACCCGTCGAAGTACCACGACACGTTCCGCGACGACATCATGGCGCTCGTCGACCGGAAAGTCCGCGAGGGCAAGACCGAGGAGATCACCGATATCGAAGCGCCGCGCGAGTCGCGTCAATCGGCCGACATCCTGGATCTGTCCGACCTGCTAAAGCGCAGCCTCGGGCGCGGTAAGAGCAAGCCCGCTTCGGGCACGCGCAAGCGCGCTGCCGCCGACGAGACTGCCGACGAAGACAGCGATTCGCAAGAAGAGAGTGGCTCGACGGCATCGCGTAAAAAGCCACGCGCGACGCGCTCCACACGTGCGCCTCGATCGAGTGCAAGCGGCAGTAGCAGCGGCAGTGGAGGCGGACGCGCCACGGCCAAGTCGACTACGACCGCGCGCAAGCGCCGCGCGGCGGCATGATGGAACGGCGGGCGCAACGGGGCAGAGATAGCGGCGCGAACCGCGGCATGAGTCCGCTCGTGCGCCGATCCAACGGCTCCATTCGCTCCGTTCCCTCGGTTGGCTGCGTTGGCTCGGTTCAAGAGCCGCAAGCCATTGCTACCTCGACCCCGATGGAGTTCGCGCGATGAACGACCGACTCGACCTCTACAACCGCAAGCGCCGTTTCGACGAAACGCCCGAGCCCGCCGGCAACAAGGCGGCCAAAAAACGCGGCGCGCGCAATGCGGCGCGGCCAGGACCGGACGAAGGCCTGTCGTACGTGATTCAGGAGCACCACGCGCGGCGCCTGCACTACGACTTCCGTCTTGAATTGAACGGCGCATTGCTTTCGTGGGCGGTGCCGAAAGGGCCGTGCCTGGATCCATCGGTCAAGCGTCTCGCCGTTCACGTCGAGGATCATCCGGTCGAGTACGGTTCGTTCGAAGGCGAAATTCCGCCGGGCAACTACGGCGCGGGCACGGTGATTGTCTGGGATCGCGGCACGTGGGAGCCGGTCGGCGGCGCGGCCGAAGCGGCGCGTGCTTATCGGGCCGGCAAGCTCAAGTTCCATCTGCACGGCGAAAAACTGCACGGCGGCTGGACGCTCGTGCGCAGCCACATGCGCGGCAACGCCGACAAGGAGCAATGGTTGCTCATCAAGGAGCGCGACGACGAGGCGCGTCCCGAGAGCGAATACGATGTTCTCGCAGAACAGCCCGGCAGTGTGCTCGGCGCCGCGCCGGCTTCTAATGGAAAAGGCGGCAAGCGGACAAGCAAGCAGACGAGCAAACCAAAAGACAAGCAGGTTGCGGCGAAGCGAACTGCGGCGGCTTCCGTCCGCGGCGATCCGAAGCGTCCGGACATCGTGGCGACGCGCAGCAGCGAATCGCTGCGCGAACTCGCCGCGTCGCCGGCAATAGAAGGTGCGGTCGCAGCGAAACTGCCCGCTACGCTCAAGCCACAGTTGGCGACGCTCGTCGACGCTACGCCGCCCGGGGACGACTGGTCGTACGAAATCAAGTTCGACGGATATCGCGTGCTCGCTCGCATCGACGCGAGCGCGAAGGGCCGCGACGTGCAGATGTTCACGCGCGCAGGCAACGACTGGACCGCGAAGTTCAGCAAGCAGGTGAAAGCGTTCGAGCAACTCGGGGTGGAAAGCGCGTGGCTCGACGGTGAAGCCGTGGTGCTCGACGAGAACGGCGTGCCCAACTTTCAGGCGTTGCAAAACGCGTTCGATTCGAACCGGCCACAAGACATCGTCGTCTATCTGTTCGACGTGCCGTTTCTGAACGGCTACGACTTGCGCGGCGTGCCGCTGCAGCAAAGACGCGCGATCCTGCGCGCGCTGCTCGAACCGGTTGACGACAGCGTGCTGCGTTTTTCGAACGACTTCGAGTTCAGCGCCGACGATCTGCTGAAAAGCGCGTGCGATATGGCGCTCGAAGGGATCATCGGTAAGCGGCGCGACAGCGGCTATAGCTCCGGCCGCTCGGCCACCTGGATCAAGCTCAAATGCCGCCGACGCCAGGAGTTCGTGATCGGCGGCTATTCGGAACCGTCGGGCAGCCGCGCGGCGTTCGGCGCACTGCTTCTCGGCGTGTACGACAGCAAGGGCAAGTTGCAATATGCCGGGCGCGTCGGCACCGGTTTCGACGCCGCCTTGCTGCGCTCGGTGAAGAAAGAACTCGACGCACACGAAACCAAACGCATGCCGTTCGCGAGTCCGCCGCGCGAGCGCAGTCGCACGCCGGTGCATTGGGTCGAGCCCGTGCTCGTCGCGGAATGCAATTTCGCCGAATGGACGAGCGACGGTATCGTGCGCCAGGCGTCGTTCGTCAGTTTGCGCAGCGACAAGCCGGCGCGCCAGATCGTCAAGGAAGCACCACGCAAGGGGGATGACGTGCAACAGCAAACGGATATCGAGGCCCAATCCGACACGATGCCGAAGAAACGTTCAGGACGGCGCGCGGCGGCTGAAGCGGATGACGATGTGCAGATTTCAAGTGCGAGTAAGAAGCGCTCTGCCGGCAAAACGGCGGCGGGAGAAGCAGGGGGCAAGGACACGGAAAAGGGCGTAAAAACCACCGCGAAGGTGTCGGCTAAAACGACCGCCAAAACCGCTGACGAAGCAACAACAACCACACCGGCCGCAAAGACAGCGAGCAAAACAGCAGGCAGAACCACCAAACCAAAAGACGAAGCCGCGGACACTGAAACTGTCGCATCGCGATCTAAAAAATCCGCGTCACCCGCCGAAGTCGCCGGCGTGCGCGTATCGCACCCGGACCGCGTGATCGACAAGAGCACCGGCGCGCGCAAGATCGACCTCGTGCAGTACTACGAATCGGTTGCGCGATGGATGTTGCCGCATCTGGCGGACCGGCCCGTGTCGCTCGTGCGCGCGCCCGAAGACATTGGCGGTGAGCTGTTTTTCCAGAAGCACAGCCAGAAGCTGTCGATCCCGAACATCACGCAGCACCCCGGGCTCGACCCCGGTCATCCTCCGCTCATCACGGTGGAGACTGTGAAGGCGCTGGTCGGCGCCGCGCAAATGGGCACCATCGAATTCCACACGTGGAATGGCGTGGCATCGAACATTGAAAAGCCGGATCGCGTGGTGTTCGACCTGGATCCGGATCCATCGCTCGGCTGGGACCGGATGATCGAGGCGGCTCAACTGACGCGCTCGCTGCTGGACGAACTCGGCCTCACGTCTTTTTGCAAGACAAGCGGCGGCAAGGGCTTCCATGTCGTAGTGCCGCTGTCGAAACACGCGGGTTGGGACGAGGTAAAGGAGTTTTCGCAGGCGGTCGCTCAGCACATGGCTAGCACGCTGCCCAAATATTTCAGCGCGAAAATGGGCGCGCAAAATCGCAAGCAGAAGATTTTCGTCGACTATTTGCGCAATAACCGTGGCTCGAGCACGGTCGCCGCGTTTTCCGCGCGGGCGCGGCCGGGGCTAGGCGTTTCGGTGCCGCTCGCCTGGGACGAGGTCGCGTCGACCACTGGCGGCGATCAGTGGAATATCGGGAACCTGCATGAGCGTCTTGCAAATCTGAAGAGCGACCCGTGGGCCGACTACTCGAAGACGCGCCAGCGCATCACCGCGGCAATGAGAAAACGCCTGAACGGAGCGTAGCCGGCGCGTTCGCGTCGGCTGCAATACTGAACGCATAAGGAGCGGGTTATGAAAAGCACACCGCAATCGTCGGACGGCGACAAGCAGGCCGATCCGCATGCCGAGAAGCATCCGGAGTCATTGCAGGATGCAGCCGCGCCGTTGCCCCATGAGAACGACCAGAGCGCCGGCTCGCAGCACGACGAAGAGCCACGGCGTGTCGGCAAACAGGCGCACAGCGACGTCGAACGTGGGCTGCAGGACACGGATCGCCGCGGTGGCGGCGAGTATCAGGAAAAGACGCAGAACGACGCGCAGGCCGACGTGAACACCGATGGCAAATCGCCAGGTACGGCAGCCGGCAAGGCTGGCTCGTGAGGCATTGCAAGCTGACTTGGGGAATCGTAGGGCCGCATGCTGCTGACGGGAAGTCTGCTTGGCGCTAGCTGCGGATCTATGATCTCCAAGTTGTGCCGAACCGAGACTAACGGACGCATGGTTCATGACAACCTGGTCAGCCTGCTGTCCTTCGTACGGTCCGCGTCGACACTGAGATCATCGATGCTCAACGTCACCGATCTCACTCCGGCTCCACGTCCCAGAAAGGTGGATCGCCGAAATGCCCGGCAAGAAAGTCGATGAACGCGAGTGTCTTTGGCGGTACGAACGCGCGGCTCGGATACACAGCCCAGATCGCCACCTTCTCGGCGAGCGGATAGTTTTCGAGCACGCTCACCAGTTCGCCGGTGCGTAAAAACGGCGCGACGTCCCATGTCGATTTGAGCGCGATGCCGAAACCCGCGAGGAGCGCGTCGCGAATCACTTCGCCGTTGTCGGTGACCATGCGCCCGCTTACGCGCACATCGAGCGTTCCCGCCGGCGTTTCGAACGCCCAGTCGCGTTGATCCGACAGAATCATGCACTCGTGCTGTACGAGATCCGACGGATGGTGCGGCGTGCCGCGCTGCGCCAGGTAGGACGGGGCCGCACACAAAACACGCCGGTTGACCGCGAGGCGGCGCGCGACCAGAGAAGAATCTTTCAGCACGCCGATACGGATAGCCACGTCGATACCCGCATCGACGAGATCGACAAGCTGATCGGTCAGCCGCAAATCGACGCTCACGCCAGGATAACGGCGCAGGAACTCGGTGATGACGGGCGACACGTGCTGCCGCCCGAACGACGACGGCATCGACACGCGCAGGCGGCCTTGCGGTTCTGCTTGCCCTCGGCCCACCGACGCGCGTGCTGCGGCGGCCGCGTCGAGCAGCGCTTCGGCGCGCGCCATGAAGACTTCGCCGTCCTGCGTGAGATTGATGCGGCGTGTGGTCCGATGCAGCAGCCGGGTGCCGAGCAGCTTTTCCAGTTGCGCGATTCGCGAGCTCGCCACCGCGGCTGACAGGCCGAACTCGCGTCCCGCCGCCGACACGTTTGCCAGCAGCGCGGCTCGCACGAATAGGGCGACGTCGAGCAAGTCGAGCCGTTCACGTTCGCTGCCAGCCGGCCGCGTATCGCGGACAGTAGATGCCGGAACGTCCATTCTTTGGAAAATCAAAAAGATGTTTCAGCGATTATGCCGCTTTTATCAAAGTAAAAGGCGGCTTACGATCATGTCCATGGATCGGCGGTCTCTGTGAAACGGCGCGGGCAGCATCAAAACCCGCGCGGACCTCACCGGTTCTTCAACCTCATCCGAACAAACACGGGAGCACTTATGAAAGCCGTTGGCCTTTACCGCTATTTGCCCATCGACCAGGACGAAGCCTTGATCGACGTCGATATCCCCAAACCTGAAGCGACGGGGCGCGATCTGCTCGTGAAAGTCGAGGCCATCTCGGTCAATCCAGTCGACACCAAGGTGCGCGCGCCGAAAGATACCGTCGAAAAAGCGCCGCGCGTGCTCGGCTGGGACGCCGCAGGCACGGTGGTCGCAGCAGGTCCGGACGTGACGCTGTTCAAGGTCGGCGATCCGGTGTTCTATGCGGGCAGCATCACGCGACCGGGCGCAAATAGCGAGTTTCACCTCGTTGACGAGCGGATCGTCGGACGCAAGCCCGCGTCGCTCGATTTCACGCATGCGGCCGCGTTGCCGCTGACGGCCATCACCGCATGGGAAGCGTTGTTCGATCGCCTTGGCGTGTCGCCGCAAGGCGCGCACGAGGGGCGCACGGTGCTGATTTTCGGCGGCGCGGGCGGCGTCGGCTCAATCGGCATCCAGCTGGCCAAACAGCTCGCGAAGCTGACAGTGATCGCGACTGCGTCGCGTCCCGAGTCGGCGAAATGGGCGACCGAGCTGGGCGCGGACCATGTAGTGGATCACTTCGGCGATATGCCCGCTCAATTGAAGAAACTCGGCATCGAACAAGTCGACTACGTGCTGATGTTCAACGACACGGACAAGAATTTTCCGGTCGCGGCCGAGCTTATCAAACCGCAGGGCGGCATCTGTACGATCGTCGAAAACAGCAAGCCGGTGCCGGTTGAGTTGCTGAAGGCGAAGAGCGCCGCGTTTCACTGGGAGTTCATGTTCACGCGTTCCATGTTCGGCACGCCCGACATGATCGAACAGCACAAGCTGCTGACCGAAGTTGCGCGTCTCGTCGATGCCGGCACATTGCGCACGACCGTCGGGCAACACCTCGGCGCGATCAACGCGGCGAACCTTCGGCGCGCGCATGCTCTGCTCGAAGAGGGGCGCGCGATCGGCAAGCTGGTCCTGACCGGCTTCTGATAAAACGCGTCCACGCAAGCGGGGTAACACCCGATGCTCAGGGAGCGCGCGCGGCATCGCTTGGCGGTAGACTGGTGACGCATCATGCTAAAACGGTTGCGTGTCTCGCGTCTGCTGCCGGCTTCCGCGCGCTTTACCTGGACCATGCGGGGGCAGCGCACTGACGCGGGCATGCAGCGGCACAACAACGAGGTGACAGTATGAGCTCCAGCTTCAAACTCTCCGCCGTTCCAGTTGTCGCTTCTCTCGCTTGCGTGCTTTCTTGCGGCGTACTTGCGCCTGCGGCTCGGGCGGCCACGCCGATCACGGTGACGTCGCAATCCGCCCTCGACGGTCCGATTCGCTACACGGTGCGCGTCACATCCAAACAATTCGGCAACTCGCAGGAAACGCGCACCATCCGCTCCGGTCAGTCGGACGACTTCACGTGGAAGACGGTGCCGCCCGGCGGCGCAATTCCCGCGGCGGAGGGATGTCCGAACTATGCGTCGCTACCGCTCGACTCAAATGGCGCGATGATTCGCCAGACGCAAATTCGCCTTGCGCCGGTCGTCGCCGACGACGGCACGGCCACCGTGCAATTGAGTTTTCAGGCGCACAAGCCGGATGGCGTGAAGACTGTCACGGCCAATGGGAAATCGCTCAAGTGTCCGAACGATGTCAGCATGAGCCAGGTGCTGCGTTTCACGATGCCGGTGAACGGCAGCACGAAGACGCTGACGCTCAGCGATGGCACGACTGTCGCGATCAGCGCAAAACGCTGACCGTGGTGGCGGAGCGCCAGACCACCGTATCGCTTTATGGCGAGAGCTGGTCCGAACCGTTCAGCGCCGCGCGCCGGCCCGTTCGACCAGCCGCGCCGACAGAAACCGGTGCTCCGCTGAAAAGAGGCGCCGATAGGTGAGCAGCACCGCACCCACCGTGCCGAGCGCCGACGATGCCGCGATCAGAAACATGATCACGATCTGATAACGCACCGCCTGCAACGGCGACTGGCCGGCCAGCACCTGGCCGGTCATCATGCCGGGCAGGCTGACTACGCCGACCACGGCCATCTGGTTGAGCGTCGGCATCATGCCCGCGCGCACCGCCTGACGAGCGGGCGCTTGCGCCGCTTCCCAGCGCGTAGCGCCGAGCGCTAACGCCATCTCCACGCGGTCGCGCCGGGCGGTCAGCTCCTCGGTCATTCGTTCGATGCCAAGGGAGACGCCAGTGAGCGTATTGCCGAGGATCATGCCGAGAATCGGAATCGCATATTGCGGTTCGTACCAAGGGTGAATGCGGATCACGACGAACAGCCCGACCGCTGCCACCAGCCACGAACTGACCCAGATCGACAGCACACTGTCCGCACGCTGTCCCGCGTAGGTGCGGCTGCCGCGCTGCGCACCGGCAAAGCCGGCGATCAGGGTCATCACGGTCATCAACGGCAACACCACGAACCAGTGGTCGTAGCGAAACACCCAACCCAGCACATAGCCGATTGCGAGCAACTGCACGACGGTGCGCACGGCGGCCCACGCGAGCTTGCGTTCAAGATCGAGCTTGAGCGCCACCGACACCGCGCCGTTCACGACGATCAGCAACGCGGCGATCGCGACGTCCCAAAGACTCAGGTTTTGCAATGTCATCGGCTCGGCGCTCCTTGCTCGGACGTGACGGCGGGCTCGTCGAGGACGCCAGCATGCATCGTCAGATGGCGCTCGCTCATGCGAGCAGCTTGTGCCGGATCGTGCGAGACCCAGATCGAAGCGTGCGCGCGGCGATCGGCGTCGAACCATGCCCGCACGAGTCCTTCAATTGCGTGCGACGACTCAGGGTCGAGCGACGCAGTCGGTTCGTCGAGAAGGAGCACTTCGGGCGCGAGTTGCAGTACGCGAATCAGCGCGGTGATTTGCGCTTCGCCGCCTGACAGTTCGCTTGCGCGTTTGCCGAGAAAATCTCCCGCACGGCCAGCCTGCGCGATCAGATCGGCAGCCTTTTCGCGGTCGAAGCGCGTGTCACGATACGCGCGCAGTTCGAACGGGTAACGCAGATTGTCTTCCACTGTGCCGTCGAGCAGCGCGGGCCGCTGCCGGATATAGGCGACGCTGCGCCGGTAACGCGGAATCGCGGCTCGCGCGACGGGCTCGCCATGCCAGACGATGCGTCCGGCGTCGAGCGGATCGAGCAGCGCGAGTGCTCGCAGGAACACGCTCTTGCCTGAGCCCGACGCTCCTGAGATGGCGACGCGGTCGCCGGCATGCAGCGCGAACGTGGTGGACTGGAGCAACGTCTGGCCGCGCAATGCATCGCGCCGCACAATGCCGTCGGCGAAAACGAAGGGGACATCGGTCATGAAAGCAAGTGGTGTGGAGAGGGCGGAGTGCGCGATGCAGCATCATAAAGTGGACTGAGGCCTGCGGCGAGCGGCCGAGACGCCAGGCCGCAACGTGCGCACAAAGCGGGCAGCGTTGCGCCGGAACATTGCGGCCCGCGGGCACAATATCTGCTGCGCGATCGACAACCAACAAGAAACCATGGAGCCTTTTGATGGCACGGTCGAGCACAATGGGAAGACGGATCGGCAAAATCGTTGCATGGATAGTCGCGATTATCGTCATCCTCGTGGTTGCGCTCACCGTTTTTATTCTCACGTTCGACTGGAACCGCGCGCGGCCGTATGTCAATGACAAGGTCTCGCAGGCTATCGGTCGGCAGTTCACCATCAATGGAGATCTGAAAGTAGGCTTTCGACACCCGGCCGGCGAAATCGGCTGGAAGAGCTGGGTGCCCTGGCCGCGCTTCTCGGCGGCCAACATCACGATAGCGAACCCCGACTGGGCGAAGCGCCCGCAATTCGCGACGCTCGACGAGATCGACTTCCAGGTGAAGGTCCTGCCGCTCATCGCGCACAACATCGTGATCCCGGCGATCAACCTCGTGAATCCTTCTGTCGATCTCGAACGCATGCTCGATGGTCGCAACAACTGGACGTTCCAGCTGCCGTCGTCGAAGACGCCGTCGCAGTGGAAGCTGCAGTTGCACGACATCGTGTTTGCGAAAGGCAATATCGCGCTCTCCGACGAGCAGAAGAAGGTCGACGTGCAGATGGTCGTCGATACGCTCGGTCAGCCGATTCCGATCGGCGAGGCGATGAAGCAGCAGGAGGAGGCGTCGCGCAAGGCATCGGCGGAAGCGGTCGGCAAAGACGGCGCGAAAAAGCTGAGCGCCCAGGCTGATGCGCAGGCGGCGTCGGCGGCTTCGGCCGCTTCCGCGGCGGCGGCTTCAGGCGCTTCTGCAACGGACATCCACGCATCCGGCACAACGGCGGCGACAGGTGCCGCAGGCGGGCTCACCGCGGGCGGTTCGAAGGGCGCAAGCGGCGCGGCGTCCACAGCGGTCGCAACGGTCGCAGCTGGATCTGGCGCGAGCGGTGCACAAGTACCAGCGGCATCGAGCGCAAGCGGCGCTAGCGCTGATAGCACGAATGCGGCGCGGGGCGCGCAGCGCGAGGTGCCGCCGTATGCAATCGGCTGGACCTTGAAAGGCACCTACAACAAGACCCCGGTCTCGGGGAGCGGCAAAGTGGGCGGTGTCCTGGCCCTGCAGGACGCCAACCGGCCTTTCCCCGTTCAGGCCGATGTGAAGGCGGGCGATCTGCATGTCGGCCTCGTGGGCACCATCACGGACCCGGCGCATCTTTCCGCGGTCGATATGCGCCTGTGGGTGCAGGGCAGCAGCATGGCGAAACTCTATTCGCTAACCGGCGTGACGCTTCCCGACACGCCGCCCTACGCAACGGAAGGGCGCCTCGTCGGTCAGTTCAAGCGCACCGGCAACGTCTTCAAGTATGAAAACTTTACAGGCCGCGTAGGCGGCAGCGACCTGAACGGCTCGCTGACTTATACGGCGCGCCGGCCACGGCCGCTGTTGCAGGGCGAACTCGTGTCGCACCTGCTGCAGTTTTCCGATCTCGCGCCGGTGATCGGCGCGGACTCCAACGCGAGCAAGGCCAAGCGCGGGGATGCGGCAAAGCAGCCCTCCGATAAGGCCTTGCCGGTCGAGGAATTCCGCACCGACCGCTGGAAGGCGATCGACGCCGACGTGAAGTTCACCGGTCGACGCATCGTCAAGAACGCCGATCTGCCGATTACGGATCTCTACACGCACGTCGTGATGACAGACGGCGTGCTGTCGCTCGAGCCGTTGAAGTTCGGCGTAGCCGGCGGCACGCTCGCTTCCAACATTCGTCTGGACGGCAGCAGCACGCCGCTGAAGGCACGTTTCGCGACCTCCGCGCGGCATCTGAAATTAAAGCAGTTGTTCCCGAACTTCAAGACGATGCAAAACGCGCTGGGCGAGATCAATGGCGACGCCGCGCTGACCGCGACGGGCAACTCGCCCGCGGCGCTCGCGGGCACTTCGAACGGCGAAGTGAAGGCACTCGTCAACGAAGGGACGGTGAGCCGCTTGCTGATGGAAGCCGCGGGCCTGAACGTCGCGAACGTAGTGTATGAAAAGCTGTTCGGCAATCGGGACGTGAAGATCAACTGTGCCGCCGCGGACTTTGTCGCGACCAACGGCGTGCTCGATTCGCGCGTGTTCGCACTCGATACCGACGACGCCGTGATCGACATCGACGGCAACGTCAATCTGCGTGACGAAACCATGGACCTCGGCGTGCATCCGCATACGAAGGGCTTCCGCGTATTCTCGTTGCGCTCGCCGCTGTATGCGAAGGGCACGTTCAAGGACCCGCACGTCGGTGTGAACGTGGGCGCGCTCGCGTTGCGCGGCGGTGCGGCTGTGGGCCTCGGCCTCATCAATCCCTTCGCGGCGCTGCTGCCGCTGCTGGCGCCGAGCAACAACAAGCCGTTGCCTTGCGCCCAACTGCTGTCGCAAGTGCGGCAGGCGCCGACGGCGCCGCCGCCGGGCACCAAACAGAAGCCGAAGCCCGCGATTTCGCTCGAAGGGGTGCCGGTCAACAAGCGTTCATCGACCGCGGCTTCGGATGCTTCCGCAGCTTCGGCTCCCGCGCCGACCGGACGCAAGCCCGCGACGGTTTCGCCCGCGAGCGCAGCCGAGTACAAGGGAAGCTGATTCACTTCCTTTTACCTGCGGGCTGGCTCGACTGGACCCGTCGCGGCGGCTTTTCGTTCGTATTTCTATGGCTGATCAGCGTGCCGTCTACATAGCACGGAGAGCGCAGGGTCGGCGTAAGCGCAATGACAATGATGTAGCACTGGCGTGACCGGTTCGCGGGAGCGAAGCTCGCCGCGCGAACATACGGTGACCACAGCGTTACCGCAACGTGGTCGCCGAATGATCGCGCCGTGTAAGAGAGGTGAGAGGTTCCGCCTAGCGCAACGACCGCGGTGTTGCGTCGCCCGCCGCATCTTGCCGGCGAACTCCGCGACGCGCACCGACGCGTGTCGCGCCGAACTCGGTCAGGATCTTGCCGCGAGCGCGGCTCGCAAATACGAGGAATCCGAAGCCATCCGCTTCATACCAGTAACCGCCGTTCTCAAGACCGTCGAGCGGCTGTTCCAGTGCATTCGTGATGGATTCGATACAGCGCCGCCGTAATTCGGCCGCGGCCGGGTAAGGAGGGTGTGCGCCGCGCACGCTGCACAAAAGTACGTCGAGTCCGGGCAACACATGTGCATAAAGAACCGGCTCGTCTTGCGCGCGAGCGCGCGCAATTTTGGTGTCGAGTTGACCGAAGGGCTTGAAATGCCGTAGTACCGCGAGGAACGACTCATCGCCGTCCACCTTCGCGCGTCTACGCTTTTTCGGGAAGGACATAAAAATTCGCCTGAAAAAGAATTGCAAGAAACGCAGCGTCCTCATGCGACAACTCCCGGCTTCGCGCGCCGCACGTCGATCTTTTATAGCATACGACAAGGCCGGATTCACGATGATTCGACGACTCCGCCGCCTCACCGACTCCCGCACGAATCATGCCGAACCGCCTCGCCGCGCGCCTTCGCATTCCAGCACATCTGACTCCATCATAGACGCACGACGCGCTGAAAAAACATCTTGCACCAATAAAAAAGTCATTTTTATGTGGGCGCGGGCATCTTGCGCTCACATTGAAATATTGCCGATTCACGTCGATAATGGCCCGTCTGGCTGGCGGGTTCCCGCAAGCTGCCGCTGCGTGAACGACCTTCGGGCGAACATGAAATTATTCACCAAGGGCCTGCTGCTGATCGCAGTGCCCAGCCTGGTGGAGCTGGCGCTTCTTGGCGTCGTCTTCGATACTCAGGAGCAGACAGCCCAGGCCGCGCAATGGGTCACCAATAGCAAGCAGATTCTCTACCAGTCATCGGCAATTGTTGATCCGCTGCTGCGCGAGGCGGCTCGGGTTCGCACCGGCATTGTGATCGGCGATCCGTCGTTGCTCGAGCGGCATACGGTGTGGATCGACGTGAGCGACCGTTTGTCGAAGCTCGACGCCCTGGTTGCCGATACGCCGCAGCAGGTCGAGCGGGTTCATAAGATGAAGCGCGCAATCGACGCATATCGCGCGCAGACCGTAATGATTTCGCAGGCGTTGCGTGATGGGCGCAATCTGCAATCGCTCGCTACGCTCGAGAGTGGTGCGTTGCCGCAGCCAGTCGCCGCATTTCGTGACGAACTCGCGGCCTTCGGCGAAGAGGCTTCGCGTCTCGATGCTGAGCGCTCGGCGGCTCTGGTGAGGCGTCGCGAGCATCAGCAATATGCGCTGATCGCCGCAGTGATCGGCTCCATGCTGATCTGGGCCGGTACTGCAGTCGTGTTTGCGCGCAGCATCGGGCGGCGCCTCGAAGTGCTGACCGATAACGCGGAGCGCCTCGGCAACGGGCGACCGCTTGCCGCGCGCCTGTCCGGCAACGACGAAATCGCGGCGCTCGACGCCGTGCTGCATCAGACGGGTGCGCGACTGCGTGAGGCGGAGGCCGAGCAGGCGTCGCTCAAGAAGCGTCTGGAAGCGCGGGCGCAGGAACTGGCTGGCGTCAATGAGGAACTGCGCCAGGAGACGCAAGACAACGAAATGTTTATCTACAGCGTATCGCATGACTTGCGCTCGCCGCTCGTGAACCTGCAAGGTTTTTCGAAGGAGTTGCAGGTCTCGTGCGATGAGCTGGACAGCATCGTCGTCGAAGGGCGGTTGCCGGAAGCGGAACAAAAACGTATGGCGCATATTCTCGACGGCGATGTGCGCGAATCCTTGCAATACTTGCGTAGTGCGGTCACGCGGGCTGCGGCGATCATCGAAGCGCTGTTGCGGATCTCGCGTGCCGGCCGGCTCGAATATCAATGGCAACGGGTCAGCGTCGCGCGCGTGGTGGCGCGCGTCGCCGAGACCTTGCAACGCGCCATCGAGGAGCGCGGTGCGGTTGTTACCGTACGCGAGCTGCCGCCGGCATGGGGCGACCCGGCCGCGATCGAACAGATCTTCAGCAACCTGATCGGCAATGCGTTGAATTATCTGGACCCCGCGCGCAACGGACGCATTGAGATCGGTGCGCTCGAACCGGAGCCCGTCGACGAAAACGGTCCGCGCGCGATTCGCATGCGCACGTACTATGTGCGCGACAACGGCCTGGGCATTCCGGCCGCCTATATGTCGAAGGTGTTTCGAGCATTTCAGCGTCTGCACGGCGACGTTGCGAACGGCGACGGAGTCGGTCTGGCGGTCGTGCGGCGCACCGTGGAGCGCCATGGCGGGCGCGTGTGGGTGGAGTCCGCGCAAGGCGCTGGATCGACGTTTTTCGTGGTGTTGCCGGAGCAGCCCGCGCGCCCCTGAACTGCAACCGGCGTGAACCGACAGAATGGAGGGCATATGAGTCACGGGGAGACGGTGAGCATCATTCTGATCGAAGACGACGACGGCCATGCCACGCTCGTCGAGCGAAATCTGCGCCGTGCCGGCATCTCGAACGGCTTCGTGCGCTTTCGGGACGGTCAGCAGGCGCTCGATTATTTTTTCGGCACGGACGCGGCCGACTGCGCCTCTGCAGCGGGCGGGAGCGTCACAAGCCGTCATGCCAATGCCGAAGATCTGAGGAATTCTGTCGTGCTGCTGGACCTGAAGATGCCGCGCGTCGATGGCTTCGAGGTGTTGCGGCGTCTGAAGGAGTCGCCACACACGGCGCCCGTGCCCGTGATTGTGCTAACCACCACAGACGACCCGCGCGAAATCGCGCGATGCTATGAACTCGGCTGCAATGTCTATATTACGAAGCCGGTCGAGTACGATGCGTTTATTGAAGCGGTACGTCGCCTCGGCTTCTTCCTGCAGGTGGTCAAGCTGCCGTCCGGGCATCGCTTCACTGCGTCGTCATGACTTGACAGCATTGCCACATACTCTCCAGACCTACTGACCGCGACTCGCGCATGACCGAAGAAGTGTCCCCGCCGCCCGCAGCATGTGTTCTCGTCGTCGATGACGACGAGGGCATCTTGCGGCTCGCGCGCAAGTCGCTCGAACGCGCCGGCTGCCGGGTTGCGGTCTGCGCAAGCGTCGAGGCGGCTCGCGAGCGGCTCGCCGACGGCGGCCTGGACCTGCTCGTGCTCGACTATCAACTGAGCGGGCCGCAAACGGGCCTCGACTTTTTCCGCCGGTTGCGCTCGGAAGGCGTGCGGATTCCCGCCATCCTCGTGACAGGTTTTACAGACGAGTCACGCGTAATCGAGGCATTGCGCGCAGGCGTGTCCGACGTGGTGCCCAAGTCGGGCGATTACCTCGATTACCTGCCCGAAGCAGTGGAGCGGGTTCTGTCGCAAGTGCGCTTGCAGCGTGCGTCGGAAGAAGCATTGCTACTGCGTGACCGAGAGCAGCATTACCGCAACCTGTCGGAAGCGCTGCCACACCTCGTGCTCACCTGCAATGCGTCCGGCGACTGCGATTTCCTGTCAAAGCAGTGGTACGACTACACCGGCCTTGGTGAGAACAGTTCGCATGGTTTGGCCTGGCTCGACGCCGTGCATCCGGACGATCGCGAAGAAGTTCGCCGCAGCTGGCTAAAAGCGGTGGCGAGCAATGCGGGCACTTATCGGCACGAGCTGCGCATACGCCGCCACGACGGCGAGTACCGCTGGTTCGATGCGCGCATGGTCGCGACGCGCAACACTGAAGGCAACTTCAGCAAATGGTTCGGCAGTTGCACAGATGTTCATTCGGAGCGCGAAGCCATGCAGGAACGCGAACGGCTTCTCGCTTCTGAACAGGCGGCGCGGCAGATCGCCGAAGAAGCGAATCGCGCGAAAGACCGCTTCCTCGCGATGCTCTCGCACGAGTTGCGCACGCCGCTCACACCTGTGCTGGCCGGTGCAAGCGTGCTCGAGATGATTCCCGACCTGCCGGATCAGGCGCGCTCGAGCGTGCGCATGATCCGCCGCAATGTCGAACTGGAGGCGCGTCTGATCGACGATCTGCTCGACCTTACGCGCGTGGCCAACGGCAAGCTGCGCCTGTCGCTCGAAACGGTCGACGTGCACGAGGTGATAGACAGCGTGCTCGAGCTTTTTCGCAGCGAGATCCAGGTCAAGCAGCAGGACGTGCATGTGCACAAGGACGCGCAGCATCACTACGTGCTTGCCGATCGCGCGCGCCTGCAGCAGATGCTATGGAACCTGATTCGCAACGCCGCGAAGTTCACGCCTGACGGTGGACACATCTACGTGCGCACGCGCGATGAGCGCATGCATGTGCAGATCTGCGTCGAAGACACGGGCATCGGCATCGAGCCGGAACAGATTGGCAAGCTGTTCAACGCGTTCGAGCAGGGCGATCAAAACATGACGCGGCAGTTCGGCGGGCTAGGTCTGGGCCTCGCGATCACGAAGGCGCTAACGGACGTGCATGGCGGCACGGTCACGGCCCAAAGCCCAGGCCCGCATTGCGGCGCGACGTTCACGATCACGCTGCCGACAGCGGCGGCGCCTGCGCAAAGGTTGCAGGCGGTATTGCCCGAGCATGTGCATCCTGCGGGCGTGCTGAACATTCTGCTGATCGAGGATCACGTGGATACGGCCGAGGTCATGGCGCAACTGATTCGCACACTCGGCCACGACGTCACGACGGTGGGCCGTGTGGACGACGCACTGGCTGCCACGCAGTTGCAGGAGTTCGATCTGGTTATCAGCGACGTCGGCTTGCCCGACGGCACTGGCCTCGACTTCATCATGGCGTATCGCGAGCATTGGGATGCGCCCGCGGTTGCGCTGACCGGTTTTGGTACCGACGAGGATGTACGCCGCTGCCTCGCCGCCGGTTTCACCTCGCATTTGACGAAGCCGGTCAATTTCGCGCAGCTCGAAGCGATGATCGAGAGCGCGATCAATCTGAAGGCACAAAAGCGGGCGTAAGGCGCGACGCGAATTGTGAAGTCGCGAAATCGCAGAACAACTGCTGTGAGCGGCTATCGAAAGCAAAGGCCTGTTGCGAGTGCATCGCAACAGGCCTTTTTACTGGGTGAATAGTGCGGTGGCGCTTCGCCTTACCGCCGTCTTAGCGCGGCGAGTTCTTCAGCGAGTCGCGAATCTCACGCAACAGCAGCACGTCTTCGGGCGGCGGCGGCGGTTCGGACGGCGCGGCATCGGCCGGCTTGCGCAGATTGTTGATGAACTTCACCATCAGGAAAATGATGAACGCCAGAATGACGAAGTTAATGGCCACGGTAATGAACGAGCCGTAACCGAAGACCGCAACGCCCGCCGTCTGCAGGTCTTTATACGACTCGGGGCTGCCTTTGAAGCTCGCCGGAATGGCGCCGAGCCGAATGAATTTGTTTGAAAAGTCGAGGCCGCCCGTAGCGACGCCGACCACCGGCATGATCAGGTCTTTCACAACTGAATTGACGATGGTGGAGAACGCGCCGCCGATGATGACACCCACCGCGAGATCCATCACGTTGCCTTTAAGGGCAAATTCCTTGAATTCCTTGACCATGCTCATAGGGTTTCCTCCTGGATATCGATGACCAAATCATACCAATCTCAGACAGATAGGCCAGCCCTTCGGCCAGGAAAACCCAGAAAGACGAGGACTGTTTCTTACGTCGGAAACTGTGACATGCCTTGGCGAGCGCGTTCGATATGCGCAGAAAAAGTGACCGGGTCCGTGTTCGTGCCACACAGCAGGACGCCCACGCGTTTGCCTTGCAGCTTCTCGCGCAGCGGTCCTAACAGCGCTGCCGTGGCGGCGGCGCAGGCGGGCTCGACGGCGAGCTTCAGTTGTCCGAACAACGTGAGCATGGCCGCGCAGAGTTGATCGTCTGAAACCGTCACGAGTTCGTCGATATGGCGGCGGCACAACTCATAGCTGTATTGCTCGGTATGCGGCGCCATCAATGAATCCGCAATGCTGTGCATGTGGCCCATCTTGACCGTGTGATTGGCGGCGAAGCTTTTTCCCATTGCATCGGCGCCTTCCGGCTCGACACCGAACACGTGCACGCCCGGATTCGCGAGCCGCATAGCCGTGGCCACTCCGGCCGCGAGACCGCCGCCGCCGATAGGCACGATCACGGCTTCCAGGTCGGGCGTTTGCGTGCTCCATTCGTAGCCGAGTGTGGCGGAGCCGAGCACCGTGCGATAACCGTTGAACGGGTGCACGAAATAGCGGCCTTCTTCGGCCTCGATGCGGCGCACGAGCTCGAAAGCTTCCGCAAGATCTTCGGCGAACACGATTTCCGCGCGGTATTGCCGGCACAGGGCGACGCGCGCCGGATTCGCCGCACGAAACAGCACCACTTTCGCGCTGATGCCGAGCCGCATGGCCGCATACGCGACGGCCACGGCATGATTGCCGCCCGACACGCACGTCACGCCCGCGCTGCGTTGTGCTTCATCGAGTGCGAGCAGGTTCGTGAACGCGCCCCGCGCCTTGAAGCTACCGCCCGCTTGCAGCAGTTCGAACTTGAAGTTCACCACCGTGCCTTCGAGCGACGCGAAGTCGAGCCTGTCGAACACCGGCGTTCGAGCCACCCACGGCGTCAGCGCGAAGTGCTGCGCGGCGATGTCGTCGAGAGTGGGGATCGGCTCGCCGTCGATCGTATGGTCGGTGTGCTGCGGCGTGGCGGTTGACATAAGCGTGGGCGAGATGAGAGAGGCGGGCGATAGTGAAAGTGTGGCTTCTCGTTGCTCAAGCGGCGGTTTCAGTGCGCATGCGCTTCGACGGACATGCTGCGAATGAACTTGTGCAAGAAGCGTTCACACTGCACGAGTTGATCCAGAGCGACGAATTCATTCGCCTTGTGCGCCTGCTGAATGTCGCCGGGCCCGCACACGATGCTCGGAATACCCGCTAGCGAAAAGAGCCCGGCTTCTGTGCCGTAAGCGACCTTGCGCTTGTCCTGGTCCGCGGTCAGCGCGCGCACGAGTTGCGTGATGGCTGCCTGCTCCGACGAATCAAGTCCGGGCGCCGCGGCGATCTTCGTAATCTCGATTGCCGCCAATGGATGCTCGCGCAACATTTTCGGCAACAGTGTTTCGCGTGCGTACTGGGCGATACGCGCGAAGATCGGCTCGGGGTCGAGCGTGGGCAGATTGCGGAATTCGAACTGGAACTTGCACTCGGCCGGCACTGTATTGATTGCGTTGCCGCCGACAATCGTGCTGGTTTGCGCGGTGGTGAACGGCACGTCGTACAGTTCGTCGAACGGGCCTTGCTCGCGGAACTGATCGGCCATGTCGCGGATATAACAGATGAGTCGCGCCGCGTATTCGATCGCATTCAAGCCTTTCGGCGTCAGCGACGAGTGGGCCGCCTGGCCACGCACGCAGCACTGGTATGCGTTGATGCCCTTGTGCGCCACGATGGGCCGCATGCTCGTCGGCTCGCCCACGATGCAGCCGTCCGGCTTCACGCCGCGTTTCATCAGGTCGGCGATCAGGAGCGGCGCGCCCGCGCAGCCCACTTCTTCGTCGAATGAAAGTGCGAAGTGAATCGGCTTGGCGAGCTTTGCGCGCTGCATGTCGGGCACGAGCGCAAGCGCCGCGCCGATAAAGCCCTTCATGTCGCAAGTGCCGCGGCCATAAAGCTTGTCACCACGAATTTCCGGCTTGAACGGATCGCTGTCCCACTGCTGACCGTCGACGGGCACCACGTCGGTATGGCCCGACAACACCACGCCGCCATTCGTTTCGCCGTCGTGTGCGGGGATCGTGGCGAACAGGTTGGCCCATTTGCCGCTGGCGTCGTGCGTGAGCGTGCCTTCAATGCCGAGCGCGCGCAATTCGTCGCGCACGGTTTCGATCAGACCGAGATTCGGATTGCGGCTTACCGTGTCCATCGACACGAGACGGGTGACCCAGGGAAGCGAGACAGGCGTGGTGCCAGAGGCGGAATCGGACGAAGCAGTTGCGGCTGTTTGCGAGGACTGCGCTGAATCAGCGACGTGAGACATGACAAGACTCCGGCATTTGAGTCTTTCGATCATACCCAAAAAAAGCCGCCCCGTATGCTGCGGCGCGCGTTTTGCGCGCCGCAGCATTGCCGGAAAACGCTAGACTTACCGAGTTTTTCTAACGCGCCGCGGCCGCCGTTGCGGTGCCCCGGCTTGGCGATCCCAACGCCCGCAAGGTTTCCTTGACGGTAGCCACTCGCACTGCAAGATCGGGACTGCGTGTTTCGATACGCAGCTTGTCCTGACCGGCCAGTTTGATGTGCTTGTGCTTCTGCACCATCTCGATGATACGCATCGCGTCGATTGGCGGATTCGGAATGAATTGCAGACCGATCACTGCTTCGCCCGCGTCGATCTTCGAGATGCCCAACGGCTTGGCCGCCAGTCTCAGACGATGCGTCTCCACGAGTGCATGCGCTTGCGGCGGCAATTTGCCGAAGCGATCGATCAGTTCTTCCTGAATGCCGTCGATTGCATCGCTGTGCTCGCAATTCGCGAGGCGCTTGTATAGCGACAGACGCTCCTGCACGTCGCCGCAATAGTCGGCAGGAAGAATCGCCGGCGCGTGCAGGTTGATCTCTGTCGTGGCGGCGAGCGGCGCGGTGAGGTCGGGTTCCTTGCCGTCCTTGAGCGCCTTCACTGCGTCGTTGAGCATGTCGGTGTAAAGCTGAAAGCCGATCTCGTGAATCTCACCCGATTGCTTGTCGCCGAGCACTTCGCCCGTGCCGCGAATCTCCAGATCGTGCATGGCCAGATAGAAACCCGAGCCGAGTTCTTCCATCTGCTGGATCGCTTCCAGACGGCGTTGCGCCTGCTTGGTCAGCCCTTGCGGATCGTGCACGAGCAGATACGCGTACGCCTGGTGATGCGAGCGTCCCACGCGCCCGCGCAGCTGATGCAGTTGCGCGAGGCCGAACTTGTCCGAGCGATGAATCAGGATCGTGTTCGCACTCGGCACGTCGATGCCGGTTTCGATAATCGTCGTGCACAGCAACACGTTCGCGCGTTGCGCGACGAAGTCACGCATCACGCGTTCGAGTTCACGCTCGTGCATCTGCCCGTGTGCGACCGCGATGCGTGCCTCGGGGACGAGCGCTTCGAGCATTTGCCGGCGATTCTCGATCGTCTCGACTTCGTTGTGCAGGAAGTACACCTGGCCGCCGCGCTTAAGTTCGCGCAACATCGCTTCGCGAATCACGCTTTCTTCCTCGCGACGCACGAACGTTTTGATCGCCAGACGCTTTTGCGGCGCAGTCGCGATAACAGAAAAGTCGCGCAGGCCTTCGAGCGCCATGCCGAGCGTACGCGGGATCGGCGTGGCGGTGAGCGTGAGAACATCCACTTCGGCGCGCAACGCTTTGAGCGCCTCTTTCTGCCGCACGCCGAAGCGATGTTCCTCGTCGATGATCACGAGCCCGAGCCGCTTGAACTGCACGTCCGACGACAGCAGTTTGTGCGTGCCGATCACAATGTCGACGCTGCCTTCGTTGATCTGCTGGATCGCCGCGTTGACTTCCTTGGTCGACTTGAAGCGCGACAGTTCGGCGATTCGCACCGGCCAGTCGGAGAAGCGGTCCGTGAAGGTCTGCGTGTGCTGTTCGGCGAGGAGCGTAGTGGGCGAGAGCAGCGCGACCTGCTTGCCGCCCATGACAGCAATAAACGCCGCGCGCAGCGCAACTTCGGTCTTGCCGAAGCCCACGTCGCCACAAACGAGGCGGTCCATTGGCTTGCCGCTCGTCATGTCGCCGATCACGGCTGCGATCGCCGCGGCCTGGTCGGGCGTTTCCTCGAAGCCAAAGCTCTCGGCGAACTTCACGTAGTCTTTCGGTTCGAGCGCGAACGCGTGGCCGGAACGGGCGGCGCGGCGCGCGTACAGATTGAGCAGTTCAGCGGCGGTGTCGCGAATCTGCTGGGCTGCCTTGCGTTTGGCCTTTTCCCATTGACCCGAGCCGAGCGAATGCAACGGCGCGCTTTCGGGATCGGCACCGCTGTAGCGCGAGATCACGTGCAACTGCGCGACCGGCACGTAGAGCTTGCTGTCGCCCGCGTATTCGAGATGCAGAAATTCGGTCTCGCCTTCGCCGAGGTCCATGGTGACGAGGCCCATGTAACGGCCTATGCCGTGCTGCGAATGCACGACCGGATCGCCGACCTTGAGCTCCGACAGATCGCGCACCATCGAATCGACGTTGCTCGCCTGTTCCTGGCGGCGCCGACCGGCGCGCCGCGCGAGCGGCCCATAAAGCTCGGTCTCGGTGATGATCGCAATGCCGTCAACGGGCACCGCAAAGCCGTTCGCGAGCGGCGCGACGCCGAGCGAAAAAGGCGCGTCGCCCGTCAGCCAGTCCTGGAAGCTGTCGCTCGACGCGGGCTTCAGATGGTTGTCCGCGAGCAGTTGCAATAGCGTTTCGCGTCGACCCGCCGATTCGGCGGCGAACAGGACGCGGTTCGGCGTGGTGTCGAGGTAGGTCCGCAACGCCGATACGGGGTCTTCCGCGTGACGGTCGATCGCCAGATTCGGCAGCGGCGTCGACCAGCCGCCACCCGCGTTGGCCGGCAGCACGAGCCGCGCGAACGGTTTCGCGAGCGTGAAGAAGTCTTCGTCCGTCAGGAACAGCCGCTGCGGTTCGAGAATGGGCCGGTCGCGGTCGTGCGACAGGAAGTTGTAGCGCTGCTTGGTGTCGTTGCCAAAGCGCCGGATCGCCGCGTCCAGATCGCCGATGAACGCCAGCTGCGCGCCTTGCGGCAAATAGTGGAACAGCGTGGCGGTGTCGTCGAAGAAAAGCGGCAAATAATATTCGATGCCCGCCGACGGCACGCCGTTACCGATGTCCTTATAGATCGACGCGCGGCTCGGATCACCTTCGAAGGTCTCGCGCCAGCGGCTGCGAAACGCGGTGCGCGCGGCTTCGTCGAACGGAAACTCGCGGCCGGGCAGCAGACGCACGTCTTTCACCGGATACAGGCTGCGCTGTGTGTCGGGGTCGAACGCACGGATCGAGTCGACCTGGTCGTCGAACAGGTCGATCCGGTACGGCAACGGCGAACCCATTGGATAAAGGTCGAGCAGTGAGCCGCGCACGCAGTACTCGCCCGGACGCACCACCTGGCTCACGTGTTCGTAGCCGGCCAGTGTCAGTTGGGCCTTCAGCTTCGCCTCGTCGAGGCGTTCGCCCTGCGAGAACGAGAACGTGTAGGCCGCGAGAAACGACGCCGGCGGCATCCGGTACAACGCCGTGGTGGCGGGCACGAGCAGGATGTCGCAACGGCCTTCGCCGAGATCGTGCAGCGTGGCGAGGCGCTCGGATACCAGGTCCTGGTGCGGCGAAAAAGTGTCGTAAGGCAGCGTTTCCCAGTCGGGCAACAGACGCACGCGCGCCTGCGGCGCGAAAAAGCCGATTTCCTGCGACAGGCGCTGCGCGTCCACGGCGCTTTCGCACACGACGGCGAGCAGCGGCACCTTCTCACGGTAGGCGAGATGGTAGCGGGCGATCAGCAGCGCGTCGGACGAGCCGTGCGTGCCGTCGAAGGCGAAACGCTGGCCGGCTTTGACGAGCGCGACGGGCGGGGAGTACTGCGATGATGCGGCGATGTCTGGCATAGAAGAGAAAAGGCGGCCTCGGGCTCACACGAACGGCCAAGTTTACGCGTGTCGGGGCGTGGATGCGAAGGACCTATTATAAAATCCGTCCTTTACTTTGACCTCGCGGCATCCGCACTCGTGACTTCCCGTCTATTTGCCCTGATTCCGTGCGCAGGCACCGGCAGCCGTTCTGGCGCCGCGATGCCCAAACAATATCGCACTGTGGCCGGCCGCGACATGTTGCATTATTCGCTCGCCGCGTTCGACGCCTGCAGTGAGTTCGCACAGACGCTCGTCGTCATCGCGCCTGACGACCAGCACTTCGACGCGCGCCGCTTCGGCGGCTTGCGTTTTGCTGTGCGCCGGTGCGGCGGGGCATCGCGCCAGGCGTCGGTGCTCAACGGCCTGCATGCGCTCACCGAATTCAACGCGCGCGACGACGACTGGGTGCTCGTGCACGACGCGGCCCGACCGGGCATCACGCCTCACCTGATCCGAACGCTGACGGGCGCGCTCAGGGACGATGCGGTAGGCGGCATCATGGCGTTGCCGGTTGCGGACACGTTAAAGCGGATCGACAAGGCATCGGCGGACGGACGCATTGCCCGCACCGAATCGCGCGACGGCTTGTGGCAGGCGCAAACGCCGCAGATGTTCCGCATCGGCATGTTGCGCGAAGCGATCTTGCGCGCGCAGGCCGACGGGCACGACCTGACCGACGAAGCAAGCGCAATCGAATGGGCCGGGCATGCGCCGAAGCTGGTGCAAGGCAGCTTGCGAAACTTCAAGGTGACCTATCCAGAAGACTTCGATCTCGCCGAAGCGATCCTGCTGCGCACTTCGGCATCGTGATGAGTGATTTCATTTTTACTGAACGGACTTGAGGGCTTGACGCAGATGGATTTCAGAATTGGGCAAGGGTATGACGTGCATGCGCTGGTGCCGGGGCGTCCGTTGATTATTGGCGGCGTGACGATTCCGTACGAGCGGGGCTTGCTCGGCCATTCGGATGCCGACGTGCTGTTGCACGCGATCACCGACGCTTTGTTCGGCGCCGCCGCGATGGGCGATATCGGCCGTCACTTCTCCGATACGGATGCGAAGTTCGCCGGCGCCGATAGCCGCGTTTTGCTGCGCGAGTGCGTGGCTCGCGTGAAGGCAGCAGGCTTCGCGATTGCGAACGTGGACAGCAGCGTGGTGGCGCAGGCGCCCAAGCTCGCACCGCATATCGAAGGCATGCGCGCGAACATTGCCGCCGACCTCGGCCTCCCGACGGACAAGGTCAATGTCAAAGCCAAGACCAATGAGAAGCTCGGCTATCTCGGCCGAGGCGAGGGCATAGAAGCGCAAGCCGTGGTGTTGCTGATCAAGGGCTGATGCGCCCGTTGACATTGACACATCAGGCGGCGGGCGCGCGGCGGCCAAGCTCGCCGCTGCCCCGCTGCCCAAGTCAAGGCGAGGCAAACCCGCAAGCCGCTAGCTTATTCGGCGGCAATGCACTGCGCAGCCGCATTGACCACTGCCGCGATGCGACCTACGTCGCGCAACTGCGTCGAGCTCATGCCTTCGGCGATCAACGTGTCGAAGTGCGACTTCACGCAGAAGTGACACTTGCCGATGATCGAAGCGGCCAGCGCGTACATCTCGAAGCGCCGCTTGTCCACGCCGCCGTGAGACGCATAGGCGTTCATGCGTAACTGCGCCGGTTGCGATTTCAGATCCGCGTTCTCCGCCATCTCGACATACGGATACCAGACGTTATTCATGCCCATCACCGCGGCGGCGGTCAGCGCGCCGTTCGTCTCTTCAGGAGAGAGCACGCCCGCGTTGCGAATTGCGTTGACGATGACGTTGCTTTTGGCGGCGAAGGCGGCGGCCAGCGCGACGCCGACGGCGTCGTTGCCCTCGAGCGACGAACGCGCAATCGTGCCGTCCAGGTTCAGGCGGATGTCTTTCGCGTAGTCGGGTATGAGCGCCTTAATGGAAGACAAGAACTCCATTGTCATCTCCTATCGGGTTGTCGATAAAAAAGCCCGCGGCTTTTTCAAGCGTGGCGGGCTCGGGTCGGCACGGCTTACAGCGTTGCGCCGCCGACTGCCCGGTTGCACGGACAGAGTTCGTCCGTCTGCAAGCCGTCGAGAATACGTAGCACTTCTTCCGGATTGCGGCCGACGTTCAGGTTGTTGACCGACACGTGCTGGATCGTGTTGTCCGGATCGACGATGAACGTTGCGCGGAGCGCCACGCCCGCTTCCTTGTCGCGCACGCCGAGCTGGTCGATCAGCTCGCCCTTCACGTCGCCGAACGAATAGTGGTTCAGCTTGCTCAGATCCTTATGCTCGCGGCGCCACGCGAGTTTCACGAATTCATTGTCGACGCTGCCGCCTAGCAGCACGGCGTCACGCTCTTCGAAGTCTTTCGCCAGCTTGCCGAACTCGACGATTTCTGTGGGGCACACGAACGTGAAATCCTTCGGGTAGAAGTAGATGATTTTCCACTTGCCCGGGAACGACTGCTCCGTGATTTCGTCGAACGCCGAGGCGCCGTTTTCCTCGTGATTGTTGAAGCCAGGCTTGGCAGCGGTGACGGTGAACGCTTCGAGTTTGTCGCCAACGGTTTTCATGCGAGTGCTCCTTCGTGTGTTGGAAAAAAAGCATGCTGAGGCTACCAGCGCGTCATCACGAGCGCGTGACAGGCTTTTCACTATAGCTCTATTGAACTATCACCTCAATAGTTTTTTCCTAACGACTCGGATAGTTATTATTCAACGGAGCGGGCATCGAGAGTGCGTGGGTCGCGCGTGCCCGACGTGCGTTGTGATGCGAGCGCCGGCCGCAACTCTCTCTTAGGCGCCCTTGGCGAGTGGGAACTCGATCGTGACTTCCAGGCCCGGGCCGGGCGTGCGATTACGCAACCGCAAGGCGCCCCGATAACGGCCGACGAGCCGCTGCACGATCGCCATGCCGAGACCCGTGCCGTTCGCCTGAGTGCGCGCCGAATTCACGCGATAGAAGGGACGTGTGACGAGCGCCAACTGATCTTCCGGAATGCCGGGGCCTTCGTCCACCACCGACAGTTCCACGCGTGAATGCGACACACGCGTTTCCAGGATCACATGCGGGATGCCGTCGCCATCGCTCAAACCATACTTGCGCGCGTTTTCCAGCAGATTGCCGACGACGCGCCGCATATCCGTCTCGTCGGCTTCGATCACCGCCGACGGGGCGAGCCGCGTGATCAGCCGCATGCTGTCCTCGCTTTGCATGCGCGCCGCAAGCTCGCTCGCGATCACGGACAGATCGACGGGTTCCGGGACACGTTGCACGGGGCGCGCGTAGTCGAGAAAGCGGCCGATGATCATGTCCATCTGCTCGATGTCGTCAACCATTGCGTCTTTCGTGCTTTGGTCCGACGGACTCATTTCCGTTTCGAGCCGCAGCCGCGCGAGCGGCGTGCGCAGGTCGTGCGAAATACCGGCGAGCATCAGCGCGCGGTCGGCTTCGAGCTGTTCGAGGTCCTGAACCATCTGGTTGAAACTGCGATTGGTTTCAGCGGCCACGCCCATGCCGCGCTCGGGCAGCGGTTCGGGCGACTGCCCGGAGCCGACCTTGCGCGCGGCCATCGCGAGACGGGCGAACGGGCGATTCACGAGACTCGTGATGAAGGCTGCGCCAAAGAGTGACAGCGCCAGCGCGAACACGCCCCAGCCAGCCCATTGCAGGCCCGTCGCGTTGTCGAGCTGATCGCGGTCGAGCGCGACCCAGTAATCGTCGTCGTCGATCTTGAAGCTGATCCAGACGCCGGGAATGTCGTTGACGCTTTGCGCGATCACCGTGTCGTCGCCGAGCCGGCCGCGAATGTCGTGTTCGATCAGCCGGTTCAGCGACTCGTCGGGCTGGAGCTTGTACTTGTCGGTTGTTTCGCGCGGGTACACGCGCACCCCTTCATTGCTTTCCAGATCTTGCAGCAAAGCGCGCCGCAGATCGGGATCGGAATAGAGGAGTGCGGTGCGCGTGAGCTTCACGATCGCGACGAGCTGCAAGGCCACGCGCTGCGCGCGCGGCTCGCGTTCGATCACCCGGAAGCTCTGGAACCACGCGGCGAGACTCACTGCGATCAACAGCGCGATCAACAGAAAGGTCCGCCAGAAAAGGCCGCCGAACGCGAGCGTCAGGAGGCGCCGGTCGATCCGCATGGGCCCTTCTTCTTATCTGAAAGCAAAAGCAGGAGGTGTGATCAAACTCAGGCTGCGCCGTCGGGAATGAACACGTAGCCCAGACCCCAAACGGTCTGGATGAAGCGCGGGCTGCCCGGGTCGGGTTCAATCAGCTTGCGCAGACGGGAAATCTGCACGTCGAGGCTGCGGTCGAACACTTCGTACTCGCGGCCGCGAGCCAGTTCCATCAGCTTTTCACGCGACAGCGGCTGGCGCGGATGACGCGCGAACACCTTGAGCACGGAGAACTCGCCCGTGGTCAGCGGAATTTCCTGGCCGGCCTTGGTGAGCGTGCGGGTGGCGAGATTCAGCGCGAACTCGCCGAACTCGAAGACTTCGGTAGTTTCCGACGGCGCGCCCGGCAGTTCGGACGGCGACTGACGGCGCAACACCGCGTGAATGCGCGCGACGAGTTCACGCGGATTGAAGGGCTTCGGCAAGTAGTCGTCCGCACCCATTTCAAGGCCGACGATACGGTCGACGTCTTCGCCCTTGGCCGTCAACATGATGATCGGCGTACGGTCGTTGCTGCCGCGCAGGCGCCGGCAGATGGAAAGGCCGTCCTCGCCCGGCAGCATGAGGTCGAGCACCAGCAGATCGAACCGCTCACGCACCCAGAGCTTGTTCATGGATGGCGCGTTCTCGGCTACGTACACGTTGAAGCCTTGCTCGCCGAGGTAACGGCGCAGCAGATCGCGCAGTCGCGGATCGTCGTCGACGACGAGGATTTTCGAAGGGTTTTTAGTTTCCATGGTCGGCATCTTAGCGCGATTAGAAAGTGGTGCGCGTTCGCATCATTTATCGAGTTACAGTCAGTTACAAAATTTACCCGCACTGTGGCACGACGTAAAGCGGTGGCAGTTAGACTCCTTTACTGAATGCGGCTGTTCGGTGGATACTTCACTCGACTAAAACCCACGCGCCCGGCTCGTTACCGGGTTTGTCATACGCATTTGAGGTAGCCGGTTGCCGCGCCACGAAGGGAACAACATGAAGGGAGGGGTCTGGCCGAATGTGCGCCTGAGCGTGATTGCACTGGCGGTTGCCGGTACACTCGCAGGCACATTGGGACCGACGCTCGCCCACGCCCAGCCTTCGGCCGACAGAGCTGCGAGCGAGCGCGCGTCCAGGGCAGGCAACTCAAAGGCAAGCCGTCACAGTTCTATCGTCGAGCGCCCTGCATCAGACGCCATGTTGCGTACGGCAGTTCCCCCCGATCTCGATCAACGTCGGCGTGACGGACATATGACGCCAGACGAACGTCGTTTGTTGAGACAGCACATCGAAGACGCTGTCCGCGAGCTTTACAAACGGTAGGCGCTTGGCTTGCGTTGTGGGCGCGGGGTTGTCCTCGATCTCGCGTTGCCTCATGTGCCGCTTTATGTGCGTTTGGGCGTTGTCGCTGTCCTGATTCTTTTGCGCTTTCGTTCTGCGCTTCCCGCGCGCTTCTCGTTTGTTTGTATCGCTGTTTCCATCCGGCACTTCGCGTTTTGCCCGCTGCGTTCAGATGTTACGTGACTAGCAGGCGTAGGCAGCCGTCGTCCATTCATGTCATTGATCGTGCTCATCGTGCTTCGAATGCGGGAAGCAACACGGTACGTGGATGCGTGGCCGAATCACGCAAGATGCGTCACGGCAGCAACGAGCGTAGGCTTCGTACACGCATAGATTTCGACCGCAAAGCGCATAGTTTCGCATTGCCGGCCGGCCCAGCTTATCGCCTGAAAAACCGAGCCCGCACCGCAAGAAGTCACCGACGCGAGTACGACATGAAACGACGCAGCTTTCTCTCGATGAGCGCCGCCGCCAGCGCGACTCTGTGGCTGCCTCGTGCGGTTCGCGCGCAGCCCGCCGCGCATAGCGCAAGTGAGCTCCCCGCGCTGCGTCCCGGATACGGCAACTTGCTGATCCTCGTCGAGTTGAAGGGCGGCAACGACGGCCTGAACACCGTCATTCCATTCGCCGATGCTGCGTACTATCGGCTTCGCAAGAAGATCGGGATCAAGCGCGAGCAGGTTATCCAACTGGATGGCCGCACGGCATTGCATCCGTCACTGGAACCATTGATGCCGCTTTGGCACAGCCGGCAACTGGCGATTATCCAGGGCGTCGGCTACGCGCAGCCCAATCTCTCGCATTTCCGCTCGGTAGAGATATGGGACACCGCTTCGCACGCCGACGAGTATCTGCGCGACGGCTGGCTCACTCGAGCATTCAGAAGCGCACCGTTGCCCGCAGATTTCGCTGCAGACGGCGTGGTCATTGGCAATGCTGAAATGGGACCGCTCGCGAACTGCGCTCGTGTGCGGACTCTTCTAACTCCAATACAAGGTCCTGGCGCCGCAAAAGCCAGGACGTACGATGGCGCGAGGCCGAAGCCAATGCTACGCGCGCCGCAGCTGACGACGGGGTTTCCTTGCAGCGCGTTTGGCGCGTCGATTGAAATTGCAATGCGGATGCTTCAAGCCGACGACATGCCGCGCGCGGCAGCGGGCAAACGCGGCGGCGTTGCGGCGATTCGCCTGACGGTAAACGGCTTCGACACGCATCGCAACCAGCCGTACAGGCACCGCACATTGTTGAAGCAACTCGCCGAAGGCCTGACAGCGATGAGAGCGGCGCTGATCGAACTGGGCCGTTGGAACGACACGCTCGTCATGACTTATAGCGAGTTCGGGCGGCATCCACGAGAGAACGACAGCAACGGTACTGATCACGGCACGTCGGCGCCGCATTTCATGATGGGCGGACGTGTGCTCGGGGGCTTGCACGGTGCGCCGCCGGAGCTTGGACGGCTCGATGGCCATGGCAACTTAGCGGTCGCCGTCGACTTCCGCCGACTCTACGCCACCGTACTTGCAAGATGGTGGGGCCTCGATGCCGCGGCGATTCTGCGCCAGCAGTTTGCGCCGCTGCCTTTGCTGCGCGTCTGACGGCCGGCGCGCTCCGCGCTGAGCCGGACGCCGGACGACGCGCCGCGTAAATGGCGCGCGGCGGCGCTCACTTTGCGCGCCAGGCGATCCACAGCTTGCGGATCGGCGTCAACGCGATCCTTTGATGCAACACGTGGTAGCCGTCGCGCTCGATCTCGTCCAGTAGCGCGGACGCGAGCGCGCCTTGCGCGAGCAACGCGCGCTGCGAACGGCGCTCATTGGCCGGGACGGCGGCGAGCGCCGTTCGCACGGCATCGCGAGCACGCTTCGTCTGAAAACGCATGAGCTCGGTGAATGCGTCGCTATATTTTCGATTGATCAGGTCCGCGGCTGTTACATTGAAGCGCTGCATTTCGTCAATAGGGATGTAGATGCGGCCGTGGCGCGCATCGTTGCCCGTTTCGACCACGAGCTGTGCGAGCAGCAGCGCTTCGCCTAACGGCGCCGACCAACCCGGCGCTTGTGACCCATCGGCAGGCGTTTCAGTCCTCGCGCTGCGCGCCACTAACGAGGTAAAGGTCCCGCCGACCGCCTGCACATAGCGCCGCAAATTCGGATAGTCGAGATAGCGCGCCTGGTCGAGATCCATCTCAAAGCCGCTCAAGAGCGCTTGCAGCGCCGGGTATTCGGCCTTCACGTCGGGCAGCGAGGCCGCGAGCGCTTTCGAAACCGGGTGCGTGGGCGTGCCCGCAGCAAGCGCGGCCAGTTCGTTCTGCCACCAGGCAAGCTTGGTGCGGCCAATGGCCGGATCGCTGACTTCCTTGACCGTTTCCTCGAACTCGCGCCGCAGTGCGAACAGCGCGGTCAAGCGCGGCTGACTGGCCGCGGGAGCCTGCCGAAGCGCGTAGTAAGTGCTCGATCCTGGAGGCGCCGCTTTTTGCTGGCAATATTCGTCGAAATTCACGGGTTGGAATGTGGAGAAGGGCAGGCGAACAGGGCACGGCAAGCGTGCACGAAGCCGAAAATTGTAGCATCGGCGGGGTAAGGACAGATGCGCGGCGGTTGCAGACAAGCGCGAATCAATGCGTTAGAATCTCGCGCTTACGCTTTTGGGCATGCACCTTGGGTGCCGCACAAAGCGTGAAGGACATCGGGCAAGACGCACAACGCTTGTCCGGCTGCGAGGGTGGCGAAATTGGTAGACGCACCAGGTTTAGGTCCTGACGCCCGCAAGGGTGTAGGGGTTCGAGTCCCCTCCCTCGCACCACTTTTCTGTAACGCAAAACCCCGTCAAGTCGTTGGACTGGCGGGGTTTTTCGTTTTCGGGCCGCTTGTTAGCGCGCGCTCAGGCGACCGGCGTTTCCGGTGGCGCCTGAGTGCCGGGCAGGTCGGCTTGCGCAGCGCCTTCGAGAAAGCGTCGAGTCGATTCGAACGCTTGCAGCATCTGATCGGGCCAAGGCGTTTGCAGCATGACCGCCTGATGGTTTTCAAATGCCGACGACAACAGCTTCGCCAGTTCGGGCGAGCGCAGATGACGCAGCAGCACACTGACTGCGATGGCCGTCGCCTGGCTCGCGCCGGCCGTCTGGAGTTCCGACGCGGTGAGCGCCGCGATCTGTTTGTTGAGATCCACTAAAACTTTCCTGATTAGATTGAACGATCGACTTGCACGCCGCGCGGGTCGTTGAGCGAATGCATTCGATAGCCGGACGCGGCGGCAGATCCCGAATTTTGACACGGTTGGTAGATTGCCGCGAAGACCGCGTCGCTCGATGAGCGTTGCTGCCGACTTTGATTGTCAGTTGACTACGCCTTTTTATCTGAGCTTTTGAATCCCATGATGGCCGCGTCGCCTGTGCAATTCGTTGCGCCGGCTACTCGTACTGGGCGTGCAGTGGAATCCGTGTGTTTCGATTACGCCGTGTACGCGACATTGTTCCTGTCGCTCAATGCATTGCTGCTGCGTACATTGCATCATCATTTCGACGCGGCGTACGATAATGCCGCGGTGTGCGCGTCGATTGCGTCGCAGCAAGGGTTTCTGGTCGGCGGGAGCGCATTCGCCTTCGCGAGTTTGCACCTCACGAGGCGTGACAGCATCGTGCAGCTGTGCGCGATTGTTTCTACGCCGCTCGTGCTCGTGATGTGGGTGTAATCGTTCTACGCGAGTCTGACGCTGGACGGCGGATCGTGGGCGAGTCCGCCGTCGCTCGATTCGCTCGAATCTTGTGCAAGCTGTTCGCGCTGGCCGCGCTGGCCGCGCTGGCCGCGCTGTGGCTCGCACGGATTCGTCGTATCGGTGCGCCGCCTGGCGACCATCGGTTACCTTTTGCAAGTGTTGACTGGGGCAATCGGCGTTTTCTGCTTGAACGCGACGCCGCGGCGCACGCTGCATCATTTGACCGTGGCGCCATACCAGCTCGTCGACATGTCGCAGTCAATACTCGTGCAGGCGTCTGTTTCGGTATTCTGGGCGCTATGCGAACTCGCGGCGATGATCTGGGCCACCCGTTGCGCACACCGTGTCGTCTGGTTCGTTGGCGGCGCATTGCTCGCCGCGACCGTCGTCAAACTGTTCCTGTTCGACCTGTCGCACGTGAGCGGTGTCGGGCGGATCGTATCGTGATCGTATCGTTTATCGGCTGGGCGCGACGTTGCTGCTGATCGGCTACTTCGCGTCGTTGCCGCCCACGCTAGTGGTCGGGGAAACTGAACAATGAAGCAATTTCTGAAGGTAACGGCCTGGTGTGTCGCGATCGGAGCCGCTTGGGCCGCGGCGCCCGCCTGCGCTGAAGATTTCGCGCGGCACTTTACGCTGCAACTCGAAGAGGGTGCCGCCTATTACAGCGTCGCGCTGCCGGCCGCTGTCTATAGCGCCAGTCAGCGCAACGATCTCGGCGACGTGCGCGTATTCAACGGCGCGGGCGAGCCCGTGCCGTATTCGCTCGAGGGACCGCGCGAGCTGCCACGCACGCCGCCGACTTTGCGCCCGGCGCGATGGTTTCCGCTGCGCCCGGTGCCGGCGGGCCACACCGGTGCGCCGCTCGGTGTGACGATCGCGGCCGACGGTTCGCTGCACGCCACCGCAGCGCCGCCGGGTCGCGCTCAGCACGACACGGATCTGATCGACGCGGGAGAGGCCTCGCGCGAGGGCCGCGTGAGCGCGCTGGTGATTCGTCTTCGTGACGATAACTACCAGGGGCGGGTGTCGGTTGAATCGAGCGACGACTTGCGGAACTGGCAGCCCGCCGGCGACGCGCAATTGCTCAAGGTCAGCTACAACGGCAGCACGCTGAGCCAGGACCGCGTAGAGCTGAGCGGTGCGCGCGCTCGTTATCTGCGCTTGCATTGGCTCGACGGCGCGCCGTATCTCGAATCGATGAATGTCGAAGTGCAGGCGACCGGCTCGGGTGGCGCGCAACTCGCGGACAAGCAGCGCGAATGGCGGGAGAACATCGTGGCGCAGGCGGGACCCAAGGCCGGCGAATATTTTTTCTCGACTGGCGGACCGTATCCCATCGACCGTTTGCGCCTCCATTTGCCGCAGCCGAATACGGTGGCGCCTGCCGTCGTCTATTCACGCGGCGCACTCGGCGCGGCGTGGCACGAGGTGTCGAGTGCGACGCTCTTCCGTTTGCATAACGGCGATGTCGAACAGAACAGTCCTTCGCTGCAACTCGCGCCCGACACGGACCGTCACTGGCGCGTCGTCGTCGATACGCGCAACGGCGGGCTCGGAAATGGAGCGTTGAGCATCGCAGCGGGTTGGCGCCCCGCGACGCTGACTTTTGCCGCGCATGGCGCGGCGCCTTTTACGCTCGGTGTGGGCAATGCCGCGGCCGTATCGACGGCCGTCGGACGTGACGAACTGCTGAATGGAGCTTCGTCGGCGGTGGTCACGGCGCGCGTTGGCGAACCTGTGGCGCTCGAGCAGAATGCAAATGCGCCATCGTCGGCGAGTGCGGATGCACACCGCCGTTATATGGTGTGGGCCGCTCTGGTTCTTGCCGTCGGAGCGCTTGCGGCCATAGCCTGGCGCATTGCTCGCAGCGTATCGTCCAGGATGCCGGCGAGTGATGCCGCGGCGGCCGTGCCGGGTGGTACGGCGAGTGGTTTCGCGAGTACGCCAGCCGCTTCGGCGGACACTGCTCAAGCGGCCAGCGCTCCTGCTCAGAACGCGACCAATTCATTGACCGGTGGTGTGTCGGGCACGACGCAAGGCGGGCATCAGCGTGATGGCAGCACCTGAATTGCACGCTTTTCAATAGTCTGCGACGCGCGGGTTACGGCTGGGTTGGAAGGGCGGGACGTGCACGCAGTCATGGTGTGGTTGGCAAACACGAGCGTGTCGAAGACATGGTTCGTTACCCAGGAGTGCGTGCAACTCATTGGTCAGTTCGAAGCGCGGAGCGTACGCAACTCATGCGTCGCATTGAATAGCGCAGTGTGTGCAAACAACTCACGGCTGTTTCCATGCGCGCGGCGTAACGGGGTTTAAAGCCGCCGCGTGCGACAGGTCTGCGCGGCGCATCCCGCGCAGTGCTGGCAGCGCTTTTTATTCGTGGCTCACGTGTCAGGCGCAGTCATCGTTTCGATGACTTTATCGAGCGCTTCGCCAAGAGCGAGCTTCTGTTTCTCGTCAAGGCAGTTGAACAGATCGCCGTTCCATTTGCGCGCAATCGGCATGACCCTGCGATACAACGCGCGGCCCTCGGGCGTGAGCGACACGAGTACGACGCGGCCGTCTTCCACACTCGCTTCGCGTTTGACGATCCCCTGTCTGATCAAAGCCTCGGCGGCGCGACTTGCCTGGCTCTTGTCGAGATTGGCATGCCTCGCGAGTTCCATGATCGAGAACGGTCCAAACGATCCCACCGACGCGATCACGCGAGCCTCCGGCAGCGTCACGCCGAGCTTGTCCTGGTAACGCTCGCTGATACCACGCTCCGCGAGCTTGTTGAGTACATGCAGACGATATGTGAGGAGCTGTTCCAAGCCGGCTTTGGCGGAGTCCTTCATGGTCTTCCCGTGATGAGTGACGCGGTTGTGGCGCTGTGATTGTTGCCGCAACCATGCCACCGGGTCAACGCGCGCCGTACTTCAAACGCGTCAGTTGTTCGGCCTCATCCGCCAGGAGACGTGCAGCGTCGCGAATCGCGAATTCAAGCGTGATTGGTCCAGGGGCCGGCGAGAAGCAACCACTGAAATATTCGGCTAGACGCGGCAGTGCTGCGGAGTCCACGGCGCCCGATAGCAGCGTGGCCGGCACACCTGCAGACTGCGCATGACGGCATGCGATGAAAGGCGCCTTGCCGTGCAGCGTTTGCACGTCGGAGCGTCCTTCGCCGGTGATCAACCAGTTCGCACCTTGTAGTGCCGCGTCGAGGCCGATCTGCCGCGCGACCGTTTCCGCGCCTGGCTCGAACTGCGCGCCAAGCATGTGCAACGCAAAGCCGAGTCCACCTGCGGCGCCCGCGCCGGGAAGGTCGCGAGCCGTGCGCCCGAGCGCTGGTTCCAGCAGATCGGCGAAGCGGGCGAGGGCCGCGTCGATCGTGGCGACCTGCTCCGGGGCGACGCCTTTTTGCGGGCCGAAGACCGCAGTCGCCCCATGCTCACCGGTCAATGGATTGTCCACATCGGACATGCCGATGAACTGTGTGTGCTCGAGCCGCGCGTCGAGTTGTGAAACGTCGATCCGTGCAACGCGCGCCAGTTGCTCGGGCGTCGGCTCCAGCTCCCGATCTTGCGCGTCGAATAGTTTCAGGCCGAGACCCGCCAGCAGACCCGCACCGCCGTCATTGGTGCTGCTGCCGCCAAGTGCAATGAAAAACCGCCGCACTCCTGCGTCGAGCAGCGCGCTGATTGCTTCGCCCATCCCACGTGTATTGCGCGCCTGAACCGGTACGCCCATACCAATCGAGTCTGTGATGCCGACGATCTCCGCGGTTTCCACGATTGCGCTGCCGTCGGCGAGGACGCCCGTCAGTGCTTCGCGCACTGGGCCTGCCGCGCCGCGCACAGTCAGCTTGCGGCGCTCGCCGCCGCTCGTCAGCATCGCGTCGAGCGTACCTTCGCCGCCGTCCGCCATCGGACAGATGCGTACCTCGGCGTCCGGGCGCGCGCGCTGCACGCCCGACGCGATCGCCTGCGCGACCTGTTCGGCACCAAGCGAGCCTTTGAACGAATCCGGGGCAACGACGACGACAGGCGAGGACGGCGAATTAGGCATGGTGTCTCTGAATGGTTGGAGTAGTACCGTAGTACCGGGCGGGGAATGCCGCTGGCGAGGCGGGCTGTTCAGCGCATGCAGCGCAGCCCCCGAGGCGCGTTCGCTAGCTTAGCAGCATGGTCGCTTCGACTGAATATGCCGAACGGCATAGCCGGCATTGTCGTGCGTCGTGAGGCGTGGTGCAGCAGTGCGGGCTCGTCGGGCGGGCTGCGTCTTGGGAGAAGCGCAAAACCGCTGAAAAAAGCGCCTGAAACGGCTCTGGATGCCGATAAAAATAGGCGCAACCGTCGAATCCCGGTTAGCCGCGCAAATAGTTTGCTAAAATATTCGGCTCTTTGGACTCAACCGTGCTGCCGGTGGCCTGCAAGCCCGCGGCGCAGGCGCGCAAATGCGGCACGGAGAAGATAACTGAATTCGCTCGAATAATTTTAGGACGATTGAAGCCATGGCTAACGTTGTTGAAAACCTCGGCAAGCTCGAACGCCGCGTAACGATTTCCCTGCCGAAGGACGCCGTGCAGAAGGAAGTGGACTCGCGTATCCGTCAACTCGCGAAGAACGTGCGCATGCCGGGTTTCCGCCCGGGCAAGGTGCCGCTCAAGATGGTGACGCAACAGTATTCGGGCCAGGTGGAAGCTGAAGTGCTGAGCGACAAGGTCGGCAAGGAATTCTTCGACATCAGCCGCGCCGAAAACCTGCGCGTTGCAGGCCAGCCGAGCTTCGCACCGAAGGCCGACGCTACCGAGGGCGATTACGCTTTCGACGCGACCTTCGAGGTCTATCCGGAAGTGAAGCTGGGCGACGTCGCCACGGCTGAAATCGAGCGCACCACGACGACCATCAGCGAAGCGGAAATCGACCGCACGCTCGAAATCCTGCGCAAGCAGCGCGTGCATTTTCACGCTCGCGGCGAAGCCGGCGAGCATGGCGACGGCGGCGGTGACACGGCGGCCAAGGAAGGCGATCGCGTGTCGGTCGACTTCGTCGGCAAGATCGACGGTGAAGTGTTCCAGGGCGGCAGCGCCGAAGACTTCGCATTCGTGCTGGGCGAAGGCCGCATGTTGCCTGAATTCGAAAAGGCGGCTACGGGCCTGAAGGTCGGCGAAACGAAGGAATTCGATCTGGCGTTCCCGGCCGATTATCACGGCAAGGACGTAGCCGGCAAGACGGCGCAATTCACGATCACCATGAAGAAGATCGAGTGGCCGCACCTGCCGGAAATCGACGCAGAATTCGCGAAGTCGCTCGGCATTGAAGACGGCGACCTGACCAAGATGCGCGCCGAGATCAAAGACAATCTGGAGCGTGAAGCGAAGCGCCGCACGCAAGCCATCGTCAAGAATCAGGTCATGGACGCGCTCCTGAAGATTTCGGAACTCGACGTGCCGAACGCACTGATCGAGCAAGACCAGGAGCGTCTCGTCGCAATGGCGCGTCAGGATCTGGAGCAGCGCGGCGTGCCGAACGCTAAAGATGCGCCGATTCCTGCCGCTATGTTTAAGGAACAGGCCGAGCGCCGCGTCAAGTTGGGTCTCGTGCTGGCTGAGCTGGTGAAGGCTAACGACCTGCAGGCAAAGCCGGAGCAGATCCGCGCAGAAGTAGACGAATTCGCGAAAAGCTACGAAGACCCGAAGGAAGTCGTCCGCTGGTATTATTCGAACCAGCAACGTCTTGCTGAAATGGAAGCGTACGTCGTTGAAGCGAACGTCGTCGAATTCGTGCTGAGCAAGGCCAAGGTGACGGACAAGGAAGTGAGCTTCGAAGAACTGGCAAGCGCAACGGCGCAAGCGTAAGCGTCGCTGCAACGGCGTGCCGGCTGTCGGAGCGACGGCCCGCACGCCGTTTTTTTGTGCTGTTTTTGTGCGGTTTGTGTGCACTTGAATACGAGCTGGTCGACCACACCTGTCTAGCATCAAATATTTAGAATATTTCCAGACAAGGATCCATTGCATGACCTTTCGCGCCCAAATGCTGGACACGTTGACCTCCCAGTCGTCCCGGGATCTCGAAGCGCAGGCGCTCGGACTGGTGCCGATCGTCGTGGAAACGAGCGGCCGGGGCGAGCGCTCGTATGACATCTACTCGCGTCTGCTGAAGGAACGCATTGTGTTCCTGGTGGGCGAGGTGAACGACCAGACGGCCAACCTGGTGGTCGCGCAAATGCTGTTTCTGGAAAGCGAGAATCCCGACAAGGACATCTATTTCTATATCAACAGCCCGGGCGGCTCGGTGTCGGCCGGTATGGCAATTTACGATACGATGCAGTTCATCAAGCCGGACGTTTCCACGCTGTGCATGGGACTGGCGGCGAGCATGGGCGCGTTCCTGCTTGCAGCAGGTGCAAAGGGCAAGCGCTTCGCGCTGCCGAATTCGCGCGTGATGATTCACCAGCCGTTGGGCGGCGCCCGCGGTCAGGCGTCGGACATCGAAATTCAGGCGCGCGAAATCCTGTACCTGAAGGAGCGGCTCAATCACCTGCTGGCGCACCACACCGGCCAACCCGTCGAGCGCATTGCACGCGACACCGACCGTGACAATTTCATGTCCGGCGACGACGCGCAAGCCTACGGTCTGGTCGATCAGGTAGCCCACAAACGTCCTTGATCGGGTGGGATTTGCGCCAATTCGGGGCAAATCCCGCGTCTGATCGGTTGTGAAATAATTAAGACTCGTCCGAGCGCCTGCGGCAAACGCCGTCACATTGCTCAACCCGGCCGCGCCTAACTGCGAGGCTGGGGCAAACGGCGTATCATGTAATCGAGTGTCCGGAGGCTCACACATCTATGGCGGACAAGAAAGGTTCTAACAGCGAAAAGCTGTTGTATTGCTCGTTTTGCGGCAAGAGCCAGCATGAGGTCAAAAAACTGATTGCCGGCCCGTCGGTGTTCATCTGTGATGAATGTATCGACCTGTGCAACGAAATCATTCGCGATGAAGCAGCAGGCGCGGGTATCGAGGCGGGCTTGTCCAAGTCCGATCTGCCGAGTCCGCAGGAAATCCGTGAAATCCTTGACCAGTATGTGATTGGTCAGGAACGTGCGAAGAAAATTCTCGCGGTTGCTGTGTACAACCACTACAAGCGCCTGAAGCATCTCGACAAGAAAGACGAGATCGAGCTGTCCAAGAGCAATATCCTGCTGATCGGCCCGACCGGTTCGGGCAAGACCTTGCTTGCGCAAACGCTCGCACGGCTTCTGAACGTTCCCTTTGTCATTGCAGACGCAACCACGCTGACTGAGGCGGGTTATGTGGGCGAAGATGTTGAGAACATCATTCAGAAACTGCTGCAGAACTGCAACTACGAAGTGGACAAGGCCCAGCGCGGCATTGTCTATATCGACGAAATCGACAAGATCAGCCGGAAATCGGACAACCCGTCCATCACTCGCGACGTGTCGGGCGAGGGCGTGCAGCAGGCGCTGCTCAAGCTGGTTGAAGGCACGATGGCGTCGGTGCCCCCGCAAGGAGGCCGCAAGCATCCGAATCAGGACTTCATTCAGGTCGACACCACGAACATTCTGTTCATTTGCGGTGGTGCGTTCGACGGCCTCGAAAAAGTCATCGTCGATCGTACTGAAAAGACCGGCATCGGCTTTGGCGCAAGCGTGAAGAGCAAGCAGGACCGCGACGCCGGCGAAGTGCTGCGCGAAGTCGAACCGGAAGATCTGATCAAGTTCGGTTTGATCCCGGAACTGATCGGCCGTCTGCCGGTCGTGGCCACGCTCGGCAAGCTCGACGAAGCCGCGCTGATGAAAATTCTCGTCGAACCGAAGAACGCGCTCGTGAAGCAGTACCACAAGCTGTTCAACATGGAACGCGTCGAGCTCGAAATTCGCCCGGCGGCGCTACAGGCTGTGGCGCGGAAGGCGATTCGTCGCAAGACGGGTGCGCGCGGGCTGCGCTCCATCCTGGAACAGGCATTGCTTGACGTGATGTACGACCTGCCGCAAATGAAAGGCGTGAGCAAGGTCATCATCGACGACAATGTGATTGACGGCGACGGCAAACCCTTACTGATCTACGAAGACGCGCCTAAAGTCGCGGGTTCGAACTGATCGGCTTTCGGGTACTGCAAAAAGCCGTTCATGGCGACGTGAACGGCTTTTTCGTTTATCGTGTGGTCAGAATGGTTGTTTTCACAATGGAGTCACTGAACCTTCGGAGTCACTGAACTTTTCCCACACGCGGAGGCCTTGCAATAGTTTCTGCTGGCCTCACCTATCGAACGAACTGATTCCACTCATGGGGAAATGAAATGTCAGGAACCCAACTCCTCCCGCAGGAACGCATTACGCTCCCGCTGCTCCCGCTGCGCGACGTAGTCGTTTTCCCGCACATGGTGATTCCGCTCTTCGTAGGCCGCCCGAAGTCGATCAAGGCTCTCGAAGCAGCGATGGAAGGCGGCAAGCACATCATGCTCGTCGCCCAGAAAACGGCTGCGAAAGATGAGCCGACCGAAAAGGACATGTACGAAGTAGGGTGTGTTGCCAACATCTTGCAAATGCTGAAGCTGCCGGATGGCACCGTAAAGGTGCTCGTCGAGGGCTTGCAGCGCGCGAAAACGCTTTCCATCGAAGAACAGGAAACGCAGTTCTCGTGCGAAGTCATGCCGCTCGAACCCGACCACGCCGACAGCGCTGAAACCGAAGCGCTGCGCCGCGCGATCGTGTCGCAATTCGATCAGTACGTGAAGCTGAACAAGAAGATCCCGCCTGAGATCCTGACGTCGCTGTCGGGTATCGACGAAGCAGGTCGCCTGGCTGACACGATCGCGGCGCATCTGCCGCTCAAGCTCGACCAGAAGCAGCACATCCTGGAAATGTTCCCGGTTATCGAGCGACTCGAGCATCTGCTCGCGCAACTCGAAGCCGAGATCGACATCCTGCAGGTTGAAAAGCGCATCCGTGGGCGTGTGAAACGCCAGATGGAAAAGAGCCAGCGCGAGTACTACCTGAACGAGCAGGTCAAGGCGATCCAGAAGGAACTCGGCGAAGGCGAAGAAGGTGCGGACCTCGAAGAACTCGAGAAGCGCATCACGGCTGCCCGCATGCCGAAGGAAGCCAAGAAGAAGGCCGACGCCGAACTGAAGAAGCTCAAGCTGATGTCGCCGATGTCGGCTGAAGCGACGGTCGTGCGCAACTATATCGATACGCTGATCGGCTTGCCGTGGCGCAAGAAGAGCAAGGTCAATAACGACCTCTCGAATGCGGAACGCGTGCTCGACGAAGACCACTTCGGTCTCGAGAAAGTGAAGGAACGCATTCTCGAGTATCTCGCGGTCCAGCAACGTGTCGACAAGGTGAAAGCGCCGATTCTGTGCCTCGTTGGGCCTCCGGGTGTCGGTAAGACGTCGCTGGGCCAGTCGATCGCTCGCGCTACGAACCGCAAGTTCGTGCGTATGGCGCTCGGTGGCGTGCGCGACGAAGCCGAGATTCGCGGTCACCGTCGTACGTATATCGGTTCCATGCCGGGCAAAATTCTGCAAAGCCTGACCAAGGTCGGCGTGCGCAACCCGCTCTTCCTGCTCGACGAAGTCGACAAGATGGGTCAGGATTTCCGCGGCGATCCGTCGTCGGCGCTGCTCGAAGTGCTCGATCCGGAACAGAACCATACGTTCGCCGATCACTACGTCGAAGTGGACTTTGATCTGTCGGACGTGATGTTCGTGGCGACGTCGAACTCGCTGAACATTCCGCCGCCGCTGCTCGACCGGATGGAAGTGATCCGTTTGTCGGGTTACACGGAAGACGAAAAGGTCAGCATCGCGCAACGTTATCTTTTGCCGAAGCAGAAGAAGAACAACGGCCTCAAGGATGGCGAGGTCGATGTGACGGAAACCGCGATCCGCGACATCATTCGTTACTACACGCGTGAAGCGGGCGTGCGTTCGCTCGAGCGTGAAGTGTCGAAGATCTGCCGCAAGGTCGTGAAGATGCTTCTGCTGAAGAAGGCGGAAGGCGCGGTGAAGGTCGACGGCAGCAACCTCGATACGTTCCTCGGCGTGCGCAAGTACGACTTCGGTCTGGCCGCTAAGGAAAATCAGGTGGGCCAGGTCACGGGTCTCGCGTGGACGGAAGTGGGCGGCGATCTGCTGACCATCGAAGCCGCCGTGATGCCGGGTAAGGGCAATGTGATCCGCACGGGTTCGCTTGGCGACGTGATGAAGGAATCCGTCGAAGCAGCGCGCTCGGTGGTCCGCTCGCGGTCGCGTCGTCTTGGCGTCAAGGACGAAGCGTTCGAAAAGCAGGACATTCACATCCACGTGCCTGAAGGCGCAACGCCGAAAGACGGTCCTTCGGCTGGTATCGCAATGACGACTGCGCTGGTATCGGTGCTGACGGGTATTCCGGTGCGGGCTGACGTCGCGATGACAGGCGAAATCACATTGCGTGGCGAAGTGCTGCCGATCGGCGGTCTGAAAGAGAAGCTGCTGGCGGCGCATCGCGGCGGCATCAAGCTGGTGCTGATCCCGGAAGAAAACGTCAAGGACTTGACGGAGATTCCGGACAACGTTAAGAACGCGATCGAAATCGTGCCGGTCCGCTGGATCGACAAGGTGCTCGAACTTGCGCTCGAACGTGTGCCGTCGCCGTTGCCGGAAGAAGAACCGAAGCCTGCCTCGCCCGTCGCGGCTGAGCCGGGCAAAGACTCCGGCGCTACGGATGTCGTGAAGCACTAAGCTTTCAGCAAGATACTTGCTGTGCAAGAAAAAACCCGCGGCCTGAACGGCCGCGGGTTTTTTATTGCCGCACGCTTCGGTAGACACTTGCAACAATGCGCCTGGTGATTGCAGAAAAATTTATGTGAACTGCGGACACAGTACTCGTTGCGCGCGCATCTAATGCATCCGTTATCGGCATTTACGTCGCATGACAAAGAGATCATCGGAATCCGCCAAAATCAGGCTCAATCCCGGTTGACACGTGGGTTTCGGCCAATTCTAATGACTCGGCCCGGCATTACCGCCGGCTAGACGGTGTCAGGCGCTGCAGAGCGCCGTTTCGGTTGTAAAAACATTCTCGGGGGTAGGGATGAACAAGACGGAATTGATCGATCACATTGCGCAGCAAGCGGAGATTTCGAAGGCTGCGGCAGGACGCGCGCTCGACGCAGTGATCGGTGGTGTGAAAGGCACGTTGAAGAAAGGCGGTTCGGTGACGTTGGTTGGTTTCGGCACGTTTGCCGTCGGCAAGCGCACGGCCCGCACGGGGCGCAATCCGCGAACGGGCGATGCGATCAAAATCAAGGCTGCAAAGGTACCTAAATTTAGGCCTGGCAAAGCGCTAAAGGATGCGCTAAACTAATGGGCTTGCTGCTTGAGAAATTGCAGGTTCGTCAGAAAGAAGGGCGGCGAATCTGAATTAACGGTTGCTCGGTTCGATGGTTGTGCAATCGGGCGCGAGGCGGACCATTCAGGCAGTAATAACGGAAGCACAAGAATCATGAAGCCGGGTGCTTAGCTCAGTTGGTAGAGCGGCGCCCTTACAAGGCGTAGGTCGGGAGTTCGAGCCTCTCAGCACCCACCAGTTTCAGATTCTCTTAAAGTGTTTCTGTGCAGTGACGCAGTAAAAGCGCAGTATAAGGAGTGGTAGTTCAGTCGGTTAGAATACCGGCCTGTCACGCCGGGGGTCGCGGGTTCGAGTCCCGTCCACTCCGCCAGTATCCTCGAAAGGCGAACTCCGGTTCGCCTTTTTTATTGCCCGCTGTTGTAAGATCGGGCGTTCTGTTTTTGGCACTCACGCATGCTCGATTTTTTCCGCAATCACAAACGCCTGATGATGTTTATGCTCATCCTCGTCATTGTGCCGGGGCTGGGTTTTGTGGGTATTCAGGGCTTTCGCGGCTTCTTTGACGAAAGTGCAAACGTCGCAAGCGTCAACGGTCACAAGATCACGCGCGCAGAATACGATAATGCGATGCGTCAACAGCTTGACCGCGCCCGTCAAATGCTCGGTGCGCAATTCGACATGAAGGCGTTCGATACGCCGCAACGCCGCAGCGAGATGCTGGACGGCCTGATTGAACAACGCGTGCTCGCCGATGAAACGCAGCGCCTGCACTTGACCGCATCCGACGACGCCGTGCGCCGCACGCTGCTCAACGATCCGGTGATCTCGTCGCTGAAGAACCCAGACGGCTCGATCGACGTCGACCGGTACAAGCAATTGCTTGCCATGCAGGGCATGACGCCCGACCAGTACGACGAGCGCGTGCGTTACAGCATCGCTACACAACAGTTGCCTGCCAGCATTCAGGGCAGCGCGTTTACGTCTAAAACGCTCGCTCAGCATCTGACCGAACTCGCCGAGCAGCAGCGTGAAGTGCAGGGCATTGCCTTCCACCCGCGCGACTATGCCGCGAAGGTGCAGCCCACCGACGCGCAATTGCAGGCCTACTACGACGCACACCGTAACGACTCCGCCACGCCGGCCACGGCGACCATCCAGTATCTGGTGATGTCGCCGGCCACGCTCGCCGCGTCGGTGCAGCCGAGCGACGCCGACCTGAAGAAGTATTACGACGACAACATCGCGCACTACCGCACCGAAGGTCAGGTACGCGCCAGCCACATTCTGATCACCGCGCCGAAAGACGCGAGCGCGGCCGATAAGGCCAAGGCGAAGCAGAAGGCTGAAGAGTTGCTCGCACAGGTCAAGGCGCATCCTGAACAATTCGCTCAGATCGCGCAACAGAACTCGCAGGATCCCGGCTCGGCGTCAAAGGGCGGCGATCTCGGTTACTTCGGGCGCGGCATGATCGCGGGCGGACAGGCGTTCGACGACGCTGTTTTTGCTCTGAAGAAGGACGAAGTCAGCGGCATCGTACAAACGGACTTCGGCTATCACATTGTCAAGGTCACCGACGTGAAGCCGGCCGTGACCAAGCCTTTTGACGAAGTGAAAGACCAGATTTCGAGAGACCTGAAAACGCAACTGGCGAGCAAGGCATTCAGCGACGACTCCGAAGGTTTCACGTCGATCGTCTATGAGAAGGCGAAGAGCCTGCAGCCTGCCGCCGACAAGTACAAGCTGCAGTTGCAGACGGCCACGGTCACTCCGCAGCCCGATCCGAAGCTGCCGCCCGACAGTCCGCTGAATAACGCGAAATTCCTCGCCGCTGTTTTCGCGAACGACGCAGCCGTGGCACGCAACAACACACAGGCAATCGACGTGGGCTCAAACACGCTGATCGCGGCACGCGTCACCGACTATAAGGCTGCAGCGGTGCCGGCGCTCGACGCGATCAAAGACCTGGTGCGTCAGAAGGTCATTGCGGCTCAGTCGAACGAAGCCGCGCACAAAGACGGCATCGCGAAGCTCGCAGAGTTCGAGAAGTCGAAGGCGGCCACGGGTTTCTCGTCGCCGTTGAAAGTATCGCGCAACGACGCGCAAGGCGTGCCTCCCGCTGCGCTCAGCGCAATCTACAAGGCCGATGCGCAAAAACTGCCGGCATACGTGGGCGTTGATCTCGGTGATGACGGTTATGCCATCTATCGTGTGAACGCCGTCGTCGCAGGCACGGCGGTGGAACCGCAGCGTCTCGCGGCGGCGCAGCAGCAGATCGCGCAGGTGGAGTCGCAGTCCGAAGTGGAGGCCTACGTTCAGGCGTTGCGTGCCCGGTCGAAAGTAAAACTGTACGGCTCGCTCGAGAGCAGCAACGCGCAGGCAAGCGACGAGTAAGCTTTCCGGGGAACGCTCGTTTGCGCGTCGTTGTTCGCGGCGCGCCTAGCTTGCACCTCTCGACTCGCAGCGAATTCACACAAGCCGCGCTGAACGCGCAAACACAAAAAAGCCCCGCAAATGCGGGGCTTTTTCATTTTCTAATCTGTCTCGATCTGTCATTCGGCGAGCTTGAAGCTCACCGAACGATTGGGTCGATCAGAGGGTGGTCATGCTCAGAGGCATGAACTGATCGCGCTGGTGGCGTCGCTGCCCGCTGCTCCGTTCGCGCGGAAGCCGACCCACGAGCCCTTGCCGGAGTACGAAGGACGCACCACGGCGGCCGCGCCGTTGGGCGGCTGCTGGCCCGGCACATACACGTCTACAGCCTGATCGTTGGCCAAGGTGTCTTGCGACACGACTTGTTGCTGGGAGCCGTCTGCCCATTTTTGTGCGATGCAGGTCGCAACGGCCTTCGGCGGTTGCTGGCTTTGTCCGACGGACTGAACGCCAGCCGGCGGTTGAGCAGCGCAGGCGGAAATTGCCACGGTCAAAGCGATTAACGGTAAGTATTTCACGTTATCTCCTCATAAGTCGCTCGGTATCGAGCCGGGTCCACGGGATTGCGCAAGCATGAGATCAAGCTCGCGGATCCGTGTTCCCCCTAGTTCCGGAAACAAGCCGACCGCAGCCTTTCAGTGCGACGAACTTGTACGAAGGAGTGGCTTGACAGCGGGCCACACGTTGTTAAGTAGCACTGGCTGTGCCTGCTGCGTCGGATGAATCTGATCTGCCTGGAACATGTCCGGCTTATCGGCAATGCCGGCAAGCAGGAACGGCACTAGCGGCACATTCAGTTGCCTGGCGAGCTGGCCGTATAGGCCATGGAACTTTTGCGTATAGTCCGGGCCGTAGTTAGGCGGTACGTACATGCCCACGAGCACGACCTTCGCGTGGGCCTGCTGAGCCTGCTCGATGATCGTGCGCAGATTATCTTCAGTTGTCGAAAGCGGCACGCCACGCAATGCATCGTTGGCACCCAGTTCGACAATCACGATGCTCGGCTTCAGGCGTTGCATCAGCGCCGGCAATCGGGCCCGCCCGCCGCTCGTCGTATCGCCGCTAATGCTTGCATTGGCGACGCTATAATCGATTCGCTCCTGGGTGAGTCGCTGGCGCATCAACGCGACCCAGCCGGTGTCGCGGGGCAAGCCGTATTCAGCAGAGATGCTGTCGCCAAGTACGACGATCACCGGTTTGGCCGCTTCGGGCGCATTGGCTGCGCGAACCGCGAAGGTCGTCGAAAAAAGGGCGGCCGTCACTATAACCGAGCCCCTTGCCACCGAGCTCGTTGCCGAAGTCAGTGCATTCGCGCGAAGCTTCATGGCGCGCACTTTCAACCTACGCTTCACTATGCTAAACAAAACTGATCCAGTCATTGAAGTGCGGGGTTTGTGCAAGAAGGTTAAGGATGCGACGGGCGAACTGACCATTCTCGACAACATCGATCTGGCTATCGAAGCAGGCAGCAGTGTCGCGATAGTCGGCGCATCCGGGTCGGGCAAGTCTACGCTGCTTGGACTGCTCGCAGGATTGGACAGCGCGAGTTCGGGCTCGGTTCGGCTACTTGGCCGCGAGCTCACCACATTGAACGAAGACGAGCGCGCGGCATTGCGCAGCGGCTCGGTCGGGTTCGTTTTCCAGTCGTTCCAGTTAATGCCGCATTTGACGGCGCTCGAAAACGTCACGTTGCCGCTCGAGCTGCAAGGCGGTATCGGTACACGTGAAGCCGCACTGCGCGCGCGCGGGCTGCTCGAACAGGTTGGCCTCGGCCAGCGCACCAGCCATTATCCGAAGCTGCTGTCGGGCGGTGAGCAGCAACGCGTCGCACTGGCGCGCGCGTTCGTGACGCATCCGGCCATTCTCTTCGCCGACGAACCGACGGGTAGTCTCGACGCCGCGACCGGCCACGCAGTAATCGACCTGATGTTCCAGATGAATCGCGCAAACGGTGCAACGCTGATTCTGGTCACGCACGACGTGGAACTGGCGCGCCGCTGCGATACGACCGTAACGATAGAAGCGGGACGTCTCGCCTGACGCACAGGCTCCTCAGGGTTAGACATACACCGACGCAAAAAAGCGGGCCACAAGTGGCCCGCCATGTACTTTGCCCAGCACTTCGCCCTGTGCTTCACTCAGCGCCAAACGCTGCACGCCGCCGGTTATACAGCCAACCGGCGTTCAAGTGTCAACGCTTCAAAGCGGCCCGCGCCCTTGCGATCAACGCGGAGGTCGACGAATCGTGTTTCTTTTCGTCGACGCTGGCGGCCGTCAGATCGGCCTCGACCACCTTGCCGAGAATCTTGCCTAGTTCGACGCCCCATTGATCGAACGGATTGATGTTCCATACCGACGCCTGTACAAGCACCTTGTGCTCGTAGAGCGCGATCAGCGCGCCGAGTGAACGCGCCGTGAGTGCTTCGACCAGCAGCGTGGTGGTCGGCCGGTTGCCCGGAAACACCAGGTGCGGCGCCAGTTCCGGCTTGTCGGGACCGGCGACCTTTTTCGCTTCTTCGAGCGTGCGGCCGAGCATCAATGCTTCGCTTTGCGCGAAGCAGTTGGCGAGCAGCTTCGGATGATGGCTCACGAGCGGATGCTCTGGCGTCAGCACCGCAATGAAGTCGATCGGGACAATGGTCGGACCTTGATGCAGCATCTGGAAAAACGCATGCTGACCGTTCGTACCCGGCTCGCCCCACGTTACCGCGGAGGTCGGATAGTCGACCATTGCGCCGTCGAGACGCGCCGATTTGCCGTTGCTCTCCATTTCCAGCTGTTGCAGATACGACGGAAGGAAGTGCAGCGCCTCCGAGTACGGCGCGACGAGATAGCTTTGCGAGCCGAAGAAGTTGCGATACCAGATGCCGATCATGCCCAGCAGCACCGGCAAATTCTTTTCGAGTGGCGCGGTGCGGAAATGCTCGTCCATTTCGTTCGCGCCGGCCAGCAACTCGCCGAACTGCTGCGGCCCGACCGCGATCATGATCGACAGACCGACCGCCGACCACAGCGAATATCGGCCGCCTACCCAGTCCCACATCTCGAACACGTTCTCTTTCGCAATGCCGAACTTGACGACTTCCGAAGGATTCGCCGACACACCGACGAAATGCCTCGCCAGCGCATTTTCGGGGCAGCCCTTTTCCGTGAACCAGTCACGCAGCGAACGCGCGTTGGTCATGGTTTCGAGCGTCGTGAACGTCTTCGAAACGATGATGGCGAGCGTCTCTTCGGGGTCGATCTGCTGCATCACGTTGTAGAGATCGGCACCATCGACATTCGACACGAAGTGCGTGGTGATTTCCGGCGTGGCCAGATGATGCAGCGCGTGCACGACCATCTTCGGCCCGAGGTCCGAGCCGCCAATGCCGATGTTCACCACATGGCGAATGCGTTTGCCCGTGTAGCCGGTCCAGGCGCCGCTCCGCACCTGATCGGCGAACGCGGCCATTTTCGCGCGTTCGGCTTGCACCTGCTGATGGAACGGCGCATTGGGGTTGCTCGCTCGCAGCGCGGTGTGCAACGCGGCACGGCCTTCAGTGGGATTGACGACTTCGCCCGCGAACATCGCGTCGCGACGTTTTTCGACACCGGCTTCGCGCGCGAGTTGCACGAGCAGCTTCAGGGTTTCGTCGGTGATGCGGTTCTTCGAGAAGTCGGCGGCGATGCCGCCGCCCGCGAACGCAAAGCGCTCGGCACGCGTCGGCGCGGGGTCGTTCCCGGGAGCGAACCAGTCGCGCAGATGTGCATCGCGGATCTGCTCGTAGTGCGTTTGCAGAGAGGACCAGGAGGGGAGCGAATTCTGGGTCATAGCGTCCGTCTAACCAAGGGGCACAAAGAAAGGCGCGCGCGAGGCGCCGCCGAGAATGATGCAACGATGCTGTTAGAGCGAGGCAGCACGAAGGCAGCACGGCTGCGTTCGCGGTGAGTCTTGAGCGCCCGCGCAGTCGTGAACGCCGGTTGATTCCGCCGCGTTTTGCGAGTGGCTCGCTACGAACCGCCACGCCGACAGGCAGTATGCGCGCAGCAAGCGCGCTCAGTTCGCGTGCGGTCCGAACGCGGCCGCAGCTTCGACCGGTCAGCGCAGTTGCTCACGCACTCCTCACTCGATTACTCAGTATAACGGCGTTGCGTCACAGGCGGCAGCGCTTTGACACAAGCCGCGCCGGAAGCCGGCCACCCGATTCGGCCAATATCGCACCATACCGCTCGATACCCAACATCACGATTGCGCCGATGGATAAAACATGCGGTTCAACAAGCTGCGCACCATCGGCGCAAGTTCGCCAGCCGTGAGGCCGGCGGGACCGTCACCTTGCGCGCTCAGCGTGTCGGCGGCGAGGCCGTGCAGGTAGACGCCGGCCAACGCCGCCTCGTAGCCCGGCAAGTGCTGCGCGAGCAAAGCGCCGATCAGGCCGCCGAGAACGTCGCCGGTGCCGCCTGTCGCGAGCGCGGCATTTCCGGTCGGGTTGATCGTGAGACGGCCGTCGGGGGCCGCGATCACCGTGCCGGTGCCCTTGAGCACCACCACACTCGCAAAGCGCGCGGCGAGAGCGCGCGCCGCGGCGAGGCGGTCGCGCTGCACGCGGACCACCTCGGTGCCAAGAAGGCGTGCGGCTTCGAGCGGGTGCGGCGTGAGCACGCAGGGATCGCCCTGCACGCCTCGCGCGGTAACCGCCACGGCCAACGTGGAGTCTTTCGAAATCAGATTGAGCGCGTCAGCGTCGAAGAGCTTCGGCACATCGAGTTGCAGCACATCGTGCAACACACGCGTGGCACGCTCGCCGTGGCCCATGCCGCAGCCGAGCGCCAGCGCATCCATCTTGTCGAGCGGCAATTCGTCGACGGCATGCAACATCAGTTCGGGATGCGGTGGGTCGTAGGGCGGGGCGCCGGCGCCGAGCAGCGCGACGTGGACCTTGCCCGCCCCGGTGTAGAGCGCCGCGCGCGCCGCGAGAATCGGCGCGCCGCACATGCCCGTGTCACCGCCAACCACGGCGAGGCTGCCGAACGTGCCCTTGTTGGTCGCGAAATCGCGCGGCGGCAGGAACGAGCCAAAGAGTTCTGGCGCGTTCAGTTGCACCGCCGTGCGCGCGCTGCAGTCGACGCCGATCGGCGCGACTGTCACCGAGCCGGCAAGATCGCGGCCTTGCGCCGTGAAGAGGCCCGGCTTGCCGGCGATGAAGGTAACCGTGTGGGTCGCGCGCACGGCTGCGTCGCCGTCGCCGTCACCGACGATGGTGCCCGTGTCGCTGTCGAGGCCGCTCGGCACGTCGAGCGCCAGCACGCCGCCGGTGTGCGGCCGGCTTTGGGCGCGTTGCGAGAGGTGCCGCGCGGTCGCGGCGAACACGCCTTCCAGTGGCCGCGCGAGGCCAATGCCGAACATGCCGTCGACGAGCCAAGTGTAGCCGTCGAGCGAGGCGGGCGGCGCGGTGGCGATCGCGACGCCGGATGCGCGTGCCGTCGCGAGCGCCCAGCGGGCGTCGTCCGGTTTCACTTCCACGGGCATGCATAATTCGACGGCGATGCCGGCCTTGTGCAGCTCCGCCGCCAGAATCAGCGCGTCGCCGCCGTTGTTGCCGGGACCGGCTATCAGCCAGACGCGCTGCCTGGATTTTTCGACCGACGTGTCGCGGGTGATCTGTTCGAGCAGGAAGCTGGCTGCCGCCTTGCCGGCGCGGTCCATCAGCGTGTGCTGCGGCAGCGAAGCGGCGGCTTGCGATTCCGCGATCCGCAGGTCGGTCAGCGTCAGCAGCGGGAGGGCGCGGTTATGCGGGCGAATCAGTGTCGGCGGCGTGAGGTCGGTTTCTGTCATGGCGAGGCGGGCGGTCACCCTTGCGCAGGGTGCGAAAGCGTCTGGAATCGCTATGGTAGTGCCGATGTGCGCCCAATGCGTCGATTCCGGCGCACCTGCTGTTACCTGAACCGGTCCGCCCGCAGCGCGGCGAGCGTTTCGTCGGGCAGATCTGGCGCCTGGCCCGCGACCAGATCGGCAATCAGCTTGCCCGCTCCGCACGCGAGGCCCCAACCCGTGGGCCCGTGGCCCACATTGACGAAAAGCCGCGGATGCAGCGCATTGCCGACCACCGGCAAGCCGTCGGGCGACAGCAGCTTGATGCCTTCCCACGGCAAGGCCGCGGAGATACGCGCCGCGCCCGGAATCCAGTCGTGTGTCGCCTGGCCCAGCAGCGCCAGCGCTTCTTTCGTCAGTGCTTCGCCGAGCGGCTTGTCGATCAGATTGGCGCCTTGCAAGACCGCACCGCCGGCAATGCGCAAGCGGTGATTCATCCGGCTGATCCCAATCCGCTTGATCGCGTCGACGATAGCGACATGCGGCGCACATTCCTCATGCGCGATGGGCGCGACAAGCGTGTGCACGCGCAGCGGATGCAGAGGCAAGGCAAGGCCGAGGCGTTCGAGCAACGCGAGGCTGCCGTAACCGCCGGCGACCACGATCGTGTCCGCGTGGATTACATCGACTTCGCGTGACCGGGACGCCGCGCCCGGCCGAGGCGCGAGTTCGACCGCGGCGCGCTGGCCGTCGAGGCGGATCGCCGACACCTCGCAGCCGAGCATGAATTGCACGCCGCCCTGGGTGTCGAGCGTCTGCTTGATGAGCTTCGTGAAAAGCGGGCAATTGGCGGTTCGCTCGTGTTCGAACAGAACGCCGCCCGCGAATTCCGGTTCGGTGCGCACCGAATGCTCGTACGCCGCACATTCGGCGGGGCTCAGCACATGATGCGGCACTTCGTAGAGCGCCAGCAGCCCGAGCGCGGGCTGCAACTGCTGCCACTCCTGAGCGGAACGGACCAGATACAGCAGACCGCTCGCCTGTTCGAATTCGAAGCCGAAACGCGCTTCCATGTCGGCCATCGCCTCGCGCGACAGTTCGATAAGCGGGCGCAACAGCCGGTATTGACGACCGAACTCGTCCGGCTCCTGCAATTCGGCCAGTTTCTTCACGAACTGGCGCGCCGGCCCGTTGAATCCGGGCTTGCTGAGCACGCCGTTTTTCGCATTCTGCCGGTTCGCCATGAAAGTCGGGCCGAACCAGACGTCGAGCGGGGTGGGCAGGACCGTGCCGCCATGTCCATAGGTCGCGCCCTGCGCGACGGTGGCGTGGCGCTCGACGACGCATACACGGTGGCCCGCGGCGCGTAGCTGATAAGCGGTGGCGACGCCCGCGATCCCGCCGCCAATGACGATGACATCCATTGTTCTGATTCGATTTGCCGGGCGGGGGCCGTTGTGCGGGCCCCGCTAGGCGTGACATGCGGCGCGGCCGGACATGACGCGAAGACACGACCCCGGATCCGATCCGGGCAGGACTCGCGGCATACTGCCGGCGGCAAGGCCAGAACCTTGCTCGCGCCGATCTGATGAAAGGGCGAATGATAGCAGTCAACGCCCGCGCATGGTCACGCGCGGCGCTGCGCAGGCGTCGCCCGACACACCGGCGCAGCGTATTCCGGGGCCATGGCGCGGCCCGCTGGATGGCCGTTCCCGGGGTATAATCCCGGACTTCCTTTCCGCCTCATGTCGCCATCACGCGCGACTCTTCGGCATCATTGAGCGACGCAACGTCAAGTCCATGGCCCACTTCTCGTGTTTCCCCGGCGCTTCGGCCCTTTCCGATTTCCGTCAAACCCGCCTGCTCGAAACGCTTACGCGCATCGACCCGAATATCACGGGCGTGCGCGGGCAATATCTGCACTTCGTCAACGCCCAGACCCCGCTTTCCGCTGAAGACAACGCGAAGATCGAGGCGCTGATGCACTACGGCCATCCGCTCGAAGAAACCAGAGAGCGCGGCGCGGCCGAAACGTTTCTGGTGGTGCCGCGCTTCGGTACGGTGTCGCCGTGGGCGAGCAAGGCAACGGATATCGCGCACCTGTGCGGGCTCACCCAGGTGCGCCGGATCGAGCGCGGCGTCGAGTACACGGTTACGCTGAAAAGCGGCCTGCTGGGCGGCAAAAAGGCGCTTTCCGACGAAGCGCGCGAGGCCGTCGCCGCCGCGTTGCACGACCGTATGACCGAGAGCGTCGCGCCGTCGCGCGACCATGCGCTGCATCTGTTCGACGAACTGCCGGCCAAGCCGCTGCAAACCGTCGACGTGCTGGGTCAAAGCCGGCGCGCGTTGGAAGCAGCGAATACGGAACTCGGCCTCGCGCTCGCCGACGACGAGATCGACTACCTCGTCGACGCATTCACGAAACTCGGCCGCAATCCGACCGACGTCGAACTGATGATGTTCGCGCAGGCCAACAGCGAGCACTGCCGTCACAAGATTTTCAACGCGGAATGGACCATCGACGGCGAGAAGCAGGACATCTCGCTCTTCAACATGATCCGCAATACCGAGAAGCTCAATCCGCAAGGCACGATCGTCGCTTACTCGGACAACTCGGCGATCATGGCGGGCGGCATGGCGGAGCGCTGGTTCCCGCGCACGCCGGAGCAGCTGGGTGAGAACGAACTGCCCGAGCACTATCGCCGCAGCGTCGAACTCACGCATACCTTGATGAAGGTCGAGACGCACAATCACCCAACCGCGATCTCGCCATTCCCTGGCGCCGCGACGGGCGCGGGCGGTGAAATTCGCGACGAAGGCGCGACCGGCCGCGGCGCGCGGCCGAAGGCCGGGCTCGCGGGCTTCACGGTGTCGAACCTCGAATTGCCCGACGGCGTCGAAGCCTGGGAAAATGCACGCGATGTCGCCGTGCCGCTCGCGCATCGCAATCCGGCCGACAAGCTTGAGGCGTATGGCCGCCCGGACCGTATCGCTTCGCCGCTGCAAATCATGATCGACGGCCCGCTTGGCGGCGCCGCATTCAACAACGAATTCGGCCGGCCGAATCTCGGCGGCTATTTCCGCGTCTATGAGCAGAACGTGGCGGGCCTCGTGCGCGGCTATCACAAGCCGATCATGATCGCGGGCGGCATCGGCAATATTTCGGATCAGCACACGCACAAGCACGACCTGCCTGAAGGGTCGCTTCTGATTCAGATCGGTGGCCCGGGCATGCGCATCGGCATGGGCGGCGGCGCAGCAAGCTCGATGGCGACCGGCACGAATACCGCCGAACTCGACTTCGACTCCGTCCAGCGCGGCAATCCGGAGATCGAGCGGCGCGCGCAGGAAGTCATCAATGCGTGCTGGCAACTGGGCGACAAAAACCCGATCCTGAGCATTCACGACGTGGGCGCGGGCGGCCTGTCGAACGCGTTCCCTGAAGTGGTCGACGGCGCGGGCAAGGGCGCGATTTTCAATCTGCGCAAAATCCAGCTCGAGGAAAGCGGCCTGTCGCCGCGCGAGATCTGGTCGAACGAAGCGCAGGAGCGCTACGTGCTCGCCATCGCGCCCGCCGATCTCCCGGCTTTCCAGGCCATGTGCGAGCGCGAACGCTGCCCGTTCGCCGTGATCGGCACGGCAACGGCCGAACGTCAGCTGAAGTTGATCGATCCGGAACTGAAGGACGAGAACGCGCACCAACCGGTCGACATGCCAATGGAAGTGCTGCTCGGCAAGGCGCCGCGCATGCATCGCGACGTGAAGCGCGTCGAGCCGAAGGTCCAGCCGGTGGATGTGACCGGCCTCGCGCTCCCGGAAGTCGCGGTGAGCGTGCTGCGCCATCCCACGGTAGCGAGCAAGTCGTTCCTCATTACGATCGGCGACCGCTCAGTGGGCGGCACCACGGCGCGCGACCAGATGGTCGGCCCGTGGCAGGTTCCGGTCGCGGACGTCGCGATCACGACCATGGACTACGCGGGCTTTCGAGGCGAAGCGATGACAATGGCCGAGCGCACGCCGCTCGCCGTCATCAACGCGCCGGCGTCGGGCCGCATGGCGGTCGGCGAGGCGATCACGAACATCGCAGCGGCGCCTATCGCGTCGCTCGACAAGCTCAAGCTGTCGGCGAACTGGATGGCTGCATGCGGCGCGCCGGGCGAAGACGCGGCGCTCTATGAGACGGTCAAGGCGATCGGTATGGAACTGTGCCCGGCACTCGGCATCAGCATTCCGGTCGGCAAAGATTCGCTGTCCATGCGCACCAAGTGGGAAGATCGCGGCGTGGCTAAAGAAGTCGTCGCACCGGTTTCGCTCATCATCTCGGCGTTCGCGCCGGTCGAAGACGTGCGCCGTCATCTCACGCCGCAACTGCGTCGGGCAAACGGTGCGGACGGCGTGGGCGACTCCGTGCTGATCGCAATTGACCTCGGCCGCGGCAAGCATCGTCTGGGCGGCAGCATTCTCGCGCAGGTCGCGCAGCAGATCGGCGATACAGTGCCTGACGTGGACGATCCGGAAGACCTGAAGCGCTTCTTCAACGCAATCCAGTCGTTGAACCAGAACGGCAAGCTGCTCGCTTACCACGACCGCTCCGACGGCGGCTTGTGGGCGACCGTCTGTGAAATGGCGTTCGCGGGTCACGTCGGCGTGTCGTTGAATGTGGACATGCTCGTGCTCGATCCGCATCACGAGTCGGATTACGGCGACGCGAAAGACTGGGCGAAGCAGACGAGCGGCCGTCGCGAAGACCGCACGATCCGCGCGCTCTTTACCGAAGAACTCGGCGCCGTGATTCAGGTGCGCGCGGTCGACCGCGACGCGGTGCTGGCAGCGTTGCGCGAGCATGGCCTGTCGGCGTGCTCGCATGTGATCGGCAAAATCAACGATCGCGATACCATCGAAATTTATCGCGACGCGAAGAAGGTCTACGAAGCGCCGCGTGTCGAACTGCATCGCACGTGGAGCGAAGTGAGTTGGCGCATTTCGCGTTTGCGCGACAACCCGGCTTGCGCCGACGCGGAATACGACGCGCTGCTCGACGCCGCTGATCCGGGCATCACCCCGGCGCTGACATTCGACCCTACTGAGGACGTGGCCGCGCCGTACGTGGGCAAGAGCGCGCGTCCGCGCGTGGCGATTCTGCGCGAGCAGGGCGTGAACTCACACCTTGAAACGGCGTATGCGTTCGACCGCGCCGGTTTCGACGCGCACGACGTGCACATGAGCGACCTGCTTGCGGGCCGCGCCGACCTGGCGGACTTCGCCGGTGCGGTGGCGTGTGGCGGGTTCTCGTACGGCGACACGCTCGGCGCCGGCGAAGGCTGGGCGAAGGCGATCCGCTTCAACTCGCAACTGGCCGATATGTTCGCGGCATTTTTCGGCCGGACCGACACGTTTGCGCTCGGCATCTGCAACGGCTGCCAGATGATGAGCAGCCTCGCGTCGATGATCCCCGGCGCCGAAGCATGGCCGAAGTTCACGCGCAACAAGTCGGAAAAATTCGAGGCGCGCTTTTCGCTCGTGCAGGTCGAGGCGTCGCCGTCGATCTTCTTCGCCGGCATGGAAGGTTCGCGCATTCCGGTCGCCGTTGCGCACGGCGAGGGTTATGCGGACTTCTCGCAGCAAGGCGATGCGTCGAAGGTCGCCGTGGCGATGCGTTACGTCGATCACCGTGGTCAGGCGACCGAGCAGTATCCGTTCAATCCGAACGGTTCGCCGAACGGCATCACGTCCGTTACCACGCCTGACGGCCGCTTCACCGTTGTGATGCCGCACACTGAGCGCGTGCATCGCGCGGTGCAAATGAGCTGGCATCCGGAAAGCTGGGGCGAGGGCGCCACGGACGCAAGCCCGTGGATGCGCGTCTTCCAGAACGCACGCCGCTGGCTGGGGTAATGAGGTAGTGAGTGCGCGTACTCGCGCGCACTCGGCCAAATCGCACAGTCGAGTGGCGGCTAAGCCCGCCGGAGCGCGACATAAAAAAGCCCCGTTCAGCCATCAACTGAACGGGGCTTTTTCGAACCAGATCGAGGATTGCGAATTAGCGCTTACTGAATCTTCGCGTTCTTGCGCAAACCTTCTTCAAATGCCTGCAGCTTTTCTTGCTGGATCTGCTGCACGATCTGCGGGCGCACCTGTTCGAGCGGCGGCGGCGTGATGCTGCGCACGTCGTCAACGCGAATGATGTGCCAGCCGAATTGCGTGTGCACCGGCGTGTCAGACATCTGGCCCTTCTGCAAATGCGTGGCCGCTTCCGCGAATTCCGGCACGTAAGCCTTCGGGTCAGACCAGTCCAGGTCGCCGCCGTTCTTGCCCGATCCCGGGTCCTTCGAGAATTGCTTGGCCAGATCTTCGAAGCTCGCGCCACCCTTGATTTTCGCGATCAGGTCCTTCGCCTGCTGCTCGTTGTCCACGAGAATGTGATGCAGGTGATATTCCTTGCCGCCAGCGTCCTTGATCAGTGCGTTGTAGCGAGCGGTGACTTCCGCGTCGCTCGGCGTGTTCTTCTTCACGAAGTCTTCGATCAATGCGCGCAGCACGACGGTTTGCTGAGCGACGGCAATTTGCGCCTTGATGTCCGGACGATTCGGCAGGCCGCGGCGCAGCGCTTCCTGCATCAGGATTTCGCGATTCACGAGTTCTTCACGCACGGCCATTTGAAGTTGCGGCGTGTTTTGCTGGCCTTGATGAACCAGTTGGTCGATCAGCGCGTCGGCGCGCGCTTTCGGAATCGGCGTGCCGTTCACCACGGCGATGTTCTGTGCGAATGCAGGTGCGGCCGCAAACGCAGCCAGCAATACCCAAAGACGGGTTTTCTTCAAGGTCATCGGAAGTTTCCTAGCGGGGCAACAAAGCGAATTCTTCGGGCGTGTAAGCCGTGATTGCAAGGGCATGAATGCCGCGCTGCATGGCATCGGCCAGCGCATCATACACCATGCGATGCCGCGCCACGCGGGGCTTGCCGGCGAACGCGGCAGCCACGATCGTGACACTGAAATGACCGCCGGCGGCAGCGCCGGCGTGGCCGGCGTGCTGCGCGCTGTCGTCGGTGATCTGGATCGATGTGATGGGCGCGAGCGCGGCGGTAAGGCGCGCTTCGATCAGCGCGGCACGCTCGGCGGTGGTGGCGTGCATGAACATATCGCTCATGTCATTCCTCCTTCATGTACTTGGACAGCCACAGGCTCTGTCCGACGATAAACACCACCAGACAGCCTGTCGCGCCGAACAGTTTGAAATTGACCCACTGGTCGGTCGTGTAGTTGTACGCGACGAACAGGTTGAGCAGTCCGAGCAGCACGAAAAAGATCGCCCAGATCACGCTCAGCTTGCCCCAGATCGCGTGCGGCAGCGTGATCTGCTTGCCCATCATCGCTTCGATCAGGTTCTTGTCGAACGCGAGTTGCGACACGATCAGCACGACGGAGAAGGCCCAATACAGCACAGTCGGCTTCCACTTGATGAAGGTGTCGTTGTGCAGAACGAGCGTCGCGCCGCCGAACACGGTGACGACGCCGAGACTCACCCACAGCATCGGGTCCACCTTGCGGTGCCGGAAGGCCACCCACGCGATCTGCACCAATGTGGCAACGATCGCTACTGCGGTCGCCGTAAAGATGCCCCACACCTTGAAGGCGACGAAGAACAGGATGATCGGGAACAGATCGAACAGGAATTTCATTTATCTGACGGGAACTCGGAGAGTGGGTCGGAGGGAAAGTGCGCGGCATCATGCACGAGGCGCCCTGCGGCATGCAGCACACAACCAGGCGCGGCGCCGGAGGAGGCGAACTGATTTCCGTCGCAGCCCACGCGAAACCGTGGTGCCAGCGTGACGCGATGCCCCGCGTCCGTTCGCTCTCCGATGCCGCAGGTTGCTGCCAGTTGCGCCTACCTGCGGTTCGGGGCGGACTGTGCCATCCATGCCTGCTTGTGGCCTAGGCCTGGCTGCTCACGGCTGCTTCGGCGCATTACCGCGTCGGTGGACGCCAGACTATTCGCCGACAGCAACCGCAATTTGCCAGCACAGGCACAGAGCACGACAAACCCGGACGCTGCGTTACTTGGGGTCGAATTGTAACGCAGCCGAATTGATGCAGTAGCGCAGACCCGTTGGCGCCGGTCCATCTTCGAACACGTGGCCGAGATGCGCGCCGCAATTCTTGCATTGCACCTCGATACGGAGCATGCCGTGCGACCGGTCGGTTTTCTCGGCAATCACTTCACCGTTGATCGGTTTGAAGTAGCTCGGCCAGCCGCAGCCGGCGTCGAACTTGGTATCCGATTCGAACAGCGGTGTGCCGCAACAGACACAGTCATAAATGCCGCGCTCCCAGTGATCGTGATAACGGCCGGTGAACGGGCGCTCGGTGGCCGCATGGCGCGTCACCTGATATTCGATGTCGGAAAGCTGCTTGCGCCACTCGGCGTCGTCTTTCTGCACCGCCGGGGTGTCGTGCTTGAGGTCGTCGGGATTGTTCATATCGGTTCCTGTCTCGGGCTTGTAATGAGAGCGGCTTGCAGCTTGCGGGTCATGACGAGCAGCTGACTTCCAGCGAGCTTGCCCAGTCGGGCGGCAACCCGGCATACGCTTCGTGCTCGGGCTGTTCGTCGAACGGACGACGCAGCACCGCGGCCAGACGCTCAAGTTCGGAAAAATCTTTCTCTTTCGCGTGGCGGATGGCCGTTTCCGCCAGGTGATTGCGAAGGATGAATTTGGGGTTCACACGGTTCATTGCAATGGCGCGCGCGGCGTCGTCGCGTGTTTCATGGGACAGGCGCTCACGATACTCGTTCGCCCAGGCGTCGAACGCAGCGCGGTCGAGGAACAGATCGCGCGCCGGCGCATCGCCGCTCGCGTCGTGTTTCGACATACGGGCGAGGTTGCGAAAAGTCAGCGTGAAATCCGCCCGGTTCGCATGCATCACGTCGAACAACCGGTTGACCAGCTGCGCGTCGCCGTCGTGCACGGTTTCGAGACCGAGCTTCGCCGCCATGCGCCGCTCGAGCGCCGGGCCGAAACGCTCCTTGAAACCGCCGAGCACGCGTTGCGCGTCTTCAATGGCTTTGTCGTTGCGCGCGCTTTGTTCATAGCGTTCGCCAAGCAGCGGCAGCAGTCCTTGCGCAAGGCAGAAGAGATTCCAGTACGCGATCTGCGGTTGCATCCGGTACGCATAACGCCCCTGGGAGTCGGAGTGATTGCAGATGTAGCCGGCGTCGAAGCCGTCCATGAAGCCGAACGGACCATAGTCGATGGTCAAGCCGAGGATCGACATGTTGTCCGTGTTCATCACGCCGTGGCAGAAGCCCACTGCCTGCCATTCGACCATTAGATCCGCCGTGGACAACACCGCCTCGTTCAGCAACGCGAGATACGGATCGTCGGCTTCGCGGCAATGCGGATAGAAGCGCTCGATCACATGATCCGCGAGCGCGCGCAGCGCGTCGGTGCGGTCGTTCGAATAGAAGTGCTCGAAGTGGCCGAAGCGCACGAAGCTCGGCGCAACGCGCGTGACGACGGCGGCGGTTTCGACCTCCTCGCGCCGCACCGGCTGGTCCGAGCCGATCACGCACAGCGCGCGCGTGGTCGGAATGCCGAGGTGATGCATGGCTTCCGAACAGAGAAACTCACGAATCGACGAGCGCAGCACCGCGCGCCCGTCGCCCATGCGCGAATACGGCGTGCGCCCGGCGCCTTTTAACTGCAACTCGAGCCGCTGACCCGCATGTTCGACTTCGCCGAGTCCGAGCGCGCGGCCGTCGCCGAGCTGTCCCGCCCACACGCCGAACTGGTGCCCCGAGTACACCGACGCATACGGGAGCGCCTCGGCTGGCCATTCGCGGGTGCTGTTGCCCGAAAACAGCTCGGCGAACGCAGGATCTTTTTCGAGGCCCGGCTCTAACCCGAGCAGCGCGGCGGTGCCGGCGGAAAAACCGACCAGGTACGGCGCGCTCAGCGGCGTGGCTGGCAGACGCGTGAGAAACGTGCTGCCAAGCCGCGCAAACGCGCTTTCGGTGGGGTTGGTAAGAAGTTCGGAAAGTGCCGCCAGAGGCCCGGATAGGCCTGCAATGCTTGGGGAAAACGACATGTTGAGCGCCTCACTATTAACCGATATTGTAAGTCCGCACCCGCGGCGCTGCTGGCGGCCCGGCATTTGGCCCATGTATGGTCCCGTGTATGGTCCGCGCGTGCCCGATACGAACATTCCAGTGGTGGCGGATGCGTGACTCGCCTGTCGCTTGCTTCAGCAATTTCACTGCCGCGCCGGTTTCTCCCGAACGGCGCTTCAATGTCCAAACCCTGAAAAGAAAAAGGCCAGGAGACGACCCTTTATGACGATGCCGCTGCTCGGTCAGATGATGGATGTGCCTCTCACCGTGTCCTCGCTGCTCGCCCACGCCGCGCGGCATTTCGGCAGCACCGAGATCGTGTCGCGGCGTATCGAAGGCGACATTCATCGCTACACCTATCGCGATTGCGAACGGCGCGCAAAGCAGCTCGCGCAGGCTTTGATCGCGCTCGGCGTTCATTCCGGTGAGCGGGTCGCGACACTGGCGTGGAACGGCTACCGGCATCTCGAAACCTATTACGGCACGACCGGATTCGGCGCCGTGTGCCACACGATCAACCCGCGCCTTTTTCCCGATCAGATTGCGTACATCATCAATCATGCCGACGATGCCTACGTGCTGTTCGACACGACCTTCGCGCCGCTAGTCGACGGCCTGGCGCCGCAATGCCCGAAAGTGCGCGGCTGGATCGCTCTCGCCGACGAAGCACATTTGCCGGCGATGCAAACGCCCGTGCTGAGTTACGAAACGCTCATGAACGCACAGGACGGCAATTTCGAATGGCCGCCAATCGACGAGCGTCAGGCGTCCTATCTCTGCTATACGTCAGGTACCACGGGCAACCCGAAAGGCGCGCTGTACTCGCATCGGTCGACGGTGCTGCATGCGTTCGGTGCGTCGCTGCCTGACGCAATGAGCCTGTCCGCGCGCGATTCCGTGCTGCCAGTCGTCCCTATGTTCCATGTCAACGCGTGGGGCATCCCGCACGCCGCGCCGCTCACCGGCGCAAAGCTCGTGTTTCCAGGCAAGGACCTGGACGGCAAGTCGCTGTTCGAACTGATGGAGCGCGAGCGCGTCACTTATTCGGCTGGCGTGCCGACAGTCTGGCTCGGCCTGTTGAACTATCTGCGTGAAGCCGGCGTGCGCTTTTCGTCGCTCGAGCGCACGGTGATCGGCGGCTCCGCGTGTCCGCCCGCGATGCTGCGCACTTTCGAGGACGACTACGGCGTACAGGTCATTCACGCATGGGGCATGACCGAAATGTCGCCGCTCGGCACGTTGGCGAAGCTCACGTGGGAGCAATCGCAGCGCCCGTTGGCTGAGCAGCGCAAACTGCTTGAGAAGCAGGGACATGCGCTTTACGGCGTCGATATGAAGATCGTCGGCGAAGACGGTACGGAGTTGCCGTGGGACGGCGTCGCGTTCGGCGATCTGTATGTGCGTGGGCCTTGGGTGATCGACCGGTATTTCCGCAAGGACGACTCGCCGCTCGTGGACGGCTGGTTTCCGACCGGCGACGTCGCGACCATCGACCGGGATGGCTTTTTGCAGATCACGGACCGCTCGAAGGACGTCATCAAGTCGGGAGGCGAGTGGATCAGTTCGATCGACATCGAGAACGTCGCCATTGCCCATCCGGCGGTAGCGGAGGCGGCGTGCATCGCATGCGCGCATCCGAAATGGACGGAGCGTCCGCTGCTGGCCGTGGTCAAACGCGCGGGTTTCGACGTGACGCGCGAAGAGCTGCTCGCGTTCTACGACGGCAAGGTCGCCAAATGGTGGATCCCGGACGACGTGGTGTTCGTCGACGAATTGCCGCATACGGCCACGGGCAAGCTGCAAAAGCTGAAGCTGCGCGAAATCTTCCGCGATCACGTGCTGCCGTCGGCGCTGGAAGCCCAGATGTTCGAGGGAGACTGCCCGCTCGCCAGGGGAAACCCCGGCTGACGATAAATTGAACGAGCGTGCTTTTTTGTGTATTCTGCCTGCTGACACCGGAACGGCCGACCTGAACTCGGGACGAAGGTTGGAGCACTGAAGCCAGACATCAGTTGTCAGGTGGACCCGGTCGGGCGGCGCGCTGCGCCGCCTCATCTCAAGGATGCGATGCATCGCATGGAGGCAGGCAGATGGCAGTGGACTACACAACCCATGACGGCGTGGCCGTCATCACGCTGAACAATCCTCCCGTCAACGGCCTCGGCCTGTCGACCCGGGCGGGAATCGTCGAGGGCGTCGAGCGGGCGCAGAACGATGCGGCCATCAAGGCCATCGTGCTGACGGGCGCGGGCAAAGCCTTCTCGGGCGGCGCCGACATCACCGAATTCAATACGCCGAAAGCCACCCAGGAGCCGACGCTCGCCACCGTCATCAAGACCGTTGAAGGCAGCGCGAAACCGGTTGTGGCGGCGATCCACAGCGTCGCGATGGGCGGCGGGCTCGAACTCGCGCTGGGCGCGCACTACCGGATCGCCGCGCCCGGCGCGCAGATCGCGTTACCCGAAGTCAAGCTCGGCATCTTGCCGGGCGCGGGAGGCACTCAGCGTCTGCCGCGTGCAATCGGCCTCGAAGCCGCGCTCAACATGATCGTTTCCGGCGCGCCTGTCATGTCGCAGGACCTCGCCCGATCCGGTCTCTTCGACGAACTCGCGGACGGCGATCTCGCTGAAGCGGCGCTCGCGTTCGCGCGCAAGGTCGGCGCAAAAGAAGGCCCGCATCCGAAAGTGCGCGAGCGCAAGATCGAGCATCCGAACGCCGAAGGCTTTATCCAGTTTGCACGCAATAGTGTCGCGACCGTCGCCAAGAATTTCCCCGCGCCGCTGAAATGTATCGACGCAGTTGAAGCCGGTGTGAAGAACGGCTTCGACAAAGGCCTCGCGGTCGAGCGCGAATGCTTCGTCGCGCTCGTGCAAACGCCCGAGAGCCGTGCGCTGCGTCACGCGTTCTTCGGCGAGCGCGCCGCGAGCAAGATTCCCGACGTGCCTGCCGATACGCCAGTGCGCGAGATCCGCCAGGTCGCGGTCATCGGTGCGGGCACGATGGGCGGCGGCATCGCGATGAACTTCATCAGCGCCGGCATTCCCGTCACGCTGCTCGAAACGAAACAGGATGCGCTTGACCGCGGCCTCGCCACGATCCGCAAGAACTACGAAGCGACTGTGAAGAAGGGCAAGCTCAAGCCCGAAGCGCTCGAAGAGCGGATGGCGCTGATTACGCCCACGCTTTCGTACGACGACCTGAAGAACGCCGACCTGATCATCGAAGCGGTGTTCGAGGAACTCGGCGTCAAGGAGCAGGTGTTCAAGCGTCTCGACGAAGTGGCGAAGTCCGGCGCGATCCTGGCGTCGAACACGTCGACGCTCGACGTGGACAAGATCGCCGCGTTTACCAGGCGGCCGCAAGACGTGGTCGGCATGCATTTCTTCAGCCCGGCCAACGTCATGAAGCTCCTTGAAGTGGTGCGCGGCAAGCAAACCGCGAAAGACGTGCTCGCCACCGTCATGAAACTTGCGAAAAAGATCAAGAAGACGGCGGTGGTGTCGGGCGTGTGCGACGGCTTCATCGGCAACCGGATGATCGAGCAGTACATCCGCCAGGCGCTGTTCATGCTCGAAGAGGGCGCGCTGCCTGCACAAGTCGATCGGGCGATCGAGAAGTTCGGCTTCGCAATGGGACCGTTCCGCATGAGCGATCTGGCCGGCAATGACATCGGCTGGGCGATCCGCAAGCGCCGCTACGACGAACATCCGGAGATGCATTATTCGAAGATCGCCGACCGCCTGTGCGAGACGGGGCGCTTCGGCCAGAAAACCGGCGGCGGCTGGTACGACTACAAGGCGGGCGACCGCACCGCGCATCCATCAAAACTGGTCGACGAGATGATCGTCGCTTACTCGAACGAAACGAACACGCAGCGCCGCAAGATCGGCGACGACGAGATCGTCGAGCGTCTCGTATTCGCGCTCGTCAATGAAGGCGCGAAGATTCTCGAAGAAGGGATTGCATCGAAGCCGTCGGACATCGACATGGTGTATCTGACCGGCTATGGCTTCCCGCTTTATCGCGGCGGCCCGATGCTGTACGCGGACACCGTCGGCCTCTACAACGTCGAGCGCGCAATTCGCCGCTACGCATCGCAGCCGAATGGCGACGCGTGGCAGTTGGCGCCCAGCATCGCCGAACTTGCGGCCCAAGGCCGGGGCTTTAACGGCTGACGCCGCGCACGGCACACGCCGCTCATATCGAACCACAGCGGTGGCGCGCGTTATTGCGGCGCGGCGGCGATATCGCCCGCACGGAACGCACGCGCCACCCTCGCCATCTATACGCAGGAGACTCGCATGACTGACGCCGTAATCGTATCGACCGCCCGCACGGGGCTCGCCAAATCATGGCGCGGCGGTTTCAACATGACGCATGGCGCGACGCTCGGCGGGCATGTAACGCACGCCGCCGTCGAACGGGCGAAGCTGGACCCGGCGCGCGTCGAGGACGTGATCATGGGTTGCGCCAATCCTGAAGGCGCGACCGGCATGAACATCGCACGGCAGATCGCGCTGCGCGCCGGCTTGCCGGTCAGCGTGCCGGGCATGACGGTGAACCGTTTCTGTTCGTCGGGATTGCAAACTATCGCGCTGGCCGCTCAGCGCGTGATTGCCGGCGAGGGCGACGTGTTCGTCGCGGGCGGCGTCGAATCGATCTCGTGCGTGCAGAACGAGATGAACCAGCACATGTTGACCGACGGTTGGCTCAGCAAGAACAAGCCGGAAATCTATTGGTCGATGCTGCAGACCGCCGAGAACGTCGCAAAACGCTATTCGATTTCGAAAGAGCGTCAGGACGAGTACGGCGTGCGCTCACAGCAGCGCGCCGCAGCGGCGCTGGAAGCCGGCAAGTTCAAGGACGAGATCGTGCCGTTGACGGTGCTCGCGGGTGTCGCCGACAAAGCGACCGGCCGCTTGTACACGAAAGAAGTGACGGTCAGCGGCGACGAGGGCATTCGCGCGGACACGACGCTTGAAGGCGTATCGAAGATCCGCACCGCGCTGCCGGGCGGCGTCATCACGGCGGGCAACGCGAGCCAGTTCTCAGACGGTGCGTCCGCTTGCGTGGTGATGAACGCGAAAGTCGCGGAGCGCGAAGGGCTGCAGCCGCTCGGTATTTTCCGGGGTTTCGCGGTGGCCGGCTGCGAACCGGACGAGATGGGCATCGGCCCTGTTTTCGCCGTGCCGAAGCTGCTCAAGCAGGCAGGCCTGAAAGTCGAGGACATCGATCTGTGGGAATTGAACGAAGCGTTTGCGGTGCAGGTGCTGTATTGCGCCGACAAGCTCGGCATTCCGCATGACCGTCTGAATGTCGACGGTGGCGCGATTGCGGTCGGCCATCCGTACGGCGTGTCGGGCGCGCGGCTCACCGGACATGCGCTGATCGAAGGCAAGCGGCGCGGCGCGAAGCTCGTCGTGGTGACGATGTGTATCGGCGGCGGGCAGGGCGCGGCGGGGCTGTTCGAAGTCGCTTGACCGCGTGGTCGGCAGAGCGCGTGATCAGGGCAGGGCCATGCCCGTCGAGGGCAGGCTCAACGCGCCCTGCTCGACGAAGCGCGTCGTGCCGGTCAGGCCGCCGGCGAGCTTGCCTCGCATAATGTACGGAATCTGGCCCGACTGCGCGGTGCTGCCCTGCATCACACCGGCGAACGCGAACGCCTGGCGAACCGCGGAAAACGCGGGTACCGTCAACGGCACATTGACAATAGTTTCGCCGAAGCGCGGCACGGTGCCGCTCTGGTCGCTGACGCCGCTCGCGAACGGCTTGCCGTTCAGTTCCAGATCGAGCGACACGCCGTTGAAGCTGATCGCCGAATCGTTCGGATTTTGCACGCGCAGTTTGACGTTGAAACGCATCTCGAAGCCTTGGCTGTCCATCGGTTCGATGCCAGCGACGCTCACGCGTAACGGATCGCCGAAGAATCCGGCGCAGCCGCTCACCGTAAGCGCGAATACAGCGCATAACGCGGTCACGCGGCACAAACGCGCGCTGAACAGCATGCGGACGAAGGACATGGCCGGCACCTCGAAGAGCGATGGGGTCATGCATTGTAGCTGGCGAACTCAGGCGCGCGGGCGCCTCTCATGCGGCTTCCTGGATGAGTCGCTCAGGTACCGCTCGTGTTTAGTCTTCTGTTCGTCTCATGCTTCGTCTCATGCTTCCTCTCAAGCAGCGCGCCGCAGCGTCGCTTTCACGAATGCGGTCAACCAGAGCAGGGCTCGACCCGTCGCGCTGCTGCCTCTGTTTTCGGCAAGCGACAGTTGCACCACGAAGGCAGCGGCCCGCGCATCCGCGGCACTAATCGATATCATGCCGTGTTGCCGCGCCACGAAGCACTGGCCTTCGTGCAAGGTGACGGACGTCAACGGAACGGCATCGCCGAGCCAGGCAAGCGAATGATCGCGAAACGCCAGTTGCAGATCGCCCTCAACGGCAACGACGGTGCTTCTTGCGCGCACGTCCTGCAGGGCGACTTGACCGGCAGCGAGGCGGGACAGATTGGCGTCGGGGCGAGTTGACATGACCGTTTCCTTAAGACCGTTTGCATGCCATCCAGCATATTGAGCAGGTGACTTTGAAGACAGCCGCAGTTATCGGCAATCTGAACCGCTACAAGACGGCGGTTTGGCGCGCTGTATCGGTCGAAATGCAAAGAACGTGTATCTGTCGCGGCGCCGCCGCAGTGCGCACCATCGGTTGATGAGCCGACCCACCTACATGCACACGGACACCACCATGGACACCGTTATGCAGTCCGAGCATTCCGGGCAGCGCGCGGACCTCGCGCCTGCGGACGTTTTGCCGGCGAGCGAGCCGCTTTATCGTCAACTGGCTGGCCACTATCGTCGCGCAATCCGCAACGGCGTGCTGCGTCCCGGCGAGCGCATGCCTTCCATGCGCGCATTCATGCAGCGCCACGGCGTAAGTCTCGCGACGGCGACCGAGAGCTATCGCGTGTTGGAACGCGAAGCGCTAATCGAGGCGCGGCCGCGCGCCGGGTACTTCGTGCGCGCTTCGCAACGCGCTGCGTTGCCGGCTGCTTCGGAGCCCGATCTCGCGGCTCTGCCGCAGGCCGCTCAGTTCGTCGGTATTCACTCGGCGATATCGGCGATCGTCTCGCAATATCAGCGCCATCCGGACGCATTCAATCTGGGCGGCGCAACCGCTTCCGCTGACCTTTATCCGACTGACGCGTTGCAAAAAGCCGCGCTGCGCGCGTTGCGCAGGCGGCCCACATTGCTGACCGCGGTCGGGCCCGACCAGGGCGACCCGGCGTTACGCGCGATCATTGCGCGCCGCGCGCTGGAAGCGGGCATTCAGATTGGCGCGGACGACATCATCATGACGCACGGCGGCATCGAGGCCGTCAATCTTGCGCTGCGAGCGGTGACGCAACCGGGCGACACCGTTGCCGTCGAGTCGCCTTGTTTCTTCGGCTTGCTCCAGGCGCTGGAAAGCCTCGGGCTGCGCGCACTCGAAATTCCAGCGAGCCCGACGAGCGGGCTCGCCATTGAGGCACTCGAATTCGCGTTGCAAACGCATCCCGACATCAAGGCCGTCGTCGTCGTGCCGAATTTGCAGAATCCGCTTGGTAGCGTGATGCCCGATCCGCACAAGGCAAGGCTGGTCGAACTGTGCGCGCGAGCCCGCGTCGCGCTGATCGAAGACGACCCGTATCGCGAGCTTGTCGATAGCGCGCAGCCGCTGCGCTCGCTGAAGGCGTGGGACACCGACGGCACCGTGATCCACTGCACGTCGTTCAACAAGACCCTCGCGCCCGGCATGCGGATCGGCTGGATCAACGGCGGGCGCTGGCATCCGCGTATCGGCATGCTGAAGTTTGCGCAGTCGCGTCACAACGAACAACTGTCGCAAGTCGTGCTTGCCGAGTTTCTCGAAACGAACGCGTATGAACGGCATTTGCGGCGTCTGCGCGACCGTTTGAGGCTGCAGCGGGAGCGGATGTCGGCGGCAATCGGCGCCTCCTTTCCCGATGGAACGCGTTTTACGCCACCCGCTGGCGGTATGTTCTTCTGGATCGAGTTGCCGCACGCGGTGTCGTCGGTCGCGTTGTTCGATGCCGCTTTGAAGCAACGCATCCGCGTGATGCCGGGCACTGTGTTTTCGAACGCGGGCCGCTTCGATCGGTTCATCAGGCTCAGTTGTCCGAGCACGGACCTCGAACTCGCGGATGAAGCCGTGCTCAAGCTCGGCCGGCTTGCGACAGCGATGGCCGCTCGGGCGGCGACACAAGCGGCGTGAGCACCGCGCTCGTTGAATACGGTGAGGCCGGTGAACCGGTTTAGCCCGTTAAGCCCGTTGAGCCGAAGCGTCGCTCGACACTGCACAGTGCCATAGCGGGTATCATTTCCTCTCCTTTGTCGCGGTGCGTCGTCGCGTGCATGCTGCTGTTTGCACATCATCGCGAGTTGCGCCGCCCTCATGTCAAGACAAGTCAACTGAAGCCGCAATGACCGATTCATCTTCATCCACCGCGACGGACGCGTCGCTGCCTGAGAGCCCCTTTGTCGACCGGCTCGGCGCTCAACTGGTGTCGGCGGCGGACGGCGTCAGCGAAGTGATGCTGCCTTTGCTGCCGGAGCATATGAACACGTGGGACGTCGCACACGGCGGCGTAACCATGACGCTTGCCGACGTTGCGCTCGCGATGGCCGCGCGCAGCCTCGCGGGCGACGGTGTCGGCGTGGTCACGGTCGAAATGAAGGTCAACTTCATGCAGCCCGGCCGCGGTGAGTTGCGCGCGACAGGCCGCGTGCTGCACCGCTCCACGACGATGGCGTATTGCGAAGGCGAGATCCGCGACAGCGAAGGGCACTTCGTCGCCAAGGCGCTCGGCACGTTCAAATATATGCGCCGTCTCGCCGTGGGCCGCGACGTGACGCGTCAACGCTTGCGCAGCGACCCATCGGCGAAACCCGGTCCTAGCGACGGCTGAGCACATGCGGCGTTTCGATCCGCATTGTCGGGGCGCAGGCCGGGTGCACGGCTCGCTGCAACCGTAGCGATATGCGCCCGGCAACCTGTAACCGGTCTTCACCATCAGCAGAAGCAGCAAATCAAGGAGACGATGTCATGCCACAGATCAACCGTCAGTTCGTGCTGGCTTCGCGGCCGCAAGGCGCCGTTACGCCCGAGAACTTCCGCCTCGTCGAAACGCCGCTTGCACCGCTCGCCGATGGAGAAGTGCGTGTGCGTAATCACTATCTGTCGCTCGACCCATACATGCGCGGTCGCATGAACGACAGCAAGTCGTATGCGCCGCCTCAACCGCTCGACGAAGTCATGATCGGCGGCACGGTCGGCGAGGTGGTCGAATCGAAGAATGAGAAGTTTGCGGTCGGCGACAAGGTCGTCGCTATGTTCGGCTGGCAGGAGTACGGCACGTCGAACGGTGCGGGCATTCAGAAAGTCGACGACACGCATGTGCCGCTGTCGGCTTATCTCGGACCGGTCGGCATGCCGGGCGTGACGGCGTGGTACGGATTGAACCGGATCATCGCGCCGAAGGCCGGCGAGACGGTCGTGGTCAGCGCGGCAAGCGGAGCAGTGGGCAGTGTGGTCGGCCAACTGGCGAAAGAGGCCGGCGCTCGGGCAGTGGGCATCGCGGGCGGTCCGCAGAAGTGCCGCTATGTGGTGGAGACGCTTGGTTTCGACGCGTGCATCGACTACAAGGCCGGCAACCTCTATCAGGACCTGAAGGCGGCGACGCCGCACGGCGTCGATGGTTGCTTCGAGAACGTCGGTGGCGAAGTGCTCGACGCGACGCTTGCACGCATGAACCCGTTCGGCCGCATCGCCCTCTGCGGATACATTGCGGGCTACGACGGCCAGCCGGTGCCGCTCAAGCACCCGTCGCTGATATTGACGCAGCGCCTGCTCGTGCAGGGCTTTATTGTCAGCGAGCATATGGACGTCTGGCCTGAAGCGCTCAAGCAGCTTGGCACGCTGGTCGCGCAGAAAAAACTGCACTATCGCGAGAGCATCGCGCAAGGGCTCGATGCGGCGCCCGAAGCGTTCATCGGCTTGCTGAAAGGCAAGAATTTCGGCAAACAGCTTGTGCGATTGATCTGATGTGAGGTCATGGCGGCGGCAGGCGGTTGGAAACGTCTGGAGCCGCACTTGCAGCCGCACTTGCAGCCGCACTTGCAGCCGCACACAAAGGAGTCCACGGATGTTCGAATTTGCAGGCAAGGTGGCGGTCATCACCGGCGCGGCCAGCGGCTTCGGCCTCGCGTTTGCGCAGAAAGGCGCGGCGCTCGGCATGAAGCTCGTGCTCGCGGACGTGAACCCCGACGCGCTCGCGCAGGCCGTCGATATGTTGCGTGCGGCCGGTGCGGAAGCGATCGGCGTGCCGACCGACGTGTCGAGCGCAACGCAGGTCGAGGCGCTCGCGCAAGCAGCGCTCGATGCGTTCGGCAAGGTGCATCTGTTGTTCAACAACGCGGGCGTGGGCTCGGGCGGCTTGCTGTGGGAGAGTTCCGCCAACGACTGGTCGTGGGTGTTCGGGGTCAACGTAATGGGCGTCGCGCACGGCGTGCGTGCGTTTGCGCCGATCATGCTGGCGCAGAACGAACCAGCGCATATCGTTAACACCGCATCAGTCGCGGGGCTGCTGTCGCCGCCCGCGATGGGCGTCTACAACGCGTCCAAACATGCGGTCGTGTCGCTCACCGAGACGCTGTATCACGACCTGCAAATCGCGCAGTCCGGTCGTGAGGCGAGCCACCGCGTCGGCTGTTCGCTGCTGTGCCCCGCGTTCGTGCCCACGGGCATCGCCGATGCCGAGCGCTCGCGGCCCGCCGAACTTCGCAACGAGAGCCGCCCGACGCGCTCGCAGATCGCTGCGGGCAAGCAACTGCAGCGCGCGGTGCAATCGGGCAAGCTCAGTGCCGCTGATGTCGCCGGCATCACATTCGAGGCTATCGCCGAGCGCCGTTTCTATATCATCACGCACCCAGCCATCATGGAAACGGTGAGACTGCGTCACGAGGACATCGAGCAGTTGCGCGATCCCACCGATCCGATGTCGCTGAAACCCGAAGTCAGGCAGGCGGATTCCGACTAGCGCCGCTCGTTGCGCGCAGTGTCGCGTGCGCCTTTCCAACCTGCGGCGCGTATGCGCCGTCTAACGTTATCTGCGTCACATGCCGCTGAACCCGAAGATCGAGCAGGTGCTCGACATGATCGCGCGCGCAAAGCGTCCGAAGCTCCATGAGATGACCGCGCAAGCGGCGCGCGCGTCCTATGAGAAGAGTGCGCCGATTCTCGAGATTGCGAGCGCCCCGATGTTTGCCGTCGAAGACCTGCGCGTACCGACGCGCGACGGCGCAACGATTCGCGCGCGTCTTTATCAGGCCGTCGAGCCGAGCTGGGCCGAGCCGGCTCCTGCATTGATCTACTATCACGGTGGCGGCTTCACGGTCGGCAGCGTCGATACGCACGATGCGCTGTGCCGCATGTTTGCGCGCGACGGAAAATGCACGATGCTGTCGGTCGATTACCGGCTCGCGCCCGAACACAAGTTCCCGACCGCCGTCAACGACGCTTTCGACGCGCTCTTCTGGCTGCATGTGCACGCCGCGGAATTCGGCATCGACGCCGGGCGGCTTGCGGTAGGCGGTGACAGCGCGGGCGGCACGCTCGCCACGGTTTGCGCGGTGCTCGCGCGCGACGCCAGCATCGCGCTTTCTCTGCAGTTGCTGATCTATCCCGGTACGACCGGTTATCAGGAGACCGATTCGCACTCGCGCCTTGCCGACGGCTTCCTGCTATCGGGCGAGACGATTCAATGGTTTTTCGATCACTACGTACGCGACGCGAGCGATCGTGACGACTGGCGTTTTGCACCGCTTGACGGCACACGCGGCGCACCCGACTTCGGCGGACTCGCGCCCGCCTGGATCGCGACTGCCAATACGATCCGTTGAGTGACGAAGGGGATGCCTATGCGCGGAAGCTGCGCGACCACGGCAACGAAGTCACGCTCAGACGCTACCCGGGCATGATCCACGAGTTCTACAAGATGGGCGGCTTCGTGCCCGATGTTGCGCATGCGCACGCGGAGGCCGCGGCGGCATTGCGCAGGGCATTCGGCGAGCAATGATTACGCGATTTGCGGCTCGACGTTGAACGCGAAGCTGCGCTCGAAGTCGCCCGGGCGCGCGATCCGGTGGGAGCCGTTGTCGTCGCTTCGCTCGGCCACCGCCACGCTGACCATCTCCGCGTTCGCGACTACCCGCAGCGCCGTCGTGCCGCGCGTGCCGTACTCCGGCGTTTCGATGAATGCCGCCGACAGCGCCCGCTCGCGTTCGAGCGGAATGCCGGTGGCAGGCAACTCATCGTCGGGGGCAACGCGCGGGTCGCGCATCAGGTCGATCAGGCGCTCGAGCGGCGGCATCGAGTTGCGCGTGAGGAGCGCGCTCAATTCGGCCCGCTTTCTGACGAGCTTCGGCCACGCGGTGTCGAGCACCGCGTTCGAGATGCCGTGTGTGCCGGGCGTAAGCAGCGCGGGAGCGGCGTTGGAGCGATTGCAGTACCAGGCGAGTTCGCGGCGCGTCCAGTCACCCACCAGCAGGTTAAAGCCGTTGTACATGTCGCCGGTCTTCGCCACGCGTTGCAGATAGGCCAGCGGCGTTTCGTGCGGGTCGCCGTTCTCACCGCCGTTCTCCATGCCGTTCTGACTGCCATTCCTGCCGGCGCTGCCCGAAGCCAGCCAGTCGCTGACGAGCGTGCCGCGAGTCGGCGCATCGGCGCGCATCTCGTGCGGCGCGCGGTAGTTGGTCAGCGCGGCAAAACGGCCGTCGCGCGACATGCCGAGCCACGTTCCGCCGCCGAGCAAGTCCCGCCCGGCCAGCACGCCCGGCGCGTCGCGCCACCAGGCGATCGGCTCGGCCGTGCGCCGGAAGAACTCGTCGCGATTCGCGGCAAGCGTGAAGATCGGGCCGTCGACCGCATCGGGCCGCCAGTCGAAGACAATCAGGCACATCGGGGGCGTCTCCCAATTGGGGACTTCTGAAATGGCATGGCAAGCAGGTTCAGGCGAGGGCGCAGCGAGGAGGCGGCGCATGTTGGTCCCGCTGCGCCGCGTCGCATTTTCGAGGGCGTTCAAACCTCGGTGGGCAGGCCGTACGGAAGCGCGAGGAACTGCAGCGCCGGGCCTTGCGCCGCGCCTAGATGCACCGAACCGCTTTCGAGCGCCGCCAGCTTGATCTCCACCAGCAGATCGACGCCGCCGTCGCGCGCCGACGCCGCGTTCACCACCATGCCACACGGCTGGCCTGGATCGTCGGAGTGGAAGAGTTCGGCGCCGGCCTTCGCGGTATCGAGGTCGCTCGCCACGTTGGCGAGCGACGTGCGCCGCTTGATCGTGCCGCGATACTGGCTGCGTGCCACCACTTCCTGACCGGGATAGCAGCCCTTGCGGAAATTGACCGCGCCGAGCACGTCGAAATTGACCATTTGCGGCACGAATTGCTCAACCACCGGCTGCGTGATGCGCGGCTCGCCTGCGCGAATGTCCAGCCAGTCCCAGACTGCGGGCGAAACCTGTTTCAACTTCTCGCGAAGCTGCGGCAAGTGCGCTTCGACTTGCGCCTTCGGGCCGATCCACAGATAGCGCAAACGCTCGAACGCGTCGGGCACGCGGATCAGCGAGCCGGCCGCGCCGTCCACCTTCACATGAACGCCGTCGGGCAGCGCGTCGAACACGCCGGACAGCGCCTTGCGGACATCGCCCGCGAGGCCGATCACGGCGAGTTCGCCGCTTGCATCCACGAGCTTCGCCTTGGCGCGCAAAACGAACATGGACAGCCGCTTTTGCACCGCCGCCTGCACGTCTTTCGAGACGAGCAGACGGATCGTGTCGCCGCTGCGCCACGTCAGAAACGACGCCAGTAACCGTCCCTTCGCCGAGCAATAACCCGCGAGACGCGCGTTCGCGGCGTCCAGGTGCTGCGTGTCGTTAGTCAACTGCCCGTGCAGGAAGCTCGCGGCGTCGTCGCCGGTGGCGTCGATCACGCCGAACTGCGTGAGCGCCATGTACGCGCCGTGTTCGAGCACTGCGGCGAACTCATCGGCGGACGGACGCGGCAGCGCCGGCAGCGCCGTGGCGGAATGGCCCGAAGGCGAGCCGCCGGAGGTGCTAGAACCAGCGCCTGAAGCAGCAACTGAAGGAGTGCCTGATGGTGTGCCTGCAGCGGTAGCGAGCGGTGTGTTCATGGATTCCTGGAACAGTCAATTCTGACTTTAGCTAAGGCAAACAAGTATTATATGCAGTCCAACCCAGTCACGTTTTCATGTCCCTGTTCAAGAAATGTTTCGTCGCCGGCTCGATTCTCGTCGTGCTGGCCGCAGCCGCGATTGCTGGCGGATACCACTGGGCCAATAGCCCGCTCGAGCTGAACCCCGCGCAACTCGACGTCACCGTCAAACCGCACAGCAGTCTGCGCAGCGTCACGCTGCAACTGAACCGCGGCGGCGTGCCCGTCGAGCCTGAACTGTTCATCGTCATGACGCGGCTACTCGGTCTTCAGAGCGAGCTCAAGTCGGGCAATTACGAGTTCAAGACCGGCGTCACGCCATACGAAGTGCTGCAAAAGATCGCTCGCGGCGACGTCAACGAATACGTTGCGACTGTCATTGAAGGGTGGACGTTCAGGCGCATGCGCCAGGAACTGGACGCCAATCCGGCGCTCAAGCACGACAGCGCCGGGATGAACGACGCGCAGCTGATGACCGCAATCGGTGCGCCTGAGGCGTCGATCGGCAACGGCGAAGGGCTGTTTTTCCCGGACACCTACCTGTTCGACAAGAACACGAGCGATCTCGACGTCTACCGCCGCGCATATCGGCTGATGCGCGCGCGCCTCGACGAAGCGTGGGTCGCGCGCTCGCCGAACCTGCCGTACAAGACACCGTATGATGCGCTGATCATGGCGTCCATCATCGAGAAGGAAACCGGCAAGAAATCCGACCGGGCGATGGTCGCCGCCGTCTTCGCGAACCGTCTACGCGTGGGCATGCCGCTGCAAACCGATCCGACCGTGATCTACGGTATGGGCGAGAGCTATAACGGCCACATCCGCAAGAAGGACCTGCAGACTGACACTCCCTACAATACCTATACGCGGATGGGCCTGCCGCCGACACCTATCTCGCTGCCGGGCGTGGCGTCGCTGCAGGCGGCGATGAACCCCGCGCAAACCAGCGCGTTGTACTTCGTCTCGCGCGGCGACGGCAGCAGCATCTTTTCCGACACCCTCGGCGATCACAACAAGGCCGTGGACAAATACATTCGAGGGCAATAATGGCGCGCGGCAAATTCATTACGTTCGAGGGCATAGATGGCGCCGGCAAGACGACGCATCTGGCCTGGTTCCGCGAGCGGCTGGAACAGAAGGTGGCGGCCAGCGGCCGCTCGGTCGTCATGACCCGCGAGCCGGGCGGCACGCCGCTTGGCGAGCAGATCCGCGAGATCGTGCTGCATCAGAAGATGGATCTTGAAACCGAGGCGCTGCTGATGTTCGCGCTGCGCCGGCAGCATCTGGCCGAAGTGATCGAACCGGCGCTCGCGCGCGGCGACTGGGTGCTCTCGGACCGCTTCACCGACGCCACCTTTGCCTATCAGGGCGGCGGCCGCGGGCTGCCGCGCGACAAGCTCGAAACGCTGGAGCGCTGGGTTCAAGGCGGCTTCCAGCCCGATCTCACGGTGCTGTTCGACCTCGCGCCCGAGATCGCTAACGAGAGGCGCAGCGCGGCGCGCGATCCGGATCGTTTCGAGAGCGAATCGACGGCATTCTTCGACCGCACCCGAGCCGAATATCTGCGGCGCGCGGAAGAAGCGCCTTATCGATTCGCTATCATTGACTCTTCGCAAAGCATTGCGCGCATTCAGAAACAGCTTGAGGAGCTTCTTGCAAGTCTTTGATATACAAGCAATATAAGAAATTATTCTGCCGTCCAAAAAGCTTGTGTAATACCTCATAAATCGCGTCCAACTGACTGATCAGAAAGAGAAAAGATGATTTATCCGTGGCAATCCGATGACTGGAACCGCCTGCAGCAACTGCGCGACCACTGGCCGCACGCCTTACTGCTGCATGGACAGGCGGGCATCGGCAAGCTGCGCTTCGCGCAGCATCTCGCGCAAGGTCTGCTGTGCGAGGACCCGCGGGACAACGGCGAACCGTGCGGCGCGTGCGTCGCGTGCAACTGGTTCACGCAAGGCAACCATCCCGATTACCGTATCGTCGTGCCCGAGGCGCTGGCGGCCGAAGCCGGCATCGGCATCGGTAATGGCGCGGACGAGAAAGCCGAAAAAGCCGATGGCGAAGAAGGAAAAAAAACGCGTGCACCCAGCAAGGAAATCAAGATCGAGCAGATTCGCGGCTTGCTCGACTTCGTCGGCGTGGGTTCGCACCGCGGCGGCGCCCGCGTGGTCGTGCTGGCTCCGGCGGAGGCGCTCAACATCGCGGCGGCCAATGCACTGCTGAAAACACTCGAAGAGCCGCCTGCGGGCGTCGTGTTCCTGATGGTGTCCGCGCGGATCGACCGGCTTTTGCCCACCATCATTAGCCGTTGCCGCCAATGGCCGATGAGTCTGCCCGCGCCGCAGGCCGCGACCCAATGGCTCGCCGCGCAAGGCGTGGCGGGGGCGCCGGCGCTGCTCGCCGAAGCGGGCGGCGCGCCGCTGACCGCACTCGCGCTTGCTAGCGACGAGAATCGCACGTTGCGCGACTGGACGCTCAAGCAACTGGCCGCCGGCCCGGAGTGCGACGCCTTCGCGTGCGGCGAGGCGCTGCAAAAGCTGCCCGTGCCGCTCGTGCTCGGCTGGCTTCAGCGATGGATGTACGATCTGCTCGCGCAGCGCACCGCGGGCGCGCCGCGCTATTTTCCGCAGGCGTCGGCGGCGTTGACGCGCTGTGCGTCGCAAGCCGACGCGAGCGCGTTCGCCCGTTTCATGCGCGCCGTAACGCGCCAGCGCGCGGTCGAAAATCATCCGCTGAACGCGCGGCTCGTGTTCGAGGAACTGTTTCTCGGTTACCGCGAACTTTTTGCATGACGCAAGGCGGCGCTCCCCGCGTGCGGCGAACGTCGTTTGCATCCGATAGCGCTTTACCCGTTAGCCGGTTCTTCAATTCAATCTGAAAGCACCATGAGCCTGTCTTACCGCGATGCCACGCTCGACGATCTGCCTGCCATCGTCGCCATTTACAACTCGACGGTGGCCTCGCGCCAGGTGACCGCCGATCTCGAACCGGTCAGCGTGGAAAGCCGCGTTGCATGGTTTCACGCGCATGGGCCGCACAAACGCCCACTATGGGTTGTCGAAGACGCCGAACAGCCGCAACGTGTGATCGCGTGGCTGAGCTTTTCGGATTTTTATGGCCGTCCCGCCTATCAGCGCACCGCCGAAGTCAGTATCTATCTCGACGAGCGCGCGCGCGGCAAGGGCCTCGGTAAGCAGTTGCTGGCGGCCTCGCTGGCGGCGGCGCCGGCGCTCGGCATCGACACCGTGCTGGGATTTATCTTCGGTCACAATGAGGCGAGCCTGCGTCTATTCCGCGGCTTCGGTTTCGACACATGGGGCTCGCTGCCGCGCGTGGCCGTGCTGGACGGCGTGGAGCGCGATCTGGTGATCCTCGGCAAGCGCCTCGACGCGCACGGCGCGGCAGCCTGACCGCCTCGGGCCATTCCTCGGGCCATTCATTTGCAGGACATCATCATGTTTGTCGATTCGCACTGCCACATCAATTTCGAAGGACTCGCCGACCGCCTGCCGCAGGTGCTCGAGAATATGCGAAGCCACTCGGTCACGCACGCGCTGTGCGTGTCGGTGGACCTGGAAACGCTGCCGTCCGTGCTCGATATCGCGAGCCGGCATGAGAACGTGTACGCGTCGGTGGGCGTGCATCCGGACCACGAGGACATGCGCGAGCCAAGCGTCGCGGAACTGGTGGAGCTGGCCGGGCATCCGAAAGTGATCGCAATCGGCGAGACGGGGCTCGACTACTACCGCCTGGAAGGCCGCTCGATCGCCGATATGGAATGGCAGCGCGAGCGTTTCCGCACGCATATCCGCGCCGCGCATGCCACTGGCAAGCCGCTCATCATCCATACGCGCTCTTCGTCGGAAGACACGCTGCGCATCATGGCCGAGGAGCGCGCGAGCGAGCCGGGCGGCGTGATGCACTGCTTTACGGAGCCGTGGGCCGTGGCCGAACAGGCACTGGCGCAGAACTTCTACATCTCGCTGTCGGGCATCGTCACGTTCAAGAGCGCGACGGATGTGCAGGACGTCGCGCGCCGCGTGCCTCTGGAGCGCCTGCTGATCGAAACGGATTCGCCTTACCTTGCGCCGGTGCCGTACCGCGGCAAGCCTAATGAACCAGCGTACGTCAGTTATGTCGGACGTTTCATCGCGCAGCAGCGCGGCATGACGGACGAGGCGCTGGCGGCCGCAACCACGCAGAATTTCTTCCGTCTATTCAAGCTTTCCGCGCCGGTTGGTGCATTGTGAAAGTGGATACATATCAAGAGGATAGGGGCCAACCCTAAAGTAAAATATGATCAACAGTTCCAGTTTTTCCGACGTGCGGCAAGCCGCCCAAACGGCTCGCGCCGCATGCACGTCGGCGCGCCGCAGCTTCTCGCGCGCCGCGCTGGCGGCTACGGTGGCGTGTGCCGCGCTGAGTTCGCTGATCGCGGCACCCGCTCAGGCCGCGCCGATCGATTCGCTGATCAAATCAGTCAAATTCGACGACGTCGACGGCGTCAAGAAATTGCTCGCCAAGGGCATGGATCCGAACAGCGTCGATAACCAGGGCATGCCGCTTCTGGTGCTCGCCGCGCGCGAGAAGTCCGACAAGGTCGGCGCCGCGCTGCTCGCCAATCCGAAAACCAACGTCGAGATCGAAGACAAAGCCGGCGAAAACGCCATGATGATGGCCGCGCTGAACGGCGATATCGACTTCGTCAAACAGTTGATCGCGAAGGACGCCGAAGTGAACAAGAAGGGCTGGGCGCCGCTGCACTACGCGGCGGCAAACGGCCACGACGACATCGTGAAGCTGCTGCTCGACCATTCCGCCTACGTGGACGCGGGCTCACCGAACGGCACCACGCCGCTCATGATGGCGGCGCGGGGCGGCCATGTGTCGACGGTGAAACTGCTGCTCGACAACGGCGCGGACCTGACGGTCAAGAACCAGATCGGACTCACCGCACTGGATTTCGCGAAGACCTATAAGGAGCCGGACGTGGTTGAAGGTCTGACCGCGCGGTTGCAGCAGATGCAGCAAAAGTAGGGCGCGCGGCGCGCCGGCATGCGCCGGGGTGCACCGCCTACTGCCTGAAGATCGCGGCTGCCGGCCTGCTGCCGCATCGCAAAACAGTGCAGAATGACGACTTTGTTGCGGCGCGTTCGCGCGCCGTCCGGATGCGGCAACAGACCGCCTGATAAACGACCCTGGAAAGGAACACCATGCTGCGGGCTTTGATTTTCGCCAGCGCGTTTGCCGTACCGTTGTCGGCAGCCGCGTTTACGGGGGGCGACCTCAACAAACTGTGTACGAAGACCGACGTCGCGTCGCGCAGCGCGTGCGCCGCATACATCGAAGGCGCCGCCGACGGTATCTTCAACACCATCGACGCGATTGGCGGCACGACGGGACCGCGCGTCGGGCAATACTTCTGCTTGCCTCAGGACGCGCGCTCGGCGCAGCTGACCGACGCCGTACGCAAGTACATCGCGGAAAATCCGATTGTCGGGGGCTACAACGCTAGCACGGCAATCTCGCTGGGACTCGGCAAGGCATTTCCTTGCAAAAGCGGAAGTTAGTGTGAGTTGAAAGGACGTGTGCCGCACGACGCACATGTTCTCCCATGAGTCGACGCCACGCTGCACAAGCGCGGCCTGCTCGAAAAGCGGAGCGCATCTTTGGATTAGCGCGCCCGCCTTGAAAGCGCTTCACGGTGTTTTCAGCGCTTTTCACGAGCGCGTCCGGCGGGTTCGTCCCGCGGCGCGTGTCACATTGTGCCGTCGCCGCGTTTCATGGCCGCCGGCCTGTCCCTATCCAATCGAAAAGGAGGTTGTCCTTCATGCCTTTTCTCGACGAACTCAACCACCTTGACCGTATCGCCGAAGCGCCGCTGCACACGTGGCTGGGCGCGTTGATGATCTCGGTGGTCGTTGTGCTGATCGGCATCGGCATGCACCGCGTGGGCGCACGTATCGTGACCCGAATCGCGCGGCCCTATCCGCTCACCAGCGTCGTGCTTCGCTACATCGACAAGCCTTCGCTGTTCGCGCTCACCATTCTCGCGCTGGAAGCCGTGTGGTGGGAGGCGCCTGACACGCTAACGTTCATATCGCCGTTGCGCGACGCCGCCGCTATCGCGCTGATCGGCGCGTTGACCTGGCTGTCGGTGCGTTCGGCGGCAGCCATCGGCGAGGCAATCATCCAGGCGCATCCGCTCGACACCGCCGACAATCTGCAAGCGCGGCGCATCCATACGCAGGCGAGAGTGCTGGCCCGCTCCGTGATGCTCGTGATTGTGATCGTCGGCGTGGGCGGCGCCTTGATGACGTTTCCGAATGTCCGGCAGATCGGCGCGAGCCTTCTTGCATCGGCGGGCGTGGCAGGTCTGGTTGCCGGTATCGCCGCGCGGCCGGTGCTCGGCAATCTGATCGCCGGCTTGCAGATTGCGCTGTCACAACCGATCCGGCTCGACGACGTCGTCGTCATTCAGGGCGAATGGGGGCGCATCGAGGAAATCACCGGAACATACGTGTCGGTGCGCCTGTGGGACCAGCGGCGGCTCATCGTGCCGCTGCAATGGTTCATCGAAAACCCGTTTTCGAACTGGACGCGCAGCAGTTCGCAAATTATCGGCACGGTGTTTCTCTACGTCGATTACCGGATGCCGCTCGCGCCGCTTCGCGAGGAGCTCGCGCGCATTGTCGCGGCGGCGCCTGAGTGGGACGGGCGCGTGCAGGTTCTGCAAGTCACCGAGGGCACCGAACGCTCGATGCAATTGCGCGCGCTCGTCAGTTCGCTCGATTCGGGCCTCAACTGGGACCTGCGCTGCCGCGTGCGCGAAGGGCTGCTCGACTTCATCCAGAAGCACTATCCGCAGTATCTGCCGCGCGCGCGTGCGGAGGTGTCGGCGGAACTCGAAAACGGCAAGGGCGAGCCGCTCGACTGGTTGCCGCGCGGCGCTGGCACGCCGGCGGGCAGCACGGCAGCGCATACTGAGGCGGACCCAGTGGCGAGCCGGCCCGCTCAGGCGACGGGCGCCGCAGCGCCGGCGCACAAGGTCAAGGAAATGGCCTAACGGCCGCAGGTGTCCGCGTGGAGCTTCTCCGCGCGGACCGGCGCCCACGGCGATGCAACCGATCGATCGCTAAAGGGTCGAACCGTCCACTTACACATAAACTCGGCGCGGCATGGCGTGCACCATGCGAAAGTTTGTCGAGGCGCTCGCTGCGTGACGAGCGCCGGCTGCACCCTGGCAGATGCCGCGCGCAACAAGGAGGACTAGCAACATGGGCCGACTGATCGTCGTGTCGAATCGCGTCGCAACGCCGACGGAAACCAAAGGATCGGCGGGCGGCCTCGCCGTTGGCGTGTTCGGCGCGCTGAAGGACGCCGGAGGCGTGTGGTTCGGCTGGAGCGGCGACGTGGTCAGCGAGACCGTCGCCAACGCCGGGCCGACGCTCGAACAGGACGGCGCGGTCACCTTCGCAACGGTGGGGCTTACGCGCAAGGACTACGACCAGTACTACCGCGGCTTCTCGAACGCGACGCTGTGGCCGGTGTTCCACTACCGCAACGATCTCGCGCGCTACGAGCGCGAGGAGTATGCCGGTTACCGGCGCGTCAACGCGTGGCTCGCGCACAAGCTGATCAAGCTGCTCGAGCCAGACGACGTGATCTGGATTCACGACTATCACCTGATCCCTTTCGCCGAAGCGCTGCGCAGCGAAGGCATCACGAACCGCATTGGCTTCTTCCTGCACATTCCGTTTCCGGCGCCGCAGATTCTGCTCAACATTCCGCCGCACGAGGAGCTGGTCAAATCGCTGTCGTGCTACGACTTGCTGGGCTTTCAGACGGCGACCGATCAGGAAGCGTTCCACGATTACGTCACTCGCCACGCGCGCGGCTCGGTGTCGAACGACGGTCTCGTCGAAGCGTTCGGCCGCAAATTGCGTACGGGCGTCTACCGCATCGGCGTGTTTCCAGACGAGATTGCCGAGCAGGCAAAGCGCTACGAAAGCCGTCAGCACGTGCTCGATCTGAAGCAGAGTCTCGAAGGCCGCAAGCTGATCATGAGCGTCGACCGGCTCGATTATTCGAAGGGGCTCGTCGAACGCTTTCGCGCATTCGAGCATTTGCTGGAACGTTCGCCCGAATGGCGCGGCAACGTCACGCTCGTACAGATTGCGCCGCCCACGCGTTCGGACGTCGCTACGTACCAGAAGATCCGTCAGGATCTGGAGTACGAAGCAGGGCGCATCAACGGGCGCTATTCTGGTCTCGACTACACGCCGATCCGCTATCTGAACCAGCAATACGACCGCTGGAAACTGATGTCGCTGTTCCGCGAATCGCAGATCGGCTTCGTCACGCCGTTGCACGACGGCATGAATCTCGTCGCGAAGGAATATGTCGCCGCGCAGAATCCCGACGATCCGGGCGTACTCGTGCTGTCCATTTTCGCGGGCGCCGCAGCCGAACTGACAGGCGCGCTGCTCGTGAATCCGCACGATGCAATAGGCATGTGCGAGGCGTTGCAGCGCGCGCTGCAAATGCCGCTCGACGCGCGTCAGCGGCGTCACGAGATCAACATGGCGGCGCTGCGCAAAAACGATCTTGGCGTGTGGCGCGACAGTTTCCTGCGTGACCTGCGCAGCGTGCCGCTGCAGAAGCCCGCCATGGGCGGCGGGCATAAGTAGTGAGCGGTCCGAAACGGCATGTCGTGTGCGCATGCAGGCGTGGCTCGCAAGGGCGCTGCGCGCCTGCGGGCCTCCGGACATCATATTCACGGATGGCCGCGTGCTGAGCGCGCTCGCCATCGCCGGTTACCGGTCGTTGCGCGAATTGATCGTGCCGCTTGGGCGGCTTAACGTCATCACGGGTGCCAACGGCAGCGGGAAGTCGAGCGTCTATCGGTCGCTGCGCCTGCTTGCCGAAACAGCGCGCGGCGGCGTGATCATGTCGCTCGCGCGCGAGGGCGGTTTGCCGTCCACCTTATGGGCCGGCCCGGAGCGTTTCTCCCGGGGCATGCTGAGCGGCGAATTCGAGGTTCAAGGCACGACCCGCAACGCACCGGTCAGTCTGCGGCTCGGCTTCGCGGGCGATACGTTTAGCTATGCGATCGACCTTGGCTTGCCGCATCCGGGTACCAGCAGGTTCGTGCTCGATCCTGTCATCAAGCGCGAGTGCATCTGGAGTGGACCGGTGCTGCGGCCCTCGGCGTTGCTGGTGGATCGACAAGGAGCGGCGCCGCGCACGCGTGATGAAAACGGCGACTGGCAAACGGTACCGCAACCCGTCGCGAGCTTTGACAGCATGATGACGGAGTTCGCCGACCCGCGCTGTTCGCCGGAGATGATCGCAGTGCGCGAACAGATTCGCTCGTGGCGCTTCTATGACCATTTCCGCACGGATGTCGACGCGCCCGCGCGCATCCCGCAAATCGGCACGCACACGCCGGTGCTCTCTGACGACGGCGCGGATCTCGCCGCGGCTTTGCAGACCATTCGCGAGATCGGCGACCCCGCTGCACTCGACGCCGCCATCGACGATGCGTTTCCCGGCTCTCGGCTCGACGTCGCCACACAGGACGGCCGCTTCGAAGTGCTGATGCAGCAGCATGGTTTGCTGCGTCCGCTAAAAGGCGCGGAACTGTCCGACGGGACCCTGCGGTATTTATTGCTGGTCGCCGCCCTGTTGACGCCGCGTCCGCCCGCGTTACTCGTATTGAACGAGCCCGAAACGAGTCTGCATCCGGACCTGTTGCCCGCGCTTGCGCGGCTCATCACGCGGGTCGCCGCGCACTCACAGGTGCTTGTCGTCTCGCACGCGGCGCGGCTCATCGCGTCACTCGAACTCGAAGACGCGAGCGAGTCGATCGTCCTCGAGAAGCATTTCGGTGCAACACGTCTCGCCGACGCCGAAGAGCGCGACATCCCACCGTGGAAATGGCCGTCGCGCTGACGCTCGACGCGTGTGTGCGGCTCCAATATTTCGATGGCGCCTGCGATGTAAGCTGAATGTAACAGCGCCCAATAAATGCAATACCGGGCGCTTTTTAGCGCCTGCCAGGGAATAATGCTTCGATGCCTGTGGCGCGCGCGCCTTTCTCGGCGCCATTAATCGAAAGACGGAAGACCTGCCTGCAAGCCCGGCGCCTATCTACGCAGGGTGAACCTGGCCGGGTCGGGCAGCACCGGGCCGTGCCAGGGTGTGCACGATCCAGCGCCGCAAGCCGTCAGTTCACGGAGACAACTATGAAGATTGCGCAGATCGCCCCCTTGACCGAATCCGTGCCGCCGAAGCTGTACGGCGGCACGGAGCGCGTCGTGTCGTACATTACCGAGGCGCTCGTGGAACTCGGCCATGACGTGACGCTGTTCGCAAGTGGCGACTCGGTGACGAGCGCGAAGCTGGAGGCCGTGTGGCCGCGCGCGCTGCGCCTCGATCCCGGCATCCGCGATCGCGTGGCGCCGCACATGCTGCTGATGGAACTCGTGCGCCGGCAGGCCGAAGAGTTCGATGTCCTGCATTTTCACCTCGACTATTACTCGTTCTCGGTGTTCAAGCGGCAGGAGACGCCGTTCGTCACGACCATGCACGGCCGGCTCGATCTGCCCGAACAACAGCCTGTGTTCGACACGTTCAACACTGCGCCGGTCATTTCGATTTCCAATGCGCAGCGCCATCCGCTGCCGCAAGCGCGCTGGCTGACCACGGTGTATCACGGCTTGCCGGAGAAGCTTTATACGCCGCAGCCAGTGGAGCAGAAGTACCTCGCGTTCCTCGGCCGTATTTCGCCCGAAAAGCGCGTCGACACGGCGATCCGTATCGCCGGGCGTTGTGGCATGCAGATCCGCATCGCGGCAAAGGTCGACACCGCGGACCGCGAATATTTCGAGCGCGATATCCGGCCGCTACTGGACTTGCCGCACGTCGAGTTCATCGGTGAGATCGCAGATCATCAGAAGGCCGAATTCCTGTCAGGCGCTCATGCACTGCTGTTTCCGATCGATTGGCCGGAGCCGTTCGGCCTCGTCATGATCGAGGCCATGGCTTGCGGCACGCCGGTCATCGCGTTCAATCGCGGTTCGGTGCCGGAGGTGCTCGAAGACGGGTTGACCGGCTTTATCGTCGAAGACGAGATCGGTGCGGTGGCCGCGGTCAACCGGCTGCACAAGATGCCGCGTGCCGGCGTGCGTCAACGCTTCGAGGAGCGCTTCACGTCGCACCGGATGGCGCAGCAGTACGTGGACGCGTATCAGTCGGTGATCCGCGCGCAGAAGCGTTCGCGGTTCAAGGTGGTGGATAGCTCGGGACGCTGATTGCTGCGAGCAGGTCATGCGGACGGTACTGGAGGTCTGGTCACCGGGTTGACATGTGCACTTGCTCGTTGCAAGGGCTCATGTCGACTGCTCCGCGCACCGTTTTCAGAACCTTAAGTTGAACGCATAAAAGTCGACAGGCCGGCCTCCGCGGGCGGAGCCGGCCTGTTTGACGTTTCCGCGCACTGCGATGTATCGCGCGGTTCTTATTGCGCAACCCCCGTGTCCAACCCGGACACCGTTGCGGGAATCAGGCGGACAGGACGCGCAGCCCGCATACGTCCGGGCGGTTATCGTGATGCGACGTGATGCGAGGCCGCTGGTCCGCCGTCAAATCCTTAGATCTTCAGGCGCGAAACCTTCGTGCCCTGCAGCGACAGATCGCCCATCAAACCAGTATTGGTCAGCACGAACACTTGCACCGGCGCCGTGGCGGTAGTGGTGTCGATCACGCCGTTGGCGCCCATCTTGATGAGCGCGACCGAAGCATCGCCGCCCACCGACCAGCCGTCGGCATTGCGGAATTTGTCGAGCGCGTCCTGCGTCATGAACAGGAAGATGATGGCCTTCGACTGTGCGCCGGCCTGCAAGCCGAACGAGCCGGAAACCGTGCTGTAGTAGCCCACCGTGCTGCCGCTTACGCGCAGCGAGCCTTCGCCGTACTGCCCACCGACGATGAAGCCAGCCTGCAGCACCGACGGGAACACGAGCACGCCGCGCGCCTTCGAGACGAGTTCGTGTGAACCCTTAACGGTCGTGTACAGGCGCGACAAGGTGCCGTCGACGCTGGCGTCGATCGATTGACGTTTGGACGCGTCGGTGGACGGTGTGTCGTGGCCGCCGGTGTTGGTGGTACAACCGGCAAGTGCAAGGCCTCCGAAAGCGAGCGCAGCGGTAGTCTTCAACATGAAGTGTCGTCTTTGCATCGTTTTTCTCCGTATGGTTCCTTGGCGCAGCCGCGGAAGTTACGCGGCTGTCTTCTGAGTTATATCACACGGCAGGCCAAAAGGCGCCCTCACACGCATAGGCGAAAAGCCTTATGTGACGGGGCTTTGCGGGAGATCGCAATAGATACGCTGTAAATCTGACCGGCTCCCGCGACGGGGCTCGCCACGCGTAGAAAGCGCGATTGAACGGGCTCACGGCGTCGCAGGTTCGCTCGTGGCTTGTCGAGCGGCGGCCGCATAGAAACCTAAGCAGATGCACATTTTTACCGATTCGGATGCGCTGCAATTTGCGCTGTCAACGAACGAAAAGTGTTGTCCCGGCGCCGCACACCCTCTACTTCGGCGCACGCTATCCGCCGTGGTTCGCCTGGCTCTTGACCGTGGGCGGCCGCCTGAGTGCGCGCCGCACCCCGCCGATCAGCACACCCACGAGAAGCAGCGTGAGCGCCGGCACGATCCAGTAACCGACGAACGCATGCCACAGGTAAGCCATCAAGGTAGAGCGGCGCACGCTGTATTCGTTGCGGGCTTCCTGCTGGCGCGGCGCGTTGGCCGCCAGCACGTCGGCCGGGCAACCGGCGGCTTGCGCCTCGTCAGGCTTGCCGTGGCAGCGGGCGGGGGCGCCGGCGGCGCGCTGTGCGTCGGTGAAATTCCAGGTGGTCAGCGCGCGCTCGAGGTCGACGGCGTTGTAGGCCATCTCCTCGCGAATTTCGCTGACTGCAACGATCGCCACGGGCACGGCCCAAAATACGATGACGACCAGCCACCGCCTCAACCAGCGGTTTTTATGCTTCGATACCATCCTTGCCTCCAATCGATGCTTTTCGGCATCAACGACAAGATGGCGGCCCGTATGGATATTGTGTGGGGTGGGCCGTCTCCGCAGCCATCATAGAAGAAAAACGGCGCGTTCGGGCGGCGGCTCGGAGAAGGGCGGGGAAAGCGGGTGAGGGAAAAGCGCAAACAGCATAATGCGACGATCGAGCGCCGCGAGGCACGCGGCGCTTTTCCGGCGATGCCCGGGCTCAGTTGGCCGGCGCGGAAGACAGGCAGCTCTTCATGAACGCTTTGCGTTCGTCGCCCTGCTTGCCGGTGGCTTGCACGTTGCACGCCTTCATCTTGTCCTGCTGGCTCATCGGTGCGGCAGCCGGCTTCGCGGAAAGGCAGGTTTTCATGAACGCCTTGCGCTCGTCGCCTTTCTTGTCGGCGGCCTGCTTGTTACAGTCCGCCATCTTGGTTTGCTGGCTGTTCTCTGCAAACGCGGGCGAAGCGAGGACGGCGCCGAGTACCAATGCAGCGATTGTGGATTGGAATTTCATGTGACACTCCCATCGGTGTAGAAACATTTTTGGTCTTCATGCACGCGGGCGTCGACGCATCCGGCCCTCGGCAGATCCATTATGGCAAATGCTGTCTGCATCAACGGCCAAAACCGCGTTTGCGTTGACATGCGCACCCGCGCGTTTTCCCTGATAGAGCAGCGCCTGCGGCATTCGCGGCATTCAAAAGGCCCAATTGCGGACAGGCCATTATGTTATGCATTGCAGATTAATTGACGAATGCAGCGGGCCCGTAAATCGCAATGTCGCCGCTGCGAGTGGCGGAATAAAAAAATTCGCGCTGAATTTTTCTTTTGCTGCGCTCGCACACGAATAGCAATTGGTAAGGAAATCCGAACCGAAATTCAGAAATCTATCTGCCGCGCAGCGGTGTGCATGGGGCGCCGATGCTGTCGCGTCAGACAAACCAGAGGAGCATGCCATGCACTACCTGCTGACCTATGACCTTGTGCCCGACTATCTCGAACAGCGCGGCGCGCACCGCGAGCGGCATCTGAAACTTGCGTGGGCTGCGGCGGAGCGCGGCGAACTGCTGCTCGCCGGGGCGCTGAACGAACCCGTCGACACTGCCGTGCTGCTTTTCACCGGCGAGTCGCCCGCAGCCACCGAGGCCTTTGCCAAGGCGGATCCGTACGTGCAAGCGGGCCTTGTGAAACGCTGGCGCGTGCGCGAGTGGACGACCGTAGTCGGCCAGGGCGCAGCCACCCCGATCCGCTAGAAGAACGCGCCGACGAACGCGCGGGCGAGGTGTCTTGCCTGCGCTGTTGCCAGGAGGCGCAACGGGTCTTCTTGCCACATCGATGTCATCTAGCCTTGGCACCTTGCACTCGATGCGCTCGCAACCAACTGACGCAGCCGGCCACGTCAAAATTTCGAAAAATCTGGAGTGCCGCCGTGCCTGAGAAATTACATAGGTTTATTCGCGGCTTTTTCGAATTCTCAGGCTCGCTACAGAAAAACCGGTGCTATCGCAGCAAGCATTTCCGTTACGGCTTGACGTGAAATGATCGAATACGCAAGAGAAGTTTGTTTCTATCCGTAACACTTGTCGCAACGATATTCACGCAAACCCTGGTGGTGGTATGCTTCGTGCACAATTCTCCCATGCACGAGTGAGACCACGTTCTGTGCTTCGCAATAGGGACAAACCGCACTAACACAGGGCGGTATTGATCACCAGACAGAACGTACAAAACATATTTGTGCAACCGAGGGCTACACACGGATCGTGAAAGTTGAATTCGTGGTCAGCCCAAAGCCGCGGCCCGGCCAGGCTGCGTGGAGAAAATCCATGTTTTTCGATGAGCTAAGCAATGACGAATGGGCGCTGCTCTCAGCGCTTGTCTCAGATGAGCCGGCCGTCCGTCTGAACCGACGCGGGCGGCCTCGTGCCGACCCACGTGTCGTGGCGAATGCTGTGTTGTGGATCCTCACCACCGGTGAGCCGTGGTCGAAGCTGCCGGGACGGTATCCGTCGGGTCCCACTTGCCGGCGCCGTTTCGAAGAATGGCAGTTGAACGGTACGCTGCTCGAGATGGTTCGGCTCCTGTCCAGGACTGGACGCACGTTCGCGTACGTGCCTCAACCTGCGCCGCTGGGTGCCGCCAAGCCTGCGGGCAAGCCGGCCGCGCAGGTCGCGGAAACCTCGAGATCGCGGGACGATGCTCCGCGTGGTGTGACGTGGAAGAGCCCCGAGTCCTGGCAGGCGCCCGGCACGAGTGGCAACGGCGCGAACGCTCTGCACGCGGCGCTTCCGTCTCACGCGCGCGACTGGCGTTGCGCCGATCCATTTGCCGACATCACACGTCAGCTGGCGGGTGTCGACAATGTCGCACCAACCGAACCATCTGCACCGCAGACACCTTATGCACCGCCGGCAGTAGCGCGAGCGCCGGCCTTTCCGACGCCTTCGGTCGTCTATGCGCCGCGCCCTGCGCTGCGCGTTGACCTCGGCGCGATAGGCGAAGCCGGTGCAGTCGGCGCCGCCATGCAGAGTCTGGATTCGGCAATTGCGTCGGCGCGAAAAATGCCCGCAGCAGCGTTGCAGCGCAGCGCACTGCCGGCAAGTCTCGCACCGCGCGGCCGGCAAGTTGCCGAGCGACATGGCTATCTGATCTACGTCGCCGCCGAGCGTGTGCCTAACGATATGTATCGCGCATGGGCGGAGATCATGATGGACGGCAGGCGCGTCGAGCGTTCCGGTCTCGTCGGTCCGCGTTTCGCCGATCCCCAGGCCGCCGAGCAGTATGCGTTCGAGTGGGCGGCGCAGTGGGTGGATCGCGAGTGCCGTACGCTGGCCGCAGCGCAAGCCGCGCCCCAAGCGCGCGCGCCGCAACAGCATGCAACGCCAATGCAAACGCACAAGCCTGGCTATGCGCCAAATGGACCGACCACTCATGCGCCGTATGCAGGGGCGCCGGCTCGTCCGCTGTCCGGACTGCGTCATGTGCCGGAGCCGGTCGCCGCGCATCATGGCGCGCCGTTGCATGGTCCTCTGAATGCATTTCGCGGACCGCTGCGGCGTTATGCGAGCGAACCGTCCGCCGTGACCGCGTCAGGCACGGCGAACATCGCAAGTGCGGTGAATGCGGTGAATGCCGCCGACACGGCAGCACATGTAGTCAACGAACGCGAAGCAGCAGAACGTTATCCGTCATACACAGAACTCATCTCCCACGCGGGATGAGCATGCAGTACCCCGCGGCTGTCGGAGCAACCGCCGCAGGTTTCTGCTTCATTCGCTGTGATTCAGGGCTGTGCCTGCAAGTGACTTCGCGTACGTGATTCAGTACTTCACTGGCGTCCGTATGTGTCGTCGAAGCGCACGATATCGTCTTCGCCGAGATACGAACCGGATTGCACCTCGATCATTTCGAGCGGCATCTTGCCGGGATTCTCAAGACGGTGTGTGACACCTAGCGGGATATAAGCCGATTCGTTTTCTGAGACGATAAAGCGCTCTTCACCTCGCGTGACGAGCGCGGTGCCGCGCACGACAATCCAGTGTTCAGCGCGGTGATGATGCATTTGCAGCGAGAGGCGAGCGCCCGGCTTCACGACGATGCGCTTGACCTGGAAGCGCTCGCCGGAGTCGACGGAATCGTAATTGCCCCACGGGCGATGCACCTTGCGATGATTGGCCGCTTCGAGGCCGCCCTCGCTGCGAATACGCGCCACGATCTTCTTGACGTCCTGCACGCGCGATTTATCCGCGACGAGAATGGCGTCGGCCGTTTCGACTACCACCAGATCCTGCGTGCCCACGCAGGCGATCAGGCGTCCTTCCGAATGGGCAAATGTGGAAGATGCGCCTTCGAACATCACGCGCCCACGGCCGACGTTCTGCTCGGCGTCTTTCTCGGAGATGTCCCAGATTGCGTCCCACGAACCCACGTCGGACCAACCCGCCTGCAAAGGCATGACAACGCCAGCGGCTGCGGTCTGATCGTTGCCGAGTTGTTCCATGACTGCATAGTCGATCGAGTTGGACGGCGACGCGCTGAACGCGTCGCGCTGCAGCCGGAAGAAATCGCCATCTGATTTGCCGCCCGCATAAGCCGCGTCGCACGCTTCGTAGATGGCGGGCTGAAAGTGGCGGATCGCCTTCAGCCAGGTCGACGCTCGCATGATGAAAATGCCGCTGTTCCACCAGTATTCACGCGATTCGACATAGCGCTGCGCAAGTTCGAGATGCGGCTTTTCGACAAAGCGGTCGAGCTTGTGCGCGGCGATCGGAGCGTTGGCGTCGGTGGCATCTTGCGCGGCATCGTCTGCCCGCATTTCATCAGGATTGCCAGGCGTAGCGACAGGCGCGCCGATCCGGATATAGCCATAGCCCGTTTCCGCGCGGGTCGGCACGATGCCCATCGTAACGATATTGCCTGCCGCCGCGTGTTGCACACCCGCGGCGACCGCTGCGTGAAATCCGTCGAGGTCGGTGACCGCATGATCAGCGGGCATCACGACCATGATGCCGTCCTCGTCCTGGGCGGCGATTGAAAGCGCGGCGACGGTCAATGCAGGCGCCGTATCGCGGCCCACGGGTTCGAGTATCAGCCTGCTTGGTTTGCCGCTCGTGCGCAGTTGCTCGGCGGTCGTGAAGCGCTGTTCCTCGTTGGCCACCACGACGAGTTGGCCGGTCAGCGGATAACCGGCCTCAAGGCCGTCGAGGCGGCGCGTGGTGGATTGCAGCAGCGAATCTTCGCCGAGCAGCCCGATCAACTGCTTCGGGTGCTGTTCGCGCGACATCGGCCACAACCTCGTGCCGGAGCCGCCCGCCAGAATCACGGGATGGACCTTCAGTTTGACGTGCGTGGACGTCGCTTGCGTGGACCGGGTGTCGGCGGACGTGGCCGTAACCGGAGCTGTCATGATGGACTCCTCGGGGGCTGGGTGAATGCATCGAGTTTTATCACGAAGGACGAAATCAATAAAAGCGCGTTAAATGAAAACTATATATACGAGGCTATAAATTCGGCGTCTCGTGAAAAAAGAATGTCACCGCCACGGTTCCAAAAATAAAAATTAAGCGCAAAAAACTGGCGACTTAATTTTTTACCGCCGATGGATAAGTAAGACTATCTAACGAGCCGGCAGGGCACGAAGAAAAAATCCGGCTGCAGAACGCCGGAGAACACGCACGGGAAGCTCAAAGGACCGTCATAACGCATCTTTGTCGGTAAAAAATGCCGAATAAATTGCATCAAAAATGCAGAAATTTCGACCGATACATTTTGAGATTTTTGCAGCCTTGCGAAGCGAATTTTAATAACGCTTTATCTATACCTGCAGAAGGACATTCACTCATTCCGAGACACGTTTTTCGCTGCGGCCGCGTATCCGGTTTAGTCATGCGGGAAACGGAATTGCAATTAGCACCGCTTCAACTGGTTTCGCGTCGGGCAATTATTCGCCAACGCGATGACCGGCGTTGTGCGTGCTGCTGCCGGAATGACCAGGCCGCGTATTTCGAACCCTTTCGAATCCACCAGCCGACTAACCGACGGGATGGCACTTGACTGACGAACTGAGGGGCAGCACATGCTGAGCGTTCTATCGAGAATCATCGACATCGCGATGGTTGCGCTCGGCGCCGCGATCGCGGCGGCCGTGCACAACGGGGAAGTGGTGTGGCTGGACGATATGCAAAGCGTGTCGCTCGCTTTCGACGTCCTGCTCGTGGTGGTGTTCTTTCCGGCGCTCGGCATCTACCAGTCATGGCGCGGCAAGCCGTTGTACGACCTGCTGTGCCGCGTCGCGGGCGGCTGGGCGATGGTGGAAGTCACCGGCGTGCTCATCAGCTTCACGCTGCATCGCGCGGACAGTCTGTCGCGGCTGTGGCTCGTGTATTGGGCGATCGCCACCATCGTGCTGCTGATCGTCACGAAGGTAATCGTCTATTCGATTCTGCGCGGACTGCGCCGGGAAGGTTTCAACCAGCGCGCGGTGGCGATCGTGGGCGGCGCGCCGTATGGACGTTTCCTGATCCAGCAGATGCGCAGCCGTCCGGACGCGGGCTTCAGCCCGGTCGTCGTGTTCGACGAAGACGCCACCATCAACCCGTACGAAGACCCGGATACGTCCGACGCGATCGAAGGCGTGCCCGTGGAACGGGACTATCAGCGCATGATCGAGCTCGTCCGGCAGCGCGCGATTCGCGAGTTGTGGCTCGCACTGCCGATCTCGAAGGAGAAGGAGATCCATCGCTTCGTGATGGATCTGCGCAACGACTTCGTGAATATCCGCTTCATTCCCGATGTGCGCAGCCTGACTCTTTTCAATCAGCCGATGGTCGAGTTGCTCGGCGTGCCGGCGATCAACCTGGCGGCGTCGCCGATCACCGATTTGCGCGTGCTGCCCAAGCGCGTCTTCGACCGGCTCTTTGCGCTTGCCGCCTTGACCGCGCTCGCTCCGGTCATGCTCGTGATCGCGGCGATGGTCAAGCTCAGTTCGCCGGGCCCCGTGTTCTTCCGCCAGAAGCGTAAGGGCATCGACGGACACGAGTTCGAGATTTACAAATTCCGTTCGATGAAAGTGCACAAGGAAGAGGCCGGCAGGATCACTCAGGCGACGCGGCGCGATCCGCGTATCACCGTGGTGGGCGCGTTCCTGCGCCGCACGAGCCTCGACGAACTGCCGCAGTTCATCAACGTGCTGCGCGGCGAGATGTCGGTGGTCGGGCCGCGTCCGCACGCGCTCGAACACGACGACATCTACAAGGATCTGGTGAAGGGTTACATGCACCGCTACCGGATCAAGCCGGGCATCACTGGCTGGGCCCAGATCAACGGTTATCGCGGCGAAACCGACCGCATCGAAAAGATGATGGGCCGCGTCAAGCTCGATCTCTACTACATGCAGCACTGGACCTTCTGGCTCGACATCAAGATCGTCGTGCTGACGCTGTGGAAGGGCTTTGTCGGCAACAACGCATATTGAACCAACTCCAATTTCCTGCGAGGTAACACATGAACCTGACGATCATCGGTAGTGGCTACGTAGGCCTCGTAACGGGCGCATGTCTGGCCGACATCGGCCACGACGTCTTCTGTCTCGACGTCGATCAGCGCAAGATCGACGTGCTCAACAACGGCGGCGTGCCGATCCATGAACCGGGTCTGCAGGAGATCATCGCGCGCAATCGCAAGGCGGGCCGCCTCACGTTTTCGACCGATGTCGAAGCGGCGGTCGCGCACGGCGACATCCAGTTCATCGCGGTCGGCACGCCGTCCGACGAAGACGGCTCCGCCGATCTGCAATACGTACTCGCCGCCGCGCGCAACATCGGCCGCCATATGACCGGCTTCAAGGTGATCGTCGACAAGTCGACGGTGCCTGTCGGCACGGCGTCGCGCGTGCGCGAAGCGATCGCGCAAGAGATCGAGAAGCGTGGACTGAACCACATGTTCTCGGTCGTATCGAACCCCGAGTTCCTGAAGGAAGGCGCGGCGGTCGAAGACTTCACGCGACCCGACCGCATCGTGCTGGGTTGCGATGAGGACGTGCCCGGCGAGAAGGCACGCGAACTGATGAAGCGCCTCTATGCGCCGTTCAACCGCAACCGCGAACGCACGCTCTACATGGACGTGCGCTCGGCGGAATTCACCAAATACGCGGCGAACGCGATGCTCGCCACGCGTATCTCGTACATGAACGAACTCGCGAATCTGGCCGATCGTGTGGGCGCGGATATCGAGGCTGTGCGTCGCGGCATCGGCTCCGACCCGCGCATCGGTTACGACTTCCTGTATGCGGGCTGCGGCTACGGTGGTTCGTGCTTTCCGAAAGACGTGCAGGCGTTGATCCGCACGGCCGCCGATCACAACGCCAACCTGCGCATTCTCGAAGCGGTCGAAGCCGTCAACGATACGCAGAAGAAGGTGCTTGCCCAGAAGATCGTCGCGCGCCTCGGCGAGGATCTGTCGGACCGCACCTTCGCCGTGTGGGGACTCGCGTTCAAGCCCAATACCGACGACATGCGCGAAGCACCCAGCCGTCCGCTGATCGCGGAGCTGCTGCGCCGCGGCGCGCGCGTGAAAGCGTATGACCCGGTCGCAATCGACGAATCGAAGCGCGTGTTCGCGCTCGATCTGAAGGACGTGCCGCAGCAGCATGCACGCCTTCACTTCGCGAACGAAGAAATGGAAGCTGCCGACGGCGCCGACGCGCTCGTGATTCTCACCGAGTGGAAGGTCTTCAAGAGCCCGGATTTCGACGCGCTGAAAACGATCCTGAAGACGCCGCTCATTTTCGACGGCCGCAATTTGTATGAACCGGACACGCTGCTCGAACTCGGCATCGAGTATCACGCAATCGGCCGTCAGCATGCGTTGCGCAATGCGCCCGCGAGAGTCGGCGCAAACGGCCTGCCGCTCACGCCGGCGGACGCGCTCGCGGCAGCGGAGGCGGGCCACTAGGCCGGCTTGCATCCCGCTCGCAGCTGTATCGCCACGCATCTTCACGGAGCCCGACATGTTCGCCAATGTTCTGATCGTCTGCCACGCCAACGTGTGCCGTTCGCCCGCCGCCGAAATGCTGTTCAAGGCACGCCAAGCCGCGCGCTCGCATGCGTCGGCGGGGGCGATTGCGTTTCATTCGGCGGGCGTGCGGGCGATGAACGGTCACGGCATGGACCCGGTCATGCGGCGGCTGCTCGCCGAGCGCGGCGTTGCCTCCGAAGCGCATTATTCGCGGCGTCTTGACCGGCAGCTCGTGCGGTCCGCCGACCTCGTGCTCGTGAGCGAGCGCGCGCAGGCGAGCGAAGTCGAAGCCCTCGATCCGGCTTCGCGCGGCAAGGTCTTCCCGCTCGGCAAGTGGGAAGACGTGCCCGACGTCGCCGATCCGCACGGCGGCGAGGAATCCGCCTACAGGGAGAGTCTCGTGCTCATCGAACACCTGGTCATGGGATGGTTGAAAAAAATATGCTGATGAAAACACACGCTACACAAGCTACACACGCATGCGCGAACCGCAACGCTAACCTCAAAGCGAACCTCAAAGCCAGGTTCGCCGCCACGCTGCTGCTGACGTCCTTTCTGTCGGCCTGCGCCACCGCACCGGGCAACTATCTCGACACGTCGCGTCTGAAAGACGACGGCCAGCACGAGAGCCAGCCTGCGGAAACCTATCCGGTCCATGTAATCGACGCTACCGTTGTCGCTGCGCAAGCGCAGGCCGAAGCCAGCACGCCGCCGCGCCCGCTGCCCACGTCGACCTTCAGCGATCCGTCGCAATACGTCTACCGGCTTTCGCCGCAGGACATTCTCGGCATCACCGTGTGGGATCACCCTGAACTGACCACGCCGCAGGGCAGCACGCTGTCGGCGGGCGGCACCAGCACGCAGACCATCGCCGGCGCGTTGCAGCAGCCGTACACGGCCGCGCTGCCGGGCCAGGCCGATCCGTACGGCCAGACCATCGCCGCCGACGGCACCATCTATTTCCCGTTCGTCGGCCGCATCCGGGCTGCGGGCAAAACCGTCGGCGAACTGCGCGATCAGCTCGCGAGCGGACTCGTGCGCTATATCCGCAATCCACAGGTCGACGTGCGCGTGCTGTCGTACCGCGGCCAGAAAGTGCAGGTAACGGGCGAGGTGAAGACGCCGGGCCCGCTCGCGGTGAGCGACGTGCCGCTCACGCTGGTCGATGCGCTGACGCGCTCGGGCGGCACGACTGCCGACGCCGATATCCAGCGCGTGCGCCTCACGCGCAACAACAAGCTCTATGTGCTCGACGCGAACCGCATGCTGGATGCAGGCGACACCACGCAGAACGTGATGCTGCAAAACGGCGACGTGATCAACGTGCCGGACCGCAGCAACAGCCGCATCTTCGTGATGGGCGAGGTGAAGACGCCGATCCAGTTGCCGATGCTCAAGGGCCGTCTCACGATTGCCGACGCGCTCACGCAAGCGGGCGGCATTCTCGACACGGACGCCAATCCGCGCCAGATCTTCGTTATGCGAGGCATGCGCGAGCATCCGACCACACCGGACGTGTACCGCCTCGATATGACGCAGCCCGACGCGATCATGCTGTCCGCGCAGTTCCAGTTGCAGCCGATGGACGTCGTATATGTGGGCACCGCCGCATCGACCACGTTCAACCGTGTGTTGCAGCAGGTGTTGCCGAGCGTGCAGACGCTGTTCTACCTGAAGCAGCTCACACGCTAGGCGCGTGAGTCGCCAGGGGTCCCGCGCCGCGCCATCGTCCGGTGGCCGCAGCGCGGGACTGGGGCAAACGCAGCTAGCACCCGCGAAACAACAGATAAGCCAACGCCAAAGCAGATGCACGCAAGCAACCGCAAAAGCAACCGCAGAAGCAACCGCAGAAGCAACCGATACGGGATCGAATCGTGAGCAATCAAATCTCTCCACACATGACCGGACCGCTCAGGACCGAAGAAGAGGACGTTGTTCTCGGGCAACTGGTGCAAGTGATCCTCGACGACATCTGGTGGCTGATCGCAATCGCGGCGGCGGTCGTCGCGATTGCCGGTGCGTACTGTGTGCTCGCCAAGCCGATCTATTCGGCCGATGCGCACGTGCGCGTCGAGCAGGCCGACAACACGTCGCAGGCGCTCACGCAAACGCAGACCGGCGCCGCGATCACGAGCGGCTCGACCTCGCTGCCGACGGACGCCGAGATCGAAATCATCAAAAGCCGCGGAGTCGTCGGCCCCGTGGTCGAGCAGATGAAGCTGAACTTCAGCGTCACGCCGAAGACGCTGCCGCTTCTCGGCAGCATCGCCGCGCGCATGGCGACGCCAGGCCAGCCGGCGCGGCCATGGCTCGGCCTGTCGTCGTATGCGTGGGGTGGTGAGGTGGCCGACATCGATTCGATCGACGTGCTGCCCGCGCTCGAAGGCCAGAAGCTCACCATGAAGGCGCTCGGCGGTGACCGTTACGAACTGCATGCGGAAAACGGCGCGCTCTTGCTGCGCGGACAAGTCGGGCAACAGGCGCAGGGCGGCGGCGTGACGATGCTGGTGAACAAGCTGGTCGCGCGTCCGGGCGAGGAATTCACCGTGGTCCGCGCGAACGATCTCGACGCGATCAGCGCATTCCAGTCGGCAATCAGCGTGCAGGAGCAGGGCAAGCAAACCGGCGTGATCCAGATTTCGCTCGAGGACAAGAACCCCGAGCATGCCGCGCTCGTCGCCAATGCGCTCGCGCAGTCATACGTGCGCCAGCATGTCTCCAACAAGCAGGCCGACGCGAGCAAGATGCTCGACTTCCTGAAGAGCGAGGAACCGCGCCTGAAGTCGGATCTGGAACGCGCCGAGGCGGCGTTGACCGCGTATCAGCGCCAGTCCGGCTCGATCAATGCGAGCGAAGAAGCGAAGGTGTACCTCGAGGGCAGCGTGCAGTACGAGCAGCAGATCGCCGGCTTGCGTCTGCAGATGGCGCAACTCATCGAGCGTTACGGCGACGACCATCCGATGCTCAAGGCGGCGCGCGAGCAAATGGCGGAGTTGCAGGCGCAGCGCGCGAAATACGCTGACCGCTTTCGCGATCTGCCGGCTACCGAAGTGAAAGCCGTGCAGTTGCAACGCGACGCGAAAGTGGCGGAAGACATCTACGTGCTGCTGCTCAATCGCGTGCAGGAGCTGTCGGTGCAGAAGGCCGGCACGGGCGGCAACGTGCATATCGTCGACGCCGCGCTGCGCCCTGGCGCGCCGGTCAAGCCGAAGAAGGCGCTGATCCTGTCGGCGGCGACGATCCTCGGGCTGATCGCGGGCACCGGTTTCGTGTTCCTGCGCCGCAATATGTTCAAGGGCATCGACGACCCGGAGCACATCGAGCGCGCGTTCCACCTTCCGGTGTTCGGGCTCGTGCCGATGAGCGCCGAGCAGACGCTCCTCGAAAACGGCTTCCAGCGCGGCGGCGAGCGCCTGCGCTCGGTGCTCGCCAATGCGCGGCCGAAGGACGTCACGGTCGAGAGCTTGCGCAGCCTGCGCACGTCGATGCAGTTCACGATGATGGACGCGAAGAACCGCATCGTCATGCTCACGGGCCCGATGGCCGGCGTCGGCAAGAGCTTCCTCACGGTCAACCTGGCGGTGCTGCTCGCGCATTCGGGCAAGCGCGTGCTGATGATCGACGGCGACATGCGCCGCGGCGTCCTCGAGCGCTTCCTGGGCGGCACGCAGGACAACGGGCTGTCGGAGCTGCTGAGCGGCCAGATCTCGCTGGAGGAGGCGATCCGCGCGTCGGAGATCGAGAATCTGAGCTTCATTTCGTGCGGGCGCCGTCCGCCCAATCCGTCCGAGCTGCTGATGTCGCCGCGTCTGCCGCAATACCTCGACGGTCTCGCGAAACGCTACGACGTGATCCTGGTCGACACGCCGCCGGTGCTCGCGGTGACCGACGCGTCGATCATTGGCGCGTATGCCGGTTCGACCTTCTTCGTGATGCGTTCAGGCATGCATAGCGAGGGCGAGATCACCGACGCGTTGAAGCGTCTGCGTGCAGCGGGCGTGCACGTGCAGGGCGGTATCTTCAACGGCATGCCGGCGCGGGCTCGCGGCGGCTACGACCGCAGCTACGCGGCCGTTCAGGAATATCTGAGCACCTGACCGGGCAGGAGCACACCGACGATGAATCACACAGGACATCGCAACAAGGACATCGCAATGAAAGTGACGGTACTGGTTCCGACTTACCGCCGCCCGGCCGACCTCGCGCGCTGCCTCGCGGCGCTCCAACGGCAGTCGCGCGCGCCCGATGAAGTCGTGGTGGTGGCGCGCGCCGACGACGAGGCGACCCATCTATGTCTGCGCGATCCGGCGGTGACCGGCATGCTGCCGCTCTCGGTCGCGCTCGTCGAAGCACCCGGCCAGGTCGCGGCGCTCAATCGCGGACTCGACGCCGCCAACGGCGACGTAATCGCGATCACCGACGACGACGCCGCGCCTCATCCCGACTGGGTGCACCGCATTGCAGCCGCATTCGAAAGCGACGCCCGGCTTGGCGCGCTCGGCGGGCGCGACTGGGTGCACGAAAAAGGCCGCGTGCTGGACGGCGAGCGGCCATTGGTCGGCAAGGTCACCGCGCACGGCAAGATCATCGGCAACCATCACCTCGGCGTGGGCAGCGCGCGCGAAGTCGACATTCTGAAGGGCGCCAACATGAGCTACCGGCGCGACGCGGTGCGCAACATCCGCTTCGACGCACGGCTGCGCGGCGCGGGCGCGCAGGTTCACAACGACATGGCGTTCAGCCTCGCGGTGAAGAACGCCGGCTGGAAGCTGATGTACGACCCGCGCGTCGCGGTCGATCATTTCCCCGCCGAACGTTTCGACGACGACCGCCGCGACGCGCAAACCATGGCCGCGTTGCGCAATGCCGCGTTCAATTTCCATCTGATCCTGCGCGACCAGTTGCCACCGTTGCGCCGCGAAACCGCGTGGTGGTGGTGGACGCTCGTCGGCACACGCGTCTATCCGGGGCTCACGCATGCGGCGCTCGCGCTCGTGTCGAAACAGGCGCGCCTGAAGCTGTCGCGCTGGCGCGCGGTGCGAACCGGCGCGCACGAAGCCCGGCGCGCGCTGTCGCGCACCGCCTGAGCGGGGCGGCCAATGCAACGGGCGCGAGCAGCAAGCGGCGCCTCACACGCTGCAGCATCGGCAAAGGGAGTGTCTGCATGAGTACGAAGGTCCACGTTCATCTGTTTTACGGCGCCGATCCGCGTTTCTATCGACCGGGCGACAACATCGGTTGCCTGTACGGCTATCACCACGCCGAATCAAACGCGTTCGCGCTGACCTATTCACAGGACGCTCGCGAAGGCAAGCCGATGCGGCTCGTTCGACGCGCGCTGAAGGCAGTGCTTGGATTCGACTTCATCCATACGTGGCGCAATCGCGCGGAGATGTTGCGCTCCGATGTGATCTGGACGCACACCGAACAGGAATGGCTGTCAGCCGCGTTGATGCTCCTGCTGAGCGGCCGCAAGGCCGGCGCGGACTCCTCGCCGCTTCTGCTCGCGCAAAGCGTGTGGCTGCTCGACAAATGGCCTTCGTATGGAATCGTGCGTAAGTGGCTGTATCGCAAGCTGATGACTCGCGCCGATCAGCTGACCACGCTCGCGAGCGAAAACGCGGCGTTGTGCAAGCGCTATTTCAATCGCGACGCGAAGCCGCTTCTCTACGGTCTGAACACGCGCGACTTTCCGGTTAAAGCGCCGACCGAATGGACGCCGCATTCGCCAATCCGCATCGCCGCGATCGGCAACGACCGCGACCGCGACTGGGATACGCTCATCAGGGCGTTGGGCAACGACCCGCGCTACACGGTGAAGCTCGCCACGCGCCGTCGCATTCCCGCGTCGCTGCGCGCGCCGAATTTGGAAATCGCGCTGTTCTCCGGCATCCGAAAACAGCACGAACTGTATGACTGGGCCGATGTGATCGTCGTGCCGTTGCGGCCGAACACGCACGCGTCGGGTATCACCGTGATGCTGGAGGCGGCGGCAGTCGGCAAGCCGATGGTCGTGACCGACGTCGGCGCCTTGCAGGATTATTTTCCGGCCGGCGAGGCTGCGTACATTCCGCCATTCGATCCGTCTGCATTGCGCGATGCGGTCGACGGGCTCGCCGCCGCGCCCGTGGAAGCATTGCGCCAGGCGCAGGCAGCGGCTGCCGGCCTGCTGTCACGCGATCTGACCACGCAACACTACGCGATGCAGCATGTGCGGATCACGCAGGAAATGCTGCGCGCGCGCGGCGCCGCGGCACGCGGCCGCGCCGCGCCTTCTGCCGACGCGGACAAGGCGGTGGGCGCTCCCGGTCAACGCAGCACCGCGCAAGAATCGCGCGGAGGCCTTTAAGCGATGTCGACGCTTCCGCGAGCCGAACTTCCGCCGACACCCGGCATGCCGGGCTTGCCGGGCAGCGTTGGTGCGTCGCGCGCCGCGTCGCGCAAACGCCGCGAGTGGCTGCCCGCAGCCATGCTGTGGCTCGTCACGGCCGTACTGATCGTCGCGCGTCAGGGCACGGTGCTCACGCTCGCGTTTCCCGTCCTCGCAATCGCGACGGGCCTTTGGCTCTACTTCAAGAGCCCGGCGCGCTATATCGGCTTCATGTGGTGGTTATGGTTCCTGAGCCCTGAAGTGCGCCGCCTCGCCGACTGGTCCAAAGGCTCGTTCACGCCGACGAGCCTGATCCAGGTCGCGCCGCTCGCCGTCACGATGATCAGCGCGTTGTCGCTCGTGCGCTACTACAGGCTGCTCGGACAACGGCGCGGCCTTCCGGTGCTGCTGATTCTGCTCGGACTCGTCTACGCCTACCTTGTCGGCGTGGTGTCGAGCGGCCCGCTCGCGGCCACTTACGACCTCGCGAACTGGCTGTATCCGATTCTGATCGGCCTTCACATCATGGCGAACACGCGCCAGTATCCGCAGTACCGCGACACCATCGTGAACACGTTCATCTGGGGCATGCTCGTGATGGGCGGCTACGGACTGATCCAGTTTTTCATCATGCCGCAGTGGGACGCGCTGTGGATGCTCGGCTCGCAGATGAACTCGCAAGGCGACCCTGTGCCGATGGGCGTGCGCGTCTTCAGCACGATGAATTCGTCAGGGCCGTTCGCGTTCGCAATGATGGGTGCAATGGTGTACGTAATGGCGGCCACGCATCGCGTGCGCTGGGTCGCCGCCGCGCTCGGTTTCTTTTCGTTCGCGTTGAGCCTCGTGCGCTCCACATGGGGCGGCTGGATCATCGCGTTGCTGATCCAGCTGATCAAGTCCAACAACAAGGTGCGGGTGCGCATCGTCGCGAGCGCGGTGTTGCTCGCGGGATTGTGCGTGCCGCTCCTCGCGGTCGGCCCGGTGGCCGAGCGGATGCAGGCGCGCTTGTCCACCATCGTCAATCTTAACGACGACCAGAGCTACGCGGCCCGCAACGAATTCTATGCAACCTTCGCCAAAACCGCTTTTACCGATGTCTCCGGCGAAGGCATGGGCGCGACCGGCACCTCGACCAAGCTCTCGAACGACGGCGGCCAACTCGGCCAGTACGGCAACTTCGACAGCGGCGTGATGAACATCCCGTTCGTGCTTGGCTGGCCCGGCACGCTACTTTACATGTCCGGCATCGTGTGGCTATTGACGCGCGCCGTGCTTGCGTCGTTCAGGCTGCGCAACGACAAGTACGTGTCCGCATGTCTGAGCTTGTGCCTTGCGACTTTCGCGATGCTGGTGTTCACCAATTCGCTGGTCGGCACTGGCGGGCTGCTGCTTTTCATGAGCGTTTTTTCGATTCTTTCCGCGGTGCATTACGAAAAAATCAACCGCGCCGGCACGTTATTCCGCACGCAACTTTTCCACGGAGGCACTGATTGAGAGTCGCCATTGTCACGCACGTTGTGCGCCATAACGACGGCCAGGGGCGCGTCAACCACGAGATCGCGCGCGCGGCGCTCGACGAGAATATCGGCGTCACGCTGATTGCCTCGCACGTCGCGCCCGATCTGCTCGTTCATCCGAACGTCCGCTGGGTGCCGATGAAAATCGGCCGCTGGTGGCCGACCAATCTGCTGCGCCAGCAGGTGTTCGCGTTCAAGAGCGCAATGTGGCTGCGCTCGCATCGCCGCGAATACGACGTGCTCCACGTGAACGGCTTCATCACGTGGATGCCTGCCGACGTCAACACGTCGCACTTCGTGCATAGCGGGTGGCTCGGCAGCAAGTACTACCCGTTCGGTCTCACGAAAGGAGCGTGGTCCGCGTATCAGTCGGTGTATACGCGCTGCAATGCGTTGCTCGAGCGCTGGGCCTACCGGCGCTCGAAAGTCATTACGGCGGTTTCGCAAAAGGTCGCCGATGAAATCCGCGCGATCGGCCTCACGCCGGATAACCGTGTGGACGTGATCTACAACGGCGTCGATACGCAGGGCTTTGCTGCGGCCACCGGCGATCGCGCGAAGTTCGGCTTGCCGCAAGACGCATTCTTGCTGCTGTTCGTCGGCGATCTGCGTACGCCGCGCAAGAACCTCGGCACGGTGCTAGCCGCGCTCAAGCATTTGCCTGAACACGTGCATATCGCGGTGGCGGGTTTTCTGCCGGGCAGTCCGTATCCGGACGAGGCGAAGGCGCTCGGCATCGCGCATCGTGTGCATTTTCTCGGGCTCGTCAAAGAGATGCCGGTGTTGATGCATTCGGTCGATGCGTTCGTGTTTCCGTCGCGTTACGAGGCCATGAGCCTGTCGCTGCTCGAAGCGATGGCCGCCGGCCTGCCGGTCGTGACCGCGCGCACCGCGGGCGGCGCTGAAATCATCACGCCTGAATGCGGAATCGTGCTCGACGATCCGGACGATCCGAAGGCGCTCGCAGGGGCGGTCGCACGCCTCGCCGCCGATGACGACGCGCGTCGCAAGATGGGCATCGCTGCCAACGAACTTGCCACCGGTTTCGGCTGGGCGCGCATGGCCGCGCAATATATCGCGCTGTATCGGCAGATCGAGGGGCAGCAGAAGAATCGCCGGCGCAAGGAAGCCGAGGCGGCGGTGGTCGCGAAGACCGACGCGCTCACGCTGAACACGCTGGCCGGACACAAGCGCGTCGAATGACGCGACGCGCTAGCGTTCAACACTACTCACCGGATACAAAAAGGCTCAAAAGGCAACGACAATGACGACAAGCTCAATCAAATCGCTGCAGATCGGCATGCACTGGTTCCCGGAGCGCGCGGGCGGCCTCGACCGCATGTATTACTCGCTGGTCGGCGCGCTGCCGGGCGCGGGCGTCGCGGTGCGCGGCGTCGTAGCAGGCTCGCCGAAGGTTGCTGCCGACACAGGCGGTGCGATCAACGGTTTCGGCTCCGCCGGCCAGTCGCTGCCTTTGCGGCTGATGGCCGCGCGTCGCGCGCTGCGCCAGGAAATCAGTACGTCGCGTCCCGATGTGATCTCCTCGCACTTCGCGCTTTATACGTTTCCGGGCCTCGATGTAACGCGCGGTATCCCGCAGGTCTCGCATTTTCAGGGGCCGTGGGCCGACGAAAGCCATGTCGAAGGCGCGGATTCGCTCGGACAACGCGCGAAGCGTTATCTCGAACAATCGGTCTATACGCGCTCGTCGCGTCTCATCGTGTTGTCCGAGGCGTTCGGCAAGATTCTCACTTCGCGTTATCGCATCTCGCCGGAGCGTGTGCGCGTGGTGCCGGGTTGCGTCGACGTCGAACAATTCAATCTGCCCATCACGCCCGCCGAGGCGCGTCTGAAGCTGCAATTGCCGCAGGACAGACCGATCGTGCTCGCGGTGCGGCGTCTCGTGCGGCGCATGGGTCTCGAAGATCTGATCGATGCGATCAGGCTGCTCAAGCCGAGCCACCCCGATGTGCTGCTTCTGATCGCGGGCAAGGGGCGTCTCGCGGACGAATTGCAAGCGCGCATCGACGAGGCCGGCTTGCAGGACAACGTGAAGCTTCTTGGCTTCGTGCCGGATCAGCATCTGGCGGCGCTGTATCGCGCCGCGAATATCAGTGTCGTGCCGACAGTCGCGCTCGAGGGTTTCGGTCTCATCACGGTCGAATCGCTCGCGTCGGGTACGCCGGTGCTGGTCACGCCGGTTGGCGGCTTGCCCGAGGCGGTGGCGGGGCTCTCGCCCGATCTGGTGCTGCCGGAGACCGGCGCGAAGGCGATTGCGGCGGGACTTGCCGGCGCGCTAAGCGGCTCGCTGAAGTTGCCCGATGCCGATGCGTGCCGGCGCTATGCGCGTGAAAACTTCGATAACTCGGTGATCGCGAAACGGGTGGCGTCGGTGTATAGCGAGGCTATTGCCTCGGGCGAGGTGCATTGATCAAGCGTTGAAATTCGCGGGACGAAATAAAGAAGGCGCCGGCTCCTGTAGAAGAGAGCCGGCGCCTTTTTCATCAGCATTCTTTTGTGCGGCCGCCGCTGCATTGCCGCAATGCGGCGGTCGCTGATTAAAACGTCTCGTGTTGCTGATTGCGCCCAATGTCCGCATGAACCATCATGTGGCACAGTTGTTCGAGCGTGGTCTGCGCCTGCCAGCCGAGTTTCTCGCGCGCCTTGTCCGCGCAGCCGATCAGCAGATCGACTTCAGCCGGCCGGTAGAACTTCGGATTCACGCGCACGAGCGTCTTGCCAGTCGCCACGTCGATGCCCGTTTCGCGCTCTTCCTTGCCTGACCACTCGATCTGATAATCCGCCGCGGCGAACGCCATGCGCACGAAGTCGCGAACCGTCTCAGTGCGGCCGGTCGCGAGCACGAAGGTGTCCGGCTCGTCGGCTTGCAGCATGCGCCACATGCCTTCCACGTATTCGAGCGCGAAACCCCAGTCGCGTTTCGCGCCAAGGTTGCCGAGTTCCAGCACATCCTGCTTGCCGAGCTTGATCTTTGCGACCGTGTCGGTGATCTTGCGCGTCACGAATTCGCGGCCACGAAGCGGCGATTCGTGATTGAACAGAATGCCGCTGCTCGCAAAGAGACCATACGACTCGCGATAGTTGATCGTCGACCAATGCGCGAACAGTTTCGCGACACCATACGGACTGCGCGGATAGAAGGGCGTGTCCTCGCGTTGCGGCACCGCCTGCACGAGCCCGAACATTTCCGATGTCGATGCCTGGTAGTAGCGCATCTTCGGGTTGAGAATGCGGATGCCTTCGAGCAGATTCAGCGCGCCGATGCCGGTTACCTCGGCGGTCGTCACCGGCTGGTCGAACGATACGCCCACGAAACTCTGCGCGGCGAGGTTATACAACTCGTCGGCCTGCGCGCCTTCGAGCAGACGCAGCGTCGAGCCGAGGTCGGTCAGATCGTGTTCGACGAGACGCAGATTCGGATGGTCGAGGACGCCCAACTCGCGCATGCGCCAGAAATTCACGGAACTCGTGCGCCGATAGGTGCCGGTGACCTGATAGCCCTTGTCGAGTAACAATCGGGTCAGGTAGGCGCCGTCTTGTCCCGACACACCGGTGATGATCGCTTTGCGTGGTTGGCTCATAGCTTGCCTTCAATATTGGTAAAAGAAAAAAGAGCACCTCAGAGCGTGCCATCGAGAAGCCGCCGCACCAGCGGTTCGACGACCTGAAAATCCTGCTCGGCCTTGAGCCTGTACAAACCCGGCTTCGGATGCGCGCCGTCGGACATCAACGTCTTCCAGTCCGGCAGACTGCTGATGTACGCGAACTGATCGACTAGCGGCACATGCTGTTCGTCGGCTACACGGCGCGTTATCGCGACCATCGAGGCGAGCCGCGCATTGAGCCGGTTATCGGGCATCGGATTCGCTGTCTCCAGCACCGGCTCCTTGCCGAGCGCGCGAGCGGTTTTGACGAGCGCGGTTTGCGCCGTGTAGAACTGCTCGGGCGTCTGGTTCTGCATCACTTCGTTGATGCCGTAGTTGATCAACACGATTCGCGCGGGCGACGCCGCGAGCCGCTCGCGCCATGGCAAACCGGCGGTCGGCCCGGCGCGCCGATTTCCCGTGCCGTCGAGCAATTGCATGGCCATCGTGCCGCCCACGCCGTAGTTGGCTACGCGCACGCGGTCGCCGTGATGCGTCTGCAATTCGTCCTGCAGATAAGCCACGGCGTTCTGCGCTTGCGGCGCACAATGGCCTTCGCTGCATGAAATACCGAGCGTCGTGGAATCGCCGTATGCGTCGATCACGACCTGTGCGTGCGCTTGCATGCGCTCCACTTGCGCGGCTTGAGCACTCGCGCCCGGCGAACACAGAGACAGTGCCGCAAGCGACGCGCATAGCGCGGCGGCCCGAAGCCGTGACGGGCATCTCATGCGCGGCTTTGCGGTACTTGCGGCGCAGCGTTCGCCACGCCCGCACTGGTGCCCGCCGCCGCATGCGAGTTGCCGCGAGAACCGAAGATCAGGCGCTTCTCAAACCCGAACCACGTGAGACTTGCATATGCAATCGTGATGACGAGCGCGAGCGCGGCGGCCACATAGCGGTTCATCTGCAGCGGCCAGAGCGCATACAGCACGCTCAGATGAATCAGATAGATCGTGTAGCTGATCGTGCCGATATACACGAGCACCGGATTGCACAGCAGCCGTTTGACGATGCCCTTGCTTTGCAGGGCGATGACCACGACGGACGTGCAAAGCACCAACGAAATGCTGTAAAGGCCCGCGTTGGACAGTGGTGTATTCGCCGCGCGAAAACGCGGAAAGTGCAGATGCAGCCAGGCGAGCGCGGCGAGGGCAGCGATCACGCCCAGCACCGCAACGCCCTTGAACGGTTCGAGTGCGTGACGATCGCGCCGCACAGCGACGGCGAGGAGCGCGCCGGCCGCGAGCAGATCCATGCGAAAGGGCGTCAGGTAATAGATCGGCCAGAACGAATCGAACCATGGCGTGGCCACCGCGCGAAGCACCGGCACGAGCAGGACCAGCGCGGCGGCCACCCACGCGAGCGCACGCTCGGGCACCAGCAGAATCACGAACGGCCAGACGATATAAAACTGCTCTTCGACCGCAAGCGACCACAACACATTCAAGCTGTCGTGTCCGCTCTGGTTCAGCGCATCGCCAATGTTCGTTGCGAACAATGCGTACCACTGCCAGTGCTGCGCCCAGCCGAAGCCGAACAGGATCGAGGAGACCACCATCAGCAGTAGATAGGGCGGCAGAATGCGCCGCGCACGGCGTGCATAGAAGTAGCCGAAGTACGACTGCTCACGTGCCTTGCGTTCGAGCAGGATGCCGGTAATCAGAAAGCCGCTCAAAACAAAGAACAGATCGACGCCCATCCACAGCGGCGCTTTCAGCGCGTGCTGCGCGAACACGGCGAGCACGGCGATCGCGCGCAAGCCGTCGAGTTGCACGATGCGGCGTGAATGGGAAGGCGCTGTGGGCAGTGCGCTAACAGTCATGAACCGTCCATGGTGTGGGGCCGATGAGCCGCGAGTAGCCGCGAGCCGAGGCAGAAAGTCAGTCGCGCCCGCTGCGGCCGCGATGTCAGTGCAATTGATTCTAGGCAAAAGAAAATCGTGAAAAAACGGGAATGAAATAGATAAATGAGCCAGATTGAAACAGGTTGTTTCGTTAAGCATTTGCGCGGCGTTTCCATGCTTGTGTCGCGCTCATGACGCTGGGTGCAAATCGCGGGATGAAGTGACCGTCCGCACTGCCCTGTTAGGCGAAAGGAGGAACAAAAGAGGAACAGCAGCGGTGCGCGCATGCCTCATTCACACGCTGCACGGACATATTTTCTTTTAATCGATATTTAAAATGATTTCTTTCGCATCGTTTTAAAGTGGCGAATATTTTTGAATTATTTTCGATTTTCGTCGCGGAGTTTTTTACGCGTAATGTGAGCCTTGCGCATTGGGCGTCCTGGGACTGCGCGTGCACCGCGCACCGCGTTAGTTCGATGTGGCGTACTGCAGCGTGGCGCGGCCTGCATCTTCGAAGCCGAAGAGCGCGTGCGTGTGCTGACGCCGCGCGCGACAGCAAGCTGCGCGCTGCGCCTTCATCTTTCACTGAGTCGTCTATGTGCCGATAGCCGCACGCGTTCATGAATGGCGCTTGCCATCACTCCTGCAACGCTGTTGCCAATGGCGCTCGCGTTGGCACGCTCGCCTGATTGCGTACCCGGATCACAGTTCTGTCAAAGCATCGGTTTGCATCGACTGGAGGACATACCTTGCCCCGTTTCACGTTCAAAAGCTGGCTCGCGGTATTTGCGTGCGCTGTCGGACTGGCTGCTGTATCGGCCACTTCGACGGTTCGCGCGGAAACTGCGTTGAACGCGAAGACGTCATGGATCGGCAACACATTTGGTTTCGGCGATGGCACATGGGCGCAGATCAACATCACGGCGATCGCGGTTGCGCCCGACGGCAAGGTCTATACAAATGCGCCATGGGACGAAAGCGGCGCAGAAGCGAGCGTCTATCAGAACGGCAAGATGCTCGGCTTCGCGGGCGGAACGCATGGGTGGGGTAACAGCGGTGGCAACGCGATCGCGATCAACCGCAAATACGCATTTGTCGCCATTGCGGTCGGCAACGAAAAAGGCCGGTTGGTCGAACAGGGCGTGTGGCCGGGAAAAGGCAAGCAGTGGTTCGGCATTTCGCGCCGGCAGATTGCCGATCCAAAACGTGCCGCGCCGTTTCAGCCTGCGGCGAAAGCCGCTGACCCGCATGCGCAACTCGCGGCGGGCTTTTTGATGATGAACGAAGTGCCGACGGGCACGAGCGCTGAGATCGGCGGACTCGCGGCTAGCGACACTACGCTCTATGCGGCTAACACGGCGCGAGACCGCATCGAGGTGTACGACGCCGAGTCGATGCAGCAGAAGACCACGTGGAGCGTCCACGAGCCCGGCCGGATCGCGCTTGCGCCGGACGGCACGCTGTGGGTGCTGAGCGGTACGCGCAACGATCGAGCGCCGCATGTCGAGCATTACACGCCGGGCGGCAAGCGGATCGATGAGACGTTCGAACTACCCGCCGATACGCTCGCCGTCGATATCGCCGTCGATGCGAAAGGCCGCGTTCTGATCGCCGACAACGGCCCGCGACAGCAGGTGCTGTTCTTCAGCAAGAGCAATGGCCAATACACGCAGTCGGACTTACTAGGCGAGCGCGGCGGAATTTTTAGCGGCGTCGCGGGAAGACCAGGACCCCGACGTTTCAACGGACTAACAGGCGTAGGCGTGGATGCGAGCGGAAACGTCTATGTATCGACCAACGGCATCGGCCCGCGTTATGAGCCGATCGGCGCGGGCCTCGGCGCGACCCTCGAAAGCTACGCGCCTGACGGCAAGCAGAACTGGCTCGTGCAGGGACTGCTTTTTGTCGATGGTGCATGGATCGATCCGTCGCGGCCAGATAGCGTGTACACGGGCAACAAGCGTTTCGAGCTCGATTTGTCGAAGCCCGCTGGGCAAGACTGGAAATATGTTGGATTCCTGTCTAACAGATTCAAATACCCGGACGATCCGGTCTTTCACACCGATCAATATCCGGGCCTGCCGATTGCCCGCAAGCTGAAGGGCCACACCTTTCTATACCTGACCGACATGTATGCGGACCATCTGAAGATCTATCGCTTCGATCCGCAACGCGATGGCGAAACGGCGATTCCGTCCGGCTTTATCGCTGGCCGCGAGCGCCCGGTCGCCAAGGTGCCGAACGCGCCTCCGGGCGGCGACTGGATCTGGCGCGACGCGAACGGCGACGGCAAGTTCAACAGCGACGAATTCGCCCCGAACACGAGCGGCACGAAGCTCGCGGGCGGTTGGGGCTGGTGGGTGGATACCGCGGGCGACATCTGGCGCACGCGTGACACGAAGGGCATTTATCGCTTTCGGTTCGGCGGTCTGGATGGGAAGGGCAACCCCGTCTATTCGTATTCGGACCTCACGCAGTACCCGGTGCCGCAACCATTCACGGAATTGCATCGCGCGATCTACGAGCCCGACACCGACACGATGTACGTGAGCGGCTATACGCCCGACACGCCGGTGGATCGCGGTTTCTGGAAGGAGGTGGGCCGCGTGCTGGTGCGCTACGACAAATGGTCGAGCGGCAAGCCGGTGCAACGCTATTCGATCGCGCTGCCGTGGCAGACACAAAGCAAGCCCATCGCGACGATCATCGGCCTCACGGTCGAGGGGCAATACCTCTTCGGCGTCGAACCGGTGGGTGCGGTGCATGTGTGGGACAAGGACAGCGGCCGTGAACTCGGCGTAATCCGGCCCGGCCCCGAAGTGGGCCGGGCGTCCGGCTGGGTCGACGTACCCAACGGCATCAGCGCGGCGAAGCGAGCGGACGGCGAGTACCTCGTATTCGTCGAGGAAGACGCACGCGGCAAGGTGCTGATGTACCGATGGAAACCTTGACGACGCGTCCGCAACCCCACGCATGACTAAAGAAACAGGCAATCGTAGTCGAACCCCAGGGCACCCGATGGACAAAGGCATTCTCAAGAACGTAGCGATCAATTTCTTCGGTCTCGTGCTGCCGACTTTCGTCTCGCTCGTCACCGTGCCGTCGTATATCAGGCTGCTCGGCGTCGAACGCTACGGCGTAATCAGCCTCGTGTGGACGCTGATCGGCTACTTCGGGATTCTCGATCTGGGCATGAGCATGGCCGCGCAGAATCACATTTCGAAGGCGCGCGCGTCGGGCAACAAGGACGAGAGCGCGCGCGTGTTCTGGAGCGCGACGTGGCTCAATCTCGCGACGGGCGTGATCGGCGGGTTGATCATCTATTTCGGTGCGTTCCTCTACACCGCGTATTTCACGAAGGTGTCGCCGGAACTGCAGCACGAGGTGTATATGGCGCTACCCTGGCTCGCGGTGGCGATTCCGATTGCGAACGTGTCGTGGGTGTTCGCCGGCGCGATCAACGGCGCCGAACGCTTCGGCATCTACAACACGAATCAGACCATTGGCACGTTCCTGTTTCAGTTGCTGCCGCTCGGCGCGGCGCTGTGGCTCGGTGCGAGCTTGCAGAACGTGCTCGCCGCCGCCGTGTTTGCACGCATTCTCGCCGCGATCCTGCTCGGCCGGTCCGCGTTAAAAGTGCTTGAAATACGCAGTGTTCTGCCGCCGCAGCTTGGTGTGGCAAAGGGGCTTTTCAACTTTGGCGGCTGGATGCTGATTGCGAGCGTCACCAACATGATCGCCGAGTCGCTCGACCGCGTGATGCTCGGTACGAGCCTCGGCGCGCGCTTCGTCACGTATTACACGGTGCCGCAAAACCTCGTGACGCGCTTGAACATCGTGCCCACCGCGATGGTGCGCACGCTCTTTCCACGGCTTTCCGCGGTGGGCCGCGCCGATGCCGACACCATCACGCAGCAGTCGCTCGAATTTCTCAACGGCGTGTTCACGCCTGTCGCTTTGATCGCGATGCTGGTGCTCGAACCGTTCCTGCACCTTTGGGTCGGCAATGAAATTGCAAGCGTCGCGGCGCCCGTGGGACGCATCATGATCGTTGCGGTATGGCTCGTGGGCCAGGCGAACGTGACGCGGATCCTGATCCAGTCGCAGGTTAATCCGGCTACGGCCGCGCGCGTCGGTCTGTTCGAATTGCCCTTGTTTGCAGGGGCTTTGTGGTTCGGCATCACGCATTTCGGATTGACTGGCGCGGCGATCGCGGTGGCCGGCCGCGCGCTGTTCGATTACGCGGTGCTGTTGCGCCTTTCGGCGATCCGCGCGCGGCAAATCGCGCTCGACATGCTTGCTCATCTCGCTTTCCTGCTGGCCAGCCTCTGGCTTTCCAGCTTCCTGCCGGGCCTCGCCATGGCGATCGTCGCTGGCCTGTTGATGGTGGGCGCGAACATCGCCTGGTCCATCACGATGACACCCGCCTTGCGCGATCTAGCGCGTTCACTGCTGTTGCGACTGAATCCGAGGAAAAGCGCATGAATCACGAAGTCCTTGAAGAAGCCGTGCTGCAAGCTCCGACGCGCAGTGCGCTGGCCGAACTCACTACCGTTCCTACGGCTGACGCGCCGCCGCGGCGTGCCACATTGCGCGGCGATAAAGCCGTGCGCGTGGCGATCGTGCACGACTGGCTCGTTACGTATGCGGGTGCGGAGAAGGTGCTCGAGCAGATAGTGGCGTGCTTTCCGGATGCGGACCTGTTCAGCCTCGTCGACTTTCTCGACGACCGCAGCTTTTTGCGCGGCAAGCCGGTTACCACATCGTTTATTCAGAAGCTCCCGCTCGCGCGCAGCAAGTACCGCACGTATCTGCCGTTGATGCCGCTCGCGATCGAGCAACTCGATGTATCCGCCTACGACGTGGTGATATCGAGCAGTCACGCGGTGGCCAAGGGCATTCTGACCGGTCCGGATCAGGTGCATATCAGCTACGTGCATTCGCCGATCCGTTATGCGTGGGACTTGCAGCACCAGTACCTGCAGCAGTCGAAACTGACGAGCGGACCGAAGTCGGCAATGGCGCGGCTCATTTTGCATTACATCCGCAACTGGGACATCCGCACGTCGAACTCGGTGGACGGCTTTATTGCGAACTCCGATTTCATCGCGCGGCGCATTAAAAAGGTTTATCAGCGCGATGCGCAGGTGATCTTTCCGCCTGTCGACGTCGAAGCGTTTACGCTGTGCACGCAGAAGGAAGACTTTTATCTGACCGCCTCGCGGATGGTGCCGTACAAGAAAATCGACCTGATTGTCGAGGCGTTTGCGCGCATGCCAGAGAGAAAACTCGTCGTCATCGGCGACGGTCCCGACATGCAGAAGATCCGCGCGAAGGCGGGGCCCAATGTCGAGATCATGGGTTACCAGCCGTTCAAGGTGCTGAAGGATCGGATGAGCCGCGCCAAGGCTTTCGTCTTTGCTGCCGAGGAAGACTTCGGCATTTCGGTGGTGGAGGCGCAGGCGTGCGGCACGCCTGTCATCGCGTATGGCAAGGGCGGTGCGCTCGAAACGGTGCGCGATCTGTCGGAGCCGCGTCCGACCGGCATGTTCTTCGACGAGCAGAGCGCGGAGTCGATCATCGCCGCGGTCGAGCGTTTTGATGGACACGTGAAGCGCTTCTCGCCAACCGACTGCCGCGCGAATGCCGAGCGTTTCTCCGCAGCCAACTTCCGCGAACGCTTTTTCACCCACGTGCGATCTTCCGTGCCGGCGCTACGCAACGCGACGCTGCCACCGTGTGTGCCGTATCACGCGGAGCCGGCCGCGAACGCGCCGCGTATTCTCGCGGTCGATCAAAGCGGCGTACTCGGCGGCGCCGAGTTGTCGCTGCTCGAAATCGTCAAGGCGCTGCGCTCGCGCATGCAAGTGGTGCTGTTCGACGACGGCCCATTCCGTACCGCGCTCGATAAAGCGGGCGCCAGTGTCGAGGTGCTCGATGCGGGCGCGTTGCGCAACGTGCGCAAGCAGGGCGGCTCGTTGCCGAAGGGGCAGGCGCTGATGGGCCTGATGTCCCTCGTTCGCGCGACGGCCAAACGCGCGCGCAGCGCACAGGTGATCTATGCGAATACGCAGCGCGCGATGGTGATCGGCGCGGTCGCCGGCAAGCTCGCGAGGCGGCCGGTGGTCTGGCATCTGCGCGACATCGTGAGCCCGGAGCATTTCGGGTCCAAGCAGCTCGCCATCATCAAATGGTGCGCACGCCTCGGCCTCACGCATGTGATCGCCAATTCGGCGGCGTCGGCGCGCGCGTTCGCCGACCTCACGCATTTCGACGACAAACGCATCGACGTTGTATTCAACGGCATTTCTGCGGCACCGTTCGACGCATTGCGCAACGTGCCCCAAGCCACGCTGCGCGAGAAGTTGAACCTGCCGGAAGATGCCTTTCTGGTGGGTTCGTTCAGCCGCCTTGCACGCTGGAAAGGGCAGCATGTACTGCTCCAGGCACTGGTGCTCAATCCGCACATGCACGCGGTGCTGGTCGGCGCGCCGCTATTCGGCGAAGATCAGTACGAGATCGAATTGCGTGCGTTCGTCGCCGCACACGATCTTGGCGGCCGCGTGCATTTTCTCGGCTTCCAGCACGATATTCCTGGCTGCATGTGCGCGGTGGATGCGGTGGTGCACACGTCCATCACGCCCGAGCCGTTCGGCCGGGTGATCGTAGAAGGAATGCTCGCACAACGGCCGGTCGTGGCCGCGCGTGCGGGTGGGGTACTCGAAATTATCGACGACTACGAGAACGGCGTGCTGTGCACACCGGGCGATGCTCATGCATTGGCCGACGTGCTGGCAGAACTGCGCGCGAACGACGAACTGCGCGACAAGCTCGTCAAAAACGGCTACATGACGGCGCTGAACCGCTTTGGTACGTCGAGCTATGTCGAAAGTGTGGAGCGGATCCTGAGGCGTGTGGCACAGCCGGGTAGGGCTGCCGGCGCATGATCTGCACCACCCGCACGATCTGTATGAAGCACGAAGGCGGTAAAGGGCGTGGCTCGATGAATCGCGCCCGAGACCGCCGCCGTGCGACGGACAACGCAGTCAGAAGCACTGCCGGGAACATCTCTTACGGGAACGATTGACGCGGGGTAGGCAGGGACTTGGCCGGTTCCTGTCATTTGGCGCAACGGGGCGAACGTCACTGACATTCGCCCCGCTTCTTTTATCACGACTTCAGGAACGCGCCTTTAGCGGATTTCGGCTTGAAACTGGCGGACCAGTTCATCGCCGGTAATTCGACCAGCCGGTAGAACACGTATGCGGCCGGCACGGCGACCAGCATGTAGCCGAACGACGGCCAGATCGACATCTGCAACGAAGAGCGGAAGAGGACCGACGAAAGCAGCACGAAGATCGGCAGATGAATCAGATACAACGAAAAGCTGAAGTCGCCAAAGCGCGACAGAAGCCGCAAGCCCCAACCGTCGCGTTGCTTGACATTGCCGCGCTCCAGCGCTTTATACAGATAGAACGCGAAGCCGATTGCCCAGAGCTGGAACGCGCCGTATTGACCGTAGTGAAACGCCGCGCAACCAAGCGCGATGAATGCAGCGGCGAGCGCATAGAGCCACCGCGGCGAACCGGTCTGCGTGGAGGTACGGGCTTTCGCGTCGGCAATCCATGCGCCGAGGGTCCACGAAAACCAGTACGACGTGAAGAACTGGATGTCATGCCGTTCGAGCACATACGCGGAAACGACGTTGACCACGGCGACGATTGCGAGCACGGAGGTCATGCCGATGCGTCGACGCAGCGCGAATAGCAACGGATAGATCGCGTAGAACTGCACTTCCAGCGAAAGGGTCCACAGCGCGCCGTTCGATCCATACGTCTTGCCGGCCACGCCTTGCAGCGAGAACAGATTGACGAGAAACGCCTGTACGCCGATCTCGCGAATCTTGTGGCTAACAGGCGGTAATTGAAGACTGAACCAGTCGAGCGCGAGCGTCACCAGCAACGCGGCGAGCAGCACCGGATAGATGCGCGTAAAGCGGCGCACCCAGAAATTGCCTGCGTCGAGCCGGTAAGCCGGGTTGTTAGCAAGGCGTAAGGCGCCGCTGCGGTGAATGCAGTAGCCGCTGATTACGAAAAAAATCGGCACGCCCGCCGATCCCCATGCAATCGGGAAAGTCAGATAAGCCGCAATTGTTTTCAAACTCAATGAATGCCCGGCACTCTGATGAAATGCCTGCATGCCGACCCATTCGATCTGACGGCAATGGAAATACGCGACGAGCAGCGCGGCAAAACCTCGCATTGCGTCGATCACATGTTCTTTGCCGGCACTGTCGGAACGCGCGTCGCTTTGCACGCGCGGCGCGGCAGCCTTCAAAGGTGGAGAGAGGGGCAGGGATGAGCCGGCGGCATCCAGTGCTGGGTCGCTCATGCGCGGTCCTTTATTTGAAGTAATGCAATGCGGATCCGCGCGCGACTTCCGCACGCGGTGCATCACATGCTAGTTCACCGCGTCTATAAAAAAATGAATAAAAAATGACAGCCAATGTCTATTTGAGCGGCCTTTGTGACTAAATGTAATTGCGCATAAGCAGATGCGGACGATCAATTATTTATCGATTTTGTCGTGCTAATTTACAGCACGGATTCTCCTGATGGAGGTGAAATCATGAACCTGCATTTGCTTGCCGGCATTGCCGTGCTACTGATCCTCGTCGCCGCTTCAGCTTATCGCGAGGCGCTGCGCAATGAGCCCATCCGACGTTTCCGCATCAGTCCAGGCAAGCTACCGCAACTCGACGAAAACGAGGAAGCTCGCCAGTAGACGCCAGCGCGCTTGCTAATGGCGCGCGCGCGGAGGGCTGCGGCGTGAGTAATTTTTTCGGAATCGTCCACAAATAGTTCGATTTCAGAAAGTAAATGTTGCCTATGCCTTTGACAAATGGCGCAAATAGTCGTGAGTCGGGCGCATTAAGCATTATGTGTGAAATTCACGCGTGATCTAGCGCAGATTTTTTGTTAGCCTTTCTGGCGACGTCGATGGGCCAAGCGGCCCGCGAACACCAATTTCTAACCGATCTGGGAATGCCTACCATGCTGAAAGTCACTAAAGCCGTGTTTCCCGTAGCGGGCCTCGGGACACGATTCCTGCCGGCTACCAAGGCAAGTCCAAAGGAAATGCTGCCTATCGTCGACAAGCCGCTGATTCAGTACGCGGTTGAAGAAGCGATTGCCGCCGGCATCACCGAAATGATCTTCGTGACGGGGCGTAGCAAGCGCGCTATTGAAGATCATTTCGACAAGTCGTATGAGATCGAAGCCGAACTCGAGGCCCGCAACAAGCAGAAGCTGCTCGACCTCGTGCGCAGCATCAAACCCGCCAACGTCGACTGCTTTTATGTGCGCCAGGCCGAAGCACTCGGCCTGGGCCACGCGGTCTTGTGCGCCGAAAAGCTGGTGGGCGAAAGTCCGTTCGCGGTCATTCTCGCCGACGACCTGCTGCACAGCTCGAAGCCCGTCATGAGCCAGTTGGTCGATACGTTCAATCACTATCACAGTTCGGTGATCGGCGTCGAAACCATCGCGCGCGAAGACAGCCGCTCGTACGGTGTCGTGGACGGCCGTGAGTGGGAAGACAACGTGATCAAGCTCTCGGGTATCGTGGAAAAGCCGGCGCCGGACAATGCGCCGTCGAACCTCGGCGTAGTAGGCCGCTACGTGCTGATGCCGACCATCTTCAAGCATATTCGCGCGCTCAAGCCGGGTGCGGGCGGTGAACTGCAATTGACCGACGCAGTGCAGTCGCTGCTCACTGAGGAGCAGGTGCTTGCATATCGCTACTTCGGCACACGGTTCGATTGCGGCAGCAAGCTCGGCTACCTGAAGGCGACGGTGGAGTTCGCGCTGCGTCATCCGGAGGTGAAAGAGGAATTCGAAGCGTATCTGCACGCATACATGCGCGCAAATGGACAGGCGAATCCGGAAAGCCTGGAGCCTCAGTACACGGCCGAAGCGGCTTGATCCAGGCCGGGACATCCTGATCGCGCAATTCGTGTGATCGGTGTCATCGGCGCATCTAGCGCGAGATCGCATTCAGGCATCACGTCGAAGCATCACGCAGAAGCGCGCGAAACATCGCGCGCATTGAAAACGGGCGCCCCGAACCACGCGGGCGCCCGTCCTTTTTTGCCGCTCTCGAAATTAAAACTTCTTCGAGCCGCGGCGCGATATCAGGCTCAGCCGTTCTTCACTTGCAGACGGAACTTGTGCAGCAACGGTTCCGTGTAGCCGCTCGGCTGCTGGCGTCCTTCGAACACGAGTGCTTGCGCGGCCTTGAATGCAATGGTGTCGAACGAGGGCGCCATGGGCCTGTAATTCGGATCGCCGGCGTTCTGCTGATCGACCACTTGCGCCATGCGCTTGAAGGTCTCCTCGACCTGTTCGCGCGTCACCACGCCGTGATACAGCCAGTTCGCAATGTGCTGGCTCGAGATACGCAGCGTCGCGCGGTCTTCCATCAGGCCGATGTCGTGAATATCGGGCACTTTCGAACAGCCCACGCCCTGATCGATCCAGCGCACCACGTAGCCCAGAATGCCTTGCGCGTTGTTGTCGAGTTCAGCGCGGATTTCGTCGGCGCTCCAACTGGCCGTTTCGACGACGGGAATCGTCAGCAGGCCGTCCAGCAGTTCGTCGCGGACGCTCGCATAGTCGGTGCGCTCCAGTTGCTGCTGAACCGCCTGCACGTCGATCTGGTGATAGTGCAGCGCATGCAGCGTTGCCGCGGTCGGCGAGGGCACCCATGCGGTGTTTGCGCCCGCCTTCGGATGCGCGATCTTCTGTTCGAGCATGGCGTGCATCAGATCGGGCATGGCCCACATGCCCTTGCCGATCTGCGAGCGGCCGCGCAGGCCCGCGTGCAAACCGACGAGCACGTTGCTACGTTCGTATGCGGCGATCCATGTGCTCGACTTCATGTCGCCCTTGCGCATCATCGGGCCGGCTTCCATCGCACTGTGCATTTCGTCGCCCGTCCGGTCGAGAAAGCCCGTGTTGATGAACGCCACGCGTTCCGACGCCTCGGCGATACATGCGAGCAGATTCACGCTGGTGCGGCGCTCCTCGTCCATAATGCCCATCTTGATCGTGTTACGCGGCAGCTTGAGCAGATCTTCGACGCGAGCGAACAGTTCGCTCGCAAACGCGACTTCGGCGGGGCCGTGCATTTTCGGCTTCACGATGTAGATGGAGCCGGTGCGCGAATTCAACTTGTGTTTGCGGTCGTGCAGCGCGCACAGCGTCGTCATCACGGCGTCGAGTATGCCTTCGGGAATCTCGGCACCGTCCTTCGTCAGCACAGCCGGATTGGTCATCAAATGACCGACGTTGCGGATGAACAGCAGCGAGCGACCATGCAGTACGACGGGCGCCGTGCCGTTCGCGGCGACGTACACGCGGTCGTCGTTCAGCCTGCGCGTGAAGGTCTTGCCGTTCTTCGTGACCTCTTCGGTCAGATCGCCGTTCATCAGACCGAGCCAGTTGCGATAGAGCTGAACCTTGTCATCTGCATCGACGGCCGCAACGGAGTCTTCGCAGTCGATGATCGTGCTCACCGCCGCTTCGACCACCACGTCCTTCACATGCGCGGCGTCGGTCTTGCCGATCGAGTCGTTCGCGTCGATCTGAATCTCGAAGTGCAGCCCATGATGTTTGAGCAGCACCGCCGACGGCGCGCTTGCGTCGCCCTGATAGCCGATGAATTGCGCGGGCGTTTTGAGTTCGCTCGTTCCGTTTTTCAGCGCGACGACCAGCTTGCCGCCTTCCACACTGTAGCGAGTCGCATCGGCATGCGAGCCGTTCGCGAGCGGTGCCGCTTCGTCGAGAAACTTGCGGGCATAGGCGATCACCGCAGCGCCGCGCACCGGGTTGAAAGTCTTCTGTCTGTCGGCGCCGTTGGTCTCGGGAATCGCGTCGGTGCCGTAGAGCGCGTCGTACAGACTGCCCCAGCGCGCGTTCGCCGCATTCAGCGCATAGCGCTGATTCGACAGAGGCACCACGAGTTGCGGGCCCGCCTGCTCGGCGATTTCGGTGTCGACCTGGTCGGTCGTTGCTTTCACGCTCGCAGGCGCCGGCACGATATAGCCGATGCCTTCGAGAAACGCACGATAGGCTCGTAAGTCGCGCACCGGCCCGGGATTGGCGCGATGCCAGTTGTCCAGTTCCGTTTGCAGGCGGTCGCGCTCGGCGAGCAGCGCATGGTTTTTAGGCGCCAACTCGTGCACGAGTGCGTCGAAACCTGACCAGAATGCGGCGCTGTCAATTCCGGTGCCGGGCAGGGCTTCGGTTTCGACGAACTGGTCGAGATTGGCGGCGACCTGCAATCCGCCGCGCGGGTTCATCTGAGTCATCGACTGCTCCATCTGTCTGAGTGGGGCCGACGTGGGGACATCGGCCCGCGTTGGGGCTACTGCTGGGACGATCCTGCTTTCGGATTGTTGCGCTTCAGGGAAAAAGGGCAAGCCATCACGGCGGCATTCGTGACGGCGCTGGCGCTCGCGATGGGCGAAGCCATCGCCATGCCTGACTCAGACGCCGAGCGCCTGAATACCGGCCTTGGCGATCTGCGCATCCTGGTCGGACTTCACGCCCGATACGCCGACCGCGCCGACCACCTGGCCTTCGACGATCACCGGCACGCCGCCTTCGAGTGTGCCGAGCAGCGGCGCGCTGAGAAACGCGGTGCGGCCGTTGTTGATCATGTCCTCGTACACCTTGGTTTCGCGACGTCCAATCGCCGCAGTGCGGGCTTTTTCAGTGGCGATATACGAGCTCGCGGGCGCGCTGCCGTCGAGGCGCAGCATGCCGAGCGGGTGGCCGCCGTCGTCGACCACGACAATTGCGACGGCCCACTTGTTTTTCTCCGCTTCCGCGCGCGCGGCTTCGAGGATTCGGGTCGTTTCGGCTACGGTCAACACGGATTTGCTCAGCATAATCAGTTTCCTGTCTCGTTCATTGTAGGGTGCGACGTGCAGGGACCGTGAAAGGCGATCGTTCGCGGCGGGTCCCTCGCGAATCAGCTTGATTGGGGATTCTACGTCCAAGCGCGATGCGAAGAAACGCCATCGTTCAGCGGCGCCATTGGCGGCGTCTGCGGTGATCACCTTTCATGGCCGGCGTCGAGCAGCGCATCGGCAGAGCGCCATGCGGGATTACCCGACGCAAAACGGCCCAATTCCGACGCACGGCAGCGCCGTCGCAACACGGTCACAGTGCCGAACCGATTTACAATCGAGCCTTGATACAAGAGTTGCCATAAAAAACGAGCGAGTGCGTGATCCGGCGCTCGCGCATCCAACGTCCACGCCCCACATCATGCCGACCATCAGTGAGCTCTTTGTCTATCCGATCAAATCCTGCGCGGGCATCGCGCTGAACGAAGCGCGGGTGTTGTCCACGGGTCTCGAATACGATCGCGGCTGGATGGCCGTCGATTCAAATGGTGCAATGCTCACGCAGCGCGCGTATCCACGCATGGCGCTGATCAGGGTCGAGATCGCCGCGCAAGACCTGGTGATTCGCGCGCCCGGCATGAGCGAATTGCGTACGCCGCTCGACGCCGCGCGACTCGGTACGGCGGCGAGCGTCGAGACCACGGTATGGCGCGACGCAGCTTATGGACTCGACACTGGCGAGGAATGCGCGAAGTGGTTCTCCGAATTTCTCGGCATGCCGGTGCGGCTGTTACGTTTTGATCCCGAGCGCGAGCGCATTGTCGATCCGGCTTATACGGAGAGTGTGGGTCGCGCTACCACGCATTTCGCCGACGGCTTTCCGGTTCTCGTGATCGGCCAGGCGTCGCTCGACGACCTGAACATGCGCCTCAATGCGAAGGGCGCGCCGTCCATCCCGATCGATCGATTCCGTCCGAACGTGGTGTTAAGCGGGCTCGATGCTTACGAGGAAGACTATGTGGAAGCGCTGAGGGTGGACGACACGAATTCGGATAGCGCGCAAGGCGTCGAACTGCGCCTCGTCAAACTGTGTGCACGTTGCCCGATGCCGACCATCGACCAGGCAAAGGGCGAGCGCGATCCCAACTGGCCGAACGAACCGACCGACACGATGAGCGTTTACCGTGCAAACCCGCAGCGAAACGGCGCGGTCACGTTCGGCAACAACGCGCTAGTGGCGAGCGGGGCGGGCGCGTGGCTGCGTGTCGGCCAGGCAGTCGAGGCAGAGCTGGGCTTTGGCGACTAGTGAGTCGTGCGGCCGCTTGCATCACATTCACGCGGCGCGAGTATGCGCCGCGTCACTGCGCGATGACGCATGTTGCGCCCAGTCTGCCTCCATACTCTCACCGATCGCGTTGCCGATCAGAATCACCGCAGGACTGCCGAAGCCCGCATCTGTGGCGTCGGCCGCGAGGCGATCGAGGCGCGTCAGCAAGCGCCGCTCATTAGCGCCGCCAGCCCATTGAACGACCGCAGCCGGCGTCTGGGCAGGCAGGCTCGTGAGCAACGCGTTGGCGAGGCTGCCAATACGCCGCATTCCCATATAGATCGCGAGCGTCGTTCGCGTTGCCGCGAGCGCGGCCCAATCCGGTTCGCCGTGATCTTCCGTGTGCGCGGTGACGAACGTGACGCCGTGACAATGACGGCGATGCGTGAGCGAAATGCCGAGCCCCGCCGCGGCAGCGAAGCCCGACGAGATGCCATTGACGATCTCGACGGGAATCCCCGCGTCGCGCAAGGTCGCGAGCTCTTCACCGGCGCGGCCGAATAGCAGCGCTTCGCCACCTTTCACGCGGACCACGTGCAGCCCCTTTTGCGCATAACGCCGCATCAGGCGCTCGATAAACGCTTGTGGCGTCGAACGGCAGCCACCGCGCTTGCCGACCCGGATCACGCGCGCTTGCGGCGCGAGCGTGACGATCTCGGGATTCGCCAGGTCGTCGAGCAAGACGACGTCCGCAGCGGCGAGGGCTTTCGCGGCTCGCACGGTGAGTAGATCCAGTTCTCCCGGACCCGCGCTCAGTAACGTGACCTTGCCGGAGTTCGTGTTCATCGTGATGTCCTTAGCTTCTCTCTGTGGCCGGCGGGTAGGGTGCCGCCGGCGCCAAACAAAAAACGGCGTCCGCCCGTGATGATCACGAGGGGACGCCGTTGTCCGGTGATGCTGATTTGCCGCTCCTAGCTTCGCAATCTGGCGAGGCACTGCGTTGTGTCTTGCCAGGTGATGCGGTCGATGTGCGCCGGCTGCGTCGCCGGAGCGGCATTCATACGCCCAATGCCCATGCAAGTAGCAGGCCAACGTGCGAAGACGCGACGGTGGCGGGGAGCATTCGGTCGATTCGAAGCTTCGGCGGTGCGCGTTAAAACACGTCCTCTACGCCCTGCCAGCCGTTGATTAAAAGAGCGCGACGCCGTCATGGCGCTCCTCGTGCGGGACCGTTTCGCACCAGTCATGCGCCCGCTTTTGGCACGCGCAAAGTGCTGCGTCGCACCATCGCTGTGCTGGCCTGCATCGAAATGCGTCGCGCACGCAGTTCGTCGACGACTCACGCAATGCCGTGCGAAGCCCCGCGCGGTGGGGCGCACGCGCACATCGCATGCAATTGGCACAGCCCTTGCATTTAGTCCCGCCATCGGATCAACGTGGATCCGCCGCGAGAGCCACACGAGGCACTTGCCGCAGTACCAGGTCAGGACAACGGCGTCCCCCGAATTCAGTCATCGACTGGGTTCGCGGGACGCCGTTTTTATTTCCGGCGCCGCATTGCCGATGACGGCATGGCGGCGACCGATGCCCAGCACATTGAGGAAGCCGCGGTCATGAAAATCATCGTTATCGGTCACGGGATGGTCGGTCACAAACTGGTCGAGTGTCTGGCGCAAGACGCCGCGCACGGCCTCGACATCACGGTGCTGTGCGAAGAATCGCGTCCGGCGTATGACCGCGTGCACCTCTCCGAATTCTTCTCCGGCAAGACTGCGGACGACCTCTCGCTCGTGGAACCGGGCTTCTTCGAACGCCAGAACGTGTTGCTCAAGCTCAACGCGAAGGCTGTCTCGATCGACCGCGCCGCGCGCACCGTGACTGTCTCGACTGGCGAGACGTTGCCGTACGACAAGCTCGTGTTCGCGACCGGCTCCTATCCGTTCGTGCCGCCGGTGCAGGGACGCGAGCGCAGCGACTGCTTCGTCTATCGAACCATCGACGATCTGGAGGCGATGCAGGAATGCGGCGCGCGCTCGAAGACCGGCACGGTGGTCGGAGGCGGACTGCTGGGTCTCGAATGCGCGAAGGCGCTGCGCGACATGGGTCTGCAAACGCATGTGGTCGAATTCGCGCCGCGCCTGATGGCGGTCCAGGTCGATGAAGGCGGCGGCCGCGTGCTGCGCACGAAGATCGAAGAACTCGGCGTGACGGTGCACACGCAGAAGAACACCACGGCGATCGTCGACGGCGAAGCGGGCACGCACCGCATGCAATTCGCGGACGGCACTTATCTCGACACCGACATGATCGTGTTCTCCGCGGGCATTCGTCCGCGCGACGACCTTGCGCGCGACACCGGCCTGACGCTCGGCGCGCGCGGGGGCATCGTGATTGACAACGCATGCCGCACGAGCGATCCGCACATCTATGCAATCGGCGAGTGCGCGCTGTGGAACGGCCAGTTGTTCGGCCTCGTCGCGCCCGGCTACGACATGGCGCGCACGGTCGCCAGGCAACTGCTGGGCGAGCCCGCCGAATTCGCGGGCGCCGACATGAGCACCAAACTCAAACTGATGGGCGTGGACGTCGCGAGCATCGGCGATGCGCATGGCAATACGCCGGGCAGCCGCGCGTATCAGTTCAGCGACGAACGCAAGCAGATCTACAAGAAGCTCGTGATCTCGGAATGCGGCAAGTATCTGCTGGGCGGCGTGATGGTTGGCGACGCAAGCGAGTACGGCACGCTGCTGCAGATGATGCTCAACCGCATCGAGCTTCCGGAGTCGCCCGAGTTTTTGATCCTGCCGCAAAGCGACGGCAAGGCGAAGCCGGGACTCGGCGTCGACGCGCTGCCGGACGCCGCGCAGATCTGCTCGTGCAACAACGTGTCGAAAGGCGACCTGTGCGCCGCGGTTTGCGCGGGCGCGACTGACATCGGCGCGCTCAAATGCGCGACTAGCGCGGGCACTTCCTGCGGCGGTTGTGTGCCGCTCGTCACGCAGGTGATGAAGGCCGAGATGAAGAAGCAGGGCCTCGCGGTGAACAACCATGTGTGCGAGCACTTCGCGTATTCGCGCCAGGAGCTGTATCACATCGTGCGCGTGGAAGGCGTTCGCAGCTTCGGCGAACTGATCGCGAAACATGGCCATGGTCTCGGCTGCGATATCTGCAAGCCGGTGGTCGCCAGCATTCTTGCGTCGTGCTGGAACGAATTCGTGCTAAAGAAAGAGCACGCGTCGTTGCAGGACACCAACGACTACTACCTCGCCAACATTCAGCGCGACGGTACATATTCGGTCGTGCCGCGCATGGCGGGCGGCGAAGTCACGCCCGACGGTCTGATCGCCGTTGCGCAGGTCGCGAAGAAATACGGCCTCTATACGAAGATCACAGGCGGCCAGCGCGTCGACCTGTTCGGCGCGCGCGTCGAACAACTGCCGTTCATCTGGGAAGAACTTATCGCAGCGGGCTTCGAGTCGGGCCATGCGTACGGCAAATCGCTGCGCACCGTGAAGTCGTGCGTCGGCTCGACATGGTGCCGTTATGGCGTGGGCGATTCGGTAGGCCTCGCGGTCGAACTCGAGAACCGCTATAAGGGCCTGCGCACCCCGCACAAGATCAAGTTCGGCGTCTCGGGCTGCACACGCGAGTGCGCGGAAGCGCAGGGCAAGGACGTCGGCATCATTGCGACGGACAAGGGCTGGAACCTGTACGTGTGCGGCAACGGCGGCATGAAGCCGCGTCACGCGGAACTGCTTGCCTCCGACCTCGACCGCGAAACGCTCGTGCGCTACATCGACCGCTTTCTGATGTTCTACGTGCGCACCGCCGACCGTCTGCAACGCACCAGCGTGTGGCGCGAGAACCTCGAAGGCGGGCTCCAGTATCTGATCGACGTGGTTGTCGACGACCACCTGGGCGTGGCCGAAGAACTCGAAGCGGACATGCAGCGGGTGATCGACACCTATGAATGCGAGTGGAAGAAGGCGGTGACCGATCCCGAAACGCGCAAGCGCTTCCGCCATTTCGTCAATAGCGACCAGTCCGACAGCACAGTGAGCTTCGTCGAGGAACGCGGGCAGATCCGCCCGGCGACACACGATGAACGTCAATCGAAGCTTGCCGCCATTCCGGTCGTAGTGGAAACCGTTTGATTCATTGGCGTCATGGCTCGCGTACTGGCTGGCGCGTATCAGATTCAAGCTTCAAGGAGCACGTAGTTCTGCATCGAAAAGCAGGCCCGCATGGCATAGACGTTGCATGAACAACGCGGGTTTCAACATGGTGATCATTCCGGTGCGTGGCGAAGCATGCAGTCAGCCGGAAGGTCGAAAATCAGTTTAGTGAGGATGTCTGATGAAAAACGTGATGAGCTCCCTTAAGAGTGGAGACTGGCGCGCGCTGGTAGCGTGTTTTCTCTATTTCGATACCGGCTTCACGGTCTGGGTTCTGTATGGCCCGCTCGCGCCGTTCATCAGCAAGAGCATTGCGATGACCCCGGCGCAGCAAGGTCTTCTCGTCGCGGTGCCCGTGCTGTCCGCAGCGATCTTGCGGGTGACGCTCGGCAACCTCTATCAATCGGCGCATGGCAAGCGCATTGCGTTGCTCGGCGTGCTGCTGTCGGCGGTGCCGACCATCGTGTTGCCGTTGCTGCCGTCCGTTCCGTCGTACACGCTGCTGCTGGTGCTAGGCGTGTTCCTCGGCGTGGGCGGTGCGAGCTTTGCTGTTGCATTGCCGATGGCAGGCAGCAACTATCCGCCGAAGGTACAGGGTCTCGTACTGGGACTCGCCGCCGCGGGCAACATCGGCGCGGTGCTCGACGGTTTCCTGTTCCCGCAACTCGCCACTCACTACGGCTGGCAGACAGCAACGGGCGGTGCGTTGCCTCTGCTCGCTATCGCAGGCATCACGCTGTATTTCTGGGCAAACGACTCCGGCGTGAAGACCGGCAGCGTGCTGCGCGCATTTGGCAGCTTCGTGGTGACGCTTGTCGGCCTGATCGTGCTCGTGCTGCTGGTCGAAGCGGGCATCTTCGGTTCGGGCAAAACGGGTGTGCTGCTGTTGCCGGTGATCGGCGCGCTGCTTGCCATTGCAGTGCTGCCCAAGCGCTATCGTGCGGTGCTGGCGGAGCGCGACACGTGGGTCATCATGCTCGTCTATAGCATCACGTTCGGGGGTTTCGTGGGTATGTCCTCGTATGTGTCGCTGCTGCTCACCAATCTCTATCAACTATCGAAGATCGACGCGGGCCTTTTCATGGCGCTTCTCGCCGCGACCGGCGCGCTCGTGCGTCCGCTTGGCGGCCTGATCGCCGACAAGGTCTCCGGCGTGCGCGCACTGACCGTGCTGCTCGCCATCATCTCGGTGTGCGACTTCGTGTTTGCCGCGGTCATGCCCACGCTCGCGGGCGGCATTGCGCTGCTGCTCTGCCTGTATCTGGCCTTTGGCCTCGGCAATGGCGCGACGTTCCAGCTCGTGCCGCATCGCTGGGCCGGCCGTACCGGCCTGATGTCGGGCATCGTCGGCGCGGCGGGCGGCATCGGCGGTTTCTATCTGCCTGTCGTGATGGGCATGGCGAAGGAAAGCACCGGTTCATATCAGATGGGCTTTGCCACCTTCGGCGCGCTGGCCGCGTGTGCGTTTGTCGCAATCGTCGCGCTGCGCCGGCCGTGGATGGCGTGGTCGATGCAATCGGGCGTGATGCACGCTCATGCAACCGAGTAACGCAACTGGCTGACGGAAAGCATTCACTCAGCGCATCAACGGGCGCGTCGACGTGCAACCAACAGCGCCGACGCAACCCGCCGATCTGGATCTTCCGAAGTAAATATGCTCTCAACAATAGAACGACTCCCGGCGCAAGTGGACGTCTCCAGCGAAGTGTTGAGCTCGTTGATCAACATGGCAGGGCGTCAACGAATGCTTTCGCAGCGCATCGTCTTCAAGGCCATGCTCGCGCTGCGTCGTAGCGACGGCGCGCTCGCCATCGCACGGGAGACGTTGCGCACTTTCGCGGACAGTCACGCGGCACTGGTGCAAGGCCGCGATGGTCTGCCGGGGCTCTTTTCGCCCGCTTTGCGGGAGGCTTTTCATGGGAACGCCAGCGATAGCAGCAGCGGACACGTGGAGAAGAGGATCACGAACTTCATTGCCCTGGCGCACGCGGCGCTCGACGCCATAGCGCGCGAGGCTTCGAACGCCGAAAATGCGCTAGAAGTCCTGATCGCGTCGGCGGACCCGTTGCTCGGCGACTTACATGCCGTCACAGCGGTCTACGAACAGGAAAGCCGCCGTATCGCGCGTGCCCAGAAGAAAGAGCAGCAGCAGTTGATCGATCGCATCAAGGCGATCGCGAAAGAAGCGCATATCGTGTCCTTCAACGGTCAGATCGTGGCAAGCCGCACGAACGTGACCGGTCGCGAGTTCGCAGTCGTGGCCGGCGTCATGACTTCCATCACGAAGGAACTTGAAGCAGTGGTCAGCGCATTCGTGAAGAAAGTCTCGGGCGCCTGATACGTCATGCGTGACACGTAGTTCGCCCAACGCGCAGCGCTTCAACACTGATCGCGGACCTCGGCCCACCTGCCCACGCGTGCTCATCCCGGCTATGCTTGGCGTTTTCGCAAACGTCGGGGCAATTACATGAACAGCGGATGGCAGGCTGTGTGGGCAACGGCCAAGGCAGAATTCTCCGATCTCGGAGACCCATCCGATGTAACGCAGGTGCTGATGCGTCTCGGGCTCGCGTTGATACTGGGCGGCGTGCTCGGTTTCGAGCGGGAAATATCGCAGCGCGACGCCGGTATGCGAACGCACATGATGGTGGCGGTGGGCGCGGCCCTGTTCGTCGTCGTGCCGCTGCAAGCCGGCTTCTCACAAGACAACATGAGCCGCGTGCTGCAAGGGCTCGTGTCCGGCATCGGCTTTCTCGGCGCGGGCGCCATCATGAAGCTCAGTGCGCAGCGCGAGGTGCGCGGCCTGACGACGGCGGCAAGCCTCTGGCTCAGCGCCGGCGTCGGTGTGGCCGCGGGCCTCGGACGCGAGGCCACGGCGATCCTCAGCGTGGTGATTGCGTTGCTGATCCTGTCGAGCGCGCGCCTCGTAAAAGGCAACATGCCCGGCGGCAAATAGCGATGTGTGCGTTAGAACTTGTGCCTCAGCGCAACGCGCACGGCGACCTGCGTGCTCGTCGACGAAGGCGCCTGCACACCGGGAATAAACGCATTGTCGAGAATCGAATGGGTCGACTCTCCCGTGACCTTCTGGTACTCGCCCTGCACATATACGTCGGTGCGTTTGGAGACGTTGTAGTCCGCCATCAGTCCGACCGAGTGGATTTTCGGCTTCACACTGCCTGACGATGCATCGTAGTTCTCGATGGTGTACACGTACTGAGCACCGACGAAGAATGCCGGCGTGAACTGATATTTCCCGTTCACTTCGAAGTTCTGATACTTGAGCGTGTTCAATTCGACGCCCGGCGCGGCGAGCGGAATGCCGATATAGCCATTGCCGGTCGGGCTCTTATACGTGGAGTTCGTATAAGCGAAGCCGACGGTAGCCGGGCCGAACGTGTAGTTGATGCCGCCGCCGAAAACGCGCATGCGTGCGGCGATAAAGCTCGCGTCGTTCGCGGTGATCGCGCCTGCCGCGCCCATGCCGGGATTGTTTGCCTGCAAATAGGCCGCCGCGATCAGCAGACCACCGGTTGCATACTGGGCGCCAAAGCTGTACGCGCGGTTATTGGCGAAGTTGGTGTCGTTGCTGAAACTGTAGACGCCCCCGAACTGCAGGCCCGCTATTTCGGGGCTCGTGTACTTCACGCTGTTGCCGAGTCGGAACGAGTTGTCGGTGTTGTCGTTGTCGTACGGATGTGCGAACAGGTAGCCGGCCCAGTTGCCGTTAGCCGTGGTTTGCGCGAGGTAATCCACCACCGAATCGTACTGGCGGCCGAACGTGAGCGTGCCGAAGCGGCTGTCGCTCAATCCCACATATGCCTGCCGGCCAAACATGCGGCCACCCTGGCCGAGCCGCCCGGAGTTCACGTCGAAGCCGTTTTCCAGCTGAAACACGGCTTTCATGCCGCCGCCCAGATCCTCCGAACCCTTCAGGCCCCAACGGCTGCCCTGCGCGTAGCCGCTTGCCATCTCCCACACCGCGCCGTGCCCGGCGTTGTTCGTGTAGTCGAGCCCTTCGTCGAGCACGCCGTAGAGCGTCACGCTGCTTTGTGCGAACGCGCACGGAGCGGCCAGTGACGCAAGGGCTGCGAGCGCACCGAGGGTAGCGGTGGCGGACAAGGTCATTTTTATCATCGAGAACTCCACGTTGGTAATGAGCGGCGTGTGGCCGAGGCTCGGCACGGCCGCTGCTTTTTGGCGAAGCCCGGATTCTGCGATTCGTGCGCCGGTTCTCGAATGAGGCACATCCCTGGATAAACGTGATTTTTTCGAATGTTTGTCCCGCGAATTATTCGCTTGTGGCAGGTCATGACCCAGACAAAAATTCCGTCCATGCACTTTCGCATGTAGCCGGATACGACTGGCCATGCGCTTCCCGCACAGCAAGAAGAAGGAGACGAACATGCGACTCGACCGAAACTTTGCCAATGGCCGTTTCCTCGAACCCGCCGCAGCAGCCGGTTCTGCCGATCACGAATTGATCGCCGTCTACAACCCCGCCACCGAAGCGCTGATTGCGCACGTCACGGCCGCGAGCCACGCCGACGTCATTGCAGCAGTCGACGCCGCGGCGGTCGCCCAGAAAGCGTGGCGCAAGCTGCCTTCCACGGAGCGGGGCGCATATCTGCACAAGCTCGCCGACGCGTTGACCGAATGCGCGCCGGACATTGGCGCCGCGCTTGCGCTGGAGTCGGGCAAGAGCGTCGCCGATGCGACCAGCGAAGCCGTCTATGCCGGTCAGATCACGCGTTACCACGCGGAGTGGGCACGCCGCATCGAAGGCGAGGTGATTCCAAGCGATTCGCCCGATGAAAACCTCGTGCTGCACCGGGAGCCGATCGGCGTGGTCGCGTGCCTGATTCCGTTCAACTATCCGGTCTATACGTTCATGCGCAAGGTGGCGCCTGCGCTGATCGCTGGCAACACGGTGGTCGTTCGCCCGAGCAACAACACGCCGATCTCCGCATTCGAAATCGCGAAGGCAGTCGAGAAGGCCGGCCTGCCCGCGGGCGTCGTCAATATCCTGGCCATGAACCACGCGACTGCCGAGGCGCTTTGCACGCATCCGAGGATCGGCATGATCACGCTGACGGGCAGCGTCGGCGCGGGCCGCAAGGTGCTCGAGTACTGCAAGGAGAACATCGCCAAGCCGTCGCTCGAACTGGGCGGCAAGACGCCCGCCATCATCGAGGCCGACGCCGATCTCGAAAGGGCCGCGCGTGAACTGGTCGCCTCGAAGACCACGCATTGCGGGCAGCTTTGCACGGCGATCGAACGCGTCTACGTGCACGAAAGCGTGCACGACCGCTTCGTCGCGCTGCTCAAGCGCCACATGAGCGCCGTCGAATTCGGCGACCGCAGCGAGCAGCCTTCGCTGATGGGTCCGCTCGTCAATGAAGCGTCGCGCCAGTCGATCCACGCGATGGTCGAGCGGGCGGTTGCGGCGGGCGCCACGCTGGAGACGGGCGGCAAGCTTCCTGCGTCGGCCGGGCGCAAAGGCTTTTTCTACCCGGCCACGCTGCTGTCGAACTGCCGTCAGGACATGGAGATCGTGCAGGAAGAGACCTTCGGTCCGGTCATGCCGGTCGTCAAATACCGGACTCTCGATGAAGCGCTCGACATGGCCAACGACCACCAGTTCGGCTTGTCCTCAGTGCTCTACACGGAGAACTACCGCAACGCGATGAAAGTCGCCAACGGTATCGAGGCCGGCGAACTCTATGTGAACCGCACGCCGGCCGATCCGTATCAGGGCTTTCATGCTGGCTGGAAACGCTCGGGGCTCGGCGGCGACGACGGCAAGCACGGCATGCTCGAATTCACGCAGACCCGTCTCGTCGTCATGAAGTACTAAGGCCGAACCGGCGCGCGCCGCGCCGCGCATTGCAGTCCGCAAGGCACGGCGTGCGTTTGCCTTGCTTCGTCCAGAGACAGCGAAGCGCTGCCTCTCATAACAAAACATATTGGAGACGCACAGGCCGCTCAGTCGGCGCTGTGCCTGTCAGGAGGCTCACGTGTCATCTCAACCCGTTCAATCGTCTTCGACCCCGGCTGCGCTCGCATTAGGCGAGATGGAAGCCGGCATGAAAGCCGACGCGCAAGCCGCGTTGCAACAAACAAAGGGGCGCCGCTATACGCAGCTGATGTTGCTGGTGCTCGCCGCCGGCGCGATCTATCCGATTCTGTATCTGCGGCAGGTCTATCAGCCGACCATGCTGGAAGTGTTCCATATCACCGATAGCCAGCTCGGCTATCTGTACTCGTCGCTCGGTACCATCTTCTTGCTGAGCTATCTGCCGAGCGGCTGGCTCGCGGATCGCATCGCGCCACGCATGCTGATCTGTTTCTCGCTGATCGCAACGGGTGTGCTCGGGCTGTGGTATTCGAGCGCACCGTCGTTCCCCATGCTGATGTTGATCTTCGGCGGCTGGGGCCTGTCGACCGGCCTCACGTTCTGGGCGGCAGTCATCAAGCGCGTCACAATGATTGCCGGTACGAACGAGCAAGGCCGCTTCTTCGGTCTGCTCGACGGCGGGCGCGGTCTCATCGAGGCGATGCTCGCCACGATCGCGATCACGCTGTTCGCATGGGCGACGCAGACCAAAGGCGAGACGGTCGCAGCCGGCTTCCGAATGGTCGTCTACCTGTACGCGTTCCTGTGCATCGCGCTCGGCGTCGTGCTCGTGCTCGTGAAGGATCCGCAAGGCGAGCAGGGCACCCGCGCCGACGCCGCGAATCGCGCAGCGCGCCAGCGCACCAACGTGCTCGCTGATCTCGCAACGCTCGCGAAAATTCCCGAACTGTGGCTCGTCGCAGCCATTGTGTTCTGCGGCTACCAGGTGTTCTGGGCGACCTACAGCTTTTCCGCCTATCTGCACGAAGGCGATATTGGCCTCACGGTCGTCATGGCGGGCACGATCACCACCCTGAAGCTGTGGATGCGACCCATCGGCGGCATTGGCGGCGGCTTTCTCGGCGACCGTTACTCGAAGGTGTCCGTGCTGGTTATCGCGCTCTTCCTCGCCGCGCTGTCGCTGGTCGGACTGATGGCCGCACCGCGTATTTCGAGTCATGTGCTGCTGGTCTTTCTCGTGCTGTTCATCGGCATTCTGACTTATGCGATTCGCGGGCTTTACTGGTCGATGCTGGATCGCTGCAACATTCCGGTTTCCACGATGGGCCTTGCAATCGGTCTCATCTCCGTACTTGGTTATTCGCCCGATGTGTTTCTGCCGCTCATCAACGGTTACCTGACGCAGACGTTTCCGGGCGTATTCGGCTATCAGCTGTATTTCGGCTATGTGGCCGCGATGGCGGCGCTCGGCGGTTTCGCCGGACTCGCGCTGAGAAGCATGCTCAACAGGAAAGAGGTTGTGTAAATGAAAGTTGTCTCGCTCGAAACGCATGTCGTTGCCGTACCGCCGCCGCACGTCGGCGGCATGTACTGGATCTTCGTCAAGCTGAAGACCGATTGCGGCATTGAAGGCGTCGGCGAAATCTATTCGGCCACGTTCCATCCGAAAGCAATGACGCATATCGTGGACGATGTCTTTTCCCGCTACCTGCTCGATCACGATCCGCATCATATCGAGCGGCTCTGGCGCGAAGCGTATTCGAGCGGCTTCACGCAACGTCCCGACCTGACGATGATGGGCGTGGTGAGCGGCCTCGAAATGGCGTGCTGGGACATCATCGGCAAGGCCGCAGGCAAGCCGGTGTACGAGTTGCTCGGCGGCATGGTCAATCCGCGCCTGCGTTCGTACACATACCTGTACCCGAAGAACAGCCGCGGCGAATACGATTACGACGATCCCGACCTCGCCGCCGAATGCGCCGCCGAGAACGTGAAGCGCGGCTTCACGGCGTTGAAGTTTGATCCTGCGGGGCCATACACGGCTTACTCGGGGCATCAACTGTCGATGGAAGTGCTCGACCGTTGCGAGACATTCTGCCGCCGCGTGCGTGAAGCGGTGGGCAGCAAGGCTGATCTGCTATTCGGCACGCATGGGCAGATGGTGCCCTCATCGGCGATCCGGCTTGCGAAGCGCCTCGAAAAATACGATCCGCTCTGGTTCGAAGAGCCGGTGCCGCCGGGTCAGGAAGACGCGATGGCGCAAGTCGCGCGGCACACGAGCATTCCAGTCGCAGCGGGCGAGCGCCTCACTACGAAATACGAGTTCTTCAAGCTGCTGCAGGCGGGCGCTGCGTCTATCCTGCAACTGAACGTGGCGCGCGTGGGCGGCCTGCTCGAAGCGAAAAAGGTTGCTGCACTTGCCGAGGTGTATTACGCGCAGATCGCGCCGCATCTCTACAACGGTCCGATCGGTGCGGCGGCGAGCATTCAGCTGGCGGCATGCACGCCGAACTTCCTGATCCAGGAAAGCATCGGCACGTGGGACGGTTTTCACGCGGCCGTGCTGAAGAAACCGCTTCAGTGGGAAGACGGCTACATCATTCCGTCGCGCGAGCCTGGCCTCGGCGTCGAACTGAACATGGAAGTGGTCGCGCAGCACACGCCATATACGGGCGATCGTCTGCACCTGCAAATGGCCGCGCAACCCGTCGACGTGAAAGATCTCGCGCCGGCCAAGGGCTGAACGCCGCTCGGCCTTCTACAAGCATTCAATGGATTGAGCGCCGCTCTGGCGACATAGCATGAACTACGACTACATCATCGTCGGCGCCGGGTCGGCGGGCTGCATTCTCGCCAATCGCCTGTCGGCATCGGGCGAATACTCGGTGCTGCTGCTGGAGGCGGGCGGCAAAGACAGCTCGTTCTGGTTCAAGGTTCCGGTAGGTTTCACGAAGACGTATTACAACGAAACCTACAACTGGATGTACTACAGCGAGCCGGAAAAGGAGCTCGATAACCGGCCTATCTATTGCCCGCGCGGCAAGGTGCAGGGCGGCTCCGGTTCGATCAACGCGATGATCTACGTGCGCGGCCAACCGCACGATTTCGACGATTGGGCGGCAGCCGGCAATCCAGGCTGGGCATTCCGCGATGTCCTGCCGTATTTCCGCAAGCTCGAATCGCATCCGCTCGGCGACACGGAATATCACGGCGCTGACGGCCCAATCCGCATTTCGCCGATGAAAGACGCCGTGCATCCGATCTGTCATGTGTTCCTGAAGGGCTGCGATCAGGCCGGCTACCGGCGCAGCGACGACTTCAACGGCGCACAGTTCGAAGGTGCCGGTATTTACGATGTCAACACGCGCAACGGCCAACGCTCGTCGAGCAGTTTCGAGTATCTGCATCCGGCGCTCGCGCGCAAGAATCTCAAGGTCGAACACAATGTGTTGGCCAATCGCGTTCTGTTCGAGGGTAAGCACCGCGCTATCGGCGTGAGCGTCACGCAGAACGGCGTCGCCCGACGTTTCATGGCGAAGCGCGAGGTCATTCTCGCTGCCGGCGCGGTCGATTCGCCGAAGTTGCTGCAACTGTCCGGCCTCGGCGATAGCGCACTGCTCGCGAAACACGGCATTACGACGATCAACGAATTGCCCGCGGTTGGCCAGAATTTGCAGGACCATCTGTGCGTGAGCTTCTATTACCGCGCGAACGTAAAGACGCTGAACGACGAACTGCGGCCGCTGATCGGCAAGCTGAAGCTCGGGTTGCAGTATTTGCTCACGCGCAAGGGGCCGCTTGCGATGAGCGTGAATCAGTCAGGCGGTTTCTTCAGAGGCAGCGCGCGGGAGGCGCAGCCTAACCTGCAGCTCTACTTCAATCCGCTGTCGTATCGCATTCCGAAGAGCAACAAGGCGAACCTGGAACCGGAACCGTACTCCGGTTTCCTGCTTGCATTCAATCCTTGCCGGCCGACGAGCCGCGGCTCCATCGAAATCGCGTCGAGCCGTGCGGAAGACGCCGCGAAAATCCGCCTGAACGCGCTGACTACGCAAAAGGATATCGACGAGGTGATCCAGGGCTGCGAACTCGTGCGCAAGGTGATGGCATCGCCCGCATTAAAGGAAATCACGGTCGAGGAAATCTCGCCGGGGCCGCAGGTGGCGAGCCGCGAAAGCTTCCTGCAGTACTTTCGCGAGCAGTCCGGCTCGATCTATCACTTGTGTGGCTCTTGCGCGATGGGCAATGATCCGCGCACGTCCGTGGTGGATGCGCGTTTGCGCGTGCATGGCGTTGCCGGATTGCGCGTAGTCGACGCGTCGGTCTTTCCGAACATCACTTCCGGCAACATCAATGCGCCCACGATGATGGTCGCGGAGAAGGGCGCCGACATGATTCTCGACGACGCTGCCGCGCGTGCTGCGCACGAGCCGCATGTGGCCGAACTCGCCACCGCCGCCTGATGCTCGTTGGCCCTTCAGAAGGTGCTTGAAACGCCGCGCGGTCAGTCGATCGGCGCGGGTTTTTCCTATCTGCAGTATTCTCGCCGTGGCCACCATCCACGGCGCGGCTGTCGCTACACGTCGCCCAACGGCACCGCCTCTGACGACTCGAAAGCCCGTTCACCCAGCCAGATCTCCTGCTGCAGCCAGTTGCGAAACAGCGTGACGTGCGGCAGCTCGTCCTGCCCCGCACGGGTGACGAGCCAGTACGACTGGTGGCCGTCGGCGTGCACGTTCAACACTTGCACAAGCCGGCCTTCGGCAAGTTCGCGCGCGATCATGTTGCGGTCTGCAATGGTCACGCCGAGCCCGTCGATGGCCGCGCGGATCGCGTGGTCGAGCAGATCGAATTCATAACCGCCGCGCGTATCCACGTTCTCGATTCCGGCGGCTTTCAGCCAGTGTTGCCACGTCAGGTAACGCTGATCCGCGCTGGCGAGCACATGCAGCAGCGTGAACTCGTTGAGGTCGATAGCGGCGCGGCCGGCCTGCCGTGCGAGCAATGCCGGCGCGCAGACAGCGATATGCCGTTCGTTCATCAACAGACGATTGTCGAAACCTTCCCACTCGCCGTTGCCGAAGCGGATTGCGCAGTCGAGCACGCCTGACTCCGCGAGTTTGTCGTCGAGGCGAGTGGACAGGCTCAATTCAAGGTGTGGATGCGCGTCGCGCAGACGGCCGAGGCGCGGCATCAGCCAGCGGCTCGTGAAGGTGGGCGGCGCGTTGATGCGCAGGCGGTTGCGATGCGTTTTCTCCTGCAGGCTGCGCACCGTGAGTTCGATACGGTCGAACGATTGCTGCAGCGCTTGCAGAAGCACACGGCCGGCCGCCGAAAGCTCCAAATGGTGATGATGGCGTTGCAACAGCGTCTCGCCAATCTGCGCCTCCAGTTGGCGCACTTGCCGGCTCACCGCGCTTTGCGTGACGTTCAACAATTCCGCGGCGCGTGTGAAGCTGCCCGTGCGGCCAGCCACTTCGAAGGCTTTGAGCGCATTCAGCGCGGGCATTTTGCGTTTCAAGGTGTTCGACCGGAGAAGGTGGCGCGCGAGTACGCGCTATGCCCGGCATTCTAGCGTTTGGGTGCGCGAAGCGATGCATGCGGCATGGAGGTTTTGAGCCGGTTTCCCGGTTTCTCGACTTCCCGGCTGAGCGCCCGGAGTGCAGACGATTCGTCCAACCGTTAAGCGGCCACGTGAACCCGGCTTTTACTGGAAAAGTTAATCCGCCGTCCGCCGGTCCGCCAGCGCCTTCTCGCAATCCGCAAGAACCTGCCGTACGAGCCGGGCTTGCGGGTCGAGTTCGTCGGTGTCCAGGATTTCTTCGACGGCGTCGCGCGCCCAGTCGGTGTCGACAAAGCGCGCGTGGCGTCGCGCAATCTCCAGCGCGGTCGCCGACAACTTTGCAATGGAAAGCCAGTCGGCCTCGCGCGCGCGCCGGTCGAGCCATTTGTGGGCGGCCTGTACGTGGAACGCCGCGTCGGGCCAGTCCTCGTTGAGGTAATAAGCGCCGAGGCTGCCGCATGTGAGCCAGCACAACAGCTCCAGGCGGTCTCGCGGACTCAGATGGTGGCGTACATCACTCATGGCGACGCTCGCTGCGGTAAAGTGCTTTCCGGGGGAGGCGGCGTGCGACCGTCCTCCGCATTTATTAACAATATCACGCAGAATTCACCAGCGGCAATTCCCGGGCGTACCCTGGCGCACGCTACACGGCGCCCGCCGGCGCTGCACGAGCAGCGGAAAATCCCGCGACGCGCTAACGTAGCCTTTTTTCCCGACTACCGCATCCGACGTCCTATGCTGCAGATCCTCGGCAAGACTTCATCCATCAACGTGCGCAAGGTGCTGTGGACCTGCGCCGAACTCGACCTCGCGTTCGAGCAGGAAGACTGGGGCGCGGGATTTCGCCCGACCAACGACCCGCAGTTTCTCGCGCTCAATCCGAATGCAATGGTCCCCGTCATCAAGGACGGCGACTTCGTACTGTGGGAATCCAACTCGATCATCCGCTACCTCGCCGGCCGCTACCGGGATCGCGGCGAGTCGCTGTATCCGGGCGACCCGTGCGAGCGCGCGCGGTGCGACCAGTGGATCGACTGGCAGGCAAGCGAACTGAACCGCTCGTGGAGTTACGCGTTCCTCGCGCTCGTGCGGCAGTCGCCCGCGCATCGCGACGCGCAGCAGATCGAGTCGTCGCGGGCGAGCTGGGCGAAGCACATGGCGATCGTCGAAGGGCAGTTGCAGCGAACCGGCGCGTTCATCGCGGGCAATGCGTTCTCGCTCGCGGACATTCCGATCGCGCTGTCGATCAACCGTTGGCTCGAAACGCCGATTGAGCACGACGACCTACCCGCCGTCGCCGCTTATATGACGCGTCTCGCGGAACGAGACGGTTATCGCGAATACTGCCGCAACGGCACGCCGTAGACGCGGTCGCGAGCAGAGAAGAAGAAAAGAGGAAGAAGACCAACCGGACAAACGACGCGGGGCCACAACGGCCCCGCAACACAAACACAGACGCAAACGCGGTCGCTACCGCAACCGCTCAAACCTGCACGAGCCGCGGAATCTGCACGTCGGGATTGACGTCGGCCTCGTAGTCGACACCTGCGATCTCGAAACCAAAAAGACGCAGAAAATCCGTCTTGTAGCCGCTGAAATCGGTAAGTTCGTAGATGTTGTCGTTCGTCACCTTGTCCCACAGCGCCTGAACCTCGTTTTGCACGTCGGGGGCCAGTTCCTTGTAGTCCGCGCGCAAGCGTCCTTCGTCGTCGATGTGCGGCGCCGACCCGTACAGACTCTCTTTGTAGAGGCCGTAGACCTGCTCGATGCAGCCCTCGTGCGTGCCTTTTGCCTTCATCACCTTGAAGAGCAGCGACAGGTAGAGCGGCATCATTGGAATGGCGGAACTTGCTTGCGTGACGACCGCCTTCAGCACCGAGACGCGCGCGTCGCCACCTTTGGCCGAGAGCTTCTCGCGAATGCCGAGCACTTTCTGGTCGAGGTCTTTCTTGGCCGCGCCAATCGAGCCGTTCCAGTAGATGTCGTGCGTGATTTTCTCGCCGAGGTAGGTGAACGCGGTCGTCTTCGCGCCGTCTGCGAGCACGCCGGCTTCCAGCAGCGCGTCGATCCACATTTGCCAGTCTTCGCCGCCCATGACTGCGACCGTATGATCGATTTCGGCTTGCGTGGCGGGTTCGAGCACGGTTTCCTTGATGACTTCCTTGTCCGTGTCGATGCCGCGCAGCTTGACCGCTTTGCCGACCGGTTTCAACGTGGAGTTGAACACTTCGCCGGTTTTCGGATGCGTGCGCTTGGGCGCGGCGAGGCTATACACGACGAGGTCGACCTGGCCGAGATCGCGCTTGATGACCTCGATCGTGCGTGCCTTTACTTCGTCCGAAAATGCGTCGCCGTTGATGCTCGTCGCGTGTAGGCCTTCTGCGGTCGCGAATTTCTCGAATGCCGCGCTGTTGTACCAGCCAGCCGTGCCCGCTTTGGTTTCGCTGCCGCCACGCTCGAAGAACACGCCGAGCGTGTCCGCGCCGCTGCCGAACGCCGCGGTGATGCGCGCGGCAAGTCCGTAGCCCGTGGATGCGCCAATCACGAGGACCTTTTTGGGACCGTTGGCGATGGGACCGCGTGCCTTGACGTATTCGATCTGTTCCTTGACGTTGGCCTCGCAGCCCGTCGGATGGGTGGTGACGCAGATGAAGCCACGCACGCGCGGTTTGATGATCATGAAGCACCTCTTGTCGGAATTGGCGACATTATAGTGGCCCGCGCGGCTCCTGGCGTGGCGCGCGGGATCGGTCACGTAGAGCGCCGGGCGGGCCGTCATGACAGCCGGAAATCGGGCGGCTCCGCACATCTTGGTACGATTCAGCCTTTTCCAGCAGACGGTAACCGGTGTGAAGCGTTTTATTTCCCTGATTCTGGAGACCCTCGACCGAGGTCTGACCCGCGCGAACCCGCTCGTGACCGGGGCGTTGCGGCACCTGCGCCATCCGACCCGCCGTGGCGTGCTGAGGGCCTGCGCGGCGCTTCCGCTGTTGTTCGTGCTTTATGTGCTGCTGCTGATTCCGTTCACGCCGGGCATCGGCGATATTCGCAAGGCCAAGATCGAGCAGCCCGCGCGCATTCTCTCGGCCGACGGTAAGCTGCTCGCCGAGTTCAAGCCGTCCAACCGCGAGTGGGTCAAGCTCAAGGACATCTCGCCGAATGTGGTCAATGCGCTGATCGCCACCGAAGATCATCGCTTCTATGAGCATTTCGGGCTGGACTGGCGGCGCACGGCATCGGCCGCGCTGCATACGTTTTCCGGCGACCGGCAGGGCGGCTCGACGATCACGCAGCAACTCGCGCGCAATCTCTATCCGGACGAAATCGGCCGTGCGCCGACGCTGACCCGCAAGCTGAAGGAGGCGATCACCGCCTTCAAGATCGAGGCGCTCTATACGAAGGACGAGATCCTCGAAACGTACCTGAACACGGTGCCGTTTCTCTACAACGCGTACGGCATCGAGATGGCGGCGCGCACGTATTTCGACAAATCGGCGTCGGACCTGAACGTGCTGGAAAGCTCGACGCTCGCGGGCATGCTGAAGGGCAACAGCTACTACAACCCGGTGCTCAACCCGGAGCGCGCATTGCAGCGGCGCAATACCGTGCTCGCGCAGATGGTGAAGTTCGGCAAGCTGACGCCCGCCGCGTTCGAGACGCTCAGAAAACGTCCGCTGCGCATCGACTTCGAGCGGCAGACCGAGCCGCCGGGACCCGCGCCGCACTTTGCGCAGCAACTGCGCAAGTGGCTCGCGGCGTGGGCCGACCGCAACGACTACAACATTTATTCGGACGGCCTCGTGGTGCGCACCACGATCGATTCGCGCCTCCAGACCATGGCCACCCAGGCGGTGATCCTGCAGGGCAACCAGTTGCAAGGCATTGCCAATGCGGCGTGGGGCAGCCGCGCCGGTTGTTCGAACGGCAAGGATCTGCTCGCAACCTTCCTGCGCGAAACGCCGGACTTTCGGGCCGCGAAAGACATGGGTCTGACCGACGACGATGCGCTCAAGCGCGTGTCGTCCGACCGCAACCTCGTGCAGTCCGTCTGCGAATCCAAGACCCGCGTGCAGGCGGATTTTCTCGCGATGGACCCGCGCAACGGCCAGATCAGGGCGTGGGTCGGCAGCCGCGACTTCAGCCAGGATCCGTTCGACCACGTGCAGCAGGCGCGCCGTCAGCCTGGCTCGACGTTCAAGCCGTTTGTCTACGCGGCCGCCTTCGAGGCGGGTGCGAAGCCGACCGACACGCTCCTCGATCAACCGGTCGAAATACAACTCACGGGCGGAGAAGTCTGGCGTCCGAGCGACGAAGACGAGCCGAGCGAGCGGGCAATCACGCTGCGCGACGGGCTCGCCTATTCGCGCAACCGCATCACCGCGCAACTGATGCAAACGGTCGGCCCGAACAAGGTCGCGCGGCTCGCCCGCGCCATGGGCGTGCGCGACAGCCCGCTCGACGCCGTGCCGTCGCTCGCGCTCGGCACGAGCCCGGTCACGCTGAAGGAAATGGTGTCGGCGTACGGAACGATTGCCAACCTCGGCGGATACGTGGAGCCGGTGATGGTCACGCGCATCAAGGACCGCAACGGCGAAGTGCTCGCCGACTTCGCGCCGGTGCAGCCGCAACAGGAACTGCCCGCGGACGCCGCCCGCACGCTCGTCGACGTGATGCGCGACGTCGTGAGCCGCGGCACGGGATCGGCGATACGCGGACGCTTCGGCGTGCGCGGCGACGTAGCCGGCAAGACCGGCACGACGCAGGGCAACGCAGACGGCTGGTTCATCCTGATTCATCCGCAACTCGTGGCCGGCGCGTGGGTCGGCTTCAACGACAGCCGCGTGACGTTGCGCAGCGACTACTGGGGACAGGGCGCGCATAGCGCGTTGCCGATCGTCGGCGACTTCTTCCAGCGCGCGCAGCGTTCGAAGCTGGTCGACACACGCGTGAGGTTCGCCACCGAGCAGCAGCCGGGCTGGTTCGCCGAGCGTTCCGAGCGGCTGCGGGAGTGGTTCCAGCATCTCTTTCCGTCGTCGACGGTCAAGTCTCAGACGGCCGTGACGGCTCGCAACACCACGCGGCATGCGCCTGTGGCGACGGCTTCGCCGGGGGCGGCGACTGAAGGTGTGAGCGCCGAGGCTGCCGCCAGTGCAGCAGCGGGCGCCAGCGCGGAATCGCGGGCGTTACCGCCGCTTCTTTCCACGCCCGGCGACGCAACGGCCTCCGGCTCGGCAACTACGTCGGTGTTGGGCAGCGAGCCCGTCCACGGCGACGCGCAGGGCGCCGGGGCAGCGGCATTGGCGCCTACGCCCACGCCGGACGACGTCGTGCCGCCGGACGCCGTGGGCACCGGGAGTCAGGCTGGCGCCGCGAGCGGCTCGCCTTGACGGCGACCGGGCGAGGACGACGGGGCGCCGCGTCGCCGTGTCGTCCCGTTAGCTAGTATTCCGCGACTGGGGGCGCCGCAGACGCGTCGCGTCGCGCGGTGCCAGCCGACGCTTCCAGCGCGGGATCGTGATGCAGCAGCAAAGCGGCCGCCGCGCCGACGAGGCCCGCGCCTGCGAGGCAGAGCAGTCCCGCTCCGAAACCGCCGGTGCTGTCCTTGATCCAGCCCATCGCGTAAGGTCCGAAGAATCCCGCGAGATTGCCGAGCGAATTGATCGCCGCGATGCCGCCGGCAGCCGCGGCGCCCGACAGGAACGCAGCCGGTAAAGTCCAGATAACCGGCAGACAGCCGAAGATACCGAAGCCCGCGATCGACAGCGCAATCATTTTCTGCACTGGATTGTCGAGCCCGGCCGACGCCGCGATGCCAAGCGCCGCGACCGTCAGCGCGATCGCTACATGGCGTTTGCGTTCCAGCTTGCGGTCCGAATGACGTCCCCAGTAAACCATGCTGATGACGCCGACGATATACGGCAGCGACGTCACAAAGCCCGTCTGCAAATTAGTCAGACCGAAGGCCTTGACGATCTGCGGCAGAAAAAAGCTCAAGCCGTAATTCGTTGCATTGGCGCCGAAGTAGATGAGCGCAATGGCGAGCACGCGGCGGTTGAGAAGCGCCTCTTTCACACTAAAAGCATGCACGGCTTCGCGATGCTCGCGCTCCTGCTTCTGACGTGCGACCAGCCAGTCGCGCTCATCGGCGGCTAGCCAGGTGGCGTCCGCCGGTTTGTCGGTCAGGTAGAACCACACCGCGAACGCGAGAATCAGAGCGGGCAGGGCTTCGATCAGATAAACCCATTGCCAGCCGGCGAGACCGGCAAAGCCGTCCATGGAAAGCAGGGCGCCCGAGATCGGTCCGCCGATCACCGTCGACAGTGGAATCGCCGCCATGAAATAGCCGACCACTCGGCCTCGATACGCGGCGGGAAACCACAATGTGAGCAGGAAGATGACGCCAGGGAAGAATCCCGCTTCGGCCACGCCCAGCAGAATGCGCAAGCTGTAGAACACATGAGCCGCCGACAGCCCCGTGTATTGCGCGATATGTGGGATATACGCCATTGCACCGGCAAGCAAACCCCACGTGAACATGATTCTTGCGATCCAGCGTCGCGCGCCGAATTTTTCGAGCAGAAGATTCGATGGCACTTCGAAGAAGAAGTACGCAATAAAGAAAATCCCCGCGCCGAAGCCGAATGCGCTTGCCGAAAGACCGAGCGCCTTGTTCATCTGCAGCGCGGCGAAGCCGACGTTGACGCGGTCCAGATAGGCGATGAAATAGCAGACGATCAGGAACGGCACGAGCCGAACCGTCACACGTTTCATGGTACGTGCTTCGAGTTCCATCGATGTCTCCTCCAGTTCATTGTCCGGATGGTTTGAAGATTTCGTAAAGACTAATCGCTCGGCCACGATTCGGGAAGCGCTTTAAACAGTTCCAGCGCGCCAATGCGTCGATGCTGCGGCTGCACAGATTGTTCAGGTGAAGGCAACAGTGTTTTCGAGCCGTGAGGCTGATCTCGCACGCGTATTTCCGGATAATTGCGGCTGCGATACAACCGACCGACCGCCCCGTAACGACTCCAGGCGCGGTCATGAAACGATCAGACATTCCAGGTGCATCATGTTGAAGAAGCTTCGCGATTGGTCTCGCGTCGCCATTGCGGCGCTCGCGATAGGAGGCGCGCTTGCCGGCTGCGCGTCCTCGACGCATGTCGTCGCAACCGATAAACCCGGCACGTACACAGTCGCGGCAAGCGCGACCGGCGGACGTATGGCATGGGCGCGCGCGCACGGCGAGGCGCTGAACGAGGCGCGCGAATACTGCGAGCGGCGCGGCATGCAGAGCAGCATCAATGTGGAAACGGTGAGCGGGGTGGAGATGTTGACGACGCATGGGTCGTCGGTCAACTTCGAATGTCATCCGAAGTTCTAGTACAAAGACGCGCTGCCACATGCTGTGGCGAATTGCTCGTAGCGTGTGCCGTTATTTCGTGTCGAAGGTCTCGAGCGTGGTGTCCGTGATGTGCGCCACGACGATTGCGAGGCGCCGGCCGGGTCCTGCGTGAAGCATGTTTGCATTGCCGCGCAATACGGCTTGCAGACGAGCAACAGAAACTGTTCGCTAGCGCACAGACGAGCCCGGCAATGCTTGTTCAACTTGGCTTGTTTTGTCCGATACGGTCTGCCTGAACTGGCGACGGTGCGTCCCTCTGCGGACGCAGCATTAGATCGGTCACAGGTTATCTCCGCGTCGCCCTCGGACTTGCCGGGAAGAGTCAGCGCGCACGCAACTTCTTCCTGCTCCTGAAGGAAGAGGTGCCGCCATGAGGTCGCTCACTGTTGCTGTCCTGACGCTGACGCTCGCCGGATGCGCCTCCGATTACACATCCTCGAACAATGCGTCGTCGGCGCAGCCCGGCAGTTGCAAGGTCGCGACAGAGGCCGAGATCGCGTCGTTATTCGATCGATGGAATCAATCTTTGCAGACCGGCGATCCGCACAAGGTGGTCGCCAACTACGCGCCTCGGTCCATTCTTCTCGCAACGGTCTCCAGCAAGCCGCGCTTGACGGTCGCGGACAAGGAGGACTATTTCCAGCACTTCCTCCAGGATCGTCCCTCCGGAAAAATCGACATGCGTTTCGTCGACTCAGGCTGCAATTCGGCTGTCGACGCGGGGCTTTACACGTTCACGTTCGCGAAAACCGGCGTCGTCGTGAAGGCGCGTTATACGTACACCTATCGGTGGGATGGCACGCAATGGCTGATTACCAGTCATCACTCGTCGGCGATGCCGGACAAGGAGTGAAATTGGCATAGCTCGCGCATTCCGAGTCGCCGGTTCGGCTTGCAGCATGCTGGGCTCCGGCGGTCCGACCGGAGCGGCGACCGCGTGGCGCTAAATGCCCAGGTGTCCGCGATTCATGCGTGACGATCGAACAATCGAACGATCGCCGTAGCACGGCCTTTCAGTTCGAAGCGCTCCACGCGTTTCGCCGCCTCCAGTCGCCATTAAGACGTTGCCAGCAGCGCTCAGCTTACTGGCCAATCGCTTCGCGTCTACGACACCGACAATCTTCGCTGCCCGCGTGCTTTCCATCTCTGATGGCGTGAGCGCGGCGTCCTGCGGGAAAATCCCGACGTTTCGGCGGCGCCGTCATTGCATACAATGTGTGAACGCAGGCTTATATCGGGAACCAAATGGCGCGCCAAGAAGCATCATTGCATACAACGACGCCTGAACCGCCCCGTTCTGCGGATGATGTCTACGCCGCAATCAAGGACGCAGTGACCAGCGGCCAATACGGCCCAGGTCAATATCTGCGCGAGGAACAGCTTGCCAGGAGCCTGGGCGTGAGTCGCACGCCGGTACGCGAGGCCTTGCGGCGTCTCGACGCGGATGGGTGGGTGGAAACGCGTCCGAATTACGGCGTTCGCGTGAAGACGTGGACGCTGCACGACGCCCGCGAGATCTTCGAGGCGCGTCTTCTCGTCGAGCCGTATCTCGCGGGCCGCGCATCCTTATCCATCGGTGCGTCCGACATAGAACGTCTCCGAACGCTAGCGGATGCGATGCTCGCGATTACGCAGCAGCCATCGACGCCCGAATCCAGCGAAGCGTGGTTCACGGCGAACAGCGAGTTCCACGCAATCATCACAGCCGCCGGGAACAACGCGCGCCTCGACCGCTCGCTCAGGTCGATGAAGGAAACCCCGCTCATCAAGTGGACGTTTGGCACCTATAGCGACGAAGATCGTGTCCGCAGCGCACGCCAGCATTTCGAAATCGTTCGCGCGCTCGAGCAGCGCAACGCCGCGTGGACGGAAGCCGCCATGCGCTGCCACATTCTCGCCGCCGAGAGTGCGGTGCTCGACCGTCGCGAGGGAGAGCGCCCCACGTCCTGAATCAGCGCGCCAGGAGCAGCAAGGCACCAGCATCACGAGCAGTCATTCAATAGTCGCGACGACGACAATACTGGAGACGAGACATGCCGAGCACCGATAGATATACCTTGAGCACCGCAAGCGCTGGTGCACGCCTCGATCGGCTGCCGATCTCGCGCTTCCACACGCGCGTGCTGTGGCTGATTGGCGCGGGCATGTTCCTCGATTCGTTCGACATCTATCTTGCCGGCGGCGTGCTCGGCGCGCTCGCCAAAACCGGCTGGTCGACGATGCACCTGAACGCGGCGTTCCTGTCTTCGACGTTCATCGGCATGCTAATCGGCGCGTTCACCGCCGGTCTGCTCGGAGACGCGAAAGGCCGCAAATTCACGTACCAGTTCAATCTCGCAGTGCTCGGCCTCGCGTCGCTCGCGGGCGCGTTTGCGCCGAACATGACCTGGCTGATCGTGTGCCGCTTCTTCATGGGACTGGGCCTCGGCGCGGAGATCGTCGTCGGGTATGGTTCGGTCGGCGAATTCATGCCGCCTGCCGTGCGTGGCAAGTGGTCCGCGTATCTGTCGCTCATCACGAACTCCGCACTGTTCTTCTCAACGTTCCTGGGGTATCTGATCATCCCGTCGATCGGCTGGCGCGCCATGTTCGCAATCGTCGGCGTCGGCGCGATGATCGTGTGGGTCCTTCGTAAGAAGATGCCTGAGTCACCGCGCTGGCTCGAATCGAAGGGCCGTTACGACGAAGCAGAAGCGATTCTGCGCGAAGCAGAACAGGAGTCGGCGCGCAATGGGACGCTGCCGCCCGTCGTCGATGCGCCGCGCACCGTCACGAGGAAAACCACGCTGCTCGAACTCTTTGGGCCGGCGCAAATTCGCCGCACGTTCCTTTCCGTTGTGGTGCAGGTTGCAGTCAACATGGTGATCTACGGCTTTATCGTGTGGGTGCCGACGTTTCTGATGAAACAGGGGCTCGGCATGGCATCGTCGCTCGGCTATACCGCACTGATGGCGCTCGGCGGACCGGCAGGGGCGCTGCTGGGCGTACTGCTCGCCGACAGGATCGGACGCAGGAAAGGGCTCATCGCGGTGTCGGTGCTCACGGCAGTCATCGGCTGGTTATACGGACATTCGACCGGCATAGAAATGGCCACGCTGCTCGGCTTCCTCCTCTTCACGCTCACGTACCTGATGGTCGCGCTGGGCATTGCGACATACATCCCGGAACTCTTCGCCACGGAGAATCGCATGCGCGCAAACGGCATCGCGGGGTGCGCGGGGCGCATCACGGGCATCTGCGCGCCGCAACTCGTCGTCATGATGTACGCGGCGGGCGGTGTGAAGGACGTGCTGACGATGATCATCGGCACGCTGATCGTGTTGGCGGTAGTCCTTACAGCGTTCGGTATCGAGACGAATCGACGCTCGCTCGAGGACATTGCGCCTTCGATCGACACGGACGATCCGCTGCCGGCGTCATCGCTTTCACAATGAATCGCAACGTTGAGATTTCCACTTCCTTCGTTAAACAGGATACGTATGAGCGTCACACATCAAAGCAAGCGTCACGCGTTGAAAGCGCGGTTCGCGCGCAAGGAGATTGTCACTGCGCCGGGCATCTTCGACATGATCTCCGCGAAGATGGCCGACTCAATGGGCTTCGACTGCCTCTATATGACGGGCTTCGGCACAGTAGCGTCGTACCTCGGTCTGCCGGATGCGGGGCTCGCGACCTACACGGACATGGTCAATCGCGTCGCGGCGTTCTGCGGCGGCACGAACACGCCGATGATCTGCGACGGCGACACCGGTTATGGCGGATTGCTGAACGTCGCGCATACCGTGCGGGGTTATGAGCACGCGGGAGCGGCAGGCATACAACTGGAGGATCAGGAATTTCCGAAGAAGTGCGGCCATACGCCGGGCCGGCGGGTGATCCCGGTCGAGGACATGGTGCGCAAGATTCAGGTCGCCGTGGAGAGCCGCAGCGATAGCAATTTCCAGATTGTCGCGCGCACTGATGCGCGGACGTCGCTCGGTCTCGATGAAGCGCTGCGTCGTGGCGAGGCCTACGCGAAGGCCGGTGCGGATGTGCTGTTCATCGAATCGCCGGAGAGTATCGAGGAGCTCGACACGATCGGGCGCACGTTCGATATGCCGTTGCTCGTGAATGTGGTTGAAGGCGGGCGGACGCCGCAGCTTGCGCCCCCTGAGTTGCAAAAGCTCGGCTTTTCTCTGGCCATTTATCCAGCGTCGGGTTTCTTATCTGTCGCGAAGGCGCTCAAAGATGTCTACGGGCAGATTCTTGCGCACCGGAGCACGGAAGCCGCCGCTGACGCGATGTATCCGTTTTCCGATATGTGCGCGTTGATGGGGTTCCCCGAGGTGTGGGCGTTCGATCGCGCGCACGCGGACTAGAAGAGCGACGCGGCTCAACGCTCGGTTGCTCGGTGGCGTCCGCGACGCTCAGCGACTAACCACCTCGCAGAAATAACAAACGCGACCTGCGTTGCCGCGCGAAGCAAGAAAGGGAAAGCCCGACCTGGGACAATCCCTACAAAACCATTCAAAAGGCGCCCAGCCGCCTTAATCTGGCGCAACGCGGCTGTACGCCGCAATCGCCCGCAAATCCCCGTCCCTTCAGGAACGCCGGGTCTCGCCCGAAGCAAACGGCCAACTCGTGGTCTCGACTCTCGGCATCTTCCCTTACCAGAGGTATGGAAAAGCGCGCACCGACGCGCAGAACTCAGGCAATGCCGGGAAATATGCGGTGAACGTCACCAAGGCCCAGCGCATTGCGGTGATGGATGACCGCACGGCTTTCGGACAGGGCGCAGCGGACGAGTTCAAGAAAGCGGTGCAGGGGGCGGGCGGCAAGATCGTCGCGTCCGAATTCACCAACGACAAAGCCGTCGAATTCAATGCGCAACTCACGACCATCAAGGCAGCGAATGCCGACCTGCTTTACTTCGCCGGGCTCAACAATCAGGCGGCATTGGTGACCAAACGCATGAAACAGCTCGGGATGCGAGCGCAGTTCGTCGGCAGCGGCGGGATTGCCGACAGCATTTTTATCAGTGTTGCGGGTACGGCCGCCGAAGGCGCGAAAAATGCGAAATGGGTGCCCGTGACGACGATCACCGCCGAATAACCCGAGCTTGAAGATTTGACCTGCGACTCGAAATCCGATTGGCCATGCAGCCACCGAACGGGATGAATGAGGCGCCGGTATCCCAGCGGCGCGGTGCAGCAGGAGTTGGTAACAGTCCGGCGAAGTAAATGAGAGCCGCGTTGTCGGCGACTGCTCGGGGGAGGGCCGCTGTTCGTCATCGATACAGCACTCGGTGACTGAGAGCATAGTCTAGACTGGACAGGACAATGACCTACGAAAAGGTCTCTGTCAGACTAACGTCATATAAGAAAGCGCTCCGCGCGTCGGCGGCTGAAACGTGGCCGCCGGGATGTCCCGTGCGTTTCCCCAGCTCGCGAGGAAGAGGCCGCACCAATGCCCGCCGGTGTTCTAACGACTTCCAATTCCACTGCGACGACGTCTCGCCGCTGCGCATGACGCTCGCGTTGGACTGCTATGACCGGCAGTCAATGAGCTGGGGCCAACGACGGGTGACCGTAGTGGAGATGTTGTACGCGACGTGATGCCGGCTGCTGTCGAGCCGCGCTTTGGCACAACGCGGGTCCGTTCGCCACCTCGAATTGCGAACCGGCGAGAATTGAACGACGAGGGCTACGGCCTCGACGCTAAGGTTATCTTAAGCATCGGTGAGGCAGTCTCGAATGTCCTTGGGGCACTATGGTTCGGAGGCGTATGGCTCTGCCGCATGTTGTCCACCTATTCTTCGCTTTCGCTGCAGGGTTATCTGCCCTGGGTGCCGGACTCGGCATCGTGTACACCGTGTCGGCCAGTATCCTTATGCGCCGGTTCTTTTCGCGTCCAATCGTCGCGCCCGTTGGCTTCCCTGCAGTTACCGTTGCCAAGCCGTTGCACGGCGACGAATGGGCGTTATTGGAGAACTTGACGAGTTTCGTGGAACAGGACTATCCGGGGCCGGTTCAATATGTCTTCGGCGTCCATGACCAATCTGATGAGGCACTCAGTGCCGTCGATTTTCTGCGCACGCGTTTTTCCGACAAAAACATAACCGTTGTGGCGGACGGCAGGATGAATGGGCCCAACCGGAAAATTGCCAATCTTTCAAACATTCTGGATCACGCGGAGCATGATGTGCTTTGCTTTGCCGACAGCGATGTACGCGTCGGGCCAAGCTTCCTCCGTGACATCATGGGCGCACTCCAGCAACCTGGCGTCGGGTTGGTCACCTGCGCTTATCGTGGATTGTGCGCGCCTGGGTTCTGGCCTCAGATCAGTTCAGCGATGACTGACTATCATTTTCTGCCCGGCGTAGTCACCGGATTGTCGATTGGACGCGCGCGACCCTGTTTTGGCCAAACGATCGCGATGACAAGGACGACCCTGATGCGCATAGGCGGTCTCGCGCAATTTGGACATCATCTCGCAGAAGACTACGCGATTGGCGAAGCGGTGCGCCGCAGCGGCTTCTCGGTAGTCGTTCCGCCGTTTGTCGTGCGTCACGGTTGCGTCGAGACAACGCTTTCCCAGTTATTCGCACACGAACTGCGCTGGAGCCGCACGATTCGCGCTGCGGATCCGACGGGTCATCTCGGGGCTATCCTGATGCATCCGTTTCCGCTTGCCTTGCTGGCCGCACTGACTTCATGGGGCAATCTACTGGCCTGCTGGCTGGTCGTGCTGACGCTCATGGTGCGCGCGATATTGGTTTGGCAGACGGATTGTGCGACGGGTGAGCGTTGCAGGGGATTTCCCTGGCTTCCGCTGTGGGATGTCCTTCAGTTCGTAATCTACGTTGCGAGCTTCTTCTCGTCCCGCGTGTTATGGCGTGGACAAAGGTTCGATGTCGACGAGAACGGTATGTTGTCGCCGTGCGTCCAGCATGATTCGACGCTGAAACGACCAACGAGTCGACCATGACTTCTCTTCTGGAATTGGTGCTTGCCAGGAAGAGCACGTAGCGATCCGGCCCGAGCGACCTTCGAGGAACTGGACAGTTTAGTGGAGTGCACTCGATGCGAGAACGCTGCATACCGACTGCTTTTACGCGTCCTCCATTATTACGCCAGCGCTGCGAATAACTTGAAGGTAAGCGGCCGTATTGCCGACAGCAGCCGTGGCCTGCTCCGCCAGCATTAGGACGTGTGAAGACTTCTCGGCGTTCGCCATCATTGCCCGCAAAGGATCCGAATCAGCGAATCCGCGCGCGGTCGCTACTTCGAGAACGGCGACCAATACACGGCGGGCGGCCGCTCGGGCGTCGGGTGTCGCCAACGGGGCGCGATATGCGAGAAAGCCTGCCATCAGCAAAAATTCGGCTGGGCTGATGTGCTGACCATTGCCGACGGGCACGCCGTCCGTATCGTCTCGACCTTGCGTCATCGATCGCCTCCCACTTTGGTTTTCAGTATGAGGCAAACCGCGTATGCAGTCGAATACCTCGATGCGTGTAAGCGTTCTGGTACGCATCGAGCGGAAGCTCAATCTGGGCGTCACCTTTCGTAGAACTGAGGTCCCTTCGCAGCGCATCTCGTGACACCGGCCACCGGTACGGCAGGCGGCCAAAGCAATAGTCTCGACGTACAAATCGACTGAGAAAAAGGACCGAGGTTTTGCAATTTACCCGTCGGGAGTCGTAGTATGCTTTAGCGGCCCCCTACGGTTCAGAGTTGCCACCGGAGAGGGGCGTGCGTACCGGCTGTCCAGAGTGACCAGCATAGTTTTTCGAAAGCCTGCATCAATTCGCGAAATCGCCGAAGCCCGGCGAATCCCCGTGAGTTACTGATTCCCGCAAGTGAACTGTAATATTCGAGGGCATTTATGAAAACGCTGTTTCTACAGGCACCTTCGTTCGACGGCTTCGATGGCGGCGCGGGCTCACGCTTCCAGACGAGGCGTGAGATTCGATCCTTCTGGTATCCAACCTGGCTCGCGCAACCTGCCGCGCTGGTCGAGGGCAGCCGCGTCGTGGACGCGCCCGCAGATGGCCTGTCTCTGGATGCCACGCTCGACATTGCTCAGGAGTACGACCTTGTCATTATTCATACGAGCTCACCATCGTTCTCGAGCGATGCGCGATTCGCGGAGCACCTGAAGCAGCGCAAGCCCAGTATTCTGATCGGGATGGTCGGGGCAAAGGTAGCCGTCGATCCCCACGGCTCGCTTGTCGCAAGCGATGCGATCGATTTCGTGTGCCGCGAAGAATTCGACTTCACCTGTCGCGAGATTGCGCAGGGACTTCCGTTCGAATCGATTCTGGGTCTCAGCTACCGCTTGCCCGACGGCGGAATCACGCACAACGACGCCCGACCGATTCTCGAAGACATGGACCAGTTGCCGTTCGTCGCGCCCGTCTACAAGCGTGACCTCAACAGCGAGAACTACTTCAGCGGTTACCTTAAGCATCCGTATGTCTCGATCTACACGGGTCGAGGCTGCAAATCGCGGTGCACGTTCTGTCTCTGGCCGCATACGGTTGGGGGGCATCGCTATCGCACCCGCTCGGTCGAGCATGTCCTTGAAGAAGTGAAATGGATCAGGGACAACATGCCAGAAGTGAAGGAAATCATGTTCGATGACGATACCTTCACCGATCTCAGACCGAGGGCCGAGGAGATCGCTCGCGGCATGGGCAAACTCGGCGTGACATGGTCATGCAACGCGAAAGCGAACGTTCCCTATTCAACCCTCAAAGTGATGAAGGAAAACGGATTGCGGCTCCTGCTCGTAGGCTACGAGTCTGGCGACGACCAGATTCTCGTGAATGTCAAAAAGGGGCTGCGAACCGATATGGCGCGCCGCTTCAGTGACGATTGCCGCAAGCTCGGCATCAAGATTCACGGCACGTTCATTCTCGGGCTTCCCGGGGAAACGCACGAGACGATACAGAAGACGATCCAGTACGCGAAGGAGATCAACCCGCACACGATCCAGGTATCGCTCGCCGCACCGTATCCCGGGACGGTCCTTCACAAGCAAGCTGTGGAGAACGGATGGCTGGAAGAAAGCAAGGTCATCACGCTCGTCAATTCCGCGGGCACCCAAGCATCGACTATAGGGTATCCGCATTTGTCGCGCGAAGAGATCTTTCTTGGCGTCGAGGAGTTCTATAAGCGCTTTTATTTCAGGCCGACGAAAATCTGGGAGATCGTCCGCGAGATGCTGGTCAGTTGGGAGATGATGAAGCGACGCTTGCACGAGGGCGTGGAATTCTTCAGGTTCCTCCGGGATCACAAGGCGTGAGCGGGCTATTCATTCGCGCTTCCGGGTTCCACAGTCGTTACAACGGCTGTGGACCCGGAAGCGGCTATTCGCGCGAATGACCTTCTGCAGAATGTCGCCAGATGACCTGGCCGTCCTACAGGTTAAGCGCGAAGTACAGTCAACAGCGGCCCATTCTTGGCTCACCGGGGTTTCATGACACCGACCGGCGTTTTTCGATTCCCTTGAAAAAGTCGAGATGGTGACTGGCTCTATAAGCGCTCTTTCCAACGGATTCTGGCATAAGGCCAAAGACCTATTGGCCGGATACATTGGGTGGCCTAATTTCTAGGAAGCGTTCGATTAGCGACTTGGGAGCGGCGCCTTGATCCTATTCGAGTGCGACCACCAGGCATCGAGATGTCTTGTCGAGGACAGGCGTTCCGGTCGTGGCGTGACTCACCGCCGGACCCGAAGCCAGTTGGCCGCTCCAAACATATGTATTCACCGCGCTAATACGCGGACGCCCGCGTGGCATGTCGGCGGTCATTCGCATAAACGAGGGTGATCCGCAAGCCTTGGCAGTTACGCAACAGGAGCAGTCTCATGGAATTTGTCCTGTTACTCGCGATCTTTTTGACATCGAGTGGATTTCTGATCGCCGCTCCCCGCACATCGGATCCTCCCGCGCCACGGCCATCGGGCCGCCGTCCGTTCCCGAGTCCCCCGAAGGCGGCGGTTTCACATCGCAAGCACCTTCTCAACCCGCCGGGACGGTGATTCTATCCACTGCGCGCGTTTCTGAATCAGTGCGGCCGCAGTGACTCAAGAATGGCGCCCGCAGTTGCGCCACCGCCGCGAGGCCACCATCCCGGTTGGAACTCATCTCCGCCGCGAACGGCTGCGCCGCGCAATGCGCTGGTCGCATCGCGATCCTGGTCTGCTTGTTGGTCGACAGGCGAAGCCGTCGCGGCAAAATGCCAGCAGCGCAGGGCGGCATCATCAGCGCGTTGGGCGCCGCTGAACTGGCTAGCGCTCTCAGAGTCGATCGTGGCTGCACCGGCGAAGGCATCGAGCTCAGGTCGCCCCGGCGTGATCGCCTGCTGCGGCTACGCGTTTGCGATGAGACCGGCTTTGCTCGCTGCGTGACACAACGGGCGGTCCGGCGCGCTTAGAAGTCGGCTGCCGTGAGCGTTATTCGCTCACCTGAGAAGGGCAACGCTTTATTCTTTATCGCTTGGGAAACTGTCCGCTTCCCAAGCTCGAAGGCAAGCAACAGTTGCTTCGGGCTCTTACTCCGAGCGCCTGACCTTGCCCTCGTTTGACGAATCCCATAGCTGGGGGGAATTATGCGGCTTCGCCTCGCTGAGCTGCGAACCAGTTCTTTTCGAACGTCATGGGGCTGACGTAATCGAGCGTTGAATGTAACCGACGCGCATTGTAAAAGCCCAGCCAGTCAATCACCTCATCCATTACTGCTCGCCGAGTGGCGAAGTGTCGTCCGTGCATGCGTGCTACCTTCAGCGAACCCCATAGACTTTCCGTCGGCGAATTATCCCAACAATTTCCACGTCGGCTCATCGACGAACGCATGCCGTAGGCCTTCAATGTGTCCTGAAACAGGCCGCTGCAATATTGGCTGCCCCTGTCGCTATGCACGATTACGCCGGCGTCAGGGCGACGCCGGAACCACGCCATTCGCAATGCGTCCGTGACTAGTTCAGCTTTCATGTGTGGCTGCATCGACCAGCCCACCACCTGCCTGCTGAACAGGTCGATGATAACCGCGAGGTAGACCCAGCCTTCGGCTGTCGCCAGGTACGTGATGTCGGTCGTCCAGACCTGGTTCGGTGCGTTAGCGGTGAAGTTGCGCTCCAACAGATTCGGCGCCACCGGCAAATCGTGGTTAGAGTTTGTCGTCGCGATGTACTTGCGCTTGTGGCGAGCTCGAATGCCATGCTGCGCCATCAGTTTGCGAACCCGTTCTTTACCCACGCGCACGCCTTGTGTGAGCAACTCCCTCCACATGCGGGGCCAGCCGTATTCGCCTTTAACCTGCGTGTGAATTGCCTTGACTTGCGCGAGCAGTGCATCGTTGCTTACGCGGCTTCGGTGCGGCTTGTCCTGCGCGGTGCGTTGCCGGCGCTGATGATATCCGCTGGGACTGACTTCCAGCACTTCGCATAGCACCGAGACTGGCCAGTAGCGTCGATTGTGCTCGATGAAGGCGTACTTCACATCGATTCCTTCGCGAAGTACGCTGCGCACTTTTTTAATATATCTCGCTCCATCTTCAGGCGCGCTACCTCCGCACGCAGCCGCGCCAGCTCCATCTGTTCCGGGCTCACGGGCTTCGTGCCTGCTCCCGCGAGCTTGCCTTCCCGGTCAGCCTTCACCCAGTTGTACAGTGTCTGTTCAACCACACCCAGTGTCGCCGCCACTGCTGCCATGCTTTGCCCGGCTTTCACCAACCGTACCGCTTCCAGCTTGAACTCGAGCGTGTACTGTGCTCGCTTTGCCTTGCTTGTCATCGTTCTTCTCCTTGCTTGAGTTTACCTGTTCAGCAAGGGATTCGTTTTTCGGGGGCAAGCTCAGCCCAGCTTTTGACATGCCATCTCTGCGGGAAGCGCAAACGCGCAGTATCCCCATCCGAAACCATAAGCGGAAAACCAGACCGTGAAATCGTCGGGGAGAAGAGGGGGGGAGAATTGGGTGAGGCTGGTCCATGGAAGTCACCCTCTTATCAATAGTCGACCCTGAACAATTCGGAGCTCCTTGTGCAGCAGAGCTTTGAGGCCGAAATGGTGTTGTGAGAATTGCAGGAACCTGGCACATTAACGCGAGAACCCTGCATTTTTCGACGAGGTGCGGATGGGTCCGAAGACACCTGTGACGGAGGGAGATTTTTTCCGCCAACCGCTGCGCGAACAGATCAACCTGAAGCATCCGTTGATACGTTTGGCCGACCTGATCAACTGGGCGCGACTGGGCGCGTCGATGAGCGAAAGCTTTGTATCGCGCAAGGGGCGACCGGCGACGTCGCCCAGACTGATTGCCGGGCTGCTGTATTTGCAGCACGCGTTCGACCTGTCCGACGAAGAGGTCGTCTGGCAATGGGTTGAGAACCCCTACTGGCAGGTCTTTACGGGCGAGACGTATCTCCAGACGGAGCCGCCAATCGACCCGTCGAGCCTGACGCGCTGGCGCAAACGACTGGGCGAAGCCGGCGTTGAAGAATTGCTCGCCGAGACGATCGAAGCAGCGAAGCGCGCTGGCGTGATCAAGGCCTCGAGCGTCAAGCGCGTGATTGTCGATACGACTGTCATGGAGAAGGCGATCGCACACCCAACCGATTCGCGATTGCTCGAACGGTGTCGCGAACATCTGGTGAAGGCTGCGGCACGGCATGGTCTGAAACTGAGGCAAAACTACAACCGCGAGGCGCCGCGACTGGGGCTGCAGATTGGCCGCTACGCTCACGCGAAGCAGTACAAACGCATGAGAAAGACATTGCGCACGCTGCGTTCGCGCGTTGGACGGGTGATGCGTGATGTGGAGCGGCAGCTCTCCCACGTGCCAGACTCAGGTCGTGTGGCGTTGCAGGAGTTAATTGGTCGCACGAAGCGCATCCTGGCGCAGAAGCCGAAGGACAAAAATAAGCTCTACGCGCTGCACGCACCGGAAGTTGAATGTCTGGCAAAGGGAAAGGCCCGCACGCCCTACGAATTCGGCGTGAAAGTGTCGATCACGACGACCCACAAGGAAGGCCTGGTCGTTGGCATGCGCTCGATGCCGGGCAATCCGTATGACGGGCACACGCTGGCTGAAGCGCTGGAGCAGGCGGCAATCCTGTGCGACGACACGCCAGAAGTCGCCATCGTCGATCGCGGCTACAAGGGTGTCGCCGTCGATGGCGTGAAGATCTATCACCCGGGGTTGCGGCGTGGCATCACACGCGGACTACGAGCGATGATCAGGCGACGCAGCGCAATCGAGCCAGCCATCGGTCACATGAAGACAGACGGAAAACTTGATCGCAACTGGCTCAAAGGCGCGCTCGGCGATGCGATGCACGCGGTGCTGTGCGGCGCCGGTCACAACTTCCGGATGATCCTGAGGAAGCTGCGGCTTCTTTGTGTCTTCGTTCTCGTTGCCCTGTTCAACTGCCACACTGCCACCGAAGTGCCGGCGTAACGCGAATGGCACGAGAACCGAATTGTTCAGGGCCGACTCAATAGGGAAACCGTCGTGACATAGTGCCACGCGGCCACGATGGCCTTGCATGTTGCTGGCATACCCCCTTCGCGTCAGTCGTGACGCGTCACGCGATTGAGCGCCTCAGGACGCTTCGACGCTGAGGGCGATGCTCGCAACTATCGTGCGAAGCAGCGAGTCTGGATTAATGGCGACTTGGGCCACTTACGCCTTGTCGCCGCGCGACTGGCATTAGTCATTTAACACAGCAGACGTCGTAGCGAATGGAGTCTCCTTCACGCACCATTTCGAGCCCGTGAATCTCTGTCTCGAAGCCGGGGAACCTTGCTTGCTGCTCGTAGCAATTTCGCAGATAGGCGAGTACCGAGGGTTTGTCGAACTGCTCGCCCGGCATGATGACGGGAATGCCGGGTGGGTAAGGCACCAGCATTACAGCTGCAATGCGGTCTGCGAGATCATTTAGCGGGACCATCTGAACTTCGTTACGCACCAGTTTGTCGTATGCGTCGCAAGGCAGCACAACCTGAGTGGGCAAGTCGGTATAAATGTCGCCCATGAGTTTCAGTGTGCCGAATTCACGATAGAAGTCGTGGATTCGCGCGGCAAGCGTCTTAAGACTGACACCTTCATATGCGGCCGGATGCTGTTTGACAAGATCCGGGAATACGCGGTCTAGCGGCGCATTGGTGTCGTACAGTTCCTTGAAGCGGAACATCTCGGCGAGAAGAGTGCCCCACTTGCCCTTCGTGATTCCGATGGAGAAAAGCACCAGGAAAGAATAGAGGCCGGTCTTCTCGACAACTATTCCTCGGCCCCACAAGTAGCGACTCACGAGCGCCGCGGGAATACCTTGTGCCTGCAACTCCCCGTGAGGATCCACCCCCGGTGTGAGAACGGTTACTTTGATCGGGTCGAGCATCGAATGATCTGGTGTTACGTGTGTGAAGCCATGCCACGAATCCCCGGCTTTCAGAACGAAGTCTTCCCGATCGACGTCGATAGGCGCGAGTGGTCCTGTCTTCGCGGCTCTGCTGTCAGCGATTTGCGCGGGTTGCCATGCGCCGAAGAACCAGTCGCCATTTTCAGACATGGTCCGATATGTCTGCGCGATCTTTCTGCGAAAGGCGACCGCTTCGGCGATCGCGTCCTCGATTAGTGCGCGGCCCGCGCCGCCTGCCATCATCCTTCCCGCGACGTCGCAAGAGGCGATGATGCTGTACTGCGGTGAGGTCGACGTGTGCATCATGTACGCTTCGTTAAAGCGGGCGTGTGAATAGCTCCCCTCCGCATTGTTTTTTACATGAATCATGGACGACTGCGACAGTGCTGCCAGCAACTTGTGCGTGGATTGCGTCGCAAACGTAACAGGCTCACCCGCCTGTGGATTCGCGCTTGCTGCCATCCCATAACGATTTTCATAAAACGGACTGAACCTGGCATAGGCAAACCACGCCTCGTCGAAGTGCAGTACCTCGACCTGGTGCGCAAGCATCGTGCGGATCGCTACTGCGTTATAACAGAGACCGTCGTAAGTCGAATTGGTTACGACGGCCAGCCGCGGCTTGCTCTTTTTGTCGGCGATCAGCGGCGACTCGTCGATTTTCTTCTGGACGGCTTCCACGGTGAACTCAGCCGCGGGTATCGGACCAATGATGCCGTACGGATTTCGCGTTGGGCGGAAATACACCGGTATAGATCCGGTCATGATCAGCGAATGCAAAATAGATTTGTGGCAATTGCGGTCGACTATCACCACGTCGCCGCGCGACACACAGCCGTGCCACACCATCTTGTTCGAAGTGGAAGTACCGTTGGTGACGAAGTAGGTGCGATCAGCTCCGAAGTTGAGCGCGGCTTCTCTCTCTGCCTCGCCTACGACGCTCGTGTGTTCGAGCAGCGATCCGAGCTCCGGCACGGACACCGATAAGTCCGAGCGAAACGTGGACTCGCCGAAGAAGTCGAAAAATGCTCTTCCGACTGGCGATTTCAGGAATGCTACGCCACCGGAGTGTCCGGGCGTGTGCCACGAGTACTTGTACTTTTCGGTGTGCTCCATTAACTCCTTGAAAAACGGCGGCAGCAGAGTGCTCAAATAGGTATCCAAAGATTCTTCGAGGCGCCCCGCAATAAACGCGGCGGTGTCTTCAAGCTTGTAAATGAAGCCGGTGAGTTGCGCGACGAGTTCGACCGGCACGGTCTCCAGCACATCGATTGACGAGTCGAGAAAAATGCCGACGCCGGGATAGCGACCGCGGAAGCGCTTCACGGCTCGCACCATGTCTTCGGAGGGGATTTGCGCGATCGTACTGTGGTTCATGACGATCACGCCGATCTCCGGATGCGAAACGATCCGTGCAGCACCGTCCGTAAAGTCGCTAGCCGTGATCACCTTGAGACCGCGGGAAGTCAGGCCGTCAATGATGTCGCGAATCGCCCGGCCGCCTGCGTTCTCTGCGTTCAATTCCTGGTCGACGATCAGGACGGGAAACTTCGCGCGCAAAAAGGTTAGGGAAGTGGACATGGAATTCTCCTTCGGGCGACGACGCGGGGACGTGAGGAATCTGGGCAGCAGCCTCGTGCGTACGCGCCGCATACATCGATAGAAAATCATGCGTCTATCGAAGCTGCCATCGGACCAAGGTCGTATGGATGTAAGTTATTAAATGCGTCACTCGGCAGCCGCTGCATTGGGCTCGCGCGTCTTGCATAGCGGCGCCCCGATGTGTAGGACCAAAGTCTGATTCATATCAAACTGAATTCTGTGTTCTTCTAATGATGACGATGAGTGTTCGCGGCGCTAAGTCACGAACACTTGCGCGCAGACGCGCCGCTTTTCCACACAGACGTATTGCATGGGTGGCGGACAACCGGAGGGCCGGGCGATGCTTCCCCGTTCAATCAAGACGCCGACGATCCCTATACCGTTCCAGAAGTTGCTGAAAGTAGTTGCGATCGTCGACATGGAAAACGTCGAGACGCGAACGCTGCTCGACCATGTTCGCGAAGCAGGTTATACAGTGGAAGTGCGAGGAACGTTTGCGCGCGATGTCAGCGAAGACGCAGACGTGGGCGCTTATATTGCGCTGGTGGACGGCGAACGTCTCACCGCGGCGAGAAAACTCGCGCTAGACGTACGCGCGCTTGGCTTCAATACGCCGTTGTGGGCGCTAGGCGATTCACATCGGATATCCGATCTGGCCGTTGCCGAGGGACTTGGTGAAGTGGATGGCTACATTTACCTCGGGCAGCAGACGCCGGCTTTCTACGCCAAGCAGGTTATAGGCAGCATCGTTCGATACGGCATGAGTCTGTTGCCGCCGTTCTTCGGCGGTCTCGCGGCGTATGACGCCCAGGCGACCATCGCGTTCGACTGCCCTGGGCATCAAGGCGGGCAGTTCTTCCGAAAATCTCCAGCTGGACAGTTGTTCTTCAAGACTTTCGGCGAAAGCATTTTTCGAAACGATCTATGTAACGCGGACGTCAATCTTGGCGACCTGCTGATTCACGAGGGTGCTGCGGCCGACGCGCAGAAGCATGCGGCCCAGGTCTTCGGTGCGGATAGGACCTACTTTGTCCTCAATGGCACTAGCACGTCGAATAAGGTCGTCACGGGCGCTGTGCTCAGGCGCGGCGATCTGGTTCTATTCGACCGCAATAATCACAAGTCCATTCATCAGGGCGCGCTCGTTCAGGCGGGGGCAATTCCTGTCTTTCTACCCACGGCGCGAAATCCCTTCGGCATGATTGGCGCGGTCGATTGGGAGGCGTGGGATGAAAGCTATCTCCGCGAGCAGATCCGCCTCAATCCGCTAGTGAAGGACCCGGAGCGGCACAGATCGGAGCGTCCGTTTCGACTCGCGTGCATCCAGCTCGCGACCTACGACGGAACGATTTACAACGTCGGCAAGGTACTCGACAGGATCGGGCACCTGTGCGATTACGTGCTCTGGGACGAGGCATGGATCGGCTACAACGCGTTCCATCCGCTTTACGAGAATTACAGCCCTATGCGCATCCAGCGGCTGACTCCTGACTTGCCCGGACTGTTTTCTACGCAGTCGGTGCATAAACAAGGCGCTGGCTTTTCACAGGCGTCGCAGATACATAAGCGCGACGAGCATATACGCGGGCAGAAGCGCTACATCGAGCATAAGCGGTTTAACGAGTCGTTCCTGATTCATGCGTCCACCTCGCCTTTTTACCCACTTTTCGCGTCGCTCGACGTGAATGCCAAGGTTCATGAGGGAAAAGCCGGCGAGGTACTGTGGGACCGTTGCATTGAACTTGGCATCGACGCACGCAAGAAATTCCGCCAATTCAAACAACATTACATGTCCACAGGCAGGTCGACGCAGGAGCAGTGGTTTTTCGATCCTTTCGTACCGGACCTCGTCAGCATCAAGGATTCGCCGTTTATCGGGAACGTGGAAAACGCTGCCTGGGAAAGCATTCCTACCGAAGTGATCAAGCGCGAACAGCAATGCTGGACCTTTGATCCGAAGGCCGCGTGGCATGGCTACGGGGGCTATGCGGAAGGTTATGCAATGGTCGATCCGAACAAGCTCACGCTGTTGACGCCGGGAATCGATCGCAATACAGGTGACTACCTAAGCTTCGGCGTTCCCGCGACGGTGGTCGCCAACTATCTGCGTGAAGAAGGCGTGGTGCCCGAAAAATGCGACCTGAATAGCATCCTGTTTCTTATGACCCCCGCCGAGGATGAAAGCAAGCTGAACACGCTGATTGCAAAGCTCGTCAAGTTCAAGAACCTTTGGGACCGTGACGCCTTACTCGGCGAGGCATTGCCCACGCTCCATGCTTCCCATGCACAGCGCTACGGGGATCTCACCCTCCGCGAAGTATGCAACGAAATGCATAGTTTCTATCGGGAGGCGAACGTAAAGGACCTGCAACGCAAATGCTTCAGGGCATCGAGTTTCCCGGAACTCGCGATGTCCGCCGAGAACGCGTACGAGGCGCTAGTCGCAAACGACGTGGACTACATTCCTCTGGATACTGCGCAGAACCGCATCTCAGCGACGTTAGCCTTGATCTACCCACCGGGAATCGGTGTCGTGCTGCCCGGCGAACGCTGGGACGCACGTGCGCAACCCATGCTCGACTACTTCATGGCGTTCCAGGAGTCATTCAATCGTTTCCCAGGCTTCAACTATGAAGTGCAAGGGGTCTTTCAGGAACGGGAGAACGGACGGATCCGCTTTTATACGTATGTGGTTCGCGAATAGTGTTCTAACGTGACTGTAGAGAGAGGTGCGCCATGGCCGAACAGCAGAAGAAGATGAACGTCGTGCAGCTGACGTTCATCGTCACGGTGAATATGATGGGCTCCGGCATCATCATGCTGCCGGCTAATATGGCGAAGGTCGGCGCCATCTCGCTGCTCTCCTGGATCGTAACGGCGCTCGGGTCGATGGCCATCGCGTATGGCTTCGCGCAAGCCGGAATTCTCAATCAACGGGCCGGGGGCATGGCCGCCTATGCCGAGGACGCGTATGGCAAACCCGGCTACTTCCAGGTGTTCTTTCTGTATTTCCTGTCGCTCGCCATTGCCAACGTCGCCGTTGCAAGCTCCGCGCTCGGGTATCTGTCCGCGTTCTTTCCGGTGCTCACGTCGACGCCGATTGCGACGTGTATTGGCGTAATCGCGCTCCTGTGGATCACAACCGCGGCGAATTTCGGCGGCCCGAAACTAACGGGTCGCCTGGGCTCTGTGACGGTCTGGGGCGTCATTCTGCCGGTGGGCTTTATCTCGGTGTTCGGGTGGTTCTGGTTTAGCAGCGCGATCTTCGGCGCCGCATGGAACCCTAACGGATTGCGACTCTCGCAGGGCATGGGGTCGAGCATTTCGCTGACGCTGTGGGCGTTCCTCGGTATGGAGTCGGCAGTGCAGAATTCATCCGCAGTGGAAAACCCGAAGCGCGATGTTCCGCTCGCGAGTCTGTTCGGCACATTGGGCGCGGCGGCCATTTATATTCTGTCCACCGCGGTAATACAAGGCATTGTGCCGGGAGCGGAGCTCGCGAAATCGGCCGGCCCGTTCGGCCTGGCTTTCGCGAAAATGTTCAATCCGCTCGTCGGCTCTGTTGTGATGGCACTAGCGGCGATGGCTTGCGTGGGTTCATTGCTGGGCTGGCAGTTCACCTTGGCTCAGACCGCCAAGGATGCGGCGGATTCGCAGATGTTTCCCAAGATATTTAGCAAGGCCAATCGAATGGGGGCGCCGATCGCCGGGATGGTCATCATGGGCGTTGTGCAATCGTTGATGGCACTCTCTACCATTTCCCCGAACCTGAGCCAGCAATTCGAGGCTCTAGTCAATCTGGCGGTGGTAACGAACGTGCTGCCCTACATCATCTCGATGTCTGCCTTGTTCGCGATGATGCGTGACGCACAGGTGAGCGCTCATGTCTATCGACGCAATGCTGTTGTTGCGGTAATAGCGATGATCTACTCCGTATATGCGCTTTATGCGGCCGGCAAGGACGCCGTGCTCGGCGGCATGCTGGTCATGGCAATCGGCTACATCGTGTTCGGCTTCATTGCGATGCGCTTCTCGGTCCGTGGGAGCGCGCTCCGCGCGGGTGCTGCGACAGCAGCCATGCTGATGCTGGCTATAGTGGCGCAAGCGATCCTCAGCCCGCGTCCGGCTCGCGCTGCGGAAGCGGTGGCCAGCGCGTCACCCGCGCAGCGCGGCGCGTTAGCGCGAATCGGCCAGTCCGGGAAAATCAATCTGGGTTATTCGGTGGACTCGCAGCCTTTTTCCTATCGGGACAACGCGGGTCATCCGGCGGGCTACACGGTCGCGCTTTGCGAGAGAATTGCCGCGCAGGTAAAGAGTGAACTCAAGCTAGCAGCTTTATCGGTCCAGTGGGTGCCGGTGACACCGCAGGAGCGCTTTGTCGCCGTGCAGGAGCATCGCGTCGACCTCTTGTGCGGCGAGGCCGATACGCTCACGGGTCGTAAGCAGATTGCGTTCTCGATCCCCACGTATCCGGGCGGGCTCGGCGCGATGGTTCGCGCGGACGCGCCGCCTGCATTGAAGGAAGTCCTTACCCTTGGGCACGCATCTGCAAGGCCGCTGTGGCGCGCGACGCCTGCGCAGATATTGTCCGCTCAAACGATCTCCGTGGTCGCCGGATCGGCGACAGAGCGCTGGGTCGCGACGAAGCTCGCGCAACTCGAAATTCCGGCGAAAATTGTGCCTGTGTCGAACGTAGACGCCGGGATCGGAAATGTAGTCGACCGCAAGGCCAACGTCATGTTCGCGGAACGTTCGATCCTGCTTGCTGCCGCGACCCGCGCGCCTTTTGGCGACCAGGTGACCGTGCTCGACCGGCGCTTCACTTACGCGCCGGTGGCAATCGGCCTCGCACAAGGCGAAGATGATCTGCGTCTGGTAGTTGATCGAACCTTGAGCAGGTTGTTTGTTTCTACTGGATTCCGAGACCTTTATACCGCGTGGTTCGGCCAGCCCGATCAGGATGCGCTAAGGTTCTTCAGTATAGTGGCGTTACCCGAGTAGACGCATCGAGGTGAACCGTACGTCTCCAGGTGCGAGGCTTGAATTCGCGTGTACACGCGACGTGCGCGCGGGGCTGTCGCTCAGCCCCGTAAGCTCACTCGTAATACTCGATTCCCTTTTGAGCGGTGCTGATCAGCGTTCCCGCCTGACGGCGGGTAATCGCGACAATGTCAGGCAGCGCGCCGATCACCGCGTCGCGACCGGTATTCCTGGCGAATTCGGCCGCTGCCATGATCTTTGGCCCCATTGATCCGGCTGCAAAGCCGAGCTGATCGAGATCGTCCGGATTTGCGCGCGAGATTGCTTTTCTACTGGGTTTATCCCAGTCGATGTAAGCGGCGTCGACATCGGTCGCAATGATCAGCATGTCCGCGTCGAGTTCTTCTGCAAGCAGCGCTGAACAGAGATCCTTGTCGATCACGGCTTCAACGCCGTTGAGCTTGTGGTCGTCGTCGTACACGGTAGGAATTCCGCCGCCGCCCGCGCAGATGACGATGGTCCCGCGTTCCAGAAGCCATTTGATCGGCCGGATTTCGAAGATGTGCTTCGGACGCGGACTGGCGACGACCCGGCGAAACCTGTCGCCATCCGGTGCGATGCTCCAGTTACGCTCTGCCGCGAGCTTTTCAGCTTCCTCTTTCGTATAAACCGGCCCGATCGGCTTCGTGGGACGCTGAAATGCAGGATCGTTGCGATCCACTTCAACCTGAGTCAGGAGCGTTGCGAACGGAATTTCATAAGGAAGAAGATTGCCGAGCTCCTGTTCGATCAGATAGCCGATCATGCCTTCGGTCTGCGCACCGAGCACGTCGAGCGGATACGTATCGACCTCGCGATAGGCCGCGCCTTGCAGCGCAAGCAGGCCCACTTGTGGCCCATTGCCGTGAGCGATGACTATCTCGTTCTGTGCGACGATCTGCGCGATCTGTTCGGTTGCGATCCGAACGTTGGCGCGCTGGTTCTCCGCGGTCATCGGCTCGCCACGGCGCAATAACGCATTACCGCCTAATGCAATGACTATTCGCATGATCGCTTACCTCGCAAGCTGCGTTGTAGATCGTCTTTTCGATGCAACTCGCGTTGCCCATGCTTCGCTCGGTTTTGCGCGAGCGCATCACAAATCTGCGAGGGTCGAGACGAGAATTGCCTTGATTGTATGCATCCGGTTCTCGGCCTGCTCGAACGCGATATTCAGCGGCGACTCGAAAACTTCTTCCGTTACTTCGACGCCATTGGCCAAAGCGGGGTATTGCGCGGCGATCTGCTTGCCGACCTTCGTCTCGCTGTTATGGAAAGCTGGAAGACAATGCATGAACTTGGCCTGCGGGTTTTCTGTGGCCTTCATCAACTCCATGTTGACCTGATAGGGCAGCAGCGCCTTCACGCGTTCGCCCCATGCTTCCACGGGCTCTCCCATCGAGACCCAGACATCCGTGTGTACGAAGTCGACGCCCTTGACGGCCGCCTTCGGATCTTCGGTAAGCGTTATTCTCGCGCCTGTCTCGTCGCCGAACTGGCGGCACAGCGCCACATGCTCATCGGCGGGCCATAGTGATCGCGGGGCGGCGATTCTCACGTCCATGCCGAACTTCGCGCCGATCATCAACAGCGAGTTCCCCATATTGTTACGGGCGTCGCCCAGGTAGGCGTAGCTTATCGACGTGAGCGGCTTGTCGGTGTTTTCCCGCATCGTGAGGACGTCAGCGAGCATCTGGGTCGGGTGATACTCATCCGTTAAACCGTTGAAGACAGGAACGCCCGCGAACCGCGCCAGCTCTTCGACGATTTCCTGCTTGAAGCCGCGGTATTCAATCGCGTCATACATCCGGCCGAGAACGCGCGCGGTATCCTTCATGCTTTCCTTATGGCCGATCTGCGAAGAATTTGGATCGATATAGGTTACGTTCGCACCCTGATCGTAGGCGGCGACTTCGAATGCGCACCGTGTACGTGTGGACGTCTTTTCGAAGATCAGTGCGATGTTGACGCCTTTCAGATGCTGCTGTTCGGTCCCAGTGTACTTCGCACGTTTCAGATCTCTCGACAAGTCGAGTAAGTAGCGCAATTCACGGGTCGAGTGGTGCAGCAGACTCAGCAGGCTTCTGTTGCGCAAATTGAAGGCCATGATGCTTCTCCATGTCGGTGAATGGGAGCGAGGTAGGTGAGCAGGGCGATAGGGACCTGTCTGCTAGTCGATAGGATCGCGACTGATCGGACACGTCATGCAATGACCGCCTCCACGACCACGTCCGAGTTCGCCCGCTGTAATGGTGATTACTTCCACTCCGGCCTTGCGAAGCAGGGTATTCGTATAGGTGTTCCGGTCGTAGCCAACCACGACACCGGGCGAAATGCAGACCACGTTGTTGCCGTCGTCCCACTGTTCCCGCTCGGCCGCGAAAGTGTTGCCGCCGGTCTCGACGACACGCAGCTTCTGGAGTCCGAGGGCTTCAGCGACGACGTCCAGGAAGGGCTTTTCTTCTCGATGAACCTTGATTGACGACGCTGTCGCTTCCTCTGCACGTATCGAGAAGGCGACGATCTGCCGGACGACATCGGGGAAGATCGTGACAAGGTCACGGTCGCAAAAGCTGAAAACGGTATCGAGATGCATCGCGGCGCGCGATTTTGGCATGCCTGCAACGATGACGCGGTCGACTGCACCCTTCGCGAACAGTGCGAGCGACAGTTCGCCGATGGCCTGCCGTGTCGTGCGCTCTCCCATGCCGACAAGCAGAGTGCGATTGCCGATTGGCATGACGTCTCCGCCTTCAAGCGTTGCGAAGCCATGGTCCTTGTCAGGATCGCCATACCAGACCTGATAGTCCCCGCCTGCGAAGTCTGGATGGAATTTGTAGATCGCCGTGGTCAGTAGTGTTTCCTGACGACGCGCAGGCCAATGCATTGGGTTTAGCGAGACACCGCCGTAAATCCAGCATGTGGTGTCGCGTGTGAACAGTGTGTTAGGCAATGGAGCGAGTACGAAACTCGAGTAGCCGAGATACTGGCGGAACATTCTGAGTGCGTCGCCTTCGCCGGTCTCCGGCATGTCCTCGGCGGCTACGCCACCAATGAGAAACTCAGCCAGCTTACGGGGTTCAAGCGATTCTAGCCATTGGCGCACTTCGCCAGCGAGGCCCACACCTACGGTGTCCGTGCGGATCTTCCGGTCGAGCAGCCATTTCAAAGCTTCGGGGCTGCGGACCGTCTCAGTCAACAGGTTGTGCATCTCGACGACATCGACGCCGCGCTCTCTCATCTTCGTGACGAAGTCGAAATGATCACGTTTCGCCTGGCTTACCCAGATGACGTCGTCGAACAGTAAATCATCGCAATTGCTCGGAGTCAGGCGCTGGTGCGCGAGGCCGGGCGAACACACCATCACTTTGCGCAATCTGCCTGCTTCGGAGTGAACGCCGAACGTGCCGATCTCTGTGCTCATCGTGCACCTCCATTAATTGGGGAGGTAATGATCCGATCTCTGCGCCAGTTACGGATGCAGTACAAGACCTGCTCATGGCGCACATTGTCCCGATTGCCGACTCGCGGCTTTCTGTACCAATGTGGGGGAGTTCACATGGAGAAACAATAAGACTTTGGTCCGACGCATTTGCGCGAGATCATGCTTTTAGCGATTGGATTCAGCCGTGGTGTTTGCTGACGGTGAGTTGTTTTAAAGTCTGAATCGTCGTCAAGCGAAACGACTGGTTATATGGGACGACGCTTCGACTCGAACAAATGGACGAGGTTGTCATGAGCCGTCGTGCATTTTGAAGTTCCAGCGCGCTTGTGTTGGCGGCTCGTCCGGCTTTTCGAACATCGCCAGCGTAAAGCGCGTTTCTATGAAGGCGGGGCAATCCGAACGGAACGACGGCGTCGTGGTTATGTTATGCAATTCCTGTGTATGTCGGTTCCGTTTCAGCGAAAGTTACCGCCCTGAAAACCCGTCCAGGCTTTCTGCTGGCGGCCAGCCGTGCACATGCGCGGGGTCAGCCCTCCCAGCCACCGCCCAACACCTTGTATAACGTCACGAGATTCGACTGCCGCGAGAGAATATCGGTGGCGAGTTGTTGCTGCGCAGCGTAGAGCGTGCGCTGCGCGTCGAGGAAGGTGAGGAAGCTGTCCGTACCTGTCTTGTAGCGCGCCTCCGCAAGCGTGTAGTAGTTCTGCGCCGAAGCCACGTACTCGCGGTCCGCCTTGATCTGATCCACATAAGTAGCCCGCGCCGTCAGCGCATTCGACACCTCTTTAAACGCCGTCTGGATGGCGCTTTCGTAGTCGGCGACCTCGATCTGCTTTTCGATTCTGGCGACATCGAGCGATGCCTTGTTGCTGCCGTAATCGAAGATAGGCACCGATACGCTCGGCGCGAACGCCCACGCGCCGGTGCCAGCCTTGAACAGATTCGACAGCGTCGAACTCGACGTACCTGCCGTCGCCGTCAGTTCGATCTTCGGGAAGAACGCGGCGCGCGCCGCACCAATGTTCGCGTTCGCCGCCTTCAACGCATGCTCTGCCTGCACGATGTCCGGCCGACGGGTGAGCAGCAGCGACGGAACGCCTGCACCGATGTCTGCGAACATTGACTCGTCGTCGAACTGCCGCGCGGGAGGCAGGTTGTCGGGAATCGGCGCGCCGAGCACGGCCGTGAGGTTGTTGCGGTCTTGCGCGACAGCGCGCCGGTACGACGCGAGATTCGCCTTTGCGCTCGCGAGCGAGTTCTGCGCCTGCTGCACGTCGAGGAGCGATGCGTTGCCGAGTTCCTGCACGCGCTTCGTGACGTCGTAGGTGGCCTGATCCGACTTGACGGTGTCTTCTGTCAATTGCAGCAGACGCTCGTCCGCGAGTAACGTCAGATAGTCGGTCGCGACCGTCGCGATCAAGCTGATTTGCGTGCTTTGCCGCGATGCATCTGTTGCGAGGTAGTTTTCCAGCGCCTGGCGCTTCAAGCTGCGCAGGCGTCCAAAGAAATCGATTTCCCATGACGTCGTGCCGACGCTGACATCGCTCGAACTTGCAATCGCTCCTTGCGTGCGCTCGCGAGTCATGTTGCCGCTTGCCGTGATGGACGGCGCAAGGGCAGCGCGCGTGATCCGGTATTGGGCTTCGTATTCGGCGACATTCAGCGCCGCGACGCGCAGATCCCGATTGTTGGCGAGCGCGATTTCGATCAATCGTTGCAGACGCTCGTCGCGGAAGAATCTGCGCCATGCGGTGTCGACCGCGAGCGGTGCCGTGTTCGCCGTCGTTGCAGACTCCGTTAGAGATGCGCTCGTGCCCGCATCGGCCGAGGCTTTCGCCGCGGTCGTGCTCTCATATCCGTCGCCTTCCGGATAGGCTGCCGGAACAGGCGCGGCGGGCCGAACGTAGTGCGGATCGAGCGTGCAGCCCGTCAGCAGCGCGAGCGCGAATGCGGCCACGCATGCGACCGCGCATACACCGACTTTGAGTTTCATCATTCAACACCTTCCTGTTGCCTGGCGTCGCCGTGCTCGCCGAACACACGGCGCACGACCACAAAGAACACGGGGACGAAAAAGATCGCGAGAACCGTGGCGGCGATCATGCCGCCCATCACACCGGTGCCGATCGCATGCCGGCTCGCCGACCCGGCGCCCGTGCTGATGACAAGCGGCAACACGCCGAACACGAAGGCGAGCGACGTCATCAGAATCGGACGCAGACGCAAACGCGCAGCTTCGATGGTCGCCTCGATCAGGCTGCGACCTTGCGCTTGCAGGTCTTTTGCGAATTCGACGATCAGAATTGCGTTTTTCGTGGAGAGCCCGATCGTCGCGAGAAGACCGACCTTGAAATAGATGTCGTCCGACAGGCCGCGGATATGCGCGCCGAGCACCGCGCCCAGCACGCCGAGCGGCACCACGAGAATCACCGCGATCGGAATGGACCAGCTTTCATACAAGCCCGCAAGACAGAGGAACACGACGATCAACGAAATCGCATACAGGTAGATAGCCTGCGAACCGGCCATGCGCTCCTGATATGACTGCCCCGTCCAGTCGATGCCATAGCCCGCCGGCAGTTTTTTCACGAGCGCATCCACGGCCGCCATCGCCTCCCCGGTGCTGGCATTTACGCCGGTCTGAGCCGTCATTTCCATCGCAAGCGTGCGGTTGAAGCGTTCGATCTGCGGCGGGCCGAACGTCCACTTGCCCGTCGCAAATGCTGAGAACGGCGCCATCTGGCCGTCATAGCCGCTGGTCGTGCTGATGCTGGTGCTGCTTGTGGTGCTGCTTGCGGAACTGCTGCTGGATGTGCTGCCAGACGCGCTGCTCGTCGTGCCCGATTTCACATACCAGCGTCCCACGTCGGACGGCATCATCCTGTACGGGGCATCGGCCTGCACGTACACCTTCTGGATGCGCCCGGTATCGACATAGTTGTTCACGTACGACGAGCCAAACGCCGTCTGCAGCGTGTCGTTCACATCGGCAATGGAAAGCCCGAGCGCACTCGCTTTTTCACGGTCGATGTCGACATGGAACTGCGGCGTGTCTTCCAGACCGCCTGGCCGCATCCCGGACAACGCGCTGTCTTTGGCCGCGAGCGCCATCAATTGCTGGCGCGCGGCCATCAGCTTGTCGTGGCCCTGGCCCGCGCGGTCCTCCAGTTCGAAGTCGAGGCCGCTCTGCGTGCCGAGTTCCTGAATGGCCGGCGGATTGACCGCGAAAATCTGCGCCTCGTGCGACGCGGCGAAGTGCATGTTCGCGCGCTGTATCACCGCAGCCGCCGACCCGTTGCTACCGCGCCGCGCGCTCCAGTCCTTCAACTTGACGAAGGCGAGCGCATTGTTCTGTCCCGAGCCGTTGAAACTGAAGCCCGTCAGCGTAATGAGCTGGTCCACTTCTGGCTGGCTGCGATAGTAGTCCTCGACCTTCTTCACCACTTCCAGCGTCTGCGAGGCGGGCGTGCCGACCGGTGCGGAGACCGACGTGATGATGGTTCCCTGGTCTTCGTCAGGCAGATACGACGACGGCAGCTTCATGAACAGCAGCGCGACTACCCCCGCGATCAACACGTAAATCGCCATGTAGCGCATCGGCTTGCCGATTACGTGCGCGACCGCCGAATCGTAGCGGTCCGTGCCGCGCGAGAGCACGCGGTTGAACCAGCCGAGCAAGCCGCGCTTCGGGTGATGCTCGACGTCGGAGCGCTTGAGCAGCGTCGCGCACAGCGCGGGCGTGAGCGTCAACGCAAGAAACACGGAGAGCAGCATCGCCGCAACGATCGTGATCGAGAACTGCCGGTAAATCGCGCCCGTCGTTCCGGAGAAGAACGCCATCGGAATGAACACGGCGATCAGCACGGTCGTGATGCCGATCAGCGCGCCGGTGATCTGCTCCATTGCACGGCGCGTGGCTTCGATAGGCGAGAGACCTTCATCCGCGATCAAGCGCTCGACGTTTTCCACTACCACAATCGCGTCGTCCACCAGCAAGCCGATTGCCAGCACCATGCCGAACATGGACAACACGTTGATCGAGAAGCCCACCGCCGACATGACCCCAAACGTGCCGAGCAGGGCGACGGGCACCACGATCGTCGGAATCAGTGTGGCGCGCAGATTCTGCAGGAACATGTACATCACGACGAAGACAAGCAGCACCGCTTCGATCAGCGTCTTGACCACTTCTTCAATCGAGATGCGCACGAACGGCGTGGTGTCGTACGGGTAGTCGACGACGACATTGCGCGGCAGTTGCGGACTCAATTCGTTGAGCTTCGCGCGCACAGCCTTGGCCACGCTCATGGCGTTCGCGCCGCTTGCGAGCTTGACCGCGAGCGATGCGGCGGGCTTGCCGTTCAGACGCGAGTCGGTGCTGTAGTCGTCGGCGCCGACCTCGATACGCGCGACGTCCTTCAACATCACCTTCGAACCGTCGCTATTCACGCGCAGCAGGATCGCGCCGAATTGCTCAGGCGTGGTCAGCAGGCTGGACGCGGAAATCGTCGCGTTCAGTGCCTGCGTTTTAGTCGACGGCGAGCCGCCGATCTGGCCGACGGAAAGCTGCACGTTCTGATTTGTGATTGCTGTGGTGACGTCGCTGGTGGCGAGGCCGACTGCCTGCAGTTTCACCGGATCGAGCCAGATGCGCATGGCGTGCTGCGCGCCGAAGAGCGTGACGTCGCCGACGCCGTCGATCTGCGTGAGCGGGTCTTCGATCTGCGTCGCGATGACGTTGCCGAGGTCGATGGAACTCATGCTGTTGTCGCTCGACGAGAGCGACACGATCATCAGGAACGAGTTGGCCGCCTTTGCGACCTGAACGCCTTGCTCCTGGACGGTCTCGGGCAGCGACGAGGTCGCTTGCTCGACCTTGTTCTGCACCTGGACCTGCGCGATGTCTGCGTTGGTGCCTTGCTGGAACGTCAACGTGATGCGCGCCTGACCGACCGAACTGCTCGTCGACGACATATAGAGCAGATGGTCGATGCCGCTCAGTTTCTGCTCGATCACCTGCGTTACGGTCGTCGCGACGGTTTCCGCGGACGCACCCGGATACGTCGCCGTGATCTGCACGGAAGCCGGCGCAACGCTCGGATATTGCTCGACCGGTAGTGTCTCGATGGAAGCGCCGCCAATCATCATGATGACAATGGCGATAACCCACGCGAGGATCGGTCGGTTGATAAAGAAACCTGCCATGAGATTCTCGCTTTAGCTGTGGGCGGCGGACGCGGCGGCTGCGCTCTCTGCGGTGGCGGGCGCGCCGGGCGCCGCCGGCATCTCGACCGGCTTCACGACCGCGCCGGTGCGCGCCTGCTGCGAGCCGCTCACGATTACGCGGTCGCCTGCCTTCAGGCCGTCCGTGACGATCCAGTCCGAGCCCGACGCGGTATCCGCGGTAACGGGCGTTTGCGCGACCTTGTTGTCCGCGCCGACCGTGAGCACGCTGGCCGAACCGTCGGACGCACGCGAGACCGCGATTTGCGGCACCGTGATCGCCTGGTGGTTCACGCCTTCCTCGAGCCGCGCGCGCACGAACATGCCGGGCAGCAGCACGGCGTCCGGGTTCGGAAACACGCAGCGCAGCGTGACGGAGCCGGTCGTAGCGTCGACGGTGATGTCGGAGAACAGCAGCTTGCCCGCGTGTGAGTAGGCGCTGCCGTCTTCCATCACGAGATGGACTACGGCGCCGTCGGCGCCCGACGGCTGCAACTGGCCGCTCGCGAATTCCTTCTGCAAACGCAGCCAGTCGGCGGCAGAACGCGTGACGTCGAGATACATCTCGCTCGTCGCCTGCACGGTGGCGAGCGCAGTGGTTTGTTCCGCGGTGACAAGCGCGCCTTCGGTCACATTCGATTTGCCGATGCGCCCCGAGATGGGCGCGACGACCTTGGTGTAGCCAAGGTTGATCGCAGCGGTTTTCAATGCGGCGCGGTCTGCAAGCACGTCGGCCTTGGCCTCTTCGAGCGCGGCCACGGCGTCGTCGTAGTCCTGACGGCTCACCCCCTGGATCTTCGATAGCTCGGCGTAGCGCGTGGCTTTGGTTTGCGCGGCGTTCGCGGTTGCGACAGCTTTTGCCAGCGTGCCGATCGCCTGATCGTAGGTGGCCTGATAGCTGGTTGCGTCGATCTGATAAAGCACTGCTCCGGCCGCGACCTGCGAACCCTCGGTGAACAGGCGCTTTCTGATGATGCCTTCGACCTGCGGTCTGACTTCGGCGACACGAATGGCCGACAGCCGGCCCGACAGTTCGGTGTTAGAGACGACGGTATGGGGCTTGATGGTTTCGACACCGACCTCGGGTGTCGTTTCCGGCGGACCGTGCGGCGCGTTGTCGCCGCAAGCCGCCAGCATCAGCGTGGCGGCGACAAGCGTCGCGGCAAGAAGCGCGAAGCGGGGTGCGCGCACCACCGATGCATACGGGTGGAACAATGTTGGCATGCTCTGGGCATCCTTCGACTGAATTCGACAAAGGACCGTCTGGCATGCGTCGCCGGTTCGATAGGAGCCCACGCAACGCCGCACCAGCGGCAACGGATGGGCCAGAGAGTAATGAGAGACGTCTTACGGTGGCTTAGGCAAGCATTACGAGCCGTAACGCAACGCGCACAAACGGTCGCTTGAGGACGCGTGGCGGGGAAATGGCGAGCGGCGCAGTAATAGACTGTAAGCTTGCAGAAGAATCCGAAACCGCCTACGTTGCGCGATTCGATATATTCGCTACGACGGGCGAGCGCGCTGCGCTGCCCGCGAACGTAATCATCGAGCAGGGCCCAGCCATGTCAGACACGCCCATCCAGGTGTTACTGGTCGACGACGACGCCGACCTTCGCGACCTGCTGCGAACCTTCTTTCAGCAACGCGGCATTGAAATCTCGGTATTGCACGACGCCAACCAGCTGGCGCGCCGGCTGGAACGGGAACGGCCGTCCATCGTCGTGCTCGATCTGATGATGCCGGGCGTGGACGGCCTCAGCGCGTTGCGGCAGCTACGCGCGAGCGGCGACACGATCCCCGTGATCATGCTGACGGCCCGCGCGGAGGGCGTAGACCGGGTGATCGGTCTGGAGCTTGGCGCCGACGATTACCTCGGCAAGCCCTTCATGCCGCAGGAATTGCTCGCGCGCATTCATGCGGTGCTGCGGCGGCACGCACAACCGGCAGCGCCGGCCACCGCGCCGCTGGAGAAGCGCGAAGCGCTGCGCTTCGGCAGCTTTCGTCTCGACTTTGCGAGCCGTACGCTGTTTCGCAAGGACGAGCCGCTCAAGCTGACCGGCAGCGAATATGCGTTGCTCGAAGTGCTCGCGAAACATCCTATGCAAACGCTGTCGCGATCGAAACTCGTCGACCTGTTGCATGGCCCGCACTCTGAAGTGACCGAGCGCGGTATCGACGTGCCCGTGTGGCGACTGCGCCGGCTGCTCGAAGACGACCCCGCCAACCCGAGACGCATCCAGACCGTACGCGGCATCGGTTATATGTTCGTGCCCGGCAGCAGCGACGATGAAAAATCCCTTTAACACGCTGTTCGGCCAGCTCGCGTTGATGACGGTCGGTCTGATCGTCATTGTCCATCTCACGTCGCTCGTGCTTGTGGACCGGGATCGTGGCCAGATCGATACGGGGCACGCGCAGCGCGCGCTGCTGCTTGCCGTTCAGTCGCAGCGCGACGGCGCGGTTACCGCTTCGCAGGTCTCGGCGGCGCTCGGCGTGTCGGTTATCAACGCAGACGATGCGATCCCGTATGGCTGCCCCGCGCCTTGCCAGGACACGACCGGCCCGTTCCAGAACGCGTTGCGCGCGAAGCTGCCGCCAGGCAGCACAGTGGTCGCGGACCCGGAGAGCGGCAATGTCTGGGTGCGTTATGCCGGCAACGCAGGCTGGCTCAAACTCGAGAGTTCGATGCTGCCCGCGCGCCGTTTTATCAGCGCGTCCGCGATGATGCTGATGTTCGCTGTAATCCTTGCGCTGATCGGTGCATGGCATTTGCAACGGCCGTTGCATCGCCTCGCGATTGCGGCGCGCGAGTTTCGTCTGGGGCACCGCGCGCCGGTCGTGCCGGCGAGCGGTCCGCGCGAAGTGAAGGGACTCATCGACGATTTCAACCGGATGGTGCATGAGCTTGCACGGGCCGAACAGGAGAGGGCGGTGATGCTCGCAGGCGTCGCGCACGACTTGCGTGCGCCCATCACACGGATGCAGGTGCGCGCGGATTTGCTGCCGGACGAAGCAAACCGCAGCGGCTTTCTGCGCGACGCGGAGTCGTTGTCGCGCATCGTCACGCAGTTTCTCGATTTCGCGCGCGAAAGCGCGGACAGGTCGCCGCCCACGAGCGTGAATGCGCATTGCCGTCGCCATTACGGCGATAGTCTCGACGACGACGCATTGGTGCGCCTCGACCTCCAGGCGGGCGACGGCTTTGGCTTGCCGCTCGTCGATCTCGACCGGATACTCACTAATCTGATCGAGAACGCGCTGACGTACGGCGAACCGCCGGTCGAGATCTCGACGTCGCGGCACAACGGACACTACACGCTGACGGTTCGCGATCACGGCGGCGGCATTCCGGGCGGGCAACTGGAGCGCGCATTGCAACCGTTCGTACGACTGGACGAAGCCCGCAGCGGCGACGCACATTGCGGCCTCGGTCTAGCGATCGTGCGGCGACTCGTGCGATACAACGGCGGCGTCTTTCATGCGGACAATGCAGCCGACGGCGGGTTCGTCGTGTCGATGATTTTCACCGCCTGACGCAAAAAGGGCGGTCATGCTTCTGACCGTCCTTCTTCGACTCACACTGTGCGCCGGTTCGCGTCAGCCCTGCGCGACATGTCCCGGGACCACGATCGCGCCATGCGGACCGTCGCCATGGCCGCCGCCGGGGCCACCGCCACCGGGACCGCCGCCCCAGCCCGGAGGCGGCCCCCACCAACATCCGCTCAGGGTTGCGCTCAGGGTGGCCAGCGCCGCGATTGCCAACAGCTTTTTCATACTTTCTCCTTCAATGGATCTACGGTCACGCGGCGCTGCGGCCTGCAAGCGGAACTGCGACGCCGCGTGTCAGTGGGGAAGTTACCCATCCACGAAAGATCATGTTTTACGGAGCCGTTACAACCCGCGCGTGAAAGACGCCGCTTTGCATGGCACCCGTGGGCGTGCAAATGCACGTTGCATGGGGCATGCATGGGGTTTTCAGTGCAGCGCGAAGGGCGTTCGTGCGTTCACGCTTTGTTTGAATATGGAAGCTGGTGTAAGGAAATGTTCGGCGCAAGCCGGCAGGCCGCCTTAAGGGCCACCGACCGTCCTACTTGACGGCGATTTCGCTAACCTCTAGGGTTCGCCCAATACACGCAATGGCAAACGCGGCCGCTTTAGATCGTCTGCCAGCGCTATATTGCCGCGCCGGACGTCTGCGTTTGAGCGTCCCGCGGGTAAAGCTCGAATCGCGATCCATTGCGTCGGATGGTCTGCTTTCTGGGGTAGAGGGTTAGAAGCACGCAGGCCGTGGTCGACACGGCTGCGGCGTCACAACAACGGAGTGAATATGACAGGACAAGCTTGGGATCGGGTGCCAATCGACGCCCAGAGTATCGAGGCACCGCTTTCGCAGGCCGCGATCTTTCTCGTGGTCGGCGTGAACGAGGGGGCCGACGCCCTCGCCAAGGTTCGCGATTTGCTCGGTGGGATCGACGACCTCGTGAAATCCGTAGGATTTCGCGACCTCTCCGCCCGGTTGTCGTGCATCGCCGGGATCGGTAGCGCGCTGTGGGATCGCATGGGTGCGCCCACGAAGCCTCGCGAACTGAAGCCGTTCGCCGCGATTGAAGGAACGCGGCACAAGGCGCCGGCTACGCCAGGCGATCTCCTCTTTCACATTCGTGCCGAACGGCCAGATTTCTGCTTTGAGTTCGAGCGAATCCTGCTCCGAACCCTCGGGTCGGCGGTGACGATGATCGACGAGGTTTCGGGTTTCAGATACTTCGATGCTCGTGACCTGCTTGGCTTCGTGGACGGCACTGCCAACCCGGTCGGACACGAGATCGGTCAGTTCGCGCTCGTCGGCGAGGAAGATTCCGACTTTGCTGGTGGTAGCTACGTCGTGGTGCAGAAATATCTGCACGATCTTGCGGCTTGGGGCGAAACCTCGACCGACTTGCAGGAGAAAATCGTCGGCCGAACCAAGATCGACAATATCGAACTCGATGACGACGATGCCCCACGCAAGTCGCACAAGACGCTGGCTACCATCGTCGATGAGGATGGCAACGAGCACGATATCTTGCGCGACAACATGCCTTTCGGTCGCGCCGGCCACGGCGAGTTTGGCACCTACTTCATCGGATACACCCGGCATTTGTGGGTGATCGAGAAGATGCTGCAGCGGATGTTCGTTGGCGAACCGGCGGGCGCATACGACAGGCTTCTGGACTTCTCCACGGCACATACCGGTACGACCTTCTTTGCTCCTTCCCGATCGACGTTGGCCACGCTGGCAGGCGGAAGTTCATCCTAGCCGCCTGCCGCCAGCGAAGTGTCTTTTGAGTGGCAGGATTTAGGGTTGCGGTGAACGGGCACGGAGCAGGTGCGGCCCTGTACCGCAACTTTTGTGCTCCATCAAGCCCGGAAAACATCATTGCGGGCGGCCGGGCGCATCGACTTCGGAAAGGGAGCGGGGTCCGTGAAATTTGTGTGACGGAAGAGCGTTGGCGCACGTTTGTGATTCAAGTGCCGCGATACAGTCCGGTGACTCGCGATGATTCGAGCCGCCGCGAAGCAACGGCGCGAAGTCCACTTGTCCAACTCATACCGTCGATCACCATGGCCTTTGTCCAAGTCTGCAGAGGGGACGTACAACTGGGTGCACCCATCAGATTTTCGATTTACACGGCTAATGGCAGACTGCTTCTGAACCGGGGCTGCTGCATCAGTTCTGAGGCGCAGCTTGAGCGCCTTTTCGATGTCGGTGCATATCGCGACGACAGCGGGTCGGGGGCACGAAACGGGAGCGGTTCTGCGCGCAGCATACTGATTTCCAGCGCGAACCATCGTCCAGCGCCGAGCGCCGCTACTGCAATCACCGTGGACTTTCCCGCACTGGCGCAGGCACTGGATTGCTTGCAACTCACAGTGGAGGGCGCGGACAGACACTCGGTGCAAACTGCGTATGTCGGCACCGTCAGGGGAAGTGCGCTGATCGTGACAGCGCCAGAGGATGATGAGCTGCTGCAACCCGGGGTCATCGTCCAGGCAAAAATGATATTCGGGCGAGACGTGTATACGTTCGGCACACGGGTGACCGCACGGCACGCGGCTCCCACCGATCTCGTAGTGCTCGCGCATCCGGAGAAGGTGGTCAAACACAGGGTGAGGCGCCATCGTCGCGTCGAAACCAGGGTGGCCGCCCGCGTCATTCGCAACGATGTCGCCGCCGCGGGATACGATGCGACTGTCGTCAACGTCAGCATCGATGGTCTTCAATTGTCATTGCGCGATGCCACATTGGTGCCCGGGGAGCACTTCAAGCTCGCATTGCGTTTGCCGACAGATGGCAAGATGCACGCTGTCCTATGGAATTGCGTCGCCAGAAACGTCAGGCGCAAAAAAGACGGCGTGCTGGTCGGTGCCGAGTTCGGCGCGCGCACCGACGAAGCCAAGGTCCTGCTCAAAGACTTCATCTTCGAGATGGCGACGGGAACCGCATTCTAGGCGCGGCGTTCGTCGCCAGACATGCTCGGACCATGCCGGCACGATAGGGTGATCCACGGGCGAGACCCGTGATGCGCAAATGCTTGTTCTCTCGATGGACGCGTTCGTGCTGGATGGTCGGCGATCTGGTCACACGTCGCGTCTCGCGCCACATCATCAGCAGGTCGAAACTCTCGTCACCCGCAGCGGCGGCTATCTAGATGGAATGGTCGCCTCCCGCGTTATCGGCCCGTCCGGCGCCGCAGTGTCGCGCTCTGATCATGCGACATTGCTGGTTCGGCAGTCGCGCCGTCAGGCAAAGACGTTCCGGTCAGGGCGCGAGTTTGCCGCCTATCTTCGTCTCGTGCCGCGACAGAGCAGTTCGATCTGGGCGCTGCTGGCGGATGGCCGAACGTCTGAGGCAACGATGGGCAACGACGCGCAACGAACATCGGATTGCCATCGCGCGACATTTCCCCAATCGCATGGCGGGTAGCTTTTGCCTTGGCGGTGAAGATCGCGGCGTATAACTCGCAGCCTCGAGCGGCAGGCGCGGGCGCGTCATGAGGCACAAGCTTCCACCGATCGTCGCACCGGACCTGTCCTATGAAAGTACGCCGAAACGGGTGTCGAAACATGCACTTCGTTTCTGGTGGCGAAATTCCTTTGTTCTACGTCAATTGACAAGGAAGCCGCGCAGTTAGGCTAACAGCACGGGCAACTGCTAACGATGGCGGGTCGCGTCCCCGGCGCGCGCGGATGACGGGAGAGCTCTGCGAAATCGGTTGCTGGTGCTACTGGTGCTGGCTGTTGCTGACGATAATCTGCGAGGCATCCATCATGGCATTCGTGTTATTGGCCGCGATTTTCCTTACTTCGGCGGGCTTCCTTGTCGGTTCAGCCGTGACTCCAGCGCAGTCTCCACCGGCGGAGACTGCGCCAGCGCCGGCTCCAGACGTCATGGACCCCTCGTCCATGGTGCCGCTGCCGGGCCGCGATGCAGCGCTGCAAAAAGCCGAAGACCCGCGCGTTCCCGCCTTGCATGCCGAGTAATCGACGGATGATGTAGGGTCCCACCGCTGCGTTCCCGCTATTCGCCTGCGCGCATGGTTTGCGCTTGATTTGCGTCAATCGGATGTCGGCCGCGCGGACTAAGGTTCTAGCATCGACTGTTCGGGCGCTTGGCATTAGCCACGCGCGTTGCGCAGTGTCAGAAGGACCATTCGCGGTCCGTCACGGCCGCAGGAGATACCGATGAAATCAGACGAGGAACTCAAGCGCGATGTGGACCAGGAGCTGCTGTGGGACCCGGCACTCGATGCAAGGAACGTTACCGCTACCGTGTGCAACCGCATCGTTACCCTCGAGGGCTCCGTGGAAAGTTGTGCGCAAAAACTCGCGGTCCAGAAGGCGGTCCAGAGGGTCAGTGGCGCGCGCGCAGTTGTGCTCGACGTTGTGATCCGTGCGCCGTCCCCATTGAGACACAGCGACGAGGATCTTGCCGCGGCCATTGTATCGGCGCTGCAATGGCAGGAAGGCCTGCCCGCCAATGCCATTCGCGTGATGGTGGAACGTGGTTGCGTCACGATAACGGGGGAGGTCGAGTACGGATTTCAGCGTCAAATGGCTGAGACGCTTGTCGCCCGGATGCGTGGCGTGGTTGGCGTGGCCAATCAGATCGAGGTGCGAGTTGATCCGCTCGCTGCGGATATCAGCAAGGAGATCGCCGATGCATTGCGGCGGCGTTCGCAGCACGAACAAGCGGGGGTTTCCGTCGACGTGCGCGATGGAGTCGTCAGGCTGACTGGAGTAGTCGACTCATTGCTTGACAAGCGCGTTGCCTGCGGCGTGGCGTGGGCCACGAAGGGAGTTCGGTGGGTGGTCGACCAACTGGCCGTGGCTTGAATTTACGCGTATGACGCAGGTTCGTCACAGGGTTAGGCGCGCTATCCGCGTGATTGAAATCCAAGGCGCGAAGCCGGCCGGGTCTCATCAATCTCGGGTGCGCACGTAAGCGGCCACACCATACTGTCGTCCCGCATGCAATGGATGGGATAGCGATATTCCGGATCGACGTCTGCCGTGACCACCACGACTTCGAAAGGCCGGATGAGCGCCACTCGCCACTTCGAGTTGTCGATTCCGGCCATCACCTTTGCGACGAAGTGACTTCCAGAGATCGGCTGGTCAAAGTCGCGGCGCCGGCCGCGATTTTCGTCGTCGCTCGTCCCGTCGGCGCGCAGCGCCCACTCATGCCGTTCGCCTCGTCCCACGCGATGAGCGAGGAACTGCGAGCACAACGGCGGCAGACGCACGTAAGAAAATTCCTACCGTGCAACCTCCATGACTACAAGCGATTCAAGCGCCGCTGATTTAATTTCAGTGGCGGTGCTCCCAATACTGTAGTCATCACGACCGCTGAACGACGTTCAGCCACCGCTGAGGACTGACCGAGGAGCACGAGATGAACGGCAATGATATTTCTCTCAGAGCGCTTGTTGATAAATGGCTTGCGCCGACGCCGTCGGTCCCGGCCCACATCACTCAGGTCGGCCGTCTAGGCCGCACCGGCGTGCGCTACGTCTGTCTGGAAGGTCAGGTATCGACGGCGCCATTGAGCATTGTGTTCTTTCGGCACGGTGTCGGCGCATGGGACGTGTTTCCGCCGGCGCCGCCTTCAGTTGCGATGGGTACGCGGCTTTTTGCCGGCTTGACGTGAATCAACGGAGCACCTCGGCACGGTCAGCGCGCATAGGTTCGTGCAGATGGCCAGCTATTGATCGACATCAAGCCGGGCGCCGCCCCATCGTCGATCCTTGAGGTATCCGGTTCGTCAACAGGAGGGCACGATGAAATCCGCGGAAGTGCAGCGCGATGTGCGAGAAACCAGTCCGGGCCCGCAAAGGCCTGCGACGCGCGGTTGCTATCGCCGGTTGCTCGTCGTGATCCGGGACGGCGGTGCGTTGCCGGTCATGAGCGTCGAATACGCTGACGCCTGGGCAATGCCCGATGCCGTTGCCGTGATCGCTATGCTGCCGGATGCCGCATCGAGGACCCATGGCGCAGGGCAAGGCGGGGGCGGCGTCTGCGGGCCGGACATCGCGACTGCCGACGCCGTGCGCTGCGCGCTGCTTGCGCGCGGCGTCGATGCTGGCGCAGCGTACGCACTGCAACCGGCGGCCGGTGCAAACGCGGCGCAGTCGATCGGCGAAATGGCGCACCGCTGGGGCGCCGATCTCGTGCTTTGCGACGACCGCTCCATTGCACATCTCGCGCAGGCTGCCGCCTGCAATGTGCTGTTCGTGCCGATCGATGAGTCGCGTCGGTATCATGTGCCGCCGCGTCGCATATTCGTTGCAAGCGACGACAGTGCGAGCGCACTTTGCGCTGTTACAGAGGCCCGGCGAATAGCGGGCGAACACGCGCAGTTGCGACGAGCGTATCTATCGTTCGACGCGGAGAGAACACACCCGACCGACGCCGGGACTATCGTTCTCGCCGCCGCGCGTGACAGCGATAACCTGGCGCACGCGATCGTGCAGGCCGCGAGAGAGTGGGGCGCCGACCTGTTGGTAATGGGCACGCACGGTACGGCCACGCAAGCCGTGTGGCGCTACGGCAGCGTGGGAGCCGCGGTGGCACTGTTGGCGGATATGCCGCTTCTCCTGGTCGTCGGGAAATCATGATGCCCGTCCAGCGTTCTTCGCGCCAGCCGCACAAACCCGCTCGCTGGTCCGAACTGTCCGGGATCGCTTTTGCGCTGGTTTTCTTGATGCTGGCCGCGCTGCAATTCATGTCCCTTCAGGACTCGACCACGGAAGTTGCCTACAGCGATTTCAAGCAGCTCGTCGCCGAGAAACAGGTGGACAACCTGGAAGTGACGCCTACGCGGATTCGCGGCACGCTGAGGATGCCGGGCGCCGCGTCGTTCTTGCCGGCGTCCGATGCGGCAGCCGCAAAGACGCGCGGCGAGCCGTGGCGCTTCACGACGACTCGCGTTGCCGACGACCGTCTCGCGGATTCACTTTTCGCGGCCGGCATTCGCTATACGGGCGACGTCGACAGCGCCTGGCCGGGCATGCTGCTTTCGTGGGCAATACCGCTCGTCGCACTCGTCTTCGTGTGGAACCTGGTGTTGAGGCGCTCAGGCGGCCTGCAGCAGTACACGAAGATGGGCAAGACCAATGCGCACGTTCTCGTGCAGGACGAAACAGGCATTACCTTCGACGATATTGCCGGAATCGACGAAGCCACGGCGGAGCTGCGGCAGATCGTTGCCTTTCTGCGCGACGCCGAGCGTTATCGCAGGCTTGGCGGGAAGATTCCCAAGGGCGTGTTGATCGTCGGTGCGCCCGGAACCGGCAAGACGCTGCTTGCGAAAGCCGTGGCCGGTGAGGCCGGTGTGCCGTTTTTTTCGGTGAGCGGCGCGGCTTTTGTCGAGATGTTCGTCGGCGTGGGCGCCGCCCGCGTGCGAGACCTGTTCGAGCAGGCACAGGCCGAGGCTCCCTGCATTGTGTTCATCGACGAACTGGACGCGCTCGGCAAGGTCCGCGGCGCCGGTCTGATGTCGGGCAATGACGAGAGGGAGCAGACGCTCAACCAGTTGCTTATCGAGATGGATGGCTTCAAGTCGAATTCCGGGGTCATCATCATGGCGGCGACAAATCGTCCGGAAACGCTTGATCCAGCGCTGTTACGGCCAGGCCGCTTCGACCGCCACATTGCGATCGACCGCCCGGATCTGAATGGGCGGCGCCAGATTCTCGCGGTGCACACCCGCCTTGTGACAATCGCCGCCGACGTTGATCTGAACGAGCTGGCGTCGCGCACACCGGGCTTTGTCGGTGCGGATCTTGCCAATGTGGTCAACGAGGCGGCGCTGCACGCGGCTGAAGCCGACAAGGCAGCGGTTGAAATGTCCGACTTCGACGAGGCCATCGACCGTGCGATGACAGGAATGGAGCGGAAAAGCCGCGTGATGAACGCGCGGGAAAAGATCACGATCGCGTATCACGAGGCAGGCCATGCCCTTGTGGCGCACAGCCGCGAGCATTGCGATCCCGTCAGGAAGGTATCGATCATCCCACGCGGCGTCGCGGCGCTCGGTTATACCCAACAGGTCCCCACCGAAGATCGGTACGTGTTGCGGCATAGTGAACTACTTGACCGGCTTGATGCGCTACTTGGTGGTCGTGTCGCGGAAGAACTGATTTTTGACGATGTATCGACGGGTGCGGAAAATGATCTCGAGCGCGCCACGGCCATGGCGCGTCACATGGTGACGCGATATGGGATGAGCGAGCGCATCGGGCTCGCGACCGTCGGCGAGCCGTCCGGGCAGATGAGCTCGCAGGGTTTCGATCACTGGCGCGGTTCATCCTATAGCGACGAAACTGCGCGTCTCGTGGACGAAGAGATCCGGCAAATGCTGGACGACGCGCATGCACGCGTCGTCACAACACTCACTGATCAGCGTGCGACGCTCGAGCGCATTGCCCGGCTACTGCTCGAGCGGGAAGTGCTGGACCACGATATGTTGCAGGCGGCGATAGATGGAGCGATAGCGGGTGCATCGCTCGAACCCGCTGCCGATCTGGTGGCGGGCTGATGCAATCACCGCTATTGGTGCAGCTGACATTCGCGAGGCGGGTTCACTGCCGGTACGGGAGACGGGCCGGGCGCCGATAAGGTCATCCACGTCATGATTCGGCGATGCTCCTTCATGGTACGGTGAAGCATGGAACATTTCGACGTATTCAACGGCGACGCCGACGGAATCTGCGCATTGCATCAATTGCGATTGACGAAGCCATTGAGGTCGTTGTTGATCACAGGTGTCAAGCGCGAGGTGGAGTTGCTTGCCCGCGTTCCGGTCAGATCCGACGTATCCCTGACGGTGCTGGACATCTCCCTCGACTCCAACCGGGCCCCGTTGCTTGCGTTGCTTCGGCTCGGCGTCGAAGTGGAGTACTTCGATCATCACTTCTCTGGCGCAATTCCTGAGTATCCCAACCTGAGGGCGGAAATCGACACGACGTCCGCGGTCTGCACCAGCTTGCTGGTGGACCGTCACATCGGCGGACAACATCGACTCTGGGCTATCGTCGGTGCCTTTGGCGACAACCTCTCGCTTGCTGCAAACAAGCTTGCCGAAAGCCGAATGCTCCAGCCGGAGCAAATCGAACAGTTGCGGGAACTGGGCGAGTCGATCAATTACAACGCCTACGGGGACACTGAGGCGGATTTGTTGATTTCCCCTGGCGCCCTTTACAAAACATTGCAAGTTTATTCCGATCCATCCGATTTCGTGGCGAACGAGCCGATTGCACAGGCGCTGCATGACGCGCGACACCGGGACATGGAGCGGGCACAGAGGCTATCGCCCGAAACTGCTCTCTCGTGCGGAGCACTTTACGTGCTACCGAACGAGCCATGGGCACGGCGGGTGCGCGGTGTTTTCAGCAACTTTCTGGCGACGAGTTTTCCCGCCCGTGCCCACGCGGTGCTAAGCGTGGGCATCGAGGGCGATTACGTTGTGAGCGTGCGTGCGCCGCTGACGAACCCTCGTGGCGCCGACGGTCTGTGCAGACGCTTCGGCAGTGGCGGCGGACGGGAGACGGCGGCCGGCATCAGTCGGCTTCCGCGCAGTCGTCTTGAGAACTTCATTACCGCATTTGAAGAAGCGTTCGCCGACGGTTCGCGGGCTCAGGCCGCTTCCACCCAGATTGAGTGATCGGCCACGCGATACAGCGCGGTCGGAACAGAGCGCTGCACTGTTCCGTCGCAGCGGTTGGCGTCCGGCTGCGCATATGACTGTCCCTGCCAGCGGTAATGCTGGCGCTTTTATTGATACCCATCAAGTGTGCCGCGACTCGCGCGCGCCAGTATCCGCTGAACTGCCTATAACGTCTGTAGTTGCCTGAAGTCTGGGCGCCGGATCTGCCCCGCTTCTACCGGTTCTACCGCCTCTACCGCCGCCTCCAATGTTCAGAGGTGTTCGACTTCGCATGACCAGTCCATGATCCTTTTCGACGACAAATATGGCGCGCGTGCCGCGATCCCACTCCTGAGCTGGCTGAGACGGTCGCCGGCGGCAGGCGGGCACATGTCGAGCGCAAGCAGCGAAACACTCGGGGAGTTCGCGCGGATTTCGCCTGATGAAGCGCTCCAGCGGCTTCACAGCACGGGGCGCGGTCTCGCTATCGACGAGGTAGCGCAACGGCTGACTACAACCGGTCCCAACGAGGTGGCTCACGAGGTACGCCACACGGTCCTGGGTGAACTCGCAAAGCGATCGATTAACCCTCTAAACCTGCTGCTTCTGTCGCTGGCCTCTGCGTCGTACTTTCTCGGCGATCCACGCGCGGCGATCATGATCGCGGTGATGGTTATCTTAAGTGTTTCACTCGGCTTTCTGCAGGAGCATCGCTCGAACAAAGCCGCTGACGCATTGCGCCAGATGGTGCGTACGACCGCCACTGTGCGCCGACGCACATCGGGTGCTGAAGCGGACGATGTCGACATTCCAATCGATCAGATCGTTCCTGGCGACGTGGTCCTGTTGTCAGCCGGCGATATGATTCCAGCAGATCTACGGCTGATCTCGGCGAGAGATCTCTTCGTGAATCAATCGGCGCTGACCGGCGAGGCAATGCCGCTTGAGAAGGTCGCGCATGCCTGCACCACGTCAACTGAGACACACTTCGACCTGCAGAACATCTGCTTCATGGGCAGTGCTGTCGTGAGCGGCATCGGCTGCGGCGTCGTTGTGCTCACAGGAGGGCGGACAGCTTTTGGCCGCGTCGCTGACATGATTGCCGCACAACGCATACAGACAAGCTTCGACAAGGGCATTACGCGGTTCACCTGGCTGATGATCGGTTTCATCCTGGTAATGGTGCCCCTGGTATTCGTCACTAACGGCCTGACTAAGGGCAATTGGTTCGAGGCGCTGCTTTTTGCGGTTGCTGTGGCGGTAGGGCTCACGCCCGAAATGTTGCCGATGATCGTGACGGTCAATCTCGCCAAAGGTGCCATCGCGATGTCGCGCAAGAAAGTCATCGTGAAGCGCCTCAACGCGATTCAGAATTTCGGTGCAATGGATGTTCTTTGTACCGACAAGACGGGTACCCTTACACAGGACCGCATCATCCTGAAGCGTCATCTCGACCTTCGCGGCGACGAATCGGACCAGGTCCTCGAATATGCTTATCTGAACAGCACGCACCAGTCAGGCCTGAAGAACCTGCTCGATGTTGCCGTGCTAAAGCACGTCGAGCTTCATGAGTATCTCAAAGCACATGAACGGTTCACCAAAATCGACGAGATGCCGTTCGATTTCGAGCGGCGCCGGATGTCTGTCGTTCTCGCCCGGGAGGACGGTGCGCATATCTTGATCTGCAAGGGCGCGGTCGAGGAAATCTTCTCCGTTTGCACCCGTTACGTCATCAACGGCGAGACGGGCACGCTTGACGAAAGCCATTTCACCGCAGCGAAGTCGACCACTGCTTCGCTCAATGCAGATGGGTTTCGAGTCATCGCGGTCGCCTACAAAGAGATGCCACCGGAGCAGGCGGCCTATTCGGTCGGCGATGAGGCGGATCTGACGCTCCTCGGCTACATTGCGTTTCTTGACCCACCGAAGGAGACAGCCGCGGCGGCAATTGATGCATTGAAGGCCTGCGGCGTGCAGGTGAAAATTCTAACCGGGGATAACGACATTGTTGCCCGCCACATTTGCCATGAGGTCGGGCTTCCGGTGGACCGGCTCGTGCTTGGCAAGGAACTGGAACGACTATCGCCGGCCCAGTTGGCCGATCTCGCAGAGACCGCTTCCGTCTTCGCCAAAGTCTCGCCCTCGCAAAAGGCCTCGATTGTCGATGCCTTGCATCGGCAGGGGCATGTTGTCGGTTTCATGGGGGACGGCATCAATGACGGACCAGCGCTCAAAGTAGCGGACGTGGGCGTTTCGGTGGACAGCGCGGTCGACATCGCGAAGGAGTCAGCCGATATCATTCTGCTAGAGAAGAGCCTCGCCGTACTCGGTGAAGGGGTACTTGAAGGCCGGAAGGTGTTCGGTAACATCACCAAGTACATCAAAATGGGCGCCAGCTCGAATTTTGGCAACATGTTCAGCGTGCTTGGCGCAAGCATTATCCTTCCGTTCCTGCCGATGGCGCCGATCCAGGTGCTCACCAACAACCTGCTGTACGACTTTTCGCAGACTGCCATTCCTAGCGACAATGTCGATGAAGAATATTTGCGCGTGCCTCGGCGATGGGACATCAGCAACATTATGAAATTCATGCTTCTGATCGGACCGATCAGCTCCATTTTCGACTACGTCACGTACTTCATGATGCTTTACGTCTTCGGTGCGTGGGACAAACCTTCCTTGTTCCAGACCGGCTGGTTTGTCGAATCGCTTCTCACCCAGACGCTGATCATTCACATTATCCGTACCGCGAAGTTGCCGTTCGTGGAAAGTCGAGCGAGCGGGGCGTTGATCACGACGAGTCTCATCATTGCTACCGTTGGAGTTGCGATACCCTTCACGTCGCTCGGCACCTTCCTGGGCTTTACTCCATTACCTCCGACTTACTGGGCCGGACTTCTTCTGATTCTTCTAGGTTATGCCGTGCTGACGCATGTGACCAAGACGTGGCTTGTCCGGCGATTCGGCTTGAGTTGAGCACTGAGAGCAGCGCGATTCGACTGGTGGAACGCAGAATTGCGATTTAGCTCTCCGGGAGCAAGTCGCGCCACAGACTCAGGCGCTGACCGAACTTGACGAACGCGGGCCCGAGCCGTTCCAGCGTTTCCCCGAATCGCTTCCGGCTTGACCTGAATCAAGCTGAAGACGCAGTCGAAGCGGACGATTCTGATCATGCACTAATCCGCATTCACGGCTGGCTGTGCACAGCGGCGCAAGCTTCACACTGTGCCTGTCTTCTACCTCGAAAGCACGCGCGAATCCAAGCAGGCGGCCCTGCCAGATAGCGACATAGGCCGGTGGACTTGAGCGCAGTTGAAAGCGTCGGCGCACATCGCATCCACGAATCCTTGAACCAGTGCGGCCTCGGTACCTTCCTTGGAGGTCCACTGCATAGGTCGCGATTCCAGCAGCGGGAGATATCATGCAGCACTTGCTAGTTGTTGCGCATCCTGATGAACACAGCTTCACGATGGGCCTTGCACATGCCTACGCTGATGAACTGAACCGGCTTGGGCATTCCAGGCTGACATGCGACCTTTACCGCATGGAGTTCAACCCGGTATTGAGTGCGCACGAGATGAGATCCGCGCCGACTGGTGTAGCGGTGCGTCCCGACGTCGCCCAGGCTCAGGACGATATTCGCGCGGCCGACGTTCTGACAGTGTTTTATCCATTGTGGTGGCTGTCCATGCCGGCGATCCTGAAGGGCTTTATCGACCGCGTGTTCGCGCGTGGTTTCGCTTACGAAGCCGAAAACGGCAACGTGCGAGGGCTGCTGACCGGAAAACACGCGGTGCTCGTCACTTGCTCGGGCGCGCCGCTGCCAGCGCTCGTCGAACGCGGCAGATGGAATGCAGTGCATGTGCTGCAGGACACACACATTTTCCGCAGCGCGGGATTCGAAGTTCTCGAGCACGTGCACTTCGACGAAATCGGCCCGTCGTTGCCACCGGCCAAAGCTGCACGCCATATGGACCGAATCCGCGAGTGCGCGCGCCAGCATTTCCCGCAGGTCTAGCGGCCGAGGTCACCTGGCCCGCCAGGGCGGCACGGCGCCGGCCTGCGCAGCGGCCCCTCGTCACAGATACGGCGTGGAACCGCTTGCGGCAGGTGCCATGAACGCATCGTTAGGCAGAACGCAGCAAGATGACGTCGCCTGTACAGGATGAGTCAGATGGGTCGCGGCGATCAATCCTATCAATCAGGGGTTTGTATATCTGCCACCTCCGGTCTGATCAGCATGGCCTCGATGTGGGGATACTGCTCCGCGGCGTGTCTGCTCTTCTGGCGCAACGGAGTCAATAAGCGTCCGCAGATTGGCAGCGCGAGCACTGGGTCGGGCCCATGCGCCCGCGCAACTCGCAGGGGTGGCGACCATTCCCGGGGCTGTCGGCCCCTCAACCGGCTGCGCGCTGCCCGTATTCAATGCGATGTTCCGCTGGCCCGCGTCGGGAGGTAGGGTCTTCCGACAAAAGTACCTTGAAACTCCGCACGACGCGCCGTTCAGTTCGGTTCTATGGCCGCGTGGTGACGGTCTGCAGCGCTTGACCCAGATCAACGGGGCAGGCTCTCTCGCGTGCCTAAAATTGAATCGTAATGGACAGAACTACGGAGACTTGGTATGCGCGTATTCCTTCCGGGGCTGCTGCTTAGGACGACAGTGTGTTCAGTCGCTTGCTTGGCCCTATCTATTTCCAATGCCGAGGTTGCGCAGGCGCCACGCTCCACCTTGCCGAATCAACTCACGACGCCTGCAGAGCGGGCCGACTTTTGCGCTCAGATGCGCGGCGCAACGACCCGCGCGAAGCGGCAGGCTGTCGCGCGAAAATGGCACGATCTGATGATCGCGCGCGCAAAGGAGCAGGGCGTCGAGCTGCCACCCGGCATGCGTAATTACGATGGACAACACATGATGGACCATGATGGCGGGATGCATATGGGCATGGACATGATGGGCGTGACGTGCAATCAGGCAGATGCAGCCGTGGATACATCGAGCCCACCTGCCGCTGCCGGTCTGGAGACCGGTCACAACCGGGGCATTACCTACGTAACGGGAGGGGTGGGCGAAGACGAGGCAGCCGCAATGCGCGCTGTTGCGCCACGCTATAGCATGCGTGTGCGCTTCACTACGAGCACCGGGGAATTCATCTCCGATGTGTTGGTGCGTATGTTCACGCCTGACGGGAGACTGATCTTCGCGGCAACCACAGACGGGCCATACCTTTACGCCCAGGTCCCGCCGGGCCGTTACCGGCTCAGCGCTACGCTGAATGGCGTAGAACGCTCGCAAAGCATTGCCATACCGACGCATGGCGGCATCAACGTTTCCTTGACGTGGCCGGCCGTGCGTGCAGGCGCCGCAGGCTGATACCAGTGCTGAACAGGAGGCTGCGGCGTCGGAAGACATGTTCCCGCCGTCGGCGCTCCAAATCCTGCGCATCCGCTGACGTTCGACAGCATCAAGCGCTTTCCTGACGATGAGCCTCGGCCAGCCGCGGAGTCGACATTCCACTGGGCCGAAGCTTACCGTTCGCAAAAGTGCTACCGCGGGCGACTAGTCGGCGCAGTGACGATTGCAGTGGAATATGTCGGCACGCTACTCGGGTCTTCACCCGCGCCGCACGAAGCGAACGAGAAGCCCTCGCCCGTCGCGTAGCGCGCCGACATATTGGCGGTGCGCGCAACGCGGCGCCTTTGATGAAAATCAATCGCAATGGCACTGCAAGGACGATGATGAGTACTCCATCCATCACCTCTTTATCGTCGCCAAGACAAAATGAAGGGCATTCTTCGCCTCGCGTTCAAGCTTCTCGTCAACGACAGCGCCAAATTCACCGCGCTGCTAGTGGGCATCTCGTTCGCCGTGTTTTTGATGGTGGAAATGACGTCGCTATTCGCTGGCATTTTGAACAAGTCGTCTTCCACCGTGATCAACATCGGCGCCAAAATGTGGGTGATGGATCCGGCGGTTAAGACAATCGCGAGCAGCATCGGCATGCCGGACTATGTGCTTGACGCCGTACGCAGTGTCGACGGGGTGAAGTATGCCGTACCGCTGTATTCGGGAGCCGCGCTCGTCAAACTGCGAGACGGCACCTACCAGGCTGTTACGGTGATCGGTCTCGATGACGCAAGCCTGTTTGGCTGGCCGGTCATGAAGCAGGGCAGGATAGAGGACATATATGCGGAAAACGGCTTCATCGCAATCGACGATGCGGAGTTCGTCAAGCTGAAAAAACCGACACTCGGAACCGACTTCGAACTCAACGACCATAGAGGCGTGGTGGTTGGAATCGCGACGGTGGCAAGCAGCGGCCTGTTCGGCACACCGACGCTTTACACGACGTACCGGCGCGCGGTCAGCTACATCCCATCGAATCGCTTTACCACCTCATACATTCTCGTCGAACCAAAGTCGGCAACCGACATCGCTCATATCAAAGAAACCGTGCACGCGATGGGCTACGTGGCCCTCACAAAAGATGAGTTCATGGCCCGGATATCGCGCTTTTATAAGTATGAGACCGGGATCGGCACAAACATCATGTTGATGACCGTGATCAGTTTCGTAGTGGGTCTTTCGATATCAGGACAAACGTTCTACACGTTTATTCTTGAGAACCTGGACAAGTTCGGTGCGTTAAAGGCAATCGGCGCGAAGCGGCATGAACTTGTCGCGATGATCCTGTTTCAGGCCACCTTCACGGCACTGACCGGTTACGGACTTGGCATCGGCTTGTGCGTGGCGCTGATCAATGTCGCGCGGTTACGCATTCCCGATTACGCCGCCATGATCACATACGGCAATCTTGCGCTCGCGTTCATCATGGTGATCGTGATTGCCGCGACGTCCAGTTACCTGGGTATTCGCCGTGTGCTGCAGATCGAGCCCTTCGATATCTTCCGGGGCTAGCCATGACGAATCCGGCGATTAGCGCGCACGCAATCACCAAATTTTTCGGCGAGGGCGACGCGCGCACGTGTGCCTTGCGCGATGTTTCTTTCGAAGCAAACTTCGGCGAGATGCTGCTGATCGTGGGACCCTCCGGTAGCGGCAAGACCACCTTGCTGAGCGTCGTCTCCGGAATTCTGAGGCCGGACAGCGGCGATGTCGTGGTGGATGGCGTCGATTTGTGGAAGCAGCCGAACGACTTGATCGCCCAGTTCCGGCTCAACCGGATCGGCTTCGTCTTCCAGGACTACCACCTCTTTGCACGGCTGACGACCGCGGAAAACGTAGCGATTCCGCTCATTCTGAAGCGGCGCCCTTGGGACCAAGCCATCGGCGATGCGCTCAAATACCTTAAACATGTGGGCCTCGAAACCCGCGCCCAACTCCCGCCAGTGAAACTGTCGGGTGGAGAACAGCAGCGGGTGGCAATCGCGCGAGCGATCGTGAGCCAGCCCGACATTCTCATATTCGATGAGCCGACGGCATCGCTCGACGGCGACACGGGGCGGAGCATTATCGAATTCGTCAAACATGAGGTGCTGAACGAACATCGCTGTATCGTCACGGTCACTCACGATAGCCGCATTTTTGATTACGCGGACCGCATTCTCCACATGGAGGACGGCCGACTCAAAAGCATCGACGTGGGGAGCGTCAAATGAAACGCGCGTTCGTCTTCGCCTTTGCGGTCGCCGGTTTCATCGCGGGTATCGTGGCAGCGTACGTGTACGGTCAACAGCAGGCACCCCAGCCGCCGGTCTTCAGTCCGGCTGCCAATCCCTACGCACGTGGCGTGTACGCGCAGGGCATCGTCGAAAGCGAACAGCCGACCGGCGAGAACATCAACATCTATCCGAACGTGGCCGGCGCTGTGACCGCGGTGAGCGCACGGGAAGGGGCAGCGGTGAAAGCCGGCGAAGTGCTGCTGACTATCGACGATTCAGTGCAACGCGCGAGCGCCGCGCAACTCGCCGCAGAAGCGGATGCTGCCGTAGCGAGGCTCGATGAACTCAATTCCCAGCCGCGCAAGGAAACGCTGGACGTGGCGACTGCCCAGGTCGGCGCGGCAGCCGCGAGCCTGAAAATGGCAGAAGATCAGTTCGACAAGCAGCAGAAGGCTTTTGCAATCGATCCCAAAGCCGTTAGCAAAGACACGCTGGATAATGCTGAGAACGCATTGAAGATCGCTCGCGCCAATCTGAACGTCGTGAGGCGCCAGTACAACCTGACGCGGGCAGGCGCGTGGATCTACGAAATCCGGAATCAGCAGAAGCAGGTGGATGCGTTGCGCAAGGCAGCAGCGTCGGCGGATGCGCTGGTGGCGCAATACACTATACGGGCGCCCGCCGATGGTGTGGTGCTGTCTGTCAATGCGGCACAAGGTTCGTACGTGTCGCCGCAAGGCGTGTATCGGCCCTACGTGAACGGGCAGGCGCCTGTGCTGGTGATCGGCTCTCCAGCCGGGCAACTCGCAGTGCGCTGTTACGTCGACGAAATTCTTATCGACCGCCTGCCAGATCCGCACGCGTTGAAGGCGCGCATGTTCGTGCGTGGCACACATGTCGAGGCGCCGCTCGAGTTTCTGCGGATCCAGCCTTATGTCTCACCCAAAATCGAATTGAGCGATCAGCGCACCGAGCGAGTCGACGTGCGCGTGCTACCGGTGATTTTCCGTGTTGCGATGCCGAAAGGTGCGCGCATTTACCCAGGACAGCTTGTCGATGTTTATATCGCGGCCGAATGATACGCGCGGTGTTCTCGCGCGACCTGATGTGCGCCACGCGATCGTGTGCGCAGCGGTGTTTCTGTGCGTGCTCCTGCTCGATGGTTGCATGATGGGACCGGACTTCTCGCGACCACCGCCGCCGAAGGTCAGTCAATTCGTGACCGGCGGGCTGCCAGCCCAACCGATGGAAGCGGCTGGCGCGTCACAACGATTCTCTGCGCTAGCTGATCTCCCGACTGACTGGTGGACACTGTTCGGCTCACCCGCGATCGACAGTGCCGTCAGCGAGGCGCTGACCGGCAACGCTACTATCGAGAGCGCCCAGGCTGCATTGCGTCAAAGCGAAGACGAGATGCGGGCCGGCGCCGGTGTATTCCTTCCGCAGGTCGACGCGGGATTCGGCGCGTCACGGCAGAAATATTCGCCCGTACGCATCGGCTCCGATCAGCCATCGACGCTCTTCAATCTGTTCACGCTGTCTGCAAGCGTCAGCTACGTTCTCGATATCTGGGGCGGACATGCGCGCATGGTCGAGGCATTGCGCGCGCGTGACGACGTGCAGCGATATAGCGTCCTGGCCACCTATCTGACGCTCACGGCCAACGTCGTCAATGCGCAAATCGCTCGCGCCGCCTATGCCGATCAAATTGTAGCGACGCGCGAAATGATTGGGTTGCTACAGGAGGAGGTCCGTATCACGCGGGCGCAGGCCCAAGCTGGCGCGAGTGCGTACTCGGCTGTCCTGACGCTTGAAAACGAACAGGCGAAACTGGAGGCGTCCGTGCCCGCGCTCACGCTGAGGCGTGCGCAGGCGGAGGACCTGTTGGCGGTGCTCTCCGGCATGTTGCCTGCCGACTGGCATTCGCCAGCGATTTCACTCAGCGATATCACGCTACCGGCCGCCTTGCCGGATACCGTACCCGCATCGCTGGTGCGTCATCGCCCAGACATCTTGCAAGCCGAAGCAGCTTTACACGTGGCAAGCGCGAATATTGGCGTGGCGACGGCGAATCTGTTTCCCCAGCTTACCCTGACGGCCTCCGGCGGCTACGAGAATACGTCGATGAGTGCATTTCTTCATCGGAATGGCCAGGTGTGGGCAGTGGCCGCCGACGTCACCGCGCCCGTGTTTCATGGCGGCACACTCTGGTTCCAGCGTAAGGCGGCACTCGATGCCTACGCGCAAACCCGCGCTTCATACCGGCAGGTCGTGTTGAGCGCTTTTGGCGAAGTCGCAGACGTGCTGCGAGCGCTGGACAACGACGCCCGCGCGCTGGATGCACAAACGCGCGCGATGGATGCCGCGACACAGGCACTGCATCTCGTCAAAATCGACTATGAGGCCGGCACGGTGGGATACCTGCAGATTCTGGTGGCCGATCAGGAGTTTCACCAGGCGCGAATCGCCTGGTTGCAGGGCGTCGCGCAAAGACTGCAGGACACGGTGGCGCTGTATGTCGCATTGGGCGGCGGCTGGAACGATCGGAACTAGGAGAAGCGCCCGCTGCAAGTGTGATCGCGTTCCGACGAAGCGGGTTCATCACGGGCGCAGATTTCGCTATTAACGGCGGCATGCCCATGCGGTAAGACGACGACGGCCGAGCGTCACACGACTTCCGGGCTGCTCTCGCCGTGCGCCATTTCCGGCGCTGCGGCCGCTTGCAACGCGCAGAGCCGCCGCAACAGTTTTCCCCAGTAGCCCAGGTTGAAAAAATTGGCGATCGGCACTTCAGTGTCGAAGCTCACCGTTCGCTGCAGTTCTTCCGGGGACAGCGGTTCCTCGTTCGCTAGTTGCCGGATCAGCACGAGCGGACCGGCATCCGATTCGCCCTGCGACGCGGCAGCACGCGCCCGCACGCGCGCTTCGAGTTGATGTGCGCGCGCATGGAAATCGAGCAGGAGCACGGGCACGGCAAGCGTGCTGGCGAGCGCGACGAAGCGGGCACGATGCAGGCGCTTCAGGAAGGTCGCGTCGACCAGCACGGGATAGCCGGCCAGCAGCGCCTGTTCCGCCAGTCGCAGCAGCGTTTCGTATAGCTGATCGATCGATTGGGTCGAGTAGGACGCAGCGGGAAGGGGCCTGCAATCGATGGGGGCAAAAAGACGGCCGCGCTTGCGCTCGACGTCGCTCGACAGCCGCACCGCGCCAATCAGGCTCGCTAGCGCTTCACTCGCCACGGACTTGCCAGAGCCGCAGTAGCCGTGGCACAACAACAAATAAGGGCGTTGCGACGCGGTCAAACGATCCACGAGCTTCAAATACGGCGCGGCTCGGGCGAAGCCGGTCTCTGCAGGGGATTGGCGCGCTTTCAACAAGGCCACGAGAGCGCGTACCAGTGCGCGATAGACGATGTAGTAGCGCAGCGCCGGCAGGGCGGCGAAATCGCCGGTGCGTTGCAGCCAGCCATTTAACAGGCGTGCCGCAAGGTCCTGACGACCGCGCGCCTGCAGGTCCATCAGGGGAAAGCTGAGGTCGCTTGCGACGTCGATCCAGCGCAAGGCGTCGTCGAATTCGATGCAGTCGAACAGGAGCACGCGCTTGACGCGCCGCACGATGTTGTCGAGGTGCAGGTCGCCGTGGCACTCGCGGACGAAGCCGCCCGCACGACGCGCGTCGAAATGACCGGCGAGGCGTTCGCCTTCGCGCTCACACCATGCGGAAATATGGCTGCCGAGAGGCGTCCCGGTCTCGCGTTCGATCGCCTTCAGCACGGTCTGCATCTGCTCCCGAACGACCGGCGGCGAGCCGAGCATGGCGCGCGGCGGCGCATGTGCCGCCCGCCTGTGGAAGGATGCGAGCTCCGCGGCCAGTGCGTCCACTTCTGCAAAGCCGAGCGCGCCGCGCGCATGCAGTGCCGCGAAAACCTCGCGCTCGTCGAAGCGCCGCATACGAACAGCGCGCTCGGTCGCATGACCAGTCCCGTGGGCCCGATACACGCGCCCTCTGCGCACGATCGTCGTGACACCGCAGTAGAGTTCAGGCGAGAAGCGCCGGTTCAATCTGCACTCGTCCTCACATGCGCGATCGCGCACGTCGGTGCGCGTGAAATCCACAAAGCCGGCATCGACGGGTTTCTTCAGTTTGTATGCGTACCGTCCCGCCAGATATACAACGGATATGTGCGTTTCTATACGGCGGATGCAGCCCGCCGGGTGCCGGTACGTGCTGGGCCGTTGCATCGCGCGGTCTAGCGCTCGCCAGCCGCGCTGCGCGAGCCGTTCACGTTGCCGCGCGTGTATGGACGGGCGCAGTCCCGCAGAGAGGTGGGGGGCCATGATTGTCTCCATTGCGCAATCCTGGCTTCAGGATAGACGCAGCCCGCCGTCGTCCCTTGACTGAAGTCATGCTTAAGACACCTCGGGCCGCCGTGAGGCTCGCTTGATGCACATCAATCAATGATCCACGTCAAACGACAGGACGCGGCGCCGGCCTAATCTGCAATGGCGGGAGGGCCTACCGGCGCCCGCAACGCTCCGTGTTACCCATTGCAAGATACTAACTGTTCAGGAGACTCAACATGCGCGCATCTGATGTCATGACCGCCAACGTCATCTCGGTCACGCCCGATATGACCATTCGGGAGGTCGCCAAAATCTTCGTCGAGAACAGAATCAGCGGCGCGCCGGTGCTGGATGCAAGCGGCAATGTCGCCGGCATGATCAGCGAAGGTGATCTGCTTCGCCGCAGCGAACTCGGCACTGACGAGCGTTCTCGCAAGTCGTGGCTCGATCTGTGGTCCGCAAGCCATGATGCCCGGGACTACGTCAAAACCCATGCTGCGCTGGTGAGCGACGTCATGACCGCTGAAGTGGTGACTGTGCAGCCCGATACACCGCTCGGCGAAGTGGCGGGCATTCTCGAGACCCGGCACATCAAGCGTGTACCCGTGACGCAAGCAGGACGCCTCGTGGGTATCGTGAGCCGTGCCAATCTTGTGCAGGCACTGGCGAGCGTGCCGGATGAGCCTGCATCGAATGTGGCGCTCTCGGACGCCGAAATCCGCGCGACGCTGATGGGCGAACTCGCGGGCCGCAAGTGGAGCTTTGCCGGCCGCAACCTCGTCGTGGCAGACGGCGTCGTGCACCTGTGGGGCGTGTTCCAGTCGGCGGAGGCAGTCGATGCGGTGCGTGTCGCCGCGCAAAACATACCGGGTGTCAAACGTGTGGAAGATCACACTGAGCCGTATCAGATGATGCCGGGCATCTAGCAGACGGCGACCACGCCGGTTCCGCGATTACGATTGGAGGCATAGATGACTCAACTCATTCCCGAACAATGGCTCAGCGCGCAGGCCGAAAGCTTCGCAAAACTGTTTGGCATCACCAGCGTATGCTGCGACGCACTCGAGCGGCTGACCGCGTTGAACCTGGAGGCGATGCGGTCTGGCCTCGCAGAAACTCAGGAGGCTATGTCTCGCATAGGTGCGGCGCGTAGTCTGCCTGAAGTCCTTTCCTTGCCGTCGTTGTTCGCTCCGGTCGGACTCGCGCAAGCTTTGTCGTACAGCCGGCAGTATTGCCAGATCCTCTCCGAACTTCAGCAAGTTGCCGTGCCGCCGCAGTCAGTCGACGCGGCCCGGCAAACCCCTCTTGCGAACAGTGTCGTCGGCAGTCTTCCCGCCCGGCCGCAGGCTCCTTGCGAGGTTCCGGCACGGCCGCTGGTGTCCTCGGCGGCTGCAGCACCCGCAGCCGCCAAGGCGGGCATGGAGCGCGCAACGAAACGCGCGCACGAGAACACCACACCGCCGATGCATTCCGAATAGCCGACAGCGGCCAGACTCACACTTCGTTGAACCGCATACACGTCGCCATCCGAAGGGCATTGGTCATGCTCCGTGGCGACGACACGATCGAGGCGTCGGGCGGGCTTGCGCAACCTCCACGAGGAGCGATTCATGTACCAGAAGATCGTGGTGGCGCTGGACGGCAGCGAATCGTCCAGAGGGGCGTTGCACGAAGCGCTCGATGTTGCCCAACTCACGCAGGCGCGCTTGCACGCGGTATATATCGTCCACCCGTGGTGCATGTCTCCGTATGCGGGCTATTTCGACCCAGAGCAGCTTCGTGAGGTGCTGCGCGAAGACGGCCGCCTTGCTCTCGATGCGGCGCGCCAGGCGATGGCCGAGCGCGGTGTGCCCGGCGACACGGAGATTGAGGAGACAGAGAGTGCCGACGACGATATTGCGCATTGCCTCGCCCGCTGCGTGCAACGCCAGGGGGCTGGCCTCGTGGTAATGGGCACGCAAGGCCGGCACGGGATAGAGCGGTGGGTGCTAGGGAGCGTTGCGGAAGCGTTCGTAAGGCGCGCCGATCTTCCCGTACTCCTCGTCAGGTCTTTGGATGCTGCGAACGGAATGTCTTCGGGCCGGTGAGCATCTGCTAGCGCCGAATTGCGTCGGCGTCCGAGATCGGCGGCAACTGTATCCAGCGCCGGCAGGCGTCAGTAAAGCGCAGCGGAGGCTGATAACCGGTCACCGGAATAACGCGCATGATGCGCGTCCGCGCTGCAAAACGACCGTGTCACTGTTGACTTCGATCAATGACATCGTGCACGGGAGAAATAGGCTGATTATGTGGCGCAATCCCAGTGGGGCACAAAGCCCATTCGTGGGATGTTCGTCGAGCGACATCGGTTCGCCGCAGCGACGATCACAGCCGCCAGAGACAGATAGGAGGACAACTTTCATGAAGCCGGACAGTCAACTGAAGCAGGAAGTCGAGGAGGAACTGATGATGAGTCCGGCCGTCGACGCAAATGGAATAGGTGTCGCCGTAGTCGACGGCATCGTTACTCTGTCGGGACATGTTCCGAATTACGCGGCGAAAGTCGCTGCCGAAAAGTGCGCGCAGAGAGTTGCCGGGGTCGTCGCCGTGGTGATCGGCATCGACGTCAAACTGCACAAGTCCGACGAGAGGACTGACGAGGACATCGCATTGAGCGTGCGAGCCGTGCTCGACTGGATTGCGGGCCTCGAGGAACATGCAATCAGGATCAAGGTGGAGAAGGGTTGGGTCACATTGAGCGGCGAGGTCAAGGACGGTTACCGCAGCCGTATCGCCGAGAAGAACATTGTTCACATGCGCGGCGTGACCGGGGTGACGAACGACATCAGGATTCGTGGCTCGGCTTCCTCTATCGATATCGAGTGCAACATCCGCAAAGCCATTGAGCGCCACACCGCACGCGAACTGAAGCATGTAGGCGTCCACGTCGAAGACGGAAAGGTGACACTGTCGGGTCGTCTCAGTTCGACTGTTGAACGCTCCATCGTGACTGGGGCTGCGCGCTCGACACCGGGCGTGAAGGCGGTTGTCGACCGTCTTGTGATCGGCTGATGTGACAGCCCCGTCGCGATCCTGTCGAAATTTTCCTGGTCGATCAATTTCGGGTGGGCGAACGGGGGCGAATCCCGGCTGGCGGACGAGAGCGCGGTTTCCCGTAGAGGAAATTGGACGCCGCGACGCCGGTCGCTACCGGATCGAGATCTCGCGATAGAGGCGTTCGACTTCCCCGCGCTCGCAAAGGGTCGTGCCTGCGCCGAGCAAAGTCGCCGACGCGGCCGCCATCCCGTAGCGGAACGCTTCATCGATATCTACGCCGCGATTCAGGGCCCAGATAAGCGCAGCGACGAAACTGTCGCCGGCGCCAATTGAACTGCACACTTTTACCGCCAGCCCCGCTGCCCGCAAGCAGCGCTCGGCGGTGACCAGCAGCGCGCCGCGCTCGCCGAGCGTCACCGCTACTATTCGCGCGCGCCCGGAGCGCGCGATGTCCTGGGCGGCAGCAATGCATTCGGCTTCCTCGAGCAGCGGTCGCCCCGTAAGATCCTGCAGCTCGTTCAAGCTCGGCTTGACAATCCAGACACCCGCGTCGAGCGCCTCGGCAAGCGCAGGGCCTGATGTATCGACCACGACTCGCGTGCCGCGCGCAGATGCGAGGCGAGCAAGCTGCGCGTAAGTGCTGGTCGCCGCGCCCGGGGGCAGGCTGCCACTCATCACGAGATAGCGCGGCGGAGCTTCTAGTCCATTGAACTCATCGAGGCAGCGCTGCCAGTCGAGCGCGCTGAGCGTCGGACCCGGCAGCACGAAGCGGTATTCAAGCCCGGTGCATTGCTCGAGTACTGAGAAATTCTCCCGCGTCTCCCCCGCGATCTCGATGCCGACGCCAACGAAAGCCTCGGCGTCCAGCAGTTCTCTTAGCATCTGGCCGGTTGCCCCGCCCGCGAGATAAATTGCAGAGCAGTCTCCGCCAAGACGCTGTATGACGCGAGCGACGTTGATACCTCCACCTCCAGGATCACGCCGCGCGGGGCTGCATCGCAGCTTGCGGGTATCAACCACCCGTTCGATCGATGTCGCTACGTCGACGGCGGGATTGAGCGTGATCGTGACGATCTCCGGCATGGTCGGCCAGCCTCCCTCTCATTCGGCAGGCCTGGCGGGCCGGGCCGTGGAAACTGCCGACGCTGCCGCCTCGGCTGCGGCAGCGCGCTGCTTGACCGCAATGAAGCTATCGGGGCTCACCGACATCGAATCGATACCACATTCGATAAGAAACCCTGCAAATTCCGGATGATCGCTTGGCGCCTGACCGCACAGGCCGACGTGCACGCCGGCTTTGTGCGACTCGGTGACGACACTCTCGATCATCCATTTGACTGCGTCGTCCTGTTCGTCGAACAACTCGGCGAGTTCGACGGAGTCGCGGTCCACGCCCAAGGTCAATTGCGTCAGATCGTTACTTCCTATCGAGAAACCGTCGAAGCGTTGCGCGAAGGCCTTCGCCAGAATAACGTTGGACGGGATCTCGCACATGACGTACACCTTGAGACCTGCCTCTCCGCGTTTCAGGCCGTTTTCCGCCATGACGTCCAGCACGCGGTCGGCTTCTTTCGTCGAGCGGCAGAATGGGATCATGACAATCACGTTGTCAAAACCCATTTCATTGCGCAGACGACAGATGGCCTGGCATTCGAGCGCAAAACCTTCCCGGTAACGTGGCGAGTAGTAGCGCGAAGCGCCACGAAACCCGAGCATCGGATTCTCTTCCTTCGGCTCGAACTCGGACCCGCCGATGAGGTTTGCGTATTCGTTCGTTTTGAAATCGCTCATGCGAACGATCACGGGGTGAGGATATTGAGCCGCCGCGATCCGTCCCAAACCGCGTGCGAGCCGGTCCACGAAATACTCCGTTCGCGGTTCGTAACCGGCAGTCAGCTCTGCAATGGTCCGGTTTGCCTCATCGTCTTTGAGCGAGTCATGGCGGACGAGGGCCATCGGATGGATCTTGATATGGTTGCTCACCACGAATTCCATACGCGCCAACCCGACGCCATCGGCCGGGATTCGCCACCAGCGAAAGGCTGCGGCCGGATTGGCGAGGTTCAGCATGACCTTGACGCGCGTCGACGGGATGCTGTTGAAGTCGATCTCCTCGACCGCGTATTCGGCTGTGCCTTCGTATACGAACCCCTCGCGTCCTTCGGCGCAGGAAACGGTGACGTTCTGCTCATCGTGCAGCACATGGGTTGCATTGCCCGCACCGACGATAGCCGGAAGACCAAGCTCACGGCTCACAATGGCCGCGTGCGACGTACGGCCACCTTGATCGGTGACGATGGCGGAGGCACGTCTCATCAGAGGCACCCAATCCGGATCCGTTGTTCGCGTCACAAGAACGGCACCATCGACGAAACGGCTTGACTCGCGGGGGCTGTCGATCACGCAGACCGCGCCGGTTGCAATGGCTTCGCCGATGCTGACACCCGACACAAGCTTGCGTCCGGCCTTCGTGATGCGATAGGTCTTTACAGCGCTGGCTTCCCGTCGCGACTCGACAGTTTCCGGACGAGCCTGAACGATGAAGATTTCCTCGGTACGGCCGTCCTTCGCCCATTCGATGTCCATCGGCTGGCCGTAGTGCTGCTCGATGGCACATGCCCATCTTGCCAACGTCAGAATTTCCTGGTCGCTCAATACGAACGAGGCGCGCTCGGCCCTGGAGGTCGGCACGTTGCGAGTAGGCCGCTCGCTTGCATTCGTATACACCATCTTGAGTCCCTTCTCGCCGCGCTTCTTCCCGACGATGGGCGAGAACTTGGGGTCGACGAGTAACGGTTTGAATACCTCATACTCGTCAGGATCAACCGTCCCCTGCACGACGTTCTCGCCGAGACCCCACGCCGCGTTGATCAGCACGATCTTTTCAAACCCGGTTTCGGTGTCGATGGAGAACATAACCCCAGCGCCACCAAGGTCCGAGCGCACCATGCGTTGCACGCCGACCGAGAGCGCCACCTTCAAATGGTCGAACCCTTTCGCTTCACGATAACTGATCGCACGATCAGTGAATAGCGATGCATAGCAGCGCCTGCAGGCATCAAGCAACGCGCGCTCGCCCCTGACGTTGAGAAAGGTTTCCTGTTGTCCGGCAAAGCTAGCGTCGGGCAGGTCCTCGGCTGTTGCGCTCGATCGCACCGCCACGTCCATGTCGGACGCGTCTGCACGGCTACTCAATTCCGCGTAGGCGTGTCGAATGGCCTGAGCAGTCTCTATCGGCCATTCGCCGCGCAAAATGCAGCGACGGATGGCATGTCCGGCCTCCGCCAAAGTGACCTTGCCGTCGGCCAATTCTTTGAGAACCGACGAAAGCGTTTCGGCTAGGCCGTTCGCCTCGATGAAGTTCCGGTAGGCATCGGCCGTGACGGCGAATCCTGGTGGGACCTTGATCCCGCGCGTTCCGAGATTGGCCACCATTTCGCCAAGCGAAGCGTTCTTGCCACCCACTCGGGGAACGTCTGCGCGCCGAAGTTCCTCGAACCAGACAACATGCTTATCGTCCATGTGCTACTCCTTGGCCGCGGCGATGCACCGGTAGCCCGGCAACACCGGGATATTGGGAGCGATTGTCCCCGCGGCGGGGTCGCCGACCTCGGCCCGGTCGTCAGATCGTGATGAACCCCTGAAATGTCCAGGGAAGCTTCAACTGTGAAGCGTGGTACGGTTCGTCGAGCGGACCGGTGCACGTGCCCGAGAAGCCGGGGCTGCCGTCTGATGAAAACGCTGGAACGAATGAATAGACGTCGTTGACCGTGACCAGAAAATCCGGATTGAATCGGGACGGCGCGTAGATTGAAACGTTCTTGAAGAATCGCTGTGATTCCCCACCCAGGAGCGCGCCCGATGTCGACGCGATCGACGGCTCGGCGTCGTAGTGTGCGGGCATTTCATAGCGGAAGTCTCCGATGCTAACGACTTCCGGCGGAGTGAACGTCAGTTCTACGCCGGGATAGCCCAACGCATAGAGTGGTGCCGCCACGGGTCCGTCCGGCCCGACAAGAAGAGGCGGGTATGCCCAGAGGGAAAGGCTCAGCGGGCTAGTCCGCTGAGCAAAAAATTCTGCCAACCAGTTCATCTTGCCTCCTCCTATCGGCATATGGGGACCATCTGCCCATTGCCGGTGTCAATAACGTTCGGCGCCAACGTAGAGGAAGAAGCGAATCGGTTCGGTGCTCCGCTTCCTACGCGTTGATTTTTCAGCATATGCGTGGGGCGTTGCGGTCGATTGACGTGCATCAACCGTGAGAAGAATGACACCGAAAAAAGAGCGGAGCAGCGCACAGCCGTCATGTGGCCGGAGAGCGATTCACTCGATGACTTCGTAAGGATAGCTTTCTATCGTACTGCGCTGGCTCACCGTTCCCCTGGCGCTGGCTCAATTCGCTTTAGCTCGAGCATGCGACCTCGGGGACCCCTTTTGGGCACGGGGCACCAGTAGCGCGAGACGGATGGGGCAGAGCCTCATCGAAGGGGCCTATGCCTCCCGAGGCGCGAAGTCCGCTCGTTCTGGTATCCGACCTGGCGTGTGCAACCCGCAGCGTTCGACAACCGCCTGCCCGGTGCGTTTGCCGGCGGCCTGTCTGTTGAGGCGACGCTCGACATCGCGCAGCACTGCGATCTCGTCATCATCCATAAGAGCACGCCTTCGTTTCGCACTGACAGGCCGTTCGCCGAATACTTCGAGACCCCTTGCAGATCTTATTTCGTTTCGAGTTGCCCGTTGTCACCGGCTACTGCCCTGACGTTCTCTCTGGGCGACTCGGACGCAGCCTGATCTCGCACCCATCGCCAGAACAGTTGATAGCCGACCGCAAGCATCACGGGACCAATGAACAAACCGATTACGCCCCCTGAGACCATGCCGCCGAGCGCACCGATCAGGATCACCGGCATCGGCACGGCAACGCCGCGCCCGAGCAGCAAGGGCTTGAGTACATTGTCGGCCAGGCCCGCGACGAATTCATAGATCGCGAAGACGATCGTCGCGGCCCCGACCCCCTTTGTGACCGTCACAAACACGATGACTGGAACTGTAATCAGCGTCGCGGGCAACTGCATGATGCCGATCAACAGCACACCGAGCGCAAGCAAGCCTGCGCCGGGAACGCCCATGACCACGAAGCCGATACCAATCAGCAGCATCTGGATGAACGCAATGCCGACTACGCCCTGGGCCACGGCGCGAACCGTAGCGGTGCAGAGAGCGGTGATCTTTGGGCCCGTTTCCGTGCCTGAGATACGCGAGGCAATCTGCACCGCGCTGACGTGGCCGTGCTCGCCATGGGCCATAAGAACGCCCGCCACCACAAGGGCGACGAAGAAGATCACCAGTCCCGCGCCGAGCCCAGTGACCATGCCCAGCACGGCGAGACCTACCTCCTTGAGTTGAGGAGCAAACCTGTGTGCGAGACCGGTGAGGTCAGTCGAGGCCTGTTGCCAGAACTCATACACACGTTCGCCCACCAGCGGCCAGTTCGCCACCGATTCTGCTGGCGGTGGAATCTGGAAGGTCCCGTTTCGGAAGACTGCCATCACACGCTCGATCGAATCGGCTACCGCCACGCCGAGTAGATACGTCGGCACGAGAATGATGCCGAACGCGGCGACGATAATCATCGTCGCGATCAAGCCTTCCCTGTTGGGAAATCTGGCGCGCAGCCGTACCTGCAACGGATAGAGCGTGATGGCGAGAATCAGTGCCCACACCATCAGGTTGAAGAACGGGACGAAGATCCGAAAACAGAACACAGCCAGTACTGCGATCAGTCCAGCACGGATCAGTACATCGAGCAACTGTCTCGACAGTGCTCGTTCCGGTGTCGGCGTGGTCAACATCGATCTCCCTCCTTTTTCGGAGAATGCCTCAGCGCCTGGGGCAATGTGCAAGCCTTGCAAGCCTTGCAAGGCTTGCAAGGATGATTGCTGCGCCCGCTGCTCCGGCATTGATTGCTTGCCGGACATTTTCCCGGAACCCGGGCGACGCAATGAGATACAAGCTGACGGTGATGCCGTCCTCTGATCGGCTTGCTGCGCTATCTGATACTAGACACGCGTAGTCGCCTTGCCTCTTGATCCACGTCAAGCGATGCCTGCCGGTCAGTCCGGCATTTTCAGCAGCGAGCGTAGCTGCGGTGGCCTGGGGAGTGGTCCGGCGACGTGAGGTCGCGGTCAACATGGCCACACGCGTCGTATCGCCAGTGCACCGAAATGGAATTGACGTATATCAATCCCGCCCCCGCATCGAAGACTAGTCTTTGTGAAGTGCCAGACAGTTTGCCGGTCGACGACATGATTCCTTCGCAAGGGTGATCGCGATGAAAGAGCCATTGATCTTGATGACGGTGCCCGTACTATCTAACGATTGCGCAGTGTGGTTCGCCGCGTACGGCTTCGGGTGGGGCTATCGGGCATTTGCGATCTCTTATGAAGCGGTGGTCGATTCGCTCGGGGCAGCTGACGCCACGGATGCACAAATTCGCCTGGCTTTTCAGTTGGGACGGCGACATATTTTGCGCGCGGTGCAGCAATATGGATCGATCCCTTACGAAGGACAGCGAATCAGGCTTTCTTTGGACGAGCCGTTGCGGTCGGATATTCCTGAAGAGATTGCAAGTTTAGCGAGCAGTGGGGAATCAGGACCGACCTGAACGATCTGCCGACGGCGAGCATCAACGTGGCGGGCAATGCAGCGATCGTGACGGGCGGTAACTTCGAACAGGACGCGGCTAGCCTGAATGTCGGGGGCGCGCGGGGAATGCGCATCGGCGTGAATGTGGGCGGCGCGTCCTCGATCGCGGGGCGATCTGGGCCGCTGGATCAGTGGTACGGCCAATAGCGGCGGCACGAGGCCTCCGCCGTACAACGCAGGCCGCAGCAGTTCGACCGGGACGCAGGCGCAGACCACTCAGACCTCGACGACGGTGGCGGCCAATAGCGTGGTGGTGAAGAGCAATACCGGCGACATCAATGCAATCGGTTCAGGCATTACCGGGACACAGGGTGTCCACCTGGTGGCCAAGCAGGGCGCCATCAACCTGTCAACTGGCCCGGATACGAGCGCCAACCATCAGGACTCGAGCGGTCATCAGTTCGGCAGTCTGGGCAGCAACGGCACGGCCACAGGCTTCACTGGCGCGTGTCGAACAACCATTCGGTGCAGGCTATGCTTCCGATATTCCGAGGAGAAGCGTATGCGCAGCACCGAGCACCCAACAGCCGAGGATGCGGCGGCGCAAAGCTTGATCCGACGATTGCTTTGCTGGCTTTGTTTCACTGTGCTGATCATTCCCGGTGCGGTCTCCGGGATGGACTTCAAGATCTACTACCAACCACAACTCAAGCTGAAAATCGTTGTTGGCGAGGGGAGGATCCAGGACGGCGATGCAGAGAAATTTCTGTCGTTCGCCAAAAAGGCAGATCGTGATGACGAGGGACTCGTCATCCTTGTTCTAAATAGTCCAGGGGGGAACGTGGAGGCCGCTTTCCGGGTGGTCGATGCAATGGACAACGTGCGCGTCTACACGACAGTTCCAGATAGTGCCAGGTGCGCGTCCGCTTGCGCTTCCATTCTGTTCGCTTCAGGGGAGCGCCGAAGTGTCGTTGGTACTGGGCTGCTCGGTTTTCACAGTTGCTACCGGCGCGATGGTCCAACCTACGCTGACGACTCGCTTTGCAACGAAATAATCGCGGCAAACGCGATGCGCAGGGGCGTAAGCCACGCAGGCATCAATCGTTTCGTTAAGCATTATGGTGCGTCCGACATGGCATGGGTCGGGCGCGACGCCGCTTGCAAGTCGCTGCAAGGGCTATGCAAACCGGGGCTGTTGGAGATCCAGCGCGGGACGAAGGCTGCGTTGACGCAAAGTCTCGATTGCAGCAAGCTGATATCAGTCCAGGCGCAGCTGATTTGCGGGGATGCGGAACTCACAAGTGTCGATAAAGCATTGGCAGAAATTTATGCCCGAAAAATGAACGTAGCGGCTAACAAAACGCAATTGCGGGCGGATCAACGAGCATGGCTTCGCAATTCTCGCAACGCCTGCGGCGATAAAGCGTGTCTACTGCGAAGCTATCGTCTGCGCATTGACGAACTGAAGCGGATGCCGTCGAATTGATGTAACAACCGGCGTTGGCCCCGTTCAACCGCCGGCGCATGAGCGTCAGCCCGGCGCGATCGCCGTGCACGACCAAGGTAAGGCGCGACCATAAACGGTCTTTCGAATGTGCCTCCGCAGTTGCCCCGGGGGCTTCTCACTTGGGATGCGACTGCTTGCAGTCCGTTTCGAACCAATGGTCGACCCGGCGCTGCGCCGCGTGTAGATTCGCTGGGTAGTGTGGGTCGTCGTGCCATGGTGATGGGTTGTAGCCCGCTTTCCTCAGGGACGAAAGCTCGCTATGGTGTTGCGACTTCGTCCGAGGCGCGTTGCTTTTAATCTCGGCCAGGTCACGGCACTCCGTCGGGCTCAGATGTGGCCGGCTTTGTGTGGCGCCGGCGGCCGTATATCCAGCCAGCAGCAGCGCCAACGCAGCAAGCGTCGAGCAGGTTCTCGCGGGCTTTTCCATAGTGCATCTCCACGCATCCGATTGGCGCAACGCCAGCGGTGCGACGCCGCCGGTCGCGCGTGACTTCCCCGTTTATTTTGCCTTAGTCGAGTCCCCGGGAAAAGGCCACTGAACAAAAAGAAGAAAGTCCGCTGCCAGCGCCCCGAACGACCAGCGCACTTTATCTCGCGACGGTGAGAGAACCCTCGCGGCGACACCAGGAGGCAACTGGAAACTCATTTTGATGTCGGGATACTGCGCGCCATGCGAACCTCGAATGAGGTTCGTGTCGACGTTGGCTGATTCAGTTCTTGAATCAAATGAACTGAAGAATCCTTGTGCGTTATGACTGCGCGCTGCGCACAATCCGCGTGCGCCGGACGCACGCGTTCTGCGCCGGACACAACGCGAAAGGGGCGGGGAAATCGCCGCCGCTTTGGCCGGACTTGGCGGTTGCGACCGATCAGGCGCGTTTGACCGGCTATCTGCGCCGACATGGGACGGGCCGAGGCCACCCGCCGAAATCCGGCGCAGTTGTCGCTCCTGCTTTGACGTCCGGCACGTGCCGGAGGCTCAACGAGGTGCGCAATGCGGTCCGGAAAAATCCCCGCAACAGTCGTGACCGGTTTTCTCGGCGCTGGCAAAACCACGCTCGTCAATCACATACTCGACGCGACGCGGCCCCTCGCGATCGGCGTCATCGTCAACGAATTCGGCGAGGTCGGAATCGACGGACAACTGATCGTTGCCGACGAAACCGCCGTCATCGAGATTAATAACGGTTGTATCCGCTGCACGGTCAGGACCGACCTGATCGGCAGCGTTCGCGAGCTGCTCGACCGCTTCGGCGACGGCTTGCAGCGACTCGTGATTGAAACCTCGGGTCTGGCCGATCCCGCTCCGGTGCTGCAGACCTTTCTCGCCGACCCCGACGTTCGCGAGCGGGTCGAACTCGAGTCGATGGTGGCCGTCGTCGACGCACTGCATGCGCAGCAACAGCTCGCCGACGATATCGAACGCGAACAGGTCGCGTTCGCGGACCGGGTCGTCATCAACAAGACCGACCTCGCGTCCGAGGATGACGTGACGGCGACCCGGATCACATCTTCGTGCAGGACGAGCAAATCTTCACGACGAGGGATTCTGAGGTCGCACTTGCCGTTGTCGTCCGCAGGTGGAAAAGCACCGGCCCGCATGTTGACCTGCATCGCCTGAAGAATCAGCTTCGGTAGGGCCAGCGTCGCATCTCGTGCAGTTCGCACCCCGACGAACGCGCCTTCCGTGATCCCATCACGAACATGTACGTTCTGGATGCGTTCCTAAGCCGCGCCGCAAGTTGAATATTCGCTCCCGGCTTCGTTGCATGCATGACACCGTATCCGTCCTGTCGGGCGACAGCGCGGATACGGTGTTTAATCGAAACACCTCATTCCCGCCTTCTCCCGCTACCTGTCTCCCGTCAGCAAACTCACGCGCAACATTCGTTGGCCACCACGCAACACAATTGCTCGCTCGCATGCAGCGCGGTCCTCTACACGCCCGCCAGATAAGGCCTTGGGCGCAGTGGCACAGTCGATGCCTATTAAACACCACTCAGTCGTGCACTACCAATATCCGTTGAATCGAGGTGCGTCATGTCGAGTGTGCAGAGCCAACGTCGACCCGTGAACTGGCGAAGCCGGCCTTTTCGCGTGAGCGGCCGTTCAAAGCGCCATACGGCAAGGCGCGACTTCTCGATGGGGTGGGTGCCGTTCGGATTGCGGGCCGCCGGCTTCATTGGACGAGGCCCGAAACAATTGTGGCCGTATGTTTTGCCGTGGGTTTTTGCGGTGCTCACCATCGGTTTTTTCTGCCTCGTCGTGCGCGGCGTACTCACGCGGCAATTGCTGGTGCCGCCCGTCGAAACGCCGCAGTCGCTAGTGGAACGCGGCTATACATCGAATTTTCTCGCGGAACGCATCATGTCTTCGATGCGAGCCATCGGTCAGGACGCCGAGTCGATTCCGCACGACACGATGACAGACAACGACGCACAACCGGACATTCAGATACCCGGTCAGGAGATGTCGTATGCAACCACCGTGCGCTTCATCAAAGGCGTCATCAAGCGCACGGACGTGGTCGTTCATGTCGGCATCACAAAAGTCAACGGCAGCGGGGATTTTTACGTGGCGCATGTGCAGATTGAAGGCGGTCCGTTTAATTCCCGCGAAAGCACCGTGTCGTTCGAAGGACGCGATCTGGAGAAGTTCGTACACGACATCGCAGTCAAAGCCATGCGTCTTGCGGAGCCGAATATTCTCGCTAGTCATCTCTACTCGCAAGTGCAGAAAACCAAGTGTTCGCTCGCGCAATGCGACTACGGCGAGATCGTCGCAATCTACGACGAAGTGCTCGCACTGCCTGCCTCCGAGCAAGGCGAATGGGCGCTCGCCGGCAAAGCGTGGCTGCTTGCCGATCAGGGGTTGTCCAAAGAGGCCGAGCGGCAGACACGTGAAGCGCTGACCTTGTACCAGCATTCAGCGGTGCTGCACGCAAGCCTTGGCATTGCACTCGAACAGCAGCATCGCATCGACGACGCACTTGAAGCCTTGCGAGCCGGCGCGAACGAGAAATCGAAGACGGCGGAAAACTTGCGTCTTCTCGGCGACGTGCTGTTGCATGCGAATCGCTATTCCGAAGCGCTCGATGCGTTCAAGCAGGCAGACAGAATGAAGTCAGACTCTGTCGACAACCTGCACGATTGGGGCGAAGCACTCGTCACTGTCGGCCGCTACGACGAAGCTATCGAAAAACTCTCGCGCGCCGTCGCACTTCGCCCAGATCTGGCGCCCTCCTACGCGGAATGGGGCCGGGCACTGGATCGCAAGGGCGATCTGTCCGGCGCGTCGCGCAAATATGCACAAGCGTTGCAACTCGACGTCGGGACTTTGTCGGTGCGCGAAAGTCATCTGGCGCGGCTTGCGAGAGCGGCGCAGGGAGGCGATCGCCCAGACCCGTCGAAGCCCAATGACGGAGTCAGGCCTGTTGCGATTCAGGCCTCGCTTGCGTTGCAAACCGCGTAACGAATACCCAGCCATGAAAGTGGCTTAGTCCCGCAGTATCTACCCGTTGCAGTACACACCTGGTTGAAGGAGAGATGTTCGATGGACAGTTTCGACGATGCGTTCAGGGCCCTGATCGGTAGTGAGGGCGGTTACTCCTTCAATCCGCATGACCCTGGCGGTGAAACGATGTGGGGAGTCACGGCGCGCGTGGCACGCAGCGCGGGCTATGCCGGCGCTATGAAAGATCTGCCGCTCGATACCGCGAAACAGATTGCCAAACAGAAGTACTGGGACCCGCTGCATCTCGACGAGCTCGACCCGCGCGTTGCCTTCCAGATCTTCGACGCCAATTACAACGGCGGCCTGGTGGTGTTGTGGATGCAAAAAGCTTCCGGCGCGAAAGAAGACGGCAAGTTCGGCCCGGACACACTCGATGCAGTCAAAAGCGCGGACCCGCTGAAGTTTGTCATGCGCTTCGCCGCTTATCGCTTGCGTTACCTGCGCAACCTGCATGCATGGCCCAATTTCAGCCGTGGATGGACCGAAAGAATGGCCGCTAATCTTCTCCTGGGAGCAGCATGATGGACTGGTCTAAAGTAGCGTCGAACATCGGCAGCAGCGCACCGCTTCTCGCGGGCCTCGTGGGTGGTCCAATCGGTGTGGGCGTGACCGCCGCCGCCGCGATCATTTCGCATGCGCTCGGGACGCCTAGCGACCCCGGCGTCGTGGAACTCGCGTTGAACGATCCCAGTGCACTCGAGAAGGTCCGCCAAGCCGAGAACGCAAACTCGTTGCAGCTCCAACAGTTGATGGTAACTGCGGCCCAGGCGAGCCTCGCGCATGAAAGCGATATGGCGCGTATCCAGGCCGCCGATCGGGCCGACGCGCGCGCAATGGGAATCAGCACCAAGGACTCGGTACCCAAAGTCCTTGCGATGGCGGTCACCGCCGGCTTCTTCGGCATTCTGCTGCTGATGGCTTTTCAGCCGCTGCCAGGCACGAACAAGGATCTCGTCAACGTCGTCGTCGGAGCTTTGGGTACGGCGTGGATCAGCATCATCGGCTACTACTTCGGAACATCGGTGGGATCGATGCGAAAGACCGAACTGCTCGCCAAGCCCAGCGTGCCGATCACCGCGGACAGCGCACTTACGCTGCGCGAGCCAGCAACGGCTTCAGCGGCGCGATCACAAGCGGCGCCGGCTCCATCGCACAGCGAGGCATTCCAGCAATTCACACCGGGTGGACAGGGCCCGATTTACTCGGGCAGCTGACGGCGATTGATTCACGGACCTTTCGAGCACCAACGTCTGCACCGTCAGCGCTGAGATGCCCCGGCAGCGATTCCCAAGGCGGCAGATAGGGCATCCACACCTTCGTGGGCGATTGCTCGATGTACTGCATATCGATGCAAAGCTGCCAGGTTGCATATTGCGATTGCTGATTCATCCGTCGACGGTGCGCATCCGACAGGGTGAGTTGCCTGCTGAAGCTGCGCTTTGGCCGGATAGCACAGCTGTTTGCGCTCCGACAGTCGCTTGTCGCTGGCGGATCTCCTCTGGAGACGACGGTGGCCGTCTCGACCTGTACGTGCGCGCTCGCACGCTGACGCGCAACGGCCTCTTCAAGTGCTGTTCTCAATGCTGAGCGTAATGCTCTTCGATGCCTCGTGCGAGTTGCGTGACGAGCCGCGTCATGGCCACCTGTGTCCGCCATGCAACATGCGGCGTCACGATCAGATCGGTGCGCGCGCGGGACAGCAGCGGATGATCGGCCGCGGGCGGTTCCTGCTCGAGGACGTCGAGCGCGGCATTCGCGATCAGCTTGCGGTCGAGGGCTTCGATCAGCGCCCCCTCGTCGACAATACCGCCGCGTGCGGCGTTCACGAGTGACGCGCTGCGCTTCATTCGCTCAAATTCGGCGAGACCGAACAGATGCCGCGTTTCGTCGGTAAGCGGGCAATGCAGGCTGATCGTATCGGCCTCACGCAGCACCTCGTCAAATGCCACATAGCCGTCGCGCACGCACCTCGCGCGCTTGCGCTCCGCGAACAGTACCCGCATGCCGAACGCACCCGCCAGTTCGGCGAGACGCTTTCCACCGTGACCCGCACCGATGATACCGAGCGTCGATCCGTGCAGATCCTGGATCGGATGCAGTTCGGCGTAAAAGGTGGGTGATCCGCTCCAGCCGCCAGCATAAACGTCGTGCCAGTAAGGCATCAGGTTGCGGCGAAGCGCGAGCATCAACGCGAACGCGTGCTCGGGCACGGAAATCGTCGAATAGCCCGGACACGCGACGATGCCGATGCCCCGCTTGCGACATGCTTCGGTATCCAGATGATTGACGCCTGCGGCCGGCACGCCGATCAGTTCCAGATGCGGCAATTGCTCGAGCACATCGCCCGACAGTGGAACCTTGTTAGTCACGACGATATGCGCATCGCGGCAACGCTCCACCACATGTTCCGGCCTCGTAGACGGATATTCGATCCAGCGATGCGGAAACGGAAAATCCGGTAGATCGGCCGACAGCGTCGCGCGGTCCAGAAAGACGATGGTTTTCAACAAGCTGCTCCACTTCATTAACGTTCGGACGAGCTCGTGGACACAGTGTCGAGCATGCGTTTCTTTCCCGTCTGCACGTGGTTCTCGAAAGCCTCCGCGGCCGCGTCGGCCTGGCCGGTGCGCAGCGCCTCAAAAAGTTCGCGGTGTTCTTTCGAGGAGCGCTGCATCTGCGTGAATGAATACACGCCCTTGTGAAGGTAGAGCGTCAGCTCGTCTTCGACGGCCTGATTGATCGTGATCAGCCGCGGATTCTTGGTCGCCGCCATTAACTGACGGTGGAACTCGGTATTCAGAGTCTGATACTCGCGGCTATCGCGCTCGGCCACGGCCACGTCCATCTGGTCAAGGAGGAGCCCGAGCAGATGCTCCTCGTCGGTCGTCAGGCGCAGCGCGGCGAGGCGTCCCGCCGTGCGTGCGAGTCCGGCGCGGATTTCGTAGAGGTCCATTGCCTCTTCTAGCGACAGCCGCCGCACTTCCGCGCCCCGGTTCGGCACAATGCGAACGAGCCCCGCCTGTTCGAGGGAGCGTAGCGCCTCACGCGCCGAATTACGGCCGACGCCGATCTGGTTGGCGAGCGCCTGCTCGTTCACGCGTTCACCGGGGCGCAACTCCCCCCGCTGGATCATGGCGCGCACCTGATCGCGAATGTCGTCGAGTTTCGACGCAATCACCTCCGGTGCGCGGGCGTTCACCTTGCTGTTCTGTGCACCATTGAGCGCGCTTTTCATGACGATTGCCTTGTCTGTGCCATTTTTTCGCTACCTATTTTACGTACAGAAAACCTACCGATACCCATGGAACCAGCACTATCACGACAAGGGCCGCCGCCAATGCCCCCAGATAGGGCCAAACGCGGCGCATCGCGGCGGACGGATCGACCTTGCTGACCGCGCACGCCGCATAAAAGCCAAGGCCAAGCGGGGGGGCGAACAGGCCCAGTCCCATCGCGAACACCACGACCATGGCATAGTGCACATCCGAGATGCCCATCGCGCGCGCGATCGGGAACAGTAGCGGCCCGAATAGTACGATCGCCGGGATCCCTTCAAGAAAGCTGCCGAGCATCACGAACGTAATCGCGGAGATCGCCAGGAAGCCGAGCTTGCCCCCCGGCGCAGCCATCATCATAGAGGCGAGTTGCGCGGAGAAGCCTGACTGCGTGAGCGCCCATCCCATCGCGGTTGCACACCCGATGATGATCAGAATCGCGCCGGACAATGACGCCGCTTCCACCAGAATAGGATAGAGCCGGCTCCAGTCGAAGCGGCGATAGAGTAGCAAACCCACCACACAGGTGTAAGCCACGCCGATTGTCGCCACCTCGGTCGCCGTCGCGATGCCTTCCACCACGGCCGCCCGAATCACGAAGGGTAGCGCGAGCGCGGGCAGCGAGATCAGGAATGCGCGGCCGACCTCGCCCCGGGAGGCCCGTTGTACGCCTTGCAGGCTTTCCCTGCGGCTCTTGAACCAGACCACTGCCGCGAGCGCTACCGCGCCGACCACGGCGGGCATGAAGCCGCCTGTGAACAGCGCCGCGATCGAAACTCCCGTCACCGACCCGATCGTTATCAGCACGAGGCTGGGCGGAATGGTTTCCGACATGGCAGCCGCCGAACTGAGCATTGCGACCAGATCGCCTTCGTTTGCGCCGCGCTTTTTCATTTCCGGGAACAGGCCGGGCGCGAGCGCGGCCATATCCGCCACCTTCGAACCGGAGATGCCGGACACGAGGTACATAGCGCCGATCAGCACGTAGGCGAGGCCGCCACGCTTGTGTCCGATCAGCGAAGCGAGGAAACGGATCATCGCTTCGGCAAGTCCCATCGCTTCCATTAGTGCGCCCAGCAGGATGAACAGCGGGACGGCGAGCAGGATCAGGCTGGACATTCCCTGATTCATCGTGCTCACGACAATGGTCAACGGTGCGCCAGTGACGGTTGCGAGATAAGCAAACGTACACACGCCGAATGCGACCATGATCGGCACACCGAGACAGATGATCGTGATCACGCCGACGACGAAAAACAGGATCAGACTCAGCGCGGTCAGTGGCGCGAGCGCTTGCCGTGCGATGTAAAGCGCAATGGCAACACCGGCCACGAGCGCGAAAGCCTTCAGGCAATCGCGAAGCGACGAGCGCTCGAGCAACCGCGTAATGGCGAGCACGAGCATCAGCGCGGCCGCCACGGGAATCGCGGCCGCGGGAATGGTATTGGGCAGATCGAGCGCCGGCGTGCTGATGATCCATTCGTTCATCGCCCAGTCGGTTGCCGGCCGAACCAGCAGCAGCACGAAAGTCATCACGATGAAATTTCCGACCGTCTCCGCAAACGCACGATTTTGCGGGGACATTCGGTCGACAAACATCGTCAGTCGCATATGTTCGCCGCGGCGCAACGCCACCACTGCGCCCAGCATCGACAGCCAGATGAACAGGATCGACGCAAGTTCGTCACCCCAGATCAACGGATCCTGCAACACGTAGCGGCAGAAAACGTTGGTGAGGAGCAGCACCACTTCGGCCACCAGCAGCAACGCAGCGGGCACTTCGGTGATCCACTTGATGGCCGTATCGAGTGTGCTGCCGACGCGCACGACCTTCGATGCCGCATGTCGTTCCTTCGGCGCGCCCATGTCGTGGGCGAACACCTGCTCGGGATGAACTCGGGAAGTCATGACTCGTTCTCCAGAAACTCTTCGGTGGTCCGCGCTCATGCGAGCTTCTGCGTGTACTTCTCGAGCAACGCCCAGGCTTCATCGCCGTATTTCTTGCGCCACTGGTCATAGAAGCCGGCCTTTTGCAGCGAGGCGCGGAACGGCTGGATGTCGGGCTTGTTGAACGCCATACCGTGCGATCGCAACGTTTCGACGAGCGATGTGCTCAGTGCGGCGACGTCCGCCCGTTCAGCCACCGCGGCCGCATTCAGGTGTTTTGCCACAATGGTCTGCAAGTCCGGCGGCAGGTTGCCCCACGAACGCGCGTTGGCAAGGAACCAGAAGCCGTCCCAGATATGGCCTGTCAACGAGCAGTACTTCTGGACTTCGTAGAAGCGACCGGTTTCGATCAGCGCGAGCGGATTTTCTTCCGCGTCGACCACCTTGGTTTGCAATGCCGAATAGGCTTCGCTGAAGTTAATGCTGGTTGGCGACGCGTCGAGCGCCTTGAACATCGAGGTCCAAAGAGGGCTGACCGGCACACGGATCTTCAGACCCTTGAGGTCGGTCGGACTTAGGACCGGCTTGACCGAACTCGTGAGATGGCGAAAGCCGTTGTCCCACGGTTTTTCCATCGCGATGAGCCCCACCTTCGAAATCGCCCTGCGGATGTAACTGCCGAGGTCGCCGTCCATCGCCGCCCACACCTGGTTGTAGTCCTTGAACGCGAAGCCGATGCCGTTGATCGCGGAGACCGGCACGAGCGTCGACAGCACCACGCCACCTTGAGTGAGAAAGTCGATGGCCCCCGAACGGACCTGCGACAGCATATCGGTATCCGTTCCCATCTGACCGTTCGGGAAAATCTGCAAGTCGACGCGGCCGCCAGTTTCTTTCCTGATGGCGTCCGCCGCTTCTTTTGCGCGGACATTGAGCGGATGCGACAGCGCCAGGTTGTTCGCGTACTTCAGCTTGAACTGCGCGGTCTGGGCGCACGCCAGCGATGGAAACAAACCGGTCCCGGTTGTCGCCACTGCGGCTGCTCCAAGGGTTTGCAGAAAGGTACGACGGGAATACGAACTCATTTTGTCTCGCTCCATAGGAAAGGGAGGGCTGCATGACGCGTTCGGCGGCGCCGCGGCGTTCTTTTTAGCGATCCGTCGGTTTCGCAAGTGCATGCGACGAATCGTATTTCGCTGACACACACTCTAAAAGTGTTGACACTTAGCTGTCAAGGTGTTGATATAAGAAAAAGAGTGCATGCACTGAAACACCGGGAAAGCACCTAGGAAGGTGGGTAGTCCGTGATACTTATCAGGAGGAGGCAATGGAACTAGAAGGGCACTATCGCGAGCACGGCTTGCTGATCGCCGGTCGCTGGGAGTCTGCGACTGCTGACAACGGGCAGGTCTCGATCAATCCGGCGACCGAAGCGCGGCTGGGCTATATGCCGCTGGCCACGCAGGCACAGGTCACAGAGGCCATCGATGCCGCGACCGAGGCTTCAGCCGCAATGCGCAAGCTCACACCGTGGGAGCGCAGCGCACTGCTGCGCCGAGCCGCAACGCTCATCCGCGAACGCGCGCCGCAGCTCGCACGAATCGTGGCACTGGAAACCGGCAAGCCGATCGCCCAGGCCACGGGGGAAGCTAACGCGTCAGCTGAGTCGATCGACTGGTTCGCCGACGAAGCACGGCGCGTGTTCGGCATGTCATACGAAAGCCGCGTCAAGGGCGGACGGTATCTGGTGCACTACGAGCCGCTCGGTGTCGTCGCCGCCTTCACGCCGTGGAATTTCCCGTTGCTGCTGCTGGCCCGCAAGATGGGACCGGCGCTGGCCGCGGGCAATGCGATCGTGATCCGGCCGTCAAACGAAGCGGCCGGTGCGACGATGGGACTGGTGCGCTGCTTCGTCGACGCCGGATTCCCCGAGGGCGCGGTCAATCTGGTGATCGGCAAAGCCGACGCAATTACGCCGACGGTCATGGCCGATCCACGCGTGGCGAAGATCAGCTTCACCGGCTCGGTGCCCATCGGTCGTCAGATCGTCGAGATGTCCGCGAAGACGCTCAAAAAGGTCACGATGGAGCTCGGCGGCCATGCGCCCGTGATCGTGCATCGCGACGCGGACATTGATGCTTTCGCGCATCTCGCGTCGCTGGGCAAGTTCCGCAATGCGGGCCAGGTTTGCGCGTCGCCGACGCGGTTCTATATCCACGAATCGATTTTCGACAAGACTGTGAAGGCGCTGGTCGAGCGCTCGACGGCGCTACGCGTCGGCGATCCGCTGCAGCAGAACACCGATCTCGGTCCGCTGACCACGTCGAAGCGCCGCGAGGCAATCGAACGCCTCGTCGACGAAGCGGTAAGTGAAGGCGCCAGCGTTCTATGCGGTGGCCGCCGTCCATCGCAATTCGGCCGTGGCTGGTTCTACGAGCCGACGCTCATTGCTAACCCCGCTCCGCACATTGGCCTGATGAACGACGAGCCGTTCGGCCCGGTCGGCACTCTTAACCGGTTCACGACGATGGACGAAGTCATCACCGAGGCGAACCGGCTGCCATTCGCGCTTGCAGCCTATGTCTTTACGCGCTCGATGCGCAATACGCTGGAAACAACCGAGCGCTTGCAGGCCGGCGTCGTCGGTGTGAATACGTTCGTGGCGTCGACAGCGGAGACGCCATTCGGCGGCAGTAAGGACAGCGGGTTTGGACGTGAAGGCGGTCCGAACGCGATCCGCGACTACCTGGACACCAAATTCATCAACCTCGAACTGGCTAACGACGAGCCGCTCGACGCAACCGCCTGAATGGAATCCATCATGCAAACCATCAAGAACCACGCAAAAGCACAACTGGCCGCAGGTGAATTGGCACTCGGCATGGGGCTGCGCCAGGCTCGCACGGTCGACATCGCGCAGATCGCGCAGACGGCCGGCTTCGACTGGCTGTTCATCGATATGGAACACAACTCCATGGACATCGACACCGCGGCGCAGATCTGCGCCGCGGCTCTGGTGGGCGGTGTGACGCCGATCATCCGCGTGCCGGGCCATGAACCGTTCCACGCCACACGACTGCTCGATACCGGCGCGATGGGCATCGTGGTGCCGCACGTCAGTACGCCCGAACAGGCCATGCAGATCGCCAATATGTGCCGCTTCCCGCCAGCGGGCGGCCGGTCGATCCCGGGCATGCTGCCGCAGGTCGGATTCCAGGCTCTCCCGATCGCCGATGTGGTTCGGGCGATCAACGACGAGGTGCTCGTGGTAGCAATGATAGAAACCCGCGAAGGCCTCGAGAACGCCGATGCGATCGCGGCGGTGCCGGGCATCGACGTGCTGCTGGTCGGCGCGACCGACCTTGCGGCGGATCTGGGTATCACTGGACAACTTGGCCATACGCGTGTGGCGGCCGCCATCGACACCGTGTGCGCCGCATGCCACCGGCACGGCAAGGTACCGGGCGTGGGCGGCGTGTACGACGAAGCGCTGATGACCGCCTACGTGCAGAAAGGCGCGCGTTTCATTCTTAGCGGCTCGGATCTCGCGTTTCTGATGACGGGGGCGAAGTCGCGTTCGCAAATGTTGCGTGCTATTCCGCTCGAGCAGGCAGAAGAAGTCCTGGCGCAACGCAAGGTGTCCTGATCGGACAAGGAGGAGACAGAGTGAATCCCGAATACGCAAGCAATCTCGTCAACCGGCGCGACCTTAAACCGTATCTGAACGCCGATCAATTTGAATTCCGCGATTCAGTGAATCGTGTGCTGACGCGCCATGCGTCGCCGGAATATGTCCGCCAGTGCGACGAAGAGAAGCGCTTCCCAGAGGAACTGGTGAAGGTGGCCGCGGAACAGGGTTGGTTCGGCATCACGCTGCCCGAAGAGTACGGTGGCGTCGGTGGCTATCTCGACATGGCCGCTTATCTGGAGATCGTCGCCTATCACACGATTGCGCTTGCGCGCTTCTGGAATGCGAACGTGAACATGGTGGGCGGCGCGCTGGCTCGTTTCGCGCCGGACAATATCAAGGGCGAGGTGTTGCCGAAGCTCGCTGAAGGTCGTGCCTTTCTCGCCTTCGCCCTGAGCGAAAACGGCTCCGGCTCAGATGCTGCCTCGCTGACGACGCGCGGCGTGGCTGACGGAAACGACTTCATATTGGACGGCACCAAGATGTGGATTTCCGGCGCGATGCAGGCCGACTATATCTTGACCGCTGTGCGCACCAATCCAGAGGCGAAGAAGCACGACGGGATCAGCCTCTTTCTGGTACCTAAAGAATCCAGAGGCCTGACGATCAATCCGATCGACCTGCTCGGCGGCCACGCCATTCGCACCTGCGAAGTGGTGTACGACGGCGTCCGTGTTCCCGGAGAAATGATCGTGGGCGGCTTGCACGTGGGCTGGAAGAAACTCACCGCGGTGCTGTCAAAGGAGCGCATTGCTTTGTCGGCGATGTGTGTGGGCGGCGCTCAGGCGGCGATCGATCTTGCCCGCTGGTATGCGAACGATCGTAAGCAGTTTGGGCAGTCGATCATCGATTTTCAGGCGGTGTCGCACATGCTCGCCGACATGCAGACTCGCGTCGATGCTGCTCGCATGATGGCGTTTCGCGCGGCCAGACTGCTCGACGAAGGCGAAACGTGCGACGTCGAGTCGTCACAGGCGAAGTACCTCGCATCGGATACATACGTGCAGGTCGCCACTGACGGCATCCAGATCATGGGCGCCAATGGCTACTCTGCCGAATACGCGATGCAGCGCCATTACCGCGAAGCCAAGATGTTCCAGATCTTCGGTGGCACCAATCAAATCCAGCGCAACATCGTGGCGCGCGCGCTTAAATCGTAAGCGGAGACAGACGTGACGGCAGTTCAGACATTGGAAAAACTCGGCTTTGGCGTCGACTACGCGCAAGCCGACGTAGTCGTGGTTGGCGGTGGTGGCGCGGCTTCGCGTGCAGCCGTGTCGGCGGCACAGGCTGGTGCGAAGGTCCTCGTGCTGGCAAAGGCGCCGGTCGGGCAGGGCGGTAGCACCGTGCACGGCGCGAGCGAAATCATGAGCATGGGAGCGGCCGGTTATGGCAGCGCCGACGACAGCGCCACGGTGCATTACGAAGACACGATGCGTCCGGCGGGCGGCTTCATCGACCGCGAGCTGGTGCGCGTGCTGGCGGAGGACGCACCGAAGCGCATTGCCGACCTGATCAAGCTCGGCGTGCCGTTCGACCGGGTCAACGAGGGCTATAAACTCATCCGCAGCGACTTCGGCACGTATGCGCGTGCGCTGGGCGTGAAGGGGAAAACTGGCAAGGCCTTCGTAAGCGCGCTCGCGGACGAAGCGAGGAAGCTCGGAGTCGAGACGCGTCAGCCAGCGGCGCTCATCGACCTTTTGCGTGATACAAGTGGGCGCGCAAGCGGCGTGGTTGCGATGGACCTTGCATCGCGGCGGCTGCTGGTGGTTTCCGCGAGCGCCGTTGTGCTTGGCACCGGCGGCGCGCACGGTCTGTTCTCGCAGCAGGTCTCGACAGCGGAAATGACCGGTGACGGCCAGGCCATCTGCTTCCGCCATGGCGCCGAACTTGTAAACATGGAGTTTCACCAGTTCGGGCCGGCGATGGTGCACCCTTACGTGCAACTCTTCAGCAAGTCCTGCTTCATTCTGCATCCGAGAATGCTCAATCGCGACGGACATGAATTCCTGGCAGACTACCTGCCGGCAGGCGTGACGCCTGAAGCCGCGATGGACGAGAAAGTCTTCCCGTTCACAATCTCGAATGAATCGCGCTACATCGATATCGCGATCGCAACAGAAATCGCTCAGGGCAGAGGTACGGAACGCGGTGCGGTGCACTTCTCGTTCGCCGATATTCCGGACGAGCGGTTGGCGGCCACTATTCCGAACACCCTGCGCTGGATGCGCGCGAAGGGACTCGACCCGAAGCGCGATCTGCTCGACGTCGGGATTGCTTTCCAATGCCTGAACGGCGGCGTGCGGATGACGAACACCGACGCAATGTCGACCATCGACGGGCTGTTCGTGGTGGGGGAGCTCGCGGGCGGCGTGCGGGGCCCGGATCGCCCGGGCGGCAACTCGCTTGCCGAAGGTCAGGTTTTCGGACATCGCGCAGGCGTCGGCGCGGCGGCGTTTGCGCGCGACAGCGGTGCGCCGGGGAAGCCCGACGTAGCGCCGCTCGCAACGCGCCTCGGAACAGCGCTAAAACCCAACGCCTCGTTCGACGCTCGACGTATCGCCGCCGATCTGCGCGCGGCGATGCAAGCGCATTGCCTCGTCGAGAAGACGGAGAGTGGTCTGAACATCGCGCTAGCCGCCGTTCGCGAGGCGCGTGCGCAGTTCGCCGCGGGTGGCGCTGCCTCGCCGCCGCAAGCGATCGATGCGTTGACGATCGACAACATGGCGACCACCGCCGAAGTCATCTTGCAGGCGTGTATCGAGCGGCGCGAGTCGCGCAGCAGCCACTACCGCACCGACTTTCCCGAGCGCGACGATGCCGGTTTCGGCCATGCGTTGACCATCACGCGTGGTGAGACCGACCCGTTCCGTCTCGCCTTCGACGTGCTCGATTACCCGCGGGCCGAATTTACGGACGCATCGCATTTGCAGGCGGCACATCATGGATAAGAAACAAGTCGGCCCGTTGTCGGGTTACCGCATTCTCGATCTCACCGTCATGACCGCTGGTCCGGTCGGTACTGTGCTGCTTGCTGACCTCGGCGCGGACGTGGTGAAAGTCGAGGAGCCAATGGCGGGTGACCTCTCGCGCAAACTGGGCAATCAATTCGTCCAGGGCGAAAGCGTCCAGTTCCTCTCGCAAAACCGCAACAAGCGCAGCATCCGCCTCGATCTGAAGTCGCCGAAAGGGCGTGATGCGTTTTTGCGCATGGCGGAGCAGGCGGACGTTGTCGTGGAGAACTTTCGGCCGGGCACGGTGGATCGGCTGGGCATCGGTTACGCGGCCGTCAAGGCGCGCAATCCTAAGATCGTCTACGCCAGCGTGTCGGCGTTCGGACAAAGCGGTCCCTACGCCGCATGGCCCGCGAACGATCCGATCGTGCAGGCAGTGGCCGGTCTCATGGACATGACGGGCGAAGCTGGCGGCAATCCAGTCCGGCTCGGTGCGCCGTTGCCGGACTTCGGCGCGGCGGCGCTGCTCGCGTTCGGGATCTCGGCCGCGTTGCTACATCGCGAACGGCATGGCGAAGGCCAGCGAATTGATACGTCGCTGCTCTCAGCTGCGCTGTTCAGCACGATCCCGCGCGACGGCGAGACGCTGAGAAGCGGCAAAGCCCCGGAGCGTCTCGGCAGCGGTCATCCAACGATGGTGCCGTACCGAAATTATCAGGGCTCCGATGGCCGTTATTTCTTTGCAGCTTGCTTCACCGAGAAATTCTGGCAGAACCTTTGCCGCGCGCTTGGCCGCGAAGAATTGCTGAGCGATGAACGCTTCATCGGCAACACCGCGCGAACTGCGAATCGGCATGCACTCGACGTGATCCTCGAGCAGCAATTTCTGCTGCATACCGCGGAATATTGGGTAGCGCATCTGAGCGCCGCGGACGTGCCATGCGCGATCGTGCAGGACTATCACACCGCGCTGACGCAGGACCCGCAGATCTCGCATAACCATGCGGTTGTCGAGATCGAGCATCCGGTCGCGGGCAGGGTAACGAACATTGCGAGTCCGGTGAATTTTCACGGCAGCCCCGTCGCCTACCGCCGTCCGCCGCCTACGCTCGGACAACATACAGCTGAAGTACTTGCCGAATACGGCTTCGGCGAGGAGGAGATCGCAGCACTGGAAGGTCGTGAGTTAGCCGCTGCCGGAGCGAAGTCATGAAATCGTACACAGCGGATTATGTGATCGTCGGCGCGGGGACGGCGGGCTGCGTGCTCGCAAACCGTCTGACCGAAGATCCAACCATCAACGTGATTCTGGTCGAGGCCGGCGAGCGCGATCGTCACCCGTTCATCCACGTGCCGGCAGGATTCGTGCGATTGCTCGATCATCCCACTGTGACATGGCGCTATCGCACCGAGGCCGACGCCGGGACGAGTGGCCGTGCCATCCTGTTTCCACGCGGACGCGGGCTCGGCGGCTCCAGTGCCATCAACGGCCTGCTGTATGTGCGCCCGTTTGCGGAGGATATCGATAGCTGGGAGCAGTCGGGTGCGAACGGCTGGAACTTCAAAAACTGTCTGCCGTTTTACAGCCGCTCGGAAACGTGGACCGAGGGCAGCAGCCCGCAACGAGGCACGAACGGTCCGATCCAGGTCAGCCGCGTGAAGAACCCGCCGGAGATTTGCGGTGCGGTCGTCGAGGCCGCCCAGAGGACGGGTCTCGATTTCGTCGATGATCCGAACAGCGACACGCGCGGTCCGTCGATCTGGTACTACCAGCAAACGCGCGACGGACGTCGCCGCTCGAGCGCAGCGCGCGGTTATCTACGGCCGGCAATGGCGCGCCCGAACCTTACCGTAGTGACCGGCCTTCAGGTGTCTACGCTCGAGATGAACGGCACGCATGTGAGCGGCATCAATGGGACGACGGGCGCGGGCATTCCGGTGCAGATCCGCGCGACCCGCGAGGTGATTCTGAGCGCGGGTGTGGTCGGCACACCGAGGCTGCTCGAAATGAGCGGCATCGGCGACAAGGCTGTGCTGGACAATGCAGGCGTTAGAACACGGATCGCGTTGCCTGGCGTGGGCAACAATTTGCAGGACCACTATGTCGTTCGGCTGGGCTATAGAGTGCGCGGTGCCGGTACGGCGAACGAGCGCGCGCACGGACTTGCGCTTGCGCGCGAGATGATGCGCTACGTAGTGTCAGGGACCGGCGTATTGACCTATAGTGCGGCGCTCGTCGGCGGCTTTGCGCAGACGCGCCTCGCTACCCGTCCAGACGTGCAGTTCGTGATCGCGCCCGGCAGCTTTGCCGAGGGACGGATCGGCGTGCTCGAGTCGGAGCCCGGTGTCTCGTGCGGCGTCTGGCAGATGCGCCCGGAGAGCCGTGGACATGTGCACATCACCAGCAGCGAGATTACGGCAGCGCCGATCATTGCACCGTCATACCTGAGCAGTGAACTCGACCGCAACACGATGGTGGAAGGACTCAAGATTGGCCGGCGGATCTTCGCTCAACCCGAGGTCGCCCGTTATATCGTCGATGAAACCGTACCGGGCCGTCAGGCCGACACCGATGAAGCGCTATTGCAATATGTGCGTGACAATGGCTCGACTGTGTACCACGCGGTTGGCACGTGTCGGATGGGCGAGGACGAAATGAGCGTTGTTGATTCTGAAATGCGGGTGCGCGGAACGACAGGCCTGCGCGTCGTCGACGGCTCGGTGATGCCGTCGATAACCTCGACCAACACCAATGCGACGGTGCTCATGCTGGCTGAGCGCGCGGCAGACATGATCCGTTCGCCAATGGCGGCGCACGCGTCGTCGACGTATTCGAAGGAGACGGTATGAAACTGCTGGTGTGTGTTAAGCGGGTGGTCGATTACAACGTAAAGGTCCGAGTCAAGTCGGACGGCACGGGCGTCGACATTGCGAACGTAAAGATGTCGATGAATCCGTTCGACGAAATCGCGGTTGAAGAAGCCGTGCGTCTGAAAGAAGCCGGTGTGGCGACCGAGGTCATCGCGGTATCGGCCGGTGTCACGCAATCGCAGGAAACGTTGCGCACGGCGCTCGCCATCGGCGCGGACCGCGCGATCCTGATCGAGTCGGCGGAAGAATTGCAGCCGCTGGCGGTGGCCAAGCTACTCAAGGCGCTGGTCGACAAGGAACAGCCGCAACTGGTGATTCTCGGCAAGCAGGCCATCGACGACGATTCGAACCAGACCGGTCAGATGCTTGCCGCACTGGCTAACCTGCCGCAGGCAACGTTCGCGTCGAAAGTGGTCGTGGCCGACGGCAAGGCAACGGTTTCGCGCGAAGTGGACGGCGGCGCCGAAACGCTGTCGCTCACGCTGCCCGCAGTGGTCACCACCGACCTGCGCCTGAATGAGCCGCGCTATGTGACGCTGCCCAACATCATGAAGGCGAAGAAAAAGCCGCTCGAAACGATCAAGCCTGAAGACCTCGGCGTCGATGTCACGCCGCGTCTGAAAACGCTGAAGGTTGTCGAGCCGCCCAAGCGCTCTGCCGGTGTGAAGGTGCCGGATGTGAAGACGCTGGTCGAGAAGCTGAAGACCGAAGCCAAGGTGCTGTGAGCAGCGCACGGAGACGAATGAAATGACGAATCTGGTGAATCTTGTAATAGCAGAACACGACAACACGTCGATCAAGGGCGCAACGCTGAACACGATCGCAGCCGCGCAGAAGGTCGGCGGCGATATTCATGTGCTGGTCGCAGGTCAGAATGCACAGGCTGCAGCGGATGCGGCGGCGAAGATCGCCGGTGTTTCCAAAGTGTTGCTGGCCGACGCGCCGCAACTGGCCGAAGGGCTCGCTGAAAACGTCGAAGCAACGGTGCTGAACATTGCGAAGGACTACTCGCACATCTTCGCGCCGGCCACTGCCTACGGCAAGAACATCGCGCCGCGTATCGCAGCGAAGCTCGACGTCGCGCAGATCAGCGATATCACCGCGGTCGATTCCGCCGACACGTTCGAGCGCCCGATCTATGCGGGCAACGCTATCGCGACGGTGCAGTCGGCCGATCCGATCAAAGTCATTACCGTACGCACGACGGGCTTCGACGCAGTTGCAGCCGAAGGCGGCAGCGCGACGGTGGAGAAGATCGAAGCAGCCGCGGACGCGGGCATCTCGCAGTTCGTCAGCCGTGAAGTGACGAAGCTGGATCGTCCCGAACTGACGTCGGCAAAGATCATCGTTTCGGGCGGCCGCGGCCTGGGCAACGGCGAGAACTACACCAAGGTTCTGGAGCCGCTGGCCGACAAGCTGAACGCGGCGCTGGGTGCATCGCGTGCAGCAGTGGACGCGGGCTTCGTGCCGAACGACTATCAGGTCGGCCAGACCGGCAAGATCGTCGCGCCGCAACTGTACGTGGCGGTCGGCATTTCCGGCGCGATCCAGCATCTGGCGGGTATGAAGGACAGCAAGGTGATCGTCGCCATCAACAAAGACCCGGAAGCGCCGATTTTCAGCGTTGCCGATTATGGCCTTGTTGGCGATCTGTTCACGCTGGTGCCGGAACTTCGCGATGCACTGAGGTAGCTAAGCCCTGATCGCTTGCACGACTAACGTTGCGGCTAAGCGGGTTCATGACCCACTTGAGACACTATGACTTTCCGTGAGGCAGAGGCTGGCCCGCCGTGAGGAATCAGACGCGGGTTAGCATTTCTGCCAGAGCCGCATGGTGTGGACAGCGCCACACCTGGCGATTTCCGGCACGGAGGCCAGCATGGAAAACGATAGCACGGTGTACGTGGGACTGGATGTTCACAAGGAGTCGATCACGGTCGCCTATGCGCTCGGCGCGGGCGAGGTCGAACTGCCCGGCAAGACCGGTACGACGAAGACGGATATCGATCGCCTGTGCAAGCGTCTTCAATCGAAAGCGCGACACGTACGCGTCGTCTATGAGGCAGGGCCATGTGGCTACGGGCTTTACCGCCAACTGGTCCAGAAGGGATTCGACTGCATGGTGTGCGCACCGTCACTGATTCCAAGGAAACCCGGCGAGCGCGTCAAGACGGACCGGCGCGATGCGGTCAAGCTTGTGCGGTCCCTACGGGCTGGCGACCTGTCAGCTGTACACGTGCCGACCGTCGAGGACGAGGCATTTCGCGATCTCGCCCGTGCATGGATGACTGCCAAAGACGATCTGAGGCAGGCGCGGCAGCGGCTGAAGTCGTTTCTGCTTGCACACGATGTACGCTATAGCGGTCACGCCGACTGGGGACCTGCCCACCGACACTGGGTGAGCCAGTATGCGTTCGGCAGCGAATGGCAACAATTCGCGTTTGAGGAACTTCGGCGCACGATTGAAGATCGGCTCGCGCAATGCCAGCGTGTTGAAGGTGCCTTGCGTGAGGCAGTGACAAACTGGCGGTTCTATCCGGCAGTCCTGGGCCTGCAGGCCATGCGCGGTGTGCAGTTCACCACGGCCGTTGGAATGCTTGCCGAACTCGGAGATCTGTCGCGCTTTCAACATCCGCGTCAATTGATGGCGTGGCTCGGCGTCACCCCGTCAGAACACTCATCGGGTGACAAGCGACGGCAGGGAAGCATCACCAAGACCGGCAATAGCTATGCAAGAAAGTTGCTCGTCGAGGCTGCCTGGAGTTACCGGCACCCGGCACGCGTAAGTCCCGACATTCAGCGTCGACATGAAGGCATTCCGAAGGCGATCATCGATCGTGCCTGGGACGCGCAGGTTCGACTGTGTCGCCGATACCGGAGACTCTCCGCGCGTGGTAAGCATGCCAATACCACGGTCGTGGCCGTCGCCCGTGAACTGTCGGGTTTCATCTGGGACATCGGGCGCCTGGCGATGTCGCTCGCGTTACCCAGTAACAGACCGACAACCTGATTACACGATGGAGATCACCCCATAGATCCACGAGTTTCCTGAAGGCGGCGTAGCCCGGCTACTCGAGTAACCCGCGGCACAACCCCGCAACCGATATCACCCGGACTTGCGACTTAAGAATGCGGCAGGCTCATGAGACGGTCCACTGTAATGCGGTAACCAACCCGCGGATATCAGCATGATCCACCGTCGAGACTTACTGCTACGTCGCCCTCAGGAAATTCATTCGCGTGGAGAGCGCTGGACACCCTACATTCCGATTGACATGGAAAGTCATATCAGGTTGTAGGCATATCCACCGGGTATTTCGGAGCGCCCATGCACGATCGGATATGCAGAGGTCAGACGTTGGGCGTCCGCTGGTCCCTTGCCAGCAGCCGTTGATACACAGACATTTGTTGTGACCGTTCAGGCTCGGCTACGAGTGGACGCATCAGGCGGCGGTCGGCCAGTTACGGTCATTTGCTGGCTGGTTAGCCCGGGCACTCAATCGTCGGCTCTACTCAGAAAGCGGTCATTCGGCACTGATATCTTCAGGCGGCGATGGTCGCTTCGAAAAATGCATCGGACCGAAGAGTCCAGTGTCCTCCGCACGCGCTGATCACCGTCGCCCGCGACTTCCCAACGGCCTAGTTGAGGCATCTTCTATTTTGGAGGTCGACGGAGGCGGCACGCGTCAAGCGGACAATCGCGAGACCGCACTAAAGCTTTTGAAACGTCGGCTTCTACGAGGGTCAATCGCTTTTTACGGAATGAGTTCGCCTCCACCATGTGTGTCCCTAGGCCGCCCGAACTCAACGTAACGAACGTCTTGCCGACAGCCTGGAGCCGTCGCGCAGTCTGTCGAGCGCGTTGGATCGACGAGCTTGATCTCGTAACCCAAGGTGCTAAACAGCCCGCTCGAGTTTCCAACCCTACGGAGCGACAGGTAGTCACCCGAACGTGTGCAGCGTCCCTTTACTGCACCGCCGGATGCGTCGTCGCAACCCATTGTTCCTGCCGTGTTGAGCGAGAAGGTCACGTCACTGGAGGTGGTGATCCAGACCACGAAGTCGCCGAGGAATCCGACGGCATGATTCAAGTAGAATTTGTCTCCGCCCCCCCACATCAACGAAATAGCGACTTCTGATGTCGTGGAGTTGGCAGCTAGCGCCGGATAGGCGTAAGCGTTGTTTGAGTTCCAAACCTCGAGCTCACTGGTGACATCGAAGCTGCTATCGCTCAGTTTTGCGATGATCACATACGGCTGGGCGAACGTAGTGTCGCGCGCTGCCGTCCAGGCGAACCACAACTCGCCCGGTCGATGAACTGCGCTTGTGATGTTATCCCCCTTCGGTCGCGGAGCATACCAATACTGGCCGTCCGGCGCCTTCGAAGTGTAGTCCGCACTCGCGTAACTATTGTGCGGCTTTGGCGCGCTCCAGAAATAGCGGTTCGATCCATCTGCCCAACTGAACACTCGCAAGTGACTATTGTCGTCATGGCCCGCCCAATACATCGTGCCTGTCGCATTTTGAGCCAGGTGAGAAGCTACCGCTGACTTTGCATTTTTTGGAGCGGTGAAATCCCAGGTCACAATATTGCCGGCAGGAAGCTGCAAGTCTTTGTAGGAGATGCGCATGACGACAAGGCCGCCCACTGTCACATCGTCCACTGACGCGTAGAGGTAGCCATCTGACGTCGACAAATCAGGATAGTCCAGCCAATCACTGCCCAATCCGAGAAAGTTTGAAGTGACATCGAACCATGTCCAGGCCGTGTTGAAGTTGGCGGCAACTGGACTTGCCCCCGCATGACCGGACATGCGGTCACGCTTAGGTTGGTGAATTTGCTCGCTGGCGAAACTCGCGTGGCGAGCAGTATTTCAGGGCGCTGTGCGGATGCGACTCGTTGTAGTGGTCAAACGCGATGGCCAGGTTCTGCAACGCGGTTCTCGCGTCCGGCTTGGGCATCCACGAGACGTAGTCTCTCTTCATCGTTTTGACGAAGCTCTCGGCCATGCCGTTGCTCTGCGGACTTCTGACCGGCGTCGTGATGGGTTTCAGGCCCACTTTTTTCGAGAACGTCAGCGTGTCCTCGGCCAGGTAGCAGGAACCGTTGTCGCTGAGCCATTCGATTTCGTTGTCGGCTTTCAGCGCACCATCGAAACGGTTTTCTACAGCCTGAAGCATCACATCGCGCACCATGTCTCCGGTATAGCCTCCAGTGGTCGCAGCCCAGCTCATGGCCTCCCGGTCGCAGCAGTCGAGTGCAAAGATGACGCGCAGCGGCGAGCCGTCATCACAACGGAATTCGAAGCCGTCCGAGCACCAGCGCGCATTGCTCCGGTCCACCGCGACCCTGCCGTCGTGTCGGCGCGTTGACTGGGCATGGCGCGGGCGGCGTTCGAGCAGCAGGCCGTAGGTATGCATAACCCGATAAACCCGTTTTGCATTAACGCGAGGCTGCCCCTGTGCGTCGCGGTTTCGCCGTAGCAGGGCCCAGGCGCGCCGGTAGCCGTAAGTTGGCAAATCAGCGACCAACTCCTGGAGCTCCGCGACGAGCGGCATGTCGTCACGGGCGGGCGTCTTACGCCTGTCGACCCATTCAGCGTCGCGCTTTGATTTCACCGCGAGATTCGAGCGCGACACACCCAGGACTTCGCAGACCGTCTTCATCGGTCGTCCCCCGGCAGCAATGGTGAGCGCGCAATCAATTTTTTTGCCCGGCCGTACTCCACTGCTTCGCGGAGGATTTCCACTTCCATCGTCTTTATATGGACGCCTCCGGCTTGCCAAGGACTTGTTGCGTTGTCGAACAGATGCAGGCTGCGGTTTTATATTCGGCCCGTGCAGGTCGATGCCCGCTGGCCCCAATGGAATCCGCTGACTCAATCCTCATTTTTGCCACGGACCATGACGTCCGGAAGACGATGCAGGTTTGATGAGTCTCGGTCTTACCTGTTTACCATTGCAACGTCACCTTGCGCAACCTTGAACGATAGAGTTGAGAATCAGAACGACGTGGTACGGTGGTGGGTCAAGTCGCCGCGACGGGCGGTGGGTAGCTAGCGCTGTATGAACGACCGTGGGCCAGCAGCGCCCATATAGTTCGGGCAATTTTGTTTGCCATCGCAACGACTACGACATTGAGCGGACGACGCATGCTTAATTGCACGGCCCACGAACCTGGGTCTTTCGCATGTTTCATGACGGAGCGGGCACCGTGAATCATAAGGGTCCGCAGATATCGGTCTCCTCGCTTACTGATGCCAAGCAGGCGGACCTTGCCACCAGTTCCGAACTGCGCGGGAACAAGCCCCAGCCACGCCGCGAATTCCCGCCCGGACCGGAAGGCTTTCGGGTCGCCCATGGAAGCGACAGCGGCAGTAGCAGTGAGGAATCCCACGCCCGGGATTTCTGCGATTGCCCTGCAGGCCGGGTTCTCACGTAACCATGCACGTAGTCGCTGCTCAATGACAGCAATCTGCTTGTCGATATCGACTAGCCGCTGCCATTGCTCTCGAAGAGAATCTATCAATACCCGTGGCAGGCGCGAATCGAGACGCTGCAGGACGTCTGGCATGGCCCGGTTCATTGCCGCACGCCCAACGCCCATCACTTCTCCGTACTCTCCCAGCAAACCCCTCAGACAGTTGGACTGGGAGCGTCGGAATATAACGAGCTGCTGCCGCATTCGATGCAACGCAAGAACGGCCTGCTGGGCTTCAGTCTTAACCGGCACGGCCCTCACACCCGGGTGTTTTGCTGCTGCCCAGATGGCACGCGCATCAGCTACGTCATTCTTGTTTCCTGTCACGAACGCCTTCACCAGCTTGCCGGGCATCAGCTTGACCTCGTGCCCGAGCTCAATGAGACGACGTGCCCAGTGCTGTGAACCTCCACAAGCCTCCATCCCAACAAGGCATCGTTCGCGATTAGCAAAGTGCTCCAGAAACTCGGTACGACGAAGCTGTCTGTCGAACACCTCGCCGGTATCTGTAACTATCCAGTGCAGCTGGAAAACCCGCTTGGCGATGTCTACGCCCACGACTGTCGGTTCCATTTGCGCTCTCCGGTAGGACGAGGCCTCAATTATGCGATGAGGAGGCGTCCATACCATTTTTGCCCAGCAGTCGCTGGAGTTCACGAATCTGCTTCATCGCTTCGGCCAGGTCGGATGCAGGCACAACCTGCTCGCCAGCACTGACTGCTGACAGGCTTCCGTCCTGATAGAGCTTGCGCCAGGCGAACACCTGGTTTGCATTCACCTGATGACGACGGGCAACTCCGGAAACGCTTGCTCCGGGCTCGAAGGTCTCGCGCACTATCGCGAGCTTCTCATCGACAGAGCGCCGGCGGCGCTGTTCGGGCTGGGTCAGAACTTCAATCGGTTCCACGTTAGAGCTGGGCTTAAACATAGGCGTAAGACTACCTCAAAGTTTAAGCGTTACCTCGTGTCCGGTTTTCGCGGGGGCCGGCCCAGCAACATCGGCGGGTCTCGCCCAGGCTATCCGCAAGCGGTTCCCACCGGTCGGCTTTCCTGCCGAATCTTTGGGCTGGTTAGTCTGAATCAGCCAGACCAAACGATCGATGCTCGGGATGTAATGAACCACCTGATCGCAGCAGTACCCGCCGTCCGGCTGATCGCCGAATACGGTTGAAAAATTGGAAACGGTCGTAAATGTTGATCCACCGTCAGTTGAGTACTTGAGGTAGAGGTTCGCGGTAGCCAGGACCAGATTCGATGAAGTTCCAGACCCGACGGCGCTCGGGTCCGGTGGGAAACGATCTGCAATTCCGTTCGCGTTCGTGTTGACGATGAAGCCTACCGCTCCGTCAGGTGATGTCCCCGGATAAGACGTTAATTGCAGCGCTTTTGGGCCGGTGTCGGTGGCCGTATGGGGGAACAGAAAGCTTGGGGATCCGATCGGCGTCGGTGCGCGGTCTTCATTGCTCTCAGTTTGCGGCGGCTGTGGCAGCAGAGGATAGGGCCCCTGCGTTGCATGGGTGGGACCACGGTTGCTAGAGGAAGTGTCCGAACCCGGTGCGGGCGGCGGTAGTTGCACATCAACTACAAAATGAAATTCGTGATCACGTTCGCCCTTACCCTTTTCGTCCCCATCTTTTCCAAACTCTCGCCGATCGTCGCGATTATTGCCGTGGTGCGCGCCGCCGGCAGTTCGACCACCATATTGCCCTTCGATGAGCACCTTGTACGTTTTTGTTGGGTCGAGCTTCCGCACAATGAAGCTCAGATTAAGCACTCCCCGCTCGCCCGAAGCAATGGTGCCGAGCGATACAGGCAAACGAGCCGGGCTCTGGAGATATCCGCCTAGGAGTACGACGCTACGAATCACGACATTATCAGCGTCCGTATCGCCAAAATTTTTGATAGGAAGCGCGACAAGCAGTACCGTGCTGTTCTGTATCGCGGCACCCGGTAACGTAGGACTTAGGGAAACGGTCGCAAATACGTGGGTGCTCCAGATCAGCAGGATGAATGCTAATCTTCTCGAAAGCTGCGCAATGGGAACTAACATCGTGTTCATTGCGATCTCTCCTCTCATAATCTCGCGAGAGCATGGCGCACATGCTTTTATCGGTTGCGCAACGCAACGCTTAAAGCAAAAAATTTACGCCGTAAAGCTTGACCGGATCGCTCGCAACCGACAGCCAGGCCTTGGGTCCAAACAGCAGAACCGATGCTGCCGAATATTCAGTAGTGCTTTTCAGTTTCCCATTGCTGAAGTACGTAAGCTACACGTTAGGCGAGGCTAACGAAAACGCAAGCCAGTGACTCGTCGTGCACGCGCCAAAATACTGTCGGCGCCGGCCACGCGCACTGCTGTGATTGACTTTTGGTTGGGAATATTTGCGCGGATCTCTGCAGTGTTTAGGTGCCAGGCTCTCACGCAAGAAGGCTGGCAGTTTCTTCCTTTGCCGTGTGAAGCCATCGAGCGCGTCCTTGGCTATCAGCGGCCCATTAGGCACGGCATCCCGACGCGCGTCTCGAGCTCAACCCTAGTGCCTACGGCGAAGCCATTGAAGTTACCCTTGATAAAGTCGCTCTCCCAGTACCGGGGCAGCAGGCGTTGCTCTATTGCGTCCGGGCGAAGCTGGATGCGCAGCGCTTCACGAACGAAGCTGCCACCGACAAGCGTCCGGCGCCGCCGTCCGCGCGCGTGGGCCTCTCCTTGCGCAACGCCTCGATCATGGCCGGTTCATGGACCCACGTGCCCGAGCATGAATCGGAGCATCGATCCCTATTGGGAAAACGATGTCGCTCGAAGAAACGGTGCGGACGTCCGAAGAACAACGCGAAACTGCCATTCGCCCCTCGCGAGTTCGAACGACTGAAGAGGGTGTCGCTTACGATCTGACGCGCCAGGCAGGGACCCCACGCGCCACGGTTCAGCTTGTTCCCGAATCTTGCCATCGCTTGCCGGGCGGCTGATCACCTGACCGATCAACGCGCGAAGCCGACGTGCCGACGAGGGGATGGTTACCTTCTGCACTCAGCGTTAGTACCCCGCGAAATAGAACAAGTAGCACGAACGTTCTGTAACGACGCAACGGTGCCGGAATTGAGCTTGGTTATCTTCAAGATAAAGTATCTCTTGGATGTCACGCATGGCCATCTAGAATTCAGCATGCCCCCCATGACATTCAAGCGAACTTGGAGCTAAGCGATGAAAAAGGTCAATGTGCTCAGACTTGCCGCGATCGCGCTAGCGACCGTGTTTTCCGTGAACGTTTGGTCGCAAACGCAGGACACCGCCGCGGCCTCCTCAGGCGCGCCGTCGGCGAGTGCGGGAATGTCAAAGAAGGAGATTCGTACAGCCAACAGGGCGCTGAGCCGGAAAGTGTCCCAGGCGCTTCAGAAGGGCGGCGTTCAGATGAACGGCATCAACGTGATTGCAAAAGGCGGTGCAATCACGCTCGCCGGGCACGCCAGCGATCAGACCCAGATCGACAAAGCCGCATCTATTGCAAAGAACGTGAATGGCGTCTCGTCGGTGAAGAACGTTCTGACAGTCCAATATGGAGGGCAGTAAGCTTCACGCGCCGTGACTGAGGGCTTCGATCTCACCCCCTTGTGGAAACAGGAGCGAGTACCCTTATTCTGTACAGCGAAGATTGATCACGCTGACGCTTACATTACATTGACGTTATGTTCGCTTGGCCGTCAGGAATGACGGGCCAGCCTTGACGTTGTTGAAAAAGTTACCGCCGGTGCCGAGGAATCGTCACGCCGCCGGCAGGAACTACCCGCAAGCGAGACGCGTGAAATTTACGACCATGTCAAGCCCGACGATTCGTTGGATATCGTCATGCGCAAGGTGCACGGCGCGCTACGCGAAACACTCGACCAGACCATGCCGAAGTTGCAGCCGGAGGTCGTCGCGCGCGTCGTCGAAGCTCGCACGAAGACCACGGTGCGCGCGCTTCAGGTCGCGCGCGAACGAGGAGCGCTTACTGTATGCATTACGTCCTTTCCGTCGTCGCCGATAACACGCCACGCGACATCTCGCTCATTACAGCCGAGCAGGCCGATGCGATCGAGCGCCCCGAAGCGCCCGAGTCCACAACCGGGGGGAATCGGGCAGGGCAGACGGTCGATTTCAGGCTCAGTGCCGGGCGCGACGTGAAGGCGGCAAAAGCCTTTTCCAGCGCGGCATGGACATCAAAGCGGGAAGCGTTGCAGCGTAAAGAAGCCTGGCACTTCTGATGCTCGGTTCCTGTTCTGGAGCGAGACGATGGGGATGCGACGTGAAAACGCTTACGTTATTCAATCTGTTACGTCCGTGCGGCCACCGTGGGTGCGTTGTCTAAAGTGCAGAAGGACAACGTCGTGCCAGCCCGAGACTTCAACTTTGTGAGGCGCCTTTCTCACACTGGCGATTATGAGCGCCTCGACCGATATTCGCGGATGTAAAGCCCGCTTGCCCGGATTGCGGAACGTCGTTGGGCCCTGAACACGTCGTAGCGCGGCTTGGTCTACCTGTTACCGGCGGCAACAAGTCCGGCGTCGTCGCAGATGGCATGCTCGCATCCATTGGTCTTCACAACGGCCGCGAACCGGGGAAAGCGATGGCGTTGCAGGCCGGGTCACACTGACAAAAAGGAGGACATCGTTATGGCCGACCGTTATGATCTGCAACGTTTCCTGGACCCGCAGCAGCCGGTCTATGCGCGCGTGATCGACGAACTGCGCGCCGGCGAGAAGCGTAGCCGCTGGATGTGGTTCATCTTTCCGCAAATAATCAGCCAGTTCGAGACGACGCGAATCTCTTCGAGTGGCAAATGCCAGGAGCCGAGTCTTCGCCCATGCGCGGCACGCTCAAACAGGCGCAGTAGGCTTTGAGTTCTTCATCGTCGCACTCTGCCGGCACATTCGGTTTCCCCGACAATGCGGTCGTGACCCTTGCCTTGCAGCGTCGACTCACGTATCGCTGCGCCAGATCGAGGAAAGTGATGCGCATCGATTTTCAATGGGGGGCAGACATGGTCTTTAGCGCTAGCGCCGGCCTTCGGCCTTGATTCTATACAGTTCTGGCACCAGCGCGAGCAGAATACGTTTGGGCGTGAATAACCGCGCCGAGACGTGTGTCGCAACATGCCACGTGGCAGCAGCGTTCATTTTGCGGAGCCTCATGTCGGGACCGACGAGCGCGCTGACAAAGTGCAGATCCCCAAGCGCATTGCCGATGATTTCTTCTCTGATCACTGCCCGTTCCGGTGGCTCGAGTGCATCAAACGAGAGCCCTGACATTTCTCGAAGTATTCGATACATGCTGTTGTAATGGTGAAGTGTTTTTGCTGTAACCATCGTCGAATCCGCCCGCAACCGCCTTTTGTATAGCCTTTGGTTCAGCACGGCGACTTTAAGCCTCTGTTTCAGCAGCAACGACACAAAGAAACAGTTGTCTTCATATACGATGCCATCCATGAAGCGCAAGTCGCCTATAGCGGACCGTCGTGCGATAAGGCAGCATGGCGACACGCAATACCGACCTTGTCGCAGCGATTGGACGACGAAATCTCCAGACCATATCGGTGAGTCTCCCAGCGGCCGCCGGTAGTAGTGTTCTTCGAGTCTGTACTCCGGTGAGCCGGGCGGGAAGACCACTGCCTCGAAGACGACCACGTCAACTTCCCGGTCCTTGAATTCGTGATAGCAGACACTCAAGGTATCCTTGTCGATGATGTCATCGCTATCCATGTAATAAAGATAGGAGCCAGTTGCGACCGACGTGCCTAAGTTGCGCGCAGCGGACTGGCCGCGGTTTTGCTGACGGATATATCTGAAACGGGGGTCGCGTGCACACAGCTTTTTGGCAATCGCGCCTGTGGCGTCTGTCGATCCGTCGTCTATGATAATCGCCTCCAAGTCGGTGAACGACTGTCCCGCAATGCTTTGCAGCGCTTCTTCGATGTAGTCCTGCACATTGTAGGCCGGCACGATGATCGAAAAGGCTGGCATAGATACGCCCCCTTGGCTAGTAGTTGAAACTGGCATGTGTCGCCCGCTGCTATACCCGTAATTGCGGGAGGACGGCCGGTTACGGCGACTTTGGAAAGAAGGTTGGATCGACGCCGACAAGGTCGTGTGCCTACCGTGTTGACGGGCGGCGAAAGAATAGAAAATGGAGCCCGTGTTGTCACGCGCGCGCGATCGAAAACAGTGGAAACTCTGGCCGTTATCGTTGGATTTTCGAACGCTTCCGCAGTGGCTTGGACCGATTCGGCAAGCTTATATCCGGTCGGCCCGAGGTATCGATACTCGTGCAACGTTGCTCGCCTTGAGCCTCGCTCTCGGCTCTTTGAACCATTTGTCTGCATCGCTTTGGTGACCACGACCGCTTGATGGTTGGGCGAGCCCTATGCATTTACAAGTGGACCGGTTGATACATTTATCGTGGTATCAGCACGGCCACGTTCCATCTCAGTCTAGACTGGACGTGCACGATACGGACACGATCAAGCTCCTCAAAGCCGGCCCTCAACCGCTTCCATGTGTTTATGCCATCGGCGTGATGCCACATGCTGACGACAAGTATTCCACCGGGTGCAAGATAACGTGCGAATCGCCTGAGATAGTCGTCCGGATTCCTAATGTAATAGAGTACTTCGTTGAAGACGATGACGTCGAATAGTTGTGAAGTCTGGAACGCGGTGACATCCGCCACAGCGAACTCTGCTCTTTCGATGTTCGATTGGCGTGCCTTCTCGATGGCGGCTTCCGATAGGTCGATGCCGAGATAACTGGATATGGCGGCATTCGACAACCAGCGCGCAAGGATGCCCGTGCCGCACCCAACGTCAAGAATGCGGGCCGCCGGTTTGAAGTGCAGGCAATATCCCACGATCACGCTGTACCGACCGACTTCCTTTGTACTGGAGAGATAGTCCCAAGCTCCGGAATCGTACTCGTCATTCCATGTCTTATTCGAGATCGAGGCGTTGTTCGGCTGCATAATCCACGCCTTGATTGCAACCGGCATGAGCTTATTAATAGGCCATTCCAGAATCTTTTTAAGTCGTCTCGCAGTGCTTACAATCTCGTTGGCATCGAACAAAGCTACCTCCTTCGAGAAATCAACATCAGCAACGCGGATGCGGAGTGCCCGAATTGATGGAATGGGCAGGCGCCTATCATTGGTTGCAGAAATCATGCTAACGGGTGGATTGTGCATGCATCGATGACGCTCCTTGGATAGGGCGTACTGTGGAGGACAAATGGCGGAAAGTCACTTGCCGGCCTGGGGTGCGAGTGGGCGCGAAGGCGGCGTTTGTCTCGAAACAAAGCGTAGTCGGCGGTCTTCTCGGCGGAGGTTCTCGTTGCCAGAGCCGGCTGACCCATCGCACAGTTGTCGACCAGTATGAGACAGGCAACACACCCCGCAGAATCGGCGGCAATCACGACGAGCCAAGCATATTTCGCGCGACCATGTCCAATGATCAAAGAAACCTCTGCCAGCGATTCGGCGCGGAATACATGCCGCCCGAGGCGATCCAGAGGGTAGGGATCTCGCCTGGGTCCCTTAGAAATTTGCCGCTTCACGCGGTTCGGCTATCACCGGAAAACGGTACGAGCGGTTGGTATATCTACGGTGGCAAGTACTGACCGGACGCTGACTCCTACCAGCCGCTTCATGTCGCCCACTTGATCGAGCGCTGTCCCAGCATCTCCGCTCCGCACGTCTTACGCGAATGATCTTATGAGACCGAGGGCTGCAATCGAACAAGCCGCTAACCTATGAGATGTGATTCATTAATTCCAATTATCGTGTCTCTCTCGATCCCCCTTTCTACGACTCGAAGCTGGGGGGACAATGTCGTCAAGAGGAGCCAGGTTGAGATTGTCGTGAATTACGGCAACCGCGACTTGACGCTACTACATGGTCTTGAGGACGAACTAGATGCCGCAGCGAAGTCTGCGAGGGCGGGTCAACTTGACGGAGACGAGGTGGCGTTGGATGGTAGCCGGGCGTCGATTTACATGACCGCACGGCATGCCGCGCTGCTGGTCAAAACGGTCGGTCCGATTTTGAAGGCGCACCAATTCTCTCGTGATGCACGCATTATCCCGTGCGACTAAACGCACAGTACCCACACACGTTTTGGCTCGGTCGACGCGTTGAAGTAGCAGAGGGTCCAAGAGTTGTAGGCGTTGCAGACGTCCTGAAGATAGTCAATCCGCTGCTCGAATCGAGCGCAGATGCCTGAGTGCCTCGGTGACGAGAGGCACGCCCCTCAAACGGCGTCAGTTGACCGCATCGCGCACCAGTCGGCCACAACCTGCCGTTCAGCGAACACGGAAATCTGCAATAACGGCTGTATCACTTCTGAACCGGACGGACAGGCCATGCGCATATCGTCGACGGTTTGCTTTGGCGCGTGGAGGAGTGGAACTCAACGCACCGGTTAATGCGAGTTTCGAAGGTTCTTGTTTTTTGCTAACTCGCGTTGGCAGCCTCCAACACTTTCATTACTTCCGCCGCCGTGTGTTCCGAATGTTCGCGCAGTAACCGGCCCAGGTTTGCTCCGTCTCGCTTCGACAGCGCGTCCAGTATTTCGCTGTGTTCGCCAAGCGACTCCTTCCAGCGCAGCACATCGGCATTAGCGGCACCCCTTGCACGGTGAATCTTGCTCATCAACGATGAGTACATGTCGGAAAGGACAGGGTTGCCTGCGACATCCACGATGTGCTGATGCACTTTCTGGTTAGCGCGATAGTAGGCCGTGCGCTTGCCCTCGCGATGATAGGTTTCCATAGCGCGATGGCGCTCCATTAGCATCTTCATCTGCTTGTCGTCGATGCGCTGCGCAGCGAGCCGTCCCGCCGTTTCCTCCAGGCCATGCAGCACTTCAAAGATGGCAGCAATCTCGTCGCTGTTGATCGGTGCGACCTGAAAGCCCATGTGCTGCCGGTGAGTCACGTGCCCCTCGGTCACAAGCGTTTTGAGCGCCTCGCGCAAAGGCGTACGGGAAATGTCGAACTGGTCGCACAGCGCTTTCTCATCGATATGCTCGCCCGGCGGCAATTCACCTTCCAGAATCATCTCGCGCAATCGCTCCGCGATCGCCGCATACATACCCGTGCCGCGCAGGCTGATCCGCTTGCGTGTTTCAGCCGATAGTGACTTCATATCCATGTCGCCCGTTGTCGTTTCGCATCTTCCGCCTTTGCTTAATTGTCTTACAGGTTCGGCTAACGATCTACAAAAATAAAAACACATGCAAATCAAAGGTTTGTGGCGCTTGTAATTCATAATTAGGCATCATATACTGCATCGGCGCATGCAGCGCACCGGTGCCGCGAGCGGTCCCGGCCATAGACATGAAACCCGAAGGCCTTCATCAGGCGAACGGAGGAGACATTGATGCAAACCGTAAATGCGGCTGTGCAGACCCAGGTCAGAACCGGCGTACGCTGGCGAGTCTTTCTGATCATGTTGATGCTGATTTCGATCAACTATGTGGACCGGGCATCGCTGTCCGTGGCCATGCCGCTGATCGCGAAGGAGTTTCACATCGCTCCTGCAGTGCAGGGGCTGATTCTCAGCTCGTTCTTCTGGACCTACGCGTTCATGCAGATCCCGGGCGGCATGCTCGCTGACCGTTTCAAGCCGCGCATCGTAATCGCGTGCGCCACGTTGTTCTGGGGTTTTTTCCAGGGCATCGCCGCAGTGTGCACGACGGCCACTGCGCTGATTCTCACCCGCCTGGGGCTTGGCGCCGCCGAGGCACCGATCTACCCGGCAGGCGGCAAGCTCAACGCCATGTGGATGACGCGTCACGAACGCGGCCGCGGAGCGACGCTGCTCGATGGTGGCGCGCCGCTGGGCGCGGCACTCGGCGCGGTGATCATCTCCGGGTTGATCAGTGAGTTCGGTTCCTGGCGCACCTCGTTCGTGGTGGCGGGTGTCGGCACCATGCTGGCCGGCCTGTTCGCCTGGTACTACATCCGTAACAACCCGCGCGAGCATCCCGCCGTCAATCAGGCCGAAGCGGACTATCTCGAAGCGGCCCTGCTAGAGGAACACCGCAGCGAGCCGGCTCATGCCAGCGGACGCAGCCTCGATTTTTTCCGCTATCGCTCCGTGTGGGGCATGTTCTTCGGCTGGATGTGCTTCAACTCGCTGTTTTATGGCTTGCTCACCTGGATGCCGAACTATCTGAACAAGGTACACGGCTTCAACATCCAGCAGATGGGCGGCGCCAGCTTCGCGATCTTCTTCAGCGGCTTCGTGGGTGAACTGATCGGCGGATGGGTCGCCGACAAATGGAAGGCGGCGGGCGGTTCGCCCAACCGCGTGATGCGTACGCTGTTCGGAATCGCCGCCGTAGCGGCCACAGCGTCGATCTTCTCGGTCGCCTATGTCGGCAATCCCGGGACAGTGGTCGTGTTGCTCGCATCGACGTTGTTCTTCCTGCGCTGGTGCGGCCTTTACTGGTGCCTGCCTTCCATCCTCGGCACACGCAACAAGGTCGGCTTTCTCGGCGGTCTGATGAACCTGGGCGGGAATATCGGCGGTGTCCTCGTGCCGATCATCGTTGGCCTGATTGTGCAGACCACCGGCTCGTATTTTCTGGCCCTGATGTTCTTCGCTGCCGCAGGCGTCGGCCTGTTCGTCTGTTCGACGCTGATCGACTACGAACGCAAACTGCCCGTCTGAGCCACGCTCACTTACTCTCTAACAACTGATTGCTGATTTCATCATGAGCAAACGCGTCCTGCTCGGCATGCTTACCCCGTCATCCAACACCGCGCTCGAACCTGTCACGAGCGCGATGGTGGCCCAGTTACCCGGTGTCAGCGCCCATTTCTCGCGCTTCACGGTCACCGAGATCTCGCTGTCCGATCAGGCGCTCGGACAGTTCGACACAACCAACATCATTCAGGCGGCGCGGCTGCTGGCCGACGCCAAGGTCGATGTGATCGCATGGAACGGCACTTCGTCCGGCTGGCTCGGTTTCGAGACCGACCGCCGCCTGTGCCGCGAGATCGAGGAGGCGACCGGCATCCCCGCGACCACGTCGGTGCTGGCGCTCAACGAGATCCTGGACAAGACCGGTGTGAAAAAATTTGGGCTGGTCACTCCGTATCTCAAGGAGGTCCAGCAGAAGATCGTCGCCAATTACCGCGATAACGGCATTGACTGTTCTTCGGAAAACCATCTCGGCCTGAAAGTGAACTTCCAGTTTTCCGAGGTAACGGAAGAGACGCTGCGCGCACAAATCCGCGAAGTCGCGACGCACCGTCCCGAGGCGATCGTCACCTTCTGTACCAATCTGCATGCCGCGCATCTGGCCTCGGAAGTGGAGCAGCATCACGGCGTACCGCTCTATGACACGATCTCCACCGTAGTGTGGAAATCGCTGAAGCTGGCGGGCTACGATACGAGCCGGCTCGCGGGTTGGGGTCGTCTGTTTTCCGAAGTTGCCTGAGAGACCTGCCATGACAACCATGTACGACCTGGTCATCCGTAACGCCGACGTGGTCACCGCGTCCGAGCGCTTCAACTGCGATATTGGCGTGAAGGACGGCATCGTCGTCGCGCTGGGCCGCGATCTCGACGCAGGCAGGCGCGAGATCGACGCCACCGGCCTGCTGACTTTGCCCGGCGGTATCGACGCGCACTGCCATCTCGATCAGCCCATGCCCGACGGGCTGAAGATGGCGGACGACTTCCTGAGCGGCACACGTGCTGCCGTGTGCGGCGGTACCACGACGGTCATACCCTTCGCCGCGCAGGCAAAGGGTCAATCGCTCAAGGCCGCAGTGGCTGACTACCACCGTCGCGCCGACGGTCGCGCGGTCACCGACTACTCGTTCCACCTCATCGTCTCTGATCCGACGCCGGAGGTGCTGGAACGCGAACTGCCCGAGCTTATCGCGGCCGGTTATACGTCGTTCAAGATCTACATGACCTACGACGACCTCAAGCTCAGCGACCGCGAGATCCTCGAGGTGATGGACGTTGCACGTCGCAATCAGGCGCTGGTCATGGTGCATGCCGAGAACTCCGACTGCATCGCGTGGCTGACCGACAGGCTCACTGAAGCCGGCAAGCACGCGCCAAAGTATCACGCGCTATCGCGCCCGGCTGTGGTCGAGCGAGAGGCGACCCACCGTGCAATTGCTTTCTCCGAACTCGTCGACGTGCCGATCCTGATCGTTCATGTGTCGGGCCAGGATGCGATCGAGCAGATCGAATGGGCGCAGCAACGCGGGCTGAACATTTACGCCGAGACGTGCCCGCAGTATCTGTACTTGACGGCCGAAGACCTCGGCCACGAGGACGGCTATCACGGCGCGAAGTGCGTTTGCAGTCCTCCGCCGCGCGACATGTCAAGCCAGAAGGCCGTGTGGAGCGCGCTGAAGCGTGGGGTATTCAGTGTGTTCTCGTCCGACCACGCGCCGTTCTCGCTAGACGATCCGCAGGGCAAAAAGCCCGGCGGCAAAGAGGTGTCGTTCGAGCACATCCCGAACGGCATCCCCGGGATCGAGACCCGCCTGGCGCTGCTGTTCGATGGCGTGAATCGCGGCAAGCTGTCACTGCACAAGTTCGTCGAACTGACGTCCCTGAATCCGGCGAAGCTGTACGGCCTTTATCCGCGCAAGGGAACGATTGCCGTCGGCGCCGACGCTGATATCGTGCTGTGGGATCCGCTTAAGCACGTCGCCATCGCGAACGACGCGCTGCATCACAATGTCGACTACACGCCTTACGAAGGCCGAACCGTCCAGGGTTGGCCGAAGTACTGTCTGTCTCGCGGTGAACTTCTGGTCGAGAGCGGTCGCTATCTTGAACCGCAAGCAGGGCGGGGCCGCTTTCTCGCTGCCGGCAAGCCGCAATACGTCGATCTCTGATATCGGAGGGCAGCATGAAGATCCTGGTTATCAACCCCAACATCTCTGAAAGCGTCTCGACGCTGATTCAGGCAGAAGCGCAGCGCAGCGCGTCGCCCGGCACCGAGATCGAGGTCGCGACGGCACCATTCGGCGTTGCGTACATCGAGACCCGCTTCGAAGCGCTCGTTGGCGCATACGCGACGGCGTGCGTGGCGGCCGAACGCTACGGCAGCTACGATGGCGTTGTGGTGGCGGCGTTCGGCGACCCCGGCTTGCAGGGCATCAAGGAATTGATCGACGTGCCTGCGGTCGGGCTAACGGAGTCCTCGCTGATGACGGCGGCGACGCTCGGGCAACGCTTCTCGATCATCGCGATCTCGCCTCGAATCAAGGCGTGGTATCGCGAGACGGTTGAACGCAGTCATCTGTCGAGCCGGCTTGCGAGCATCCGCGCGCTCGACGAACCGTTGCGCGATATCGGCAGCGTACAGCAAGATTACGCAGCGAGACTGAAGGCGCTGTGCAACCAGGTAGTCGACGACGACGGCGCTGATGTCATCATTATCGCGGGCGCGCCGCTCGCGGGGCTTGCACGTGAAATCTGTGCCGAATTGCCGGTGCCCGTGGTCGATGGCGTTTCGAGTGCGATTACGCAACTCGAGGGCCTTATCCGGCTCAGTCCGAAAAAGGCGGCGAAGGGCAGTTTCACCCGGCCGCCAGTCAAGCCGAATCGAGGCTTGCCCGAACCGCTTGAGCGGCTGCTTGGCCGTGAGCTGAGGGGCGCGCCGTAACGTGGGAGTGCAAGTTGGCGCGGACGCCCGAGGCGCTTGATCATGTTGAGCCGCTCGTGCTCGTTTTGTCGAAGTCCATGCGTGGTGGCGCCTACCGGCAAAATCGGTGGCCAAGAGTGGCGTAAATCTTGGGTCGTCTTCCTAGGCGACAAGCCTGTGACATGAACTGCCTGATGGCAAGCGTTTACGTTTATTTAAGAAAACGCCTCAGTACTTCATAGCAAGAAAAAGAATAGGTGACAAATATCGCACGCGCCCAGCCTTGCGACCGGCAAGTACTTATTGAAATAATCGATTCGCTCGCCGTTCTTGTTACGAAGGACCGGCCATGCGTCAAAGGAGAATCGACATGTCCCGCTATCACGCTCGCATCACAGGAAACGATTTCGCGGCCTTGGCAGATCTCGTAACGAAATACAAGATCACGGTCGCGCGCCACACGATCGAAAAAGTTTCCGACGGCTACTGTGTCGACGCGCACGTAACAGAGGAGCAAATCGCGACGCTGACGGCGGCGGGCTACAAGGTCGAGCAGTTGGAGGACGCGGACGCTCAAGGTAAGGTGCGGCAGTCGGAGGTACGCGCACGGAAGGCGGCGCCGCTCACGACCAATGCATTATCGGTGGCTGCGGCCACCGCGTATCTCGATGTCGAACAGGTAGAAGCCGCGCTCGCCGCCGAAAGCGCTGCGCCCAACGACAGCTTCACGCAACTGATCAAGCTGCCTCATCCGACCTGGGAAAAGCGCACCTGTCACGCGCTGAAGATCGCAAAAGGCAGCGGCGCGAAGCGTCCCGGCATCTATTTTCTGGGCGGTGTGCACGCACGCGAATGGGGAAGCCCAGACATCCTGATTAATTTCGTACAACTGCTTTCGAATGCGTATCGAACGAATACGTCGATCACGATCGGCACCCGCACATTCGACGCGATGGATATCAGGAACGTTATCGAAACGAAAGACGTTTTTGTGTTTCCACAAGCGAATCCTGATGGACGTAATTACAGCATGACTGCGGAGTCGATGTGGCGCAAGAACCGGCGGCCCGCGCCTGCGGGGCATACGAAGCCGCAATGTTGCGGCGTGGATATCAACCGCAACTATAACTTCCTGTGGAATTTCCCGCAGTACTTCGATCCACAGTGTCCCATTCAGAATTCCACTGATCCTTGCGACTACCAGGTTTATATTGGACCGTCGGCTGAGTCGGAGCCGGAGACGAAAAACGCTGTGTGGATGTTCGATACGTATCCGCAGATCCAGTATTTCGTCGATCTGCATAGCTTTTCGGAAGACATCCTGTACAACTGGGGTGATGACGAGGACCAGAGCAGTCATCCCGACATGAACTTCCAGAATCCGGCCTACGATGGCAAGCGCGGTATCGCAAGCGACCAGGCGTATCGTGAGTACATCGAAGCGGGGGACAAGAAGATCGCCGTCGAACTTGCCAACGAGATGCGCGATGCGATCAAGGCGTCGCGCGGACGCGTGTACAAGACCGAGCAGTCGATGAGCCTCTATCCGACGGCAGGCACCTCTGACGACTACGCGTACAGCCGCCACATCATCGATGCAAAGAAGGCGAAAGTGTTCTCTTACACGATCGAGTGGGGGAGCAAACATAATTCGACGCCGTTTCATCCCGTGTATCCTGAGATGAAGCAGATCATTGATGAGGTCACTTCGGGACTGCTGGCGTTTTGTATTGCGGCCAAGTGAGCGTGTTGGTTCAAAGCTCTTCGACCAGCATCACGCGGTGGCGTCGGCCTTTAGGGTGGCCTTGCACGACCTCCTGATTTCGCCGTTGTGTTAACGCACGCGTCAGTTCAGCAGTTCGGCGATCGAAATCCGAGTGTCACGGTCGGTTCGGTTGGGTCGCCAGCGACGAACGGACTCACTAGGGTCTTGTCGCGATAAGGGAATCAAGATAAATGGAAGTGCAATGCCAAGTACTGTTTAAGTTGAAAGCGAGTAGGACTGCTGGGCAGCAGAAGGACGGTTTTTTTCTGAGCTTTTCACGTGTCCTTTCTTGATCATATGCATGACCTCGATGCCGCCCAGAAGAATGCGGGCTAGCGAGTGCGTTGGAGCGGCTCGCGTGCGGTGTCCGCAACGTCGCTGCGCGTTCCGAACAACATGTCGCAGATGGGAAACGTGAGATTGAAGTTTTGCGTCGCCATCAGCTCCGGGTCGTGATGCGTCACGTGAAGCCGGCGCACGGTGTTGACGAACGGCATACGGTCGAGCAAGGGGCTATCGGTGACATGCGAAAGCGTGTGCAGGCCTTCGTACATTAGATAATACGAAGCCATGGTAAGCAGCGCGATGTAGCCAGCATTGCGCGAGAAGACATAGCCGATCAGAAGCGCAAACGGCACGGCGGCAAGCACGAACGCCACAGGTGCGAACGGCGGGAAGAGCAGCGCGCGCCAGTGCCTCTGTCCCTTGTACTCGAGCGTGACGTGCGTGAAGAACCGATGATGGACGGCACAGTGCCGCTTGTAGATCATGCTGAAATATTTGGTGGGCCGATGCAGTACGTAACGATGTGCAGCCCACTCGGCCCAGTTGCCGAACAGGAAAAGCGGAACGACGGCGAGCCATTCAGAAAACGTCGGCGCATGCAATTGCGCGATACAGTACGCAATCACGCCGCCCGTGAACAGCAGCGTGAAGCCCAGGTGCATCTCGCCCCTGTACCACGCCGGTGTGGCCGCGACATATTCGTCGCGAAACCGGTATGAGCGCGTGCGAACGTCTTCGTCGTATTTCATCCATGTCTCCTTCCAAGTGCGGCTGCTGATCCGACCTCGGGCCCAGCCTGGTGTGTGAGCACAAACATAGCGAGATCGTCCTATAACATCTAATACTGTTTTTTGATGCCTTGGATCATCGACGCTGATATCCGTGTTATCCCGGCTGACAGCGTTTAGTTAGCACAATGGAACGCCTACAGCAATGGATGTACGACGCCCGGACTACGGGTGCCCACGGGCGCAGCGGCCGCCGAAGGTCTTCCAGCCGCGCACCCGTCGGCCGAGTTGTGGCGAACTGATCCAGATTGACGGCAATGATCATCGCTGGTTCGAGCAGCGGGCGCCGGCGTGCACGCTGGTGATGTTCATCGACGACGCAACCGGGCGCCTGATGGCGCTGCACTTTACGGCCACCGAATCGACCTTCAGCTATTTCGAGGCGCTTGGCAAGTATCTGAAGGCGCACGGCAAGCCACGGCGGCAAGCGAGATTATCGAAGGTCAACTATGTCTATATTCAGGCGGTGCAAATGTTTTGGGGTGAACAAAAACGCTATCCGAGGAGGGACGTCCTGATTTGAGTTGGACTCCTCATCAACCGAATGTTTTGCTTTCCAAAACCGAAGTATCGTGCTCCGCCTTCTTAATCGAGCCGGGCGGAGCGTTCGTGTTCCGGTGGAAAAGCCACGCTAGCAGAATCAACGGACGCCATTGGCGCTCCAACGGACACCATTAGCGGAAATTACGAACTTCAACAGCTGGCAACATCGAGCGCTTCGCCAGTGCTTTGAGGCTGCGGAATATTTCGCCCATTTGCTAGTCCTTGTTTTCCGGGTTATGCGGGTTCGGGGCTCACAATCGCCCGCAGCGCGCTGCCAGCCATGCAACCGTGTTCTGCCGCTGGTCGGCACCATCGGCAGCACGAGGATGAACTCGGCGCGTCCGTCGCCGGGGAGTCGCATGATCGTGTAGTAGGGCGGCATAGTGCTGGCGGCGCTTCCGCCATCCATTCCGACCAATTCCCGGGGAGACTGCCAGAGATCCGAAGCGTTTCGCGACCTTGCCCGTTCCTGGTCATCAGCGATGAGACGACCTCAAGCAGGCGCGATGCCGGCTGAAATCGTTCTTGCCCGAGCATGGTGTGAATTACATTGGGCGTGCTGACTTGGGGCCGAGCCACCGACGCTGGTTAAGCATATTCTCGTTCGACAGCGGATGGCAACAACGGGCATTTAACGAACACCGCGGCACGATCGAGGATCGCCTGGCGCAATGCGAACGGCTGGAGACAGCGCTGCGCGAAGCGGTTGAAGACTGGCGCTTATATCGCGCGGTGCTGGCACTGCAGCGATGCGGGGCATCAACTTCACGTCGGCTGCTGGCCTAGTGTCTGAACTGGGCGATCTGTCGCGCCTCGAGCACCCGCGTCAGCTGATGGCATCGAAACAACGCCCCGACAACAACCTCATCACGAACGATCGCGCGGCATCGCCTGCAACGTATCGACGATTTCGCGCATCAGCGCTTTTCTGTCATCCGAAGCGCGCTGCACCATGCCGACCGTGCGCAGCGTCGGCGGGCTCGAAATCGGGATCACGCGCAGCAACGGGTCGTTCAGCCAGTTGCCACGTATCAGCAGCGGCAGCACCGCGACGCCTACTTTCTCGCGCACCAGCGCGACAATCGTCTCGATCGAATTCAGTTCGAGATACTCGTTGACCATCAAGCCCGCTTTATCCAGCGCCTGCTCGACCACCTGCCCCGTGCGCACGCGCCGGTCGAAGCGCAGAAAGCCGTGCGCGCGCAAGATGCGCTGCGGCTCGTTATCGGCGATGTCGCGGTGCACTACCAGCACCATCGGTTCGGTGTAGAGCGTGGTCCATTTGAGCGTGTCGGGCAGCGTCTCGTCCGCGCGAGCGACCACGGCCGCGACGTCCACGTCGCCCGCTTCGACCATGCCCGCCAGTTCGTCCGACCGCGCCGACAACAACCGCACGTCGAGCCGCGGGTGCGTCGCCTTCAACCGCGCGACGGCGAGCGACAGCGCGCCGATCACCGACACCACCGCGCCGATCGTGACGGGGCCCTCCATCGCGTCGGTGGGCTTCGCTTCTAGGTCGGCGAGCAGGTCGAGGATCTGCTCGACCTTCGGCCAGATAGTCATCCCGTGCTGTGTCAGTGTGATCTGCCGCCCGCGGCGGTCGAACAACTGGCGGCCCAGCGCTTCCTCGAGCCCGCGCATCTGCAGGCTAACGGCCGCCTGCGTCAGCGCGACCTTTTCGGCAGCCGCCGAGAACGAGCCGGTGCGGGCAACGGCCCTGAAAGTCTTCAGCATGCGTAGCGTCGGCATCCGTTCGATCCATGAGAAAAACTTAAGTGTCGAAAAGAAAGTTTAATATTTTTTGTACGTTGGCAGCCAGATAATCGATTTCACAACGATCTGGAAGGACAAGCCACGCAATGCGGAGTAAACAGGCATGACCGCAGCAGAACGCCGGCCGGTTCTCGATGTACAAGGCTTCTCGCTGAACTTTTCGAATTTGCCCGGCGTGCCGAACGTCGTCGACGGCGTGTCGTTTCTCGTCCACGCGGGCGAGACCCTGTGCGTGGTCGGCGAGTCCGGCTGCGGCAAGAGCGTGACGTCGCTCGCGCTGATGGGGCTGCTCGCCAGCCCGCCGGCACGTCGCGTCGCGGGCACGGCGCATTTCGAGGGCGTGGATCTGTTCGGGCTGTCCGAGCGCGAACTCGCCGACATTCGCGGCAACCGCATGTCGATGATCTTTCAGGAGCCGATGACCTCACTGAATCCCGCTTACACAGTCGGCGAGCAGATCGGCGAGAGCATCCGGCGGCACCGCGGCGTCAGCCGCGCAGCGGCGCGCGAAGAGGCGCTCAAGATGCTGCGGCTCGTTCATATTCCCGCGCCCGAAACGCGGCTCGATGCGTTTGCGCATCAGCTGTCGGGCGGCATGCGCCAACGCGTGATGATTGCGATGGCGCTCGCGAACAGCCCGCGCCTGTTGATCGCCGACGAACCTACTACTGCGCTCGACGTGACCATTCAGGCGCAGGTTCTGGCGCTCGTGCGCAATCTGCAGAAAGAGACGGGCACGGCGATGCTGCTGATTACCCACGATCTCGGCGTGGTCGCCGAAGTGGCGGATCACGTGGCGGTGATGTATGCGGGCAAGATCGTCGAGTACGGCACGGTGTCCGATCTGTTCGACGATCCGCAGCATCCATACACGATCGGGCTGATGGGCGCGATTCCGTCCGTCGGCAAGCGAGAAGGGTCGCTCGCCACGATACGCGGCTCCGTGCCGACGCCCGAGCAGATGCCGCGCGGCTGCCGCTTTGCGCCGCGCTGTCCGTTTGCCGAACAGCGTTGCATCGACGCCGCGCCGCCCGAGCGAACGCTCGAAGGCGAGCATCGCGTCGCCTGCTGGCTCGCGCCTGTCGAGCAACTCGTGAAGCCCGCGCAGCAAACGGAGCTGACATGAGGCCCGCGAATACGTCGCACATCGCGTCACACATCGCGTCACACATCGCGACGCCCATCATCGAAGCCAGCGCGCTCACCAAACGCTTTGGCGGCGAGCGGCAGATGTTCACGCGCACGCCCACGGTTCATGCCGTCAACGAAGTCTCGTTCGCCGTGCAGACGGGCGAGACGTTCGCGATCGTCGGCGAATCGGGCTGCGGCAAGTCGACGCTCGGGCGCATGCTGCTGCGTTTGATCGACGCGACGCAAGGACGCGTGCTGTATCAGGGCGAGGACATCACGCATTGGCAGGGCGCGAAGCTGCGCCGCTTGCGCCGCGACATGCAGATCATCTTTCAGGACCCGTTCGCGTCGCTGAATCCGGGCATGACTATCGGGCAGATCATCGGCGAGCCGGTTGCGTTTCATGGTCTCGCCAACAGCGGCAGCGAGCGCCGCGAACGCGTCGCGCAACTGCTGACCAAAGTCGGCCTGCAGCCGGCGTATGCGCAGCGCTATCCGCATGAATTCTCCGGCGGCCAGCGGCAGCGCATCGGTATCGCGCGGGCGCTGGCGGGCGAGCCGAAATTGATCGTCGGCGACGAGCCCGTGTCGGCGCTCGATGTCTCCGTGCAGGCGCAGGTGATCAACCTGCTCGAATCGCTGAAGGCCGAACTCGGGCTCACGCTGATCATGGTCGCGCACGATCTCGCCGTGATCCGCCACATGAGCGACCGCGTCGCGGTGATGTATCTGGGTGAAATCGTCGAACTGGCGCAGGTCGACGAACTGTTCGACGCGCCGCTGCATCCGTACACGCAGGCGCTGCTGCGCGCGATTCCCGCCAGCAGTCCGCACGAGCGCCGCACGAAGCCTGCGCTGCAAGGCGATCTGCCCAGCCCGACGGCGCCGCCGCCCGGCTGCCGCTTTCATACGCGTTGCCCGCACGCGAAACCGCGCTGCGTGCAGGAGCGCCCGCTGTCCGAAACGCTGCCGGGCGGACGGCAGGTCGCGTGTCATTTCTGGCGCGACGTGCAGAACGCGGGCGGCGGCACGCCGCTCGTCGCGAGCGTCAGCACGAAGCTCAACGAGCGCCTCGCGATCTATCGCGAGAAGCAGAACCAGACGCAGGCCGCACTGAGCGCCGAAGCGAACCGGTAACGATCACCCATGGCAACCCGAACCGCAACGAGGACACGACGCATGCGAAGAATGTTGATTGCCGCGGCGCTCGCATTGAGCGCTTCCGCCGCGATGGCGCAGACCACCATCCGCATCGGCCTGCAGGACGATATCGGCTCGCTCGATCCGGCCCGCAGCGTGCAGTTTGTCGACCGGATCGTGTTCGCGTCGCTGTGCAATTCGCTCGTCGACGTCGCGCCGGATCTGAAGATCGTGCCGATGCTCGCCACGTCGTGGACCACGGGCGACGACGGAAAATCGCTGACGTTCAAGCTGCGCCAGGGGGTCAAGTTCCAGGACGACGAGCCGTTCAACGCCGCCGCCGTGAAGGCGAACCTCGACCGCTACCGCACGCTGCCGACCAGCAACCGCAAGAGCGAATTGTCGTCGGTCGATCATGTGGATGTGATCGACGACAGCACCGTGAAAATCGTGCTGAAGCAGCCGGACGCCGCGCTGCTCGCCACGCTGTCGGACCGCGCGGGCATGATGCTCGCGCCGAAAACGCTGAGCGACGCGGCAGGCGTCGCGTCGCATCCCGTGTGCTCGGGGCCGTACAAGTTCGTTCAGCGCGTGCAGAACGATCGCGTGGTGCTCGAGAAGTTCGCCGGTTACTGGGACGCGGACAAGTATCCCGTTCAGCGCGTCGTATTCCAGCCGATTCCCGACAGCACCGTGCGTCTCGCGAATCTGCGCTCGGGTTCGCTGGATATGCTGGAGCGTCTCGCGCCCTCCGACGTCGCCGCCGTCAAGAGCGATGCGAACCTGCAGTTCAAGCCGGTGACGGGTCTCGGCTTCTACTACGTGACGTTCAACATCAACAACGGCCCGCGCGGCAACGGTCCGCTGAAGGACAAGCGCGTGCGGCAGGCGTTCGAACTGTCGATCGACCGCGATGCGATCGACCAGGTGATCGGTGCGGGCATCTTCACGCCCGCGAACCAGGGCATTCCGAAATCGAGCCCGTACTACAACGCGTCGCTGCCGACCCCGAAGCGCGACGTCGCGAAGGCGAAGGCGCTGCTGAAGGCGGCGGGCCAGGAGCATCCGACCATTGAATTCGCGTATCCGAACAACACGGTCGCGAGCCAGATCACGCAGATGCTGCAGGCCATGCTCAGCGAAACGGGCATCACGCTGAAGCTGCGTCCGAGCGACTACGCGACGGAACTGAACGCAGGCCACACCGGCGACTTCGAAGCGATGTACACGGGCTGGTCGGGGCGCCTCGACCCCGACGGCAACCTGCATCAGTTCAACACCTGCGCGGGCAACCTGAACTACGCGCACTACTGCAACCAGCAGGTCGATTCGCTGCTCGATTCGGCGCGCACCAAGCAGACCCAGGCCGAGCGCAAGTCCGACTACGACGCCGCGGGTAAGATCCTCGCCGACGACGATCCCATCGTCTACATCTACGCGCAGCCCTGGCCGTTCGTGCTGTCGAAGAAAGTCCAGGGCTTCACGCCTTACGCCGACGGTCTGGTGCGCCTGCGCGGCGTGTCGGTCAAGGGCTGATCGTCATGCTGCCGATCATCGCGAATCGCCTGCTCGTGGCCGTGCCGACGCTGATCCTGGTGTCGATGCTGATTTTCGGCTTGCAGAAGCTGCTGCCGGGTGACCCGGTCCGCGCGATGGCGGGCGAGGATCAGGACCCGCAGCTGATCGCGACGCTGCGGGTCAAGTATCACCTCGATCAGTCCGTGCCGACGCAGTACGCGCTATGGATGCGCGATGTCGCGCACGGCGATCTCGGTTCGTCTTTGCGCACTGACGTGCCCGTGCGCGCGTTGATCGCGCAAAAGCTGCCCGTCACGATCCAGCTCGCGGTGATGGCGATGATTCTCGCCATTGGCATCGGCATTCCGGCGGGCGTGATTTCGGCGGCGAGCAGGGGCGGGCCGCTCGACTACGCGGCAAACATCTTCGCGCTGTCGGGCATGTCGATACCGAATTTCTGGCTCGGCATCATGCTGATTTTCATCGTGTCGGTGCGCTGGCATCTTTTGCCGTCGTCGGGTTATGTGTCACCGGGCGAGGATTTCTGGCTCAGCATCAAGACGATGCTGATGCCCGCGTTCGTGCTGGGCGCCGCGCTCGGCGCGCAACTGATGCGCCATACGCGCAGCGCAATGCTCGGCGTCTTGCGCACCGACTACATCCGCACGGCGCGCGCGAAAGGGTTGCTGCGCGGCGCCGTGGTCGTCAAGCACGCGTTCCGCAATGCGCTGATTCCCATCGTGACCGTGCTCGCGCTGCTGTTCGGCGAACTGCTCGCGGGCGCCGTGCTGACGGAGCAGGTGTTCACGATTCCCGGCTTCGGCAAGCTCGTCGTCGATGCGGTGTTCAATCGCGATTACCCCGTCGTGCAAGGCGTCGTGCTCGTCACGGCGGTCGCGTTCATCGTCGTGAACCTGTGCGCGGATGTGCTCTATATCCTGCTCAATCCCCGACTGAGGCGCAGTTGATGGCTACTTCAATCGATGCCCGATCCGCGTCGGCGGCCGCCGCGTTGCCGCGTCGCAAACGCCGGGGGCTCACGCGCTTCATGCGCAATCGCGCGGCCGTGTTCGGTGCGTTTCTGGTGGCGCTCATCGTGATCATGGCGCTGTTCGCGCCGTGGCTCACGCACTACGACCCCGTGCAGGCGAGCTTCATGACCGTGCGCCAGGCGCCGTCGGCGGCGCACTGGTTCGGCACCGACGAACTCGGCCGCGACGTGCTGAGCCGCCTGCTGTACGGCGCGCGTGCGTCGTTGCTGGCGGGCGTCGTGTCGGTCGGCATTGCCGTCGTGCTCGGCGTGCCGCTGGGATTGATCGCCGGTTACTTCGGCAGGTTCGTCGATGGCGTGATCTCACGCATCGCCGATGCGCTGCTGTCGATCCCGTTTCTGATTCTCGCGATCGCGTTGAGCGCGTTTCTCGGCCCGAGCCTGACGAACGCGATGGCCGCGATCGGCATTTCGGCGATGCCGCGCTTCATTCGCCTCACGCGCGGCCAGGCCATCAGCGTGAAGGCCGAAGAATATGTGGAAGGCGCGCGCGCGATCGGCCTCGATCACGCGCGGATCATGCTGCGCTACATTCTGCCGAACGTGCTGCCGCCCATCATCGTGCAGGCGAGCCTGACGGTGGCGAGCGCGATCATCGCCGAAGCGAGCCTGTCGTTTCTCGGGCTCGGACAATTGCCTCCCGCGCCGTCGTGGGGCTCGATGCTTAACACGGCAAAAGACTTCGTGAGCCAGGCGCCGTGGATGTCGATCTTTCCCGGCATCGCGATCTTCCTGGCCGTGCTCGGCTTCAACCTGCTCGGCGACGGCCTGCGCGACGCGCTCGATCCGCGCGAATCGTGATGCTTTTCGCGCGCTACGGCTTTCGATGGCGCGCGGTCGAACCAGCAAAACCACCAGAGTGACAACATGACAAGCTTCAACTGGCAGAACCCTTATCCGACGCTGCGCATGCCCGTGTTCGCGCGCAACATCGTGTCGACGTCGCAGCCTCTCGCCGCGCAGGCCGGGTTGCGCATGCTGTGGAAAGGCGGCAATGCCGTCGATGCGGCCATCGCGGCAGCGGCGGCGATCACCGTCGTCGAGCCGGTGTCGAATGGACTCGGCAGCGACGCGTTCGCGCTCGTGTGGGACGGCAGCAAGCTGCACGGGTTGAACGCGTCGGGCGTCGCGCCCGCTGCGTGGAACGTCGATTATTTCAGGCGCAAATACGGCGAAAACAACGGCGTCGCCGTGCAGCCCGTGCGGGGCTGGGACACGGTGACGGTGCCGGGCGCGATCGCGGGCTGGGAAGTGCTGCATCGGAAGTTCGGCTCGCTGCCGTTCGCCGATCTGATGGAGCCCGCCATCGAGATCGCCGAGCGCGGCCATGCCGTGGCAAACGTCGTCGCGCGCAAGTGGGCGGCCGCCGTGCCCGAACTGAAGAACCAGCCGGGCTACGCCGATACGTTCATGCCGCGGGGCCGCGCGCCCGAAGTCAGCGAACTGGTGAAGATGCCGGGCCACGCCAAGACCTTGCGCATGCTAGCCGAACACGGTCCGCGCGCCTTCTACGAAGGCGAAATTGCCGAACGCATCGCGGCGTTTTCCCGCGATTGCGGCGCGGCAATGACGCTCGACGATCTGCGCAACTACCAGCCCGATTGGGTCGAGCCGATCGGCAAGGACTATCGCGGCTACACGGTGCACGAGATTCCGCCGAACGGGCAGGGCATCGCCGCGCTGATCGCGCTCGGCATTCTCGAACAGTTCGACGTGGCCGCGCTGAAGCTCGACGGCATCGAATCGCAGCATCTGCAGATCGAAGCGATGAAGCTCGCGTTCGCGGATGTGTACCGCTACGTCGCCGATCCGCGCTCGATGGAAGTGACGCCTGCGCAAATGCTCGACGACGCCTATCTGAAATCGCGTGCGAAGCTGATCGATCCGAAGCGCGCGACGCACTTCGGCTTCGGCATGCCGAAGGCGGGCGGTACGATTTACCTGTCGGCGGCCGACGAGCGCGGCATGATGGTCAGCTTCATCCAGTCGAACTATATGGGCTTCGGCTCGGGCTGCGTCGTGCCTGAGATGGGGATTTCGCTGCAGAACCGTGGCTGCGGTTTCTCGATGGACCCGAAGTCGCCGAATGTGGTCGAGGGCGGCAAGCGGCCGTTCCACACGATCATCCCAGCGTTCCTCACGCAGCAGGTGGACGGCAAGCAGGAAGCGGTCATGAGCTTCGGCGTGATGGGCGGCGACATGCAGCCGCAAGGGCACCTGCAAACCGTGGTGCGCATGCTCGATTACAGCCAGCAGCCGCAGGCGGCATGCGATGCGCCGCGCTGGAAGGTCAACCGCGATTTCTCTATAGATATCGAATCGACGCTCGATCCGCAGACCTCACGCGCGCTCGAAGGCCTGGGCCACACGATCAAGTCGATCGATGATCCGTATATGGATTTCGGTTCGGGCCAGTTCATCTGGAAGCTCGATCGCAACGAGCCTGAGCGCGGCTATGTCGCTGCAAGCGACAGCCGTCGCGATGGGCTGGCCGCAGGCTTCTGAGCGTCGCATCGGCTCCTGGCGCGTCGGCGCCCGGCGCGTCGGCGCGTCGGCGCGTCGCGTCGCGCGCCGACCGTCCCTGCGGCGAACCGCGAAGGCGTCAGCGGACGCCTTCGCCACCTACATTCGAGAATATTGCCCTCGTCGTTCTTGCGCTCGACGCGCCGCGCCGCCTTTTCGACCGCAAGTCAGTACTCGCGCATCGCGCCGATCCGCTCCTGGAGAACCGAGTTGGACTCCGCAAGCGCGTCACGAGGGGGGCCGGCATGCTCCGATCAACCGCCAGCCACGACATTTCCATCTGGCTCAGATACGACATTACTTATATGGTCGCCTCCCATTTGCAAGGCAATTGTTCGTGGCGAGGAGGGTGGTTGCGGACTTATATCCGGACTCGATCGCGGGCATGCCCGCCGGCCCCGATGGATTTCGCCGCAAAGGTCCTAATCTAAATGGCGGACTCGAGGTCCGAGAAATGTCTCAGGCTTGCCTTTGCGCGGTCCAACCTGTCTTGCCATCGTTCAATACACCTGTGCAACCGTGAATGGGGTTACTGGCTTTGAAGCGTGGTCACTGCGAGGGGGCTGCCTCATACGTTCGGCCATACGCCAGCAGCGCCCATATTGTTCGCGCCATCTTGTTGGCGAGTGCAACCGCAACGACGTTCGTTGGGCGCCGGGTCAGCATCTGGCGTAAACGCTCCGGCAAATGCCTTGCGCTTGAGATGACCGATCGGGCGCCGTGGATCAGTAGCGTTCGCAAATACACGTCACCGCGTTTGCTGATGCCCCCGAGTTTCACCTTTCCGCCGGAACTGTTCTGCCGTGGCACGAGACCCAGATAGGCGGCAAACTCCCGCCCGGAGCGAAACGTCCTTGCCTGGCCAATAACCGATACCGCAGCGGTCGCCGTGAGCACGCCCACGCCGGGAATCTCGGAGATGCGTCTGCATGCGTCATCGTTGCGGCGCCAGTCGAGAATGCGTCGTTCGATCCGTGCGACCTGCTCGTCGAGCCCGCGAAGTCGCGAGATCTGGTCCTGCAGGCTGTCTGCCAGCATGGCGGGCAACTGGTCGACCAGTGAAGCCAGCGCGCCTTTGGCGGCTTCTATCGATGCCCGGCGGCCCTGCGGCAGTACGACGCCGAATTCGTAGAGCAATCCACGAAGCTGGTTGACCTGCATGACGCGAATCCGGACCAGTTGCTGACGCATGCGGTGCATGGCAAGCATGGCCTGCTGGTCTTCGGTCTTGACGGCCACAAACCGCATGCCGGGACGCTGGGCAGCTTCCCAGATCGCCGCGGCGTCGGCCGCATCATTCTTGTTCGACTTCACGAACGGCCGCACGAACTGGGCTGCGATGAGCCGCACGTCGTGGCCGAGCCGCGCCAGGCCCCGGGCCCAGTGATGGGCGCTGCCGCAGGCCTCCATGACGACACGGCTCGCAGGCCGGTTGGCGAAGAACGGCACGAGCTGGGCGCGTTTGAGAACCTTGCTGTGGATTGCACCGGTCTCAGGATCGACATAATGAATCTGGAAAACGCGCTTGGCCAGGTCGATGGCAATGGTCGTGGGTTCCATCTGGTTCTCCTTGACGGCAGGACTGCCGAACCAGCAATGTGACACGCTTGGGCTGCAAGACTGCGACGTCGAGCGGACCGTTAAGGCGGGAGGCGACCATTCCATCTAAATAGCCGTCACACCTCTTGTCAAAGCCAGATTCAAATGTCGGGGTGCTGGCTAAATACAGATGTCGGGTTTCTGACCTTGGTTTGGGTCTGCCTTTCACGGATTGAAGCTCACGCAGTGTCGAAGGAGACAGGTTGAACGGGCAGGGCGTGTCAGACCATTCAGCGCGCTCTGGCAGACCGCTGGCCAGGTGTTGAGGGCGCCTTTGATGGTTGCGCCAGTTGCGCGATGGCCTGATCCAGATCGGCCTGCGTGAACTCGCGCTGTTTCTTCGTGCCGGGCTTACGTTCGGGCTTGCGGACCTCGATGCCGCGGTTGGTGCGTGAGGGCGAGCCCGAGATACGCCGGTTGTCACGCTGCGCCTGCAGTGCCTGCGCGACCTGCAGAGTGTGCGCCAGCCGCTTGTGCTCGATCACCGCGCCCTGATCGACGTCCGCGAGCTTGTCGTAGCGGCGGCAGTCCAGCGCCTTGTCATCGGCCCGGATCTCGATCCGTCCGTCCGGATACTCCCATACGTCAATATAGCGGTGAATGAGCCCGCGGTTGGCCGGCGTGTCCTCCAGCAGGTACAGCACCCGGTCATACAGCACCGTCAGCGCCTTCGACACGCGGCGCGTCTCGCGCCACGTCATCAGCAGATCGAGATCTTCATCGTCACGCAGCGGCCGGTGCGCATCGAACGGGCTCCTGGGCGGCTTCGCGAAGCGCGCGTTGTAGGCCGCCATGAAGGCGGGCGCATACGCGTTGGCGTCGATCACCGTGCTGATGCCGCGCAGGCGCAGCTCCTTGACCAGCCGGTCCTGCAGCGTCAGGTGCGCACGTTCGACGCGGCCCTTGGCCGGGCTGCTGTTCGCGCAGAACGTGTCGATGTTCAGTTCGTACATCGCGCGGCCAAAGTGCGTCACACTGTGCCCGGTCTTGCCGGCGCACGTGCTGCGGAACACGCTTGCGCGGTCGCTGTAGAACGCCACCGGCTTGCCGTAACGTTCGAGGTAGGCACGCGTCGCTTCAAAGTAGCTGAAGGTCGATTCGCTCGCCGTGAAGTGCAGCGTCATCAGCCGGCTGGTCGCATCGTCGACATACACCAGCAGCGTGCAGGCCGGCGCCCGGTCCTCGAACCACCGGTGATCGCTGCCATCGATCTGCACCAGTTCGCCCAGGCAGGCCCGGCGTGCACGTGGCTGGTACACCTTCGGCGGGCGCTGCGCACGCGGCGTCCACAATCCGGCATCGGTCATCAGCCGCCTGACGGTCTCCTTGGCCAGCCGGATACCGTGACATTCATCGAGCTTCTCGCGCGCCAGCGTCGGGCCAAAATCCGCATAGCGCTCGCGGATCAGCGTCAGGGCGCGCAAGGCCAGCCCGTCGTCGAGCTTCCGGTTGCCCGGGCGGCCACGCCGCCCGGATGCCACGCCCGACGCGCCGTGCTCCCGGTAACGGTTCACCAGCCGCTCGACCTGACGTACCGTCAATCCCAGTCGTTCGGCGGCACGACCAGGCTTGAGGCCCGTCTCAACGATCGCCTGAATGACCTTCAGCCTGTCCAGTTCGCGCATGCTCAGACTCACCAGTGTCCTGTCCGGCTTCATGGCGGGCTCCCGCAACGTGGCAGCAGCCTGCCAGCTTGCCAGCGTTCAGAAACACGACATCTGTAAATAGCCAGAACCCGACATTAGGATATAGCCCGTACATCCAGTCCGTTGATAATTTATATTATGTCAAATGGCTAAGGTAATCCGACTAGCCACCAAGACTTCCCCTCTGTTAAAGCAAATTTGTTCCAAAAAATAAAGCAAATTTGTTCTTGGTCAGCTCGGCGCCCAGATCGCCTCAGCGCGGCGAAGTAGTTGATGGACGTTTTGGGAGGTAATTGGTGGACAACGTCCACATTTGTGGCCAAGACATCACAAAGACATCACATCCCAGGAGCTCATCGCCGGGTTCGCAAACGGCCGCTGTCGGGATGGCGCGACCGCCTCTAGTCGACCCACTCCGGTCAGATAACTTTCTCCGAAGCGGTCAGTCAGCTAATTTCAGGTTTTGCGAACTGGAGCGCCAATAAGCGGCCGTTGGCGACCTCACCCAATCGGCCATCTGCAGCCGTTCGCCCGAATTGTGTACGAGCCGCCCGAACGACGACTTCTACCTGTATTCCTGACGTTCGAGTCAGAAAGGCGGGTTGGTCGATCACGCCTTGTCCAGCGAGCGCCGTATTACGCGCCACCCCGCGAAAACGCGGCGCTTCTTCCCCTCACTTCCCTTCGAGGATGTCGGGATCGATGTAGCTCGGGACTGCGAGAGAAAGCGTCGCTTTCAGCGCCCGGGCACCGGCATCCGCCAGCACTTCGCTCTCGCCCGCTTCGAGCGCGTCGCACGTCTGCCGGACGACATCGACGGGATTCGCCTTTGGAACGTCGAAATCCTTCGTGAGATCCGTATCCACGAAGCCGACGTGCAAGCCCAGCACGCGGATGTTCCTTTCCTTCAGATGGGCTCGCACGTTGTTGGTGAAGCTCCACGCCGCAGCTTTCGACGCCGCATACGGCGCAAGAGTCGGCACAGTACGCCAGGTGACGTCGGAAAGCACGTTAACGATAGCGCCGCTGCCGTCGCCGGGAAGCCGGGGCTCGAAAGCGCGAGTCACTCGCACGACGCCGTAGTAGTTCGTCTCGAAGATGCGGCGAGCGTGATCTTCCGCACTGCCGGCAAGTGGCGACCCGGTGATTTCCGCGATTCCTGCGTTATTGATGAGTATGGTGACATCTGGCGCGGCTTTCGCGGCCGCCTCGACCGAAGCGAGGTCCGTCACGTCGAGAGCGATGGGAACGAAGCCGGGCTCGCTGAAAGCCGCCGGATTGCGTACGCCCGCGTACACCTTCGCCGCGCCGCGGGCAAGTGCCTCGCGTGCGAATGCAAGGCCCAGTCCGCGGCTGGCGCCGGTCACAAATACAATGGAGTTCTCGATCTTCATTTCAATCTCCTTGGTAATTATGGCGTAACGAATCACGGCCGGAAAAGCGAGCGCCTGGCGCGAACGAACTCCCCAACCGTCTGTGGTGCCTTCCCGGTAACCTGTGCGATCACGTGGTCGGAGCCTTTGAACACACCGTTCTGATAATCGACGGCGACTTCAATGAAGTGCTGGATCGCGAACTCGGGAAGATCGTACTTCTGCAAATGCGCGCGGTATTCGTCGAGCGTTGTTGGGCGATAGACGATCCTCCTGTCGATGACCTTGCTTATTTCGTTCGCGATGTCGCTGTGATCCATTTCGACGGGACCGCACAACTCATACGCCTTGCCGACGTGCTCCTGCGGCTGCGTGAGCACGGTAGCGATAAAACGGGCCTGGTCTTCCGCTGCGATCGGTGCATGGCGCCCTTCGCCGTACGGGAGTGCGATCTGTCCAGCCTTGACGATGGTGTCGAGCACCCACGGGAAGATCAGCCATTCGGAAAAGAATGTCGGGCGGATATGAATAGTGGGCACGCCCGACCACTCCAGTAAGCGCTCCGCGATCCAGTGATCGCGCGCGGCATGGCTCTTCGCGTTTTCGCGCGCGGATATCTGCGACATTTCCACCACGACTTCCAGGCCGGCGCGGCGCGCGGCATCGGCGAAATAGGCGGTGCCCTGGATGAAACCCGGGCGCACCGGATAGCAGAGATACGCACCCGTGACGCCCGAGGTGACGCGAATCAGGTCGTCGTGATTGAGCAAATCGCCTACTACTACTTCGGCGCCGGCGGCACGCAGCGCAGCGCTGCGCGCGTCTTCTATGCGCACCATGGCGCGCACCGCGTGCCCGGCTTCGAGCAGGTTGTTGACGGTATAGACGCCGGTCTTGCCCGTGGCGCCGGTAATGAGGTACTTGCGTTGCTGCATGATGATGCTCCATTGCGTAGGTTGAGTGATACTGCGTTAAGACGCACGACGCGGGCAGACTTTCTGCGCCGCTCCGTTGTGTGCATATGCACATTATGAGGCGAACGAACGCGTGGTTCGATGTGTCCGTCTATACCTTGATCGCTGCGGTCTATTGCCATATTTCGCCTAGCAGCGACGCCGCTATGCTGGGATGTCCCGCACCACCTCCGTCAACTCGCCAGAATTCATCTCATAGAAGAAGCCGTAGAGCTTGACCTCCTTTGGGACAGCCGGGCTGGCACGAAGCAGTTTGACATCGTGTTTGATCGACTCCTCGAAATGTGAAATGGCGAGGCTATCCTGATCGAACAATGTTGAGATATCTGCGTGGTGGTGATCATGGAACTCATCGACAAGAGTCTCCGGCGTGAAAGCCGTCGCGCCGCAGAACGAGTGATGCACCACCACGACGTTTTGTACTTTGAAAAGATAGTCCATCGTCGCGACCGATTGAAGAGCCGAAAAGGCACGGCCACCCGCGTTCGACACGGCGAACAGCGTCCGCGTGTTGCCGATCCGGTTGCCGGCTTCGTCGAGAATGTTTTCGCCCGGGTAGACCTCGTCGCCGAAATAGTCGGCGACAGCCTGCGGTATCTCGGATGCCCGCGGATCAAAGCAGTGGATCACGATGGTCTTCATCGGGATGAACTGATTGAATCCCTGGAAGGCGGTTCGATCAAACCATACCGGGTCAAACCATGGTTGCGTCCTGAATTCGAATTCGGTGTATTTGGTCATTTGGCTTGCTCCACGTTGTACGGTCTTTGCGCTTAAACGAAGGCGGCGTTCGGGTACTGCTATCGCTACCGAGTATAGGTTTGTCGAACCGCGGCACAAATGACGTTCAGCCCTCGATTTCTGCCAGCAACACGGATGCTCGAAGCACCGCTCATTCGTCAAACGGCGCCCAGTCCAGCACGACCGGTGCATCCACGATTGTGAGCGGCGATCGATTGTGTGCAACGCGGGAGCAAATGTGAAACCAGTGCGGGTACGGCTGCTTGCAGTCGACTTCGTGATTGAGCATTTCGTTGAAAGCGCGCTTGAAGTTCCGGCGGGGATATCGTCGTAGCACTTCGGCGACGTCTGCTGGGTCGAGCTGCGCGCCGGCCACGCCAGAGACGTCATACGCCAGGCCCAACTGCGTAAGGCGGCTGGTGTCCCCCCTGAAATGATTCATATCCCACGTATGCAGCGCGATGTTGTCCCAAACATTCTGTGCACGATCCTTCGATACGCCTTGTTCAACAAGGAACATCCGCGCTGCACTCGCACCTTCAATTTCGAAGCGGTGAGGACCGGGGGCATGATCGGTAAGTCCCAGATCGTGCAGCACGGCTGACAGGAACATCAGCTCACTATCCACCTTCGTTCCTTCTTGTTGCGCGAACAGCTCACCGAACCAGTAGCATCGCATCACGTGGTTGAATAGCGCCTCGTTCGAGACCGAGCGTGCAAGCGCCTCAGCCTCGCGGACAATCCTGCTGTCCGGTACCTTGATATCTGAGATCACGAGAATGTCCTGGCTGACTGACGTCAAAAATGGTCAGCAGAGTATAGGCTCACGAACCGTTCCGCGATTGACATCCACACCTCGTTTTCTGCCGATTGGTAGCGTGCGGGCCGTCCCGCAGGCACGGTGCGAATTGCGTGAGGCCACGTCGAACCATCCTTCCTCAAGCCGCCCAGTCAGGCCGGCCTATCACAGCGGCGGCAGAAAACGAGGGGGAATTGTCATTGCCGCCGCACGCCAATGCCGATAGCCTGTCGCTAGGACGCGACAACAAGCCAAGTTCTCCCGGCGGTCTTGTCGTCGTGCGTGCCGGCGGACCTCGAAGGTGGCTGGCTGGATCGGCGATCCGGGAAACTGAAACTCGCCACACCTCGACGCCTCAGGCAAATGGCTAAGATCGACACATCGGACGGACAAGTACCTCGCAAGGTTGTCATCGTCGCTTATGAGGGTGCCAAGCTGATGGACATATCCGGTCCACTGCAAGCATTCAGCGACGCCTGCTTTGAAGATGGTCGTCCCGCCTATCACGTCGTTCTTGCCTCCGAGGCGGGCGGTCCGGTCTCCACTGATACTCGCGTCAAGCTGAAAACCGTACGGCTCGACGACGCAGTGATCGACTCCGTCGACACGCTGCTCGTTGCCGGAGCCGACCTGATCATGCCCGCTGCCGCGACTGCATCTCTTCGGGCGAGGCTCGTGAGTTATCTCGACCGGCCTCGTCGGCTCGGCTCCGTCTGCACGGGCGCGTTCGTCCTCGCCCAGTTGGGCGTTCTGGATCGCCGCGATGCGACGACACATTGGGCTGCGTGCAGCCGGCTCGAAGACCAGCACCCGACCATCAACGTCAAGCCAGACGCGATTTTTGTCACCTCCGATCATATCTGGACATCGGCCGGTGTCTCCGCTGGGATTGACATGGCGCTGGCAATGATCGAGGACGACCTGGACCACCTGGCGGCGCTCAATGTGGCGCGCGGCATGGTTCTTTTTCTCAAGCGACCCGGCGGTCAATCGCAGTTCAGCATCGAACTGCGTCAGCAGATGCGCGACGCGCGCGGTCGGTTCGACGACCTCCACGATTGGATTCGAACCCATCTCGAAGCGGACTTATCGATTCCGGCACTCGCGGACGCAGCGCGAATGAGCCCACGCAACTTCGCTCGCGTCTATCTTCGCGAAACCGGGGAAAGGCCAGCGCGGGCCGTCGAGAAAATCCGCATAGAGGCGGCCAGACGCCTGCTCGAATCCGCGCGCGATCCTATTCAAGTCATCGCGCGTCGGACCGGCTTTGGAGATGACGAACGGATGCGCCGGGCATTCGCAAAGGTTTATGGCGTGTCTCCGCAGGACTATCGCAGCCGCTTCGGACAGCCGAAATCTTGACGCGAAAACCGCCAGAGATGCGTTCTCCGTCGGAGCGAACGAATGTCCCTGGACGAGGGCTGTTTGTCGTTGCCGCGAAAGACAGGGTGAACTATTTTTTCGACTCAGACTTTTGAGGAGAATATATGAACCCCCCTGTCATCATCGGAGGCATAGCTGCGCCGGACTCGGAGCTCGTCCGCGCAGCGGCCGCTCTCGTCGAGCAAGCCCATTCGAAGCCGTTCCTCAATCATGTCCACCGGACATGGTGGTTTGCTGAGTTCATTGGTAAAAAGCGGCAGATGAAGTATGACCGCGAGCTGGTTTATCTTGCGTCGCTGCTTCACGACCTGGGTCTGTCGGAGGATTACATTGCGGATAAGCGTTTTGAAGTGGATGGTGCCGACGCCGCGAGAAAATTTCTGCACGTGCACGACTATCCGAAGACGAAGGTAGACATCGTCTGGGATGCCATCGCCCTTCACTCGTCCGCCGAAATCGCCGATCGCAGGGAACCGGAAGTCGCGCTCGTCCACTTCGGCGCTCACGTCGACGTCCTGGGGCTCAGGATGGATGAGATCTCGTCGCAGCTGATCGACGACACGCTCGCGCTCTACCCGCGGTTGGGCTTCAAGAGGGCGTTCACGGAGGCGCTAGCCGAGGTTGCGAGATTTAAACCACACACTGCCATCGGAACAGGTCTTGCCGACGTTGGACGTAGCCTTGTGCCTGGTCTCCAAATTCCCAACGTTTGCGACCTGCTCCTTGCGGCACCTTTCGAAAGTTGAGCCTCTCGCGCGACCGCAATTGCGCCACGGCCGCAGAAGCAGGCGCTTTCTTCACCGACATGCGGGCGATCCATTGCCGGCGATATTGGCAGGTTGCACGCGCAGCGCTGAATGAGCAGTCCGGCATTCTGTGTGTTGATCAAGGACTCTCATGTTGCGGCAGTGCTAGCTTTTCTGGGTGGGCCGCTTGCCACTGAAGTTACGTCCGCCCTTGTTGCCGCATCTGGGGACGTAGGATGCAGTCGGCGCCAGACGGCTTTCGCGCTGCGATCGACGATCGACTGCATTGGTTCAATCGAAAAGATCTATCCGGACAAGCGATGGAGCAGTCGTCACACTTCAGCGTGAGGCTTTACATATTGGCTTCACCGCCTTTGTCACCGCCACCTTGGCGGTCATGGAGCCATTTTGAGCGACGACTGTCGAATGCCCAGTTTCCATCGATGCCTCGCAGCCATGTCGGCTATAGCGAAACACCGTACCGGCACATCTTTCGGCGCAAAAATGAAACGCCGAAGGTGGAAGTCGGTCGGACCTAGGCGGATGTCGGGTGAGCCATCGGGAGCAGCCAATCCCGAACTTGCCGCACGAGAAGTTCAATGTATTGCCATTTCGTCGCGCCGCGGCGCCGCTTGGCGCACTCGACCGTCGACTAACATCCATGAATCGTTGATGCAATGCTTTAACTAAAGAGAGCTCGCCAGCGCGCTCAAAGACGCGCCGACGACTCGTATCTAGATTCGATGCATGTGACCGAAGAACGCGCCCTGCTCTTTCGCATTTGCCAGCTTGCAGTTGACGTGGGCGTTTATCGCGTAGCCCTGCGTCGGCATTGCAGAAGCCAACGCCCACAAGTCCGTTTCGATTGCGGCGTGGTCGCAAACGGCGAACCTTTCAGCCGGAAGATCCGTGTCAGCAGGGCGGAGGCTCCGCACACCAGACACTATTGGCAGGGCGATTCGAGGCGGCGCCACTGTGGTCAACCGCGATTGCCGGAGCAATCCGCCATGCTGCCATGGTGGACCTCGTAGAAGAATACGGCCGGCGCTCATCGAGCGCAGTGCGACGGGCCCCCGCACATCGCGCAGTGAAAGACGTGAGCAAATGCACTCATGGCCATTGTCCAGAGAGCGGCTACACAAACTCCTTCGAATAGGTCTCCCGTTCGTTATCGAGTATCTGCACGCCTAGCTGAGTTTGCACGCCCGCCAGCGGCTGGAAGCAGTCTCGCAGCGCAATCAGCATCCGCGCGGACAGGCCAGCTTTTGTCGCTGTATCGCGGCCTGACAATATGATGATCTGCAAGTGGACGAACGCGTGGTCTTCGGCGGATCGTCCGATCAGAAAGCGCTCGCAACGAATAATGCGGCTTTTAATGTCGACCTCCCTGAACAGACCTGAATCGATGAGTGCTTCGTTCAGCCGTAGCAGCGTTCGTTCAGGATCGAACTGACTATCGAGGTTCGACGAATATTCCAGTCTGACTTATGGCATGGCAGTTCAAAAAAGATCGACCGTCTGGCCGATAGACAGACTGGCTTGGTTTCGAGGTACGAGCTTGACCGCACGCAGAACAATCACCCCGCTTCCTTCGCGGCCGCGCGCACTCGAATCGCCGCGAACGCCAGCGCGATAGAGGTGAGGCAATCGAACACGAACAGGCCCGCGGGCGTCAGGACCGTCATTGCAAACGAGGCGATCGGCGGTCCGCTTACGCCGCCGATCGAAAATAGTATCAACAGCATCGCACTGGTCGCGACTCTGCGCTCGGACAAAGTCCTGTCGTTCACATGCGACACGATCAGTCCATACAGCGTGAACGACACCACCACGTAGAGGAACAGAATAAGTCCGATCAACACGTGGTTGCGAACGACGACAAGCAAAGCGCTCAGTACCGCTGAGAGCATGGCCACCTTACTGACCAGCAGGGCCCGGTCGAAGCGGTCGGAGAATTTCCCCATCGGCCACTGAAGCGCGAGCGCGCCGATCAGCGCAACGCCCATGAATTCGGACAGGTTCTCAACAGAGAATCCGATGCGGGTGAGGTACACCGGAACCATCGCGTAAAACGAACTGTAGAGAAAGCCGGTGAGAATGCAGCCCGGCACCGCAAGCGGTGCCGCCCGTTGCATCTCCTTGACAGTCGCGCGCCACGCGTCTTTCTGCTGCGGCTTGAGCCGTTCGTCGGACAGTCTCACCGGCCAACCGTTCATCAGCGTGACGGGGATGACCGAGGCAGAGAAGATTGCTGCGACCCTAAGAAACGGACGGTCTCCCGTGGAATCGCCTGAAGACAGCAAGAACTGTCCCGCTCCCTGCGCGAGATAGTTGATGCTGAGATAGATACCGAATATGCGGCCACGAAGCGCATTGGGCACGCCGCCGTTCAGCCAGCTCTCCACCGCCGTGAAGATGCCCATGAAAGCGAAACCCGCCAGCAGTCGCAACAAGGCGAAGACCCACGTCGACTCGAACGCCGCGAACGCAAGCGCCAACACCGCGACGCCCGCCGAGTATGCAACAAAGGTTCGATGCTGCCCGACCCGCTCGATCATCGAGCGGTTGAACACAGCGCCGAGAACGAAGCCGATGTAGTAGCACGACTGCACCAGGCCTACACCGAACATGGACACGCCCGAGTCGACCATTCGCACCGGCACCAACGTGCTGAGCAAGCCGTTACCGACGATCAATACCGCATAGCTCATGAGCAAGCCGACGAGCGCCGTATAGTCGTACGCCGACGCCACGGAACTGGCCTCGTCTGACGTCATGCCGTTCGCCGCCCCGCTTCGGCGCCTGAAGTCCGACACCAGCCCTGATCAGAAGAGGTGCCGGAACGACACGAGCACGGCGGTCTGATTGAGACTCGACGACGGCGCGTCCGTGCCGACCAGCACCGCCTGTCCGAGCGGCGCCGCAAAGCTGTCCGTATGCGACGCCCGCTGATACGCGACCTGCATGTAGACGTCGGTACGCTTGGTCAGGTTGTAGTCGATCATTCCGCCAAAGTTACCCCAATGCGGCCGCGACTGGCCCGCGTTGCTCTCGTAATGCGCCATCGTGTACGTGTACATCAGGCCGGCATAGAACGCCGGCGTAAACTGATATTTCGCGTTCACTTCGAAGTTATTGAACCTCAGCGAATTGGCCGGGTTGGCGAGATCGCCGAAGTACTCGCTGCCTGTCGCATTGGTCAGATTCGTGTGCGTATAGACAAACCCAACCGTGGCCGCCGACGTCAACGCGTAGTTGATGCCGCCGCCATAAATCTGGTTGCGCGTGGCGGTGAAGTTGGTGTCGGCCGCGGAAACCGCGCCGCCGGCATTGGTCGTCGCGTTGCCGTTGACCTGGAGATATGCGCCCGCCACCGTCACGGCGCCGCTCGAGTACTGCCCGGCCAGTCCATAAAGACGATTGTTCGCAAAGCCGCCGGCCGCGTTACTAAACGCGTACATGCCTTCGAACGTGAAGCCCGCATATTTGTTGCTGACGAACTTCACCGCATTGCTCACCCGGATCGAGTTGTCGGTATTGTCGTTGTCATAGACGTGCGAGAGCAGGCTACCGGCCCAGTTGCCGTTGGCGGTAAGCGGCCCGAGCAGATCGACCAGCGGGTCGTATTGGCGGCCGAACGTGACCGTCCCGAGACTGTCCGACTGAAGGCCGACATACGCCTGACGGCCGAAAATTCGCCCGCCGTTCCCGAGCGCGCCGGTATTCAGATTGAAGCCGTTCTCGATCTGGAACACCGCCTTCAGGCCGCCGCCGAGATCTTCGGTACCTTTGAGGCCCCAGCGGTCGCCGGAGTCCTGGCCCGACGTTGTTTCGATATTGCTCTTGCCTTTCACGTTACTCGTGTATTGCAGGCCTTCGTCGATCGCACCGTAGAGCGTCACGGTGCTCTGCGCCGACGCATACGTGGGCACGGCGACGACACTGGCAGCCGCAAGGGAGAAAAGCACGCTTTTTGTCTTTTGGTTCATTGGTTGATTGCCCCTGTAAGAAGATTGATTCGACTTTCCGGCCTCCTCTTGCGCCCGGAAAGTTGCGAAGACAGTGCAAGACTAAATTGGAGGAAATAATGTCAGCGTGAAATACAGTATTGACGGAAATTCGTTGCCGCAGACCCACAGTCCTACTTAACAATCGTGTTCCATCGTGGCTACTTACTACCTATTGTTTGTCATCCTAATTAACGTTTGCGTACCGCGAGTGTCCTCGCGGTACATGCTTTACACGCTGGCGATCAGTCCGCCGTCCACCCGCATGATCGAACCGGTCACGTAAGACGCGGCTTCGCTGGCGAGAAACGCCACCGCCTGCGCGTACTCTTCAGGACGGCCATAGCGGCCAAGCGGAATCGAACTCGTGCTCTCCGTGGAGACTTCCTCCACGGTCCGTCCTTCGCGCTTCGCTTTCGACTCGTCGAGAAAGCGGATTCGGTCCGTGCCGATGCGACCCGGCACGACGAGATTCGCTGTAATGCCGTCACGGCCCACTTCGCGCGCCAGTGTCTTCGACCAGCCGACCAGCGACATCCGCAATGCGTTCGACACCGCCAGACCCGCGATCGGCGCCACGACGCCGGACGACGCACTCGTGACCACGCGTCCCCAGTGTTTCTCTTTCATGCCTGGCAGCACACGGTCCGTAATGCCGATAACGGAAAGGACCATTGAGCGGAAATGACGCTCCCACAAATCCGCCGGCTGACCGGAGGCCGGAGTGGGCGGCGGGCCACCGGTGTTATTGACCAGAATGTCGACCGTGCCGAAGCGTTGCTCGATTGCATCGATACGCGCGTCAATGACGCCGAGATCGCCGAGATCCCATTCCAGCGACATCACTTCCGCACCGACGTCACGCACCCGGTTAGCGACGGCTTCCAGCGCGGCCGGATTGATATCCGCCACCACGACCTTCACGCCTTCGTTGGCCAGAGCCAGCGCGATCGCACCGCCTAAACCGCCGCCCGCGCCCGTTACCAGCGCGATCCTGTTCCTGATTCCGAGATCCATGTTCTATCCAGTGTGTCCGGCAACCGCGCCGGCTTGAGTTGAAGAGCGGCCTGCCGGCCGGTCGTGCAAATCTGAAAAACGGTGCTTTTTATCGACGCGCCTGTGCGCGTCAGAACGGGCTCGCGATCATCGCGCCGGTCCGCCTCGCCTGCGAGGCGGGGGCGAGCAACGGACTGTCCGGCAGCGGCGTATCGCGCCGGTAATGCGCAACCGAGAAATCGATGAAGCGTCGCACTCGTGGCGTCATATAGCGATGCCCTGAGTAAAGCATCCACAGCGTGCGTACCCCGCTCTCGAGTTCGAAGCCTTCCAGCAGCGGTATCAGCGAACCGTCCTGAATCTCGGCGGCGACCAGCGAGGCCGGCAAGCGGGCGATGCCCAGTCCGGCTTTCGCCGCGCGAATCAGCGTCAGCAGATTCGAAGAGCTGAGAACGGGTCGCAGCAGGACACGCTGAGCGCCGTATGCATCGCCGAATTCCCACGAACGCACGCACGGGTCGGAGGTCGTGAGTACATCGTGTTCGGCCAGATCGGCGGGCCGACCCGGCGCCTCCTTCTGCGCGAGATAGGCGGGCGACGCGACGATCACATCCCGCAGCCTCGTGAGCGGGCGGCAGACGAGAGATGAATCGCGCAAACGCCGCTCCGCAACGAAGCACGCGTCGAAGCTGCCAACCGTGAGATCGTGTGTCGACGCGAACACCGTGAGTTCGAAATCCACGCGCGGCTCTTGCGCGCGGAACTTGCCGATCAGCTCGCTCAATTCCGCGGCCGCGAACGATTCGTGCGCCGCTACCTTCAACGATCCTCCCGCCTCGCGCGCGGCCGAGCAGACGTTCGCCTCGAGCGTATCGAGGTGCCGCAATACCTCGTGGCAGCCTTGCCAGTATTCTTGCCCCGCTTCGGTCAGCGACACGCTGCGCGTCGTACGGTTCAGCAGTCGCAGATTGAGATGAGTCTCCAGAGTCGCGACGCTGCGCGTCACCATCGCGACCGACACCCGCAATTCCTTTGCGGCAGCGGTAAAGCTAAGCGTCTCGGCAACCTTGGCGAAACTGCGCATGGCGGAGAGCTGGTTCATGTCCCTACTACCCCCTAAACAGATCGACCGGCTGCTAGCCCGCCATCCAGCCGCCATCGACCATCAGATTGATGCCGGTCACGAAACTCGCGAGCGGACTGGCGAGAAACAACGCGGCGCCGGCCACGTCTTCCGGACGCCCCAGCCTCGGCCACGGCGTGCGTTGATGCGAATACTCCAGCGCGCGCGGATCGTTGGCCGCGCCGGGCTTGCCCGTGATGATCTTGCCCGGCGCCACCGCATTGCAGACGATCAGGTCGCGCGCGTGGTCGACCGCAATCTGCCTCGTCAACTGCACCGTGCCGCCTTTGGTCACGCCGTATGGAAAATCGCCGGGCGAAGCGACCATCCCGTGCTGCGACGAAATATTGACGATGCGTCCGCGCACTTCATCGGCAGGCTCCTGAGTGAGCATCTGCTGAACCGCTCGCTTGCAGCCGTTGAACATCCCGGTCAGATTGACCCGGACGACCTGTTCCCATTGCGTCTGCGTGGTCTCGACGAGATTCGTGCTGGTGTAGATCGCGGCGTTGTTGACCATCACGTCGAGACGGCCGTGACGCTCCACGGCGATGGCGACCAGCCGGTCGACCTCTTCCCAGTGCGAGACGTCGGTCGGCATGCTGATCGCGAATCCGCCCGCGCGTTCGATTGCGATCTGCGTCGTCTCGCCGCCTTCGATCGGCGCTTCGCGCAGATCGGCCAGCACCACGCGCGCGCCTTCGGCGGCGTAACGGATGGCAATCGCACGGCCGAGGCCGGAACTCGCCCCGGTCACGACCGCGACCTTGTTCTCAAGCAAACCCATGTTTCGTCGCTCCTATCACCTGGCCGGTCGGTTCCGGCGTCGCCGTGCGGCCGCTTTCGTCAATCAACGTGCCGCGCAGATACACGGCGGTGAGCCTGCCGGGCACGCGCATGCCGTCGAACGGGGTGTAGCCGGCACGCGAGAACTGGTCGGCGTGCGCGATATGTGTGTCGAGGCGCGGGTCGAGCACCAGAATGTCCGCGTCGCGTCCGCGTGCGAGCGTGCCCTTGCGCTCCCCGATGCCGAAACGCTGCGCGGGATTGGTCGAACACATTCGAACGAGCGCAGGCAAATCGATGTCGCCGGTCGCGACAAAATGCAGCATCGTGGCAAGCAGCGTCTGCACGCCCGGCATGCCGCCGGGGATATCGGCGAAACTGCCGTACGTAGCGGTTTTTTCCGCGCGCGAGTGCGGCGCGTGATCGGTCGCGACGATGTCGATCAGGCCGTCGCGCAACGCGGCCAGCAGCGCGTCGCGGTCTTGCGCCGTGCGCATCGGCGGCGACGCTTTCAGGTCGGCGCCTTGCGTGGCGTAATCGTCGGCGGTGAACAGCAGGCACTGAGGCGTGGTTTCGATACTCACGTCCGCAAGACCGCGCATTCGCCGGAACGTGTCGATGCCGAGCGCGGAATTGGTCTGCCGCACATGAACGTGTGTTTGCGCCTGCGCGGCGGCAAGGATGATCTTCGCGATACCGGTCGCCTCCGCGAGCGGCGAGCGGCTGGCGAGAAATTCGGCCACGCCGCCTTTCGCGACGGCTTCCAGGATCGACTGGTCGCCCGGCGACACGCAAGCCAGCGTGCCCAGCGGCTTGACCAATCTGAGCGCGTGCAGCAACGACGCCTGCGTGTCGTGCAGATAGCCGGCCGGAACGTCGGCCGTGAAAATTTCGAACGACACCGGACCCAGCGCCCGGATCGCTTCCAGTTGAGTCGCGTCGCGGCGCAACGCGACCTGAAGCCCGACATCGACGTGCAAGCGCCCTCGTGCGATGCGTTGCTTGTCGACGAACGTATCGACGCTGTCGGTCCAGGGATCGTCGGTCGGCATGTCGAGCAGAGTCGTGACACCGCCCGCCGCCGCGGCCCGCGTGCCCGACGTGAAGTCTTCCTTGTGCGTGAGGCCAGGATCGCGCAGATGCACATGTGCATCGACCAGGCCCGGAAGCAGATAGCAGCCGTCCACACGACGTTCGACCTTTGCGGCCGCCGACGCGTCCGGATCGAGCAATGCAGCCACACGTCCGCCGCTCACGCACAGATCGGCGCGTAATGTTCCGCAGGCCTCGACGATCGTTGCACCGCGCAGCACCAGATCAAACACGATGGGTCTCCAGTAAGCGGTTCATCAGCAGAGCCCTGCGAGTCGGCTTTCTTCGTGCGTCACGACTTCAAGCAATGCCGCGCGCCCGTCCCGCACCGTTGCGACGCAACGCCGCAGCGCCGCGCTCAGGTCCTCCGGGTCAATCACACATTCGCCGTGTCCACCCAGCGCCTCGGCGATGGGTGCGTATTCGCCCGACACGCGGTTGGCCTGATACTTCTTCGTAGCCACCGGCATGCTGGCGGCGTAGCCGCCGAGTACATGATTGCGCAGCACGATCGCGAGCACCGGCAGCTTGCAGCGCACCGCCGTCTCGAAGTCGAGTCCGACCATGCCGAATGCGGACTCGCCCATGATCGCCGCGACGGTTGCGTCCGGCCGCGCCAGTTTCGCGCCCATCGCAAATCCAAGACTGCTGCCGAGTTGCGTAGTCTTGCCCCACCCCAGATAACCGCGCGGCTCGGTGACGTCGTAGAACGGACTGAACTGGTCGCGCGGATTGCCGGCGTCGTGAGTGACGATGACTTTTTCGCGTTCGAGTGCTTCCATGATTTCCCACACCACCCGATACGGAGAGATCGGACTGCCGCCCGCATTCAGCAGCGGCATCCAGTCGTCCATGAACTGGCGGCGGCACGTCGCGATCTCGTGCGTCAGAGCGCCGTCGTTGCGAGCGCGTTCGGCCCATGCCGCCGGTTCCTCTCGAACCCGCGCGAGCAACTGGCGAAGTACAGAGCGGCAATCGCCGACCACGCCAAGCGCAACCGGATAGTCCTTGCCGAGATCGTCGGGATCGATGCTGACCTGCAACACCCGCTTGTTCGCCGGCACGGGCCGGATGTAATACGACCGCGTAAGACTGCTGCCGAGCGCGAGGATCACATCGGCTCGCTCGATGAAGCGGTCCACCGTGGCGGGGCGCGCGCGCCCCGCGGTGCCGAGCGCGAGCGGATGCCGCTCGGACATTGCGCTCTTCGCGTTCGGCGTGGTCATCACCGGAATCCGCGTGAGTTCCGCGAATTCGGTGAGTTCCGTGGTCGCATGGGCGTTGAGCACGCCCTGTCCGGCAAGGATCACCGGATGCCGCGCGGCCAGCAACGCCTGCACGATCTCGTCGATTTCGGCGGCATCGGCTTGCGGTCGCGCGCGCCGCACGAGCGGTCGATTCGACGCGCCCGTACCGCATTCCTGCTCGAGCAGGTCCACCGGCAGTTCGAGCAGCACCGGCGCGGGCGGCCCGTTGCGCACACGCGAGATCGCGCTATGCAGCAGTTGCGGCAGGTCTTCCGGCCGTACCACCGACTCGCACCATTTGGTGATGTGTGTGAAGTTACGGCGCGCCTCGAAATTCGGCGCCACCGCTTCCGAGCCGCGCGGATAGCCGGTCGGCAGGAACAGCACCGGCGCGCGGTCGTTCCATGCCTGCGCCACGCCGGCAAATGCCGCTTCGGCGCCCGGTCCATATTGCACGGTGACCACCGTCAGGTCGTCGGTGGCCGTGGTCCGCGCATGTCCTTCCGCAATGTTGACCGCGACGCGCGGCGTGCGCGCGATCACCGGCGGAATGTCCAGCTCCGCCGCCGCATCGAACAACCCGCTGCTCGGGAAGCCGATGATGTGTTTCATACCCTGCTGCTTGAGAATTGCGGCTACCGTTTGCGCTCCCGTCATTGCGCGCTCCGGTACGACCACCACCTGGCTGACACCGTCACGTTCAGGCCCCCTTGCGAAACTGTGTGTGGTTGGCCAGCCAGTGACGCGCGATGTCCTCGCGTCGCATGAAAGCGGCTTGTCCGCGCGAACGCCCGACGTGCTCGATCACCTCCTTCAGCCCTGACGCGCGATTGGGCTGGCCGCTCCAGCGCGCATGCGCCGCGATGGTCAGCATCTTGCCGCCGGCCTCGTCGGCTTCGTCGATCAGATAGTCGATCGCGCAACGGCAATCCTCGGCGAAATCGCGCGGATTGCTGTAGCCCGGCACCATCAGATAGCGGCTGTCGTTCAGCGTCTTCGAGTACGGGACGACCAGCAATTCGCCATCGTCGTGTTCGACAAAGTACGGAATGTCGTCGTTGCACGGGTCGGAGTAGTACAGAAAGCCGCCGGATTCGATAATCAGATCGCGTGTATTCACGCTCGGAAACGACCGGCAATTCCAGCCAGGCGGATGCACGCCGAGCACCTCGCGGTAGAGATCGATCGCCGCCCGCATTTGCCGCCCCTCCTCTTCGCGGCTCATGCCGGGATAGTCGGTCCAGCGCAAGCCGTGACCGAGCAGATCGTGTCCGCGCTCTTTCATCCACACCGCGACTTCCGGATTGCGCTGCAGGGCGACCGCACACGCGGATACGGTGACGGGAATCCGGTAACGGTCGAACAATCTCGCCAGCCGCCAGACACCGGCGCGGCTGCCATATTCGAAGTGCGTCTCCGTGCCGAGGTCGCGCAGATTCGGGCTCGAGCTCAGGTTGTACTCACCCCAGTTGTCATTGCGGCCGTCCTCCAGCCACGAGTATTCGGAACCCTCTTCGTACACCAGCACGAGATTGATCGCGACTTTGGCGCCGTTGGGCCACGTCACCAGCGGCGGCCTCGCGCCGTAGCCGATGAAATCCCGCGCCGGGCCTTGAGTTTGAGTGTCGGTCATGAATGCAGGTCTCCCGTTCAGGAACGACTGGCGACAAGCCAGTCCATATAATCGTGAAAGGCGACGCGGCCCTCGCGCGGACGCCAGTCCGTATCGCGTTCGAGCCGCGAAATGTCATAGGCACCCCACATGCCGGTAGCAAGAGCCGGGGCCTGGATCACGTTCGCGTCGGCTTCGCCGGTCACTTCGTAACGAACGCCGGGGACCCGTTGCGCCGCCCAGCCGATGATGTCGCCGATCGTCGCGGTCACCCCGCTCGCAACGTTGTAGTGCCGGTAACGCAGCCGCGACGCCTCGGTGAGCGCGAGAATCGCGCGCGCGGCGTCGACGGAATGCAGGTAGTCGCCGACCGGCGTCAGACTGTTCGGTTTGATGAGTTCGCCGTCCAGCGCCATCTGTGCAACCCGGTTCGGCACGTGGCGGAAATCGCGGCTTTCGGTGGCCCGATCCATCGGCCCGTAAATCGACGAGAGCCGCACCGAGGCCGCCGACAATCCGAACAGATCCGCGTAACGGTTGACGACCATCTCCGAAGCAAATTTGGAAATGCCGTACAGCGTGAGCGGCGCGACGTAGCCGTCCTCCGGCAACGGCTCGTGCGACCAGTCGGGCCCCTGGTGACGGTAGACCGACCCGGAACTGATATAGATGAAACGCTTGAGCGCGGGCTGCTGCCGTGCCCATTCCAACACCTGCACAGTACCCATCAGGTTGACGTCGACGATGCGGGCGGGCGTGAGCGCTTCGGGCGGCAGACGCGCTGCTTCCTCCGCGCTGCCGCGCGAGATCGGCGTGACCGTCGCGCCGTGCACGACCGCCGAGATATCGTGACGGTCGAGTTCCGCCGCCCAGCCTGTCGGATCGCGCACGTCGCCTTCGATCACTGTGAGCCGATCCCGCACCGACGCGAACCAGGCTTGCGCGGTGTCGTCGAGTCCGGCGCGGTCGAGGATGACAGCGCGCCGATCGGGATGCTGGTCGAGCCACTCGCGGGCGACCACGCTCATGACGAAACCGGTCCCGCCTGTAATCAACAAGTTCATCTCATTCCCTGACAAAATGGATTGCAGCGCGCGTGCGGCGGTTGTGAATCAACGCGCCGTATAGCCGCCGTCCACGAGCAGATCGGTGCCGGTCACGAACGACGCGTCGTCGCTCAGCAAGAATGCCGTGCTCGCGCCGATCTCATCCGGACGGCCGATGCGGCCCAGCAGATGCGCCGGGCCGAGTTCCGCATCGGCGTGGTCGAGCGACGCAAACGAGCGCAACAGCCGCCCCGTGCGTACCGCGCCGGGCGACAGACTATTGACGCGAATATCGGCGTCCGCGTGATCGACGGCCATCAGCCGCGCAAGGTGAATCAACCCAGCTTTGGCCGCGCAATAGGCCACCGACCGCGCCGCCGCCACGTGACCCAACTGCGACGCCACCAGCACAATGGAGCCGCCGCCGCTTTCGCGCATCAGTGGTACGACGAAGCGGCTCAGCAGAAACGCGCCCGTGAGCGACACGTCGATTTCCTGATGCCAGTGCGCCGGCGCCAGATCCTCCACGGAACCGTCGTGCCAGGGCGCCGCCGCGTTATGAACAAATCCGTCGAGACGGCCGAACCTCGCACGCGTCAACTCGACCGCCGCGCGCGCCGATTCGATGTCCGTCACGTCGCATTGCACGGATTGCGCGGCCGGGCCGAGTTGCGTGGCGGTGCGCGCGGCGGCGGTGCCGTCGAGGTCCGCGCACACCACGCTCGCACCTTCGGCAATGCAGCGCGCCGCGATTGCCACACCGATATCGCTCGCCGCGCCGCTAATCAGCACGACCTTGCCTCGAAGGCGATCGCTCGTGTTCGTGATGCCGCTCATGCTTCAAGTACCGACGGCAACGTGGACTGCCGGGGGAACGGACGTTCGGCCGCAATGAACCGGCCGCGCCCCGGCGTCGAACTGACGTTGCCCTCATGCCAGACCACTTCGCCGCGAGAAATCGTGGTCGTGGGCCAGCCCTGCACCACCTTGTTTTCATACGGCGTGTGATCGGTCGCGTGATGCAGCATGCTGTTTTTGATCGTCACTTCGCGCTGCGCATCCCAGATCGCAAAGTCGGCGTCCGAGCCGATCGCGATCACGCCTTTCTTCGGATACAGGCCGTAGAGCCGCGCGGGCGTCGCCGAGGTCAGTTCGGCGAATTGCATGAGCGACATGCGTCCGCCGTTCACACCCGCGGAAAACAGCAGAGGCAAACGCGTTTCGATCCCGGGCACACCGTTCGGAATACGTGTGAACGGCGTATTCGGACCTTCGGCGATCTTGTCGCGGTAGTGCCACGGCGAGTGGTCCGACGAGAACACTTCGAGCGTTCCGTCCAGCAAACCGCGCCAGATTTCCGCCTGGTTCTCGCGCGGCCTCGGCGGCGGCGTGCAGACGCACATCGCGCCCGACAGGTCAGGTGTGTCGATATCCTCGGCGGCGAGAAAGAGATACTGCGGACAGGTTTCCGCATACACCGGCAGGCCGCGCTGCTTCGCCCGGCGGATTTCTTCGGTCGCGCTCGCCGCAGACACGTGGCAGATCAGAATCGGCGTCTCGATCACTTCGGCGAGACTGATCGCACGGAAGGTCGCTTCGCGCTCGCCAATGGCGGGCCGCGAAATGACGTGATAGCGCAGTTGCGTCTTGCGCGCTTTCAGGAAATGCTCGGTCAGCCAGCGGATGCAGGCGTCGTTCTCCGCATGCACCATGACCATCGCACCTTCCTGGCGCGCCACGTTGAGCACCTCGAGCACTTCGTAGTCGTCGAGTTTCAGGCCTTCGTACGTCAGATAGATTTTCACCGACGTGCAACCTTCGGCGATCAGTTGCGGCAGCTCTTCTTCCAGCAGACGCGGCGTCGGGTCGCCCACGATCAGATGGAACGTGTAGTCGATATGTGCTTTCGGCAACGCGCGTTCGTGATAGTCGGCCACCACTTCAGCCAGCGACTGCCCGCGCATCTGCATGGCGAACGGAATGATCGTCGTGGTGCCCCCGCACAGCGCGGACAGCGTGCCGCTCTGGAAATCGTCCGCGGTGGATTTGCCTTCCCACGGCTGCTGATCCATATGGCAATGCGCGTCGACGCCGCCGGGCATCACGATGCGGCCCGCCGCCGACACCTCTTGCCGTCCGGCGGGCAAATCCGCCTCGATCGCGACGATGCGTCCGTCCCGCACACCGATATCGACTTCGGCTGTGGTGTCGGGCAGCACGACCGTACCGCCGCGAATCACGAGATCGAAAGGAAACGTGCCGTCGATCATGCGCGGGTTCCTCCGGTGATGCTTTGCTGAAACACGGGGCGCATCGTACGCAACTCCTCGAGGCTGATATGGCAGGCAATCTCATGCGTCGGCGATGCTTGCCGAACCGGCGGCGCGGCGGTGTCGCAAATGTCGCCGATCTTGCGATGGCAGCGCGACGCGAAGCGGCATCCCGGCGGCACGTTGATGGGGCTCGGCGTTTCGCCGGTCAGGCGGATCCGCTCCTGTTGTTTGACCGACGCGTCCGGACTATGAACGGCGGACAGCAGCGCTTCGGTGTACGGGTGGTAAGGAGGCGCGAATATCTCTTCGGCGAGGCCTTTTTCCATGATCCGGCCGAGATACATCACGACGATCCGGTCCGCGATATGGCGCACCAGTGCAAGGTCGTGGCTAATGAAGAGCAGCGTGCTTTCCTGCTCTTTCTGGATAGCGAGCAGCAACGTAATGACGGCTGCCTGCACCGACACGTCGAGTGCCGAGACGGGCTCGTCGGCGACGATCAGCGACGGATTCGTCGCGAACGCGCGGGCAATCGCGATGCGCTGTTTCTGACCGCCGGAGAGTTGCGACGGTCGGCGTTGCGCCAGTTCGGCGGGTAGCCGGACCAGTTGCAGCAACTCCTGCAAGCGCTTCTCGATCGCCGCTTTATCCTTGTAGCCGCCGAATTTGCGCAGTGCGCGGCGTATCGGCGAAGCCACCGAGTGAGAAGGATTGAGCGTGCTGTCGGGATTCTGGAACACCATCTGGATCGACTGCAGCATATCGCGCTCGCGTTTTTTCGCCGGCACCTGGGCTAGCTCGACGCCGTCGTACTGTATCGAGCCCGAGGTCGCCCCTTCCAGGCCGACGAGCATGCGTGCGAGACTGGACTTGCCGCAGCCGGATTCGCCGACCAGCCCCATGATCTCGCCCTTGCCTACTTTGAACGAGACCGATTCGTTGGCCTGCACGGTGCGACGTCCGCCGTTGAGCAGGTATTGCTTGGACACGTCGGTGACCGACAGCGCCGTATCACGATCGACGCTCACTGCCGCCTCGCCGCTCAATGCGACGCTTGCGCGCGTAAGGTCCTGCCAGCGGATGCATCGAACCAGATGAGCTTCGTCTTCCGCCGGCGCCAGCGCAATCGCGTTGCCGCCACATGTTTCCTGCTGGAAGTGAGCGCAGCGCGGTCCGAACCAGCAACCCTGCGGACGCTCGGTCGGCGACGGCAAATGCCCCGGAATCGGCGATAACGCTCGCACGCCCTTCGGGCTCCCGATGCCGGGAATGCAGCCAAGCAGACCTTGCGAATACGGATGACGCGGCTGGCGAAACAGTGTCTGCGTATCGGCTTCCTCGATCATCTCGCCGGAGTACATGATGCCGACCCGATCGCAGGCGCTCGCTATCAAGCCGAGATTGTGCGAGATGTACAAAAGACTCGTGCCGTATTGTTTGCGAAGGTCCGCGATCAGATCGAGAATCGCGGCCTCGACCGTGACGTCGAGGCCGGTCGTCGGCTCGTCGAGCAGCAGCAACGCAGGCCGCGCAAGCAACGCCATTGCAATCACGATCCGTTGCTGCTGGCCGCCTGACAGTTGATGAGGAAAGCGCTTGAGCATGGCGAGCGGATCGGGCAGGCGCACGTTCTCGAGCATGCTCGCAGACAGCTCGCGCGCCTCGGCCCGTGAGGAACCCAGATGCTGCATCGGCACTTCGGCGAGTTGCGAGCCGATGGTCTTGACCGGATTGAGCGCACTCATCGGTTCCTGATAAACCATCGCCACGCGCCGGCCGCGAATGTTGCGCAGCTTTTGCAGACTCGCGCCGACCAGTTCCTCGCCCTCGAAGCGAATGCTGCCGTTCGTCACCCGTCCGGTTCCGCCGAGATAGCCCATTACCGCCATCGCAGTCGTGGTCTTGCCACAGCCCGATTCGCCGACGAGGCCATAGCTTTCCCCCGGCGCGATGGTCAGCGACACATTCGGCACGGCGACGACGGATTCATAACGGCCGCGATACTCGATGCGAAGGTCGCGGATTTCCAGCAACGGCGTATCGCCGGACGACCGCGCATGGCGACTTTCCAGCACGCCTGATTCGATGATCGCATTCATGGCTTCCAGGCCTCCCGCATTCCGTCGGCCAGCAGGTTGAATCCGAGGACGAGGCTCACGATGGCGACCGACGGCGCAATCGACATGAGCGGCCACACGTTGATCACGGTCGTCGTTTCGCGCACCATGCCGCCCCAATCCGGATTCGGCGGCGGCAAACCGAGCCCCAGAAAACCGAGCACACCGATCGTGATGATCGTGTAGCCGATCCGCAGACACGCGTCGACGAAGAGCGGTCCGCGACAGTTCGGCAACAACTCGCAAACGATGATGTAAAACGTGCTTTCCGCGCGCAGACGCGCCGCTGCCACGTATTCCTGCTGCTTCAGATCGAGTACCAGCCCGCGCACGATCCGGCCGATGCCCGGCGCCGACGCGATCGTGGTGGCCAGCACGATGTTGCCGACCGAGGCACCGACGTTCGCAATCAGGATGACGTAAAGGACGAGCACCGGAAACGCCAGCACCAGGTCCGAAAAACGGTCGACGATCGCTTCGACCCAGCCGCCGAAATAGCCCGCCAGCATGCCGAGCGTGATCCCGGCGAGCATCGCGACCGCGACCGACAGCGGCGCCACTAGTAACACGGTGCGCGCGCCGAAGACCAGACGCGACAGGATGTCCCGGCCGAGAATGTCGGTACCGAGCCAGTGCGCGGCCGACGGCGTCGGATCGGCCATCGCCATCGCATCCTGAGCGGTGGGCGACGGCAGCGGCAGCACTGGCGCGAGCACGGCCACGACGACCCAGAACACGATCAGCGACAAGCCGACGACGGCCGTGGGGGAACTGAACAGACGCGTCCATGCACGCCGCGGAGCGCGTGAGGTACGCACCGCGAGCGGCACCACGCCGGGATCAATGGAAGACATACGATTACCTCACACGGATGCGTGGATTGAGCAGCATGTAGCCGAGGTCGCCGAGAAACTGCGTCACGACGGCGACGAAGACCGTGACCAGCGTGGCGGCTTCCAGCATGGCGATGTCGCCGAACATGCTGGAGTCGAGCAGCATCCGGCCGAAGCCCGGATAGGCGAACACCATCTCGGTCACCACCACGCCACCGATCAGAAAGTTGATCTGCAGCAGCAACACGGTGAACGGCGCGATCATCGCGTTTCTCAATGCATGCCCGAGAATCACCTTGCGCGGGTTCAATCCTTTCAGGATCGCCGTGCGGATGTAGGGCTTTTCCATCACGCCGATCATCGACACCCGAATCATCCGCGCGACGTAGCCAAAGTCGTAGAGCACCAGTACCGCGACCGGCAACACCAGTTGCGACGCGACCGACCAGCGGCCGCCCTCGCTGCCGTCGAGCGGGCTCGTGCCCGGCAGGATCGGCCAGAGGATCACGAACAGCGTCACCAGAAACACACCCGACGCGAATTCCGGAATCGACGTGAAAGTGATGCAGACGACAGAAAGAATGCGATCGAGCGCCCCACCTTCCTTAAGCCCGGACAGAATGCCGAACAGCATGGAGAGCGGCACGATCAACGCGAACGCGATCCCCGCGAGAATGGCGGTGTGTCCGAGGCGCTTCCACATCACATCGTTGACGGGGAGTTTATAAAGCGTCGAGTAGCCGAAATTGCCGAAGTACTGCGAGCCGCGCGGATCGGTAAAACCCAGTCCGTTCGCCGGATCTTCGAGCGGATCCGGCATTACGCCGGCCAGCACGCCGAGCCAGTGTCCGTAGCGCACCATCAACGGGTCGTTCCCGTGCATGCGTTGCGACAGCAGATCGACCTGTTGCTGGGTGGCGTACGGTCCGAGCGTGCGGCGCGCCACACTGCCCGGCGTGAACTCGGATACGGCGAATACGACGAATGACGCGCACAACATCGTCACGATCATCAATGTGATGCGTTTAGCGAGAAATGAAGCCATGTCGACGGAACCCATAGTTGGTACGTTCTTGCGACCTCGCGCGGCGCGCCTTGAAGGCGCGCCTATCCGGTTCAGGCGCCCACGGCGTACTGATTCGCGAAGATGTATTGCGACGGATGCACCGTGAAGCCTTTCACCTTCTTATCCATCACCGTTGAGAACGCACGCCAGAACGGTTGCACGATCGGACCGTCTTCCTGCATCAGCTTCTCGATTTTTGCCATCACCAGGCTGCGTTTCTTCGGATCGAGAATGCCGTCCGCCTGGTCGAGCAGTGCATCGAATTCGGGATTCGCGTAGCCCGACTCGTTCCATGCCGCGTTGGTCCGGTACGCGAGCGACAGCGTCATCACGCCGAGCGGCCGATGCCCCCAGCCCGTGAGACTGAACGGCACCTTGGTCCAGACTTCCCAGTATTGCGCGCTCGGCAGCGGCTTGATGTTGACCTTCACGCCGATGTCCTTGAACTGCTCGGCGAGTGCCTGAACCGTATTCAACTCCCAGATCGGATCGGGACGCGTCACCATGTCGATTTCGAAGCCGTTCGGGTAACCCGCTTGCGCCAGCAGTTTCTTCGCCTGCACGACGTCGCGGCCGTATTTGGGCAATGCGTAGTACTCCGGGTGAACCGGCGCGACGTGATGATCTTCCGCCGACAACCCTGCGCCGAGCAACGACGTGGCAATGATCTTCTGATGATCGATCGCGAGTTTCATCGCCTTGCGCACGCGCGGGTCGCCGAAAATCTTGTGATCCACGCGCATACGCGCCACGCCGGTTTGCGAGGTCAACACGCTGTAGGGCTGCACGTGCGGCAGGCGCTTCATCGCATTCACCTGAACCGCGTCGGCTTCGGAGAGACCGTCGACCTGGCGAGAAGCCATCGCCGAGATGCCGGCGCCCGCGCTGTCGCCGAGGTCGACGAACTCGAACGAGTCCAGATAAGGACCGGTGCCCCAATAGTCTTTACGCGCCTTGTACACCGCGCTCTTGCCGACCGTGTACGAGGTGAGTTCGAACGGGCCGGTTCCGTTGAAGCCGGCGCCGAACATGCCCTTGTCCGCCGGATCGGTAATGAACATCGCGTAGTGGAACAGATGTTCCGGCACGGCGATTTGCGGTGCGAAACAGTTCAGCCGGACCGTCAGGTCGTCGACCTTCTCGATCGCATTATCGGACCAGATGCGGCTCGCCTTCTTCGCCTTGCCGCTCGCGTCCTTCTGACCGGAGTCGTATTCCTGAACGAGGTAACCGGTGAATAACCCCAGTTGCGACGAACCCACCGCCGGGTCGCAGACACGTTTGAGATTCCACACTACGTCGTCCGCATTTAGCGCGCGTCCGTTGTGCCACTTCACGCCCTTGCGGATATGCAGTGTCCAGGTCTTCAGGTCTTCGCTGACTTCCCAACGCTCCAGCAGATACGGGCGGGTGATATTGTCGTTGCCGGTGAACGTCAGGAATTCGCAAACCTGCCGGATGACATTCGACTTCTCGGCGAAGTCGGCCTGATGCGGACTCTTGATCTCCATACAGCGCATCCCGATTCGCAGATGCCCGCCTTTGGGCAGCGCGTCGGCGGCCTGCGCGTCGCTAATGAACGGATTCGTTTCGCCGCTCAGCTTGTACGCCGTCATGGCCGACAATCCGAGCAACGTCGCCGTGCGAAGAAAATGACGGCGCGAGACATTGCCGCTTTTGAGGTCGTCGATGAGAACGGGAATGTAAGGATGCGGCGTTGCTTCGGAATCGTTGGACACTGCATGGTCTCCGGAATAAGTGGGAAGCGGGCGTAAACGGCTGATGGACAGGTTAAGTCGATTCAAGATTTGAACAAAAACGCGAATGCGACATTTCAGGTACAAAAAGCGACATCGCACTTCTTGCGGGACATTGGTCGTGAAAGGTCAGCGTGAGGAATCAGTCAGCGGTTGACGGCGCGCAACACCGCCCTGCCGGACTTCTCTCGGCGTACTGCCGTAATGCGCGCGATAGATCCGGCCGAAGCGCGCCGCCGACATATAGCCGCATATTTCCGCGACGTCGGAGATGGACAGGTCCGTCTGAAGAATCAGATCGTGCGCCCGAGCCATCCGCAAGCCCGCGTAGAAGGCCGACGGTGTTTTGCCGACATGCGTGACGAACAGGCGTTCAATCTGACGCGTCGACAGTTGAACGCGGCGCGCGAGCACCTGGAGATCGACAGGATTCTGAATGCTCGATTCCATCACCTTGACGATTTCGAGCAGTTTGGGATTGCGGATGCCGAAGCGCATTTGCGCCGGCAGACGTTGAGCCGAATCCTGCTGACGGATCTCCGGATGATTGAACTGGTCGGAAATCGCGTTCGCGATGTCGCGGCCTTTGCTCGCCGCGATGAGGTGCAGCATCATGTCGAGGGTCACCGTGCCGCCGGACGACGTGACGAACGGACCATCCACCGCAAAGATGGCGTTGGACGCCACGCTGCGCGGAAACTCTTCCTGGAACGCCGCGAGTAGCTCCCAATGAACGGCGCAACGGCGCCCGTCGAGCAGGCCCGCCTTGGCAATCAGGAACTGACCGGCGCAGATGCCGCCGAGCACGCATCCCCGGCCATGCACCGAGCGCAACCATTTGAACACAGCAGGTTTGTAAGCCTTCGTATGATTCAACCCCGCGCAGAGGATGATCAGATCGCAGGGGGGCATGTCGGCGATCGAATAGTCGATCGGAAACGGGACGCCCGCGCTCGAGTGAACAGGCGCGCCATCTACGGATAGGAAGCTCCATTTATAAAGCGCCCGCCCGGAGATGCGATTGGCCTGGCGGAGCGGATCGACCGCGGCGCCGAAGGTCATCATCGGAAAATCAGGGACCAGAAAGAATCCGACGCGCAACGGGTCAGCCGCCGCTGCGATCATTTCGAGGGCGTTATTGGAGGATCGTTCCATCGTCGGGTCACCGGTCGGCGTTTGTGAGCCGACAAACTTGCCCTTATTGCCGGAGACTTGTCAACGATTGATCAGAAAGGAAGGAGCGGCCAGAGCGCTTTGGTCGGCCCCTTACAGTTGCGAATGTGTTCGACTCCGGGTCTTGAAGCCAGAACAAGATGGGTAAAAGTAGTCGTGCCGGGCGGAACGGCCTTCGTTCGGACTCAACGCTCGATGAAAATCGGGGTTTGGCACGTTCGGCCTCGCACGGTGAAGACAAAGCGTGTAACCGAACTCTCGCGGCTTTAGGGGTTTCCGTCAGCAGTAGCTTCTGTAGCCCAAACCAGCCTTCGAAGATGTCAACCCAGCCTCAAAGCCGTCGTTGTGCTCGCCTCCCTGGCAGGATCACCGGCGCGCCCGATCGACATAGCATCCTCAAACGGCGGATGGTGTGGGCGACTCCCTTCACCGCCCCGCGCGCTTGCGCACGATCACGCCGTACCACCCCATCCCTTCGTATGTTTCGTAGCCCGGCGTGAGGGCGTAGGCCACCAATGTGTCCGCGTCCGGTCGATACGCGCCCGCCTTCGGATCGCTCACTTTGAGCTGCAGTACTTCCTGCAGCACGCCTTTGTCGTCTGAACTGGCAATCACGCGCTTGCGTGCATCGACGAGCAGGCAGCGCGTACGCGTCCACTCCTCCACCGACAAACGCACGCCCTTGACTACCGTCGAGGCTTGCGGAGCCCAATTGAAGAATACCGCCAGTACGCCGAGCGGACGCCCCCGGTTAGCGCCGCCTTCGCGAATTGCCGCTGCGTAGGTCGCCACGGCGGCGCCATTGAGCGCCGCCATCGACGTGAGTTCGGCCGCCGCATACTCGGCGCCCGACGCCGACTTCGCGGCCGCCTTGAACCACGGCTCGTCCGCCACGTTCGCTTGCCCCGCCGTGGCGAACTGGCCGGGCCGGCCGGTGGCCACGACGTTGCCCTCCATGTCGATCACCCACAGATCGAGGTACACGGTGTAGCTGTCGAGAATCACGCCTAGCCGCTCTGACGCGAACGCGCGGTGTTCAAGGGTGTCGTGCGCAACGCAATCGACTATCGCGGAGTCGGTCGCCCACCAGCGCACATCGCAGGAGCGTTCGTAGAGGTTGCGATCGACAATCTCGATCATGTTGAGCGCGAGATCCGTAAGGCGCTGCGCTTCCTGCTGCTCGAGCTGCGTGATCATCCGGTCGCCTAGGGCCGTGAGCTCGCGGCTCAGTTCGTTGGTCAACTGTCCGATGCGTTGCGACACTACCTTGACCTGATTTGCGACCACGGCAAAACCGCGCCCGGCGTCGCCGGCACGGGCCGATTCGATCAGCGCGTTGATGGCGAGAAAGGTGGTTTCACGATTGATGTCGTTGATATCCGATACGTTGCCCTTCGCTATACGGTGAACTTCTCGCGTCAAATCGACAATCTCATTGGCGTCCGCCATGACTTTTCCCCGGGGCTACGGTTTAGGTTCATCTGCCTTGTGCGACCGACCGCACCAAATTGATGCTGGCGAGCGCCGTTGTGGTGCTGTCGCATTCTTATTCCTTCTTATTGGGCGGTGCTTGTTGCCAACTGAATACTTCGACGTGCAAACAACTCAAACAACTCATGAACGGCATCACACGGGGAATACTTTAGAACTCAATTTACGGTCGGTCGCAAGAAGCTTGTGTTCGGTCAACGAGCGTGAGCTCAGATATGCGCGCCCCGCCTCAACGCCGCCATCTGCTCACCTACGAGTTCGAGAAACTCGCCGACCAACGGATTGCCTCGCGGCGTCTGCGGATAAAGCGTGAAGCCGCGAAACCAGATCGCCGGCGCGAACGGCCGGAACACGATGCGCGTCGGATCGGCATCCACGGTCGCGAGCGGATTGACGATGCCCACGCCCGCGCCGCGCGTCACGAGCGCGCAGATGGTCGCGCCATACGGCGTCTCGATCGCAGGCACCTGATCCGCGCCCGCCGGACGCAGCGCGCGATCGAGCGCGGCACGCGTATCGTCCGCATAGGAAGGCAGGATGAGCCTTTCGCCACGCAAGTCGGCCGCGCGAATCCGCGTGCGCGCCGCTAGCGCATGACTCGCTGGCAAGGCACATAGCCCCGCCAGTTCATAGAGTTCCACGCTCATCACGCCGAACGCATCCGGCGTGGTGGTCGCGAAGCCTACGTCGCAGTGTCCCGACGACACCCAGCGTTGGATCGTGCTCTCGCTGCGCATTTCGAGCGACACCGCGACCCGCGGATGGGCGTCCGCGAAGCGCGCGATCACGGCGGGCAGAAACGACAGCGCGAGGACCGGCGCTGCCACGATCCGCAGCCGTCCGCTGCCGAGTTCAAGAATCTCTCGCGCCGAATGCTGCAGTTTCTCCAGACCGACGAAGCTGCGATCCACCTCGCGATAGAACGCGCTGCCAGCATCGGTGGCATGAATGCGTCCGCCATTGCGCACGAACAGCGTCAGTCCCGTGGCGGCTTCCAGTTCCGCGATTAACCGGCTGATGCTCGGTTGCGATGTGCCGAGTTCTTCGGCGGCGGCCGTCATAGAACCGCGCAGCATGACCAGCCGAAACGCCTCGACCTGCCTGAGATTCATCGTTTTCTCCGGACGTGGGCCGCGCAAAAACATCGGCCGAAGTCTCAGCTTGCCATATCAGAAATGAATGGAAGCCGTTTTTGGCGCTATTTGACCGGATGATTTGCGAGCGCGACACTGGACTCGATCAAACGAACAGGGTCAAGTCCATGCGTCCCGATGCGTTGCTGTTTCACGAAACCTTCCGTTGCGCCCCGTACTGGTGGGATGCCGCACCGCCCGAGGTTGCGCCGGAACCTTTGCCGGCGAACGTGGACCTGGCGATCGTCGGCAGCGGGTATTGCGGGCTGTCGGCCGCGGCGGAGGCCGCGAAGCATGGCGCGCGTGTCGCGGTGCTGGATGGCGCCGAGATCGGCGCCGGCGGCAGCACGCGCAGCGGGGGCATGGTGTCGAGCGGCCAGAAGCTTGCGCTGACCAACGCCATTCGCGGCGTGTCCGCTGAACGTCTCACGCGCCTGATGCAGGAGTCGATGGCGAGCTTCGACTATCTCAAGGGAATCATTGGAGACGAATCACTCGACGCAGACCTGCGCATCACCGGCCGCTTCTTCGGCGCCTATACGCCCACGCATTTCAACGTGCTGCGTCGCCAAGGCCAGTTGTTGCGCGACAAGACCGGCGTCACGGTGCATGTGATCGAGCGCGATGCGCAGCGCGGCGTCATTGGCTCCGACTATTACTACGGCGGCATTCTCGTCGACGAATACGGCGGACTGCATACCGCGAAATATCATCGTGCGCTACGCGACCTCGCGCGCCGGCGCGGCGCGACGCTGCATTCGCACGCAGCAGTGCAGCGGATCGAACGAATGGGAAATACACGGTTTCGCGTGCACACCGCGCGCGGCGCGTTCGATGCGCGGCAGGTGCTGTTGGCTACCAACGGCTATACGGGTCCACTGCTGCCGTTCTTTTCGCGCCGCGTGTTGCCGGTTGCGAGTTATCAGATTGCTACCGAGCCGTTGCCCGAAGGCCTCATGGACGTCCTCAATCCGGGCCGCCGCATGATCAGCGATTCGAAGCGCAATCTCTTCTACACGCGGCCATCGCCGGACGGCACGCGAATGATCTTCGGGTCGCGGCCCGCCATCCGCGAAATCGATGAACGCGAGGCCGCGCGGCGGTTGTACGCGAAGCTCGTGCAATTGTGGCCCGCCCTTCGGGACGTGCGCGTCACGCATTCCTGGAAAGGCTTCGTCGCAATGACCGGTGACAGGCTCGCGCACATCGGCCAGCACGACGGCGTGCACTATGCGCTCGGCTGCAACGGCAACGGCGTTGCGCTGATGAGCTATCTCGGGCATCGCATCGGCAAACATATGGCGGGTGTCGAGCAGGATGTCGGTGCGTTCGGCGAAGGCGCGTTTCCCGTCTCAGGTGCGGGCATGGCCAGCACGCTTGCGGTACCCGTCGGCAGTGCACTGTACCGTATCGGCGATATGTGGCACGGTCGCGTGCGAGCAGCGCTCTCTTGAATCGATGACGAGCTGATTCAATCAGGAAGCCGAAACATCTAAAGGAGCCACAATGATCGAGCTGAATAACGTTTCGAAGTGGTATGGCGGCATTCGCGTATTGAACCACTGCACGGCGAGCATCGCGCGCGGTGAAGTGGCCGTGATCTGCGGGCCGTCCGGGTCCGGCAAGTCCACGCTCATCAAATCCGTCAACGGGCTGGAAACGGTACAGAGCGGGCAGATCGTCGTGGACGGCATCGACGTGACGGCGAAGCGCGCGAATCTTTCGCGGCTGCGGGCGCGGGTCGGCATGGTGTTTCAGCATTTCGAACTCTTTCCTCATCTCTCGGTGCAGCGCAACCTGATGCTCGCGCAGATGAACGTGCTCGGCCGCGCGCGCGACGAAGCCGGTGAGCGCGCATGCTCGCTCTTGCGCCGCGTGGGCTTGAGCGGTCACGAGGACAAGTATCCGGCGCAATTGTCGGGCGGTCAGCAGCAGCGCGTGGCGATTGCGCGGGCGCTTTCGATGGACCCCGTCGCCATGCTGTTCGATGAGCCGACTTCCGCGCTCGATCCCGAGATGGTCAACGAAGTGCTCGACGTGATGACCACGCTCGCGCAGGACGGGATGACCATGTTGTGCGTCACGCACGAGATGGGTTTTGCAAAGCGCGTCGCCGACCGCGTGTTGTTCATGGACCGCGGCGTGATCGTGGAAGACGATACGCGCGAAGCCTTCTTCGAGCGTCCGCGCTCCGAACGTGCGCGAGACTTTCTTTCGCGCATCCTGCATTGAACCAACCGCTGTCCATTCCAAGGGAGCCTCACCATGCGATTACTTCGTCTCGCACGCCACCTCGCCGTGGCCGCATCGTTCCTGGTCGGCGCGACGACCGCCGCCCACGCCGCCGATGACGTCGGCACATTGACGCCGGGTAAGATCGTGGCCGGCGTCGATGCGAACAACAAGCCGTACTCGTACATCGACAACGGCAAGATGACGGGCTTCGACGTCGAGCTGGTGCGCGCTATCGCCGCGAAACTCGGGCTCACGGCCGACTTCCGCGCGCAGGACTTCGCGGGTCTGCTGCCGACCGTGGCGAATCAGCAGGTCGATCTTGCCGCGGGCTCGATCTCGATCACCAGGGAACGCCTCAAGATGGTCGATTTCTCGGAAGGCTATCTGACGGGTCTCCTGAGCGTCGGTACGCTGGCGGACAGCACGATCGGCGCGGACGTGGCATCGGTGAAGGACAAGCGCATCGGAGTCGTGCAGGGGACCATCGAGGACACGTATTCGCAGAGCTATCTGCCGGGCGCGCAAATCGTCCGCTTTCCGAACATCAACGCGGGCTTTCTCGCGCTGCGCAACAAGTACATCGACGGCTACTTCATCGACAAGACGTTGCTCGAAGGGCTGCAAGGTAAGTATCCGGACCTGAAGCTCGCCGACAGGCTCGACATCTCAGCTTCGAATCTTCCCGCCGGCTTCGCGATCCGCAAGGGCAATGCGAAGCTCGAAGGAGCGGTCAACAAGGCGATCGGCGAACTGGTGGCGGACGGGACGTGGCTCAAGCTCTATCAGCACTTCAATCCCGGCTATCCGAAGCCTGATCCGATGCCTCCGTACGCGATGAAGTAACCGCCCGCCATTGTTGCTTTGCCACGCCTCGTCAAGCGCAAGGAGAGAGTCTCCATGAATGCATTCCTGCAGAACTTCCTGGATTGGCCGCTGCTCGTCGAATCGCTGCCGACGCTGATCGGCACGGGTCTCGTGAACACGCTGATCCTGTCGGTGGTCTCGACTGCGCTCGGCATCGTGGCAGGAATGGCGCTGGCGCTCTGCGCCGTATCGCACACGCGCTGGCTGACCTGGCCCGTGCGCGTTTTCGTGGATGTCTTCCGCGGCCTGCCCGCCGCGCTGGTCATCCTTGTGGTCGGCCAGGGGCTGGCGCCGGTGGGACTCTCGCTGTTCGGGCCGAATCCGTATCCGCTTGCGATCGTCGCGCTGGCGCTGGTGTCGTCGGCGTATATCGCCGAGATCTTCCGGTCGGGAATTCAGAGCGTCGGACGCGGGCAGATGTCCGCGTGTCAGGCGCTCGGCATGACGTACTGGAGCGGCATGCGTCATGTGATCGTGCCGCAGGGCGTGCGGCGCATTCTGCCCGCGCTTGCCAATCAGTTCATCTCGATCGTCAAGGATTCGAGTCTCGTGTACTTCCTCGGGCTGCTCACTTCGCAGCGCGATCTCTTTACCATCGGGCAGAACGCGGCGGTCAATACGGCCAACCTGTCGCCGCTCGTCGCGGCAGGCGCCGTGTATCTGCTCATCACCGTGCCCCTCACGCACACGATCAATCATCTGGACCGCTGGACCAATCGCTTCATCAACCCCGCCGCGCGCCAGCAGAAGACATCACGCGCCGGGCGCAACGTGCGCGCTGAAGAAGCGCTGCAATCGCAGACAGCGGCCGTGGCCGAGCGTCGTCCGTAACTCTCACTTCGTTGAAAGAAACCATGGGTCCTAAAGTCGACACCGTCGCCGACGATATCAAGCTGCCCGAACGCGCCGATGTGGTCGTGATCGGCGGCGGCATCATCGGCGTATCAACGGCGCTTGCGCTGCACGAAAAAGGGCTGTCCGTCGCGCTGTGCGAGAAGGGGCACATCGCGGGCGAGCAGTCGAGCCGCAACTGGGGCTGGGTCCGCGTGACAAGGCGCGATCCCCGCGAATTTCTGCTGAGCATCGAAAGCCTCAAAATCTGGCGCACGCTCGACAGAACGCTCGACATCGACACCGGCTTCAACCAGTGCGGCATCATGTACGTATCGAACGATGATGCCGTGCTCGAACGTCACCGTGACTGGCTGAAGCGCGCTCGTCAAATAGCAGGCGACGATGCCTTCGACACGCGCGAAGTAGACACGCATGAAGTCTCACGCCTGCTGCCCGGCGCGACGCAGACGCTCAAGGGCGGCATCTTCACGCCGGGCGATGCCCGCGCGGAACCGCAAAAGGCCGCGCCCGCCATCGCCAACGCGCTGCGACGCAAGGGCGTCAGTATTCTGACGCCGTGCGCGGTGCGCGGCATCGAGACGAGCGGCGGGCGTGCGAGCGCGGTCGTCACCGAACATGGGACGATTCGCTGCGATGCGGTCGTCGTAGCGGGCGGCGCATGGACGCGCTATTTCTGCGGCAATCTCGGCGTGGAGTTGCCGCAACTGCTCACGCGTGCGTCCGTGTTGCGTACCGAGCCCCTCGAAGGCGGTCCCACGTGCAGCGCCAATAACGAGGAATTCGCGTTTCGCAAGCGTGCGGACGGCGGCTACACGGTCGCGTACGGCCTGCGCACGCACGCCGATCTGACGCCCGATTCGTTCCGCCTCTTCTTCAAATACATTGAAGCATTGAAGAGTCAGATGGGCGCGCTACAGATTCAGCTCGGCAAGCGCTTTTTCGACGAACTCAAGCGGCCGCGCCGCTGGGCGCTCAACGAATCGACGGTTTTCGAACATGTTCGTACGCTCGATCCGGACCCCGTGGTGCCACACGTCGACAAGGGTCTCAAGGCGTTCACCGAAGCGTTTCCGCAGTTGTCGGGCGCGCGCATCGCGCAGCGGTGGGCCGGCTACATCGACGTGACACCGGACGCGATCCCCGTCATCTCCGAAGTCGCGCGCGTGCCGGGCATGTTCATCGGCACCGGTTTCTCGGGACACGGTTTCGGAATCGGGCCGGGCGCGGGCCGGCTGATGGCCGACCTCGTCAACGGCGACGCACCGCTCGTCGATCCGCACGCGTTCCGTCTTGGGCGCTTCAGCGACGGCTCGAAGATCACGATCGACGCGGGATTCTGATAAGCGAGGACCGATAGCACATGGAATTGCACCTGGACAAAGTGGCGATGGTGTCGGGCGCGAACCGCGGCATCGGACGCGAGATTGCGCTGGAACTGGCGCGGCGCGGTTATAGGCTGTCGCTCGGTCTGCGCGATACGCGCGCTTACGATGGCGTGCCCGATGCGATCCTGCATCCCTACGAGGCGCGCGATCCCGAAGCCGCCCGCGCCTGGGTGGATGCGACGATCGCGCGCTTCGGGCGCATTGACGTGCTGGTGAGCAACGCGGGCATCTGCCGCATGATCGACTTCGATACCGGCACCGATGCGCTCTTGACCGAAACCTTCGAGATCAACGTGAACGCACCTTTCCGGCTCGTGCAGGCGGCGCTGCCGCATTTGCGCCGTGCGGGAGCTGGACGCTTCGTGCAGCTTGCGTCGCTTTCCGGCAAACGCGTGAAGAACCTGAACGTCGGCTATCAGATGTCGAAGCACGCGATGGTGGCGCTCACCCATGCGGTGCGCCGTGCGGGTTGGGACGACGGCGTGCGGGCGACCGCGGTATGCCCCGGCTTCGTCAACACGGACATGGCCGCGGGCATCGCCGATATTGAACCGATGGCGATGACGCAGCCGCAAGACCTGGCGCTTCTGGTGGTGAATACTATCGAGTTGCCAAATACGACGAGCCTGGCGGAACTGCTCGTTAATTGCCGCTATGAGGAGACGCTTTAACGGCCGCCTGCGCTTTCTTGAGTTAAAGCAAGCAAGGGTGGCCCGGCTGCCTGCCTGCGTGCAATCTCCGACGCCTATGAATGTGGGACGACCCCCTCTTCCTGCAGGCAGAATGGGAGATCGGAGATTCGCCAGGTGTGCGGATGAGGCCAAGCGTCTGGCCATCGTTCATCTGTTCCAGACGAGCGCCGAGTAACAAGGCCTGATGGAGTCATCCATCGTCCGGGATCAGATCCCGAATCGCATCCTGGACACTCACCTGCGCGGCGTGCCGTTGAACGCCATCCGGCTCGTCGTCGAGAGCGGCTCTACCTCCGGCAGGTCGGGCGCGTGAATCCAGATTTGCGCGTGCCAGCCGCGCGCCGCGAGTTTCGGTGCGAGCGCGCGCAACGCATCCAGACCCGCGGCGTTGCGATAGACCGCCTGACCGTCGCGCCTGAAAAGATTCAAGCCTGAGCCGCGCACTCCCAGTTGCGTGAGCCGGTCGAGTTCGGCGTCGGGAGTATCCGCGCCCAACACCGCGACGCCGGGGCGGACGGCGGGAATAACGCTGCAACGCATCCGCGAGCGCGGCGTTGTCCATGCCATAGACGCTCGCCGTCACACCACGCCGCGCTCGAAACCAGCGCATCCAGATGCTCGATGAAACGCGTCGGCGGATTCTGCGGCGGCGTGTAGCTGCGGTCATCGGCGATGAGACATGTTCGTCTACGCATACTCCCGAGCTTTCCCTTTTTGGAAACGGTGCCTACACCAAATCGCTCAACACACGCTTGATCTTTGATCACAATGACGTCATGTCGCACCTGCCTTTCCCGTTCCAGATAGCCGGATGCGCCGCATAATCAACGACATGATAGTGATGGAGACAATGCAGGCCCTGAACATCCTTCTCTCCGATGTGGCCGCGCGCCACTTCCACGGCGAGATCGCGCGCATGCTCGGCGCGACGCCATTCCGCCTGCTATCGCCCGACGATGCATCGTGCGCCGATGCGCATATTGCTTTCGTGAGCCGCGACGTGACCGGCCGCTCCACCAAGCATGACCTGACGCCGGAAACCCGCCACTTCTACGACACGCTGCGCGCCGCGCCGAATCTCCGCTGGGTACATGCGCATTCCGCGGGCGTCGATCGTCCGATCTTCGTCGAGATGAGGCAACGCGGCGTGCAGGTGACTTCGTCCTCCGGCGCGAACGCGCGCACGGTCGCGCATGCGGCGCTGGCCGGTCTGCTGGCGCTCGCACGCCGCCTGCCGCTGCTGCACGAAGCGCAGCGCGAACACGCATGGCGTCCCTTGCTGCTCGATGCCGCTCCGCGCGATCTCGCCGGTCAGACCGCCGTGATCGTGGGCTACGGCGCAATCGGTCAACGGCTCGCCTGCCTGCTCGAGGCGCTGGAGATGAACGTGATCGTCGTACGCCGCGAGGCGCGGGGCGAAGGTTTCATCGATTACTCGATGCTCGATGACGTGCTGCCGCGCGCCGACTGGCTCGTCCTCGCCTGCCCGCTCACGCCTCAGACGACGAAGCTCATCGATGCAAGCCGTCTCGCGCGTTTGCCGAAGCAGGCGCATCTGCTGAATGTCGCGCGCGGCGAAGTCGTGGCCGAAGCGGACCTGATCGCCGCACTGCATAACGGTGCGCTGGCCGGCGCGTACCTCGACGTGTTCCAGCACGAACCACTGAGCGCGGCATCGCCCTTATGGGATTTGCCGAACGTGATTCTCACGCCGCATATGGCGGGACAGTCGGACAGTCATTACGCAGCCGTCGGCCGCATCTGGCTCGACAACCTTGCACGCTGGCAGCGAGGCGAGCCCCTGTTCAACCTCGCGAGTTGAAGCAGCGACCGCACGCCGTTCCCCCATACGAGGCGGGCCCGTGAGCCGGGTGGCGGCATTCGCGGCGCGCTTGCTGCGCCAGGGTGCGTCGCTGTCGGCGCGCAATCGAGACTGAGGCACACGCAATTCCGAATAAAAGGAGACAACCATGCACGAAACGACACCAGCCGAATTCGACGCTGCCACGCGTCCATTACGTCGCCGCAGCGCGCTGCGCTCGATTGCGGGCGGTTCCATCGGCAATCTGATCGAGTGGTACGACTTTCACGTTTATACGACTTTTTCCATTTTTTTCGCGGCTTCGTTCTTTCCGCGTGAGAACCGCACCATTCAGTTACTTTCGACGGCGGCGATCTTCGCCATCGGCTTTCTGTTGCGGCCGGTCGGAAGCTGGCTAATCGGCCTCTATGCCGATCGGCGCGGACGCCGCTCCGCCCTCACGCTGTCCGTCATCCTCATGTGCGCGGGTTCACTCGCCATCGGCCTGTGTCCCACCTATCCGCAGATCGGCATGGCCGCGCCGCTCGTTTTGTTGCTCGCGCGGCTCGTACAGGGCTTTTCGCTCGGCGGCGAGTACGGCGCGAGTTCGGTGTATCTGAGCGAGATCGCGCGGCCCGGTCATCGCGGCTTCTACAGCAGCTTCCACTACGTCACGCTGATTCTCGGCCAGTTGCTCGCCACGCTCGTGCAGGTTGTGTTGCAGGCGCTGATTCCGCGTGCGGAACTGATCGACTGGGGCTGGCGCGTGCCGTTCATCACCGGCGCGGCACTCGCGCTGGTGGCGTGGTGGGTGCGTCGCAATATCGACGAAACCCCGGACTTCCGCGCGCTCGACGAGAAGGACAAGCGCGGCGTGTCGCTGTCGGCGTTGCGCGAGCACTGGCGGCCCGTTCTGCTCGTGTTCGGGCTAACCACAGGCGGCACGCTCGCGTTCTTCACCTACACGGTCTATATGCACAACTACCTCGTCAATACCGTTGGGTTGAGCGCGCAGACGAGCGCGTGGCTTTCGCTGTCGACGCTAACGCTGTTCATGGTTGTGCAGCCGTTCGTCTCCGGCTACACGTCCGTGTGCTCCGTTATGAAGGCCCAACTGTTTCCGGCGCGGCTGCGGGCGCTGGGCGTGGGCGTACCGTATGCCATCGCGACGGCTGTATTCGGCGGCACGGCCAGTTACGCCGGGCTCTGGTTCAAGAGCATTGGCCATGAAAGCGGTTTCTATCTGTATGCGTCGGCATGCATCGGCTGCACGCTGATCGCTACTTTGAGCCTGCGCCGCAGCGACATGCAAATGGAGTCGTAAGCGGCGCGCCCTGCTCTTTCCGATCACCTTTTGATGAGGAATCTCGAATGACCAAGCTTCCCGAATTCTCCATTCCATCGATGTTCGAGCAATGCTCGGAAGCCGAATGGAAAATGCGCGTCGACCTGGCCGCATGCTACCGGCTGATAGAGCTATACGGCATGTCCGACATGGCCGCCAACCATATCTCGGCGCGTGTGCCGGGCGAGGAAGGCGCGTATCTGATCAATGCGTATGGCATGCTGTACGAGGAAGTCACGGCATCGAGCCTGATCAAGATCGATATTGACGGAAACATTCTCAGCAAGCCCGCGTTCGTTGGCGCGGACTACGGCATCAACCGCGCGGGATACGTGATTCACGGCGCGATTCACGAGGCGAAGCCTGAACTCGAATGCGTGATTCATACGCATAGCTGGCCGGGCATGGCCGTGTCGGCGCTCAAGTGCGGGCTGCTGCCGCTCACGCAGACTTCCATGCGCTTCTACAAGATCGGCTATCACGATTACTGCGGCGTGGTGCTGGATGTCTCCGAGCGTGAGTCGCTGTTGCGCGATCTTGGCGAGAACAATGCGCTCATTCTGCGCAATCACGGCCTGCTTACTGTCGGCAAGACCATTCCCGAAGCGTTCAACGCGATGCATCGGCTGGAGTTGTCGTGCAGGACGCAACTCGCAGCCATGGCGTGCAATACCGAACTGAATCCGGTTCCGCGCCACGTGCTCGAAGAAACATACATGAACTATCAACCGCAGACGCGCCGCCCGTACGGCTTGATGGAATGGCCTGCGTTGCTGCGCAAGCTGGATCGCATTGATCCATCCTATCGCGACTAAAAGAGCGAAAGCCCGGGAGAAGCCGGGCTTCCTGAAACGCGACGATGCAATCGCTGTCAGGCGGACGATGCCGCCGAAGCGTTGCTGCTCGCGCGGCGGCGGTATAGCCCGAGCGTCGCGCACAAGCCGCAGAGCGCAGCGAAGCTCAGCCAGTAACCAGGCGCGGCCTTGTCATGCGTCACCTGGATAAGATACGTGGACACTGCCGGCGTAAATCCGCCGAAGACTGCCGTCGCCAGACTGAATGCCAGCGAGAAACCTGCGACCCGCACTTCGACCGGCATCACTTCGGTCAGTGCGGCGACCATTGCGCCGTTGTACATGCCGAAAAAGAACGAGAACCATAGCAGGACGATCAACATGCGCACGAAGCTCGGTGCAACGGCGAGCCACGACAGCGCTGGATACGCGGTGAAGATCGCCAGCACCGAAATGGCGAGCAACAGCGGCTTGCGGCCAATGCGGTCGGACACCGCGCCGCCAATGGGCAGCCAGACGAAGTTCGATACGGCCACGAGCAGCGTCACCATCAGGCTATCCGCCGTGGACAGCTTCATCACTGACTTGCCGAAGGTCGGCGTATAGACGGTAATGAGATAGAACGTCGTAGTGGTCATCGCCGTCAGCAACATGCCACCGATGACGGTGTGCCAGTTGGCAAGCAGCATCGAAAAGACTTCACGCGCCTGCGGATGATGCTGCCTCGCCTCGAACTCGGCCGTTTCTTGCAGCGAACGGCGCAGCATGAACAGGAACGGCACGATCGCGCAGCCAATGAGGAACGGCACGCGCCAGCCCCACGCGCCGATCTGCTGCGCGGAAAACCACTGGTTCAGGCCATAGCCAATGGCCGCCGCCATGACGATGGCAACCTGCTGACTCGCCGACTGCCAGCTCGTATAGAAACCCTTGTTGCCGGGCGTCGCCATCTCCGCGAGATAGACCGACACGCCGCCCAGTTCCGCGCCCGCCGAGAAGCCCTGCAACAGACGACCGAGCAACACGAGCGCAGGCGCAAGCAGGCCGATGCTCGCATAGCCAGGCACGCACGCAATCAGAATGGTGCCGCTCGCCATGATCGACAGCGTGACGATCAGCCCCGTGCGCCGCCCCACTTTGTCGATATACGCGCCGAGAAAGATCGCGCCGAGAGGACGCATGAGAAAGCCCGCGCCGAACACGGCGAAAGTGAGCATCAACGAGGCGAATTCGCTGGTCGAAGGAAAGAAGATCTTCGAAATGAAGGTTGCGTAAAAGCCGAACAGAAAGAAATCGAACTGTTCGAGGAAGTTGCCGCTGGTCACGCGCAGCACGGCGGCCGCGCGCGTCGAGCGCGAAACGCCGGACGTCGCGGCGATCGGTTCTGTGGGGTTCATTGCGTCTCCTGCTTCTTGTCTGTGTATCTATGCGGAAGGACGCCCGCGGCGCCCTGTCAATGCTAGTCCGAACCGACGCTCAGTGTGTTGCGCTGCCGTCTCTCTATAGACGATTTGAGCAGCGCCGCCGAACGAAATACGCCGTGAGCAAACTTGCCGTAGGGCAGCGTTGCGAACAACGCCATCACAATGCCCAGATGCACCGCGAGCAGCGACGGCATGGCGGTCGTCGTGCGGAATCCGAGCAGCGCAAGACCGGACGCGCTCGTCAACACAAGGAGCGCAATGAAACCGCGGTCCATCGGACGCTGACGGGCATCGCTCCGTTCAGGCACGCGCTTCAGGTTCAGCCACAACAGTCCCGCTGGCCCCACGATCAATCCGATGCCCCCCGCCGTGCCCAGCAGCACCGGCAAGCTGAAGAAGGGATACGGCGCTTCTAGCTTGAACGCATAGTGATAGAGCGTCGCGACGGCAGTGGCGGCGAAGCACAGCATGAAGCCATAAAACGTCAAATGATGAAACCGGCGTCGAGCGAGCGTGAAGGCGTCGTTATTTTCGTTGCAGCCATCGCCGTGGCCGCCATCGAGATACTTCAGCGTCAGCGCATTCTTCGCCGCTTCCGCGACCGCAGGCGCACTCGCGCTCGTCGTTCCCGCCGCCACGACGCGCCAGAAACGCGTGACGCCCACGCCGAGCGCAAGAATGGCGAACAGGAACACGATGCCGAACATCGCGGCCAGCAGGTTGTGCGGGAAGATGGCGTAGAAGTTCGCCGGCGCGACATCGCCCGACAAGCCGCCATGCAACGCCGTGCCCAACAGCAGGAACAGCGCAAGCCCCGCCGACAATGCCACCGACAACGTAAGCCCGTTGCGCTTGTACAGCGCGCCGAACGACGCGGGAAACGCGTATTCGGTGTACGTTTCCAGGCGCACTTCAGCCATGGCCTTCGGCACGTTCACGCCAAACTCGTGCGGCGGCGCATACTGGCACGCGTGATAACACGCGCCGCAGTTGTGGCAGAGGTTTGCCAGATAGTTGACGTCCGCCTTGCCGAATTCGAGGCGGCGCGTCATGGCCGGGAAGACGGCGCAGAAGCCTTCGCAATAGCGGCACGCGTTGCAGATTTGCATCTGCCGCGCGACTTCGGTTTCGCTGTTGCTCATCGGCACGATGGGAATCACGCGCGCCGTCTTGCCGTGGATAGTGTGGTTCGCCTCGCCCGGCGACACAGTACCCGTGCGTTGGGGCGCGAGGACGTCAGACTGCTGCACTGGCTGCCTCCGTTGTATTGAGTGCGGCGCGCGCCGCCTGGGTCCCGGCAATGCGACCGAAGGCCGTGCCGATCGACATGCCGACACCCGCCGTATAGCCCTTGCCGAGCACGTTGCCTGCCATCATCTCGCCGGCCACAAACAGGTTGTCGCTGGCTTCGCCGCCGAAGTGAACCTGCGCGCGGTCATTGGTCTTCAGGCCGAGATACGTGAACGTGATGCCAGGCCGCAACGCGTAGCCATAGAACGGCGGCGTATCGATACGGCGCGCCCAGTGCGTCTTCGGCGGCGTCAGTCCTTCGGTATGGCAGTCGTCGAGCGCGGTATGGTCGAAGGTGCCGACGCGGCAGGCATCGTTATAACGCGTGAGCGTTTCCATGAAACGCGCTTCCGGCAGCCCGAGCTTGCCGGCAAGTTCGGGCAGCGTGTCGGCCTTTTCGCCCGGAAACACCGGCGGCATGAACCGGCCGATGGCTTTCGAGTCGATGATCGAATAGCCGGTCTGCCCCGGCTGATGCGCGACGAGCCGCCCCCAGATGGCATAGCGCTTGGGCCAGAAGTCCTCGCCTTCATCGTAGAAACGCTCGGCATCGCGATTCACGACGACGCCCAGCGATACACAGTCGATACGCGTGCAGATGCCGCCGTCATACAACGGCGCGCGCGCATCGATGGCGACGCAGTGCGACTGCGACGGATCGCCGACCATGTCCGCGCCGGCATCGCTCATATGCTTGATGAGCACGCCCTTGTTGAAGCGCGTGCCGCGAATCAGGAAGTTGTCGGCGGGCCATTCGCCGCGCTCGTTCTGCCCCCACGCTTCGCGCAGCCATTCGCGATTCGACTCGAACCCGCCCGCCGCCAGCACGCAGGCGCGCGCCTCGAAGCGCTCCCTGCCGCTGCTCGCGCCGATGAAGCGGCCGCCGTCGAGTTCGAGCGAATCCACGGGCGTCTCGTAGCGGATTTCCACGCCGAGCGCTTCCGCGCTGCGGTAATACGCGTTGACTAGCGCCTTGCCGCCGCCCATGAAGAAGGCATTGGTGCGCGCCACGTGCAGCGCGCCGGACAGCGGCGGCTGGAAGCGCACGCCGTGCTTCTGCATCCACGGACGGCACGATGACGACGCGCGAATGGTCAACCGCGCAAGATGCTCGTTCGTGATGCCGCCCGTCACCTTGAGCAAATCCTGCCAGAACTCCTCTTCCGGGTAGGCGTCGACGAGCACGTCTTGCGGTGCGTCGTGCATGCAGCGCAGATTGCGCGTGTGTTGCGAGTTGCCGCCGCGCCATTCGCGGGGCGCCGATTCGAGCAGCAGGACCGACGCGCCGGCTTCACGCGCCATCAATGCGGCGCATAACGCGGCATTGCCTCCTCCGATTACGAGCACATCGACCATCAGACTTGTCTCCTTTCGGACGCATCGTAAGGGTCTCGTGCCCGCTTCGCTACCAGCGCGCAGTCAAGACGTCTTCAGTTTTTGTGAAGACCCCGGCTCGCGCAGCCGCGCGCCGGGCCAGCGACCTTCCTGCACGAGTCGACGGACGACATCGGCGAGCACCACGCGGGCGGCGAGGCCCGCGGGTGACAGTTCGTCATCGGAGATGCTGGCGATCACGTTGGGCCGCGTGGCGTACTTCTCCGCCACGGGCACACTCTTCAGGACTACGTTCTCAGACCGTGCGAGCGCCGCTCCCGGCTGAATGGTCGCGCCCAAGCCGCTACGCACGAAGTCCATCAGCAGCGCGAGGCCATCCACTTCGGCGACGATGTTTGGCTCGTATTCGGCACGCCTGAACGCCGATGCCAGCAGCGAGCGCAACCCATGCGTGCCGCTGGGCAGAATGAGCGGCAGCCTGCCGAGATTCTTCAGCCGCACGGATGTGCTCACGGGCATGCCGTCGAGGTCGCCCGCGCCGATCAGGAACAGACGTTCGTCGAGCAGCGGCATGAGGCTGAAGCGCTGCGCGGGCTCCTCGCGGAACAGCACGGCGAGATCGATCTGACGCGCGCTAAGCATGGACGCGAGATAGCCGGAGAGGCTTTCGACCATGTGCAGCCGTACCTCCGGATAACGCGTGCGCATGGCCTGCATGAACGCGACGCCCAGCACGCTCGCCGTGCTCGGCGCCATGCCAACGCTCACGTGACCAGACAGACGGGCGGAGCGCGCGGCGAGCGCGGCATCGTCGATATGACGGAGGGCGAGTTGCGCCTGACGCCAGAACGCGAGACCCGCGTCGGTCGGCACGACCCCACCGGACGTGCGTTGCAGCAGACGCGTGGACAGCTCGCCTTCGAGGCGGCTGATCTGCTGACTCAGTGCCGATGTGACCACGCCGAGTTCCAGCGCTGCCTTGCCCATGCTGCCATGCTTCACGACGCCAAGAAAATAGCGTAATTGTCTGAGTTCCATCTAGCCGTTGGACAGAGAGTAGAAATGCATTCCGGCAATAAGTCAGCGATACGCTGTCCTTGCTTTGTCTGGACGGGAGTTCCGCCTCGTGACAAACAGCAGGATCGAGACGCTCCACATGCGCTCCGCAGACGTTAAGGTATAGGGAACTCTGCGGCAAGTGAGAGAGCTTTGCCCTTGTGCGCGGAGTCGTAGTCGACGGTTCTGAATTCTAGCCCCGCTGCGAGCTCCACGCGCTACTCCGAAGGGGGCGACTATGGCAAAGCGAACGATCCATACGTGCCATCGATCGAAGGCGGATCATCCACGTCAACTGGCGTCCGCCAGTTCAACCTGCACCCAAGGCAGTTGTAACCGACTCACTTGGTCGTCGTTTCAAGAAGCGTGTCCGGGATTGTTATAGTGCTGGTTCAGCAGCTAAACGATTCAATGGCAATAAAGAGCGCTGCCACCTCCGATAATCGACTTCCGATCAACAGTCTCGCGCCCCAATATGATGAACCTTGATCTACAGAGCCTTCGTATCTTTGTTTCGGCTATTGAGTCGAAGAGCTTGACCAAGGCGGCAGAAGAGAATGCCCTTGTAACGTCAGGAGCAAGTAAGCGAATCGCTGACCTCGAGAGCCGGCTGGGAGTGGATCTGTTGATTCGCCATGCGCGTGGCGTTCAGGGCACGCCTGCGGGTCTGTCGCTGTATCATCATGCAAAAGCAATCTTGCGCCGTGTGGAAATAGCACAAGACGTTGTCGCTGAATTTGGAAAGGCAGGAAATCCCAAAGTCAGGTTAGCCGCAAATCCATCATCAATCATTGCGTATATACCTCCAATAACACGGAGATATCTTTCGGAGTCTCCTACCGCTCGCATTGATCTGCAAGAGCGCTACAGCTACGACATTCCGCGGTTGGTTGCGGAAAATGATGCGGACGTCGGGATCTATCACGCATTGTCGCCGGCGCCAGGAGTGACATCTTATCCGTTCAAGCGGGACCGTATTGTCCTTGTTACACGCCGAGATCACCCACTCGCGCGTTTTGATGAGCTTTTCCTGGAACGTGCCAATTCGTACCCCTTCGTTGGATATTTTCCACGGCACACCTATGACGCATTCTCATCGTTTGCTGGAAGAAGCTTGTCACGTCCGCTCGATGTCAAAATTGAAGTTGGAAATTACGAGGCCAGATGCCGTCTCATCCAAGAAGGGATAGGAATTGGCGTGATTCCCGAACCAAACGCCTCTCCCTATTTGAATCTTTATAATCTGAAATCGCTAAAATTGCTGGACGAGTGGGCGGAGCGACAACTTTACGTTTGCATTTCGAATGATAGAGATTTATCGGACTATCCCGAGACGAAACGCTTCCTCGACTGCTTATTAGCTAAATCTGATTGAAACTAAAACGCCCTTTGCAACTCGTTCCGGATCAGCACGCGATCGTGGCAAGACACAAGCGATCGCGATCAGACCCTAAACGCTTTGCTGTTAGAGCAGGCTTCATTCAGATAGGGTCCCGCGATTGCTTGCACCGATGCTTTCCGCGGCTCGGAATCCATTGCCAGCACTACGCGGCAGATTGCCGCCGGGAACAACGACCTCTCGCAGCGCACTGAGGAACAGGCGGCCTCGCTGCAGGAGACGGCGGCCAGCATGGAGCAATTGACCGCGGCAGTCCGGCAGAACGCGGACAACGCGCGTACCGCACAACTGCTGACTGAGTCGGCGCATAGCGTCACGGCGCGCGGTTCGCACGTCGTCGGCAATGTCGTGGCGACTATGACGGAAATCCACCGCAGCTCACAAAAGATCGCCGACATCACCGGCGTGATCGAAGGCATCGCATTCCAGACCAACATCCTCGCGCTCAACGCCGCCGTTGAAGCTGCCCGCGCCGGCGACCAGGGACGGGGCTTCGCCGTGGTCGCGTCGGAAGTGCGTTCGCTCGCGCAACGCGCCGGCGCGGCCGCCAAGGAAATCAAGACCTTGATCGACGAATCGGCCGAACGTGTTGCGTCAGGCTCGCAGCTCGTCAGCGTTGCCGGTGAAACGATGCACGAGATCAGCGACTCGATCACGCGTGTGACCACAATCATGCGGGAGATTGCGAGCGCGTCCGACGAGCAGCGAGATGGCATCGAACAGGTGAGCCTCGCCGTGTCGCAGATGGACGAGGTCTCGCAGCAGAACGCGGCTCTGGTCGAACAGGCAGCGGCTGCGGCCACTTCGCTCGACGATCAAGCGAGGCTGTTGCGCGACGCAGTGGCGGTCTTCCGGTTGAGTTAGTCCGTTTTCGGATGCGGTACGGTGAGCGGGACTGTCGTGGCAACCAAATGCGGCCCGCGAGGTCACGTTGTACAACTTCTATACAGCATATTCATACGACGGAGAGATGTCGATGCGGCGCGTGTCGCGCGGCACTGGATGTGTTAACGAGGCAAACAATCATCGAGGAACTCGGCACGCTCAATACTCAGACCGCGGACTCCTGTCTGACCGAATCGCGAGAAAACCGCTTCTTTTGGGTAGCTGAATGTTTTCTGCCGTATTTTCGTATCCGGCCCATGTTCTGCTCGTCCGCGGGCTTGGTGTCGCGACCTATATGGCCGTACAAATCTTCCGGACGGCGACGAAGTGAATCAGGCGGTCGCCTTGATGGACCAATCGACTCAGCAGAATGCCGCACTTGTCGAGGAAATAGCCGCAGCTTCGGATTCGCTCAAGTCGCAGGGCCACGAACTCAACTCCACCGTCCGCTTTTTCAAGCTGTAGGGTTGGCGGCAGTGCCTTGTACCTCCGCGTACAAGACCCGCGCGCCGACGCAATCAACGGCGCTGCTTCTATCGTATCGACGAAGGGTGACGTGCAAGCGCTGTCACCTCGATCGACATGTACGGAAATAATGGAAGACCCGCAAGGATCTCGTGTAACTCGTCGTGCGAGTCGACGTCGAAGATACTGTAGTTCGCATATTGCCCAACGATCCGGTGCAATTGCTGCCATTTCCCCTGTCGCTGTAATTCTTGCGAATATTCCTTTTCACGCGCCTTGATTTCATTGGCTTGAACAACCGGCATATCTTGCGGCAGGTGTACATCCATTCTTGCGAGATACAGCATGTTCTCCTCCTTGCGAGACGCCCTTATCCATTGCTGGCGATTGCGTCATAACGAATGTGGAACGGCCCGGTGTGCTCAGGCCTGTTTATCACGGCGGTAAAAAGCGAGCTTTTCTTCATCGATCTGAAGTCCGAGCCCTGGCCCTTCAGGAAGATGCAAGTCGAAATCGCGATACTGGGGGCGAGCCGTCACCACGTCATCCTTAAGCAGGAGTGGGCCAAAAAGCTCAGTACCCCATGACAATTGCGGAAGTGCACTGAATCCATGCGCGGAAGCAATGGAACCGATGCTGCCTTCGAGCATGGTGCCGCCGTATAGCGCGACACCGGCGGCGTCGGCGACGGCAGCGGTCCGCATCATGGCGTAGATACCGCCGGACTTCGCAATCTTCAGTGCGAAAACGTCAGCGCATGAGCCTCGTACAAGATCGAGAGCGTCCTCGGGACCCGTGACGCCCTCGTCCGCCATGATAGGCACGATGAAGCGAGCAGCGAGGCGGGCAAGCGCTCCACGTTGCTCGCGCGGCGTGGGTTGCTCGATGAGGTCGATGCCGGCCGCTTCCAGCGCGGCAATTCCCAAGGCGGCATCGACTTCGTTCCATGCCTGATTCACGTCTACGGTGATTCTTGCGCGGTCCCCGAGCGCGGCCTTGATTTTTGACACGTGCGCTACGTCGTCGCGAACGCTACGCCGTCCAATCTTCAGCTTGAACGTATCGTGCCGACGTTCGGCAAGAAGCATTTCGGCTTCTTCGATGTCGCGATGGGTGTCGCCGCTCGCGAGCGTCCAGAGCACCGGAAGCGTCTTGCGAACAGATCCGCCTAGCAGCGCCGACAGCGGCACACCAAGACGTTTGCCCTGTGCGTCCAGCAGCGCCGTTTCAATGCCGGACTTGGCAAACCGGTTGCCGCGGGCCGCCTTGTTCAGCTTGAGCATGACGTTGTTGATGTTGGTCGCGTCTTGTCCCACCAACACTGGCGCCAGGTAGGTGTCGATGGTCAGTTTGATGCCTTCGGGACTCTCTTCGCCGTAAGAGAGACCACCGATAGTCGTCGCCTCCCCAATGCCCTCGATGTCGTCGCTCGCGCGAAGGCGGATGATAACCATGGTTTGTTGTTGCATCGTCGCCATGGAGAGCTGATGCGCGCGAATGGTTGGAAGGTCAACCAGAATCGCTTCGACAGAGGTGATTTGGGGATTCATACCTGAGATGACGAGATGGATGGGTTGCTGAAGTATTACGCGTGCAATCTTCCGCTGTCCAAGACCATCGACGTCTAGTGCCATACCCCCGAGGTATGACAGGCTTACCGACCCCCGTCCGTACGGGCGACGGATGCCACCTGCTCTTCCTCGTACAGTCGATAAATCAGATCGAGCATCTCGCTGATGTCGCGCGACTCGTCCATCGCACGCACGCTCATGATGATTGGCGACACCAGAGTCGGGTCGTCCAGTTCCTTATAGCTCACGTCGTCGCGCTTCAAGCCATAGACGCTGCTCGGGACAATCGAAATCCCCTCGCCTGCGGCGACTAGCCCCAGCGCAATTTGTATTTCGCGGACTTCATAGATCTTTCGCGGCTTCAATCCGCGATCCTGAAAAGCAGCGAGGACCTGGTCCGCGTAGCTCGGACGGGGCGTTTTCGGGTAGATGATGAGCGTTTCGTTTATGAGGTCGCGCAAGGCCGAGACAGGCCTGGAAATCGAAAGCGGGTGGCCGAGAGGGAACGCGACAATCATCTTCTCTTCTCGCAAAACCACTCGCCGGATGTTCGGATCTTCTAGCCGGATGCGGCCAAACCCGATGTCGATGCGTCCGTCCTTGAGCGCCCTTATCTGGTCGGTAGTGGACATTTCGTGAAGGCTGAGCTCGACCGTCGGGTTCTCGTCGCGAAAGCGGCGGATTATCTTTGGCAGCAACCCGTATAGCGTCGATGCGACAAAGCCGACGGACATGCTGCGCTCGATGTTGCCGACTCTGCGTGTCATCGACTCGAGTTCTGAAGTCTGTGCCAGCAGTTGCACCGCGTGGCCGTAAAAGAACTTGCCCGTCTCGGTCAGTTTCAGCGGGCGCGAGTTTCTTTCGAAGAGTTGCACGCCCAAGGTCTCTTCCAGTTGCTGTATCTGCCGACTGAGCGGCGGCTGGGCGATGTGAAGCCGTTGCGCGGCACGCGTGAAATTCCGCTCCTCGGCAACCGCCACGAAGTACCGGAGGTGTCGCAGCTCCATTTAATACCTCTTAGATATAGCCCGATACTAAATCGGTGTTGGACCGGTCGGTTTGGCCTCAACTATCCTGCATTCATACCGAGTTTCACAACCCGATTATACCTTCTGAGCATACTTAAACTGCGCAGAATCAAGGGTTAACCCCATCGAAAAATAGAGAGAGTCAGGAGCAGACAATGAACCCCAAAGTGTTTGAAACGAACGAAGTGCAAAACCTTCTCGCGGCCGCCGCCAACCTTGGTCGCGAGGACGGCAACGCTCGCGCCAAGGAAATCACCCATCGCTTGCTGAGCGACCTGTTCAAGGCCATCGACGACCTCGACATGACCCCCGATGAAATCTGGGCGGGCGTGACCTACTTCAATAAGCTCGGGCAAGACGGCGAAGCGGCGCTTCTGGCTGCAGGTCTTGGGCTGGAAAAGTATCTCGACATCCGCATGGATGCGCAGGACCTCGAAGCAGACATCCATGGCGGCACGCCGCGAACCATTGAAGGACCGTTGTATGTCGCTGGCGCGCCGGTGCGTGACGGTGTGTCGAAAATCGATGTCGATCCCGACGAAGACGCTGGCCCGCTCGTCATTCATGGCACCGTGACCGGACCCGATCGCAAGCCCGTGGCGGGCGCGGTGGTCGAGTGCTGGCATGCCAACTCGAAGGGTTTCTATTCGCACTTCGACCCGACCGGTGCACAAAGTGAGTTCAACCTTCGCGGCGCAGTGCGAACCGGTGCCGACGGTAAATACGAATTCCGCACGCTCATGCCGGTTGGCTACGGCTGCCCGCCGCACGGTGCGACCCAGCAACTGCTGAACATGCTTGCGCGACACGGTAATCGTCCGGCGCATGTGCACTTCTTCGTCACCAGCGATAAAACGCGCAAGCTGACGACGCAAATCAATATCGAAGGCGATCCGCTGATCTGGGACGACTTCGCCTATGCGACCCGCGAAGAACTCGTACCTCACGTGGTAGAGAAGACCGGCGGCATTGCCTTGGGTCTGAAGGCGGATGCGTACAAAGAAATCCAGTTCGACATTGCGCTGAGCCCCCTGATCGAGGGTAAAGACAATCAACTGGTCAATCGCCCGAGGGCGTCAGCCGCGGTCTAACCGCTCGACACGGCGGCTTTCTTACCGACTCGCTGCCTGATTCTCCGCATAAATCACTGAACCGATGCAAGGGCTCCGCCGTGGAGCCCGCATAGGGAGAGCAAACATGTCTGCAATTATCGACAAGGCGTTGAAGCTGGAAGACCTGCTGAGTAACGCAGTGCAAGACGACAAAGAAAACGGTGTTTTCCGCTGCCGCCGCGACATCTTCACCAATGCCGATTTGTACGAACTCGAGATGAAGCACATCTTCGAGAGTAACTGGGTTTATCTCGCGCACGAAAGCCAGATTCCTGACAACAACGACTACTACACCACGTCGATTGGTCGTCAGCCTATCGTCATTACGCGTGACAAGACCGGCGAATTGCACGCGGTCATCAATGCTTGCGCGCACAAGGGTGCCATGCTGTGTCGTCGCAAGCACGGCAACAAAAGCAGCTTCACCTGCCCTTTTCACGGCTGGACGTTCTCGAATGCTGGAAAGCTTCTGAAAGTGAAGGACGAGAAGACCACCCAATACCCGGTGCAATTCAACAAGCAAGGTTCTCACGATCTGAAGAAGGTTGCGCGCTTCGAGAGCTATCGCGGTTTTCTGTTCGGCAGTCTCAATGCCGAGGTGATGCCGCTTGAGGACTACCTCGGCGAGACGACGGTCATCATCGATCAGATCGTTGCGCAAGCACCGGACGGCCTGGAGGTGTTGCGCGGAAACTCCTCGTATATCTACGACGGCAACTGGAAGATGCAGATGGAAAACGGTTGCGACGGTTATCACGTCAGCACCGTCCACTGGAACTATGCCGCGACGATGGGCCGACGCAAGGAAGAAGGCACCAAGGCAGTGGATGCGAATAGCTGGAGCAAGTCGATTGCCGGCGTGTACGGATTCGAGCATGGTCATATCCTGCTGTGGACCAATACCATGAACCCTGAAGTGAGGCCGGTTTATCGGCACCGCGACGAAATCACGGCGCGCGTGGGTGAAGACAAGGGCAAATTCGTCATCAACCAGACCCGCAATCTGTGCCTTTATCCCAATGTCTTCCTGATGGACCAGTTCAGCACGCAGATTCGTGTGGTTCGTCCGATTAGCGTAGACCGGACCGAAGTCAGCATCTTCTGCTTCGCCCCCAAGGGCGAGAGTGCCGAAGACCGCGCGATCCGCATTCGCCAATACGAAGATTTTTTCAACGTATCAGGCATGGGGACCAGTGACGACCTCGAAGAATTTCGCGCGTGTCAGTCCGGTTACGCCGGTTCAACGACGATGTGGAACGACCTCTCGCGCGGTGCTCCGCTGTGGATTCACGGACCCGACGAAAACGCCAGGAGCATGGGCTTGAATCCGCTCATCTCGGGAGAGCGTAGCGAAGACGAGGGCCTCTTTGTCGTTCAACACGAGTACTGGCTGCAGGTGATGCGCGAAGCGTTGCGAAAAGAACAGTCGGAGGCGACGGTATGAGCTTCGACTATCAAAAAGTATGTCGCGCGCTCTATCAGGAAGCCCGTTTCCTGGATGACCGTCAATGGGACGAGTGGCTCGCCTGCTACACCGAAGACGTCACTTACTGGATGCCGGCGTGGGACGACGATGACAGGCTGACAGAAGACCCGCAAACGCAAATTTCGTTGATGTACTACCCGGACCGGGGCGGCCTTGAAGACCGCGTGTTCCGCATCAAGACCGAACGAAGCGGCGCTTCGATGCCGGAACCGCGCACGAGCCACAACGTGACCAATGTAGAAGTGCTGGCTGAACGTGATGACGAGGTGGACCTTCGGTACAACTTCAACACGCTCATTCATCGCTACAGGATTACCGACCAGTTCTTCGGCACGATGTACGTAACCTTGCGCAAGGTCGACGACCGTCTGCTGATTTCCAGCAAGAAGATCGCACTGAAGAACGACTATATCCGCCAGGTGCTCGACGTCTATCACGTTTGATGCGACCGGTCGAATAGAGACAAGGAAGTAGGAGACAACATGTCCAGCTACAACATTGCACTGAACTTCGAAGACGGAGTAACCCGCTTCGTCGAATGCAAGGCCGGCGAGAAAGTTCTCGATGCCGCCTTTCGCGCCAGGATCAACTTGCCGATGGACTGTTCCGACGGCGTATGCGGTACCTGCAAATGCCGGGCGGAGAGTGGCCGCTACGATCTGGGCGACGATTACATAGAAGACGCGCTGACCGACGACGAGAAGCAAAGCGGTCTCGTCCTCACATGTCAGATGGTTCCCGAAAGCGATTGTGTCATTGCTGTCCCCGCATCGTCGACGGCCTGCAAGACTGAGCAGAGCAAGTTCGCCGCGACGGTCACAAGAGTCGAAAAACACAACGACGCTGCCGTCGTGCTAGAAATGGATGTTGACGGCACTCCGCCCGTGTTTCTTGCCGGTCAGTACGTCAACATCGATGTACCCGGCAGCGGCCAGCATCGCTCCTACTCGTTCTCATCGTCGCCCGGCGAATCGAAAATCAGCTTTCTGATCAAGAAGATTTCCGACGGCGTCATGAGCACATGGCTCGAGTCCGCCCAGCCGGGCAACAAGGTTCAGTTGACGGGACCGATGGGCGTCTTCTATCTGCGTGCAGTCGAACGGCCCTTGCTGTTCCTTGCAGGAGGTACTGGGCTAGCCCCATTCCTGTCGATGCTGGAAGTGTTGGCCCGCGCGAACTCTCAGCAGAAGGTCCACCTCATCTACGGCGTGACGCGAGACCTCGACCTGGTTCTGGTCGAAGCCATTCAGGCATATACGTTGAAGCTTCCGAATTTCACGTTCAGCACCGTTGTGGCCGCAACCGAATCCGTGCACCCGCGCAAGGGCTGGGTGACACAGCACATGCCCGCAGAATGTTTGAACGACGGAGATGTCGACGTGTACCTGTGCGGCCCGCCGCCGATGGTCGACGCTGTACGCCAATACTTCGACGAAAACGGCGTAGAGCCAGCCAGCTTTCACTACGAAAAATTTACCCCCAACGTTGCCCCGGTGGACGCATGAACGCGCAACGGTTCGAAGGCAAGGTAATGGTCGTCACGGGAGCGGCGCAGGGAATCGGACGCGGCGTTGCTCTGCGTGCAGCATCGGAGGGTGCGCAAGTGCTGTTGGTGGACCGCGCTGAGTTTGTCCACGATGTTGCCGCCGAGGCGATCGGCGCCGGCACAGCCGGCTTCGTCGCTGACCTCGAAACGTATGAAGGTGCGGCTTCGGCAATGGCTTTTGGCGCGCAAAAGTTTGGCCGGATCGACATTCTCGTGAATGGCGTCGGCGGCGCGATTCGCATGCGGCCTTTCGCGGAGTTCGAGCCGGCCCAGATTGATGCTGAAATCCGCCGTTCCTTGATGCCGACCCTCTATGCGTGCCACGCTGTTTTGCCTCAGATGCTGTCGCAAGGCCGTGGAACGATCGTCAACGTCTCATCGAATGCCACGCGAGGTATTCGCCGCGTGCCCTACTCGGCTGCCAAGGGCGGCGTCAATGCTCTCACCCAGTCGCTCGCGATGGAATACGGCGAATGCAACATCCGCGTGGTCGCTGCCGCCCCTGGTGGGACAGAGGCGCCATCTCGACGCGTGCCTCGCAACGAAGCCGGAGATACCGAAGCGGAGAGAACCTGGATGAGCGAAGCCGTCAAGCAGGTGGTCGAGTCCACCTTCTTCAAGCGCTATGGAACGCTTGAGGAGCAGGTCGCGCCGATCCTCTTTCTTGCATCCGACGAAGCTGGCTACATCACGGGCGCCGTGTTGCCGGTTGCCGGCGGCGACAACGGCTAGAGCCTAATCAGTCTGGAGACGCGGTAATGAAGGAACGCAAAGCCGTTGTGCCCGCCGGAATGGAGGCGGTGTACGAAAGAATTCGCTACGCCCCCGCAGTCAAGGTCGGGAACACCATATATGTGTCTGGCCAGGTGGGTCGCGATGCGAAGATGCAACTCGTCGAAGGTCGCGAAGCGCAGACAATTCAAGCGTTCGAGAACCTGAAGAAAGTACTCGAGGCTGCAGGCGCTTCGCTGAGCGACGTGGTGGACCTCACGACGTTCCACACCGATATGCGCGACTTACCTGTATTCCTGGAGATACGCGACCGCTACCTCACGACGCATCCCATGCCGGCATGGACGGCCATCGGCGCGCATATGCTCGGGGGCACAGCCGGCTATATCGTCGAAATCAAGGCCGTCGCCGTCCTGCCCGATTAACCGTGGAGCGACCAATTTCCGAGGAGACCGAGGGGGCGGGTGTGGCGAAAGTGGCCGGCAAGCAACGCGCCATGCTGCCGCAATACTGGTTGGTCGAGCGGACGACGCGGCAGGATTGGGGACTGTGTTCAAGCAAAACATCTGTATTTGATGTCGACAGCGATGGGAGACGAAGAGAGCAAAAGTTGTGACGCGGTCTTCAATGGTGACCGCAAATCCTGATTGGTCAGAAAACGTTTTTCAATGTAGTTTCCGGCCACACCGCTCGAGCGCTTTTTCAATTCCGCTTCGCGACAGCAAACCGTGAATGCTCCGAAATATCCAATACGCAACAGTCCTTCTTTTCAGCGGCGAATTTGCGGACCGCCTCGGGAAAGCACCGAGCGCGTTTTTCCAGAAATGGTTTGACGGCGTTATTGGCTCGTATATCCTGACTTATAGGCGGTCGCTGTTCGCACATCGCAGGACACTCGCTTGTGTTTTGCGATGCAGCGAAATCATTTCACAGTGGTTCAAGGCGACCATCCCAACGTCCTGTTTCTTTAAACGCCCCGTGCGGATGAGCAGGCCGTTCAACACTTTCAACGTTGCCAGTCGAGTGTAATCGTGAGAGTCCGTGGCCCTTTGGTGAAATGGAACCGCAGCCAGGCGAGTTGTCCTCGCGCTGACGGCGCCATCGCCGACGGCAGCAGCGGCAGCCTTGCGTTCCGCCGCTTCGTCTCCGTCTTCAAAATCCTTTCGCGTCGTTCAGTTCGACGTCACAACTCTATCTCCGCCCGCGCTTTCATTGCCGTGCGTACGGACGAAGTCGCGTCGCTGTTGCCCTAGCGCCTCCCTATTTTTCGCCGTTGGATTCGTCCGTCTGCGCGAACGCGTTCGCTCGAGCCGCGCGTTTGCGCATGTGCGGTGCTTAATGCCATCCATGTGTTTCGCACGTGTCGGCCCGGATGTGCAGCGCACCCGCCCTAATCGAACGGCCAATCTGATCATCACGCGCGGCGCGTTTCGTTGACGACGACCGCCTGCCTTATTCCGTCGGCTTGACGCGTGGCGTCTGGCTGAGGACTGGTGTCGCGCTGCCATTCACGGTGCGTACGCTGCGTCTCGAATCGGCCGCGTCGCGCGGTTGAATACACACGTCAATTCGTTATGCGAAATAAACCATTGATTGGCATTACCGCCGATAGAACGACGACAGGACATCATCCTTCGCACGAGGTTGGTGAGAAATACATCGCTGCGATCGTCGACGGGTCGCAGGCGCTCGCATTGCTGCTGCCTGCGCTGGGTGAGCGTCAGTCCACGGAAGATGTACTGGCTACTGTCGACGGTCTGTTTTTCACCGGCAGTTATTCGAATCTCGAGCCGCACCGTTACGGCGGCAAGCCTTGTGCGACCGACACGCTGCACGATGCAGCCCGCGATGCGACGACGTTACCGCTGATGCGCGCCGCGATTGCGACGGGCGTGCCGGTGCTCGCCGTATGCCGTGGCTTGCAGGAAATGAACGTGGTGTTTGGCGGGACGTTGCATCAAAGCGTTCATGCGGTCGCGGGCTTCAGCGACCATCGCGAGAACAAGGAGGATCGCCTCGACCTGCAATACGCACCGTCTCACACGGTCTCGCTGACGCAAGGAGGCTTGTTGCAGCGTCTCGCGGGCGGCCCAAACGAAGTGCGCGTGAACTCGTTGCATGGCCAGGGTATCGAGCAGCTGGGCATGGGTCTCGTGGTCGAAGCCACTGCGCCGGACGGACTGATCGAAGCGGTGAGCGTGAGCGGTGCACGCGCTTTCGCGCTGGGCGTGCAGTGGCACCCGGAGTGGAAGCATGCCAGCGACCTCCTCTCCACCGCGATCTTTTGCGCGTTCGGCAATGCGTGCCGCGAACGTATGCGTGCCAAACGCGAGAACTGGCTATGAGACTCAGCTTGCCGACGCCAGGCAGGCCTGCGCGATAGCGCAACAAACAGAGAGCAAATCATGCATGACATCGACGAATTTCTGAAGAAAAATCACGTGACTGAAATCGAAGCGATCATCCCGGATATGGCGGGCATTGCTCGCGGCAAGATCATTCCGCGCAGCAAGTTCGAGTCGGGCGAGTCCATGCGCTTGCCGCAGGCCGTGATGATCCAGACCGTCACCGGAGACTATCCGGACGGCGGCACACTCACGGGCGTCACCGACCCCGACATGGTGTGCGTACCCGACTCCAGCACGATACGAATGATTCCATGGGCCGTCGATCCGACCGCTCAGGTGATTCACGATTGCGTTCACTTCGACGGCACGCCTGTCGCCATCTCGCCCCGCCGCGTGCTGCGCCGTGTGCTCGAACTGTACAAGGCGAAGGGCTGGAAACCGGTCATTGCACCCGAGCTCGAGTTCTATCTGGTCGATATGAACAAGGACCCCGACCTTCCGCTGCAGCCGCCCATTGGCCGCACCGGGCGCGCCGAGACCGGACGTCAGGCCTACTCTATAGAAGCCGTCAACGAATTCGACCCGCTCTTCGAAGACATCTACGAGTATTGCGACGTTCAGGAACTGGAAGTCGACACGCTGATTCATGAGGTTGGCGCCGCGCAAATGGAGATCAACTTCATGCACGGCGACCCGCTCAAACTCGCGGACAGCGTGTTCCTCTTCAAGCGCACGGTGCGCGAAGCGGCATTGCGTCACAAGATGTACGCCACCTTCATGGCCAAGCCGATGGAAGGCGAGCCGGGCTCGGCCATGCATATGCATCAAAGCCTCGTTGACGGGGAAACCGGCCACAATCTTTTTACCGGCGCAGACGGTAAGCCCACGTCGCTTTTCACCAGCTACATAGCGGGCTTGCAAAAATACACGCCCGCGTTGATGCCGATTTTTGCCCCATACATCAATTCATATCGGCGTCTCTCGCGCTTCATGGCCGCGCCGATCAATGTCGCCTGGGGCTACGACAATCGCACGGTCGGCTTCCGCATTCCGCATTCGGGGCCGGCTGCGCGCCGCATTGAAAACCGGATTCCCGGCGTGGACTGCAACCCATATCTCGCGATAGCGGCGACGCTCGCGGCCGGCTATCTCGGCATGACACAAAAGCTCGACGCAACCGAGCCGCTGCTGAGCGACGGATATGAGTTGCCGTACCAGCTACCGCGCAATCTCGAAGAGGGGCTGACGTTAATGGGGACCTGCGAGCCCATTGCAGAAGTACTCGGCGACAAGTTCGTGCAGGCGTACCTTGCGCTAAAAGAGACTGAATATGAAGCGTTCTTTCGGGTGATCAGTTCATGGGAACGCCGGCATCTGCTATTGCACGTTTGAATCAAACGCGAACCCGAACGCGAACGCAGACCTGATAAAACCCGGAGGCAGTATGAGCTACAGGACCGAAGAAATCGCCTACGTGCAACCTGCCGCAGGCGCACGCGCCGCGCAGCAACGCACCACCGCGGAGTACCGCGCGCTGGATGCCTCGCACCACATTCATCCGTTCTCCGACATGGGCGCGCTCAATCGGAGCGGCAGCCGCGTGATCGTGAAAGCCCACGGCGTGTACTTGTGGGATTCGGAAGGTAACAAGATCATCGACGGCATGGCGGGCCTGTGGTGCGTCAACGTCGGTTATGGCCGCAAGGAACTGGCCAATGCGGCGTACAGGCAAATGGAAGAACTGCCTTACTACAACACGTTCTTCAAAACCACTCACCCGCCGGTAATCGAGTTGTCGGCGTTGCTCGCGGAACTCGCGCCGGAGCCGTTCAATCACTTCTTCTACTGCAATAGTGGGTCGGAAGCCAACGATACGGTGCTGCGTATCATCCATCGATATTGGGCGACGCATGGTAAGCACTCGAAAAAGGTGGTGATTTCGCGCAAGAACGGCTACCACGGTTCGACGATCGCAGGCGGTACGCTTGGCGGCATGGGCTACATGCACGAGCAGATGCCGTCGAAAGTCGAGAACATCGTGCATATCGATCAACCTTATTTTTTCGGCGAAGCAAGTAGCGGTCAGACACCGGGAGAGTTCGCGCTTGCCCGGGCGCAACAACTCGAAATGAAGATCCTGGAAATGGGCGCGCAAAACGTGGCTGCGTTTATCGGCGAGCCTTTCCAGGGTGCAGGCGGCGTCATCTTTCCGGCATCCTCATACTGGCCGGAAATTGAGCGCATCTGCCGCAAGTACGACGTCCTGCTAGTCGCCGACGAAGTGATTGGTGGTTTTGGCCGCACCGGGGAATGGTTCGCTCATCAACTTTTCGGCTTCCAGCCCGATCTGATCACAATGGCGAAAGGGCTGACGAGCGGCTACATACCGATGGGCGCCGTCGGCCTGAACGACCGCATTGCCAAAGCGATTATCGGAAACGGCGAGTTCAATCATGGTCTGACATACTCGGGCCATCCGGTGGCCGCCGCCGTTGCGGTAGCAAATCTCCAATTGCTGCGCGACGAAAAGATTGTCGAGCGCGTCAAGACCGATACGGGACCCTACTTCCAGAAGAAGCTGCGCGACACCTTCGCGCACCATCCGATTGTCGGCGAAATTGCCGGTGCCGGACTCGTGGCGGGATTGCAGCTTGCGGAAGAGCCCGCCTCGCGCAAACGCTTTGCTAATGGCGGTGATATAGGCGGCGTTTGCCGGGACTTCTGCTTCAACGGCAATCTGATCATGCGCGCAAGCGGCGACCGTATGCTGCTGTCGCCGCCTCTGGTCATCAGCAAACAGGAAATCGACGAGCTTGTTTCGAAGGCGAAGAAGGCGATCGACGCCACGGCAACGCAACTCGGCATTTCATGACGCGAGTCTTACCTGCATGGAACTGGAGGCGACCGGCGCCGCGATTGACAGCACCCTGAAGCATCGGTTTTTCCGAACCATAACTTCGCTATTAACAGGTTTATCCGACTCGGGTATTGCCGCAGACTGGGCTCACTTCAACACGGACATCGCCTCCAAGGACCCGATCATGCGAACCTATCCGCGTAATAGCCCCCAGGCAGCAGCACGTATCGTCGCGCTGGCCCTCACTTCGGACGGCCATGTGTGCAGTTCGGAAGAACGCGTGCTGGAAAAGCTGGACATCGCGGGCGAACTCGGTCTCGCGCCGGCCCAGTTCGCGCACATCGTGCAGACGCTCTGCGAGGATCGCTCGATTGCGCAGATGTCGTCCGCGCCTCCAATGGGCCGTCTGGACGCGGCCATGCTCACGACACTCATCGACGAAATCGACGATCCCGTCTTGCGTCGCAAGATCATTCGTCTTTGTGTCGCGGTAACGGTCGCGGACGACTATCTGGCCGACGGCGAAATTGCGTTGCTCGCTGCGGTCTTCAACGCATGGGGACACGATCTGAAACCGGCAGCAGGCCGCGCGGGGCTTAAGTGGCCTGCGTCGCGCGCTCATGGGCGCGCAGTGGCCACCACCTGAGAAGCTAGCGCATGATGCTGGCCGCGGCGCGAGCGGATGGCGTGGATCTCTTCGATCACTCCGTCCGCGCGGCCGAGCCAGCGCAGGCCGCGCAGTAGCGACAAATCTTCCGCACCCAGTTCAGCGAGCGGAAATACGCCCAAGCCGCGCGCGGCGAACACCGCCATCAGCGCGCTGTCCTCGAACTCGCCGACGACGCGCGGCCGGATACCCTGCGAATCGAACCAGCGGTCTAGCCGCCCACGCAACGCGCCGTGGCGCGTCGGCAGGAGCACTGGCAAGTCGGCCAGGCACTGCGGAAACCCGGCGCGCGCCGATTTGCGCGCGATTTCAGCCGGACCGTACCAGTCCACCGGCGAACCGACGAGCCGCTGGCTCACCACGCGCAGATCGGAATTATGCGGCGCCGGTTGACATGCGAGCACGAGATCGAGCCGGTGCAGTGCGAGTTCGGATAACAACTGCGCGTGCTCGCCTTCATGACACAAGAGCCGGAGCGACGGCGTGCCAAGCACCGGCGCGAGCAGTGCGTGCGCCGCCAGCTTCGAAATGCCGTCGGACAGACCGACCGCCAACCGGGCGACGCCCTCGCCGCCCGCCTCGCGCATGTCATCGAGCAACGCCTCACCGAGCTGAAAGATCTGCTCGGCGCGACTAAACGCAGTCTCGCCGGCTTCTGTCATCGCGACGCCTCGGCCAGCGGGCTTGAGCAATTGACGCCCGATGGACTTCTCGAGTTCACGCACCTGCGCGCTGATCGTCTGAACGGCCATATCGAGCCGCTCAGCCGCGCGCGCGAAGCCGCCCTCCTTAACGACGATCCAGAAATAGTACAAGTGACGGTAGTTGAGCATGTATGTGGTCCGCGACGATGAACTTCGGAAAAACCGATCTATCTCTCAGATTAACACTGGTTTATCCGATCACCGAGCGCGGCGATCATGAGCGTTATTCCAACGTCATCCATTTATAAGCAGACGTACACCATGGACACCCTGCTCACACTCGCTGCCGACCCTGCCGCGTGGATTGCGCTCCTCACGCTGGTCGTGATGGAGATCGTGCTCGGCATCGACAACCTCATCTTCATCTCGATCCTCAGCAACAAGCTGCCCGAGGCGCAGCGCGCTCGCACGCAGCGTCTCGGCATCATGCTCGCGCTAGGGCTGCGACTCGGGCTACTCGGTACGGTTGCCTGGATCGCGCAGTTGACCGCGCCCGCCATTACCCTGCTCGGCCACGCGTTCTCGTGGCGCGATCTTATTCTGCTCGGCGGTGGTCTCTTCCTCGTGTGGAAGGCAACGCGTGAGCTGCATCACCACGTGGTTCACGCGGAAGAGGAACGCAGCAGCGCGGGCAGCACTGTCCAGTTGACCGTCGCTGGCGCAATCGGCCAGATTCTGGTGCTCGATATCGTGTTTTCGGTAGACAGCATCATCACGGCTGTCGGCATGACCGAGCATTTGCCGATCATGTTTCTCGCGGTCATTAGCGCCGTTATGGCGATGCTGTTCGCTGCTCGTCCGCTGTCGCAGTTTATCGAGCGCAACCCGACCATTGTGACGCTCGCATTGAGCTTTCTACTCGTGATCGGCATGACGCTGATTGCAGAGGGCTTTGGAACGCATGTGCCGAAGGCCTACATCTATGTGGCGATGGCGTTCTCCGCGTTCGTCGAGGCGGTGAACATGCTGGTGCGCCGCGCGAAAACCAAACGCGCAATCGGTACCGGTGAATAACCGGATCGGCGTTTTCCCGCCCGATCAGGTAGCGTGTCGGATCGGGCACCCGGCGTCTTTGTACTTGTACTATAAGGAGCGACACCATGAAATGCCCTGCTTGCAAGACAACTGATCTGCTCATGACCGAGCGTCGCTCGGTCGAGGTCGACTATTGCCCCAACTGCCGCGGCGTATGGCTGGATCGTGGCGAGCTCGACAAGCTGATCGCGCAAGACACCGCGGAGACCGGCTCGCGCAGTGCTGCGCGCGCAAGCCGCCATGACCACCGGGAGCATGATCGAGCTTACGACAGTGACCGCCGGTACGACGATCATCGCTCGGGTTATCGAACGCAAAAGAAGAAGCGTTCGATTTTCGACGTGTTCGATTTCGACTAAGCGCTCACCACGTTTTTTCGAGCATAGCTACGACGTGGTGGTCGCGTGGGCCGCCCGCGGCCACTACCCACGCTCCTATTTCGCTTTTCCGTCGGCGCTATCACCACGCCCCGCGGCAATCGGTTCGATCACGCTGAAGAGCAGCAGCAGGCACAACAGCGCGGTGCCGACCATATAAAGAAACACGCTCGTCCAGCTGTACTTGTCGAGCAGAATGCCGACGACCAGCGGCGCGCATGCGCCGCCAATCTGGCCCAAGCAGTTCACGATACCGAAGGCCGCTGGATACGTGGACTTGGTTGCGAGTCCCATCGGATACGCGGAATAGCCTGCAAAGCCGATGCCGAGCATCAGGCCCGCCAGTATCAGCGCAACCCCGAGATACGCGACGCTGTCGGGCGCGTCGATCAGCAGAAGCATCATCAGCATCGTGCCGAGCGCGCCGAGCATCATCATCGGCTTGCGGCGGCCACCCAGCAAGCGGTCGGAGATCACGCCGCCCAGCATGTTGCCGGCCACCGCACCAATGAATGGCGCCGATGCGAGGAAGCCCATTTTTACAGAAGCAAAACCCTTGACGGTCACGAGATACGTCGGCATCCACGACATGAAGATATTGCTGATCCCGATCATGCAACCGTAGCCGATCGCGACGCCCAGGATATTCCATGAACCGAACACCTGCCGGATCGTCTCGAGTTGAGCAACACGCCTTGTACGATTGAACGCATCCAGATACGGAATATGCGCAACTTCGTTGCGCCGCGATGTGTGCGCGCCGTGGGCCTGGCGCGGCGTATCGTCGGCGATATAGCGTTGTTCGGCCTCGGAACAGAAGCGGTTCTCGCTCGGCGAGTTCGTCACCGTGAACATCCAGACTATGGCGAGCAAAATGCCTGGCACAGCGAATACATAGAAGATTTCTCGCCATCCCCACAACTGGATCACGACGATGCATACCGACGGTACGATCAGAGGACCGAGCTTCGACGCCGCGATCCACAGTCCCGTCGCCGTGCCCTTCTCTTTTGCGGGAAACCAGCGGTTGATCACGTTCGTGCAGCCGATACCCAGCGGGCCTTCCGATAGACCCAGACCCACGCGGTATGCCTGCAACAGAAACACCGACGACGTGGTACCCATGAGGCCAGTAAACACCGACGTGAGTATCATGAAGATCGAAAACAGAAAGCCGGTGGTCTTTTCGCTGAGCCGTTTATAAAGCAGGCCGACCGGAATCTGCACGAATCCGTACGCAAAAGAAAAGAGGCTCACGATCAGTCCCGCCTGCGTGTTCGTAATGCCGTATTCCTTCTTCAGGTACGGCAAGGCAATGCCGAAATTGGCGCGATCGGCGCAGGCAATGGCCCAGACGCAAAAGATCAGCCCCATTACGATCCAACGGTGGCCGGTGCGCTTCTCCGCGACCGGTTGCGCTTTCGCGCCCGCGACGACACCCTCGGCATTGTTCATACCGGTCCCCTCACGGTGTTGCGCGGGAAAAGGGGCGTAAAAGCAATGGGCGCGATACGGCGGCACGTTTTCACGTTTGTCTCCAATGTGCTTGAAACTTATTTCCCTTCCCTGCTGGGAAGTGGGCGAAGGAACGCTCCTTCTGACGGTTTTGATTCTGTCCGCGGTGCCATACGCCGTCCAATCTTTTCTCGCTATTGATTGATGCCGGAATTGAATCGATAGCGCTCGCCCCTCACGCGTCGATCCGTGGATCAACTGATAGCGTTTTGGGATTGGACGCGGCGAATGAAAAAGCCCATCATCCGCCGACATTGCGACTGGATGCGTGCGCCGGGTACGGCGTCGCGACGACCGCCAACTACAACAAAGGAGCGCACGGAATGAAACCGAACATTCTGCAACTGAACCCGATTCTGATTCCCTCGATCAACGACACGCTCGCCTCGCTCTATACCGTGCATCGCCTGTTCGAACAACGCGACAAGGACGCGTATATCCGCGAGCACGGCCAGTCGATCAGAGGCGTGATCACCGGCGGCCATACCGGCATCGAGAACGACATGATTCAACGCTTGCCCGCGTTGGAGGTGATTGCGGTGAACGGCGTGGGCACCGATGCGGTAGACCTCGAATTCGCGCGTTCGCGCGGCATTCCGGTCACGGCAACGTTCGGCGCCTTGACCGAAGATGTCGCCGACCTCGCGATCGGTTTGATGCTCGCGGTGTGCCGCGAAATATGCGCGGGCAACGAGTTCGTCAAATCGGGCAACTGGCAGAAGAATCCGCATCCGGGCGCATTGCCGTTGTCGCACCGTCTGAGCGGAAAGCGGGTAGGCATCGTCGGGATGGGTAAAGTCGGTCGCGCAATTGCACAACGCGCGACTGCATTCAATTGCCCGATCACGTACACCGACTTGCGACGCATGGACGATGTCGCGTATCCGTTCGTTGCCGACCTGCTGTCGCTCGCGCGCGGCTGCGATTTTCTGGTGCTCGCGGCCGCCGCCGACAAGGCGCAAGGCATCGTGAATGCCGCGGTGCTCGACGCGTTGGGCAAGCACGGTTACCTGATCAACGTGGCGCGCGGCAAGCTGGTGGTCGAAAGCGATCTGGTCGACGCGTTGCGTGGCGGCGTAATCGCGGGCGCGGGTCTCGACGTGTTCGTCGACGAACCGAATGTGCCATCCGCGCTCTTCGAAATGGACCGTGTCGTGCTGCAGGCGCATCGCGCAAGCGCCACGGTCGAATCGCGCACGGCGATGGGTGAAATGGTGCTCGCCAGTCTCGCGCAGGCACTGGCTGGGCAACGTCCAGAAGGCAGCCTCACGACGTGACGCAGCGGCTGTTCTGCCATGCCCGGATCGAGCGAGAGCGTGCGCACCTATAATGACCGTCGACTTCCCTATCCACGTCGATACAAGAATGCTCGATCTCGGACAAGTGCGTTGCTTCGTTGCGGCGGCAACAGAACTGAACTTCAGGCGCGCGGCTGCGCTGCTGAACATGACGCAGCCGCCGCTGAGCAGACAGATCCAGTTACTCGAAGACAACCTGGGCGTGATGCTCTTCGAACGCATTGGCCGCACGGTCAAGCTGACGACGGAAGGCCGCGTCTTTCTCGCGGACGCCACGCGTCTGCTCAATCTCGCCGAGCAGGCAGAAAGCACGGTACGGCGCGCGAGCAAGGGCAAAACCGGGCGCGTGCGTCTTGGCTTCACCGGCGCCGCAGGCTATGAACTGATCCCCGAATTGCTGGTAGCGGCAGCTGACGTGCTGCCCGAGATCGACGTGGTATTGCTCGAACTGGTCTCGGCCGCGCAGATCGAGGCGTTCGCCGCGAACGCGATCGATCTCGGCTTTCTCCGGCCGTTGCCATCCAGACAAAAGCTCGAGTTCCTTCTCGTCGACGAAGAGCCGTTGATCGTCGCGCTGCCGAAGCGGCACACGTTGTGTCAATTCGAGCAGATCGCATTGAAGCAACTCGACGAGCAGCCGTTCATCATGCATTCGCCTACGCAGGGCAAGTACTTTCACGACCGCATCATGGGCATGCTCGCGACCGAAGGCGTGAATCTGAATATTGCGCAGTACATCGATCAGACGCCCACCATTCTGTCGCTCGTGCGCGCGGGGCTAGGCGTTGCGATTTTGCCCGCGTCGGCGCAGCGGTTCCACTACGACAACGTGGAATTCCGGTTCATTGCGCAGCATTCGATCCAGGCCGAGATGAGCATGGCCTGGCGAGCGGATCAGGACAATCCGGCCGTTATTGCTTTCCGGTTAATGGCTGCGGAGTACTTTGCACGGAAGGCGCGGGGCTGATTTTCCGGTCCGGCATCCGCGCCTCCCAACGCATCACACGAAACGCAAAGACACCCGTCAATAAGCAAACTTGCGATAGTGCTCGGCACCGGGTGCCGTATCCAGTTCTTCGACCCGCGGCATGTATCGCAACAACCGTTTGCCCCGCGCGCTCAGCTGGTCGTAGACAGCCGCCGGTACGTCGATATGCACTTCGGGCCGAAAGTACCAGCTTCTGCTGTAACCGATCACCACCATTGGACGCGGGACGTCGGTCTTGTTCGGCGTGCCGCGATGCAGCGCCCGCACGTCGCGAATCATCACATCGCCCAGCTTCATTGGAATCGCCTGCAATGGCACGCGCCCTTCGCGCCACGCCTGCAACGCCTCCTCCGAGCGCATACGATGCGTGCCGAGCGTGGTCTCGAAGGGACCGTTTTCCAGCGTGACATCGCATAACGGGAAGTTCACTGCAAGCTGGAACGAAGGCGTTTCCGGCTCGCCGTCGAACAGCGCCGGCGTGTCGCGGTGCACGTCCTGATAAGTGGAGCCGTTGAGCGGCGTGTCGGTGGCGAGTTGGCACATGACAGGATCGTCACCGGCCACGCGCTCGACTATCGCGAGCACGTCCGCATCGCAAAAGATGGTTTCGTCGGCAAACACGCCGGTAAACGGCAGCGTGATGTAATGCCGGTTTTCGCCGCGTACGGCCGTCGCTTTGGATGCAAGCCGCTCGTCGAGCAACGGTTCGAAAGCCTCGGCCCATGCGCGAAGCTTTTCCGCCGGAAAATGGTTTCTCAATACGACCATTCCGTCGCGTTCGAACGCCGCGGCGAACTCGTCAAGCTGGTCCTCTGAATAGCGTCCCACATTTGTCTCCGTGATTTTTTGTGCGGACTTCAAATGTACCGCGTCGGCGACGCGCTGTCTTGAGCGTGGAAAAAGACGCACGCGTGTGTGCACCGTTTTTGCAGCGCGCCTCGCAGCACATGTCGAGATAACGGCGTAACGGGCGCGGCCGGGTATATCGCTTGCGCCAGTTTGCGGAACCTTCCCGCTCTGGTAGAAAAGCGATGATCGTGCACCATCTGAACTGCATCTCCACCTGTCCGTTGGGCGGCCGCCTGATGGACGGGCGCACCCGGTCGCTCGCCGAGCGCGGGCTGCTCACCTGCCACTGCCTGCTTGTCGAGACCTCCGCGGGACTCGTGCTGGTCGACACCGGCTTCGGGCTGCGCGACGTCGCCGATCCGCGCTCGCGTATCAGCCGTTTCTTTCTCGGGCTCGTGAGTCCCGATTTCCGCGAGGAGATGACTGCGATCCGCCAGATTCAGCGTCTCGGATTCAGTCCACGCGACGTCACGCATATCGTGCTGAGTCATCTGGACTTCGATCACGCCGGCGGTCTCGACGATTTTCCGCATGCGACCGTGCATATGTTGCAAGTGGAGCGCGATTACGCGTTCGAGCAAAAGACGTGGATGGACCGCCAGCGTTTTCGTCCGCAACAGTGGTCCACTTCAGGGAACTGGCGCGTGTATCAGGCAAGCGCAGGCGAAGCGTGGAACGGCTTCTCGCGAGTGCAGCAACTCGACGGACTGCCGCCTGAACTACTCGTCGTTCCGTTGCGTGGACATACGTTCGGGCATGCGGGGATCGCCGTGAACACGACTGGCGAGCAGTGGCTTTTCAACGCCGCGGATGCCTACTTTTATCACGCGGAGATGCACGCGAATCCGCATTGCACGCCGGGACTGCGCATGTATCAGTGGATGCTGGAGAAGGACCGCACTGCGCGTTTCGACAATCAGCGGCGCTTACGCGAACTCGCGCAACGCGAGTCCGCTGTGACTATATTCTGCAGTCACGACGTGACCGAATTCGAAAGGCTCGCGAAGCGCGCTGCAAATGTGCCTGCGCAGAGGCCGGGACATGGGTCCACCGCCATGCAAGCCTCGCTGTCGTCAAACAGCCGCATTGCGTGACGGTACGACAAGCGGTACGACAAGCGGTACGACAAGCGGGACGAGAAGCGGGACGAGAAGCGCAACGGCGAGATACCCGCGAACGCGATGAAATCCAGTATGCTGGGCGCTTCAGCCGTCCGGCCCAGATGGATTTTGCTCTTCGCCATGAACCTTTCCTTTGAAGTTCTCCAGGTACTCGACGCCGTCGATCGAACTGGCACGTTTGCAAGCGCCGCCGAAACACTGCATAAGGTGCCTTCGTCGCTAACCTATCTCGTGCAGAAACTCGAGCTTGATCTTGGCGTCAAGCTGTTCGACCGCAGCGGCCGGCGCGCCACCCTCACGCATGCGGGGCGCGTGGTCGTCGAGGAAGGCCGCCGTCTTCTGGCCGCGGCGGAAGACCTGGAATGCAAGGCAAAGCGCATCGAGCAAGGCTGGGAGTCCGACGTGTACGTCGCCGTCGACGAAATCATTCCATTCGCGCTGCTGTGGGATCACGTCGACGAGTTTTACGGGCTGAAGCTCGACACGCGCCTGCATCTGTCCAAAGAAGTGCTGGGCGGTTCGTGGGATGCGCTGCTTACACGCCGTGCCGATCTGATCGTCGGCGCCGCGGGCGATCCGCCGCCAATTCCGAATCTCGTCGCGAAGCCTATTGGCTCGCTGCGGCACGTGTTCGTGGTGGCGCCGCAGCACCCGCTTGCGTCGCTGCCTGGGCCGCTCACGCTCGATGTAGTCGCACGGCATCGCGCGGTTGCAATTGGCGATACGTCGCGCGATCTCGCACCGCGCACCATTGCGCTTGCGGCTAATCAGGAAGTGCTGACCGTGCCCACACTCGAAACGAAGCTCGCCGCGCAATTGCGCGGGCTTGCTGCGGGCACGATTCCGGAGTGCCTCGCGATCGACGCGCTCAGGCGCGGTGAACTCATTCAGAAAGAAGTGCTCGGCATGCGTGACGTCACGCACTTTTATCTGGCGTGGCGCGACGACGAGACGGGTAAGGCACTGCGCTGGTGGGTCGATCGGCTGGACCAGCCCGATCTGATCGACAAAGCGGTACAACAGCAGATGCAGCAGACGCAAGTGAACGCGTGACATGGCGAAAGCCATGCCACGCAGTGCGACCCAACCGCTCGGCGCAGGCTAGCGGCCTTCGCTGACTTTCTGCCGGGTACGCTTCGGCAGACGCGGGTTCAGATGCGGATTCAGGCGCGGATTCAGACGCAGGTCCACATCGCCCTGTCTGTCCACGCACGGCGTCACGACCCGGGACGCAACTCTCGCGGCATCGAGCAGTTGTTGCGCGGCCGCGAAGTCCTCGAGATCGCGCCCCTGGCTTAGCCTCGCGCACGCAGATTCGACCAGACGCACCGCGTCGGCAGCGCGTCCTTGCGCCCACCACAACTGGCCCAGACTCGTCGCGGCGCGCAATTGCAACGACCGGCACCCTTGCGCGAGCGATTCTTCCATCGCGGCGGTCAGGCAAGCCTCGGCATCCGTGACGACATCGCCACCTGGCGGCGAGCCTGCAGCGCCGAGCAAAAGCAGTTCGCCGTACGCGCGCCGCAGTTCGACCACATACCAGTGATCGCCGCATTCGTCGCACTGCGCCAAGGCTCGCGTCACCGCTGCGATTGCCTCGTCGCGTCGCCCGGCGCGCCCCAATGCAAGACCGTACCGCGCGACGAGCAACGCGCGTTGAGCACCGTACTCCAGCGCGTCGAGCTCGTCGAGAGCGGCGCGAAACGCATTCAGCCGCTCGGGGCTCACGTCCTCGAGCGAGCGCAGATACTCGTCGAAAGCACGGCCGCATGCCTGCGATACACCGAGACCCGTACGAGCCGACACATCGCGCAGCAACGCAATTGCTTCAGCCGCGCGCTCGCGTTTGCCCGACAGCAGCGCAAGCGGGATCTCCGCTTCGACCAGCACGTAGCAGGTGACGATGGCCTGGTCCTGCGCGCACGCGCTCGCAACACAGGCTTCGGCCAGATCGAGCGCCTCGTCGCGCGAGCCCTGGAACCACAGCAGACGCGCAAGCGTGGCGCGCCCCACTACGCCCTGGTCGATCGACTGCCCGAGCGGCAGGCCGTGCTGCAGCGTGTCAGTGTGCTGAAGAAACCGTTCGAGTGACGCGCGCGCCTGTTGCTGGTCGCCAGCGTAGTGCGACGCGATGCCGAGAAGGCGCGAAGCAAGAATGTCGTTGCTTGCGTCGCCCGTCTGCGCCGCGAGCGACGCGAATCGATGCGCGAACGCAAGTGCATTTCGCGCCGCGCCTGAAGACTGGCTCGCGTTCCACATACCCCACAACGCGCGCGCTTCGAATGCGTGGTCACCGAGCGCGATGGCCAGCGCAAGCACCTCGGCCCAGATCGCGAGCGTTTCGCGGTTCGGTCCATTCACATAGACGAGCGCCGCACCGAGCGCGGCGAGCAGTTGCATGCGAACTCGCAGATGCCGAGTCGAGCCCGAGCCGCCATGCGTTCGCGCAACGCTATCAAGCGCGCGCCGCGCCCACGCGCAGCATTCGTCGACGAGTGACAGTTCGTACAGCAGCGCGACCACTTTGACCGCGAGCTTCTCTGCGAGCGCGTCATCGCCCTTCGACGAAAGCGCCCAGCCGAGCGCCGCGCGCAGATCGTCGAGCCATTCGCGCATACGCGAATGCCAACGGTCGGCGTCGGCTTCCTCGGAGCGTGCTTCGGCCGACATGTAGCGCTCCAGCAAGCCGGTGAAATAGCGCGCGTGATTGAGCGTGACCGCGCGCCGCTCGCCGTTGTCGTCGAGCTTTTGCAGTGCGTACGTGCGAGTGGTTTCGAGCAGCCGGTAGCTCGCGCGGCCGCGTTCCACGTTGGCGACGACCAGCGATTTTTCGACGAGGCCCGACAGTGCCGCGATCACCTCCTGTTCGCGCAAGCCGATGTCCGTCACGACGCTGATGGCCGCGTCCATCGAAAAGCTGTTGACGAAAATGCCGAGCCTGCGCAGCGTTGCGCGCTCCGCGTCGTCGAGCAGCCCGTGGCTCCAGTCGAGCGTGGCCTTCAACGTCTGATGCCGTGGCAGCGCCGTACGATTGCCGCCCGTGAGCATATTGAAGCGATCGTCGAGATGATCCGCGAGCGTTTCTATGCCGAGTATCGCCGCGCGGGCCGCCGCCAGTTCGATTGCGAGCGGTATGCCGTCCAGCCGGCGGCACACTGTGCCGGTCAGCTGAATGCTTCGCTCGTCGGACGATAGCCGCGCGTCCATTGCGCGGGCGCGCGACATGAATAGCTGCACTGCGCTGCACTGAAGCACGTGCTGACCTTGATCGTCGTGCGCGGGAACGTCGAGCGAGGCGACCCAATACAAATGCTCTTCGGTGACGCGCAGCGGCTCACGGCTCGTTGCGAGAACACGCACGCCAGGGCCCGCATTGAGCAGTGCCTCAGCGAGTTCCGCAGCGGGGCCGAGCACGTGCTCGCAGTTGTCGAGCACGCACAGCACGCGCCGTTCGCCCCACTCCCGGCTGACCCGCGTCAGCGTGAGCGGACCGCTCGCCTTGCTCACGCCCACGCTCGCAGCGAACATCGCCAGTACGCTGTTTGCGTCCGAGGTGGACGCAAGCGAGACCAGATAGACGCCGTCCGGATATTGGTCGAGCAGAGCTCGCGCGGCTTCGACTGCGAGGCGTGTCTTGCCGATGCCGCCCGCGCCGAGAAGCGTGACATGCCGCGCCGACGCGAGCGTTCGCGCGACGTCGCGCAGCGCCCCATCGCGGCCGATCAGCGGCGAAAAACTCGCGGGCAGATTGTGTGGCACATGACCGGCGGAACGAACCTGCCGGTCATCGTTCGCGCGGTAATCGGGTTGGTTGACGCCGTTGGCGGGCGGCAGCGGCGACTGCCTTGCGACGAGCCTGTAGCCCCTGCCCGACACGGTCTGGATGAGTCCGCGGCTGTCGCCCAGCACCTTGCGCAGCGCGGACATATGAACCTGAAGATTGTTCTCTTCAACGATGGTGTCGGGCCACACCTCTTTCAACATGTCGTTCTTCGACACGAGCTCGCCCTTCGCGGCGATCAGCACGGCCAGCATGTCGAATGCGCGGCTGCCGATGCGCACGGGTTGTCCGTCGAGAAGCAGTTCCCGACTGGCAAGATCCACTTGAAGAGGTCCGATGCGAATCATGAGGCGGTATCCAGGACGCAACCGGTGGAGAAGCTGCCGGGCAATTGCGGCCCGGCGATGAGTCCCCGAAGTCTAGACTAACCGCAACTTCGCATGCGCGGAAAAAACTGAAGCTATCGTTCAAAATTTTTGTATTGAACGAGCGGATGCTGCAGGTCGACGACCGATGCCAGAATCATCGCGGCCGCGTTAACCGGGACTGCGCTGCGCACCCTCGGTTTGTAGATCAGATCGTTACGGCGGATCGTCGCCCCGCTCACCGCGCAGCGCCCCTTCAGTCTGGCGCGGCAACTGATCCACACCTGGTCCGCGTAACGGCATAGCGTGGCGTCCTGCCAGAGAACAGCGATCGACGTCTCGGACAGGCGCTCGATCACCTCGACCTGCCGGTGCCGCGAGGGTTCATTGGCGGCCTCGCGCGTAAGCGGCGGTGCAAGATAGGCTTCGCCTTCCGCTTCGCCGCAATAGCCGGCAAGGAGCCGCTTGATCACGTGACTCCATACGGGCGCAAGGCTCTCGTCGTGCGTGGCCGCGTGATCGTCGTGCGCTATGCGGCAAGCGTCATGATGCACGCCCGCTTCGTACCTCGGTGCATTCGTGCATTGCGTGGCGGGGGCTTCGATGTGCATCGTGATTCTCCTCGAAAGTTGGCGCAGCGCCCATAACAGAAGCGGCTGTCAGCGTCGCCCGGCTACGCTGCCTCACTGAGCCGGCGCCGCTTCGTAATTGACCGGCACCCAGTCGTACGTGTTGCCGTTCTGTCTGATGTGCCCGAGGCCCGGAAAGGCGATATGCGCGGCGCCGATCAGATAACGCTCGCTCGCAGCGAGTTCGAGTGCGGTGCGTCGCGAACGTTGGGCCGCGCCGGCATCGGTGTCGTATTCGACCGATGCCGTCGGGTTCTGCAACTGGATTGCCGCCACATGCACGATGTCGCCCCACACGAGCAGACGATTCGCGCCGCTTTGCACCAGATAGCCGGTGTGGCCGGGCGTGTGTCCATCGAGCGCGACGGCGCGAATGCCTGGGTCGAGCTCGACATCGCCTTGAAAAGGCTTGAAGCGGCCCGCCGCGATATAGGGGGCGACGCTCGCACTGGCGGCGTCGAAAAAAGTGCTGAGAAAGGCCGGCGCTTTGGACTTGTTATCCGGGTTCAACCAGTAGTCGGCTTCGGTTTGGCTCACGCGCACGACAGCATGAGGAAAGGCCATTGCGCCGCTCGTCGCGATGCCGCCCACATGGTCCTTGTGCAGATGCGTCAGCAGCACCTCGTCGATCTGTTCGGGCCGATAACCGGCCGCCCGCAGATTGGCGAGCAGCTTGCCGCAACAATCGCCATAAAGCACGCCCGCGCCGGAGTCGACGAGAATCAGCTTCGAGCCCGTGTTGATCAGGAACGCGTTGATCGAGCCTTGCACCGGCGCGTGCAGGAAATCGCGATCCAGGTCGCGCGCAATCTCCGCCTTCGGAACATCTTCGATCACGGTGTCGATTGGAAACGGATGCGTGCCGTCAAGCAGCGCGGTCACTTCGAAGCCGCCGAGCATGATCCGGTAGAAGCCCGGGCCCTGAGTCCTCACCTGAGGCGCGGCGCCAAACGCCACGCCGCTCCACAGGCTCGTGACGACGCTCAATAGCAGCACGCAGCAGCCCGTCGCATGCAGGATTGCGCTACGTTGAATCGACTTCATCGTCTGCTCCGTCAGGGATTGGCCGCGAGCTTCGTCGACTGGCTCAGGTACGCATGAATCTGGGCGACTACGGCCGCGCCGTCGCCGACCGCGGCGGCGACACGTTTCGCGGAATCCGAGCGCACGTCACCGACCGCGAACATGCCCGGCACACTGGTTTCGAGCGGATAGTGCGCACTGGCCGCCGACGCGCCCTGCCCGCTTCTCCCCATGCCGGTCAAGAGAAAGCCGCGATTGTCGAGTTCGACGCCGCTTGCGGCGAGCCAATCCGTTTTCGGCTCGGCGCCGATAAAGAGAAAGAGATGCCGCGAAGCGAGGACTTCCTCTTCCCCGCTCGCTTCGTGACGCACGCGAAGATGCGTGAGACCTGCTTCGTCGCCTTCGAGCGCGCGCAGCGTGCAGCCCGTACACAACGAGACATTGGGCAGCGAGCCGATGCGGTCGATCAGATACTTCGACATGCTCGCGTTGAGGTCCTGGCCGCGAATCAGCATGCGGATGCTGCGCGCGAAGTTCGCGAGAAACACCACAGCCTGGCCCGCCGAGTTGCCGCCTCCCATCAGCACGATGTCCTGGCCTTTGACGAGCTTCGCTTCGATGGTCGACGCCCAGTAATACGTGCCGCGTCCCTCGAAACGTTCGAAGCCCGGCACTGTCGGCTTGCGGTATGCGGCACCGCTCGCCACCACGACCGTGCGCGCGCTGATGCGCTGGCCGTCGACGAGCGTCAGCACAAACATCCCGTCTTGCCGCGTTACTTCCGTGACCTTGCCGGGAATGGCGAGGTGCGCGCCGAACTTCAACGCCTGCTGGAACGCACGCGCGGCGAGCGCCTGCCCGGAGATGCCGGTGGGAAAGCCGAGATAGTTTTCAATGCGAGAGCTCGCGCCGGCCTGGCCGCCGGGCGCGCGCTGATCGAACACGGCCACCGAGAGTCCCTCGGTGGCCGCATAGACCGACGCCGCCAGTCCGGCCGGACCCGCGCCGACGATCGCAACGTCGTACCTGTGCGACTGCTCGAAGGTCGGCACGAGTCCGAGGCACGAAGCGAGTTGCGCCTCGTCCGGCGCGCGCAGCACATGCCCGTTCGGGCAGAACACGAGCGGAAAGTCGCCAGGGCCGGTCGTCATGCCGCCGAGCAGGGTCACGGCTTCGGGATCGGAACGCGCGTCGATCACGGTCGCCGGATAAGCATTGCGCCGCAGGAAGCCTTGCAGGCCCACGAGGCGTGCGTCGTCGCCATTACCGACGATGATCGGCCCGAGCCCCTGCTCGATCAGTCCGAGCCGACGCAGAATCAGCGCGCGCATGATGTGCTCGCCGAGTTGCGCATCGGCGACGATCAGCGCTCGCAGACGCTCGGGTTCGATCACGAGCGTCTCGACATCGGTCAGAGCGAGGCCGTCGATGAGCGCGGGCTTGCCGGAAAGCTGCGCCATCTCCGCCATGAAATGGCCGTCGTCGTGCTCGGTGACGAGTGTCGAGCGGCCGAAGCTGTCACGCGAAAAGATCCGCACTCGGCCATGCAGCAACACGAAAAGCCCCAGCGCGACCTGCCCGGTCTCGAAGATCAGGTCGCCTGCCTTGAAGCTCATCGGCCGCGCGAAGCGGCGCAAGCTTTGAATTTCCGCAGGCGACAAACGCGGGAACATCTGATGTTGCCGGTATTCGAGCGACGAATACGGGAACTCCAGCTCGGACGGTTGCGCCACATCGGGCGATAAACCGGAAGTGCTCATAACGATGACCTTTGTTTTCGTGACGGCCTCAATCGATCCGATATCAGCCGCTACTTACCTACCCGCTACCATCCGAACTTCAGTTCCGCGCCGATGTAGTCGGCGTTGCGCGCGCCCAGTTCGCGCAGCGACGGACCCACCTGAAAATGCACGGCTTCGAGCGCCGCCGCGAGATTCGCGGTGACTGCCCAGTCGGCGCGCAACTGGGTATAGAAACCGGTCCAGCGCGAGCCGTGCCCCGCCGTGCCCGGCACGACCGCCGAGCCTTGCTGATAGACAGCGTCGGCGGTGGTCTCGCGCCATTGCAGGCCGACGCCCGCGAGCAGCGAGAGCTTGCTCGTCGGCTTGATGATCAGCGACGGCTTCACGTGGATCAGGTTCGTATAGCCGGTGTAGCCCGCAAGCGCGAAGTAGTAGCCGTTCGGAAAGAGCGGATTGAAGGTGCCGACGCGGCCATCGCCGGGATGGGTGTCGCCCGAAGCCGCATCCACCTGAATACCGACGCGCGGTGTCCACGGCGTCGACGCGAACGTATAGCCCGCGAGCGAGCCGACCGCCCATGCGCCGATCGTCTTCGTGCCTACATGCCCCGACTGATACATCGTCTCGATGTCCCAGTCGACGTGGTTCAGCGTGCCCGAATAGCGTGCATCGAACACATCGCGGTGTTCGTCGCCGGTCGCGTCGAGAAAACGCGCGTTGCTGCGGTTGTAGCGCGAGTAATACGCGGATACGTCGCCGGGGCCGACCGCTTTGCGCTCGACGCGCACGCCGCTGAACGTCAGATGCCGGTTCGACACGTCGTCGAAATCGCTGTTGTCGCGGTATTGCACCGGCTGCGTCGCATACGCGATCCAACGCCACAAACCCGTCTCGTAGTCGGCCCAGATCGCGTCGAAGGCCTGGCGTACATTCGGGCCGTCGCGCACGGAGATGAAGCGCTGCAAGTCGAACGCCATCTCCTGACGGCCGACCCGGAACTTCACGACGCCCGGGCCGAGCGGCTCGACGATAGCGACAAAAGCCTGGCGCAAGTCGAGCGGATTCTTGTCGACCGGGGTGACATTGTCCTTGCCGTACGGACGGGCGTCCTCGAACTGGGTGAAGATCTGCACGTGAGGACCGAGGCGCACGTCCGCATGCACTTCGAGGCGTTGCAGCAGATACGTATCGTCGTGCCCCGCGCCGAGACCGAAGAGCGGCGCGTCGTTCATTTCGAGCCGCTCGCGCAGCACGACGCCGAGCGACACGTACGCGTCGGGATTGCCGAACAGCGGAATGTACTTGAGCGAGTCGAACGGGCGCTTGGGCACGCAAGGATTCGCAAGCGCCGACCAGTTTTCCTGCCAGCGGTTGAACATCACCGTCGGGCGCGCGCACGAGGTGCTTGCCGCCGGAGCGCTCACGGCCGCGGTGTCGTCGGCGCTGCCGAGCGCGGTGTCGGCTGCCATTGCCGGCAGTGCCGCTGTGAGGCCCGCCGTGAGCCCCAGGGTAAGCCCCGCAGCCATGAGCCGTGCGCTGAGGCTGGCCTTGAGGCTCGCTGCGGGCCGCTTGCCGAGCAGCCACGCACCCAGCGCGACGCTCCCCCCAAGCCGCGCCCGCGCGGCTCGCCCTGACGAACGCGGCCGACGCGGCTCCACTGTCAGCAGCGCTGTGATTGCGCGCGCTTTACCGGCCATCGTGCACTTCGGCGATATATCCGCCCGGGAATTCGAGCACTGCCGTCTTGCCCGTTGCGCTGTTATACGGCGCATAAACCACCTTCGCGCCAGCCGCCTGCGCGCGCTGCAGCGTCTGTGCAAGATCGTCGACACCATAGCCGGTCGTCTCGCGGCCGAACGGGAACGGCAGCTTGCCGTCGGTGACGAACACCACCATGCGGCCAAAGCCCGAGGCGATGCGAATCTCGCGGATCGTTTCGCCCGGGCGGCCGATCACGCCGGCGTCGGCGCGCGGATTGTCCGAGACGATCTTGCCGTGCGAAAAGTGCAGCCAGCGGCGCACGAAGTTGTTCGCCTCGTAGCGCGACACATACACGCGGTTATCCGGCACGCTCTGCAGCGGCGCATAGTTCGGCGCCTTCGTGTGCCAGTAGAGTTGCATCGTAAGACCGCCCGGCCACTGAATGATCGCGTCCTTGCCAATGGGGTCGTCGAAGCTGTCCACGAGCACATCCGCGCCCGCCGCGCGTGCGGCCTTCACCGCCTGATCGATGTTCGTGACCAGATAACCCGTGCGCTCATTGCCGAACGGATACGGAACCGGCGTTTCGAAGCCGAACACCGACAGCATGCCGACCGGCGTCTGCACATATTGCGACGCGGTCTTGCTCGGCGTCGGCGTGACGGTGAACACCGCGCGCGGCGACGCCTTGCCGCCGAACGTCGCGATAAAGCTGTTGACGAACGCGTCCAGATCCGCAGACGCCACATACACGTGCGTCGTGTCGTATTGCGGACCGACCGATACATCCGGCTGGCGCGCGGCGAGCGCGGTGTTTGCGGTTGCGACTTCGGGCGGGCCGGCATCGGCGTGAGCGGATGTGAGCGGCGCGAGGCCGATCAGCAACGCGGCGGAAACCGCCGCGAGAGGACGGAAACGCTGAAGCAAATGGATCATGTGATCTACCTGATGATGTTGGAAGAATTCGAGTGCAATACGGGTCCAGTGGATACGGGTTGCACCAGGGAGCGGGCCAGCGGTTGAGCCAAGGCTTTGAGTCATGGCTTCAGATCAGGACCTGCGCCTCGATCTGCAATCAACCGCCCTGTTTCGTGGCGCCGGGCGCGCCTGGCTTTTGCGTGGAGCTGTCAGGCATCGGCGCGGCAACCGGCAGTGTCGACGAGGGCGACGCCGCCTCCACCGCCGCGCTCTGTGCGAAGAATTGTGCCTTCACCACAGGTATCGCGTGCTCGCCGAGCACCATGCCGAGCAGGCCGGCGAGCGCGATCAGCGGTGGCGCCGGCGACTGCACCTTGAGCAGCCAGTAGAGGAGTCCGACGCCGAAGCCGACTCCCAGTGAAATGATGTAGCCCATGCCAATCTCCTATCCAGGGCGGGTCAGTTCGGCCATTCCGAACCAAGCACCAGCCCGCAAAAATTCAGACGCCGGTAATTCGGATCCCACCGGTCGAGCACGTCGGCGTTGACCGTGCCGAACGTCGTTTGCGGACGATGTTCCATGCCGCGAGCGTATTCCTCGAGAATCCGCTTCTTGAAACCCACTTCGCGCGGACACGCCTGCACGACTTCGTCACGCTCGTCGACGGCGTATTCGTCGTAGCGCGCGCCGCGCACGTCCATCTGCACGCCTGCGGCGAGCAACGCGACGAGCGGCGCGAGATGCTCGGGAATGCCCGGCGTCGTGTGCAATGCAATCGCCATCCATACTTCATCGATTGCACTTGCCGCCGCCCGATGCTCACGCATGAAATCGCGCGCGGCGTTCGCGCTATCGACTTCGTAGCGGCACGACGAACGCCGATGCGCGCTATTCAGGCCGACGTTATGAAACATCGCGCCCACATAAAGCAGTTCCATGTCGAAAACCATGTTCTCGCGATAGCCAGTCAGCGCACCGAACAGAAACGCCCGCTGCGCGTGATGGAACATCAACGCAGACTCGGTCGCGCGAATCCGTTCGGTTGCCCCACGGGCCATCGCACTGTCGGGCATGTCGATGCCCGCAATGGTTTTCTTCATGTCACCTCCTCCCTATGCCGACCGCCAGCGATCTGCGCGAGCCTCGTCGCCAGCGGGCCCTCGTTTGCGCACGATGCAGCGCATGGCGGCTCGTTACGGGGCCGCCTTCCAATCCCATTCAGCGTACCGATTGCCGTCGATAAAAGCTTTGGCGCGACCTTAAAAAGCCTTAAGCGAAAGCTGAATTCGAATGGCCCGGCCCTCACAGTGCAAGCTCGTGAAAGCGCCGCACGCCATCGCGGATCCATTGCAGCAGGCCGCCACTGCCTTCATCTGCGGTGACCGATGTCGCGAGCAGCATCTTTTCGCTTTCGTGATGGACCGAGAGCAAGCGGCACATTTCCCGCGCGACTTCGGGGCGCCGTGCGAGGATCGGAGTAAGTGCGCTTTTGTCGAGCCGGAACACCGTGGCGCGTGTGAGCGCGCGCACCACTACCCCGGTTCTCACGCCGGCGAGTATTCCCGACTGGCCCACCGAGTCGCCCGGCGCGAGCCTGCGCAGTTCAGCCTCGCCGCCGTCTTTCTGCACGACGGCCCTGGCAACCCCGCGCGCGAGAATGTGCAACTCATGGCCGCCTTCGTCGGCGGCGGTATAGATCGTGTCGTCGACATCGAACTCGTGCAGCGTCAGCTGGCCGGCGAGCTCGGCGATCTCCGCGTCGTCGAGCGTCTGGAAGATCAGGACGTTGCGCAACAGCCGCTGCTTTTCGTCCGTGGGCTCACCGGTGGGTTCCGCTACCGACAATGGCCGCAACACCACGCCGCGTGAAAGCAGATGCCGGTGCGCGAGGTCATACAGGTCGTTGCGCACGCCGATTTTCTTGTTCCATGCGTCGACGTAGCAGACGATCTCGTACTCGATCGCGTCGTTAGTGGCGCGCTTCACGCTCACGAGCGGCTTCGGCTCGGCGAGCACCTCGGGCGAGCTGGCGGCAGCATGCATCAACGCCTGCAGGACAGTCGCCGGACGAATCGACGGTTTCACCGGCAGCAACACGCTCACGCCATGCGTATCCATTGGCTGGTTCGCATTGACGATGTTCGTGCGTGCCGCCACGCTGTTCGGGATCACGACGATGTTGCCCTGCCCGTTCAACAGGCTCGTCGCGCGCCAGTTGCTTTCCACTACCTTGCCTTCCACTTCGCCGATGGTGATCCAGTCGCCTATGCGGAACGGCTGCGTCGCGTTCAGCACCACGCCGGAAAACACGTCGTTCAGCGTGCTCTGGATCGCGAGACCCAGCACCACCGCAACCGCTCCGGAAGTCGCAAGCAGCCCGCGCACCGGCAGCTGCAACACGAACGCGATCGCGCCGACCGTGGCGGCCAGAAACACGAGAGCACCGAGCACGTCTTGAAACAGACGCTCCTTGTGCCAGGTCTCGGGCAGTACCATTCGATCGAGCACGACGGTCACGAGCCGCGCTCCCTGCAGCCACCAGATCACTTCGAGAATCTGCGCGAGCAGATGGCGCACGGGCTCCGCGTCCCACGGCGCCTCGCGCAGCGGATTCATGCCGTGCGTGAAGAGCACATAGCTCGACAGGCCAAACATGATCACGCGCAACGCGAGCCGCGCGTTCGCATTGCGGCGGCCCATGAAACGCCAAGCGAGGAAGTCGAGAACCAGAATGCCGAGCCCATAGAGCACGCCATCGGTCAGAGTCGGCATAGTGATTCCCGCTTACGGCAAGGCACGATGAAGGTCGGGGCAAGTAGAGCAGCGCGCCGCGCGTCAGAACGCGAAGCAGCTGCAGCCGAGCGCACCCCAGAAGCCGTTGGAATCGCTGACGGGCACGTTCTTGCGCCATGCCCAGCCATGCGCATGCGCATGCACGCCGCACAGATTCACGCAGCCGTCCACGCAGGCGACGGCGGTCGGCTTATAGCGGCTATAGCCGCCGAACTCCGCCACTGGCGACCACGACGGGCTCACCGGCAGATCGGGCGGTGCGAGCGGCGCGAACTCGTCGGCCGCATAGACGACCTTGCCGCCCACCACCGTCATTACCGATTCGAGGTATTTGATGCTGGTTTCCTCGACGCTGAAGTAGTCGTCGCTCAGCACAGCGAAGTCGGCGAAGTGGCCCGGCATGAGCGCGCCCTTGCGGTCGTCCTCGCTCGAGAACCAGGCGCTGCCGACCGTATAGCGGCGCAGCGCTTCCATGCGATCGAGCTTGTTCGCGCTCGAATACATTGCCGTGCCGCCAACCGTCTTGCCCGACACCATCCAGTACAGCGATACGAACGGATTGAAACTGGCGACGCGCGTGGCGTCCGTGCCCGCGCCGACCGGCAGACCCGCGTCGAGCATCTGGCGGATAGGCGGCGTGTGCTTGACTGCCTCTTCGCCGTATTGCTGGATGAAGTACTCGCCCTGATAGGCCATACGGTGCTGGATCGCGATGCCGCCGCCGAGCGCGCGCACCCGCTCGATGTTTTTCTGCGTGATGGTCTCGCAATGGTCGAAGAACCAGCGCAGGCCGTCGAACGGAATGTCCGCGTTCACGCGCTCGAACACATTGAGAAAGCGCTCGATCGACTCGTTGTAAGTGGCATGCAGACGGAACGGCCAGCGATTCGCGACGAGCAACCGCACCACGGCCTCGAGTTCGGCTTCGAGCGTGTCGGGCAGATCGGGCCGCGGTTCCAGGAAGTCTTCGAAGTCCGCGGCGGAAAACACCAGCATCTCGCCCGCGCCGTTCACGCGCAGGAAGTCGTCGCCTTCGCCGGGCTTCGTCATCTTCACCCACTTCGCGAAGTCTTCGATTTCCTTCTTCGCGTTCTGCGTGAAAAGGTTGTAGGCGATTCGCACGGTCAACTCATTGTGCTTCGCCATTTCCATGATGACCGCGTAGTCGTCCGGATAAGCCTGATAGCCGCCGCCCGCGTCGATCGCGCTCGTCACGCCGAGCCGGTTCAACTCGCGCATGAAGTGACGTGTGGAATTGCGCTGGTCTTCCAGCGCGAGCTTTGGGCCTTTGGCGAGCGTCGCGTAAAGCAGGCCCGCGTTGGGCCGCGCGATCAGCATGCCGGTCGGATTGCCGCGCTTGTCGCGCTGGATCTCGCCGCCCGGCGGATTGGGCGTGTCTTTCGTGTAGCCGACCGCACGCAGCGCCGCCGCATTCAGAAGCGCGCTGTCGTACAGATGCAGGATGAAGACCGGCGTATCCGGCGCGATCGCGTTGATCTCTTCGAGCGTCGGGCCGCGCCGCTCGGCGAACTGGAATTCGTTCCATCCGCCCACCACGCGAACCCACTGCGGCGCCGGCGTGCGGGCCACCTGCTTGCGCAACATGTCGAGCGCGTCCGCGAGCGACGGCACACCGTCCCAGCGCAACTCCATGTTGAAGTTCAGACCGCCGCGAATAATGTGCAGGTGCGAGTCGTTCAGACCCGGAATGACCGTGCGGCCTTTCAGGTCGACATGGCGAGTGGCGTCGTTCCCGTGACGCATCACGGCATCGCGCGAGCCAGCGGCGATGACGCGGCCATTCGCGACGGCGAGCGAATCGGCGAACGAGCGCTTCTCGTCCTGCGTCGCGATCTTGCCGTTGAAGAAGACGACCTCGGCCGGGGTGAATCCGGGTGACAGGTCTTTGGACATGGCGGGCTCCGTGAGAGAAAGGACAGGCAGGCTGATGAGACGTGCCGCGCTCGCCTGGATGGCGAGTCGAACTGGGAGGCAGTCTATCGACGGCGCTTTGCCAGGTCCTTGTCGAAGCCCTTAATAGTTCTTAATGCAAGTTCTTAATGCTGGTTGGTGAGGCTGGTTCTCAAAACGGGTTCATGTCGCGTCCGCGACAACAATCGCGGCGAGTGGCGCACGCGCCTCAGAAGTTTTCATTATTTTTGCAGGACTTTATACACGCGCTCTTCCTACACTGACTGGGCGCTCAATGTGCATACGAACGGGCACGCTCGCAGCGCCACTCACCCCTCGATCAAGGACTCGCCATGAAAGACCCAAAGCAGGCAGCGGCGCATCGCGCGGCATCGCTCAGGACGCCGACCCGCCTTACCGAAGACGCGACTCGTGACATCGCCGCCGCATTGACCACCCTGCTCGCCGATGTATTCGCGCTGTATCTGAAGACAAAGAACTTTCATTGGCATATGTCCGGGCCGTACTTCCGCGACTATCACCTGCTGCTCGACGACCAGGCGAACCAGATTTACGCGACCACCGATCCGGTCGCGGAGCGCGCCCGCAAGATCGGCGGCAAAACGCTGCGCTCGGCCGGCCACATCACGAAGCTGCAACGTATCGCCGATAACGACGCCGACTTCGTCACGCCCGGCGACATGCTCGCGGAACTGCGCGAGGACAACCTGGCGCTCGCCGGCTATATGCGCGAAACGCATTCGTTGTGCGATGAATACGGCGATGTCGCGACTGCGAGCCTGCTCGAAAACTGGATCGACGAAGCGGAGCAGCGCGTGTGGTTCCTGTTCGAGTCGGGCCGCCACGACTGATAGCGCACTGGCCTCTCCAGCGCGCGCCACTGGCGGCACACGTTCAGTCACCCGCCTTAACAACAATTAAGCAATCTGAAAGTACGGGGAATATTCGCGCCCGTAGGATTCGCAACTCTGCGATGCCGCGTCACGTTGCGCCGGCACGCACATCACAACGTCACAGGCACGGAGAAAAAATTTGGCCAACTCATCCGCAATTCCATCGGCGAACCGCCGCCAGCTGCTCGCAGCAGGCGCAGGCGCGGCCGTTGCCGCTATCGCAGCGCCGGGCGTCGCGCTAGCGGCAACGGCCGGCGCCAGCAGCCATGCGGGCAATTCTTCTCACTCAAAGCACGGAGAGCGACACACCATGAACACGGTTACGACCAAAGACGGCACGCGCATTTTTTTCAAGGACTGGGGTTCGGGTAAGCCGGTCGTCTTTTCGCACGGCTGGCCGCTCGATGCGGACGCATGGGACGCGCAGATGCTGTTCCTCGTGCAGAAGGGCTACCGTGTGATCGCTCATGACCGCCGTGGCCATGGCCGCTCGGATCAGCCGTCGCACGGCAATGACATGGACACCTACGCGGACGATCTCGCCGCCGTGATCGAGGCGCTCGACCTGAAGGAAGCCACGCTCGTCGGCCATTCGACGGGCGGTGGCGAGGTCGCTCACTACATTGGCCGCCACGGCACGTCGCGCGTTGCCAAGGCCGTGCTGATCGGCGCCGTGCCGCCGATCATGGTCAAGACCGAAGCCAATCCGAACGGCTTGCCGATGTCCGTGTTCGACGGCATTCGCGCGAATGTGGCAGCGAACCGCTCGCAGTTCTACAAGGACCTGGCGGTGCCCTTCTACGGCTTCAATCGGCCGAACGCAAAAATTTCGCAAGGCATGATCGACGAATTCTGGCGCGAAGGCATGCTCGGCTCGATCAAAGGCCAGTATGAGTGCATCAAGCAGTTCTCCGAGGTCGACTACACCGCCGACCTGAAGAAGATCGACGTGCCCACGCTGATCCTTCACGGCGACGACGACCAGATCGTGCCGATCGACGACTCGGCCCGTCTGTCGGCCAAGCTCGTGAAGAATGCAACGCTGAAGGTCTATGCGGGCGCACCGCACGGCATGTGCACGACGCAAGCCGACAAGGTCAACGCCGACCTGCTCGAATTCCTGCAGAGCTAAACCTGGCGGGCGCGCGCCGCGTCCAGCGGCGCCGCCCCTGCTTTTCCCTTCGCGTCTAATTCTCTTGACGCAGATTGCCGCCTTCCGGGCGCCGATGTAATCAGCTTCGAATTGCGAGACCGATTAATAGAAGCGTCGCGAATACATGAATCGACGTGACGGAAATCTTCTGAGCGAAAATCCGTTACGGCAATATGTCGATCAAAAAATAAATCGCGTCGCTTTTCGAGCGCGGATCATTTGTGATAAGCGCCAAAGCTCTGATGGCGGGGACTCGCGTAATTCTTATGATGTTTGATGCTTATTATTTGAGCGCGCATTATTTTATCGACGTTTCCCAACCTCGGGAAAACCGGCATAATGACAAATGACTTACAAATGATAATTTTCGAGTAACGACTAACCGCAGTTGAGGCGCTGCGACGACCCGAGGTGACGAACATGTTCAACGATATTCATGCATCCGCCGCCACGGCCGCACGTCCTAAAGACTCCCTCGGGTGTCTGTCGAGTCAACTGCGCCAGGACCTCGAACTCGACACCGGCGAATTCAAGTTTTACCGCAAATGCACGTTGGGCAGCGACACGAGTCCGGTCGCAATGGACGGCTCGGGACGCGGCTTTCTGATTGGCGTGTCGCTGCAAACAGGACATCGCCGGCGCATCTATTCGCAACATCGCTGGGTCACGCACGAGTTCGAGCGCGACTGCGTCTACGTCCGCGATTTCGCCGACGACTACCGCGCCGAACTGCTAGGCGGCTTCGACTTCGTGCTGATCGAACTGTCGCGCAATTTTGTCAGCGACGCCTGCCACGAGCGCGGCGGCAGCGGCCTCGCGCGCATCGCAACGGTTGCTGGCCGCAAAGACCCCGTACTCGGGCATCTCGCGCAGGTGCTCGCGCTCACGCTCGATGCGCAAAGCGGGGCAAGTCCGCTCTTCCTCGAACAACTCGGCGTGACCATCGGCACGCATCTGCTTGATCGCTACGGCGAGGCCTCGACTCGGTCGAACCGCAACAACCGGGGCCTGTCCGCGTTGCAGGAAGCCCGCGCAAAAGAGATGCTGCTCGCCAGATCTCAGGGCAGTGTGTCCATTGAAGAGATCGCCAGTGCGTGCAACCTGTCGCGCAGTTACTTCATTCAAGCATTTCGCGAGACCACACAGCGCACGCCGCATCAATGGCTGCTGGAGCGGCGTATCGATCAGGCCCGTGAGCTTCTGAAACACTCGAACCATTCGCTGTCGGAGATCGGCATGGCTTGCGGCTTTTCCGATCAAAGCCATTTCACGCGTACGTTTTCGCAGCTCGTCGGCATGCCGCCAGGACATTGGCGTCGTGAGGCGCTCCGATAAATAATCATCGATTCCGACAGCACCATTTTTGACGGTGCGCAGCCCATGCAAATGGACTTTCGTACAAAGCATCGCACTAACCGACAAGACGCGAACGATTTGATCCGGTAACTTCCGTCTTGTCGTACTGCAGGTTCTTCTCACCAAGCACGTTGTCCCGGAAGTTGAAAACGACATGATTGAACTAGGCCGCTTTCAAATCGATCTGGAACTGCGCACCTTATGGCGTGACGGCGAACGTGTGCCGCTCGGCTCGCGCGCCTTCGAAATTCTCGCAATGGTCGTCAAGGCCGGCGGACGCCTCGTCACCAAAGACGAGTTGATGGACGCTGTATGGCCGGATACCATCGTCGAAGAAAATAATATTCAGGTGCATTTGTCTGCACTGCGCAAGATTCTCGGCGCGGACCGCGATCTGATTCTGACCGTGCCTGGCCGCGGCTATCAACTCGTGCAGCGTCATCGAGCCGCCAGCGCCGCGACGCCGCCGATGCCTGCGCCCGCCGGGCGCCCTCTTCCGCCTTCGCGCACGCCACTCGTGGGACGCGACACGGCCATCGCACAAATCCGCTCGATGCTCGAACACACGCGCGTGCTGACGTTAGCGGGCGCGGGCGGCATCGGCAAGACGAGCCTCGCTATTGAAGCCGCCCGTCATGCCGCCGCGGATTTTGCGGAGCCCGTGTGGTTCGTTGAACTGGCCACGCTCGGCACGCGCGACGAAGTGCTGGCAGCCACCGCGCAAGGCTGCGGGTTGCCGGTCGAACACGGGACGCCGGGCCTCGCGCAAATCGCCTTGGTGCTTGCGGACCAGCGCCGTCTGCTCGTGCTCGATAACGCCGAACACGTGGTCGCGCACGTCGCTGAAATGGTCGAGGCACTGGTTGCTGCCAACGCGAATCTGCGGGTGCTTGTAACGAGCCGCGAGCCGCTGCGCATCATGGCCGAAGCGATCTTGCGCGTCGAGCCACTCGACGTGCCGCAGCCTGGCTGCCCCGACGCGCAAATTCTGCAGCAATCGGCCGTCAGTCTGTTTTTGCTGCGCGCCAACTCGCTGCAGCGCGAAGTCGCCGCAGATAGCGCGGAACTGCGGCTCGTCGGCGAAATATGCCGGCGTCTGGACGGCATTCCGCTTGCACTCGAACTGGCGGCGGCGCGCGTGGTGACGCTCGGCGTGGTCGGTGTGCATCAACGGCTCGACGACCGCATGGCGATACTCGCAGGCGGCTATCGTACTGCGTTGCCGCGCCACCAGACCCTGCGCGCGACGTTCGACTGGAGCTTCGCGCTGCTCGATTCGGATTCGCAAGCGCTCTTCAGGCGAAGCGCGGTGTTCGGCGGCGTCTTCAGCTTCGAAGCGATGTGCGCGGTCGCATGCGACGCATCGCTGACGGTCGCCGATGCGATCAGCGCGATCAGCGAACTGCTTGCCAAGTCGCTCGTGAACGTGGAGTTCGACGGCCCCGTGGCGCGCTACCGTCTGCTGGAATCGACGCGTGCGTATGCGCTCGAAAAGCTGCAGGCGGAAGGCGAGCGACAGGACATGGCGTTGCGCCACGCGCGCTACCTATCGCAATGTTTCATGGCACACACGGCGCAAACAGTGGATGGCAACGCGGACAGCGCCGCGGCCCTCAGGCACACATTCGACGACGCACGCAACGCAGACGACTGGGCGTTTTCCGCCGACGGCGATGTGCAACTGGGCATCGAGCTCGCATCGAACCTTACGGGCGCGCTGCTCGACAGTGGCATGATCGCGGAATGCTGTGAGCGCGCAAGCCGCGCGGTCGATGCATTGGACACGCTGCCCGCCGGCAGCGTCGATGCGCTTGGCGAGATGCGCGTACGCGCGGCATTGGCTTCCGCGCTGCCGCACGTGCGCGGCTCTGTGTCGACGTCTGAGCGGTTGTGGCGTGATGTCCTCTCGCTCGCGACCGAACACGGTGACGCAGCATTTCAGGCACGCTCGCTCTGGGGCTTGTGGACCACCATGATTTCGAGCGGCAACATCCACGAGTCGATGCAGTTCGCGAAGCGCTTGCGTCAGCTCGCACACGCTCGCGCCAACCCGTGGCAGGAGACGCTGGCCGATCAGATTGTCGCGATTTCGCTGCATTGCCTCGGCCGACATGCCGAGGCGAAAGCAGAACTGCTGCGCACGCGCGACCGCTTTGCAGAACTCGAATACAGCGGGCAGCGCGACAACACGATCGCCGTCCATCCGCTTGTCTACTGCAACGGCACGCTCGCGCGCATTGCGTGGATCGAAGGACATTGTGGCGAGGCGATGAAGCTCGTCGATACGCTCGTCGGCCTCGTGCGCCCCGACATCATGGAGCCGTTGCTCACGCACACGCTCGGCGCCTCGGCCGCGCCGCTCGCGCTGATGTGCGGCGACCTCAAGCGCGGCGCAGTGTATCTGGAGATCATGCGCTCGCAGGCGGCGCTGCATGGCCTCGACGTCTGGCGCGATTACTGCAACTGTCTGTGCGCGTATCGCGACATTCTCGGCGGCGACCAGCAGCGTGGCGTCGCGCTGCTGGAAACCTCGCTCAGCGCGCTGATCGAGCGTGGTTTCCGGCGCCTCATCACGCTCTTTATCAGCGCCTATGCCGAGGCGCTCGTGGCCGCCGGACGGATCGACGAAGCGTCGCGCCGGCTCACCGACACGCTACAGTTTTGCGAGGCCAACGGCGAGATGGTGTTCGCGCCCGAACTGTGGCGTGTGCTCGGCGTCGCCGCACAGGCGCAGCGCAAGCTCGCCGACGCCGAATCCTGCTTCGTCAAGGCAATCGACATGGCGCGTTCACAGGGCGCAAGAATGTGGGAACTGCGCGCGTCATTGGCACTGGCCGGCATACGGCAGGAAGACGGCCGCGCTGCCGAAGCACTGCAAATGCTCGAACGCATGGCACTGTATTTCGATGCGCCGTCGAACGCGACCGACGTGCAGCGACTGTTCGATACGCTCGCGACGTTGCGCGGCACCAAACACGAGAATGCTGCGCCAGCGGTCACAGTGAATTCCGCGGGAACCGATTCACCGAGGCGAGGCGCGCGCAAGACAGGCGGGAGCCTTGCACGCGTCGACTAACTGATGCGTGGCACACGCCGATTTATTACGGTATCCGTAACATCTTCCACTACGCCGCGCCATCCTTTTGAGCCGAGGTTTCGGGCTTCAAATCGTCGGTCACCGAATCGTCGGGCGCCGATGCTTCACGCTTCGTGGTCAGCACGGCCGGCATCGACGGATTCTCTGGCTGCGTATAGCGTTCCTGCACCGCAGCCTTGATTCGCGCGAGGCTCCCGGCTGCATCGAGCGAAGTGTCCTGCTCGATCTGCCGCGCCTGCGCCGCGAGATCCGGGTCGCCGATTTCCTTTTCGAACCACCGCGAATAGTCGCCCTTCTCGCGGTGATACTGCCACGTAGCGGCGTCGACCCCCTCCGCGATCTCCACGAACAGTACCAGGTTATGCGCGCGCAGATTCAATGCGCTCTCGGGCCCGCGGAAATAGAAACTGCGCTCGGGAATCAACAGCCCTTCCGCATATTTTCGCCGATGCCTGAGCCGGTGCTTCGTGCCCGGTTCCAGCCGGATCACACCTTCGGGCGCCGGCTCGGTAAGACGCCATAGCACGGCCTCGCCGGGTTGCAGCTGCGTTTGCCCGAGCATGTCGTCGACGTTCGGCACAGTGCGATCCGTCGCCTTCGCAAGTTCCCGCACGGCCTTGCCCGCGCTCGGACCCATTGCGAGCATCAGATTCACCTGGCGCAGGAACGCGCCGTCGAGTTGCTGCGGAGACACCGTGATCGCAAGCGCGGTCGCAAGCGTCTGCGGAATGGTCTGGCTGGCCCCTGCCCATCCAGCGGGAAACAGATGATGTGCCTCGTCGAACACGAGCCAATGCGGCCGCCCGGTTCGCACGCGCAACTGCTGCACTTCGAGTAGCAACGACGCGCAGAATGCGGGCCGCTCGGGCAGCGGCACGCGCAGCAGATTGACGGCTACCGCAGCGCGCGGAGGGCGCAGCAGCAACTGCACGACTTCCTCGATCAGCGGGGCGGTGTGCGCATCGCCGACTACGATCGTGTCCTCGTCGTTCTGGTAGTCGCCTTCTGGATCGATGATGCACAACTGCTGGTGCATACCCGCCAACCGTTCAAGCAGGCCCGCGCAGGCGGTCGACTTGCCGCATCCCGATTCACCGGCGAGCAGCGCCACCGTGCCATGCGCCGCGCAATACTGGTCGGCCAGCCCGCCGCCGTCGCGCGCATGTCCAACAAGGACGCGACTGCGCGGCGTCATGCTCGCCCGTTCGCGCAAGTCGTCCTTTACCAGCGCGTCGACCAGTTCGGCGACACCCGCGCCCGCCGCCTGGCTCGTGATCATATCGGCGCGCTCCTTCAGGGCCGGCAGAGCATTGGCAACCGCCACCGAAAACCCGCACGCGTCGAGCAGCGCATGATCGTTCTCGGCGTCGCCGACTCCCGCCACATTGAACGCGGACAGCGCCAGTTCGCTTAACGCCTCCTGCAAGCCGCTTGCTTTCGATATGCCCGGCGAGACGATCATGACCGCCTCGCCGTTGAAGATGATCTGCAAGCCGAGTCCCAGGTCCCGAATCGCGGCAAGCGCGATCTGCTCGGCGGGCTTCATCGTCGCAATGAGCGTTTCGCTGACGCTGAAATGATGCAGGCCACGGCGCCTCAGTTCATCGACGAAAACGGGCGGCGGCGGCGGCGCCAGGAGCCGCCGTGTGCCCGTCGCCGGCGTGTACAACACACCGCCGTTTTCGGCGACCACCCGCGAGAACATGTCGAGCCGCGGGCAGACGGCGAGCAGGTCGTCCATCTCCCTGCCGCTCACGAGGATCGCCTGGCGGCCCGAGGCGCGCAGGCGGTCGAGCGCATCCCACGTTGCGTCGGCGACGCGTCCGTCGGATGCGAGGGTGTTGTCGTAGTCGGTCGCAATGGCAAGAAATCGCATGAAAGACGCTCCGTAGTGCTGTTTCGTTTCGGCTTGCTTCAGTCGTTCTGCCCCGATTGCGCGCCGCGAGTGCCGCGCAGCATCGCTTCGTAAATGCGCGAGTACTGATCGACCATCCGCTCGACGGTGAAGCGGCGCTCGAATGCCGCCCGGCATGCAGCGCGCTCGATCGTGCCGATTTCCGCGAGCGCGGCCACTGCTTCGTCAACGGAATCAACGAGGAAACCCGTCACGCCGTGTTCGACTATTTCCGGCGCGGCGCCGTTGTTGAACGCGATCACGGGCGTGCCGCAGGCGAGCGCTTCGATCATCACGAGGCCAAAAGGCTCGGGCCAGTCGATGGGGAAAAGTAACGCGCGTGCCTGCCCGAGAAAGTCGTTTTTGCGCGCGTCGTCGACTTCCCCGCAATACTCGACGTGCGGCAACTCGAAGAGGCTGGCGATCTCCCGCTCGAAATACTCGCGGTCATCGTGGGCGATTTTTGCGGCGATGCGTAACGGCAGGCCCGCGCGCCGCGCGATTTCTATTGCGCGGTCGGGCCGCTTGGCCGGCGAGATGCGACCGAGAAACGCCACATAGTCGCCCGGCTCTTCATGAAAACGCAGCAGATCGGCAGGCAAGCCATGATGGACGGTCGCGCGCCAGTCGAGCCATGGAAGCGGCGCGCGCTGCGCCTCAGAAATCGACACCACCGGCATATCGGCAAACTGGTGATACAACGCGCTCAAGCCAGGTATGTCGAGTCGCCAGTGCAAGGTGGTCAGCGACGCGCATCCCAATCGCCGTGCGAACGGAAAGCTCGTGTAGTCGGTGTGAAAATGGACGAGGTCGAAGTCATCCGCGCGCCGTACCACTTCCTCGAGCATCGCGAAGTGAAATGCCTGCGCGTCGGCCGTATCCTCGATCAGGCGGATCGCACAATCGCTGCCCGAGACGAGTCGTGCCCGGGTGCGGGAATCGCCCGTTGCAAATAGCGTGACGTCGTGGCCTAGCGAGACGAGGCCGTCCACCAGCCATGCCACCACCCTTTCCACGCCGCCATAAGCGACGGGCGGAACTCTCTCGTACAACGGTGACACCTGGGCGATGCGCATGCGTTGCTCCGCTCGACGAACCGATGCGTAGCGCGCCGCATCGTGCATGCCCGGCAATGTCGCGTGTGAGCCGCCGCGATTGTCGTCGTTGGAAGATTGTCGTCGTTGGAAAAATGTACAGGTCGGCGATGAAATTTAAACGTTATGGCGGGTGACGGGCAGCTAGGCTATCGGGCCGCTGTAGCCGTCGGCGGGCGATGCGGGCTCGACTCGCTCGACGTGCTCGTCGATCCAGTCCGTCGCCCGCTCGCGCGCGAATTCGATCGCCTCATGCTCGTCGACGAAATCGCGATGAAACTCCATATCGTGCGTATCGTCGCTCGAACTCACGGCGCCTTGCGTCACCTCGATCCTCACGTGCGCGACGATCGCGCCGTCGTCGACGCCTGCCGTGACATGAACGATGCAGCCTCCATATTCGAAGTCCATGATGTCTTCTCCCGCGTGTGGTGGTTATGCAGCGCTAGCTGCGCTTCGCGCTGCCGTTGCCGCGCGTCTTCGCGGAGGTGCGGGGCTGCGCGGTTTCCAATGTTTCCACGCTCTCGTCGTCGATTGCCTCCGCCGCGCGTCGGCCCTTGCCCGACTGTTCCGCCGCAATCGGCGGCTCGGCGTCGCCCGCGTCGCCTTCCGCTTCGATCTGTGCCTGGGCGCGCAGCCAGTAATCGTCGGGCCGCCCTTCGGGCGAGCCGTCGCTCTCCCACAGTTCATACGCGCGCTTGCGAATTCGGTCCTCTACTGTCGGTTCGACCGGTAAGCCTGCCATTGCAATCTCCATACGGGTTGTGAGTCGACGCACGCGCGCCACGCGGCGGCCGCGCACGTGACCCAGCAAAGCACGTTCCCATGTGTCAAACGGTGAAACTCGACGCCGAGTCGCAGATACTTGAAAACACTTGCCAGGATTCGCACAGACTCGCGCTGGCGCGCTCGCCGTAGCACCGGCCAGTTGTTATAATTCTTTCAGCAGTTCTGATTCAAATATAACGCCGCTCACGCTGCCCTCGCGCCAGGATTCCCATGCCGAAACCCGATCGTCTTCGCGCTCTCGCCGATGCCTTGACGAGGCAAAACGTGATGCGTCTGCGCGACGCCGCGGCTTTGCTGGGCGTGTCCGAAATGACGGTGCGCCGCGACATTGCGGCCAACTCGGATCGCTTCACGTATCTCGGCGGCTACATCGTCAGCGCGACCGACGTGCCGAACAACGCCGGCTATTCGCTCGAACAGGAAAAGGACCACTTCGCGCAGGCCAAGGCGGAGGCGTCGTCAATCGCCGCGGGGCTTATCGGCAACAACGAAACGCTTTTTATCGACTGCGGCACGACGCTCACCACGCTCGCGCGGCTCATTCCCCCCGAGCGGCATGTCACGGTGGTCTGCTATTCGTTGAACGTGGCCGAGATTTTGCGGCGCAAGCCAAATGTGCGGATGATCCTGCTAGGCGGCGTGTACGTGCCTTCGTCGGATTCGTTTGCGGGGGAGGAAAGCCTTGAGATGCTGCGCCGCATGGGCATCAACAAGGCGTTTATTTCAGCGGGCGGCGTGGACCCCGCGCGCGGCGTGACGTGCTGGAATTTTCACGAAGTCGCGCTGAAACAGGCGGCAATGGCGAGCGCCGTCGAACGGCACCTCGTGGTGGACATGAGCAAGTTCGGCGTCGTCAAGGCCGTGCGCTTCTCGCAGATCGACGACTTCGATTCGATCATCACCGAGCGCGGCCAGGAGCACCGCAAGCGCAGATAGCGCAGATTTTCCCTTGCGTTCCCGCGCTGCGCTTCGATACATGCGAAGTGCAGCGCGTGCCCAGCCGCAGATGCTCAGCGTTTGCGCTGCAGCGCGAAGAGCGTCCCGGCAAGCAGAATAAACGCGCCGATAATCACCTTTTGCCAGGTGCTCGGTACGCCGACGAGAATCAGCACGCTCTTGATGAGCGTGACCAGCACCACACCTAGCAGCGTTCCCACCACCGTACCCGTACCGCCCGTAATGCGGGCGCCGCCGAGAATGACTGCGGCGATCACGTCGAGTTCGGAACCCACCAGATCGAACGGATTCGCGAGGCGGTTGTTCGACACGTGCAGAATGCCCGCGATGCCCGCGAGCATGCCTGTATAACCGAACACGAACAGATGGATCGCGCGCAGGTTGTAGCCGAGTCGCTCGGCAATCGCCAGCGAGCCGCCCATCGCGTAGACGGCGCGGCCCATCATTGTGCGATTCAGCAGCCACCATGTGACGACCGCGGCCGCGACCAGCGCGAGGACCGACACGGGCAGCACCGCGCGCAAGCCGTCCGCGGTGTGATAGAAAAACAGCGGAATGCGCCCGAATCGATCCATGCTGTGCGGAATGTTCATGAAGAACGTCGTGCCGATGAACGTCAGCAAAAGCCCGCGATACAGATATTGCGTGCCGATCGTGACGATCAGCGAAGGCGCCTTCAGCCGATGCACCAGCAGTCCGTTCACCATGCCGAGCACGACGCCGCCGAGCGCACCGGTGACGAGGATCAACGCGAACGGCGCGTCCGGCCACCAGGCGAACACGGCTTTCGTGATGCCGTACATGGTCAGCGCGGCGATCGCGGTGAACGACACGTCGATGCCGCCCGATGCAAGTACAACGAGCGTGCCGAGCGCGAACAGCGACATCGTGGTCGCCGAATGCAGCAGGTCGAACAGCGTTGCGAACTGGAAAAATCGTGGATTGATTGCGCCGACGATCAGGCAGGTCACCACGATCAGCGCTACGGTGAACCACTCGGGGTTGCGCGCGAGCCGCGTGCGCAACCCTGGCGCTTCGACGCTCGGCGCGATTTCGACGACGGTGGGAGTGGTCATGGTCTGCTTCATTGGCGATGCGCTGGGCGAGTCGCTGGACGAGTCGATGTGCGACGGGATGCGCGAGTTCATGGCGGTTGACGTCCTCTATGCCGCTTCGGAAAGCAGCGCGTGATACAGATCGGCTTCGCTCAGTTCGTCGGCGCGATATTCCGCAGCCACACGGCCCTTCTTCATCATCAGAATGCGGTCGCAGTTCTGAAGAAGTTCGGGCAAGTCGTCGCTGATCAGAATGATGCCTATACCGCGTTGCGACAGCCGCTGCATGATCCGGTAAATGATGTCCTTGGAGCCCACGTCCACGCCCACAGTCGGTCCATGCAGAATCAGCACGCGTGGGTCGATGGCGAGCCAGCGGCCGATCAGCACGCGTTGCTGGTTGCCGCCCGATAGTGACTGCACCGGTTTGTCGACGCCAGGCGTTGCGATCTGCAAGTCCTTCACGGTCTGTTCCGCGAGCGCTTGAGCACGCGTGCGGTCGATCTGGCCGAAGCGGTCGCGCAGGCTCGAAATCATCGCGGTGATCACGTTGTCGCGAATCGGCTTGTCGAGAAAAAGGCCTTCGTTCAAGCGGTCTTCGGGCACATAGCCGATGCGATGGCGCTTCGCGTCGGAAGGCGTGCGCAGCGCGATCTGCTGCCCGTCGAGCAGCACGTCGCCCGATTGCGCCGGTGCGGCGCCCGCCAGCGCGCGCGCAAGCTCGTTGCGCCCGGAATCGAGCAGCCCGGTCACGCCGAGAATCTCGCCGCCGTGCAGCTTGAACGAGACGTCGCTGAACTGCCCCGCGCGCGTGAAGCCGCGCACGTCGAGCACGATGTCCTGCGCATGCGCGCTCTCGCGGTAACGTTCATTCGACAGATGGCGGCCCGTCATCAGTTCGCTGATCTGCGCCTTGGTGAACCCAGCAATGGGCCCTTGCGCCATTTTCTGTCCGTCGCGCAACACGATCACTTCGCCGCCGATCGCATAGCACTCGTCGAGCTTGTGACTCACGAACAGCACCGTCACGCCTTGCGCGCGGAGGTTCGCGAGCACTGCGATCAGATTGTCGACTTCTTTTTGCGTGAGCGACGTAGTGGGCTCGTCCATGATGACGAACTTCGCCTCGCTCGCAATCGCGCGGGCAATGGCGACGAGCTGGCGCGTCGCAAGCGGCAATTGCTCGATCAGCGTCGATTGAAACTCGCTGTTGCCGGGCAGGCCCACGGCTTCGAGCGCGCGCGCGGCGGTGGCGGCGAGTACGCGGCGATCGAAGGTACGCGCGAGCCGTCCTTCGTGTGTCGCAAGCTCCGACGTGAGCGCGACGTTTTCGGCGACGCTCATGTTGGGCAGCAGCGAGAGATCCTGATATACGGTTTCGATGCCGGCGGCGAGCGCCTCGAGCGCGGACAGCCGCGCGTGCGGCACGCCTTCGATAACCAGTTGGCCCTCGTCCGGCGGTTGCGCGCCGGAAATGATCTTGATCAGCGTGCTCTTGCCGCAGCCGTTTTCGCCGAGCAGGTGATAGATCTGCCCGCGCTGGAAAGAGAGACTCACGCCACGCAATGCATGTACGCCGGTAAAGCGCTTATGCACGCCGACCACTTCCAGGAAAGGTTGCGACAACGGCGCGGAAGATACTTCTTGTTGATTCATGATGATCGGTCGCGGTGCCGGGGCGCGCCCGCCGGACGCGCCCCGAAGTGAACAACGGAATCAGAACGGATACTGTTTGTAGTTCGACTTGTCGACATTCACCCAGCCTTGGCCACGCACGATGATGCCCTTGCCCGGACCCTTCGCGACCGTCACCTTCGTGTAGCCCGGAATGCCGAGATCCGCGCCGTTCTCCACGGTCTTGCCGTCCACCAGCATCTTCGCGACCTTGTTCATCGCAATGCCGGCAAGCTTGGGATCCCAGAACGCAATGCCGTTGATCGCGCCGCTTTCGAGGAACTTGCCGGCCTCGGTCGGCAGACCCGTACCGTACACGCAGATCTTGCCCTGCATGCCCGCTTCTTCGACCGCACGGCCAATGCCGATCACATCCAGCGACGACGAACCCTGGAAGCCCTTCAGGTCCGGATGCTTGCGCAGTACTTCTTTTGCGACTTCATAGGCGCGCTCGCCGTCGTTGTTGGTTTCGAGTTTCGGCTCGACCAGATTCATCTTCGCGTATTTGGCCTTCGCGTTGCCGATGCCGCCGTCGGCCCATTGGACCTGCGAGCGGCTACCGAGCGAGCCGACCAGCACGGCCCACTTGCCCTCGTTGTGCATGCACGAAGCAAGGCGTTCATTCAGACCGGCGCCATAAGCGGTGTTGTCGAAGGCCTCGATGTCGACCATCGTGTTCTTCGCGTTGTCCGCTTCATGCGTGACCACCTTGATGCCGCGATCCATCGCCTTCTTCAGCGCTGGTTCGAGCGTCGGCGGATCGTAGGGGACGACGGCGATCGCGTTCACTTTCTTCGCGATCAGGTCTTCGATGATCTTCAGTTGCTGTGCCGCATCCGCCCGGCCGGGGCCCGTCTGGTACGCGGTCACGCCGGGGTTGTCCTTCGCGAACTCCTTGACGCCTTCGTCCATCCGGTTGAACCAGTTGATACCCGTCACCTTGACGACCGTGACAATCGTCTCGTTGGTCGCGGCCTGCGCCGCGGCGATCACGCCCACCGTAAGAGCGGCTGCTGCGAGCGCGGCGCCCAGTCGAGTCAATTTCATGCAAAGTCTCCTTTATCGTTCGATGTCGCCCGTGCTGGCCGTGTCAGCCGTCGCGAACAGGCAGGGCAACCTGTCCGCCTTTACCGAGAACCCGCTATTGCGTTACCGCCTCTGCGTCGCGCCCGCACTGCCGGAAGCCGCGGTCTTCGCGGGCTGGGTGGAGCCTCCTCCACCGCCCAGACCGAAAATCGCCCGCACGCGTTCACCGCCCGCGAACGCCAGCGACAGCAGCAGCAAAAAGCCCCACGCGCAGTCGCCGAAAAACTGCGACACGCCCAGCAGATTGAAGAGGCTCGACAAAAACTGCAGTACCGTCGCCGCGAAGAACACGCAGATAATGCGACCATGGCCGCCGGCCGGATTCACGCCGCCCATCACCGCAATCAGGATGGCGATCAGCAGATACGAGTTGCCGTAGTCCCACTTCGCGCTGGAGGTGTGCGTCGCGCTGATCAGACCGGCGAGCGAGGCCAGCACGCCGCACATCGCGTAAGTGGTGATCAGCATGCGCGCGCGCGGAATGCCCGCGTAGAACGCGGCCTTCGGATTCGTGCCCATCAGATAGAGTCGCAAGCCGAATGGGCTGCGCTTGAGGAGCCACCCGAGAACGATCACTGCGGCAAGAAAGATGCAGAAGGCAATCGGCACCTGCAACACGGTGCCGTTGCCGATATCCGACAACGGCTCGACATAATCGACATGCACCGACGCGCCGTTGCTGATCACAACCGCAAAGCCGGTAAACAGAAGCTGCGTGCCGAGCGTGCAAAGAATCGGGGTGAGTCTGAGGCGCGCGATCACCACGCCGTTGAGCAGGCCGCCCAGCAGCCCCATCATGAGCACGATCGCGCAGAAGAGCGACGTGTACAGCACCGGCGAATCGTCACCGTTGACGAGGCGCGGCACGAGCATCGCGGCGACCATGCCCGACAGATTCGCGAGCCCGACACCGGACAGGTCGATGCCGCCGTTGCCCGACACCATCGAGAGCATGATGCCGAGCGCGAGCAAGCCGAGTTCCGGCAGTTGGCCGCCCATCGACTGAAGATTGTCGATGTCTACAAACTGGCCGCGCGAGAGCCACGTCGCGACCAGCACGACGAGCACGTTGACGATCAGCAGAAAATTAAGTTGCCGGTCGGCAAACAGTTTTCCCGCAGCAAACGAAGACTTCATGGCGCTGACGATCTCCTTGACACTGCACGAATGATTACGAAGCCTGCGCTGGTTGAGCCGACTCGCTCAGTACACGGTTCACTTCGGCGAGCGTCGGCATTGAAGGCGCCGTGCCCGCGCGCGTGACGGATATGCCCGCGAGCGCGCAGCCGAAACGCATGGCGGAAATCGCGTCTTCGCCGCGCGCGAGAGCGGCCGCAAAGCCGCCTGTGAAGCCGTCGCCCGCGCCGGCGGTTTCGACCACCGCACCGCACCGGAACGCAGGCAACCATATCGATCGGGTCGCGTCATGCAGCAATGCGCCGCCCTCGCCGAGCGTCACGATCACGGTGCCGACGCCTTTCGCGAGCAATACGTCGGCTGCACGCCGCGCATCGTCGACGTTCGCGATCGGCACGCCCGTCAGCGCGGCGGCTTCGGTTTCGTTCGGCGTGATGTAGTCACACAACGGGAAGATGTCGTCGTCGAGCGGCAATGCAGGCGCAGGATTGAAGACGGTCGTGACCCCATGCTTGCGTGCCACTTCCAGGCCGCGCCGCGCGGCCGCCAGCGGCTGTTCGAGTTGCGTGACGAAGACGCGCGCGCCCGCTATATCGGCTTCGATGGCATCGACGTCGGCCGCGCTCAGCGTCCCCGCCGCGCCCGCGGCAACGATAATGGCGTTCATGCCGGTGGTGTCGTCGACGAAAATATGCGCGGCGCCCGTGGAGACGCCTTCGACCACCGAGGCGCGCGCCGTGATGCCTTCGCGCGCCCATGTTGCTTGTGCAATGGACCCGAATGCGTCGTTGCCGATGCGCGTGCAGAACACGACCTCGGCGCCCGCCCGTGCCGCGGCGACTGCCTGGTTCGAGCCTTTGCCGCCTGGCCCCATCGCAAATGCGGAACCCGCAATGGTCTCGCCGACGAGCGGCATGCGCGCCGCACGAAACGTCAGATCGGTCACGTAGATACCGAGAATGACGACGCGTCCGCTCTGTTGTGGCTGCGAGCTCATGAACGCAGCCCTCCTCGCGAGGTGTTCATCGCAGCGCGATGCGGCGCGTGCCGCACCATGTCGTTCTTCAACTGCAGGTAATGAGTGTTCAGCACGTTGTCTCCTCCATTTTCTGGTTGGCGTGCATTGGCTGCGCGGTCAGTCTCCGTACGGTATCCAGATGTTCTTCACCTGCACGGCCTGACGCAAAAACGGCAGGCCCTCGCTTGCACGGTCGAACCAGTCGAACTGGCGGCCGTAGTCGGTGAAGGTGCGCTTCAGGTTGCCGACCGACTCACGCTCGATCAGCGTCGCATCCGCCGCGCTGCCGAAGGACCACACCGCGTCCACGTCGTCGTGACGCGCGAGCGCCGGCAGCAGCGCTTCCCGTTCGCCCGTGACGATGTTCACTACGCCGCCGGGCACGTCGGACGTCTCGACCACCTGATAAAAGTCCGTCACCGCGAGCGGACACGCCTCGCCCGGCAACACCACCACGCGATTGCCCATTGCCAGCGCCGGCGCCGCGAGCGAAACGAAAGCAAGCAACGGCGCCTCGTCCGGACATGCGATGCCGATCACGCCGAGCGGCTCGTGCATGGCCAGCGCGACACCTCGCAGCGGCGGTGTATGCACTGCGCCATCGAACTTGTCGGCCCACGCCGCGTAGGTGAACAGACGCGTGACCGAGGCTTCCACCTCCGCATGCGCCGCGGCATCCGTCGCGCCGTTTCGCACCGTCAGTTGATGCGCGAATTCGTCCGCACGCACCGCCAGATTCTCCGCAAGATAGAACAGCACCTGCGCACGGTTATGCGTGCTAGCCTGCGACCACTTTTGCGCCGCACGCGCCGCCTGCACCGCGTTGCGAATGTCCTTGCGGTTGCCCTCACCCACTTCGCCGACCCGCGTTCCATCGGGCGCATGAACCGGCAACGAATAGCCGCTGTCCGGACGCACCTGCTTTCCGCCAATAAAGAGCTTGGCCGTGCGGTCGATCAACGCAAGATTCGAAACCTGACGATCGTCGCTCGCATTCGTCGCCGTGCTAACCGGCTGGCGCTTCGGAAGATTGAGCCACGCACGCGGTTTCAGATATTCGTGAATGCCCTCACGTCCGCCCTCGCGGCCATAGCCCGATTCGCGATACCCGCCAAAACCGACGGCCGCATCGAACAGGTTCGTCGCGTTGACCCAGACGACGCCCGCCGCGAGCCGCGGCGCGACATCGAGCGCGCGGCCGATCGTTTCGCTCCACACGCTGGCGGCGAGTCCATAGCGTGAATTGTTCGCGAGCGCGATCGCTTCGTCGGGCGTGCGAAAGCTCATCGTGACGAGCACGGGACCGAAGATCTCTTCCTGTGCAAGAGTCGATGCGGGCGCAACGTTAGTGACGAGCGTTGGCGGATAAAAGCAGCCGTTGGCGGGCAATGCGGTATCCGCTGCCTGCCAGATCGCGCATCCCTCGCGCCGCCCGATTTCGACGAGCGAGTGAATCCGCTCCAGTTGCACCGGATCGACGATCGCCCCCATGTCGATGCTCTTGTCGAGCGACGGACCCACGCGCAGTGTCTCCATGCGGCGCTTGAGCTTTGCGATGAAGCGTGCCTCGACGCCTTCCTGCACCAGCAAACGAGAGCCCGCGCAGCAGACTTGCCCCTGGTTGAACCAGATGGCGTCGACCACGCCTTCGACCGCGCCGTCGAGATCGGCGTCGTCGAATACGATGAATGGCGATTTGCCGCCGAGTTCGAGCGTCAGCGATTTGCCCGATCCCGCCGTGACCGAGCGGATCAGCTTGCCAACCTCGGTCGAACCGGTGAACGCAATCTTGTCGACTTGCGGATGCTCGACCAACGCTGCGCCCGTCGAGCCGTCGCCAGTGACGACGTTCAGCACACCTGCGGGCAGGCCGGCCTGATGCGCGAGTTCGGCGAACAGGAGCGCGGTCAGCGGCGTGTATTCGGCCGGCTTCAACACGACGCAATTGCCCGTTGCGATAGCGGGTGCGATCTTCCATGCGAGCATCAGCAGCGGAAAATTCCACGGCACGATCTGGCCGATCACGCCAAGCGGCGCATGATCCGCGAACTCGCTGTCCTGCAACTGTGCCCAGCCCGTGTGATGCAGGAAGTGACGCGCGACCAGCGGCACGTCGAGGTCGCGCGTCTCGCGGATCGGCTTGCCGTTATCGAGCGCTTCGAGCACCGCAAAGAGCCGGCTATGCCGCTGCACCATGCGGGCGAGCGCATACAGATGCCGCGCGCGTCCCTTGCCGCCGAGCGCGAGCCAGCCCGGCTGCGCCGCGCGCGCGGCGGCAACCGCGGCGTCGATATCGGCCGCGTCGCCTTGCGCAATATCGGCGAGTCGCTCGCCGCTTGCGGGCGCATGTGAGACGAACTGCGCGCCGTTCGCCGGCGCATGCCACGCGCCGCCGATGAAATGCCCGAAACGCGCGTCATGTTGCGCGAGCCATTGGCGCGCGGGCTGATCGTCCTCGGGTGCGGGACCGTAATCCATCGAAGAAAAATACTCCGCTACGCTCATGGTGGTCTGCTTCAGGCTACGGGGTGACGGTTGAAAGCGGAATAACGGCCGCTCACGTGATGTTCGAGTTGCCGCTCGATGTCGGCAAGCAGGCTTGACGCGCCGATGCGAAAGAGCTCCGGTTCGAGCCAGGCGCGGCCGAGTTCTTCCTTCATCAGAATCTGATAGGACAGCACCGACTTCGCGCTCGACACGCCGCCTGCCGGCTTGAAACCGATCGGCACGCCGGTGCGCTCGTGATATTCGCGGATCATGCGCACCATGACGAGCGACACGTCGAGCGTCGCGTTCACGCCTTCTTTGCCAGTGGATGTCTTGATGAAGTCGGCGCCGGCCATCATGCAGACCATCGACGCGCGCGCGATGTTCGACAGCGTGCGAATGTCGCCGGTCGCGAGAATGGCTTTCAAATGCGCGGGGCCGCAGGCCGCGCGGAATTCGCGGACTTCGTCGTAAAGCGCCTGCCAGTTGCCGGTGAGAACATATTCACGCGTGACGACGATGTCGATCTCCGCCGCGCCGTCCGCGACCGAGGCCTCGATCTCCTTCAGCTTCAGTGGATGAGGAATCAATCCGGCCGGAAAGCCGGTCGACACCGCCGCGACCGGAATGCCGCTGCCCTTGAGCGCATCGACGGCCGCGCCGACAAAGCGGTGATAGACGCACACAGCGCCGGTCGTGATGCGCTGCGGCGTCATGCCAAGCGCTTCGAGAAGGTCGGCGCGAACAGGCTGGCGTGCTTTCGCACATAGGCGCCGCACACGGCCTTCGGTGTCGTCGCCGCTGAGTGTCGTGAGATCGATGCAGGTGACGGCCTTGAGCAGCCAGGCGGCCTGCGCCTCTTTCTTGACGGTGCGGCGCGTCGCGAGTGTCGCCGTGCGGCGCTCGACCGCCGACTGGTTGATGCGCAGACCGTCGAGCCATGACGCGTCGAACGGCATGCCCGGGTTGCGTACCGGATGAACGAGCGGCCCGCCGCGCAATGCGACGACCGAAGACGACGACGAGAAAGAAGGATCAGGCATGAGGCGTCCGGAATTTTGGTGCACGGCACAACGAGGCGCCGGCGAATGACTCCTGCCTATGCTACATCGCGTGACAGGATTATCACAAGCGTTACGCGTCGATCGTCACATTTTGACGATGTCACGGCGTGTGACGCCGTAAATGTTATTGACGCACCAAATCCATGATGCGAAGATCACAACACACCTAGCGCGCATCGCGGCAGACACAAATAGAATTTCGTTGCGCCGACGAAGGAGACAAGCCAGATGAGTGAACCGGTCGCGCTCGCTTCATCGCCCCGCACGCCATTGCTCCGCGTGGCCGGCGTCACCAAGCGGTTTGGCGGCGTACAGGCACTGCGCCGCGTCGATCTCGAAGTCCTGCCCGGAGAAGTCCACGCGCTGCTGGGCGAAAACGGAGCGGGCAAATCCACGCTGATCAAGATACTCAGCGGCGTCCATGCGTACGACGAAGGCGTCATTCAGATTGCCGGCGAGCGGGTCGTGTTCGACTCGCCCGCGCAGTCGCGTGATGCTGGAGTGGCAGTCGTCTATCAGGACCTGAGCCTCGTCGAATCGTTGTCGGTCGGCGCGAATCTCATGCTCGGGCGCGAGCCTCGCACCCGCCTCGGTTTCGTCAAAAATCGCCAGTTGATGGCGACGGTCAGCGCGTTTCTCACGTCACACGGCATTCCGCTCGATCCGCGCACACCGGTCGGCGCCCTGCCCTTTGCGTACCGGCAGATGACCGAAATCTGCAAAGCCCTGATGGGCGACGTGCGCGTGCTGATTCTTGATGAACCCACTTCGGCGCTGAGCGGCGGTGAGGAACGGATTCTCTTCGACGCGATTCGCACAGTCACGGCGCGCGGCGTGGGCGTGATCTACGTCACACATCGGCTGAATGAAGTATTCCGTATCGCGCAGCGTGTCACGGTGTTTCGCGACGGCGCAAATGCCGGCATGTTCGCGGTCGCGGAAACCGACATGAAACGACTCGTCGCGGCAATCGTCGGGCCGAAGCATGCCGCTTTGCAGGCAAAAGCAAACGCCGTTGAAGGCACCGGTGCGCCGGCCGGCACGGCAACGTCTCCATTAGCTTCAGCGGCGGCCAGTGCTTCGACTACACCGGCGCTGAACATGTCCTGCGTCTGTAACGACCGTCTGCAAGACGTCGATCTGAATATCGAACAAGGTGAGATACATGGCCTCGCGGGGCTGATCGGCAGCGGACGCACGGAGATCCTGGAAACGATCTTCGGGCTTCGCGCGATCGAGAGCGGCACTATCGCGATCGACGGCAAAGCGCGTTCGCAGTTGAAGCCCGCCGAGGCGATCAAGCTCGGCGTTGCCCTCGTGCCCGAGGACCGCCATCTTGAAGGGCTGGTTCTCGATCATTCGATCGAACGCAATCTCACGTTGCCGCGCCTGCCGCAGTTTTCGCGCTGGGGTTGGTTGCGCAGCCAGGCTGCGGTATCGCAGGCAAAGACCGCGATGCAGGCGTTCTCCGTCAAGGCGCCCGGCGCTTCGACGCCGGTCAGACTCCTGTCGGGCGGCAATCAGCAGAAAGTGGTATTCGCCAAATGGAACCATCCACGGCCCAGGCTCCTGCTGCTGGACGAACCGACGGTCGGTGTCGACGTCGGCGCGAGAGAGGAAATTTACGGCGTGATTCATCAGGCGGCGCGCGACGGCACCGGCGTGCTCGTCGTGTCCTCGGATCTCGATGAACTGCTGCGCTTATGCGACCGCATTTCGATCGTCGCCGACGGCCGCATCGTCAAGACCGTGGCGCGCGCTTCGCTTGCGAACGCCGAGGCGCTGCATCACCTGCTGCAACTTTCCCGCTCATCCACCGAGTCTCGTGAAGGGACTCCCCACGGGGCTCACGCAACATGAACGACTCCGCTTCGCCGCTGACGGCTGAACGGCAGGCCGCTTCGGCGCCGCGCAGCCGCGCGCGACGCATCGCGCAACTGCTGCTGCAAGGCGACCGGCCGTACGCGCTCTATATCGCATTCGCTGTGCTGCTGGTGGTCTTCAGTTTCGCGTCGCCGTGGTTTCTCTCGATCGACAACTTCCTGAACATCGGCCGGCAGACCGCGCTGGTTTCCATCATCGCCATCGGCATGACGTTCGTGATCATCGCGCGGCAGATCGACTTGTCCGTCGGGTCGTCGCTCGCGTTATCCGGCATGTCCGCCGCGCTCGCGATGGCGTACATCGGCGATCACTGGTTGATCGGTGCAGTGGCCGGCATCGGCACGGGCGCGCTGGTCGGCGCGATCAACGGACTCGTGACCACGCGGCTGAACATTCCATCTTTTCTCGTGACGCTGGGTTCGTTGAGCGCCGCACGCGGACTTGCACTGCTCGTCACGACCACGAAGCCGGTCATCATCACCAACGACTCGTTCATCGCGATCTTCGGCGAAGGCGATATTGCGGGCGTGCCGGTGCCCATCATCTGGACGGTACTCGCCGTCATCGCAGGCATTCTGCTGCTGCATTACAGCGTATTCGGCCGCCAGGTGTATGCGGCAGGCGGCAATCCGACGGCCGCGCGCTACTCGGGCATCGACATCCGCCGCGTGACCACCCTCGCGTTCATTCTCACCGGCGTGCTGGCCGGACTTGCTGCGCTGGTGCTGTCCGCGCGCTCGCATGCGGCGCGGCCCGACGTCGTGCAAGGACTCGAGCTCGATGTGATCGCCTCCGTCACGCTCGGCGGATGCAGCCTGTTCGGCGGGCGCGGTTTCGTGCTCGGCACGCTGCTCGGCAGTCTCATCATCGGCACGCTGAACAACGGACTCGTGCTGCTCGGCGTGAGTTCGTCGCTACAGCTTGTCATCAAGGGAATCATCATCGTTGCAGCAGTCGCATTTACGAAGAAGTGACGAGGCACGCCGATCACTCGTGAAACGCGGACCCCGGCGCGAAACGCGCGTGAGGTTGCCCGACCAGCTGGAGACTTAATCCCGACTCAACACAGACGTAAAGACCAACGGAGGAGAACATGAAACATTGTCATGGCTCGACAAGCCGGGCGGCACGTGGCGTGAGTTCGTCAGCGGCGGCCGTCGTGACTGTGAGCGCCGCCCTGGCCGCCGCACTGGCTTGCGCCAGCGCCGGCGCGCAATGCGTGAGCAGTCTGCAAGCGGGATCGATCGGACCGAAGTCGATTGTCGGCCAGGGACCGAACGGCGAGAAAGCCGCTTCGGTCGACGCCGTCCAGCTCACCGCCGCCGAGGCGGCCAAAGTGAAAGCGGGCAAATTCAAGGTCGGCATTTCGATGCAGACGATGAACCTCGACTGGTCGCAACTGCAGGTGCAAGGCATTACCGACACGCTGAAGAAGTACGACGTCGACGTGATCGGCACTGCGTCGGCCGAGTACCAGGTCGACAAGCAGATTGCAGACATCGAGAACACGATCCAACGTCATCCCGACGGCATCATCTCGATTCCGGTCGACGGCACCGCGACCGCTGCGACGTACAAGAAGGTCTCCGCCGCCGGCATCAAGCTCGTGTTCATGGACAACGTGCCGACGGGGCTCAAGCATCCTGAGCAATACGCGTCGATGATTTCCGCCGACAGCGAAGGCAACGGCCAGATCGCGGCCAAAGTGCTCGCCTCGTGCGTGCCGCAGGGCGCGACCATCGGGCTCGTCAATTTCGGCGTTGACTACTTCAGCACGAAGGAGCGCACGAAGGCAGTCAACGAGTGGATGAAGAAGAACCGTCCGGACATCAAGATCAAGCAGGTCGACTTCACGGACCCGTCGAAGGTCGGCCAGATTGCGGGCGACTTTCTGACAGGCAATCCGGACGTCAAGGGGCTCTTCGCCGTGTGGGATCAACCGGCGCTCGACACGTTGACTTCGATGCGCGCGCAAGGCGTGAACATTCCCGTCACCACCGTCGACCTGGGTCTTCAGTCGGCAATCGAGATCGCCAAGGGCGGACCGCTGAAGGCGACCGGCTCGCAGCGTCCGTATGATCAGGGCGTGGCCGAAGCCATGGCGATGATGAAAGCGCTGATCGGACAGACGCCGCCCGCATGGATCGGCGTGCAGTCTTTGCCGGTGGTTCAGTCGACGGTGCTCGAAGCCTACAAGACGGTGTTCAAGAAAGACCCGCCGCCGCAACTCGCGGACGCGTGCAAGAAGGCTAAGCCGGCTTGCGGATGAACTGCGGTCAGCGCGTCACGTGATCGTCCGCAAGGTTGGGCGATCAGGTGACGCAGCATGCGGAACGGGTCATGCATTTACCGTTGCCGACATGGCCTGGCTGATTCATTCAACGGAACATCAATGCCGCCACGACCCGTGCGGCAATTCCTTATCTCGCCGCGCGGCCGCGAGGCCCGCGACCATGCCCGCCCGGTCGTAAGGGATGCAGTAGACGGGTTTCGCGCGCTCGAAGCGCCAGCTGTCCGCGAGCGGGCCTGCATCGACGGGATCGAAGCCGAATTGATCGACGAGTGCGCTCACCACGTGCCGCGCTTGCTGATCGTCGGCGGCTAGCGGCAACGCTCGGCGGTTCGGCGTGCCGGGCGCCGTGCCGGCCGTTTCGAGATCTTTCGCGAGAATCGCATTGAACGCCTTCACGACTCTCGCGCCGGGCAGCGCGGCGGCGAGCATCTGGCTCGTCGTCGTCACACCGTTTTGCAGTGCTTCGATCGGACCGTCGCGGTCCGGATAGTGATTGCAGGTGTCGATCACGATCTTGCCGTCGAGTGCCGCAACCGGCAGATGACCGATCTGGCCGAACGGCACGGACACCACGACGACGTCGCCGAACTTCGCCGCCTCCTGTGCGGTGCCGGTCGCGCAGCCGAGCGCCGCCGCCGTGCTGATCAGGGTGTTCGGATCGCGCGAGTTGGCGATCATCACTTCGTGGCCGTGACGCTGAGCGACGGTCGCCAGCGCGCGGCCGAGAAAGCCCGCGCCGAGAATGCCTATCTTCATGTTCCACACTCCATGCATGTCTGAGAATCGCTCCGGTGAACACCCGCTCATCGGTTGACAGGCACTATGATTCAAAACTCATGCGTGATAAATGCGCAAATAATGACGAGTGTCGAAAGCAACAGTGGGGAATGTGCATGGATCGGCTCACCAGCATGGCTGTGTTCGTCAAAACCGCCGAGAGCGGCTCGTTCGCGGCAGCCGCGCTCGCGTTCGGCATCTCGTCGCAGATGGCCGGCAAGCATGTCGGCATGCTGGAAGAGCGCGTCGGCGCGCGACTGCTGAATCGCACGACACGCCGTCAGAGTCTCACCGAGATCGGCCAGATTTTTTACGAACGCTGTAAGGCCCTGCTCGCGGATGCGCAAGCGGCGGAGTCGGTTGCGCAGGAATTGTCGGCCTCGCCGCGCGGGCGCCTGCGGATCACCGCGCCCGTCACGTTCGGCGCCTGCTGCCTCGCCCCGATGATTACCCGTTACCTGGAAGCGCATCCCGACGTGCGAGTGGAACTGACGCTGACCGACCGCTTCGTCGATCTCATCGACGAGGCGTATGAGGCCGCGATCCGGCTCGGCACGCTGTCCGATTCGACGCTGATCGCGCGGCCGTTGATGCCGTACCGGCTGGTCGCGTGCGCGTCGCCTGCTTATCTCGCGAGGCGTGGTGAGCCCGCGACGCCCGAGGCGCTGGCCGCGCACGAGTGCCTCGCGTTCGCCTTCACGAGCATGCCGGCCGCAACTGAATGGCGTTTTATCGACAATGCCGGGCGTGAGCACGTCGTGCCGGTTGCAGGCCGTTTCGAGGCCAACGACGTGAAAGCGCTGGTCGCGGCCGCGCTCAACGGCGCGGGGATCATGCTCGCGCCCGAAGTTGCCGTGCGGGACGACCTTGCGGCGGGCCGTCTGGTGCACCTTCTGAACGGGTATGAAGCGCCCCCGCGAACCATGCACGTTGTGTTTCCGGCGAGCCGTGTGACGCCGAAGCTGCGCACGTTCATCGACCAGGTGGTTGCGGAGTTTGGGCCCTCTGCCGCTTGAGAACCGGGAGCGTACGAAGAACCCACCGGAGCGCAGTGCGCTCAAACGGTGGCCTCACACCCGGCCTCGTATCGAATCCCTGGAATGCAGGTCTGCACGGAGCCTTTCAAATACAGCTCAACGGGCCTTCAGTGCACCCGCCATGCAGCACCTCAACGCGCCCCGAAAAGCCGCCAATCTCGCTGCATTGCCCGCGAGAATCCCCGGCTTTGCCCGCGTTGAGCGCCGCACAAGGCAAAATACGGGTTTTGCGCGCGCAAAGCGCGGCGACACGGGCAGCCATTGGGCACCGGCCGCCGCCACGCGGCGCGCCTTCCAGACATCGCGCGACGGCGGCCATGCCGGCCCGTCGCGTGTGGCGCACTCGGGACAGCTCGTCCTTTAACAGAGCATCTCAGGAGCATTTATGACCGATTCGAACCCGTCCTTCCTCGGCAGGATTTCACTGGCCGTCAGCGCGTTTTTCCGCATTCTCGGCGACGGCGAATTCGCCGCCGGCGTGCTGCGCGTGCGCGACGGCGACACGGCTGCCCAGGCACGGGCGCAGGCGAGCGCGCCCGCTGCGCAGCCGGCGCCGTCGCTAAAGGAAGCCAACCCTGACGCTGCGCTGCAACTGCTCGGCCTACTGCAACGCGACGCGCGTTTCATCGACTTCGTCGAAGAAGACATCAAGCGTTTCAGCGACGCCGATATCGGCGCCGCCGCACGGCTCGTCCACGAAGGTTGCCGCGCGACGCTGCGCGAGCACTTTACGATCCGCCCGGTGCGCGACGAAGCCGAAGGCAGCCGCGTCACGCTTCAGGAAGGTTTCGACGCAAGCGCGATTCGCCTGACCGGCAACGTCGTCGGCAAGGCGCCGTTTAGCGGCAACATCAGCCATCGCGGCTGGCGAGTCGAAGAAGTGCGCTTGCCGAAGCTCGCGGAGAGCCACAACGCGAAGGTGATCGCGCCGGCGGAGGTGGAGCTATGAGCGACGCGCCCTACTCCATCGGCATCGACCTGGGCACGACGCACTGCGCACTCTCGTATGTGGATACGAGTGCAAGCGACGGCGAGAAGACCGCGCTGACGGTGCTACCCATTGCCCAGCTGACCGGGCCCGGCGCGATTGCCGACCTCGATCTGTTGCCCTCGTTCCTGTATCTGCCGCACCCGGATGAACTGGCTCCCGGCGACCTGCACCTGCCGTGGACCGGCGAGCGCGAGTTCGCCGTCGGCGAATTCGCGCGCAGCCGCGGCGCGGCCACGCCGATCCGGCTCGTGTCGAGCGCGAAAAGCTGGCTGTGCCACCCGGGCGTCGATCGCCGCGCGGCGATCCTGCCCAACGATGCTCCGCCCGAAGTCGCACGCGTGTCGCCGCTCGAAAGCTCGGTGCGGTATCTGACGCATTTGCGCGAAGCCTGGGACCATCTGCACCCCGACGCGCCGTTTCGCGAGCAGGACATCACGGTCACGATTCCCGCATCGTTCGATCCGGCCGCGCGCGAATTGACCGCCGAAGCCGCCGAGGCCGCCGGCTACGGCCGCATGACGCTGCTCGAGGAACCGCAGGCCGCGCTGTATAGCTGGATTCAGAAAAGCGGCGGCCAGTGGCGCAAGCAGGTCAAGGTCGGCGACATCATTCTCGTGGTCGATGTGGGCGGCGGCACCACCGACCTGTCGCTGATCGCCGTCATCGAGCGCGACGGCAATCTCGAACTGCATCGCGTGGCCGTCGGCGAACACATTCTGCTGGGCGGCGACAATATGGACCTCGCGCTTGCGCACGTGGTCGCCCGCAAACTCGCTGCCGAAGGCACTCAGGCCGATGCGTGGCAGTTGCGCGCCCTCACCTATGCATGCCGCGCGGCCAAGGAAACGCTACTGAGCGACCCGGCCACCGACACCGTACCGCTCGTCGTGCCGAGCCGCGGCTCGAAGCTGATCGGCGGATCGATCCGCACCGAGCTCACGCGCGCGGAGTTGACGCAGACCATTCTCGACGGCTTTTTCCCGCAGGTGGACAGCGGCGCACGCCCGGTGAGCCGCGCCCGTGCCGGTCTCACGCAGCTCGGTTTGCCTTATGCGCAGGACGCGGGCATCACGCGGCACCTGGCCGCGTTCCTCGCCCGTCAGGTCGGCGCGCTCGCGGAACTCGAAGGTCTGGGCGAGACGGCATCGCACGACGCCGCGCAAAGCGCGAGCTTCCTGCATCCCACGGCGGTGCTGTTCAACGGCGGCGTGTTCAAGTCGGCGCTCCTCGTCGAACGCATCATGGGCACGCTCAATGGCTGGCTCGCGGCAGAGGGCGCCGCTCCTGCGCGGCTGCTCGAAGGCGCCGATCTCGATCTGGCCGTTGCGCGGGGCGCAGCCTACTACGGCTACGTGCGACGCGGTCAGGGCGTACGGATTCGCGGCGGCACGGCGCGGGCTTACTACATTGCAATCGAGTCGGCGATGCCCGCCGTGCCAGGACTGGAGCCGCCGATCCAGGCACTGTGCGTTGCCCCCTTCGGCATGGAGGAAGGGACCGACGCCGAACTGCCCGCGCAGGAGTTCGGCCTCGTCGTCGGCGAGCCGGTGCACTTCCGGTTCTTCGGGTCGTCGGTGCGTCGTCAGGATCAGGTTGGAACGCTGCTCGACTTCTGGGGTCCCGACGAGTTGCAGGAACTCGAGGAGATTCAGGCCACGCTGCCCGCCGCAGGCCGCACAGCCGGTGAAGTGGTGCCGGTCAAGCTGCATGCGCGTGTGACGGAAGCCGGCACGCTCGAACTCGAAGCCGTGCCGCGCGGCACCGATGAGCGCTGGAAAGTCGAGTTCGACGTGCGCGGCAACGCGAATGCATGAGTGAGATGAAGCGGTACAGCGTCGGCATCGATCTCGGCACGAGCAACACGGTGCTGGCTTATGCAGAAGCCGGGTCCGACGAGATTCGCGTGTTCGAGATCGAACAGCTTGTGAGTCCCGGCGAAGTCGCCGCGCGTCCGCTGCTGCCGTCGGTTCGGTATCACCCCGCGCAAGGCGAGTTGAGCGCGGGCGATCTGCAATTGCCATGGAGCGACGGGGAATCGGTTTCGTCGCGAGATGCGGATCGGCGCGCGGCGAGCAACACCGGCAAGCTGTCGAGCGATGGCGTCGACGCGCAGCCCGTCGTCATCGGCCGGCTTGCGCGGCTGCTCGGCGCTCAGGTTCCGGGGCGGCTCGTCACGAGCGCGAAAAGCTGGCTGTCGCATGCATCCGTCGACCGCGTTGCGCCAATCCTGCCTTGGGGCGCCGCCGACGACGTCCACAAGGTCTCGCCGGTCGAAGCCAGCGCGAGCTATCTGGCGCACGTGCGCGCGGCGTGGAATCAACGCTTTCCCGACGCGCCGCTGGAACGGCAGGACGTGGTGCTCACGGTGCCGGCCTCGTTCGACGAAGGCGCCCGCGCGCTGACCGTAGAGGCGGCGCGCATGGCGGGCCTGCCCTCGCTGCGGCTGCTCGAAGAACCGCAAGCGGCGTTTTACGACTGGCTGTTCCACCATCGCGAACGGCTCGGGGCGGAACTCGCGCATACGCGGCTCGTGTTGATCTGCGACGTGGGCGGCGGCACCACCGACCTGACGCTGATCGAAGTCGGCATGGCGGACGGCGAACCGCAGCTCACGCGAATTGGCGTGGGCAACCATCTGATGCTCGGCGGCGACAACATGGACCTCGCGCTCGCGCACCTCGTCGAAGCGCGCCTCGCCGGCGGCGGCGAGCGCACGCGTTTGTCGGCGGCGAGTCTTTCGCAACTCGTCGAACGTTGCCGCGGCGCGAAAGAACTACTACTGGGACCGCAGGCACCAGACTCGGCGTCGATCACGCTGCTCGGCGCGGGCTCGAAGCTCGTCGGCGGAGCGCGCACGGCTCAGATCACGCGCGATGAAGTGGAGCGCGTGATCGTCGACGGATTCTTTCCTGCGGTTGGGCCGCACGAGCGGCCGGGTCGGCCACGCGGCGCGATCGTAGAGTTCGGTTTGCCCTACGCGACCGATGCGGCCGTCACGCGCCATATCGCCGCTTTTCTGAGCCGCTTCGAGGCTCAGTCGCGCAAGGCATTGGGGTGGGTTCAGAACGATGCAGGCGCCGGCCCCGGCGCGGACGCCGGGCCCGCTGCCGACGCCCACGGTGTCTCGGGCGTCGAGCCTGCGTCGAATGCCGGCGGGCCGCCACCACTCGCCGTGCCCGACACCCTGCTGCTGAACGGCGGCGTGTTCCGTGCGCACGCATTGACACAGCGCCTCGCGACCACGCTGGGCGCGTGGCGCGGCGAGCCGCTTAACGTGCTGCACAACGACAATCCGGACGTCGCCGTCGCGCGCGGCGCGGTCGCCTATAGCCTTGCGCGGGCGGGCGGCGCGCCGAAAATCGGCGGCGGCTCGCCGCGCAGCTACTTCCTCGTACTCGACGAACCCGCCGGCGGCAAGCCGGATTCACAGCCCGCGCAACGCGGTATCTGTCTGCTGCCGCGCGGCACCGAAGAAGGCCACGAAATCCTGATCGCCGAGCGTACGTTCGCGCTGCGCCTCGGGCATCCGGTGCGCTTTCACCTCGTGTCGTCGAGTGCGGACACTGTGTACGCGCCCGGCGAGCTCGCCGATCTTTCAGGCGCCGACTTCGTCCGCTTGCCGCCCATCGCGACCATCGTGCAGCCGCGCGGCGCCGGCAGCGCGCGCGAGACCGCCGTGCGGATCGCCACGTCGCTCACCGAGGTCGGCACGCTCGAAGTTCACTGCATCGATCGCGACAATCCCGCCGAGCGCTGGCTGCTCGACTTCCAGCTGCGCCGCGAAGACGCGCAGGTGAGCCTCTCCGACGATCCCGCGCAGGCGCGGCATCCGCGGCTTGACGAAGCCATTGAGCAGATCGACCGTTGCTTCGGCTCGCGCTCGCAAAACGTCGACAAGAAGGAAGTGAAACGCTTGCGCTCGCAACTCGAACAGTTGCTGGGCTCGAGGGAAAGCTGGAACAGCGCGCTGCTGCGTGAACTGTTCGGCGCCCTTTGGGAACGCGCGCGCAGACGTCGCCGCTCGGCGGATCACGAGCGACTATGGCTCAATCTGGCCGGCTATTGCGTACGGCCGGGCTTTGGCTATCCACTCGACGAATGGCGCGTCGAGCAATTATGGTCGTTATTCGACGACGGTATTCAGTACGTCCAGGAAAGCCAGGTGTGGTCCGAATGGTGGACGCTCTGGCGCCGCGCCGCGGGCGGCTTAGACGAAGGCGCGCAACTGCGCGTGCTCGATGCGATGCACTATCTGCAGACGGCCGCGCAATCGCGTCACAAGCTGCCGTTCGACGTGTCGAAAACAGGCACCGCCGACATGGTTCGCCTGAGCGCGTCGCTCGAACGCATCCCAGTTGCGCGCAAGATCGAACTCGGCGAATCGGTGCTCGCGCGTTTGCAGAAACCTTCGGAGAATCATCAAGGCTGGTGGGCGGTCGGGCGCATCGGCGCGCGCCGGCCGTTCTATGGCAGCGCGCACAGCGTCGTGCCGGCCGACGTCGCGAGTCAGTGGCTCGATGCGATTCTCGCGCTCGACTGGAAAAAGGTGGACCCGGCCGCCTTCGCCGCGGTCCAGATTGCGCGCATGACGGGCGACCGTTCGCGCGATCTGCCCGATGAGATGCGCCACGCCGTGCTGCGCAGACTCGAAGCCGCGAGCGCGCCGCGCGCGTGGATCACGATGGTCAGTGAAAACGTCGAGCTGGATAACGCGGACGAAGGCCGCGTGTTCGGCGAGTCGTTGCCGGCGGGACTGAAACTGATCTCCGACTAGCGGCGCTCAGGGCCGCTCGCCACGCGCGAGCCGCGCGTCGATATCGTGAACGACCGGCATCAGATCCGCGACGCTGTCGATCACGTAATGCGCGCCCGCGGCCCGCAATTTTTCGATTGCCGCGTCCCGGCGCCGCGCAAAGTCAGCGGGCGCGAGTGCCTTCACGTCGTCTTCGGCCATCCCGAACGCGTTGCCGCTCACGGCCACGCCAACGGCCCACGTGCCGCCGTTGATTCCTTCCTCGATGCCGACCTCGGTATCGTCGACCTTGATCGCCTCTTTCGCGCGCCATACGCCGAGTTCCGGCAGCGTCTTGTAAATCATGTAAGGTGACGGCCGCCCTTCCGGCGTGTCGCCCGTGCAGACGATGCTGTCCGGCGAAAAGCCCTGCGCTGCCGCGCCCGGCACGATCTCCGCCATGATCTCGCGCGTGTAGCCGGTCGTCGTGCCGATGCGGATGTCGTCGCGGCGCAAGGCGCTCGCCACTTCGGCGACGCCCGGAATCACCGAGCTATAGCTCGCGGCCACCGCAATGTTTTTCGGCACGAACACGTTGTAGACCGCGTCGATGTCCTCTTCGCGAGGCGCATGCCCGTACTTGTCCGCCCATGCACGCGAGATGCGTGGCAGCGCCATCAGCGCCGCGATGTGCGGCCGCTTGGCCATGCCCATCGGTCCGCGCGCTTCGTCGATCGTGATGGATACGCCGAACTGCTCGAACGTTTCAACAAACGCGCCCATCGGCGCAAGCGAACCATAGTCGACCACCGTGCCGGCCCAGTCGAAGATCACTGCTTTAACGTGTTTCATTGACTTCCGTTTCGTATTGCCGCGTGGTTGGGACTATGTTGCGGCCAGGTCGTGGTCAGGTCACTGCAGGTTGTTCAGGCGGCCTCGGCAAGCACCTTGCGCTCTTCGATCGCAGCCGCAGGCGGCGCGGCGTGATTGACGCCCATTGTTCGCAGCGAGCTTGCGCACGCCTTTACGACGCGGCGCATCACATGCTCGTCGACCTGCCCGATACAGCCGATCCGAAAGCTCTCCACCACCGTCAGCTTGCCCGGATAGATGATGAAACCCTGCTGCTTCATCAATTCATAGAACCGCTCGAAGCTGAACGAAGGATGCGCCGGCGAGAAAAACGTCACGATGATCGGCGAGCGCCAGCGCGCGTTCAGAAGCGGCTCGAAGCCGAGTTCGTGCATGCCCGCGACTAGCACGTCGCGATTGTTCGCATAGCGCGCGAGGCGCGCCGGCTGCCCGCCTTCAAGTTCGTGTAGACGCAGCGCCTCGATAAACGCGGCCACCGTATGAGTCGGTGGTGTGAAGCGCCACTGGCCAGTGCGGTTCATGACGTCCCACTGATCGTGCACGTCGAGCGCGAGCGAATGGCTGCGTCCGCGGGCATCCTCTAGCGCGCTCTTGCGCGCGATCACGAAACCGAAGCCCGGCACGCCCTCGATACACTTGTTCGCCGACGACACAAACGCCTCGCAGGCAATGTTGCGTACGTCGAGCGGCACGGCGCCGAATGCGCTCATCGAATCGATCAGCAGCTTGCGGCCTTTGGCCGCCGTGACCGCGGCGATTTCCTCGATTGGGTTGAGAATCCCCGAGCTCGTTTCGCAGTGCACAGCGACGACATGCGTAATGCTCGCGTCCGCGTCGAGCATGCGTTCGACTTCCGCGGCGCGCGGCGGCAAATAATCGCCCTTGTCGAGAACCGTGTGCGCGCGGCCGAGGTAGCGCAGCGTGGTCGCAATGCGCTTGCCGTACGCGCCGTTGGCCAGCACGAGCGCGTGGCCGTCGCGCGGAAGCAGGCTGCCCAGCATGGCTTCGACGCAATAACTGCCGCTGCCTTGCAACGGTACGCAATCGTATTCGCCCGCTTCGTCGCCGGCGATGTCGAGCAGCCGGCCGCGCAGGTGAGCGGTCATTGCGCGGAAATCGCCGTCCCACGAGCCCCAGTCGCGCAGCATTGCCTGCTTCGTCGACAAAGCGGTGGTCAACGGGCCTGGCGTCAGCAGATACGGTTCGCCTTGTGACGGTTGGTCCATCGCGGGGTTGCCCCGTGACGGCGCGCCTGTGGCGCTTGTTTGCGCTTTCGCCGGGGAACTGCCAGTCGCGCTTTCCATGCCGGAACTCCAGTCTTGCTGGTTTGGATAGCGCCTACAGTACCGAAACGCCATGCATCGGTAAAATCGATATAATCGATGCACATATCGCAAATACTTATAGCTAGCCGATTCCAATGCCACGGAGGCTTACGTGCAATACGCACAATTGCGGGCGTTTCATGCGGTGGCCGAACACGGCGGATTTTCACGGGCGGCACAGGCGCTGTCGCTTTCGCAACCGGCGGTGTCGGATCATGTGCGCAGACTGGAGCAGGATTACGGCGTAAAACTGTTCGAGCGCGGACCGCGCGGTGTCGAAACCACCGAACTCGGGCTGCGCCTCTTCAGCGTGACGCGGCATATGGTCAGCTGCGAGCGCGACGCGCGGCAATTGCTCGAATCGGCCGGCGGGCTGGAGTCAGGCTCGCTGTCGCTTGCGGCAGACGCACCGGATCTCGCGGTCGCGCTGATCAGCGCGTTTCGCAAGCTGCATCCGGGCATTGTGGTGACGCTGTCCATCGCCAACGCGGCGGACTGCATGCAGCGGGTGTTGTCGAGCGCGGTGGACGCGGCCATCACCGCCGCGCCGCAGGTTCACAGCCGGCTCGAATCGCGCGTGCTGCGGCGCGATCCGCTGGTGGCCATGGTGCCGGTGCGCTATCCGGTCGCGAAGAAACGCAAGCTGAGCTATCGAGAGCTCGTACAGCAGCCGATGATCTTTCGCGAGCCGCAATCGGTCACGCAACAGCTGCTCGAGATCGAACTGGTGCGCGAGTCGCTGCAAGTGGAGCCGGTCATGTATGTAGACGGCCGCGAGGCGCTCGAAGAAGCGGTGGCCCAGGGCATGGGCGTCGGTGTAATTGCCCGAGCGGAATTCAACCAGTCGCGGCGTATCCGGATGATCCCGCTCGACGATTGTCAGGTGCGGATGACCGAGTCGCTCACGCGGCTCGCAGAGCGGCCGGGGTCGAATCTGCTCGACGCGTTGTTTGCTGTTCAGTTGCCGGGCATCGAGGCAACGACTGTGTGACACCGGCAAGCGGCGTTTTTCAGCGGCGTTTTTCAGCGGCGTTCTTCAGCGGCGTTTTCAGCGACCTTCTGCGCCGCTTGCCTTCGTGCTGCTTCTCTTCAATCTGTGCGACGCATTCGAATCGGTGTCCGAATCAACGGCGCGCGCCCGATTAAGGCGCGCGCCGCTCTCTTAACGTGCTCCGCCGCTTGCGATCAGGCTTTCGCCGGTGATCCAGCGTGCTTCGTCGGAGGCGAGGAACGTGACGACCTCGGCGATGTCGTCCGGTTGACCGATGCGGCCGAGCGGCGTTGTGCTCACCGCCCACGTTTCCAGGTCTGAACCGATAAAGCCCGCGCTATGCGTGCCTTCGGTCGCCACCATGCCCGGATTCACCGAGTTCACGCGAATCTTGCGCGGCCCGAGTTCTTTCGCAAGCACGCCCGTGATGCCGTCCACCGCGCCCTTCGTCGCCGTATAGACCGCGCTGCCCGGGGGCGTGATGCGGCTCACAACCGAACTCACGTTGACGATGCTGCCGCCTTCGCCCAAATGCTTGACCGCTGCCTGCGTGACCAGCAAAAGGCCCAGAACGTTCACATTGAAGTGCTTATGGAAATGCTCTTCGGTGATTTCTTCGATCGGCGAGAAGCCGTACACGCCGGAGTTGTTGACGAGAATATCGAGGCGGCCATAGGTCTCCACCGCCGCGTCGACAATGCCTTTCGCATCCGCGGCTTTCGACACGTCGCCAGCCACCGCTACCGCTTTGCCGCCAGCGGCCGTGATCGCGGCGACCACGTCGTCGGCGCCGGCCTTGCTCGACGCGTAGTTCACTACCACCGACGCGCCTTGCGCGGCCAGGCTCTTCGCGATCGCCGCGCCAATACCTTTCGATGCACCCGTTACAACTGCAACCTTGCCTGCGAGCTTGCTCATGATCGTATGTCCTTGAGTTGGGTTAGCGCCTCAGTGCTGCCGCGACGATTCGCGGCATTCACGCTGTTTCAGCAGAACTGCTGCGGCGCTGGCACTGGACACAATGTAAGCAAGGCGACCATGCGGATAAAGCGGCTCGCGGCGAAAAGATACGTCGGGACAGCCGAACAATCGCGGAACAATCAGCAAGCGGACTGTAAGGGGATGGGATTGCCGGCCCGGTGACGCGGCTTCAGCGTTTGCGGGCGAGCGCGATATGCACGGCGATGCTCAACAGCACCGCCAACGCACCCAGAGTATCCAATGCAGCAGACAACACGATCGTCTCCTTGCTAGCGTAGTCACTGCTTGAGGAACGATTGGCAACCTGACCGATTAAAGGACTTTCGCGGAACTCCGGCAACTGTTCGGGCTCGACGCGGCGGCCTGGCCGCCTGCGCTGCGCATCGGGTCGCGCCTCGTCGTCAATAGAGCGAACTGCCGACGACAACTCTACCTGCGGCGGTGGACAATGCCCTATCCCGGCAATCGCACGAAACGCCTATGAAAGCGCAGCGTCCGCATCGTCCTCCGCAGTTCGCTCGCGATGCTCCGCACGCCGAGTGGCGCGATCACACGCTGCCTTATATCGTCGTGGCGGCGGTGATCCTGCTCATGGTCTCGCTGATCGTATGGGTCGTCGACCCCGCTCCGCCGAAGACGATCACGCTGAGCGCCGGCCCGCACGACAGTTCGTTTGTCATCGCCGCCGATCAATATAAAAAGATCCTCGCGCAAAACGGCGTAACGCTGAAGGTGCTCGAGTCCGACGGCTCCGTGCAGAACCTGAAGCGCCTGCTCGACCCGAAGCAGCACGTCGACCTCGCGCTCGTTCAGGGCGGCGTGGCGGACGGACTCGACACGTCGTCGCTGGTGTCGCTTGGCAGTGTGTTCTATGTCCCCGTGGTGGTGTTTTATCGCGGCACGGGCGTGACGCAGCTGTCCCAACTCGAAGGCAAACGCATCGCGGTGGGCCGCGAAGGCAGCGGCACACGGTTGCTCGCGCTCAAGCTGCTCGATGCAAACGGCATCGAACCTGGCGGCGGCACAACGCTGATCCCGAGCGACGGGCTGCAAGCGGCCACGCAACTCGTCAAGGGCGAGGTCGACGCGGCAATCCTGAGCGGCGATTCCGCCACGCGTGGGCTGATGCTGCGCCTGCTTCGCGTGCCGGGCATTTCGGTGCTGAATTTCGACGAAGCCAGCGCCTATACGCGGCTCTTTCCGTATCTGGATCAGATCGATCTGCCGCCAGGCGTGCTCGATCTGCGACACAAAATTCCGCCTGAGACGGTGCATCTGATCAGTCCGACGGTCGAACTGGTGGCGCGAACCGATCTGCATCCGGCAATCTCCGATCTGCTGATCGAAGCGGCGCAGGAAGTGCATGGCATGCCGGGCCTGTTACAGCGCGCGGGCCAATTCCCAAGCCCGACCGCGCACGAGTATCAGATCAGCGAAGACGCACAACGCTACTACCGCACGGGCAAGAGCTTTCTGTACCGGACGCTGCCGTTCTGGCTCGCGAGCATCGGCGATCGCACGCTCGTGTTGCTGTTGCCGGTGGCCGTATTGCTGTTTCCCGCGATGCGGCTGATCCCGGCGCTGTATGCGTGGCGAGTGCGTTCGCGCATCTACCGCTATTACGGTTCGCTGATTGCGATCGAGCGCGGCGCGCTCGCGCAGACAACCGACGACGAGCGCAAGCGGCTCTTCGCGGAACTTGATCAGATCGAGGAATCGCTGAATCGGCTGCGCATGCCGTTAGCGTATGCGGACGCATTCTATGTATTGCGCGAACACGTCGGATTCGTGCGCGCGAGACTTGCGGCTGCGGCGCATTGAGTGAGTGGCCACGGTGATAAGCGGCCACCGTGAGTTCCAGGTGGCCGGCTTCTACATCATTCGGGCTTCATGTCGGCCGGAGTGGTCTCCGACCCGTTGGCGGATTGCGCAGCAACTTTGTCGTCAGGCGACGCATCCGGAGAACCGGCTTGCGCATTCTTCTGGTCGCCAGGCTGTGAAGCTTCGAGGGAAGCGTCCTTCGGAGCGTCCTGCACGGCTTCATGAACCGGCGCGGCAGCATCGACGGAGCCTGCGGCGGGCGTTTCTTTCTGAGAATCGGCCGACGCAGCCGCCGCCTTCGCGCTCTTCGCCGCGCGATGCGCCTGCAAACGTTGCGCGCCCGCTGCTTCCTGCGCCGTGACCTTGCCGGCCTCCGCGCCCGTTAGATCCACGCGGGCGGCGCCTTCGACGAGCGACTTCCAGTAGCGGCTGCCGCGGCACCAGGTCTTGATCGCGTCGCGCAGTTCGGCTTCGCTCAGCGACAGGTCCTTCGCGTGCACCACGAGGTCTTCGAAGATGCCGACCTTCAACGGCAGCTTCGGCGCCGGGTTCTTCGGGAACGCATTGGGGAAACGCTTTTGCAGACGCCCGATGGACTTCACCACCGGATCGACCGGTTTGGCGTCGGCCGCGGGCGCTGCTGCGGGCCTTGCCGCGCCGGCACCACCGCCAGCACCACGGCGCTGATGCGACGGCTTGCCGCCAGGCCGCCGGTCCGCCTTCGCGCCGGGCGCCGTGCCGGAGTTCGCGGAGTGCGCCGCGTTGGAAGGCTTTGCGGGCTTCGCACCAGGCTTGCCGTCATTCCTGGCATCGCGCCGTGCGTCCGACCTGCCCTCGGCCTTTGCGCCGGACCGGGCGTCGGCCTTCGCGGCAGGCGCAGACTGGGCGCGTGCCGCGGCCAGTTGCTTCTTCAGTTCAGCAAGTTGTTCGAAACCCATAGCGCACAACCAATCGAGAAAGACGAGATTGTAGCAGCGCTCGGTAAGACCTTCGTGACGGCGTTGCAACGCCGTCCGAGCCGCCGCCGCGAGCTTTGCGCCAGCTTGCGATTACACTCGGCATTTCAGGCCTTTCAGTTGGCACTCGCGCTTCATGGACCTCAGGCAAATCCAGTACTTCATCGCACTTTTCGAGGACGGCTCGGTCACGCGGGCAGCCAAGCGGCTCAATATCGTGCAGCCGGCGCTCAGCATGCAGATTTCGAAGCTGGAAGCCGAGCTGCATCAGAAGCTGTTCGAACGCGGGCCGCACGGCATGACGCCGACCGACGCCGCGCGCCAGATGTATCGCCTCTACACGCCGATCATGCGCGACATCGAGCGCGCGCGTGAGCAGTTGAGCCGACGCGATGCGATCGTCACTGGCCGCGTCGCGCTCGGCATGGTGTCGTCGGAGGCGGAAAGCGTGCTGCCGGAATCCCTCGCAAGATTCAATGCGATGTTCCCGCAGGTCGAGGTCTCAGTTGCGGACGGCTTCAGCGCGCAACTGATCGACGCGGTCGAAGCGGGTCGGCTCGACGCAGCCGTCATCAACAAGCCGCGTGGACGCCTGACACTCGACGTCGTGCCGCTGCTCGACGAAGAGATGGTGCTCGTGACGAGCGCCGCGCTCGGTCCGCAGCTGCCGCCGACACTCGAGCTAGCCGCGCTCGCCGACGTGGAACTGGTGCTGCCCACACGGCGCAACGGCCTGCGCGGCGTGCTCGACGCCGCGCTCCTCGCGGCCAATGTGGTGATCAAGCCGAAGTTCGAGATCGACCTGCTGAATACGATCGTGCAGTTCGTCGAACAAAGCAGCGTGGCGACGATCCTGCCGCGCGTCGTCGTGCAGCGCAAGGTCGATCAAGGCGTTTTGTGCGTGCGTGCAATCGCGTCGCCGCCCATCGTGCGGCACATCATCCTCGTGAGTCATCCGAAGCGCCCGCTCGGCCCGGCCGCGCTGGCGCTCATCGACATCATCACCGAGGAGATCCGCCGGGTGACGACCGGCACGGCGCTCGCCTGAGCGCCGTGGTCTTCGCAGCAAACGAAACGCTGAACCGCTGCCGGTGCTTCATACCGGTTCGCGAACCGCACCCTGATCGAGCTTGCCGAGCGTTTCCGGCACGATGAACGCGCCGGTCAGGAAAATCACGCTGATCGCGCCGACAAAGACCGCAAGCGTCAATGGCAACTGGCTCGCATCTTTTGCGACGAGCGAGACAGCCGTCGGCATCATTCCGCCGATAGCGAAGCCGATATTCCACGACAATCCCGTGCCGGTCGCGCGAATCGCGGTGGGAAAGCGCTCGTTCAGGAAGATCAGAATCGGCGCGTAGCCGGCACTGCCGAGCGCGCTGAGAATCACCGCATAGACGCCGACCATCGTGATGCTGGATGCGCCCGGTAACAGCAGGAAGAGCGCGGGCAACGCGAAGAGACGAATCAGCCCGAGCCACACGAACGCCGTCTTGCGGCCGATGAAGGTGCTTAGATGTCCAGCGGCGACCGATGCAATCACCACCGCCACGCTGCACAGCATCAGGATCGCAGCGGCCGCGCCGTTCGGCGCGTGGCTCACCACTTTCAGGAAAGTCGGCAGGTAACCCGACGTGAGGTAATAACCGCTGCCGCCGCCTACCGTCAGCAGCAGATTGACTAAGAGGATCGAGCGGTAGTCGCGCGAAAACAGCGTGCGCACCGGCGAGCGCACCACTTCGACCGGCGCCTTCACCGCCGACGTGGAGGCAGCCGCGGCCTTGGCGGCTTTTTCGGCCGCGAGCTTTTTCCACAGCGGCGATTCTTCGAGGCTGCTGAACACGAACAACCCGAGCACCGAACTGACGATGCCGGTAAAGAACATGCAGCGCCACCCCCAGACTTCGAAGAGTTGGCCGGGGAACAGCGTGGACATCGCGAGATACGTGAGCGACGCGAGCAACGCGCCGAGCCCTGCCCCGCCGCCGCCGATCAGACCCGACACCGCGCCGCGATATTTCGGCGCGACGGATTCGGTGCCGATCGTATGAGTCGACGCCACCACGCCGCCCACGAAAACGCCCTGCACGAGACGCAGCACGAGAAAGATGATCGGTGCGGCGAGGCCGACCTGCGCGACCGTCGGCAGTGCGCCGAATGCGGCAGTGGAAAGGCCTACGCCGACCACGGCGATGATCATCGCGCCCTTGCGTCCATGGCGGTCCGCATACGAGCCGAACCAGGCCGAACCGAGCGGGCGCATCAGCAAGGTCACCGCAAACGACGCGTAAACCGCCGCGAGCGACAGCATCGCGTGATCGGACGGAAAGAACAGCCGCCCAACCACTGGTGCGACGAACAGCAACACGAACAGGTCGAACAGATCCAGTGCCCAACCCAGGCACGAGGCGAATACTGCACCCATCACTTGCCGCTGATCGATCGCGGGCAAGGCGGCGCTATTTTGCGCTGCTACGGACATCGTCATCTCCTTGACTGTCTGCGGGCGTCTCTCGATCGTCCGCGATTTGGCGCACGTTCTTTCGCGTGCTTGGGTGGTGTTAAGAAACCTTGAGGAATGCGTGGCGATAATCGGCGCGGCTCGCAATGTCCGCACGCCCGGGCAGGCGCCGCGCGAGTATTGCGTCGGCGATCTTCTCGGCCATCATGATGGTCGGGATGTTCGTATTCGCGGACGGCAGCCGCGGCATCAACGACGCGTCCACGACGCGCAAACCCTGTGTGCCGCGCACACCGCCCGCCGTATCGGTGACGGCCGCCGGATCGTTGGCGTCGCCCATGCGGCAGGAGCCGCTCGCATGCCAGACGCCGAACACGTTCGCGCGAATGAAATCCTCGAGCGCGCCCTGGTCGGCGAGCAGGTCGGCGAGCCGCTGACCACGCGTGAAGAAGCGTTCGATCAACATGCGCCGCAGCGGCGCGGGGCCGTCGAGCAAACGGCCGAGCAGCGACGTGAGCAGCGCATTGCTCGCACTGACGCGGCTCAGCGCTTTTACCCGCGCGGAAAACGCAGCGGGAAAGAAGTCGCGGGCGTTCTCGCCGAAACCCGAGGCCGCAACGATTTTCGCGAGCATCCGCACGCCGGAGGCGAGCCGCGCGATATCGCGCGGGTCGTCGAGCAGATTCAGATCGACGCGCGGCGGCGCGGCGGGATCGGCGCTAACGAGTTGCACGCGGCCACGCGAGTGGGGACGGTTGCACCAGAGAAAAAAGAGGCCTAGCCGGTTGCCGAGTTCGTGCCAGGCGGCGCGGGTCGCACTCGACAGATACAGGTCCGACGCTTCGCCGCCCGCGATGCCTGAACTCAGGCGTGCGGCCATCATGCTCGCGCGTCGCCGCGACAACGGCATGCGCAATTGCGGCGCGAGAAAATGGCAGAACGTGAGCGATGGATGATCCTGCAAATTACGTCCCACGCCCGGCAGATCGATGAGACAGTCGATGCCGAGTGCATTCAGTTCCTCCTTGGGGCCGATGCCTGCGTGCATCAGCATCGCGGGCGACTGCAACGCACCCGCGCACAACACGACTTCGTTCGCGTTGAAACGAACGCGCTCGCCGTTGCGTGCGAGCGCGACCACACCGCGCGCGACGCGCCCTTCCATCACGATGCGCTCCACTCGCAGATCGGCATGGATATGCAGATTGGTGCGCTTGCGCGTGGACTCGTCGAGATACGCGATTGCCGTGGACACACGGCGGTCGTCGAGATTCGAGAATGCGGCGGGAAAAAAGCCGTCGCCGAATTCGGCATTCTGGTCGTGCAGCGGCGCGACACCGTTCTTGCGCAAGCCGCTGGCGAACGCGTTGCAGAAAGGCGGCCAATCGGCGGGCATGATGCGCCTGATCGGCACGGGTCCTTCTTTGCCGTGCAGTTCGCCGTCGGGGAAATCGACGTCGCGTTCGAGCTTGCGAAAATACGGCAGCACGTCTTGCCAGCCCCAGCCGCTCGCGCCGTTCGCTGCCCACCCGTCGTAGTCGCGCGGCAAACCGCGATTGGCCGACTGCACATTGACGCTGGAGCCGCCGCCCATCACGCGGCCCTGTTCATAGACTCGCGGCGCCGAATCGCGCGTGGCTCGCGCCGTCAATTCAGGCCAGATGTACGTGTCGCCGCAAAACACTGGCATCGGGTAACTGTCGAGAATCTCCGGGGGCACGCGGCCCGGCGGCGTGTCCGCGCCGGCTTCGATCAGCGCGACGCGCAGCGACGGGACCGCGGAGAGGCGCTGCGCGAGCACGCACCCCGCCGATCCGCCACCGACGATCACGTAATCGAAGTATTCCATCTGCGTGTCTCCTGAATCGTTTTATGTGCTACGGCACCGCGGTTGTTCAACTGCCGCGAAACACCGGCTTGCGCTTGCCATGAAACGCCTCGACGCCTTCACGGAAATCGTCGGACGTGCGCAAGCGGCTATAACAATGTCCTTCGAGTTCGATGGCGATCGACAGCGGTGCGTCCTCGGTATCGTTGAGCAGCTTCTTCGCGGTTCGCTGCGCGAGCGGCGAGAACGCACGCAGTTCGTCGACGAGCGCATCGGTAGCCGCTTCGAGTTGCGCGTCGGCCACGCACTCGACCGCGATGCCCCACTCGTATGCCTGCTTGCCCGGAATGCGGCGCGAACGCATCACGATGTCCTTGGTGCGGCCTACGCCGACCATTTGCTGCAAGCGCGCCGATCCGCCCGAGCCGGGAATCTGTCCGAGCTTCTGTTCAGGCAGCGCATAGAAAGTGGTGTCGGTCGCAATCCGGAAGTCGCAGGCGAGCGACAATTCGAAGCCCACGCCGAAGCAGAAGCCGCGATTGGCGGCAATCACCGGCTTCGAACAGCGCGCCGGCGCCGCGATATTCCAGGCAAGCTTCGACACGTGTTCCGGCGACGCTTCCAGGAAGCCCTTGATATCGCCGCCGCTCGAAAAATGCTCGCCCTTCGCGCGCACCACGATCACGCGCACGCGCTCGTCTTCGTCGAGTGCCTCGAAGGCTGCGCGCAACTGATCCCGCGCATGCATCGAAATCACGTTGAACGGCGGCCGGTGCAGAACAATGTCGGCGCGCTCGCGTTCGGCGTCAGTCTCGATCGAAAAGCCGTCGAGGTCTTGCAGCAGGCTCTGGCCGCGGTGGGTCAGCTCGGTCATGAGAATCACTCCTTGTTGATTTCGGTTTGCTTCTGAATGGTGTCGTTGCCGCGCTCGTCTGTCAGGTATTCGCCCGCGGACAGCTTGCGGCGCAAAATCTTGCCGACCGGCGACTTCGGTATGTCATCCACGAACACGTATTCGCGCGGGCGCTTGAAGTTGACGAGGTCCGACGTGCGGCAATACGCATCGAGCGTTTCGGCGTCGACGTATTCACGCCGTTTGATAAATGCCACCACGCGCTGGCCCCAGCGTTCGTCCTTCACGCCGGCCACCGCGACGTCGTCCACGGCCGGATGCAGAGAGAGCACCGACTCGATATCGACCGGCGAAATGTTCTCGCCGCCGCTGATGATCATGTCGTCGACGCGGCCCGACACATACAGATCGCCGTCGCCGTCGATATAGCCCGTGTCGCCCGTGAAGTACCAGCCGTCGCGCAGTGATTTCGCGTTCGCGTCCGGCCGGTTCCAGTAGCCTTCGAACGCTTCGTCGCCCAGCAGGTCGACGATGATCTGCCCTTCCTCGCCGACTTCCGCGAAATCGCCGGGCGTACCGGCGTCGAGCTTCACGACCCGCAAACGTGTGTTGATGCCCGCGCGCCCCGCGCTGCCCGGTTTTTTCGTCGCGTCCTGGTCGATACTGAACGTGTAGACCTCAGACGAGCCGTAGTGATTGACGAACAGTTCCGGTTCGAACGCCGCCGAGAGCCGTTTGAGCAAGCCATCGTTCATCGGCGCGCCGGCGAAGCCGAGCTTGGTCACCGTGGACGTATCCGTCGACGCGAACGCAGGGTCGCCAAGCAGATCGTGGTAAAGCGTCGGCACGAGATAGAGGCACGTGACCTTGTGACGCGCGATAGCCTCGAGCGCGAAACGTGCATTCCAGCGGCGCGCGCAAACGAACGTGCCGTCCACGAGCGCCATGGCGAGAAGCGAGCGAACGCCCATCGTGTGATAAAGCGGCATCACGCCGAGCGTGCATTCGCCATGACGGTAGAGGTTTTGCGCCACATGCGCGAGCGCTGCCGCGCGTTCCTGCCGGTGACGCCGCGGCACGCCCTTCGCCTTGCCCGTCGTACCCGACGTATAGAGAATCAGCGAATAATCGTCCGCGCCGGCATGTGCATCCGCGTCCGAATTCGCGCGGCCGGCCACCTCTGTGAGCAGCCTGTCGAAGCCCGCGCTGCGCCCAGGGGCAACGTCGAGTCCGATACGCGGCACGCGTTGCGCCGCGGGGCTTTGCATCACCGCCTCGGCCGACACCGGCTCGTAGACGATTGCCTTCGCGCCCGCATCGCTCACGCAGTAATCGAGCTCTTCGGGTTTTGCCCGCCAGTTCAACGGCACGATCACAATGCCCGCAAACTGACACGCCCAGTGCAGCGTCGCCATTTCCCAGCGGTTTTGCAGCACTACAAGCAAGCGGTCGCCGTGCGCGAGGCCAATCCCACGCAGACCGTCGGCCACATTGACGATGATGTCGTGCCACTGCGCATACGTGAGCGCAAGCTCGCCGTCCACGAGTGCCAATGCGTTCGGGCTGCGCTCGACGCTTTGCAAAAATGTACGTCCGAGGTCAAGCATGGCTCGCCTCCAGCGCGTCACCCGTCACGTTGCGGTGCCGGCGGCGCGCGGCCACATCGAGCACGGCCGCGACGATCGGCGTATAGCCGGTACAGCGGCACAAGTGGCCGGACAGCATGTCACGCACCTGCGCTTCGCTCGGGTCGGGCACGCGTCGCAGATAGTCGGCGCACGACATCAGGATGCCTGCCGTGCAGAAGCCGCATTGCAATGCGTGATGGCGTTGAAACGCTTCCTGCAGATCGCCGAGCACCATGTCTGGCGCAAGACCTTCGACAGTGTCGATGCGCTGCCCTTGCGCCTGCACGGCCAGCATCAGACAGGACCGCGCCGCAACGCCGCCTACCTTAACGGTGCACGCACCGCAGACGCCGTGCTCGCAGCCTACGTGCGTGCCGGTCGCCCCCAGTTCGTGACGAATGAAGTCGGACAGCAGATCGCGCGGCTCGCAATATGCGCTGCGTTCGCGGCCGTTGAAGGTCAGCGTCACGCACTGCCGTTCGTCTCGCCGCAAGACTTGCGGCAGGCCGTCTGCCATTTTTCCGTTGGATGTGTTGCTCACTTTGCCTCCTCTATCACGCGCCATCCGAGTTGCCGGACCAGATGCCGGCGGTAGCTCGCACTGATATGCGCGTTGTCCTGCGCGCCCAGCTTCCAGCTCAAATCGTTCAACGCCCCGCGCAAATCGTCACCGGACAGACGCGGCCATCGCTCGACCACCGGCCGGTCCGCCACGCCGCCCACGGCGAGGCGGATGGCATCGTCGGTGACCACTGCGGCGCACGCGACAATCGCGAAATCGCCATGACGTGCCGAGAATTCCGCGAAGCCATAACGCTCGCCCTCGCGCTTAAGCGGGAAACGCACCGCTTCGACGAGTTCGTCGGGTTCGCGCGCAGTCATCAACATGCCCTGAAAAAACGCGTCCGCCGAAAGCACGCGCGGCTTCTTTTTCGAGCGCAGCATCACGTCGCCGCCGAGCGCGCTCAGCACGAGCGGCAGTTCGGCGCTCGGGTCCGCATGCGCGATCGAGCCGCACACGGTGCCGCGATTGCGGATCTGAAAGTGCGAGATGTGCGGAAAGGCCATTGCGAGCAACGGCACTTCGTCGCGTAGCGACGCGCGCCATTCGACGCTGCCTTGCGTCGCCGCCGCGCCCACCGTCAATGAACCGGCCTTGCGGTCGACGCGCACCGAGTCCAGTTCGCCGGTGCGCGAAATGTCGATCAGCATGCGCGGTTGAGCGAGCCGCATGTTCAGCACGGCCATCAGCGATTGGCCGCCCGCGAGGACGCGTGCGTCTTCACCGTGTTGCGCCAGTGCGTCGAGCGCATGCTGCGCGTTCATTGCGCGCAGGTAATCGAACGGCGCGGGTTTCATCGTTGTCTCCTGAAGCGGGCCAACAAGCGCGACAGCCACGAACCGCCGCCGTCACTAGAACTGTGAGCAGACGCGGCGAGCGGCTTGCCCCCGGCCTGGCGTCCCAGCGATTCGAACAGTTGACGCAACACGACTTTCGCCGCGCCTTCCAGCATCCGCGCGCCGACCGCCGCGACCTTGCCCGAGACCTGCGCCTCGTAGTCGTACGAAAGACGCGTGCCGGTCGCGATCGGCGTCAGTTCGACAAGACCGCTGCCACGCGCGCTGCCGAGCGACGACATGCCCGCGCCCGCGAGGCGCAAACGGTGCGGCGCGTCGATCTCCGACAAACCGATCTTTGCTTCGAACCGCGCCTTGATCATGCCGACGCCCACCGTCACGTCCGCGCGATACTGATTCGGACCTTCGGCTTCGAGCGCATGGCAGCCGGGAATCACCTTCGCGAGCGCGTTCGGATCGAGCAGCACGGCAAACACGGCTTCGGGCGTTGCGGGCAGATCCACACTGCCTTGCGCGGTGAGTGCCTTGCCGCCGCCGGACATCGCGGGGTTCTTCGGCGCGGGTGCTTCGCGCAACTCGGGGCGCGAGGGCTCGGGGTCGTCGATGCCGATCAGCCCCATTACTTTCGAAGGCGTAAGCGGCAAACGGATGTCGTCGACGCCGAGCGCATCGGCCACCGCATTCGCGATGCATGGCGGCGTGCTCATGTTGTTACCCTCGCCGAGTCCCTTCGCGCCGAGCGGCGTGAACGGCGACGGTGTTTCCAGATGCACGATCACCGGATCGGGCACCTCGCACGCGGTCGGCATCAGATAGTCGGCAAGCGTGCCCGACTGGAAGCTGCCGTCCGCGCCATAACGGAACTCTTCCATCAGCGCCGCGCCGAGTCCTTGCGCGAACGCACCGCGAATCTGGCCGTCGGCGAGCGCGGGATTGAGCAACGTGCCTGCGTCATGCGCGGTCACATAACGGTCGATGCGCACGCGGCCCGTTGCGCGATCCACTTCGACACCGCACATGTCGAACACAAAACCATAGGCCGCCGAAGTATTGATGCGGTCGTTCTCATCGGGCGCCGCCATGTTCGGCGGATTCCAGAACACCGTCTCGCGCAAGCCTGGCTCCTCGCCCTCGGGCAGCAACGCAGGTGCCCAATGCGGCGCATTCGCGGCGACCCGGCCGAAGGGTTGCGCGCGATCTTCCGCGCCTTGCGCGAAGATGCGGCCGCCCTCGAAGCGGACATCTTGCGGCGCACAGTTCAGTTGCTTCGACACGATGCGCGCGATCTTGTCGCGCACACGCATCGCCGCGAGATGCACTGTGCCCGCGACCGCGCCCGCAAAGCGGCTCGAATAATTGCCCGCGGCGACCGACCACGCGTCCTTGTGTGTATCGAATTCGACGTTGACGGCCACCTCGTGCGGCGCAATGCCGAGCACGTCGGCCACCACCTGCGCGCATACCGTCATGTGGCCCTGACCCGCAGGCGTCGATGCAATTGTCACGACGACGCCGCCGAGCAGATCCACGCTGACCGTCGCGCTGGCAATCGCGCCGCTTTTCGGACCGGCCTTGCGACGCGCTTCAGCGGGCATCACGGTCGTGATGTAACCCATGTTCGAGATTGACGGCTCGACGACCGCCGAGAAGCCGATGCCGTACAGGCGCCCTTCGCTACGCGCGGCCTCACGGCGTGCACGCAGTTCGTCATAGCCGCCTTCGTCGAGCGCGCGGCGCAACGCTTCCTGATAGTTGCCCGAATCGAGCAGCGCGCCTGCCGCGGCGCGATACGGGAACGCATCGGCGCGCACGAAGTTGCGGCGATACACGTCGAGCACATCGAGCCCGAGCTCGGCCGCGATACGCTGCATGAGCCGTTCGAGCGCGAAATACACCTGCGGTCCGCCAAAGCCCCGCACGAGTCCGGTGGGCGTCTTGGTGGTCAGCACGACGCGGTTACGCACGAGCAGATTGTCGATCGCGTAGGCGCCCGTGAGACACCCATGCATGCGATAGAAGGTTGCGGGCTCCGGCGCACGCACATATGCGCCGCAGTCTTCGAGTTGGTCGTAGGACAGCGCGGTGATGCGGCCGTCGTTGTCGACCGCCGCTTCAATGGTGGACAGGCGCGCCGTGGCAGACGTCGCCGCACTCAAATGCTCGAGCCGATCCTCGACCCATTTGACCGGCGCGCCGGCCTTGCGCGACGCGAGGCACATCAGCACCACATACGGGAACACCGCCTGCTTCACGCCGAAGCTTCCGCCCGAATCGCGCGGTGCCTTGTGACGCAGACGATTCGCCGGCACGTTCAAGGCCATCGCCATGACCGCGTGCAGCGAGAACGGCCCCATGAAATTCGACGTGACGTCATAGCCTTCGTCGCCGGGCAGATACTCGGCAATCACCACGCCGCATTCGATCGGCGCACACGTATTGCGCGGATAATGCGCGACCAGTTTCACGCGATGCGGCGCTTTTTCGAACGCCGCCTCCGGCTCGCCGTAGCGGAAATGCCGGTCGCTGATCACGTTGCTGCCCACCTTCTCGTGCAGCACCGCAGAGTTATCACCGACAGCTTCCTCGATCGACGTTACAGGTTCCAGCGTCGCGTATTCGACCTTGATGAGATCGAGTGCGTCTTCAGCGATAGCGCGCGATTCGGCCAGCACGACCGCCACCGGTTCGCCGACATACCGCACGCGGTCCATCGCGAGTGCCCACTGCTCCATCGGCGATTTGATGCCCACTACGAACGGGCGCGACCATGCGCGCAGATCGTCACGTGTGAGAATCGCGCGGACGCCTGGCAGTTGCGACGCGGCTTGCGTATCGATTGCAAGCAGTTCCGCATGCGCGTGCGGCGAGCGCAAGACCGCCGCGTGCAGCGTGCCGGGGCGCACGCCGATGTCGTCGCCATAGCGGCCGCGGCCCGTGAGAATCGCCGGATCCTCGAGACGCTGCATAGGGCGCCCTACATGACGCTGCCCGCCTTGTGCGGCTTCGGCCTCACGTTCCTGTGTGGCCGCATCGGCTGTATTCACCAGATCGCGCTGGTTCATTGCTCGCCTCCCGCTTGCCGTTGCGCGAATTCGTCGGCGAGGCCGCTCCAGCGTTGGGCGATCTCGCCATGCTCGATACCGAACAGATCGAGAATGCGTCCGACGGTGTGATCGACTACGTCTTCGATTGTTTTCGGATGCGCGTAAAACGCGGGCACCGGCGGCATCACGATCGCGCCCATCTCGGTCGCGTGAGTCATATTGCGCAGATGCGCGAGATTCAACGGCGTTTCGCGCGTGACCATTACGAGGCGGCGACGCTCCTTGAGCATCACGTCTGCGGCGCGCGTCAGCAGGTTGTCGGCGAAACCGTTCGCTACGGCCGCGAGCGTTTTCATCGAGCACGGTGCGATCACCATGCCCGCCGTGATGAACGAACCGCTCGCCACCGCCGCGCCGATATCGCGCACGTTGTAGACCACGTCGGCCATGCTATCGAGGTCGCCACGGGTCATGCCGAGTTCTTGCGCAGCCGTGACGGCGCCCGATGCGGACACGATCAGGTGCGTCTCGTGTGTGCCGAGACGGCGCAATGCAGCGAGCAGGCGCGCGCCGATCAGCGCGCCGCTAGCGCCTGAAATGCCGACGACGATGCGCTGCGTGCGAGTTGTGCGCAGGTCATGCCGGTTAGTGTCGAGCCTCGCTTCAGACATGACCGTCACCGAGATAAGCGTCGAACGCGGCGTTATCCGCCGCGACGAGTGCGTTCAGATCCACTGTGTCCTCACCGGGAATCCGCACGCGGGTGAACACGTGCGATGCATAGGCAACCGGACGCGTCGCGTCGAGTCCCATCTTCGCGCTGATGCCCTGCAGATACGGTGGTGCGTCCTCGGGCTGGCCGACGGTAGTCGACGGATCGAGTGGCGAGCCTTGCGCGCCTTCGATCACGACGAGATCGCGATCCGCCTGGAAGCGCGTGGCAATTGCCCATTCGATTTCGGCGGGATCGTGCACGTCCACGTCTGTATCGACCACGACCACCTGCTTGATGTCGTAATGCGCGCCGAATGCGCACAGAATCACGTTCTTCGCCTCGCCCTCACGCTTCTTCTCGAACTGCACCCACAGGTGATAACGGCACACTCCGCCCACCGACAGATGCACGTCCTTCACGTTCGGATGGCTGCGTTGCAGATGCGCGAGCAGCGTCGCCTCGCGGGGAATTGCGCCGAGCAGCAAATGCTCCATCTCGGCGGGCACGATCGTATGAAAAATCGGGTCGTTGCGATGTGTAACGGCGGTGACCTCGATCACCTCGCGCGCTTCCTGTGCGCTGTAGTACTTCGGGAATTCGCCGAACGGCCCCTCCATCTCGCGCACGTTCGGCAAGATGCGGCCTTCGATCACGATTTCAGCGAACGCCGGTACATGTACTCCGTTGCTCACGCATTTTGCGACCGGCAGCGGTGCGCCATGCAACGCGCCGGCGATCTCCAGTTCGTCGGAGTCGATTGGAGAAATAGCTTGGGACGCGAGCATCGTGAGCGGATCGACGCCTATCGCAACGGCCACGTCGAGCGCGTCGCCGGCCGCTTCCGCCGCTTTCTGGAATGCGTGAAGATGACGCGGCAACAGCAGAATCGCCATGCGGTCCGCAGCGTGCACCTGAATCCGGTTGATCGACACATTCTGCACGCCGGTGCGGGGATTGCGCGCAATCACGAGGCCGGCGGTAATGTACGGGCCGTTGTCGTGTTCGCTATGTGTAGGAATCGGCAGTAGCGCGTGAAGGTCGATGTTCTTCGTATGCACGACCTGTTGGCACGGCGCTTCGTCGCGCGGCACGAGTCGCGACGCGAGCGGATGCTCCGCAGCATCGCTGAAGCGCGCGAGCAATTCACTTTCATCCACCCCGAGCGCTTCCGCGATCCATGCCCGCCGGGACATGAAGCCGCTCACCACCGGCACGCGGTGACCGTCAGGTCGCGTGAAAAATGCCGCCTGCGTGCCGTCGAGGCGCTTGGCGATCGCCGCGAGCTCGTGTTCGAGCGCGACGGGTTGGTCGATCGTCGCCAGGCGTCCGCTTCGCGCGAGATGCGCGAGCCAGTCGCGCAAAGCAAGGGCTCCGCCTTTGCGGGCCCAGTCTGGATGTGAGGTGTCGTGCGGCGCGGCATCGCGTGTATTCATCTACGTCTCCATCGATGACTGGCTTCATGCCCCGCTTGAGTCCCGCTTCATGTCGGAACGGAGCGCCAGTTGATGATGAAAGCGTAACGAGATCCGCGTATAACTTCTAATATGGAATATTGATGCTTCGAATCATTCCCGATGATATGGGTGTTAGCACCAATGACAGCCGTTTGTAGGCAGGTTATCAATCAACTATCCGCATGTAGCGGCCCATGCGCGAGGCTGTTCATCGCTGCTCGTGATGTGCCGTTCGGTCCGCCGCGTGTGTTCTGATAAGCCGCGCCCCCCTCATTACGTTTGTTGATGTTTCACTCATACCATCATGGACCTGCGGCAAATCCAGTACTTCATCGCGCTGTTCGAGGACGGCTCCGTCACCCGCGCCGCTAAACGGCTGAATATCGTGCAGCCCGCGCTCAGTATGCAGATCGGCAAACTGGAAGAGGAACTGCATCAGCAACTGTTCGAGCGCAACGCGCATGGCATGGCGCCGACCGCGGCCGGGCGGCTGATGTATCGCCTCTTTCTGCCGATCATGCGGGACCTCGCGCACGCACGTCAGCAACTCGTACAGCGAGACGAAGTGGTGACCGGGCATGTATCGATCGGGCTGATTGCGTCGGTGACCGAAAGCGTGCTCGCCGATGCGTTGTCGCGCTTTCACGCGCGCTATCCGCATGTCGAAGTGACGGTGGCAGACGGCTACAGCGCGACGTTCATCGACTGGGTGGCGGGCGGTCAGCTCGACGCGGCGCTCATCAACAAACCGCGCGCGCGTCTCTCGCTCGACGCACAGCCGCTGCTCGACGAGGAGATGGTGCTCGTGACGAGCGCCGCGAACGGCCCCGAACTGCCTCACGCGATTGAACTCGCACAGCTTCCCGAACTGGAACTGGTGCTGCCGACGAAGCGCCACGGCCTGCGCGGCGTGCTAGATACGGCCGCCCAGCACGAGGACGTGCTGCTCGCACCGCGCTTCGAAATCGACGTATTGAGCACGATCGTGAAGCTCGTGGAAAGCACGCGCTTCGCCACTATTCTGCCGCGCATCGCGGTGCAGCGCGCGGTGCATCAGGGCAGCCTGCGCGCGTATCCGATTCTCGCACCGCGCATCGTGCGGCACATTGTGTGCGTAACGCATCCGCGGCGGCCCTTGACCGCGGCAGCGGATGCGCTCGTGTCGGTAATCGCCGATGAGTTGCGCAAGGTGTCGAGCGCGTCGGAGATAGAGGCCTCGATCGAATAACAACGCGAGGCGCGAACCTTCAATTACCCTGACACATCGGCGAAGCCGCCGAGCCTTGCGCCGAGGGCTCGAATGGCGCGAGCGACGTCCGGCGAAAGCAGTGCTTGCAGTTCGTCGGCATGGCGGTAATCGCGCATGCCGTCGGTCAATGCGCGCTCGCCTCCAATGGCAGGATGACAGTATATTTCTGCGACCCCGCCTTTCAACGAAGCGAGCGCCGTGAGCCACGCGGCCTCGTCCATGCGGCCGCTGCCGGCGATGCCGACGACATAGTCGTTGTGAAAGATGCCTGCACGGTCGAGCCGTGCCTTGACGAGCGCGATCCACGGCCTCAGCCACAGCGGCGCATTCGACTCGAACGGCAAACGCATCGCCTTCATGCCGAATTCCCGGCCAATTTCCAGGATCAAGCCAAGCACCGTCGGATGCACATGAAAATGCTTGTGCGTGTTCACGTGATCGAGCGCGAGTCCGGTCCTGGCAAACGCCTCGAACTGCGCGCGAATTTCGCGCGCCAACTGCTCCCGTACATGCGGCAGAAAGAAGAACCGCACGCCGTCGCGGACCATGTCGTCGCCGAAGCGGCCATGCTTATCCAGCAACGCCCCAATGTGGGTGCGCGGCAAGACAGCGTCGCCGTCGGCGAGGACGAGATGGAGGCCCACGCGCAAGTGCGGCATCGCGTGCGCGCGCTCGACTGCATCGTTTGCGGCGGGCGCACCGATCATGAGGCTGGCGGCGGTGAGCACGCCGTGTCGATGCGCCTGTTCGACGGCCAGATTCACACGAGAATGCAAGCCGAAGTCGTCGGCGGTGATGATCAACGCGCGGGGCCTTTCGGCGCACGGCTCGACGGAACGCGACTCGAATGCTTGCGGCCCGGATGCACGCGGCCCGGAGCCAGGCGGCTTTAATGCGTGCGGCGCTGGTACATCCACCTCAGCGGCCATCGGATGCCTCCATCACGTCCATCGAGCGCAACGGCCTCGTGCGCGTAGCCGAATGCGAGCTTCCGACCCGAACGCGCGTGCCACGCCACGTGACATGTGAACCGAAAGCCGCAGCGAGCCACTGAAACAATAGCATCGTATCGCGCAACGGCAGAAGCGGAAGATCGCGCCAGAACGCACGCCCGAGCGACTCCGCCGCTTCACCGGGAAACGCACACCCCAATGCGACTTCATGGCGCGCGGCACGCAGATGCAGCATCAAACGCGCGGCCAGTCCCGCCATTGTGCCGGCCGCGCCGACGAGCGCGCCCCAGCCAGGCCCGCCGCCGTTCGCGCCGGTCGCGAAGGCAGCGCTCAGACACCCGCCGGCAACGAGCCAGGGAGTCGGGAACGTGATGAACAGAAAAGCGAAACCGAGCGGATTCACCGAACGTATGGTGCGCAACCAGCGCGTCTCGCGTTGCCACAGTTCTGCAAAGGTGGGCTCGGTCACGTCGGTGGCCACCATCACGCGCGAGAGCACCGTTTGCAAGCCCAGCGCGCGCACGTGTTCGGCTAGCCAGTAGTCGTCGGCAAGACAGTTCTTAAGGGCCTCGAAACCGCCGATGCGTTCGAGCGTGGCGCGTCGCAACGCGAGCGTAGCGCCGAAACCGAAGCGGCGCGAACCGGCCATGTGCGCGACGCGTACCGAGGGCGCAAACCATTCGTTGACGAATAGCGCGCCCACGCGCGGCCAGAAACCGCCGACACCTTGTGCGGCATAAAGACAGGTAAGAACGCCGATGCGTGGGTCAGCGAGGGGCGCTGCCACGCTCTCCAGATAATCGGCCCGCACGGCGATGTCGCTATCGGCAATCACGATCACGTCGTGACGCGCGTGCTCGACCATATTCATCAGATTGCTGACTTTCAGGTTGCTGCCGTGCACGCGCGTGTCGATCGCAAGTTCGATGTCGAGCGACGGATATGCAGCCTGCAAACGACGCGCGACGGCAATCGCGGGATCCTCAGGAGAACACACACCAAGAACGAGCTGGAAATTCGCATAACGCTGCTCGCAAAACGTCCGCAGGTTCTCATAGAGACGCGGCTCGGCGCCGCACAGCGGCTTAAGCACAGTCACGCCCGCATGCGGCAACGGATCAGTTCGGCACGAGGCGGGCGCGCGGAACTTCGCACCGTGCACGAGGCTTGTCGGATCGATTGCGGGAGCGGCCGGCGACAGATCGTCGTGATCCAACGCGGCGCGGCCACGAACGGTAGAGAACGGCATTGCTACCGCAGCGACCAGCGTATACAGCGACGCCGCGATGCAAACGGCGAGCAGAATCCATTCGCCTATTGTGAATGCGTGCGCAACCATTGGCGGATTCCGTCAGTGTCCGCGCAAGACGAACGGTGTCCCAGTAAGGCGAAGATGCAAGATGACGAGCCAAAGCCGCGGACAATCCGGGTCGACGGCGACTGGCCTCGCGTAGAGGCCCACAGCGTTCACGTAGCGATCGGCAACGGCAAGGTGGAATGCGACTTGGGCAACCTGGCGCGCACCGATCACGCCGCCCGCCACCATGGCGAGCGCGGCGAGCCGGAAAGCCGCGGAGACAAACAGATGTTGCGCGCCCGGCAGCGCCGCTACCGTCACACAGGCGAGCACGTCGGCTGCGAGAGCCGTGAGCGAGGCCACCATGAGATGGGCTCGCAGCATATCGACGGTGGCTGGCTTCATGGCTTCGTTTCGTGGCCTGATGAACGCATCTTGCGGCTTCTCGCAAGCAACCAGCGCCCGCTCTTCGACGCAATCGTCAGCAAGAAGAAGAACGGTCACCATGGCGAGGCGCCTGCCGTGCATTCCGTCGATGTACTTACGATTTCGTTTCAGTAGACCGACAACAGAGGGCAATGCCGTGTGCTCATGTCGCATATTCATTCGGCGAATTCATGATGCCAATACAACAGTAAGCCGTTGATGAGCGATGGTATCGATTCAAGCTGAAGGAAACCTTAAGCAAAACGCGGTATAACGCTGCTAGCGGACCGCATGGCTGACGCTGGAAGCTGCAGCCGCTAGGTTCATTCGATGCGTACCGCCCCACGATAAAAACACCTACGGAATTTCTGCTCTATGCGTGTACTTCTCGTTGAAGACGACGATCTGATCGGCTGCGGGATCGAAGCAGGTTTGCGTCAAGCAGGTTTCACTGTCGACTGGGCGCGAGACGGCCACAAGGCCAGTCTCGCGCTCGACACCACGAGCTATGCGCTCGTCGTGCTCGATCTCGGCCTGCCCCGCGTCTCTGGCATGGACCTGCTGAAACGGCTGCGCGACGCCGGCAATGACGTGCCGGTGCTCGTGCTGACCGCGCGCGGCACGGTGGTGGACCGCGTGGGCGGTCTCGAAGCAGGCGCGGACGATTATCTCGGCAAGCCCTTCGACCTCACCGAGCTCATCGCGCGTTGCCGTGCGCTGCTGCGACGCGCGCAAGGCCGCAGTGTCGAGCTGATCCGCTATCGGGAGCTCACGGTGAACCCGGCGTCGCAAACTGTGGAGGTGGCCGGCAAACGCGTGCCGCTGACGTCGCGCGAATGGGCGATCCTGATCCAGTTGCTGACGAATCAGGGCATTCCGCAATCGCGCTCGCGTCTCGAAGAAAGCCTGTATGGATGGCAGGAGGAAATTGAAAGCAATGCGATCGAGGTACACGTGTCGAACCTGCGCAAGAAGCTCGGCGCAAACCTCATACGAACCGTGCGCAATATTGGCTACGTGGTGGAGAAACAGTAGATGAGCGCATCCATTCGCCGGCGGCTCATGCTGCTCGTGCTCGCCAGCATCGGGCTCGTGTGGGCGATCGCTCTGGCGTCCAGCTATCGCCAGGCCACGCGAGAAGTGGCGGAGTGGGAGGAAGCCCGCCTCGCGGAACTCGCACAGATGCTCGCGTTGCTCGACCGGTCCAATCTCGCCACGCTCGCCAATGCGCACATCGACGTGCGCGAGGAAGAACGAGGCGGAGAAACAAGTGCGAACGACACCGACGACGATGACTCACTGCCGCGCGACGCACTGTTCCAGGTGCGCACGCGCGATGGCGACGTGATTGCCGGCAGCCCGCCCTTGCGCGCGCTCAACGCGTGGGATTTGCCGGTACCGCCCGTCACCGGCGTGCAGGACGTCGTGCTCGGTGGCCAGACGTATCACTCGTTCACGCTTCGGGACACGCCGCTCGGGCACACGGTCCGCGTATTCGAACAGGCCAACACCCGCAGCGATCTGGTGAGCGGCGTCGCGAGCCGCATTGCGCGCCCTGCATTGATCGCGCTGCCGGTGCTGGCACTGCTCGTGTGGTGGAGCATCGGCTGGAGCCTCGCGCCGCTGCGCATGCTCTCCGATGCGATCCGCTCGCGGGACATCAATCGCCTCGAGCCCGTCGATATCGGCCAAGTGCCGATCGAGGTGCGGCCGCTCGTCGACGCGATCAATCTGCTGCTTTCGCGCCTGTTACATTCGCTGGAACGGGAACGCGCGTTCACTGCCGACGCCGCGCATGAACTCAAAACGCCGCTTGCCGCGATCAAGGTCCAGGCACAAGTCGCGCTGGCCGAACCCGACCCCGCACGTCAGCGGCTCGCCATGGAGCGCGTCGTGCAAGGCGTGGACCGAAGCGCGCGGCTCGCCGAGCAATTGCTGTTGCTCGCGCGTCTGGACATGCAGGAGAAGATGGCAACGGCACCGCTCGCGCCTGGCGCCGTCGCGAAGAGCGCATTGCTGGCGAACGCGGGCAATGCACAGCAGAAAAACATTTGCGTGACGCTGAACTGCGACATGCGCGCGGAGATCAATGCGGAGCCGGTGCTGATCGGCATTCTCTTCGACAATCTGCTGGATAACGCGATCAAATACGGGAGCGACGGCGGCACGATCGAGATCGCGGTGCGGCGTCAAAAAGAGGAGGTTCTGGCGCCACTGAAGGATCCACTGAAAGAGCCGCTGCAAGAACCGGTGAAAGAGCCATTATCCGAGCGCATTGTGGTGAGCGTGCGCGACGACGGCCCGGGCGTTGCGCCGGCAGATCTGGCACGTCTCACGAACCGCTTCTTTCGCGCAACCGGCAACCAGGCGACTGGCAGCGGCCTCGGCCTGTCGATTGTCGCGCGCATCGCGCAACATTTCGGTGCTACCGTGCGATTCGGCACCGGCCTCGACGGCCGCGGGCTTGCCGTCGACGTATCGTTCCCCGCTTATACGGCGGCGTCTGCCGGACCTTTGAAGTCAGCCGCCTAGCGGCGGCTCCTTTCGCCCGCGGCGCTGCCTTCGGCGAGGGGAGCCTGTTGCGGGCTGCGAGCGGCGCCGGCGCGCTCGCGACGACGCTCTGGCCGGTTCGCCCGCAGCGTGGAAGTGTCGGCGCGATCGCGTTTTGACGTCTCCGCAAACTGCCAGGCGATCAGCCCCGGCACGAAGATCAGCAGATCGCGAATCCGGCGTGCGCCCGCAAGCGCCAGACAGGTCGACGGATCCAGACCCAGTGCGCCGCCGATCAGTATGAAGCCGCCCTCCTGCACGCCGAGACCGCCCGGCACGAAGAACGCTGCGCTGCTGATGGCCTGGATCAACGACTCGATAACCACGGCTTCGACAAGCGTCACTCGCGCGCCGAGAAAATACAGCGCAAGCCAGATTTCGAGCGACGCCAAAAAGCACTGCAGCGGCTGCCAGAAAAACAGATAACGCAACACTACGCCGCGGCGTCGCCAGATCAGCTTGATTGCCCGATCGATCTGCGCCGACTGCCCCACGAGCGCGGCGAGCTTGCCGCTCGTCATGTGATTGAGCGCGCGCGTCATGCGCTCGAACGGACTGGCGTGCTGCACGAGCGCGAACAACACGAGCAGCGGCGTGAGCACGACCACACCCCACGCGAGTTGTCCGCCGAGCCGCAGCGTGTCGGAATGGGCATGCGCGAACAGAAAGCCGATGCCGACCATCGTGAAAAGCAGCTGGCTGATCACGGTCAACTGCATGTCGGCGATGATGCTGCCCACCGCCATCGACGGCCGCACGCCCCAACGCCTGAGCATGCGAAAAGACACCACTTCTCCGCCGATGCGCGCGACCGGCAGCATGCTATTGACGGATTCGCGCACCCACACGAGGTGCAGCATGTTCGCAAGGTGCGGCCGGTTCGCGCCGCGAATCAGCGAGCGCCAGTCACAGGCGTTGGCGAGCATCGTCAGTACGTGCGCGAGCGCCGCGAGCACGAGACCCGCGCCAGCCGCGCGCAATGCGCCGAGCACCGCACCCGGGTTGTCCTGCCAGACGAGCCACAGCGACGCGATGAGGCCCGCGAGCGCGGCGACGCGGCCTAAATGCTTCATCATGCGAAGACCTCGCGCGTGCGGGTCGCGCGGGTCTCGCGCGTCGTGCAAGGGACTTGCCGCTCATCGTTCGTTTCGGAAGACCTACGCATCATTGCTGCCCTAACCTCCTCTACTTCCGCCACCTGTTCGCGGCTCATCGTCATTCAGCGTGATTCAGCGCGACTCGTCCCGCGCGGGCGACAGCAGGCCGTCACCGTCCACCTCGAAGCTGAAGCCCCGCCAGATCACGCGCGAAGAGCCGAAGCTCGCCACGAAGATTGCAAACAACACGATATCCCATATCGGCAGGAGCCACAGCCCGCCATGCTCCTGCTGCAACGCGCGATCGGCGCAAAGCTTCAATGCGAAGCGCGCAAACAGCGCGAGCGCCACAATCCCCCAGCTCCATGACGCGCTGCCCGAGAACACCACCGCGAGCAATGCAAAGGCGAGCGGATGCATGAACGCGGAGCCGAGATGGCCGAGCGGATCGACGCAGCGGATCGTCCGGCTCCAGCGCAACTCGTGCGAGACGAGTTGGGCCGCGCTCGCCTCCACGCAAGCGTGCGAGATGGCGAAAGGCGGAATCGCGACTTTTTCGCCGATTGCGCGTACCGCTTCGCCTATCGCGTGGTCTTCCGCGAGATGCCGTGCGAACGGCAGCATGCCGCCGATCTTGTCGAGCGTGGCGCGCCGCATCGCAATCGTCTGTCCAAAGCAGGGCCGCGCAAGACCGAGCGCGATACCGGTGACCACCCCCGGCAAAAACTGATACTGAGTCGCGGCTGCCGACAGGCGCGGCCAGAAGCCGGGCTCGGGCTCGCCGCGATATGCGCACGTCACGAGTCCAACGCCGGGCTTCTCCAGTTCGCCGACGATGTGGCGCAGATAGTCGGGGCCGACGCCGACATCGCTATCGGCGAACACAAGCACGCCGTGCCGCGCGTGCGGCAGCATATTGACGATGTTGCTGATCTTGCGATTTGGGCCGTACAGGCGGGTGTCGGAAATCACCGTGATGTCGGCCTGTGGATACAGGCGCTTCAATTCATGGACGGCCTGCAATGCCGGGTCTGCCGGATCGTGTACGCCGAATACGAACTGCACGGCGCCAGCGTAGTTTTGCTCACAGAAACTGGACAGATTGCGCAGCAGCGCGCCTTCGCTGCCGTGCAACGGCTTCACGACCGTTATATCCGGGAAGCTGCCGGGTTCGGCCACCGCGCGCGCAAAGAACCGCCCGATCAGCACGCTTGCCAGCAGCGTGTAGCCTACGCCGGAAACCGCGCACGCGGCGCATGCGTAGGCAATCGCCGCAGCGAACCAATGCGCGGCGCTCACGCCTCGTGTGCGCGCAGGAATCGGAAGAACTCGACGCCTTCGCGCAAGCGCCGTTTCATCATGTCCCAACTGGTCAGCATTTCGCGCACGATTTCCCAGATTTTCGACGGACGGAAATAGAAACGCTTGTAGAAGTTTTCGAGCTGGTGATAAATCTCTTCGCGCGACAGATGCGGGTAGCCGATAGCGGCGAGCTGAACACCTTCTTTGCTTACGAGGTTGATCATCTTGTTCTGTTCGAGCCAGCCGTTTTCAACCGCCTGCTCGTAAAGGCGGGTGCCCGGATACGGCGCGGCAAGCGACACCTGGATGGTGTGCGGATTGATCTGCTTCGCGTATTCGATCGTCTTCTGGATGGTCTCCTGGGTCTCGCCGGGCAAACCCAGAATGAACGTGCCGTGAATCTTGATGCCGAGCTTGCGGCAGTCGTCGCTGAAGCGCCGGGCGATGTCGGTGCGCAACCCCTTCTTGATGTTCAGCAGAATCTGATCGTCACCGGATTCGTAGCCGACGAGCAGCAGCCGCAGGCCGTTTTCCTTCATGATCTTGAGCGTGGAGTACGGCACGTTCGCTTTCGCGTTGCACGACCACGTCACGCCGAGCTTGCCGAGACCACGAGCGATGTCCTCGACGCGCGGCTTGAAGTCGGTGAAGGTGTCGTCGTCGAACATGATCTCCTTTACTTCGGGCATGTTGTCGCGAATCCACTTCACTTCTTCCAGCACGTTCTCGACCGAGCGCGTGCGATAGCGATGACCGCCCACTGTCTGTGGCCAAAGGCAGAAAGTGCACTTCGAGCGGCAGCCGCGCCCCGTGTAGATCGACACATACGGGTGCTTCAGATAGCCGATGAAGTAGTTATCGATCTTCAGATCGCGTTTGTAGACGGGTGCAACAAAGGGCAACTCGTCCATGTTCTCGAGGATCGGGCGCGCTGCATTGTGCTCGATCGAGCCGTCCGGCGCGCGATAGCTGAGGCCGAGGATCTGCGCGAACGGCTTGCCCTCGGCGATCTCCGCGCAAGTGAAGTCGAATTCCTCGCGGCAGACGAAGTCGATCGCCTCGCTCGCCGTGAGCGAGTTGTGCGGGTCCACGGCGACCTTTGCACCCACCATGCCGATCAGCAGCGACGGCTTGCGCTTTTTCAGGTCTTCTGCGAAAAGCGCGTCGGAGGGGAAAGACGGCGTGCTGGTGTGAATGATCACCAGATCGTATTGCTGCGCAATGTGGAGCGTGGCTTCGACCGACAAACCATCGGCGGGTGCGTCGAGCACGCGGCTGCCGGCAATCAGTGCGGCCGGTTGCGCAAGCCACGTCGGATACCAGAACGAGCGGACTTCACGTTTAGCCTGATAACGCGAACCGGCGCCACCATCGAAGCCGTCATATGACGGCGCCTGCAAGAACAGAGTTTTCATGGATGCTCCAGCAACCTTGAACAGGCGCTTTCTGTTTTCTGTCGAACAACTGTCGGAGGGCGCTCGCCGCGGGCGAGCAAGGGCATGCATTCGCGCAGATGCTACGGAGCAAAGCTGAAGGAAACCTTAAGCAAAATGACGCGAGCGGAGCTTGTCCCGCTCGCCTGAACATGAGGTTTCGGCATGCTGACCAATGACCTGCTGAACTGTCAGAAACGAAAGCCGGATCAACGCGCAAGATGTCGGGCCCAATCGAGCCAGCCAAGATTGAGGGCGGCGTTCACGGCGACGCCGAGGGCCGACGCAATGGCCGCGATCATCGTCCAGAATGCGGAGCGCCGCGCGGCCGTTGCGGAGGTATGCGCGGCGTTGGCGGCATCGCGCGACGCGCTGGCCGCCACCTGCGCCACATGGGACGAGGACTCCATTTGCGCGAGCGACTTCAAGGCGAAGCCGCGCTCGTCGTCGGCCCGCGCCTGTTCCTTTTCAAACAGATAACGATGACAGAACGGTGTGAGCGGTGCCTCCGGATTTTGCGCAGCGAAGAACTTCGCATACGCTTCGCCGCCGTTGGCGTCGATTTCCTGATAAGCGGATTGTCTGTCCACACGAACCTCGCCTGCGCGCGGTGCCGATCGCCGTACCGGCCATGCGCCAGTCGACGTGCCGGCCATGCGCCGGGCGCGCAAGCCGGCCGCCGCCGCTTCGCTGTCGTCCCGCGTGCTGGGCTTGACTCTAGATGGGCTTGATATCCGCTGCCTGCTTGCCCTTGGGCCCCTGCTTCACTTCGAAGCTGACCTTCTGGTTTTCCTGCAACGACTTGAAGCCCTCCGAGCGAATCTCGGAGAAATGGGCAAACAGGTCTTCACCTCCGTCGTCGGGTGTGATGAAGCCGAAGCCCTTCGCGTCGTTGAACCACTTCACTGTACCGGTAGGCATGTCGATTCCTCATGTGCATCTGGTTGACTAAACTGGCAATTCTCGGGCGGGGACTGCCGCTCGACTGTACGCCTGTTTGCGCGGCGTCGCAGCGGCTGCGCTTGCTCCACGAACCTTCGCGCCTTCTCAGGCAGCGAACTTCCAGGGTCCCCCTAGCATCTGGAGCAAGACGCGTGCCTCGCCCGCTCGGATGCGCCCGCCGCCGGTGCGTTTGGAAACAATCAGATAAGATGTTCGTATCGGCAGTCCATTCTCGGCAGCGCGGGTTCGACTCCTTCTCCGAACGCCCCGCAGCCTGTCGTTTTCCCATTTACAGGAACCAGCATGGCAATTTCGAGCTATACCGATACCCGACTTCTGATCAACGGCGAATGGTGCGATGCCGCCAGCGGCAAGACTATCGACGTCGTCAACCCCGCTACCGGCCAGGTGATCGGCAAGGTGGCGCATGCAGGCATCGCCGACCTCGATCGCGCGCTGGAAGCGGCGCAACGCGGCTTCGAAGCATGGCGCAAGGTGCCGGCTCATGAGCGCGCCGCGGTTATGCGCAAGGCAGCCGGGCTCGTGCGCGAGCGCGCGTCGGACATTGGCCGTCTAATGACGCAGGAACAGGGCAAGCCGTTCGCCGAAGCGAAGATCGAAGTGCTGGCCGCGGCGGACATCATCGAGTGGTTCGCCGACGAAGGCCGCCGCCTTTATGGCCGCGTCGTGCCCTCGCGCAATCTCGCCGCACAGCAACTCGTATTGAAGGAGCCGATCGGTCCGGTCGCCGCCTTCACGCCGTGGAACTTCCCGGTCAACCAGATCGTGCGCAAGCTGAGCGCGGCGCTCGCGAGCGGCTGTTCGTTCCTCGTAAAGGCGCCGGAGGAAACCCCTGCGTCGCCAGCGGGCCTGCTGCAGGCTTTCGTCGAAGCAGGCGTGCCGGCAGGCACCGTGGGTCTCGTGTTCGGCGATCCGGCCGAAATCTCGAGCTACCTGATTCCGCATCCGGTCATCCGCAAAGTCACGTTCACCGGCTCCACGCCGGTCGGCAAGCAACTGGCCTCCTTGGCTGGCGCGCACATGAAACGCGCCACGATGGAACTGGGCGGTCACGCGCCGGTGATCGTCGCTGAAGACGCCGATGTGGCGCTCGCCGTCAAGGCAGCGGGCGGCGCGAAGTTCCGCAATGCGGGCCAGGTCTGCATCTCGCCCACGCGCTTTCTCGTGCACAACAGCATTCGCGAAGAGTTCGCCGCGGCGCTCGTCAAGCACGCCGAAAGCCTCAAGCTCGGCGACGGTCTCGCGGAAGGCACGACGCTCGGGCCGCTCGCCAATGCACGCCGTCTGACGGCCATGAGCAAGGTGCTCGACGACGCGCGCAAGACGGGTGCGAAGATCGAGACAGGTGGCGAGCGCGTCGGCTCGGAAGGCAACTTTTTCGCACCGACCGTGCTGACCAACGTGTCGCTCGAAGCCGACGTGTTCAACAACGAGCCGTTCGGCCCGATCGCGGCCATCCGCGGTTTCGACAAACTCGAAGAAGCAATCGCGGAAGCCAACCGTCTGCCGTTCGGCCTCGCCGGTTACGCGTTCACGAAGTCGTTCAGCAACGTGCATCTGCTGTCGCAGCAACTCGAAGTCGGCATGCTGTGGATCAACCAGCCCGCCACGCCCACGCCTGAAATGCCGTTTGGCGGCGTGAAGGATTCGGGCTACGGCTCCGAAGGCGGACCGGAAGCAATGGAAGCGTATCTGGTCACGAAGTCCGTGACGGTGATGTCGTCCTAAGACATCCGGTCGGGCAAGCTGCGCCCGATCGTTGCTAGCCGTACAGGGTCCGCGAGTTCACGCTCGCGGACTTTTTTTTCCATCCACAAGGGCGTTTCGTGAGCAGATGCAACCCACGTTGACCGATGCAGCGGCAGACGCATCGGCTCAACGCTCGGCGGCCAATACAGAGGCGAAATGTCTGCTGCTGCGCCAGGCACTCGAAGCGATGTAAAGCGCGCGCGCATCATGCTTTACCTCATGCCCTCAGCGACCCTCACACATGCATGTCGCTCTCCTTCAGCGGCGGTGCAGCCGACACTAGCAACTCTTTACGCAGCGTGTCGCGCGCGTGATGCCTGCGCACCCATAGCGCGGTCAGCATCGGTACCAGAATCGCGGTAACGAGGCACGCGGTTGCAACCATTGCGGTCGCGGCCGGCACGAGCGGCTTGAAGCTTGGAATCATCTCGCCGATGATCGCCGGATTCGCCACTGCCGCGCCCGCCGTCGACGACGCCGCGAGTCCCGCCGCCCCATTGCCGCCCGCGATCCAGCGGTCCGTCAGAATCAGCGGAATGCCCGTCACGACGATCACCGCAAGACCCAGCAACACGCCTGCCATGCCGCTCTTCGCGATCACGTTGAGGTCGATACCGTTACCAAGCGCAAAGCCGAAAAACGGAATCAGCGGATGCACGCAGCGGCCGAAGAACTCGCGCAGGTCGCTGTCGATATTGCCGAGCGCAAAGCCGATCAGAAACGGCAGCACGGCGCCGACGAAAAGCCGCGGCTCGAAGAAAGCGACACCCGTGGCGCCGAGAATGATCATGCTCACGAGCGGCCCCGACTCGACCGACATCAGCACGAACGCGCCCGCTTCCTCTTTCGTGCCGTATTGCTGCATCACGGCCGCGTAGAGACCGCCGTTGGTCATGTCCATCGACGTAGTGATGGCCAGCACGGAGAGCCCGGCAAAGAGCCCTCCTTTGATTCCGTCGATAGGAATGAAGTGCGACGCCACGAGCGTCGCGATCCACGCGACCACCATCTTCGTGACGAGCAGCGTGCCCGACTTGCGCAGCACGGTGCCGGTGGCCCGCAAGTCGATCGTCGCACCCATGCAGAAGAACCACACCGCGAGAATCGGCACGGTGCCGGCAATCAGTCCATTGGTGAACGACCCGAAATATTTGCCCGCGCCCGGCGCAAATGTATGAACGCAGGCGCCGAGCAGCAAAGGCACCAGCATCAGCCCGCCAGGAATACGGTCGATGGCCTTCTTGAGCTTCATTGTCTCCTCCGTGGACCTCGCGTCCAGTTTTCGGGTGAATAAGGATAAGAACCGGTCTTGCGCCGACTGCTCCCTTTCGGCGCAATATAGCATCGTAAAAGGAACGTCGTTCCGATTATTTTCAGAGCGAAGGTAATCGTTTACCCGGCTTAAAGTGGGCCTGCCAAGCAGACTTTTAGCCCGCCACTGAAATTTGTGGACCACTGTTCCGGAATTGTGAATAACGCGCTACAGTCGATGCCACACACGTCGCCCGCGCAGCAATGCGCGAGGTCGAGCCAATCATCGGAGACAGATCGTGGAAGCGAGCATGCAAGTGAGGCAGGCCATAAACAGCGAATACGCCAAGACGCTGGATACCGCCGGATTGCGCAAGGAGTTGCTGGTGGACCATGTGTTCGAGCGCGACGCGCTGCGGCTCACCTACAGCCACATCGACCGGATCATCGTGGGCGGCGCGTGGCCTGTTGCGCGAGCGGTCGAAGTGCCCGGTTCGCTTGGCAAGTCGATCGGCGTCAACTACCTGCTGGAGCGGCGCGAACTCGGCGCGATCAACATTGGCGGCGATGGCTGGGTCGATGTGGACGGCACGCGCTTCACCGTGCGCAATGAGGAAGCGATCTACGTCGGGCGCGGCGCGCAGTCGGTTGCATTCGGCAGCAGCGACGCGTCGCGGCCGGCAAAGTTCTACCTGAACTGCGCGCCCGCCCACGCGTCGCATCCGACCCGCACGATCTCGCTTGGCGAGGCGTCGCCGCAAACGCTCGGGGACGCAGCGACGAGCAACCGCCGCACGATCTACAAGTTCATCGTGCCGGAGGTGCTGCCCACCTGCCAGCTTTCGATGGGCATGACCAAGCTCGAACCCGGCAGCTTGTGGAATACGATGCCCTGCCATACGCACGAGCGGCGCATGGAGGTGTATTTCTATTTCAATGTCGCCGACGACGCCGCCGTCTTCCACATGATGGGCGAGCCGAACGAGACGCGGCACATCGTCGTGCATAACGAACAGGCTGTGATCTCGCCGAGCTGGTCAATCCACTCGGGCGTCGGCACGCAGGCTTACACGTTCATCTGGGGCATGGTCGGCGAAAATCAGGTATTCAGCGACATGGACCACATCGCCGTGCGCGATCTGCGTTGAGAGTGTGCTTCGCGTGTATCGGCCTCGAAACCATCGCATATGCAACACACGACATGGGCTCTGACATGGTGACTACCCCGGCAATCAGCCGCTCTGCAGCAAATCCGTTCGACCTCGGCGGCAAGGTGGCCATCGTCACCGGCAGCAACACCGGCCTTGGCGCCGGCATGGCGCTCGCGCTTGCCCAGGCGGGCTGCGATATCGTCGGCGTATCGCGGGCCGATGCGGGCGATACGCCGGCGCGTGTCGAAGCCACCGGCCGAAGATTCGCGGACGTGCGGGCCGATCTTTCGTCCACCGCGCCGGTCGAGGACATCGTGCGCGCTGCCGTCGAAGCGTTCGGACGCATCGACGTGCTCGTCAACAACGCGGGCATCATTCGCCGCCAGGACGCGCTCGATTTCACCGAGGACGATTGGGACGCGGTCATGGACCTCAATCTGAAAAGCCTCTTCTTTCTCGCCCAGGCGGCCGCCCGGCAGTTCGTCAAACAGCAAAGCGGCGGCAAGATCATCAACATCGCGTCGATGCTGTCGTTCCAGGGCGGCATACGCGTCGCGTCCTACGCGGCGTCTAAAAGCGGCGTGCTCGGCCTCACGCGTCTTCTCGCGAACGAATGGGCCGCGCAGCGCATCAACGTGAACGCAATCGCGCCGGGCTATATGGCGACGGCGAACACGACCGCGTTGCGCGAAGACGCGCAGCGCAACGATGAAATCCTGAGCCGCATCCCAGCCGGGCGCTGGGGCGCGCCGGACGATCTGGCCGGACCGGTGGTATTCCTCGCATCGTCCGCGTCGGACTACGTGCACGGGCATACACTGGCAGTAGACGGCGGATGGCTCGCGCGCTGACTCCGCAAAAAGCGCGCGAAACGGTATGCTCCGGGCGTTCGTCAACACGCGGTACAGAAAAGAGTTCGATCAGGGAATTTCGGAAATGGCAGCAACCGGCAAACAGCGCAAGGGCGACCCCGCAGCCCTCACGCATGACGTAGAGAGCGTCGACTGCGGCAACGACAAAGGCGAATCGGCTTCGTCCATTGGCCGCGTGTTCGCTCTTCTCGCCGCGATCGGCGACAGCGGACGGATCGGCATCAGCGAATTGTCGCAACGCCTCGGCATGTCGAAGACCACCGTGCACCGCGTGGTTCAAACGCTGAAGGCACTCGGCTACGTCACCCAGGAAGTCGAGACCGAGCGCTATCGCCTGACAATCCGGTTGTTCGAACTGGGCGCGAAGGCACTCGAAAGCGTGGATCTAGTGCGCGAAGCCGATGTGGAAATGCGCCGCATCGGCGCGGTGACTCGCGAGGCGGTGCACCTGGGCGCATTCGACGAAGACGCGATCATCTACATCCACAAGATCGACGCCGACTACGGACTGCGCATGCAGTCGCGCATCGGCCGGCGCAATCCGTTGCATAGCACGGCAATCGGCAAAGTGCTGCTCGCATGGATGGACCCCGCCGAAGCGCGTGAGGTGCTCTCTCACGTCGAATTCCGTAAGTCGACGCAAAAGACGCTGTCGTCGGCCGAGGCCGTGCTCAGCATTCTGCCGCGCGTTCGCGAGCAAGGTTACGGCGAGGATAACGAAGAACAGGAGGAAGGCTTGCAGTGTCTCGCGGTGCCTGTCTTCGACCGTTTCGGCCGAGTGATCGCGGGACTGTCGGTTTCGTTTCCGACGATGCGCTGCGGTGCCGATACCAAGTCGCACTATGTCGCGCTGCTGAAGCAATCCGGCCAGGCGATTTCGGCGCGGCTCGGCTATCGCGAGGAGGCCGCGCCTGAGCACGCGGCCGTGCAGCCCGGCTAAGCGGATGCGAATGCGAGTGCAGCGCGCGGCTGCACTCGCAGATCAGACCGTGCACGTTGCGCAACGAAGCGGGCTCAACCTTGCGTGTTGCGCGAAGTCTACCGACGGCTGATCCGCGGAAACCTGCTTCTCATGTGCTTGTCACGCACGAGGCGGCAATCGCCACGCGCCGTAGCGGTCGCGGAAAATGGTTGGCATATCGGCACAGCGCGACACATCAATAGCGCTGAAGCTGCGCCGATACGCAGGCGCACGTTTCGCTCAAGGCAGCATTCGCTGCAAAACCAGATCCTTGAGAACAAAGCGATGATAAAGCGCGCCGGCGACATGCAAGCCGATCAGGACCAGCAACGCCCACGCAAGATAACCGTGTATGTCGCCCATTTCATGACCGACGCTCGAGCCTACTGGCGAAAGCGACGGATAAGGCAGCAGACCGGCGAGCTTTACCGACCAGCCGCGCGACGACGCATTCGCCCATCCCAGCAAGGGCACGATGATGAGCGCAAGGTACAGCAGACCATGCGTGACATGCGAGACGGTGCGAAGCAATGGCGACACAGGTGCGGGCCCGGGCCGATGCGTGAGTCGCCAGACGACTCTCAGAACCACGGCCGCAACCAGGGCCGCGCCCACTCCCAGATGCCACGCGATTAGCCCTTCGGGCCGCGTGCCCTTGTGAATGTCAGGCATGGTCCAGCCGATTATGAATTGCGCCGCGATCAGCGCGACCACGAGCCAGTGAAGGAACTTGGCGACGCCATCATAGCCGGTCGCGTAAAGGTGCGAACGAGTATCGATAGATTGCATGCTCATGAGAGGGGGCCGTTATCAAAGCGTCGTGGGAAGCCGCGTGTCGCGGCCGCATGGGAGCCAGTATGCTACGGCGCGAATCTTAAGAAAAGCTGATGTCGCGCCGCGCGCCACTTCGCTCACGCGTGAATGACGCCAGGGCTCGACACGAAGCGCCAGTCTGCAACCGAATGTATCCGCGAGGCATACGCGCGGTTCCTCGTCATTGTCGCGGCTTGCTGGTGTCGGCAGCAGCGAAGCTTCAACGCGCCGCAACTAGTTGAGTCCGCAATCACCCGGCGTTTTCGCAGCACGCTCAACGGCTTGCCTGTCGCCCGCACCACGGCGCTGCTCACTTCACCGCCTTTGCTCACCCTCGCCTGCCTGCGTGCCGTGCATTGCTTTCGCGCAATGCTATCGACACGTTCTGTTACACACGAACACAACGGTAATTCCGCCTCTCAGTAGAGTTCGGATCAACAGGAAAAGGAGCAAACCTCATGAAACGAATTTTCGCGCTGGCCATTCTGGCGGTGACGCTCGGCACTGCACTGAGCGGTTGCATCGTGGTCCCCGACGGCGGCGGTTATCACGACCATTATCGTTACCACGATCGTTACTGATCGCGGCACACACGGACCGTCCACGCTCAATCATAAAAACGCGGGAACCCCAACATGAATCGAACACAAAACCGTTTGCTGTCCATCGCAATCGTCGCGGGTCTTGGTATCGGCGCGTCTACCGCCGCGCTTGCTCACGTCGACGTCGGCGTGAACATCGGCGTGCCCGGTGTCGCGTATGCGCCCGAGCCTGTCTATGCGCCGCCTCCGCCGCCCGTCTATGCGCCGGCGCCACCGGTCGTGGTCGTGAGCCCAGGCTGGTATGGCGAGCGTTACTACGACGGCCACCGCTACTGGGAGCGACGCGAGTGGGAAGAACGTCATCGCGAACGTGAATGGCGTGATGCGCGCGGTCCGCACGGCGACTGGCGTGGCCACGGCCACGGCCATGATGAGTGGCACGGCCACGGCGGCGATCATTGACGCTTGCTGCGCGGCGTTATTGTCGATGAACATCGCGCCGCGCGGCATTGGTTTGCGCGTCCGCACTTTGCAGGAGCGACAGTTTGCTACGCACTGATCTACGGCGAGTCACCGCGCAGGTAGACGGCATGCTCGTCTGCGCGGAATACAGCGAGCAGACCGGCCAATTGTGTTTGCGCCAGGACGGCACACTCGTTCGTGAATGGTTCCCGCCGCACTCGTGGACCGCGATTGCGTCGGTGGCGGGCGCGCGGCATTGGGGCACGCGTCCCACCGACGACGACCTGCTCGCGTTGCTACGCAACGAGATGACCTTGTTGCGCACACCGCAAGGAAATGCGTCGCAGAAATAAAAAAGCGCGCGACGCTCGATGCGTTGCGCGCTTCTCGACCGGCGTCTCACCGGTCTGCTTCTAACACCTGCGTTGCGGACCTCGTTTCAAAACCTTTTCCGCGATCGCTTTTCAGCCACTTACCGCGCGTTGTACACCGGCGGCGAATACGAACTGAACGTAACGTCACCGCCGCGTCCCGCTTGCCAGGTGCCGTGGCTGCCCGAACCATAGCCGCTGTTATCGGCTCGCGCGAAGCCCTGCTGACCTGCGGCCTCGGTTTGCGCAGCCTGCGTGTCCTGCGTCCCAGCTTGCGCAGACGGCTGCGCGAACGAAGCGATCGGTGCGCCAAGCACCGCAGCAATTGCAACAGCCTGAATAAGTGATTTCATTTTGACCACCTCCGGTCATCTCTTCTGCGTATGCTGCAAACGGGATTTGCTCGCAGCGATGAAAGCAGTGTAGGCGCGCGGCGACCCAGGATAAATCCGTTAATCCTGAATTCAGTGTTGCGGTTGCGCCGACAATCGGAAGCGGTCGAGCCGCGCTCAGTCCTGCGGCACGGCCACGCCGACGTAATTCTCTGCCATGACGGTAGCCGCCGAGCGAGATGTGGTCACGTATTCGAGTTCCGCCACCTGAAGCTGCCGCTCGAACGCCGACGCGCCTTCGATACGGTGCATCATGCTCGTCATCCAGTACGAGAAATGCTCCGCACGCCAGATGCGCTTGAGCGCCGTTTCGCTATAGCCGTCGAGCAGATCCGTGCGGTTCTCGACATAGAACGCGTTCAATGCTTTCGCGAGCAGACGCACATCGGCGACGGCCAGGTTCATCCCTTTCGCGCCGGTTGGCGGCACGATATGCGCGGCGTCGCCTGCGAGAAAGAGCCGTCCATGCTGCATCGTTGCCGACACGAAGCTGCGCATGCCGACAATGTTCTTCTGGAAGATCTTGCCGTCCACCACGTGCTGGCCGTCGTGCGAATCCACCCGAGCGTGCAGCTCCGCCCAGATGCGATCGTCCGACCAGTTGTCGACGGAGTCCTTCGGGTCGCACTGAAAATACATACGCTGAACGTTGGCCGAGCGCGTGCTGATCAATGCAAAGCCGCGGTCGTGGCGCGCGTAAATAAGTTCGTCCGACGACGGCGGTCCTTCGCACAGGATACCGAACCATCCAAACGGGTACACGCGTTCGAAGTCGCGTCGCAATGCCTGCGGAATCGCCGCGCGCGACACGCCTTGCGAGCCGTCGCAACCAATCACGAAGTCGCATTGCAACTCGGACGCTTCGCCTTCGTGACGGTAGCGGATCGACGGCTTATCGGTATCGATGCCGTGCAGCGACGTGTCCGTTACGCCGAAGCGCAACGCCCCGCCCGCGGCGACGCGCGCCGCGACGAGATCCTTGATCACCTCGTGCTGAGCGTAGACGGTGATCGAATGACCGGTTAGTCCGGTGAGATCGATCCGGCGACGCTTGCCCTCGAACGCGAGTTCGAAGCCATGGTGCAGCGCGCCTTCCGCCTTCATGCGCTCGCCGACGCCGGCTTGGCTGAGAAGATCCATCGTGCCCTGCTCGAGCACGCCGGCACGAATCGTCGATTCGATTTGCTCACGCGTGCGCGTCTCGAGCACGACCGATTCGATACCGCGCAAATGAAGAAGATGCGAAAGAAGCAGGCCCGCGGGCCCGGCGCCGATGATGCCAACCTGGGTGCGCATGATGTGTCTCCTGAGTGCAAGTTTGATTTGCGCCCAGTTTGACGATCGGCCCTGCTATCGCGCAACGCGATATGCGAGATACGCTCTATCTAGTTTTGCGATAAGGCATCTGGAGGTCAAGCGTTGCTGAATTGCGCAAATACCGCGCGACGCCCTACTGACGCCGCTCGCGGCGCGACCGTTCGCCATGCGGTCCGAGCCCGCGCCGAACAGGTACTCAAGGTAAACCCCGAGCGCGATCTCAGTCGCAAAACTTCAGGCAAGAAACAGCCGATACACCGGATTGTGCGTCTCTTCCCAATGCGGATAACCGAGCGTGGCGAGGAAGCGCTCGAACTCCGCGTTGTCCGTCTGCGGCACCTGAATGCCGACGAGAATCGAGCTATAGTCCGCGCCCTGATTGCGGTAGTGGAAAAGGCTGATGTTCCAGTCAGGCGCCATCGACGAAAGAAACTTCATCAGCGCGCCCGGCCGTTCGGGAAACTCGAAGCGAAACAGGCGTTCGTCGTGTGCGAGCGGCGAGCGGCCGCCGACCATGTAACGGATATGCTGCTTCGAGAGTTCATCGAACGTCAGATCGACGGTCGCAAAGTTGTGCGCCTCGAACGCGCCCGCAATCTGCGCCGATTCGCTGCGGTTCCTGATCTGCACGCCCACGAAAATGTGCGCGGACTCGGCCTGCGCGATCCGGTAATTGAATTCGGTGACGCTGCGCGTGCCCACCAGTTCGCAAAAGCGCCTGAAGCTGCCGCGCTCTTCGGGAATCGTCACCGCGAACACCGCCTCGCGCGCTTCGCCCACTTCCGCGCGCTCGGCGACGAAACGCATGCGGTCGAAGTTCATGTTCGCGCCCGACGTGATCGCGATCAGCGTCTGGTTCTCGATGCCTTCGCGCTCCGCATACTGTTTGGCACCCGCGACGGCAAGCGACCCCGCCGGTTCGAGCACGCTGCGGGTGTCCTGAAAGACGTCCTTGATCGCGGCACACAGCGCGTCGGTGTCCACGAGCAGCACGTCGTCCAGATATTCGCTGCACAGGCGGAAGGTTTCTTCGCCGACGAGCTTCACCGCGGTGCCGTCGGAGAACAGGCCGACCTCGTTTAGCGTGACGCGCTCGCCGGCTTTCAGCGATGCGGCCATCGCGCACGAGTCGTCGGTCTGCACGCCAATCACCTTGATCTCGGGACGCACCGATTTCACATATGCTGCAACACCCGCCGCGAGTCCGCCGCCGCCGATCGGCACGAAGATCGCGTGAATCGGGCCCTGATGCTGGCTCAGGATTTCCATGGCAACCGTGCCTTGCCCGGCGATCACATACGGATCGTCGAACGGATGCACGAAGGTCAGTCCGCGCTCTTCCTGCAGTTGCACCGCGTGGCCGTAGGCGTCGCTATACGACTCGCCGAACTGCACGACTTCGACGGTCGGGCCGCCGTGCGCGCGCACCGCATCGACCTTGACCTGCGGCGTGGTGACCGGCACGACGATGATCGCCTTCACGCCCATGCGCGCGGCAGACAGCGCGACGCCCTGCGCATGATTGCCCGCCGACGCGGTAATCACGCCGCGCGTGAGCGCCTCGGCGGGAATATGCGCCATCTTGTTGTACGCGCCGCGCACCTTGAACGAGAACACCGGCTGGTTGTCCTCGCGCTTCAGATAGACCGGATTGCGCAGGCGCGCCGACAGTTGCGGCGCACGTTCGAGTTCGGTCTCGCGCGCCACGTCGTAGACGCGTGCGGTGAGGGTTTTCTTCAGATAGTCGTGTCGAAGCGCGACGCTGTCGGCCGTTTCGGCGACCTGTTCGAGTTGGTGTGACGGCAAGGCAAGCTCCTGTGCGGCAAGCGCGTAGCATCGAAAAGCGACCAGGAGGCGGGAGCAGGCGGACATAAAAAAACCCGCCTCGTGGGGCGGGTTATGTGTGACTGCTATCAGACGCGCGCTAACCCACCATTCGATGAATGATGCTAATAATCAGCGCAATACGGATGTCGAGGCAGTTCATGTGGCCGATCATCGTTGACTTGCCGAGCTTTGTCAATGCCGGTGCCGTAAGCCGCGATCTATTACGGACGCTGCGGTTTCAGGTTCCGTTGCGATTTTGCTCGTCGCAGTGGACCGCGAAATCCGCCTGCAAAAGCCATTGATCCGGCGCGCGCGCCGAGTATGCGCTCGCGCAAAAACGCATCCAGCTGCGCCATCATCGCTTCGCGCGCGCAGCGTGAAAAGAGCGCGTGATCGACCTTGCTGATCTTCTGCACCGAGAGATTCTTCAGCTTGCGCAACCTGGCTCCGTCAGGGCCGAAGTGAATGTCGAGTTCGTCGAGGCCTTCGTCGAGCGTTCCGTAGAGCAGCGCGGTTTGCACGCCCTTTCGCTCCAGATCGAGCACGAGTCTGCGGATGGCGCTGCCGGGCACGCGCTCGCCGACGAGCGTCTCGAGCACGGCACCCACGCGTGCGGCGACGCGCGCCGACAATCTGCGCGCGAGCTCGGCGGTGATCGCGCGAGTATTGGCCTGGCCGCTCAGCAAGCGCAGCCATTTGCGCGGATTGCGCATCGCCCGCCGATACACCTCGCTCGGCGCGACGTACTGAGCACCCGGCCGAACGCGAGCGCCGCCCCACTTGAAAAACGGCAAATTGATGCACGCGCACCCGACCACGGCGGAATGCGCGAGCGCGGTATGCAGGCTTACATATGCACCACTGCAGACGCCGGCCATGACGACCTTTGCGTGACCCGCTGCGTTCAACCGGTCGACACCCGCGCAGGCATCGTCGATCGAGTAGGTCGAATAGAGCGCATCGAGCGTAAGCGTTGCGTCGCGGCGCAGGCTGTCGCCGAGACCGCTCAGATCCATGCGAAGCGATGCGATGCCCTGCGCCGCGAGCCGCCGAGCCATCAGCACGGTGAAGCGGCTGTCGCCGATCCGGTGCACACCGCCCGTGTTGACGAAGAGAACAGCCGGCGCTGCGTCGAGCGCGCGTTGTGGTTCGCACAGCACACCGGCGTAGCCGCCGAACACGACCGGCGTCTCGCGCCCGTGCGCAAAAGCGATACTCGCCGATGCCGCGGCGTCCAGCACTTGCACCTTCGCAAGCGGCGCTGCCGCAGTGCCGGCGCCGAGCCATTGCAGCACGCTGTCGAACGCACGGCGAGGCGACTCGCTATAGCTCGGATTGGCCAGAAACTTACTGTATTCGCCGAAGAACTGCACGTCCGCTTGCGCGCCGAGCGCTTCGTATCGAGCGGCGAGCCGCTTCAAGCGGGCGCTGCCCGCCAGGTCCTGCAACAGCACACGGCGCGCGGGAGGCTCGGCGGCAGCTGCGCTGCCGCACGGAGCGCCGTACTCTGCAGCCCGTTCGAGATCGACTTTTGCAAGCAGTTCGAGCGTGTCCGGATAGAGCCTGAAGCCGTGCGCGCCGACGGTGCGTGGCAACTCTTCGTCGAGATGCAATCCAAGCGCGGTCTGGGCAGCGAGCCACGTATGCTGCTGAAGCTCCAGTTCGCGTATGTATGACTTGCCGGAAATTACGGGCATCAACAGTACGAGGTTGTCGACGCCGCCCAGTTCTTGTGCAGCGAGTGCGGCGAGTGTCGCGCCTACGCGCAGACCGCACAGCGTGACGCGCTCCACGCCAGTTTCCGCACGCAGAAATCCAACCGCGGCCTTGATGCTGTCGATCCACGCGCGCCAGCGCAGCGGGTCTTCCTCGTTGCCGCCCGAATCGCCCGTGCCGGGGTAGTCGAAGCGCAATGCGACCGCACCGCGTGCGGCCAGCACGTCCGCGAGTTCGCGCCAGCCGCGGTACACGGAAAGCGCCTCATAGCCGAACGGATTGCACAGCACCACACCCATCTCGGCTTGCAAAGCGGCCGGCCCGTGCAGCCATCCCGAACAGTCGTTGAATGCAACCGGTCTCATCGTACTCGTGACCATTGCAGGAGATTGCCGGAGCACAGCCTCAGCTTCGCGTTGCAATCGACTCCTCCGGCACGAGTTGCGCGATCACGCCGGCCAGCGCGGCGATGCTCGCGAACAGGTCGTGGGTGATCAGCGAGCCCGGAATCTCGATCGCAAACGCTTCTTCGACGGCCAGCATCACTCGCACGGTGCCGAGCGACGACAAACCGGCGGCGTACAGATCGTCGTTATCGCCTAGCGTATCGACTTCGACATCGAGGCAGGCGGTCTCCTCGAGAATGCGGCGCACATGCTGTTTCATTTATTTCCCCGATTGCGTGAATTTCTCGCGCGCCACTCGAACGTCGCCGTCGCCGTCGCCGGTGCTGTGCGTCCGTACGGTGACCGCATCGCCGCTCGCGCAATGAGCCGCGAGCGCCCTTCTGTCGATCTTGCCGTTTGCGTTCAGCGGCATTGCATCGAGCGCGATGACTCGCTGCGGCACCGCGTAGGCCGGCAGGCGCTGACGGCACGCATGCAGAATCTGCGCGACGTCGACCGGCGTGTGCGTCACGAACGCAAGCAAGCCGTGCGCGCGGCCTGCTTCATCGACAGGCCATGCGATCACCGCGCAAAGCGCGGCGCGGCTACTCGTCTGAACCACCTGCTCGACTTCCTCGATCTCGATTCGATTGCCGCGTATCTTCACTTGCGTATCAAGACGCCCTTCAAAGACGATGCCCCGTTGCGGCACCTCGCGTGCGGCGTCGCCGCTTCTGTACCAGTACGATGAGCGCAAGCCCACATAGCGCCTTGTGACGAAGCGGCAATTGTTGGGTTCGTCCGCGCGCAGGTAGCCTGCCGCGACCTGTGGGCCGCCGATCAGCAATTCACCGCTCTGGCCTTGTGCGACCGGCTGCAGGGTTGCGTCGACGATCAGTAGTTCCATGCCGGGCAAGGCCTGGCCAAGCGGCATGACGGCGTTCGTTGCATCGGCGAGAAATTGCGGTGTGGCTTCGAAAGCGGTGCACGCGACGGTCGTTTCCGTCGGCCCATAGAAGTTGAAAATGCGGCTCTTCGGCGCCGCCTGCTGCCATGCCTGCGCGAGTGAAACGGGCAGCGGTTCGCCGCCAAAGCACGTCACGCGCAGGCTCGCGAACTGGTTGGGCGCGAGCTTGCGCAACTGCCGCATGAAGGTAGCCACCGAGGGCACGCTGTTCCAATGCGTGATCCCATGTTCGCGGATGAAAGCCGCGTTGTAGATCGGCTCGACCGTTTTCGGCACGTACAGGCAGGCGCCGTTCGCCCAGCATACAAACATGTCGTGCACCGAAGGATCGAATGAAAGTTCGCAAAATTGTGCATAACGTGCATCAGGCAGCCGGCCGAGAAATTGAAGTTGCACGGCGACGTAGGCGCAGGCATTCGCGTGCGAGATCGCCACGCCTTTCGGCGCGCCCGTGGAGCCCGACGTGAAGAGAACATAGGCGTGATCGTGCGGCGCGCGTTGAACGGCGCGGCACGGCTCGACGCACATTGAATCCGGTAAGCGAGGCAGATTCGCCACGCGGCGATCCACCGGAGAGTCGCCCATGCCACTGAGATCTTCCTCATCGTCGATGAAAAAGATTTGGGGGCACTCGTCTATCAGCATGAGCACTTGATCGAGCAAAGCCATGCAGCGGCGATCGACCAGCAGCACGGGCGCCTCCGACTGCTCGACAGCCACCGCGATACGGGCGGCGGGCAGCGTCGGATTGAGCGGCACATAGGCGAAGCCCGCCTTCATGATGCCGAGCAAGCCCGCATAGGCGGCGACGCTGCGGTGTGCGAAAAGAAGACAACGGCGAGCGCCGTCGGCGGGCATTGCGGATGTCAGTCCGGCCGCGATACGGCTCGCACGCGAAGCGAGTTCGCCATAGCAATACAGGCGTTCATCGACCCATAGCGCAGGCCTCTCGGGCTCGGTCGCGGCAGTGTCGAAGAAAAAGGAATCCAGCATTCACGGCCTCGCGTTGCACATGCACGGCCACGCCGCGCACGGTCGGCAACCGGGCGAAAGCGATTCTCCGTCATGTCGGACACACACTGCCGCGAAGCAGCAGTGCGCGGTGGCGCACTGAGTTGTCGCAGCGGAATGTCGTAACCAGAATGAATGAAAACAGCGCCTTGCAACGTCAGTTGCGCGAGTGAATACTCGTGCCGCCGGACGCTGAAGGATTTGGAAAGATCATAGAATCCGGCCGCGCCGGTATATGTACGATAACGCTCTCCCACCGCGATCGAGCGTGCGCGAGCACGCGCGTCGCGCTGGCGGCGGACGCGGCGGCGGCATTGATCGGGTGCACGTCGCGTTCGAGCGTAGAGGAGAAAAACGCGTTGATGAATCGTGCGCGTATTCGAAGAGCCCGCAGCGATGGCCGCGGGGATACGTGAGGCCGATGCCCAGAACTGGACGCTCGAACGACGAGGCAGCGCAACCCCGATGAAGCGTCGCTGCAACGTCGATGAAGCACCCATGCAACAACGGCGCATGACGCGCCGTTTGAACAATCAGTCTTGCACGCCGCTCTGCTTCTTGAACGCGGCGAGAATGCGTCGTTCGAGCGCGTTGTAATCGCCGCCGAAGTGATGATCGCCCGACGTACGGATCACGTCGATGCCCGTCTTCGTCAGTGCGGGACACAGCGTGTCTTCTTCGTCCGCGCCGTAGATGCACTGCACGATCGCGGGCGGCACGCGGGTCAACTCGGGGCGCACCTTCAACGCCTTATCGCTTGCGGGCATGCCGAGCCAGCCGCCTACGCGGATCTGAAAGTCGGCGTCCGGCGCGAAGCCGAGCAGCGAAATCAGCGACACTTTTGCGCGCAACGCGTCAGGCAAGCGGTTGTATGCGAAAGGCATCACGTCCGCGCCGAACGAATAGCCGATAAGCGCGATGTGCTGCGCGTGCCAGCGCGCGCCGTACGTTTGCATCACGCGTGCGAGGTCGCGGCTTGTTTGCGCGGGCGGCTTCTCGCTCCAGAAGTAGCGCAGGCTGTCCCAGCCGATCACCGACACGCCGTCTTTCTGCAAGGCCTGCGCGATGGTCTTGTCGAGATCGCGCCAGCCGCCGTCGCCGGATATCACGATCGCCATCAAGCCGTTCGGATGCGCCGCCGGCAACTCGATCAACGGCAGATCGGAGACGTCGTCGTCATGGGCCGATATGGTTTGCAGATGCGGCGCAATCAACGCGACGAGCCGCGCGCGATCGGCGTTCCCTGTCGACGCTTTTTCGACGAAGCCAGGAATCTTGTCGCGAATGATGGTTGCATCCGGCGGGCAAGGCCGGAAACGCCGATCGAGCGTGGGCTCGGCATCCACGGAAACAGCACCTGCAATCGTGTTCGAAGGCGCCTGTTCGAGCACCTGCATGGCGAGCGTCGCGCCCTGCCCGGTGCCCGCGACGATCGGCGCGAAATAGTGGCTCGACTGCGATTGCCGTTCGAGTTGATGGCTCAACGCTTCGGCGTCGCCTACGAGCTGATTGCAGGTTTCTTTCTTCTGCGCCAGATCCGTCGCGAGGTTCGCCGCATACCGTGTCGTATCCACGCCCACGGTCAATGCGCCGGCCTTGGCGAGCGCCTCGGCGCTTTGCTGATCGGCCGCGCTCCAGCCGCTTGCCTGCGAGTAGAGCACCACGAAGCCGCGCAACGGACCCACCGGCTGCGTGACGGTGACGTTGCCGTAGCGGCCGCCGGGAACGGTGGTCGTCGCCGCATTGGCGAGCGTGCTGCAACTGACGAGGCCTGCTACCACAGCAAGCCTGAAAAACGAATGCAAGGTCATGAACGCCGGCCTCCTGCCAGCAATGACAGGTCGGCGAGCGTGAAGACCACGCCTACCGAACCCGACGCCGCGAGATAGCGCGGCTCCCAATGCGGCTGGAACTTGCTCTTGAAAGCGCGCAGTCCGCGGAAGTTATAGAAGCGGCCGCCGAAGCGCCACACGATGCCCGCAACCCGATGCCAGCGCGACGCGAGCGGCGTCGGCTGCATACCCGAGAGCGGCGCGATGCCGAGACTCAGCGAGCGGAATCCGGCCTGTTTAAGATGCAACGCCAACTGCGTGAACAGATATTCCATTGCATACGGCGACGAGCTTTCCACGTGACGCATGACGCCGACAGTCGCCTCGGTGTTCAGGTCAGTCGTCATGAATGTGACGAAGGCGACCGGCTCGCCGTTCTGGCGCACCAGCATGACCGACTGCGCGGCGAGGTATTCGTCGGTGAAGGCAGCGACCGAAAAGCTCTTCTCACGCGCGTCGCGGCTGTTGAGCCAGCCGTTGGAAATGCCGCGCAACGTTTCGAGCGACGCCGGTACATTCGCCTGATCGATCACTTCGACGGTGAAACCGTCGCGCTCGCCGCGCTTGAGCGCGTAGCGCAGATGCGCGCGGTGTGAACCCTTCAGATCGAAGTCGTCCAGCACGACATGGGCTTCCTCGCCAAGCTTCATCAGCGAAAGGCCCGCGTCGAGGTACAACGGCAAAGCGTTGGCGCGCACCTGATAGAACGCCGCGCGTCCGCCATGCGCATGCGCGAGCGCGACGAACTTGCTGATGAGGCCCGCCCACTCTTCGCGCGGCCCGACCGGATCGTGCAGCGCGGCCCATGTGCGCCCATATTTGGCGTACATCAGGAAAGCTTCACGCGACTCCGAGAACAGAAAACTCTTGTCGCCCATCAGCGCGAGACCGGCGTCGCTGCGCTCCTGCGCGCGCACGATGCGCGCCGCGTCGTGCAGATCTTCGGGCGCCGGTTTCACGAAGTGGCCCGGCGCGGGGCGCAGCAACTGCCAGAACGAGAACGTCGCCGCAAACAGACTCGCGGCCAGCGTCGCGCGCAGCGCACGCGGCGCGCGTTCGTCGAAAGCGAATTGCCACCACAGGTCGCCCGTATAGGGAACGTCGCGAAAAGCGAACAGCATGACCCAGGTGGCGAGCATCAGCACCATCGCAACCGACACGAGCCAGCCGGCCGTGAAGCGCTCCGCAAACAGCGACGAATGACGATTGAACCGCCGGCGCGTTGCAAGCAGCAGCACGATCAGCGTGCACAGCACACCTGCTTCGACGAATGCGAGGCCCTTGGTCAAGGACAGCGCGAGACTCAGCACGGCGAGAGCCAGGGTCATCCACCACGCGGCGTCGAGACGCCGCAGCAGACCGCGCGCGACGAACAGCAACAGCACGCCGAGCACACTGCACAGCATCTGCGAGCTTTCCAGAACCCACAGCGGCAGCACGTCGCGCAGAATATGAAGACGCTGCCAGAACGCGGGCGTTGCGCTCGAGACCACCAGCATGCCGCCGACCACGAACGTGACGAGGCTCAGGAAGAGCGGCGCGAGTCTCGACGCGCCCGCGGCGTGCCGCAACGGCAGGCGGCCTTTCAACGCGCGGCCTTCGAAACCGGCGAGCAGCGCAGCCGAAACGACCAGCGGCACGCCAAAATAGATCGCACGATAAGCGAGCAACGCGGCGACCATCTGCTGCGTGGCCACACTGCCGTTCAGCGTGAACACCATTGCAGCTTCGAACACGCCGACGCCGCCGGGCGTATGACCGATCATGCCGAGCAGCATGGCCGCGGCATAGACGGTGATGAACGTGACGAAGCTCACGTCGGCGTGCGGCAGCAGCGCCCACAACGCGAGGCCGGCGGCGACAACATCGACGACCGCAAGCCCAACCTGTTCGAGCAGATCCCGGCGAGCGGGAATGTCGAACGACAGCCACTGCCAGCGCGTGCGGATCGAGCGTGTTTCGACGCGGCATGCGGCGCACAGCAGACCGAGCGCAACCAGCAGCAATGCACCCACCCAGCGGACGGTGGCGGGCGACAGATGCAGCATCGGGGCAAGCCTGCCGCCCACGCACACCATGCCGAGCGCCGTCATCAGTACAAGCGCGAGCGCGAGCGAAACGCTCGTGAATACGGTCATGCGGCCGATCTGTGCGGGCGTGATGTTCGCCACGCCGTACACCCGGGCGCGCACCGCGCCGCCCGTCAATGCGCCGAAGCCGGTGGCATTGCCCAGCGCGGAGCCCGCGGTGGCGCCGATCCAGAGCGCTGCGCGAGGCACGGCCGCGCCCAGATAGCGCAGGCCGACTGCATCGCGACCGACCAGTGCCACATAACTAAGCGCCGTGGCGGCGAGCGCGGCGGTCCACTCGCCGGCCGTCAGCCGACGCAGTTCGTGCATGACCGAGCGGTAATCGACGGCCTGCGACAGATGCTGGAGCACGACGAGCAGCAGCGCGCAGATTGCAAGCGCGAAAACGGGCGAGAGTAATCCCCTGATGCGAGAGGTCTTCGATGCACGAACGAACATCGCGCCTATCTGGCCGAAATTATTCTTATCTCGATGGAACATGGTCAATGCGGGCCTTGCGTGGAGCTGTCGCGGCGACGGGCCGTCTGCCGCAAGGTCGCCAGTTCGGCGATTACAACTGGATAACGGCAGACAGGTTAAAAGGTTGACAGTGCAGGCCTTGGCGCCGGGGTTTAACCTGGGCCGATTGTGTGCAACGGGCGGGCTTCGCGGAGCGTTCTGGCGCTCGGTCGGCGGGTGTTGAATCCTGGGGGCTGAAGTTTAAACGCTTATTCGGCGCCGCGAACGAAGAATCGCAATTTGCCGGATCGCAACGCTGCGGTAGCGGCATTGCACGTGCACTAGCGTGGGTTAAGCGTGCATATCCGCGCGGGTGGACCGGAGTGGGAGAACTTCGTAGGCGCGAACAGCGCCGGTTAAGCTTTTCGCCGCATCTGCCGTAATCGCAAGCATCAGCCTCACGAGATGCGACGCATTAGCCGCAAGAACGAGGCACTTGACTGGAGAACGATGATGGCAGAACAGGATTGGATGATGGCGGGCTTGTATCTGGTCGGTCTGGTGTCGACCGCGCTCGTGATTAGCGCTTTGTCTGCGGGAGCGACGAAAGTGCGTCAAACGCTTGCGAGAATACCGCGTCGCTCGGGGGAATAAGCGGGACACAACTTGGAATTAGCAGACGCACAAAGCACAAGCGGCGCAAATGCGCCGCTTGTTTCCGCTTGCTTCTCTCTGATCGCCCTGCAAAGACTTTCGCTTTACCGCGCCGTATCGGCGGAAAGCGTCAGTGCGGCGCAAGCAAGCTTGCACCCGGCCTTTCGAGGCGCGGGCACCAGCGCGAGGCTTACTGCGGGCGGCGATGCGCTTCAGCGATCACAGCGCAGTTTTGCAGATGGAGATTCAGCGCATGCAACGCGAGTGCGCGCAGCTTTGCGAGCCAGTTACCGTTGGTGGCGACGGTGTTGCGAGCGGATGCAGCGTTAGAGGCGGTGTTCATGGTCGGGCTCCTGTATAGGGTTTCTACCTAGGGAATAACCCGATTATAGTCTTCCTATTGCGCAGCGCAACAAAAAACAAACGTGTTGCGCCAGAGTCACGGTCGCCAAACTGTGTGGCACAGGCGGCGCGAGCAAAAAAGGGCTCAATGGCCGGGCGCAGTATTAACAAACCGCACCGTACGGGTGCAATAATGACCCTTTTGCCCGCGACAGCCCGCCGCGGCATCCTCCATGACCGTCGCCGAGAAAGCCCTTATTGCGCCTCTTATCGTCGCGTGCGCGATGTTCATGGAAAGCGTCGACGCGAACGTGATCGTCACGGCCCTGCCCGCCATGGCGCGCGACTTCGGGCGCGACCCCGTCACGCTCAAAATCGCGGTGACAAGCTACGTGCTCGGCCTCGGCGTGTTCATTCCGGTGTGCGGCTGGCTCGCCGACCGCTTCGGCGCGCGGACGGTGTTTCGCACCGCCATCGGCATCTTCGTCACGGGCTCGCTACTGTGCGCGGCCTCCAACTCGCTTGCCACCTTTACCCTCGCGCGTTTCGTGCAAGGCGTCGGCGGCGCGATGATGGTGCCGGTCGGGCGAATCATCATTTTCCGGGTCGTGCACAAAACCGATTTCATCCGCGCGATGAATTATCTGAGCGTGCCCGCCATGCTCGGCCCCGCGGCCGGCCCGCTACTCGGCGGCTTTATCACCACGTATTTGCACTGGCGTCTGATTTTTTTCATCAACGTGCCGATCGGGATTCTCGGCATCTATCTGACGAACAAACATATTGCGAACACGCGCGAGCCGCACCCCGGGCCGCTCGACTGGATTGGCTTTTTTCTGTCGGCGGCGGGCGCGGTGCTTCTTTTGTTGGGACTGTCGCTGATTGGCGGCGAGCTGATTTCGAATCTCAACGCGTTTGGCATGTGCGCGCTGGGCGCCGTCCTGCTTGCCCTGTATGTCGCGTATGCGCAGCGCGCAAGACTGCCGCTGCTCGACTTGCGCTTCTTCAAGGTGCCGACGTTTCAAGCAAGCGTGCTCGGCGGGTCGTTGTTCCGCATCGGCCTCGGCGCACTGCCGTTCCTGTTGCCGCTGATGCTGCAGGAAGGTCACGGCATGAGCGCGTTTCAATCGGGGCTGATCACCTGCGCGTCCGCATTCGGCGGGATGTTCATGCGCACCGTTGCGTCGCGCGTGCTGCATCGCTATGGCTTTCGTTCCGTGCTGGTGGTCAACGCCGCGCTGTCCGGCGTTTCGATCGCGGCCTGCGGACTGTTTTTTCCGGGCACCCCAACGTGGATCATCTGGGTGGTCGTGCTGCTTGGCGGCTTCTTTCCCGCGCTGCAATTCACGAGTCTCAATTCACTGACCTATGCCGAAATCGCGAGCCGCGACGTCGGACGCGCAACGAGCCTGGGCAGCGTCGTGCAGCAGATGTCCCTCGGCCTCGGCGTGACGGTCGGCGGCATCGTGTTGCAGATTTCGCGTTTGCTGCACGGCCATGAAGCCATCATGTGGTCGGATTTCTGGCCTGCGTTTCTCGTGGTCGGACTGTGCTCTTTCGCGTCGATTCCGGTTACGCTGCGCCTGCCCCCTCGCGCCGGCGAGGAAATCTCACGCGGTGGCCGCGGCTGACACCAGACCGTCGGCCGGCCTGCTCACTGGTCCTTATGGATCACGCTCACGTCGCCATTGCGTTCGAGAATGGCGGCCGCCACCTTGTCTAACGACCGCGAGCCGGTTTTCTGGCGCACGCTTTCGCATACATCGTTCCGTGTCATCAGCGCAGCTTTCATTTCCCGTTCGTTGAATGCACCGTTGTGGTAGACCTCACGCTCGACGCCGCCGATGAGCCGCTCGATCGCCGAAGAGCGAACGCATGCCCATGCAAGGACGCGGTGACACACCACGATCATCAACGACGCAAGAACCGTCGCGACGAACGGAGATGCACCGACGATCGCGCGGCCCAACGTCGCGCCGAGCAGAATCACCACGACTGAATCGAACGGCGAGCGTTTGCCGAACGAACGCCGGCCCGAAATCCTGATCAGCACAAGCGTGACGAGAAACACCACGAAGGCGCGCAAGCTCATCTGCAGCGGGTCGAGATCCCTGCCTTGCCCGAATAGCAGATAGATCGCGTCCATCATCGTTTGTCCTCCTTGTAGCGGTCTCGCGCCGCCTGTCTTTTTGAGGTTCTGTGAAACGGCTGACGACGCATGAGAGGGTCGAGCGCACGTTGCCTGCTGCGTCAAACGGGTCGATCAGACAGTTGAAGGCACGGGAGTAAAGTCAGGCGGTATCGGCAACTTCTCCGCGCATGTCTGCGCTCAGCAAACCGCATGCCGTTCACAGCGCCGCAATTGCCGAGGTGACGCGTTGCATCGCGATGCCGTGCGACGCATCGCGCCTCTGTAGTGATGTTCATCGATCTTTTGTCCGAAGCTTTCGGACCGCTGTCACTCGTCAGGTCCCGCAATTGCTTGGACCACTTACGATTGGATCAACAACACAAGGAGCTTCCATTGAAACGTGCATCTCTTGCCACGGCTCTCGTGGCGTCACTCGCTTTCATGCACACTGCAGCGCACGCCGAAGGCTGCACCAAGGGCGCGGTTGTCGGCGGCGTCGGTGGCCATGTTGCGGGCGGTCACGGCGTGGCCGGCGCAGCAGCAGGCTGTGCAATAGGCCATCATGAAGCGAAGAAGAAGGACAAGGCCGCAAGCGCCGCGGCTGCCGCAAGTCAGCCTGCGGGAAAATAAAGCGTCCTGATGTAAAAAAGACCCGGCTCGATCCAGCGATCGCAACCGGGTCTTTTTGCAAGCGTGTGCGACTCTATCCCGCCGCGCTGACTTTCTCCGCGAGCTTCGCGTCGTAACTGGAATGGACATGCACGCGTTTCTTGTCCGGGTACGCGTATGAATAGGCCCTCCTCAGCGCGAGCGAAGCCTCGTGAAAGCCCGACAAGATGAGCTTCTGCTTGTTCGGATAATTGGCGATGTCGCCGACCGCAAAAATGCCTGGTCGCGAGCTTTCGTAGTTGGATGTGTCCACGTCCACACGGCCGCCGTGAATGCTCAAGCCCCACTGACCGATCGGACCGAGATCGGCGACCAGTCCGTACAGCACGACGAGCTGTTCGGCTTCCAGTTCGGTTTCGCCCTCGATATGTCGCAATGTGATGGATTTAAGCGCATCGGCTTCCGCATCGCTTGCGACGGTCAGCCCCGAAATCGCACCGACGATAAAGTCCATCTCCCCTGCTTCCACTGCGCGCCGCATCAACTCGACGCTGGAATCGGCCGCACTAAAGCCATTTCGCCGATGCACGAGCGTGACGCGCCGAGCGACCTTGCGCAACGCAAGCGCCCAGTCGAGCGCGGAATCACCGCCGCCTGCCACGACAACGGTCTTGTCGGCGAAATCGGCGAGACGCTGCACGCTGTAATGCACATAGCGCGATTCGAGCGGCGCGGCTTCGGCAAGTGGCAGCTTCTGCGGCACGAAGGCGCCGTTGCCGGCCGCAAGCAGAATTGCGGCGACGTCGAACACGAGACCGCGATCGGTCCGCACGGTCCAACGGCCGTCGCTGCGTTGCTCGACCGATTCGACCCGCTGTTCGAGATGAATGGGAACATCGAACGGCTTGCATTGCGCGAGCAGCCGGTCCACCAGTTCGCGCGCGGTGCAAGACGGAATCGCGGGAATATCGTAGATCGGCTTGTCCGGATACAGCTCGGTGCATTGGCCGCCAATCCTGCCGAGCGCATCGACTATCTGGCAGGACAGCCCGATCACCCCGGCTTCGAAAGCGGCAAAGAGGCCAACGGGGCCCGCTCCGACGATTAGCACATCGGAACGGATCGATTCAGCGGACGGCTTCGAGATCGGCCCGGAGGCAGTCTGTGAAGCTGACTGCAAAGCGGGCTGCGAAGCTGATTCTGAGCCCTTCGGTGAAGGAGGCTCGGCGGCGGACGTCATTCAGTATCTCTTCGATGGGACCAGTGACCCACCATACCGAATCGCCGTAAGCGCGGCAACGATGCCATTACAGTGAACAAGGACGCTCGGCGAGCCGCCAACCGGTTTTTACAACACAAAAGTGGTCACCTAAAAATCTCGAAAAATGGCCATTTTGCGAAGCCAATGCCGGGGCTAGTATTCACTCATCGCATCACCTGATGCGTTCCACCAAACGCCAAGGAGTGAATCATGCAACAACGTCTCGATTTCTACAAAGCCGGTCCCGCCGCTATCAAAGCCATGCTGGGTCTTGAAGAACGCATCGGAAAATCGTCTATCGAAAAGTCGCTCGCGGAACTGGTTCGCCTGCGCGCGTCGCAGATCAACGGCTGCGCTTTCTGCGTCGACATGCACACTGCCGACGCCCGCAAAGCCGGCGAAACGGACCGGCGCCTCGCTACAGTCGTCACCTGGCGCGAAACGCCGTTCTTCACCGATCGCGAGCGCGCCGCGCTGGAATGGACGGAAGCCCTCACACTCGTCTCGCACGACCATGTGCCCGACGCCGTCTGGGAAGCCGTGCGCCCGCATTTCAGCGACGAGGAACTGGTCGACCTGACGCTGCTTATTTCGGCGATCAACGCGTGGAACCGCTTTGCCATTTCGTTCCGCAAGATGCCTGCATGAGCACCGGTTGCGCGAATGCATTGCACCGCGATTCGCGTTCCCATCTCGCTCAATGAAGCAGTAAATAAAGCAGTGAATCGCAACGCGAAGCGTGGGCAGGCAGCCACGGCATCAAGTGGCATCAAGCGGCATCCAGCGGCTCGCAATGCGCCCGCTTCGCGCCGTAGCAAGCGATCAAGCATCAACGCGATTCATGCGAGCGCGACCTTGAACGCCCCAGTCAGTTCGCTCAACTGCCGTGCCTGATCCGCGAGCGAGTTCGCGGTGGCCGCGCTTTCCTCAACGAGCGCCGCGTTCTGCTGGGTCACCTCGTCCATCTGCGTGACGGCGAGACTCACCTGTTTGATGCCCTCGCTCTGCTCTTTGGAAGCCGCCGCGATTTCTCCGACGATGCGCGCCACGCGCTGGATCGCGGCTTCTATTTCCCGCATGGTGCTGCCCGCGCGATCGACAAGCGCCGCACCGCTTTCCACGCGCGAATTCGACTCGGCGATCAGCGAGCCGATCTCTTTTGCGGCCGCCGCTGAACGTTGTGCGAGACTGCGCACTTCGCCGGCCACGACAGCGAAGCCGCGTCCTTCTTCGCCGGCACGCGCCGCTTCGACCGCCGCGTTCAATGCCAGAATGTTCGTCTGGAACGCAATGCCTTCGATCGCGGCGATGATGCCGGTCATCTTCGCGGCCCCGGCATGAATCGCGTGCATCGTCTCCACCATGCCTCCCACGGAATCGCGTCCCTGGACGGCCATTTCCGAAGCACTGGTGGCCAGCTCGCTCGCATGGTGCGCATGCTCGGCATTGAGCTGCACGGTCGAGGTCAGCTCTTCCATCGCCGCGGCGGTTTGTTCCAGCGACGCGGCCTGCTCCTCCGTGCGCTGCGACAGATCGAGATTGCCCGCCGCGATCTGCTGTGTCGACGACGCGATCGAATGCGATCCGGCACGCACGCTCGTCACCGTCGCGCGAAGCTTGTCCTGCATCGACGCGAGTCCGCGCAGCAATGTCGCCATTTCGTCGTTCGAACGGATCGCGACGCGCGTCGTCAGCTCGCCCGCGGCAATTGCATCGAACTGGCGAAGCGCGGCGTGCAGCGGGTCCATGATCGCGCGGCGCAACGTGCGCCAACTGAAAAATGCGACTGTGAGACCGATCAGCACGCTGCCGATGCTCGCACCCAACAAACCATGAAAGAGCACGGCGGAGCGCTTGTTAGCGTCGGCGGCCTGCTGGTTCAGATAGGCCTCCAATGCGCCCTGGCTCGCGTTCATCGCGGTGTACAAAGCTATTAGCCGATTCGCGCGCGTCTCGTCCATCCAGCTCGCGTCGCCGGTGCGGATTGCGTCGATCAACTGGTCGATGCCGTCGCGCCGCACGGCGGTACGCTTTGCGTCGAGGTCGTCGGTGAGGCGTTGCAGTTGGGGCGTTTTCGGCAGATCGCGGAAACTTCGCCACCACGTATCCGATTCGCCGAGCAACATGCGCGCGCGTTCGAGTTGCGCGTTCAGTTGCGGTGAGTGCGGATTGCTCATTGCCCAGTCGAGCCCGAAGCGCGCCCGCGACATGGCCGTGCCCGACTTGCCGAGCGCCACCACCGACGCGAAATGTACGTCGTACGCCTCGCGCTGTGCCTGGTTGCTTTCGGCCATGCCGAAAATGCCAAGCGCGCCAATGACAACGAGCAGCGCGCCGAGAAATGCAATCGTGATTGCGATGCGTAGATTGATGGTGAGCTTTCTGGCCATGACGGTGTGTCTCTTCCCCGGTGATCGTTATTTTCCTCAAGCGGTGCTTGTTCCTTATACGAAACAATGTACCGTATATGGAAAATTATAACGATTTGGGTTTGCGTCAAAAAACAAAATCGACACGGGTGGCTTGGACGCGACACTGGCCGGCTCATGCGCCGCGGCCCCGTCAGCACCATCTCTGGACTTCCCGCGCCTTCGCGATACCCATATCATTGAAGCGTTTGCTGACAAAACCTCAGACAACGGCGCCGTGCGCCGACCATTCGCCATCACATGACCAGGGATTCGTCGCATACCGCGCTACTGTGGATCGTCGCCGCCGGCTTCTTCATGCAGTCGCTCGACACCACGATCGTCAATACGGCGCTGCCGTCGATCGCGCGCAGCCTGCACGTCGCGCCGCTTGCGATGCAGCCGATCGTGGTCGCCTACACGCTGACAATGGCGATGCTCACGCCCGCATCCGGCTGGCTCGCCGACCGCTTCGGCACGCGGCGGGTCTATTTCGCCGCGATCCTGATTTTCGTGATCGGCTCGGTCTGCTGCGCGAGCGCGCATACCCTCGGCCAACTCGTGATCGCGCGCGTGCTGCAAGGCGTGGGCGGCTCGATGCTGCTGCCGATAGGACGCCTTGCCGTGCTGCGCAGCGTCTCCGGCGAACAATACGTTTCCGCGCTCGCGTTTATTTCGGTCGCAGGACAACTGGGGCCGATCGCCGGGCCGACGCTCGGCGGCTGGCTCGTCGAGGCGATCACATGGCACTGGATCTTTCTGATCAACGTGCCGATCGGCGCCGCGGGTCTCTACGCGGTGCAGCGCTTTCTTCCATCGCACGGTGAGAGGCAGGCGCCGCCGTTCGATTTCATCGGCTGCGGGTTGCTGTCACTATGCATGATCGCCTTTTCGCTGGCCGTTGACGCTCCCGCGCCGACCCACCAGGCTGCGTGGTCGGCGGCATTGTTCGCTCTGGCGGTAGTGAGCGCGCTCGCTTATATCCCGCACGCAAGACGGCGGCGCAACCCGCTCTTCAAGCTCGCGCTCTTCAGCGAACCGAACTTCAGCGTGGGTCTGATCGGCAATCTCGTATGCCGCATCGGCTCGAGCGCCGTGCCGTTCCTCGTGCCGCTGCTGTTGCAACTTGAACTGGGCTATACGCCGCTGCATTCCGGTCTGATGATGCTGCCCGCGGCCCTCGCGGGCACGGTCGTCAAACGCTGGATCGCGTCGCTCGTGCGTCGCTTTGGCTACGACCTGTTTCTGCTGGTCAATACGCTGGTCGTGGGTTCGTCCATTGTTGCCTTCGCATTGATCACGCGCGGCACGCCGCTTTTCGTCGAGATAGTGATCCTGGCGGTGTTCGGTGCGGCCAACTCGATGCAGTTCGCCGCGATGAACAGCGTCACGCTCAAGGACCTCTCGCATGAAGACGCCGGCAGCGGCAACAGCCTGTTTTCAATGGTGCAGATGCTGGCGATCGGCCTCGGCGTATCCATTGGCGGCGGCCTCGTGAAACTCTTTTCCGCGCAATGGGGCTCGGCCGCGCTCGGCTTCCGCCTGAGCTTCGTGTGTGTCGGCGCGATCACGCTGATGTCGGCATGGGTGTTCCGTCATCTCGACACCGCGCCCCGCGTGCGCGCGCCGGCCAGCCAAGGTGTCGGGCGTTGAAGCGAGCGTCACTGCGCGCTCGCCGTGTTGCCTGGTTTCTTGGTTGCCTGGTTGCCTGGTTGCTTTGTTGTTGCCTGGATGCTGGCTGTTGATGCGATACGCATTAGCGGATTACGCGCTGTTCTCGCTCGGGTTGCGGCACGGCGTTTCGCGTTAGCATGGACGCCGTTCACGAATAAGAAAGGACTGACAGATGCCATTTGACGAGCGCATGCTGAACGGCATGGGCGTGCTGACAGCGATCGTCGATTGCGGAAGTTTCGCGGCGGCAGGCGTGGCGCTCGACATGTCGCAGTCGGGTGTGAGCCGTTCCGTCGCGCGGCTCGAGGCGCGCCTGGGTATCCGGCTGTTCGACCGCACTACGCGCTCGGTTACGCTCACCGACGAAGGCCGGCGCTTCTACGAACAGATCGTGCCGCTGCTAAGCGGTCTCGAAGAAGCGGCAGCCTCGGCCGCGCAAGGCGCGACAGCGGTGCGCGGTCGCCTGCGCGTGAACATGGACCCGTTCTTTTCGCGGCTGGTGCTTGGACCCAGACTGGGCGGTTTCGTCGACAAACACCCCGATCTGCAACTCGAACTGATCACGCGCGACCAGTTGGGCGATATGGTCGGCGACGGTTTCGACGTCGCGATCCGCTTCGGCGAGCCGCCGGTGTCGTCGCTGATCGCGCGCAAGGTGCTGGACACGCGCATTCTCACAGTGGCCGCGCCTTCGTATCTGAAGAAACACGGACATCCGGCCAACCCCGCGGAACTCGAGAGCGGCGCGCATGCATGCATCAAGTTTCGCGATCCGCTTACTGGTTATCCGTTCACGTGGGAGTTTCATCGCGGCCGCAGGAAAATGGTCGTCACGCCTCAAGGCCGGCTGACCGTGAACGACGTCGGCACGCTGCACAGCGTATGCACCGCAGGCCAGGGGGTCGCGCAGATTCTCTCGCTCGGCGCGGAGTCGCTTCTGACGACCGGTAAGCTCGTCGAACTCTTTCCCGAGTGGGGGGACGAGGTTTATCCGCTATATGCGCTGTACCCGTCACGGCACCATCCGCCGGCCAAGGTGCGGGCGTTCCTCGACTTCATCGTTTCGCTGACGGGCGCCGGACAGAGCGATTAGCGAACGCAGGCCCGGGCTTTGCTCCATATGGTGAGTCTTCACAAGGAGAAAGCCATGGCCGACACCAAGCAGCAACCCGGCGACAAGCCGGACGACATCGCCCATCCGCAGCCGGCAGTGCATAGCGACAACGAGAAAAGCAAGCTGCCGGAGCGCGGCGACGAAGGACGCGATCAGTCGCCCGCCGATCGCCCCGGCCAGAAGCCGGGCGAAGGCGAACCGTCAGTGGGTTGAAATTAAACGTGGGTCTACAAGCGGCTTTGCTGCATTTACGCGGCAAAGCTGCATAAATATTTCCCTTCCACCGCCTTTCATACGCCAGACGTTTTTTCCGTTTTTTTACCGAATATTTTTTCGGCTTGATGAACTATTTTTCTGCTTGCAGCGACGTATGCGACTCAGGCAGACCGGCTGCCGCCCCTTCAACAGATAACAAAGGCGACGCCCATGTTCATTCCCTCGCCCTCTTTCCAGTCCGCCAAAGTCTCGATCTGCCTGCCGACCTGCAACCGGCCGGAACTGGTCGTCGAGTGCATCGACTCGTGTCTTGCGCAGACCTACGGCAATGCGGAAATCGTGATCGGCGACGACTCGCGCGACGCGCGCACCGAACAACTGATCGCGACGCGTTACAGGAACGAGCGGCGCATCCGCTATACGAGGAACGAGCCGCCGCTCGGCCAGGCGCGCAATGTCGCGAGCCTCTTCCAGCGTGCGCGCGGCGACAGGATTATGCTGATTCACGACGACGACCTGCTTGCGACCGACGGCGTCGAGAAACTGGTGTCGCTCTGGCACCTGCATCCACGGCTTGATGCCGCGTTCGGCGCGCAGTATGAGGCCGATCATTCCGGCGCGATCGACGTCGAGGCGAGCACGCGGCTCAATGCGGCATTCCGCCGTACAAAGGACGCCGAAGGGTTGCAACCGCTGCCCGGCAGGACCGGGCTCATTCAGATGTTCCCGAACAACGGCTGGATGGCCGACGCGCGACTCGTGAAACGCATCGGCTATAAAGAACAGTACGGCGTGTGCTGCGATTTCGTATTCGGCACCGAACTTTGCCTCGCAGCGCGCGAGGTGTTTTATCTGCACGATTACGTGTCGGTGTATCGCAAAACCGCGACGTCCATTTCGCAGAGCACGCGCGGCACGTCGTCGGCGGCCACGCTCAGTGCTTACGCGTTCGTCAAGATGCTGAAGCTGCCGCCGCAACTGGAACCCTCACGCAAGCTCGCGCTGCGGCGGCTCGCGCCTATCGTGGTGTCGGTACATGCGAGGAACCGCCAGGCGCGGCTCGGCTTCAAGATCGCACTCGCTCACCTGTTTGCGTACCACTATGGCTTGAGCGCGCGGCTCTACTACCATTTGCTGATGCTCTCGCGAGCCGCAATGAGCGCGCGCGGTCGGGCCGTGGCGATCGCCGCCGCTGCGGCGCCTGTCGCGCCTGTGGGTTCGGTCGCTCTTGTAAGTCCGGTCGCTCCTGTCGCGTCGGCGGCCTTGAGCGGCGATACCGGCGCGGTAGTGAGCGATTTCGTCGTCGAATTGGCCGCCGATACGACCGAGCCGGGCTGATCGTCCGGGTCTCGCCGACATGCGCGGTCAGCGTTTTTTTTGCTAAGCATCCTCTGCTTAGCAAACACGTATTTGTTGCTTGGACTCGCGCACGACGCTGATTACGATGAGCTGGACACGTTATCAGCTTCGAGGTGATTCGCCATGTCCGACAGTGCCTGTTTCAAGCCGCGCGTGATCGAGCCGGTTGCTGTCAATCAGCCGGAGGGTTTAGGGCTCGCGGTGGAGTTGTGGCTCGCCCAACCCGTTGACGGAATTGCTGGGCGAGCCGTGCGGATTCATTTGCGCAGCGACGCGAAAATGGCGCAGGCCGAAGCGCTGCGCGATCTGCTGCACGTGCTCGGCACCGAAATCGTGGTGTCCTGAGCAAGTGCGCGGCGCGCTTGTGGAAAGCGCGCGGATGGTCGGGAGACTTACGGTTCGTGACGCAGATAGCCTTCTTTCGACGGATCGCGCATGCGCAGCGCGACGAGCCCGGCAATGGCGCACAGCAACGTGACATACCAGTAGAACATCGACTCGCTGCCGACCGACTTGAGCCACAGCGCTACGTATTCGGCCGAGCCGCCGAAAATCGCATTGGCCACCGCATACGAGAGACCGACGCCGAGCGCGCGCACTTCCGGCGGGAACATCTCTGCCTTGATCAGGCCGCTGATCGACGTATAGAAGCTCACGATCGCGAGCGCCACCACGACGAGCGCGAACGCCGCATAGGGGCTCGTCACGTCTTTGAGCGTGTGCAGAAGCGGCACCGTGCCGATGGTCGCGAACAGGCCGAAGCACAGCATCGAATTGCGGCGGCCAATGCGGTCCGACAATGCGCCGAAGGCCGGCTGGAGCACCATGTAGACGAAGAGCGCCGCGGTCATCACATTGCTTGCCGTCTTGGCGCTCATGCCCGCCGTGTTCACCAGATACTTCTGCATGTACGTGGTGAACGTATAGAAAATCAGCGAGCCGCCCGCGGTGAAACCGAGCACCGTCATAAACGCGACGCGGTGCTTCCACAAGCCGCGCAGCGTGCCCGCTTCCTTGCGCTGACGCGTCGCGGCGGTGGTGGTTTCATCGAGCGATTTACGCAGATACAACGCGATCAACGCGGCCAGCGCGCCGATCACGAACGGCACTCGCCAGCCCCAAGCCTTGAGCTCCGCGGTGGAAAGCGTTTGTTGCAGCACGACCAGCACGAGCAGCGCGCACAACTGGCCGCCGATCAGCGTCACGTACTGGAACGACGCGAAGAAGCCACGCCGTCCCTTGAGCGCGACTTCACTCATATAGGTCGCACTCGTGCCGTATTCGCCGCCCACCGACAGTCCCTGGAACAGACGCGCGACCAGCAGCAGCGCAGGCGCGAGCGCGCCGATCTGCGCGTATGTGGGCAACACGGCGATGACGAGCGAGCCGCCGCACATCATGAACACCGACACCATCATCGCCATGCGGCGGCCATGTTTATCGGCGAGACGGCCGAAAAACCAGCCGCCGATCGGACGCATCAGAAAGCCCGCCGCGAACACGCCGGCCGTGTTGAGCAATTGTGTCGTAGTGTTGCCGCTCGGAAAAAATGCGGGTGCGAAATAAAGCGCGCAGAACGAATAGACGTAGAAGTCGAACCATTCGACGAGATTGCCCGATGACGCGCCGACAATTGCGAAGATGCGGCGCCGTGTGTCGTGGGCGGAGGCCACGCTGTGGTCTGTGAGGTCGGTCATGTTGTGTCTTCCTTGTCTCTTGAACGGAGGCGGCGGTCATGGCGCCGCCTTCAGCACGCGGTTTTTGGCGTGCGCGAATTTTACAGAATCGCAAGTGGAAGTTGGGGGTTTGTTGGCAAGCGCTACGGCAAGCACTGTCTGCAGACCGGTCCCGGCCCGTCTTGAGGTTGTTTCGCGATTTATCCCTCGCGGTTAGATTGTGAGGTATAAATTTGACCTCCGTCCGTTTACACCTTAATGTGTGACCATAGGGTATAAGGAGACGCCAGCCATGGCCAGCTTTCACAACGACGCACTGCAAACGCTGTATTCGTCGGTCACTGAGCGCGCCAGCGCACAAGGCCATATTCCCCTGCACTCTCCGGGATCGGCGGCCCAGAAGACCGTCGACGGGAAAACGTACACCTACTGGCGCGTCTATCTGGCCTCAGGAAAACATAAGGAAACCTCGCTTGGCCGCGCAGGCGAGCCTGCTACCGAAGCTGCGCTAGAGGCAAAACTACTCGAGAGCGCGGAGATGCGCGTGCTCGCCGCCGAGGTCCAGATACTGCGCAAGGCGAACTTTGCCGCCGCGGACAACTCTTCGGCGCTCACCCTGGCCACACTCTTTAACGCCGGCATTTTCAGCCACGGCGGAGTGCTGGTCGGCTCCCACGCATTTGGCGCGCTTCTGAACAGTCTCGGCGTCCGGCTGCCTGCGAATTACAGGACAGAAGACATCGACATTGGCAGCACCGGCAGCATTTCCGTGGCCATTCCCGAAGAGCGCAGCTTTCTCGACATTCTTCGTGATAGCGGTATTCCGTTTCTCGAGGTGCCGGAACTGGACTCGCGAAAGCCGTCCACGTCGTTCAAGGCGCGCGGACAACCCCTCAAGGTGGACTTACTCGTGCCGGGTACCGAGGCGTACGAGACGAAGGCCTTGCCGCAGTTGCGCGCCCACGCGACCGGGCTTCCCTACTTCAGGTATCTGGTATCGAACCCTACGCGCGGCTTTATCCTCGGCAAGGAACACGTGGTGCCGGTGATGCTGCCCGACCCCGCCAGATTCGCGCTTCACAAGCTCATCGTCAGCACGCTTCGCGACCCCTCGCGTGCGCTCAAGGCAGACAAGGACCGGCGCCAGGCCGCCGTGTTGATCGACGCGCTCGCGGAGAAGTTTCCCGACTGGTTGACGACAGCCGCCGACGAACTGGAGGAGAACGCGCGCGCCCGGGTCGCCACGGCGGCCACTCAGGCGTTGAACCTCGCCCCGGGCTTGTCGGAGCGGGCGCGGGATTTCTTGGCTGATCTGGGCACCCACGCGTAACCCGTAACCAGGCTCGCGCGCCACCTGTCCCGGCTAACCCGTCGGTAAAGCCAAGCTCGGCTTCGGACTCCATACAGAGACAGGCGCGCCGGCCACAACAGCGGCGGGCGCGCCTAAGAGACCGTTACGCCCTTACGGCCGGCGGCACGTAGCGGCACTCGTAACGCTTCCTGACCGTGCCGTTTTCATCGACACTTTCGAGATACACGTCGAACTGCCACAAACGCGCCATGTGCTTGAGCACTTCGTCGCTGTCGGACGAAAGATGCCGGTTGTCACTCATGAAGTGCCGCAGCGTCAGACTGCGGTCTCCACGCGTATTCACCGACCACACCTGGATATTCGGCTCGCGATGATGCATGTCGTACTGCCGCGACAACGCCTGGCGCACATATTGATAGCCGCTGTCGTCGTGAATCGCGGAGACTTCGAGCGCGTCGCGCATGTCGTCGTCGAGCACCGAGAACAGACGCATTTCGCGGATCAGATGTGGCGACAGATACTGCGCGACAAAACTCTCGTCCTTGAAATTGCGCATCGCGTAGTGCATGGCGGGAAGCCACGGACTGCCGGCCAGCTCCGGGAACCACTTGCGGTCTTCGTCGGTAGGGTTTTCGCAGATGCGGCGAATATCGCTCATCATCGAAAAACCTAGCGCGTACGGATTGATACCGCTGTAGTAAGGCTTCGTGACGGGCGGCTGATAGACCACATTGCTGTGCGAATGGAGAAACTCCATCATGAAGCCGTCTTCGAGCTTGCCCTGGTTGTACATCGTATTGAGCAGCGTGTAGTGCCAGAACGTGGCCCAGCCTTCGTTCATGACCTGCGTCTGCCGCTGCGGGTAAAAATACTGTCCGACCTTTCGCACGATGCGGATCACCTCGCGCTCCCAGGGCTCGAGCAGCGGCGCGTTTTTCTCCGCGAAATACAGCAGATTTTCCTGCGGCTCCGGCGGATAACGCTCCTCGATTTCCTCGGGCAACGGCGTATGGCGCGTGGGCAGCGTGCGCCACAGTTCGTTGACCTGCGACTGCAGGTACGCCTCGCGCTCGCGGCGCGCGGCGAACTCCTTTTCGAGCGACAGCTTCTGCGGACGCTTATAGCGGTCGACGCCGTAGTTCATTAGCGCATGACACGAATCGAGCAGTTCTTCGACACGGTCCAGCCCGAAGCGCTCCTCGCATTCGGCAATGTAGTTCTTCGCGTAGACGAGGTAGTCGATGATGGCATGCGCATCCGTCCACAGCCGGAACAGATAGTTGCCCTTGAAGAACGAGTTATGCCCATACGCCGCATGCGCGATGACGAGCGCCTGCATCGTCATCGTGTTCTCTTCCATCAGATACGCGATGCAGGGATTCGAATTGATGACGATCTCATACGCCAGCCCCATCTGCCCGCGACGGTAGCTTTTTTCGGTGGAGAGAAAGTGCTTGCCGAACGACCAGTGCCGGTAATTCACCGGCATGCCGACGGACGCATAAGCGTCCATCATCTGTTCAGCGCTGATGAGTTCCAGCTGGATCGGATACACGTCGAGCTCATATTGCTCCGCAACACGGGCAATGTGCGAGTCGTACTCTTCGATCAACTCGAAGGTCCAGTCGGACGGGCACGGCAGAGGCCGTCTATCGGCTACGTTCATACGGACTTCCCTTTGCCCCTCAGTGGGCGTTCCGGTGTGTCCCCGTGCTTCAGCGTTGTCGACTGCTCCGGCTGCGACGGGTCGGACCTCGTCCGCCGCTGCCTCGGCATGCCCCGACTGACGCTGCGGCACGCCTTTCCCACGCTCCGGCTGATAGCCGCGCGCTTCGTTGTGCAAGTGCTTGTCCGTCATGACGACGCCACCTGCTTTTCGAACAACTCGCGAAACACCGGATAGATGTCGGCCGCGGTTTCGACTTTCTTCATCGCCATATGCGGCTGGCTCAACGCCAGTTGCGCATACTCGAGCCACAGATTCTGCTCTTCGGGCGTCACCTGAATATACGCAAAATAGCGCACCTTCTCCAGGATGTCATCCGAGAGTATCTTGCGGCACTTCGGCGAGTCGTCGGTCCAGTTGTCGCCGTCCGACGCCTGCGCGCCGTAAATATTCCATTCAGTCGGCGAATAGCGCTCGTCCATGACCTTCTGCATCAGTTCGAGCGCGCTCGACACGACCGTGCCGCCGCTTTCCGTTGAATGGAAGAAAGTGTCTTCGTCGACCTCTTCCGCGCGCGTGTGGTGGCGGATGAACACCACCTCGATCTTTTCGTAGTTGCGCTTGAGAAACAGGTACAGGAGGATGAAAAAGCGCTTCGCGAGATCCTTGCGCTGCTCGTCCATCGAACCCGACACATCCATCAGACAGAACATCACGGCCTGACTGGACGGCGTGGGCTGCTTCACGCGGTTCACGTAACGCAGGTCGAACGGATCGATAAACGGAATGCGCCAGATGCGCCCGCGTAAATGGTGGATTTCCTCTTCGAGCAGTTTGATGTCTTCGCGACGGTCGTCGGGGTCGGCTTTCATGACCTCGAGTTGCCGCTCCATCTCGTGCAACTGATTGACGAGCGGTGCGCCGAGTGCGATGCGACGGCCCAGAGCGCTGCGCAACGAACGGACCACGTCGATATTGTTCGGCGTGCCTTCGGCAGCCCAGCCGGCGCGAATGCTCTTCCACGTCGGCACGGCCATCAGGTGAGTTTTAACGAGCCGCGGCAATTCGAGGTCGTCGAAGAAATACTGCATGAACTCTTCGCGGCTCAGTTCGAACACGAAGTCGTCCTGCCCTTCGCCTTCGTTACTGGCCTGGCCGCCCCCGCCTCCGCCTCCACCGCCTTGCGGACGCTGGATCTTGTCGCCGCGGATGTAGTCGGAGTTGCCTGGATGCACCATTTCGCGCCGGCCGCCCGGCCCGTGCCGGAACGACGGCTCTGCGATGTCCTTGCGTGGAATCGTGATGCTCTGCGTGTTCTGTATGTCTTTGATGCTGCGGTCGCGCACCGCTTCCGAAACGGCGCGACGAATATAGTTCTTAACGCGACGCAAAAAACGCTCGCGATTTGCAATGCTTTTGTTCTTGCCTGCTAACCTGCGGTCGATGATTTGATGAAGCACGCCTCGTCTCCCTTGTCGACTCGTCGCGAGACGTACGCTGCATGGTCCAGTGCTATGTCCATGCAGCTTGCGCCTCGCAGGGTGCCCGCGCGGTCGGACCGCGCGGGCGGCACGCGATGCGGATCATGACGACTTGCGCACGCGCAGATACCAGTCACAGAGCAAGCGCACCTGCTTCGGCGTATAGCCCTTCGCCACCATCCGGTTGACGAAGTCTTCGTGCTTGCGTTGTTCTTCCGCCGAGCCTTTGGCGTTGAACGAGATGACAGGCAGCAACTCCTCCGTGTTCGAGAACATCTTCTTTTCGATCACCACGCGTAGCTTCTCGTAGCTGATCCACGCAGGATTCTTCCCTGCATTTGCAGCTCTCGCGCGCAACACGAAGTTCACGATCTCGTTGCGGAAATCCTTCGGGTTGCTGATGCCGGCGGGCTTCTCGATCTTCTCCAGCTCGGCGTTCAATGCCGCGCGGTCGAAGCTCTCGCCAGTGTCGTGATCGCGGAACTCCTGATCCTGAATCCAGAAGTCGGCATACGTCACATAGCGATCGAAAATGTTCTGCCCATATTCGGAGTACGACTCCAGATAAGCGGTCTGAATCTCCTTACCGATGAATTCCGCGTAGCGCGAGGCAAGCACGTCTTTAATGAACGACAGATACTTCTGCTCGGTTTCCGGTGGGAACTGCTCGCGCTCGATCTGCTGTTCGAGCACGTACATCAGGTGCACCGGATTCGCCGCGACTTCGGTCGAATCGAAGTTGAACACGCGCGACAGAATCTTGAACGCGAAGCGGGTCGACACGCCGGTCATCCCTTCATCCACGCCCGCGAAGTCGCGATACTCCTGGTACGACTTCGCCTTCGGATCGGTGTCCTTCAGATTCTCGCCGTCGTAGACCTGCATCTTCGAAAAGAGGCTCGAATTTTCAGGCTCCTGCAAGCGCGTGAGCACCGACATCTGCGCCATCATTTTCAATGTGCCGGGAGCGCATACCGCATTGGCGAGCGACGAATTGCGCAACAGCTTCTCGTAGATCTTGATCTCTTCCGAGTAGCGCAGGCAGTACGGCACTTTCACGACGAAGATCCGGTCGAGCAATGCTTCGTTGTTGCGGTTGTTGCGGAATGCCTTCCACTCCGACTCGTTCGAGTGCGCGAGAATCACGCCGTCAAAAGGAATCGCGCCGAAGCCTTCCGTGCCCTTGAAGTTGCCTTCCTGGGTCGCCGTCAGCAGCGGGTGCAACACCTTGATCGGCGCCTTGAACATTTCGACGAATTCGAGCAGGCCCTGATTCGCGAGACACAAGCCACCCGAGTAGCTATATGCGTCCGCATCGTCTTGCGCATACTGTTCGAGCTTGCGGATGTCCACCTTACCGACGAGCGAGGAGATGTCCTGATTGTTCTCGTCGCCAGGCTCCGTTTTGGCGATACCGATTTGCCGCAGGATGGACGGATAGCGCCGCACCACGCGGAATTTACGGATGTCGCCGTTGTACTCGTGCAGGCGTTTGACCGCCCACGGGCTCAGAATGCTTTTCAGGTAGCGGCGTGGTATGCCGTATTGCTCTTCGAGGATCGGACCGTCCTCGTCGTAGTCGAACAAACCGAGCGGCGATTCGTTCACGGGCGAACCCTTGATCGCGTAGAACGGCACGCGCTCCATGAGCTGCTTCAGGCGTTCCGCGATCGACGATTTGCCGCCGCCGACCGGGCCTAACAGATACAGAATCTGCTTCTTCTCTTCAAGCCCCTGGGCCGAGTGCCGGAAGTAGGCGACGACCTGCTCGATCACCTCTTCCATTCCGTAGAACTCACGGAATGCGGGGTATACCTTGATGACCTTGTTCGCGAAGATGCGCGACAGACGCGGATCGTTGCGAGTATCGATCTGTTCGGGTTCTCCGATTGCCGTCAACATGCGTTCGCCAGCCGTGGCGTACGCGGCGGGATTGTCTTTGCAGAGCGCGAGATACTCCTCGAGCGAGAGTTCGTCCTCTCGTGTTTTCTCGAAGCGGGTCGCGAAACTGCTGTAGATATCCATGCTACCTCCTCGCCGAAGTCTAGACCGATGTCGTGCGCGGCGCGCTATTCGGAAACGACATCGCTCGAATTCATCCTAAACCCTTTTAAATTTTTTTTCACGAACTACGTTGCGAAAATCGCGCCGCATTCGCCTCCCAACATTCATCACTTGGAAAGCGTGTTTCGACGACCTACAATCTTGCGCGTCGAACGATCGAACAGCCCGCTCACCGAGTCACTCCAACACTTACATTCACGCGATGGCTGCACACGCACACCGCGTACCTTGAAGCCAGCGCCTTGCAAAATTCGCGCTACGTCCCCGCTCTTTTTGCTATCGCACTTTTCTTCCTAACGCTTGGACATGCGTTTGGTCTACATGTCTTCGCATCTGTTACATGTCGGTCGACCACCGTTGCGTGCGCGGTCCGCCGGCGCAGTTCCATGCTGTTCGTCCATGTACGCGAGGTTTTGTTCCATCGCGATTCACATCCACTCAGAAATCGTTGTGCCGCTCTCCGTGCTTCGCTATCGAGCCGCCGGTTTCCCTGCTTCGCCGCTTTGACATAACCGCGTCGACGACATGGTTGCCTGCATCGCTCGCACTCACTCATACCTGTTGCAGAATGTGCGCCACCGGTGTCGCGCATGTATGTTTCTTACCGCTCGCGGCCGCTCTGTTCGCTCGCTGTTCGCTCTCTTCGCTCTCCGTTAACTGGATAACGGCGCGGTATTCAAACGGTTCAATAGGGTATACGGCTAAGCAGTAAGCGCAGACGCATCAAATGTAAAACGGCCGCCCATTGGCAGCCGTTAAACGCGGTGTTTGTAATGCGCCGTTACAAGAACGACATGCGATAGAAACCGGGCACCGTGTCACATCACACAGTGTCACGGCTTCAGGTCAGTTCGATCTCGACCTCTCCAAGTCCGTCGATATGGCCGCGCACAACGCCGGGTTTGCCCACATTGTGCGCACCGACATAAGAGCCCGTGGTCAAAGTCCACTCCGGCTCGATCGTGATGCCCATGGCGGCGCAATGGTTGACGAACCACACCAGCAGTTCGCGCGGATCGCCCGCCGGATTACCGGTCGCGTCCGGCACGAGCGAATCGCCGTCGAAGCTCAGTTCCAGTTCCGGCGAAACGAAATCGAAGCCGCGCGCGAGTCCCGCGTACGGCACCGGGTGGCCGGTGATCAATGCTCCGTTATTCTGGGCATCGGCGAGTTGGGCGAGAGGCGCGACGTTGGGCCATTCCGCAAAGCGGCTATCGACGATCTCGATGGCCGGCAGCACTTCGCCGACCAGCGCGAGAACCTCGTCGCGCGCGTAGGCACGGCCGCGGGGCTCGATCGCCTCGGAGAAGCGGAACGCGATCTCAAGTTCGAGCAGCACGCGAAAGAAGCCCGCGTGAGCCACTCGCGCGGGCGAAGGCAGCACGAGCGAAGCGGGGATCGGCGCGCCAGAGGCGGCTCCGCCGGGCACCTTCGCGCCGATCTTCCACGCACCGGTGGAGTCGCCGAGACCCGCGATAACCGCCTGCTGGATCGCGTAAGCGGTGGCGGCGTCCGGCGGCATCTGTTCGGGCACGAGCCCGTCGATCGGGCGATGCTGCCGCCGTGCTTCGACGAGGCGGTGCGCGAGGTCGTGTGGCGTCATGTCGGTCCTTTATGGCTGGCGCATTTAACGGCTACTGCAGCGCGGTGGTTAGCGATGGTTCGCGGTGGTCAAGAGTGGTAAAGCGCGACGAGACGTGCTGCGCAGCGGTTTGCGCGGCAGCGCCCTCTTCAGGACCGGACAGCCGACAGCCGCGATCCGGTCACGAATTACCGTAGCCGCGCCCGTCAATGTACCGGATCGTGAAGCCCGCCAGGGCGTCGGCCGCTCGACAAACGCGACTTAATGCACACGCCATAAAAAAACCGCGCTTACATATGCAAGCGCGGTCTTTTTTTGCAGGCGGCTCAGCCGCCACGGCTTCCGCAGCCGACGCGTCGGGAACGATCATTGCAACGCACACTCCCACGGCCCGAGCGGCGTACAGGCCACTACATTAGACGTCCGGTCAGAACGTTTCCCAGTCCTGATCGCTGCCGGCGCTGGCGACGGCCGCAGCCTTCGCAGGCGCACGCGGCGCCGGAGCGGCTTTCGGTGCGGCGGGCGCGGGTGCCGGCGCGGCTGCTGCCGAAGGCGCGGGAGCAGCGCTTACATGCTGAACCGGCGCCGTGGCGCTTGCGCGTGGGGCTGCACGAGGCGCCGACCGCGGCACAGCCGGGGCGACCCGAGCAGGCGTCGGCAGATGTCGGGACAGCGAGCCGCCCGACATTTGCGCGCCACCGTCTTCGAGCTGGAACACGGCGACCGCGCTGCGCAGCTTGCCGGCCTGGTCTTCCAGAGAAGACGCCGCTGCGGCCGCTTCTTCGACGAGAGCGGCATTTTGCTGCGTCACTTCGTCCATCTGGGTGACGGCGCGCGCCACCTGGTCGATACCGCTGCTCTGCTCTTCGGAGGCCGCGGCGATTTCGCCCATGATGTCGGTCACGCGCTGCACCGCGCCAATGATCTCAGTCATCGTGCGACCCGCTTCGTCGACGAGCGCCGAGCCCGACTGCACGCGGTCCACCGACGTATCGATCAGCTCCTTGATTTCCTTGGCCGCCGCCGACGAGCGTTGTGCAAGGCTGCGCACTTCGCCCGCGACGACCGCAAAACCGCGCCCGTCTTCGCCGGCACGCGCAGCTTCCACAGCCGCATTCAGCGCGAGGATGTTGGTCTGAAACGCGATTCCTTCGATGATCGAAATGATGTCGGCGATCTTCGCGGAACTCTGGTTGATCTCGCCCATCGTGCCGACCACCTGGCCGACCACCGCGCTGCCCTTGTTGGCGATTTCCGATGCATTGGCCGCGAGCGAGCTTGCCTGGCGGGCGTTCTCGGCGTTCTGCTTCACAGTGCCGGTCAATTCTTCCATGCTCGACGCCGTTTCTTGCAACGCGGACGCCTGCTCTTCCGTGCGCGACGACAGGTCGATGTTGCCTGCCGCGATCTCACGCGTCGCGGTCGCAATCGACTCGCTCCCGCCGCGCACCGCGCGCACCGTTTCGGTGAGACTGCGCTGCATCTTCGCGATACCTTCGAGCACCTGCCCCATTTCGTCGCGCGATGTGATGACGACCTGACGGCGCAGGTCGCCTGCGGCGATCGCGTCGAAATGACCCAGCGCCTCGGCGAGCGGGCGGGCGATTGCCCGGCTGAGCGCCACATACGACAGCACCGCCGCGAGGACACCGGCGAACAGCGCGCCGAGGCTGACCATGCGGAACATCTCGAAGCTCGACTGAGCGGATTCGAAACCCTCCCGGGCCTGATCGAACTGATATTTGCTGAGCGCCTCGTCGGCAGTGGCGAGTTCGTTGTAGGCGATCTGCAGGCGTTTGGCGCCGTCGATCAACTTGCTCTGGTCGCCAGCCGTGACGATTGCTGAGAACGCGTCGGCTTGTTGATGCAGTGCATCGCGCTTGCCGACCACGACTTGCGTGAGGCGGTCTTCGTCGGGCTCACGCGGCAGGTCCATGTATTTCTTCCACCACATGTCGGAGGTGGTACGCATGCCGCGCGCGCGCTCCAGCGTCGCCGTGGCCTCGGGCGTACCGATCATGAACGCTGCGCGGTCGAGTGCAAGACGCTCGCGCGCCGCGAACAACTCGGCGTTGCCGATGTTGACCGCGCTCGGCATCGAGTTGGTGAACGTATCCTTGTACGCGTCGTTAGAACGGCCCATGCCGAATAGACCGAATGCGCCGATGCCAACGAGAAGCGCTGCGAGAAAAGCCATCGTCAGGCCGATCCGCGCCTTGATCGAAATTCCTTTGTTCAACATGCTTGTTCCTGTAAGTAGACGGATGAGAGCGTGTTTAGACGTCTTGCTCTATTAGCCTCGTTTACGGCAAGTAAGCGGGATACTTGAAGCGCTTATCGTCTGAAGAAAGTCGTTTCGCCGAAGTTAGCAAGAAATGCAAGGAAGATCGGGCGGGGGTGCGGTGCGGGGATGGGATGTGATGCGTGAAGCCGGGTTGACGGACGCTGACGTTTGGTGGCAGTGAGCGTTGGCGGCGTGGGAATGTTGACGTGGTGAACCGGCTACCTGCTATCTGGCTAACTGGCCGGCGGGCTCGACACTCGGCGGTTCGGCAGACGAGCAGATCGGCGGGAGCAAGAAACGAGGCGGCGTGGAGCGTGTCAAGCGCGACGGGTGCACGGCATATTCAACAGGCACCGCACGCGCCCCGAACATCGCAGCACGGCATGCAAGGATCGACGCCAGCCGCCCGACGCCTCCCTCATCCCGACACTCAGCCTTCCACTTCATCCCGCGTGGGAATCGACGGTTGCGCGCCCGCGCGCGTGACCGACAGCGCCGCGGCACGCTGCGCGAAGCGGATCGCTGCCTCCACGCTCGCACCCTGCGCAAGTTGCGCGGCGAAACCGCCGATGAAGGTGTCGCCGGCCGCCGTCGTATCGACGGCTTTGACCTTCGGCGCGTCGTACAAGGCCGGCGCCGCGCCTTCGAGCGCCGCCTGCACACCGCGCGGGCCGAGCGTCACCAGCACGTTGCGCGCGCCGGCCGCGCGCAACACGGCAGCCGCAGTGGCCGCTTCTTCGGGCGAGCCGACGGGCAAGCCGGTCAACGTCGCTGCTTCCAGTTCGTTCGGTATCAGATAGTCGATGAGCGGCAGCCACTCGGCGGGAAGCGGACCCGTGGCCGGCGCCGGATTCAGAATGACCGTCTTGCCGAGCCGCCGCGCCGTGGCCAGCGCCGCTTGCACCGTGTCGAGCGGCGTTTCGAGCTGGCAGATCACCACGTCAGCGGCGGACAGAACCGCTTCATGACGCGCAATAGTGTCGGGCGTCACTTCACCATTGCTGCCCGCAACGATGACAATCGCGTTCTGACTCGCATCGTCGACGACGATCAGCGCGACGCCCGTCGCCTCACGGCCGGTCTCAACCGCCGCGCAATCGATGCCTTCCGCTTCGAGCCCCGCACGCAACTGGGCGCCGTTCGCGTCCGCGCCGACACAGCCGAGCATCGACACCTGCGCGCCGAGTCTGGCCGCGGCCACCGCCTGGTTGCCGCCCTTGCCGCCCGCGACCTGCGCGAACGTGCGGCCAGCCAGCGTTTCGCCGGGATGCGGCAAACGCGGCGCGCGCGCGACCAGATCCATGTTCAGACTGCCGACTACTGCCACGCGTGCACGCGTTTCGTTACTTGACACTCGTTTCTCCCGAAATCCAGCTTTCCAAACCTGCCGATGTGCTTTGCGGTTCGACACACGTCCGAGCGGGAACTCCGCGCTCAAGCCGCGAGATCGCGTTTTCCCACGCCGGCCCATGCCGACGTCGATTCGCGCACGATGAGCCGCGGCGAGACCACACGTCGACGACCGGCTGGCCGCGCGCTCGCCGACGACTTGCCCGCGATGCGTTCGATCAGCGTCTGAGCCGCCATGTCGCCGAGCGCGCGCACCGATTGCCCGACTGTCGACAGCGCCGGATACGTGAAGCGTCCGAGTTCGATGTCGTCGAAACCGATGATCGAACAGTCGCGTGGCACGCTGATATTGCGCTCCGCCGCGGCGCGCAACGCGCCGATGCCCATCATGTCGTTGCATGCAAAAATGGCCGACGGCTTGAGCGTGTCGAACAGTTGCGCCGCCGCGCGATGCCCGCCGGTTCCCGAAAAGTCGCTTTCGACGATCGCATTGGGCGGAATCTCGATGCCGCGTTCGGTCATTGCGCGGATAAAGCCGTGGACCCGCATCGCGCTCACCGCCGTCTCGACCGGTCCGCTGATGCAGCCGATCTGCACATGTCCAAGTTCGAGCAGATGACGGGTAGCCAGATACGCACCCTTTTCATGGTCGATCTGCACGAGATCGGCGTTCACGCCTTCAATATTGCGGTCGACGATCACGAGGGGCTCGCGCGCGTCGGCGAGAGTCTGCGCGAGTACCGCGTCGTCGCCGGCAGACGCGACGATCAATCCGTCGATCCGCTTTTCCTGCAGCACGCGCAAATAGTTGCGCTGCTTCGCTGGGTCGTCGTCGGAATTGCAGAAGAACACACAATAGCCGTTGCGGGCGCAACCGTCCTCGATGCCCCGCGCGAGCTCCGCAAAATACGGGTTCGTACTGTTCGGCACGACGAGTCCGATGGTCGCGGTGGCGCGCGCCTTCAGCGAACGGGCCACCGCCGACGGCACATAGTGAAGCTGGCGAATGGCGTGCTCGACCTTCGCGCGCACGTCTGCCGACACGGGACGCGAGTTGTTCACCACGTGGGACACCGTGGTGAATGACACGCCCGCCACGGCCGCTACATCCTTGATCGTCGCCATAACCTGTTGCTCTCCCGCCTGTTTTTCCCGCCGGTCATGCTTACTGCAGACCTGCAAGACATCCTTATCGAAGGCACGTCACACTCGTCAATTCTTACGCTTTACCGCAAACAGCCCTGCAACCGCCCGACACGCGCTAATCTTCCGGGCGTCAGGCACGCTTGCGGCGGCTGCGGTATGTATCCAGCACCACTGCCACCACGATCACCGCGCCTGTAATCATGCGTTTGGTCGGCTCGTTCGCGCCGATCTGCGCGAGCCCGGCCGCCAGCACCGAAATGATCAACACGCCAAAAAATGTACTGATAACCGAACCGCGCCCGCCCATGAGACTCGTTCCGCCAATCACGACCGCCGCGATCACCTGGAGTTCCACGCCGACGCCCGCGTTCGGATCGGCCGCCTCCAGACGCGAAATCTGGAATAGCGACGCGAGGCCCGCGAGCGCGCCCATCAGGGCGAACACGATTACCTTGTAAGGCCGCGGATTGACGCCCGCGAGCCGCACGGCCTCCTCGTTGGTGCCGATGCCGACCAGATAACGGCCAAACACCGTGCGCGTCAGCGCGAGTTGCGCGATCACCATTACCGCCACCGCGATCAGGAACGCCGGCGAAATGCCGACCGCGATCGGGTTCGACAGGAAGTCGAACGCGTCGCCGATGTACGCGGTGCGCGAATTTGTCATCTGATAGGCGAGACCGCGCGCTGCTTCAAGCACGCCGAGCGACACGATGAACGACGGAATCCGCCAGCCGACCGTGACCGCGCCCGTGATCGTGCCGGTCAGCGCGGCGGCGGCGACGCCGAGCAGCGCCGCCGGCAACGGCCCCCAGCCCCACTTCAGCGCCGCCACGCTCACCACGGAGGCGCCGAGTGCCAGCACGGAACCGACCGACAGATCGATGCCCGCAATGATCAGCACAAACGTCATGCCGACCGACATCACGACCAGATCCGGAATCTGATTGGCGATCGTGCTGAACGTGTCGTACGTCAGAAAGTGTGAACTCAGCAGCGAGAACAACACGATCATGCCAAGCAGTGCGCCGGCAAGGCCGAGGTAATTCGAGAATCCCAGCCGCGTGCCGGCCGGCTTGCCGCTCGCGAGCGGCGCGGATGGATCGGCCGCGACTGCGTTCACCTTCCCGTTTGCGTTAGTGTCGCCGTTTGCAGCCGCTCCGCCCTGCTTTGCGCCCGACGTTTCGCGCAACGATTGATCGGTCATGACAAACTCCCTGCTTCATTGGTATCGAGTGTGTGCAACAGCGCTTCGCGGCTGCGGTAGCCGGCAAAAGCGGCGGCCAGCAACGCGTCCTGCGACCATGTATCGCGTTCGAACACACCCGTCAGGCTTCCTGCGGACATCACGCCGATCCGGTCGCAGATCAGCATCAGCTCACGCAGGTCGCTCGACACCACGACGAGCGCGCGTCCTTCACGAGCCAGCGCGCCCATCAAGCCATAAATATCGAACTTGGCGCCGACGTCGATGCCGCGCGTAGGTTCGTCGAATAACAGCACGCGGCAATCGCGCGCGAGCCAGCGGCCGATCACGACCTTCTGCTGGTTGCCGCCCGACAGCTCGCCGACAATCTGCCCCGGTCCGGAGCTGCGAATCCGCATTGCGTCGATCTGCTTTTTCGCCAGCGCGTTTTCGCGCTTTGCATCGACGATGCCGTGCCGCGCCACGCTGCCGATATTGCCGAGCGACACGTTGGCCGCAATGGGCTGCGGCAACAGCAGACCCTCGCCCTTGCGGTCTTCGGTGATGAGCGCGATCCCCGCGCGCACCGCGTCCGACGGCGAATCGATCTGCACCGGCGTGGGCGGCGCGCCCGGCGTGGCGGCCAGCGCCACCGTGCCGCCGTCTTTCGGATCAGCGCCGTAAATCAGCCGCATCAACTCCGTGCGGCCCGCGCCGATCAGACCGCTGACGCCAAAAATCTCGCCCGCGCGGACTTCGAACGACACGTCGCGCACGACCTTGCCGCGCGTGAGCCGATCCACTTTCAGCAGCGGCGCGCCGATATTGCGCACGCCGAGATCGATCTGCTCGCCCAGTTCGCGGCCGACCATCCACGTGACGATTTCGTCGCTCGTCAGATTGGCCATCGCGTCGACGTGCACGAGACGCCCGTCGCGCAGCACCGCAATCTGCTCGGCGACTCGCGCCAGCTCCTCGAGCCGGTGCGAGATATAGACCAGCGCGACGCCGCGCGCCTTGAGCCTGTCGATCTGCTCGAACAGCAGATCGACTTCGCGCGCGGTCAGCATCGCCGTTGGCTCGTCGAGGATCAGCACGCGGCAATCGTCGATCAGGTTGCGGGCGATCTCCACCATCTGCTGATGGCCGATACCGAGCTCGCCGACAAGCGTATCCGGATGGATCGCGTCGAGCCCGACCTGCGCCATCGCGTGACGCGCATCCTCACGCAGCTTGCGCCGGTCGATCCAGCCGAAGCTGAACGCGCCCGCGCGCGGCAAGCGGTTCAAAAACAGGTTTTCCGCGACCGACAACGTGGGCAGCAGATTCAGCTCCTGCATCACCATACGCACGCCGAGCGCTTCGGCTTCGGTCCGGCTAGCCGGCGCGTAAGGCTGGCCCGCGAGGCGCATGGTGCCGGCGGTCGGCTCGACAAGGCCGCCGATGATCTTGGACAACGTGCTCTTGCCGGCGCCGTTCTCGCCGGTGAGCGCCAATACCTCGCCGGCGCGCAACGACAGTGACACGTCGGCGAGCACGGGTTCGGCGTAAGTCTTGCCAATGCCGCTAACGGACAGAATGGCAGGCAAGGCGTCGTGGTCGGTTGAATCCATCGCGATCCTGTTTCACCGCGTCAGGCGCGCCTCGTACGATTGGCTCGACGAGGGCGCGTCCGGCGCCGTGTGGTCAATGCCGGCCCAGTGCGCGGAATGCGCAGGCGCTAAGGCTGCGCTCCCTCCGCCGCGCAGCCGCCGTCATGACGCTTACCTCTGAATTAACGGCGGCCCGGCAGGTTTCTTGAGCGGCTATTGAGCGTCCATTGAAAAGTAAGCGCGGAGTCGTTGTTTTTTGGGCGGCGCTTGTGTTCTGGTTTGGCCTGGTTGTGGACCGGTTGTAGCCCGGTTGTGGCTTCGTGGTGGCGCGGCTGCGGTCTTTGCTTCGGCCTTGCTTTGCCATCGGCTTTGCTTCCGCCTCGGCTTTCACCGAGACCTGGCACACCCGCCGCCCGCATGACTTTTGTCACTCCGAGCCACCACTACAGCCACTACCAGACCCCATTCACGGCAAGACTCCAGCCGCGTTTGCGTCGCCTCGTCCGCGCGACTCCGCGCGCCCTGCCAGTCGATCAGGGTCGGCTCAGCGACGCTTACTTCGTCACCAGATCGCACGGCGTTTCCACCACGCCCGACAACTGCGATTGCTTCTTGTGCTCGCTCAAGGCCTTCAGCGCGGTATCGATACCGAACACAGCCTGCTTCGCGGCGTACTGGTCGGCGGTGGCGAGCACGCGGCCGTCTTTCAGCATCGGCTTGATCGCGTTGATGTTGTCGTAACCGACCACCAGCACCTTGCCTTGCTTACCTGCCGCGCGCACTGCGGAGACCGCGCCGATCGCCATGTTGTCGTTGCCCGCGAGCAGCGCCTTCAGGTTCGGGTACTCGTTGAGCATGGCCGACGCAACTGCATTGCCCTTGTCGATTTCCCATTCACCCGACTGCACCGAGACGACCTTCGCGCCGACGGTCTGCATCGCGTCCTTGAAGCCCGCGGTGCGCTGCTGCGCATTGGTCGTGGTCGAAACCCCCTCGATGATGCCGACCTCGTCGCCCGCCTTCAGCTTCTTCGCGAGGTAGTCGCCGACCTTTTGCGCGCCCTTGCGGTTATCAGGTCCGACGAACGGCACGTTCAGGTCCTTCGACTTCAACACGTCGGGGTCCAGCCGGTTGTCGATATTCACGACGATGATGCCCGCGTCCACGGCCTTCTTGACGACCGGCACGAGCGCCTTAGAATCGGCCGGAGCCAGCACGATCGCGTCCACCTTCGACACGATCATCTGTTCGACGATGCGAATCTGGTTCGCCGTATCGGTTTCGTCCTTGATGCCGTTCGTGATCAGGTCGAACTGCGACGAGTTGTGCTTCTGGTAGTCCTTCGCGCCGGTTTCCATGGTCAGGAAGAACTCGTTGGCGAGCGACTTCATCACCAGCGCGACTTTCGGCTTATGCGCGGGTGCGTTCTGAGCATAGGCGGCGGAAAACGGCAAAGCGGTGCTAGCGGTGGCGAGGATTGCGGCCGCGACGATGCGGCGGCGAATGCGGTTGCTCATGCATATCTCCTGGGTTTGTCGGCTCAAGGTCGAACCGTATTTTTAGTTACGCGCAAACGTTTGCGGGACTCATTCTCAGCGCAGTGCGACCGGATTGTCAACGAATCGTGGTGTTGCAGTGCACCGGCACGCACAAACTGCAGTGTGCTGCCAGTCTTGCGCAGACGGCCCCTCGCCTCGCGCCGAAACGTGAGCCGTGCGTCTGTGCTGGTGGTGTGTAGCAATAGGTCCTCGCTCGGTCCGCGCGTGACGGTCTTGCCGCCGGCTGCAACTTCGGCAGTCGGCGGGCCGCCTATGCTGGACTTTTATTGCGCCGCATGCAAGCGGGGACCACACATTGGCGTGAGTCGGATCAGAGCCAGCCGGCCTTACGGAAACGCAAGTAAAGGATGACGTCGACGGTCAGCATGATCGCGAGGCACAGCGGATAGCCGTAGCGGAAATGCAGTTCCGGAATGTTCTGGAAGTTCATGCCGTAGATACCGGCGATCATGGTGGGCACGGCAAACAGCGCGGCGAACGAACCGAGCCGTTTGGTCACTTCGTTCTCCGCCAGCGAGATCATGCCGAGGTTCACCTGCACCGCGGTCACGACCATTTCCCGCCGTCCGTCGATGATGCGCACGATCCGGTCAAGATGATCGTAAACATCGCGAAAGTAAGCTTGCATGCCTTCGCAAACGCTCGGAATGCGACCGCCCGTCAGCTTGCTGATCGCCTCCTGCAACGGCGCGATGTGATGCTGAAGAATCACGAGGCGCCGTTTCAACGAATACAGATCCTGGATGATCGCGCGCGAACCCGCCGAGTCGTTATGCTCGAAGATGCGGTCTTCGATCGCTTCGATTTCGGTGTTCATCGCCTCGACGATCGGAAAATAGCGGTCGACAATGTCGTCGGCGAGCGCATACAGCACGAACGCCGCGCCCGCCTTGAGCAACTGCGGCTCGCGCTCGCAGCGTGCGCGCACATTCTGAAAGCCCGTGCGGGTGCCGCGCCGCACTGACAGCACGTAGTTAGCTCCGACGAATACGTCTACTTCACCGATCAGCAGTTCGCAATCCTCGTCCATCTCCAAGGTATGCATCACGGCGAACAACGACTCGCCGTACTCTTCGATTTTCGGACGCTGATGTCCGTTCTGCGCGTCTTCGATCGCGAGGTCGTGCAGGCCGAATTCATGCTTCATCACTGCGAGTTCGCCGGGGCCCGGGTCTTTCAGCGCGACCCAGACGAAGCATTCGGGACGGGCCACATAGTCGCTGATGCTATCGATGTCGATGTCTGCCAGCTTCCGGCCGTCCTGATAGGCGGCACAATTGATCAGCATGTTGATTACCCTGAAAGCGAACAGAGCGGCCTTGCAACGCGTTGCGTATGCGTAGCCCGGTCTGCATGAATGGAGTGCGATAGCCGCCATGTTAAGGGCTGTCGGCGGCTCTCACGTATCGAATTGTTAAGCGGCGCAAATAGCGTGCAAGGACGCGCACATCCGACCTTGCGTGCCGCCGCGTTCTTCTTCATGATCGTTGCAAACAGCGAAACTAGGGAGACCGCAATGTGCTACATCAGCTGGATTGCCAGCATGGGTCCGGCGTTGGGCGTTGGCGCCGTCAATGCAATCGGGCTGCAAGCTAATAGCAAGTTTGCGCGCGAATCGCAACGCGTGGCAATCGAAGCGCAGGGTCAATTTTCGTGAGCCGTCTGATCTTTATTTGCGGTCACGCGGGCACGGGCAAGACGACCCTCGCAAGGAAACTGATCGGCCCGCTGATGAAAGCAACGGGTTCGCCGTTCTGTCTGCTGGACAAGGACACGCTGTACGGCAGCTATAGCGCAGCCGCAATGCACATGCTGACCGGCAACGCGAACGATCGGGACAGCCCGCTTTTCCTCGAGCATCTGCGTGAGCCGGAGTATCGGGGTCTCGTCGAAACCGCGCGCGACAATCTGGAACTGGGCGTGAGCGCGCTGGTAGTCGCGCCGCTCTCGCGTGAAGTCCGCGAGCGGCGGCTTTTCGATCGCGCCTGGCTCGGGATCGGCGAAGAAGTCACCGTGCGGGTCGTGTGGGTGCAGGTGCCGGAGGAGACGGCGCATCAGCGGATCATGGAACGCGCCAATCCGAGCGACGCATACAAGCTCGCGCATTGGGACGAGTACCGGCAGCGGCGCTTCGTGCCGTCCGGCGACATGTGCAGCGATCTGCTGATGTTCGACAACACTGCGCCGAGCGCTGCGGATCATGACGCACTGCTCACGCGCATTCTCGGCGCACCGCAGGTGGCGTCGGCAACGGTGCCTCCGCTGCCTGTGTGATGGCCGCGCTGCGGCGCAACGTCAAGCAGGCGCAGCATGACGAAGCAAACGAAAAACGCCCCGCATGCGGGGCGTTCGTTTGCGTCGACACTGCTTGTTAAACGGTCGCTGCGCTTTGCAGCGACTCCAACGCTTGTCCTTCGTACAACTGGCCGAAGCGATTGCCAAGGAACTCGCGCAACGAGACCTGTTCCTGACGCACGAAACCGCGTTGCGGCAACTTCTTTTCGCGGAACAGATCCAGCACTGCGCACATCGCGCCCGCCGTGGTGATCTGAATCGCGCTCATCGGCACGCCGCAAATCGTCTTCGCGAAGATCTTGCGCGTGAACACTTCCTGCACGAGCTGACCGTCGCGCATGCCGCTTACCGTGATGAACACGAGCACCACGTCCTGTGCGGTCGACGGCACCGAGCGGCGCATGATCGTTTTCAGCGTGTCGCGGTCGCTCGAAAGACGCAAGTCCTCAAGCAGAAATTGCATCAGGTTGCGGTGGCCCGGATAGCGTACCGACTTGTAATCGAGCGATTCGACGCGGCCCGACAGCGTTTCGCACAGCGTGCCAAGACCGCCCGACGTGTTGAACGCCTCGTACTCGGTGCCGTCGAGCGAAAAATGTTCGAGACCTTCGAGCGGCTGCACCCACTGCGTGCGGCTGTCGCGGATCGCTTCGCACGGCTGGCAGTATTCGTTGATGAGGCCGTCCACGCTCCACGTGAGGTTGTACTTCAGCGCATTGGTCGGGAACTGCGGCAGCGCGCCGACGCGCATCTTGACGTCGCGAATTTCGGTGAAGCGGTTCGCCAGTTCGTGCGCGGCAATGCCGATGAACCCCGGCGCGAGACCGCACTGCGGCATGAACGCGTGATCGGCGTCGTCGGCGATCGCGCGGATTGCGTGAGTGGCGCGGACGTCCTCGGTCAGGTCGAAGTAATGGACACCTGCGCCCTTCGCGGCAGCGGCCACGTTCACCGCGAGGTAATACGGCAGCGCGTTGATGAGCGCGTCGAAGCCATGAACCGCGGCACGCAGCGCGGCTGCATCGGCGGAGTCCACGCGGCGGGTTGAAATTCCCTGCGCGGCTAGTTTGTCGAGCGCATGCTGATCGCGGTCGAACGCGACGACGTCGTAGTCGCCGGTTTCGCGCAGCATATGGGCGATGGTGTGACCGATCAAACCTGCACCAACGATGGCAACTTTCATATTCTTCTCCTTTGTCGATCAGAGTTGGCGCTTTAGCGCTTACTCTGATCCCACGCACAGCGGTCGATCAGAGTTGGCGCTTTAGCTGTCGACTGGAGTTCGCGCTTTAGCGCGTTACTCCAGTCCCATGCAAAGCACTTACTTTGATCCCATGCACAGCGGTCGATCAGAGTTGGCGCTTCAGCACTTACTCTGGTCCCACGCACAGCGGTCGACCGAAGCCAGCGCTTCCGCGCCTGTCCGGCCTTTTCTGTGCGCTGTCTCCAGTTTCAGAATGCACCGCCCATGAAGGCGCGGCGCGCGGCGGGCTGAACCCTTGAGCGACAGTTTAGGGAGAAGCAAAAACAGTTCATACACGCAAAATGCTGCGCAATGACTACCGACTTCGACGTTTTGACGAACCACCCCGACGAAACGTCGAAAACGCATTAAAACGACGTAAAAGCATGCAGCACTTCACACCATCCCGCGGTCGATCTTGCGCGCGAGAATGATCGAGGTCGTGGTCCGCTCCACGCCTTCCAGCCCGCCGATCTGATCGAGCAGATCGTTCAGACGATCCGGCGAATCCGCTCGCAGCCAGGCCACGTAATCGAACTCGCCGCTCACTGCGCATAACAGTTGCACCTCGGGCATCTTGCCGAGGCGCTTCTGCACGGCCGGCCCATGCTTCGGCGCGATGATGATGCCCACGTACGCGTAGATGCTCGAATCGAGCACGTCCTGGCCGAGCCGCACGCTGTAGCCCGCAATCACGTTGCTGCGCTCGAGCCGCGCAATTCTCGCGATCACGGTGGTGCGCGCCACGTCGAGTTGGCGAGCGAGATTGGCGACGCTCTCGCGCGCGTTCGCCTGAAGCAGCGCTACCAGGTTGCGGTCGAGATCGTCGAGTTGGTCGAGGCGCGGAGGTCTCATCGGGGGAGAAGAAAGTGGTCGCAGTGCTGCGGATTATCGCGCGTCTTCAGTGTCAGGCGGCAAGCATCACGCGCCGAAACGCTCTATCACGAAGTCGATGAAACTGGTGAGCTTCGGCGTGGCCCGCCGGTCGCGCGGATAGACGAGATGCACCGGCGCGCCTTCAGGCAAATGCTCTTCCAGCACCGACACCAGTTCGCCGCTCGCAATCTCGCGTGCGAGCAGCGCCTCCGGCTGCAACACGAGGCCAAAGCCGCGCAAGGCGGCCACCTTCAACGCCTGACCGTTGTTCGCGCGAAAGCGCCCCGCGCGCAACGCGTTTTCGGCGGCGCTTTCACCGCCCAGGCGCCATGCGCCCTCGCGGCCCCAATGGAGAAAACCGAGGCATTCGTGATGCGCGAGATCAGCGGGTGTACGTGGAATGCCCGCTCGCGCGAGATACGCCGGCGACGCACAGGCGCGCATGCGATAGGGTTTCAACGGCCGCGCGACGAAGCTCGAATCCTGCAACTGACCGATGCGCACGGCGGCGTCGAAGCCCTCTTCCACCAGGTCGGTCATGCGGTTCGACAGGTCGAGCTCGAGCGTGACCTCGGGCCACTCGCTCAGATAGTCGGTCATCGCAGGAGAAAATATCTCGACGCCATAGGTGAGCGGCACTGTTACCTTGAGCACGCCGCGCGGCGCGGCGGCCATGGACTCCGCGAGCGACTCTGCATCCTTCACGTCGGCGAGAATGCGCCTGCATTGCTCGTAGTATTGGCGCCCGATTTCCGTGAGGCTTTGACGGCGGGTCGTACGCGTGAGCAAGCGCGTGCCGAGCCGGGCTTCGAGCGAGCGGATGTGTTTGCCGACCATCGCCGACGAAATCTCGAAGCGCTCTGCCGCCGCTGTCAGGCTGCCCGCCTCGACCACGGCCACGAAAATCTCCATGCTGACGAATTTATCCACCCGCTATTTCCTGTTCGTTTCGGTTGTAAGCGTTTGTCGCATAAGAGCCGCATTGTAGGGATAACGTGTTACTAATAGCGCCCACGGCCAGGTTGAGCGATCCGCACGTAGTGCTGTCGCGCGCGATGTGGCGCATTGCCGGGACCGCTCGCCGCACGCCTTGTCCCACTTCCAATTCGAACAGACATCAGGAGTTTCGATGAAAAAAGCACTGGTCATGCTGGCCTCCGCAGTCGCGATGAGCGGCGCATTCGCACAAGCGTCCGCACCTGTTGCGGCGTCTTCGGGCACGACGGCTTCCGCAGCCGTCGCGAAAGGCGGTCATGAGCGCAATGTCGAAGACCGCATCGCCTATCTGCATTCGCAACTGAAGATCACGCCGGAACAGGAAACGCAGTGGAAGGCGTTCGCCGATGTCATGCGCGGCAACGGCGAGACGATGGGCAAACTGTTCAAGCAGCGCCGCGCCGCCACGAGCGTGTCTGCTCTCGACGACATGAAGCAGTACGCGACCATCGCACAGGCGCACGCAGACGGCATGAAAAAGCTGGTGGACGCATTCGATCCGCTTTACAACAGCTTCTCGCCCGAACAGAAGAAGCTCGCCGATGTAACGTTCCGTCAACATGGCGCAGACGGCCGGCCGCGTCATCATGGCAAGGGTAAGGGCGACAAGTCGGCACCGGCTGCGGCGAGCGACGCCACGGTCAAGCCGTAACTGAGCGGCCACGCGACTCATCTGGCACACGCGCCTGGCGCAACTTCGGCACGGGGCGCGTTGCGGTTCTTGCCGCACCGTGCCCGACGTGCCCAAAAAGGCCGGCAACCGGATGCGTCTGGCATGATGCAGGTCCGCGATAGCCGACGCGAAGTCGCGACGTCGCCGTCAACAACCCTTTGCCTGCATCATGAACGATCTGAAAAACCTCGACTTGCGCGATGATCCCGCCGCCCGGCGTGTCGTCAAAGACGAAACGGTGAATGTCGAATTCGCCGCCACGCACGGCGAACTGATGAGCCTGGAAGGCCCCAATCGCTACCTGCCTGGTGACGCCTTGATCACCGGATCGACCGGCGACCGCTGGGTCGTTTCGCGCGAGCGCTTCGACGCCAAATACGTTCCGGCCGACGCAGCACGTTCGCATGGCGAGGCCGGCGCATATCGCAATCGCCCCGCCGTCGTGCTCGCAAAACAGATGAACGATGCGTTCTCGCTAGCCCGCTCGGCGACCGGCGGCGACGTGCTGCGTGGCGCGGCCGGCGACTGGATCATGCAATACGCGCCGGGCGATTACGGCGTCGTGCAGGCCGCGCGCTTCGCGAAGGTCTACCGTCTCGCAGACTGAAACCGTCACGCGAACTCGTCGCCGAGATCCACCGTGACTTCGCGCGGCACCGCTTCGCCGTTCGCATACTGCTCCTCGAGCGAGCCGATGCTCGCCTCCACATACGCGCGCAACACCGCGAAGCTGCGGCCCCGCAAGCGCGCGGGCAACGCGCGGTAACGCGCGAGCGCCGCCGGCGCGATTTCCACCGTCATCACGATACGCCGTGCGGCCGCGCCGAAGCGCATGGCCACCCAGTGAATCGCGAGCGTCGGCGTGCCGTCTTCGGCCGGCCGTTGGATAAACTGTGTCTGCTCTGGAAAGAGATCGCTGATAACGCGCGCCAGTTCCTCGAACTCAGGATTCGCGCAGTCGTATTGGTAAGCTTCCATGGATGTGCCGAAAGAGAGTAATCCAGCCGTAGCAGGCGGCCGATTGTAAAGCAGCGACCGCGAGCACAGGCTGTGAGCACGGGCTGTAAAGCACCGGCTGTATTGCACCGCTGCGCTAGCGAGGCAGTTCCGACATGCGCTCGGCGCCCGGCCGCCTGAACACCCGGAACAGCAGCCCCGCTACGACGAGCGCTCCTAATGCATAGACGGCATCGACTGCGGCAAGCGGCACGAGTTGCGCCTGGAACAGTGCGGCGGGCACGTCCACGAGCGCATGCAACACGATAGCGAGCGGCAGGATCCCGCGCCAGCCCGCCCGCAGGCCGCGCCACATCAGCACCGACAAGCCGATCTGAAAAATCAGCGCGGCGACGCGTTCGAGCGCAAAGATACCGGCTGTTTGCGGCGTCAGGCTGGCGAGTATCAGATGGATGCGCATCAACGATTCGGTCGGCAGGTTGCTCAGATAACCGTCCAGTTCACCGCGATTTTCCAGCACCGCAAACAGAATCCATTGAATCTGCACCAGCACGCCGACGAGCCACGCTTCCGCGCCGCCATGACCGAGGCCGTAGGTGAGCGCGGTGCCGTCATCGGTGCGCGTAGCGTGCGTCGTTGAAGCCACCGCTGACGCACTCGCGGCAGCCTTCGCCGCAGCACTAGCCGCCGCACGTTTCATCAGCAGGCGCATGCCGATGAAGCGCCCCACTTCCTCGCAGATGCCTGCCGCGAGCGCACCGTAGACGACGAACGCGAGCGGATTCGACAGAAAGGTGGCCGTCGCCTCGTTCCGATGCAGCATGTAGTCGTTCAACGCGCGCTCGATCACCATGGCGAACAACGCGAACACGGCGATGCCGGCGATCGCGTCGCGCGGCTTTAGCGCGAGCGGCCGGCGCAGGCGGCGGTAAAGGACAAAGGGCAAAGCGGCGACCAGCAGCGTCGCGAGGACGAGGCTCGACAGGGTAAGCGGTGCAACAACCATGAGTTTCCTTGCGATGACAGGCGCGCAACCGCTGCGCGCCGCAGCCCGAATCATCGCAGATCGGCGGAAAATCGGCCTGGAAGCTCGCGCGGACGTCGGCTCAAGCGATGGCCTTCACGTCAACTTGACGTCGACGCGCGGACGATCAGTTCGCCCGGCAACAGGCAGTCGCGCGCGCCCGTCTGCACGCCTTCGATGCGCTCATGCAGGAACTCTACCGCCCGGTAGCCGATGTCGTAGGTCGGCTGACGGATGGTTGTAACGCCGGTCAATTCCGCCCAGTCCGGGTCGTCGATGGAAAGCAGCGCGACGCGTGCCTGCCAGCCGGCGCCGTACCGCGCCTTCAGATGCAGCGCAAGCCGTAACGCGACGGGCGCATTGGCCGCGAATACCGCGACGCGCGCGGCGTTGCTGACGGCGCCCGCGTGTTCGCTCGACGCGTCGATCGCGCGGTCCAGCGCCGTGAGGCTTTGATCCGCCTGCTGTGCGTCCGCGAGATCTAGTACGAGCGTGTGGCCGCGCGCAGTGTGCGCGCCCGCCGCTTCATGAGCGGCCATGGCTTCACGGAACGCCGCCTCGCGCAGCCGCCGCGAGCTGACCTGCTCGAACGGCTGCACGACGAACCAGATGTCGCGAAACCCGCAGTCGAGCAGATGACGTGTGCCGAGTTCCGCAGCCGCCCGGTTGTCGAGCCCGACGATATCGGCGACGAGTCCTTCGACGGAGCGGTCCACCAGCACCGCCGGGATTCCGCCTCCGCCCACGGGGCGCAGCGTTTCCTCGCGCACGCCGAGCGCATTCACGATCACGCCTTCGACGCGGTACGTGGTCAGCAATTGCAGATAGCGCCGCTCCATTTCCACTTCGTTGGCCGCATGGCAGATGAGCGGCATCAGGCCGAGCGCGTGGCACGCGGCTTCGACGCCTTGCAGCACCTCGACGGTGTAGGGATTGGTGAGGTCGGCGAGCAGCATGCCGATCAGCCGGTTGCGGCCACGCTTTAGCCCCCGCGCCATCTGGTTGGGCTGATAGTCGAGCCGTTCGATAGCGGCCTCGATACGCGCGCGCAACTCCGGCGACAACACACTCATCTCGCCGTTCAGATATCGCGAGATGCTGGTTTTGCCGGTGCCCGCTTCGCGCGCGACATCGGTGATCGTTGCGCGGCGCGGTGCGGCCTGGCGAGTCGGCGCAGTGCTCATCGGAGCCACGCAGTCCAGCGCGCGACGCACGCGCCGGCAGGCAAACGCTTATTCACGGCGCTCTTCACTGTTGCAGCACTTCGCGATTGACAATGTTGATCGTGAGCGTGCCGTTCAGCGCGGCGACGAGATTTTCTGCAGCGTTGCGCGCCATCGCATGGCGCGTCTCGTGCGTCGCCGAACCGATATGCGGCAGCGCCACCACATTTGCCAGCTTGAGAAGCGGCGAGTCGGCCGGCAGCGGCTCGGTCTCGAACACGTCGAGACCCGCGCCGTGAATCGTGCCGTTTTGCAGCGCCTCGATCAGTGCGATTTCGTCGACGGTCGCACCGCGCGACGCATTGATAAGAATCGCGCTTTTCTTCATCGAGCTGAGTTCCTTCGCGCCGATCATGTGCCGCGTTTGCGGCGTGAGCGGCACCTGCAGACAGACGAAGTCGGCGTTGGCGAGCAGTTCCGGCAACTCGACGCGCCGCGCGCCGTAAGCGTCTTCCGCCTCGCGGTTCGCGCTGCGGTTCGTGTAGAGCACCTTCATGTTGAAGCCGAGCGCCGCGCGCCGCGCGACCGCGCCGCCAATGCGCCCGAGCCCGACGATGCCGAGCGTCTTGCCCTGCACGTCCACGCCGAATTGCGCGGGCCCGATGCTGTGCTGCCACTGCCCCGCCTTGACCCATGCGGCGAGTTCGACCACGCGGCGCGCCGACGCGAGAATCAGCGAAAAGACCGTGTCGGCGGTCGATTCCGTCAACACGTCCGGCGTATGCGCGAGCACGATGCCGCGCTGCGTGAGATCGGCGACATCGAACTGATCGAAGCCGACGGAGATCGTCGACAGCGCCTTTAACCGCGTCGCGCCTTCCAGCATCGCCGGCGTTATCTTCACGCTCGCGCCGATGCCGCCGTCCGCGTCGCACAAAGCGGCGACGAGCGCGTCATGCTGGGCGGGATCCACCTGCACGACTTCCACGTGCTGTTGCAGATACGCGAGCACATCTTCAGGCAGTGACTTCCAGGCGACGATCTTCTTCATCGGCTTATTTTCCTTGCAACGGTGTGGCGAGCTTGTGCGGCGTTTCAACCGTCTGCTGTTGCGGCTTGACGATCAGCGTGAGGATCACCGCGGCGATCAGCGCCACGCTCATGAATGCATACGATGCCGCGGGCGTCCCAGTCGCGCCGTTCAGATAACCGACCACATACGAGCCGACGAACGAACCGAGCGCGCCCATGCTGTTGATCAACGCCATCGCGCCGCCCGCGACGTTCTTCGGCAGCAGTTCCGGCACGATCGCGAAGAACGGGCCGTACGGCGCGTACATCGCGGCGCCTGCAATCACGAGCGACGCATACGACAGCCAGAAATGCGTGGAGCCCAGCGCATACGACGCCGCGAACGCAATCGCGCCGATCAGCAGGAACGGCCAGACGAACACTTTACGGCGGTTGAGTTTATCCGATGCCCACGACGCCGCAAGCATCGCGATGGTCGCGGCGAGATACGGCAGCGCCGACAGCCAGCCGGTCTCGACCATGCCGAGCGTGGAGCCGTTCTTCAGGATCGACGGCAGCCACAGCACGAAACCATAGACGCCGATGCTCCAGCAGAAGTACTGCGCGCACAGCTTGATCACAGCCGACGAGCGGAACGCTTCGCTGTAATTGCGCACCGGCTTGATCGCGGCCTGCTCGGCTCGCAGCGTTTGCGCAAGATCGTCCTTCTGCTGCTGCGTGAGCCAGGACACCTGCTGCGGTTTGTCCTGCACGATGAACCACCAGCACACCGCCCACAGAATCGCGGGAATGCCTTCGGCGATGAACATATTGCGCCAGCCGAACGAATGCACGAGATAGCCGGATACCACGGACATCCACAGCACCGTAACCGGATTGCCGAGAATCAGAAACGTGTTGGCGCGCGAGCGCTCGCTCTTCGTGAACCAGTTGCTGATGAAGATCAGCATGGCCGGCATCACCGCGGCTTCGACCACGCCGAGCACGAAGCGGATCACCATGAGCGACGGAATATTGCTGACCATGCCGGTCAGCGCCGCGCAACCGCCCCACAGCACGAGGCTCCAGAACACGAGCTTCTTGACGCTGCGGCGCTCGGCGTAGATCGCGCCCGGAATCTGAAAGAAGAAATAGCCGAGGAAGAACAGCGCGCCGATCAGCGAAGAAAGTCCCTTGCTGATGCCGAGGTCCTGGTTGATGCCGGCCGCCGCCGCGAAACCGTAGTTTGCGCGATCGAGGTAAGCGAGGCTGTAGGTGATGAATACGATCGGCATGATCGTCCACCAGCGGCGAATGGCGAGAGATGAAGTCATGGGTGTCTCCTTAACGGCTTCCCGAAACAATGATGAGCTGAGCTTGTGCGGCGCTTGCCAAGCGCTCTTGCTGTTATCGATGCAGCCCGGCTTGCGGCTCCGTTCAGAACCGCGATGCTGTCGGGCTACGAAATGCTTTTTTCGGCGGTGCTTGCCAATGCACGTGCCTCAAGCTGCGCGTGTAAGGCTCTCGTTCGACAGGTCGGCGCGTTCGAGCGCATCGAGTTCGGCGCGGCCCGGCAGCCCTTCTGAATCGCCGATCACCTGAATCGCCAGCGCGCCGATGCGGTTGCCGCGCGCGACGGCCTGCGGCAACGTCCTGCCTTCGAGCAGCGCGCTGATCACGCCGACCGCGAAGCCATCGCCCGCGCCGACCGTATCGACAACCTTCGCGACCGGCTGGCCGGCAATCACGCCGGCATCATCGGCGGTGCGAAAGTACGCGCCCTCGGCGCCGAGCTTGACGATCACGCCGCGCGCGCCCCGCTCCAGATAAAACTTCGCGATGTCGTCGGGCTTCGTATAGCCGGTCAGAATCTCCCCCTCGCCGATGCCGGGCAGCACCCAGTCGGCTAGCGCGGCGAGCGCGTTCAGACCTTCCACCATCGCGGCGCGCGACGGCCACAGCGTCGGGCGCAAGTTCGGATCGAACGAAATGGTTTTGCCGGCTGCGCGCATTTCACGTGCCAGATGAAATGCAAGTTCGCGCGAGCTCGCCGAGATCGCGGGCGCGACGCCCGTCAGATGGAGATGACGCGCGGGCAACACATAGTCGGCCACGTAGTCGGCGACCGAAAGATGGCTCGCCGCCGAACCCCGACGGAAGTATTCGACTGCCGGGTCGCTGCCGTCATCGTTCTTCGACTTCAACTGGAAACCGGTCGGGTAGCGCTCGTCGGTGCTCACGCAACGCTGGTCTATGCCTTCTTTGGTCAGCGTGTCGCGCACATACTGGCCGAATGAATCGTTGCCCACGCGGCTCATCCAGCCCACCTTGAAGCCGAGCCGCGCGAGACCGATCGCGACATTCAGGTCGGCGCCCGCAATGCGTTTCGTGAAATGGCCGACGCTCGCGAGCGGGCCAGTCTCGGTCGCCACGAACATGGCCATTGCTTCGCCGTAGGTGATGATGTCCAGTGCTGCGCTTGTGTTGCTCATGTTCGCTCCTGCGTGTGCGTCGGGCTTGTCGCCGCTGCCGGTGTGTTTCCGCGCTCGTTGCTGCTTCTCTCAGGTTCTACTCGCCGCTCACGCGGCAGCCAGCCACGCGACGCGGCGCGCCGCGTCTTCGTCGATACAGGCGGCGTCGAATGGAAACTCGATTCCGCGCGGCACGTGGCGCGGCAGTCGGTGCAGCACGTCGGCAAAGCGGGCGTCGTCGACGGCAGGCGCCGCCGCAAACCGCCGTGCGCCCTCGCCTGCCGCGACCTTGCAGTGCACGTACTCGACGTAAGGCGCCAGCGCCACGGCTGCGTCCAGCGACGACACACCGCACCACGCCCAGTTGCCGACGTCGAAAGTCATGCCGAGGACATCTGCGCGGCCTTCACGCTCGAGTGCGTCGAACAGGCCGACGAATTGCGACAGCGAGCCGCCCTGCGCCAGTTGCCCGTTTTCGACGACGAGCCGCACGTCCGCGCCTTGCAACTGCGCGGCGATTGCATCGCCGTGCGCCTCGCTAGCAAAACCGCCGAGTTGCAGTTTCACGAGGCGCGCGCCGAGCGCGAGCGCTTCGTCCAGCGCGAGGCGCAACGCGGCGGCGTCGAGCCGGCCGCCTTCCGCGTAGAGCGAAGCCGGCGTCGAATACACGGACCACAAACCCAATTCCGCAATCTGCTTGCCCAGTTCCCGAAGGCGCAACAGCGAGGCGTCGGCCTCGTAACCGAACAGCTCCCGACGCACTTCGAAACCGGCCGCGCCGGCGCGCTTGCTCGCCTCCGCCCACTTGCGATGACCCGCCGTGCGCACTGCATCGGCGCCAAAGGCGCTCGCGACAATCGCTATTTCCACTGCATCTGTCATCTATGGCTACCGTTATTTGCGCTGCTTCTGCGTCTTGGAACCGGTTCCAAAAGCATTTTTCAAAAAAGCGCCGAAGCGCTTGCAATGCCCGAATATTGCGCCGAGGCGCGCGCCGCGCACCATAGTGGAAATCCCCAGGCGGCGGCGGTTGGAGCATGCCCACCGGTTCGATAACTCAAGCGCCATCTGCGAGACAAAGCGCAAGAAACTGCTGCACCACGCGCGACGGCGCGCTCGCGTGCGGCACGACAATAGACAGCCGTCGCGTCAACGGCTCGGGGCTGAGCGAAAACACGCGCAATGCGCCGTCTTCGTGCCGCATTGACATCGCCGAGACGAAGCCGATGCCCATACCGGCTCGCACTGCTTCCTTCACGCCTTCAACACCCGCTATTTCCAGCGCCACGCGCATCGGCACGCCTGCGCGGGCGAACGCGCGCTCGACAATCTGGCGCACGCCCGACCCCGCCTCGCGCACGATCAGCGGCTCCGCACCGAGCGCCGCGAGATCGACGCCAGCCCCCGACGCGGACGCTGCAAGCGGATGCGCGCGCGGCATGATCGCGACGATCTCGTCTTCGCGCCACGCGTGAACTGCGGTGTCCGGCGGCAGATCCGCGCCGACCGGACCTTCGATCAACGCGATATCCACCGATCCCAGCGCGCCGACGATGTCGGTCGTATTGCCGTCGGCCGTATGCAGCGCCACTTCCGGATATCGCCGGTGAAAATCAGCGATCAGATACGGCAGCAGGTAGCTCGCAGGCGTCGTAGTCGCGCCGATCCGCAGCGTGCCCTGCTCAAGACCTCGCAACGCGTCTCTATATGCATGAGCCTGCCGCCACGTGTCGCGCAGCCGCGCGGCATAGCTCGCCAGTTGCTCGCCGGCCGGGGTCAGGCGCACGCCGCGCCCTTCGCGCTGATAGAGCGGCTCGCCGAACTCATCCTGAAGCTGGCGCAGTTGCCCAGACACCGCGGGCTGCGACAGATGCAACGCCACCGCCGCCCGGCTGATATTCAGGTGCTCGGCGACTGCGGCAAACGTTATAAGCTGATCGGGGGTCATCGTATGAAAATATCGGATTCGCTGATACTTGTCATTCTAAATGACGATTTTTCATATCCATATATCTAAATTAGGATTAGAGCTATCCGATCCAGTCAGTCCCAGAGGCTGCAACCATGACCACCGCTCGACTCACCGCCGCTACCTCCGAACAGTCGTCAACCCGCGGGCAACTCAACGGCATCCTGTTCGTCGCGCTGTTCGCCGCAGCCGTCACGCGCATTGCCGAAATCCCGGCCGTGGCGGGGCTAGGCCTGAGCCCGCTGATCGTCGGCATCGTCGCGGGAGCAATCTACGGCAACGCGCTGCGCGACGGCATGCCGGCAAGCTGGGCCGCCGGCGTCAATTTTTCGGCGCGCAAGCTGCTTCGCATTGCGGTCGCTTTCTTCGGACTGCGAGTGAGTCTTCAGGAGATCGCCCAAGTCGGCCTGCCCGGTCTTGCGGAATCGGTACTGATCGTCGTCAGCACGCTGCTGATCGGCACGTGGGCCGGCATGAAAATCATGAAGCTGGACCGGGACACGGCGCTCCTTACGGCTGCCGGCAGTGCGATTTGCGGCGCGGCGGCCGTGCTCGCCTTCGAGTCCACGTTGCAATCCAAGCCGCACAAGAGCGCGATGGCCGTTGGCAGTGTGGTCCTGTTCGGAACGCTTTCCATGTTCCTTTACCCGGTTCTGTTCAAGGCAGGCTGGCTGCACCTCGACACGGTTGGCGCGGGCCTCTTCTTCGGCGGCACGATTCACGAAGTCGCGCAGGTGGTCGGCGCGGCGAGCAACGTGAGCCCGGAAGCCACGCATATCGCCACCATCGTCAAGATGACTCGCGTGATGCTGCTCGTGCCGGTGTTGCTTCTGGTGGGGCTGTGGGTGAACCGCGCGGCACGCCGCGACGCGTCAGTTGCAGGTGCGCAGCAAGGCGCTGCCGTTCATCAGGGCAAGCTTGCGATTCCCTGGTTCGCACTCGGCTTCCTCGCTTTCGTCGTGATCAACTCGCTGCATGTGTTGCCGCAAGCCGCCACTACGACGCTGAATACGCTGGATACCTTCGCGCTGACCATGGCCATGACGGCGCTCGGCATCGAAACGCGGCTCTCGCAGATTCGTCAAGCGGGCCCTCGCGCGCTGACCACCGGCTTGATTCTTTATGTATGGCTGATTGCGGGCGGACTCGGAATCACATGGACTGTCCAGCACTTCCTCGGCTAAGCCCCTCGTCTCAGAAGCCAACCCCGCCGCGCGCGGGGTTTTGTGCGTTATGCGCGAGCGCCCGGTGCGCTCGCGCGGCATACTGGCTGCCCGAGCGGCGCACGAGCCGTGCGCGCTGCGTTGAACGAGCGTTCATGCAACCGGAATGAGGACCAATCGATGAGCCTGGAACTTTACTACTGGGACGGCCTGCAAGGCCGTGGCGAATTTGTGCGGCTGGCGCTGGAAGAAGCCGGCGCCGACTATGTCGAAGTAGCGCGCGGCGACGCGTCCGAAGGTCTCGGCACCGGCGCGATGATGGCGGTGCTGAAGAGCAAGGACGAACCGTACCCGCCGTTCGCGCCGCCGTTCCTGAAAGACGGCGACCTGGTGATCTCGCAGACCGCGAACATCCTGTTCTATCTGGGTCCGCGCCTGAACCTCGCGCCCTCTGGGGAGAGCCTGCGTTACGTGGCAAACGGCTTGCAATTGACAATCGCCGACGTGGTCACCGAAGCGCACGACACGCATCATCCGCTCGCAAGCAACCTCTATTACGAAGATCAGAAAGACGCGGCGAAGGCGCGTGCGCACGACTTTATCGACAACCGGATTCCGAAGTTCATGAAGTACTTCGAGCGCGTGCTGAAGCAGAATCCCGCCGGCGATACATTCATGGTGGGCGACTCGCTGACCTACGTCGATCTGTCCATGTTCCAGCTGATCGACGGGCTGCTGTATGCGTTCCCGCGCGCGTTGAAGCGCTTCGGCGAGCACTACCCGCGGCTCGCCGCATTGCACGCGGCCGTGAAGGAGCGGCCGAACATCGCCGCGTACCTGCAATCGGAGCGCCGCCTCGCGCATAACGAAGCGTGCATCTTCAGGCACTATCCCGAACTCGACAAGGCGGCGGCATGACCCGCGCCGCGATTCCCCGCTCATGCCCGGCATCGCGCCCGCTTCGTCCAGCGGGCGCGCTGCTGTTGTCGTGTGCGCTTTTCTAACTTTTCATCACGCCCCGTACCGTCGACGTGCTCTCATTCCTGCTGAAGCTGCGCACCCGCGCTCATGACCTTTTCCGTCTCTCGGACGCCCATACGATGCTGGTCTGGTCCGTGGTCGTCGGCGTCGCGGGCGCCTTTGCGACGATCGCGTTCCGTCAGGGCATCGAGTTGCTGCAACTGCTGGTCGCCGGCAAGTCCGGCAGCTTCGTGGAAATGGCCCGCAGCCTGCCGTGGACGGTGCGGATCTGGCTGCCGGCGGCGGGCGGGCTCGTCGCCGGTTTCCTGTTGCTGATCGCGCAGCGTCACGCGGACAAGTGCAATCACATCGACTACATGGAGGCGGTGGCGATCGGCGACGGCGTGGTGCCCGTGAAGCTGAGCCTGTGGCGCAGCCTCTCGTCGCTGTTCACGATCTCGAGCGGCGGTTCGATCGGCCGCGAAGGTCCGATGGTCCAGCTGGCCGCGCTCGCCGCCTCGCTGATCGGACGCTGGGTCCACTTCGACCCGCCGCGGCTGCGTTTGCTGGTCGCGTGCGGCGCGGCGGCGGGCATCACATCGGCGTATAACGCGCCGATCGCGGGCGCGTTCTTCGTCACTGAAATCGTGCTCGGCTCGATCGCAATGGAAAGCTTCGGGCCGGTCGTGGTCGCCGCCGTCGTCGCCAATATCACGATGCGTGAGTTCGCTGGTTACAAACCGCCGTACGAAATGCCGGTGTTTCCGCCGGTGGCGGGCATCGAAGTGCTGCTGTTCGTCGCGCTCGGTCTGCTGTGCGGCGCGGCGGCGCCGCAGTTTTTGCGGCTGCTCGACGGCTCGAAGAGATTGTTCCGCAAGCTGCCGTTGCCGCTGCCCGGGCGGCTCGCGCTTGGCGGGCTCGTCGTCGGCATTCTGTCGGTCTGGACGCCGGAGGTCTGGGGCAATGGCTACAGCGTCGTCAACTCGGTGCTGCACTCGCCGTGGACGTGGACCGCGCTCGTCGTCGTCCTGGTGTTCAAGCTGGTGGCAACGGCGGCCACCGCGGGCTCCGGAGCCGTAGGCGGTGTGTTCACGCCGACGCTTTTCGTCGGCGCGGTGGTCGGCTCGCTATTCGGCCTCGCCATGCATGGGTTGTGGCCGCACGGCACCTCGGCGCCGTTCGCGTATGCAATGGTCGGCATGGGCGCCTTCCTCGCGGGTGCGACGCAGGCGCCGCTCATGGCGATTCTGATGATCTTCGAGATGACGCTCAGCTACCAGGTCGTGCTGCCGCTGATGCTGTCGTGCGTGGTTGCATATTTCGTGTCGCGCGCGATCGGCAAGACCTCGATGTATGAAATCACGCTGCGCCGCAATCAGGAAGAAATGGAGCGCACGCGCCTGCGCGCCACGCAGATGCGCGAGCTGATCCGTCCCGCGCAAACCGTCGTGCCGCCCAATGCGACCGTGCACGACATGACGCGGGTGTTCCTCGAATATCCGGTCAAGTATCTGTATGTGGCGAACGAATCGGGCGCGTTTCTCGGCGTGGTCGCACTGAAGGACATCACCTCCGACCTGCTCGACAAGCGCGACACCTCGACACGAACGGCCGCCGACTATCTTCAGCCGCATTTCGACGTGCTCACGCCCGACATGCCGCTCGGCGTCGCGTTGCAGCACTTCATGGCTTTCCAGGGCGAGCGGCTGCCGGTTGTCGAAAGCGCCGCGCATCCGCGCCTCGCGGGCGTGGTCTATAAGACGTCGCTGCTCGACGCGTATTTCCGCATGAATCCGACGCGCTGACGCCGGTCGGCGCGGGCGCGGCACGCGGGCCGCGCCATGCAAAGCACGACAAATTCTCTACAATGAGAAGACGCTGCGGTCACGCGCCGCAGTGCAGTTACGCGAAGACGGGCGCGCCGGGACGCCCGCCATTCGATCGGAGCGAAGATGAGCGAACCGTCCCTCGACGCTGTACGCCGCGACCAGGCGGGCTGGATTTTCCTGCACATCGAAGGCGAGCCGTACGATCGCGGCGAACAGCACGGCCAGTTGCTTTCCGCGGAAATTCACAACGCTATCCGAACCGCCCGCTACCTCGCGAAGTGGGACACAGGGGAAGATTTCGACACGTTCGTCGAAGCCGCCGTCTCCCAGTTCGCCAGCAAGCTCGACACCGAATTCGCCGATGAAATCCAGGGCATTGCCGACGGCGCAAAGCTGCCGTTCGCCGAAGTGCTCGCCTGGAACGGCTACATGGATCTACTCCAAAGCTGGTGGCCCGCGCACGCGGCCGAGCAGAAACCGAGCCTGGGGCTCAAACCGTGGCGCGGTCGGCGCGGCCATCATTGCAGCGCGTTCATCGCAACGGGCAATGCGACCCGCGACGGCCGCATCGTGATGGCGCACAATTCCTGGGACCGCTATGCCGCCGGCGACGCATTCAATGTCGTGTTCGACATCGTGCCGGACCGGGGCAACCGGATCCTGATGCAGGGCGTGCCAGGCTGCATTTCGAGCCTCACCGATTTCTGGGTGACGGAAGCCGGATTGATGGTGACCGAAACCACCATATCGAACTTCGTGGGCTACAACGCGGCAGGCGCGCCCGAGTTCTACCGCTCGCGGCGGGCGTCGCAGTACGCGAACAGCATCGGCGAATGGTGCGAGATGTTCTCGATTGCGAACAACGGCGGTTACGCGAACAGCTGGCTGCTGGGCGACACGAAGACCGGCGAAATCGCGCGCTACGAACTGGGGCTGCACTATTCCGGCTTTGAAAGCACGAAGAACGGTTTTTACAGCGGCTACAACACGGCGACCGATCTGAAGATCCGCAACCAGGAGTGCATCGGCGAAGGCGAAGACTATACGGACGTGCGCAAAAACGGCGCGCGACGTTTGCGCTTCATGCAGCTGGAGGAAATGCACCACGGCAAAATCGACGTGGAACTCGCCAAGGCGATGATCGCCGATCATCACGACGTCTATCTGGATCGCAGCGACAACCCGTGCTCGCGCACGATCTGCGGGCATCTCGAACTGGATGACGCGCGCTTCGGCGGCTCGGATCACGGACCTTTCAACCCTTGGGGCGCGAACGACGGCAAGGTGATCGACAGCGAGATGGCCCGAGAAATGGCGTTCGCCGCGCGCTGGGGTCATCCGTGCGGGCGGCCGTTCGACGCCCAGGCGTTCATGAAACGGCATCCGCAGTGGAACTGGCTGAACGGCTATATGCGGGACCGGCCGTCATGGCCGTGGACCCGGTTTGAGATTTTGCGCTAGCTGGGGCGTTCGTTGCGGCTCGGGTGGGCGCTTGGGGCGCATCCGCAATCGGGCTGCCATTCCCGCGCCATTATCGGCGATCTACAATGAGTGGTCGCGAAGCGCGGGTTGAAGGATTTGCGCGTCGGGCATGACGAAAGCGCGCGGCCTGCAGGCCCGGACCATGCGCGGCTTGCGCCATTCTTTGGTGCGTGGACGGCACAGCACTTGCTCAACCGTTACCGCCGCATGAGCTTAGGAGGTCGGGCATGAAAACCTCGACACTGTTGACCATGGTGATGCTGTCCGCTTCGTGCTTTGCCGCGCCGGTTCATACGGCGCCGGACGGCATGGCCGCGAACGCCCTTGCCGAAACCGCCAACGCCGCACCCGTCGCCCCGCCGGCGCCGGAGGTGGCGGTCATGGACGAGAATCGTCCACAGGAATGGCAACATATCGTGTTGCCGAAATCGCGACATCCCGAACGAGGCTTCGCGGCGCACAGCGAGCGGCTGCAGACCTGAGCGCGGCGTTGGAGCTATGGCGCTTTTCTGGCTGGTCGTAAGGAAGCGCGAGGAATCGTGGCGGGGCGCGGGCAAGCGGGACCGAGCGGCCCCGAGCGGTACCTAGCGGGAGGAAAAGCGCGCTAAGCTCGACTAGCGACACCGCCCCTCCTGCTCGACCGGCTCTGACGGCCTCCGAGCGTCTCGAAAAAGAGCTTGAGCGAACTCGAGACGACGCGAAAATTTCGGATTCTTGAGCGGCAAGCAGCGGCAGTTACCCGCCAATCCGGCGACAATACGCAACAACAGACGCCGAACGAACGCCAATCCCGCCCAACCGTACCAACAGGAGCTTGCATGACGACATCGTCCATCCCCGGGGAATCCATCGACTTGCAGATTTCCGACGTGCTCAGCGACGTCCACTTCCCGGCTAACAAGGACGCTCTGGTCGACGCCGCGCGCGAAGCCGGCGCGAGCAACGAGGTCCTGTCGATGCTCGACGGCCTGCCCGAGCAGGATTACGCCGACGTCGCGTCGGTCACGAAACTGATCGGCGGCAATTACGGACCAGGTCTGAGCGCGTGAGCGAACACGCAAAGGCGCCTCGACGCCTCGCCGCACCGCTGGAACGGCGCGGCGCGGACTGGATCTATCGCTCGCCGCAATCCGGCGGCACGGGCGGCCCGCCCGGCGGCTCGGGGCGCGGCGACAGACATGGCGCAGGCGGCATCGAAAGAATCGAGGCGTTTTTCCACGGTGCCGGCTATGCGATGCACCGCCACGATACCTACGCGATCGGCCGCACGCTGGCTGGCGTGCAAAGCTTCCGCTATCGCGGCAGCCTGCGCCACAGTTTGCCCGGCGGCACCATGGTGCTGCATCCGGATGAACCGCACGACGGCCAAGCCGGCACCGGCGAAGGTTTCCGTTACCGCATGGTTTATGTCGACCCGGCTCTCTTCCAGCAGGCGCTCGGCGGCAAGCCCCTGCCCTTCGTGCATGGCGGCCTGTCGAACGACCCGCGTCTTTTCGCGGCCACGGAAAACCTGTTGCGCAGCATGGACCGCGCGATGGATCCGTTGGAACAGGACGACGGGCTCTACGAACTGGCGACGGCGCTTGACGCCGCAGCGGGCACCCGGCCCGTGCGCCGCCCGGTGGATTACGCCGCTGCCCGCCGTGCCCGCGAGTATCTGCTGGCGTCGCTCGAACACACGGTGACGCTCGACGAACTCGCGGCGGCCGCAGGACGCGACCGATGGAGCCTGTCGCACGATTTCCGCGCGCTGTTCGGCACTAGCCCGCACCGTTACCTCACGATGCGGCGTCTCGACCTCGTGCGTCAACTCGCGCTGGCCGGCATGCCGCTCGCCGACGCCTCCGCCGCGAGCGGCTTTTCCGACCAGAGTCACATGACGCGGCACTTCAAGCGTGCATGGGGCGTGGCGCCCGCACAGTGGCTCAATATGGTCGGGGCGACATCGCCAGCCACGCGCTAGGCGCGAGAATGCCGCGCGTCGCGCGCGGCGCTCGCCCACAAACGTTCAAGACTCGCCGGCACTTCGCGCAGTACGCTCGTTCCAGAGACGTCAATCATCTTGGAGAAGGAGCACAGCATGTCGGATACTCAGCCAACCCAGAAAACCTACCGCGCGATCAATTTCGCTGACAAGCTCGCGCTTTTCAGCGATCAATGGCAAGCGCGGGTCGTCGCGGAGATGAACGACTACCAGTTCAAGGTCGTGCGCATCGAGGGCGATTTCGTGTGGCACCAGCATGCGGACACGGACGAAACTTTCATCGTGCTGGACGGCCAGTTGCGCATCGACATGCGCGACGGCTTTGTGATGCTGTCGGCGGGCGAAATGTTCGTCGTGCCGAAAGGCACCGAGCACAAGCCGTTCGCCGAACGCGAGGTCAAGCTGCTGCTGATCGAGCCGCGCGGCGTCAAAAACACCGGCGACGAAACCAACGAACGCACGGCGGCCAACGACCTGTGGATCTGAGCGCGACTAGCCGCTATGCAGGCAACGGCGCCGACAGCGGCGCGTTTGCAGGCGGGCGCGGCCACGGCTGACAGACCGCGCCGGCAGTTGGGCGCGCCGGCTTCGCGCGTCGCGAATCGCGCGCGGGCGCCGTCGCGTCCGACTGGAAATGCTCGACGAGGTGATCGACGAAAGTGCGCACCTTCGCGGGCAAGTGCAGGCGGCTTGGATAAGCGATCGTGATCTCGATTTCCGGCAGACGGTAGTCGCCGAGCAGTTCGACGAGCCGTCCAAACGCGAGGTCGCGCGCGATCAGATAGCTCGGCAGAATAGCCACGCCCATGCCGAGCAGCGCGAATTGCCGAAGCATTTCGCTATTGTTCGCGGCAATCGCGGTCGCGGGCCTCACGCGGACGAGCCCTTCCGGCCCGCTGAACACACGCTCCTCGCCGCCCTGCTCGGGCGGCCGGCTCAGGCACGGATGACCCAGCAGATCTTCCGGCCGCGTCGGCGTGCCGTGCTGGGTCAGGTAGGCAGGCGTCGCACAGACCGTCAGCTGACAGGTAGTCAGCCGACGCGTGACGATACTCGCGCTGCGCGCCGGGCGCCCGGCCAGAATACCCACGTCGAAGCCTTCTTCGACCAGATCGGCATGACGGTCGGCGAGCGTCACGTCGGGCACCACCTCGGGATAGCGCGCGGTGTACGACTGGACCGCCGGCGCGAGGCTCTGCAACCCAAAGACGACCGGCGCCACGATGCGCAGCGTGCCGACCGGCTCGTGATGACGCGCCACCACCATCTGCTCGACGCCGTCGAGCTCGTCAAGAATGTGGCGCACGCGCTCCAGATAAGTCGTGCCCGATTCGGTCAGCGAAAGACGACGAGTGGTGCGATTCAGCAGGCGGGTGCCGAGACGCGCCTCCAGATCCGCCACATGGCGGGTGACGACAGCGGTGGAAAGATCCAGCGCGCCCGCCGCGCGGACGAAACTGCCGAGGTCCGCCACCTTGACGAACACGCGCATCGACTGCAATTGATTCATGGGACGACTCCTGCCTCGAGATGCCGGGCCGGCGCAGCGCTGCCGCCTGTATCACCCCGCGCGGCAAGGCTCGCGCGGATTTGCCCAACGAATCGATTGTATCGACCGGACCTGTCCCAACCCTGACCCGTACATGACAATCACGTCAGCTTTACCGATGCGCACGCACCACTGTTTCAAGCATTATTGCGGTTTTTGGCTAGGTATAAACCCTTAGCCGCTGGTAAGATGGCGACCGGATGAAATTCACCGCTACACCGTTCGCCAACTGCCATGCCACATCGTTTCCAACTCTTCGAAAAAATTGCGTTTTCTTTGGTCTGCTGGTCCGCCGCGGCCTGCTCGGCTTTCATCGCTTATGAGCGCTGCCCGGATATCCAGGTCGTCCTCCATGCGGGCGAGGAAGTTTTGCGTACCAGCGGGGAGTATTCGTTCGTCTGCGCGAGCCCGGTTGCAGATAGCTGCACGCAACTCGCGACTAACTGATTGAGCCATCGTCGCGCGAGAGGCGGCCGAACCGGTCGCCCCTCGGCGTTATGCGCTGCGGCCGAACACCACGCGCGAAAAGAATCCTGCCAGCACCGCTTCTGCCATTTCACTCGGCACATTCTGCGGATCGACGGTATAGAAGAACTGCACACCGTCGCACAAGCCCATCAGGCCCATGGCCAGCATCTCCGGCGGCAATAGCAGCGGCGTGCCGACCCGCGCCGAAAATTCGCGGACGTAGGCGGCCAGTTGTTCGAGCTTCTCGTGCAGGAACGCGTTGAAACGCAGCCTGAAGCGTCCGTCTCGCGCCGCCAGAAGCTTCGCCTCCACCCACAGCAAAAAGCATTTGTTCTCGCGATGCAGGTTGCTGTAGTAGCGCATGACGCGCTCTTCCATCACTTCCCGCGTGGCCGCGTTTTCGAAAATGGCCCGCAAACCCGCCTGCATGGTTTCGTGGTCGCGCCGCAGTAGCTCGAGAAACAACTCGTTCTTGCTGCGGAAATTCGAATAAAACGCGCCGCGCGTATAGCCTGCCGCCCCGGCAATGTCTTCGACACTCGCCGCGACAAAGCCCTTCTTCATAAAAATTGCTTGCGCAGCGTCGAGCAGACGCTGACGTGTCTGGTCTTTGCTTTGCTCGCGTGTCAATCGTTGCCGTTTCATGGGCAAGAGTCTAGCACCTAAAAGAATTCCAATTCGCCTCCACATTCAAATACAGGTGTGTATTAGAATGCGGTTCATCATTGGAAGTCAGACACGTATGCCAGTTGCATCAACCGGCATGCGCTCTTCGCTGGCGAGCCGCTGCGGCTTGCCGTGTTTGTTCGCTGTCTCCTGTTGGGGTAATTGTGAAGCGTCCCGCTTTTCCCGCATCGTCGGCGATGCGCGAGCAGTCCCATCGTCTCGCGCGGCCAGGGTCTCTGCCCCGCGCCGTGTTCGCGCTCGCTCTTGCAGGCGTCGTCGCGTTGAACGCATGTTCGAACAAAGAAGCAGGCGCGCCCGAGCCGCGTCCGGTGGTAGCCGTTGCGGTTCATGCGGACGGCAATACGGCGCCCGTCACGTCGCTGCCCGGTGAAGTGCAGGCGCGCTATTCGACGCCGCTGTCGTTCCGGGTTGGCGGCAAGATCGTCGAGAGGCGCGTGCGTCTTGGCGACGTGGTCAGGAACGGCCAGATCGTCGCGCGGCTCGACCCGGCGGATGCGCAGAAGAACGCAGCGAGCGCGCAGGCCCAACTCGCCGCCGCAGAGCACAGCTACAAATACGCGAAGCAGCAACTGGACCGCGATCAGGCGCAGGCAAAAGAAAATCTGATCGCACCCGCGCAGCTCGAGCAGACCACGAATGCGTATGCATCGGCTGCCGCGCAGCGCGATCAGGCGGCGCAGCAGGCAGCCTTATCGAAAGACCAGTTGCAATACACCACCCTCGTCGCGGATCACGCTGGCGTGATCACCGCGGAGCAGGCCGACACGGGCCAGAATGTGTCGGCGGGCCAGGCGGTCTACAACCTCGCGTGGAGCGGCGAAGTCGACGTAGTCTGCGACGTGCCGGAAAGCGCGCTGGCCGGGCTTGCGGTCGGACAAACGGCAAACGTCGCGCTCGGCGCGCTGCCGGGGCGCAAGTTCACGGCGCGCGTGCGCGAGCTCTCGCCCGCCGCCGATCCGCAAAGCCGCACCTACCGCGCGAAACTCACACTCGACAATCCGGGCCCCGACGTACGCCTCGGCATGACCGCGGACATCGCGTTGGCGGCGCCTGCTCCGTCGTCGGCGAGCGGCGCGCAAGACCAGCACGGTTTTATCGTGTTGCCGGCCACCGCGCTCTTCCATGACGGCACGCAGCCGGCCGTGTGGGTCGTGCGTGCCTCGGACAGCATGCTCGAACTGCGCCGCGTCACCGTCGCCCGCTATAACGAACGCACGATCGTCGTCAGCCAGGGCCTCAAAGACGGCGAACATGTCGTGCTGCAAGGCGTGCACACGGTGAGCGCCGGCGAGAAAGTCCGCGCAATCGCACCGCTGCATCCCGAGGACTTCGCTTCATGAGCACGACGCATGAAGAGGGACGCTTCAATCTGTCCGCGTGGGCGCTGCGTCATCAGGCGCTGGTCGTCTTCCTGATCGCGCTTGCTACTGCATTCGGCATACTCGCCTACACGCGGCTTGCGCAATCTGAAGATCCACCGTTCACGTTCCGCGTCATGGTGATCCGCACGTTCTGGCCCGGCGCGACCGCGCGGCAGGTGCAGGAACAGGTCACGGACCGCATCGGCCGCAAGTTGCAGGAAACGCCCGCAATCGACTTCGTGCGCAGTTACTCGCGCCCCGGCGAGTCGCTGATGTTCTTCACGATGAAAGACTCGGCGCCAGTGAAGGACGTGCCTGAAACCTGGTATCAGGTGCGCAAGAAAGTCGGCGATATCGCGGCGACGTTGCCGCAAGGCATCCAGGGGCCGTTCTTCAACGACGAGTTCGGCGACGTCTACACCAACATCTACACGCTCGAAGGCGACGGCTTTTCTCCCGCGCAACTGCACGATTACGCGGACCAGTTGCGCACTGTTCTGCTGCGCGTGCCCGGCGTCGCCAAAGTCGATTATTTCGGCGATCCGGATCAGCACATCTACATCGAAATAACGAATACGCAGTTGACGCGTCTCGGCATTTCGCCCCAGCAACTCGGCCAGGCGATCAACTCGCAGAACGCGGTGTCGCAAGCGGGCACGCTCACCACGACCGACGACCGCGTGTTCGTGCGCCCGAGCGGCCAGTTCAAGGACGTGGCCGCGCTCGCCGACACGCTGATTCGCATCAACGGCCGTTCGTTCCGTCTCGGCGACATCGCGACGATCAAGCGCGGCTACGACGATCCGGTCGTCACGCAGATGCGCGCGGGCGGCAAGGCGGTGCTCGGCATCGGCGTGACGATGCAGCCGGGCGGCGACGTGATTCGTCTCGGCAAGGCGCTCGACGCGGAAATGGTCCGCCTCCGCAAAGCCTTGCCCGTGGGCTTGCAACTGACCGAAGTGTCGAGCATGCCGCACGCGGTCGCCCATTCCGTCGACGACTTTCTCGAAGCCGTGGCAGAAGCCGTCGCCATCGTGCTCGTGGTGAGTCTCGTGTCGCTCGGCGTGCGCACCGGCATGGTGGTGGTGATCTCGATTCCGGTCGTGCTCGCCGTCACCGCGCTGTGCATGTACCTGTTCGACATCGGGCTGCACAAGGTGTCGCTCGGCACGCTCGTGCTCGCGCTCGGCTTGCTCGTCGACGACGCGATCATCGCTGTGGAAATGATGGCGGTGAAACTGGAACAAGGCTGGACCCGCACGCGTGCCGCTGCCTTTGCCTACACCAGTACCGCGTTTCCGATGCTGACGGGCACGCTCGTCACCGTGTCCGGCTTCCTGCCGATTGCATTGGCCAAGTCGAGCACAGGCGAGTACACGCGCTCGATTTTCGAAGTCTCCGCCATCGCGCTGATTGCGTCGTGGCTCGCAGCGGTCGTGTTGATTCCGCTGCTCGGCTATCACCTGCTGCCCGAGCGCAAGCGTGCGGCGCATGAAGCCGACGACCACGAGCACGACATTTACGACACGCGTTTCTACTCACGTCTGCGTGGCTGGATCGGCTGGTGTATCGAACGGCGTTTTGTCGTGCTTGCCATCACCGTCGTGTTGTTCGTGCTCGCGATGGCGGGTTTCACGCTCGTGCCGCAACAGTTCTTCCCGAGCTCCGATCGGCCCGAATTGCTGGTGGACGTGCGGCTGCCTGAGGGCGCCTCGTTCAATGCCACGTTGCGCGAGGCGCAGCGGCTCGAAAAAGTGCTGGTGGGCCGGCCCGAAATCGATCACACGGTCGATTTCGTCGGCACCGGTGCGCCGCGTTTTTACCTACCGCTCGACCAGCAGTTGACCCAGCCCAATTTCGCGCAGTTCGTGATTACGGCGAAATCCGTGAAGGACCGCGAGAAACTCGCCCAATGGCTCGAACCCGAATTGCGCAACAACTTCCCTGCCATTCGCACGCGCCTGTCGCGCCTCGAAAACGGGCCGCCCGTCGGTTATCCGGTGCAGTTCCGCGTGAGCGGCGACGACATCGCGACGGTCCGCTCGATCGCGGAACGCGTTGCCGCGACGCTGCGCAGCGACCACGGCACGCGCAACGTGCAGTTCGATTGGGACGAGCCCGCCGAACGCTCGGTACGCTTTGAAGTCGATCAGAAGAAGGCGCGGGAACTCGGCGTGAGCTCCGACGACATCTCGAGCTTCCTCGCGATGACGCTGTCCGGCTACACCGTCACCCAATACCGCGAGCGCGACAAGCTGATCAGCGTCGATCTCCGTGCGCCGAAGGCGGAGCGCGTGGATCCGGCGAAGCTGCTTACGCTCGCCATGCCGACGCCGAACGGCGCGGTGCCGCTGGGTACGCTCGGGCATTTGCGCAACGATCTGGAGTACGGCGTGATCTGGGAACGCGACCGGCAGCCCACTATCACCGTGCAGTCTGATGTCGCGCCGGGCGCGCAAGGCATCGACGTCACGCATGCTGTCGACAAGGCGCTGGGTCCGATCCGGGCGAGCTTGCCCGTTGGTTACCGCATCCAGATAGGCGGTTCGGTCGAGGAAAGCGGCAAGGGCCAGACGTCGATCAATGCGCAGATGCCGATCATGATCATCGCCGTGCTGACGCTGCTGATGATCCAGTTGCAGAGCTTCGCGCGTGTGCTGATGGTAGTGCTCACCGCGCCGCTCGGCCTGATCGGCGTCGTCTTCACGCTGCTGCTGTTCGGCCAGCCGTTCGGCTTCGTCGCAATGCTCGGCGTGATCGCGATGTTCGGCATCATCATGCGTAACTCGGTCATTCTGGTCGACCAGATCGAGCAGGACATTGCTTCGGGGCACAAACGTTTCGACGCGATCGTCGGCGCCACGGTGCGGCGTTTCCGCCCGATCACGCTGACCGCAGCAGCCGCCGTCCTCGCGCTGATTCCGCTCTTGCGCTCCAACTTCTTTGGTCCGATGGCGACCGCGCTGATGGGCGGCATCACGAGCGCGACCGTCCTCACCTTGTTCTATCTGCCGGCTCTTTACGCCATGTCGTTCAGAGTACGCAACGACGAGCGCGAGCCGCAAACGCCGTCCGCGTCCGGCGCGGCGCATACGGGGAATTGAGCATGATCCACTTCGCACGTTCCTGCGTCGTTCGATGCTTCGGCGGTTTGAAGGCGGCACATCTGCCGTCGAGCGTTGCGCTCGCGGGCTCCGCGTTTGTGTTGGCGGCCTGTTCGTTCGGACCTAACGGCGAGCCGCCGGCGATGCCGCAGCCGGTCCACTACGGCAGCGAAGCGCAACCGGCGCAGACGGTCCTGGCGCAAGGCGTCGCGCAGCAGTTCGTGGTCGGCGCGAAGCCGGTACCCGAATGGTGGAAGCTGTATCGATCGGACGCGCTGAATGCGCTCGTCGACGAAGGGCTGCGCAACAGCCCGACCCTCGCGGCGACCGAGCAGAGTCTCGCGGCAGCGCGCGAACAGCTGCGCGGCCAGATTGGCAGTTCGATGCTGCCCACCATCGACGCAGGCGGCCAGGCGACGCGCAATCGCGCGCTCGCGATTCCGGAGATTGGGCCCAACACATTCCTGTACAACATCTTCGTAGGCCAATTGCAGGCGCATTACACGATCGACCTGTTCGGCGCTTCGCGCCTCGCCGACGCCGCACTGGCCGCACGCGTGGATGTCCAGGCGTATCAGTTGGACGCTGCCCGTCGCGCGCTCGCCGCGAACATCGTGAGCGCCGCGATTACGAGCGCCGCGTTGCGCGCGCAGATCGACACCACCGAAAGGCTCGTGACGCTTGCCGACGATCAGGCACGCGACACACAACGACGCTATGCGCTCGGAGCCGTGTCGCATGCCGATCAGTTGAGCGCACAACAGAGTGCGGCGAGCTTGTCCGCTAGCCTGCCGGGGTTGCGGCAGCAATGGCAAACCACCCGTCATGCGTTGGCCGTGCTGCTCGGTCGTACCCCGGACGCCGCGCCAGCCGATCTGGAACTCGCGGGCTTGCATCTGCCCGAGCAGGTGCCCGTAGTGGTGCCGAGCGAACTGTTACAGGCTCGGCCCGACATTCAGGCTGCCGACGCCGCGCTAAAAGCTGCGGCCGCCGATGTGGGCGTAGCGACCGCGCAGATGTACCCGAGCCTGTCGCTAAGCGCATCGATGGGACAAGGCGGCTTCAGCTGGCCCGTCGCGCTCTCCGGCGCGGGCGCCATCTGGAGCATCGGCGCCTCTTTATCGCAGCCGTTATTTCACGGCGGCGCGCTGGTGGCGCAGCGCCGCGCGGCCATGAACACCTATGAGGCCACGGTGTCGCAATACAAGCAGACGGTGCTTGCCGCGTTCCAGAATGTCGCCGACACGCTGGCCGCGCTCGAACACGACGCGCAGGCGCTGAACGCCGCGAATACAGCGACGCGTTCCGCTCAGGGAATTTTCGATGAAACCTCCGGCCGCTATCGGCTCGGCGCCGTACCTGTATCGTCCACGCGCACGAGCGAGCAGCAATTTCGCAACGCGCAGCTCGACGAAATTCGCTATACGAGCGCGCGTCTGACGGACACGGCGGCGCTGTTTCAGGCGATGGGCAATCCGCCCGTCGAGGCGGCGGGTTCGGGAGCAAGTCCAGGCGCAAGTACGCAGGCAACATCAAGGGCAACTGCGCACGCGTCCGGGGCCGAACCAGGTAATCCGAATTGACGTCCCGCACTTATCCCCAGTTGATGTTGAATAGGCTGTTGAAAACCTTCTGACAAGCAGGCTAACTCATTGAGCTGGCTGGTGTTATGGGTGGCGGCGTGGAATGAAGCATGGGTCGATAGGATGGGAAGCGTCCGTCGGATCAGACGTCGGTAGCCCATATGGTCATAGCCCCTATCCGTCCCGGAACAAATCTATCCACAGACTTTGTTCACAGCTTTGTGGATAACCATAGGACACAACAGCCAAGTGCTTGAACGCACAAGCGTTTGCCCTCGTGACGCGTTTGCCGCCACTACCCGCGCAACAACAGCACGTACATACGCGCGCCGCTGCGTCAATAAACGCCCGCCTCCCCTTCCGGACGATTCTTGAAGCGCTTGTGCACCCAATAATATTGGTCAGGAATCCGTCGCACCTGCGTCTCGAGAAACTCGGTGATCCGTCGTGCGTCCACCGTGACGTCGTTCGACGGAAAACCGGCTAGCGGCTCGAAGATGCTCAGCTTGTAGCCGCGATAGCCCGGCAGCACCTCCGTCACGAACGGCACGACCCGGGCGTTCGCCGCGCGCGCCATCCGCGAGACCGATGTGAGGGTGCAGGCCTGGACGCCAAAAAACGGCACGAACACCGAATCGCGCAAGCCGAAGTCCATGTCCGCCGCGAGCATCACCGGCGTGCCGTCGCGCAAGGCACGCAACGCGCGCCGCACACTGTCGCTGCGTGGAATCATCTCAGTGCCGAAACGTCCGCGCTGGCGCCTCGCCATCGCGTCGAGCAACAGGTTCGACATCGGCGTGTAAAGCGACGCCACCGGATGCCGCGTCGAATACATCATGCAGCCGGCCTCGATGCCGACAAAGTGGAAGCCGACGAAGATCGTCGGTTGAGACCGAACCTCCGCGAGATCGATTGCGCTTTCCACTTCGACGAGACGGGCCAGCGCCTGCGCATTGCCGAACCATTGCGGCCCACGCTCGACATAACTGCGGATCACATGGCAGAAATGCGCGCGCGCAAGACGTTCGCGCGCCGCGTCGCTCATGTCGGGAAAACACAATTTCAGGTTGGTATGCACCACCCGCCGGCGCGTGCTCGGAATCCGGTACAGCAGAGCGCCGACGCCGTTGCCGAACCGCGCGACGAGCCCATACGGCAATATTGCGAAGGCGCGCAGCAGCCCCGTCATCAGACAGATGAGAATTCGACTTTTCAATGCGGAACCCGGTGGATGCTGGAAGGCAAACACGTCGGCGGCTGCGGCTCTTGTGCCGCCAGCGCTCAACGTGGCATGTGCGCGCATCCGGCCGGGTCCGGGCGCGCTTGAGGGATGGTGACGCCTTGCTCGCCGCAAGACGCAGCCATGCTCGAGATGGAAACAGCTAACGAATCCAGCCTGCTAATGGACCCCGATCGAGCATCGCAGGCGTGATTAAAACACAGCGTGCGTCTCGCAAACAGAATCGGCAGGCTAGCTACCGGCCGAGCGCAGCCGGAAACCGTGAAGCCCGCACGGTGTCAGTGCCGCGGGCACCACTTTGCGCGCGCGGCCGATCGGCCAGCACGCGCATTTTTCATCACGGCTTATTCGACTCGAATAGATCCATGATTTGCTTTTTCTCATTGGACGACACGCTCGGCGGCGGCACTGCCGGCGGCGTCAAGCCCGCGGGTCCCACACCTCCAATCGCGTCGTTCACACCCGCCGTCGGATTCGCCGAATCGAGGCCGATGCTGGCGACGAAACCGTTGCCCGGCGTCATGTCCGAGTAGAACAGTTCGCCGTCGACGGATGTCACCCCTTCGGGCTGCGGCGGCTCGCTCTGCGGCACGCCGCGCAACGCGCGCTGCATGTACTCGACCCAGATCGGCAGCGCGAGTTGCGCGCCGAATTCGCGGCTGCCGAGCGTCTTCGGCTGGTCGTAACCCATCCATGCGACCGCGACGAGCGATTGCTGATAGCCGGCGAACCAGCCGTCCTTCGCGTCGTTGGTCGTTCCGGTCTTGCCCTGCAGGTCCGACCGATGCAGCACGTTGGTGCCGGCGCCAGTGCCCGCGGTCGCGACCGAATGCAGCAGGCTGTTCATGATGTACGCATTACGCGGCTCAAGCGTGCGCGGCGCGTCGCGACCCGCGGTAAGCGGCTGCGCTTTGGACAGCGGCTCGCCGCGTGCGTCCGTTACTTCGTTGATCAGATACGGGTTGATGCGATAACCGCCGTTCGCGAAGACCGAATACGCACCCGCCGACTGCAACGGCGTCACGAGCCCCGCGCCGAGCGCCATCGGCAGGTAGGGTGGAGTCTTGTCGGCGTCGAAACCGAAGCGTTGCGTAACGAAGTCTTGCGCGTACTTCGTGCCGATATACGACAGAATCCGGATCGATACCAGGTTCTTCGACTTCTGCAACGCGAGGCGCATCGGCATCGGCCCATCGGGCTGGTCATCGTCTTTCGGCTCCCACGCGTCGCCGCCCGGCGTGCTCGATGGGAAGTACAGCGGCGCGTCGTTGATGATCGTGGCCGGTCCGAGTCCCTTGTCGAGCGCCGCCGAATAAATGAAGGGCTTGAAGCTCGAACCCGGCTGACGCCAGGCTTGCGTGATGTGATTGAACTTGTTCTTGTTGAAGTCGAACCCGCCGACGAGCGCGCGAATCGCACCGTCCTGCGGCGTGAGCGACACGAGTGCGCCCTCCACCTGCGGGAGCTGCGTGATCTGCCAGTTGCCTTTGGCGTCGCTCATCACGCGCACAATCGATCCGGGCCTGATCTTCGTTGCCGCCGCGCCGCGTGCGCTCAACGCACTGGCGGCAAAGCGCAAGCCATCACCGCCGATAGTCACCTGCGTGCCGTCGACCAGTTGCGCCTTCACCTGCTTCGGGCTCGCGTCCGTGACGACAGCGGCGATGATCTCGCCGTTATCGGGATGATCGTTGAGCGCGTCGTCGATAGTCTGATCGCGGTCGTCGCCAGGCGCGGGCAATTGCACGAAGCCTTCCGGCCCGCGATAACCGTGGCGCCGCTCGTAATCCATCACGCCCTTGCGCACCGCGCGATACGCGGCGTCCTGGTCGGCGGAATCGATGGTGGTCGTGACATTCAGGCCGCGTGTATACGTTTCGTCCTTGTACTGCGCGTACATCATCTGGCGAACCATTTCGGCAATGTACTCGGCGTGCACGCTGTATTCGTTGCCGGGGTTCCGCGTGTGAATCTCTTCTTTCACCGCCTGGGCGTACTGCTCCTGTGTGATGTAGCGCAACTCCAGCATGCGCCTGAGAATGTATTCCTGACGGATTTTTGCGCGCTTCGGATTCACGACCGGGTTATACGCGGACGGCGCTTTCGGCAGACCGGCGAGCATCGCGGCCTGGGCAAGCGTGATGTCTTTCAGATCCTTGCCGAAGTACACGCGCGCTGCCGCAGCAAACCCGTAAGCGCGCTCGCCCAGATAGATCTGGTTCATGTACAGCTCGAGAATCTGGTCTTTCGTCAACGCGCGCTCGATCTTGTAGGCGAGCAGCATTTCGTAGATCTTGCGCGTATAGGTTTTTTCACTCGACAGAAAGAAGTTGCGCGCGACCTGCATCGTGATCGTGCTCGCGCCCTGCGACGCGCCGCCGTGCGCGAGGTCGGCAAAACCGGCGCGCAGGATCCCGAGGAAGTCGACACCGCCGTGTTCGTAGAAGCGATAGTCTTCAATTGCGAGCACCGCTTTCTTCATCTGGTCGGGAATGTCCTGGAAGCGCACGAGACTGCGCCGTTCCTCGCCGAATTCGCCGATCAGCACATGGTCCGCCGTATAGACGCGCAGCGGCACTTTCGGACGATAGTCGGTGAGCGCGTCGAGCGAAGGCAGTTGCGGCCCCATCACGACAAGTGCGTAGCCGACGATCAGCGCGCCCACCACGGCGACGATCGCAACGAGGCTCGCAAACCAGATCGCAACTGTCGCGCCGATCGAGCGGCCGCCCTCTTCGGCGTCGCGCGAAGCGGCGTTGCGTCCCTGCGTGCGGTGGTAGGAGTCCCGGTCTTGACCGGCCGGAGATTGCGAGGAATGCGGTCGTTTGATGATTGGCATGACTGGAATAGTGGGCGCGTAACTCCACGCCTTGTTCTCGCGCGCCAGGCGCGCATGAATCGTGCGCGGCGTAGTCTGGGCGCAGACCGCCGTGCGACTCTGTGCCCCGGCGAGTCGCCACGGCGCACCCGGGACATTGTCCGGCGCAACGTAACAGCGCATTTTAAAGAAATCAAGCGGCGCTCAACGGAGTTTTTTTGTAAGAATTCCCTTCGCTTCTACGCCCGGCGGCAGACCGTGGGTAGATTCGGCAGGCTCACGAGGCGCTTGCGCACATTCGCGAAGTTATCCCCAGTTTTTGTTGAAAGGCCTGTGGACAAGACCACAAAAAGCGCGACAACTCGTTGATGTCACGGCATTTTCATGAAGCGCCCGTTTGCGATCGGCGCAACTCGTCATATGATGGACTCCGCGCATACCGATGTGCGCCGATGCGCGCCGTCAGGCGCCATGCCAACAAGTATGCGAGCCGATCATGACAAAGCCCAGCGAACGCATCGTCGTATTCGTCACACCCGCGCAGAAACGCGCGATCGCCGCCACTGCGGACGAACTCCGCATCAGCGTCAGCGAGCTCATGCGGCGCGCAGTGCTGAGTTTCAGCGCGACCAGCGAGCAGGTGAAAGCAGCGAGTATCGTCGATCGGCTCAATGTGCCCCGCGCGCCTGACGCGCTCGACGCGGCGCTGCAGCGCGTCGCGCACGACGCGAAAGTTGCGCGCGACGCGCTGCCGGCCGCGTTGCAGACGCGCGTGAGCCTGCGGGCCGGTTCGGATGGCAATGGTGCAAGTGTCGCGGGCAATTCGACGGCGTCCGCCGCTGCAACTCCGGTTGAAAATGTGCCACCCGGGCCTGCACCTGCCCCGCTGCTGCCTGCTGATGTGCTGGCGGCGCTTACCGCCGAAGTCGACGAAGACGCCGTGGCAACGGCCGAGGCTGTCGCGAGAATGGCGGCGGCACGCGCTGCCGCGATCGAGGAACTGCTGCCCGCCGCCGTGACGGTGCAGACTCACGTGAAAAGCGTGCTGAAGCGCCCTCGTCTCGACCCCATGCGCGATGAAGACGATCCGCACAGCGATCTTGGCCCCGAAGGCGGTCGCTTCGCGTAACCCTCGCGATAGCGGGCAGCACTGGAATGCGCAACGTCGATGCAAGCGGCTTGCACCGGCATGCACCAGCTTGTAAGCGGTCGACTGCGCATTGTCACTCGCTTCCTCCTTGGCGACGCTTGCGCCGTTCACGTTGGCGACACTCGCCGCAAGCACACTGAGCAGCTCGCTCATCGCTCCCTTTAAGCCCATTTTAAGAGAGCCCGTGGTGTAATATCCGCGAGCTACAGAGGGACGGGTCGGCGCGCTCATCGCCGAAAACCTTTCGCTTTGTCATGCGATAAGTGCGCAGGTGAAACCGACAATTTGCTGTTGCGCTATTGCAATCGGCGAGCAAGCCCCGACCTCCGGTCCGAACGCTGCGCAGCTTCTCGCGCGGCGGCGTAAAGTAGTAGTGACAAGCAGTTGAGTGCGCAGGATATTCAGCGCCGACATCATTCTCTGGAGGTTTTCATGTCGCTTTTTGACAGCATTTCGCGCACGCTAAAAGGTCTCCTCAACGACGCTGCGGACTCGGTGCAAGACCCGTCGCGCGATTCGCGCCAGATCGTGCGCGAACTCGACGAGAGCATCGGCCGCGCCGAGAACTCGCTGATCGAGATCCAGGCGCAAGTGGCCACACAGCAAAGCAAGCGCGATGTTGCGGCCGACAAGGCGAAGAAGTACGAAGACGGCGCAAAGCGCGCGCTGCAATCCGGCGACGAAGCGCTGGCTCGCGAAGCGCTCGGCGCGCAAGCCACGGCCGAGGCAGAACGCGATGCGCTGACGAAGGAACTCTCTACGCTGGAGCCGTCGGTCGCGCAACTCAAGAGCCAGATCGAGGACATGCGCAGCCGTCGCAACGATCTGAATGCGCGTTCGAACATCCTGCAAGCCAAGCAACAGATCGCCGAAGCGAAAGACGTCGCTGCAACGGCGTTGGGCGGCATCGGCGGGAAAAACCTGTCCGAGGATTTTCAGAAGCTCGAAGACAAGGTCGCGCTGTCGAATGCCCGTTCGGACGCACGTCTGAACTCCGCCGATGTCAAAAGCGGTAAGGCGCTCGACGACAAGCTGGCAGACCTGAACCGCGGCCCGTCGGTGGAAGACCGTCTGGAAGCACTGAAAAAGCAGATCAACTCGCCGGCTCAGTAATTGCGTCGCAGCGGGCGGTAAGGCGGCCTCCGGTAAGCCGGCCCCCGGTTAGCCGGCCTCCGGTAAGCCGGCCTCCGGTTGGCCGACCCCCGGTAAGCCGGCCTCCGGTTGGCCGGCCCCCGCAATCGACTGAAGGAGACGGGCGCGTGGCGCCCGGTCTGCAAATGAAAAAAGTTATTGCAAGTGCGTTCGTCTCGCTGATGCTCGTATCCACGGCAGCGTTTGCCGTGCCCACGGTTCAGCAGATCGAATCGGCAATGTCGCAAGGCAACTGGCAGCAGGCCGATGCCGGCCTGTCCGAAGTGCTGAAGGCGCATCCGAACAACGCACACGCGCATTACCTGTACAGCCAGGTGCTCGACCGTGAAGGTCGTTATGGCGACGCGCTCGCGCAAGTCCAGCAGGCCAAGACGCTCGATCCGCAGATCCGCTTCACCGATCCGACGCGCTTCGCGCAAGTCGAGGCACGCATTCGCCGCGACGCCGAACGCACTGCGAGCACGAGCGGCAACGGTGGTGAAAGCGGGATTGGCGCGTTGACGAACCGCACGACCAATCCGTTCGGCCAGCAGAACACGCCGGTCGTGCAGCAAGCGCCTGAGCGCCATGGTCCTGGCATCGGCATGTGGGTCGGCATTCTGATTCTCGTTGGCGTGATCGCGCTGGTGCTGCGTTGGACCTTGCGCCGTGCACGCTCGCAGGACGATACGCGCGCGGACGACGACCGTCGCGTGCAACTCAAGCGTGCGACCGAGTTGCTCAACTCAGTGCGCTCGCTCAAGCTCGACGTGAAGCTTTCCACCGCGCCGGGGCACGAAGCATTGGAGAAAGAAGTCGAAGCAACGGAGGACCAGTTGCGAACGCTCGTTGAAGCGCTATCGAACAGCAAGAATCCAGTGCCGCCGTATCAGCTCGACGAGTTGGAGCAGCGCATCGGCAGCTTGCGTGCCCGAGCCGATGGCCGGCCCGATCCGAATGCGAGCGCCGCGGCTGACAGCGCGCAATCGCCGTATGCACGCGAAGCCGAGCGCTTTGGCAATCCGCAGCAAGGGCCGTATCCGTCGCAGCCGCCTTATCAACAGCAAGGTCCCTATCAACAGCAGCAACCGCCGGTTATCGTGCAGCAAGGCGGCGGTTTCGGCGGCGGCATGGGCGGGCTGCTCACCGGCGTTCTGCTTGGAGAAGCGCTGAACTCCGGACGTGAACGCGTGGTTGAGCGTGACGTCATCGTCGACGATGAAACGCGCCGGCGCGGCAACGACGTCGACAACGGCGGCGGCCTCGACTTCGGCCAGGGCTCGAACGACTGGAACGATAACAGCGGCGGCGGCATCGACATGGGCAGCAGCGACGATTCCGGCGGCTGGAGCGACAACACCTAGCCCTCGCCCGCCGCGCCGCTCAAAGCGCGGTGCACCGTGGTGCACCTGACGATACGATGCAAAACAGGCTCCCTTCATGGAGCCTGTTTTTTTGCACACTCGACGAATCACGCACGCTTCGATACGGCCGCCTGCGCTTCCTCGTGCCGCGCGAGCGACATCGCGCCGGCAAATAGCCGCACGACAAAGCGCTCGGCATAACTCACGAGCGCATCGCGGCGGGCGACGTTGGCCTTTGCGTTATCGTCGTCTTCTTCGTTCGCGTCCACATCTGCGCCGATAAACTCCGCTGACAGATGGAACAGTTGCAGCACGATCTGCGTGCAAACTTCATCGACGACATCGCGCGGGAGTGCCGGCATCAGTTGCAATTGCACGACGTCGTCCGCCATTTCCGCCGCCACCGCATGAAGCGTCGCGCGCACGGCTTCGCGCAACGCAGGCGACGTGCCGTGATACTCGGCTAAAGCGCTCAGGAACGCCTCGCGGTTTTCCAATGCGAACGCGAAGAACGCCACGCATGCGCGCCGTGGCACGCTGTGCGGTTCATCGTGCGCGGCAAGCCAGCGCTCGCGGCGCAGCATCGGCCGCAACCGACGGCTTACCGAATCGACAGCTTCGCGCGCGAGATCGTCGAGCGTATCGAAATGACGATAGAACGTGTTCGGGTTCAGCCCTGCCTCCCGCGCGAGTTCGCGCAGACCCAGGCTCGCGAAGCCGCGCCCGCCCGCGGTCAACCGCAACGCCGCTTCGATCAGCTTGCGTTTGCCGGCCGGCAATTCCTGAGTGGCCGCAGTGTCGCCGGCATTCGGCACGGCTTCGAATACGGATGTCATGGCCTTGGTGATGGGTTTTGAATCACCGCGCAGCACGCGCGTTTAATAGACGTACTCTAAACGATCTTGACGCGAGGTGCACAGTTGTCTACCCTGCGCGTAACGTTCGAGCGGCCGCCTGTTCGCGGCCACGCCGCGTCTCCTGAATGTCGACACGGCCCGAACTTCCTTGCCGGAGATTGCTGTGACGCCCGCTTCATCCGCCGCATTCACACAAGCCGCCGCTCCGCGCATTGCAATCGTGGGGAGCGGCTTCGCCGGCATCGGCATGGCCGTGCGTCTGCTAAAAATGGGCATTACGTCGTTCACGCTCTACGAGGCCGCCGCCGACATCGGCGGCACCTGGCGCGACAACACCTATCCGGGCGCTGGGTGCGATGTGCCTTCGCATCTATATTCGTTTTCTTTCGAACCGAACCCGGCGTGGTCGCGCGAGTTCAGCGGCCAGGCGGAAATTCTCGCTTACCTCAAGCACTGCGCGCGCAAGTACGGCGTGGATCGTTACGTGCGTTGCAATGCACGCGTTTTAGCTGCGCGGTTCGATCAAGCGCGTCACGTGTGGCACATCGAACTGGATGTCGACGGCAAGCGCGAGCACGTCGAGGCGGATGTGCTGATCGGAGCGAGCGGTGGACTATCCCGCCCCTCCATGCCGCAAATTGCGGGGCTCGATAGTTTCAAAGGCAAGCTGTTTCATTCCGCGCGCTGGGACCACGCGTATCCGCTCGACGGAAAACGCGTTGCGGTTATCGGCACCGGTGCGAGCGCGATCCAGTTCGTGCCGGAAATCCAGCCGCGCGTCGCGCAACTCGATCTGTTCCAACGCACCGCGCCATGGATCATGCCCAAGCCCAACAAGCGCATTAGCGAACGCGCGCGCTGGCTCTTCGAGCATGTGCCGTTCACGCAGCAAGTTGTACGCAGTGCGATCTACTGGAAGCTCGAATCGCAGGCCATCGCTTTCGTGCGGCATCCGCAACTGATGAAGCGCCCGATGAAGCTGTGCCTCAGCTACCTCGCACGGCGTGTGACAGACCCGGAACTGCGTGCGAAGCTCACGCCGAATTACCGCCTCGGCTGCAAGCGGGTTCTGCTGTCGAGCAACTACTATCGCGCGCTCGTCGAACCGAACGTGAACGTGATTACAGCGGACATTCGTGAGGTGGTCGCGGACGGCATCGTGACACAAGACGGCGCACATCACGCGGCGGACGCGATCATTTGCGGCACCGGTTTTCAGTTCAACGGCTTCGGCGCGCCGTTCGAGGTGGCGGGCATCGGCGGCACGGATCTGCGTGCGCTATGGCTGCGCGACGGTCCGGAAGCGTATCTCGGCACGAGCATCGCCGACTTTCCCAACTTCTTCATGATCGCCGGTCCGAACACCTTTCTCGGCCACAACTCGATGATCTACATGATCGAGTCGCAAGTGCAGTACATCGGCGATTGCCTGCGCCTGCTACGCGAGCGCAACGTACGCGCGATGGACCTGCGCCCCGACGTGCAACGCGACTACAACGCGCGCCTGCAGAAGAATATGCAGCGCTCTGTATGGTCGAGCGGCTGCCATAGCTGGTATCAGACAGGAAGCGGCAAGGTGACCGCGCTGTGGCCGGGCTTCACGTTCAGCTTTCGCAAACGGACGCGGCGTGTGCGGCCGCGGGATTATCGCTTCTTGCCTTGATTCAATGGTGGCTGGGGTCGGCTCGATGTCCGTTTGCAGTTTCGATTCGAACAAAAAGGGAGACGCAAAACATGGCAAGCAGAGGACCTCTGTCGTCGGCATCGGGCTCGTCATCTACGAGACCATCGAACTCTGCCGCGCTGCCGCCGCGCTCGCTCGCCGCTCGCCTCGGCATTACGAGTGTGCCGCGCGACGAATTGCGGCGACGCTACACGCAAAGCGGCTCCAGGTTCGTCCGGATCATGGGCGCGGACGTTCATTACGTCGACGAAGGCAGTGGCGACATCATCGTGATGATTCATGGTTTCGCGTCTTCGCTGCACACCTGGAACCGTGTCGCCGATGAACTCAAGCACGCGCACCGCGTGATTCGTCTCGACCTGCCGCCGTTTGGCGTGACGGGACCGCTGCGCTCCAGCACAGGCGTCATTGAAACGATGAACCTGCCGACCTACCGGCGTTTCATCGACACGTTCCTGCAAGCGCTCGGCGTCTCACGCGCGATATTCATCGGCAATTCGCTCGGCGGGCTTATTTCGTGGGACTACGCGGTGCGTCATCGCGACGCGGCCGAGCGACTGGTACTGATCGACTCGGCCGGCTTCCCGATGAAGTTGCCCATCTACATCGATCTTTTCAATCACGCGCTGGTGCGCGCGAGTTCGCCGCGATGGCTGCCGGAAATCATCATCCGAAGCGCCGTGCGAAACGTGTATGGCGATGCGTGCAAACTCGACGCCGTCACGCTGCGGCGCTACGTCGACTTTTTCCATGGCGAAGGCACGCGCGCCGCAATCGGCAAGATGGTGCCGACGCTCGATTTCGAAGAACTCGATACAAACGTGCTGACTAAGCTCGCGGTTCCCACGCTCGTCTTGTGGGGTGCGAAGGACCGCTGGATTCCCGCAGCGCACGCCGCCGAATTCGCTCGGCGCATTCCGGGCGCGAAGTCGGTCATGTATCCGGGCCTTGGACATATTCCAATGGAAGAAGCGCCCGAGCGCGTGCTGGCAGATTTGCGGGCTTTTCTCGGCGGTAATGCGGGCAACAGTGAAGAGTTGCTGCTGCGAGAAGAAGGCTCGCGACGCGCGTCGGTGTAGGGGGCAGCGGGACGGCGCGCTGGGGGTTGGACCAGGGCTAAACGCAGGATGAAGGTCTTAGTAACGAATTCGGTCACGCGTCTGTGACGCGGAACGCAATCAACCGGACTCGGCGGATTTGTGACGCGAATTGGTTGGTTTGCCAGTGTGTGCGCTCGGGTTGCGCCGGTTGGTGAACGGCTGAGTGCGGCCGATTCGGGACGTTTGACTTCGACCTCCAAATCGCTAACAACCAGTTGAAATTGCGCGAGATTGGCACGCATTGTTGCTCGCGCGCTCCAGGTTCGACGATTGAACTACTAGTCGTGCATCGGCCGGAACCGTCGCGTGCAGCGTCTGGATCACTCAAGAACTTCGACTGTTTGCCGATATTAAAGTCGAGCGTCCTTTTCATTGAAGCCGAAACTCATGACCCAGCGATTCAAATCATGGCTGCTGGCGTTCGCCTTGAGCGCAGCGTGTGCCGGTATCGTGGCATGCCTGAACCTGGTATTCGACCGTCCGGAATATCCGCAGCCGTCCTGGTTGATCTATTTACATGTGGCTTGCGCATTCGTCGGCGCGCTTGCCATCACTCGTTTCATCCAGGGCATTCCCGCCGCATTGCAGGGGCCGAGTTCACGATCCACCGTCGCACAAGGTGTTGTCGCCCACAACAGGGTAGCCGTCGTGAACATCGTCGTGCCAGGGAAGAGTGCATTCTTCTCGACGGTCCGGTGCGTCATGATTCTCTGCTTTGTGCTGTGCCTCATGGCACAGTTTGTTCAAGTCGGCAAGCTCACGGATGAGACGAGCGGTTCGCCTATCAGTCGCGACCCGCAGTTGCGGAAGCTGAGTATATGAGGCCGGTTTGCAAGCCGCGTCACGAGCGATCTGCGACAGCACAGCCTCCAGAGGAAGTAAATGACGTGCGTCGTCGGTCGGCGCCTGAGATGCTTGTCGTCTCCCTGATCGCGCTGGGCATCGCGTCGATCTGCTTCGGACTTTACAGCCTGATTCAAGCATTCGACGCTTTCGATCTGCCGACCCCGTTTAGGATCTGGTTCTCGCGCGCGCTCGTCGCCATGGCGGTCGGCGTGATCGCCCTGCATATCGGCGGAAAGCGCGCAGAGGCGCTCTAGGGCTGGGTCGGGAGACGCAGTGCGGCCAGGAGGCGTCATTCGCCTGTACGGCCATGCGGACGTTCAGATGTCGGATCCGCACCAGAAAACGGCCATTGGGCCTGCGAAGCTTAACGTCGGCTCATAGCGTTGATGACAATAACGCAGCGAAACCAGCAGCCCTGCCGTGGCGTTATCGGGCGTCAAGCGAACGTGGTCGGGCGGATTCCTCCATGGGATTCGAACGGGAGGGTCTGCCCGGCAATCTCGTTGCTGTGCGCTACGGGCACAACAGTCCAGGCAGTGATCCTCGGCGCGGCACGAGACTCTGCGTGTGATCGCGAATCAATAGCATTGCGCAATACCTGCGCATAAAAGGGGAAAGAATATTGCTACGCCATCAGACGGGTTTCAGCAGGCTTCGCCATCCGGACAAGCTGCCCTTGGGATCGAGCGCTCCGACCAGCGGGGCTGCGCGCGCCGCAAGTTCCTGTTGCACATCGGCAATCGCGCTGGCGAGGACGTCCGACATGCCCAGACCTTCGAGCATCAGCGCGGCTTCACGCATTTCTTCGGAGCGTCGTTGTCCGTGCTCGACTACCCGGCCGATCAGATACGCTTCATAGCCCTTTTCCCAGCCCATGCCCGGAAAGCTTGCCGCGAGCGACGCAAGCACGCGGCCGTCTACGTCGAACTGTTTGGCCGCCAACATCGACTGAACGCAAAGCGCCTCCATGCCTTTGATCATGATGCTGCGGCACAACTTAATGGCTGAAGCGAGGCCGACTTCCTGAGCTACGGCCTCCGTGCGCATGCCCAGACCGTTGAGGATATCCGCCGTTTGCGAGGCTAGCCGGCCGCCCAACAGCATTGGCACTCTTACGCCTTGCGGCGGGACCGGCGCCATCACCGCGGCTTCCACGTAATCCGCGCCGTTGCGCTCGATCTGCTGGCAGTTGCGCTGCTTGACAGCGGGCGATACAGAATTGAGGTCGAGATAGGTCTGACCGCTCGTCAGATATTCGGCCGAAGCCGTGGCAACCACTTCCGCCTGGCTTGCCGTGACTACGGAGAAAACGAGTTGGGCATCTCGAAGTGACGTTGCGAGGTCGTCGGCGATATGGGCCTCGCAGTCGCGGGCCCGCTGCACGATCGTCGACCGCGTTGCAGCATCTTGCAGCTTGATGTCGAAGACCGAAACTTCATGGCCGGCGGCGGACAATGTTCGCGCGAAGATAGGCCCGACTTCTCCGAAGCCGATGATCGCGACACGGCCTATATGCTGATTGCTGTTCTGATCCATGCTGATTCTCTGCGAGTAAAGGTTTGAGAAGGCGGGGGGACGTGGTCTGCGCATTCGATATTGAAGCTGTAGCAGGGCGGGAGCGCGAACCGCGACCTTAACCCCGCGATTGGGGAGCCCCTCATGGTGGTTCCATGCCATGACGAAGCTTGACGGAATCAGCCCAGGGCGAGGCCAGAAAGGAGATCAGTTCCTCCGCGGCTTCATGCCGCCTAGACGCTGCGCATATGGCTGCCGAGAATACGGTGATGACCTGAATCTCGGGCGGCAGAGAGCCGATGACATCAATGCCTGCCAGGGGCATTAATTCGCTCAATTGCTGGAAACCCAGCTCGACTTCCCCCCGCGCGACGAGCGTGCCTACTGGAACGCCGGGCGGCGCCTGCACGATGCGCGGCCCAATGGCTTCAGCGATGCCCCAGCGCTCGAACAAGCGGCTGAGGTGCGAACCGCTGGGACCCGTCGAATAGCCGATGCTGCGCGCGGCCAGAATAGCGTCGCGAACGGCGGCTTCAGTACCGGTCTCCGGTCGAGCCGCCCCGGCCGCCACCGCAATTGCCACGCCCGAACGGGCCAGGTCGACGCGACTGGCCGGATCGATCCTGCCGGCCGCGGCCAGCCGGTCGATCGCGTCGGCCGCAAGCACGACGATATCGAATGGCTCGCCTTCCTGGACGCGACGGGCAGCAGCGACCCCACCGACAGATTCGATGACCACCGGTCGTCCCGATAGCCGCTCGTATTCTTCGACCAACTCGGAAAGCACGTTGCGCGTGGCCATCGACGAGATACCGGTGATCCGTGCATTGATGGTTTGACCAGTGACCATGGTTGTCGCCTCTTTTCAATCGATATAGCGCAGGCCGGCTTGTTGCAGCGGTCCGCGCATGTTGTACATATCCAGGCCGAGCACGCCGGCGGCCAGCTTCGCGCGCTTCTCGCCCTCGTTGGCTTCGCGCGCGGCCGCCTTTTCGAGAACACTCTGCGCCGATGCCGCCGGCACCACGACCACACCATCGTCGTCCGCGACGATGACATCGCCGGGCATCACCAGCGCGCCGGCGCATACCACGGGAATGTTCACCGACCCGAGCGTGGCTTTGACCGTCCCTTTGGACGAGATTGCCTTGCTCCATACCGGGAAGTTCATCTCCGCCAGCACGCGCACATCGCGCACGCCTCCGTCGATAATGAGCCCTCGTGCGCCGCGTGCCTTGAAGCTTGTTGCCAGCAGGTCACCGAAAAAGCCGTCGGTGGAATCGGCCGTGACAGCCGCAACGACGACGTCGCCAGGCTGGATCTGCTCCGCCGCGACGTGCAGCATCCAGTTGTCGCCTGGCTGGAGCAGGACCGTGACGACCGTGCCGCCCGTCTGCGCGCCGTTATAGATCGACCGCATATAAGGCTTCATCAGGCCCACGCGCCCCATCGCCTCGTGGACAGTCGCGGACCCGAGCGCGCCGAGTTTGGCGGCCGTATCGCCATCCGCGCGCTGAATGTTTCGATATACGACCCCTAGTTCAACCATGATCAATCTCCTTTCGTTTTGAGCGCCGCATCGAGGCGCGGGTAGACACGCCGCGCGTTACCCTCGTAGATCTTGTACCGCTCGTCTGCGTCGAGATGCGCGGTCTCAATGTAGCGCTTGGTGTCGTCGAAATAGTTGCCCGTCTCCGGATCGATGCCGCGCACGGCGCCGATCATCTCGCTCGCAAACAGAATGTTGTCCACCGGAATCACGCGCGTAAGCAGATCGATGCCCGGCTGGTGGTAGACGCAGGTGTCGAAGAAGACGTTGTTGAGCAGATGGTCCTTCAGTAACGGCTTCTTGAGTTCCTGCGCGAGCCCGCGAAAGCGGCCCCAGTGATAGGGAACCGCGCCTCCGCCATGCGGGATCACAAAGCGCAAGGTCGGAAAATCGCGGAACAGGTTCGACGTGAGGCACTGCATGAAAGCGGTGGTGTCGGCATTCAGGTAGTGAGCGCCGGTCGTGTGGATGCACGCGTTGCAGCTCGTGCTCACGTGGATCATCGCCGGGATATCGTACTCGACCATCTTCTCGTAAATCGGATACCAGTAGCGGTCCGAGAGCGGCGGGCTGGTCCAGTGGCCGCCCGACGGATCCGGATTGAGATTGATCGCGACGTTGCCGTACTCCTCCACGCACTTGACGAGTTCGGGGATGCACGTGGCGACATCCACGCCGGGGCTTTGCGGCAACATCGCGGCCGGTATGAAATGCTCGGGGAAAAGCTGGCTGACGCGGAAACACAGCTCATTGCAGATCGCCGCCCAGGTGCTGGAGACCTGAAAGTCCCCGATGTGATGCGCCATGAAGCTTGCTCGCGGGCTGAAGATCGTGAGGTCGAGACCGCGTTCGCGCATCAGCCGCAGCTGATTGCTTTCGATCGACTCGCGCAACTCGTCGTCGCCGATGTGCAATTCGGACGCCTTCGGCATCTCGGACGGACCCGTGATGCCCGCAATCTGGCGGTTACGCCAGTTCTCCAGCGCCTTCGGCGCGGTGGTGTAATGGCCATGAATGTCGATGATCATCGTCGCTCCCAATAACTGATTCGATTGTCAGCGCGACATGACGAGTGCCATGCGCTGGTTCTGCATTAAGCGGCTACCGGCGCGAAGGAAACGACCTCTGCGCGCGCCGCGACTTAAAACGTATGCCGGACCCCAACGGCAAATGTGTTGCCGGTGGGGTGGGCGCTCAGCTTGTCGAAAGAGTAAATCGCGTAAATGTCCGTCCGCTTGGACAGAAGATGGTCGTAACCGAGAGAGGCTGTGTTGCGAAGATTGTTGGTCGCAGGCTTAGGCCCGGACCGTTGCGTACGCGCCCACTCTGCAAGCAGGAAGTCGGCAGGTGAGAAGGGGATCGACAAACCCGCCTGGTAGGTATGGCTGCCTGTAGGGGTACTGACGTCACTTGTCATCGCCCACGCCCCGTAGAGCGTCACGACCTTGAAGTCGTATGCTGCGCCCGCGAGGTAGGCGTACTGTGCGCCCACCGGCCCTGCTGCGGTGTAGCGCACGCGCTGGCCGGACAGCACTGCCGTGAGACCGTGACCCTGATAATTCAAGTGAACGCCGAGGTTACCGATGCCAGGCGAACCCGCGACGCCGCCAAGGCCGTAGATTACCGTTGCGCCGAAACCCTTAAAGTTCGGGGTCGTGTACTCGGCGGTGTTATTCCACACCGTATCTCCGATGATCGTGCCTCCATAATTGGTGACGAACGTCTGGAGGACGAGCGGGGAAAAGACGGTCGACGATCCGAACGGATTGACGAGGGACTCTGCCGTATAGGTCGGATTTCTTTGCCGCCCGAAGGTCAATTGGCCAAAGTCGCCTTGAAAGCCCACGAACGCGTTGCGGGACCAGAATGGGTCCGTCGCACTGCGACCCAGCGCGCCGTTTTGGGGTTGAAAGAAGCTCTCAAGCTCAAAGATGGCGCTGACGCCGCCGCCCAGGTCTTCCTTGCCGCGAATCCCCCAGAACGAAGTGGTAAGTCCGCCGCTTCCCATCAGTGCCGTAGATTGCGGCGTGTCACTACGTTTGACACTGCCGACATAGGTGCCGACGATTCCGTAAAGCTGGACCTGCGAGGCGTCATGGACCTGCGCGCTGACGCTGGCTGCGCACAATGTCATTGCTGCGCAAGCGCCGGCCTGCAAGCGTGATCGCTCTGTGCACGATCTCTTGGGGCGTGCAGTTCTCCTGATCTTCATGGGGCAGTCTCCCTGGTGTTTGGATTGTCTTGTACGGCGGCGGCCAGCCCTAAAGCGGGCCCCCTACACGAAGCCGTGCTCTAGCTGACCGTGCGCTTCTTCATGGCGGCGTCGAGCTTGTCGCGGTCGAGCTCGCGCTCCCAGGCGGAAACAACGAGCGTTGCGACACCATTCCCAATCGTGTTGACGACGGCGAGTCCGGTGCCCATGAATCGGTGAATGCCGAGAATCAGCACCATGCCTGACACAGGGATGACGGGGAACACAAGCAGAGTCGAGGTAAGCATGATGAACGCAGCACCGGCCACGCCGCTCGCGCCCTTCGAGGTGAGCATTGCGACCACGATCAATGTCATCTCCTGCGTGAAGGTGAGTTGGATATTGAAGGCCTGCGCGATGAACAGGACCGCCATCGTCAGATAGATGTTGGTGCCATCGAGATTGAATGAATAGCCCGCAGGCACGACGAGCCCTACCACCGGCTTGGAGCAGCCCAGGCGTTCGAGCTTTTCGAGCATCCCGGGCAGCGCCGCTTCGGATGAGCTCGTGCCTAGAACAATGAGAATCTCCTCGCGGATATAGCTCATGAAGCGAAAGATGTTGAAGCCCATCACGCGCCCAATCGCGCCGAGGACGACCACAACAAACACAAAAAGCGTCAGGTAGAACGCGCCGATCAGCTTGATCAGCGGCAAGACGGATCCGACTCCATATGTTCCGATTGTGTAGGCGATCGCACCGAAGGCTCCTATGGCAGCGGTCTTCATGATGATGTGAACGATGCCAAAGAACACGTTGGCGATGCCGCCGATGAACTCGACCAGCGGCTTGCCCCGTTCCCCGAGCGCGGCAAGCGCGGCGCCGAAGAGCACCGAGATGAGGAGAATCTGCAGCACATTGCCCGTCACGAACGCATCGACCACAGTGTTCGGGATGATGTGCATGAGGAACTCGACGGTGCTTTGCTCATGGGCTTGGGTCGCGTAGCCGGAAAGCGCGGAAGCATCAATTTTCGACGGATCGAGGTTGAAACCGGCACCCGGGCGCAACAGATGTCCAGCCATGAGCCCGATCATCAGCGAGAGCGTCGAGACGACTTCAAAATAAAGCAGGGCTCTTCCGCCGACGCGGCCGACCTTCTTCATGTCACCCATGCCCGCGATGCCCGCGACCACGGTGCAGAAAATGATTGGGCCGATCACCATCTTGACGAGCTTGATGAACGCATCACCGAGTGGCTTCATCTGGACGGCGAGCGCGGGCGCGAAGTGGCCGAGCAGGACACCAATCAGGATCGCAGCCAGCACATGCACATAGAGTTGGCGGTAAAAGGGGACGCGTCTGCGCGGTGTCGTATCAGGGGATGAGGTGGTGGCGTTCATCGCGGCTGCCCCGTGGCAAACGCGATGCGAGAACGAAAGTTGGCTTGGGTCATGCTTTGTCTCCGATATGTTGTCTTGCGGCCTTCTTGACCGTCTGTTATTTAGCAGCGCCGAAGTCGTAAAGTCGTTCAGGGTTCTTGACCAGGATCTTGTGGAGCAGCACGGGGTCGTCGCAAATGCGGAACAGCAGGTCCACTAGTTCACCGTCATTGGGCATGTCCTTTGAGATATTTGGATGCGGCCAATCCGTGCCCCACAACACACGATCCGGTGCGGCATGAACGAGTGCTCGCGCGAAGGGAATCGCGTCGTCGAAGGGGCGCTTGCCCGCCGAGACTCGCTCGGAGCCGCACACCTTTACCCACGCGAGCGGATTCCGCATCAATTCCAGCAGCAGCCGGAACGGCTCCTGATCCAGACCCGCCTCGGCGCGCACGCGGCCCATGTGGTCGATTACGAATGGCACGCGAATCCGCCCGATCAGATCGGCGTATTTGACGATGTCCTGTGCGTCGAGGTGCAGAACGACATGCCAGCCAAGCGCTTCGATGCGCCGCAGCACGCGTTCGAATACGTCCAGGTCGGGCGCTCCGCCCAGATGGGCGACGAAATTAAAACGTACGCCACGCACACCCGCTTCGTTGAGCGCCTTCAGCGTTTCATCGGTCACGCCTGCATCGACGATGGCAACGCCTCGGTATCGCCCGTTGCCCCGGGCGATCGCATCGAGCATCGCGGTGTTGTCGGTGCCGTGGCAGCTCGCCTGCACGATCACCCCGCGCGCAAGCCCCAGATGGTCATGCAGGGCAGCGAGCGATTCGAACGGCGCGTCGGGTGGCGTGTAGCTGCGATCGTCGGCATAGGGGAAACGCTCAGCGGGGCCGAATACGTGGCAGTGGGCGTCGCACGCGAGCGGGGGAAGCCCATGCGATGGTTTGACTGGGTTTGGATCTGGCGGAAGGCAGGACTTCATGGTCTGGCTGAACTCCATTGAGAAAAGTTGCGAGGCATGACAACGAATGAGGATCATTGTGGCGATTCGAGTTGGCCAATACAATCGACATAGCCGACTAGCTGATATACGAAAACCGTATAGGAGCCAAAATGGAACTGAAGCAGCTCGAGGCCTTCGTGCATGTGGTTGAGCTAGGGAGCTTTACGCGCGCGGCCACGATCCTCGATACCAATCAACCGACCTTGAGCCGCCTCGTACGACAGCTCGAGGTGGAATTAAGGCAGACCCTGCTCGTGCGGCACGGGCGCGGCGTCCTGGCAACCGATGCTGGGCAGGTCATGCTGGGTCATGCGAAGGGGATGCTGCTGCAGGCCGAGCGCGCGCGGCACGATCTTCGGCAATTGAAGGGGACGGTCAGCGGACACTTCAGCATCGGCCTTGCGCCGAGTTTCGCAAAGGTTGCCACGCAGGAGTTGATCCGGCAGTTCAGGCAGCGGTTTCCAGATGCGACGATCTCCGTGGCAGAGGGGCTTTCCACCTATCTGACAGAGTGGCTGATGATGGGCCGCATCGATGCGGCCGTGCTTTACGACACTTCGCTCACCGCACTCGTCGAGAAGCGCGCAGTGTTTGAGGAGGAACTGTTCCTGATAGGCATGGCTGAGGGCACAGGTGGTCAGGCACCGGAACAGATCCGCCTGAAGGACATCGCTCGCTATCCACTCGTCATTCCAGGGCGCATGCATGCGCTGCGGCAGGTCGTCGAAGCGCGCGCGGCTGAGGAGGGCGTCAAGCTCTCCATCGCGCTCGAGGTGGATGCGGTCGGGGCGATTCTCGACCTCGTATGCGAGGGCTATGGTTACGCGGTGTTGCCCATCAATGCGCCGGCCACCGATCCGCTCAGGCGCCCGTTCTCCGTGACCCGCATACGGCACCCGACGCTGCACAGCCGTCTCGCAATCGCGACGAGCAGCCAGCATACCTTGTCACACCTGGCGATGGAGGCGATCGGCCTGATCGAGGCCGAGGTGCTTCCGCTCTACACTGCTAACCGGGACCCCGGAGCAATGCGACTGGAATGAGGCTTGAGAAAGGTCGGCAACCTTTCGATTTCCTGTCTATTGCTTGGCCGATGACATGCCAATCGAGACGGCTGCTCGAACGGCCGTTCCAGTTTGGAAGCCGCCGTAGCGCTCGCGCCGGGTCGAAGGACGGCTCCGGGTCGATTTGAGTCGGTCCGACACCGCACGACCCACATCCGCGAGCACGTCACTGCCCTGGTGGTCATGTACCAGCAACTTGGAGTCTCCTAATACCAGATAAATCGCCCTGCCGTCGATTTGCCGCAAGGACAATCCCGGCAGTCATCAATCCAGTCTTTCCGCTCTCACGAACTCCGCTCCCCCCGCACACCCCTAACCCCCGCCCCCAAGAAAGCGCAACAAGCTCCAAAGAAACTTGCAGAGCATGACGATCAGCTCCCACAAATGATAGAGCTGTTGCCAGCCCGAAACGCGCGCCAAGGAGTCGTACATCATTACCGTCGGAAAAAGGGATGGCCGCCGCCGCACGCCTGATTGCGGCTGTCGCGGCGCCAAACCGCACATGATAGCGACTGCGGGATACCCCGTATCAAGTCCACCGAAAGCCAGCCGTAAACGCGTTGAGAAGACGCTGTGCGCCAACCGCCAGCGCCGTTAGCGTCAAAGGAGACGTCCATGTCGCGTTTCAGCTTTCGCCGGCCGGCCCGCTCCGAGGCGGTAGTCGGCGATATTGCCTCGCAGGCGGGAAAACTCGGTATCGAAATTTGCGATGTGTCCGGCCACGTCGATGAAGTCGCCGCGCGCGTGCAGCATCAGGCTCAAGTCTGCAAGGCGTTGCGCGAGTCCGCCGCGCAGACGCTCGCGGGCAATCATCGGATCGCGACTGCCGCGAGAGGCATGCGCGAAGTCTCGGCGCATGCAGCAACCGGCGTGCAGGAATCGCAGGAGACGCTGGAGGCATCGCTCGCCGATATCCACGGTCTGGTGGAAGGCGTGACCGTGATCGAAAGCCAGATCGGCGCGCTGCGCAGCGCACTTGCACACGTGAGCCGCGTCTCGGAGGAAATCTCCTTGATCGCGCGGCAGACGCATCTGCTCGCGCTGAACGCCGCGATCGAAGCGGCGCGCGCCGGCGAGTCAGGTCGCAGTTTCGCCGTCGTGGCGGCCGAGGTGAAGAACCTGTCGGCAAAGACCGCGCAGGCAACCGGTCAGATCGAGACGACGCTCGCGCAACTCACGCAGCAGACCGAACAGCTCATCAACGAAGGCTCGGTGAATACAGAGCGAGCGCACCGGGTGCGTGAGGGCACGCGCAAGATCGGCGACGTCGTGCATGCAACGGGCGACGCCATCGCGCATCTGAACAACGAGGCCGAGCAGATCGCGGCATTGACCGGCGAGATTGAAACGCAGTGCGACGGACTCGAGGCGCAAGTGCTCGAAATGGCGAGCGGCGTCGAAGATTCGAGCGAGAACTTCGTGCAGGCGAAGAATCGTCTCGGCAACTTGCTGGGCGTGTCGGAGACGTTGATCGAGTTGACAGCGGCGGCGGGCGTCGAAACCGCTGACACACGCTTTATTGAAGCCGTGCAGGAGGCTGCCGCCAAGGTAAGTAAGGTATTCGAGGCGGCTGTCGCGCACGGCGAGATTTCTCTCGACGATCTTTTCGATCAACACTACGTGCCAGTGCCGGGCACTAATCCGCCACAGTTCATGACTCGTTTCACTGCGTTCACCGATCGCGTTTTGCCGGCGATTCAGGAGCCGTTACTCGATCTCGATCCGCGCGTGGCGTTCTCCGCGGCAATCGACGTGCGCGGTTATCTGCCGACACACAATCTGAAATTTTCCTTGCCGCAACGCGGAGATGTCGTTTGGAACATGGCCAATTGCCGCAACCGGCGCATTTTCAATGACCGGACCGGACTTGCTGCTGGATCGCATACGAAGAAGTTTCTGCTTCAGACTTATCGTCGCGATATGGGAGGTGGAGAGTTCGTTTTGATGAAAGATGCGTCGGCGCCGGTTTTCGTGCAGGGGCGGCATTGGGGTGGGGTTAGGATCGGTTACAGGGTATAGGCTTCAGGCGCTATCGCTTTGTGCTTACCGTTGTTCCCGGCCTTTCCTTGTCTTCAAGGAAAGGCCAACAAGAATCAGACAGCGGCAAACGCTAGACGGCCACCACCACCCTCCTCCTCTCCGCTCTTTGCATGAAATAGTTAACCGCCACCACCCCAACGGTCACCACGGCGATAAACAGCGTCGCCAACGCATTCATCTCCGGATTCAAACCGAGCCTCACCCGCGAGAAAACCACGAGCGGCAACGTCGTTGATCCAGGCCCCGATAAAAACGCCGAGAGGACCAGATCGTCGATTGACAAGGTAAAAGACAACAGCCACCCCGACACCAGCGCCTGCGAAATCAACGGCAACGTGATCGAGAAAAACACGCGAAGCGGCGTCGCTCCGAGATCGAGCGCCGCTTCCTCCAGCGAAGGATGCAACTCCTTCACGCGCGACTGCACGATGATCGCCACGTACGAAATGCACAGCATCACGTGTCCGATCCAGATCGTGAATATGCCGCGCCCCGCCGGCCATCCGAGCCACTTCGCCATTTCGATAAACAGCAACAGCAACGAAATGCCCTGGATCACCTCAGGAATCACCAGCGGCGCATTGATCATGCCGGTATAGAGCGTGAAGCCGCGAAAACGCCCCATGCGCGCGAGCACGAAACCTGCCCATGTGCCGATGATCACCGACGCAAACGCCGTCAGCACCGCCACCCTCAACGAGAGCCACGCCGCAGCGATCAACTCGTCGTCATGCAATAACGCCGCGTACCAGCGCGTTGAAAAGCGCGTCCATACAGTGACCAGTTGCGATTCGTTGAACGAATAGACGATCAGACTCACAATGGGCACATACAGAAACAGAAAGCCCAACGCCAACGCAGTGAACTGCAAAATCCGGTTCGGCTTCATTAGCGCCTTTCCTCCATTGCTTTCGCCTGCGCATACTGGAAGAACGCCATCGGCACCAACAGCAGCAGCACCATTGCACACGTCACAGCGGAAGCCATCGGCCAGTCCGCATTGTCGAAGAACTCATTCCACATCACGCGGCCGATCATCAGCGTGTTCGCGCCGCCCAACAATTCCGGAATCACGTACTCACCCACCGCCGGAATGAACACGAGAAGGCAACCGGCGATAATGCCGTTCTTCGAGAGCGGCAACGTAATCTGCCAGAACGCTTTCCAGGGCTTCGCGCCGAGGTCATACGCGGCCTCCAGCAAAGTCATGTCCATTTTCACCAGGTGCGCATACAGAGGCATCACGAGAAACGGCAGATACGAATACACCATGCCGATATAGACGGCGGTATTCGTGTGATACAGCTCGATCGGCGAATGAATCACACCGATCGACATCAGGAAATTATTGAGCAAGCCGTTGTTCTTCAGAATGCCGATCCACGCATAAACGCGAATCAGGAACGACGTCCAGAACGGCAGCATCACGGCCATCATCAGCAGATTGCGGCGCGCCGGATCCGAACGCGCGATGTAATACGCCATCGGATAGCCGATCAGCAGACACAGCAGCGTCGAGATTGCGGCAACCACCACCGAATTCACGTACGTCGCAAAGTACAGGCTGTCCGTGACGAGAAACGCGTAATGCGACAGGTCGAGCTTGAGGTTGATCGCGCCGTCCACGAAACTCGTCAGCTCGGTGTACGGCGGAATGCCAAGCTGCAGATCGGCAAAGCTGATCTTGACGACCAGTAGAAACGGCACGAGAAAAAACAGCAGCAGCCAGACGAACGGACCGGCCACGACCGCGGTGCGGCCAGTCAGGTTGAAGCGCCGCACTGGCCAGTTGACCAACGAATTGAACTGGCGCTTCATGACGTGAGCACCACACCGGCCGACGCGCTCCAGCGCACATACACCTCGTCGCCCCAGGTCGGCGGATCGATCTCGGTGAGCGCGAGGCTCGTCACATTGGCGATCACCGTTTTGCCGCTATCGAGCTTCACGTGGTACAGCGAATAGCCGCCCATGTAAGCAATATTGGTGACGACGCCCTTGCCCCAGTTGTATGCACCCTCAGGCGGCTTACGCGTCAGCGCAATGCGTTCGGGCCGCACGGAAATCGTCACCGGCATGCCGAGCGGACCGGTAATGCCGTGATTCACATACAAGCGGCAAGTGAGATCGGGCGTTTCGATAAAGACGTGATCGGGCTCGTCTTCGACCGTATGTCCTTCGAACAGATTCGTCGAGCCGATAAACTCGGCCGAAAAGCGGCTATTCGGATACTCGTACACCTCGTGCGGCGTGCCGAGCTGCACGATTTCGCCTTCGCTCATCACGGCGAGACGCCCCGCCATCGTCATGGCTTCTTCCTGATCGTGCGTCACCATGATGCAGGTCACGCCGACCGTGTCGAGAATGTTGACGAGTTCAATCTGCGTGCGTTGGCGGATCTGTTTGTCGAGCGCGGACATCGGCTCGTCGAGCAGCAACAGCTTGGGCCGCTTCACGAGCGAGCGTGCCAGCGCGACACGTTGCTGCTGTCCGCCCGAAAGCTGATGCGGCTTGCGGTTCGCGAAGCGGCCCATCTGCACGAGCTCGAGCGCGGTCTGCACGCGGTCCTTCAATTCGGCCTTGGGCACGCCTTCCTGCTTCAGACCAAACGCGACGTTCGATTCGACCGTCATATGCGGAAAAAGCGCATACGACTGAAACATCATGTTGACCGGCCGGCGATACGGCGGCAGTTGTGCGAGGTCCTCGCCGTCGATCAGGATCTTGCCGGAAGTCACGGTCTCGAGTCCGGCCAGCATGCGCAGCAACGTGGACTTGCCGCAGCCGGAACTACCGAGCAGCGCGAACAATTCACCCTTTCTCACCGACAGATTGACCTGCTTGACCGCCACGGTCTCGCCGAATTTTTTCACGACGTCGACGATCTGCACGAAGTTCTCGGCTGCGTCGTTCATCGCGGCGTTGCCGCCAGCGGACGGCGCGGCCACCCGGTCCAGCGCGCCCGACTGCTCACTACTCATCACAATGCTTTACTCCGGCGTTTGACGAACAAAGCCCCCGGTGGACACCGAGGGCTTCTTGATGATGCTTACCCATTCACCTGGCCGGGTTAGCGGCCGGACTTGAACTCGGTCCAGAGCCGCGTCTGCAGCCGTTGGACTTCAGGCGGCAGCGGCTTGAGCAGGAACAACGTCTTGATGACGTCGGGCGGCGGGTAGACAGCCGGATCGTTCGCGACGTCCTTGTCCACGTACTTGCGCGCTTCGAGATTCGCGCTCGGATAGTAGACGGCGTTGGTGATCGCGGCGTGGACCTGCGGCGTTTCGATGTAGTTGATCCACTCCAGCGCGGCTTCCTTGTTCTTCGCGTCTTTCGGAATCGCCATTACGTCGAACCACACGGGCGCGCCGCCCTTCGGAATGTAGTATTCGATCTTGTACGCTTTCTTCGCCTCGATCGCGCGATGCTTGGCAATCACGACGTCGCCCGACCAGCCATACGCAAAGCACACGTCGCCGCCAACCAGGTCGTTGATATAACCCGACGAGTTGAACTGCGTGATGTACGGACGGATCTTCTTGAGCATGGCGAGCGCGGCGCGGTAGTCGGCCGGGTTCGTGCTCATCGGATCCTTGCCGATGTAGTGCAACGCCGCGGCGAACATCTGATCCGGCGCGTCGAGCACGGACACGCCGCACGCCTTCAGCTTCGAGATGTTTTCCGGCTTGAACAGAATGTCCCAGTTATCCAGCGGCACATTCTTGCCGAGGATCTGCTGTGCCTTCGTGACGTTGTAGCCCAGTCCGGTCGTGCCGTAAGCCCAAGGCACCGTGAACTTGTTGCCCGGATCGGCGCCCGCGACGAGCGACATCAGCGAAGGGTCGAGGTACTTCAGGTTCGGCAGTTTCGACTTATCGAGCGGCGAGAAGATGCCTGCTGCGATCTGCTTGCCCGCGTAATTGCTCGTCGGCACGACGATGTCGTAACCGGAATTGCCGGTCAGAAGCTTGGCTTGCAGCGTGTCGTCGCTGTCGTAATTGTCGTATTTGACCTGGACGCCGGTCTGCTTGGTGAAATTCGGAATGGTGTCCTTGGCGATGTAATCGGACCAGTTATACACGTTGAGCTGCGTATCCTTCGCTGCAGCCGTCAGCCACGGCGCCGCGCACAAGACCAGCGCAGCCACTTGCCCCACTACCCGTCTTTTCATCCCGTTCTCCGATCTTGACCGGTCCGAACCGGCCGTCCTCACGCATGCCGCGACGCGGTGCGAACGCAGCGCCCACGGCTCCCCTGAAAAACCCGAAAACTACCACCAATTATTGCGCGGTCCAAAAAAAACGCCGCATTGTCGCGCAAACGGTACAGCGTAAGCCGCGCCGCCTGAAAATGGGCGCAATTTTAGCGGGTTATGAGCGTGTGTCTACCCGAAAAAAACCCCGGCGAGCGACACGCTGCGAAGTTGCCGCCGGAGTGAGGGCTGCAGGCCGCCCAGCGCGGGAGCTTCGCGCCGCCTGGCCGGACGCCGCAATGCAGCCGGCTTTACGCCGGCATCGCCCGACGACGCAATGCCGTGCGACGGAGCACAATGGCTGACAGGCGCAGATCGCGACGGCCCGAGCCTCGGTAGCGTGCGTGCGGCCGCCCGCGAGACTCGGCAGCGCGCCGCACGGCTTATCCCGCGCGGCGCGCCGCGTCGCGGGCCGGGGCTCACACCAGCCCCGCGGGCACGGCCCTTGCGGAATCACGCAGTCTTTGACCTCAGGCATCCATGAACACCAATCCGTTCGCGCTGCGCCCTAACCGCCGTCGACGTCTACCCGAAAAAGGACCCGCGCACTGGTTCTCGTTCGTCGGTGCCGGGGCGCTGATCGCGGTCGGCTATATCGATCCTGGCAATTGGGCCACGGCGCTCGGCGCGGGCGCCGGCTATGGCTATCAGTTGCTGGGCATGGTCGTGCTCGCGAGCATGATGGCAATGCTGCTGCAATGGCTGTCGTCGCGCCTCGGCGTCGTAACCGGGCGCGACCTCGCGCAGGTTTGCCGCGAACATTCGGGGCGCCGCCGCACGATCTTTCTGTGGCTGACGAGCGAGGTCGCGATCATCGCCTGCGACGTCGCCGAGGTGGTTGGCAGCGCCGTCGCGCTGCAATTGCTACTGGGAGTGTCGCTGACTGTCGGCGTGCTGATGTCGGCTGTCTGCACATTCGCGCTGCTCGCGCTTCAGCAGAAAGGCGGCCGCAAGCTGGAAGCGGTGATCGCGGCACTGATCGGTTTCGTCGGCTTGTGCTTCGTGATCGAACTGGCGCTCGCGCGACCCGACTGGCATGCGGCGCTGGCGGGCACGGCGCCGAGCGTCGAGCTATTGCGCAACGCGGGGATGGTGTGGCTCGCGGCGGGCATCGTCGGCGCCACGGTGATGCCGCACAACCTCTATTTGCACTCGTCGCTCGTCAAGCATCACGCGCCCGACTGCAGCGACGCGCAGATCAAGGCCGCGTTGCATGTCGTCAATATCGACACCATCGGCTCGCTCCTCTTTGCCTTCGTGATCAATGCGGCGCTGCTGATCGTCGCGGCGGCCGTGTTTCATGCGAGCGGCCATCGCGACGTCACCGATCTCGCAGACGCTCACCGCCTGATTGCGCCGCTGCTGGGCACCCGCTGGGCCGGCATTCTGTTTGCCTCGGCGCTGCTGGCGTGCGGCCTGAGCGCGACCGTGACGGGCACGCTGGCGGGCCAGGCGGTCATGGAGGGCTTCCTGCAACTGCGCCTGCCGCGCTGGAAACGCGCGCTGCTCACGCGTGCGCTGGCGATCGGTCCCGCGCTGGTGGCCGTGACGATGTACGGCCAGGAAGGCTCCAACCAGTTGCTGGTCGCAAGCCAGGTCGTGCTGAGCCTGCAATTGCCGCTGGCGGTCGTACCGTTGATCCGTTACGCATCGGATGCGCGTCTGATGCGCGGCTGGCGAGTGCACGGCGTGGCGCTGGTGCTGGCCTGGCTGTCGGCCACCTTCATCATCATGCTCAATGGAGCGCTGCTCTGGCAGGTCGCGTTCGGCAATTGAGGGCGCCTCGGCTTTGCGCTCCGCTTGTGATGCAAGTTCGCCGACGGTTGCAGTCAACTTGTAAATAATCTTTTAGTATTTCAACCCGTGCGACGCCGCCGATTGCCGTGGCGCCGTGCCGTGCTGCTGCCTGCGGTTGTCGTAGCCGCCCGGCAGCCATTCTTTTGCCACTTCCTCGCCTCTCGCATCGACGCGGCGGCGGAAGCAGGCGCCGCATGATCTCACTCGAGACGCGCCGCGCAGCACTGGATGGCGCGAATCGGTTACAGCATTGCGCGGTGACACTGTGGAGGAGGCAGCGGTGCGTGTGGGTCGCTGTGCTCGTCGATACGCTTGTCGATGTGCAACTGGCTGCACTTTCCGATTCGCTGCACGGCTCGGCGGGTCTCACGCTTCGTATCGGTTAACATAGCGGAACTCCGCTTCCCTGCTGCAAGGTTTCCGATGGCTTCCAATCTCCACGCTCTTCCCGACAGCCCCTGCATCGGCGTGTGTTCCACGCTGTTCGACGACATCTGCAAAGGCTGCGGCCGCACCGCCGGCGAAGTGTCGAACTGGGTTTTCCTCAGCGACGAAGAAAAGCGGGCCGTGTGGGTACGCATCGAGCAGGAAGGCACAGCCATGCGCTTTCAGAACGACAAGCTTTGAAACTTCGCCGGAATAGTCACGCAGAATATTCCGGCGACGTCGCTCGTGGCTCGACGAGAACGCGCAGGTAGTGCCTCGCTCGAGCCAGCAGGATGCGACTAATTGCGACTAGAAGCGCATACCCACACCTAGCCCCACCACCACCGGATCGATGCTTACGCGGCCAAGTGGCTGACCGTTGAGCGACGCGTCCGTATGCATCCAGATTTTCTTGATGTCCGCGTTCACGAAGAACGACTTCGTCACCTGGACGTCGACGCCCGCCTGCAAAGCCGGACCGAAACTGTGATTGCTGATCGACACCGGCTGCGAGCCAACGTGCAGACCGTTGTTGTAGAACAGCGTGTAGTTCAGACCCGCGCCGACATACGGACGCACGCGCCCCGCGTGATTGAAGTGATATTGCAGCAGCAGTGTCGGCGGCAATACGTTCACGCCGCCCAGACCGCCGACGCTCGACGTGAGCTGATGACGCGATGTGCCGAGAATCAATTCGACGCCGAGATAGTCGCGAATCATGTAGGTCAGATCCAGTTCAGGCACGGTCGCGTTGTTGACGCCGACGTTCAGCGCCGACAACGTGCCTGTCGTGTCCACGTTCGGCACGATGCTGATGGCGCGTAGACGCACGAGTACATCGCCGGCGTGAATGCCGCTCAGTGTGTCGTCGCCGGCGGCATGTGCCTGCGGCGCTACCGCGGCCGCGCATAGCAGGCTCGATGCAATGGCGGCGGTCCTGATCCTGTTGAGCGAGAGTTTCATCTACTTCCCCGATTGTTGGTAATGTGCGGGGATTGTCGAAGCTCTCGCCGTGCGGCAAGTTGACTCCCGTCAACCGGGCGAGAAAGCACAGCGCCCTGCGACAGCCGGTCGCGTCACACCGGTCAGCAGCAGTTCGAGCAGGTCGTGCACGCTGCGAATCGCCTGGCCGAACGGCAGCGCTTCTTTACCGCGGAAAAAGAGGCCATTCGCTACGTCGCCACGCAAGGCAGCCGCGAGCCGCGTGTCGATGCAGAAATGGCCGAACTTCTCCACGCCGTCGCGCCAGCCACACACGCTCAGACACTCCAGCGCAGTCGGGCACGCGTGTTTGAGCGCGCCGACCTTGTCGCGAATCCTGCTTTCGTGCCGCAAATAGCGCGTGAGCCATGGCGTTTTCACCGCGCGCGCGGGCAAGCCGGTCACGCTGACGAATTCAACGATATCTTCCGGCGCCGCGTCAGCGAGCACGCGCTTGAAGTTCGGATGCGCGTCGCCTTCCTCGGTCACGGCGAACGGCGTGCCGAGCTGCACACCGTTCGCACCCGCGTTCAGCAGCGCGCGCACGGCCTCATGGCTATTGATGCCGCCCGCGAGGATCAAAGGCACCTGCTTGCGATCGAGCCCGAGAGAGACGAATACGGCGTCGATCTCTTGCAGAATCCGCATGAAGTCGAAGCGCTGATCGTTCATATCGGCGATGTTCGCGACCCCCAGATGCCCGCCCGCGTGCGCCGGATGCTCTATCACGACAGCGTCGGGCAAGCGGCCTTTCTTCATCCACCTTTTCAGCACGAGCCCAACGCCGCGGCTGTCCGACAGGATCGGAATCAGCGCGATATCGTGGCCCTGGGTCATCTCCGGGAGGTCGAGCGGCAGACCCGCGCCCATTACGATTGCGTCGGCGCCGCTTTCGCAAGCCACGCGGACGTAATCGGCCTGCGCGCTGACCGCCTTCATCACGTTGACGGCGATCATGCCGCGGCCTTCGCTGAGCGCCTTCGCCGCGTGGATTTCGCGTGCGAGCGCCGTGAGGTTGGCCTGTTCCAGCGTGGCGTGGTCGGCCGACCGGCTGCAACGCTCGACGAGGTCTGGATGGTGATGGCGCAGATCGATGCTGGCAATGGTGCCGAGCGCGCCCTCGCGTGCGACGCTGCCTGCGAGCCGGTGCGCTGAGATACCGACGCCCATGCCGCCCTGCACGATCGGCAGTAGCGAGCGGCCGCGGATAACTAGCGGTGAAAAGGAGTGAGAGTGGAGCATGACTGATCCGACGGACGATTAGCGAACCGCCGATCATCGTCCGTCGGGCGCAGCCGGGGTTGCGTCAGGTCAAGCAGCGCGCGAATGGGGTTCGCGCGCGCGCCGGTTGCTTGACGCCGGTCATCCGGATCAAACTTTGAATTGCATCGATTTGAGTTCGAGATATTCCTCGAGCCCGTAGACCCCGTTCTCGCGTCCAAAGCCCGATTGCTTGAAGCCGCCGAACGGCGCGGCCATATTCCATGCGCCGCCGTTGATGTCGATCTGACCCGTGCGGATGCGGCGCGCAACACCTTGGGCGCGCTCGTCGCTGCCCGCCCACACCGCGCCGCCTAGTCCATACGGCGAATCGTTGGCAATCCGAATCGCCTCTTCTTCGTCCTTGTAGGTCAGAATGGACAAGACCGGGCCGAAGATTTCCTCTTGTGCGATCGTCGCTTTCGGATGTACCCGGCCGAACACGGTAGGTTTGACGAAGAAGCCTTTCGACACGCCGTCAGGCAGCCCCGCGCCGCCGGTTACGAGCTCGGCGCCTTCCTCGATTCCTTTGGCGATGTATTGCTGCACGCGTGCCTGCTGCGCCGCCGACGCCAATGGCCCGAGGCGTGTTTTCTCGTCGCGTGGATCGCCGGCTGCATATGTCTCGGCCACCTGTTTCGCGAGCGCTCGCGCTTCGTCGTAGCGCGCCTCGGGGACCAGCATGCGTGTGTGCGCGGAGCACGTTTGCCCCGAGTTCAGGAAGCACGCGCTGACGGTGCCTTTCACCGCGGCGGCGAAGTCGGCGTCGTCGAGAATCACCGAGGCCGACTTGCCGCCGAGTTCGAGCGCGACGCGCTTGATCGTCGCCGACGCCAGTTCCGACACACGCTTGCCCGCGCGCGTGGAACCGGTGAACGACACCATATCGACCGATGGATGGCTAGCGAGAATCTCGCCGACGACCGGCCCGTAACCGCTGACGAGATTGAACACGCCGGCGGGCAGCCCGGCTTCGTGGATCGCCTCGGCAAGCACAAAGGCATTCAAAGGCGCGATTTCCGAAGGCTTGAGCACCACCGTGCAACCGGCGGCGAGCGCCGCCGCCACCTTCAGCGTGATCTGATTGAGCGGGTAATTCCATGGCGTGATGGCGGCGACCACGCCGACCGGTTCGCGCACGACGAGCGAATTGCCGACGCGCGTCTCGAATTCGAACTCGCCGGCGAGCTTCGCATACGCGTTCCAGTTGTACACGGGGCTGCCCACCTGAATGGCGCGCGAGAGCTTCAGCGGCATACCTACTTCGCCCGCGATCAGCGCAGCCAGTTCATCGGTGCGCGCTTTCAGGTTTTCGGCAATGCGCCTTAGATACTCGCCGCGCTGCGCGGCGGGCGTCCCGGCCCAGCCGTCGAAGGCCACGCGCGCGGCGGCAATCGCGCTTTCGGCATCGGCTTCGACGCCTTCAGGGATGCGCCCCATGACTTCCTCGGTGCCCGAATCCACCACGTCGATCGTGCCCGTGCCACAGGGCTCAATCCATTTTCCGTCGATATAGAGTTTGTCGTAGGTCTTCATGATGGTCGGCCTCTGTCTGCGGACATTGATCGTCCTATTGTAATCAGCGTCGGGACGAACGCGTCGGCGCGCTGATAGCTATCGCCGTGACAGCAGGTACCGCGTGCGCGGCGGAATCGGCGCCGGACGCGGCGTCTGAAGCCGAACTGGACCTCACGAAGGAGGCCGCGCATCCAGTGGCCGATCTTCTCGCCGGCCTGGGCAACTTCTGCTTCTTTGCACGGCTGCCGCCGGCGAGTCAGAAGTAGCTAAGCACAATCCTGTCATCGGGTCAGCCGCCGGCGAAATGAAAAACGGCGGTCCGACATGCACAGGGCATGCCGAACCGCCGTTCTCGGGAGCCATGTTTCCGGCGGGGCAAATCCGACGGTCGATGGCTTCGCCAACCCTGCTCGTCAGACGCTTACTGCACGCCCTGGCTCAACAGGAAGTCTTCATAATTCCCGCCGAAGTCGTTCAGCGTGCCGTCGGTCTTCACTTCGATAATCCGGTTGGCCAGCCCGCTCACGAACTCGCGGTCGTGCGACACGAAAATCAACGTGCCTTCGAACTTGTCGAGCGCGATTTGCAGCGACTCGATCGATTCCATGTCCATGTGATTGGTCGGCTCGTCCATGAGCAGCACGTTATGGCGGCCCAGCATCAGCTTGCCCCAGATCATGCGGCCCTTCTCGCCGCCCGACAGCACCTTGACCGACTTGCGGATGTCGTCGGCATTGAACAGAAGACGGCCCAGCGTGCCGCGCACCATCTGCTCGTCGTCGCCTTCCTTGCGATAGGAGTCGATCCAGTCCATCAAGGTGACGTCGTTCGGAAACTCTTCGTACGTGTCCTGGGGCATATAGCCGACGTTCGCGTTCTCGGCCCACTTCACCGTGCCGTGATCGAGTTGCAGATTGCCGAGCAACGAGCGCAACAGCGTGGTCTTGCCTGCGCCGTTCTCGCCGATGATTGCGATCCGCTCACCAGGCTGCACGCTGATGCTGAAATTGTTGAAGATCGTGCGCTCGTACTTCTTCGAAATGCTGTCCGCGACCACCGCGATGTTGTGCAGCTTCTTTTCGAACTCGAAGCGAATAAACGGATTCTGCCGCGACGACGGCTTGAATTCCTCGATCTTGATCTTGTCGATCATCTTCAGACGGCTGGTTGCCTGGCGCGCCTTCGACTTGTTCGCGGAGAAGCGGCGCACGAAGTCCTGCAGGTCGGCGACACGCTCCTTGGCCTTCGCATTCGCGTTCTGCTGACGCTCGCGCGCCTGCGTGCTGGCCAGCATGTAGTCGTCGTAATTGCCCGGATAGACCTTCAGCGTGCCGAAGTCCATGTCGGCCATGTGCGTGCAGACCTGGTTCAGGAAGTGCCGATCGTGCGAGATGATGATCATCGTCGAGTTGTACTGGTTGAGCACGTCTTCCAGCCAGCGGATCGAGTTGATGTCCAGGTTGTTGGTCGGCTCGTCGAGCAGCAGCACGTCCGGCTTCGAAAACAGCGCCTGCGCGAGCAGCACGCGCAGCTTCCAGCCAGGCGCGACGTTGCTCATGGGGCCGTTGTGATCCTCAATCGCGATACCGATGCCGAGCAGCAATTCGCCCGCGCGCGCCTCGGCGGTATAGCCGTCGTATTCGGCGAACTTCGCTTCGAGTTCGGCCGCGTGCATGTAGTCGTCGTCGGTCGCGTCGGGGTTCGCGTAGATCGCGTCACGCTCGGTCATGGCGGCCCACATTTCTGCGTGGCCCATCATCACGACGTCGAGCACGCGCACATCTTCATACGCGAACTGGTCCTGGCGCAATTTACCGAGGCGCACGTTCGGCTCGAGCATCACGTTGCCCGAGCTCGGCTCCAGATCGCCGCCCAGGATTTTCATGAACGTGGACTTGCCGCAGCCGTTAGCACCGATCAGGCCATAGCGGTTCCCTCCCCCGAATTTGACCGAGATGTTCTCGAACAGGGGCTTTGGCCCGAATTGCATGGTGATGTTGGCAGTAGACAGCACGGCGCGTCCCTTTGAATGTGATATCGGCGAAAAACCCAATATTTTAGCAGGTTATCGCGAATCTAGCCCGCGCGCGATGCGGTGCCGGCCGGTGACGGCGCGCGGCGTCTGCAAAATGTCGATGAACGCCGAAATCCGGCTCGCCTCGGCCCGTCCGCGCACGGTTCAACACGTTCAGCGGGCGCCAGGCGCGCAGCAAATAGCGGCCATCGGCCCTTCCGGCCTCGTTGAGCGGGCACGCGCCGTGCAACGTCGGATCGTCACGCGACTGACGTTTTACCCGTGCGCGTTACCTATACTTCCTGAACGCCAACGAAGATCAAAGGAGAGACTTCATGTCAGACCACGTCTACAAGCAGATCGAACTGACCGGCTCATCGCCCAAATCGATTGACGACGCCATCAGCACCGCCATTGCGAAGGCGTCGAAAACGTTGCGCAATCTGCACTGGTTCGAAGTGACGGAAACCCGGGGCCAGATCGAAAACGACAAAGTCGCCTTCTGGCAGGTGACGATCAAAGTAGGCTTGCGCATCGACGATTGATGCGGCTAACGCCGGCGACGTGGAGCCGCCGGACGGCGCCCGACTGAAACCGGAAGAGCAGCGTCCGTGGCGGACGCGGCTCCAGCAGTCTTTTCATGCGGCGGCGGCCCGCCGTAACGTTGCGCGTTATTTCGGCAACGAACCGTCCACGCCTTCCACGTACCAGTTCAGGCGCTGCAGTTCCGGATCGGTCAGCGTCTTGCCGGCCGGCACCTTCACCGTGCCGGACTGGTCCTTGATCGGACCGGCGAACACATCCCACTTGCCGCCCGCCAGTTCGTCGCGCTTCGCGGCGACCTTCTTCTGCGCGTCAGCCGGAATCGCCGACGTGTTCAGGTCCTCCAGATCGACGGCCTTCTGCGGAATGCCCCACCACACCGGGTCGTTCTTCCATTTGCCGTCGAGCACCTGCTGGATCGCCGCGTTGTAATACACGCCCCAGTGAGCGACCACCGAACCCAGATGCGCGCTCGGACCGAACTTTTTCATGTCCGAATCCCAGCCGAACGCGTGCACATGTTTCTCGGATGCGGTCGCGAGCGTCGCGCTCGAATCCGTGTTTTGCAACAGCACGTCCGCGCCCTGGCCGATCAGCGTTTCAGCGGCCTGCTTCTCCTTGCCCGGATCGAACCAGCTATTGATCCAGATGACCTTGGTATGCACTTTCGGATTCACCGAGCGCGCGCCGAGGGTGTACGCATTGATGTTGCGAACCACTTCCGGAATCGGCACCGAAGCGACGAAGCCGAGCGTGTTCGTCTTCGTCACGTAACCGGCGGCCACGCCGGCGAGGTACGCGCCTTGGTACATGCGCACGTCGTATGTCCCGAAATTCGGCGCCTTCTTGTACCCGGTCGCGTGCAGGAAAACGGTGTCCGGAAAGTCTTTTGCGACTTTGAGTTCGAAGTCCTGATAGCCGAAGCTCGAACCGATGATGATCTTGTTGCCCTTGTTCGCCAGATCGCGGAATACGCGCTCGGAGTCGGCCGATTCCGGCACGTTCTCAATGCGCGTGATCTTGACCTTGTTGCCGAACTTCGCCTCGGCTTCCTTCGAACCCTGATCGTGCGCGAACGTCCAGCCGGCATCGCCCGGATTGCCGAGATAGACGAACGCCACGCCCGGCGCGTCGGCGGCATGGGCGGCCTGCGGCAGCGACGCAACCAGCCCGAGCGACGCCGCGCCCCAGGCAAAAGCGGTCAGCAGATTTCTTCTCTTCATGTTTTCTCCTGTCGTGTTTATCGATTGATTTGAGATTCGGGGAGCACTTGCAGACGGTGCTGACGATGCCGACGATCCTTAGCCTGCCGAGAAAAACGGCTTGCCAAGCGATGCCGGCGCATTCAGGCGGATCGTGTTCGGGTTGCGCGAGATCAGCACGAGCACGACGACCGTCGCGACGTACGGCAGCATCGCGAGGAATTGCGTCGGCACCGGCACGCCGATCGCCTGCGCGTAGAACTGCAGGCCGGTCACGGCGCCGAACAGCAGCGCGCCGATCAGCAGGCGCCCCGGGCGCCACGTCGCGAATACGACAAGCGCGAGCGCGATCCAGCCTCGCCCCGATGTGAGTTGCTCCTGCCAGAGGTGCAGATTGACAATCGAATAATAGCCGCCGGCCAGTCCCGCCATGCCGCCGCCGAATGCGACCGCGCCATAGCGCACGCCCACCACCGGGAAGCCAACCGAATGCGCGACCTGCGGCGACTCGCCGACCGAGCGCAGCACGAGCCCCGCGCGCGTGCGATAGAGGAACCAGCCGATTACCGCGAACATCAAGAACGCGAGGTAATCGAGCGGCGTGAGACTGAAAAGCGCGGGACCGAGCACCGGAATCTTCGAGAGACCCGGAATGGTCCACGTGTCGATGGTCGCGCGTACCGCCGCCGACGTGTACGGCTTGCCGACATACGCGGAAAGGCCGATGCCGAAAATCGTCAGAGACAGACCCGTGGCGACCTGGTTGGCGAGCATGGTCAGCGTGAGAAACGCGAACAGCAGCGACATGGCGAGGCCCGCGCCGATCGCGGCGAGCACCCCGAGCCAGGGGCTGCCTGTGATCGCAGTAACCGCGTAGCCGGTCACGGCGCCCATCAGCATCATGCCCTCCACGCCGAGATTGAGAACGCCCGACTTTTCGGTGACGAGTTCACCCGCGCCCGCGAACATCAGCGGAATCGCGGCGGTGACGGCGCTCGAAGTGAGCGCGCTGGCTTGTTGAATATCCATGGATTGCGGCAACGAAGCGGTAGACGGGTCAGTGGGCTTGCGCGGCAACGGAGCGCCGGCGTACGCGGTAATTTACGAACAGATCGGCGCCGAGCAGGCAGAACAGCAGCAGTCCCTGGAACACGCCTGAGAGCGCCTGCGGCAACTGCATCGAAGTCTGCACTGCTTCGCCGCCGAGATACAGCAACGCCATCAGCAGGCTTGCGAGCACGATGCCGACAGGATGCAGCCGTCCGACGAACACGACGATGATTGCCGTGAAGCCGTAACCCGGCGACCACGTCGCCTGCAACTGGCCGATAGGCCCGGCGATCTCGCCCATGCCCGCGAGGCCCGCGAGTCCGCCGCTGATCAGAAGCGACATCCAGATAGTTTTCTTATCGGAGAAGCCTGCATAACGGGCGGCAAGCGGCGCAAGACCGCCGACGTTCATCCGGTAACCGGCAAAGCTTTTGCGCATGAAGAGCCAGACGAGCGGAATCGCAATCAGCGTGACGAATACCGACGCATTCAGACGCGTGCCGCGCAGCCATTTCCAGTGCCAGTCGCCGTAAAACGTCGGATAGAGGGCATCGCCGCTGAACATTTCCGACAGCGGAAAATTCATGCCCTGCGGATCGCGCCAAGGGCCGCTCACCAGATAGATCAGCAGTTGCGTGGCCACGTAGGTGAGCATGAGGCTCACGAGAATCTCGTTGGTGTTGAAACGGCTTTTCAGCAGCGCGGGAATCGCCGCCCACAACATGCCGCCGATCACGCCGGCGATCATCATGAGAGGCAGAATCCACCAGCCGGTCGCCTGATCGAAATAGATCGCGACGCCGCTCGCGGCAATGCCGCCGAGCAGCATCTGCCCTTCCGCGCCGATGTTCCACACATTCGCGCGATATCCGATCGCAAGCCCGAGACCGATCAGGCACAACGGAGATGCCTTGAGCAGAAGCTCCGACCAGCCGTTCACGCTCGACAGCGGTTCGATGAAGAACGCGTGCATCGCTTGCAGCGGGTCGCGGCCGACGAGGCCGAAAATCACAAAGCCGATGGCGAGTGTGAGCAATGCCGCGATCAGCGGCACGGCGAGCTGCATGGTGCGCGAGGGCGTCGTGCGCGCTTCGAGTCGATACGGAAGAATCATGGGTAGCGTGTGTTTTTTTGGTTCCAGTAACGGACGCGGAGATGGATACCGCGCGATACAGCGAGATACTGCGGCTCAAACATGCGCCGGCTGTTCCGCTGAAGGCGCCGTGCCCTCGCGGCCACCGAAAAGGCCCGCCATCCAGCGGCCGATTTCCTCGGCGTTGGTCGCGCCGGTGGCGCGTACCGGCGAGAGCCTGCCGCCCGCGAGCACCGCAATGCGATCGCAGATGTCGAACAGTTCTTCGAGTTCCTCGGAAATCACGAGGATCGCCACGCCGCTTGCCGACAGATCGAGCAACTGCTGGCGAATGAAGGCCGCCGCGCCGACGTCGACGCCCCAGGTAGGTTGCGCGACCACCAGCACCTTCGGCGCCTGCAGAATCTCGCGGCCCATGATGTACTTCTGCAGATTGCCACCCGACAGGCTTTGCGCGAGCGCCTCGGAGCCGCCGCATCGTACATCGAAGGCTTCAATGCAGCGCCGGGCAAATGCACGCATCGCGCCCGAGTTGATCCAGCCCGAGTTGACCATCTTCTGACGATGCGCGGTGAGCAGCGCGTTTTCGGACAGCGTCATTGCTGGCACGGCACCCCGGCCCAGGCGCTCTTCCGGCACGAAGCCGAAGCCGAGCGCACGCCGGCCGCCCGCGCCAAGCCGCCCCGCGGGCTTGCCGCATATCGTGACGGCGTCCGCTCGCAGGCCGCGCTTCTCGCCTGAGAGCGCCGACAGCAGTTCCGCCTGACCGTTGCCCGAGACGCCGGCAATGCCGAAGATCTCGCCCGCGTGAACGGCGAACGACACGTTCTCGAGCGACGTGCCGAACGGGTCGTCGCTCGTCACCGACAACGCCTTCACATCGAGCAGCACCGCGCCCGGATTGTGCTCGCGACGCGTGTAGTCGGGCAGCGAATGGCCGACCATCAACTGCGCGAGCGACGCATGCGTTTCCTCTTTCGGCTTCACGTGGCCGGTGACACGGCCGCCGCGCATCACCGTCGCCGTGTCGCACAGTTCCTGGATTTCGTCGAGCTTGTGGCTGATGTAGAGAATGCTGCAGCCCTCGGCCGCGAGCCGCCGCAGCGTCGCGAAGAGTTTGCGCACCGCTTGCGGCGTGAGCACGGACGTGGGTTCGTCCATGATCAGCAAACGCGGGTTCTGCAGCAGGCAGCGCACGATTTCGACGCGCTGCCGCTCGCCCACGGTCAGGCTGTGCACGTGACGCTGCGGGTCGATGTCGAGGCCGTAGTCGGCGGAGACTTCGCGGATGCGTTTCGAAAGCGCTTTGAGATCGAAGGGTTCGTCGAGTGCAAGCGCAATGTTTTCGCCGACCGTGAGCGTTTCGAACAGCGAAAAGTGCTGAAAGACCATGCCGATGCCGAGCTTGCGCGCCGCCGCGGGGCTCGCGATCTCGACCGCTTCGCCTTCCCATTGAATCTCTCCGGCATCGGGCCGCACCGCGCCGTAGATCACCTTCATCAGCGTGCTCTTGCCCGCGCCGTTCTCGCCGAGCACGGCGTGGATCTCGCCCGGCGCGACGATCAGCGTGACGTCGTCGTTGGCCCGCACGGCGGGATATTGTTTGGTGATGCCTTTGAGCATCAACCGGGGCGCCGCCTGTTCCGGCCTCGTTGCCGGCTGCGCGGCGGCGCCGTCGCTATAGAAAGAGTCGCTCATGTGATTCCGTAGTGCGTCGGTGACTGCGGTTGCTGCGCGGTCGTCCACCTTGCCGGCGGGCGATCCGTCACCACAACCGGATGACAATACCTAATTCGACCCGCTCAGTCGAGCCGCCAAAATTCCCGCAAACCCGCGCCACAGCAAGCTCTGCGGGTATGTCTCTCTTGACGCCGTTTTTCGTTCATATTAAAACGCATATACCCACGCCCCCATTCGATCAGCCAGAACATATATTTCGGAGAAGTCATGAGTCAGCAACGCGAGGCGATCGATACCTACCTTCTGCGCGTCTTGCACACCTTGTTGATGGAACGCAGCGTCACGCGCGCGGCCGTCAAACTGAACCAGTCGCAACCCGCTATCAGCGCCGCGCTGCGCCGGTTGCGCGACATTACCGGCGACCCGCTGCTCGTGCGCGGCAAATCCGGCATGGTGCCCACCGAATACGGCCTGCGCCTCCTCGAACCGGTGCAGAACGCGCTGCGCGAGATCGAACGCATCAAGTTCCAGCAACACAATTTCGACCCGGCCACTTCCATTCGCTGCTACCGCATCGGCTGCCCGGACTACCTGAACGTGCTGTTCGTGCCGACGGTGGTCGAGCGGTTTCGCCAGGCGGCGCCGAACGCGACGCTCGAGTTTCACTCGCTCGGTCCCGCGTTCGACTACGAACTCGCGCTCGAAGACGGCAAGCTCGACATTGTCGTGGGCAACTGGCCCGAGCCGCCCGAGCAGCTACATTTGTCGAACCTGTTCGTCGATCAGATCGTCTGCCTGATGAGCAATGCACATCCGTTCGCCAAACGCGGCGGGCTCACGCTCGACCAATACCTGAACGCCCCGCATCTCGCGCCTACTCCGTACTCGGTGGGTCAGCGCGGTGCGATCGACGTGCACCTCGCGCGCGAGCGGCTCAAACGCCACGTGGTCGTCACGCTGCCGTACTTCAATCTCGCGCCATACGTGCTGATCAAGTCCGACCTGATCTTCACGACAACGCGCCTCTTCGCCGATTACTACGCCAAGTTCCTGCCGCTGACCGTGGTGCCCGCGCCGCTCGACTTTCCGCCGATGCAGTACTACCAGCTGTGGCACGAGCGCGTGCATTACTCCGATGAAGTGCGCTGGCTGCGCAGCCTCGTCGCCGAAGCGACCAGGACATTGATCGACAAGCCTTGAGCCTTGAGACGTTAGGCGTTTGACCACTGGCGGCGCTTGCGTGTGTGATTGTGCGCAGGCGCCGCGACGCTTCATGTCATGCCGCCGCTTCGTAAAGCGTCTTTGCCAGGCGGTTATGCCGCTCGATCACCGGACCGAGTTCGAGCGTCGCCAGCTGTCCGTCCCTCACGACGACGTTGCCTCCAATCACGCTATGGCTTACCTGCGACGGCGCGCAGAACACCAGCGCCGCGACCGGGTCGTGCAATGCGCCGGCAAAGAGCGGCTGACGCAAATCGAACGACACGAAGTCCGCCGCCATGCCCGGTGCGAGCGCGCCAATGTCGTCGCGGTTCAGCACCTTCGCGCCGCCGAGCGTGGCGATCTCCAGCGCTTCGCGGGCCGTCATCGCGTCCGGGCCAAAACCGACTCGCTGCAACAGCAACGCCTGGCGCACTTCGGCGACCATCTGCGCGCCGTCGTTCGACGCCGAGCCGTCCACCCCCAAACCCACCGGCACGCCCGCAAGCCGCATCCGCTTGATGGGCGCAATACCCGACGCGAGCCGCATATTCGAGCACGGACAATGCGCGACACCCGTGCCGGTACGCGCGAACAGTTCGATGCCCGCGTCGTCGAGTTGCACGCAGTGCGCATGCCACACATCGCGCCCGACCCAGCCGAGGTCTTCGGCATACTGTGCGGGTGTCATGCCGAACTTCTCCTGGCTATACGCGACGTCGTTCGTGTTTTCGGCGAGGTGCGTATGCAGAGACACATCGTATTGCCGCGCCATCGCGGCCGACTCTCGCATCAGATCGCGGCTCACTGAAAACGGCGAGCATGGCGCGACGACGACGCGCAGCATCGCGTAACGCCCTTCGTCGTGATACGTCTCGATGAGGCGTTGCGTGTCCTTCAATATGTCCGCTTCACGCTCGACCACCGAATCGGGCGGCAAGCCGCCGTCTTTCTGTCCCACGCTCATGCTGCCGCGCGCCGCATGAAAACGCATGCCTATGCTGCGCGCCGCGGCGATGCTGTCGTCGAGCCGGCTGCCGTTCGGATAGATATACAGATGGTCGCTCGACGTCGTGCAACCGGACAGCAACAACTCGGCCATTGCCGTCAACGTGGAGACTTCGATCATCTCCGGTGTGAGATTCGCCCACACTTTGTAGAGGCTCGTGAGCCAGCCGAACAACTCGGCGTTCTGCGCGGCCGGAATCGCGCGCGTCAGGCTTTGATACATGTGGTGATGCGTGTTCACGAGTCCGGGAATCACCAGATGCCCGCGCATGTCCAGCACCTCGTCGGCGGTTTCCGGCAAATCCGCTGTCGGCCCTACGGCGACAATGCGGTTGTCCTCGATATAGAGACCGCCGTCGCGCAGTTCGCGCCGTGCGCCGTCCATCGTGACGAGCACGTCTGCGTGCTTGACCAGCATTGTTCTGTTCGGCTTGCCCGTTTGTTGTGCTGCGTGTTCCATCGTCATCCGTTTCTCCGCCTGATTGCTTCCGTGCAAAGTCGTCCGAACGCGATGTGACGGCGCGTAAGCCGCGCCGCCGCGTCCCGTCGAACGCCGTTGGCCCGGTTACGCCGCCGCGTCCCGTCGAACGCCGTTGGCCCGGTTACCCAGCGTATTGCGCCGTCTTCGGGACGTGTGCCGCGCTCAAAGCCTCTCAGCCTTCCCGTTGCTGCGGCGCACAGGCGTAACCTTCGGCCGTCAAAATAACGCTGACAACACGCGCCGTTGCGATAACCATCTTCAGGCTGCCGATATAGTGGGGCATTTTTGACGCCGGTACGATCGAACGGAAGTGCTATGCGCTGCAACGGCTGCGCGAGATTGCTCGCTGCGCCTTTCGGCAGACCGTCCGTCATGCGCCAGCTATTATCTTTCTTATCGCGCCCGCGCTGGACGGAACAACTTTCTACAATGGCTGCAACGGCGCTCGCTTCAATTCGCCGACGGGTATGTAGCCACTGACGTGGAGCCTCGATCCGCCGCAAACGTATCTGGATCGGGCTGCCGCCGAAACCTCGCAAACACACAAGGAAAATTGCGAATGGGAAAGCTCACTACCCATGTGCTCGACACCGCGAACGGTCGTCCCGGCGCGGGCATCAAGGTCGAACTCTTCGCGCTCGCGGGCGACACGCGCCGCGCGCTGAAAACCACCATCACCAATGACGACGGCCGCTGCGACGAACCGTTGCTGCAAGGCGACGCGCTCGTTGCAGGCGAGTACGAACTGGTGTTCGCCGCCGGCGACTACTTCGCTTCGATCGGTACCAAGGTACCCGAGCCGCGTTTCGTGGACCGCGTCGTGTTGCGCTTCGGCGTCGCCGACGCCGCTGCGCACTATCACGTGCCCTTGCTCGTGTCGCCTTGGTCTTACAGCACGTATCGCGGCAGTTGACAGGTATCGCCGAACGGCGCCGCTCATTAACCCCTAACAACAACGACGTCGTGCGAACTGAGCGCACCGCGTCTTTCACCCCGCAGTCCGCGCGGTGACGCTCTGCCCGCCCTCGTCTATCGGCCGGGTGCAAAAAGGCGTCGAACGTCGCCGCGCGTACAACGAATCAGAAGTGGAGGAGTTTCATGGAAGGCTTTATCACCGACTGGTTGAACCTTGCGATTCGCTGGTTCCACGTCGTCGCCGCGATTGCATGGATCGGCGAGTCGTTCTATTTCGTCGCGCTCGACAACAGCCTGAAGCCGCCGCACGACCCGAACCAGCGCAAGCGCGGTGTGTTCGGCGAACTGTGGCACGTACACGGCGGCGGCTTCTACAACATGCAGAAGTACACCGTCGCGCCGCCTGAAATGCCCGACGATCTGCACTGGTCGAAGTGGCCGTCTTATACCACGTGGCTGTCGGGCTTCGGTCTCTTCACCGTGCTGTATCTGTTTTCTCCGTCCACGTATCTGATCGACAAGAATGTGCTCGATATGGGACCGGTGGTTGCCGTCGCGTCGGCGCTCGGCTTTCTGGCTGCGGGCTGGATCGTGTACGACTCGTTGTGCCGCATTCTCGGCAACAAGGACAAGGTACTCGGCATCTGCGTCGGCGTGTACGTGCTGATCGCGGCCTGGCTTGCCTGTCACATCTTTGCGGGGCGCGCGGCGTATCTGATCATGGGCGCGATGCTGGCGACGATCATGTCGGCCAACGTGTTCTTCGTGATCATCCCCGGCCAGCGCAAGATGGTCGACGCGATGCTCAAGGGCGACACGCCGAACCCGATCTACGGCAAGCGTGGCAAACAGCGCTCGGTGCACAACACGTATTTCACGTTGCCGGTGGTGTTCGCGATGCTGTCGAATCACTACGCGATGACCTACACGCATCCCTACAACTGGGCGGTGCTGGTGGTCATCATGCTGGCCGGCGCGCTGATCCGTCAGTTCTTCGTCATGCGTCATCGCGGCCAGGTGCTGTGGTATCTGCCGCTCGCCGGCATTGCGCTGATGTTCGGCGCGCTCTTCTGGACCATGCCGAAGCCGATGGTGCCGCAAGCCCAGGCGGCCAACGCGCCGACGCTGAAAGTGGCCGACATTGCACCAGTGCTGCAGCAGCGCTGCGTGGCATGTCACTCCGCGCATCCCACGATGATGGGCAGCGCCCCCGCCGGCGTGCTGCTCGATACGCCGGATGAAATCTCGCAGAACGCACAGCGGATCTATCAGCAGGCAGTGACGCTGAAGGCGATGCCGCTTGGCAACGTGACCCACATGACCGACGACGAACGGATGAAGATCGCTGCCTGGTTCCAGGGTGGCGCGGCAAAATAGTCGAACTCTGGCCTCTGCTCGGCTAGGTGTAGTCGAGCGTCACGAAGCGGGCTTTTCGCGGGAGCGGAAAGCCCGCTTTTTATTGGCTGGTTTCTATCTCTTTGCCGGTTGCCGGTTGCCGGTTGCCGGGACTACGTGCGCATGGATAGCGGGCTCGCCTGCAACGCTGAGGGTTGCTCCGGCAGCGCGGCAGGAGGACGTCGTTCGTTTCGGCCTTGCACTCATCCCGCGCGTGCAGGCGGGACGTACATGTAGGGACGCACTACGCCAGGCTACGCACGCAAGAACGCTGGCATTGCAAAAGCAAAAAGCCCACGGCGTTGCTGCCGTGGGCTTTCTGAACATCGGCGGGTCCTCGCGCCGAAGCACGAACCTTAAACCGTCACCGCGCTCAATGCATCTTCAGTCAGCCAGAGCGACTCCGTCAGATCCTGCTCGTTCAGATTAAGGCCCTCCCCGCCACGATCCACGACAATGAAGTCGCTCACATCGCCCAACGCAATCAGCGGATGGTGCCACACGCCTTTCGCGTAATTGACGCCTTGCCAGCCGCTCGTCACGAAGGCGCGGATTTTCGATTCGTCGAGCTCGCCTGCCGGCGCGACCACCACCAGATACGGCTTGTCGTTCAGCGGCACGAACGCCTGGCTGCCGAGCGGATGGCGTTCGAGCATCTTCACCTCGAACGGCAGCACGCGCGGCTGTCCACGAAACAGGTTCACGAGCGCGCGGCCGTTCTCGTCGGTCACGTCCACTTTGGCCAGATCGTGATAACGGATCGTCGTGCCGAGGTTGATCGGAATCTGCTTCGCGCCTTCGAGTTCGATCACATCGCCAAAGGCGGCGAACGATTCTTTCGTCAGCGGTTCGATTGCAAGCGTCTTCATGATGCGAGCGTGCCCCACAGGCGCAAACGCGACACGCCGCCGTCCGGAATGATGTTGAAGCGCACGTGCGTGACCGGCCCGAGCGCGGCGATCTCGCTTTCGAAGTAATGCTGCTTGTCCATTTGCAGCTTCTGCTCGCCGAGCAGCACAGGCCAGAACATTGCTTGCGTGATCAGCGAACTGTCGGTGCCACCGGTTACATATGCGGCCTGAATCGAGCAGCGGTCGGGATAATTGCCCTTGAAGTGCGCAGTGTCGACTTCGATCTTCGAAATGACGCCCGGTTGTGCAAGCGCGACGATCGCCCAATCGTTGCCGGGTTCGCGGCGGCGCCGCGTTTCCCAGCCGTCGCCCATATTGACGCCGCGGCCTGGCATCAGAATGGTCGACGCCGCGCCGAAGTGCTGGTTATTCGCCGCGACCAGGTACGCGCCGTTTTCCATCGCGGCGAGGTCGAACTGTTCCGTGCGGCTCGCGCCGGACCAGTCGACTTGCGGCTGACCGTACACGCGCAGACGCGCGATGCCGCCGTCCGGGTAGATGTTCACGCGCAGGTGCGTATACGCGTTTGCGTCGCTCACGTCGAGGTAGTGGTGGCTGTTGCCTTGCAACGTGGTGGACGGAACGATCTCGGTCCATTGCGTCGACTGGTTCGGCACGCCGTCCACCACGCGCGCCGCTTCCACCGACGCCGCTGGCGGAAAGTTACCCGTGAAGTGGCTCGTGTCGAGGTCGAGCCCCTTGATCACGCCGGGGCGCGCCAGCTTGACGATGCACCAGTCGTAGCCACTCACACGTTTGCGGCGCGTTTCCCAGCCGTCCATCCACTTGCCGTGTTCGTCGTACTTGCCCGGAATGAAGACGGCCGGCTCCGGGTTCAGCATGCGCTCCTTCGGGGCGAAGAAGTCGTCGCTGGCCTCGAGCGCCTGCGCGCCCAGGCGCGGGTCCGCCAGGTTCACGTAGCGGCGCGTGAATTCGGGTGCGTTGGGATCGAGAATCGGGAGTGCCATCTGTGTCTTCCTTGATGTTTGTTAGTGCCAGAAATTTTCCGGCGAAGCCGCAGCGTAAAGCTGCAACGTAATGCCGAAGCTCGAAGCGCAGCGCGCGATCGTCAATGCATCGCGCGTTCACTGCGCTTTCATTGCGCGCTCGTCACGCGCCAATCAGGTCGTCCAGCCGGAAACGCGCGATACGGTAGATCTGATCGAGGCTCGCGCGAAGCTCGTCGGCACGGCTATTGTTCACGCGCGCCTCGAAGTTCGCGATGATGCCGTGACGGTCGTAACCGCGCACCGCGAGAATGAACGGAAAGCCGAACTTCTCGCGATACGCGGTATTCAGCGCGAGCAGCTTGTCGAACTCTTCCTGCGTGCACTGCGCGAGACCGGCGCCGCTCTGCTCACGCGTCGATTCCGCCGTGAGTTCGCCGCGAACCGCTGCCTTGCCCGCCAGCTCCGGGTGCGCGTTGATCAGCGCAAGTTGCTTCTCTTCGCCCGCCGTCTCGACGATCTTCGACATCTTGCGATGCAGTTCGTCGATGTCGGCAAACGGCCGCTCATGCGCCGCAATTTCCGCGACCCACGGCGAGTGCTCGAAGATGCCCGACAGAGCCGCGACGAACGCGTCGGTCGAAATGGTGTTGAGTTGGTCCAGTGTGTATTGCATCGCCTTCATGCCGCAGCCCCGCGGTTATGTTGCTGATAGGGATGATGTTCGCGCCAGTGCCGCGCGATATCGACGCGCCGGGTCACCCATACGCGATCGTGCTGCTCGATATGATCGAGAAAGCGCTGCAGCGCGCGAAAACGCCCGGGGCGTCCGAGCAGCCGGCAGTGCATGCCAATGGACAGCATTTTCGGCGCTTCGTCGCCTTCTTCGTAAAGCACGTCGAACGCGTCGCGCAGATACGTGAAAAAATGGTCTGCCGTGTTGAAGCCCTGCGGGCTCGCGAAGCGCATGTCGTTCGTGTCGAGCGTGTACGGCACGATCAGTTGAGGCACAGTCGTGCCGCCTGTCACTTGCACATCCATCCAGAACGGCAAGTCGTCGCCGTAGTAGTCGGAGTCGTACAGAAAGCCGCCATATTCGGCGACCAGCCGATGCGTGTTGGGACTGTCGCGGCCGGTGTACCAGCCAAGCGGCCGCTCACCCGTGACACGTTCGATGGCTTGCATGCCGAGCCGCATATGCTCGGCTTCCTTTTCCGGCGATACGTCCTGATAGTGAATCCAGCGATAGCCGTGACACGCGATCTCATGACCGAGTTCGACGAACGCGCGCGCGAGTTCGGGATGCCGTTCGATCGCCATGCCGACGCCGAAAACCGTAAGCGGCAGCGCGCGCTTTTCGAATTCACGAAGAATGCGCCATACGCCTGCGCGCGAGCCATATTCGTATATCGACTCCATGCTCATGTGACGCGCCGGATACGCCGCTGCGCCGACAATCTCCGACAGGAACTGCTCCGAGCCAGGATCGCCGTGCAGCACGCAGTTCTCACCGCCCTCCTCGTAATTAAGGACGAATTGCACTGCGACGCGCGCTCGCCCTGGCCAGTTCGCTTGCACCGGGTGGCGGCCGTAGCCGATCAGATCGCGTGGATAGTTGGGGTCGAGTGCCATGGTTTGACGAATGCGTGGTGACGATACGTTGTGCTGGCAAGGTGCGTTGGAAAGCTGCCGCCGGCGTGCCTCGTGTTACAGCGGCAATAGCCGGGGCAGCGTCGGAAAGCATGTCGGGCAGCCCGCGCCGAGTTGGACCAGTGTAGCGAAAACGCCCGGGTGCGCCCATACACCCCGGCAGATAGTGCGTGTCAGACTGAATGTATGTGCGGCTCGGATTCGCTGGTGTTTACCCGCAACGAGTCCGCTTTGACAACACGCGGCGGCGCGGGATTCTGATCCGTCGCGCCAGGACTGAACGATTCCAGCGCGCCGTCATAGCGTTTGGGCAAGGGGCGCGCGTAGTCGCCGCGCTTGGCCGTCGAAAGACGCAGCGAGATCAGCGCCTCGGTCCATTTGACGGCCGCCGTCACGCCTTCGATCACCGGCGCGCCGAGCGCGTCTTCGATCTCCGCGCACAGCTCGGCCATGCCCGCGCAACCGAGCACGATCGCGTCGGAGCCGTCCTCGGCAAGCGCACGTCGGCACTCGTCGAGGATGATGCGCCGTGCCGCCGAGCCGGGCTTGTCCAAGTCGAGCACCGCGACGTCGGTCGCCCGCACGTTGCGGCAGAAACGCCGCATGCCGTAGCGCTCGGCCAGATGCCACGCCATCCCGCACGTGCGCGCAAGCGTCGTCACCACCGAGAAACCGGGCGCCAGCACGCTTGCCGCGTGCATGGCCGCCTCCGCGATGCCGATCACTGGTCCGCGCGCCAGCTCGCGTGCAGCGTACAGACCAGGATCGCCGAAACAGGCGATCACGTAGCCGTCGCAGTGCTCGCGCTCGCCCGCCATCACTTCGGCGAGCAGACCGGGCGTGGCAAGCGCTTCGTCGTAATAGCCTTCGATGGACGGCGGTCCCATTGTCGGACTGACCGCAATCACTTCGGTGCCCGGCGCGGCCACTTCTCGCGCGCAGCGGCCCATTGCGTCGGTCATGCGTTGGGTCGTGTTCGGGTTGATCAGTTTGATGCGCATCTTGTCTCCTTTTCGACTGCAATGACCGCGGCGCTGTCACCGTCGGCCGCCACCTGTCATTGCTGTCACAGCATGGCCCGCGCCTCGATGCTCAGCGAGCGAGGACGCGATAGAACAGTGCCCCGAGGCCCGCGCCAATGAACCACGAAAAATTCGCCATACCGTCGAGCGACGGCACCATCACGCACAGCACCGCGATGACCGCAGCCGGCAGCAGTGCAGCAACCGCGCGGTAGTTAACGCCGTTTCGATACCAGTACGTTCCCGTCGGCGCCACGGTGTACAGATCGTCGAGGACGATCTTCTGGCGCTTCACCAGGTAATAATCGACGATCAGGATTCCGTACAAAGGTCCGATGAAGCTGCCGAGCACGTCGAGCGTGTAGTGAATCACTGCAGGGTTGTTGAACAGATTCCACGGCGTGATGAAGATCGAAGCGACCGCCGCGAGCATGCCGCCCGCACGCCAGCTGATGAGCTTCGGCGCCACGTTCGAGAAGTCGAAGGCCGGCGACACGAAATTCGCGACGATATTGATGCCGATAGTCGCAATCGTGAACGTCAGCGCGCCGAGAATCACCGCCGTCGGATAGTCGATGCGGCCCACCGTTTCCACCGGGTCGGTAATCAGTTGACCGAACACCGGCAGCGTCGCCGCGGTCGTGATCACGGTCACGAGCGAAAACGCCAGGAAGTTGACCGGCAGCCCCCAGAAATTGCCGCGCTGTACGCTGCGAAAGCTCTTGCCGTAGCGCGAAAAGTCGCCGAAATTCAGCATCGGCCCGGAGAAGTACGACACGACCAGCGAGGTTGCCGTGATCATCACCGGCAATACCTGCATGCCGTGATACTTGACGCCGCCCAGGTTGATGCCGATGTTGCGCCAGCCGGCCCGATACACCATGTAGCCGGCCAGAATGAACATCACGACATAAACGGCCGGGCCCGCGAAGTCGATGAACTTCTTGATCGTCTCCATGCCGTGCCAGAAGACCAGTGCCTGCAGCACCCATAGCAACATGAAGCCGGACCAGCCGAGCGCCGACAGGCCCATGAAGCCGTGTCGATGAACGTCCGCATAGGGCAGCAACTGCGGGACGAACTTCAGCACGACGATCACCAGCGCGCTCGAGGCCAGGTACGTCTGAATGCCGTACCACGCGACCGCGATCAGACCGCGAATCACCGCGGGAACATTGGCGCCGAGCACGCCGAAGGTCGCACGGCACGCAACCGGATACGGCACGCCGTTGGCCTGGCTCGGCTTCGCAATCATGTTGCACAACAGGTTGACGATCCCAATGCCCACCAGCAGCGCAATCAGCACTTGCCAGCTCGTCAGCCCCAAGGCGAAGAGGCTGCCGGCAAACACGTAACCGCCGACGCTGTGCACGTCCGACATCCAGAACGCAAAGATGTTGTAGGCGCCCCAGGTCTGGTGACGCAGCGGCGCCAGGTCCTTGTTGTATAACCGCTCGCTGTAACCGGCCGGCATGGACACATCGCCGGCGGCGTCACCGTCTGCATAAGGGGGGATTGCTGAACTGCCGGGCGCTGCGCTGAACTGAGCCATGATTCCTCCTTGTGATGGAACCGTCGATTGCGAATCGAAGGGCATTGCATTGGCCATGCCAGTTGCGGCTCTGGCGTCTCGCTCGCGCTTTGCGTCGTTCTGGACGAACGAGGCTCGAGCCGCCGCCATGGCCACGCCGCGGTTGTCTCCGTACTGAAGTACTTGTGGTTATCGCATTGCCGCCCTTCCGCGGATGTCCGGCAATGCGTTACTGCATTCAAGGCCCGTCGCGCAGGCGACGGACGTGCGCGCGCAAGCCGGCAGCGCCCGCGCAGGGCCGCCTTGCAATGCTCGATCAATCCGTTCAGTTCAGTGCGGCGCGCACCAGCAACGGGCGGACGCCGGCCGCTTGCCTCAGCTTGGCGCGGACTTGGCCTTCAGTGACTGTTTGGGTGATGCTTTAGATGACTCTTTAGGCGAGTCTTTAGATGACGCCTTGCCGGCGCCGTTAACCGCGCCGAATACCTCGTGCAGATCGGCTGCGCCACGTGCGGGCCGCTCCAGCATCTTCAACTCGACGCTTTGCAAATGGCGCGACATGAGCGCCGCCGCTTCTTTTGCATCGCCGGCGTCAAGCGCGGCGAGAATCGCTTCGTGGTCTTCGAACGAACACGGGCTTCGCCCCAATGACTCGTACAACGCTGAAATCAGCGTGGAGCGCGCCACGAGTCCGTTCAGGCAGTCACACAGCACGGTGTTGCCGGTTAGCTGAGCGAGTTCCGTGTGAAACTCGCCGGACAGACGAATCCACGACGAAAAATCGCGGGTTTCGAACGCCTTGCGTTCGCGGCCGATCATGCTGCCAATGCTCTTCAACCGCCGCATGCCATGCCCGCCGCAGATTTTTTCGACGACGGCCAACTCGATGATGCGGCGCATCTCGAACACCTCATGCACCTCCTGAAGCGACGGGCTCGCGACAAACGCACCGCGATTCGGCTCGAGATCCACAAGATGATCGGTCGCCAGTTGCGCTAGCGCTTGCCGGATCGGACCACGTTTCACACCGAACACTTCGCACAACTGCGCTTCGGTCAGCTTCGCGCCCGGCGCCAGCCGATGCTCGAGAATCGCTGCGCGAATGCGCTCTGCAATTGCTTCGTGCCTCGAACTATTTGCGTTGACTGATTCGGTGTCGGACATGATATGTGTCTCGGTACGAAGGTCATAATAGGATGGACATAAAGATTGTCAACAATTTTTGTTGGCATCATCGACAATCTTTGAGGCGCGGCGTGCGGCGACGCCAGGCTGCTTGGCTGGAATCCTTGCAGCGACTGGGAAGGCTGGATTCAGTATGATGATTGACGTCGCTGGCGCGGCGCATTTTGTCGACAAAATAGTCGAGCGCGGTGGTCTTCGGGCTTTACTGAAAAGCCGCACTTGCCGGCCCCGGGCCACGCAAAGGACTGGCGAAAAGGCGGTCTCGCCAGCACCGCTTTGCTAGCGTCCGCTCAACGCAGGCAGGGATAATTCGACAACGTCAGCTTGAAGCCGTTTGCATCTGCAACCAGGTGCGCGTCGGCGCCCACCGGCAGCGTAAGCATGTCCGGCACGTGGCCGAACTGCAAGCCGGTGACGATCGGAATGCCGATCACCGACCTCATCTGGTCGATCATGGCTTGCAGGTCATAGCCGTTGTCGTAGTCGTACGACTTGCCGCCGGAAAAATCGCCAAGCACGAGCGCCTGCTGCTCGCCGAGAATGCCCGACAGATGCAGTTGATAAAGCATCCGCTCAATGCGAAACGGTTGCTCGTTGACATCCTCGACAAACAGCACCCCGCCCTGCACCGACGGGATATAAGGCGTGCCGACGAGCGACGTGAGCACCGCCAGATTACCGCCCCAGAAGGTGCCCGAGACGTCCACCGAGTGCGCTTGCGGCACGTTTCTCGCAATGGTTAGCGTCGGCTTTGTCAGCGCGGACCAGAAGTGCTGCATGGTGAAGTCGCTGACATGTTCTGCGCCGAAGTCGCTCATCAGCATCGGGCCGCTGAACGTTTTCAAGCCGGCGCGCGCGAGCAGAGCAAGCTGAATCGCCGTGAAGTCGCTGTGGCCCACCAGCGCAACCGGCTCGCCGTTCAGACGACGTTGCAACCCATCGTAATCGAGGCCGTGCAGAATGCGCGCCGCGCCGTATCCGCCGCGCACGGCGAGGACGATGTCCGGCAACGCGCGGGAAGCATCCGCGAGCCGGTTCAAATCCGCCGCGCGTTCGCCGTCGGTGCCGCCAAAGCGTTGATAACGACGCCGCGTCGCATCTACTCCTTCCACGCGATGCCCTTGTGCGCGCAGGCGCTGCAACGCTCGGTTGAGCACGTCCGCCTCTTGCGGATAGCCGGAAGGCGCAATCAGGTTGAAGGTACGGTGGACGCTCATCGATAGGCTCTGGTCTAAGTGTTCCGCGCGGTTTGGAGAGCGTTGCGATTCAGGGTGTGTCGGACGGGTCTCTTTCCGCGACGTCGGCCGCACGTGCCGCCGCGCGTGCTTCGCGGCTCGCACGCCGCCGCTCGGCAAAGAACGACTTCAGCGCAGCGCCGCATTCGCTTTCGAGCACGCCGCCGGTCACCTGAGTGTGATGATTCAACTGCGGGTTTGCGAATGCGTCGACGACGCTGCCGCACGCCCCTGTTTTCGGATCGCGAGCGCCGAACACCACGCGCGCGATACGGGCGTGCATGATGGCACCCGCGCACATCAGGCAAGGTTCGAGGGTCACATAGAGTTCGCAGCCCGGCAAGCGATAGTTCTGCGCGACCTGTGCCGCGGCACGCAACGCGACCATTTCCGCGTGCGCCGAAGGGTCATGCGCGCCAATCGGATGGTTGAAACCTTTCGCAATCACTTCATCGCCACGCACGAGCACTGCGCCAACGGGCACTTCACCAGCCGCCCGCGCTTCTTCGGCGGCAGCTTGCGCCAGGGCCATGAACCGGCGGTCGCGGTCGGAGACGGTGGGGTTGGCGGTGGGGTCGGCAGCCGTTGCGAGCCGCTCGGGGGGATTGGACGAGGCGATGGGCGGCGCGGCAGCGACACCCGGCTCGCTATTTGCGAAGTCACCGACGATGGTGACAACACCACCGACAGTAACAGGCGGCATATCCGGCTCCTTTCCTGCCTCGATCCAGTCCAAGTTCGAGCCCAAGGCCCCGCGACCGACGACGGGCTCGCTCACTGTGTCCTCGAGCCGGCGACATTCGCGGCAGAGCTTTCTACCGCGGACATATCGCTGTTGGAGGCTCGCTCGGACAATCGCTCTGCAATCCGGCGGCAATATTCGCGCGGCAGCACCAAAGGGCCTCCGCGTAACGATTCGAGCGCCATATGGAGAGCCAGGATGCGAGCCTGAAGACGGCACCGCGTAGCCTGATCGCTCACGGCATTCAGTTCGGCCTGCAAGTCACGCAACGCGCGCAACTGCTCCATTGCGGGGGGCACAAACCCCGCGTTTTTCAAAATCCGGTTGGCGACGCGCACTTCTTCCGGGACCAGAGCATCGTCGTCCAGGGTGAGCGGCGCGCCTGCGCCCGGCAAATTGTCGAATTCGCCACGTGCGGCGGCGGCGGCAATACGCTGTTCGACTAATGCATCAAGCAATCTCATCTGCAATCCACTACGTTGCGGCCCAAGCATTCTATCAGGGAGCGCACGAGTGTTCCTTTCGCCGGATTCACCCGACCCGCCGGCTTTTCGGATTTTGCGTATTGGAGTCTCGAATGGATGCAAGCTAGGCTTCGACACTCTTTGCGCGGCACGCTCGCGGCGTGCTTTGGCGGCCTGCTTCGCTCCCTCGTTCGCCTACCTCGCTCACCTACTTCGCTTCTCTATTTCCTGCTTTTTCTGCCATCCATCATGCAATTGCAAATGACACACTCACGCCTTAACCACGCAGCACGAATCACTGCTACGGACACTGCACCGTCGCCCGCAATCCGGGCGCGCGAACGCCGCGCTTCAGCGCTCGCGAGTCGTGCCCGCGTCGACGGACGCTCATTCAAGACGACCCTACGCGCTGTATGTGTAGCCGCAGCGATGTCCGCCTTGCTTTCCGGCTGCGCAGTATTCTGCGGCGGAGCCGGCGGAAGCGGCGGTGGCTTCGGCGGCGTTTGCGCTACTGGGATGCGCTTCTAAACACACGCCGAATCCCCAAAAAAAACGAAAGCCCAACTCGCGCCTCGCTGCCCATCCCCTTTCATGTTCCTCTTCACGACCAACCAATCGTCGTGCCGACGCCACTAAGGCGCGGCATCTTCAAGCGACCAGCGCGCAAGCACAATATGCCGGGTACGCCCCAATAAACTGTGTATCAACGCGAAACCACGCACATTCCAGCAGACCGGCTCAACCGGACGCGCGGCGGCCCAAGGCAAGCCGTAAGCCAACGTGACATGCGGCGTATAAGCCACTGCCGCGGAACCGGCGCGGCTTTCGATGCCATTGACGTGCAGCGCTTGCGCCAATGCGTCATGAAGTCGATGCAGACCCAACACGCCCTCACTCCCTGTCAACACTAACGGTCCCGGCCGCGGTTTCGACGCGAAACTCTCCGCCGTATTGAACTCGACGCTAAAGGGCGCCATGCGGACCGCGGCAGCCGCTTGCATTGCGGCCTCCACATGTGCCGGCGGCAGGCCGCCCGCGAAATTGCCGATATGACGCAGCGTGACGTGCAAACGACCGGCGGCAAGCGGCTTACTGCGGGCGCGCGCCTCTCCGCAAAGCTCTTGCGCTAGCTTTGAAATGCTGGCCGCGGTATTCGCATCCGGGAAGACAGCGAAAAACAAGCCGTCTGTTGGCGTTGGCGGCGCCTCGAGCCCGGGCAACCACAGTTGTTCAGGCATCTTGCTCCTGCGTGCTGAAATCCGGCATCTACACGAATCCCCCTTCACATGAACCGAACTGGCGGACGCCAGCGAACTACCAGCAACGACCAAGCAACGACAAGCAACCAAGCAGTAACCGCACAGTCCGACAGCACGCCAGCGAGCACTCAACCCCGCCGCCGACCCTGCCAAAAAACGCTTGCGCTTGCGAACTGCCCACGTACAATACTGTACATCCATACAGTATCGGCGGCAACGTGGAATTGCAGAAGAAGCTCGAAGTATTGGCCGACGCGGCCAAATACGACGCATCGTGCGCCAGTAGTGGCGCGCCTAAGCGCGCGTCGCGCGGCACGGAAGGTCTGGGCGCCAGCACCGGCGCCGGTATCTGCCATAGCTTCACGCCAGACGGGCGCTGCGTGTCGCTGCTGAAAATCCTGCTCACCAATTTCTGTCTGTATGACTGTCAGTACTGCGTCAACCGGCGTTCGAGCAATGTGCCGCGGGCGCGCTTCACGCCTGAGGAAGTTGTGGACCTCACGCTCGACTTTTATCGGCGCAACTACATTGACGGGCTGTTTTTAAGTTCAGGCATCATTCGGTCGTCGAATTACACCATGGAGCAACTGGTGCGCGTAGCGCAGTCGCTGCGAGAAGATCACCAGTTTCGCGGCTACCTTCATCTGAAAACCATCCCCGACGCAGACCCCGAACTCATCGCCAAAGCCGGCCGCTATGCCGACCGTCTGAGCGTGAACATCGAATTGCCGACCGAAGGCAGTCTCGCACGCCTTGCACCGGAGAAAGACGTGCGCACGATCAAGCTCGCCATGGGGTCGATCCGGCTTGCGCAGGAAGAGGCGCTGGGCGACGCAAAAGCGCCCCGGTTCACGCCTGCCGGCCAAAGCACGCAAATGATCGTCGGCGCGGATCAGACGAACGACAGCACCATCCTGCAGACCGCGGAAACGCTGTACGGGTCGTACAAGCTTAAGCGCGTGTATTACTCGGCATTCAGCCCGATCCCTGACAGTCCTTCGGCGGTCCCGGGCGAGGCGCCGCCGCTGCTGCGCGAACATCGGCTGTACCAGGCAGATTTTCTGTTGCGCGGCTACGGTTTCAACGTCGCGGAACTGTTCGAACAACCAGGCAATCTGCCGCTCGACATGGATCCGAAACTCGCATGGGCGCTCGGGCATCGCGACCAGTTCCCGGTCGACCTGAACCGCGCGCCGCTTCGCATGATCGCGCGGGTGCCGGGCATCGGCATGCGCAATGCCAAGCGGTTGGTCGAATTGCGGCGCTCCCGGCGGGTGCGCTATGAAGACCTGGTGCGCCTGCGGTGTCCGCTGGAAAAGATCAAGCCGTTCGTCGTTACACAAGACTATCGCGCGGCCATGCACGACGCGTCGTCGGCGCATCTGCGGCGAATCCTGACGCCGCCAATGCAAACGCAAATGCAGTTGTGGTGACGTGCCGTGCTTCATTGCATCGCGATCGAAAACCATTTTGCCGCGTGGCGCGCAGCGACTCTCGTTGCGCTGGCTCAAGGGCTTGCGCCGGAGTCGATCGAGTGGCGCGTTAAAGAAGGCGCGGGTGGTGATGGTTCGCTGTCTGGTCAAACGGCACTCGATTACGGTGACACCTCCGGCAACCCGGAGCTCGGGTCGGACGGCCCGGCCGTTCACGTCTCGAAAGAACTGTCGGCGCTGCTGCACGATGCGGCGCTGTATCGGCGGCCGGACCGATGGGCGTTCCTCTACAAGGTGCTTTGGCGCTGGCAATGCGGCGATCGCGCGGCGGCGTCGCCAGCCGACGTCGACGGCGCCCGGCTCTACCGGATGGCTAAAGCGGTGCGTCGTGCGAAGCACGACATGATTGCGTACGTGCGCTTTCGCAAGCAGAAACCGGACGCTCAAACACCCGGGTACATAGCCTGGTACGAACCGGAACACGACGTTCTCGCGTGGGCCGCGGAACATTTCGCGCAACGCATGGGGCGCTCGTCCTGGATAATCGCGACGCCTCACGGCGCCGCGTTCTGGAACGGCCAGCAACTACATATCGAAGCGCGCCCTGCTCTGCGCCACGAGCATCGCTGCGACACTGAAGACGAAGCCGAGGCGTTGTGGCTCGCGTACTACCGCAGCACCTTCAATCCTGCGCGTCTGAACGAAGCCGCGCTCGAACAGCACATGCCGGTGCGGTTCTGGAAAGGGCTGCCGGAAGGCCATCTGATTCCCGCCATGATCAGCGAAGCAAAGAGCGGCGCGCGGCGCGTTGCGCAAGCGAGCGGGGTCGCGGCGCTCGGCGGCAAGTCCATTCCTGTCGAAGCCGAATTCGCTCAGCCCGCCCGCGATCAGCCATCGTCGCTGGACGCCTGCCGGCGTTGCGACCTGTGGCGCAATGCGACGCAAGCCGTGGGCAGTTCGGGGCCTCGTGACGCGCGCATCATGCTGATCGGTGAGCAGCCCGGCGATCAGGAGGATCTGAGCGGCGAGCCTTTCATCGGGCCGGCGGGACAGTTGCTAGACCTCGCGATCGTCCGCGCCGACCTGTCGCGTGAGCAGCTTTATTTGACGAACGCGGTCAAGCACTTCAAATGGGAACCTCGCGGCAAGCGCAGGCTGCACAAAACCGCCGCGCAACGCGAGGTCGAAGCATGTTCGTATTGGCTGGATCAGGAGTTGCAAACGGTTCGGCCATCGGTCATCGTCGCTCTGGGCGCAACGGCACTCAATGCGTTGCTGCGCGAAAAGGCGAGCTTGCGCGACTATATTGGTAAGCCGTTCGAGCTCGAAGGCGGTTGGGGAATCGCAACGTATCATCCTTCGTTCGCCTTGCGTCAGCAGGACGACGCCGCGCGCGACAAAGTGCTGAGCGCCATCAGCGAAGCACTCGTCGAAGCGAGGAAACTGGCGGCATCGGTACAAGCCAAACCGCGCAGCGTGCCTTAACTGCTAGACTGCGCGGCACGTTCCGTCATGCGGTTAAGGGGACAATGACCGGACGAATCAATGACCAGATCGTCAGTGACCGGAAAGCTTAAAGTCAGCAAGCCGGTCTTGAGTGGCGAATCGTCATCGCCCGAACACCCTTGAGACCCTCGCTAGCCAAAAGATACTTGCGACCGGTCGAAGCCCGCGCTCCAGCACCAGGCAAAACGAACAGGACCATCTGATGAAAGACGACGTCGCCCGCGTTCCGCTCTCCACTGCATTCTGGTATTGGCTGCGACTCGGCTTCATAAGCTTTGGCGGTCCGGCCGGGCAGATTGCGCTGATGCACCAGGAACTCGTCGAGAAAAAGCGCTGGATCTCGGAAAAGCGCTTTCTGCATGCGTTGAACTACTGCATGGTGCTTCCCGGACCCGAGGCGCAGCAACTGGCGACCTACATCGGCTGGCTCATGCATCGCACGTGGGGCGGCGTGATCGCGGGCGGCCTTTTCGTGCTGCCGTCGCTATTTATTCTGATGGGCCTGTCGTGGATCTATCTGGTGTTCGGCAGCGTCCCGGCTGTGGCCGGCGTGCTGTACGGAATCAAGCCGGCCGTGACTGCGATCGTCGTGTTCGCCGCATATCGGATCGGCTCGCGCGCGCTTAAGAATGCCTGGCTGTGGTCGATCGCCGCTGCGGCGTTTCTTGCCATCTTCGCCGTGAAGGTGCCGTTCCCGTTGATTGTTCTCGTGGCGGGCGTGATCGGTTACGTTGGAGGGAAATATGCGCCCGGCACGTTCGTGATTGGCAGCAAGCACGGCGCCGCTGCGCAGCTTCACGGCCCGGCGCTGATCGACGACGACACGCCGACGCCTCGCCACGCGATCTTTACCTGGAAGCGCTTTTTTATCGTCCTGGCAAGCTTTGTCCTCATATGGCTGGTGACGATCGGTACGCTAACCGCCCTTTTCGGATGGAACGGCGCGCTCACGCAAATGGCCTGGTTTTTCACGAAGGCAGCGCTGCTTACATTCGGTGGCGCGTACGCGGTTCTGCCTTACGTCTACCAGGGCGCGGTCGAGCATCAGCATTGGCTCACGGGGCTTCAAATGATCGACGGTCTTGCGCTCGGCGAGACGACGCCCGGCCCGCTGATCATGGTCGTCGCTTTCGTCGGCTTTGTCGGTGGATGGACGCGAGCGATATTCGGTCCGGACGCGCTGCTCCTGTCCGCCGTCGTCGCGTCGACGATCGTGACGTTCTTCACTTTTCTGCCTTCGTTCATGTTCATCCTGCTGGGCGGCCCGTTCATCGAGACCACGCACGGCAATCTGAAATTCACCGCGCCGCTCACTGCGATCACGGCCGCGGTCGTCGGCGTGATCGTGAATCTTGCCGTCTTCTTTGCCCTGCACGTTTTATGGCCGCATGGCCTGCATGGGAGCTTCGACTGGTTATCGCTCGTCATCGGGCTGGCGGCTGCGCTCGCGCTCTTTCGCTTCAAGGTCGGGGTGATACCAGTGGTGCTGGTGTGCGGCGCGGCGGGGCTCGCGATCCGGTTGCTGGTGTGACGCGCAAGTCGCCGGCCTTATCGCGACGCATGTGAGGAACGTGGTCAGGTATTCGCTACTACCAATTCCTCGGTATTGTTCGGCGGACGCAAGCCATCGCTTCTGTTGACGAAGTAGCGTTGCGTAAGGTCGGCCGCAGAGACGTGCCGCGCCTGCGCGAAGCCGGCTTCGTGGGCAAGGGCCAGCATCTCGGCCGGCGTGAAGAAACTGAGAAAGGGCGTGCCGCTTTCGCGCGCGCCCTTCTCTGCCATTCTCAGTCCAGGGCGCACTTCGGGATCCGCCATGTCTAGCGGCAGCAGAAACGTCGTGGCGAGCGTCGATCCGCGGGCGAAGGCCGCGATCTGGCGCAGCGTGGCCGCATTTGCATCGCGCGTGAGATACATGCTCACGCCCGTCGAGACAACGATTGCCGGCTTACTGTCGTCGAAGCCGTGCGCCATGAGCCGGTCCTGCCATGCTTCGCCAGCCTCGAAATCGACCGGCACAAAGCGCAGCCATGGCGGGATGCCGAAGCCAAGCTCGCGGAGCCGCTGACGTTTCCACTCCTGCGGCCCCGGCTGATCGACCTCGAATATCGTAAGGCGCGAAGCAATCTCCGGCCTGCGCTGCGCGAAACTGTCGAGCCCCGCCCCCAGAATCACATACTGGCCGATCCCGCGCGCCGTCTGTTCGACCACAAGGTCTTCGATGAAACGTGCGCGCGCCACGATCGACGCACGAAACGGACGCGTGAACTGCGGGTCCATGTCGCCGCGCTGGCGCCAGTCGTCGCCGGGAGACAGCAGCTTGAGGCCGACCGAGTCGTCGAAAACATGCGGCGCGTCGTCGACTTCCTTGTGCAGCGCCCGCCACAGCGCAACGCGGGCCGCGGTGCTGTCGGGTGCCAGATCTCGCTGATCGTTCATAAGCGCCGGTCCTTGCCGTTCGTGCGGTCTTCAAGCAATGAGGGAAAGCGCCCTGCCGTCGCCGCCTTTGCAAGCATGGAGCAAGCACGGGGCAAGCGCAGAGCAAACGCAAACCAGGCAACGAAAAGAATATCACCGAGCAGACAGTCACCGTCAACGGCACGCACGCGAAACACTCAGATCAGACCGAGCCCGACCACCTCTCCTATGCGCTCTGCGCAATCGAAGGCGCCCATAACGCGCTGCTCGATCTTGAAGAACTGGAGGAGAAAGACCTGACACGCTTTCGCAGGCAGTATGAAAACCTCGCCAAGGAAGCGCGAACCGCGCCGCGTGAAGGTGGCAGCGATACCAATTCACCGTTCGTCGCGAATCGCGAAGTGGCCGACGAAAAATAGCGTGATGCAGAGAACGACGATGCCGCCCATAACGAGCCTGCAAAACGTGAGCGGAAAGACTAGCCCAGGTCGGTTATCACTTACAGAGTTTGCAATGATCGGACGCTGGAGCCGGCCCGCAATCGAAGGTGCCATGGCACGTTGCCGGCCGCCTGGGCAAGTCCGCCAATTTTCTTTAAGATGGAACGGGACAGAACGCTCGACGCACTGTCCTCGCATCAGCACGATCCCCGAACCTCGAACCGTTTCCTCAACTCATGCGGCCCGCGCCTACCCGGAATACCGTGCGGGAACACCATACGGGAACACCATGACCATCGATCAAGCCGTTGTCTCGTCGTTCACGCCTGCCGGCAAAGTGCGGGCATCGATCAATCTGGGCAACCCCATTCTCGCTAACCAGGACCCAAATACCGGCGAACCATTCGGCGTATCGGTTGATCTGGCGCGGGCGTTCGCACAAAAGCTCGGCGTTGAACTGGAACTGGTGGTGTTCGACGCAGCGGGCAAATCGGTGCAGGCCGTGAGCGAGGAGCGTGCCGACTTCGGCTTCTTCGCGGTCGATCCGCTACGTGGCGAGACGATTGCATTTACCGCGCCGTACGTGCTGATCGAGGGCTTTTATCTGGTGCGCGACGACTCGCCCGTCCGAACGAACGAGGACGTCGATCAGCCGCACAACCGCGTCGCGGTCGGCAAAGGCAGCGCCTATGACCTCTTCCTCACACGCGAGCTGAAGGCCGCGCAGATCGTTCGTGCGCCTACCTCCCCGACGGTCGTGCAGACGTTCCTCGAACAGGGTCTCGAAGTCGCGGCCGGCGTGAAGCAGCAACTCGAAGCCGATGCGCGCAACGCATCGGGACTGCGGCTTCTCGACGAGCGCTTCATGGTCATTCAACAGGCAATGGGCACGCCGAAAAGCCGCGGTGAAGCGGCGGCTTCCGCACTACGCAGCTTCGTCGAGGAAATGAAGGCGTCGGGATTCGTGGCCGAATCGCTCGCGCGCCATCGGATTGCCGGCGCATCGGTTGCGCCCGCGGCCTGATCGCGCATGCTCAGCTATACGGGCGGCCTGGTCCTTTTCGCGGCGTTGCTTCACGCAAGCTGGAACGCGTTGCTGCACGGCAATCGCGACCGCTTCCTTTCCATGACGTGGATGAGCATCGCCATCGCGGCGATCGCCACGCTCATCATTCCATTCGCGCCGTTGCCGGCGGCCGCGGCATGGCCGTATATCGTCGCGTCGGGGCTCGTGCATATCGGCTATAACGCAAGCCTCGTGCGGGCCTACCGCCGTGGCGATCTGGCGCAAGCGTATCCGATCGCCCGCGGCTCGTCGCCGCTTCTGGTCACGCTCGGCGCGGCGCTCTTCGCGCACGAGGCGATCGGCCCGTTGCGTGCTATCGGGATCGTGATGATATCCGGCGGCATCATTGCGATCGCGCTCGAAGCGGGAAGCGTGTCGCGCGCCGGCGTGCTGGCCGCGCTCACCACCGGCGCGACGATCGCGCTTTACACCGTGATCGACGGCATAGGCGTGCGCCTGTCGGGCGGCGAAGCGCTTGCCTACACCGCATGGATGTTCCTCTTCTACTGGCTGATGCCGGTGCTGTTCGTCGCGATGCGCGGCGTGCCCGCGCTATGGACGCCGATACGCTCGTCGCCAATGGCGGTCGGCTCCTCGCTAATGGGCGGCGTTGTATCGGTCGCGGCATACGGCATCGTCATATGGGCGATGCAGTCGGGCGCGATGGGAACGGTGTCGGCGTTGCGCGAGACCAGCGTGGTGTTCGCGGTGCTGATCGGGCGGATGTTTCTCGGCGAAACGGTGAGCGGCAAGCGCTGGCTCGCCTGCGTGGTCGTGGCCGCCGGCGCGATTTGCCTCGGACTGTGAGCGGACCTTCGCTGGTCCGGCAAGTGGCAATGCGATTGCCCGAGCGATTCGCCGGGTCGTTGCCCGGAAGCCAGCTGTGCTGCTTGCTGGAAGGCCGTACCCGTTGGTGAGACACCCAATGCGGTCGGCCCTCCGTACGTCAATGCACTTTACATCGTGCGCTTTACATCGGCGGCGCAACGCCATCCTTCTCGACAACCACACGCTGAGCGACATAAGTACCCTGCGACGCCGCCGTCGCCACGATGAACACCTTCTTGCCCGGCGTCAGGTCGGTGCGCGCGGCCGTCGTAAAGGTCACGATAGGTACATTCGGCGGCACCGTCACCTCGTTATTGCCGCCCTTGTACGACAGCTTCAGGTTCCGGCCGCTCGTGCCCTGAACGACCGTGTCGACGTTCGCATTGGTCATCGTGCTGTTCGGGCCGAGGTCCCAGTCATAGTGGCCTTCGCCCGTGCCGCGCGCGGCTTCCGGGAACACCACCACCTCGGTTGCCGTCAGCTTGCCGTCGGTGCCGGTCGTGGCCGCCGTGCCGACGAACGAGCCAGGTTTGATGTCGGAAAGCTGCATCGCCTTGACTGCCGACACGGTGACGGCGGGCTTCAGTTCGATCGACACCGTGTCGCCGCTGCGGCGATGCACCTTGAGGACGTCGCCGTCGAGCGCGACGATATCGCCACGGATGCGCGACGGTTTGGCGGCGGGCGTCTGCGCAAGCGCGGCACCGGCAAAAGACAGCGCCGCAAGCGTGACGCCGAGTTTCAGGCGAATAGACATGAACACTCCATGAGAAACGGTTGAGAGGACTGCAAAGCCCTGAACGGGCCAGTGAACATCAGGAACCGCCGAACCAGTTGTAGCCCTGGTTCTCCCAGTAACCACCGGGATAATCGTTCGTCACGCTGATCGCGACGATATGCTTCGGATTCTTGTAGCCCAGCTTGGTCGGCATGCGCAGCTTCATGGGGAAGCCGTATTTCGGCGGCAGTGGGCCGCCGTCGTAGCCAAGCGTGAGTTGCGTTTGCGGATGAAGCGCCGTCGGCATGTCGATGCTCGTCCAGTAGTTGTCCGCGCAATGCAGCGACACGTACTTTGCCGTGATGTCGGCACCCGCGCGCTTCAGGAACGAGGCAAAGCGCACGCCGTCCCAACGGCCGATCGCACTCCACCCTTCGATGCAGATATGGCGCGTAATCTGACTTTCCTGCGGCAACGCGTGCAGCTCGTCGAGCGTCCACACGCGCTTACCATTCGCGAGGCCGCTCACCTCCAGCCGGTAGCTGGCGGCATCGACCTCGGGCACGTCGTCGATATCGTAGAACGCGTTGAACGGAAACGGGCGCGTGATCATCGACTCGGGATACGTCGGCGCAAGCGTGTTCGGGCTGAAGAGCAATGCCTGCACGTCGTCGTTGAAGGACGACATCTTGCGCAGCATCGTATTCACGGATTTGTCGTTGGACAGATCGCAGCCCGACAGCAGCGCAATCCCGCCGAGCGTGAGAATGCGCTGGCCCAGCAGGCGGCGTGCGGGATTCTTGAGTTCGCCGCGCGCATCCTTGATGATGGTCTCTGCATGAGACTGCGCAAACGCGCTGAGTTTTGTGGACTTGTTGCGAAGGCTCATGGTTAGCGTCCCCGAATCATCACGAGCAGCGAGCGCGGCACGAGCGCGACCATCGCAATGTGCACGACGAAGAATGCGACCAGCACACTCATCGCGACGAAATGCACGACTCGTGCGTTGTCGTATCCGCCCATCAGCGTGCGCAGCAACGGAAACTGCACGGACTTCCAGATCGCGAGCCCCGACAGAATGACGAGGGCAATATCGACGATCACCACGAGGTAGGCGAACTTCTGCACCGCGTTGTAGCGTGAAAGGTCTTCATGCTCCAGCTTGCCGCGCAGCGCCGCCGTGAGATCTTTTGCGATCGACCAGATGCTCACCGGCAGCAGTTTGCGACGCAGGCGCCCCGATACGATGTTGAGCCCGACATAGACGAGAAAATTGACGACCAGTAGCCACATGACCGCGAAGTGCCATTGCAAGGCTCCGCCGAGCCAGCCGCCCAAGGTGATAGCGGAAGGAAACTGTAAGCCCGCAAAGATAGGCGATGCGTCATAGATCTGCCAGCCGCTCATCACCATCAGCACGACGGCTAACGCGTTGACCCAGTGTGCGATGCGGACCCAGGCGGGTTGAATCGTGGTGTAACTCAAAGCGGCCTCGTGGTTGGTAGCTGGAAGAAACGTGCGGGTTACCGACGTAAACATCGCCGGCGGGCAGGTATTCCATCGCATGAGAAATTTATTTTTGCGGCGAATGGCTGCCCCCGCCCGCCCAAGGCAAGCTCACTGCTTGTGAAGTTCCGTTACGGTGAGCGTGCCGTCGAGTTTTCCATCGAGCCCATTGAGCCGCCCGCGCTGCCAATGACCATGCAGTCCGGTACGAGTTTGTCGATACGCTTCGCCACGTCTCTTGGTGGCACGCCGGTCAGGTTCGAAAGCCCATGCAGCAGCGCGCATCGGCTGGACGTCAACTACCGCTCGTTCAGCGCCGCAGGTTTTTCACCTGCACTTCAGCCAGCGTCAATTGCACGGACGTCCCGCTTTGCCACGCATTCGCACCATTCACCACCGGCCGCTCTGCAATGTCCGCGCGCTTGCGCCGTTGCCCGGCAGTCGATACATCGAACCGCTTGTCGCGATTTTCAACCATCGGCGTATTGATCTGCCCGTCGCGTGTGAAGCCCATCATCAGTTGCGGAATGCCTAGCGGAAAGGTCGCGTCGCGGTCGATCTGCCATGTATGCCACGTCTTGCCGTAGGTCGTCACGAGGTCCTGCATCAGTGCATGTTCAGCGACATCGGGAATACGCGGCGTAATGAGTTCGCCGGACTTCACCTCGTAATTGTGGCTATGCCACAACTTCTTTTCGTCGTCTGGAAGCGAGTTGAAGACGCGTTCGCTGACGATGTATTCAATGCCGATCAGCTTCGCGTTGCTCTCGTTGGAGTCGAAGATCACGCACTGATGGAAGTCCTCGGTCAGATGCGTGCAGAAGTGATGCGCCTCGACCTGTCGGCCCATGTCGTCGGCGTAGAAATGAAAGCCGTTCAGATAGGCGCTCATTGCGTCGATCGGCTTCTTGTTCTGCAAAACGTCGGCACCGGTGTCGAGAATCTTGCTTCTGGTACTTCGTTGGGAGCCGGGCGGCGGTGCGTCGGTTTTGTGTTGCGCTCGCGCTTCGGGCGTGAACAGGCCGGCAAAAGGCAGCAGCAACATGCCCTTGAATATCGACGACGTGAAAGCGCGGCGGCAGCCGCTGGCGAACGGTCGGTTCATGTGCGTTTCCTGTACGGATGGGCGCGTCGCCAACACTTGCATGTCGGCTTCGCAGTTTCGGTTCCGATGCGGTGTCCGGCCGAGTCTGCGCATCGCGTTGCTTTCGCCGGAGCCGTCTGCAGGCGCAACCGGCCCGCCCGTAGCCGGCTCACAGCCCGGGCCTTGCAGGCGGCCGCGCGCCGCTTCGACGTCGGCGGGATAGCCGATCTCGCCGGCGACCGGTCGTAGACGGCGCAACGATATGCGGCCAGATCGTTGTCGACGGTCGCCCGCGTGGGGTCGCCTCCATCGCGCGCAGCCTCGGCAATCCAGCATCGCCTATGCCCGGCAGAACGCGCTGCAGCCGGCCCGGCGCGACATGCGCGGCCAGGCCGGCGCCCCTCTTTTCCCGTCCCGACCGACGATGCGCACGAACACACGGACAAAAACTATTGGTTTTCTCTAGAGTTGATGGATCGTCAGCCAATGCGGGCTGACGAAGCCGCGCTGACTCGCAGCGCGGGTCAACCTAAGGAAAATCAAAGGAAAACCAAATGGGAACGTCTCTTCACAACGAAATATCGACCATTGACGACCGGCGCAGCACCACCAGCCTGCCCTCGTCCGGTGCGCCATTGGCGCTCAAACACACGATCCACCCGGAGCAGATTCGCGACAATCTGCCCACGGGCCAGGGCGGTGTCGGGTTTCTCTTTCACGCTACAGACTGGGATACGCTTTCCCTCTCCTTCCACAACGTAAAAACAAGAAACGAGTCGTTCGAAGAAGAGCTTTGGCGCACCAAGCCGTTCATTGCATCGCCGATCTATTCGGGCTCGCAGATGATCGGCGCGAACATCGCGTGTCCGGTGCCGCTCGAACTCTGGCTCGGCAGCCCTCGCGGCATCAAGCGGTTTCGCGAGACGCAGTTCTTCCCGGCGCTGGAACTGGCGCGTCAGGCCGGTTTGAACATGGTTGCGATGGGCGCCTCCACGCCTTACGCGTGCAACTATGGCGCGCTGCCAAGGCAAACGAAGCCGCCGCATATCACGACCGGCCACGCGGCCACCGCGGCAATGCTCAAAGATTGGGCAATGCACTGCTGCAACGAGCTCGATCTGGAATTCGGCAACACGAAGCTCGCACTCTTCGGCGCGGCCGGACGGCTCGGCACGACGGTCGCCAAGTACCTGCTGTACAAGGAAGCGCCGAAGGAACTCGTGCTGATCGACTTGCCGGACAAGGTCAACCTGCTCGCGGACCAGGCACGCGAGCTGATGGCGGCTGACCTGCTCGGACGCACCAAGGTGTCGGTCCATACGTTCAGCCCCGACACCGCCTTACCGCAGTTCGACGGCGCCATCCTCGCGAGCAGCACCAGCGTGCCGTATCTCACCGCCTCGGACCTCAAGCGGGCCCGCTTCTGGATCGACGACTCGCACCCTCGCGCGGCGAGTGTGGAAGCGGAACTCGCGTCTCGCGGACATACGCTATATATTGAATGTTTCGCGCGCGGGCCCGCAGGCCTCGATTCCAGATTCCCGTTCAGGCTGCCGAGCACGCGCGACTGCTATACCTGTTTCGCCGAGGGCTATGCCGCCTGGCAGGAAGGCATCGCTTCCGACTTCATCATCGGCAGCCCGCCTGTGTGGTCGGTCTCCTACACTCACGGCCTGTTGAAAAAGTACGGATTTACGGTCGGACCTTTTCACGGAAAGGACGGCTCGGCGATCAACCTCGATCTCGGTGTGACAGCAACTATGAATTGACGGGCTCGTACATGTCACTGGAGGCCAGATGCTAATACCGCGCGAAAGCATGCAGGACGTGCTGGAAAGAAGCCGGTTTGCAATTCGATGGGGAGGCGCACTCGGCCTCGTGTGCCACCCCGTCTATTACCTGGTCTGGACTTACATCCTGCCGCAGCCGTACGACAATCTGCCATTGCGTCTGAGCGCGGCGCTCATCTGTGTGCCATTGATCTTTCAGGCGCGCTGGCCCAAACGGTTCAATCAGTACCTGCTGATCTACTGGCACCTGTGTCTGATCTACGTGCTGCCGTTCGTCTGCACGTTCCTCGCGATCAGGAATTCTTTCTCCACCATGTGGATGATGACCGAGGTCATGATGATCTTCATCATGGCGCTCTGCATCGACAATCCGTTTCTGCTCATGGGCTGTATCGGCATCGGCATGCTGTCCGGCGGTCTGGCTGCGGTCGCCAGTTCCCCGGCTCCGATCGTGCTGAGCACGGCGAATCAGTCGGACCTCGCGGTGCTTCCGGTAGTCGTCCTGTGCAGCATGGCCTTCAGTCATGCGATCAGCAAAGGGCGCATCTTCGTCGAAAAGAACCGCGCATTGCAGGCACTGGCCGGGTCCATTGCGCATGAAATGCGCAACCCGCTCAGCCAGTTGAAACACGTTCTGGATCGCGTGGAAGAAACGCTGCCCGCCCTCACCGAACATGGCCGCGCATCCGCGCCGTCGGGTGGGGGCGCAGCGCTGCTTTACCGGCATCTCGCGCACGGGCAGTTGTCGATCGAGCGCGGCCTGCGCGTGATCGCAATGACGCTGGATGAAGTCAGTGCCAAACAGATCCGCTCCGACTCGCTCACTTACCTGAGCGCGGGCGCGACCACGCGCAAGGCGCTCGACGAATACGGCTTCGCCGACAGGAAGGAACGCGGCAAGGTCCGCCTTGCGGTGCTCGAAGATTTCACCTTCAAGGTCGACGAAACCGTCTACCTGTTCACCCTTTTCAATCTGATCAAGAACGCGCTGCATCACATCGCACCGCTTCCTTCTGCCACGCTGACGCTGACGGTGGACCGGCATTGCGTCAGCGTTCGCGATACCGGCAGCGGCATCGCCCCTGAGATCCTGCCGCATCTGTTCGAGCCGTTCCGCACCGCCGGCAACTCGGCGGGTACGGGCCTCGGGCTCGCTTACTGTCAGCGCGCCATGCGCGCGTTCGGCGGCAGCATCGCGTGCAAGTCGGAGCTCGGCAAGTTCACGCAATTCACGCTGCAATTTCCGCCCGTCACCGAGAGCGAGGTAGCGGCACACGAGCGTGCAATCGTCGAGCGCGCCACGGGCGTGCTCAACGGCAAACGCATCCTTCTCGCCGACGACGACGCCGCTCTGCGCGCCCGCACACGACGCACGTTGGCAAAAGTGGGCGCCGAGGTGAGCGAAGCCGAAAACGGCGCGGCCGCTTTGGCGATGCTGCGCGGAGCGTCGGCATACGACCTCGTGCTGATGGACGTCAACATGCCGGTGCTCGACGGCTATTCGGCCACCGAGCAGCTGCGCACCGACCGCAATCATCCGAACTGGAACGTGCTCGTCGCCGCCTACACGTCCGAGCCCGGCAACATCGCGCGCGTGCTGGCACGCCGGGCCGGCATGGACGACATGATCAGCAAGTCCTGCAGCGTGATGGACCTGTTCACGTCGCTGCAAGCGCTTTTCGAGAACGGCAACCGGCGCCATCTCAACCAGCGCTTCGACGACTTTTCCGGCAAGTCGATTCTCGTTGCCGACGACGACAATTACAGCCGGCTCGTCGCCAAGGCCTATCTGGAGCGCTTCGGCGCGAGCGTCGTGGAGGCCGAACATGGTCAGGCCGTGCTGGACCGGCTGGACGAGGAGGTCGTCATCGACGCAATCGTGGTGGACATGAACATGCCGGGAATGGGCGGCCTCGAAACGGCCGCGGCGATTCGCGCCCGCACCGACGGCTACGCGAACGTGCCGATCATCGCGTTGACGAGCCAGTCGGATATCGGCTCGGTACAGGCGTGCATCAGCGCGGGCATGAACGAAGTCATGATCAAGCCCGTGCAGGTCGGTGCGCTCTATGCGTGCCTGACGAGACAGTTCGCGCAGCAGCGCAGCGGCAGTGGCACCGGCAGTGGCAGCAACGGCAGCGCGCCGGCCGAGGCGCGGCGCTCGCCGGTGTCGGCCAAGGTGCCATCATCGTCTAGCTCGGCAGGCCCGGCGGCGTTGCCTGCGCAAGCTGCGTCGGCAGGCACGGGCGGTCTCGCCGTGGTGCGCGAGAACGATCTGCTCGACGCCACTCATCTTGAAGAATTGGCGGCGCTCGGCCTGATCGACGAATCGTTCGCGAATGGGATTGAGCAGATCCGCGCGCTGACTTCGCAGCTTCGCGCGAACGCCGCGGACCGCGACGTCGACGCCGCGCATGGCGCGTTGCATGTGCTGCTTGGCGCGAGCGGCAACGTCGGAGCAAAGGCGTTGCACCAGTTCACGCGGCACATCTATCCACGCATGCTGGAAGGCGAATGGCCCGCGGAATCGGACTGGCTCGAGCGGATCGAAGCGTTGAGCGAGCGTTCGGCCGACGCGCTGTATCGCTATCTGGCGTCTGCAAACGCCGCGCGAGACCAGCCTGAAGGACCGGGCGACACCGCACGTAAGGGCATGAGTACGAGCACGACCACGCCCGCACCCACCACCACGGACGGACTCGCCGTGCGCGAGAACTAGCGCGTACTGCTCAGGCGGCGTGACTGTCCGACGCCGCTTCGCTCACGCCGTCATGCACCCGGCCTCTGATGCCGGGAAAACGCATTGTCACGGTGGTGCCCTCACCGACGGTGGATTCGATCCGCAGCCCGCCGCCGAACGACTGCATGATGCGGTTGCAAAAGATCATGCCCATGCCATGGCCGCCACGCCCCGCGTGCGTCGTCACAGGATCGAGCAGCAAGCGCGCCTTGATCTCCGGTGCGATACCCGGACCATTGTCGTGCAGGCGGATTTCCGGCTCGGGCCCGTTCATCACTTCGATCCGCAACGAAGGCGCCGGGCAGCCGTCGAGCGCGCGCAACGCATTCGACAGCAGTGAAGAAAGTACGAGCGCCACGCAATTCGGCATAGCGTGAACGACGAAATCGCCTCGCATTTCCAGGCCGATCCATTCGCGCTGCGAACCGGCGAACGGATAGGAGTCGAGTAGCGTGGCGACGAGGCGCGTCGCCCTGACCTCGCGCGCGGCGTTGCCGGTCGCCGGTTGTGGGCCGCCGCTTTTGTGCACCGTCGCCCAGAACGACGAGATCAGCGTCAGGCAGTACTGCGCGTTGTTCAGCATCGAGGTAGCCGCAGTGCCGATTTCCTGTTGACGCTGCGGGTCGTATTCCTGAGCAACATCGTTTTCGACCGAGCGCGCAAAAAGCGATATCGCGGCAAGCGGCGTGTTGAGTTCGTGAGCGAGGAACGCGAGCGTCTCGTCCATTGCAAGCAGCCTTTGCTGGCGCGTTTCGCGCTCGACATAGCGCGCCACCGCCTGCTTCAGCACCTCGCGCACCGACTCCATGCGAAGCGGTTTTTCGATGATGCGGAACAGGTCGCCGGTATTGAACGTTTGCAGCAGCATGTCCTTGTCGGCGTAGGCGGTGACGAGGATGCGCACGGTCTGCGGATACGCCTGTGCAACCTCGCGCAGCAGATGGCCGCCATCGCGCCCCGGCATGCGAAAGTCGGTGACGAGCACGGCGACTTCTGAACCGAATTCCTGCAATAGCGCCATGGCTTCGTCGGCGCCCTGCGCGAGGTGCACGCGGTAATCGTCACGCACGGCGCGCGCAAAGTGGGTGCGCGACATCTCGTCGTCATCGACGAACAGGATGGAAAACGGCGCTTGTATCGTGTCACTCATCGTGTTTCGGGCGGTTCCATTGGCGGACGTCGACAGTCGGGGTTCGCTCGCATTCTACCGTCGCACAAGGCCGGACCGAAACCCGGAAGCCGTCGGCCGGGCGTAAAACGACTAAGTCAATTCGACCGGCATAAAGGCAGTCGGCAATAAATCCCATTACAGATCACCGACGCTCCCACAGACATTCACAATACAATAATTACATCCAACCGACGATTAGCTTCGACCCTGCATTCAGCACGATAATTGCTCCCAGGATTAACACCGACAAAGCTGCGCTCTTTCCTGCAGCCGCTTAACGGTGAGCGTACACTCGCGCTCGAAGCCCATGCCATACGGCGCACCGGGCACCTCTACATCGACCGCGGGTTATTGGAGACCAGGAGAACATCAATGAACTGGACACGGGAACAGAGAAACGTCACGATTGCCGCCTATCTCGGCTGGACACTCGACGCATTCGATTTCTTTCTAATGGTGTTTGTATTGAAAGATATCGCGGCGGAATTCAATACGAAAATCCCCGAGGTCGCATTCGGCATAATGCTGACGCTGATGATGCGCCCGGTCGGCGCGCTGATTTTCGGCTGGCTCGCGGACCGCTACGGTCGCCGGCCCACGTTGATGGTCAACATCGCGTGCTTCTCTCTGCTCGAACTGCTGTCCGGCTTTTCGCCGAACCTGGCCACCCTGCTCGTGTTGCGCGCGCTATTCGGCATCGCGATGGGAGGCGAATGGGGCGTGGGCGGCGCATTGACCATGGAAACTGTGCCGCCGAAATCGCGCGGCATCGTCTCCGGCCTGCTGCAAGCCGGCTATCCGAGCGGCTATCTGCTCGCCTCGGTCGTGTTCGGCGTGTTCTATCAGTACATCGGCTGGCGCGGCATGTTCTTTGTCGGCGTGCTGCCTGCGCTGCTCGTGCTGTACATTCGCGCGCACGTCCCGGAATCGCCCGCCTTCAAGACGCTCGAGAAGCAGGCGCGTCCTGGCCTTGTCGCAACGCTGAAGCAGAACGTGAAGCTGTCGCTATACGCAATCGTCCTGATGACCGCGTTCAACTTCTTCTCGCACGGATCACAGGATTTGTATCCGACGTTCCTGCGCGTCCAGCATCAGTTCGACGCACATACGGTGTCGTGGATCACGATCACGCTGAACGTCGGCGCGATCTGCGGCGGGCTCTTTTTCGGCATGTTGTCGGAGAAGATCGGGCGCAAGCGCGCGATCTTCATCGCCGCGCTGATCGCATTTCCGGTGCTGCCGCTGTGGGCTTTTTCGAGCACGCCGGTGCTGCTCGCGCTCGGCGCGTTCCTGATGCAAATCTCCGTGCAAGGCGCATGGGGCGTCATACCGGTTCATCTGAACGAGATCTCGCCCGACGAAATCCGCGCGACCTTCCCCGGTCTCGTGTATCAGCTGGGCAATCTGATCGCTTCGGTCAACGGTCCGCTGCAGGCGAGCGCCGCCGAAGCGCACGGCAACAACTATGCGCTCGTCATGGCGGTGGTGATCGGCATCGTCGCCGCCGTTATTTGCGCACTGATTCCGTTTAGCCGGGAGCGCCGCGGCATCGACATGACCCAGTCGGCGAGACATGTCGGCACCCATCCTGCGCAAGGAAGTGCGGTTGGAGGAGAGGTTTAAGCATTAGAAGCCGACCACGGTTCCTCTTTCACGCCAGGCCGTTCCGATTCTCCGGAACGGCTTTTTTATTCCCGTGATGCGAACACGCGCTGGGCGCCAGGCGCGAGGTCTTCTAGAGGAGTTAATCGACATCCGACCCTTGCTCAGATCGACCTTCCTTCTTATCCTGAAAAAAACGGCTGTTTCAAATGCCTATTTGAATCGCCTGTTCGCAGAGCGGGCGCCGAGAACCAGGAGACGCGAATGGCAGGTCGCACAACAGGCCGGCACGCCGGCGATACGAAGTCACGCATCCTGGATGCGGCTGAGGCGCTCTTCATCGATTGTGGATACGAGGCCATGTCGCTGCGCCAGATCACTTCGCGCGCCGAGGTCAACCTCGCGGCCGTCAACTATCACTTCGGCAGCAAGGAGTCGTTGATTCACGCGATGCTGTCGCGCCGTCTCGACCGCCTCAACCAGGAGCGGGTGAAGCTGCTCGAACGCTTCGACCGGATGCTCGGCGAGCGTCTGACCTGTGAGCATGTGCTCGGCGCGATGTTCATTCCGGCGCTGCGGCTCTCGCGCGATCCGCGCGTCGGCGGCAAAGCTTTTCTGCGCTTGCTCGGCCGCGCTTATACGGACCCCTCCGCTTTCATTCGCGACTTTCTCAGCGCCCACTATGCGTCGGTGGCCGTGCGCTTTTTCGACGCGTTCCAACGCGCGCTGCCACATCTGCCGCGCGAGGAACTGGGCTGGCGGCTGCACTTCGCCATCGGCGCGCTGTCGGGCGTGCTCGCTGGCGCCGACACGGACAGCCTGATCGCCGAGTTCTCGCAAGGCAAGTCGATGAACGATCTGCAACTGATCGCACGGCTTGCGTCGCTAATGGTCGCTGCGCTAAAAGCGCCGCTGCCCGACGCATCGCAACTGGCGATGTTCGCCGCCGTGCTGGGCGATGCCGACGATAAAGGCGCGGACAGCGCTCTCGACGGCAGCACGCATAGCGCAGGCGATGCGCCGAGTGAAGCACACAGCGGCGGCACGATCGAAGCCTGCTCGTTCCAGCAGGCGTTGCACGGCGCGTCGCAAACGTAGGGCAAAGACGCCGAGCCGCTCGCACAACAACGACAACAACGTGAACCGTCCACGCAACGTGGATGCGTTTGCACGCATCATGAAAACAGGGAGGAAACGTCATGCTGTGGTTCATCCTGCTGCTGGTTGCCGGCGCTCTTGCGCTTGTCTACGTAGAGGCGCGCGCATTATCGTGGCTCGCCTTCATGATCGTCTGGGTTGCGGCGATACGAGTGAGCGGAGCGGCGGGCGTTGCTGCAACCACGCTTTGGGCCATCGTACTGGCCCTCCCTGCCCTCGTGTTCGCCGTCAAGCCGCTGCGCCGCGCGTGGCTCACGAAGCCGGTGCTCGACGTGTTTCGCAAAATCCTGCCGGAGATGTCGCCGACCGAACGCGACGCGATCGAGGCCGGCACGGTCTGGTGGGACGCCGAACTCTTCTCCGGACGGCCTCATTGGGACAAGCTGCTCGGCTACGGGCCCGCGACATTGACGACGGAAGAGCAGGCATTCCTCGATAACGAATGCGAGCAGTTGTGCGATCTCGCGAACGACTGGGAAACCACCATGGTGTGGCAGGACCTGTCGCCGCAAGCATGGCAGTTCGTCAAGGAGCGTGGCTTTCTCGGCATGATCATTCCGAAGCGGTACGGCGGCAAACAGTTTTCCGCATACGCGCATTCGCAGGTCATCATGAAGCTGGCCACGCGCTGTTCGGCCGCAGCCGTTTCGGTGATGGTGCCGAACTCGCTCGGCCCCGCCGAACTGTTGATGCACTACGGCACCGAAGAGCAGAAGAACCACTATCTGCCGCGTCTCGCGCGCGGCGAGGAAATCCCATGCTTTGCGTTGACGAGCCCGTACGCCGGTTCGGATGCCGCCGCGATTCCCGATGTCGGCATCGTTTGCAAGGGCATGTTCGACGGACGCGAGACGCTCGGCTTTCGTGTCACATGGGACAAGCGCTATATCACGCTCGGGCCGATCGCGACCGTGCTCGGCCTTGCGTTTCGGGCGCTCGATCCCGAGCATCTCCTCGGCTCGACCGACGAACCCGGCATTACCTGCGCATTGATTCCGACCAATCATCCGGGCGTGAACATCGGTCGTCGTCATTGGCCGCTGAACGCCGTGTTCCAGAACGGCCCGAACTCCGGCAAGGACGTCTTCATTCCGCTCGACTGGGTGATCGGCGGACGCGCTCAGGTGGGCAACGGCTGGCGGATGCTGATGGAATGCCTCGCGGCGGGCCGCGCGATCTCGCTGCCGTCGTCGAATGTCGGCATGGCGAAGCTCGCGGTGCGCGGTACGGGCGCGTATGCCGCGGTTCGTCGCCAGTTCCGCACGGCTGTGGGCAAATTCGAGGGCGTGCAGGAAGCGCTCGGGCGCATGGGCGGCAATCTCTATGTGATGGATGCCGCGCGCCGCCTGTCCGCCCATGCGGTCGATCTTGGCGAAAAGCCTTCGGTGATTTCGGCAATAGCCAAGTATCACATTACCGAACGTGCCCGCATGGTGATCAACGACGCGATGGACGTCGCCGCCGGCAAGGGAATCTGCATGGGGCCGTCCAACTTTCTGGCGCGCGCGTATCAGCAGGTGCCCATTGCGATCACCGTGGAAGGCGCGAACATTCTCACGCGCTGCCTGATCATTTTCGGCCAGGGCGCGATTCGCTGCCATCCGTATGTGCTGAAGGAGATGAGCGCGACGCGCGAAGCGGACAGTGCCAAAGCGCTGCGCGAGTTCGACGATGCGTTCTTCGGCCACGTCGCCTTCACGCTGTCGAACGTGGTACGCGGCTTCGTTTACGGCATCACGGGCGGCGCATTCATTGCGAAGCCGCGCGCCGCGCATGCGCCGCTTCATGCGTACTACCGCTCGGCCACGCGGCTTGCCACCGTTTTCGCGCTGCTTGCTGATGTCTCGATGTTCGTGCTGGGCGGCGACCTGAAGCGCCGCGAACGCATTTCGGCGCGCCTTGGCGACGTGCTCTCGCAGCTCTATCTGATCTCCGCAACGCTCAAGCGTTTCGAGGACGAAGGCCGTCAGGAAGACGATCTGCCGCTCGTGCGCTGGGGCGTCGAAGATTCGCTCTATCGCGCGCAACAGGCGCTCGACGGCGTGCTCGCGAACTATCCGAACCGCTTCGTCGCCGGCCTCGTGCGTGCGCTGGCGTTCCCGTTGGGGCTGCCGCATCGCGAACCGTCCGACCGCCTCGGCAGCGAGATCGCCGAATTGATGCAGACGCCTGGCGCCGCGCGCAACCGGCTGGTGTCGGACTCCTACGTGCCGCACCCGGACATCGACGCGCTCGGCTACGGCGAACTCGTGTTCGAGCTGAACCCGCACTTTACGCAAATCGAGCAGAAGCTGCGCGAAGCGGTAAAGGAGCGGCGCCTCCAGCCAATGCCGCAGAGCGTCGTGCAACTCGCCGCGTGGGCCGACGCCGCGCTGCAACAAGGCCTGATCGACGCCGACGAGCGCCGCGTGCTCGGCGACTACGCGCGCTATGCCGCACAGGTCGTGAAAGTGGACGATTTCCCCGCCGATTTCGACATCCTCGCCAAACTGCAACAACGCAAGGAGACGCTCGAAAAGGTGATGGAAGCGGCGCTGTGATTCCAATGGACGCTTGCGCGAACGCATGAAAAAACCTCGCTGCGCGACACGCCGATGCACCAAACTCAGTGCACACTGACAGACGTGCGGGCGTGTCCAGCGGAGCAACGAACAATATGAACGACTCTTACCTGAACTTCGTCAATTCGCCGTTCGGCGCACGCGTTGCCCGTTCTCTGGGCCTTCCTAAGCCCGAGGTGCTGCGCCGCTATCGCGCCGACGAGCCCGAGTTCGGCGGCCTGGTCGCGATTGGCGCCGGGCGCGAGCCGCATCTGCTCGATTCGCTGGCGAACCTGGTGGCAAGCATCGGCGTGACGAGCGTCGCACATGAAAGCGCGGGATTGTGGATGCCCCTCGCACATCGTCACGGTCTGCTGACGGGGCGCTTCGAACCCGCGGAGTCGGGCTCGGCGGCGCGCGTCGGCGCATTGATCTTCGACGCGAGCGGTATCGACGACAGCAGCCAGATGGAACCGTTGCACGCGTTCTTTCACAACACGCTGCGCTCGCTTGGGAAATGCGGGCGCATCGTCGTGTTGGGACGGCCACCCGAAGCTTGCGCGAGTCCGCGTCAATGGACTGCGCAACGTGCGCTGGAAGGACTCACGCGTTCGCTCGGCAAGGAAGCGCGGCGCGGCATCACGGCAAATCTGGTCTATGTCGGCGAAGGCGCCGAGCATGGAATGGAAGCCACGCTGCGTTTCTTTCTGTCACCGCGTTCGGCGTATGTGTCGGGCCAGGTGGTGCGAATCGCCGCAGACGGACTGCATGGCGTCGTGAATCGCGTTGCCGTAACCCATGATGGCGCTAACGACGCCGCATCGCCGTTCGACTGGAACCAGCCGCTTGCGAACCGGCGCGCGGTCGTGACCGGCGCCGCACGCGGCATCGGCGCGGCGATTGCGAGCGTGCTCGCGGCGCAGGGCGCGCACGTGATCGGGATCGACATTCCATCCGCGCGCGACGCGCTCGAAGCCACCATGCGCCAGTTGAACGGCACCGCCCTCGCCTTCGACATTGCCGCGCCCGAAGCGCCCGCGCAGATCGCCGCCGCGCTCGACGATCACGGCGTGGATATCGTCGTGCACAACGCCGGCATCACGAAAGACAAAACCATCGCGAAGATGACAGGCGGCGCGTGGCAAAGCGTGATCGACATCAACCTGTGCGCGCAGGAGCGCATCGACGACGCGCTGCTCGCGACGGGCATCCTGCGCGACGGCGGGCGAATCGTCGGCGTGTCGTCGATCAGCGGGATCGCGGGCAATCCCGGCCAGACCAATTACGCGACGTCGAAAGCCGGCGTGATCGGCCGCGTGCAAAGCATGGCGCCGCTGCTGCGCCCGCGCGGCATCACGATCAACGCAGTCGCGCCGGGTTTCATCGAAACGCAGATGACCGCGAAGATGCCGCTGACCCTTCGCGAGGCAGGCCGCCGGATGAACTCGCTCGGCCAGGGCGGGCTGCCGGTCGACGTCGCCCAGACCATCGCGTGGCTCGCGCATCCAGGATCGGCCGGCATCAGCGGCCAGGTCGTGCGCGTGTGCGGACAAAGCCTGATCGGAGCATAAGCATGGATGAACCCGGGGATCCGTTTGGCGGGAATCATGCATCGAAGCTCGCGCCGCACCTTGCGGTGCGGCCGAGAACTGTCGTCGTCGAAACCTTGCCGACGCCGGCGAAGCTCTATGCGCGCGCTTTGTCGGGCATCGTCAAACGCGCGCGCCCGACGCAGTTGCCCGCATTGCGCCTCGTGCGCCCCGCTGTCGCGCTCGACCCGGGGCCCGCGTGGCGTTACGCACGCGTGTGCGGCTTCATCCCGGAGCATGGCGTGCCTCTCACGTATCCGCATCTGCTCGCATTCCCCTTGCATCTGCTGATGCTGACCGACCCGGCGTTCCCGTGGCCCGCAGTCGGCCTGCTGCATCTGGCCAATCATGTGCGTCTGCGCCGGCCGCTCGCGTACAAGGACCTGCTGCGCGTGGAGGTCGAATTCGGCGCGCTGCTGCGCCACGACAAGGGCCAGGCGTTTTTGCTGCATACCCGCATTTACCGGCGCGGCGAAGCGGTGTGGGACGGCGACAGCGTTTACCTGAAGCGCGGCGTGCCCGCGAGCGGCGCGCAACTCGATCCGCTTCAGGTCGATACGGCAGCGCTGCAACGCATCGCGCGCTGGCAGCTTGCCTCGCAACTCGGCCGCGATTACGCGAGCGTGTCGGGCGACTACAACCCGATCCATCTGAGCGCGCTCTCTGCAAAAGCATTCGGTTTCCCACGCGCTATCGCACACGGCATGTGGACGCTCGCTCGCGCGGCATCGTCCTTGCAGCCGCCCAAGCCGCTGGCCGAAGCGACGCTCAGTGCCGAATTCAAGCTGCCGATGCTGCTGCCCGGCGAAGCGTCGCTGTGGAGCGCGTCGTCTTCGCTGATCGAACGCGATATCGAGGTGCGCGACATCGCCGGAGAAAAGCCGCATTTGCGCGGCCGCATGCAATGGAGATTGCAATGAGCGCGCGCCCTGTGCTCGATAACGGCGCGCGCACTCGTTCCACCTACCATGAAACATACGCAACCCGAAGGAGCCAGGCATGTCCCACCCGCTGCCACCCGTGCGCCGCGTCGCGATAATCGGCGGTAACCGGATTCCGTTTGCACGCTCGAACACCGCGTATGCGAGCGCGTCGAATCAGGACATGCTGACCTTCACGCTGCAAGGACTGATCGACCGCTTTGGCTTGCACGGCGAACGTCTCGGCGAAGTTGCGGCGGGCGCCGTCATCAAGCATTCGCGCGACTTCAATCTGACGCGCGAATCCGTGCTGTCCACCACACTCGCGAAGGAAACGCCCGCGTACGATGTTCAACAGGCCTGCGGTACGGGGCTCGAAGCCGCCATACTCGTCGCCAACAAGATCGCATTGGGTCAGATCGAAGTGGGCATCGCGGGCGGCGTCGATACGACATCGGATGCGCCCATCGGCGTCAACGAAAAGATGCGCAAGATTCTGCTCGAAGCGAATCGCGGCAGGAGTACGGGCGAGCGAGTGGGCGCGCTCGCAAAGCTGCGGCCCGCCATGTTTTTCAAGCCGCTCCTGCCGCGCAACGGCGAGCCGCGCACCGGCCTTTCGATGGGCGAGCACTGCGAACTGATGGCCAAGCGCTGGAACATCTCGCGCGAAGCGCAGGACGTGCTGGCTTACGAGAGTCACCGCAAGCTGGCCGAAGCTTACGCGCGCGGCTTCGTCAACGATCTGATGACGCCGTATCGCGGCCTCGCGCGCGACAACAATCTGCGCTCGGACCTCACGCTCGACAAGCTCGCCGCGCTCTCGCCCGCCTTCGATCGCGACGCGGGCACGCTGACCGCCGGCAATTCCACACCGCTCACTGACGGCGCCTCCGCGGTACTGCTTGCAAGCGAGGAGTGGGCCGCGCGCCACGGGTTGCCGGTGCTCGCCTATCTGAGCTGGTCGGAGACCGCGGCAGTCGACTTCTTCGACAAGAAAGAAGGCCTTTTGATGGCGCCCGCCTACGCGGTGCCGCGCATGCTCGCGCGAGCCGGACTCACGTTGCAGGACTTCGATTTCTACGAGATCCACGAAGCGTTCGCAGCGCAGGTGCTGTGCACGCTCGCGGCATGGCAGGATGACGAATACTGCCGCACGCAGCTTGGCCTCGACGCGCCGCTCGGTTCGATCGACAGCGCGAAGCTCAACGTGAACGGCGGCTCTCTCGCAACCGGGCATCCGTTCGCGGCGACGGGCGGGCGCATCGTTGCGGGTCTGGCGAAGATGCTCGCTCAACTCGACAAGCCGGCGGGCACGGCGCGTGGACTGATTTCGATCTGCGCGGCGGGCGGCCAGGGCGTGGTGGCAATAATCGAGCGCTGAGATTTACGGTGGCTATAGCAAATGCAGCAACATGCTGGACCGCTTCAACCAGCACACAAACCATTGAAGCGAAGGCTTCAGGAGACGACCGATGACCCACCCCACTCAAGCCTCGCTCTCGCCCGCCGCTGCGAATCAGGCAACCGGGGCCGCTCATGCAGATGCGGCGGCAATGCAAGGCGCCACGGGGCGCACTAACCAGGCTCCGAACACCGACGGCATCTGGTATGCGTCGTATCCCGCCGACGTGCCGCATGAGATCGACGTCGGAAAATACGAGTCCGTCGTGCACTTTTTCGACGAATGCATTGCGCAATTCCGTGAGCGCGTTGCGTACGTCAGCGTCGGCGCGAGCATGACCTATGGCGAACTCGGCCGCAAGGCGACCGCCTTCGCCGCGTATCTGCAAAGTATCGGCGTGAAGCCGGGCGAGCGCGTCGCGATCATGCTGCCCAATACGTTTCAATACCCGGTGTCGCTGTTCGGCGTACTGAAAGCCGGTGCGGTGGTGGTCAACGTCAATCCGCTTTACACCGTGCGCGAACTCGCGCATCAGTTGAAGGACAGCGGCGCGCAGACCATCATCGTTTTCGAGAACTTTGCGAAGACGGTGCAAGACGCGTTGCCGGGCACCAAAGTGCAGAACGTGATCGTGACAGGACTCGGCGACCTGCTCGCCGACGGCCTGAATGTGAAGGGACGTGTGCTCAATTTCATGCTGCGGCACGTGAAGAAGATGGTGCCCGCCTACAGTCTGCCGAACGCCGTTCCGCTGCTGAAGGCGCTTGCCATTGGTTATGCGCGGCCGCTCACGCCTGTTCGGCCGACGCATCACGATATAGCGTTTCTTCAGTACACCGGCGGAACGACCGGCGTCGCGAAGGGCGCGATGCTCACGCACCGGAACATCATCGCCAATCTGCTGCAGGCGAAGGCGTGGGCCGAAGGTCAATTGAGCGGAGAAGTGGAAACGGTACTCACGCCGTTGCCGCTCTATCACATCTATTCGCTGACGGTGAACGCGCTGATCTTCATGGGTCTCGGCGGGCGCAACATTCTGATTGCCAATCCGCGCGATATGAAGCGCGTAATGATGATCATCCGTCACGAGAAATTCACCGGCATGACCGCGGTCAACACGCTCTACAACGCGTTTCTCGAGAACGAGGAATTCCGCAAGCGCGATTTCTCCGACCTGAAACTGGCAATGGCGGGCGGCATGGCAACGCAGCGCTCAGTGGCCGAGCGCTTCAAGGCGGTCACGGGCAAGCCGATTATCGAAGGCTACGGCTTGACCGAATGCTCGCCCATCGTGTCGATGAATCCCGTCGACATCTCGAACCTGCGCGACTTCGAAGGCTCGATCGGCCTGCCCGCGCCCTCCACGCAAGTCCGTTTCCGCAAAGACGACGGCAGCTGGGCCAACATCGGCGAAGCGGGCGAATTGTGCGTGAAGGGACCGCAGGTCATGAAAGGCTACTGGAACCGGCCGGAAGAAACGGCCAAGGTGATCGACGACGAAGGTTGGCTTGCGACCGGCGACATCGGCGTCATGGATTCGCGCGGCTTCATCCGGCTGATCGACCGCAAGAAAGACATGATTCTGGTCTCGGGCTTCAACGTCTATCCGAACGAGATCGAAGATGTCATCGCGGCGCACCCGGACGTGCGCGAGGTGGCTGCAATCGGTGTGCCCGACGACGCCCAGGGCGAACGCGTGAAGGTGTTCATCGTGAAGCGCAATCCGTCGCTGACCGCCGAGCAGGTGATCGCACATTGCCGCAAGAATCTGACGGGCTACAAGGTGCCGAAGGTGGTCGAGTTTCGCGATGAGCTGCCGCAAACCAACGTCGGCAAGATTCTGCGCCGTGCGCTACGCGACGAGGAACTCGCGAAGCAAAAGACTGCCTGAGAGGCAAGGCGCTTGCATGATGTCTTGCGCCGCCCTTTCGGAGAGTTCGATGACGCACCGCCTGTTCGCACGTCTGCGCATTGCCCGTTTCGTGCGGCCCGATGCTCACGTTATCGCCGGCGGCACCGCGCCGGCGCTCGCAGCGTCCCACAGTGCATCGCATCGGTCCGGTTTCAGCAGGCTGCTGCTGGGCGCGTTGATGGCCGGCGCGGCGAGCACCGCGACAGTGCCCGCGTTCGCACAAAACGACGACAAACCGCCGCCGCTCGAAGCCGCGAGCGCTGTGAAGGCGCCCTCCACGCCCGCGTCGCAGGTCGGCAAGCTGACGCTCGATCAGCAGGTCAAATGGCTGCGCGCCGCGCAACAAAGCGGCGCGCTCGAAGCGCTCGGCGACGCGCAACTTGTCGCGCTCTTCAAGTCGCTCGATCCGCTCGCGTTGCCGCGCTATATCAAGGAAGGGCCGAACGGCTACGCGTCGTATGAAATGACGATGTCGCGTTCGGAACGCATTCGCGGCCAGTGGCCCGACAAGCCGGACCATATGCTCGTGCGGGTCGCGCACGACCCGCTTCGCATCTACGCGAAGTGGCTGCCCGACGGTGCGCATGCCGGCCAGGAAATCCTCTACGACGAGTCCAAGCGCGCGGACGAAATGTACGGACATCTGGGCGGCTTCATGAACGTGATGCCGTTATGGACATCGCTAAACGGCGCCCTCGCCCGCTCGCAATCGAATCACGACGTGCGCGATCTCGGGACCGAATACATTGCAGAGCAATACCTCGCCGAGGGCAAGAAATTTGCCGAAGCCGGCTTGCCCCGCAAGACGCAGATCGAAGTGAAGACGATCGACGGTGTGCGCGTCGTCGCGTTTACGTTCGAGACACCCGTCGGCCAGCCGCAGTTCTACGCAAAGCGGGAAACGCTCGGGCTGGATTTGCGGCATCCGTATTTCCGCACTGTCGAGTCCTACGACAACGACGGGCGCATCTTCGAAAAGATCGTGTTCGAAACGATCACGCCGAAAACTTTCGACGATTCCACTTTCGATCCTAAGAACAAGGCTTACAAGTTCTAGCGCGGCGCAAAGACAAAGCTGACGTGGGCGGACTGCGTGCCTTGCTCGTCGCCCCGTTCGTAGCCGTGCTCGATGCGATGCGTTGCACACGTGGCGAGTTCTTTGAGCACGAAATAGTCTGACGCGCGCGTCACGCCGATTAACCACGGCGTCGGGTGCTCGTTAGTCGTCGCCCGCAGCATCGGTGCAAGCGCCGTGTGCCATAACAAGCCGATGTCGTCGCCGGTTTCGAATACCGGTAACTTCATCGCCGCCGCGTAGCGGGCAAACGCAGCGCTGAACGCGAGCGTGGAATCGGCGATCGCCAACGTGTCGCGACGCGAGGCGGCGTACGTGAGCCATGGCCACGCAGAACCTGCCGTGCTGGAAAGCCATGCGCTCGTCATCATGAAGGTGCGCCGGTCCATTTGCTTGGTCCGCCTCCTGGTTCGCTCAGCGAGCGCAATGCTCGCCGGACAGTTGCGCCGTGTCCGCCAGATGTCGCCTGACGCTCATGTATAGCCGCGCCGATCGCGCCACGCCGCAGGCCAGATGCCCTGCTTGCCCGGCGCGAGAACGCCGTTCGGGTCGAGCGCGTCCTTGATCGTTTCCGACAGCCGCAGCAATGCGCCGTCGTTGAAGTTGTATTGAGCGGCCGCGAAATCCATATACGCGAGGTGCGTGCGATATTGGCCGTAACCGGCCGCGCGCGCATCGCTCATCAGCGAGCGCAACAAGGCGCCCGCCCGCTCGACCTGGTTCTTATCGTCGCGATCGAAAATCGCCGCGAAAATGTGATGCAGATGACGCACGCCCGCTGTAAAGCCGCCGTAGTAGTCGAAACCGTACTCGGCCGCGCGGGCCTTCATCATCGAGTATTGGCGCAGCGCATCGCGCCCGGTCGCGGGACACACTGGCGCAAAGTCCACGTGCGCGCCCGCGCCGCCGCGCCAGTCGAGCATGCGAAACGCGCTCATTGCGGGAATGCCGGCGAGATTACGGTCACCGCCCGCGGTGGGCTGCGCATCGCCCGCATAACGCTTTGCCAGAAGCCGCGCGTGAGGCACACGCGCGAACGCGCGCTGCACGATTGCGTAGTGTGCGTCGACCACCTCGGGCGTGCCGTACAGCGCAAAATGCAAATTCCAGCGGCCAACATCAAGTTTCTCGAGCATCGCGGCGACCGCGCTTTCGGGCATTGCGCCAGGCCCGTCGTACCATTGCGCGCGCGCCGACAATCCTGCTGCGCGCCGCAAGCCGCCCTCGATCACCGCGTGATTGCGGATGGTTTCATCGAGCCGCAACGGCCGCAATATGTCGACGATGGTCTCCAGATCCGCCTCTTCCCGGAACTGGATTTCGCCGAGCAGATACGCGGGCGGCGCGGGCATCAGCCAGACGCCGAGCTTCGTCACGATGCCGTAGTTCGACTGCATGAACATAGCGTCGAACGAAGGCCCGTAACCGGGCTGGTAAAGCTGCCATGCGGTGCTGGTGTCGATTGCACCCATGCCGGTTCGCAACACGTCGCCGTTTGCCAGCACCACCTCCATTCCGCATTGTGTCGCCGCATGATCGCCGTACGGCGTGTAGCCGAAACCGCGTTCGAGCGTGTTGCCGACCACGCTGCCCCAGCCGGCGGCCGGCGGATCGACCCACAGCCTGTAGCCCTTATCGCGCAGGTGCGCATGAAGATCGAAGTAGCTCACGCCCGGCTCGACGAGCGCATAAGCGAGCGTCTCGTTCACTTCGACGATGCGGTTCATCCGCTGCAGATCGAGCACGACCGAACCGGTAAGGCGCGGCGCCGCGCCGCCGTATGCAAAATTGCGCCCGGTGGAGACGGTCCACAACGGAATGCGATATTGATTCGCCACCCGCAGCACCGCGCGAATTTCATCGACGGATGCGGGCAAGAGCGCAGCGCTCGCCGCGAACGCTTCGCGCTCTCCCGGCGCGAAGGGATCGAGATAAGCGGAGAGTCCGGCCGCCGAATCGACGACATGCGGCTCGCCGACAATCGAGCGCCAGGCGGCGAGCGCCCGGTCGAACTGCGCGGCGGAAACTCCCGGCGGCAAGTGGCGGATCAAGGGTTCTCCTTCAGCGGGGGAAGGCTTGCGTGGCGTGGTCGGGTATTTCAGTATCCGCGTACTTGGGGCGCTTGGGACGTTTTCGGCAGCTGGGGCATTTGTGGCGCTCGGGGCATCCGCTCATTCGCACAGTTTGCGCCGCCGCGCCTGATTCGCCCGATGCGCTAGCGCGGTGCGCCTCACATGCGTGCTTGGGGCGCGCGGCGTGATAGTTCCCAGTCGGGATGCCGGACGCGCCGCGCACGGCAACAGCCGCTCTATTGTCACGCTACTGCCACGCTTCGGGCTTGCCACCGAGCGCGCTGCAGACGTCGACGGCAATCGAGCGTAGCTTGCCTTCCGCGATCGGCCCTGACAACGCATAACCCATGCCGTCGCTGATCCAGTAGAAGGTGCGCCGGTTGCCGTCGCGTAGCAGACGGAACGCGGTCTCGTCGCGCGCAGTGCCGGTCACATACAGGGTGAGCCGCGCGCCGGCGCGGTTCTCGTACATGAATTGCGCGGCAGGCCCCGCTTCGCCGGGCAACAGACGGCCGCCTACGAGCGAATAGCCGTATTCCTGCAGCGACGGCACAGAAAGCGACCGGTTCAGACGCTTGGAGAGCCAGCTGATCAGATGCTCTTCTTCGCTCGCCGCGACTTCCACCGGATGACGTCGCTCAGGCGTATAAACCGCATACGCAACGTCGGCGCGTTCGGCGAAGCTCGGCGCCTGCGCACCGAGACCGTTCCATGCGCCGCCAGTCAGACGCGGCGCGAGCGGCCCCAACGCCAGCGTGAGGCCCGCGCCCGCCGCGAGCCAGCAGGCCGCGATCCCCGCACGCCGCCACCAGGGCGTGCGCGGACGCAGGACGATGACGGTGGGCTCACCGGAATCGTCGGCTCTGCGCGCCGTCTCGGCAGCCTGGCCACCCGGCGCGCGGCGCGCGTCGTCCTGCGGCGCACCGCACAATACCTGCAGCGCTGCTTTTTGCGCGCGCCATGCCGCGACGCGCGCAGCGGCTTGCGGATGCGCGGCGAGCAGCGCTGCGATGCGTTCCCGTTCTGCATCCGACATTTCACCGTCGACAAACGCCGATAGCGCTTGCAGGTCTACCCCGTCGGGCAAGCTGGAATCGTGGTCGTCATTCATCGCGGGTTTCTCACTACTTTCAGCGGCGGCGGCTTACGGGCCGGCTCCTGAGCGGGCCCTTCCAGCAACCCGCGCAGATGTTCGCGTGCGCGCGACAGCCGCGACATCACTGTGCCGACCGGCACGCCGAGCGCCTTCGACGTCTCCTGATAACTGAGTTCTTCGACGCAGACGAGCAACAACACCTCGCGCTGCTCGATCGGCAGGCGATACAGCGCGCGCTGCAGATCGCGCAGCACGAGACCGTCGACCTCGCGTTGCGGCGCTTCGAGGTTGCGCCAGGGCGCGCTTTCTTCGTCGACGGCAATCTCGCGGCGGCCGCGCAACTGATCGATATAAAGATGCCGCAGGATGGTGAGCAGCCACGCACGCAGATTACTGTTTGGCCGGAACGCCGCCCAGCGCGCAAGCGCGCGCTCCGCCGTGTCCTGAACCAGGTCGTCGGCCCATGCGCGGTCCCCCGTCAGCGCGCGCGCGTAGCGGCGCAACTGCGGGAGCCACGAGATCACTTCTGCTTCAAAGCTCACGCGGCGTGTGGCTCTCAGTAGCCGCCGCCGCTACTATTGCCGCCGCTGGAGCTCGACGCGCTGTTGTCGGCGGTCGAGGAGCAGGCGCTGGTCGCGAGCGACGCCACGGCGAGTGCGAATGTCATCGCGACGATGCTGAGAATTGCTTTCATACGAGTCTCCTGTGTCGGTCGGACTTAGCGCTTTAGCGCTTAGTCCGGTCCCATGCAAAGCGGTCGGTCGGACTTAGCGCTTTAGCGCTTGGTCCGGTCCCATGCAAAGCGGTCGACAGGACTTAGCGCTTTAGCGCTTAGTCCTGTCCCATGCAAAGCGGTCGACCGGACTTAGCGCTTCAGCGCTTAGTCCGGTCCCATGCAAAGCTGCCGGCCGGAGTTAGCGCTTCAGCGTTTAGCTTCAGCGTTTACTTCGGCCCCATGCAAAAACTGTCTCGACCAGCGTTAGCGCCTCGGTTCCTGCTTCTCAGTGCTTAACCCTGTCCTTGACTAAACGCGTTGGACCCGGAATTTATTCCATCGACCCGCTCACAATGCCGCCATTTTCCGCCATCGACGGGAGCAAACGCGGATCGTGGCCGAAGAAGCCGGCCAATGGTCGGCGGATTTCGTAACTCAACGTTACAGCCAATAGTTACCAGGTGCTTATGTCAGCGCAAGCCGTTATAGTGGACCCAGTTCGCCCGTCGACGCGTTCTGCCCCCACACAGGGTAGAATCGCGGCGAACAACCGTCTTTCTAACCTGAATTGTCCATGGCTTCCGCAGAATCGCATCCGCAAAACGACTTCATGAACGCTGCGCGCAAAGAACGAAAGCGCGTTGAGATTTACCTTGTCAATGGCATCCGCCTGACAGGGTGCATCGAGTCGTTCGATCAGTATCTGGTGATGCTGCGCACGCCCGTCGGCTTGCAAGGCATCTACAAGCGCGCCATTTCGACGATCCAGCTCGATACCGGAACCCGTCCCGCTCCGCGCGCGGGCCGTCCGTCGCATGGCGAGCACACCACGCGCGGCCCGCACGGCTCGCGGGAGCCGCGCGAGCATCGGGAACCACGTGAACCGCGCGAATCGTACGGTGCGCCGTCATCCGACCGGCCTGCGCCAGAGCGCGGCAGCGCGTCAGACGCGCCCGTAGTGGTGACACGCCGCCGGCGCCTGTTCGGCACGGGCGGCGACGGCGGCAACCACGGTAATCATGGCGGCGGCGGTCACGCGTAAGCGTCGACCGGCCCGCGGTGCGGCGACGGTCACTTCGCGAGAGGACCGAGCCGCTGCAGAATTTTTTCTACCCTCGCCACCTGCTGGTCCGTCAGCTCGAACTTGCATTTGACCGCCAACACGCGACGCCGCCAGTAGCCGGCGTCCAACATCCGTTGCGCCGGCTGCTTCGTTGCCCAATCCAGATGTTCCAGTTCTGCCTCCACCACGTGTGAAGCGTTGAAACGCTTGGCGCGCACGGGTTTCTTGTCCATGGTGTCTGCTGCCTTGTCGTTCGCCGATCGTGTTTGCGCTCCTCCCGAGCTGAGCATTGCAGGTTTGGCGCAGGCGGTCTGATGGACCGGTCCACGCGACCGGTCATTGTTCTATTTTTCCGCACTGCATTCCTGCGACACTCGAAAAACGAGCGGGCAGGCTCACGTTTGAAGTTTTTATTTATTCAGATTGGCGCGCACCGGCCACATGTCGATCCTCGCGTGCTCCGACGAGCACGCAAGCGCGTCCTATGCCGTTCGGCCGATGTCGCCGATGCTCCCTTTGCGTTATGCTCAACCGTCCACTTCGTTCATAGGGGAGCCTGTCATGACGAGCAAGAAGCACACTGCGTTGCCCGGTGCCGGAAAGCAGGCGGAACCGGCGATAGACTCGACGGATAGTCGCCTCGACGAGGCGTTGGAAGAGAGCTTTCCCGCGAGCGACCCGATCGCCGTCCACGAGCACGAGCCGCGTCGGGCATCGGAAAACGAGCAGCCGGTGGCAGAAAAGAAGCGGCGCTAGCGCGCGGCAAGAAGGAAAGCGCATGCTACGAAGAGCAGCGCAGTCGGCGCGAATGAGATTGCCGGCGCCTGGCAACGCGTCGTTTCGGCGGGCCGGGCTGCGGTAAAGCACCGCCGCGCCCGGCCTTGAGATGAGCCGTTCGACCCAGCCCCGGTTAGTGCGCGGGCAAGCCGCTTTCGAGCTGGCGCTGCAGGTCGCGCACCTGGCGCTGGGCGACGCGCAGTTGCTCCTGCGCGGCCGTCTTCTGCTGGGCCAGTGCCACCGCTTCCGCGCGCGTCTGCTGCTGCTGGTTCGCAACGATCGTCTGCTGCTGGCGGGCAACGTCGAGGTCCGCTTGCAGACGGTTGGCGCGGCCCTGTGACAACGCGATCATGCGTTCGGTAAACGCCTTCTGCGCTTCGAGTTGCGTGCGGCGAATCTCTACGTTCGACAATTGCACAGTCTGGCGCACGAAATCGCGATAGATCATTTCGGCGCGCGCCGCGTCTTGCGTCTTGATCACGCGCCAAAAGTTCTTCTGCTGGAAAAGCGCCACGTAATACGTCATCTCCTTGCCGTGGAATAGCAAGCTCGTTCCATAGCTGGCGTTGTACGTGGTGCGCAACTCGCTGAGCTCCGAGCCCTTGATCAACTGCTGCAGTTCCGCGACGTTCCCCGCAGCGGATTGCCTGGCCTCGTCCTGCGTGAGCGCGGATGTTTGCACTTGCGTCTGTGCCGGCAGCGCAGCGGACGCCAGTGCGGTGGCGGTGCCCGGTTCGGCGGCCAACCCGGGCGTTGCGCTGTTATCGGCCTCCGGCTGAGTCTGTGCGTACGCGCCTTGTGCTACCCCCAACGCCATGATCGCGGCAACGGCGATCTGTCGTAGTTTCAACATTTGGTCCATGTAGTTCCTGCTTCAATAGTTTTTGTTTTAGTTCCCGATCATCTCATTATTACTCACTTTCGCGAACTTCGGGCTTTTCGTCAAAAATTTGTACCGACCGGTGGTCGGGAGCCAGGTATTCCGGCGGAGGGTTCTCTTAAGTCGGCGCACATTCGGGCTTGCGCGGTCCCAGCCGCTGTCACGGATCGGCGGTTGCGATCGCTGCGTGAGGAGCGGAGATCGCCGCGCGGTGCATGCGCTCTCAACGCCGACTGCCTCGCCGCGCCGACCAGTTCTGCGCGCATACAGTCGAGCGTTTGGTCCAGTCAGCGCCCTGCTCCTGGAGCTGCCGGGCGTCGCGAGTTTGGTGGTGGCCGACTTAGCCAGCTTCAGCAGTTCTAGCGCTCTTGAACAGTTTGACCAGCGGGCTCACGACATCGCCGTACAGCTTTGCTTTCCGTCAGTCATTAGTGGTCCACATTAAAGCGATCAGCGGGCAACGCGCAGTGCCACTTGGGCCACTTGGGCCACGGCCGATGCCGCAGATCTGCCCTGCGTTCGCAGAGGTTTAACGAAACTCCGCACCATGTCACCCCGTGCGTTTCGTTCGATATGACGCGCGTTTGTCTGCATGCGGGCCCTCACCCGCCGTTGAGGGCTCGTCGATCACCTTAGCCCTCGGACCGACGACACGAAGCACTACAGCCTGGGACCTTTAGGTGCTACAAGCGTCTGGCAAAACACCTGCCGAAAGCGCGTCGTTCAGGCCGCGTATCGAAGCTATGCTCTGGTATCAGTTCAATGCAGCCGCAAAGTGCCGCAGTCTGATTAGAGGTTCCACTATCAAACGGTAGCCGCACTTTGACGCACACTTATCGTATTCTGCGCTGACGTCATGAAGCGGCCATACGAAGCCGCGAACCCGGGCTCGCGCCGCTGGCGTCAGGAGAACACGGAGCATCACGCGAGATCACGAGTCTAACGTCTTGTGATACGGCTTCACGCGATGCCAAAAACGCTGCGCGACCACGATCGCGCCGTCTTTTAACAAGGAGGAAGACAATGATGCAATCCACTCAACGCGCTCGCGCGGTTGCGCTTCGCACAGCGAAACATGCAGCGTTTGCCGGCGTGCTTCTCGCCAGCGCCGTCACCGCGATGGCGCAAACGGACACTCCGGTAGGCACCTGGCAGACTATCGACGATCACACCGGCCAACCGAAAGCACTCGTGCAGATCTCCCAGGACGGCAATGGCGCGCTAAGCGGCAAGGTAATCAAGGGTCTCGGTCCGAACGACCAGCCGGATCGCCGCTGTACCGCATGCACCGACGCGCGCAAGGATCAGCCTATTCTCGGCATGACCATCATTAGCGACATGAAAAAGGACGGTGAAGCCTGGGATCACGGGCAGATTCTCGACCCGGAAAACGGCAAGCTATACAAGTGCAAAATGCATCTGGAGGAAGGCGGCAACAAGCTCGTAGTGCGCGGATACATCGGCGTGTCGTTGCTTGGCCGATCGCAAACGTGGGTTCGTCAGCAATAGCGAATGAGCGCGGCCCGCGCTGATCAATCCAAAAGACCAAGACAAACGGCCGACGATATTATCGTGCGGCCGTTTTTACGTGATGTCGCGTGATTAAAGTCGTCATGCAGCGTGTTTGAAGGGCGACGCGAAAGCAAACGGAGAAGACGGCAAGGGCTTGGCCGGTGCCGGCTTGTGCGACGTGTGCGACGTGTGCGACGCGGGCACCGTAGGCGCTGCCGGCACCGGCGCCTTTTCTACTGCGACCACGCTTTTCTGTTCCGCGCTCAGGTGCGTGCGCATGCGCGCCTCCATCATTGCGCAAAGTTCTTCACTGGCTGTGCCGAACAACTGCTCCATGACGCGCTTTAATACGCCGGATTCGTACCATGCCTTGAAGCGGCGATGACAGGTTTGATAAGACGGGTATTTGCGCGGCATGGCAGACCAGGTAGCGCCGCTATACATTACCCACAACACGCCGTTCAGGACAGAACGGGTATTAGCAAGCGGGCGTCCGCGTAGTTCCGAGCGCGGGCGCAGTTCGGGCAGCAACGGCGCAATGCGTTGCCACTCTTCGTCGTTCATATCGCGGTAGGGGTTCATGGTTTCTCCTTTGTCAGATACTCGACAAAGATAGCCAGTCGCCCAAACACGGAACATCAGAGCAATCCGAATCCTGAAAATACGCCTTTCGACCTAGTCCGCTAGGCCGAAGCGGCGTGAGCTATCGCAAAAGGACCGTCCGCTGGTTTGCGGAAACAGCCCGGGCACCACTCAGGTCAGCGACGTATCGACGATCCGGCGCGGTGCATCGAGATACTCTTTGCTCTGCATTTCGACGATCCGGGACACCGTGCGAGTGAATTCGTTAGCCATGGGGCCATCGACGTAAAGCTCCTCGGGCGGCACCGCAGCCGACATCAGCAGCTTCACCTTGTGGTCGTAGAACACGTCGATCAGCCACGTGAAGCGGCGCGCCTCCGACGCCATGCGCGCCGACATCTGCGGCACCGCTGACAGAATCACCGCGTGGAAACGGCTCGCCAGTTCAAGGTAGTCGTTCTGCGAACGGGGACCGCCGCACAACGTCGCGAAATCGAACCAGACAACGCCGTCTGCCTTGCGCAGCGCCTTCAACTCGCGCTTCTCGATATGCAGGATCGGGCTTTCGTCAGGGACCGCGGCGAGGCGCGCGAACGCGTCGCGCAACGCCTTGTCCGCGGCCGCGCCGAGCGGCGTGTGATACACCTCCACCTGAGCGAGGGTGCGTTGCCGGTAGTCGATGCCTGCATCGACGTTGATCACATCGAGCTTCTCCTTGATAAGCTCGATGGCCGGCAGCATGCGGTCGCGGTGCAGGCCGTCAGGGTACAGCGTGTCGGGGTCGTAGTTGGACGTCATCACGAACTGCACGCCGTTTTCGAAGAGCTTGTCGAGCAGGCGGTACAGGATCATCGCATCGGCAATGTCCGACACGTGGAATTCATCGAAACAGATCAGCCGGTAGCGCTTCGCAACGCGTCGCGCGAGTTCGTCGAGCGGATCGGCCTGGCCTTTCAGTTCCTCCAGTTCACGATGCACTTCGCGCATGAATTCGTGAAAATGCAGCCGTGTTTTGCGCTGCACCGGCACGATCATGTAGAAACTGTCCATCAGGAAGCTCTTGCCGCGCCCTACGCCGCCCCACATGTACACGCCGCGCGGCGGGTCCGGGCGGTTGATGAGCTTTTTCAACGCGTTCGAGCGACGCGACTTGTACTCGACCCACTCTTCGTAGCACCGCTGCAGACGGTCGACCGCCGCGCGTTGCGCCGGATCGGATTGGTAGCCCCGCGTCTGCAGTTCTTTTTCGTAGTATTCGGTGACGTTCATCGTGTTGCTGCGAAAAGAAAGGCGGGAGGGAGTGAACCCGCCCGCCTTTGTGGTGATGCCAGAGTACGTTCAGTCAGGCGTGCGCGCGATTACATGTTCAGTGCGCGCTTGTCCACGGCGAGTGCCGCTTCGCGCATGACTTCCGACAGCGACGGGTGCGGATGGCAAATGCGGCCGATGTCTTCCGACGCCGCCTTGAATTCCATCGCGACCACGGCTTCTGCGATCAGGTCCGATGCGTTCGCCGAGATGATGTGCACGCCGAGCAGTTCGTCGGTCTTCGCGTCGGCGATCATCTTGACGAAACCGTCCGCCTTGTTGATGCCCAGCGCGCGGCCGTTCGCCATAAACGGGAACTGGCCCGTCTTGACTTCGCGGCCTTCCGCCTTCAGTTGCTGTTCCGTCTTGCCGACCCACGCAATTTCCGGCTCGGTGTAGATCACCCACGGAATGCAGTTGTAGTCGATATGCGGCTTCTGACCGTCGATGATCTCAGCGACCAGCACGCCTTCGTCTTCGGCCTTGTGCGCGAGCATCGGTCCACGGACCACGTCGCCGATCGCGTAGACGTTCGGCACGGCCGTCGCGCAATGATCGTCGACGTCGATAAAGCCGCGTTCGTTGGCCTTCAGGCCAATCGCTTCGAGACCGAGGTTGTCGGTGTTCGGCACGCGGCCGATCGACACGATCAGGCGGTCGGCTTCGAGCTTCTGCGCGTTGCCGTCCTTGTCCGTGTAATTGATCGTGACGCTGTTCTCCGTGGTCGACACTTCGCCGACCTTCACGCCGACGTGAATGTCGAGACCCTGCTTCTTGAACTGCTTGGCCGCTTCTTTCGCGAGCGCCTGGTCAGCCGCGCCGAGGAATTCCGGCAGCGCTTCGAGCACGGTCACTTCCGCGCCCAGACGGCGCCACACCGAGCCCAGTTCGAGGCCGATCACGCCTGCGCCGATCACTGCGAGCTTCTTCGGTGCCGTGTCGAAAGCGAGTGCGCCTTCGTTGTCGGCGACAATCTTGTTGTCGACCGGAATGTTCGGCAGATGGCGTGCCTTCGAACCTGTGGCGATGATCACGTTCTTCGCCGTGACCACTTCCGTTTCGCCTTCCCCGCTCACCTCGATCTGCACGCCGGCGTCCGCCTTGCCGGTGAACTTGCCGTGACCCTTGAGCCACGTGATCTTGTTCTTGCGGAACAGGAATTCGATGCCCTTCGTCATCTTCTCGACGATGCCCTCTTTGCGGGCCATCATCTTCGAGATGTCGACCTTCACGTTTTCCACCGAGATGCCGTGGTCAGCGAGGTGATGCGATGCGTTTTCAAATTCTTCCGACGACGCGAGCAGCGCCTTCGACGGAATGCAACCCACGTTCAGACACGTGCCGCCGAGCTTCAGCGCGCCGGCCGGGTTCTTCCATTTTTCGATACATGCGACGGTCTTGCCGAGCTGCGCTGCGCGGATGGCGGCGATATAACCGCCAGGACCTGCGCCGATCACGACGACGTCAAATTCTTTGGACATGACAATCCTTTTGATGACGGAACGGCGCGCGGCCACACTTCGTGGCGCGGATCGTTCCTGTACTGCGGAATGCGAAAGACGTGGTGCTTGCCTGATGCTTTATATGGCGCCGGCTCGCGCGATAGCAAGCCGGCACCGATAAAAGCGGCGCTTACAGGTCGAGCAGCAGGCGCGCCGGGTCTTCCAGCGCATCCTTCATGGCGACGAGCGACAGCACGGCTTCACGGCCGTCGATGATCCGGTGATCGTAGGAGAGCGCCAGGTAGTTCATCGGGCGGATCACGATCTGGCCGTTCTCGACCACGGCGCGTTCCTTCGTTGCGTGCACGCCAAGGATCGCGGACTGCGGCGGGTTGATGATCGGCGTCGACAGCATCGAACCGAACACACCGCCGTTCGAGATCGAGAACGTACCACCCGTCATTTCCTCGATCGACAGCTTGCCGTCTTTCGCCTTCTGGCCGAATTCGGCAATCTTCTTCTCGATTTCGGCGAGGCTCAGCTGATCTGCATTGCGCAGGATCGGCACCACCAGACCGCGCGGCGAACCGACAGCGATACCAATGTCGAAATAGCCGTGATAGACGATGTCGTTACCGTCGATCGACGCGTTCACCAGCGGGAACTTCTTCAGCGCGTGAACAGCCGCCTTCACGAAGAACGACATGAAGCCGAGCTTCACGCCATGTTCCTTTTCGAACTTGTCCTTGTACTTGTTGCGCAAGTCCATCACCGGCGCCATGTTCACTTCGTTGAACGTGGTCAGGATCGCGTTGGTTTGCTGCGACTCGAGCAGACGCTCGGCGATACGCGCACGCAGACGCGACATCGGCACGCGCTGCTCCGGGCGGTCCTTCAGCCATTGGTCGGCCGATGCCGGGCCCTTGACGTCCGGCAGCGACGGCCGGGCGGCCTTCGCTGCTGCAGCCGGTGCAGGCGCGGCGGGCTTCGCAGCCGGAGCGGTCTGGCCTGCCGTCAGCACGTCGCCCTTGGTGATGCGGCCGTCGCGGCCCGTGCCGGCGACGTCGCCCGACGACAAGCCCTTCTCCGCCATCAGCTTGCCGGCAGCCGGCGAAGCAGCGGTGTTCGCACCCGTTGCGGATGCGGCTTGAGCAGCCGGCGCCGGTGCGGCGGCCGGGGCGGGCGTGGCGGCCGGAGCCGGTTTCACTTCCGCTTCGACAGCGGCGGCGCCTGCCTTGCCTTCCGTGTCGATCTTGGCGATGACCTGATCGGCCGTGACGGTGTCGCCGTCGTTCGCGATGACTTGCGCCAGCACGCCGGCCGAGGGTGCCGGCACTTCGAGCACGACCTTGTCGGTCTCGATTTCGATAAGAATTTCGTCCTGGGCAACAGCCTCGCCGGGCTTCTTCTTCCACTGCAGCATCGTGGCTTCCGAGACCGACTCGGACAGCTGGGGAACCTTGACTTCAACAATAGCCATTATGAATATCCTGAATACGTATCGGGTGACGGCGCGGTGAACGACGACCGCCTGCGAACCATGTTTGCCGCGTCTGGACCTTTATGCGGTCGCTGAACGCGGCACGGGAAAGCGCACTGCGCTTTCCCGGTTCGTCTGTTCTCTTTATTTAGCGATCGACGCGCTCTTGAGGCGGCCGAAAGCGCCTTCGACCAGCGCTTTCTGCTGCTCGTAGTGCTTCGCGTAGTAACCGACTGCCGGCGAAGCCGAAGCCGGACGGCCGCTGTATGCCAGCTTCTGTCCTTCCTTCATGCCTTCCTTCAGATGGTGCTCGATGTAGAACCACGGTCCCTGATTCTGCGGCTCGTCCTGCACCCAGACCACTTCCGTCGCGTTGTCGTACTTCTTGATCTCCGCTTCGAACTGCTTGTGAGCGAACGGATACAGCTGTTCGATACGGACGATCGCGACGTCGTTCGCCTTCGCTTCGCGGCGATGCGCGACGAGGTCGTAGTACACGCGGCCCGAACACACCAGCACGCGCTTGACCTTCTTCGCGTCGATGGTTTCTTCGACTTCGCCGATCACCGGCTGGAACGAACCCTTCGCCAGTTCCGACAGATCGGAGACGGCTTCCTTATGACGCAGCAGCGACTTCGGCGTAGCAACGATCAGCGGCTTGCGGAACAGCCGGATCATCTGACGGCGCAACAGGTGGAAAATCTGCGCCGGCGTGGTCGGCTGAACCACTTGCATGTTGTGGTCTGCGCACAGTTGCAGGAAACGTTCGATACGCGCCGACGAGTGCTCCGGACCCTGGCCTTCATAGCCGTGCGGCAGCAGCATGGTCAGGCCCGAGACGCGGCCCCACTTGACTTCGCCCGACGAAATGAACTGGTCGATCACAACCTGCGCACCGTTCACGAAGTCGCCGAACTGCGCTTCCCATGCGACGAAGGTGTTCGGTTCAGCCGTGGAGTAACCGTATTCAAAGCCGAGCACCGCTTCTTCCGACAGCACCGAGTCGATCACCGTGAACTTCGCCTGACCTTCGGCGATGTTCTGCAGCGGCACGTAAGTGCCGTCGTTCCAGCGCTCGCGGTTCTGATCGTGCAGCACCGCGTGACGGTGCGTGAACGTGCCGCGGCCCGAGTCCTGGCCGGTCAGGCGCACCGCATAGCCGGAGGCGACCAGCGACGCGAACGCGAGGTGCTCGCCCATGCCCCAGTCGAGCTTCGCTTCGCCACGGCCCATTGCGCGACGGTCGTTCAGAACGCGCTCGACGAGCGGGTGAACCTTGAAGTTTTCCGGGACGGTGGTGATGCGCTCAGCGAGGCGCTTCAGTTCCGCGAGCGGCACAGCCGTGTCGGCTGCGTCGGTCCACTTGCGGTTCAGGAACGGCACCCAGTCCACTGCGTACTTGCTCTTGTAGTTCGAGAGCACCGGGTCGACCGTGTGATGGCCTTCGTCCATCGCCTTGCGGTAGGCCTTGACGAATTCCTCGCCTTCTTCGGCCGTGATCACGCCTTGTTGCACCAGCTTTTCGGCGTACAGCGCGCGCGTGCCCGGATGCTTTGCGATGGTCTTGTACATCAGCGGCTGCGTGACAGCCGGCGTGTCCTGCTCGTTGTGACCCAGCTTACGGAAGCAGACGATGTCGACCACGACGTCCTTGTGGAACTGCATCCGGAAGTCGATAGCCAGTTGCGTGGCGAGAACGACGGCTTCAGGATCGTCGCCGTTCACGTGCAGCACCGGCGCCTCGATCATCTTGACGACGTCCGAGCAGTACAACGTGGAGCGCGAGTCGCGCGGGTCCGACGTCGTGAAACCGATCTGGTTGTTGATGACGATGTGCAGCGTGCCGTGCGTGCCGTAACCGCGCGTTTGCGCGAGGTTCAGCGTTTCCATCACGACGCCCTGACCGGCAAAAGCCGCGTCGCCGTGGATCTGCACCGGCAGCACTTGCAGGCCGCTGTCGTCGCCCCGACGGTCCATACGCGCCTTCGCCGAACCTTCTACCACCGGGTTGACGATTTCGAGGTGCGACGGGTTGAACGCGAGCGACAGGTGAACCGGGCCGCCTTCGGTCGAGACGTCCGACGAGAAACCCTTGTGGTACTTCACGTCGCCGGCCGGCAGGTCGTCGACGTGCTTGCCTTCGAATTCGGCGAACAGGTCAGCCGGCATCTTGCCAAGCGTATTGACCAGCACGTTCAGACGGCCGCGGTGAGCCATGCCGATCACGATTTCCTGCACGCCGCGTGCGCCGCCGTGACGCACGACTTCGTCCATCGACGCGATGAAGCTTTCGCCGCCTTCCAGCGAGAAGCGCTTCTGGCCGACGTACTTGGTATGGAGGAAGCGCTCGAGGCCTTCAGCAGCCGTCAGGCGATTCAGGATGTGCTTTTTCTTCTCGTTCGAGAAATTCGGCGTGGAGCGGATCGACTCCAGCTTTTCCTTCCACCAGCGCTTCTGTTCCGGATCGCTGATGTACATGTACTCGGCGCCGATCGTGCCGCAGTACGTGTCGCGCAATGCCTTGACGATCTCACGCAGCGAAGCGCGTTCGAATCCGAAATACAGATTCGTGGCGCTGAATTCCTCGTCCATATCGGCTTCGGTGAAGTCGTAGAACGCGGGTTCGAGTTCGGGGATTGCGGGACGTTCGCGGCGCTTCAGGGGATCGAGATTGGCCCATTGCGAGCCGAGGAAGCGATATGCGCCGATGAGGGACTGCACATAGACTTGCTTTCGCGCGGTAGCGAGGTCTTCGCCGCCGGTTGCCGTGCGCGGGATGAAGGCGTTGGCCTTGGCCCGTTGTGCAAACGATTCGACGATCGGGCCATGGGCCACGTCGTTGGCATTAGTGCCATCCGATGCAGGAACGTTCTGCAACGCGTCGAAATAGCTGCGCCAGTTCTCGGGCACTGACGCCGGGTTGTCGAGATATGCTTCGTACATTTCTTCTACGTACGGAGCATTGCCGCCGAACAGATAAGAGTTCGACTGGAATTGCTTCATCATTTTTACGCTCACCTTTCTTCGAGTTTCTCGAGAAATAGCGGGTTACAGAACCTTCCGCGACACGGCCTGACCGTTTAGCGGATTGCGCGAATCAAGTCTTGCTTGGAAGGACCTAAAACTTTGCACCCGGGGAGCATATCACATAACGGATATCGCAGATAGCAGACGGATCGCCGCTCGGGCCTTCAGCGACGGGCTTCAGCGGCAATTTCAAATAACGCGAATGCACTCCGGAAATGCAAAAAGCCACCCAAAGGTGGCTTTTTACTAACAACTCAAGCGAAGGCCAGAAGCCGTTGCGCGCTGCTTAATCTACCGCGCCCTTGCGGCTCGCGCTGCGACGCTCGTGTTCTTTCAGGTAGCGCTTACGCAGACGGATGGATTGCGGCGTGACTTCGACCAGTTCGTCGTCGTCGATGAATTCGACCGCGTATTCCAGCGACATCTGGATCGGCGGCACGAGGCGCACTGCTTCGTCGGTACCCGATGAACGGACGTTGGTGAGTTGCTTGCCCTTGATCGGGTTCACGACCAGGTCGTTGTCACGGCTATGAATGCCGATGATCATGCCTTCGTACAGCGGCTCGCCCGGCGACACGAACATACGGCCGCGGTCCTGCAGCTTCCACAACGCGTAAGCGACTGCTGCGCCGTCGTCCTGCGAAATCAGCACGCCGTTGCGGCGCTCGCCAACCGAGCCTTCCTTGACGGGCTGATACGAGTCGAACGTGTGGCTCATCAGGCCCGTACCGCGCGTGAGCGTGAGGAATTCCGACTGGAAGCCGATCAGGCCGCGCGCCGAAATACGATATTCGAGACGCGTGCGACCACGGCCGTCCGACGCCATGTCGAGCATTTCGCCTTTGCGGCGGCCCAGTTCTTCCATTACGCCGCCTTGGTGCGCGTCTTCCATGTCGACGGTCAGGTTCTCGTACGGCTCGTGCTTCACACCGTCGATTTCCTGCATCACCACGCGCGGACGCGACACGGCCAGCTCGTAACCTTCACGGCGCATGTTTTCCACGAGAATGGTCAGGTGCAGTTCGCCGCGACCCGCCACTTCAAACGTGGTTTCGTCGCCGGTTTCTTTGACGCGCAGCGCGACGTTGTGATTCAGTTCCTTCATCAGGCGATCACGAATCTGACGGCTCGTGACGAACTTGCCTTCGCGGCCGGCGAGCGGCGACGAGTTGACGAGGAAGTTCATGGTGAGTGTCGGTTCGTCGACGGTGATCATGGGCAGCGCTTCCGGCTGTTCCGGTGAGCAGATGGTCACGCCAATGCCGATTTCCTCGATACCGTTAATCAGCACGATGTCGCCCGCTTCAGCCGACTCGACCTGCACGCGCTCAAGACCCTTGAACGACAGCACCTGGTTGATCTTGCGGTTCAGAATCGCGCCATCAGGACCCGAACGCACGGCGACTGCCATGCCCGGCTTGATGCGGCCACGCGTGATACGGCCCACGCCGATACGGCCGACATACGACGAGTAGTCGAGCGAGGTGATCTGCAATTGCAGCGGGCCTTCCGGGTCGGCCGCGCGAACCGGCACGTGCTCGAGCACGGCTTCGAACAGCGGACGCATATCGCCTTCACGCACGTCCGGGGTCAGACCGGCATAGCCGTTCAGGCCCGACGCATAGACGATCGGAAAGTCGAGCTGCTCGTCGGTCGCGCCCAGCTTGTCGAACAGGTCGAACGTCTGGTTGATCACCCAGTCGATGCGTGCGCCCGGACGGTCCACCTTGTTGATCACCACGATCGGCTTCAGACCGAGCGCCAGTGCCTTTTTGGTCACGAAGCGCGTTTGCGGCATCGGGCCTTCGACGGCGTCCACCAGCAGCAGCACCGAGTCGACCATGGACAGCACGCGCTCCACTTCACCGCCGAAGTCCGCGTGGCCCGGGGTGTCGACGATGTTGATGTGCGTGCCCTCGTATTCGACCGCGCAGTTCTTCGAAAGAATCGTGATGCCACGTTCTTTTTCGATGTCGTTCGAGTCCATCACACGCTCGGCAACCTGCTGGTTGTCACGGAACGTGGCGGTCTGGCGGAGGAGCTGGTCGACGAGCGTAGTCTTGCCGTGGTCGACGTGGGCAATGATGGCGATGTTGCGTAGGGCGCGGGTCATAGGAAACCTGGAGACAGTTGAGTGCGCCGCTTGCTCATGCCGCTTCGCTCTTCGTATAAGAGCAATGTGAGGATAAAAACCACGACAAGCCCAATGCGCACTTTTGGGAACCCAACATTATAGCACGCACCAATGACGCTTTCTGGTATTCCCTGATAGGAAGCGCTGCGGCACCGTCTTCGCCATGAGTAAATCTGACGTCCCGACGGCCTTACCCATACGCAAAAACGCGCCGATTCTTGCTTGAGCGCGGAAATATCCTTGCCTAAGCTGTAATAACGCTTGCCGCGTCAATCATCCGACTCTTATAATTGTGCCTAGTCAACCATTGCATTCGCACGAGAATCATGACGGAGCCGTCCTCAACCCCAGCGCCTGAGATCAGCGAATACCAGCTAGGCGAAAGTGTCGGCTATCTGCTGTCGCGCGTGAAATCGACCATGTCGAACCTTGTGACCCAGCGCAGCATGGCGGAGCTTGGTATCACCAGTCAGCAAGGCAGCATCCTGTTCATGGTCGCGAGCGGGAAATGCCTGCTGGCGGCCGAACTCGCGCGCGAATACGGCATTGACGCAAGCGCCGTCACCCGCCTGATCGACCGTCTCGAAAAGCGCGGCCTGCTCACGCGGGTGCGCAGCAACGAAGACCGGCGCGTCGTGCGTCTTGCGCTCACACCGGAAGGGCATGCGATCGCGGCAAAAATGCCGAAGATCTTCAACGGTGTACTCGATGACCTGCTCTCCGGCTTCACCCCGGAAGAAGTGGGCTTTCTGAAGAGCATGCTGCGTCGCGTGCTGCTCAATTCTGGCGAACAAACGGGACTGACCCGTGATGCGGCAAGCAATTACGACAGCAAATCGTAAGAAATTGCTTGCAGCGTCCATCATTACATTCCACTCAAAGAGTCGAGCGATGAAATCCCTTTCCCTGTCCGCGCCCGCGCTTTCGAGCCGGGCCGCTGTCGCCGCCGCGGTGGCAGCGCTCGCCCTCACTGGGTGCGCGAACTACTTCGGTGTCAAAAGCGACAAGCAGATTTCGTCGCCGGCGCAATATGAGTCCTCCCAGAGTCTCGCGGGCCAGAGCGGCCAGTGGCCGTCGCTCGACTGGGCCAACCAGTTCGGTGACCCGCAGTTGCCCAAGCTGATCTCCGAAGCGCTGGAAGGCAACCCGTCGATCGCGCAGGCGCAGGCGCGTCTTGCAAAGGCGTCGTCGTACATCGAAACCTCTCGCTCGGCGCTTTACCCGAAAGTCAACGGCAGCTATTCGTGGACACGCGAACTGTTCTCGAGCAACGCGCTGTACCCGCCTCCGTACGGCGGCACCTGGTATAGCGAGAACAACGTGCTCGCGAGCGCTTCGTGGGATCTCGACCTGTGGGGCAAGAACCGTCAGCGCCTCGGCCAGGCTGTGTCGCAGGAAAAGGCGGCCGAAGCCGACATGCAGCAGGCGCGCGTGACGCTCGCGGCGTCCGTGGCGAGCACCTATAACCAGCTTGCACAGCTTTACGCGCTGCGTGACATCGCCGCACGCGAAATCGCCAACCGCCAGGATATCGGCCGCATTACGAACGGTCGCGTTGCTGCGGGTCTTGATACGAACGTCGAGCGTCAGACCGCGACGGGCAATATCGCGTCGAGCCAGGCCAGCCTGAGCGATCTGGACGGCCAGATCACCGTGGTGCGTTATCAATTGGGCGCGCTGCTCGGCAAGGGGCCGGATCGTGGCCTGCAAATTGCGGAGCCTGCGCTCGGCGTCGGCAATACAGTCGCGCTGCCGGACAATCTGCCGGCCGATCTGGTCGCGCGCCGCGCAGATATAGTTGCCGCGCGCTGGCAAGTCGAAGCGGCGATGCATGACGTCAAGGAAGCGAAGGCGGAATTCTTTCCGGACGTGAACCTCGCAGCCGGCTTCGGCTTCGACGCGTTCGGCTGGGGCCGATTCCTGACAGCCGGCAGCCGCCAGATCCAGTTCGGTCCGGCGATTCACCTGCCAATCTTCGACGCAGGCGCGCTGCGCTCGCAATTGAAGGGCCGTTATGCGGATTTCGAGCTGAACGTGGCGAACTACAACCAGACGCTGATCAATGCGTTGTCGGATGTCGCGACGCAGGTGTCGTCGATCCGCTCGATCGACCAGCAAGCGGGCGACGCTCAACGCGCACTCGACGCGTCGACGAAGGCATACGAACTGGCCGTGATCCGCTACAAGGCGGGCCTGTCTCCGCAACTGCAGGTGTTGACCGCCGACCAGAACCGCCTGTCCGCCGAACAGACGGTTACCACGCTCAAGATGCGTCGCCGCGACATGCAGATCGGTCTCGTCAAGGCGCTGGGCGGCGGTTTCGACGCGACGCAGACAGGCCTGGTCGTGCCGACGGACGCGCCGGCATCGGCCGCCGCGGCATCGGCCGCCTCAGCACCGGCTTCTGCGGCACCCGTCTCTACGTCGGCGGCGGGCGTGTCATCCGCCCCGGCTGCGACCGCCGCTGTGAACTGACGCGAACTGATCGCGCCGTCAAGCAACCGTATCGACCGCAACAGACCACACACGAACATCCGAATAAACGACGACGTTTGAGAGAACCCGGAGCACATCAATGAGCACCCCCCAACAGCCCGCGGCTAACAACCAACCGGCACAGCCGAACAAACCGGCACAACCGGCGAACAGCGGCAAACGCAAGCGAATGATGACGCTGCTCGTCATCGTGATCCTGATCGCCGCTATCGCCTATGGTCTGTACTATTTCCTCGTGGCGCGCTTTCATGAAGACACCGACGACGCATATGTGAACGGCAATGTCGTGCAGATCACGCCGCAGGTTACGGGCACCGTGGTCGCGGTGAACGCCGACGATACGCAAACGGTGAAGGCCGGCGACCCAGTCGTCGTGCTGGATCCGGCCGACGCCCGCGTCGCGCTCGATCAGGCAGAAGCCAATCTTGCGCAGACGGTGCGCCAGGTGCGCGGTCTCTTCGCCGACGACAACCAGTACCAGGCGCAAGTTGCGCAGCGTCAGTCCGACCTGTCGCGCGCTCAGGACGACTTGAAGCGCCGTCTGACGGTTGCGCAAACCGGCGCCGTGTCGCAGGAAGAAATTTCGCACGCACGTGACGCCGTCAAGAGCGCGCAAGCCGCCGTCGAAGCTGCTCAACAGCAACTGGCATCGAACCGCGCGCTGACCGCCAACACCACGATCGCGAATCACCCGAACGTGCAGGCCTCCGCCGCGAAGGTCCGCGACGCGTATCTGAACAATGCGCGCAACACGCTGCCGGCACCGGTCACCGGCTATGTCGCGAAACGCTCGGTGCAGGTCGGACAACGCGTCTCGCCGGGCACGCCGCTCATGGCCATCGTGCCGCTGGGCGCCGTGTGGGTGGACGCCAACTTCAAGGAAGTGCAGCTCAAGCACATGCGCATCGGCCAGCCGGTCGAACTGACGGCCGACGTCTACGGTTCGTCGGTCGTCTATCACGGCAAGGTGGTGGGTTTCTCGGCGGGCACGGGTTCGGCGTTCTCGCTGCTGCCCGCGCAGAACGCCACCGGCAACTGGATCAAGGTGGTGCAGCGTCTGCCGGTGCGAATCGCGCTCGATCCGCAGGAACTCGAAAAGCATCCGCTGCGTATCGGCCTGTCGATGCAAGCCGACGTGAGCATCAAGGACGAGAACGGCGGCCAGCTGGGCAACGCACAGAACACCGTCTATCAGACGGACGTGTTTGCTAAATATGGCGACGAAGCCGACGCGGAAATTGCTCGCATCATCGCGGAAAACGCCGGTCCGAACGCAGGCACGCATAAAGCCGCGCAGTCCGGATCCAGCAAGCCCGCAGCCGCAAAACTGATGTAAGCCGCGCGGCGACTCATACAAGGCTTCTGAATGGCTCAGGCTCAGGCGCAAGTCCCTCACCCGCCGCTCGAGGGCGCGCAACTGGTGATCGGCACCATCGCGGTGTCGCTCGCCGTTTTCATGAACGTGCTCGACACGTCGATCGCGAACGTTTCGATTCCGTCCATATCGGGCGACCTCGGCGTGTCGGCCGATCAGGGCACGTGGGTAATCACGTCGTTCGCGGTCGCCAACGCGATCTCCGTGCCGCTCACGGGCTGGCTCACCGACCGCATCGGCCAGGTGCGCCTCTTCATGGCGTCGATCGTGCTGTTCGTGATTTCGTCATGGATGTGCGGCCTCGCGCCGACTCTGCCCTTCCTGCTCGCCTCGCGCGTGCTGCAGGGCGCAGTGGCCGGCCCGATGATTCCGCTGTCGCAAACGCTGCTGCTCGCGAGTTATCCTCGCGCCAAGGCGCCGATGGCGTTATCGATGTGGGCGATGACCACACTGATCGCGCCGGTCGCCGGTCCCATCCTGGGCGGCTGGATTTCGGACAACATCTCCTGGCCCTGGATCTTCTACGTCAACATTCCGGTCGGCGCGATCGCCGCGCTCGCGACGTGGATGATCTTTCGCAACCGTGATTCCGTCGTCAGAAAGGCGCCGATCGACGGTGTCGGTCTCGGCCTGTTGATCGTCTGGGTCGGCTCGTTGCAGGTCATGCTCGACAAGGGCAAGGACCTCGACTGGTTCTCGTCTACGACTATCGTCGTGTTGACGCTGGTCGCGGTGATCGCGCTTGCGTTCTTTATTGTGTGGGAACTGACGGCCGAGCATCCGGTAGTCGACCTGTCGCTCTTCAGCAAACGAAACTTCACGGGCGGCACCATAGCGCTGTCGGTCGGCTACGGGCTTTACTTCGGCAATCTGGTTCTGCTGCCGCTGTGGCTGCAAACCGATATCGACTACACGGCCACCGAGGCTGGTCTCGTCATGGCTCCAGTTGGTCTCTTCGCCGTGCTGCTGTCGCCGATCACAGGCAAGGTGCTGCCGCGCACCGATCCCCGTTATATCGCGACGTTGTCGTTTCTCGTATTTGCGCTGTGCTTCTGGATGCGCTCGCGTTATACGACCGGCGTGGATACCTACTCGCTGCTACTGCCCACGCTGATTCAAGGCATCGGCATGGCCGGGTTCTTTATTCCGCTGGTTTCGATCACACTGTCTGGTTTGCCGGGTAATCGCATACCGGCGGCATCGGGTTTGTCGAACTTCGTGCGGATTATGTGCGGCGGCATTGGCACGTCGATTTTCCAGACCGCGTGGGACCATCGGACGATCATGCATCACGCGCAATTGACCGAGCGCGCCAACGCGTACAACCCGGTGTTCGATCAGTCGATCCGGCAGATGGGCGCTGCCGGTTTCAGTCAGCCTCAAGCGTATGGCCTATTCAATTCGATGGCCACGCAACAAGCCGCACAACTGGGCGTAAACGACATCTTCTTCATTTCCGCCGGCATTTTCGTGGCGCTGATCGCGCTGATCTGGGTCACGAAACCGGAGAAGGCCGGCGGCGACGCCGGTGCCGCAGCCGCGGCGGCGCACTGATCTCGCGTTTCATTCCCTAATCGACGAGATGCAAAAAAGGCGGGGCCGCTCTATAACGGTCCCGCCTTTTTCATTGCAGCGGCGCAATCAGCTAAGCCGAATTGCCTGCCGGAACGCGTATCTCACGCGCTTTCAGTTCGCGTGACCGGACTAGTTCGCCGTCGTCACGACGAGGCGTTCAGGCGCGAGCACGCCCTCACCCTGTTTTGCGACGCCCAGCAGACGCCCTTGCGCGGCGTAGACCCTCACGCGCGGCGCATTCGCCGCTTCACTGCTCAGACTCAGCTCGGAAAGCTTCAGCCGTTGACCGTGCAAAAAGCGCCGCGTCGCATCTTCGTCCAGATGCACGGACGGGAACGTCGACAGCAAGGCGTCGACCGGTTGTAACCACGCGTCGCGCTCGCTTTCCGTTGCATCCGATAGCGCGTCGAGCGTCACCGCATGCTCGAGCGTCAGCGCGCCGACGCCGGTGCGCCTCAGGGCAACCAGATGAGCCCCACAACCCAACGCCTCGCCGATGTCCTCTGCCAGCGTACGCACATACGTGCCTTTGCTACAGGTGACGCGGAACGTCACATCGGGCAGCGCGCAAGCGAGCAATTCGAGCACGTGGATCGTCACCTGGCGCCCTTCCCGCTCGACTGTCTGCCCGGCGCGCGCGTATTCGTAGAGCGGCTTGCCGTCGCGCTTGAGCGCCGAGTACATCGGCGGAACCTGAACGATCTCGCCGACAAATGCCGGCAGCGCCGCCAGAACCGCCGCCTCGTCGCACGTTACCGCGCGCGTGTCGACCGGCTCCCCTTCGGCGTCGCCAGTGGTGGTGCGAACGCCGAGACGCATGGTGGCCTCGTAGGTCTTGTCGGCCTCGAGCAGATCTTGCGAAAACTTGGTGGCTTCGCCGAAACACAGCGGCAGCAGGCCGGTCGCGAGAGGATCCAGCGTGCCGGTATGTCCGGCCTTTTTAGCCAGATAGAGGCGCTTCGCGCGAATCAGTGCGTCGTTGCTCGACAGGCCGAGCGGCTTGTCGAGCAACAGCACGCCGTCGAGCGCGCGGCGCGGCACGCGGGGGCGTTGAGGTGCGGTCATGTGGGAAGACGGGTTTCTATGGAATCCGGAACAGCATATTGCGCCTTGACGACCCGAAATTTACCGCACGCAACGTGGCGCGGCTCGGGACGAGTGCGCCGACTGCGCTTAGTCGTCTTTCGCGCGATTGGCGTTCGCCTCGTCAATCAGACGGGACATTTCAACGGCGCGCTCGATCGTCTGGTCGTAATGGAAATGCAGCGTCGGCACCGTGTGAATATGCAGGCGCTTGAACAGCTGATTATGCAGATGACCCGCCGCATGCGTGAGCGCCGCGAGCGTCTGTTGAGGATCGCCCGTCAACGTCGTGAAATAGACCTTCGCGTGTGCGTAGTCCGGCGTCAGTTCGACGCTCTGAATCGTGACGATGCCGATGCGCGGATCCTTGACCTCGCGCAGCAGTTCCGACAGATCGCGCTGGATCTGATCGGCGATCTGCACGTTGCGATTGGGTGAAGAACGTTTTTTAGGCATGGTGTTGTGTGATCCGTTTTGGCGGATGCAAAAAATGGTTCGCGGCCGCGAAACTCGAAAAATCGCGGCATTCGCGCGGCGCGACGGCCGCGGACAGGCGAAACGGCGGCTCCAAAAAAACAACGGGCGGAGTGGGCGTTGATGCCCGCTCCGCCCCTTGGAACCGTGCCGCGTGACTTACAGCGTACGCGCGACTTCGGTGACCTCGAAGACTTCGAACTGGTCGCCTTCGACGATGTCGTTGAAGTTCTTGATCGACATACCGCACTCGAAGCCCTGGCGGACTTCCTTCACGTCGTCCTTGAAACGCTTGAGCGAATCCAGCTCGCCCGTGAAGATGACGACGTTGTTGCGCAGCACGCGCACCGACGACGAGCGCTTGACGTAGCCGTCCGTGACCATACAGCCGGCCACCGCGCCGATCTTCGGCACCTTGAAGACCTGACGCACTTCGACCGTCCCGGTGACGACTTCCCGCTTCTCCGGAGCCAGCATGCCCGACATCGCGGCCTTCACCTCATCCACTGCGTCGTAAATGATGTTGTAGTAGCGAATGTCGACACCGTTGGCTTCCGCGAGCTTGCGAGCCTGCGCGTCCGCACGGGTGTTGAAGCCGATGATGACCGCCTTCGAAGCCGTTGCCAGGTTGACGTCGGACTCGCTGATGCCGCCCACGGCGCCGTGCACGATCTGCACGCGCACTTCGTCGGTGGAAAGCTTGAGCAGCGACTGCACCAACGCTTCCTGCGAACCCTGCACGTCCGCCTTGACGATGAGCGGCATGTACGCCACTTCGCCTTCGCCCATCTGCTCCAGCATGTTCTCGAGCTTCGCGGCCTGCTGCTTGGCCAGCTTGACGTCGCGGAACTTGCCTTGCCGGAACAGCGCCACTTCACGCGCCTTGCGGTCGTCCGGCATGACGATGACTTCTTCGCCTGCTTGCGGGACTTCCGACAGACCCTGGATTTCGACCGGGATCGACGGACCAGCGGACTTGGTCGGCTTGCCGGTTTCGTCGAGCATGGCTCGCACACGACCGTAAGCGCTACCTGCCAGCACCACGTCACCGCGGTTCAACGTACCCGACTGGACGAGGATCGTTGCAACAGGACCCTTACCCTTGTCGAGCTTCGCTTCGATAACCAGACCCTTGGCCGGAGCTTCGACCGGTGCTTTCAGTTCCAGCACTTCGGCCTGGAGCAACACGTTTTCCAACAGGTCGTCGATGCCCGCGCCGGTCTTTGCCGACACCGACACGAACGGCGAATCGCCACCGTATTCTTCCGGCACGACGCCTTCTGCGACGAGTTCCTGCTTGACGCGGTCCGGATTCGCATCCGGCTTGTCGATCTTGTTGATCGCGACGACGAGCGGCACACCGCCTGCCTTCGCGTGGGCGATCGCTTCCTTCGTTTGCGGCATCACGCCGTCGTCGGCGGCGACCACCAGAATGACGATATCCGTTGCCTTCGCACCGCGGGCACGCATGGCCGTAAAGGCCTCGTGGCCCGGCGTGTCGAGGAACGTGATCACGCCACGCGGCGTTTCGACGTGATAAGCGCCGATGTGCTGCGTAATGCCGCCGGCTTCGCCCGCTGCAACCTTCGCGCGGCGGATGTAGTCGAGCAGCGAGGTCTTGCCGTGGTCGACGTGACCCATGACCGTGACGACCGGCGGACGCGGCAATGCTTCCGCATCCGACACTTCGCCTTCGACCAGCATGGCTTCCGGATCGTCCAGCTTGGCCGCAACCGCGTGATGGCCCAGTTCTTCGACGATGATCATCGCCGTTTCCTGGTCCAGCATCTGGTTGATGGTGACCATCTGGCCGAGCTTCATCATCGACTTGATGACTTCAGACGCCTTCACCGCCATCTTGTGCGCCAGATCGGCCACAGTGATGGTTTCCGGCACGTGCACTTCACGCACGATCGGTTCGGTCGGCGCCTGGAACGTAGTGTTCTGGTCCTGATGCTTGCCGCGACCCTTCGGGCCGCCGCGCCAGCCGCGGTCGACGCCGCCGCTCGTATCGCCGCGAGTCTTGATTCCACGGCGCTTGGCTGCGTCGTCCTGCCAGCCGCCCTTGCCACCCGGCTTCTTCTTGTCGCCGACGGACGGCGTGGTCGTGGCGGCCGGAGCCGCCGCAGCCGGCTTCCGTGCAGCCGGACGCGCCGGAGCTTCGCCAGCCGGACGCGCCGGCTTGTGCAACGTGCCTTTGGCTTCAGCAGCCTTGGCCGGCTCTGCGGGCTTCGGTGCCGGTTCCGGCGCCTTGACCTGCGCCTTGCGCGGCGTGTTCATCATTTCGCGGATCGCGCGCGCTTCGGCTTCAGCCGCCGCGCGGCGCTTGGCGATTTCTTCCTGTTCGGCACGCGCCTTTTCCGCAGCTTGACGTGCTGCATCTTCCGCCTTCCTGGCGGCTTCGCGTTGTGCGGCGCGCTCGGCAGCGGCTCGCTCGTCGTCCTGCTCGGTGTCTTTCGCGACGACCGGCTCCGCAGGTTTGGCAGGCGCCGTTTGGACCTTCGCAACTTGCGGTGCCGGCTGCGCCTTCTCGCGAGCGGCCGCCTCGGCCGCAGCCGCTGTGCGTTTCTTCGCCGCCTCTTCTTCGGCGCGACGGCGCTCGGCTTCCGCAGCCTGCTCGCGTGCCTGGCGCTCGGCCTCTTCGCGTTCCAGCTGTTCCTGACGCGCCTTCAGTTCCTGAGCCTGCTGCTCGAGCAACTCGGCTGCGTGACGCGCCTCTTCTTCACGACGCTGAAGTTCCAGATCGTCGACTTCGGCGGCCTCGGCCACATGATTCGATGCATCTCCGCCATCAGCGGAGGTTTCGTCGCGGCGGACGAAAGTGCGCTTTTTGCGCACCTCGACCTGAATGGTGCGAGCTTTGCCCGTCGCATCGGACTGCTTGATCTCCGACGTATGCCGTTTCGTCAGCGTGATCTTGCGCTTGTCTGCATCAGTCGAGCCGTGAGACTTGCGCAAGTGGTCGAGCAGACGCGCCTTGTCCGTTTCGGACAAGGAGTCGGCTTCGCTCGCTTTTGTGACGCCTGCCGCCTGCAGCTGCTCGAGCAGCACGCCTGCAGGCATTTTCAGTTCCGCGGCAAATTGGGCTACGTTGTTACTCGCCATTCATTCCTCTTAATGCAAGGACCGATTCCTTGCGGTTAGCATCGGGTCATGCGGCCTGACGGCCGCGTTCAATTTAGTGCGCCATGGTCATTTCTCACTGGAACCAATGTTCACGTGCTTTCATGATCAACGCCTTAGCGGCATCCTCTTCCATTCCGGTCATCTCGACCAGTTCATCTACAGCCAGCTCGGCGAGTTCGTCGCGCGTCTGGATCTGATGTTCGGCCAGCTTCGCGAGCAGGTCGGCGTCCATGCCGTCCAGGCTCTTCAGGTCGAGCGCTACATTTTCGACCTTTTCTTCATTCGCGATTGCCATCGTCAACAGCGCGTCGCGCGAGCGGTTACGCAGTTCGTGGACGGTGTCTTCGTCGAACGCTTCGATTTCGAGCATTTCGTTGAGCGGCACATAGGCAATCTCTTCGAGGCTCGTGAAGCCTTCGTCGATCAGGATGTCGGCAACTTCCTCGTCGACATCGAGACGCGCCATGAACAGGTCACGCAAAACGCCACGTTCCTGATTCTGCTTTTGTGCAGATTCGTCCGGCGTCATGATGTTGATCTGCCAGCCGGTGAGTTCGCTGGCAAGACGCACGTTCTGGCCGCTGCGGCCGATCGCGACCGCCAGTTCGTTTTCGTCCACGACGACGTCCATCGAATGCTTTTCTTCGTCGACGACGATCGATTGGACGGCTGCCGGCGCGAGCGCGCCGATCACGAACTGAGCGGGATCCTCCGACCATAGCACGATGTCGACGTTTTCGCCACCGAGCTCGTTACGCACGGCCTGCACTCGCGAACCGCGAATACCGACACAGGTGCCGATCGGATCGATGCGCTTGTCATAAGCGACCACGCCGATCTTCGCGCGCACGCCTGGGTCGCGCGCCGCCGCCTTAATTTCGAGAAGGCCCTGTTCGATCTCCGGCACTTCCATCTCGAACAGCTTCATCAGGAATTCGGGCGCCGTACGCGACAGTTCGATCTGCGGACCGCGGGCGGTGCGATCGACCTTGGCAATATAGGCACGCACGCGGTCGCCCACGCGCAGGTTTTCCTTCGGGATCAGCTGGTCACGGCGCAGCAGTGCTTCCACACGGCCGGTTTCAACGATGAAGTTGCCCTTGTCGAGACGCTTCACCGAGCCGGTCATGATGTGCTCGCCGCGCTCGAGAAAGTCGTTCAGGATCTGTTCACGCTCGGCGTCGCGCACCTTCTGCAGGATCACCTGCTTGGCTGCCTGCGCGCCGATACGGCCGAATTCGATCGACGGCACCGGTTCTTCGATGTATTCGTCGAGCTGGATTTCGGGCTTCTGCTCACGTGCTTCGAACAGCAGGATTTCCTGATCGGGCTCTTGCAGACCGGCTTCGTCAGGCACCACTTTCCAGCGACGAAACGTTTCGTGCTCGCCGCTTTCACGGTCGATATGGACGCGAATATCCGCGTCTTCGTCGAAGAGTTTCTTGGAGGCCGAAGCGAGGGCCGCTTCGAGCGCGGCAAATACCACGTCTTTATCGACGTTCTTCTCGCGTGCCAGCGCATCCACCAGCATCAACACTTCGCGACTCATTGTTTGCGGCTCCTAAAGTCAACTTTCGGAACGAGGCGTGCTTTGTCCATGTCCGCGAGCGTGAAATCGAGCATCGCGGCGCCTTCCTTCCCTTCAAATTCCAGACCGATGGTCTCGCCTTGCGGAGCATGCAAAATACCCCGGTACGATTTCCGTCCGTCCAATGGCTTTTTCAATGTGATTACCACTTCGCTGCCTGCGAAGCGTTCAAAATCCGCCAGTTTTTTCAGCGGACGGTCGAGCCCCGGCGACGATACTTCGAGCCGCTCATAATCGATATTTTCGACCGTCAGTACGTGCTGGAGCTGACGTGTGACTTTCTCGCAGTCTTCGATCGCGATGCCGGCCGGCTGGTCGATATAAATACACAACATGCCGCGCCCGGTGCGCTCGAGATCGACGAGCTCGTAGCCGAGTCCCACGACCGTGGTTTCAATCAGTTCCGTCAGTTGCACAGTGCCCTCTTAGATGTTCGCGCAGCGAGCCTGCCGCTTGTTCTGCAAACAACCAATGCGGGCCGCGCGCCTGGCCGGCGCACGTTCGTGCTACCCGAGATGACGAACCACGATGAACTGAGCGGCAAAAAAAAATGGGCTAAACGCCCATCATCTTATTACCGGTGGTCGCACCTGAGCCGCACATGAAAAGCCGCACGCCCAGCGACTTCGCGATTGTAGCCATTTTTCAGGACAAACGCAAACCGCAGAACGCCGTGTCAAGCGCATTTCCGCCTGATTTCATGGGGATCTGTGGACGATATGGCGACGCCTCGCGACTTTTGCAAGCCGGGGCAGAACAACCTGCCCCTACTTCCGCCTGCACAGCCTTCGTGCGCCACGTGTCCAAGAATGGAAGACTTACACCGAGTCATGACGGCGAGCGTTGCATATCGTTATAACGCGTGCGCAACGCCAGCCGATGCCTGGCGATTACCGCCCGCGCGAACGGCCGCGAGGCGCGCCGCCACCTCGGTTCGCACCGCCCGGGTTGGCGTTGCCGCCACCCGCGCGGTTGCCGCCGCCTGAATTCGGGCGATTGCCGCCCGGCGCACGATTGCCGCCGCCGGGATTCGGGCCGTTGCCGCCGGCGCGCTTGCCGCCGCCCGCCGCCCGATTGCCGCCGCCGGAAGGTGCGCGATTGCCGTCGACGTCGCGCCCGCCCCGCGCACCACCGGCACCACCCGCGCCGCCGCCCGGACCGCCGAAGCCACCAGCACCACGACCAGCACCGCGATTGCCGTAACCGCCGCCGAAACCCGCCCCCGCGCCGCCGCCAAAGCCACCGCCCGCCGCACCGCGCCGGCCTTGACCGCGCTGCGGCTGTTCGAAGCGGCTATGCGACATCAGCACCGGTTCGCGGCTGATGAAGCCCATTGACGTCTGCATCGGATCGGGTTGCTTGCGCTCCGGTGCGGAGCCGCGGCTACCGCGCTCCTCGTTCGGCGCCTTGAGCCCCACCGACGCCATCAGCGCACGCACCTGGTTGTCTTCGAGCTCTTCCCAACGGCCGCGCTTCAAGCCCTTCGGCAGCGAAATCGGGCCGTGACGCGTACGGATCAGGCGGCTGACCATCAGGCCCGCGGCTTCGAACATACGACGCACTTCGCGATTACGCCCTTCAGCAAGCGCGACGTGATACCAGTGATTGGTGCCTTCGCCCCCGCCATCGCGGATACGCAGGAAGTTGGCCGGACCGTCTTCGAGCTCGACGCCGTGCAGCAGCTTTTGACGCATGCCTTCCGCCAGCTCGCCGACCACGCGCACCGCATATTCACGCTCGACGCTGTAGCGCGGGTGCATGAAGCGGTTCGCGAGATCGCCCGAAGTGGTCAGCATCAGCAGACCTTCGGTATTGAAGTCGAGGCGGCCGACCGCGAGCCACTTGGCGGTCTTCATGGGCGGCAGCTTGTCGAACACCGACGGCCGGCCTTCCGGGTCGGCGTGACTCACGATCTCGCCGGTCGGCTTGTGATACAGCAGCACGCGCGGCGGCTTATTGGCGAGCTTGCGCTTGACCGGCTTGCCGTTGATCCGGACCTGATCGGTCGGCATGATGCGCTGGCCGATGTGAGCCGGCTCGCCGTTGACCGACACACGGCCCGCGACGATCAACTCTTCCATATCGCGTCGCGAACCCATGCCGGCTTCGGCCAGCACCTTGTGGAGCTTCGGCGCGTCGTCGTCGGCGGCGAGCACGCGCTTGGGCGCGGCCGGCTTGCCACCGCGCAGCATTGGTGCGCGCACGCCGCCCGTCGTGCTGTTGTCGGCGTCGAACGCCGGCGACGTCACATACGAGAACAAGTCGTCCTGAGTCGCGTCGGCCGCTGCCGTCGGGGCTTCGCCGCCCCTCCGATTCTGGCGCTGACCGCCTGCACGCGGCTGGCGCTCGCGTTGACCTTCGCGAGCAGCTGTCTCGCGCGAGCCGCCCTCGCGAGGCGCGCCTTCGCGTTGGCCTTCGCGTTTCTGGCCGCCTGCATTGCGGCGCGGCCCCTGACCTTTCGCACCCGCCTCCTTGCGCGGCATGCGCACCTTCGCCACGACTTCGCCGTCCGGCGGAGCCTCGGCGACGACCGGCGCGGCCTGCCCAGGCGCGCTTTCCGCGGCCTTCGTCTTGGCCCCGGCGCGGCGCCGGGCGATCAGGCTGCGCGGTCCGCGACGCAGGCCGCGGCGCGGACGGTCCTCGCCGTCTGCTTCCGTGGTCTGCGCCGGGCGCTCGCCCTCGCCTGCCGACGCTTGCGTGGTGCGCGTTTCGTCAGCCCGCGCCGACGGCACGGCGCGCTCGGATTCGGACGAATCGGTGTCGTGGGTATGTGTCAAAACAACCTCAAAATGTCAGGTCGCGCGCGCCCATTGCGGGCGCGGCAAAAAAGTTCGGTTACGTCAGGCGCTGCGCGACTCGGGTTCGTCGTCGGTCAGAATGCCTGCGTCCTGTGCAGCATCGCGACGATCTTCCTGATCGCCGCGCGCCGCCGTGGTCGAGTTCGGCTCGGCGGCGTGCTCCGTATCGCGGAGTACGCCCGAACCGTGCGCGGGTATTGCCGGATCGGCCTGGGAGACCGGATCTTGATTCACTTCAGACTCTGCGGCGCCGGGTAGCGGTGCAACGTTTGCCGCGTCGGTGGGCGTCGGCGTAGCCGCCTCGCCCGGTTCGCCCGCCGTTTCAGGCGCTGCCTTTAATTCGGGTGCGACTTGTTCAACGCTCTTGTGGCTGTCGACGCTCGCGGTACTCTCCGCCGCCGCTTCCAACCGCTCAGCGGGCTCCAGCTGCACGCCTTCGACATGCTGCGCCTCGCGTGCCTCACCCTGTCGTGTCTCACCGCTTTCCGCAGCGATTTCCGTTCCTGCCGCCAGATCGGCGCCGCTTGGTGCTTCTGCGCCGGTCGCCTCAGGCTGTTCGAGCGCGATGTCTTCGCTCGCTTCGTTTGACGCCGGTGCCTCCGCGGATTCGACGTCGGAAAACTCGATCGCGTGCTGGCCCAGCAGATCCGCATTCAGTTGCGCCGACGGGTCGGCGAGCGGTGGCAATTCGTCTAGCGCCCGCAGACCGAGGTCGTCGAGAAACTGGCGCGTCGTCGCGTACAGCGCGGGACGCCCCGGCACGTCGCGATGCCCGATCACCTCGATCCAGCCGCGGTCTTCGAGCTGCTTCACGACCTGCGTGTTCACCGTGACGCCGCGAATCTCTTCGATGTCGCCGCGCGTAACCGGTTGCCTATACGCAATGATCGCGAGCGTTTCGAGCACCGCGCGCGAGTATTTCGGCGGTTTCTCGGGATGCAAACGATCCAGATACGAACGCATCGCGGGCTTGCTTTGAAACCGCCAGCCCGACGCCAGCCCGACCAACTCCACACCGCGCCCCGACCAATCCTGTTTCAGGTCTTCGAGCAAAGTCCTAACGGTGTCTGCCGACACGCCGTCGGCAAAGAGCTTGCGCAAATCGCCGAGTTTTAACGGCTCCTGCGCGCAGATCAAGGCTGTCTCGAGGACGATCTTCGCCTCTTGGGTATTCATGCAGCTAGGTCAGACCCTGTGGTCAAAGAACCGGATCAAACAGACGATGTGGAACTGAAGACGCGCTCGCCCGATTCTGATCGGTCATATTGATGGGAGCACGCACCGGGGGGAGGCGAAACAGACTATCGAGCCAAACCCAGCCGGACGGAGCAGCGATATTCCGGACAGGAATCGCGTGACTGAGCGCCATATTACGCAAAAACAATCGGTGCGTAAAGCCGAACCCAAGGACAAAATGCCCGCCGCATCGGCGCGTAATGCATGAGCCGACGCAGCCTGCACAACGCGCCTACATTTGCCGGAGTGCGTTTGTCATCGAGGTTCATCCGCGCGCCACGCGGACACTACGACGTTCGATGCAATGCCAGAAACCGCTTCAGGCGTTCGACGCCGGCGTCGAGCCGCGACACGTCGCACGCATAGCACCAGCGCAGGAACCCCTCGCCCTGCGGACCGAATGCACTGCCCGGCGCGAGCCCGAGACCCACTTCCCGCACCATGGCTTTGCAGAGCTCCAGACTGCGCGAGGCGCCCGTCATCGAGAAAAAGAGATACATGGCGCCGGCAGGCGTCTTGACGTCGATGCCGGGCACGGCTGACAACGCCCGCACCAGATGGTCCCGCGACTCCCTCAAGTCGCGCACCAGTTCCTGCGTGAAGCGCTCGCCCTGCTGGACTGCAGCGATTCCCGCCTGCTGCACGAAAGCCGGCGCGCACGACGTGTTGTACTCCACCAGCTTGCCCAGATCGTCCATCAGGCTCACGGGTGCGACGATCCAGCCGAGCCGCCAGCCGGTCATCAGCCACGCCTTTGAAAACGAGTTCACGCAGATCACGCGCTCGTCGCGCGTGGCGAGATCGAGAAACGACGGTGCGGTGCGCGCGCCCACTGCGCTTTCACCGTCGCCGGAATGGTCCGGATAATAGAGACGCTCGTAGACTTCGTCCGCGACGATCCAGATACCGTGCTGTCGGCAATGTGCGAGCACCGCCTGTTGCTGCTCACGGGTCATCACCCAGCCAGTCGGGTTGTTCGGCGAATTGACGAGCAGCATACGGGTGTCGGGCGTGAGCGCTGACAGCAATTGCTCCACGTCGAGCTGCCAGCCCTGTTCGCCATAGTCGAGTGAGACTGTTTCGACATGCGCGCCGAGAATTTTCGGAATTTCGACGAGATTCGGCCACAGCGGCGTGACGGCAACCACCCGGTCGCCCGCGCCTACCACCAGTTGCGTCGCGAGCATCAGCGCGTTCACGCCCGCGCTCGTCACGGCGATATGGTCCGGCGTCGTCTTGCCGTGAAGTTCGCTCACGTAGTCCGCGAGCGCCGAGCGCAGCGGCGCAATGCCGAGATTGTGCGTGTAGAACGTCGCGCCCGCGGACAGCGCGGTGCTCGCGGCGTCGCGGATGAAGGCCGGCGTCACGCGGTCGGATTCTCCGAACCAGAAAGGCAGCACGTCGGCGACGCCGAAGCCGGCGTTGGCCACTTCGCGGATCTGCGAGGGACGCAGCGCGCGCACCGCATCGCGCGCGTTAGGGACGGATGGCACGGAGAATTCCGATTCGCTCATCGAGGCTTCCAGGTGATATCGAGATAGAAAAATGGCTAAGCAAAGGGCTAAGCGTCAACGGGAATGTCAGCTAGAGCGCTCCGGGCGGGCACAACCGGCAGCGAGCGCAGACGGGAGTTTAGCCTGGCGTCTAGCGTCCAGACGCCGAGCCACGCACACGTCGCGGGCACGGAGCCACGAAGGCGACGGTCAGGAGCATCCGACATACGTGCTGCCGCAAGCCCCAAAAGGGTGCTGTCCGTTGAACAAGTCAGGTCAGATCCTCGGCCCGCGCCGGTAATTCGCGGATCAGATCCCATACGGCCTCAGCTGCCGGCGACAGTGAGCGATCGCGACGCCGCACCAGTTCGACCGTGCGCTCAGCCCTCGGCACCAAGGGCCGCGCGGCCAGTGCGGCGCCTGCGGGCAACGGTAACGCGAGCCACGGCAGTACGCTCACGCCAATGCCCGCCTCGACGAGCCCAAAAACCGTCGCGGAATGCCCGAGTTCCTGCACCACGTTGGCGTTCACACCGTACTCGTGCATGACAGCGTCGATGATCGGCCGGCTGCCGGACGCGTAATCGAGCATGACGAGCGGCTGGCCCTCGAGATCGGCCCAGCCTATTTCCTTCTGCCGCGCGAGCGGGTGATCGTCACGACACACGAGGCAGAAAGAGTCGGTCATGAGCGATTCGCTCAACAGATCGTCGGCGGAAAACGGGCCGATGACCATTCCGAAGTCCACCTCTCCGGATTTGACCTTGCGCACGACGTCGCTTTGCACGTCGTCACGCAAGCCGAGCGCAATGTGCGGAAAACGCTCGCCGCACGACGCCAGCACCCCAGGCATCAGCCGGCACGCGACAGTCGGACTTGCGGCCACGACGACGCGCCCACGACGCTGCTCGCCGATTTCGCGAATTTCGCGCAATGCGTCGTCCAGGTCGATCAGAAGGCGCGAAACGCTCGCGACCAGATTGCCGCCCACGTCGGTGAGCTGTACCTCGCGCGTCGTCCGGTCGATCAGTTTCAGGCCGATTTCCCCTTCCAGTTCACGCACACAACGGCTCACAGCAGACTGCGTCAAGCCGATCTCATCGCCCGCACGGCTGAAGCTCTGCAGGCGCGCGACCTCAATGAAAACCCTTAGCTGGCGCAGCGTGACATTCATTTGTTTGGCTCATTAATGGCATTGTTTGATGCGCATTGTACTCGTCCGTGGCCGTCCAGCACTGCCTTCCCCTACACCGCTGCAATGCAGCAATAAGGCGCAAACGCACGCGCTGCGGGCCTAGCTGCACAAGATTGGTGATTGTCCCGATTTGCGAGTTGGGTTTTTTGGATTCTCATACGGCCCTAGCTAGCGCCCGCGCTGGCCCGCTGTCACGGGGCTTTCAGGCGGTTGGACTCAACTTGGCACACATCCTGCATTTACATGCTCACAGGGTCGGCGCCATGACTTCTGACTGCATAGCAGACCGTGGCAAACCCGACCCCCTTGGCACTCGCCTATCGAGTGCGTGGAGAGTGCGCGGCGCGGGGCAGCGCACCGGAGTTAGCTTCGCTGAGGTGAAACATGATGCTGTTCGACGATTTGAGAGACAACGAGTGGGCGCTGGTCGAGGCGTTGTTCTGTGCGGAGCCTGCACGGAGCGAGCGTCGCGGTCGACCGCGCGTCGAAGCGCGCGCCGTCGTCAACGCCGTGCTGTGGGTGCTGTCGACAGGCGAAGGCTGGTCCAAACTGCCGGGCCGCTATCCGTCGCCGCCGACCTGCCGCCGCCGTTTCGACGAGTGGCAAGCCGATGGTACGCTCGCCGAAATAGTTAAGCGACTGGGCACGAGCGGACGCGAAATCTCGCTGCGCGGCCGCATTGGCGCCACCGCGGCCAAGCCGCCGGCACCGCCGAGCCGTGACCGTCTGCGCGGCGCATTCTGGACCAATCCGGAATCGTGGCGCGCGCCGGTCAAAATGGCTTAAGCGAAATCGTCTGTCTCCGGGCGCCTGCGGGCGCCCGAAGCATATCTGGAACCGCCCGGCGACTGCCCGGCGGGTTTCTTCGACGGCCTCGGTTCGGCGGCTTCACTCGACGGTAGCGCTTCGGACGGTTTCCGTTCCGGTAGCTTCGTTGCGAGGACTTCTGTTCCGACGGTTCATTGCCGGTAGGCGGACAGCCGTCAATGCATCCCAGACGGCTATTCAAGTCGGCCTATTCCCACGCCTTCACTGCCTACCGGCTCGTCCGGCTCCGCGTTTCAGCGACTTCCTCCGTCGATCGTTTTCGCACGCCTCTTCACGGCAGCTGCGACAGGCTCCCTATCTCTCCCGGCGAACAGCAGCACGACGAGCGCGCTTCCACTGCCCTTGCAATCACCTGCGCCTGCCTCAGACGTCTGACGCCATCCGAGAGTTGCGGATGAAACATCCATTTACCATTACTTACAGCGTGCTTTCGTCTGCGGACATACCTTATGGGTATGCAAACATGCCTGGTATGCACGGGGCCTGGACGGGAGCTCAGCATGAAACCAATGTCACTGCTTTTGTGCGGCATTGTGCTTTCATCAATGGCCGCTTCGACGCTCGCGCAAGAACGCCCGCAAGGTTGGAATTGGCGCCCTGATCGGACGGCTTCGATGGAGGCATGGCAGCAAAGCGCTGCGCGTAGCCGCGAGTTCACGCCGCCCACGCCGCGGGGCGACTTGCGCGGCGATATCGCGAGCAACGTGCGCGCGCGGCCTGAAGCGCCGCACGGTGAGCCGTCGCGCCGCCGTTAGCTCGTGGCGTTCGCGGCGTTCGCGGCGCTCCAGCGTGCGAGCAAGCGAAAGCGCCGGGAACGCATAGCGAATATTGGGGAACCACGGCTCGCGTCACCGGTCTGACTTAACGCCATTAGCACAGCGTGGCAGTAGTAATTCCGGTACGCCCGTATCTTCGTGATACGGGCTTTTTTTTTGCTCGCGCCGAATCTGCGCTTGCAAGCTCGCAGTGGTTGAGGATTCAAGGAAGACGCGATAGGTCTCCGTCCGCGTGGCGCGGCCGGAAACCCGAAGCATAGGAGGCCCGACTGGACCGTGCCGCTGCGCAGACCAGCAAGCCATTCGACCACCAGGGACGGCCTGGCCGTGAAGGATCGTAGAGAGGCCTGCTCGAACTGTGCCGAACAGCTACGGGCGAGCTTCGAGCGGCATCGGTGAACGGCTCTCTACTGCAGCAAGAACATAGTCGTTCATGCGCTGCGCGGTCCAGGTGAGGAGGCCCTCGTCGTGTGAGAGCCGGGCGAATTCTGCGCGGCCTCGCTCTGTGAGGACGGCAATGTCGACAGGAGCATGAAAGCCCGGCGCCGGCGCGACAGTGCGCTGCCGAACTGTGTCCATGAGGCCTAGCGCGCGAAGATATTGGAAGACGCCGGGCCGTCTGGCCCATGGCACCTGGCGATATTGCGCTCGCCGCAGCGCTTCGAGTACCGCTTCGTTGGAATACGTGGTCATCTCACTTCTTTCTTAAAGTGCAGCTATGACACATCTATGCCAACACGTCACCGCGCCACCAGTGACGCGCCTGGCACCCGCCCGTGGCTGGAAGCTGGCCGCAAGTGCTACGGCCGAATTCCGCCAGGTGCTGCCTTGGTCTTGATTCGGAACCCCCGTCAGAACGGCATGTTAGCGTTCTACCTACGAGCCGACGATGCAACCGCTGCGGCGCGATAGCAGGCTCGAAGATTTAATCCCGAAAGACATACGTTACCCCATCTAAATTGATTCTATTCATTTTATTAGCGCTTTTTTTTGCAGCAATCGTGATATGGAAGCGCGCTCGACGACCTCTCGCCTTTTGCACAATTGCCTTCTTCTGGCTGGTTTCCGCCGGATGGCTCACGGCACCCTTGCTGCGCCTTGCCCAGCCGCAGGCGCAAACCAGCACGCCCGCACAGTTCGCCCCGCGCACCGCGATCATCCTGCTCGGCGGAGGCACCGTGTACAACCGCGACAAGGTGCTCGTACCGCCGCGCGATGTGATGACGCGCATTGACGTCAGCGCGAAGAACTACGCGGCGTGCAAGCGCGCCGCAAGCGTCTGCAGCGTGATCGTCAGCGGCGGCAATCCGCAGCGGCATCCCGCGACGGAAGCCGACACCTACCTGCCGTACCTGCTACGCGAACAGGTGCCGCGCTCGGACATCGTGCTGGAAAACCGTAGCCGGACGACCTACGAAAACGCGCGCAACGTATCCGCTATTGTCGGCCAGTCACGTTACGATTCCTTGATACTCGTCACTTCGGCGTACCACATGCCGCGCGCGATGCTCGACTTCCAGCATTTCGGCCTCTTTCCACAGCCGCTGATCTCCAGCTCGCGCCGCGCCCATCTCGGCCTGCTGCCGCGCTACTCCAACCTGGTGAACGCGGAGATCGCGCTGCACGAGCTTATCGGCATCGCGCAATATCACGTGTACAGCGCCATTGGTGTTTTCTGACGCGAGGTGACACCATCGGTCTACCCCGCGATGAGAACACCGCGAAGCGTCGAGTGCGTATCCAGGCGTTACGCATACGCGTCAAGTAACAAGATGTAAGCCACGCGCGTTCGCAGTTACAAAGCACCGCACTGGAGCGCATATTGCTGACTAGAATGAACTGTCCGTCCCATGGACAGAACGTACCTGGGTCCACAACCACTCTGCGGAGGTAGCAATGAAGAAAGTGTCCCTCGCGATCCTGATTTCCCTCGGTGCCGTAACCGGCGCGGCCTACGCGCAGGAAAGCGGCGTGACCATGAGCACCGACCCGGCACGGGCAGCCGACGTCGAGCAGCGCGCGCAGGAATTGCAAAATCGCCCGCAAACCATGGAAAGCACGCCTGCACCCATGAAGCATCACAAGAGCTCGCCGCATCACAAGAAAGGCATGAAGTCCGACGCGTCGAGTTCGTAAGCGGTCGCCAGACACGCCGGTAGCCGGCGCTTTCTGGCGCAATCGGTGAGTGCACCTGTAGCCTCGCCGCGAAGGTGAAAAGCCGAAGCCGGCATCGTCGGCTTCGGCTTTTTTATTGTCTGATGCACCGGCCGGCGCGCGATGCCCGGTATGCTAAAGTCGCGCACCGACCGGCGCCCTGCCGGAATCTAACCCGTGCGCACCCTGGTGCGGAGGACAGCATGAGCAACATCCAGCTTGATATCGAATGGACCGAAGCAGCATCCCGCAAAATTGAAAAACTGATGCCGCGCGGCGGTCAGGAAGCGTTCCTTGCGCTGCCTCCCGTCGAATGCCTGCCGATGGAAGGCGACGTGCTGTTTCTCGGCCCGGACGGCAAACAGCAGCCGTTTATCGTCGCCGAGCGCCAATATCATCACGACGGCGAAGCGGACTGGACCATCATCCTGATTCTCGACGTGCCGCAAGCCACGCATTAACGTCGACGGCGAGCGTCGCTCGGGCCTGCAGCGGCCCGGCAATCACTCGTCGTACGAACGTGTCGCGGCCCTGACGCTTTGCAAGGTGCGCGGAAGACTTACCGAATCTTCGTCACAACGCGAATTTCCGCGTGTTCCACCCAGTCCGCCACTGCCGCCTTGTAGGCCGTGATGTGAGCGGATCTGGCGTGCGCGGCCAGCGCCTCCTGACTTTCCCAACGTTCGAAAAACACGAACCGGCGCGGCTCCTGAACGTCGCGATGCAAGTCGTACTGAAGCGCGCCCTGCTCGTTGCGCGTCGGTCCGACAATACCTTCGAGCGCCTCGCGCAACTGCTCCTCATAGCCAGGTTTCGCTACTGAAATTGCGACCACCGCGATTTCCGACATCCTTTCTCTCCATCTCACGAAAAGCAGCAGCATACCCGCCGCTCGCCGGTGTTGCAGGCAACCCGCAACGCGCACAGCGTGGAATGCACGAACAGCCGCGCCCGGATAGGTTCAATATGCAATAAGCATCAGGAACTGAAGTTTGGCGGGCATACACGGGCCGCCCTGCTACCCTCGGCTCATGCAAGCTTATGAATGCCGGATGGCGATCGGTCCGGATTGACGCAAGGCCGCATAGGCGGGAACGGCGGCGAGGCACACCCGGCGCCGCGGCCTGCGTCATCGAGGAGGGGCCACTTGGTCTCACAGTTGACCTGGCTGGTTTGCTCCTCTGTGATAGCCCGCACATTCATGCAATTTGCAAGCTGCTAGACTCATTTTGACCACTCCGCGGAGTTCCGCATGGCTGGCACTGCTCTCAGCGTTCCAGGGTTCGTCCCACTGCGCGGTGCGGGCGTCCGCGTTGAGTATTACGTTGCGCATCCGCTGTGCGCCGAGTCTGCGTGCGCACCCCGTCACCCGATTGCCGCGATGCCACCATGTCCGCTCTCTCGCCCGTCTTTATGCCATCCGTCAGCGACGTCAGTCTGAGCGGCCTGCTTCCTCATCTGGTCCGGGACGAATCGGGCTGGACCGCAACGTGGCGCGCGCTCACGCTGCATAGCGTGTTTCAGCCTGTGCTGTCGGTCACGCATCAGTGCGTGGTCGGCTACGAGGCACTGCTGCGCGCGTTCGATCCGGTCGGCCTGCCCGTTTCGCCCGAGGTTCTCTTTTCGGGCACCCGCTCGGCGGCCGACGCGCGCGAACTCGACCGCATCGCGCGTTGCCTTCACGTCGCCAATTTCATGGAGCAAGGCATCAGTAGCGGATGGCTGTTCCTCAATACGCGCCCCCAAGTGTTCGAGACCGGCTGGCCGCAGCGCACTTTCATCGACGAGTTGTCCGCGCACTTCGGCCTGCCGCAGGAACGTATCGTGATCGAGGTGCTCGAGCAGCCCGCCGACGACGAGTCCGCCGTCGCCAGCATGCTGGCCGCCTCGCAGCCTCGCGACTTTCTGATTGCGATCGACGACTTCGGCACCGGCTTCTCGAACTTCGACCGCGTGTGGCGCTTCCGGCCGGACATCGTCAAGCTCGACCGCTCGCTCGTTGCGCGCGCCGGCAAGCGCGAAGGCGACGACTCAATGATCGGCCATCTGATTGCGATGCTGCATCAGTCCGGCACGCTGGTGCTCGCCGAAGGCGTCGAAACAGACGAGGAACTGATGATCCTGATGCAGGCCGACGTCGATTTCGTCCAGGGTTTCTGGCTCGGCCAACCCAATGGTTCGGTCGAGGCGGCCATTGCGAGAGTGCCGGCGCAGATCGAATCGATGTGGGGCAAGTTCGCGGAGTACGAGCGCGCGCATGCCCGTCACAAGCAACTCGGCTTCGAAGGTTTCGCCGAAGCGGTCATGGCCGCCGCCGAGGCTTACCGGACGACGGGCGACTTGCAGCAGGCCGCGCATAACGTGTGGCACCTTGGTGAAGCGCGCCGGGTGTTCATCACCGACGAGCACGGTCAGCAGACCCAGGCATCCGTCACCGCCGCCTTCGTGCCGCCGCCGCCCCAGCGGCTCGCACCGATCGCGAGCAGCGCCTGCAGCAACTGGTCGCGGCGCGCCTATCTCAAGCACGCGCTGGCCGCACGCGGACGCGTCGCGATGATGGGTCCGCACTACTCGCTTGCGGACGGCGAAGACTGCTATACCGCGGCGCTCGCCTTCGATCGCGACGGCAAGACACACGTCCTGTGCGTCGACTTCGTGCCGACGATGCCGGCCGGTCCCGCAATAGGGTTGCGCGCGGGCGGACGGCCTCGTTAGTCGTCCACGCGGCTGCGGCCCGATTTGATCTCGCTGCGCCTTAGCTTGCTCTCGAGACGCCGTACATTCGATGCGCGTGTCGGCCGCGTCGCAACGCGCGGCTTGCGCGTCACGCTGACGCTTTCCACGAGTTCATCGAGCCGCGCGAGCGCCGCCGCGCGATTCAGTTCCTGAGTCCGGTGCTCCTGTGCCTTGATGACCACCACGCCCTCACGCGTGATGCGGCGATCGGACAACGCAAGCAGGCGCATCTTGAGCACTTCGGGCAACGACGAAGCGCGCACGTCGAAGCGCAGCTGGATCGCGCTCGACACCTTGTTGACGTTCTGACCGCCCGCTCCTTGCGCACGCACTGCGGTCAGTTCGATCTCGTTCGGCGGAATGAAATAGCGGGATGTCATGACGCTAGATTGAAGAAAACACTCAAATGTAGATGGCGGGAGTGGCGCAACCTTTGCGCTGTGGCGCGCGCGATTAGGCCGGTGCCGCGGATCTGCAGCATCGGCCGGCGCGGCCCGAACGACGCAGCGCGAACGCATAGACGCATGCCTCGCGCCTGGTTGGCGATGCAGCGCTCGCCGGCGGTATCGCGATGCATCGGCTAACGGCCGCGCGACGCCTCCTCGATTCTCGCGGCAAGACCGGAGTCTCGCTGTGTGGGCGTGGCGATGGCCTGAGCTAGCACCGCGCTAGCACCGATCACTTCGACGCGCTCGCGAGCGCGGGTGATCGCCGTATAAACCAGCTCGCGGGACAACACCCTGCTGAACGTGGACGGCAGCATCAACACCGCATGCTCGAACTCCGAGCCTTGCGACTTGTGCACGGTCAGCGCGAACGCGGTGTCGTGCGGCGGCAGCGCGGCCGGCGACACCGCGCGCAGACCGCCGTCCGCAGTCCGGAAATAGACGCGCAGCGCGCCGCCCGCGCCGGGTAGCGCAATCCCGATGTCGCCATTGAAGAGCCCCAGCGCGTAGTCGTTGCGTGTCACCATCACCGGCCGCCCGGCGAACCACTGCGCACCGACCGCAAGCGTCACGCCGGCCGAGCGCCGCACCTGCGCGGCCATTAGCGCGTTTACCTGATCGACGCCGCGCGGGCCCAAGCGGGTCGCGCATAAAACCCTGAAGCGATTCAACGCGTCGAATAGCGGCAGCGGGTCCGGAGTTTCCGCGGCGAGCGCTGCGGCAAGCGCATTCGCATAAGGCGCGAAACCGGCCGCGAGGCGCTCGACAGTGCGTTCGGCCAGCGCCACGTGCGCGTCTTCGTAAAGCGACGCGGCACGTTGGGTGGCGTCGTCGAGCAGCACGTCGAGCGCCGCGCTTGCCGCGCCATTGCGAATCGCCAGCGACAAACGGCCAATCGGCGACTCGAGCCCGAATCGATAATTGCGCTCGAGCCAGACGACGCAATCCGCCAGTGGGCTTTGCGACTCGTGAACCGCCGTTCCGAATCGCGCACTGGCGGCTGATGCATCGGCGCCGTACGGATCTGCGTGGCGCCGGTCGGCGACGTTGCTGGCTGAGTTGCTGGCGACGTTGCCGGGCGCGGCGAACAGGTCGTCGGGTGGTGCATCGAAAAGATCCGACGCGTGATCCGCCGAACGATCGGTTTGCCGAAAGCGCTCCGGCCGTTCGACGACGTCTTCGGCCAGTCGCGGCAGTGCCTGCGCGAGTCGCCCCTCGCCGATGCCGAGCGCACCGGCGATTCGCTTCACGCCCTGCGCGCTGAACGCGGGCCGCGCGCTCAGCTCGGCGAACACAGCACCGGCCTCTACCGCCGCGAGCTGATCTTTATCGCCGAGCATCACGAGCCGCGTGTGCGGTGCAACGGCGTCGAGCAGATGGGCTGCCATCGCGACGTCGATCATGGATGCTTCATCGATCACGACCACGTCATAAGGCAGAGGATTATCGCGATGATGCCGGAAGCGCCCGCCCGGTCCTGAGCCGAGCAGACGATGCAACGTGTATGAAGTTTGCGGCAAACGGGCGGCGAGTTCAGGCGGCAAATCCCCGGCACGCGCAAGCAGCGCTTCCTGCATGCGTTGCGCCGCCTTGCCGGTTGGCGCCGCGAGCGCGATTCGCAAATCGGCGCGCGCGTCGAGCAGGCACGCGAGCACGCCGACCACCGTTGTGGTCTTGCCTGTGCCGGGACCGCCGCTAACGATGGTGAGCCGCCCCGACAATGCCATGACAGCGGCCACGCGCTGCCAGTCGACTTCATCGTCTTTCGGGGGGCCGAAGTAGCGCACGAGCCGTTGATGGAGGGTTTGGGTGGTGTCGGCGTTCGCGCTCGTACCGACTGCGGCCTCACTACCGAAGGCCGTGCCCTTTTCCCCGTCGGCTCGGCCGCGAACGCTTGCTGGCGACGTTCCGGCGGCATGCTCAGCCGACCGTTCGCCCGCGCCGCCAACGCCCCATCCGCCCTCCAACACACTCGCACGTATCGGCGCACCCGCATGCGCGACCAGCGCCCGCGCGAGACGCCGCTCGTACTCGTAGTAACGCGCGAGGTACAACCGCCCTTGTGCGTCGATCACCAGCGGCCGCAGTGCGGCTGCCGCTTGCGACCCGTCGCTCGCCATGCCGCTCGCAAACAAGGCCATCCGCACTTCGGCGGTCGACGCCTCGAACCGACGCGCAAGCGCGGCCAGCGGTACGCACACGTGCCCTTCCGCGGTCGCGCGGCTCGCCGCGAACGCGGCGCGCGCCGCCCATCTGACGGCTTCTGTCGACGCCCCGCCGCGTCGCGCCAGGACACCGATGCGCCGGGCGAAACCTTCCGCTAGCGCAATGCTGAAATCCGCCGGTGCGGGCAGATTGACGCCGAGATCGTCGAGCTGAAGCGGCGCCGATACGGTCTGATTGAACGTGCTCATGCAGCACCTCGGATCATCGCCGCGTCGAGCAGCGCCACCAGTTCGAACGCAGGCCGTCTCACATGCACACCGGCTTGCGCTCCCGCGTTGCGCCAATGCGGACGAACGCCGCGCACGAACAGATACAGATACCCGCCGATATGCGTCTCGTACGAATAATCGCGCACGCGAGTCTTCAGATAACGATGCAGCGCGACTGTATAAAGCAGCGCCTGCAGATGATAGGCATGGCTCGCCATCGCCGCTTCGACCGGCGCGGCAGCGTAATCCTGCTCGGTATCGCCGAGATGGTTGGATTTCCAGTCGACAATCCAGAACCGCCCGTCGTGCTCGACGATCATGTCGATGAATCCTTTGACGAAACCTCGCAGCACGCCAGGCTCCAGCGCGACGTCCGGATAGCCGTGTGCGACCAGCAATTCGCGCAGCGCGGCGAAGTCGAGTGACGGCGCCGCGAATAGGAATTCGAGTTCGTTCAGGCGCCGCCGCGGATCGAGTCGCGCCAGCGTCATGCCGGGCACGAGTTCGGTGCTGACGACGTCTGCGAGAAGTTTGTGCATCATCGCCGGCAAACGGGGAGCCAGCTCTGGCGACGCCGGCGCGGGACGCTCGTGCAACGCTCCGCGGATCGCATCCGGCCAGCTTTGCGGATCGCTGAAATCCGCGAGTTCGAACATGCGGTGCAGACACTCGCCCGCCGCGGCTCCGCGCGGAAACGCGAGAATGTCGTCGGCGGCGAGGGACTGCGCCTCCAGCGCCAGCTCGGACACCGTGACCGGCGTGGCGACGGGCGCGTCGGCGATTTCATCGTGATCGGGCCGCACTTCTTCCACAGGCGGTTGCGCGTCTTCGGCCTTGCTGCCGGCCACGATCAGACCGCTGAAGCTCGCCATGCGCCACTGATCGCGCAAGGGTCGGCGATTGCTGCGCGCGCGCTTGTCAGCGCTGCTTTCCTGCATGCTTTCGAGCGGCGTGCGGCGCTCGACCTTCGGCAACGGTTGCAGTGCGATCGGACCACCCGCCAGCGCTTGCCAGCGCGCGGACAACGCGGCCTCGTCGGGCGGCTCGGCGAGCCAGCCGTCGAACTCGTAGCCACCGCCCGCCACCAGCCAGTTCAGCACGCTGCGTCGCGACTCTTTCGTGGAGCGCGACGACAGGTACGTGCCCGCGACGAGATAACAGCGGTACACGGCGCGAGTCAGCGCAACGTAGACGAGCCGCGCCCGTTCGGCCGCCTGCTCGCGCGCCGCATGACGGGTCGCGCGTTCGGCCTCGTCGTCGTCACGACCGTAGTGCAGCACCGCGTCGCCGCTGGCATCGTGATACTCGCGTGCGTCCGGTAAGCCCGACGACGGCGGCTCGCGCAAGCCGCCGTCGTTCAGGAACGGACAGAACACGACCGCATATTCCAGCCCCTTCGACTTGTGCACGGTAACGATCTGCACGAGATTGCGGTCCGACTCCAGCCGCAGTTGCGCCTCCTCGCCGCCGCCCTGGGTACGCTGCGCGGCGAGCCAGCGCAACGTCGGCGCAATGCCCGGCTGCGAGGCCGCCCTTGCCTGCACGAGTTCGGCAAGGTGATTGACGTTGGTAAGACGCCGCTCGCCCTCCGGCGCCGCGACGAGCCGTTGCGCGACGCGCAGTTCGCGCATCAGGGTGCGCCACATGACGGCAAAGCCGCGCTCATGCCAGAGCGTGCGATAGCGCGAAAAACGTTCGACCCAGCCCATTGCGTCTGCCGCGTGCGCGGGATCGTCGGCGACAGCGGGTGCGTCGGCGACCTGTTCCAGGCGCCATAGCGCCGCGGCGTCCAGCCCGAGCCAATCGGTGGCGAGCGCGGCGCGCAAACGGCGCAGGTCGCCAGGCGTATCGACGGCTGCGAGAACGCGCTCGATCTGCTCTGCGTCGAGCGTTGCGAACACCGAGGCCTGCGCGAGTTCCACACTGCCGACGCCCCACGCCGCCAGCACGCGTTTGATCAGACTGCCCTGCTTGTGCGTCTGCACGAGCACCGCAATGTTGCCGGGCGCGAGGGGTGCGTCGCCGATCTTGACGGTGCCCTCGCGAGCACCGCGCAGGAGCCGCACAATTTCAGCCGCGCACGCTTCACTCGCCTCGCGCTGAGCCTGGCGCTTGGTCAATGCGCCCTCGCCTTGCGGCAACGTCCAGACGCGAAAATCGCCAGCATCGGCGTCCGGGTCCGACAACGGCGGCCTGCGCCGTTCGCCGGCTCGCACCGGCTGATAGTCGAGCCCCTCGAGCACGAACGCCTGTGGGTTTGCCTCGAAGACCCGATTGCAAGCTTCGACGATCGGCGCCGTCGAGCGCTGGTTGACGGCAAGCGTGTAGCGCGCCGAAGCCGACGCGCGCGCCGCCAGATAAGTATGCAAATCCGCCGCGCGAAAACTGTAGATGGCCTGCTTTGGATCGCCGACCAGAAAGAGCGGACCTGCCGGCGCAAAAATGCGGCTGAAGATGGCGAACTGCAGCGGATCGGTGTCCTGGAACTCGTCGATCAACGCAGCGGGATAACGTGCTCGCAGCGCATCGGCGAGCCACGGATGTGATGCGAGCGCGCGGTAGAGATTGGACAGCAGATCGTCGAACGAAACGACGCGGCGCGTGCGCTTGCGCGCCACCAGTTCGGCCGGCGCATAGTCGAGCCACGTCTGCATCAACGCGAGCCAGCGCGCGCGATGCGCCGCTTCGGCTGCAACCACAGCTGCCGCCAGCGCTTCCGCATGCTCGAAGAACGCATGCTCCGGCGGTTCGAACTTGACCTTGGTGGCTTTCTTCAACGCGGACGCCGTCAATTTAAGCGCAGCCCGCGGCGGCGGCGAATGGCAATCGCCCTGAGCGAAGTACTCGGTCCAGGCGGCGATCGCGGCACTCACATGATCTGGCTTGTGCGTGGTCTTGCTCAAACGGTCTTGCGCCTGTTCGAGCAGCGCCATGATCGCATCGCGCTCCGCATGCCACAGTTCGCATGCAGCGTCGAAGCCGGCTCGCGGATCGGCGCTCGCCTCGGCGTCTATCACGCCCCAGCGCAGTTGCGCCAACGGCTTTTTGAGGCGTCGCGCGAGTTGTTCGTCGAGCGACGCCGGGCCGGCTCGCTTCGCCACTAGCCAGGCCGCGAACGCCGGATGCGCATGCGCGACGGGCTCAACCTGCTCGCGCCAGAAATCGGCCGCCAATTCGAAGCGCAAAGCGGCGTCGTCTGCTTCCATTTCGAACGCGAACGGCATTGCGGCGGCGAACGGCGCTTCCTGCAACGCCCGTTGGCAAAACGCGTGGATCGTGTGGATCGCCGCCTGGTCGAATGTGCGCAGCGCTCGACGCACCACCTTCAATGCCGCTTCACGGTCAATGCCACGCTCCGGCGCGAGCGTCGTTTCGAAAAGACGGCGAATGAACGGATCGCCGCCGTCGTCGTCCACTTCAATCGCGCGGTGCAACTCGGCGAGGCGCCCGCGAATGCGCTCGTGCAGTTCGGCGGTCGCAGCCTTCGTAAAGGTCACGACGAGAATCTGGTCAGCGTTCAGATTCTTCTCGAGCAGCAATCTCACGTAGAGCGCGCAGATGTTCCACGTCTTGCCCGTACCTGCCGACGCCTCTATCTGATTAACGCCGTCGAGCGAACACGCAAATACATCGAGCTCTTCAGCGGCTAGCGCATGACGATGCAGCGCGCCGCTCATGACACGCTCCGCAGATGCTGCAGCAACGGCTTGAAAACGATTGACGCGAGGCTGCCAAACGGTTCGTCGAGCGTAAGCGGCGTACCTCGCAGGGCGATGCGCAACGCGGGGTCGTCGGACTCGCCGCGCACGCGGTCGTTGATCCATACGCCCTGCGCCGCCGAATCGCTTTCGCTCACCTTCGCCCACGCGCTCTTCGGGAAGAAACGCAGCGGCAGCCTGCGCCCCGACCTGAACAGCGCGGCAAGCGGCGCGAGTTCGTCGAGCGGGGCAGCAACGGGCGCGAGCTCGAAGCTCTCACCGCTGCCGTGCCAGACCGTGCGACGCGGACCGTCGGGCAGCGCCGCGCAATAGGCGAGATGTGCGAGCCATGCAGAAAGATAGTCGCGTGCAGTAGGTTTGGCGTAGCGAAAAATCACTTGTCCGGTTTCAGTCAGCAGATTCAACGTGCCGTGCAGTTGCAGCGGCGTCAGCGCGGCCTCGCGAAGCTCCGCGTCATGAACGCCGAACAGCTCGCCCGCAATGTCCGCGTTATCCGGCCAACGCGGCGCGATGTCGAGCACGAACGGCAAGCGTTCGACGCCCGATGCCACCTCGCGGCGCACACTGTCGGCGAGCTGGCGCAACGCGCCCAGTTCTCGCGCGCGCCACACGGCGCCGGTCGCGCCGCCGGGCAACTCGGGACTCGCCTCGGCCACGCGGCGAACTCGGTCGAATATGAGATCGTCGTCTTCTATGTCAGCGTCGAGCAGCACGGGCAACAGGCGCCCGGCCAATGCATCGCGTCCTGTGTAATCGAGTTCGAACGGCTCGGTGTCGAGCAATTCGCCTTGGGCGTCCGACAACACAATGCCGAGGCGGTCACGCAGCAGCGCGCGCGCCGGATGACGCCAGAAGCGCACGAACTCGTCGAATCCGACGGGCGCGGCATCTTCAGCGGGCAACGGTTGATCGAAAAATGGTGCGGCGCCTCGCTGCTGCGGCGCCGCGAGCAAAGTGGCGAGCTCCGCGCGATCGGCGTCGTAGGTAAACAGATCGGGCTGCGCGGTGAAGTACTCCGACGCAAACGCCTGCAACGGGTGATCGACGATGAACGCGCGGCGCGCTTCCTCAAGCTGCGCGGGACTCGCAGCCTCGCCCGTTGACACCTGCGCGAGGTGGTCGAGCAGTTCGTCGACGAGCGCGGCCGGCGGCAACGGCGCATTGTCGCGGATGCTGCGGCCGGTATAAGCGATGAAGAGCCGGCTGCGCGCGGCGAGCAGCAGATCGAGAAAGAGATTGCGCTCGTCGTCGCGGCGCTGCCGGTCGCCGGCTTTGCCGAACGCGGCCATCAGATCGAATTCGTCCGCACGGGCGAGGCTCGGCAACACGCCGTCGTCCATGCCGAGCAGACAGACCACGCGGTACGGCAAGCCGCGCAAGCTCGTCAGCGACGAAAACGTCACGCTGCCCCAAGGCACGCCGCCGCGCGCGGGGTCGTCGAGTGCTTCAGTGAGCGCGACCCGCACGACTGCCGCGGGCATCGCGACCTTATGCGCGCCCGCCTGCATCGCATCGCTCATCTTGTCGATCGCGTCGCGCACGGCGGCGAGCGACTCCGCGAATTCGACGCCGCCGTCGAAACACTGCGCAAGCGTTTCGAGCAGCAATTGCGTCCATTCGGCCGGAGTCTGTTCCGTCGCGCAGCGCACAGCGAAGCTGTCTATGTCGTCGACGAAACGCGACAGGCGGCCGAGCAAGTCCGCGTCTGAACCGTCGGCGCCCTCGACAGGCAGCCAAGCGTCGACCGGCTCCCCACCCTCCGGCATCGCATAGCCGAGATACAGACGGGTCAGCGCATCCGCGAAGGTGTGTCGCGCGACCGGCACGTGTTCGCCGCTCGGCTCCGCTGGCGATAGGCCGCGCCGCGCGCCGGCCGCCGCGAGCCACTCCTGCGCGTCTTCGAGTGAGCTCGCGTCGATGCCGTAACGCACGGCGACCGCGTCGACGCGCAGCCATTCGATCAGGTCCGGTGCGCCGACGCTGCGCTCCGGCAAAGCCAGCCAGTCGAGCAAGAGGCGCGCGACGGGATTGGCCTGCGAAGGCGGTAAGCCGGTAATCCGATATGGAATGCGGCGCGTATCGCCACTGGGTGTAGTGCCGAACACCGCGTCGATCAACGGACCGGCAGCGGCCAGATCGGATACCGCGACGAGCACGTCGGACGGTTGCAGATCGTCGAATTCGTCGAACCAGCCGAGCAGACGGTCGTGCAGCACTTCGAGCTGCCGCGACAGGCTGTGGCACACGTGAACTTCAATGCCGCGCTCGTACGGCAACTCGTCGGCTTCGTTCTCCGGGCGCAGATCGAGAATGCCGTTTTGCACGGCGGCGAGCCAGGTCGGCTCCGGATTTTCAGAGAACTCGCCCGCCTCGCCGGAAGCCGCGCTTTCGGTGAGCTCGTGCAGCATATGCAACTGCGCCTGAGTCTGACGCCCCCACTCCGCAAGCAGCGGATGACCGACTTCCTGATAGTCGAGCTGACCTGCCGCGTCGAGTGCCTGAACGCGGCCTTCGCTCACTACGTCGAACCAGAATTCGCGGCACGGGTTCATGACGTAGAGACGTACGTCGACCCAACGCGACAGCGCACGCAGCAATGCGACGTGCAGCGGCGGCATGGTGGGCAGCGCGAAAACGCTCACCGCTTCCGGCCAATTCGCTTTTGAAATGGCGTCCAGGTCGAGCGTACCGATCTCATCGAGAAAACGGTATGCGGGCGGCAATGCGGCGTCGGGCGTTTGCTCGTTGCCGGCAAGTTCAGTCAGCACAGCGCGCCACAATGCGGCTTGCCAGCGTTCGTCCTCGCGCTCCGCATCGCTCGCGCCGACGAGGCGCGGGCCTGTGTCGTCCGCCCCGCTGCCCGCGAAGATGGAGCCGCCCTTCTGCCATTGCAGCAGCCATTCCGGACGATAGGTCAGATAGTGATCGAGCACGGTTGCGACACGCCGCGCCAGTTCGTAGCGCATCGACGGATCCGCGGCATCGAGATAGGTGCGAAGACGCGGTGACGCGTTCCACGGCAGGGACTCATGCGCATCGCCCAGCAGACGATAACAGCGCCACACGAGCCTGTCCGGCGCGAACGGCGAATGGCGCGGCACCTCGATCACGCCACCGATTTGCGCCCACAACCATTGCGCGAGGTAGCCGAAGCTGACGTTCGCGCAGACGCCCTGGCGCGCGGCGATATCGAGCTCGAGCCTGCGCCGCACAGCGGCGCTCGGGACGATCACCGGCTGCGCGGTCCAGGCGTCGGAAGGCGCTTGCGCGAGGTCATCGAGCAGCGCGCCGACAAGCGTTTCGTAGCGGTTCGAGTAGAAGAGCTGGAGCATGGATCCCGGACAAGGCGGTGTGGCGTTGCCGCATTCGCGACAAGCGCGCGAACCGCGGCAGACATTGAAGCGACAGCATAACAAAGCCGCCCGCCGCGCAGAACCTGGCCGAATGGAGGAGGTCAGATGAGGTGCAAAATCAGTTAGACTCGTCGGCAGTTTTGGGGCTGTCCCCGGGCTCGTGCCTTCAACCGCTTCTTGTCAGTGAATGGAATCAGGCAGTCGATGCGCTATTCGGTTGAAATAAAAAAATTCCTTTATAGCCAGTACTTTTATGGCGGCCTGCGCATCGCGGTCGGCGTGTCCCTGCCGGCGATGCTGTGCCTGATCGTGTTCCACAACCGCGAGCTGGGCTTCACGATTGCAACCGGCGCGCTCGGCGCCTGTGTCGTCGATATGCCGGGCCCGCTGAAGTACAAGCACAACGAAATGCTGGCGTGCTCGGTAATCGGTTTTCTCTCCGCGCTTGCCACCGGTCTTGCCACCGTGAACCCGGTGGCGCTGTGGTGCACGGTGGTGCCGCTCACGTTCGTGCTGTCGTTGATCGTGGTATACGGCAACCGCTGGCCGCAGATCAGCTTTGCCACGCTGTTCATGATGATCATGACGCTGGAAGAGCATTTCACGCCGATGCAGGCGCTCGTCAACGCGTCGTGGATTCTCCTTGGCGGTCTCTGGTACACGTACTGGTCGACTGCCGTTAGCCGCTGGATGATGCATCGCATCGAACAGCAGGCGCTGGCGGAGAGCGTCTTTGCCTGCGCCGATTATCTGCTCGCGCGTGCCGCGTTCTACGACCTCGACAACGACCTGGACGAGTGTTATCGAAATCTCGTCGACAAGCAGATTGCCGCGGTGGAGCGGCAGGACGCGGCACGCGACATCGTGCTGCGCAATCTGCCGAAGTTAAAGAGCGGCAAGCTCGAACCGCGCCGGGCCATGCTGTTCAATCTGTTCATCAATACGGTGGACCTGCACGAGTTGTTCGTCGGCGCGCATACGGACTATCCGCTCGTGCGCAATACCTTCGGCGGCACCGACCTGCTGGTGTTCTACCGCGACCTGATTTGCAAGGCCGCGAGCGATCTCGAAGAGATAGGACTCGCTGTGCTGCAAAACCATGCGCCAAGGGCGCGCGTCAACGTGAAGGCGGAGCTGCGCGCGATCGAGTTCGAGATTGAACTGATGCGCAAGCAGGAACTCCCGGCGAAGAACCCCGAGGCGTATTCAGCGGTGTCGTCCACGTTCCGCCGTGTCTGGAGCGCCACGCGTCTGATCGACAAGATGCGCAGGAGTCTGTCGAGCGATCCGAGCACGACGGAGACGGAGCTGCGCCTCGACCAGGCGCTGAACCGTTTCGTGTCGAGCCGCCGCGTACCGTTCGGCCAGATCTTCTCCAACCTGACCATGGCCTCGCCGAGCTTTCGTCACGCACTGCGTGTGACGATCGCGGTGGCGGTCGGCTTCTGGCTCGGCCGCCTGCTGCCGCTCACCAACGCTTACTGGATCGTGATGACCACCGTCATCATTCTGAAGCCGGGCTACTCGCTGACCAAACAGCGCAACGGGCAGCGGATCGTAGGGACGTTGATCGGCTGCACGGCGAGCATCGCGCTCATGATCTTCGTGAAGGAGCCGCACATTCTGCTGGTGGTGATGTTCGCGTCGATGGTGATGAGCTATAGCCTGCTGCTCTTCAACTACACGGCGAGCGTGGTGTTCACTTCGTCTTATGTGCTGCTGATGTTCCACCTGCTCGCGCCGGGCAGCATGCGGATCATCGGTGAACGCGCGATTGACACCGTGGTGGGCTGCGCGATTGCGATTGCCGCGAGCCACCTGTTCCCGTACTGGGAATATCGCCTGATGGGCAAGCTGGTCAACAACATGATCGGCGCCACGCGCCAGTTTCTAGAAGCAAGCTGGTGGTGGAGCGGCAAGCCGGCCGCCGCCTCGGTCGCCACGGTGACAGAAGCCGGCGCGCGGGCGCCGGCCGCGGCAATGGCCGATCCCGCCATCGAATTCGGCAAGCCCGTGCTGGCAGTTGCCGGCCAGGTACTGGAAGGCGCCGGTCAAGCCAGTTTGCAGGCCGGAGAACCGGCGGGCACCAGCACTCCCGCAAACACGGGTAAGGGAGCAAACGGACTGGCCGGCTCGGGCGTTTCCGCGCTCGGCAATGCCGCGACAAAGCCCGTTGCAGGCGCGTCGCCAGCGGCCGCGGCTGCCGCAACCGCACTCGATCGCGATTACCGTTATCGACTCGCGCGCAAGAATGTGCACGTGGCATTTGCGAATCTGGGGCAGGCGTTCCAGCGCATGATGCTCGAACCGAAATCGGCGCAAAAGTTCGTTCCCGAACTGAACGACCTGCTCGTGCGCAGCCATGTGCTCGCTTCGCAGATCACAGCGGCCGCACCGCTGCTGCGCACGTCAACGCAACAGGCCGATAGCGTATCGCTACAGCCGCTGCAACGGGCGTTGAGCCTCGTGCGTGACAATCTCACCGAAGCCGAGGCCGGCACTGCGCCGCCCCCGGATCAGGGCGAGCAGATCAGGCAACTCACCCGCGAACTCGACACGATGGTGGTCGAAGCGGAGAAATCGAAGGAATATTCGGCGGAAGCAGTGCACGACATGAAGCTGCTCGTGCATCAATGCAAGCAGATGCTGGCAGCGGCGGCACTGATTCGCAAGGATGCAAGTGTGATTCGCCTGCCCGATGAGTGACGTGGCGGACTGAAGTTCAACCGAGGTTCGCCCGGGTTTGGCATGGCTCCGGCATTGGCTCCTGCGTGACTTCGGCGATTCCTACGAGACGCAAACCGTGGCTTTCCGTCTCGCGCGACTTGCCGCCATAGCCAGATCGGCGCTCAGACACGCTGAGCGCCCTAACCTCACTGTGCCGTCCCGCTCGCAGGCTTCATTGCGGTGGCCGCCGCGCTCGTCGCCGTCGCTGCAGCCGCGCCCGATGAAATAGATACCGCCGGCGCATTGCTGCTGTCGAACTCGCGCTTTTCCTTGATCGCGTTGTAGAACAGCGTGGCAATCACCAGCAGCACCGCGACCACGATGAATACGGCGATGCCCAACGTCGGATTTTTTTTGCGCGGCGGTTTGTTCATGAGACGGCTCGGACCGCGAGGCGAATCGCGGAAGATAGCGGAGAAGGCGGCATTCTACGCCGACCCACCTTGCACTCGCCTTGCAGCCGGCAGCGCGGAATGACTGAGGGGGCCGCCACGGCCCGTACGCGGAGAACGCGCGCTTCGCCCGAAGCTCGCCTTACACGACTGCGGCGGGCCGCACCGGCAGCGCCGTCGAATATTTGATCTGCTCCATCGCGAAACTCGAACTCACGTCGTACAGCGGCACCGCCGCGATCAACTGCTTGTACACGCGGTCGTAGTCGTCGATATCCGAGACCACCACGCGCAGCAGGTAGTCCGTCTCGCCGCTCATCCGGTACACCTCGACGACCTCGGGAATGTCCTGCACCGCCTGGGTGAAGCTTTGCGCCCACGCCTGCGTGTGCTGATTCGTGCGCACGGCGACGAAAACTGTCGTGCCGACCCCGAGCTTTCGCGCATCGCACAGCGCCACCTGCGCGCGAATCACGCCGGTCTCCTTCAGACGCTGCAGCCGCTTCCAGCAAGGCGTTTGCGACAGATTCACGCGCTGTGCCAGTTCGGCAATCGGCATGGTCGCGTCTTCCTGCAACAGTTCCAGCAACTTCCGGTCGATGATATCCATTCCCACCGTCTCGCCCCTTTAGGAAATTATTCTACTTTTCAAACTGCACGGGGAATTATATGGAAACTCTTTCTCCGGGCAAAACGGTATAAATGTTCCAACCTGAAAAACGTCGGCAAGCCATGCCGCTCAACGAACTTGGACCACGACCTCCGTTCCCTCGCCCGCCTCCCCGATCAGTTCGCGCAGCCTCACGGGCTACATGCTTCGCGGCACGCCGGGCATCACGAGCCTCTCGCACGACTGTGCAACGCACTCGACGCGATATTCGAAGCCTGCGCAACTTCTGCGGAGTCTTCGCATTCCGCGTTCTTCGCGCGCAGCATGCGAATCGCGCTCGCGCAAGCCGCGGCCGACCCCGCGTTGCTGACGCCCGGGCAGCGCGAGGCATCGCTGGATAACTACCGGCGGCATATGCTCGCCGCCGATCCGCAGGGCCGCTACGCAATTGCCGCACTCGTCTGGCTGCCGCATCAGGCGAGTCCAGTGCATGCGCATCACACGTGGTGTGGATATGCGGTGCTCGACGGCACGTTGAACGAAACTGTTTTCGAATGGAACGGCTCGGAGGACTTCGCCATCGCGACGCGCTCGCAGGCGCGCCCGCGCGGCGCGATTTCTTTTGTGCGCAGCGGCCGGGGCAACATTCATCGGCTGGGCAATTGCAGCGATGCCCCCGCGGTGTCGTTGCACGTGTATGGCGTGCCGGGCGCGTGCATCGGAACGCATGTCAACGATGTGGTGCGTGTCGCACCCGAGCTTGTCTAGCGCCTGAGCGTCAAACCTTGCCCTCGCCCGCCGTGGGAATCTGAGGCGGAATTGGCGCGGTCTGTCCCGTCGGCGGCGGCGCCGGCCGTGGCTCATGCGACACATCGCGCGCTGCGACGACAGCCGGATGCGCGCCGCGTATTGGCGGCGCTTTCTCCTGATGCCCGACTGCATGCTCGTGCTGGCCCGCACGTCCTTCCGCGTGGGCTTCCGCTCGGACGTTCGAGTGCGCATCCGCATGCTCATGCGGCCCGGCCCCGAGCACGTCTTCGTCGCGCAAAGGCTGCCCCTCGCTGTCTTTAGACGACGTGAACAAGCGCATCTGCGGCACCGGGATCTCAATGCCGGCCTCGTCCATCTTGCGTTTCAGCCGCAGATTGAACGCCCTCGCCACACTCCATTGCTGCAGCGGCCGCGTCTTGATCTGCCCTTTGACTACCATCCAGTTCGGGTCGAAACGGTCGAGCCCCCACACCTCGATCGGTCCCAGCATCTCGCGGCGGTAGCGGAAGTCGGCCATCAGATCGGCACCGACTTCGCGAATCAGTTGAGTAATTTCATCGACGTCAGTCGAGAACGACATCCGCACTTCGAACACTGCGTAGGCAAAGTCGCGCGACAGATTCTTGACGATCTTGATCTGCGAAAACGGAATTGCGTGGATCGCACCCTGGCCGTCGCGTAACCGCACGGTGCGGATAGACAAATGCTCGACCGTGCCTGCATGGCCGCCGTCCACGTCGATCCAGTCGCCCACCGAAATCGTATCTTCGATGATGATGAAAAGTCCCGTGATCAGGTCGGTCACGAGCGACTGCGCGCCGAAACCGATCGCGAGGCCGATCACTCCGGCGCCCGCGAGCAGCGGCGTCACGTTGATGCCGAGATTCGCCGCCGTAACGATGCCCGCTATCGTCATGATGCTGACGAGCAGCACATTGCGCACGAGCGGCAACATCGTTCGGGCCCGCATGCTCGGACCGCGCGACTTGTTGCGCGCACTGCCGGGGTTGAGCGCCTCGGTGATCGCGGTGTCGACGAGAATCCACAGCAGCCACGCAATGAACACGGTCGCCACGATCGCCGTCACCGCATGCGCGATACCGCGCGCGGCCACGTTTTCCTCGACGACCGCCGCAAGCGAAACGCCCCACAATCTGGCCGCCAGTTCGAAGAAAAACAGCCAGATGAAGAGCGTCAGCAAAGTGCCGCAAAAACGCAGCAACCGCGTCAGATACGGAGAGCGTCGCCGCGCTCGCGCGCTGCGTGGACGCGTCATGCGCAAAACGATGGCCGACAGGAAAAACGCCAGCACCAGCAGCAGTGCAGTCACCACCGAAATTTGCAGCACGTTTTCGCTCGAACCCGAGCCACCGAGCGTGGCGACCACCGAGGCCGTCGCCAGCACGAGAACGGGCACGTGCCAGAGCGCGGCGAGCACGTCGAAAGCATCGGTCGCGGCTTTATGATCGTTGCGTTGGTCGTAAGGCCGGTTGCGGATCAGATGAGCGACCGGCCGGCGAAACGCGAGTGCGAAATAGCCGGTCAGCACGGCGGCCGTCATGTTGGCGGCGGTCGAAACCAGCGCGGCCAGATTCGAGCCCATCTGATGCGCGACGTCGTAGTTGACCGCCGCATCGCCGAGCGCGCCGAAGACGCCGACGGCAAACAGCAGGCGACGCGCATGATCGATCAGCAAACGTACCGCGGTTCGCCGGTGTCCCGAGCCGAACAGCGAAAACATGATCAGACAGATCGCCGAAAACACCGCACCCGCGACAATCGCATACGCGACGACCATGCCGAGCGTGCGGCCGAGCGCATCGGGCATCGCGCGCACGAACAGCAGCGCGGCGACGAACGCGATGACCCACGGCCCGACGCGCCGCAACGCGAAGATGAGCAGCTCCCGCGTGGTGGGATTCGGATTGAGGCCGATTACGATGCCAAGTCGCCGGTAGAGCCGGTGCTGCAGATAGATCAGCGCGGCTGCGCATGCGCCCCAGCCGGCCAGCATCGCGAACATCGAAAAGAGGATGCGGCCGAGGCTTTCGTGGCCCTGGCCCGAGATGATCGTGTAGAGCTCGTTGCCTGCGGCGTTGAAGCGCCCGCCCCAATAGCGCACGGGCGTGCGGCCTTCATGCACGTCCGATTCGAACGACGCGATGCCCGACGCAATCGCGCCGAGCAGACCCGGGCTCTGTTGCGCCGGCGCGGGCGCGAGCGGGCCGACGGTTCGCGAGACGTCGCGCAGTTTCTTCAACTGGGCGACGAGCGCACTGCGCTGCCGGTCGTTGTCGAGCGTGGCGATAACGCTGTCAAGCGAACGCGCGATTTCCGCCTGGCTAGCGGGCGACGGCGCCGACGCGGAGTCGGCAGCCGATGCGCCGGACGCCGCCGAGGCGGGCGCCACGGTCGCGCTATTGATCAGGCTTTGCAACGCCGGGATGACGGGCGTGCCGGCGCTCGCGTCGGCTGCGTGCGCGCTGGTGGGGAGCCACACGGTCCAAAGAAAGAGCGCGACGAAGATCGCGACCGGCCATACGCTCAGCCGGGCCGCGCGGGGTGCGCACGCGCCGCGACGGATCAGGAATCCGATCCGGGCAAAAAGACGAGGAAATGCAGCGTGAATCGCGAAAAGCCCGCCGTTTGACGGCGCAGCCTCAGACTCACGCCGCGACGGGCATGACTGCATGGCAATCCGTGAGAAAACGGGAGACGCCAGTGTAGCCCCAGTTTGGCCGCCTGCAACCGGACATGCGTAACCGATTGTTAGGACGCTTGCATGCGTTCTTGGACACCGCGTGCGCGGCGCCGGTCGGGCTAGCGCGCGTTGCGGTCGTTGCAGGCGGCACCGGACCGGCTATCGCCTGCTGTGCGGCGTGCCCGAAGTTCTCGCCGGTGCCGTGGTGCCGCGCAAGCAACGCACGCCCACGCTCAATACGCGACAGTCGCGATCTGGCGGACGAAGCGGCCCTGCTCCAGTTCGTCGACGAACGCGATTGCGTAATCCTCGGCGGAAATCCGGCTGTTGCCCTGCGCGTCGGCAATCAGCGAGTCGGTGCCGGTGCGGAACGTGCCGGTGCGCTCGCCGGGAGCGATGATTGCGGCCGGCGAGAAGAACGACCAGTCGAGATCCGCGACGCTGCGGTAGTAGTTCAACGCCTCGCGGTGAGCCAGCGCGACGGCCTTATAGGCGTCCGGGAAACCCTCGGTGTCGACGAGCTGCTTGCCCGGAGCGACTTCGAGCGAGCCTGCGCCGCCCACCACGACCAGGCGCTTGAGCCCCGCCGCGCGCGCACCTTCGACAAGCGCACGGGTCGCCTTGTCCAGCAAGCTGACATCGGCTTGCGGCGGCGCATACGCGCTCGCCACCACGTCGTGACCGCGCACCGCCGCGCCGACGCTCGCCGCGTCGAGCAGATCGGCTTGTGCCGCTACCAGGTTCGGCACACCAGCCGGCACGCGCGCCGGGTTGCGCGAGAGCGCCGTCACCTGATGCCCGCGACGCGTTGCCTCTGCCGCGATACGCGAACCGATCATGCCGGTGGCGCCGAACAACGCGATCTTCAACTGTTTGCTCATTTCAACTGCTCCTGTCATGGTTTATATGTAACCGTATTGATTACATATACATCGAAAAAAACAGGGGCATGGCCCCCGGGGTTCCTGCAAAACAATTATTGAAAAACATTCATTCCGAATCGACGCTCGCCGCAGCAGAAAACGCCCGCCTCACGCAGGCGGTCGCCGCTTGCGCTCTCTCGTGCGCTCGGCACGCAACAGGTCCGCCGTCGCATCGGCCAGCGTCCGTTGCGCGAGCGACGCCTCCATGGCCTGCTGCGCTTCGTCGATGATTCCACGCAGCACGACCTGAATATTGCGTCCCACCATGCAGGCCGGATTCGGCTCCTCACGGTGAAGCGCGAACAGCTGCGCGTCGTCCACCGCGCGGTACACGTCGAGCAAGGAAATCTGCTCGGGCGCGCGAGCCAGCAACGCGCCGCCGCCCGCGCCGAGTTGCGACGTGGTGAGGCCCGCCTCGGCAAGCATGGTCAGAAGCCGCCGGATGAGCGCGGGATTCGTATTCACGCTGCCCGCGATCATTTCCGACGAAAGCGGAGCGCCCTCCTGAAGCGACAGCAACGCGAGCACATGCACCGCAAACGCAAACCGGCTACTCGTGTTCACAACAACCCGTCCTGCGACGACAATGTGTAACCATGGTAATTACATTTATAGCCGCTGTCAAACACGCTGCTGGACGCATGGTTATCGCGGCCGAGCAGGCGCACGCGGTTCAGCGTGCACATGCGCATCTCACTTGTCCATCTGCTTTTGCGCGTCGCCGCCATAGTTCGAACCGGACGACGAGGCAGCGGCGTTCGTCGACGAAGCAGAGCTTTGCGCCGACCATTCCTGCAGCTTGCGCCCGGCGCTCTCCAGGCTCTGGCCCGTCAGCGACGCCGCTTTGCCAAGTTGCAGGTTGGCTGTACTGGCCGCGTTTTGCAGATTGGCTTGCGCGCTCGAAGCGAGCGCATTGGGGTCGATGGTGACCGTCGGCGCCGAGGCGGATTCGAGGTTCTGCTGCGCGGCGGATTTCGTCTCGTCGACCTTCTGGCCGACGTAGCTCGCCGCCTGATCGAGCTTCTGGCCAGCGGCCTGCGCCGCGTCGTTGAGCTTGCCGGCGACCTGCCCCGCCGACGCATCGTTCTTCTGGCAAGCCGCGAGACCGCCGAAGACGAAGAGGACCACGGCGGCACGGCGCAGCAACGGAGAACGGAAAGATAAAGTCATGTGTATTTTGAACCGCAGGAGGCGGCTTAGCTGACGAAAACGCGCCCATCATACGCCGTTGCCGCGAAGCGCCCCGCAAGCAGTCATGCAGGACGGATCGACGCGGTTGGCCGGCCGCGGCAGTCGCCGTTCTGTCAAACGTTGTGCGGTAGACTGGCTGCGGGCAACCAAGGTCCGTCCAGGTTAGCTGTGTTCCATTGATCAATCGGAGGCATACGATGGCGGCAAAGAAAATTCTGTTTCTCACCGGCGATTTCGCCGAGGATTACGAGACGATGGTGCCGTTTCAGGCACTGCAGGCGGTCGGCCATGTAGTGGACGCCGTGTGCCCCGGCAAGAAAGCAGGCGATCGGATCAAGACCGCGATTCATGATTTCGAAGGCGATCAGACGTACACGGAAAAGCCGGGCCATCTGTTTGCGCTGAACGCGTCGTTCGAAGACGTCGTTCCGCGCCAGTACGACGCACTCGCTATCGCCGGTGGGCGCGCACCCGAGTATCTGCGTCTCAATCCCAAAGTGATCGAGCTCGTGCGGCAGTTCGCGGAAGCCGGCAAACCGATCGCCGCCATCTGTCACGCCGCCCAGTTGCTGGCCGCCGCCGACGTGATCCGCGGCAAGCGCATCTCCGCTTACCCGGCCTGCGCGCCCGAGGTCAAACTCGCTGGCGGCGAGTTCGCCGACATTCCGGTCGACGCCGCCATCACCGACGCCAACTTCGTGACCGCTCCTGCATGGCCTGCTCATCCCGAATGGCTTCGTCAGTTCCTGGTGTTGCTGGGCACGCGTATTGAGCTTTGAGCCAGTTCAAGCGCCGCGCCGCTATTGCTGGCAAGCGCGGCATTTGAGAGTCGTCCTATAGTTCGCATTGGAGGGCCTTCCTATAGTCACGGGCTGACTTGGGAGCGCTCTTCGATGGAACTGACCGACTGGATCGTGATTCTCGCCATCACGCTGATGACGATTGCTTTTCGCTGCGCGCACACGCCGGCCGGCTGGTCGCGAGAGAACCGCGCGCGACGCCTGGCAGGAACGCGGATGCTGGTGCAAGCTGCCTGCTCCGTCTGGGCAGCTTTGCTGATCGTGGCGCGTTGTGTGTTCGCGCTTGACGGTTTGCTCGGGCTGCGCCCGACGTTTCAGGAAGTGCTCGCCGTCGTGGCTATTCTGCTTGCGTGCGGCTGCTACTGGTCGGTGCGCGGTCGGCGGCTCCTGAAGCCACGCCGTCTGTTTATCTCCTGCTAGCCGGCGACGGCGCTCAAGTGGCGCCGCCCACCGCGCTCATGGGCTGCAGGCTTTACGACGAAGCCTGCCAGCCCGCCTCAACGCCCCATCCGCAAATTTTCGTGTTCATCGGCCATCGCCTGATCGTTCGCGGCGTGCGCCCCGGCACGGACTTCGGCAGCCGCTAATGCCGACCGTGCGCCGGCTTCGGGCAGCGACAGGTAGAACGTCGTGCCCGCACCTTCCGTCGACTCCGCCCACACGCGTCCGCCATGCCGCTCCACGACGCGCCGCACGAGCGCGAGGCCGATGCCCTCTCCCGCCACCGCCGTGCCGTGCAATCTCTGAAAAGCGTTGAACAGCCGGGGCAGCGCGATCGCCGGAATGCCCAGACCGTTGTCGCGCACGTAGAAAATCCGCAGCGATTGCACGCCGGGCGGCGCAGGCGTCGTACCGATCTCGATCCGGCCTTCGCGCGACGGATCCAGATAATTCACCGCATTCCCGATCAGATTGGCGAACGCCTGTTCGAGCGCGGTCGGGTCGCCCCACACAGCCGGCAATTCGCCTACATGCACTTGCGCGTTGCGAGCGCGAATCGAGCCTTGCATCGCGTCGATCACGCGCTGCACGATATCGCACACTTCGACTTTCTGCTGCCGGTATTCAACGCGGCCAATGCGAGACAGCCGCAATAACGCGTCGATGATGTGCGACGCGCGCAGCACCGCCGTCTGCAAATAGTGGAGCGCTTCCCCAATATCCTCATCGACTATCCGTTCGATGCGCTGCCGGGTCTGCGCGGGCAGCGACGAGTCGCTGACGGCCACTCGCAGTTCCTCGCAGGCGCGGATCAGTTCTTTCGAAAAGCCTTGCAGGTTGACAAGCGGCACGCGCAGGTCATGCGACACGCTGTAAATGAACATCTCGTTTTCCTGCGTCTGCTGTCGCAAGCTTTCGTTGATGCGCGACAGTTCGTCCGCACGGCGCGCAAGGTCGGCCTGAAAGCGCGCCTGGATCCGCTCTGCTTCCAGCAGACGCCGGCTGGTCTCATGCAGCGTCAGATCGAGGCGCGCGATTTCATCGTGACCCGGCTCGATAGGCGCGAGCGGCTCGTTGCCTGCAAGGCGCCCAGCGTTGTCGGAAAGAAGCGCAAGCCGCCCGCGCACCCCACGCGTGAAAAGCCACACGGCGAGCGCCACGAACAGTAATGAACCGAACACCGCTGCGACCACGAGCGTCTGCTGCCGTTCGCGGGCGGCATCGGCGTCACTCGCACGCTGCGCGTCCAGACGCCGCTCTTCCGCCTGGAAGGCGGCCAGTTGCTGGCGAAAACGATCGAGCACGTCGGCCTGAGCCAGTTCGCTGAACCGGCTGACAACGTCTTTGCGGCGCCCCGAATGCAACATGTCCTGCGTGCGATCGGACCATTGCCGATAGGCCTGCACCGCCTGACGCACCTGGACCACGCGTTCGACCTGCGCCGGATTGTCCGACACGAGTTCGGCGAGTTGATCTATGCGTCGATCGACGTCGATCCATACGGACAACGGCGTCACGAAACGGTTGTCGGAGGCGAGCACCGCGCCGCGCAACGCGACGGACTCGCCTAGCACCGGATCCAGAATCGCCGTGGTCTGGCGCATCACCTCCTGGCCGTGAGCGGCCGTGCGCTCGGCTTCGGCGGCGTCGGACTGCGCCTTGACCAGGCCGGACAGAAGGGCCAGTTCGAAGACAGCAGGAATCGCAATCAGCAGCAGGCCTTTAGTGGTAAGTCGCATGCGCACGCGTTGAAGATGTGGGCCGGCAGATTGTGCGCGGTACGGCACATTATGTCGGCGTTTGCTTACGAAACAAAGCGGTGCACCACCGGCTGAGCGTCACCTGCTAATGCATCTAGGAGCCGGTGAGAGCACTCGCGGGTGTTCCCCGGCATCGGCAGCATCCGTAAGCAAGACGAAAAATTACGAACCAACTTGGTTCATGCGATACCAAAACGGAACGTTTACGCACATCTATTGTGCTTTCAATGTGCGTCAGAGGTGCGCAACGCGACAGCGCAGACCATGACCGCGCACGTGCAGTCCCTTGCAGTGCGCACTGCACCGACACAGCGCTTAACAGCACCGTTTTGGCCCGCTTCTTGCATTCTTGCGCGGCTTTTTGGCACAAGCGGAAATAATCGATGGAAAGTTTCAAATCCGGGACCGATACCCTCTTTCTCCTGCTCGGAGCCGCGATGGTGCTCGCGATGCACGCAGGATTTGCGTTCCTTGAACTGGGCACGGTTCGCAAGAAAAACCAGGTCAACGCGCTGGTGAAGATTCTGGTGGACTTCTCCGTCTCGACGATCGCCTATTTTTTCATCGGTTATACGATCGCGTACGGCGTGCAGTTCTTCGGCAACGCCGAATCGCTTGCGGTTCACAACGGCTACGCGCTGGTGCGCTTCTTCTTCCTGTTGACGTTCGCCGCCGCCATTCCGGCAATCGTCTCCGGCGGCATCGCCGAGCGCTCGAAATTCAATCCGCAACTCTTCGCGACTTTCGTTCTGGTCGGCTTCGTCTATCCATTCTTCGAGGGCATCGCCTGGAATGAGCGCTTCGGCGTGCAGAACTGGATCAGCCAGACGTTCGGTGCGCCGTTCCACGACTTCGCGGGCTCCGTCGTCGTTCACGCGTTTGGCGGCTGGGTCGCGCTGCCCGCGGTGTTGCTGCTCGGTGCGCGCCACGGCCGCTATCACCGCGATGGCGGTATTGCCGCGCATCCGCCATCGAACATTCCGTTTCTCGCGCTCGGCGCGTGGGTGCTGGCCGTCGGCTGGTTCGGCTTTAACGTGATGAGCGCGCAGACGGTCGACAAGATCAGCGGCCTCGTCGCCGTCAATTCGTTGATGGCGATGGTCGGCGGCACGTTGACCGCCTGGCTCGCGGGACGCAACGACCCGGGCTTCACGTACAACGGGCCGCTCGCCGGGCTCGTCGCCGTGTGCGCCGGCTCGGACCTGATGCATCCGCTCGGCGCGCTGGTCACGGGCGGCATCGCCGGCGCGCTGTTCGTCTACATGTTCACGTGCGTGCAGAACCGCTGGCGCATCGACGACGTGCTCGGCGTCTGGCCGCTACACGGTCTGTGCGGCGCGTGGGGCGGCATCGCAGCAGGCATCTTCGGCTTGCGGGCGCTCGGCGGTCTGGGCGGCGTCTCGTTCGGCGCACAGGTGCTCGGCACGCTGGGCGGTATCGTCGTGGCTTCGCTCGGCGGCACGCTCGTCTACGGCGCCATCCGCCTGACGGTGGGCCTGCGCCTCGATCAGGAGGACGAGTACAACGGCGCCGACCTGTCGATCCACAAAATCTCTGCTACGCCGGAGCGCGAAAGCCTGGGCTGATGGCATGCGCCGGCCGCGCCGGGCCGGCTGGCGCGACCTGTCCCCATGGAATAGCGAATGATAGACTTGCGCGCTGCAGGCTGAACACTCGAAAGGGTTGCCATGCGCTCGGCATGGCATGCCGATCATGTCCCCGTTCCGAACGATGCCTGCTTTCCCGGAACAGAGCCAACGCGTTGTTGCGTGCCCTCTGCCCGGTTTGTTGACTCCCACGTCTCGCCTGGCACTCTCATGTATTGGTCGATACTCGCGGTCGCCGTCGGCGGCGCACTTGGCTCGTTATTTCGCTGGTTTCTCGGCCTGCGTCTGAATGGGCTTTTTCCTTCGTTGCCGCTCGGCACCTTCGCGGCGAATGTGATCGCCGGCTACATCATCGGCGTGGCCGTCGCGGGCTTCGCGCGCGCGCCGCAAATTGCGCCCGAGTGGCGGCTTTTCGTGATCACCGGAATGATGGGCGGACTGTCCACCTTCTCGACCTTCTCGGCCGAAGTGGTGCAGCACCTGCAGGACGGCCGCCTCGGCTGGGCCGCCGGCGAAGTCGCGATACATGTGGGCGCGTCGCTCGTCATGACGATTCTCGGCATTGCCACGGTTACGCTGCTGTCGCGTTAAGTAACGCTGCCCCGCCCGGGCCCCTCGCTTCTTTCATCTCCTCATGGCACTCGCTTTGCCGCTGCTGGCCGCAGTTCCCGCGGCCAGCAGCGGGCACAGCGCTTGCGCATTTCAAAGCGCACCCTTTCCATAAAGGAGGTGAAAGATGGGCTCAATCAATCCGCAAGGCGCCCTTGGCGGCGGAGCGAAAATTGTCGGCGGCGGTATCGGCGAAGGTCCGGGGCCCGACGTCATGGCTGCGGCCACGCTCGACGGCACGAAGGTGATGTCGTCGGATGGTGAGCATGTCGGCAAGATTTCCGACATCATGCTGGACGTCCGCAATGGACGTATCGCGTACGCGGTTCTATCCGAAGGCGGGTTCCTTGGCATGGGAGCGAATCTGCACGCCATTCCCTGGAGCGCGCTGACTCTCGATACCGACCAGAAATGCTTCTTCGTCGACATCACGGCGCAACGTCTGAAGGACGACCCGGGCTTCGACCCGGACCACTGGCCGTCAATGGCCGACCCGACTTGGGGCGAATCGACCTATAGCTACTACAACCGGCAGCCGTACTGGTCGGCGACCCGTGAAGTCGTCGAGGAAGACCCCGCCATCCGGCCCAGTGAGCATTGACGCAAGCTAGCGCTCAAGCCGTAGCAGACCTGTGAGTGCCCATGTCACCGCGTTGTACTGCGGTGACATGGGCACATTGCGCAGAACGCGCGTTATCGGGCCGCCAGCATCCCGATGATCAGGCCGCCGATCAACGCCATCGTTACCGCTTTCCACGGACTGTCGTGGACGAAATCGTCGGTAGATTCAGATACAACGCGGTATTTCGTTTTGACAACGTCCTGCGCGTCCGCAAGTCTGCCCTTCAATTCGGAAAGTTTCTGTGCGCTGCGGGCACGAAGTTCGTCGCTGCCGTTCGGCCTTGAGGCGACGCTGTCATCGCGCGATGCATCGGCGGAACCCGAACTGGTGGCTTGAGTAGACTCGGCCATTTGACCCTCCCTGTCTCCGTTAAGTGGACAAGTTTCAGCAAACAGCGTGCCTCGCGCAATGTTTTCGAGGCAGGTCTCGTTTCGAGTCTGCTAAATTAGTTAGGATCACGATATAACTTGCCGCCCATGCAGTTCAGAAGTATGACGAGTGATATCACTCCCTATGCCAGGAGGCTCGAAGTATGTCAGCACAGGCACGGGCGTTGCGCGCCCCAAACGCCGGTCGCAGTGACCGGCGCGAACCAGGAGCGATAAATGAGCATTTTTTCGACGATCCTCAACAAGATCTTCCCGCATGATCATCCGGCGAACACGGGCTCGGGCGGCACCGCCGGACCGGCAGCCGCGGCGACGGCGGCGCCGGGCAGCGCGACTGCGCCGGCTGGAACGCCAGCAACACCCTCCACTGCCGCCGCCGGCAATTCACAGCCTCCCGTTACCCCTATGCCGACGGTCGACGTCGAAGCAGTTCTAATAAAAATGCAGGAAAGCAGTGGCGAAACATTGAACTGGCGTACGTCCATTGTCGATCTGCTGAAGCTGCTTGGACTCGACAGCAGTCTCGCGGCCCGCAAGGAACTCGCATCCGAGTTGCACTACACGGGTAGTACCGAGGATTCAGCTTCGATGAACATCTGGCTGCACAAGCAGGTGATGACGAAGCTCGCTGAAAACGGTGGCAAGGTGCCCGATGATTTGAAGAACTAAGCCGGTCACATGCGGCAAACTGGGCGTGGCAAGGCGCGCGGGGTCCTCGTTCGAGCCTCGCAGACTGAAGAGACCCGAGCGCCAGCGCCTTGTCGTCCAGCGGGCGTGTAAGCGGCGCGACCGACGATGACACGTTAAGCGTCTTTGGCGGTCAGTCTCCGAACGGATTGCCCGTGTCTTTTACTTCAGTACTGAGGTTGTATTCGGCGCGCACGGCTTTTAGCACGCTCTCGATGTCGCGCTCAAAGCCGATCGCGTTGCCGAAATTGGTCATCGTCCAGTTGCAGCCTGTCTTGTCGGCCTCCTGCAACTGCGGTCGCGGCACGCGAATCTTGACGCCGTCTTCGACGATTTCCGGCAGCCGATGGAGTCGCCGGTTGACCTCCTGCTGAAGCTGCGACGCATTGAGCGTTTTTCGTATCATGCAAGTCTCCTTCCGATCGTTCGAGCCATCTGGAGCAAGGTGAGGCCGCATCGATCTGGGGCGCGTCACCGCTATGCGGCCAATCTATGCTCATAGTACGGCCGGTCCCTGTCATCAAGAATTGCATACATTGCCTCAAGGTTGTCCGGGTTTGGGTTGAGCCATGCATCTACGTTTTCCGGCTTGATAGGAATGATGCAACGATCGTGACCGGTCGCCGCGACTTCCGGTGGCGGCTCGTCGGTTATCGCCGCAAATGACAGCAGGTCCGGCTCGCCCGGTGCGGACCAGCGCGACCACAAACAGGCGACATGCATTAATTCCCCGTTGCCCGGACGAAACTCCAGCACGACGTTCTCGTCCCGCTCGTGAGTTTCCAGTAACGTGCCTTCGTACTTCGCCCGGCTGACGTTTTCATAGAAAACTTCGACAAGCAGGACGGCATGCGTGTACCCAAAGCATGGAGCCCAGAAACCTTCAAGACTATCCCGTCGCGCATTGTATGTTCCGGGATACTTCGTATCGTACGACGCAGGTTTTCCTGCAATGCGGCATTGATACCGCATAGGTTTGACGACCCGTTGCCCATTCTCCATCACCATGACTGGCGCGTAGTGACCGGGAAAGATCCGCGAGTCCCGCGGCTGTAGGTCGGTTCGCTGCAGGTCTTCAAGTTTTCCCTTGACCCATGCAATTTTGTCGGTGGCAATGCGCTGACTTTCCGTTGCGGCTTTCGTGACCTTCGTCTGCAGCGCGCGTTCGGCGTCCGCAAGCCGCGTGCGCTGTTTGAACAGATCCTGTTCCAGCTTGGTCACTTGCGCCGATGTGAAGCGCGCTATAAGAGCATTGACCTCACGCATTGCTTCGTCCTGCGGATCGGCAAAGGCGCCTTCCATAGCTTTGGGTATCTTCGCTTTGCCGATGCCCTCCGTTCGTTCAAAAAACAACCGCGCAAACTCGTGGATGTCGATGATTGCGCCAAAGGTACGCACGAATTTTCGATAGTCCGCCACGACTTGAGCCGAGTAGCACATGGTGCCTCCGTTTGATGTGGTCATGATAGCCGTCGCCCAAGGCCTTGTTCACGTCGCGGCATACCCCATCAATCACGGTACCCGCGATACCGCGCAGGCCCGAGTATTGGGTCATGATGTCGCCCCATACCGTGCAATCGGTTCGGCCATCGTTGTCGATGACAACAACGTCACCTTCAGCGACGTCGTCAATGAAGTCACCGACCGTTCCCGGCGGCACGCTTGCTGGAACGTACTTGACCGTGAAGGCCGGCCCGACCACAACCCGGGTGTAGTTTGCAAGCGGTGCAATGCCAAGCGCCTGACCGTGAATGCCCGGCTTGTCGAGCGCGTCTGATACACCCGGCGTGTCCAGGCCTGCAAAAAGCTCGATTAACTCGCGGTCTTCAACGGATGCGGTTTTTGGATTCGTCATGGGGAGCTCCAGTAGTAATTATCAGGCCCGAATCGCTTCGAATTCTTTGTCGTGCATGACCTCGGCAACGGAGCGCCCCGCCCGTACCGCCGCGACCATACCGTCCTGACGGCGAACAATGCGCTCGCCAAGTTCGAGAACTTCTTCAATCCTGGCTGCTGGCACAAAGACAGTGCCGCATCGGTCGGCAATCACGGAATCGTCTTCATTGACGGTGACACCAGCGATTTCGACCGGCTTGCCTGAGTCGACCTGCACGACGCGATTGCGCGCGCTAATCATCGTTACCCCACGGCCAAACACCGGGTAGGGTCATGCCTGTCATCCACGAGGGTACGTTGGTCGTAAGTCAGGCCTTTCGACTGGGGAAAATTGCGCAGGTGCTCGGTGTTACTGTCGTCGGCACGGAGCAGACACCTAGGCATCTTGGCAAGAACGACGAGACAATTAAAGGTCTATGCTCGCGCACCGTCGTTAAGCACCATTTCGACGCGACTGCCGAGGGCTTGGTCGACGTATTGCGACGCGAAATCACGAGGACAATACTCGCTACGGAGACATGCGATAGAAGAGGGAGAAGTTCGTCCCACCTCGCGATATACAGCGGGTGGCACAATCACGCGCGACGAGAAGTTCGTCGAAGCCTCAGGCGTTCTGGGTTTATTTGGCGACGCGCAGAACGCAGAAGAAGCGGGACTCGCATGGCCGCGCGCCTCGTACGCCAGCTCATGTTTGTCGCTGTCGCATGCCTTGCGTCGCAATCCCGCGGCGACACAGGTCGCCCGTTGAAATGTCTGGGCCGTATCGACCAATCAGGTTTCGACGCTAGCGTGTGTATTCATGCAAGTCTCCATTACTGGTGCTCCCGCTCTTACGAAGCGGCGCGTCGCTTCTTGTGTGCAGCTGTGACTCAAAAGGAGCTAGACCGCCGGTGGGCAGTACAGGACTCGCGTCTTCGTAAATGCCAGCAGTCCCTCTTTCCCGAACTGTCGGCCTTCAGCACGCCTTGACAACTACCTATGGCTTGACCAGGACTTTGCCAAGTCTGCTCCGCTCAGCGAGCATCGCAAATGCTTGTTGGGCCTCGTCCAACGAATGCTCGATGTACGCCACGGGCAGCAATGACTTATTCGCAAATTGCTGGAACAACGCGCCGGCCGCGGCAAGCGCCTCCTGTTTGTGAGCGCCGAAAAAGTGCCGGACGTCCACTCCGATGAGACTCGCCGATTTAAGTAACGCAAGATTCGTCGGCAGCTTCGGTATGGTCCCGGACGCAAAGCCCACAACGAGATGTCGACCGCCCTTGTCGAGTGAACGAAACGCCGCCTCCGAAGTTGCGCCTCCGACAGGGTCGACAATCACGTCAATCGCCCCATCTACGGCCATTGCGCGGAGTTGGTCACGCAATGCAGGGCCGTCTGGCTCAAGCTTAACGGTCTCGGTGGCGCCAAGTTCCGAAACCCTCGCCGCCTTATCTTGGGACGATACAACGGCTAGCACTCTGGCGGATTTAGAGGATGCAAGCTGAACCGCGGCCTGCCCAACCCCGCCCGCGGCTCCCAGCACCAGCACCGTCTCGCCGGGCCGTAGGCAGCCACGCACGAACAAAGCATAGTGAGCCGTCAGGTAATCGACGAGAGCACAAGCTGCCATGCGGTCATCAAGCCCATCGGGCAGAGCGATTACGTCTCCCGCTTTCGCGACTGCATACTCGGCAAGGCCACCACCAAATTGCCAAACCGCAACCCTGCTTCCTGTAGCGATGCCTCTCACGCCTTCGCCCACATCTACGACGACTCCGGCTATTTCGCCTCCAGGCACGTACGGAAGGTCGGGCTTCAACTGATACTTGCCTTGGACAATCAGTCCGTCGACAAAGCCGAGTGCCGTGGCGGTCACGCGCAATACAACCTCGCCTTCTGCCGGAGCAGGCCTTTCGGCCGCTTCGAAAGTTATGACAGGTGGACTTTCAAATGCTTTAACGACCGCTCGATGCATTGAAGCCTCCAGAGGCTAATGAAGTTTGCACATTCGCTTCGGAGTTCGACGTGCCGCGAGAATGTTTCGCGATGTGTGCCCAGCAGTTGCATGCGGCGTGCGCAGGTTGAACGCAAAAGCATGGACGGCTTCGTCATCTCGACGTCGGCACGAAGTTCTGGAATCTAGATGGCAGGTACGGAAGGTACGACCGAGCCCAGGTTCGGGTCCACGAACACGGTCGGGTTGTTGCCGCTGCCGCTGAAGTTGAACATGCCCATGATGCTGCCGGCCGTCGCATCGAAAGAACCGCCGCCGATACGTTGGCTGCCCAGCCAGTTGTCCTCGATGAAGCGGACAACAGATGCCTGGCTAATCGGCGTGTGGTCAACGTAGTTGACCTTGGCCCACGGCGAAATCACAAGGAACGGAATACGCGTGCCAGGACCGCATCGACCGTTGACCGGAGCGCCTGCCACGCCGAGCGGAGCTGTGCCCGTACCGCATTCACCGGCACCGTTTAGCTGGTCCGCCTCAGCGTCGAACGACGGGCTCGTCGGATTCGCATAGGCATGGTCGTACCAGCCATCCGAATCGTCCCACGCAACGATAACCGCGGTGCTCTTCCAGTCAGGCTGTTGTTGCAGGAAGTTGACCACCTTGGCCGTGAACGCCTGTTCGTCTAGCGGGTCCGAGTAGCCCGCATGGCCATCCTGGAATGCCGGGGCTTTGATGAAGCTCACAGACGGATAGTTGCCCGCCTTCACTGCGGCAAAGAAGTCATCAGAGTCGTACTGGTGATTGGCCGGTTCCGGCGTCTTGCCATCAGGCAACATGCTGAAGCCAACGGTCGATATCGAGCTCGGGCGCGTGTGCTGCGGATTTGCCGTCGATGCGTAGTATTGGAACCAGGCGTGGTGCGGAATGTAGTCTGCCGTCGGCTGACCTACTGCTGGCGTGACCGTGCTGCGCTTGCACCCCGTCGTGCCGTTAATGTTGACGGTCGACAGGTTGAAGCCCCCCATGAACCCGCCCCAAGTGATGTTCTCGGCATTCAACAGGTCGCCGATGTTCTTCCCCGACATCAGAATCTGGTCAGTCGCGCTGGAACACAGGTCGTTCGCAGGGTCCGCGTCATTGATTAGCGTGACGCCACCCTGACCGTCGTTGACGTAGTACGAATCTGAAGCCGTCGTCAGATTGAATGGCTGCTGGCTGGTCTTGACCAGTTGAGCGCCGTTAGTCTGGCCAGAAATCACCTCTAACGCTCCCGGCGTCGACGGTCCGAACGTGTCGGTATAAGCGTTGTCGCTCATCGCAAAGTGCTGAGCGTAGTTCCACATGGCCGTCACAGTATTACCGTCGTAGTAGCCCATGACCTGGCCGGTAGTGCCGAACGCACCGGCACCGCCACTCGACTCTTTACCGGTATAAAACGGGAACAGGTCAGCGGCACCATTGTTATATGCCTGCTGCTCTGCCGTATATGCGTGGTTCTGGTCGGCCGTCGCGGCCTGCGTGCGGTCCAGACGGAACGGATTTGCTGCGCCCGCGCCATTCAGTGTATTGATGAAGTTTGGATTACTTGTCAACAGCGACCCGCTCAACCCGTTGACCGTCGGCGTGTCATCAGCGGCCGTGAACGCGGGTTCGCCCGACGGGTTGGTCGCGTTCGGATACGTTGCGAAGTAGTGGTCAAACGAGACGTTTTCGTTATAAACCACAACTATGTGCTTGATGGGCGTGGCCGTCGTCAACTGGTTCTGTGCCGACACTGCGGCCACGGTGTTGTTACTGCCGCCGCATGCATACAGCGAGACAGCTAAAGCGATACCTGATACGCCGAATAGGAACGCTCGAGAAGCCATATGCGCTAACTCCCGATGTGATTCGGCCATTTGTCTTTCGCCCGCCATTCAGTTGTGAAGTGAGCGGACGTAGCCAGACCGTTGAGAACCACGAACAGTTAAGCAGCGTCCCGTGCCGACGGAATGGCGCTTTATTTACCTAATCCTAACGCAAGATTCACTGCGAAAAGTATCGAACGCTTACTGCGGTGGACAAAGAGGAGACCGCACTCGTACGGCCCGGAGCCGCTCGGCACCCTCATCCCGCGTCGTTGAACAGAAATCTCGCCGCGTTCTCACGCTCACTCGGGCATTCTAGCTAGCGTTCGCTCAGTTCACCCTCCAGAACCCATTGACGCTCCTGCTTCTTTCGGAATGAGGACTCATCATGTGACAGTTCTCTCAGGTATATGTGCTTTTATGCAATTCGCTATCAGCTCTGCGCGCCACAGGCGACATGCTCCGCATGACGCTTTCGTGATGCCATTGTTCGAATGTGACTTTGCATTCGAGCGCAAAAGCAGAACTTTGCGGTCCTACGAGAACCACGTTGGCTAGCGTCATATCGGGCTTGCGGCGGACCGCACCTGACGCCAACGCACTGCCTAGGCGGCGAGAAGAGCGCAGGCCTGCCCCCACATTCGGGCATCTTCCATGGCTTGCAGAAGTGCATCGAGAGAAAACGGCTTCCGCAGACAAACGTCGAAAAGCCCGGTGAGCCCACCGGCTTCACTGTCACCGGTCATGGACACGATGAAGGGCCGCCCAGCGGAAGGCGTTGTGATAATCGACCGTGCGACTGCACTTCCCCTGATTCCCGGCAGGTTCTCATCAAGAAGTACCAACTCGAAGGCATGGCCGCCCAGCAGCGAAAGTGCTGTCTCTCCGTCTCGCGCGACGGTGGCGTGGTGACCATAGCAGTCAAGCAGGAAAGCCAGACTGTCTGCCACATCCTCATTGTCCTCAACGACAAGCACATCCATCCGGCTTTCCTCGGTTTTGAAACGCGGGTTCATACAGTTTCTTATTATTATATTATCCTAACTATTCGTAGTTACTATCTTAAATCGTTTTTCCGCCCTCTACCAGTTTTCTAGCCAGACAACATCCGCCAATCACTGCTCGCGACTGCGTGTGACGCTTATCGCCGCTGCAATAAGGGGCAATTTCTGACCCTGCGACGGTGACCTTCGCTGCCGTCGAATGATTTATCGGAAGGTCGCGGCTCAACCCGAGGCTTGCGCTCGACAAGGTCAGATGTACGGCGCACGATGTTCGCGTTGCCGGCATCATCGCCGCAGCAGCCCAACGGCGTTTCGGGGTACGGAAGTGATTTCCCGGGTAGTGCTCCGGTGTCGGAAACGATGCCTCTGACCGCATCAATCACAGCGTCGCAACCGCGCCAAAGGTCTATGAAATGGAGATGCCAGGCGCGTGGCCGACGCCGAATGTGAACCCCGCAGCTACAAGCCCGATGATGTCTATTGCCTGCGCGATAGGGAGTCAGGCCAGGCGGGGGCACGTCCAGCTCGACTGAAGGGACAACCCGGCGCGTTTGGGACTCCGCTGCTTCCAGTAGTCCCTGGTTTGAAAAGACTCGTCGACCTGCAGTGGAGGCTGAAACTGGTCACCGCATGGTCCAACGCTGCCGCGCGTTTCGGTTAGCATTCAATGCGAACGCCCGTGACCGCCGCCACCGCCCCAGTATTGGCCGCCGCCGCCCATACCTCGCCCTGGGTATCCGTGCCCACCCCAAGTGCCATGACCGCCCCAACCGCCCCGATATCCATGGCCCCAATAGCCGTGGTGCCCCCAGTACCCGTGCCCGCCCCCGCCATAACAGCATCCGCCCCAGTAGCCGAAGCTCAGTGACACCGATGGCCCCCACCACGCGGGCCAGCCGTAGTACGGATACGCGACGGGGTAATACGCAGGCACGACGAAGACGGGCGCGGCTGGTGCGATATAGGTGTTGGTCGATGCGGTTGCATCTGACGCGGCGGCACCGGTCGCGGCTGCGTCGGTCATCGAAAAAGGATACTGCAGCTGCGGCGCCGCCGCCGGCACTTCGCCGTATGGAACGTAGCCGTAGGGCACGTAGTAGTAGCAACCCGACAAAGTTGCGGACAAGGCCAACACCGCAACGAGGCCGCCCGCGCGCGACGTTGCATTCAGCGCTTCCATAATCAGCTCCGGGTCAGACGCGACATACCTTGCCTCGCGCCTTTCGTACAGTTTGCTTACATTGAGCAAGCGGGGTGCCTGGCGCCGCGGGGTTCATGCGCATGCGGTTTACGGCCGCCGGGGAAACGGTCGCGAAACGCCGGCCATTCATCGATTGTCGTCGGGACGAGGGCTCGCGTGGGGCGTTACGCTGTGAAACGCTTTCGCTTACAGCGCGGAGAATGGCGCACGACACGTCTTGTCCGGGCCGAAAGCCCCTGCCGTGCGACGGCATCTGACGGCAGCGAGCCAGGAGACGAAAAGCCTTCCGGCCAGCTCTAATTATTAAGAATGTCGCGGACAGTGACCTCGTGCTTTACGTCGTGTTGGTAAAACAGTGAGAGACTTTGCATTCCTAACTTTGTTATCGCACATTCATTCGTGAATGGGACTGCGGCCCGACGGTAGGTGTCCGAATAGCGAGAGCAGGCCCCTACTAGCAGCGTGCAGAGGTGCGATTGCCTGCCTGAGTGTGGGTTGGAAGAGATGACGAAACGCTCCATTGCTCGCCTCCGGCGGTGCATTCGCCTTCATCCATTTGCGACGTGCAGATGCCCGCAAGATGAGCAGCAGCGACCTTTGCCAGGCAGTCCAAAGAAGATGGGCCGCGCAAAAAACGCCTTGCTAACCGGCTACCCGGCCGGCGCGCCCATAAGATGAACTTCGAAAAACGTGAAGTGCGGCCCGAGCCATAAATTTGACTGCTCATTAGAAGCCGCGTTGAAGACTAGAACTTTGCGAAGATGAGGCCTATAACACAATTTGCGGCTACACCTTACCGCCGTTGCCGACCCACAAAGTCCCACGGGCAGCCTTGTGCACCGATGTCTGATTCGAAGCACGTCTGCCCACACCAAGCAATCATTCTTGGTGACCAAGCCTTCTCTATAACTTCTCAAAAAGTCGCCCCCGGATGCAACGGCTTCGCACCGGTGCACGGCTGTTCGCTTGCTTTTTTCGACCAACACGTACAACTCGCTAGCGCATTTCCAGTTTCAGCGGACCAACCTGATGGCCATTCGGGTTGCTGAACGAACTGGAGGTCGTCACCCGAGCGCCTTTGACAGGGAGGCAACATGAAAGCGCGCCTAGCAATTGCAGCAAATGCCTTATGGCTACTGACCCAAACGGGCCCGGCGTATGCCTATTCTCAAGAGGAGGTCAACCTCTTCGAGTCCCCGGCCCCGCAAGCGGACCGGCTCTCAGCGCGGCAACAGGCCGACCCGACCGGTGTGCCAAACGTCGAGTCGTCTTACGGTGGTATGCCAGCGTCACACAACCAGTCAGGGGGGCAACAGCCGATTCGCCCGACGTGCTCATCATGGCAGACGTGTCACATTTTCGCTGGACACTAATCTCGCGGCGGTGCCGAGCACAGCGGGAAAGCGTCGGACAGCATAACAAACGGCCCGGGACCAAACGCCGAACACCACATCGCAGCTTCACCCTTCGTCCGCGAAGCAAGATAGCTTATGAGGCTGGACAAACAGGTGAAACCGTCACATCGGCAATGGTGTGACAAGGCTCGGAAGGCGGCCTGACGCGCGCGGGCCGTCGCGCAATCGGAGGGTGTGGTCGACGGTCAACGTTCGGACGCCAGCGGGCCGGTTTGTGCCGCATCGTGCTGTGCAGTAAAGGTGCTGCGAGGCACACCGCGCGTGACAACCCCGCACAAAATTGACATCCAAGCACTCCCGCGTGGCACTTAGCCTTGCTGCGGTACCAATGACCCCTTCCTTGCGGGTCCACCCCAATGACCGGCTCAGCGTTCGTTTTTGGCAACTCTGAGGAGTACCACCCATTCATAGACGGCGAATCTTAATGAGCGCATCCTCTTATCTGGGCGCAGCGGCGCTCGGCCGCGCTTAGGAGAGGCCGATGGCATTCAAAGCTTTGTTCGACGTCTTACAAGCCGAGTCAATTCCCCTCGCGGACCGCGGGCTACCGACCAGCACCTACGAAGCTATAGGGCGCAGCGCGCTCGCCCATCCGACCGCAGCAGCGCTTACCTTTTTCGTAGATGGTAGGCGGTTCGAAAAGGCGCAGTGCTGGACATACTCGCAATTTTTCGCAGATGTGACCCGGACCGCAAACGCCTTGCACCAACTGGGTGTTCGCAGCGACGATGTTGTGGCGTTCGTCCTACCAAACCTCCCTGAGACACATTTCGCCATATGGGGCGGCGAAGCGGCCGGGATTGTAATGGCCATCAATCCGTTGCTCGACGGCGCCCAGATTACCGCGCTACTTTCGGCAGCTCGCGCCAAGGTGCTGATTACGTTAGCACCGACGCCGGGAACTGACATCTGGCTCAAAGTTGCAACTCATTTAGAAGAACTTCCGACCTTGCGTGACATCGTGTGGGTCAATCTGGCACCTTATTTAAGTCTTTTTGAAGGACTTGCACTGCACGTCATCGCGGCAAGGGAAAGAGTACGCCACAGACGTCTTAGGATTCACGATTTAAGAGCCCTTATGCGTCGCCAGAGTGCGGACGGCTTGACGAGTAAACGTCACTTCCAACAAGGTGATACCGCTTCATACTTTTGCACCGGTGGTACGACGGGGCTGCCCAAAATTGCGGTCCGCTCGCACGGCGCCGAGGTATTCAACGCGTGGGCAATGGCAGCCCACATGGAGTTTCGCGAATCCGTCAAAACACTCTTCTGTGGACTTCCGCTGTTCCATGCGAACGCCCAAATGGTGACTGGGCTGATGGCGTTTATGCACGGACATCATGTCATTCTCGGAACCCCTCAGGGATATAAAGGCGAATCCGTACTCTCAAACTTCTGGGCAGTCGTTGAACACTATCGCATCAACTTCTTTTCTGGCGTTCCGACGGTGTACGCCGCTTTACTGAAGCATCCAGTCGGCGCGCGAGACATATCGAGCCTTGAATTTGCCGTTTGTGGGGCCGCGCCGTTGCCCACAGGGCTGATGCGCGAATTCGAGAGGCGAATGAACATCAGGATTCTCGAGGGCTACGGACTGACCGAGGGAACCTGCGTTGCATCGTGCAACCCGCCTGATGGCGACCGAATTCCAGGCTCGATTGGCATTCGGCTTTGTTATCAGGGAATGCGCGTCTGCGTACTTGACAACCACGGTGGTTATCTCCGCGACTCGGAGCCCGATGAAGTGGGAGCCATTCTGATAACAGGCCCTAATCTCTTTAAAGGTTACCTGGAAGACGTGCACAACGCTGGCATCTGGGTGAGCATCGACGGGACTCGTTGGCTCAACACAGGTGATCTGGGAAGAGAAGATGAGCACGGCTATTTCTGGCTGACGGGACGCAAGCGAGAGTTGATAATCCGCGGAGGTCACAACATTGAACCGAGGCTTATTGAAGGACCGCTGGAGGCTCATCCAGCTATCGCTCTGGTCGCAGCAGTTGGCGCCCCTGACAGCTACCTTGGTGAGGTGCCCGTGGCCTACGTTCAACTGAAACCGGAACACAGCGTGACGGCTGAAGAATTGCAGTCTTTTGCGGCATCGGTGATACATGAGCGCGCTGCGGTGCCCCAACGCATTGAAATCATTGAGAGCATGCCTCTCACGGCTGTAGGGAAGATTTTCAAGCCGGCTCTGATTAAAAAAGAGATTGAACGAACTATTACCGAAGAGGCCAACGCAGTTGGAATTGCGAGCATCTCGGTTGAACTTATAGATGATAGGTGTCGCGGCGTTGTTGCGCGCATAAACGCCCGAAAGAGACAGCCGGAGTTCGTCGACCGGCTAGGTCGTTACTCATTCCAAGTTGACTGGAGGTAGCAAACGAGCCGGAGTGCAATAGTTTCGGCCAATGCAGTAAAGTCAGTTGTCGACGTTGCGGCCTGAAGCTGGACTGGCATCGGCGCGCGCCTGCATTGACAGCCACCGATAGCGACGCGCGTGAAGCCTGTTCAGCCGACGAGCCGACGATAAGCGCTGAGATGTCGGACGAGGCCTTGCTTGTCGCCACGAATCTCGCTCAGCCTTGCGAGGTTGAAGTGAGCATCGGCATGCGTCGGGTCGAGTTCTATGCATCGCTGATAGGCCGCTTCGGCAGCATCGTAGCGTTTAAGCTCTTCGAGGGCGACCGCCCGATTGAAGTGCAGTAAGGCGTCCTCGGGAAAGTGCTCAAGCGCATCTTCAAAAATGGACAATGCTTCATCGCAGCGCGTCTCTGCCTCGCATAGCAATACGCCCAGGTTGGTGTATGCGTCATAGTGCGGTGATGGCGAGAGCTCAAGCGCTTTCCGGTAGGCCTGCTCTGCACCGACAGCGTCGGTTTCGGTCAACTGTTCGGCCAGTGCGAACCATTCTTCCGCCTGTTCTTCACGGCTCTCCTGGTTTCGTGGCACCGAGTCGAGAAACGCCACGTCGCCCCGGATAGGCGCGACTTCGAAGTCGAGCAGATGCTGGCCCGAATCAGCGTCCCACTGCGCCTGTCCCGACCTCACGGCCACGGTTTCACCCACAGACGTGATTCGAATCCCGGACAGTGGAAGCTCGTCAGGGAGTTCGGCTTTCAGCTTGGCAAGCGCCCTCAGAATTTTTCGTGCGGAGACTTTGGCCGATTGCAGCTGGAACGCAGTGCGCAGCAGCACAACGTCCTGGAAGGAGAATCGAAGCTCGTTGCGTCGGCCACGCGACGGGTGGACAAATCCGGCGTCAATCAGCCCGGAGAGGACTCGACGCGACACGCCCAGCAGCGATTGCAGGCTGCGCAACGAATAATCGTTAGACTGGCTCCGTCTAGTCACTTGCGTGCCCGGACCTTGGCTGGTGGCGCCTCTTTGACGTCCGCTTTCGGTGTCGCGCGCTTGACAGGCCGGCGCGGTTTGGCGGCGAGTACCTCGACCTCAGCGGGCGGAGTCTTTTTCGTGGCCGGCGTCTTTGTCGCTGCCGTCCTCACCGGGGCCTCACGTTTCTCCTTGTTGGCGCTGAGACTCGCGCGAAGTGCTTCCATCAGGTCAATCACCTGACCGCCTGACTCTTCGGCCGGTGCCTCAGGCGAAACAATCTGTTTGCCTGCAATCTTCCGGTCAATGGCTCCGAGTATCCGCTTCTTCTCTTCGTCCTCGTAAGCCGTCGGGTCATAGGCGTCTTCCGACACCTGGTCGATGATTTGCAGCGCGAGTTTGAGCTCGGTATCGCTCACAGTCACCTGTTCGATGTGCAAATCGCTCAGCGCGCGCACCTCATCGGCGAACAGCAGTTGCTGGAAGACCATGCCGTCTTCGGCAGGCCGTATCTGGACGATTCGGGTCTTGCCCTTGTACGACCATTTTGCCAGCGCGCAGCGTCCGCTTTCTCGCATCGCAAGCTGAAGCAGGCTGTACGGTTTGCCACCGCGTTTGTCAGGCGCGATGAAGTACGCCTTGTCGTAGTACAAGGGGTCCACTGACTTCTCAGGAACGAACGACACAATGTCCACGACGTGGCTCGCGCCTTCTTCCAGCGCTTTCAGTTCTTCCGGAGCGAAGACGACGAACTGCCCTTTCTCGAACTCGTACCCTTTCTTCATGTCGGCGCGCGCAACCACAGCGCCCGTGGCCTCAGAGATGTACTGCTGCTTTACGCGGCCTCCCTCAGGCGTCAGAAGATTGAAGCCCACACCCGCGGCGCTATCCGTCGCCGAATACAGTTTCACCGGAATGGACACAAGACCGAAGGACAGTGTCAGCGATGCGATGGAACGAGCCGCCATGTGAGCCTCCTGTGAGCGGACGCGGTGATTTATCTGCGCTGCATGATTCAAAGTCCGCAGGCGCGATTGCACGCGACAGAGCACGTCTTGTGCCGGTGAGTGGCAGGTCCGCGTCGGGAGACTGACTCGCGGGCACGTCAGCGCCTGCTGCGCCGGAACGAATCCCTCGCCTGTAGCCCCTGTTCCTGCCGGCGCCAGCCGTTGCATCGAGGCACTTCATCGCAGGCGCTTTATCGCCGACGCCAGCGACTGTCTCGCCGACCAGTAAGCTTCCCAAGGGTCTTGCGTCTGAAAGCTAAGATACTCCCTCGCCGTTTGCACCGTCCACTGTGCACCGCTTTTAAGGTCAGACAGTTGTTCCCATGACACGGGCATCGAGACGCCCATTCCTGGCCGCGCCCGCGCGGAGAAGGCGGCGGCAGTGGTCTGCGCCTTGCCATTGCGAAGATAATCGACATAGATTTTGCCGATTCGGTTCGCTGCCCCTGATGTTGCGGGAAAGCGGTCGGGAATCGTTTTCGCCAGATGTCTGACGAACGCCTGCGAGAACAACTTGACGGATTTGTAGTCGAGTCTGGGCGCGAGCGGAACGACGACGTGCAGCCCTTTACCGCCGCTCGTCTTCAACCAAGCTTGCAGGCCAAGCTCCTCAAGCAACGCCCGCGTAAGAAGCGCGGCCTCCTGAACCTGCTTCACTTCACTCCCTCGCCGGGGTCGAGGTCGAAGATGACCCTGTCCGGTGTATCAATGTGCTGGGTCGTTGAATTCCACGTGTGAAATTCAACGACATTCATCTGCGCTGCGTATATCGCAACTGCAACCGCGAATTGGGTGGTCCGGGCGGTGCTCTCCGAGGAAGTCAAGTATCCCTGCCTTCGGGGTCGAAAACATCAGACGTCTCGCTATCATGGACGTCTCCGGAGCCGTAACACCGCTGGCAGAGTTGCCATCGCTCTCCGTCACATTTCGGGCACTTGATGGTGTTGGACGTGTGAGACACGTCCGAAACAGTCTCGACTTCGGTTATCCGCACCTTCCCCGTTCCGCCACATCTTCCGCATGTGATTTTTCCCTGGCCGCCACATTGCTGACAGGTAGTCATCGCTTCCCCCTTGGTGGTTAGGCCTACGTGACCATACTACTCCGAGCGCGTGAGAACACAGTCGGCATGGCACGCGTGCTGCACGAAGCTCGACAATGACGAGCTCACACCTCCAGGTCTGGCAAGCGAGAACGCGGGTGCAACGCTCCCTCATCTTGACCGTTGCAAGGGCCGGACACAGCCTACACTTGATAGCAGTCGCGACGGCCCCACGCGGGCCAAAGCGGCGATGCGGACCAGGTTTGCGCCCCCTCGCCAACTGGCGAAGCTGGATGGGCGCGCCAGCCATGGTCGTTCCTATGGTTCACGAACAGGAGGCAAGCCATGCATACCGTTGTAAGGAGGTATTCCGGAAAAGGAGCCAAGGAATTGTTCGACGTGCTGGAACAGCGCACGGCGGATATTGAGGAACTGATGCGCTCAGTAAAGGGTTTTGTCGGATATACGCTTGTGCGCACTAGCGAGGGTGGCCTCTCGGTGACCGTCTGCCAGGACAAGGCAGGTGTTGACGAAAGCGTTCAAAAAGCGAGGGACTTTGTTGCGAAAAACGCCGGAAGCGCGGGTGCTGGCACGCCTGAGGTATTGGAGGGACCAGTCCTCCTTCACCTGAAGTGACCACGCGTAGGTTCGACGAGGTATCCCACCGCCCCCCGAAACAAGTCGGCCTTCGAGACCCTTCGAAGGCCGATGGCGGTTCACTATGCGACAGCGGGTCGCCTTCTATCAAGTTGCCGCCAAGCGGTGGCCGGGTAGACGATGCCCTAAGGCGCTGTCTCAGACCGGGTGCGAATCCGGAAGAACCTGTCGACCGGAAGCACGGCAACAACGCCGTCACCGACTGCGCCGACGTGGGCGATGTCCATGACTGTTGTGACCAGCGCATCCGCATCTTCCGCGCGCGCGAAGATTTCGATTTTCACGTGGTCGGTCTTCCAGTCATCCGCGAAGACGTTCGGATGTGTGCCAAATCCTCGCACGGGGGTCGCGGTGATGCCATGCACGTGAATGGCCGCGAGCTTTCGCTCCAGCACCTCGAGCACATCAGGCCTCACGATGGCGACGACGCATTTCAGTTCCATATTCGCCTCCCCTCCAATACGACGTGCCGCGAGAGACGGGCACCAGATGGACGAAGCCCAGCTCTCTGGGTGACTTCGGCTGACGGCGTGGTCAAGCCGAAGGCGTTGTGCATTTGGCGCGTTGCTGTGATTCACGTTCTCGCGCTTCTTAACCGCAGCGCGTTGCCAATGACTGACCGATACAGAGTTCAACGCATCGCAGCGCTGTCGACAATCAGGCTCAACACGATGCCGAGCCACGGATAAAGTACGCCAGCGGCAACCGGTATGCCGACAGGGTTAGGCGAACGCGAAGAACAGGTTCTGCTGGCTATTCGTCGCTCATCGAAACCAATATCGCACTCGTCGAGACCAGCATGCGCCCCTCCCGGCCGCGGTGGACTGGAATTCGGGCGCTCGACAACTACACCGCTACGCGGTTGCGCCGGTGGTTACGCACGACAGCCTATTACTTTCTAAACTAGGCGCACCTAAAGGAACCGGATTGACTCACATCAAAACCTGTCCCGGTTCACACCTATACTTTCGATGACTTCAACGAATTGAAGTGCGTACCCAATGTCGAATCTCGCCATCAGTTCGCTTCCGCAGGTACAGGTTCGTGCACATCTCATCGCCGACCGGATTGACCTCAAGAACTTCAAAATCACGGATTCACTCGCCACCACGCCTCTGACCGTAACGGTAGGGGGGGCTGACGGCATCGCCGTTCTTTTCAGGTACGGCGTCGTCGTGCTTTTTGGTGTGTCGCTTGGTGATGAACAACGGTTTCTCTCCTCGTTAGCTCAGTTGCTGTACAACGCCTACGGGCGACCTCAGCTCGAAGAAATCGCCATCCAGGGCGGCAAGACAAACGTTGGTGTGCAAGGCGGTGCAGTCTGGCTCGACGCGCTAACGTTGGAAAAGGCTCAGGTGATAGCGGACAGCCTCAGTAAAAGCCTTGTGCTGTCGATGTACGAGGACAAGACCGCGAGCGAGTTCGATAGCATCATTCCGTTGGCATCGGAACTGGCAAGAACAGGAAAGGTGAGCGCGGACGCCAAAACGCTACTCTCAAAAATTGGCGGGATGCTCCTAATCGAACACCGCATGGTCGGCCGGGCTGAAATCGGCGACAAGCCGGAGACCCTTTGGGAACACCCGGAGCTCGGCGGCCTCTATGCGCTATTGGAGGACGAATACGAGCTGCACGAGCGACAAGCCGCGCTTGAACGCAAGCTGCAGCTGATTTCGGGAACTGCGCAAACCTTGGCTGAAATCGCGGAAACCAAACACGTTCACCGCCTCGAATGGTATGTAATAGGGCTTATTGCCATTGAAATCGTGATTGGTTTGGCGGACCTGGCGCATAAGTTCTTATTCTGAGTCATCCACTTGTCTTTCTTCCGCCTTTCTTTCTTTGCGCGTTGAAAGAGTTAGGCCAAGCAATGATATTCGCTCTGCTTAGCGAATCATATTGACTTCGGTTTAAAGCAACACATAAAATTCGCGCATCTTCACAAAAGGGGCCGACGCCTTGGAATTCTGTAGTAGTCAACTTTCGAACAGTTTCGCTGCCTGACCGGCAGGACGCCCGCGCTCTCATTTCTTAGCCGCCGTCTTGCCAGCAGGCAAACGGTGCGCGCCGCAGTTATCCATCCCGTGTACCTAGACTAGCGCCATTCAGTCGCAGCGATTACGCGCGTCCGCTCGGCACCCCGCTGCGCGCGTGAGTTCGCGGCAGCGTTCGTTCCCTGTTGTAAGAGAAACCGCGTCTGCCACCAGACCGTCAGACTGGCAGGGACGACTTACGCAGGACGGCTCGTGAGACTAAGCCTGACTTCATCCAGTCTTGCGCGCATGCGATGCTCAGCCCGTTTCCGAACCATGCGTGCCGCCGCCGGCACAACTCAAACCAGCAAACATGACTCTCGATTTTACCCTCCGGCTGCTCGCCGCCTTTGCGTGTGGCGTGGCCATCGGACTAGAGCGCCAGATGCGCCAGCGCACCGCCGGTCTGCGGACCATCACGCTTGTAGCTAGTGGGTCCTGCCTGTTCGTTACGCTCGGGGCACTGACTGGAAATGGAACGACGGGACTGACGCAGATTGCCGCTTATGTCGTCTCGGGCGTCGGCTTCCTAGGAGGCGGTGTCATCATGCGTGACAAAGGCTCGATACAAGGCATCAACACGGCCGCCACGCTCTGGTGTTCCGCTGCCGTCGGCGTCCTGTGCGGTTCAGGACATTTTGGACCAGCGTTAGCCGGGACCGGCGTAGTGCTGCTTACCAACACCGTCCTGCGCGAAGTCAGCCGAGCCATCAACACGGCTCCGGTCTCGGCGGCCGACCTGGTGCGGCAATACACCATTACGGTGGTATGCCGCGAAGCCGACGAAGTTCATATCCGGGCGGCCCTGTCGAACTCAATGTCCTCCGCGCCCCTGTCCTTCCAGAGCCTGACGAGCCGAGACTACGAGGATGACCCCCAGCGTATTGAGGTTACGGCGACATTGAAGCTCCATCCGAAAGACCAGCCCAAACTTGAACGGATTGCCAGTCGGCTGAGCATGGAAAAAAGCGTGTCGAGCGTCAGCTGGTCAGGACTTGAAGCTGAACCGACACCGGAATGAGCATGACTTCGCGACTCCATCAATGGTCATGCCTAGACTCCGTTAAAGTGGTAATTGAACGAGCTGTCAGTGGTCACTTATGTCCTCTCTAGACGTCGGCATCTTGGGAGACGCGCGCTAGGTCTTCGAGTGCGCTGCGGCCGCCCCCCTTTGCTCTCAAGCGATAGGCTTCCGCGTGTTCAGGTGCGACGGTGTGTGCCGTCCGCATATGCGCGCGGGCAATTTGCCGCAGCGATTAACTTAGGACTTAGGTAGCCGTCGCATTCGACCGATGTCTACCGTCGCAATCACTCCCCGTGCCTCACTCACGTCCGCCCGGACATAATCTGACCGTCGCGCCCAGCATTACTCGCCTGCAGTGACTTTGTGAACGCGCTCCGCGAGCGCCACTGCCTCGCTTGGCGACATGGGCAGCGGCCCACGCGGCGCTACGTTCATGACCCAGTCGGCCAGCCGGCCCACTAGCGAGGCATCGTCTGCGTTCAGCCCGAGCGCCGCCAACGACTGCACCATCGATTCCAAGTCCGGAGAGCAGCAATAAATGGCATCAAACGCTGCGCGTACCCGCGTAGACTCGGTCAGCTCGCCATCGCGTGCGTCGGCAATCAGATTCTCGTATCGCATACCGGCTCCAGTTTTGATTTAAGTTCCGCGGGCGATGACCCGCTTAGCTAGGTCAATAAGATTCGTTTGCCTCAAGGCCGGAAACGTCTGTGACTTAAGCGTCGCACCGGGCGCGGCAACGATGCGGATACGGACATCTTCGCCGTCCGCTACGATTTGTATGCACGCCTCAGGCGTTGACGCAGCATCCCCAGCTGTTTGTCGCTCAACAAAGAGGGTGAATTGTCGGGCGTCCATATAAGGGCCAAGCGGCCATTGGTATCCTTAGGCGTGAAGCGCCTCCGACGCGCGTTCCCACAACGGACGGCGCGGGTCAATTTCCGCACTCGCTGTGTATAACGGCGAGACGTCAATCGGCTCTGTCTCGTGCAGGCCGTCGTAGGCTCTTACCGAGGTCCGCGACCATTCGGCCGCCCAAGCCGCAGCGGCTCGCTCGAGCACCTTGCAATCACCGTCATCGTCGAGCATATCGAGCGGGGTCCGGTCGCCAAGAGTGCCGTTCTGTGCCGTCAAAAAATCGAGGCGGCTCATCGGCGGCGAAGGTACTATGATTTGGCAGATTGCTTGCAGCCGCCGCAGATTGTGCGCAGGGTCTGCGAGCACAGCGGGAATGTACTCAGCACCGTCGACTTCAACTGCTAACAGACTGCCATCGCCAAGCAGTCGCTCAAGTTGCGTCCCATCTGCGCCGGTGCGCACCCGGAAGTCAGTGGGTGACAGCAGCTCTCCATTTGCAATTATTTCGCGACGGCCGTCGAGCGCTTGCTGCCAAAGATGCTCGCGAAGAATGTCGCCGCCAAGGTCTTCGCCAGCTTCGATGTAAGCCTGCCGAACAATGTCTTCTACGCGAGCAATCACATCGTCAGGCATTGGTTGAAACCGGTGACGGTCGGTCGCCGGTAGACGGAAGTGGTTTGCGGCTATTTTGCGTACAAGCGATGAGGCGACGAATTGAGGCACATCGAATTCCATATCGATGTTGCGCATGGCGATATCCCAACCGCTGCTAGCCATACCGAACTCCGATAGGAGCCGACGGAATGACCACGTCGTCATGCCGGCATGAGTCGCGTCGGCACCAATAAACAGCGATGTCACTCACCGAAACTCCTTCGTTGCAAGTAACACCACAGAGACAGCCTCGTAAGAGACTTGCTCGCAGTCGTACCGAAGGTCCCGGTGCGGACTACCAGGGTACAGAGAATAGTACGGCCGGCCCTTGCTGACTCCGCGTTTGTACGTCCACGTCTCCATCCCTCCACAAACATAACGAGCGGCCTGCGCATATTCCTCAGCGTCGCCATCCGAGAGCAGCATCACGATGGCATCAGGGTTTGCGTCGCGCAATACGTTCATTAGGTCGATGACCCTCATGAGTCTGCCCCTCCTTTTGCCAAGGTCCGTAGAAGTCGACCTACTGCTTGGCCCGCAACGGCCGCACTCAACGGAACAAAATTGCAAGCAACAGCCAGTTCTCGCTCAGAATCCGTAAGCGCATGTGAGTCATGACGCCGCCTTGAAAATTGCTCGCGTAATCTCGATGACGTCATCCCGCAACGAGAAGCGTATCGGGCCAACACCAGCAAGTGGGCTGCCAATAACGGTGCTGCGGGGTGTTGCATATGCCTTGCTTCTCTGGCATGCGACGTCGATGCGAATGGTCGCTAGGACGCGGTCTTCGCAGTCGGAGTCAGGAAGCGTTTGATGGACAAAAATGGTGAAGCGGGAGGCCACGGGATACGGACCACGCGGCGACGGATGGTCAAGCGCATCTACGGCTCGCTTCCATATCGAGCCGCCCATTCCCACCGATGTTCCGTCGCACACAACGCTTAAGATGTCTCCGTCACAGTCGCCCAGGTACACGGACACGTCCGTCTGGACACCCGTGATATCTCGTAGCGAAGTCGGGTCTTCGGACACCGATACCTTGTCTGCAGCCATCACTTCGTGTCCTTGCGCTGCTTCGCAGTTGGTCGCTTATACATGGAAGTCTTACTTCCACCCTGGATTTTCCGGCTGATGAGCCGGCGCCCTGTCGCCATTGGAAGCATCGGCAATTGTGTCGACAGGCGATAGGTGTATTCGGCCGCGAGCGTCCCGAGGCTCACCTTGATGCCAAGCTTTTGGACCGCCTCGGCAGCGATTACCTCGAACGGAGCAGCCGGCGCCAGTTGCCCGGAAAACTTATTCAACCTTGTTTTCGCGTACACACCCGAACCGACTCTTACCAACGCTCCGGCCTTGACCAGTGTTTACAGCACGCGACTCAGTTGCGAGGGATGCCCCAAATGAGATAACTCCGACCTGAGAATCACCGCGCCTGGCCGCTGCCGCATTGAGCGCATCACCCTGTCCCTTAGTCGCGACTTGCTTGCCGCGGTCATCAGTACACTTTGTTGTGCCCTCATAAGAGCAAAAAAAAGGCGTCACGTTACCGTGACGCCTTGAAAAGTTCTAGCCATTCCGAGGGCCGTGCTAGAACCTGAGAGAAGGTACTTCGAAAATTGGCGGGTGACCGAACGCGCTTGAGCGGTGTCGAACACAGACGGCGCCAGGCGAGCAGTATCAAAGTAGGCGGACACGCGCTGATCGCACAGCCTCCAAGTCACCGAAGCTCAGAGGTACAAACGCGACACCTGATACTCGCTTTCGAAATGAGGTTCCATTTTTTCCGGTAATGCTGACTTAGTCAAGCAAAATCTCGGGACCTTCGGCGCGATGTCGGAAATTATTTCGTTACAATGATCAGATGAAGAAAATACGCGCGAGGCAAGCCCGTGCAAATAGCGTTTCGAGCCCAACGCATCGCCGTTAAGCGCCCCTCTAAGCCAATAATCTGAAATAACGTTTCATAATCCACATGAACCCACGCACGCGACTCAATAGCTTCGCCGACCCCGTCAAGGAAAAAGACGGCTCCGGCGACGAAGTCACCGCGCTGGCCCGTGGTCTGACGGTGCTCCGCGCGATTGCCGCCGCAGACGCGCCGCTCAGCAACCGCGAGTTGACCGAACTCACCGGCATTCCGAAGCCGACAGTCTCGCGTATCACCGCGACGCTCGTGGGCACCGGCTTTCTATTCCGGTTACCGGACAGCGAGCGTTTCGTGCTGACTTCGTCGGTGCTGGAACTGAGCAATGGCTTTCTGCGCAATTTCGACATTCGCGCGCGGGCCCGCCCGTTTCTGATCGAACTCGCGGAGCGCACCCGGCTCTCGGTGCATCTCGCCGTGCGCGACCGGCTCGACATGGTGGTGATCGACGTGATCCGGCCACGTTCGGCCGTGCTCGTGTCGCGCCTCGAGGTCGGCGCGCGGATGAGCCTGAGCCGCACCGCCATCGGCCGCGCCTACCTGGCGGCGCTCGACGAGCCGGAGCGCATGAAACTGCTGACCGGATTGCAGGCCGCCGAGGGCGACGACTGGGGCCACGTCGGCGGCCGGCTTGAAACGGCGCTGCAGGAAGCCATGGAGCGCGGCTTCGCGATCGCGACCGGCGAATGGCACGACGGACTGAATGCAATCGCGCTCGGCTTCACCGGCCCGTCCGGCGAGCGGTACGCGGTCAATTGCGGCGGCTCCGCCGACCAGTGCCCGCGCGACTGGCTCATCAACCGTGCCGGACCCAACCTGCTCGATTGTGTCGCGCGAATCGTGCTGGAGATCGGGGGGACGCCGGGGCGCCGTCTCGACAACTGAACAACAGAAGTGCCGCGAACGCGCTGCCCGCCCCGCTCAGCGGCCAGCCATTCCACATCGTGTAACCGGCGTAATCAAAAGAAAAATACGCGGGTGGACTGTTACAGAGCGCGGGACGTAGGATCATGCATTCCTGTCGCGGAGCCGCGCCCGCGCGGTCTGGCCTCGGGGCCGTCCGGCACGGTGCGCAGAATCCCCGAGCGCACGCGTGTCCCGCAGCACTGTGCATGCATCGTAGGCCACGTCTCAGGTAGCATCGCGCTGAACATTTGCGGACCGACCGCTGTCGAAACCGCCTGTCGTGCGATCCGCACGCATCGGGCGCCACGCGCCAATGCGGCACAATCGCGCGAACGCCTCACTTCCAAGCCAGTCACTGACCGAACCGATGGACGAACAACAACAGCATTCGGAAACTTCACGCCCCACCGCTCCGGTTTCCCCGACGCCCGCCAGTGGCGGGCCTGACCGTCCGTTGCACAGCCGCGATAAGCGGGACACACCGCCCGGCGTCGTCAAATCGCATCGCGGCCGCAATATCGCACTCATCGTCGCCGCGCTCGCGATTCTCGGCTTCGTGCTGTGGCGCTGGCATCCGTGGGGCTCGCCGGGCGGCGCCGCCGCACCGGGCGCGAGCGGCACACATAGCGGGCGGTCCGGCCGCGGCGGCCCGGGCGGCATGGCGAACATGCCGCAACCGGTCCATGTGGCCACGGCGACGCAAGGTGAGATGCCGGTCGTGTTGACCGCGCTCGGCACCGTCACCCCGCTCGCCAGCGTGACGGTATTGCCGCAACTGAGCGGCACGCTGCAAGAGGTGTATTTCAAGGAAGGCCAGATGGTCAGGAAGGGCGACCTGCTCGCGCAGATCGACCCGCGTCCCTATCAGATCTCGCTCAGCAACGCTGAAGGCACGCTCGCGCGCGACGAGGCGCTGCTGCAAACCGCGCGTCTTGACCTCAAGCGCTATCAGACGCTGCTTTCGCAAGACTCGATTGCGAGCCAGCAGGTCGATACGCAGGCATCGCTCGTGCGCCAATATGAAGGCACTGTGAAGTCCGACAAGGCCAACGTCGACACCTATAAGCTCGACCTCGTTTATGCGCGAATCACCGCGCCGGTGTCGGGGCGCGTGGGCTTGCGGCAGGTAGATCCCGGCAACTACGTGACGCCGAGCCTGACCAACGGCATCGTCGTGATTACACAATTGCAGCCGATCAGCGTCATCTTCACCACCTCCGAAGACAACCTGCAGCAAATCCTCGAGCAGGCGCAATCCGGCACGAAGCTCTCGGTCACCGCGTACGACCGCAGCAACACCACGTCGCTCGAAGGCGGCACACTCGAAACGCTCGACAACCAGATCGACACCACGACCGGCACCGTCAAGCTGCGCGCGATCTTCCAGAACAACAAGAACCTGTTGTTCCCGAATCAGTTCGTGAACACACGGTTGCTCGTCAATACGATCAAGGACGCAGTGATCGTACCCACATCGGCTGTGTTGAACGGTTCCATCGGCCAGTTCGTGTACGTCGTCAAGCCTGACAACACCGTCACGGTGCGCCCGGTGAAGGTCGGCCCGGTCGATGGCGAGCGCACCAGCATCAAGTCGGGTTTGCAAGTGGGCGAGCGCGTCGTGATCGACGGTTCGGACCGCCTGAAGGAAGGCGCGAAAATCACGATTCCGGCGGACAAACCGCGCGGCGCGCGCGGGGCCAGCGGTGCACCCGCAGCTGCGGCCTCCGGTGCCTCTGGTGCCTCCGGTGCCTCGGCTGCACGCCCGCACCACGGCAAGCACGCAGCGCAAGCTTCGCAATAAGGGCATGGCACTTACCGCATGAATCCATCCCGCGCCTTTATTCTGCGCCCCGTCGGCACCGCGCTGCTGATGGCGGCGATCATGCTGGTCGGCCTCGTCGCCCTGCGCTTCTTGCCGCTGTCAGCGCTGCCGCAGGTCGACTATCCGACAATCCAGGTGCAAACGTTCTATCCGGGCGCGAGCCCGGACGTGATGACGTCGTCGGTCACCGCGCCGCTCGAACGTCAGTTCGGGCAGATGCCCTCGCTGAATCAGATGTCGTCGCAAAGCTCGGCCGGCTCGTCGATCATCACGCTGCAGTTCAGCCTCGACCTGCCGCTCGATATCGCCGAGCAGGAAGTGCAGGCCGCGATCAACGCGGCGGGTAACCTGCTGCCCTCGGACCTGCCCGCGCCGCCGATCTACGCAAAGGTCAATCCCGCCGATGCGCCGATCATCACGCTCGCGATCACGTCGAAAACATTGCCGCTCACGCAGGTTCAGGATCTCGCCGACACGCGTCTTGCGCAGAAAATTTCGCAGGTCGCGGGCGTGGGCCTTGTGAGTCTGTCGGGCGGCCAGCGGCCGGCCGTACGGATCCAGGCGAACCCGCGCGCGCTCGCCGCCTATGGCTTGAATCTTGACGACTTGCGCACCACGATTTCGAACCTGAACGTCAACACGCCGAAGGGCAACTTCGACGGCCCGACGCGCAACTACACGATCAACGCAAACGACCAGTTGACCGACGCCGATGCGTATAAGAGCGCGGTGGTCGCGTACAAGAACGGCCGTCCCGTGATGCTGACCGACGTCGCCACCATCGTGCAGGGCGCGGAAAACACAAAGCTCGGCGCGTGGGTCGACGGCACGCCCGCGATCATCCTGAACGTGCAGCGTCAGCCGGGCGCGAATGTGATTCAGGTCGTGGATAGCATCAAGAAACTGCTGCCCCAGTTGCAGCAGTCGCTGCCGGCCGCACTCGAGGTGCAGGTCGTCACCGACCGCACCACCACGATCCGCGCTTCCGTGCGCGACGTGCAGTTCGAACTGGCCATGTCGGTCGTGCTCGTCGTGCTCGTCATGTACCTGTTTCTCGCCAACGTGTATGCGACCATCATTCCGAGCCTGTCGGTGCCGCTCTCGCTGATCGGCACGCTCGCGGTGATGTATCTGTGCGGCTTTTCGCTGGATAACTTATCGCTAATGGCCTTGACGATCGCGACCGGCTTCGTGGTCGACGACGCGATCGTCATGATCGAGAACATCGCGCGCTATGTCGAAGAAGGCGAAGCGCCGCTCGAAGCCGCGTTGAAAGGTTCGAAGCAGATTGGCTTCACGATCATATCGCTGACTGTCTCGCTGATCGCCGTGCTGATTCCGCTGCTCTTCATGGGCGACGTGGTAGGCCGTCTGTTCCATGAATTCGCGATCACGCTCGCGGTGACCATCGTGATTTCGGCAATCGTGTCGCTCACGCTCGTACCCATGATGTGCGCGAAACTGTTGCGCCACACGCCACCGCACGAGAGCCACCGCTTCGAGGCGCGCGCGCACCGCGCGATCGACTGGGTGATCGCCCGTTATGCGGTCGCGCTCACGTGGGTCCTGAGCCGGCAACGCGCCACGCTGGTCGTTGCAGTGCTGACGCTCGTGCTGACCGCGCTGCTCTACGTGTTCATTCCCAAGGGCTTCTTCCCGGTGCAGGATACGGGCGTGATCCAGGCGATTACGCAGGCGCCGCAGTCGGTGTCGTATGCGTCGATGGCCGAGCGCCAGCAGGAACTCGCCGCGCAGATTCTGAAAAACCCGGACGTGGAAAGCCTGACCTCCTTCATCGGCGTGGATGGCAGCAACATCACGTTGAACAGCGGCCGCATGCTCATCAACCTGAAGCCGCGCGACGACCGTAGCAGCACCGCGAGCGAAGTGATCCGGCAACTGCAGCGGGACGTCGCGCATATCGCAGGCGCGTCGCTGTACATGCAGCCGGTGCAGGACCTGACGATCGATTCGACCGTGAGCCCCACGCAGTACCAGTTCATGCTGACCGACCCGAACATGGGCGAATTCACGACCTGGGTGCCGAAGCTCGTCGAGCGGTTGAGGCAGTCGCCGGAACTCGCGGACGTCGCAACCGACCTGCAGGACAACGGTCAGTCGGTCTACGTCGAGATCGACCGTGCCACCGCGTCGCGTTATGGCATCACACCCGCCACCGTGGATAGCGCGCTTTACGACGCATTCGGCCAGCGCATCGTCTCGACGATTTTCACGCAGTCGAACCAGTACCGCGTGATCCTAGAAGCGCAGCCGTCGATGCAGCACTACACCGAGTCGCTCAACTCGATCTATCTGCCCTCTTCCACCTCGTCGGGCGGGCAAGTCCCGCTCTCCGCGATCGCGAGATTCATCGAAAGACCGGCCCCGTTGCTCGTCACGCACCTGAGCCAGTTCCCCGCCACGACGGTGTCGTTCAACCTGGCGCCGGGATCGTCGCTTGGCGCGGCCGTCAAGGCAATTGGGCAGGCGGAACAGGACATCGGCTTGCCGGCCTCGTTCCAGACGCGCTATCAGGGCGCGGCGCTCGCGTTCCAGGCGTCGCTATCGAACGAACTGTTCCTGATTCTGGCGGCCATCGTCACGATGTATATCGTGCTCGGCGTGCTGTATGAGAGCTTCATCCACCCGATCACAATTCTTTCGACGCTGCCTTCGGCAGGCGTGGGCGCATTGCTCGCGCTGCTGATCACGGGCCACGACCTGGACATCATCGGCATTATCGGCATCGTGCTGCTGATCGGCATCGTGAAGAAAAACGCGATCATGATGATCGACTTCGCGCTCTATGCGGAACGCGAAGAAGGCAAGGCGCCGCGCGAAGCCATTTACCAGGCGTGCCTGCTGCGCTTCCGGCCGATCCTGATGACCACGCTCGCCGCGCTGCTCGGCGCGCTGCCGCTGATGCTCGGCACCGGCGCCGGTTCGGAATTGCGTCGCCCGCTCGGTATCGCGATCGCGGGCGGTCTGATCGTCAGCCAGCTGCTGACGCTCTTTACCACGCCGGTGATTTACCTCGCGTTCGATTCGCTGGCCCGCCGCACGCGCGAGCGCTTCAACCGGGGCGGTCCATCGGCGGGCGCAACGCCGCCAGCCACGGACGCAGGGAACTGATGCGATGAACCTGTCGCGTCCGTTTATTTCGCGCCCCGTCGCCACCACACTGCTGGCAATCGGCATTGCGCTATCCGGCATCTTCGCTTTCACGAAGCTGCCGGTTGCGCCGCTCCCGCAGGTCGACTTCCCGACCATTTCGGTCCAGGCATCGTTACCGGGTGCAAGCCCGGACACGGTCGCGACCAGCGTGGCGAGTCCGCTCGAACGGCATCTCGGTTCGATCGCCGACGTCACGGAAATGACGTCGACGAGTTCCGTCGGCTCGACGCGCATCACCATGCAGTTCGGTCTGAACCGCAACATCGACGGCGCAGCGCGCGACGTGCAAGCGGCAATCAACGCCGCGCGCGCCGATCTCCCCGCGAGCCTGCGCAGCAATCCGACTTATCACAAGGTCAATCCGGCTGACGCGCCGATCATGATTCTCGCGCTCACGTCGAAAACGCTCACCGCCGGTCAGCTCTACGACTCGGCGGCCACGGTGCTGCAGCAGTCGCTGTCGCAAGTGGACGGTGTGGGCGAAGTGGACGTGAGCGGCTCGGCGAATCCGGCTGTTCGCGTCGAACTGGAGCCGCAGGCGCTTTTTCACTACGGCATCGGTCTCGAAGACGTGCGCGCGGCGCTCGCCGCGGCCAACGCGAGCAGTCCCAAGGGTTCGATCGAGTTCGGCCCGAACCGCGTGCAGATTTATACGAACGACCAGGCGAGCAAGGCGTCGCAGTATCGAGACCTCGTGATCGCCTACCGCAACGGCTCGGCGGTCAAGCTATCGGACGTGGCGGAAGTCGTCGATTCCGTCGAGGATCTGCGCAACCTCGGGCTCTTCAACGGCAAGCGCTCGGTGCTCGTGATCCTGTATCGCCAGCCGGGCGCGAACATCATTGAAACGGTCGACCGCGTCACGGCTATGCTGCCGCAACTGCATGCGTCGCTGCCGGCCGACGTCGACATCTCGCCCACGTCCGACCGCTCGGTCACGATCCGCGCGTCGCTGAAAGACACCGAGTACACGCTGATGATCGCGGTCGCGCTCGTCGTGATGGTCGTGTTCCTGTTCCTGCGCAACTGGCGCGCCACGCTCATTCCAAGCGTGGCGGTGCCAATCTCGATCATCGGCACGTTCGGCGCGATGTACCTGCTCGGCTTCTCGATCGACAACCTTTCGCTGATGGCGCTGACGATCGCGACAGGCTTCGTCGTGGACGACGCCATCGTGGTGCTGGAAAACATCTCGCGGCATATCGAGAACGGCGTGCCGCGCATGAAGGCTGCATTCATCGGCGCGCGCGAAGTCGGCTTCACGGTCATGTCGATCAGCATCTCGCTCGTCGCCGTGTTTCTGCCGATTTTGCTGATGGGAGGCATCGTGGGCCGGCTGTTCCGCGAGTTCGCGTTGACGCTGTCGCTCGCAATCGGCGTGTCGCTAATCGTCTCGCTCACGCTCACGCCAATGATGTGCTCCCGCCTTCTGCGCGAGCCCCGCGAACAGAAAGAGGAAGGCCGTTTCGGACGTTGGCTCGAACGCGGTTTTGCGTCCATGCAACGTGGCTACGAACGCACGCTCGGCTGGGCGCTGCTGCATCCGCGCCTGATCCTCACCATTCTGCTCGCGACCATCGGCTTGAATATCTGGCTGTACATCATCGTGCCGAAGGGCTTCTTCCCGCAGCAGGATACCGGGCGGCTCATCGGCGGCATTCAGGCGGACCAGAGCACGTCTTTCCAGGCCATGAAAGGCAAGTTCGCGGAGATGATGGAGATCGTCAGCAAGAACCCGGCCGTGGATAGCGTGGTCGGCTTCACTGGCGGGCGGCAAACCAATTCGGGCTTCATGTTCGTGTCGCTCAAATCGAAGGGCGAGCGCAAGCTTTCCGCCGATCAGGTGATCCAGCAACTGCGCGCGCCGCTTGGCGACGTAGCCGGCGCACGCACGTTCCTGCAATCGGTGCAGGACATCCGCGTGGGCGGGCGGCAATCGAATGCGCAGTATCAGTTCACGCTACTCGCCGATTCGACACCCGACCTGTATCTGTGGGGACCGAAGCTCACCGAGGCGCTGCAGGCGCGCCACGAACTGACCGACGTGAATTCCGACCAGCAGCAAGGCGGACTCGAAGCCATGGTGACCATCGACCGCGCGAGCGCGTCGCGACTCGGCATCAAGCCCGCGCAGATCGACAACACGCTGTACGACGCCTTCGGTCAGCGCCAGGTATCGACGATCTACAACCCGTTGAACCAGTATCACGTGGTAATGGAAGTCGCGCCGAAATACTGGCAGAGCCCCGACATGCTGAAGCAGATCTACGTCAGCACGTCGGGCGGCAGCGCGAGCGGCGCGCAGACCACCAACGCGCCTGCGGGCACGGTGACGAAGGCGACCACCACGTCGTCCACGAGCGCCTCAGCGGGCGGCACCGCGGGCACCACGGCGTCGAGCGCCGCGACGATCGCCGCCGATTCCGCGCGCAACCAGGCGATCAACTCGATCGCCGCGAGCGGCAAGTCGAGCGCTTCGTCGGGCGCGGCCGTGTCGACCTCGAAGGAAACCATGGTGCCGCTGTCGGCAATTGCGAGCTTCAGTCCGGGCAATACGCCGTTGTCGGTGAATCACCAGAGTCAGTTCGTGGCCTCGACGATCTCGTTCAACCTGCCGCCCGGCGTGTCGCTGTCCACGGCAACCCAGGCGATCTACGAGACCATGGCGCAGATCGGCATGCCGGCGACGATCCACGGCAGCTTCCAGGGAACGGCGCAGGCATTCCAGCAGTCCATGTCGGACCAGCCGATTCTGATTCTGGCCGCTCTCGCCGCGGTGTACATCGTGCTCGGCATCCTGTACGAGAGCTACATTCACCCGCTGACCATTCTGTCGACGCTGCCGTCGGCGGGCGTGGGCGCGCTGCTGGCGCTGCTGCTCTTCAAGACCGAGTTCAGCATCATCGCGTTGATCGGCGTGATTCTGCTGATCGGCATCGTCAAGAAGAATGCGATCATGATGGTGGACTTCGCTATCGAAGCGTCGCGGCAAGGCCGCTCGTCGCGTGACGCGATTCACGAGGCGTGCCTGCTGCGTTTCCGTCCGATCATGATGACCACGTTCGCGGCCATGCTCGGCGCAGTGCCGCTTGCGTTCGGCCGCGGCGAAGGCGCGGAGTTGCGCGCGCCGCTCGGCATTGCGATTGTCGGCGGGCTGATTGTCAGCCAGATGCTGACCTTGTACACGACACCGGTGGTCTATCTTTACATGGACCGGATTCGCGTTCGCTGGGAGTCGCGGAAAGCGCGCAGGGGCGGGATTGCTCCGTCTGCGTGACGCATGGCGTTGTGCGTACATAGCGTCGTGCATGCGCGATGAAGCGGCGGTTGAACCGGCAGTACCGCCGCTTCACCGCCGCTCCATCGCCGCTCCACCGCCGAAAACGACCTCAAAGTTTCTGGTCGATAGCGAGCAAAAAAATGCGCCGCCATTGCTTTGCTTGCCCTTCGCTTTGCATCGGCAAGTGCCACACGCCGTGTGCGGCATCCTTCACTTTCAGCGCAACGTGCCATTGCGCGCCGTCGCGCTTCATGTCGGCCCCGAGCAGATCGGCAAAGATATACGCGCCCTGCTCCGAGCCCAGATAAATCTCACACAGACGCTTGCCCGACGCGAGCCGCACCGAGCCCCAAGTGCCGTCGAGCCGGTGCGTCCAGTCGCTGTCGCGAATATTCGGCGCAACTTCCTTGCGGCGGCGCAACCAGTACGCGACGGCGGCAATCAGCAGCACGGCGGCCAGCACCGCCGCACCGACGGCGACCGTCGTGCCGAAGGCCGACTGCAACCCATAGAATGCGCGCACCGCGCCATAGACCAGCGCAATCAGCGCCAGTAGCGCAACAATAATCGGCATGGCGAGTTCCCGACGATGAGCCTTAAGGCTGCTTGTGCGCAGCGGCCCAGTCCTTCACGGCCTTAAGCGTATTTTCGACGTGCTTTTCCGGTGACAGGCTCGTGTATTCGTAGATGATCTTGCCGTCAGGCGCGATCACGTATGAGACACGATTGGCCATCGAACTATGCATCGGCAAGCCCGCGTCATATGCGCCAATCACTTTCGACTCCGCGTCCGCGGCAACCGGGAATTTGCTGCGGCACTCGCTTACCGAGAATTTCGTCAACGTGTCGATGTTGTCGTGCGACACGCCGATCACCGTCGCCCCATATTTCTTGTATTCGTCGACGGCCTCGGCGAATTCATGAGCCTCGATCGTGCAGCCCTTCGTGAAAGCGGCCGGGTAGAAGTACAGCACCACCGGTCCCTTCTTCAGCTCGTCGGCAAGCGAATAGGTGTACGTCTTGCCGCCCAGCGACGCCTGCGTGGTGAACTGCGGTGCCGGATCGCCCGGCTTGAGTGTCGCGTTCGCCGCCAACGAATACGCGGCGAAGGCCACCGACACGGCAGCGGTCAGCGCCGCCGGTATGAATTTTCTTTTCATCTGCTGATCCTTTGAGCGTTGATGCACACGATTCCGGCGACGAGTCTACGGCCTCGCCGTCCAGCGCGACCATGGCCGGCCCGGCAAGGTCCGGGCACAGTCCGGGCACCTTCGAGGCAGCCTGGCAGCCAGGTACGGACCTAAGCGGCAAAGCCGGACATGACCGACCGGCCCTGCGCTCTATTGGACCACGTACACGCAGAATACGTGCGCCGCACCTCGCAGGATGCAAGCAACGGCGCGGATCAGGCGGCCGCTTCTTCCACGTGCGCGCCAAACCACGCGGCCGCGGAAAGGTTGAGCTCGGCGAGTACCTCGGGCGTGAGCGCGGCGAATTCCGGCGGCGCATCGGGTCCGAGCGCGATCGACGCCGCGTCGCCGCCTTTGCCCGCCAGCTCCGCGATGCGCAACAGCGTACCGAGCGCTCCGTGATGCGTGACGATTGCCTCGCGGATCTGCGGCGCAAGACCGAGCTTTTCCAGCACCACCTTCGGTGTGCTGCCGAGCAGCACATGTACGAGCGAAAAAATGCCCGTCATGAACGCGGCATCGGCGAATTCGTCGTCGGCGGGACGCATCCAGCCTGCCGCCAGTTCCATGAAGCGCGAACGGGTACCGGCCAGTTGCACGAGCGGATCGGCGCGCCACGGCAAATCGCCGCTGTCCGCATAAAGCAGCAGTTGCGCCCAGCGCGCGATCTGGCGCGTCCCTGTTGCGATGATCGCCTCGCGCAACGACGCGATATTGCGCCCAAGACCGAATGCGCTCGAGTTGACGAGCCGCAGCAACTGGACGACCACGCTCGGGTTCAGCTTCAGTTCGGCTTCGAGTTCGACGATGCCCGCATCGCGCGACAGTAGCGCGAGCAGTCGCAAGAGGCTCGGACGCGGAGACCGGTTGCGCGGCGCGGCCAGCACTTGTGGCCGCGCGAAGAAGTAGCCCTGAAACAGATCGAAACCGAGATCGCGGGCGAGCGCGAAGTCCTCGCGTGTCTCGACTTTTTCGGCTAACAGCGTCTTGCCGTAGCCGCGCATGGCGGCGGCGAGTTCAGGCAGATCCGCTCGCTTCGCCTGCAAAAAATCGATCTTGACGATGTCCGCATGCGGCAACATGGCGAGCAGTTCGCCGGACAGTTCGCTGACGTCGTCGAGCGCGACCTGGAAACCGCTGCGCCTCAGTTCGCTCAGTCTGCGCGCGAGTTGCGCGTCGAACCTCACTGTTTCGAGGATCTCGAGCACGAAGCGTTCGGGCGGCATGACGTGGACAATGTCGTCGAAGAGCATCGCCCGATCAATATTTACGAAGCCGCGATGCCGCCCGAGTACCGCAGGCACGCCGATTCCGCCGAGGGCGCGCGCCACGACCTGCGCCGTCGCCTGAGCGTCGTCGGTGATTTCCGCATAGTTGTGGGCGCCGGCCCGGAACAGCAGTTCATAGGCGTTGAGCGCGCCCTGGCGATCGAGGATCGGCTGGCGGCCAAGATAGACGAACTGGGGCGAGGATGCCCGGTCGGCATCCTCGCCGGACGCGTCGCGCACCTCGATGCGCCGGGCAGTGGCACGGACCAAATGAAGTTCAGACATGGATCATCGGTGCAGCTTGTCGGAGTGTGGCGCGGCAGCGGCGCACCGCCACCGCACAAGGGGTTTGCCGTATTAACGGACGCCGGGTCGCCGCACTTTAACCCAATCGCCGGAACGCCTGGCCATGGCGGCCCGCCGCGCCTTACGAAAAGTTTTTCCCGTTCGCCGGCTAAAGATTTCGGGGCCCGGGCCGTTATCTTGTTCTGATGGGGCGGCCTGATACCTTTTGACCGCCTTCACCAGGCGAACAGCAAGCCGCTCCGCCTGCAGACGAACACAGGTTGCCAGCGACAAACATGGAAGCGAACAGGATCACCGCGCCCCGCCGGGGCTCCTTGCGCACGGTCGTCGACCGGCTTCTTGCGCTTGGCCGTCGCGTGGATGACACGCCGCAAGCAGCCCCGCCTTCACCGCCGCAACTGGAACAGGTGGTGGGCGCCGTCGATCTGCTCGCGCACGTGGACAGCGAACTGCGCTTTATCTATGTGTCCGACGCGAGCCTGCGCTTTATCGGCTATCACCGCGAATATCTCGAGACGATCACGCTGCATGAACTGGTCGCCCAGGCCGATGTGCCGCGCCTCGACGCGCTGCTTGCCCGCGCGGCGGCTTCCGGCAACGTGGAGAAAGCCACGCTCGGGCTCATCAAGTCGCTCACCTACCCGATCACCGTGGAGTTGCGCGTGGTGCGCAGCAGCCACAACGGCATCGGCGGCTATGCGATTGCCGGCTTCGACGTGTCCGCCTGGCGTGCGAGCGAGGAGCGCCTCATCCAGGCACTGCATCTGGACCGCCTGACCAACCTCGCCAACCAGTCCGCGCTGATTCCCGCGGTGCTCGAGGCCCAACGGCAAGCCGACGCGCACGGCACGCCGGCCGCGCTGCTGCTGCTCGACATCGACGATTATCAACGCGTGAACCGCGCGCTCGGCTACGATGCCGGCGACGAGATGCTGCGCGACACCGCGCGGCGTCTGATGAACATGACGAGTCCGAGCGAGACCGTGGCGCGCGTGGCCAGCGACGAGTTCGCGATCCTCGTGAAGACCGCTGCGAACCGCACCGACGCCGCCGCCGCCGCCGAAACGCTGGCCCGGCGTCTCTTGACCGCGATCCAGCAACCTTATGTATTCAGCGGCCAGCAGGTGCATCTTTCGGCGAGCATCGGCATCGCGCTGTATCCCGATGTGCGCCACGCCAACGACACCGCCGCGCATGACACGCATCTGCTGCGCTGGGCCGACCACGCGTTGTTGCAGGCCAAGGCGGCCGGCGGCAATACGCTCGCGTTCTACGTGCCCGACGACAATCCCGCCGACGCGGAGCGCCTGAAGCTCGAGGCGGATCTCTACGACGGCGTGCGCAACGGCGAGTTCTCGCTACATTTCCAGCCGATCACGAGCAGCCGCACGCACGGCGTGGTCGGGGTCGAGGCGCTGATCCGCTGGCTGCATCCGGTGCACGGTCTCGTGCCGCCGTCGATGTTCATCCCCCTCGCGGAGTCGATCGGCCTGATCAACTTCCTCGGCAACTGGGTGCTGAAAATCGCGTGCATGCAGTTGATCCAGTGGGACGCCAAGGGTATTTCGCTGCAATACGTCGCCGTGAACGTGTCGCCGCAACAGTTCCGCGATCCGCGTTTCAAGGACGCCGTGCGCGAAGCGATCAATCTGACCGGCATCGACCCGCGGCGCCTCGTGTTCGAAATCACCGAAAGTCTGCTGATGCACGACCCGGCACACGCGAAGGTGTTGCTGGAGGACCTGACCGCCATGGGTATCCGCTTTGCCGTCGACGATTTCGGCACCGGCTACTCAAGCCTGGCTTACCTGCAACGGTTTCCCCTTGCAAAGCTCAAGATCGACAGGAGTTTTGTCGAGAATCTGCTAACCTCCCGAAACGACCAGGCGATTGTCAGCGCGGTGGTCGGCCTCGCCCAGACACTCGACCTGGAACTGGTCGCGGAGGGCGTCGAAACCGAAGCGCAGCGCGCCCTGCTGACCGAAATGGGATGCGACCACATACAGGGCTGGCTCGTCTGCCAGGCGTTGCCTTCCGACGAACTGGCGCAGCGTTTCGAAGCGCGCTCGCTTCACCTGCACAGCGCCTAGCAGTGCGGGTCAAGCGCTTACGCAGCGGCACAAGCCGGCTTCAGGCCGGCGTGGCATTCATTGGAACATGTATGGCTTTTGCGGGACTCACATGGTAAAGGCGGCTGTGCTCGACCGGCTGTGGACGCGAATGAGCGAGCGCGGCGATTTCCCCATGCTGTCGCAGTCGCTGCGCACCACCATGGCGGCGATGAACAATGACGACCTCGACTTCACCGGCCTCGTGCAGGTCGTGCTCTCGGACTTCGCGCTCACGCAAAAGGTGTTGCGGCTTGCGAACTCGGCCATGTATATGGCTTTCGGCGGCAATATCACCACCGTGTCGCGCGCGCTGATGGTGCTGGGCATGGACGCGGTCGGCCATCTCGTGGTCGGCCTGAAGATCGTCGATCACTTTCATCACAGCGCGCCACGCCGCATCGACGCGAAGCTCGAACTGAACCGCACGCTGCTCTCGGGCTGCGTCGCGCGCAAGCTGACCGAGCGCGGCGATCTGCGTGCCGGCGAGGAAGCCGTGGTCTGCACGCTGATGCGCCAAATCGGCAAGCTGCTGGTGGTCTTCTATCTCGACGCGGAATGGGATCAGATTCGCCGCCACATCGACGGGGGCACACAGGAAGCGGACGCTTGTGTGCTGGTGCTAGGCGTGACGTTCGACGAAATCGGCGCCGAAGCCGCGGTGCGCTGGCGCCTGCCAGACATGATCCGCTCGGGCATGGGCGAATTCGATCCGCAGGACACGGAGCAGCCGCGCCAGGTGCAGTGGCTGCGTGCGATCACCAATTATTCGACGGCGGTCGCCGACGTCCTCACGCAGCAGAACGTGCCCGACTTCGAGCGCGAGGAACGCATCGCCGAACTCGCCCAGGAATATAGCCACGCGCTCAACACCGATCCCGAAGTGCTGCTCGAAATGAGCGTCGCGCTTGCCCGCGAAGAAGGCGGCGACGGCGTGATGCGGGAAATCGTCGAACTGCGCGCGAACGCTGACGCGATGGCGCGCGAAGCGCTGAACCCGGAAGCGCGCATTGCAGCAGGTGTCGAAGACCTGCGCGCCCTCCCCGACACCAGTTCCCTCGCGCCGGCCCTCGGCATGGCTTCGGAAACGGTGCTCGCGGCGCTTGGCTTTGCGCGCACGGTAGTGTTCGTCAAGCACAGCAACGGCACCTTCCGCGCGCGCCTGGGTCTCGGCCCGAAAATCGATGCGGCGCTGCCCAAGCTTACGTTTGGTTCGGCCTTCGAGCCCGACGTGTTCCACCTCGCCATAGCGAATTCGGTGGGCATCTTCATCGAAAACGCGCGCGATCCGAAAATGGTCGCTCGCCTACCGGAATGGTTCCGCCGCTCTTTCGACGACGCCCGCGCCTTCGTGCTGTTACCGGTGGTGGACGAGACCGACCAGACGGTCGCGCTACTTTACGGCGACTGGTCTCACACTCAGGAGCCACGGCGCATCTCGCAGAAAGAGATGAGCGTGCTGAACGAACTGGCCAAGGAGTTAGGCCGTTTTTTCGGCCTGGGGCAAATGCGGGAAATGGAGACGATGTAAAGACGTGGCGTGATCGTTGATCACGGTACGTAAGTCTCCTGCTTCTGCATTTGCCCGACGCCTGATTTTGCAAGTCAGATTCGCGATGCCGGTTTGCGCTGCATACCGGCATCGCTTGAATTTCTGAGCTTCAGTCCTCGATTCTTTCCAGACCTTCCGCGCTGCGGTCCGCAACGCCTGCCCATGCGCCGGCGGCAAGTCCCATCTGAGCGACCTCTTCCACCGTCAACGGCGCAAGCTGTGCGCAGAGTGCGGCAAGCTCATCCCACGAGCCGTTTTCCAGCGCCTCGACAGTGTCCAGCAACAAACCGAGCGCGCCCTCGCGTTGCAGAATCGCCGCCTGGATCGGACGCGACAGCGTGAGCACATTCAACGTGCTTTCGAGCGAGCCGCCGAACACCGCGTCGACGAATGAAAACACACCCGTCAGAAACGCCGCGTCGGCTTCGTCGCGGCCGGCTTCCGGCAAGCGTTCAATCGCCAGTTCCATGAAACGCGCGCGAGTCGCCGCGAGTTGCAGCAGCGGATCGTCTTCGAGCGCGACCTTGCGGCCGTCGGCGTAGAGCAGCAACTGCGTCCAGCGCGCGATCCGGTCTGTGCCGGTCGCGTTGATCGCCTCGCGCAGCGTGGTCACCTTATGACCGACTGCGAGCCCGCTGGAATTCGCGAGCTTCATCAGATGCATCACCAGCACGGGATTGAGCTTGAGCTCCGCTTCGAGTTGCGCGACCGTCGGGTCGCCCGCGAGCAGCTGCAGCAGATTCAGCAGCGCATGGCGTGGCGCGCTGACGCGCCGGGTCAGCGCGGTTTGCGGGCGCGCGAAGAAATACCCCTGGAAGCGGTCGAAGCCGAGGCCGTGCGCCGTTTCGAAGTCGGCTTGCGCGTCGAGCCCCGATGCGATCAGCAGCTTGCCCGCCGACTTGAGCACGCTCGTCAGCTTCGGCAACAGCGCGGCGGGTGCGCGCGTGATGTCGATCTTGATGGCTTCCGCATAGGGCAGCAGTTTCGCGAAGGTCTCGTTGGGCTGCGTCACTTCGTCGAGCACGAAACGGTAGCGACGCCCATGCAGGAGCACGATGCGCGCAATCAGTTCGTCGTCGACTTCCATATTGGGCGGCAGCTCGAACAGGAAGCGCTCGGCGGGCAACCGCTCGATTGCGTCGTCGAACAGCATGTCCCGGCTCAGGTCGATGTACGCCGGATGCCCGGTCAGTGCGCCGCGCACATTGCTCTGCGTGAGGCCGCGGATGATCGCTCGCGCGACGCGCTGCGCCGGCGTGGGCGCGCGGCCTGCCTTGGCGCTGGCGTTGTCCGCGGTGCTTTCAGCGTCGAGGTCGTCATCGAGGTCGGGCAGCGGTTCCGCCGAAAATTCCGGCGCGCGTATCTTGAGCTCGTACCCGCACAGCATGCCGTCCCGATTGAGGATGGGTTGCCGTGCGAAGCTGGCGTTCAACTGCTCATCGTCCGTGGCGCCCGCATGGCCCGGATTTTCGACTGCAATGGTGCTCATTCTGGTCCCCCGCGACGCGCCGCCCCGGCGCTTGTTGCTGTTTTGGCTGTCTTATTGCTGCCGCTTTATGCGTGCCGCTTTATGCCCGTCTTGTCGCTTTCCTTCCGTCGCCACCGTACAGATTGCGACTGATTTATCGTTTGCGACGGCAGCACGCCTGGCGATTCTAGCGCAGGCAGTCTTGCACGGGCATGTCGAGAAAAGAATATCCGCAAAAATTTCGTCAGCGCAGAGAACCGGTTGTTGACCCGAAATAAAAAACGGCCGCAACTCGCGGCCGTTCCTCTCAGGTGATGCGCGGCGACGCGTTACTTGAGCACGACTTTCACGTCAAAGTACTTCGCCGCAAAACGGTCGATAGTGCCATCTGCCTTCAGTTCCTTCAGCGCCTGGTTCAATGCGTCCTTCAGCGCTGCATCGCCTTTGCGGATGCCGAAGCCCACGCCCGCGCCGAGCAGCTTCTCGTCGCTGACAGCGGGACCGGCGAATTCGAAGCCCGCGCCTTGCGGCTTCTTCAGAAAGCCCTTGGACGCCGCCTCAGCGTCCTGGAAGGATGCGTCGAGCCGACCGGACGCGAGGTCCGCATAAATCTGGTCCTGCGTCTGATACGGCACGACGTCGACACCCGCCGGCGCCCAGCGCGCCTTCGCGTAAGTTTCCTGGATCGTGCCCTGGAGCACCCCGACATGCTTACCCTTCAACGACGCAGGCGTCGGCAGCAAGCCACTGCCCTTCTTCGCGATCATCTGATTCGGGATCGTGTAGATCGGGTCCGTGAAATCCACTGCCTGACGGCGCTGGTCCGTGATCGTCATGTCCGAGTTGATCGCGTTGAATTTGCGCGCCTGCAACGCGGGGATCAGACCGTCAAACGAATTTTCCACCCACACGCATTTGGCCTTGAGCTTCGCGCAGACAGCATTGCCCACGTCGATGTCGAAACCCTGTAACTCGCCCGACGGCGACTTCGATTCGAACGGCGCATACGACGCCTCTACACCGAAGCGCACTTCCTTGATGTCCGCCGCCACTGCGGAGCCTGCCGTTACTGTCGCCGTTGCGGTCGCGAACAGCGCGAGCGCGGCCGTGTTTCGCCAATTCATCTTCATTGCGGGTGTTCCTCTACGGTATTGAACAAGACGGAGCCGAATCCGGACAGGCATGATTGCCGCGCCAAAAATGCGATTCAAACTCGTGCGGCCGATGTGGTGCAGCGCAGCAGCCGCGAGGCGGGGATTGTACAGGCGCGCGCGCCGCGCCCGCGGACAACTGAGCCAAGCCTCCAGGCGGAACGCAGAATCAGGCGTGCATTCAAACCTGCAACTTGATGTCGCGTCCACGCAAAAACATATTCGCCGATGCAGCCGCCGTTCATGCGAACCGCGCCGTTAGACGAGCTTGGCCAACGTGTCGTGCGTGGTCTCTATGACCATCAACCCGGCGCGCAAGCCGGGCTTGACCGTCGCGTTCGGGAACACGAGCCGCTCCTCGTCGTGTTGCACGACGTACCGATAGTCGCCATCACGCGCGAGCAGCGTGCCCTTGCCGAACGGCGTGAAGTTGGCGACACCGGGCGCGACCAGCAATTCGAACGCTTCGCTCGGCTTTGTGATCTGGTCGATCACCGTGAAGGCGCGAGGCAGTTCCGGCTGCTCGCGGCCACTCGTGCCCGCGAGCAGCTGACGCAAGGCCGAATCCGCGCCGGCAAAGCGTGTCAGGTCGTTCTGGCCGAACGGGCGCACTTTGCCTAGTTCGAGTGTGCACGCTTCGGCTTCGCACGCCTGCGCGGTGAAATGCGAATACGTATTGCCCTTCGTGGTGTGCAAAAGCACGGCACTGATGCGTGCCTCTGCAAGCCACTCGAACATCGCACGCGAAAACGGCCTGCCGGTATGCGGCAGCAACGCGAAGCGCTCGAACGCGGACGCGCGGATTGCCGTGTGCATGTCGATGTGCCACCGTGCTCCAGGCTGCCGCGACGCGGTGGCGAAGAACTGCGTCGCCGCCTGTTCGAGCGCGGCCGCGCGCGGCGCTTCGTAACTGTGCGGCAGTTGCAGATGCCGGCCGCTGAAGAGGCGGTTGAGATCGTCGTCGCGATAACGGCATGCGTCGCGCATTGCATCGACATTGCCGAGAATCACCAGCAGACGGCATGTCAGCGCAGCCTCGCCACGCGCTATGTCGCGCACGAGATAAGAAAGCAGTTCGATCGGCGCCGTCTCGTCGCCATGCACGCCCGCCGACGCCAGCACGCTGCGCGTGTCTGCTGCAATTGCCGCGGGCTCCATCAACAGAACGCCGTCGTCGAGCCACGACCAGCGCACGCCGCCGTCACAGGTGCCTTGTGTTTGGTTCGCGGAAGGCCGCGTGCCCGCGAGCGTGTACGCGAGGAAATCGTCCAGCATCGCGTGCTGCGCGTGGCGCTCAGCGCTGGAAGTCATAAAGCGACCCGAGTCCGAGAATCTGCGTCAGTTCGTCGAGCGCGCTGCGCGATTCGACGAGCAATTGCGGATCGGTCAGATCGGCCGGGGCAAGACGGTCGCGGTAATGCTTTTCGATCCACGAATCGAGCCGGCCGAACAACGCGTCGTCGATCCACACGCCTTGTGTGACCGCCGCGCGCTCCGCGTCGCTCAACACGACACGCAGGCGCAGGCAAGCGGGACCGCCACCGTTCTTCATGCTTTCGCGCAGGTCGAACACGAGCACGTCGTCGATAGGACCCGTATGCGATGTCAGATCGTCCAGGTAAGCGGCCACGCGCGGATTCTCGCGGCACTCCTGCGGCACCACCAGAACCTGCTTGCCGTCGGGGCGCGTCAGCAACTGGCTGTTGAACAGATATGACGACACCGCGTCTGCCACGCTCACTTGCGCGTCGGGCACTTCGATCACATTGAACTGAGCCTTCAGACCGGCGAGCTTCGCGCGCAATTCGTCATACACCGCGTTCTGCTCGACGAACGCAAGCTCATGACCGAACAACGTATTGCGATTGCCGACCGCGATCACGTCGTTATGAAACACGCCCGCGTCGATCACTTCCGGGTTCTGCTGTGCGTACACCGTGGCCTCGTCTTGCAATCCGTGACGGTGCGCAACCGCGCGGCTCGCCTCGAACGTTTGACGCGCGGGGAAGCGCTTCGGCTCCGGCCCGCGACGATACTCGCTGCGGCCATACACGAAGAATTCGACACCACGGGTGCCATATTCGGAACAGAAGCGCGTGTGATTCGCCGCGCCTTCGTCGCCGAGCGCAGGCGTGCCGGGCAGCGCTTCGTGCACCGCGAAGCGATCGGCGTCGCTGAAAATGGCGCGCAACGTGCGGCGCGTCGATTCGTGCTCGATCGCGCGATGCAGCTTGCTGCACAGATTGGCCGGCGTGAAATGCACGCGGCCGTCGTGCGTGTCGGCGGACGGACTCACCGTCGCGGCATTCGCAGTCCACATCGCCGATGCCGAACTTGCCGCGGCCAGCAACTCAGGCGCGTTTTTCGCCACGCGCGCGATCACCGTCGCGTCGTCGCCGGAAAAACCCAGCTCGCGCAACAGACGCATCGACGGGCGTTCCTGTGGCGGCAACACGCCTTGATGAAAGCCGAGATCGGCCAACTGCTTCATCTTGCGCAGGCCCTGCTTCGCGGCCGCCTTCGGATTCGCAACCGACTTCTCGTTGTTCTGCGACGCGACGTTGCCGAACGACAGCCCCGCGTAGTTGTGCGTCGGGCCGACCAGACCGTCGAAATTGGCTTCAGTGGCTTGCATCGTCGATCCTTAGAATTGGAGGCCCGGCGAAACGCTCGCGGGCATTTGCAGTTGCGCGCTTTCGACGGAAGCCATCGGGTACGCGCAGTAGTCGGCCGCGTAATAGGCGCTTGGCCGGTGATTGCCCGAACGGCCCGGTCCGCCGAACGGCGCACCCGACGAAGCCCCATTAGTCGGCCGGTTCCAGTTGACGATGCCCGCGCGGATGGTGCGCTGGAAGTGCGTCCACAGCGATTCGTCGTCGGCGAGCAGTCCTGCGGACAGGCCAAACTCGGTGTCGTTGGCTTTGTCGAGCGCTTCGTCGAAGCTGTCGTAACGGATGATCTGCGCAAGCGGTCCGAAATGCTCCTCGTCGGGCAGATTCTTCACAGCGCTCACGTCGAGAATGGCCGGCGTGACGAAACCCAGTTTCGGATCGCGTTGCTCCATCTTCAGCAACGCGTGCGCGCCGTCGGCAAGCAAACGCTCCTGCGCGGCGACGAGCCGCGAAGCCGCGCGCGCCGAAATCACCGCGCCCATGAAAGGCTGCGGTTCGGCGTTGTATTCGCCGACGCTGATGCGCGACGTCACTTCGACGAGGCGCGCCAGGAAGCGCTCGCCGAACGCGTCGTTCGGCACGAAGATACGGCGCGCGCAGGTACAGCGCTGTCCCGCTGACAAAAACGCCGACTGGATGGTGTGATGCACGGCGGCGTCGAGGTCCGCCACCGGTCCGATCACGAGCGGATTGTTGCCGCCCATTTCCAGCGCAAGCACGATCTCCGGACGTCCACCGAACTGCTTGTGCAACAATGTTCCGGTGTCCGAACTACCTGTGAAGAACAGACCGTCGATCTGCCGGTGGTTCGCGAGCGCAATGCCCGTGTCCTTCTCACCCTGCACGAGATTGAGGACGCCGGCGGGCAGGCCCGCGTCGCGCCACGTCTGCACGGTGAGCGCCGCCACGCCCGGCGCGAGTTCCGACGGTTTGAAAACAACCGCGTTGCCCGCGATCAGCGCCGGCACGATATGCCCGTTCGGCAAGTGGCCGGGAAAGTTATATGGCCCGAACACTGCCACTACGCCGTGCGGACGATGCCGCAATACTGCAGTGCCGTCCGCCATTGCCGAACGCTTTTCGCCCGTGCGCTCGTTGTACGACTGAATCGAAATCTCGACTTTCGCAGCCATCGACGCCGCTTCGGTGCGCGCTTCCCACAGAGGCTTGCCGGTTTCGCGGCCAATCGCTTCGGCGAGCGCCTCTTTGCGTTCGGTGACGAGCGCGGCAAAGCGGCGCACTACCGCGCACCGCTCGTCGAGGCTCGATGCAGACCATGCTGCGAACGCGCGGCGCGCGCTGCGCACCGCGCGGTCCACGTCGTCTGCCGAGGCGCTATTGCCTTCCCACACCGTCGCGCCCGTGCCCGGATTGCGCGACGCGAATGCGGGTCCTGTGCCGGCGGCCCATTCGCCGTCGATGAAAAGCTCGCTCATGATCATCCTTGTTTGTGTTTCAGCGCCAGCACCCGAACCGGGTCGCCTGCTTTGACGCCCAGCGCCGACGCTTCTGTCGCGTTCATGCGGAACACGCCGTCTTGCGGCACGCCCGCCGCCACGCCCACGCGAAAATCGCCGAGCGACGTGTTCGACACCATCGAGCGCGGTGCATCCTGCGCCGCGCCCTCCGGTACATCGGCAATCTCGACCGGCACCAGCGCGCTTTCGCGCACCGTGCGCAAGTCGGAAATGTGGCATTCGAGCACCGGACCGGCATCGAAAATATCGACGTGGTTTTCGTAGCGCAGCCCTTCCGCTTCGAGCATGCGGCGCGCCGGAATCGTGTCGTTATGCGTGAGGCCGACGCATTCCTGCGCCTCTTGCGGCAACAACTCGACATACACCGGATAGCGCGGCATCAGTTCCGCAAGGAACGCTTTACGGCCGTGCGAGCTTAGATAGTCCGCCGCGTTGAAATCGATTTGATAGAAGTGGGAGCCGACCGCGCGCCAGAACGGCGAAGTGCCTTCCGCATCGAAATGCCCGCGCAATTCCGCGCATAGCCGCTGCGGAAAACGCTCACGGAACTGCGCGAGAAACATGAAGCGCGAGCGCGACAGCAAGCCGCCCACGCCGCTCGTGCGATATCGCGGACTCAAGAACAGCGAGCACACTTCGGCATAACCGGTCAGGTCGTGCGAGATGTTCAGCGCACGCATGCGCGTCCAGATGCCCAGGTCCTGGCTCGCGTGTACTACGGTGCTCACGCGATAGTTATAGAACGGCTGTTGCAGACCGACCGCCGTTTCGATTCCGCACACGCCGGCCACGTCGCCGGTCGCGGTGTCTTCCATCACGAAGAAGTAGCCGGCCTCATGCGGCTCGGCCTTGTCTTCCATCGTGCGGCGCGCGCGTTCGACTCGCGCCGCAAGTGCGTCGCGATCCGGCTTGAAGGTCGTGAGCCCCGGCCCGGTTTCCTGCGCGAGCCGCATCAACGCGTCGACATCGCCTCGTTGCACCACGCGAACGACGATCATTGCGCGTCTCCCGATTGTTCATTCGTTTCCGGGCGATGCAACGGCACGCAGCGCACCGTATCGCCGTCCTGCACGCCGAGCGCCGCACGCGCCGGCTGGGCGAGCGGCGCGCCTTCGTTCCTCGCCGTGGGCAGCTCGCCGAGCACGCAGCGGAATTGACCGTCCGCGCCGTTGTGGGCGATCAGATAGGTCGAGCCGTTCGCCCCGGCAGACGCCTCGTGCACCACCCGCGTTTCGTTGCGCGTCACGCAGGCACTACGATCCACTTGCGCGGTGAGCACCGGGCCCGCGTCGAAGATGTCGATGAAGCGATCGGTCTCGAACCCTTCTTCAAGGTGTATTTCATATGCGAGCAGAGCCTTCGAATCCGGCTCGCCGAGTACGCGCTGCGCCGCTTCGGGTAGCAACGGCACATAGATCGGGTACGTCGGCATGACTTCGGCGATGAACGTTCGACTACGCCCACCGGACTCGATTTCGATGTCGGCGAAATTGCGGCCGAAAAACTTGCGCCCTACCGCTTCCCAGAACGGCGACACGCCGTTCTCGTCGGTGACGCCTAGCAGCAGCGAGAACACCTCGGGTGTAAAGCGCTTGCGGTTGGCCGCGATATACATCATTCGTGCGCGCGACATGAGATGCGCGGCGGCGTCGCCGCGCAGCGACGGGTCGATGTAGTAGCCCGCGAGCCGGCTCTTGCCGGTCAGCTCGTGCGACATGGTGAGCGCGTGAATCTTGCGGTTCACGTGCAGTTCACGGGATGCATGGATCAGCGCGTCGTTGCGAAACGCATAGAACGGATCGGAGTAACCCGCGGCGGCAACGATGCTCGCCGTGCCCATCAGCTTGCCGCTCTCCGAATCTTCGAGCACGAACAGATAGAACTCCTCGCCCGGGAAATCGACCTCCGCGCGAAACGAGTCTTCTGACAACGCGACGCGTGCTTCGAGCGCGCGCCGGTCGTGCGGTAGCGAATGCAGCACCGGTTGCGCGGTGCGCGCCATATGTTCGAGCGCATCGAGATCGGCGAGGCGGCCGGGGCGTACGAAGAGCATCATCGTTCCTGTTCAATGTGACGCATGAGCGAAGGCGGAGCGTTGGAACCGCTGGAACCGCCGTTCACCTGGACGCAGCTTCGGCCTTCACGCCGACCACGTCCGCAATAGCTTTAGCGAGACGCTCGAAGCCTTCGTTCATGTCGTCGAGCGGCATGATCAGCGACGGCACGAAGCGCAGCACGTCCGGTCCTGCCATCAGCATGATGACGCCATGCTGGCCGGCCGCTGTGACGAAGTCTTTCGCGCGACCCTTGTAAGCGTCGGTCAGTTGCGCGCCGATCAACAAGCCCTTGCCCCGCACCTCGTCGAAAAGACCGAAGCGCTCGTTGAGCTTAGCGAGATGGCCCTTTAACACTTCACTGCGGGTGCGCACGCCTTCGAGCAGCTTTGGATCGCTGACCAGCTCAACCACTTTTTCCGCAATGGCGGAACCCAGCGGATTGCCGCCGTAAGTCGTGCCATGCACGCCGACCTTGAAGTGCGCGGCGAGTTCGGTCGTGGTCAGCATCGCGCCGATCGGAAAGCCGTTGCCGAGCGCCTTCGCGGTGGTCAGGATGTCCGGCGTAACGCCCGTGTCCTGATACGCATAGAAGTAGCCGCTGCGGCCGACACCTGTTTGTACCTCATCAAAAATCAGCAGCGCGCCGTGCTGGTCGCAGGCTTCGCGCAGCGCTTTGAGGAACGCCGGATCGGCGGGGATCACACCGCCTTCGCCCTGAATCGTCTCGACGATGACCGCGCAGGTCTTCGCGCCGATCGCCTTTTTCGCGGCCTGTATGTCGTTGTACGGCAGATGAACGATGCCTTGCGGCACCGGCCCGAAGCCTTCCGAATACTTCGGCTGACCGCCCACGCTGACGGTGAAGAACGTTCGGCCGTGGAACGACTGCGTGAACGAGATGATCTCGTATTTGTCGGCGCCATGACGCTCGAATGCGACGCGGCGCGCGAGCTTCAACGCGGCTTCATTCGCTTCCGCGCCCGAGTTCGCGAAGAAAGCGCGGTCGGCGAACGTCAGTTCTTCGAGACGCCTGGCGAGACGCAGCACCGGCTCGTTGGTGTAGCCATTACCGATGTGCCAGAGCTTGCTACCCTGCTCGTGCAGGACTTTCAGCAGTTCGGGATGCGCATGACCGAGCGCGGTGACGGCGATACCGCCGGCGAAGTCGATATAGTCGCGGCCTTGCGTATCCCAGACGCGTGAGCCGAGACCGCGATCCGGCACGAAGGCGGCGGGTGCGAATACCGGCACCATGACTTCGTCGAAGGTCTTGCGTGTCACAGTCAGGTCGTTCATGGCAAATCCTCGTTACAGGTGAGAGGTAGTACAGATAGTGTAGGAAACCACACGCGTTACGTCTTGCGCATACGCGACGCTTTCTATGAGCTTCCGCGCGGCATGCGGGGCCTCACGCATGCTGACCCGTTGCATCGCCAACCGACGCGAACACTCGCCGCCCGCTTGCCGCCCTTCAGTCGCCCCTATCCGGCGGCTCGATCAGCGCACCCGCGCGCGGCTCGCTGGCTGCGGCGCCGCTTGCGCCGGTCTGTTTGTCGATCCAGTTGCGGCGGTCCTCGCGCGGCGTCACGCCGAAGCGTTCGCGATATGCATTCGAAAAATGCGCCGCCGACGAAAACCCGCAAGCGAGACTGATCTGCACGACCGACTTGCTGGTGCGCTGCAATTGCGTGCGTGCCTTCGAAAGGCGCAGGCCAAGATAGTATTTGGACGGCATCGAGCCGAGATACTGGCGAAAGAGGCGCTCCAGCTGGCGTCGCGAAACACCGACGAGACCGGCGATTTCGTCGGTGGTGAGCGGATCTTCGATGTTCGCTTCCATCAGCAACAACGCATCGTTCAGGCGCGGATGACGCTCGCCGGGCGCTGTCACGAACGGTATGCGCTGACGCTCTTCGCCCGCACGCAACACGCCGACGCCAAGCGTATCCGCGATGCGATCCGCGAGCTCCGGACCGTGCTCGCGGCCGATCATCGCGAGCATGAAGTCGACGGTTGCCTGACCGCCCGCGCAAGTGGCGCGATCGCGATCGATTTCGAAAATCTGCTGGGTGACGATGGAGCGCTCGAACTGCTCGGAGAACTGCTGATACGTTTCCCAGTTCACGCTGACGCGATAGCCCGACAACTGGCCCGCCATCGCGAGCCACCACACGCCGTGATGAATGCCGGTGACAAGCGGCGTGCGTTGCCCTACGCGCGACAAACTTGCGAGAAACAGGCGGTAGTCGGCGAATTGCTGAAACCGTTCGCTGACCACGATCAGCCAGTCGCATACCACTGCGTCGCCGAAGGCCACGTCGGCCGGCCATTGCGCGCCGCCCGCCAGCGGCACCGCGCGGCCGTCCCACGAGCACACCTGCACGCGGTACAGCGCGCGGCCGTCGATTTCATTGGCGAGATTGAGCGCGTCGACAATCGGCCCGACGCCCGACATCGACACAGGCGGCAATGCCACGATTGCAACCTGCATGGTGCGTGCGGGGCTGGACGTGCGAGCCATCGATCAGATAGAAGACGGCGAGCGTTACTTGAGGCTGCCGGAGAGGAACTGCTTGAGCCGCTCGCTGCGCGGCGAACTCAGCACCTCGGCGGGCAGACCTTCTTCTTCCGTACGACCCTGGTGAAGGAACATCACATGGTTCGACACGTTGCGCGCAAAACCCATTTCGTGCGTGACGACGATCATCGTGCGCCCTTCTTCGGCGAGCTTCTGCATGACTTTCAACACCTCGCCGACCAGTTCGGGGTCGAGCGCCGAAGTCGGCTCGTCGAACAGCATCACGTCGGGGTTCATTGCAAGTGCGCGCGCGATCGCCACGCGCTGCTGCTGACCGCCCGACAGATGCGACGGATATTGTTTTTCCAGACGCGGTGCGAGGCCCACTTTCTCGAGATATTCGCGCGCGCGCTCCTCGGCTTCGCGACGCGGCAGACCGAGCACATGAATCGGCGCCTCGACGATGTTCTCGATCACGTTCATGTGCGCCCACAAGTTGAAGTGCTGGAACACCATCGCGAGCTTCGTGCGAATGCGCTGCAATTGCTTGTGATCGGCCACTTCCAGATTGCCGGCGCGGTCGGCTTTCGTCTTGACCGCTTCGCCGTCGACGACGATCTGCCCGGCGTTCGGCCGCTCGAGAAAATTAATGCAGCGCAGGAAGGTGCTCTTGCCCGAGCCGCTCGCGCCGATGATGCTGATTACGTCGCCCTTGTTCGCATTGAGCGATACGCCCTTGAGCACTTCGTTGTCGCCATAGCGCTTGTGGATGTCCTGCACGGCGAGCTTGCAAGCTTCGGTTTGCGTGGTGTGGAGCAAGATGCTCTCCCTGTGAATATACGGATCGAACGTCGACGGCGCGCTTTTATCGCACCGCCTGCTGCAAACAAGGCGCGCTCAATGCGTGCGCACCGCCAGGTAACCGAGCCAGTGACGCTCGGCGCGGCGGAACAACGCAACGAGGGCGAACGACACCACGAGATAAATCAGCGCGGCCAGGCCGAACGCGTCGAACGATTGATAAGTGGCCGAATTCGCGTCGCGCGCGACCTTCAGGATGTCCGGCACGGTGGCCGTGAACGCGACCGTCGTGGCATGCAGCATCAGAATCACTTCGTTACTGTACAACGGTAAAGCGCGGCGCAGCGCGGACGGTATCACAATGCGCCGGTACATCGTGAACCAGCTCATACCGTAGGCGCGTGCCGCTTCCACTTCACCGTGCGACGTCGAGCGGATCGCGCCGGCAAAAATCTCCGTGGTGTATGCGCAGGTATTCAACGCGAACGCCAGAATCGCGCAGTGAAAACCGCTGCGAAAGAACGCATCGAGCAGTTGATGCGAACGCACGAATTCGAGGCTGTACATGCCGGTATAGATCAGCAGCAATTGCACGTACAGCGGCGTGCCCCGAAACACGTAAGTGTAAAGACGCACCGGCGTGGAAAGCCAGCGCTTCTTCGACACGCGGGCCACCGCCAGGGGAATCGCGAGACAGAAGCCGATACCGACGGATGCCACCAGCAGCCACAACGTAACCGCAAGGCCGGATATGCGCTGACCGTCCCAGTAGAGGAACGCACGCCAGAACTGATTGAGAATGTCGATCATGGTCTTAAAGCTCCGCGTGCCGCACGCCGATCGAATAGCGGCGTTCCAGCCAGATCAGCGCGAGGTTCGAGACGGTCGTCAGCGCCAGATAGATCAGCGCGGCGATCAGAATGAAAAAGAACATGTTGAACGTGCTTTTGCCCGCGTCCTGCGCAGCCTTCACGACGTCGGCGAGACCGATGATCGACACCAGCGCCGTCGCTTTCACGAGCACCTGCCAGTTGTTGCCGATGCCCGGCAGCGCGAAACGCATCATCTGCGGAAACAGGATGCGTGCGAACACGCGCGCGCCGCTCATGCCATAAGCGCTGCCCGCTTCCAGCTGCCCGCGCGGCACCGCGAGAAAGGCGCCGCGAAAGGTTTCGGTGAAGTACGCGCCGTAAATGAAGCCGAGCGTCAGCACGCCCGCGACGAACGGGTCGATGTCGAACTGCGGCAGATTGAGCGCGTCGGTCAGATTGTTGACAGCGATCTGAATGCTATAGAACAGCAGCAACATCAGCACGAGGTCTGGCACCGAGCGGATCAACGTCGTGTAGCCGGTGGCGAGCGCGCGCAACGGCCGGTTGAACGAAAGTTTCGCCGCCGCGCCGGCGAGGCCGAGCACCACGGCGGCCGCGAGTGAAAGGACCGACAGCTCGACCGTCTGGATCGTGCCGGCCAGTAATACCGGACCAAAGCCGTATAGCACCACGCGTGTCTCCATCCAGGTTCGTTGAATCCCAGGGATGTCGTCGGCTAGCGCCCCGACTCATCCTGCATGGCGCGGAGTCTCGCAAGCGAAAATTAAATTCTCAAAGGCCGGCGTGGCATTTGCTGCGACGCAACAAACCGGCAATGACAACGTGGTACGGCTGACGGCGCTTGGTACGGGGGCGCCTCGGGGGATACGCCCTCCCACGCGGGCAACCATGGCCGCTGCGATTTCGCAAGTTTGAGGTCGCTTTTTCGATAGATGGGCGCGGGCTCCGCGCAGGGCGAAGGGTCGCACTCAACGTGGCGCAAACACGTATTGCGCGCCGCCGCTATTCGATGCCGAGCCGCGCGCGAATCGCCGGCAGCATATATTCGACTGCCGCGCGCCCTTCCTCGATGGCCGGCGCCGCGCGGTGAAAGTCGAAAATGCCCATGCCGCCGAGACGCGGCTGGATCAGAATGTCCGCGGGCTCGCCGGCGAGACGGCTTCGGGTAATCCGAACCTGCATGATGTCGATGCTTTGCGCGATCGAACTCAACATCGAAGGCACGCGTGCGCTCGGTGCGGGCGGCACGCGAACGTCGTCGGTGACGCGCTCTTCGGCGGGCGCGAGCCAGCGCGGCCATGGCTTGCCGTTACGGCGCAGCGACACGGGCGGCGGTGCGGTGGGATCGATTGCCGGGGTGTCCACCACCGCGCCGCCGAAATCGCGGCCGTTGAGAATGTCGTTGTTCAGATCGACGGCGATCACACAGTCCGCCCGCATGCCGCGCGCGACCGACACCGGCACCGGATTACTGAGCCCGCCGTCCACGAGCCATACGCCGTTGTGCCAAACCGGCGTGAAGATGCCGGGAATCGCAATCGATGCGCGCACCGCGTCGACCACGCTGCCGTCCTGCAGCCAGCTCTCGCGGCCCGAATCGAGTTCGGTGGCGACCGCCGCGAATGGCATGTTCAGCTGCGCGATGGAGCGGCCGTCGAACTTGTCGGCGAAAAGCTGGATGACCTTGCGCCCGCCGAGCAGGCCGCCCGAGAGGCGCAAGTCGAGCAGTCGCACGACCGTCTGCCACGTGAGACGCGACACCCACTCCTCGAGCCAGTCGAGGTCGCCGTTCGCATACACGGCGCCGACCAGCGCGCCGATCGATGTGCCGCACACCACGTCGGGTTTGATGCCCGCGTCGTGCAACGCGCGAATCGCACCGATATGCGCCCAGCCTCGAGCCGCGCCGCCCCCCAACACCAGTCCGATCCGGCTGTATCGACGTCGACGTATCATGATTCCCCGCCTTCCATTCGTCTGTCTTGTCGTTGCTTCTAGTGCCCGCGCACCACGTCCGAGCGCGATGTCGTGTACACCTTCCTGTTCTGGTCGAAGTGCACGTTGAAAATGCCTTCTTCCGTCACGCCGCCTTCGCGCCACTTCCAACTCCACACCGTCTCCGGCTTGAGCGGGAACACCGCGATTTGGCCCGGTTTGCCGAGCAGGCGTCGCACTTCGTCCTCGCTCATGCCGATACGGATCTTGCCGAAGTTCGCAGCGGTAAGAACCTGCGTGATTGCTTGAAGCTTACCGTCACGGTCGATGTCGACCATGTACGTATTCAGACCTTGCGGACCACGTGGATACTCGAAGCGTTTCGAGCCGTCCGTATAGGTGCGCTCGGTTTCGGGCTTACCCATCTGCTCGCGGATCTGCGCTTCGGTGGTGACGCCCGGCGTCATGTTCTTCAGCAGCAGCGCGTCGGGCTTCACCGCGTTGAACAGTTCCTTGATTTTTTGCACGGCGCGCTCGCTCTGTTGGTCGTCGCAAGCAGTGAGCGCGATGCACGCGGCCAGCATGGCGGCAATAGGCAATTTCAGGCTCACAGCGGAATTCCTGTATCGATGCGAGCGCGACTGTGCGCACCGCTCGTGTAGTGATTCACCAAAGGGACATCCTTTGGAACGCGCTACAGGATAACCGCGTGCGGCAAAAACCGCGAGCGCACGCCCGTGCGCCAGAACCGGGCGATGCCGGTGCTCGCATGCGAAAAACGCGGGACGTCAGGCGTTTTCTGGAAGATCACGCTGTCTGAGCGAGGTTTATTGCAAACAGCAACAGACGCAACAGAAAGCAAACAGGCGACGCCATGGAAAGCGTCGGCGTGACTCGCGGCGGCAATGAAGTGCGCGCGACCGGTACGGAAGGTAGGCCGGCGGCAAGAAGCGACGCGTAGAAAGAAGGGACTACGGAAGATGCGAAAGACCGGGATGAGTGCGCGGACGACGCGCAGCGGTCCGGTTCCAGCGCGGCGATGAACGACCTTGGCCGCTCACCTTGCGCCATCGCCGGAAGTGACGAACCGCTGCTTGTATGGCCGTCCTGGTCCCTCGATAAGCCTTCAGGTGACGTTAATCTAACGGGATCGGACGGTTTAGACGAGAGCGCGTTTACACCGAATTTGCAGAGGATTTCGTTGCAGTCGAGCGCTCAGGGTAGAGGAAAACTGCGGTCGAAACTCGCACGCACATCCAGATGTGCGCGAATTACGCTGGCTGCTTCGTAGGTGTCGGCGGTGCGCTGCTGAGCGGCCACGACGCTATCGTCTATGGCGACCGGATGCACCTGGCCGCGCTGATAGACGGTCTTCAATACATCGGTCGGCAAGCCGGTGACGCGCGACTGCATCGCCGCGACTTCATCGGGATGCGTCAGCGCCCAGCGCTGCCCGGTAGCCACGCGCCGCAGAAAGTCGGCTAACTGTGCCCGCTTGGCCGCAATCGCGGTCTCGGTGGCAACCTGATAGCTGAGCCCTTCAGACAGACCTACGCCGTTCGCGATGATGCGGTCGTGATCGCGCGACTCGCCAAGCGCGGTGTACGGGTCCCAAACGGACCACGCATCGACGCTGCCCGAAGCGAGCGCGGCCTTGGCGTCGGCCGGTGCGAGGAACACGAACGTGACGTCGCTCGCGGACACATTCGCCTTCTTCAGTGCGGCGAGCGCGAGGTAATGACCGATGGAGCCGCGCGTCGTGGCAAGGCGCTTTCCCTTCAGATTCGCGACCTCGGTGAGCGGCGATTGCGGACCCACCACGATGGCGAGATCAAGCGGATTGGACCGCGTCGCGGCGACGGCCCGCACGCGCGCGCCGGCAGCGAGCGCGAACACGAGCGGCGCGTCTCCGAGTCCGCCGACATCCACGGCACCGGCATTCAACGCTTCGCCAAGCGGTTGCGCTGCCGGAAAGTTGAACCATTCGATCTTGTACGGCAGGTCTTTCAACTGGCCCGATGCCTCAAGAATGCCGCGCGTTTGCAGCGATTGATCGCCGACCTTGAGCACGGGCAGATCGGCGGCATTCGATGCGCTTGCAAATAGCAAAGCGGGAATCGCCAGCACAGCGGCTGTGAGCGCTTCGGCAAGCGCGCGTTGCAGCGCGGAGAACGTCGCGAAAAGAGAACCGGATAGCGTCATGTGGAAGTCCTGCGAATGAGTTTCCAGCGACGATAAGCGACCGGCTCATATAAGACAAACGCCTTATTCTGCTATGCAAATATGCGAATTTTTATTGCGTGCGAGGTTTGAAAAAATGGCCTCGCGCGTGTTGTCGCCAGGCGCACGAACACCTCGCGGCTCGTCGTGAAGATCCCACGTCTGCTTGAAGAATGGCAGCGGACGGTCGAGAGGGTTCGGCGCGGCGATCGAACGGCACTTCAAGGAGGCGCGCACGCAACGCGCTGCTCAAGGCGCGTCGCGTGTGTTCGTTCTCAATGTGGTCGCTGGTTCGTCGCTAGTTGGTGGTTTAGCCCGCGTTACGGCAACCGCACCGCGGGCATGAGCGTCAACGTCAGATCACATGAAAGCCATGCGTGCCGTCGCGAGCCAGTTGCGCGACGAGCCCATACTCCCACTCGAGATAGGCGTTCATTGCCTCGCGCGCGTTATCGGTGCCTTCATATGGACGCCGATATCGATCGATGCGCGGCGACGCCAGCCGCGTTTCGCCGCTCTCCACGGGCAGACCCGCTTCGATCCATGCCGCCGTGCCGCCCGTCAGTACCTGCACCGGCTTGCCGGTCAACGCCGCCAACTCGGGCGCCGCGAAGCGCGCGAGCAGACTGCTGCCACATGTGAGCACATAACGCTGGGCGTCCGGCAGCTTGTGCACCGCCCTCTCCAGGTCACTGCGAATGGCGAACCACGCGCCTGGAATATGACGCTTCACATAGTTCGCGCTGCTCGTGACATCGAGTACGACCGTGCCTGGCGACTGCAGGAGCGCGGCGAGTTCCGCCGGCGCGATTTCGTCGGCGGCGGGCGGCTGGGGCGCGAGGCGCGCGCCAGGCGCCTGACCTTTTTCGGCGAAGTCGGCGGCGGTCAGGCCGTCCACCACGTACACCTCGATGTTCATCTGCGCGAGCCACGACGCGGTCATGTTCGCGCGCACGCCATCGCTGTCCGCAAGGATCACGCGCGCACCGCGCACCGGCGCGAACATCTCGGTTTCCTGCACGAGCTGACCGCCTGGCGCGTGGCGAAAGCCCGGTACGTGGCCCGCTTCATATTCCTCTTGCGTGCGCACATCGAAGCGGTACACGGTGCGTACCGCCTCGTCGGCCCAACGGCGTGCTTCGTCGCGCGACGTGCGCCCTACTTTCGCGCGATCGGCGACCGCCCGCGCGCCGTCGGCGGCGACGAGGCGCAGCGTATCGTCGACGACCGGATGCGGCCGGCGCGAACTGCCATGCGCGAGCGGCTGCCCGGCGAGGGTCCAGCCGATGGTGCCGTTGCGCAGCGCGGCGACCGGGTTCGGCACGCCCGCGTTGATGAGCGACTGCGCGCCGATGATGCTGCGCGTACGCCCTGCGCAATTGACGATGATCCGCGTCGTAGGGTCCGGCGCGAGTTCACGCGCGCGCAGCACCAGTTCGGCGCCCGGCACGCTGATGCTGCCGGGAATATTCATCGTCTGATATTCGTCGAAACGGCGCGCGTCGAGAACGACCACGTTTTCTTCGCGATCGAGCAACGCCTGCACTTGCTGCGCCGGCATCGACGGCGTGTGGCGCACGCTTTCCACCAGTTCGCCGAACGCTTTGCTCGGCACGTTGACGTCCTGGAAAAGCTCACCGCCGGCCTTGCGCCAGCCTTGCAAACCGCCTTCGAGCAACGCGACGTCGGTGTAGCCGAGGCTCGCAAGGCGCTCCGCCGCACGAGTGGCAAGCCCTTCGCCGTCGTCGAGCACGACAATGGGCACGTCGCGGCGCGGCAGGCGCACCGGCGCATCGAGTTCGAGCCGCGACAGCGGCAGGTTCGCTGCGAACAACGGATGACTGCGCGCGTGCGGATCTTCCTCGCGCACATCGACGAGCGCGATTTCCTCGCGTTCGAGCAGTGCGCGGCGCACGTCTGCATAAGATCGGGTACGTATATCTTTTACGAATGTCATGAGATCGGAGACTCCTTTGACACATTCCAGATGTTCGGCAACACGTCGTTCGAGTAGCCGGACACAAAATTTTTGCGGCCACCGCCGCACGGATAAACGGAGCGGCTCACCGCTCCAATATTTCCACCGTACACGTGAATGCTGATCGACGTACGGTCACCAAATGCATTGCGCACGCGATGAATATCGCCGGTGCGCGGCGACACCGCAGCCACGGCACCGGTATCGAGGCGCTGCGGTGCGCCGTCTTCGACCAGCTCGCCATGCGGTGCGGCACGGTACTGCTGCGCAATTTCCGCGCCACGCAGCACGCCGATCAACCCCCAAACCGTATGATCGTGCACGGGCGTCGATTGCCCCGGCCCCCAGACAAAACTGACGATCGAAAAACGCTGCCGCGAGTCCGCATGCAACAGATACTGCTGGTAGCGCTCGGGGTCGGGCCGCGCGAAAGCATCGGGCAGCCAGTCGTCGTGCGCAATCAGTTCGCGCAGCGCAACAGCGCCCGCTTCGAGCAGCGCGGCTTCGGGCGTTTCGTCGTCGACGAGCGACGCAATCCGGCCGACGAACGCGCGCAGCCGGTCATGCCTCAGAGTCTGGGTCATGGATAGCTTGACAGAATAATGTGGAAGTTCGGCGCGCGGGAGGCACTGGTCGCTTCGCGCACCTGCAGCGAGCGCCGCATTGAAGAATCGGGTCCAAAGCGGTGCGAGTTAGGCACGCCGCTCGACCGTGGTTGCCCGCCCGTCGCCCGGTGGTTGCTTACCTTCGCCCGCCTTTGTGCCATGTAGCCGCGGCATCGCAGCGGCGCTGCGATCAACGGCGAGATTTCCGCAAAAGCGCTCAGGTCAGCACGTCGGGCTCCGCTTCCACGAGGCCTTCGAACAGGCTCTGAAAGGCGAACAAAGCGCCGTTCGCACGGCCGACCTGCTCGTGCGTCAGCGCCGCCATCTCGTGAGGAATGGCTTGCGGCGCGCCGGCCGCTTCGGCGAGCAATTGCGCGTGGCAGGCGTTGTCGAGCGCGATGTACCACCAGGCCGCCGCTTCGACGCTCGGACCCGCCGTCAGGATGCCGTGATTCTTCAGAATCACCGCTTTATTGCCGCCGAGCGCCGCAGCAATGCGCGCGCCCTCTTCGGTATCGAGCACGACGCCGCGGAAATCGTCGAACAATGCGTGGTCCTGGTAGAACGCGCACGAATCCTGCGTCAGCGGATCGAGCTTGCGGCCGAGCGTGGACCACGCCTTGCCGTACAACGAATGTGTGTGCGCGGCCGCGACCACTTCGGGACGAGCCTCGTGGATCGCCGCATGAATCGCAAAAGCGGCCTGATTCACGGGCCCCTCGCCGACCACGATCTCGCCTTGCGAATTGACAAGCAACAGATCCGATACGCGGATGCGACCGAAGTGCTTGCCAAGCGGATTGACCCAGAAGTGATCGGGCCATTCCGGATCGCGGGCGGTGATGTGGCCGGCGAGCCCCTGATCGAAGCCGTAGCGTGCAAAGAGCCGAAACGCGACCGCGAGCCGCTCCTGACGGTAACGCCGCTCGTCGGCGACACCTTCGCGCGGCGGCACGTCGTCGAACCAGAATTTGCGCAGCGGCGCGTGGCGCCTGAACGTCGATGATTCGCCGTAGAGCGCGGAGCTTTCGCCGGTCGGACGTGCGTGAGAAAGATCGGTCATCGCGCGTCCAGTCATGCGGCCAAGGTCTCGGTAGTCGCAGCGCCCTGGGCTCCCTCGGCGCTACGCAAGCGCGCAATGCGTTCGCGCGTCGCGGGAATCAGCTCGCGGCCATAGTCGATCGCGTCTTCGAGCGGATCGAAGCCACGCACGAGAAAAGTGGAGACGCCCAGCGCGTAGTACTCGGCGAGCGTGTCGGCGACCTGTTGCGGCGTGCCGACCAGGGCGGTCGAATTAGACCGTCCGCCGATTTCCTTTGCGATGCCGGTCCACAGGCGTTCGTCGGCACGATCCGAATCGCCGGATGCCGCGAGCAAACGCCGCGCGCCTTCGCTTTGCGCGGGCCCGCCTACCCCGAGTCCTTGCGCCGCGCGCAGCCGTCTCGTTTCAGCGAGGATGTGATCGGCGCGCTCCCACGCGGCGGCCTCTGTCGCGGCGAGAATCGGCCGGAATGACACCGAGAAGCGCACTGTGCGACCGTGCTTCGCGGCTTCGGCGCGCACGCGCGTCACCTGCTCGCGCACTTGCGCCTTCGATTCGCCCCACAGTGCGTAGACATCCGCATGACGTCCGGCAATTTCGAGCGCAGGAGCCGACGCGCCGCCGAAATACACCGGAATGTGCGGCTGCTGCACCGGCTTCACTTCGGAAAAGCCCTGTTCGAAACGATAGTACTGCCCGTGGTGATCGAACGGCTTTGCGTCGGTCCAGATGCGACGCACGATGTTCAGATACTCGTCGGTGCGCGCATAGCGTTCGTCGTGCGAGAGGAAGTCGCCGTCGCGGCGCTGTTCCGCGTCGTCGCCGCCTGAAATGATGTGCACGGCGAGCCGGCCGCCCGAATACTGGTCGAGGGTCGCCAGTTGGCGCGCGGCGAGAGTCGGCGCGACAAACCCCGGGCGATGGGCGAGCATGAAATGCACCCTGCTCGTCACACTGGCGGCATGCGCGACGGTAAGCAGCGCATCGGGGCTCGTGGAATGGTGCGGCACGAGAATGCGGTCGAAGCCCGCCGCCTCATGCGCGCGGGCGAACTGCGCGACATACCCGACGTCGACAGCGGGCCCTTGCGGCGCATGCGTTTCCGATACCTTCCGGGTCTGGATCATGCCGATGAATTCGATGGACACGCGAGTACCTCCGTGAATGGTTGCTGCCCGGCGGGGCAGCGGCATCGCACGCGAAATGCCGTGCTCTCTGGAGGCGTTCAAGGTAGCAGCGCGTCATGCGCTTGTTAAATATCGATCGTCCATATCTATATCGACTTTGCATGTAACGGCGGCGCCGTCGCCGCGGTCCGCTTCGCACAGACAAACCCTTTCGCGAACGTGGGCATCGCGCCGCCATCAGCAGAAAGCACAAAGCTTTGGGAGAATGTCCCATCGCGTGAAAGCGCCAGAAACAGCAAGCGAACAGACAATGATCCCTTTTTCGGTCCTCGACCTCTCGCCGGTCATCGCGGGCGCAACGCCTGCAGATGCCTTCAAGAACACCCTTGATCTCGCGCAGCATGCGGAACGGTGGAACTACCGCCGCTTCTGGCTCGCGGAGCATCACAACATGACCGGCATTGCGAGCGCGGCGACTTCGGTCGTGATCGGTTATGTCGCCGGCGGCACGAAGACGATTCGCGTCGGCTCGGGCGGCGTCATGCTGCCGAATCACGCGCCGCTGGTGATCGCGGAACAGTTCGGCACGCTCGAGTCGTTGTATCCGGGCCGGATCGATCTCGGCCTTGGCCGCGCGCCGGGCACGGACCAATCCACGGCACGCGCGCTGCGCCGCGATCTGCAAAACAGCGCGGACTCTTTCCCCGACGACGTCGCCGAATTGCAGCGCTATTTCGCGGACCCGGTCTCAGGCCAACGGATTCGCGCTGTGCCCGGCGCGGGCCTGCATGTGCCGTTGTGGCTGCTGGGGTCGTCGCTCTACAGCGCGCAACTTGCCGCAGCGCTCGGCTTGCCTTTTGCGTTCGCGTCGCACTTCGCGCCGGATTACCTGCTGACAGCGCTGCAGGTTTATCGCTCGCAGTTCCGGCCATCGGAAACGCTCGACAAGCCCTACGCGATGGTCGGCGTGAACCTCTTCGCAGCGGACACCAACGACGAAGCGCAGCGACTTTTCACGTCGCTTCAGCAGCAGTTCATCAATTTGCGGCGCGGCACGCCAGGGCAATTGCAGCCGCCGGTGGAGCGGCTCGCGGCTTCGGAGATGGAATTGAACTCGGTTGCGCATTCACTCGCATGCACGGCGATCGGCGATCGCGATGCGGTGCGCGAGGGGCTGAAGTCGATCATCGATCAAACCGGCGCCGACGAACTGATGCTCACCGCGCAAATCTACGATCACAAGGCGCGGCTGCGGTCGTTCGAGATCGGCGCGGAAATTCGTGAGGAACTGGCCGGCGGAAAGTAAACCGCAACTGGATGAACAAAGGGCGGCGCATACGCGACCGCGCTTTTTCTTTCTCATACTCTTATTGTGACCCGTTGGGTCCGCTTCAACCTTTATCAGCTCAACGGTTCACCTTTAACGCCGCCATTCCGTCGAGCAGCGCCTTATGAAAAGCCTGAGGGTCCTGCATCTGCGGTGCATGGCCCAGGTCGGCGAATTCAACCAGCGTCGCATGCGGAATGGCTTTGGCCGCAGCTTTACCCAACTCGGGATAGTGGCCGATCTTCGCGCGCACCTCGGGTGACGCCGCGTCCTTGCCAACGGCCGAAACGTCCTTCTGGCCGATCAGCAGCAGCGTTGGCATCTGCAACTGGCCGAGTTCATAGACAACAGGCTGCGTGTAGATCATGTCGTACAACAACGCCGAATTCCACGCGACGATCTGTTTACCCTGTCCCCGGTACATGCCCGCAAGCATCTGCACCCACGGCTCGTAGTCCGCGCGCCATTGGCCTGCGTAATAGGTCGACTGTTCGTAGCGGCGAATGCCGTCGGCGGTCGTCTTCAACTCGCGCTGGTACCACTGGTCCACCGACAGTGACGGCACACCCTTCGCCTTCCAGTCTTCGAGACCGATCGGATTGGCAAGCACCAGTTGCTGCGTCTGTTGCGGATACATGAGCGCGTAGCGCACTGCAAGCATGCCGCCGGTCGAATGACCAATGAAGGTCGCGTCCTTCACGCCCAGCGATTCGAGCAGCGCATGCGTGTTGCGCGCCAGTTGCTGAAAACTGTATTGGTAATGCTCGGGCTTGCTCGACTTGCAGAAGCCGATCTGGTCCGGCGCGATCACGCGATAGCCGGCGTCGCTCAGACGATGAATCGTCGTGGCCCACGTCGCCGCGCAAAAATTCTTGCCGTGCATAAGCACTGCTGTGCGGCCGTTCGCGTGCGCCGGTTTGACGTCCATATACGCCATGTGCAACGCAACGCCTTGCGAAGTGAATTCGTATTGCTGGACCGGCGCGGGATAGTCGAAGCCTTCCAACTCGGGCCCGTAGGCCGGGCCGTCATTGCCGAGCGGCTGAGCGGACTCGCTCGCGACGCTGGCCGGTGCGGGTTGCGACATAACGGACGGGGCCGTCGACGCATTGTTCGGGGATGCGTCGGAAGCAGCGCGTACTGCGCCCGGTGCAATGCAGAACGTGGCGGCGCTCAATGCGGCAAGCGGGGAAAGGCGGCGAAAGGTCATCGACATTTTTGCAGGGTTGGTTTTACGTTCATGGGCCGCAGCAAGCACCAAAGGCTTGCCCACCGGCCGCCGACGATTCTACGACGGCTCCGGCAGCGGTGCAGCGGCGCGCACACCGCCAGCCGCGCGGCAGCGCGCCGCCCAGTGGCACGCATATTGCGCGGCGAACCTCGCAGGCAATGTGGCTTGGCGTACGGAGCGCGGGCGCTCAACGGTCGATCGTTCGCAGTTGGGCGCGCGGCGCCTCGCGCACGACAAACGTCGCCCGCGCGAGACGAATCGGTGCTAGAACTACGGGACGGGCTCGCCAGTGCAGCGACCCAGCAGTGGGACAGGATATGCAGAGCCGGGCGACCGGCATCAGCGGGGAACAGTAACAAGTAGCAAGTAACGGATTGCATCGCGCCGTAAAGAGGACGGGCATGTGACCGGAGTACGCCGAAGCGCGAAGTTCGGTCCATCGCGAGGAAAGCGCATGGGACCGGACCAAGCGCTAAAGCGCCAACTCCGATCGACCGCGATAAAACTGCATGGGACCGGACTAAGCGCTAAAGCGCCAAGTCCGGTCGACCGCGATAAAACTGCATGGGACCGGACTAAGCGCTAAAGCGCCAAGTCCGGTCGACAAAGGAGACGGACATGGATACTCCGGCACGGCTGAACGACCTTCAACGCACTACCCTCGCCATCGTCCTCGCCGGCGGTCGAGGCACGCGGCTCGGACCGCTCACCAACAAACGCGTCAAACCCGCCGTGCATTTCGGCGGTAAGTACAGGATCATCGACTTCGCACTGTCGAACTGTCTGAACTCAGGTATCCGGCGTATCGCCGTCGTCACACAGTACAAGGCCCACTCGCTATTGCGCCACCTGCAGCGCGGCTGGAGCTTTCTGCGCGGCGAGTTCGGCGAATTCATCGACCTGTGGCCCGCGCAGCAACGCGTGGAAGGCGCGCACTGGTACCGCGGCACCGCCGACGCCGTGTTCCAGAACCTGGACATCATCCGCTCCATCCGCCCCAAGTACGTGGTCGTGCTGGCGGGCGACCACATCTACAAGATGGACTACACGCGCATGATCGCGGATCACGCCGATAGCGGCGCGGATTGCACGGTGGGCTGCATCGAGGTGCCGCGCATGGACGCGGTGGCCTTCGGCGTCATGGCCGTCGACGAAAACCGCCGCGTGGTCGGCTTCGTGGAAAAACCCGCCGACCCGCCCGCAATACCCGGCCGCCCGGACACCGCATTGGCGAGCATGGGCATTTACGTGTTCAACGCGGACTACCTGTACTCGCTGCTGGAGGAAAACATCTCGACCGTCGACACCGATCACGACTTCGGCAAGGACATCTTGCCGCGCGTCGTCACGCAAGGCACGGCGATCGCGCATCCGTTCGGCATGTCGTGCGTATCGTCTGACCCGAACGTGGAGCCGTACTGGCGCGACGTCGGCACCATCGACGCCTATTGGGCCGCCAACCTCGATCTCGCCTCTACGATTCCGACGCTCGACCTCTACGACCGCAGTTGGCCGATCTGGACGTATCAGGAACAGCTGCCGCCCGCCAAGTTCGTGCGGGATCTGAAGGGTCTGCAAGGGTCCGGCAATAACCTGCTCGCATGCGGCGGCTGTGTGATCTCGGGTTCGCAGATTTCGCGATCGGTGTTGTCGTCGAACGTGAAAGTGAGTTCGTTCTGTAACATCAATGAGGCAGTCTTGTTGCCGCAGGTCACGGTCGGCGCGAGTTGCCGCTTGCAGAAAGTGGTGGTGGACCGCGGCTGCACGATCCCGGACGGCACGGTGATCGGCGAAGATCCGGTGGCCGACGCCGAGCGTTTCTATCGCACAGACGACGGCGTCGTGCTCGTCACGCCCGAATCGCTGCGGCAGGAAGCGACCTGAGTCCGACCGGCTGCGTGCTAGTTGCCGTCGCTTCACCCGGCGCGGCGCGCGGCCAATATCGCGAGCATTCCCCGACCATCCATCAAGGGACCTAATTTAGCCTATGACGATTCGCGCCCTGCACGTCGCAAGCGAGCTGTATCCCCTCCTGAAAACAGGCGGTCTCGCCGACGTCGCGGGCGCGTTGCCGTCCGCGCTGGTCGAGCGCGGCGCCGACGTCCGCGTGCTGCTGCCCGGCTTCCCGTCGGTGGTTGCCGGCTTGCACGACGTGCGCCCGGTCGCCCAACTCGGCAGCCGTTTCGGTGCGCCGGGCGTCACGCTCGAACAGGGCACGCTGCCGTCGAACGGACTGATCGTCTACACGATCCGCGCGGCCACGCTATATGACCGGCCCGGCAACCCTTATCTGAACGACGAGCACGTGCCATACGGCGACAACGCACAGCGTTTCGCACTGCTCGGCTGGGTCGCCGCGCAACTCGCGCAACAGCTGGATCCGGCCTGGTCGCCGCAGATCGTCCACGCGCACGACTGGCATGCGGGACTCGCCGCCGCCTATCTGAAAGCCGCCGAAAGGCAGCATGGCCGGGCGCTCGCGCGCAGCGTCTTTACGGTGCACAACCTCGCGTACCAAGGCGTTTTCCCAGCGCACCAGTTCGGCCAGCTCGGCCTGCCCGACGACTTTTTCAGCATGTACGGCGTCGAATTCTATGGACAGCTGTCGTTTCTCAAGGCGGGCCTTTACTACAGCGACCGCATCACGACCGTGAGCCCCACGTACGCCCGCGAAATTCAGACGCTGGCTCAAGGCGGCGGACTCGACGCTCTTTTACGCAACCGCTCGCACGACCTGTCCGGCATTCTGAACGGCGTCGACTATACGGTGTGGAACCCGGCGAGCGACGCGCTCCTCGAAAATCGCTACACCTCCACGCGACTCGCCGGGAAACTGGCATGCAAGGAGGCGTTGCAAAAACGCTTCGGTCTCGCGCAGAAATCGGACGCGCTGCTGTTCGGCGTAGTGAGCCGCCTCACCGAGCAAAAAGGCCTCGACCTGCTGCTCGAAACCGTGCCCGAAATCGTCAAACGCGGCGGCCAGCTGGTCGTATTCGGGACCGGCGACCCGGCGCTCGAGAACGGCCTGAAACGCGTTGCGCAGACGCACCCCGATTCGGTCGCGGTGGAGCTTGGCTTCGACGAGAAGCTTGCACATACGATCATCGCGGGCAGCGACGTGGTCGCCGTGCCATCGCGCTTCGAGCCCTGCGGGCTGACGCAACTTTACGCGCTCGCCTACGGTTCGCTGCCGCTCGTGCATTGCGTCGGCGGTCTGGCGGACACCGTGGTGGACGCATCGCTCGAAAATCTCGCCGAAGATCTCGCCACCGGTTTCGTCTTCGAGCACTTTCAGCCGCGCGGGCTCACCGCCGCGATTCGCCGGGCGTTCGCGCTCTATGGCCGGCGCACCGAATGGAAAGCGGCACAGCGGCGCGCGATGCGCCAGGACTTCGGCTGGGGCGCTTCCGCGGACCGTTACCTCGCGCTGTATCGCGAGCTTTGCTGAGGCGGTGCCTGCCGGAATTGCCGGGCCGCAAACAGCGCGGCGCCGCGCATCTTTGGTGATGGTTCGGCGCAACAGCACGGGGACGGATCAACTGCCCCGCGTCAAACTCATGTATTGTTTCCTGACGATGCAGACCGTGCATTATTCTTGCAGCGTCTGAAGCAGTCCTGCGCGCGCGGCATTCGGCTCATGCCGAGGCACCGTCGCCGCGCATCCCTCCCGTTTTCACCGATCGCGCACGAACGACTGCGCGAGCCATACCATGACGAAGAACGTTCTGAGCATTCAGTCACATGTCGTTTTCGGGCACGCGGGCAACAGCGCCGCCGTATTCCCGATGCGTAGGCTTGGCGTAAACGTGTGGCCGCTGAACACCGTGCAGTTCTCCAACCACACGCAGTACGGCCATTGGACCGGCACGGCGATCAATGCCGCGCAGATGGAAGAGCTCGCCGAAGGCATCGGCGCAATCGGCATGCTGCCGCGCTGCGACGCCGTGCTCTCGGGCTACCTTGGCACGCCGGAACAGGCGCAATCGGTACTGGAAATCGTCAAGGCCGTAAAGGCCGCGAATCCGCGCGCGTGGTACTTCTGCGATCCGGTGATGGGCGCTGCGAGCGGCTGCAAGGTCGAGCCGGGCATCCAGGAATTTCTCGTGAACACCATGCCTGAGATGGCCGACGCCATGGCGCCGAACCATACGGAGTTGCAGCGGCTCGTGGGCCGCGAGATCGAGACGCTCGAAGAAGCCGTCACCGCGTGCCGCGAGATCATCGCGCGCGGGCCGAAGCTCGTGCTGGTCAAACATCTGCTCGACCGCAACAGTCCCGCCGACCGGTTCAACATGCTGGTAGTAACCGAACGCGAGGCCTGGATGGGCCAGCGCCCGCTCTATCCGTTCGCGCGGCAACCGGTTGGCGTCGGCGATCTGACGAGCGCGGTGTTCGTCGCCCGCACGCTGCTGGGCGATACGATTCGCGCGGCGTTCGAACACACGCTCGCGGCGGTCAACGCCGTCGTCAAGCTGACCTGGCAAGCCGGGCGCTACGAGCTCGAACTGGTGGCCGCGCAAAACGAAATCGCCCAACCCCGCGAGTGGTTCGACGCATGGGTGGCGGAGACCGCATAGGCGCTGCGCATGCCGCAGGCGGCAACGCGATGCTTTGCGCCGCACGGAACCTTGGCGGCCGGCCGGTCGTCCTATAATGCGTGCCGCGTGCGCGAAGCAATGCCTCACGCGCGCAGCAACTTTTTCAGGCACCGGCATTCAGCAGACGAGGCATCGATGGACGGTTATATCCGCAGCGAGCGGGAAGAGTATTTTGAGCAGTTGTGTATCAGCGTCGACGCGGACGAGGTGCACGAACAGGAAGCCATCGAGTTCTTCGAGAACCAGTTCGACCAGGCCGACTTCGATCCCACGCAGTGGCTCGACATCGCGCTCTACTACTCGCCAGCAGTGGCGCGCGGCATCATCGACATGGTGACGCCCGACGACAAGGCGCGCAGCAACATCGCCGAAGTGATCGCCGACAACCTCGACATCTCCTATGGCGAAGACGAGTGCGAGCAGTTCGCCGAGACCATCGAGTTCGCGCTGAACAACGGCGTGCCAGTGGATCTCGACCTCGTGCTCGACGGCTGCCAGCGCGCGATCGACGATCTGGACACATGGGCTGACGACGAAACCAAGGCGCCCCTGCTGCGTCTGCGCGAAGAAGTGCTGCGCCAGCAAGGCGAGCGCTAGAGCCGGGCGCACCGCTCGACGCAACAAGCGTTGCATAGCGTTGTTCTTTGCTCACCGCCGTTGCATGCCGCTCATACGCGGCATCAGGCCGCACATGCGTTAAACGTCTCCCCTACGTCTCTTAAGCATGTGCGGTAATCCGCATCCCCGCCCTGCCGCCCGTCACGCGGCCCGCCCGCACGCGCGCGGCCTATGCCGAAATTCTCATCCAAAGCGCAGCGAACTGCCAAGACGGCGGCATATTGGCTTTCTATATTCGCGCCACATGACCGGCGTGCAAACCCGAGTGCGCGTATTCCAGCATTGTGTATCGAGAGCCATCGTCTTTAGTCTCTCGTTGCAAGCCGGACACACATCATAGCCTTGCCGCTTTCATAACCTGGAACTGTCGAAGTAAGGAGAGACCATGAGTTTTAACAACACGCTCAAACCGCTTGCTCTGTTCGTTGGCGCCATGATCGCAGCCGCGCCGCTCGCCAGTTTCGCCGACGACCAGCCGGTGAAGATCGGTTTCGCCGCGCCGATGACCGGGGCCAACGCCGGCTACGGCAAGGATCTGGAGAACGGAGTCCGGCTCGCTATCGAGGAAGCCAACGCGCAGAAGATCAAGATCGGCGACAAGGTCGCGCAGTTCCAGATCGTCTCGCAGGACGACCAGGCGGACCCGCGCATCGGCGTGCAGGTCGCGCAGAAGCTCGTGGATGCGGGCGTTTCGGTGGTGGTCGGCCACTTCAACTCGGGCACGACGATTCCCGCCTCGCAGGTTTATGAGCAGGCCGGGATTCCGGTCATCGACCCCGCCGCGACAAACCCGATCATCACTGGCCGTGGCTTTGCAAACACCTTCATGGTGATTTCAACGGACGCGCAAAATGCCGGCAACGCAGGCGTCTACGCGGTCGAGGTGTCGAAGGCGAAACGCATTGCGATCATCGACGACCGCACCGCATTCGGCCAGGGCGAAGCCGACGAGTTCGAGAAGGCCGTCAAGGCACATGGCGGCAACATCGTCGCGCGCGAATACACCGACAATCACGCGGTCGACTTCAGCACGCAGATCACGAAGATCAAGGCGGCGAACGCGGACCTGATTTTCTTCGGCGGACTCGACACGCAGGCCGCGGGCTTCGCGAGGCGCATGAAGCAACTCGGCGTGACGGCGCAACTGGTGGGCGGCGGCGGCGTGGAGGATCCCGAGTTCATCAAGCTTGCCGGCGACGCAGCCGAAGGCGTGATGGCCTGGGAATACGGCCGTCCGCTCGCGCAACTGCCGGGCGGCAAAGACTTCTCGGCGAAGTTCAAGAAGCGCTTTGGCGGCGAAATCCTGTCGTATGCGCCGTTCGGCTACGACGGAGCGTGGGCCGCGATCAAGGCCATGCAGCAGGCCAAATCGACCTCGCCCGCCGATTACCGGCCGGTTCTCAAGGCGATCGACTTCGAAGGCGTGACCGGCAAGATCTCGTTCGACAACACCGGCGCGCTGAAAAGCGGCGCGTCGACGCTCTATCAGGTCAAGAACGGCGCGTGGGTTCCGATCGTGACCAAGAGCGGCTCCTGAGCGCGGCGCTACTTCGCGCTCGCGGCCCCCGCAAGCTTCGCGGCCTTGACGACGATTTGCGCGTCAAGGTCGCGCTCGATCCGCACGAGATCGTCTTTGATCTGGGCAAACTCTGTGGGGGAGCACATCTGGTGTCCGAAGGCGGCGTGCAGTTGCCGCCTGATCTGCAGCACGCGTGCCCCGCGGTCGAACACATAGCGCGACGAGAAAGTCAGAAACCGGTTCTGCACGTCGGTGTCGGCGGGCGTGTCGGTCACGTTGGCGAAGCGCGGCAGTGTAATTTCCAGTGTCTCGTCAAAGTCTCCGCCAATGCATGCCCACGGCTGCGTGCGCACCGGCTCCGCGAGCCACGCCTGCACCTGCGAGCCCATGCCGCCTGAGAAGCTCGTGAGCGTCGGCATCGCCGTGGTGCCGTCGTTCCACACGAAATGCTCGACCTTGCCTTGCATCCACGTCGCGAACGGCCCGTCGGTTACCGCAACTTCGCCGGTACGTAACTGCGCGGTGCCATGCAGGCCGGTTTGCAATAGACGGTTGGCGGCAATCTGTTGCGTGCGCTGACGCGAAGCGCGTCGAAAGACATTGCGTTCAATCTCCGCGGTAAAGCCCGCGTCTTCGACCCGGTACGCGTAGTCGGCAGTGCCGTTTTCGTCGACGTCGATCTGCACGCGCGCTTGCCGCTCGCGCGCCTGGGTGGCCGGCGTGCGCGACAGCACGCCTTCGCCGACCAGCAGCACCGGCCTGTCCATCACCGCCGCCGGCAGATAACCGAAGCCCACGCCGCCCGCCGTCGTGTCGGCATACAGCGAAAGATCAGGAATCCAGACGATCGCATGATTGATCGCGCTCGCGCCATAGCCCGGCACGTCCGGCAAGCTGTAGTACGGCCCGAGATTGAGCAGGACGGCTTCGCTGCGAATGCCGACGGCGGCCAGCAACGCGCTGTAAAGCGCGACGTGATCCTTGCAGTCGCCATAACGGTTGCGCAGAATGTCAGCCGCCTTGTGCGGAATCGCCGCCGTCTCGCCCAGAAAGAGCGCGACGTAGCGGATATTCATGCGTACCCAGTCGTAAAGGATGCGCGCCTTCTCGCGCGGATCGGCGGCACGCGCGGCGAGCGACTGCGCAAGCTGCACGATGGCCGGATCGTTGAAAGTGGCGTCGGCCGCGGGGCCCCGGTAACGTGCGGCGAAGCTCGCGAAGTCGGGCACCGTCGACACCATCAGACGATCGCCCCAATTCGCGTAGCCGACCGCGCCCGCTTCGAGCCTCGCATACGGTCCGTGCCGGTAGTCGAATTCGTAGCGTGTGCGGCCGTTCGCCGTGACCGGCGGCAACGCGGTATAGCCACGCGCGTCGGCGTAGAGCGGCAGATCGGCGGGAAGATCGAAGATCAGGCGCTGTTCCTCGACGGGTTCGCTCGTCGGCTCAACGAGGTAGGCGAAGGTGCCCGCCTGCAACGGCTTTGCGCGCGTCTTGCGAAACGTGAGATGCACGCGCGAACCGGGCTCGACGCCGGGAAAAATCACCGTGCGCAACACGCCGTCCTGAAAGCTCGGCGCGCCCGCCGAGCGCGGCTCCTGGATATCGCGGATCGCTTCTGGACCCACCGCGTGCGTCGCGCCGTCGGCGTCGATCGTCTCGGCCGCGAGCAGTTGCACCTGCTCGATGTCCTTGTTGAACCACACATAGCGTTGCGCGATGTCGTCGACGCCGCTCGACGTGTTCGCGCGCAGCACGCTGTCGTCGTGTTCCTCGATCGAACCGTCTTTCTGGATCGTGAAGAGATGAACGTCGCGCTCAGTCGTGTAAGGCGCACGGTCGTCGCCGGATGGGTCCGATCGCGTGTCCGCAGCAAAAGCAGTGGCGGCCGCCGCGCACAAGGCGAGCGCGGCGGCGATCTGCGGGCACGCCCGGTAGCGCATCATGAACAATGTTCCCCGCGCCGCCGATCAACCATCAATCGCCTTCACCGAGTTGCCCGAGCAATGCCTGCAATCTCTCGACATGCCTGAGCAGCAGATGTCGATGCTTCTCGATCTGCTCGAGCCGCCCGGCAAGATCGGCCTGGATCGGATCGTCCGCATCGGCGGCGGCGATCACGTCTTCCACTTTCGATCGCAACGACGCGAGTTCAACCGGCGCATGCACGATGTGCCGCTCGAAACGCCGAACCTCTTGCACCGCGAGTTCACGGACCTTGCGAAAATACGCCTGGCGTCGATGCGCTTCGGCGTCGATGCTTTCGTCTTCGATGCGTCTGGCAGGCGACGCCTGGCCAAAAATCGGTTCAGGCGGCCGCAGCACGGTCTTCTTCCGCACGGGATGCGCGGTGCCGCGAAATCGCGCGAGGGGCTGCTCATTGTCGATCGCCTCGCGCGCGTTGGGCGGGATCTCGGCTTCGGTGTGCGGCGTGTTCATCCAGCCATTCGGCAGACCCGTCACCGCTTCTATACCACGCACGAACTCCTCGCTGAATTCGCGCTGTCCGGACAACATCAACTTCAGGTAGCTCGCGGAGAAAGTCATCATGCGTGCGAGACGACTGGCCGCGCCGACCGCGCGCGTCAACAGCACGAGATTCGCGCGCCAGACCGGGAGCAGCAATTCGTCGGAATCTTCCATCGCTGGGTCTTCCATCTTTTGCCCGATGTAAAGACGACGCCGTTGCGAGCGTCATCGTTTTGAAAGGGTAGCCGTTGCACGGCCTCACTGGCAAGCGGCGCACGCGATCGCACACGGAGCCATGCATCGGCCCGGCTCGCGTCGCTCAATGTCAATGCACATAGTCGCTTTGCCTTCGCCGCGCCCTTCGCTCGCTGTTCGCCGCGCTGTTCGACACGTTGCATCGGGACGACGTTCCTGCTCCGCGCGCGCCGATGTGGCATGCTTGCAAACCGTGCGGCATAGGTCGTGCTGCACCGCGAGTTCCCAACATTGATTAAGGGTTTTGTAATGAAGAAAATTGTTCTGGCCATTGCCGCAGCCGCCGCTGCTCTCAGCGCAATCGCTCCCGCGCAAGCTTATGAGCATCACCACCACCAGGTGTGCCATAAGGTGCACGTGCATCACCACTGGGAACGCCACTGCCGCTAATCGTTGCCCTCACATCGAGGGACACGACGGCCGCCGCGAACGCCATGCACCGCACGCGTCGCGCGCATCGCAAAGCCCCGCTACTTGCGGGGCTTTTTTTATCGACGGATTCGCGCGGCGCACAGTGATTCGTCAGACGCGGACGCCATAACGCCATACGTTGTGCGCGAAAGGCGCCGCGCGCAATCGCGGACACACGCTGTTACACCTTCGCGCTCTGGGCCGACGCGGGGAAGCTGCGCGAGACTTAAGCGCAACTCCGCGAACCGCGTGGAAATGATGGATGAGTACGGAAAAAACAGGGCTGCGGCTGAGAGCCCGCGATCAACAGGCCTTGACGCGCTCCGATGCGGTTGCGACCAGTTGCTCGAGCAGCGGCTCGACCTTCGCCGCAAGCGCTTCGTCGTACGCGTACGGCGGCTGTTCCTGCATATAGGTGATCTGGGACAACTCCAGCTGCACCGCGTGCACCCCTTGCGAAGGCTGGCCGTAATGCCGCGTGATGTAGCCGCCCTTGAAGCGCCCGTTAGCGACAGCCGAATAGTCGCCGTGTCGCTCGACGACAGCCGCCAGTTCCTCGCCCAAACCCGCCACCGCGCTTGCGCCGTTCGAGGTGCCGAAATTGAAATCCGGCAAGCGTCCGTCAAAGAAGCGCGGCACATGTGAGCGGATCGAATGCGCCTCCCATAGCAGTGCCTTGCCATGGCGAGCTTTGAGCGCGGCAAGTTCGCCCGCCAGGGCGTCGTGATACGGCACCCAGTAAGCGTCGCGACGGCGGGCCACTTCCGCCTCGTCCGGCAGATGGCCTTCCAGGTACAACGGCTCCTTGTCGAAGGTATCGACGGGCAATAAACCCGTTGTGTCCTGGCCCGGATAGAGGTTGGCGCCGTCGGGCGGACGGTTCAGGTCGATCACATAGCGCGCGTAGGTGGGCATGAGAATCGACGCGCCCATGCGTTTCGCGAACGCATAGAGCCGGTCGAGATGCCAGTCGCAATCGTCGGTGCGAAACGCTACGGGCGTCATCGTCGCGGCAATGTCGGCGGGGATTTCGGTGCCTACATGCGGGATCGAGATCAGCAACGGCAGGCTTCCTCGATGCAGCGTGAAAACCGGCGGAGTATTCGAAGCAGTCATGTCAGTTCTCTTTCGCAGGATCTTTGCAGTGACGCAGGCACGCAATGCACGATGCGCTGCTTTACGTCATTTCAGCAGGTCGGCGAGCGCCACGCGATAGCGCGCGTAAGCGCCCTCTTCGTCGCGATGGCGGCGATTGTCGACTACCTTGTCGCCGCCTGCATACACATCGCGGATGGGCGTCTCGCCGTGCTCGCAGAATACAACGCCCGAGAGCCAGGCGTTCGGCGCATGCTCGGCAATGCTCGCATGATTCGGGTCGAGTACCAGCCAGTCCGCGCGATGACCCACTTGCAATGCGCCTGTCGCGCGGCCCGTTGCCTGCGCGCCGCCTTCGAGCGCCGCGTCGAAAAGACGGTCCGCCACATACGGCGTTTGCGCTGACGCGAGCACGTTGCGCTGCCGGCGCGTCAAACGCTGCCCGTATTCGAGCAGACGCAATTCCGCGCGCCAGTCCACGCCGATATGACTGTCCGAGCCGACGCCGATGCGCCCTTTCGCGTCGAGATATTCCTGCGCGGGGAAAAGGCCGTCGCCGAGGTTCGCTTCGGTGGTCAGGCACAAACCGGCCACCGCGCCGCTCTTCGCAAGCGCAAGCGTCTCGTTGGCATCGACATGCGTGGCGTGCACGAGGCACCACCGGCTGTCGACGTCGAAACGCTCCAGCAGCCATTGGACCGGACGCGCACCTTCTGTTTCCACGCACGCGTCGACTTCGGCAGTCTGTTCGGCGATATGGATGTGAACCGGCGCACTGCCGTCCAGCCCGCCGAGCAGTTCGCGCAACGATTGCTCGGAGACGGCGCGCAACGAGTGCGGCGCCACACCGTAGCGCAGCGTTGCATTTTCTGGCCGCGCGGCGCGCAATGCGCCGAGCAGTTCGAGCAGGCTATCGGGCGTATTGATGAAGCGCCGCTGGTCGTCACGAGGCGGGCGCGCGCCAAAGCCGCTGTATTGATACAGCACCGGCAACATCGTCATGCCGATGCCGCTCGCCGATGCTGCATCCACCACGCGTTGCGCGAGTTCCGCCGGGTTGCCGTACCGGCCGCCGTCCGGCGTGTGATGCACGTAATGGAACTCGCACACCGACGTGTAGCCCGCCTTCAGCATTTCGATGTAGAGCCATTGTGCGACGCTGGCCAGTCCCTCGGGTGAGATACGCGCGGCAAAGCGATACATCAGATCGCGCCAGCTCCAGAAGTTGTCGGTGGCGCCTGTAGCCGATGAGCCACGATATTCGGTCAGGCCGGCCATTGCGCGCTGGAACGCATGCGAATGAAGATTCGGCATGCCAGGCATTATCGGGCCCGCCGCTCTGGTCACGGACGCAGGCACGTCGCGTGTGTCAGGCTCGACCGTCGTCAGCGTCCCGTCGACGTCCCATTCCAGCAGTACGTCGCGGCGCCAGCCGCCCGGCAGGTACGCGTGGTCCGCGAATAGCGATTGTTTTGCTTGTGTCATCTCTCAGGTCCAGCCTCAGTTCGCGGCGCGCGTCGAAGGACGATAAACGGTCTCGCCCGCACGCACGACCCGCGCGCACAACGGACGCCCTATCCAGTAAGCCAATTCCGCGAGCGAATCGACCGACCATACCGCGAAGTCAGCGGCGCGGCCCACTTCCAGCGAGCCGTGCCGGTCCGCCTTGCCGAGCGCGCGCGCCGCATGCGACGTCACGCCCTTCAGTACTTCGGGCACGGTCATGCGGAACAGCGTGCTCGCCATGTTCATCATCAGCAGCAACGAGGTGGTGGGTGAAGTGCCGGGATTGCTGTCAGTGGAAATTGCAATCGGCACCTCGTAACGCCGCAGCAAATCGAGCGGCGGCAGTTGCGTCTCGCGAATGAAGTAATACGCGCCCGGCAGCAACACGGCCACCGTGCCGGCTTCTTTCATTGCCGCGACGCCGGCTTCGTCGAGAAACTCCAGGTGGTCTGCGGACAGCGCCCGATGGCGTGCCGCGAGCGCCGTGCCGCCGCCGTTGGACAATTGTTCCGCGTGCATTTTCACCGGCAGCGCGTAGCGCGCGGCGGCATTGAACACGCGCTCGCTCTGTTCGAGAGAAAAGCCTATGCGCTCGCAAAACACATCGACCGCGTCGACCAGACCTTCGTCTGCGAGCGCGGGCAGCATGGTGTTGCAGACTTCGTCGATATACGCGTCGGCGCGGCCCGCGAATTCGGGCGGCAATGCGTGCGCGCCGAGGAACGTGGTGTAGACCGTCACCGGATAGCGTTCGCCCAACTCGCGCGCGACGCGTAACATCTTGCGCTCGCTGTCCAGATCCAGTCCGTAACCGGATTTGATTTCGACCGCCGTCACGCCTTCGGCCAGTAACGGTTCGAGTCGCGCGGCCGATTGCCGGAACAACTCTTCTTCGGTCGCGGCACGCGTTGCGCGCACCGTGGACACGATGCCGCCGCCCTGCCGTGCGATCTCTTCATAGCTGACACCCGCGAGGCGCTGCGCGAATTCATCGGCACGCTGCCCGCCGTACACGAGATGCGTGTGGCAATCGACGAGCCCCGGCGTCACCCATGCGCCATGCAGATTTTCGCGAGGCCACCCCGCATACTCCGCGGGCAGACCGGCGGCCGCGCCGAGCCACACGATCTTGCCGTTCTCAACCGCGATCGCGGCATCGGGCAACGTATGTTCGAAATCGCCCCGAGGGCACAAGTTCAGTTGATGCCAGACTGTTTGCTTCATCGCGCGCTCTTGCAGCTCGTTGCGTGTGTAAGGAGGTCTCCGCGCATGCGCTACCGTGCGACGTCACGCACGCGCGAACCATGGTCATCGTTGCGTGTAGCGGATGCTGATGGCGAGCAGCGCGCCCGTGCCTTCCAGGTTGCATCGCAACGCACTCGGCGTGTCGATGCGCAACGCGTCGCCAGTTTGCAGCCACTGCGGGTGCGCATTTCGGTTTGCATCATCGTGTGCATTGCCCAATGTGACGGCAAGCGGCCCGTTCGCGCAGTAAAGCAGCACGACGTCGGCGTACAAACTCCGTTCGGGCTGCGTCTCGTGCGGGGCCGCGCGCCACACTGCCAGCTCGCCCCGCGCCGAGTCGCGACGCACCATCAGATTGAAGTCGCGCGTCGCACCGTCGACAAGCCGCGCGTCGATCGCCGTCTCACCACTGAAGCGCGCAATATCCAGCGGTCGTGTCAACGCGTGAGTCTTCACCATGTGGTCCGGCTGGGCTTCATCGAGCAACATGCCCGCGCCGGACAACAACACGAGCGTGCGATCGATGCCCGCGAATCGCGAGAACGGCCCCGCTTGCGCGACATCCGCCACACTCACGCGCCACACGAACGTGTCGAGCCCCGCATCCGCAGGAAACGCCGCGACTTCGCGTGTGAGCCCGCCGCCGTTTTTCCACGGTACGGCTACGAGCTCGGCGCCACGAATCAATGTAACGGCGCGCGCCGAGCCGCTCTCCACAGCGCCTGTGCTGCCCGCAAACGTCATGCTCAGCGGCCCAGCATCGGCAGATTGAGGCCCGCTTCGCGCGCGGTTTGCTGCGCGAGTTCATAGCCTGCGTCCGCGTGACGCATCACGCCCGTCGCCGGGTCGTTGAACAACACGCGGCCTAGGCGCTCTTTCGCGGCGTCCGTGCCGTCCGCAACGATCACGACGCCCGAATGCTGGCTGAAGCCCATGCCGACACCGCCGCCATGATGGAGCGACACCCACGACGCGCCGCCTGCCGTATTCAGCAACGCGTTGAGCAACGGCCAGTCGCTGACTGCGTCCGAGCCGTCTTTCATCGACTCGGTTTCGCGATTCGGGCTCGCCACCGAACCGGTATCGAGGTGATCGCGGCCAATCACGATCGGCGCCTTCAGTTCGCCGTTCTTCACCATCTCGTTGAATGCCTGGCCGAGACGGTAACGATCCTTCACGCCGACCCAGCAGATACGCGCCGGCAAACCCTGGAACGCGATGCGCTCGCGCGCCATGTCGAGCCAGTTATGCAGATGCGGATCGTCGGGAATGAGCTCCTTGACCTTCGCGTCCGTCTTGTAGATGTCCTCCGGATCGCCCGACAGTGCGACCCAGCGGAACGGTCCCTTGCCTTCGCAGAAGAGCGGACGGATGTACGCCGGCACGAAGCCCGGAAAATCGAAGGCGTTTTTCACGCCCATTTCGAGCGCCATCTGACGAATGTTGTTGCCGTAATCGAGCGTGGCGGCACCGCGTTCCTGCAGCGTCAGCATGGCTTGCACCTGCTTGGCCATAGACTCTTTCGCCGGCACGACGATCGAATCCGGGGCGGTCTTCTGACGCTCGCGCCAGTCTTCGACCTTCCAGCCTTGAGGAAGGTAGCCGTGAATGGGATCGTGCGCGCTCGTCTGATCGGTCACGCAGTCCGGTGTGATGCCGCGCGTCACGCACTCTGCGAACACGTCGGCGGCGTTGCCGAGCAAACCGATAGACACTGCCTTGCCCGCCTGCTTCGCTTCTTCGAGCATGGCGAGTGCTTCGTCGAGTGTCTTCGCTTTCTTGTCCACGTAACGCGTCTTCAGACGGAAGTCGATGCGCGTCTCGTCGCATTCCACTGCGATCATCGAGAAGCCGGCCATCGTCGCGGCGAGCGGCTGCGCGCCGCCCATGCCGCCCAGACCGCCAGTCAGGATCCAGCGGCCCGCCGGATCGCCGTTGAAATGCTGGTTGGCCACCGAGAAGAACGTTTCGTACGTACCCTGCACGATGCCCTGGCTACCGATGTAGATCCAGCTGCCCGCCGTCATCTGGCCGTACATCATCAGGCCCTTGCGATCGAGTTCGTGGAAATGCTCCCATGTCGCCCAGTGCGGGACCAGATTCGAGTTCGCGAGCAGCACGCGCGGCGCGTCTGCATGCGTGCGGAAAACGCCGACCGGCTTGCCCGATTGAATCAGCAGCGTTTCGTCTTCGTTCAGGTCCTTGAGCGAAGTGAGGATCTGGTCGAAGCAATCCCAGTTGCGCGCCGCACGGCCGATGCCGCCATACACCACGAGTGCGTGAGGATGCTCGGCTACTTCCGGGTCCAGATTATTCTGGATCATCCGGTACGCGGCTTCCGCGATCCAGGTCTTGCAGGTCTTCTCAGCACCGCGCGGCGCACGGATCGTGCGGGTGGGGTCGAGACGCGGGTCGATGTGTTTCGGGTTGTTCATGGTGGCCCTCGGAATGCCTGAAGATGATCGGGATATGTCAGGGAAGAATCAGGGAAAGCGAAAATCAGAAATGTCCGGTGAAACGGTAACGGCTGCCCGGGTGCCACAGATTCGCGATCGAAGCGACCTGGCTTTGCGACCAGGTTCGCCGATGCAGCACGAGGCAAGGCTCCAGTTCGTCCATGGTCAACAGCTCGCGGGTATCGCCGTCCGCCGCCAATGCCTCGATGCGATATTCGACGCGCTGCAACGGCGCGACGCGCACGAGGTACTGGTTCGGCGTGGTGTTCGTAAAATCCTGCAACGCGTATTCGGGTGCGACAGCCGGATTGACCCAGCGCTCTTCAAGCTGCACCGGTTCGTCGTTTTCGAAATGAAGCACGCGCGAATAAAATATCGGACTACCCGCGCTCACCTGCATTTCTTCGGCGAGCGCCGTATCGGCGATGCTCGCGCCAATGTGCAGCACCTTCGCCTGATAACGATGACCACGCGCGACGATTTCGTCGGAGATACTGCGGATCGCCACCAGCGTCGATTCGTACTTGGGACGGGCCACGAACGTGCCCGAGCCTTGCACACGCGTCAGCACCTGCTCCGAGGTCAACTCGCGCAGCGCGCGGTTCACCGTCATGCGAGCGACGTTGAATTCGCGTGCAAGCTCGTTTTCGGAGGGCACCTGGTCGCCTTCTCCCCATTCGCCCGTGTGAATGCGCGCGAGGATGAAGTCCTTGATGCCCTGATATGCGGGTGCGTTCATTGGCTGCTGTGTCTCATGGTCCGGTCGGGGCGCCTAGGGGCGCTGAGTGCCGCTCAGGGATGCTGAGCGGCGCCTCATTGCGCGTCACCCCAGACGCATTCGCTTACTGTTCGGACACGAAGGAAAACGGGCTCAGCTTCGCGATCGTGCCGTTCTGCACGAGACGCGTAACGGCCGCGATGTCCGGCGCGAAGTAGTGATCCAGTTCGTAATGCGCGACGTCCTTGCGCACAGCGTCCATCACTTTCTGCAAACTCGGGCTCGTCTTGTGCGGCGCGCGCAGGTCCACACCTTGCGCGGCGGCGAGCAATTCGATCGACAGAATATTGGCCGTGTTTTCGGCGATGTCGCCGAGCTTGCGCGCAGCGAACGTGGCCATCGAAACGTGATCTTCCTGGTTCGCGGAGGTGGGCAGCGAATCGACCGAAGCCGGATGCGCGAGTGTCTTGTTTTCCGATGCCAGCGCGGCAGCCGTCACGTGGGCGATCATGAAGCCGGAGTTCACGCCGCCATCGCGCACGAGGAACGGCGGCAGGCCCGACAGCGTCGCGTCGATCAGCAACGCGATGCGGCGTTCGGCCAATGCGCCGATTTCCGCGGCGGCGAGCGCGAGATTGTCCGCGGCGAATGCAACCGGCTCCGCGTGGAAGTTGCCGCCAGAGAGCACTTCGCCGGTGTCCGGGAAAATCAGCGGATTGTCGGACACGGCGTTGGCTTCGAGCAGCAGCACGTCGGCGGCGTGACGCATCTGGTCGAGACACGCACCCATGACTTGCGGCTGGCAGCGCAGGCTGTACGGGTCTTGCACCTTGTCGCAATCGGCGTGCGACACGTTGATGCCCGAGCCTTGCAGCAGTGAGCGATATGCCGATGCCGCGTCGATCTGGCCTTGATGACCGCGCAATTCGTGAATGCGCGCGTCGAACGGCTTGACCGAGCCGGCCGCCGCATCGACCGACAACGCGCCCGCCACCAGCGCGGTGCGATACAGGTCCTCGATCGCGAACATGTTGTAGAGCGCGAGCGCAGTCGACGCCTGCGTGCCGTTCAGCAGCGCGAGGCCTTCCTTCGCTTGCAACGTGAGCGGCTTCAGACCGACGAGCGAGAGACCTTCGGTGGCGGGCAGGCGTTCGCCTTTCGCGAAGACCTCGCCTACGCCGAGCAGAACTGCCGACATATGCGCGAGCGGCGCGAGATCGCCGGATGCGCCCACCGAACCCTTCACCGGAATCACCGGCAACACGTCGGCGTTGTATAGCGTGATCAACGCTTCCATGACTTCGCGGCGGATGCCGGAATGGCCGCGCCCGAGGCTCGACAACTTCAACGCAATCAACAGACGCACGACGGGGCGCGACATCGGCTCGCCTACCCCGACCGCGTGCGACAACACGAGATTGCGTTGCAGCAGTTCGAGCTGGTCATGCGGGATATGCGTGCTGGCGAGACGCCCAAAGCCCGTGTTGATGCCATACGCGGGTTCGCCCTTCGCGGCGATGTCCGCTACCGCTTTCGCACATGCGTCGATAGCCGCGTGGCTTGCGGGATCGAGTCGCAGCGGCACATGTTCCCGCGCGATCTGGCGCAGTTGCGGGAGAGTGAGGTGGCCGGGCTTCAGAGTGATCATGGTTGTCGTCCTGTCTATACAATTTGAGAGAAGTCTAGCCGCGCCGTCTTGTATATACAACTTGTTTTTAATGCTTTCGGGACCAGGGCTTTCCACTAAGGGCGTCTGCACCGCATTGCAAGGCGTTCCTCAGACGGCGCCCGCCGCCAGCGCGGATCCAGGGTACTGCCGTCAACACCGACCAACTTGTATATACACGTCCAAAATCGCGGCCGCCATGTGGACAAAAACCCTGGCGGGCATCGATGAGCGGCTTGAGAAAATCACCCCATAACGCAACGAAGCCCGCCGGCTCATGCGAGCTGCGGGCTTCCACCGACAACTTGGGGTTCTGGATGCAGCGCTACAACTGCACGCGTGCCGCCATGAAATCCAGGAAACATTGCACACGCCCCGCGAGCGACGCGCTCTGGTAATACACCGCGCTGACTGGCTGGCGCTCGTCGAGTAGCACATTGCCGAGAATCGGCACCAGGCGGGCGTCGCGGACATCGGCGGCTATCATGAATTCAGCGAGGCACGCGATGCCCCAGCCCGACAGCGCGAGTTGCCGTAAGGTCTCGCCGCTCGATGCGGTGATCGACGGCTCGATTCTGAACGGCTCTGCGTTGGCGTTGCGGTTGCCGTTGCGGTTCCCCTTCCCCTTGCCTGTGCTCCGCTCCCGCAATGGCCAGCGGTTCAGATGCTCCGGCGCCGTGAATCCGATCAGCCGATGCCCGCCCAGGGCATCGACCGATCTGGGCTCGCCGTGCTCGGCCAGATACGCGGGACTCGCGACGACGCGCAGTTTGCTGCTGCCGAGTGCGCGAGCATGCAGCGTGGAGTCCTGCAACGCGCCGATCCGGATGGCGATATCCACCTTCTGTTCCAGCAGATCGACGATCCGCTCGTTGCTGGTCAACTCCAGGCGGATCTCGGGATACAGCTCGGAAAATGCCTTCATATGCGGCGCAATGCAGTGAAGCATAAACGGCGACGCCGCGTCGACGCGCAAGCGCCCCGAAGGCCTGAGGCGCTTGCGCGTGACGGACTCCTCGGCTTCTTCCATCGCGTCGAGAATCGCGCGGGCGCGCTGCAGAAAGCTTTCGCCCTCTTCGGTCAATTGCAAACGGCGTGTCGTGCGCCTCACCAACGCCGTGTCCAGCTTCTTTTCGAGGCGAGTGAGGGCGCGGCTCACGCCCGACACGGTCTGCCCGAGCTTTTCCGCAGCCGCCGTGATCGAGCCGCTATCGATCACGCTGACGAACACCAGCAACTCGTCGGTGGATGTTTTCATTGTTGATTCACAGTCAAGATTGATTTGAGACTAACACGCTTTTTGCGAGAATGAAGACGGCGGATACTGCTTGCCTGTCATCAGATTTCCACTCAGGAGAAGGTCTTGAAGATATTCATTACAGGCGCGGGCGGTTTTATCGGCGGTTCCATTGCGGCGCATCTCGTGCGCGCCGGTCATCAGGTGCGCGGTCTGATTCGCAAGCCCGAACATAGCGACGAACTGAAACGGCTCGGCATCGAGCCGGTTATCGGCACGCTCGACGACCGCGCGTTGCTCATTGCCGAGGCGCAAGCTGCCGACGCTGTCATCAACGCCGCCAGCAGCGATCACGAAGGCGCGGTGAGCGCGCTGATCGAAGGACTCTCGGGCTCGGGCAAGCCGTTCCTGCACACGAGCGGTTCGAGTATCGTCGGCGACGCATCGGGCGGCGAAGCGGCTGAAGCGCGCATCTATCACGAAGATGCGCTGCCGGAGCCGACCGCCGACAAGGCCGCGCGCGTCGCGATCGACCGCCGGGTCCTCGAAGCCGCGCAACAGAACATCCGCTCGGCCGTGCTGTGCAACACGCTGATTTACGGCCACGGTGCGGTAGCGGGCAGTGCGAGCGTGCAGTTGCCGCGGCTCGTGCGACAGGCTCAAAAGAGCGGCGTCGTGCGACACGTGGGCAGCGGCGGCAACACGTGGTCGAACGTCCATATCGACGACGTCGCCGAGCTTTATCGTCTCGCGCTGGAGAAAAGCCCGGCCGGCACGTTCTACTTCGTCGAAAGCGGCGAAGCGTCGTTCCGCGAAATGAGCGCGGCCATCGCGCGCGCGATGAAGCTCGGCGAGCCACAAGACTGGCCGCTCGAAGAAGCGCAAAAGGAATGGGGCTACGAAATGGCTTCGTACGGGCTCGGCTCGAATAGCCGCGTACGCGGCGAGCGCGCACGCAAGCTGTTGGGCTGGCAGCCCAAACGCACGTCGGTGATCGACTGGATCGAGCACGACATGATGTCCGGCCCGGCGGCGTAGGTCCTCGGTTTTCGTCGTAATTTGTGTAAGCGCCGGCGTTGCGAATCCGTAAGCTCGGCTCGATAGAATCCTGCTCATCTGACCCGCGCGGCTCGATGCTCGAGCCCCACACGAGCCCGGATTTGATCGATGACTTTGGCGTTGAATTTCGACTGGCTGACCAACCTGCTGGCGATCCTGTTCGTCGTGGCGTGCCTTTACGATGCACGCTACGACGAATACGGCACGTTGACGCTGTCAGCAGCTTTAATGGGTCTCGCCGTGATGGCGATCGAACTGTTTCTCAAGCCTGGGTTCGACATGGCACTGTAGCCACGCGGCGCTCCATTCCTCCTCTCGCAGATTCACTAACCGCAAGCCGCACAACCGCCGCCGTTCGTCACTTTCTCTTCATAGCGGTCGTGGTGCTTGACCCAATCGATAAGACTGCTCTTTTCATTGCGCCCTTTCGGCGTGACGTCCAGATGCGCGTATGTGTTGATGAACCGCTCGTCGCCGCGGCCATAGCAGGAATACGTGTGATAAACGTCGCCGTTCGCGTCTTTATAGAAGACGCTATGGCCGTGTAGTTCGTCGATGCCGACGTCCTGCTCGACGAAGTTATAGAAGGCCTTCTTGCTCGCCAGTTGTTCGGGCGTGAACGACACGTGATAGTCGAAATTGAAATCGCTTCCGTCGGACGACACCCACGGGAACGTCCAGCCCATGCGTTTTCTAAACGCTTCGATCCTGGCGATCGGCGCATGCGAGATGGTCACGTACGACACATCGTGATGTTCCAGATGCGTGACGATCCCGGTCATGTGATCCGACAGGAACGAACAGCCAACGCAACCCTCCTCCCAATCCGGGCCAAGCATGAAGTGATAAACGATCAACTGACTGCGCCCGTCGAAGAGATCGGCAAGTGTCTTGCGTCCCTGCGGCGTATCGAACACATACGTTTTATCCACCTTCACCCACGGTAGTTCGCGGCGCTTGCGGGCGAGTTCGTCACCGGCGCGCATGTGTGCTTTTTCTTCCGCCAGCAGCGCCCTGCTCGCCTCCAGCCATTCCTCCCGCGAGCCGACCCGGTGCTGCGGGTCTTGCTGCGATTGCTTTGGTGATTGCATCGATTCCATCTGCGCCTCCTTCCCAATGACGTACACGGCATGTAAATACGCGGCACGTGCAACTCATCGACGACTCGCGCACGGCGGACTGGTCTGCGCGTCACGAGCCGCGCCGTTTCCCTCGTGACGGCGAAGATTTGCGCGGCCCGGGTGTAGACAGTGCAGCGACACGGCGGCCTGGCTTTGACGCGCGCGGCGCTTCGTCTTCTTCGACGAAAGCGGCCAGACGATCGAGCGATTTCACCCAGAAGCGCTCGTAGCGGCTGAGCCACGCCATGGCTTCTTCCATCGGTCCGGCACTAAGTCGGCACGCGACCGTGCGGCCGTTCTTGCTACGTGTGATGAGGCCGGCCCCCGCGAGAACGTCGAGGTGCTTCATCACCGCCGGCAAGGACATGGCGAACGGTTCGGCAAGCTCGCTCACCGTCAGCTCGGTTTCGGACAAACGCGCAAGCAACGCACGCCGCGTAGGGTCCGACAACGCCGCAAAGGTGCGATCGAGCAGTGCTTCATTAAACTTAACCATGAGGTTAAGTTTAGAAACGAACTCGCGAATGTCAAGAACAGGTACGCAGTTTCTCCGGAGCACGCAGAAAACCGGCGCCCGCACAGAGCAAAAAGAAACGCGGCACGCGCCGATTGAACATTGCGACGTGCTGCGTCAGGGAGAACAACCGACTACGGTCCAGACCGGCACGCCGGGATACTCCGCCGTGCTCGCGTTACAGCAAATGACTCAGCGTGCCGCGGCTGCGCCGCGACGTCCTGAGCGAATCAGATCGCCCATCCGCCGAGATAGAACCCGACCAGCACAATCGCAATCGCCACCGTGCCCACGTTCAGCTTGCGGTATTCGCCACTCACCACGCGGCCGATCACGAGTGTTGCGAAACCGAGCATGATGCCGGTCACGATATTCGCGGTCAGCACGATAAATACCGCGCACATGAGACCCGACATCGCGTCGACCATGTCGTCCATATGCAGCTTGCTGACATTGGACAGCATCAGCAGCCCGACATACATCAACGCGGGCGCTGTCGCGTACGACGGCACGAGGCTCGCGAGCGGCGAGAAGAACATCACACCGAGAAACAGCAGGCCGACCACCGCTGCCGCCATGCCGGTTTTCGCACCGGCCGCCACGCCGACCGTCGATTCGATGTATGCCGCGGCTGGCGCGCCGCCGAGCAGGCCAGAGAAAATCGAGCTGACCGAGTCGGCCGTGAGCGCGCGGCCACCGTTGATGATGCGGCCGTTTTCATCGAGCTGGCCCGCCTGGCCGGCGACCGCGCGAATCGTTCCGGTAGCGTCGAACACGGCGGTCATCACCAGAGCGAGCACGCTGGGCAACACTGCCATCGACAGCGCGCCCTTGATGTCCATCGCACCGATCAACGACTCGTGCCCTGGCGCGCTCAACGACGGCACCGCGAATACGCCATGAAACGACACGGCCGGATCGACGAGCAGCGCAATTGCCGAAATGCCAATGATCACGATCAGAATCGAGCCGGGCACACGGCGGCGCACGAGCCCGAAGATCGCGGCGAGCCCCGCGACCGACATCAGTGCAGGCAGTGCGGTGATATTGCCGAGTGAGACCGGCAAACCGGCGCCCGGATTCTTCACGACGAGCCCGACGTCGTTGGCGGCGATCAGCAACAGGAACAGCCCGATGCCGATGCCGGTGCCGTGCGCGATGCCCGTGGGCAGATTGCGCAGAATCCACGAACGCACGCCCGTCACCGAGATCGCGGTGAACACGACACCCATCAGGAATACCGCGCCGAGTGCGACTGTCGGATGCAAGCCCTTGCCGAGCACGAGACCGAACGCCGTGAAAGCGGTCAGCGAAATCGCGCAGCCGATCGCGATCGGCAGGCGTGCCCACACCCCCATCAGCAATGAGCCGAACGCGGTCGTGAGACACACGGCGACGAATACCGCGCTCGTGTCGAAGCCCGCTTTACCGAACATGCCCGGCACGACGAACACGGAATAGACCATCGCGAGGAAGGTCGTGATGCCCGCGACGATTTCCTGGCGCTGCGAGCTGCCGCGCGAGGAAATTTCGAAGTAGCGGTCGAGAAAGCCCCTGGTGTCGAATGATTCGGCGCCGGCTTCGGAAAGCGGCTGGGCGTGGGGTTCCATCATGATGAGTGCCTCCTTTATCAGCATGCTGAAACGGCCGTCGAAGTGGCCGTCATCAGGTTCGTCTCTTTGCGTTGGTTTAATTTGCGCCGGGCGCTTCGTGTCCCGTTTGTGTCTCGAAATGTAGGGCAACCCAAATATATCGCCCATCGCATGAATGGCATGCTGGGCATGTCGCGGCAGTTATATCGTCCAAGCGACGGCAAAGCGCATGTGCGATCCGCGCGTTAACACCTACGGCTTATTGCGCTTTCTGATCGGCATGTGAAAGCGTTTTGAGAGCTTGATGGATGTTCCGAGATGCCCGTCGCGCGTGGCGGTCGTGTGCGGCGCGGCATGAACCGTGCTTGCGGCATGCCCCTCACATGGCCCTCAAAAGCGGACCGCTCGACGTCGCGGGTTAAACTCTGGGCCGTACTGTTCAATCGCGGCGCTCTACAGCCGCACCGGTCCATGGAGTTTTTCCTGATGAGTGGCGGCTTCTCGCTTCCTGCCTGGCGTCATACGATCCTCGCGGCGTTCGCGCTGCTGGCGCTTCTTGCACTGTCCGGCTGCAGCAGTCTGCTGTGGGGAACGCAGCAGGCGCCGATCGTCGAAGCCACGGTCATGCCGGTCGAAGCCGCAAGCGCGCCGGTGGCCGCTTCCGCGCCCGAGCCGGTCGAGACCGAAGCCGCCGAACCCGAGCAGCCGAAGAAGCCGAAGAAGCCGGTCGTCAAGCCGCACAAAGTCGAGCCGCCGCCGCCCGTCGTCGCTGCGCCGCCTCCCCCGCCGCCGCCCCCGCCGCTGATCGTGCTGCGCACGATCGAGCGCAACGACGCGCATACGCTGCTCGACAGCGAGGTGCAGAAACCGGACGGCAAAGTGGTCGGGCGAGCGATCGACATGATCGCGGACGCGAGCGGCAAGCCGCGCGAAGTCGTGGTGAATCTGCAAGGTTTCCTCGGGGTCGGCGATCGCAAGGTCAATTTCGCGTGGAACGCATTCCGCTTCACGCCGACCGCGAAAGCCGCGCCGATCACGCTGATTCCGTCGGCGACTCCGGTAAATCCGGCGAAGGCGAACGCGGCGATGCAGTTACCGGTGATCGATGCGACGGTCGAGCGCTCGAACGGCGCGAAAGTGGGCCGCGTGATCGACGTGCTGATCGACGCCAATGCGCAGCCGCAGGCAGTCGTGCTGGACGTCAACGGCATGGTGAGCACGGAGCGGCGCACGATTGCCGCGAACTGGTCGGCGCTGCGCTTCGTCGCGAAAGACAAGGAACTGCATCCGCAAATCGATTTGAGCGATGCGCAGATCAACGCGACGCCACCCTACGCGAACGACAAGCCGATTCGCGCGGTATCGCCCGCGCCGCCCGCGCCGCCGGCCCAGCCAGCGCCCGCTGCCGCTGCCGCGCCTGCGTCCGGGCCGACAGCCACGGCCGCTTCCAACGCACGGGCGGTCCGATGACAGGCCGCACTCTGGTTACGGCGCGAAGCCTGCGCGCGCTCGATTGGCTGAACTTCTTCGTCGCCAATGTGCAGACGGGTTTTGGACCGTTCATCGCGTCTTATCTCGCGTCGCACAAGTGGACGCAGGGCGAGATCGGCATGGCGTTGTCGGTCGGCACGATCAGTGCAATGGTGAGTCAGGTGCCGGGCGGCGCCGCGGTCGACGCGTTGCGCAACAAGAAGGGCGCGGCCGCCTGGGCAATCTTCGCGATCATCCTGAGCGCGGTGTTGCTGGCAACGAGTCCGACTGTGCTGCCGGTGATCGCCGCCGAGGTCTTTCACGGCTTCGCCAGCTGCATGCTGACGCCGGCACTGGCCGCGATTTCCTTTGCGCTCGTCGGACGTGCGAATCTCGGCGACCGGCTCGGGCGCAATGCGCGCTGGGCGTCGATCGGCAGCGCGGTTGCGGCCGGGCTGATGGGCGTATTCGGCGAATATTATTCGCCGCGCGCGGTGTTCTGGCTGACTGCGGGGCTCGCCGTGCCCGCGCTGTTCGCACTGGCGATGATCCAGCGCACCGACACGATCCAGTTGCCGAAAGCGGCGCCGACGCCGCAAGAGACCGAGCGCCGCGAAAGCCTGCGCGAGTTGCTGCGCGACCGGCGCATGCTGCTGTTCGCCGCATGCATTGTGTTGTTCCATCTGTCCAATGCAGCGATGCTCAATCTCGCCGCCGGCGAAGTGACAGCCGGCATGGGCGACAACGTGCAGCTCGTGATCGCCGCGTGCATCATCGTGCCGCAGGCGATCGTCGCGATGATGTCCCCGTGGGTCGGCCGATCCGCCGAGCGTTGGGGACGCCGGCCTATCCTGCTGCTGGGCTTTTCGGCGTTGCCGATCCGCGCGCTGCTGTTCGCCGGAATCAGCAGCCCTTATCTGCTCGTGCCCGTGCAGATGCTCGACGGTTTGAGCGCGGCCGTGTTCGGTGTGATGCTGCCGCTGATCGCCGCCGATGTGGCCGGCGGCAAGGGCCGCTACAACCTGTGCATCGGCTTGTTCGGGCTAGCCGCGGGCATCGGCGCGACGCTGAGTACGACCGCGGCCGGATTCATCGCCGATCATTTCGGCAATGCGGTCGCGTTTTTCGGACTGGCCGCCGCAGGTGCGCTGGCGGTCTTGCTGGTGTGGGCGGCGATGCCGGAGACGCGCGATGCGGCAGCGGCAGAAGACAGCGCGCCGGTGGCAGACGGCGGTGGGTCGGCAGTCAGGTGAGTCGTGATGGTTCTGCCCGCGGCGCTGTTGCACCGCAGGCAGAACCGGACTCCCGATCCAATCGGCCTGTGCGCCGCCCGGCGCATGCCGGGCCGTGGCGGCGAGGCCGCTCAATCCAGAAACTCAGCCGCGCGCTTGCGCAATACCGCGCTGAAGTCGTCCAGCCAGCCAATCGACAGACGCCAGCTCTGCCAGTAGAGATCGACGTCGATATGCTTGCCTGGCGCCATATCCACGAGTTCGCCGCTCGCCAGATGTGACGCAATCATGCGCTCGGGACACATGCCCCAGCCGAGACCCGTCACGCACGCGCGCAGAAAGCCGGCGACGTGCGGAATCCAGTGCAACGGCGGATCGACCTCCGCTCGCGTGATGCGGCGCATGAAGCGTTTTTGCAACTGGTCCTTCGGATTGAAATCCACGCACGGCGTGCGCCGCAAACTGTCGCGCGTGACGCCGTCCGCGAAATGACGCGCGAGAAACGCCGGCGAGCAGACCGCGAGATACCGCATGCGCCCAAGACGCGTCGAGCGGCACCCTTGCACCGGCTCTGCCTGAGTGGTCACCGCGCCCTGCACGCTGCCGTCGCGAATCCGCTGCGCGGTGTGATCCTGATCGTCGATCACCAAGTCGAGCAGCATTTGACGTTCGGCGCAAAACGGCGCAACTGCGTCGATGAACCAGGTGCCGACGCTGTCGTCGTTCACCGCCACGCGCAGCGTCGGCCATGCTTCGACCAGACCGCCCGGCAGTGCCGGCACGCGGCCGGTCAATTCCGCTTCGAGCAGTTGCACGCGTTCGGTATGGCGGCACAGCAACGCGCCAGAAGTTGTCGCCACACACGGCTGACCGCGCTTGACGAGCACACTGCCCACTCGCTCCTCGAGCAGTTTCACCCGCTGCGATACCGCCGAAGGCGTGACGTTGAGTTCACTCGCTGCGCGGTCGAACGAACCATGACGCACGACGGCCGCGAGCGCGTCGAGCAACGCATAGTCGAGCATTAGCGTTCCTTAATCGGCGTTAGCGAAATTAGCTTCTCTTATGAAGCACAGAACCGCAGACTAGCCATATTCGCTTCTCCCGTCTACTGGATCCGCTATGAACTGGCTGTCTTTTTCCCACGGCGCTGCGTTATGTGCGTCGCTGATCGTGACCATCGGCGCGCAAAACGCCTTCGTACTGAGGCAAGGCATCATGCGTTCGCACGTGGGCAAGATCGTCGCGCTTTGCGCGGTATCGGACTGCATTCTGATTTGCGCGGGTGTCGGCGGCGCGTCGGTGCTGATCGAGCGTTATCCGGTGTTCGTGCATGTCATGCTGTACGTTGGCCTCGCCTATCTCGCGTGGTTCGGCATCAATGCATTGCGCCGCGCAATGCGGCCCGGGCATGCGGTGATGGACGCCGACGCGAACCGAGGCGCACAACCCGCGCAACGCGCGATGCCCATCGTGCTTATGACGCTCGCCTTCACGTGGCTCAACCCGCACGTTTATCTCGACACTTTTCTACTGGTGGGTACTGCGGGGGCACGCGAACCGGACGGCGCACGCGTCGCGTTCGCCGTCGGTGCGATGACGGTGAGCTGCGTCTGGTTTATAGCGCTGGGCTACGGCGCGCGAGCCCTTGCGCCGCTGTTTCGCCGGGCAAGCGCATGGCGTGTGCTGGATGGCGCGATCGGCAGCATGGTGTTGTTGCTGGCCGTCACGCAGTTGCGTTGAAGCGGACTACCTTCGACCGCTCACTGCCTCCCCGCGCGAGCCGGCCCCACGCCGACCGTCTGCAGGCCGCCGTCCGTGACGTATGGAACAAGGCCCGCAGCGCTGATCCTGTTGACGGTGTCGACGGCGCAGACGCTGTCGGCCGGCGCGCAGTAGTCGATTGCGAGCACCGGCAGCCGGTATTGCTCGCGAATCGTTTTCGCCTGCGCGAGCAGCCAGTCGCGATCGGCCTGCGTGATCTCGGTGTAGCGCTTCCCTGCTTGGTCCCAGCCTCGGTACAGCGATTCGAATGCGACCGCATAGATCAGCGAGTGAACCTGCGGCAATATCTCGAACCCGCGATTGAAAATCAGCCGCGCACGCGGATAGCGCGCCTTGATCGCGCGGACCACGGCAACGAGACCACGCTCCTGCCGCGCTCTCGCCGCGTCCGTTTTTGCGACGATCTGGTATGAATCCAGAGTGTCGAGGAAAAAGCCGCGATAGCCTTTCTTCCACAGCGGAGCGATCACATGCTCCACGTAGAACGCGGGCCAGTCCGCCGCGTCCTGATCGATCACCTTCGCGCCCCACACCGTGTTGTCGCCCAGTTGCCAGGCCTTCGGAATGGCAGCGTAATACGGACGCTGCGGCTCCACCTCTCCTACGCTCACATAAGCGAACCACGCGGTGTCCGGATTCTTGTGCTTCAGTGGCTCGAATCCGCTGTCGGGTTCGACCACCGCGACGTCGAAGTTGCGCAACTGGCTAACCGGCGGCTGCGTGCCATAAAAGAGCGCAATCGAGGGCCCCGCTCCCGCGTCGGCCCACGCGCGTTCATGTGCAATCGAAGACAGCAAGCCCACCAGCACCAGACGCGCCGCGCATACTACGCGCCGATAAAACGCATACATGTCGTGGCGCTGACGTTTTCCGATACTCATCCGCGAATCCCCGCCTGGTTGCGCAACATGTAAGTCTCGTACTCGAGCGACGCGAACTTTCGGTCGAGCAGCGTCACGGCTGCCATCACGACGAGCAGCAGCGCGAGCGCGAATCCATAGCCGTATAGATCCGGCCCGAGCCAGAGAGTGATGCCCGTGAACAGTGCGTTCAGCACGACGAACGCCGCCGTGAGTTTGAGCACGGCACGGCGTGCGTCGAGATAAAAGAACACGTTGAGCAAGCCGAGCAGCAGCACTTGCAAACTTGCCGAGATCACATCTACGATGAGCAGCGGCAAATACAGCGTTGAAATTCCCAATGCTTCCAGCACGAGGTGCCCGAACGCGAGGATCAACAGCAGCACGACCGTCTGGACCTTCACGATCTCGTACAGCCCTGCCCGCACGCTGCCGACCATCATATCGCGCATGTCGTTGATATGCCGCAGCGTGGCGCCGCTGCGCACTGCGTCATAGAAGCGGTCGTAGTACTCGACGAAATCCGCTTCGATCCGCACGAGAAAGGTTGCCATGCCGGGCATCACGCACACGTATGCAATGAATACGGGAATATCGTAGATCACCGACGCGTGCAGCGGTCCGATCACGCGCGCGCCGGTGTCGGGCGCGTACCAGAACATGAATTTGTCGATCCACACGCCAAGGTTGAACAGCAGTCCGACGAGCGCAAGACTCGGATACGCAAAGCGTTTTTGCAGCACCTCGAACGAGATGAAGCGTTCGCTGCGGTAGTTGCGGTAGATCAGCCCGGACAGCCCGGCGAGCAGCACGACATGACCCGCCACGAAGCCGCCTAGCAGCCCCGGCAGTCCATGATGGTTGAGCATCAACGCGAACGCAACGGTGCAGCCGTAGCCGAGCGCAAACACATAGAGGATTTGCCGATACTGCTTGACGCTCGACAGGAAAATCACCGCGATCCAGATATTGCTGACGACCACGAACCCCGCCACCATCAGCAGCCGGTAGATCAGCGACTCGCCGCGAAAGCCGAATGCGACCGCGATCACGCCGAGCACGCCCGAGGCTGCCGTTGAAATCAGCACGACGCCGTTATAGTTCGACAGCACGAGGTCGTCGCGCTTTTCGAACAGGCGGTCGGAGATAAAGCGCGTGAACGACAGTTGCAGCGGCCCGGTCAGAATCAGGCTGCACGCGACGAGGTAAGTCACCGACACCTGGAACTGCACGATCGCGTACTTTGGAATCACGAACGCGAGGCTCAGCACACCAATGATCAGGATACCGAAGATCGACAGAATGAGCGGCCCGGAGCTGATCAGCCCCGCGTACGCATAGGCGCGCGCGACGCCGAAAAGCGTCTGGTGCTTGAGTATCTTGCGGAGCTCGAAACCGATGCCGGCCATCAGCGCACCTCTTGCGGTTGGGTTTGCGCGTTGCCGTGATGCATCGGGCAGCCGCCGTGCGCAGCGGCCGCGTTGCCTCTCTCGCGACCGTCACGTGTCGGCGCGGCCGTCAGCCGTTCATACAGCACGCCGTATTGATCGATCATCTGCTTCTTCGTGTAAAAACGCCGCACCCGCGCAAGGCCCGCCTGCTGCGCCGCGAGCCAGCGCGGTTCGTCGCCGAGCAGATCGAGCACGGCCTGCGCGAACGCTGCCGGATTCGCAATGGGCACGACGCTGCCGGCCGAGCCCAGCGCGCGGTCTTCGTCACCGTAACCGTCGATCAGTTGACGGCACGAGCCAACATCCGTCGTGATGGAAGGCACGCCCGCTGCAAAGCCTTCCAGCACCACGAGCGGCAACGCCTCGCTGATCGACGTCAGCGCGATGACGTCCACTCGCGGCAGGATTTCGTCGATGCGCTGGAACCCGAGGAATTTCACGTTCTTTGCGAGCCCGAGACTTTGCACCAGCGCGCGGCACTCGAGCGCGTAGGCCGCATCTTCCTCCTCCGGTCCGACGATCCAGCCTTCGATATCCGGCATGGTTCGCGACGCGACAAAAAGCGCGCGAATAAAGGTCTTGATGTCCTTGATCGGCACCACGCGGCCAATCAGCGCGACTACGTTGCGCGGCCGTGCGACGCGTTGTTCGACGAGCGGCGCCAGTGCGTCGACGTCCACGCCGTTCGGAATGTTGCGCGTGCGCGAAGCGAGTGCGCCGTCTGCAATCTGCCGTTGCCGATTGGTCTCGTACAGCGCGACGATGTCGTCGGCGGCGTCGTAGGCGAGCTTGCCGAGCGCTTCGAAAAAACGCACCCACAGTTCGCGGAAGTAACTGATCTTCGAGATGTCGCGCTCGAATGCGCCGCGGTTGTCGCGTATCCACTGGCTCTGCAGCAGATCGATCTTGCGCTCTTTCGTATAGATGCCGTGTTCCGACACCAGCAGCGGCCGACCGCTACGGTAATGCAGCAGCGCGCCGAGAAAACCCGCATAGCCCGTCGAAACCGTGTGGTACACCTTCGCCGGCGGCACCTGCTCCGCGACGCGCGCAAGCTGCCACAACGGTTTGTGCATGATGCGCACGGTCCAGAAGTAGTCGGTAAATGACGGGTCCGTGCAATACCGATCGTACTGGTCGACGATGAAGTCCCATGCGGCGCGGCTCGACAGGAACTGCTCCTCGTTCAGCGGTCCGTTGTCGCCGATCATTTGCACCATGTCAGCCATCAGCGCGCCAGGGTCCGACGCTGTGTCGGAACTGCCGCGGTTGCGCCATGCGTCGTGCAATGCGGCCGAGCGCGCGAATGCCTGCGCGTCGCCGGGAATTTCACGCGACGCGTCTTTATCGGCATGAGCCGCTTCGTAAAGATAGTGGACTTCGAAATGGGCGACGTTATCCGGCAGCGCATACGCCGCGCCTTCGTAGTCTTCTTCGCGGCTGCCGACGAACACGATCGAAAAGCGCAGCTCCGGATACGAGCGGATCATGCCGTTGACCCAGCTCGATACGCCGCCGCGCACATAGGGGAACGTGCCTTCGAGCAGCAGGCAGACATCGGCGTCCGCGGCGCGGCGCAGCAGTGAGGGTTTCATGTTGACCAGTAACGCGCAACAGGTTTGAGCATCGGCAGCGTCGCGGCATTGCCGAGCGACGCCAACAGTTCGGATACGCGCGCAAAATCCCCGCGCAGGAATTCGACTTCGGCAAGCCACGGCACCAGACGCTCGCGTGGGAAGCCCAGCGCCTGGGCACGCGCCATGTAGTCGGCCGCTTCGTCTGCGGCGTCGTTCGCCAGAGCGAGGCGGCCGCGAATCATCCACAGCGCGGCGTCGCCGTCGTCGATCGCGAGCGCCGCGCGTGCGTGGCGATCGGCTTGTTCGAGCGTGTGCCGGTAGACGGCGCCTTGCACCAGGTTCTGATAGATCAGCTCGAAGTACAACTCCGCAAGCTGACGATTGATCGCGTGACGCTGATCGTCGGTGCTGGCCATCTCGAGGCTTTGCCCGGTCTGGAAAATGCGCTGCGTCACTTCGTTTTCCGCCTGGTCCAGCGTGCCGTAAGCAATCAGGCGCACGTCTTCAACCGGGTCCGCAAGCAGTTCGCGCAGCAGCGTGCCCGTGGTGCGGGTCGGCATGCTCTGGATAGCGACGAGCGCCGACAGGCGATCCGACGCATTCACCTGCGTATTGACGATGCGCGCCTGCAAGCGCGCGCCGCCGCCATGCGATACGCGCGACATCAGGTGCGTGACGAATTCGGGCGCCGGCACATCGTCCAGCTCCTCGCCGCTGTGTGAACGCGGATAGCAGGCGGCCCACGCACAACTCACAAGCACGACGAGGCCGCCGAACAGCGGCACGAATGCGCATCCGAGCCACAGCAGCAACAAGCTCCAGCCGCGCGGCTCGCGATAGTGCTGCGGTAACAGCGCGCGAAACAGGAGCGCCTGCAATGCACCGCCGATCAGATTGATCGCGACGACGGGCAGCAGCGGGTCGAACGCCATTTGCCCGTTCGCGACGCGCCAGACCAAAGCACATTGCACCAGCACGACGAGCACGATGCCGGCGAAAGCGGCGAGACCGACGAAAGCGCGAAGTACGCGCGACGCGCGGCCTATGGAGTGAGGGCGCACGGTTTCAGACATCGACGCCACTGCGCACGAGAAGACGCTTCAACGCCGGACCCGGCTCGCCGCCGAGATGCAGCGTATGCACGCCGATGCGCGCGCCTTCGAGATCGAGATTGAACTGCGCGCGCAGGCTCGCTTCGATACGCGCGAGATAGCCGTCCACGCCGGTCGCATCGGTTGCCGGCATCAGATTGATCAGTACCGACTGCCCCTCGGCCTTGACCGGCCACATCAGATCGAGAGCACGGCGGCGACGCATCACATGCTCGAAGAACGAGTCGCCCTCGTCGTCGTGCGGGAACACCAGCGCGACGAGCGACGAAGTAATGCCCGCCGCGTGTTCGAGGCGCGTGAGGCGGCTCACGTCGAGCGCGAATTCGTATGGGCAGTCGGGCAATGCATCGAGGATCGTGCGTACCTGCTGCGAGTGTTCGACGCCGTCGGCGTAATAGCCGAGCAGCACCAGCAGTAATTGCAGGTTGTCGAAGTTCAGCGACAGGAACGGCATGCGCTTGACCGTCAGCACGGCGATGAGCCGCCCGTCCGCCGAGATCATCGGCGCACACACGAGAAGGCCCGTGTTCGTGAAAGAATGCTCGCCGCTCTTCAGATGCGCGACGGCTTGCGTTTCGAGCGCCCGCGCGACAAGTTCGTCGCGCGGGTCGAGATCGAACGCATCGCCGATCCGGGCGAGTGCTTCACGCCCGAGCTTGCCGCCGTGCACGGGGTACAGCGCGGCCACTTCGATCTGACATGCCTGCGCGACGAATTCGAGCAGCGCGTGCGCGCCCGGCAGATCGTGCGACGGCACGTCCTTCGCACTATCGAGCCCGTGCGCGACCGACAGACGGCGCAGTTCGGTAATCGAATCGCGCAGCGTGGTCGGCTTCGACAAAAGATCTTTTTCGAGCCGCTCGTGCGACAGGCGCATCAGGTAATGGCTGTTCGTAATTGCGACGAGCCGGTCGTTCAGATAGTCGTTCAACGCGTTCGCGCGTTGCGCCCGGTTGCCCCACGTATCGCCGAAGTGCCCTGCAACGATGGTCTGCAACAGGCCGCCGGTGAAGAACAGCGTCGGCCATGCGTCGGTGCTGCCGCGCATCAGCACCTGCCATGCGCCGATCAGCATCGCGCAGGCGAGCAAGCCGAGCAGCGTGCCGTAGCGCAACGCGACGATCAGCGGCGCGAACCATAGCCACGGAAAACCAGTATGCAGCAGGAACGGGTCGTTGCGGTCGAGCGCCCAGCTCAACGCGCCGGCCGCCGCAACGAACACGATCGTCTCGACAATTGAAAACGGCCGAGCCACCGCGGGCGCAACGATGCGCCGCAACGCGCTCAGGTTGCCGAGCGGATTCGAATGGCGCGGCTTCGCCGCACTGGCGGCGGATTGCGCGGTGACGGTATTCACGGCCGACTCCTCATGACATCTCGAGATACGAATGACAGCGTGCCTGCGCAGCGCGTGGATCAACCACGCGAGCGCAGCGGCGACAACAGACTGCCGATCAACGACGAAGCGACGCTTGCAAGGCTCGAGCGCGTCCAGCCGCTCTTCGAACCCGTGGCGCTCCAGACCACCTGACCCGATGCGACGTCGATCAGTTCGAAGGTGACGCCCGCTACCGGCTCGCCGTCCACGCCCACCTTGTAGCGCCACTCTTCCACTGCGCCGGTCAGCACGTATTTCACATGCTGCTCACGCGCCCATGCGAGTTTTTTCTCGCCGAGATCGCGCTGCGCGGTATCGAACATCGCGTTCGCCGATGCATCGGCGGGAGCGATCCGCACATCCGTCAGGCCGTTCGCGCGCAGCGTGTTGGCCGCGATCGCAGCCGCGCTGCTGCCCGCCGCCGGTGTTTCGGTGAAGTTCGCCATCGACACGACCGCAACCGAGTCCTTGGCGCCCAGCGCCGGCGAGCCCGTTTGGCGGATGGAACCGCACGCGCCGAGCACGAGTGCCGTGGCCGTCACCGCCGCGGACCATTTGATGAGGCCGGACCATCTTTTCATGTTGTTCATCGAACCACTCCTCAGTAACGTCGTTATTCGTCGCAGGCGCGATACGCCCGCGTTGTCAGTCGAACAGAATCGGTAATCAGTAGTACCAGCTGTAACGCGCGCCCAGCACCGTGACAGGCGTGCCGATCTTCGACACGCGCTGATGTTGCAGGAACACCGCGACATGATCGCCGCCGAACACGGTGCCTGCGATACCCACGCTCATTTGCGGCCCCCAGCCCTGTATCGAATCGTGCAGCAGGCCGACGTCGAAGAAAGGCCGCCAGCGGTGCGTGTACTGTTCGAGCAGATCGTTGCCCGCGCCGAAGAAGAAGCCGTACTGCGTATAGGTGTCGGGCATGAAGTCGCGCGGCGTGGCCGGTTGCAGCGCGACCGGCAACAGACGCGAGATCAGGCCATCCGCCTGGCCGCTTGCGCCATAGCCGCCATGCGTGATGACCGCGCGCAGCGTGTAGTCCGGGTACTGCGTGGGAATCCGGTAACTCACCTCGCCCGTCGACAGCACGCCGCTGCCCATATAGGTGCGCGCCTGGCTGTAGAAACGGTCCGCCTCCACGCTGCCTGTGAGCGTGATGTGCTGCGTCATGCGATATGTGAAATCGCCGATCACGTTGTCTTTCATGCCGCCGACCAGCAGCGTTTGGGTTTCGTCCGCAACCTGATTGCGGCCCGCGCGGAGCCCGAGCGTCAGGGCCGAGTTGCGGCCCACCTCTCCCGCCAGATCGAGCGTGTAGAACGAGGCGGACGCAACACGCCTGCCGCCCGTGATCGTGAACGACGTGTCGCGCGTGCGCCGCTCGCCGTAGATGTTGAGCCATCGGTCCACCGAGGGCACGTTGACAAGTTGGGTGATGTCGGTCGAATGCTGAAAATGCTGGACCGCAGTTACGCCAACGAGATAACGCTCGGCGATCTTGCGGCTGCCGGCAAGCGTTGCCTCGACGTAATCGAGCGGATGCTCGACGTAGTTGGTGACATTCGCGTCGATCGATTGCGGCCAGTCGAGCGTCGTCTCCGTGACCCGCGTGTGAAGTTCGGTGTCTTCTGGCGCGCCGCCAAGGGCGTCGAATGCGAGCTGCTGCGCGCGATCAGGATGATCGACGGCGATGGTCGCGTCGATGCGGTCGTAGACCGGCAAGCGCGAGCGCTCCAGGTCGAGCAGCCGCTCCATCTCGCCCACGTTGTTCTCGGCGAGCGCAATCGTGAGCCGCGCGTCGGCGGGACGCGACAGGCGTTCGGCATACTGCTGCGCGAGCCAGCGCTTCGCAAGCGGATTGCTTTCGTGCGACAGCGCCCATGCAACCGCGACGTCCTTCGCAACCGCGCCGCGCACCTGCGGGTTTTGCGGCAGATCGGCGCCTTGCATCGGCGCACCGCCGGGCAAACCCTTCGCGTTGCCGATCAGGGTGCGGCGCAGTTGCGCGATGTCGGCTGGCCTCGCGTGCGTGGACATGAGGTCGTCGAGCAATGCGGCGGAGACGTCACCCGTTGCAAACTCCGTCGATAACGTCACACGCCGGCCGCGCAGATCGGCGGCCGTTTCGGCGTCCTGCGCGGCGCGGCCACGCATCGAAGCGCGCTGCGCGCCGTGGAGTTTCGCGAGCTTCGCCTGTTCGTCCTGCAGTTGCAGCCACACCTTCTTGCGGATGGTCCAGGCCTGCCCCGCGTGCCCCGACTGTTCCTGTGCGTCGGCATAGGTGAGGAGCCACAGCGGATCGCGCGACATCATGCCCGCCTGCCGGCGCAGATAGTCGAGCGCGGCGACGGGCCGGTTCAGCCGCATTTCGGCGGCGGCGAACGGACCCCACAACGCCGAGCTTTGAACGGCATTGCCGCGCCAGCGCTTGAGCGCGGCGCGCAGATCCGCGTCGCTGCCGTAGTCGACGAGGGTCCATAGATACGCGGCGCTCACGTCGGAGCCCGCGCCGGGCAGGTCCACCGCCCGCTTCAGATCGGCGAGCGCGTTTTGCGGCTCACCCATCAGGCGATAGTATTCGGCGCGTACGCCCAGCAATGCAGGCGATGCGTCGGCGGTCTTGCGCTCGTCCGGTGTGAGATTCGCGAGAAGCGTCGCGATCCGGTCCAATGCCTGCGCGTCGAGGTAGTAGTAGATCGCGTCGCGCAACGCACGCGCCGTGTGCTCGCGATGAAAGCGCAACTCGGCAATGCGGCCTGCGTCGATCGGATACGGGTCGTAGAAATCCGTCATTTCGCCGAGGTCTTCCCGCGTCGCCATGCCGTTCGCGAGCAGGTGGCGATACGCCTCGTTAGCGTCGTCGTCGCGCTGCTGCAGTCGCGCCAGTTCGGCGTAGTTGCGCCAGAAAACTTCGTCACCGTCTTTTGCGCCTGCTCGCGCGGCGGACAACGCGGCGAGCGAGGCGCGATAGTCGCCCTTGCGGTACAGCACACTCGCCGTGCGCAGCGCGGCCGTTGCGTCGTTCGGATGACGGGCCTGCACCGCGCGGTAGGTGGCGAGCGCCTCTTCGTCGTGCCCTGCCCGCTCGGCAAGCGCGCCTATACGTTGATCGATCGCATCGGCATTCGCGCCGCGCGGCAGCGAACGCAGGAACGCCAGACCGTCGTCGGGCCGGCCAAGACGTTCATAGGTGGCGGTGACGCTGTCGACGAGTTTCATGTCGCCGGGCTTCGCGCGCGCCTGGTGGACCAGCGCGACGAGATACGCTTCGTCGTCGTTGAGCATTGGTGCGATACGCAGCACGTTTTGCCAGCCAACGGGATCGTTTGACACCTGTGCATATTCGAGCCACGACTTCAGCGCGAGCGAAGGGTCGCGATTCCATTCCGCCACTTCAGCAAGTCGCTTGACCCACACTGTGGAGCGCGGATCGCGCTGCACCTGCTGCGCGGCGATTTTCTGCGCGTTGGGCAGGTCGCCGGATTCGACGAACGCCTGGAATACGGTGTTTGCGATGCCGGGGTCCGGGTTAGTCTGGGTTGCCGGTGTTGCTCGGCTTGCCGGGGTCGCTGCAGTCGCAATGCGAACGACGCGCACGGTGCCCCGGTTTTGCGCCTCGCCGTGCATCGCCTCGCGCAGACTCGCGAGCACGAAGCCGCCGGGCCGCGCGACAGGTCCGTCCATATACGCGTATTGCGCGCGGGGCGAAGGCAGCCCTTGCGGCGGCATCTCACGCAATTCGTTCGACGTATAGCGCGCCAGCATCTTCGCGTAGCGATCGACCGCTTGCGGCCGGTTCGCGGCACGCGCGAGATTCAGCAGCACGACGAGCGTCGCCGGATCGTCGGCGAGCGCGCTGCCATGTGCATCCGCCGCGGCAAGCGCGTCGTCGAGCAGATTGCCCGACTGCAACGCGCGCAGGCCCGCCACGAAGCAACGGCGCTGTTCGTCGCGCGTGCGAGCCGCAGCCTGCTGACGGAACCAGGCATCCGCGGCCGCGCGATAGTCGCCCACTTGCAGCGCGTAGCGCGTGATCTGCGTGTCCCACTTGTTGCGGCCATCGGGATCGTTAGCCGAGAGCCGCGCGTAAAGTTGCACCGCGAGATCGGGCAGGCCGACGGCAGCCGCGCGTTGTGCGAGCCATTCGAGGTCCTTCGGCGCCCACTGCAGCTTTGCCGCTTCCTGCAAATGCACGCGCAGATCGCTCAGTTCGCGGGCGCGGCGCGGATCGTCTTCGGGAATCGCAAAGGTGCGCTGCTCCGCCACCGAAAGACGCAGCATCGTCGCGGTGCGATGCATGTCGTCGGTGCCGAGCGCATCCATGCGTGCGGCGATCCGCTCGGTGTCGGCGGTGCGTCCCAGATACGAATACTGCGCGCCGAGCAACGAGAGAAACTCCTCGTTATCCGGCCGCACCTTCGACCATGCTTCCAGATACGCGACGCTCAGGTCGCTGGGCGCCCCGACCGACGCCACGCGCTGGCGCAAGCCGCCGCGCGGCGACACGCCGTATATCGTCAGCAGTACGACGCCCGCCATCAGACAGACGAGCCAGGTCGGTGCGATACGGGGACGTTTAGCGCTCACAGGAAATCTCGACGGGCTGATAGTTCACCTCCAGACCGGCGGAGGCCGGGGTGTCGAAACGCAAGCCTGCGGCGTCGCGGTGCACGGCGACGGGACGTCCGGCGACATTCACACTGCAACTGCCCGCGTGGGCAAGCCTGACGAACGGCTGGTAGTAGCCCCCGAATTCAAACGACATGCCGTTTGCGCCGCGCCTGAAGTTGCGAACGAAGCCGTTCGCTTCGGCGATGTAGGGCAATGCGCCTGCTTTCGAAAGCGCTCCCGCCGAGCTATCGCGAGCATCGGCACCGTTGAACGACACGCGAGCGGCGCCGTCTGCGATGTGGATATAAGTGCCGTCGGGGCCGGCCGAATAGCCGGTGACGCCGGCCGATGCGTGCAGATCCGGCGCCGTCGACAGCGGCCAGTGCAACTCGCGCACGTCTCCGTTGCCGCGCACGATCCAGTCGCCGTCCGCGCGCTTGCCGCCGTTGGCACCTGCACCTGCATCCGCGTCGACGTCGCCGCGCACCGCGCGTGCGACAGCGAACGAACGCCAGTCGAGCACCTTCTGCGTGTAATCGGTCATCTGCACGGGCAGTACGGCTTGCTTGAGCACCGCCGTGAAAATCTGGTCGAGCGCGCGCAGCGAAGCGACCTTGGTGCCGCTGTACATGTGGTAGTACAGGTCGATCGGCTTGAAACGCAACGGCTTGTCCGTCATGTCGAAGGTTTCGAGCACGCGCGTGAAACCGTAGAACGGACCCAGCCAGTCGTTCGTGTAGACGTTCTCGTCCTGATTCGGCGCGTACACCTGATACGCACCCGGCCCCTTGTCGACGCCGATCGGCGCGATGTTGGTCCAGCTGCTCGCGCTCTTCGTAATGACGGTGTCGCCGCCGTTCACGTTCGCGACGCCCGCCGCATAGACCTTGCGCACCACCACCGCGGGCGGCTTGCAGTTGCCGGGCCATTGCAGAATGGTCGTCTTCTTGCCGGGAGGCGCAAGGCGCGTGTTGATGTAATCGATCGAGCCGGTTACCTCCCGGTCGATGTCGAACGTGTAGTTCGGAATGTTCAGCGAGAACGCAGTATCGCCGCCGCCGCGGTCCACACGTTCGCCCGTCTTCGCGTCCACGCTGCCCCAGTCGAAAGGATGCGAGTAAGTATGCGTGCCGATTGCGACATACGGCAGCGCGAACATCTTGCGAGCAATCTCTTCGAGGCGCGGCGAGATCTTCGGGTAAAGCCCGGTGGGACCCACCTCACCCTCGATGACGGACAGCGTCATCGGCACCTTGTAGCGGGTAAAAATCTGCTGATACAGCGCTTCGCCCGAATAGTCCGCACCGGGGAATTCCGCGCGCGACGCGAAACCGTCACCGTCGACGTGCGACATGAAAAGGCGCCGCCCGTTTTCGGTAGTCACGCTAGGCGACGGCATCTGTTGCAGACGCAATGCGGCCGTGAGGAACGAAATCGGTTGAATCGCCCAGCGCTCCTGGTCGATGCCGTTGAGCGACACGACCGTGTACGGGCTCATCGCGAAGCCGCCCCATGGCGTGATCGCCACCGGGTCCAGCGTCGCCTGACCGCTCTTTACCCGCAACAGCGGCCGGCTGGCTGCGCCGACCTGAACGCCCGTCAGATCGCGCGGGCCGAGCTTGGGATCGATCTCGAAGCCGATCATCGGATCGCGCGAGACGACGTCTACCTTGTCGCTGAAGGGACCCGGCACTGCCTGCAGATCGAGCGCGCGTCCTTCGTCCTCGGCCGCGTCGAAACCGAACTGTCCAAGAAACGCAACGGGAACGCGCGCGGCGATGCGCGCATCGACCCATCTGCGCCACACGGCACTGTCCTGCGTGCCGCTGCCCTGCAGCCACGCAACGACGCCCGCGTAGCGATCGGGCGAGATGTCATCGGGAAGCGTGTCGTTGACGTTCGCGTACTCGACGTCATAGCCGAGATAGTTCAGCGGCATTGCCAGGTCGCGCACGCCGGGGGTTTCGTCGAGCAGCAAATCTTCGCCCGTGTCCTGCACGACCAGCACCTTGCGCGGCAGCACTTCGATTGCGCCGATGCCGACCACGTCGCGCGCCAAGTCGGTCACATAGGGCGTGACGCCCGTCGCCACCACCTGGGCCGCCGTCCTGCGCACGCACGCGCGGTCATCGGCGCCGCAGTATTCGATTGACACGACGGGCACGCCCGTCCGCCGCATGAACGCTTGCGCCGCGGCGACGCGGACGGCACGGTCGTCTGCGGAAACGACGATCTGTCCGGCACCGCTCGCGCTCGGGCCGCTCACGAGCGACGGGCCCACCACCGCATACAGCGCTTTGGCATGCAGCGTGGCGAGCGTAAGCGCGTCATCGCCGCCGATCACGATTCGCGCGTCGGGATGCGCCGCGCGAATCGCGTCGATCGATGCAAGCGCTTGCGGCGTGTCGAGCAGGAACCCGTGAAAACCGCGCTGCCACAGCGGCTCGATCACGCTCGCGACGAATGCACTGGGCGAGTTGACAACGGCATTCCCATTGGTGCGTGCGAGCCATACCGTATGCCGCAACGGGTTCGCCGCCGGATCGAAACCGCGCGACGGATCGACGACGACGGCATCGAACGCTTGCAACAAGTCGACCGGCACATTGGCGCCGTCGAAAAACGCGAGATTGACTGACGTAGAGGGACCCGCTTGCGCAGTGCGCGCTTCTGCCTGAGCCAGCGGTGCCGCGGGTAACGTCGCGGATCGGGATTGCGATGACGTCGACTGAGCGCTCGCGCTGCCGTAGACGATCGCGAGCGCCGCAAGGAGAGCGCACCCGGACACACGCATGAGGCGCGGCTGAGCGCGTCCCCGCTCGTGACGCGCCGACGTCGTCTCGCCGCCCGGCCCGTTGCGAAGCGCCCGGCGCGCACCCCCGATCGTTTGAATCCCCAATGGCATGTGATTTCTTCTTCGGTTTATGCTCTTTTACCGGCCCGCATTGAACGCGGCTTTTTTTGGGCATTACCGCAGCCCACTCGATTGACCGCCCCTCTTTCGACGCGCGCTGCACCGACCTTTACAACGGCGTAATGAAACATCGCCACAGCCTCTCTGGCATTAATAGCCGCCCCGCGTCCAGGCTGCGCATTCTAATAGCTGTTTTTTCAAATTGCACGAGTATTCTGGCGCACGGGTTTTTTACCAACAATCGCCAAAAACGCCCTGAACATCAAGGAACTACTGTGCTACTCAATCCTATATGACGGCGCAAACGTTTCACCTCTTCACCACCCGTGGTGTCCAAAATGATTCGGCCTGACAACAATTAACAATCCGGGAATGATTTAATCGTTTTCAGCGGGATCCTTCGAGCCGGCTTAAGCGAGCAAGATAGGTCTCGGGGCGCCAGTGTCGTGTCAGCGAGGCTGCCAGCGGACACGCCGCCGCAGATGGCTATTTCATGCGCAATCCGGTGCGAGAGAAGGGCCGCCGGGATTCCGCCGTCGGGCGTTTGGGGAAGTGATCTGGGGTAAATCGTTTTTGCTGGAAACCGTTCGATGGACTTCCCGTGGAAATCGCTAAAACCCGATTTGTGCCATTTCGCGACGGGTAGATAACGCTGATTTCGCGGTGGCAAGTTGGCGTTAATGCGGTCACGTTCGGGGCAGATTTTGTTCAGCAACTCGAGGGCAGCCCCACGAGATCTCGCTATTTTGGAGCCATGACATCCACGCTCCTCCAACCATATTAAATGCTGATTAACTTTTTTTCATTTGACACGCCGCTTTTGTGATGCGGCGCAAATTAACTCAGGCGCCGGTCGATGCGGCAGCGAGCTTATTGACTCGCGCAAACGTTATCGTCGGTCGATATCCGTTTTTCACGGCATGAGGCCGCTCCGCGGCGCTTAGCGTGTCGTTTCAGTGAAACAACGGCAGGGTCGCCGCTGACAGTTCGCGGCGCAGGCACAGCCATTGCTCAACATCGCTCGCCGGCAGATCGCTCGTTCAGGGACCTGGACCCGAGCGAGCCGCCGTTCTACTTCAATCCAGTATTCATCGGTGGGAGGCCTCATGCTTCGATACGCTGCAATCTTCTTCGTCATCGCTATCATCGCCGCGGTATTCGGCTTTGGCGGCATCGCCGCCGGCGCGACGGAGATCGCCAAGGTGCTGTTCTTCATCTTCGTGGTGATTTTCCTCGTCACCTTGCTGATGGGCGTGATGCGGCGCTGATCACCGCATCGGCTGTATAAGCGGAGGAATACCCGCCCCGGCGCGTGCGAACAACCTGTTGCAATACCTGCCACGGTGTATTGCAATAGTTGCCGCTCACGCCGGGCTTCTCCGCAACGCAGCACGCGCATCGCGCTGTACGTGTGCCCCAGTTTCCAGCGCGTCCAACGCGCCTCCAGCATTCCCTCGTTGATATCTGCTTCATTCCGCCGACAGCACGCGCGAGTCGTTCTCCCGCATGCCCAGATGCAACTCCTCGCATAGAAAACCTTGCAACGTCTGCACCGCTGCGTCCTGCGCGCCCGCGATCTCGCGTGTGAACAGGCCGAAATCCGCAGCGGGCGCATCGGGCAAGCCATCGGCACAACCGAGAATTCTCATGGACTCCGAACGAATATTGCCTTCGAGCAATACCGACACGCCGAGCCCCGCTTCGACCGCCGACTGCACCGCCGGCAAGCTGGTGCTCGTACACACGATGCGCCAGCCGATGCCGGCGCGGCGCAGCGCCGTCAACACATTCTTTTGCCACAGACATGTGTCGCCGAAAGCGACCAGCGGTAAGAGCGCTTCGGCATCGCGCGAATAGCCGCGCGCACCGACCCAGAACAACGGTTGAGTCCATGTGAGCAAAGGCGTGCCGTTCACCAACGCGGGATCTGCAACGACCACATCGAGGCCGCCGTCTACGAGCCGCCTGGATAAAGCGGCGCTGCTGTCCACGACGATTTCGAGCGCGACGCGCGGATAGGCAATCGAAAAACGCCGCAACGCACGCGGCAAACGACCGACGGCGATGTCTTCGAGCATGCCGAGCCGTACCGTGCCCGACACCTGCCCCGCGCTCAGCGCGCGCCGCGCATCGGCACCCGCGCCGAGAATCGCGTGCGCGTATGGCAGCAGCAGATGACCGGCTTCGGTCAGTTGCACGCCGCGTGGCGAACGGTCAAGCAGCCGCTGACCAAGGTCTTCTTCGAGACGGCGTAACTGCATGCTCACCGCCGCCTGGGTGCGTGCAAGTCGGATTGCGGCCACGCCCACCGCACCCGTCTCCGCGACGGTGACAAATGTGCGAAGCAGACTGCTGTCGAGGTCACGGGTCATCACGATTGTTGAAGTCGGCATAAGAAATATCAACTTATCTTAGTAGCGCGGGAGCCGATAAGATAGCGTGAACATTCCCACAGCGACGCCAAAAAACCATGCAGGACATGACAATCAAGTGTGCAGCCGCCCCCGAGCCGGCCGACGTTAAACCTGCGCGCGCCGCAGCCGGTGCAGCTTTGCTGTGCGTGCTCTCCATGTCGAGCGTCCAGTTCGGCGCCGCGCTTTCCGAACCGACCATGTCGGTCTACGGCTCGCTCAGCACCACCTGGCTGCGGCTCTGCTGGGCCGCCCTCGTGCTCGCCGTGCTGGTGCGCCCGCGCGTTCGCAGCTACTCGCGCGCGCACTGGTTCGCCGCAGGCGCGCTCGGCGCTGCGATGGCCGGCATGACGTTGTGTTTTTTCGCGGCGCTTCAACGTATTCCACTCGGCCTCGCGGTGGCGATCGACTTTCTCGGGCCGCTGACGGTGGCAACCCTGGCCGTGCGCCGTGCACGCGCGCTTCTATGGCCCGCGCTGGCGATTGCGGGCGTCGTGCTGCTTTCGCGCGATCGCGGCGGCTGGGTGGGTGAACCGCTCGGCGTATTCCTTGCGCTTGCCGCCGCTTGCGGCTGGGGCAGCTACATCGTGTTGATGAAAAAGACCGGCAAGCTGTTCGCCGGTCTTGAAGGCCTGTCGGTCTCGCTGATCGCAGCGGCGCTCGTGGCCACGCCTTTCGGTCTTGCACAAAGCGGCATACACGTGGCCGCAGGCCAACTCGCGGTGACCGCCGGCCTTGCGATACTCGTTCCTCTACTGCCCTATGCGCTGGAAATGGTGGCGTTGCGTCATATGCCCGCAGGTTCGTTCGGTATCCTGATGAGTGCAGAGCCAGCCATCGGCGCGGTGGCAGGCTTTGTCGTATTGCATCAGCCGATGGGTATTCTGCAGGTCGCGGGCACTTTGTTCGTGGTGGCCGCGAGTGTCGGCGCGGTGGTGGCCGCGAGGTAGCAACGGCGCATTGTGAGCCTATGAGCGCGCTGTGCAGTAGCGACAACCCAACTGTGACCGCGCATGCGCGCTAAGCCATGTTCTCGGCTTCGTATAGACGCCGCCCGGCAGCGTCCTTCGCGCCGACAATCGGCTCGAAATCGATCGGCCATTCAATGCCGATGTCCGGATCGCTCCACAAGATGCAGCGCTCCAGTTCGGGAAACCAGTACTCGGTCGTTTTCCACAGGCACTCGGCGACGTCGGAAAGCACGACGAAGCCATGCGCGAAGCCCGGGGGCACCCAGATCTGCCGATGGTTTTCCGCGCTCAGGTGCGTGCCGCACCACTTGCCGAAGTTCGGCGAATTGAGCCGCACGTCCACGGCAACATCGAAAATTTCGCCTGCCACGACCTGCATGAGCCGGCCTTGCGGACGCTGGACTTGATAGTGCAGTCCGCGCAGCACCCTATGCACCGCGCGCAGATGCCGGTCTTGCACGAAGTCGAAACCGCGTGCGACGTCGGCGGTAAACTCGTCCGCGGCGAAGCTCTCATAGCAGAAACCGAATGGGTCGCCAAACACTTCGGGCTCGATCAGTTTCACTTCCGGCAGTGCCGTCGCCAACACCTGGTTGCCCATGCCACTGTGCCCGTAAGAAACTGCTCGACAAAGAACGAGGATACCGCCGCGCGTCCGCGCGGCGGCCTTGAGACGCGCCTGCCCTACAGACGCGATCTACTGTCAGAGCTCCGAGGAGGCAAGCCGGCTGCGGGCGCGATATTCGGTTGGCGACAGCGCCATGCGCTTCCGGAAGATCTTCGCAAGGCGGTCGCCGTTGCCGGTGCCGCTGCGCCGCGCGATCTTGTCGACCGGCAGTTCGGTTTCAGTGAGGAAGTTACAAGCAATGCGCAGACGCACCTGCAACAGGTAGTCGGACGGCGTGACATGCATCTCATGCTTGAAACGACGCAGGAAATTGCGCTCACTCATGGCGGCGACCTGGGCTGCGTCGGCAACCGACACAGGACGGTCGCAGTTCGCTTCCATCCAGCGCGCGGCCGCGCGGATTTTTTCTGCCACGCTCAGCGTGCCGCCCTCGGCGGGCAGCGGAACCCATGTCGCAGCCATGCCAGGCATCACGCGTTCGGCGACGCTACGCGCCAGTTCCGCGCCTAGATCGCGCTTGATGAACATCAGCGCGCTGCGGGCGCAGTCATTGCGATCGTTGGACGCGCTAAGGATAGCGTCCGCCCCGCCGCGGCCATAGCGGCCGATTTGCAGCGCTTCCGGATCGCCCGGATTGGCCGCCTCCAGCACGAGCCGCCCTTCGCCGATGGTTTCGATCGCACGAGTGCGTGCCTGCACAGACCGCAGCCAGCCGAGCAGGCGCTGGTCGCGGGCCGCCTCATGCGCGCCGTGACCGCCGGCAATGAAAAGGACGTCGAAGCCGGTTCCATAGCGCGTGTCGATACGATCGGTCCAGATGCGCGCGGCCGACGAACTCGGCACGCTGCCGCCGTCGAGCGACAGGAACTGCACTTCATACGGCGGCTCTTCGCCTGGGCGCGTACCGGAAAGTTCGTTCGCGGTCTGGAACATTTCGACGACCGTACCGGGGCCAAGCAACCAGAAGCCGTCGAACAACAGCACACCAATTCGCCGCGCCGCTGTGCGCACATTGACAGCGGGCGTGTGTAACCAGGTAACCCTCGCGGAATCGACGTGGATGTGGGACATGGTCTTCCTCAAAATGTCTACGTGGTTGGACGAGGACGCGCGTTACTCCGACGATATGGATCAACTGATAATCGCTATTCAACATCGGTGAACGCCGCTTCACGCATTATCAGCGATGTTAGCCGAATGAATCCCGTTAGTAAATTTGAAAACAACGGAATTAGCCAGGCATTTAACGTCTGACGAAAATTATTCTCATTTGATGCAAGTAATAATTAGCCGACGCGTGAATCCGGAGCGGAAAAACCTACCGCGCGTCGCCGCCGAGCCCTGCAGCCGCGGCAGAGCGGGACCCCGCCCTGCCTCGCTTTTGCCCTCGGAATGCCCGGTGCATCCGCTCGGCAGCACGTCCGGCATTGGAAACGTATCAAAACGTTTCAAAGCTGAACACACCGGCGCACCGCAATGGCCCTTTTAATTGGATTTGTTATTCGCACATTCGAAATGTGCCTTGTCAGCCATGGTAATTAGCCCGTAACGATTCTAATCCCGCGATTATCCGTTTATGCGAGCCTTTTAAAATCGCAAAAAATGTTTCATTTCTGAAACATGATCGGCTTATTCGTCAGATTAATCAGCGCCGTTGCGGAGCTGCTACTTGCGCGAAATGCTAATTCTTCAGAAGATTGGGAGCGTATGAAGCTTCCCGTTCGCGTACGCGGGGAAGCTGGCGCGCGACTCGCCTCGAACGGCGACCCGCGCCGCAGTGCTTATAGGGTCAGCTCGAACGACTTGGCGAGGATGCCCGGCAACTGCATGCCGCCCGTCGCCCGCTCGCCCCACGTCCCGTCGCCCAGAAGCATTTCGGCATGAGCGCCGATATGTTCGAGTTCGCTGCCAAGAAGGCGATAGAGGCTGTCGTCGAACCGCATGGCTTCGAGCGGCGCGGCGATCTGTCCGTTCTCCACCCAGAAGGTCGCGAAGCGCGTCATGCCGGTCAGTCGGCAATTCATCCGGTCCGAAAAGTTCACGTACCACAAATTGCCGATGTAAAGCCCGGTGCCCAGTTGCGCAAGCACGTCTTCGTCCATCAGTTCCCCAGGCTGCATGGCAAGCGCCGCTGGCGCCTCTTCGGCGAGCGCGCCGTTGGGCGTCAAGCCGTATTCCCTTGCGCTGCGTGCATTGGTCAGTTGCCCGGCACTGCGGCCCGCTGTGATCAGCGCAACACTGTCGCGCAAGTAGCCGTCGTCGTTAAAGCCCGGTGTGATGCCAAGGCCGAGGTTTTCGCGAAGAGTGACACGACGATCCAGCGCGATCTCGCCCACGTGCAGCTTGTACAACTCGCTGCGCGAACTGGCCTGCGCGCGCGCCGAAAAACCGCGCCACGCCGTCACACCCAATAGCTCCGCAAGTGCGGCCGGAGCGAGCCATGCGCGATAGCGTCCAGGCGCGAGCGCACGAGGCGGGCGAGCGAGCACCGCGAGACGCGTCGCAGCCTGCTCCACTTTGCCGGCGAAGACCGCATCGCTCCAGTCGTCGCCGGCATATGTGGTTTTGATCGCCCGGCCGCTCGGGTCATAGAGCGACCAGCTGAAATTGAAGTTGTCGACTTCGTACCAGCCGCGGCTGCCACGCGTCGACGCGAAGCCACGCACGATGGTGCCGCCCGCGTAAAACCCCACGAAATCGAGGCCACGCGCGCATTCGGCGACGACGCGCAACAGTCCTTGCGAATCAGGCAATCTGCCCGAACGCCGCGTGGTGCGCTGCCATGCGGATGTATCGAACAGCAAGTGCGGATCGTCGGCGGCATCGCGCAGACCCTCGCGCAACGTGGCCAGCGCGGCGCGCACTTCGTCGATGTCCCGCTCCAGCTCGCCGCACACCGTCAACGTTGAATACGCCTGACGCGCGCCGTCGATCAGACGCAAGGTCAGCTTGCCTTGCGAGACGGTGCCGCTTTGCCGCACTTTGCCCGCATTGAAGCGAACGAAGTCGGACTGCTCGCCGGCAAACGAACTGAGCGTCGTTTCGCCGCGTTGCTGGAGATGCTCGATCGCATCGGCGAGCGACGTGAAGTGCTGCTGCCAGTTCACGGCATGCGCGGCGCGCGGTGACATGAAGTCGCTCATCACGCGCCTCCGAATACGTCGACATTGCTGAATACACAAGCGGGCGACGCGTGCCCCACGCGAATGATCTGCGCCGGCTCTCCCTTGCCGCACATCGACGTGCCATACACTTCGCGCGTGTCGGCGTTGCCGACCGCGCTCAAGCTGCGCCAGAAATTCGCGGAAATGCCGCGATAGTTCGGCTGCTTGACGATCTGCGTGAGCTTGCCGTTCTCGATCAGTTGACCGAATTCGCAGCCGAACTGAAATTTGTTGCGATGATCGTCAATCGACCAGGACGTGTTGGTGCGCATCAGAATGCCGTGTTCGATGTTGCCGATCATCTCGTCGAGCGAACTGTCGCCCGGCTCGATATTCAGGTTCGCCATGCGGTCGATGGGCGGCCTGTTCCAGTTCGACGCACGCGAATTCGCCACGCCCGGCATGCCCGCGCGTTGCTGCGAGAGCGCGCCGCCGAGCGGTCGCTCCAGCACGCCGTCGCGAATCAGATATTCCTTGTTCGCTTTGGAGCCATCGTCGTCGAATGCGTAGGCTGCGGCTTCTTCGCGCAACTCCGGATCGAAAGTCACGTTCAGCAGTTCAGAGCCATAACGGTAAGAGCCGAACATGTCGGGCTTCACGAAGCTCCAGCCGGCGAAATTGCGCTCATCGCCGAGAATCCGGTCCAGTTCCAGCGGATGGCCGATCGACTCGTGAATCTGCAGCATCATCTGATCGGGCATTAGCAGAAGGTCGCGCTTGCCCGACGGGCAGTTCGGCGCGGCCAGCAATTGCAGCGCCTCGGCGGCGACGCGCGGGCCGCAGCCGTCGAAACCGAAGCGCGCCAGCACGTCCATGCCGCCCTGCCCGAGCGTGCCGTAGTTGCCGCCGAGTGTGCGCACCTGGGTGTCGCCGTTCGCATGCGCGGCCACGCTCAGCTGCGGCATCACGAAGCGGAACCGTTGATCGATCCGCACGCCGTCGCCGGTCATGTAGAGCTGATCGGTGTGAATGATCTGCATCGCGGCCACTCGCTCGACGATGCGCGAATCCAGCTTCGCCGCCGCGCACTCGGCGCCGAGCCGGTCGATCCATTCGGCGCGGCCCGGCAGCGTGTGCTGCGCATTCGGCGACACGTACTCGCCACTCGCCGACGGACGCGCCACTTCGCCATGATCGATCAGCGACAATGCAGCGCTCGCCTCGGCGCGTGCGGTGGCGAGGTCGAGCGCCTGCTGCAAGCCCGCCGCCGAGAGATTCGCCGTCGCCGCGTAGCCGGCTCCCGCGCCGACCCACGCGATGAGCATCGCGCCGCGATCGCGCACCGTGCGCAGCGGTTGCGCGATGTCGTTGCGAACCTCGTGATCGTCGATCTGTTCGTCGACGATGCGCAGCGACCAGAACTCCGCGCGGCTCTTAAGCGACCGGGCGGCCTGCGCCCAGCGTTCGTCAATCATTCACACTCCTTGGAGTTTGCGCGGAATCCGGCCGCGCCATCAGCAGCGACGAGGCCAGAAGCGATCGTGTATAGGGATGCGACGGCGCATGCAAAATTTCGAGCGTATCACCAGCCTCGACGACCCGCCCCGACTTCATGACGATCACACGGTGCGCCATGGCCCGCATCACAGCGAGATCGTGCGTGATAAGAAGGTAGCTTAGCTTGCGCGTTTTCTGTAAATGTACCAGCAGAGCGAGCACCTGCTGCTGGATCGACACGTCGAGCGCGCTCGTCGGTTCATCGAGCACCAGCAGTTCCGGTTCCACCGCAAGCGCCCGCGCAATCGCAATCCTTTGACGCTGCCCGCCGGAAAACTCGTGCGGATAACGGGGCATCGCATCGGCGGGCAGCCCCACTTCCTCCAGCAGACTGGCAACGCGTGCGCGCCTCGCCTTGGCGTCGATCTCAAGCCGATGCACGGCAAGACCTTCACCGACGATCTGCTCCACCGTCATGCGCGGCGACAGCGAGCCGAACGGGTCCTGGAACACCACCTGCATGCGCGAGTACAACGCCCGCCGCGAAGCAGCCGTCTTCAGCACCGACAACGGCATGTCGTCGATATGCACATGACCCGCAGCAGCCCTGTTCAAACCGAGCACCGTTGCCGCGAGCGTCGATTTGCCCGATCCCGATTCGCCTGCAATGCCGAGGGTTTCGCCGCGCCGCACGCTCAAATCGACGTCATGCACCGCGCGAAACGTGGAGCGGCCGAACAGCGACCGCCAACCTTTGGCGGGCGTGCTGTAGTCGACGGAAAGCCCCTGCACTTCGAGCAGACGGCGCGCGCCTTTTTCGAGCGGCGCTATGGAGCGGCGCGGCTCGCTGTCGAGCAAGCGCTGCGTGTACGGATGCCGCGGATCGTCGAACAACGCCTGCGTCGTATTCGTTTCCACTAGCACGCCCTTCTCCATCACCGCGACGCGCTGCGCGAAACGCCTCACGAGATTCAGGTCGTGCGTGATCAGCAACACGGCCATGCCGCGCTCGACGGCTTCCTGTTCCTGGAGTTCGATCAACAGGTCGACGATCTGCTGGCGCACGGTCACGTCGAGCGCAGTAGTGGGCTCGTCGGCGAGTAGCAGGCGAGGTCGGCACGCGAGCGCCATCGCGATCATCGCGCGCTGGCGCTGGCCGCCTGACAGCTGATGCGGAAAACTGTCGATGCGGCGCTCCGGCTCTGGAATGCCCGTGCGCCTGAGCAACTCGATGCCGCGCGAGCGCGCCGCATTCGGCCGCAAGCCCTCGTGCAAGCGCACGCTTTCCGCTATCTGCTTGCCGATCGTGAAAAGCGGATTGAGCGCGGTCATGGGTTCCTGAAACACCATGGCCACGTCCGCGCCGCGCAGCCCGCGCATTTTCTGTTCGGTCTTGCGCAACAGGTCTTCACCGTCGAGCAGAATGCGACCGCTCAAATGCGCGTGGTCGACGAGCCGCAGAATGGACAACGCGGTGACGCTCTTGCCCGAGCCCGATTCGCCGACGAGCGCAACGCGCTCGCCACACGCGATGGAAAGGCTAAGGTCGCGCACCGCGAGCTTGTCGCCGAAACGCGCTGAAAAGCGCTCGATTTCCAGCAGCGGCCGGTCGTTCGACGTGACGCTCATCGCGGCGCTCCCCCGAATGCTGAACCACGCGAACGCGTGTCGAGCGCATTGCGCAGCGCGTCGCCAATAAAAGTCAGCAGCAGCAACGTGACCACGAGCGCGGCGAACGCCGACACCGAAATCCACCAGGCGTCCAGATTGTTCTTGCCCTCCTGCAATAATTCGCCGAGGCTCGGCGTCGGCGGCGGCACACCGAGCCCGAGAAAATCGAGGCTGGTCAGCGACAGGATCGCGGCGCTCATCCGGAAAGGCAGGAACGTGATAACCGGAGTAAGACTGTTCGGCAACACATGACGCCAGATGATCTGCCCGTTCGACAGGCCCATCGTGCGTGCGGCTTTTACATAGTCGAGCGAACGGTTGCGCAGGAACTCCGCGCGAACGTAGTCGGACAGCACGAGCCAGCCGAACATCGACAGAAGAATGAACAGCAGCCACAGCGTCGGCTCGAAGATCGACGCGAAGATGATGAGCAGATACAGGTCCGGCATCGAGCTCCATATTTCGATCAGGCGCTGGCCGATCAGGTCGGTGCGCCCACCGTAAAAGCCCTGCACCGCGCCCGCCGCTACCCCGATCAGCACGCCGGAGACCGTGAGCGCGAGCGCCATCGACACCGACAGCCTGAAGCCGTAAAGAAGCCGCGCGAGCACGTCCCGCCCGTATTGATCGGTGCCGAGCCAGTTCGACGACGTGGGCGGCGCCGGATACGGATGCGCGGCGAAATAGTCGATCGTATCGTAGTGAAAGTGGTTCGGCGGATAGACCGCGAAGTTGCCGTTCGCCTCCAGCCGCGAGCGAATATACGGATCGAGGTAATTCGCGCGCGCCGGAAAATCGCCGCCGAAAAGCGTCTCCGGATAGTCTTTTACGATCGGGAAATAGTAATGCCCGTCATAGCGGACGACGAGCGGCCGGTCATTCGACAGCACTTCGCCGAGCAGGCTGAGAATGAACAGCGACGCGAGGATCATGAGGCTCCAGTAGCCCAGACGCTGCTGCCGGAAGCGCAGCCACGTGCGCCGCCACGGAGACGGCACTAAGCCGCGTGGCGCGGCGGACGCGTCATCGGTCAAGCCGGTTGAACTGGATGCGCGGGTCGACGAGGACATAGCAGACGTCAGCAATGAGTTTGGTTATAAGGGCAATCAACGTGAAGAGAAAAAGCGAACCCAGCACGACGGGGTAATCGCGGCGAATCACGGAGTCGTACGAGAGCTGGCCCATGCCGTCGAGTGAAAACAATGTCTCGATCAGCAGATTGCCGTTCAGGAACGCGCCGACGAACGCCGCCGGCAATCCGGTCAGCAGCGGAATCGCCGCGTTGCGCAGCACGTGTTTCCACAACACGTCGCGCTGGGTCGCGCCCTTTGCACGCGCGGTCAGCACATACTGACGGCCGATCTCTTCGAGAAACGTGTTCTTGGTGAGGATCGTGACGACCGCAAAATTGCCGACCACCGAAGCCGTGACCGGCAGCACGATGTGCCATAGATAATCGAGCAGCTTGCCGAACGTGCTCAGCTCACCGAAGTTGTCCGACGTGAGACCGCGCATCGGGAATACCTGCCAGAAGGTGCCGCCGCCGAACAGCATCAGCAGCAGAACGCCCAGCACGAAGCCGGGAATCGCGTAGCCCGCGAGCACGAGCACGCTCGTCACGGTGTCGAAGCGCGAGCCGTTGCGCACCGCCTTCGCGATACCGAGCGGCACAGAAACCAGATAGGTGAGCAGCACCGTCCAGAGCCCGAGCGTGATCGACACCGGAAGCTTCGAGCGGATCACGTCCCATACTCTTGCGTGCTGATAGTAGGACTGCCCGAGGTCGAAGCTCGCGTAGTGTTCGAGCATCAGCACATAGCGCTCGAGCGGCGGCTTGTCGAAGCCGAACTGCTTCTTGATCTGCTCGATCTGCTGCGGATCGACACCCTGGCTGCCGTGATAACCGCCGCCGCCCGCCCCCGCGTCTCCGCCACGGCCAGCGCCGTGGCGGAGTTGCGTCATCACCTGTTCGACTGGCCCACCCGGCACGAACTGCGTGACGATGAAAGTCAGCGTGACGACACCGAGCAAGGTCGGCACCATCAACAGCAATCGTCTGAAAATGTACGCAAGCATGGCGTTTTCCGATGAACTCAATGTGACGCGGCCGGCCGTCTGGCGAACCAGTAGTCGATAACCCAGTCTTCGTACTGGTACGACGCCGGCACGATCTCCGGAAAACCGAGCGTAGTCTTGTAGCCGATGCGCGCGCCCGGCGCGTAATACTCGGGCACGAGGTAATAGGAGTTGATCAGCACGCGGTCGAGTGCGCGGGTTGCCGCCTGCAGATCGTCGAGCGTGGTCGCGGCGAGCGCGGCATGGATCAGCGAGTCGACTGCGGGCGAGCGAATCCCCGGGTAATTCTCCGAGCCCACCTGCGAGGCCGCCGCGCTGCCGAAGCGGCGTGCGAGTTCCACACCCGGAATGGTGACCGGTGGGTAGATATACGTGGTCATGTCGAATTCGAAGTTGTCGATCCGCTTCTGATACAACGCACTGTCGATCTGCCGCAGATGCGCCTCTATTCCGAGGTTCGCCAGCGCCTGCATATACGGAAGGATCAGCCGGTCCATGCCGGGCTGATCGTCGATGATCTCGATCTTCATCGGCGTGCCGTTGACGTCGCGCAACGCGCCGTCGCGATAGTGCCAGCCGGCTTGCGCGAGCAGATCGCGCGCCACGCGCAGATTGCCGCGCAGCGAGTTCGGCGGCAGCGTGTCCGGCGGCTTCACCATCGGGCCGAACACTGCCGGCGGCAGACTTGCGCGGTACGGTTCGAGCAGCGCGAGTTCCTTCGCGCCCGGCATGCCGCTGGCACCAAACGGACTCGCAGCGAAATAGCTGCCGGTGCGCCGGTACTGGCCGTAGAACATCATCCGGTTCATCCAGTCGTAATCGAACGCCATGGTCAACGCATGGCGCACCCGCACGTCCCGGAACATCGGCTTGCGCAGATTGATCAGCATGCCTTGCATCTGCGCGGGGCCATCCGCGAAATTGCCTTTCTTCAACACACCATTGTCGAAGTTCTTGCCGACGTACTTGCGCGCCCATTGCGTCGCGCTGTATTCGACGATCGCATCGGCGTCGCCGGCCTTGAAGGCTTCGAGTTGCGTGTAGTGGTCGCGATACAGCTTGAACGTGATGTGGGCAAAGCGGTACATGCCGCGCCTCGACGGCAGGTCCGCCGCCCAATACGTCGGATTGCGCCTGTATGTGATCTCCTTGTCGTTCTTGCGCGATTCGACGAGATACGGGCCGCTCGAAACCGGCACCTCGTTCGCGACCTGGTCGAACGGCGCTCGCGTGCCGTCGGCGCGCATCCCCCATTTCGGCGAGAACACCGGCAGGTCGCCCGCAATCAGCGGCGCGCCGCGCTCGGCATGCCTGAATTCAAAGCGCACGGTGGCCCGGTCGACCACGACCGCACGCCTGATCACCGCGAATTGCGCATTAAACATCGGCGACGCCTGTGGGCTCGTCAACGTGTCGAACGAATATTTGACGTCGGCTGCGGTAATCGGATCGCCGTTCGAGAACCGCGCGGCCGGATTGATGTGAAACGTGGCCGACGACAGATCGGGCGCGACTTCCACGTCGTCCGCAATCAACGGATACTCCGACGCCAGCTCGTCCCAGCTTCGCTGCATGAGCGTGTCGAACATCAGGTGCAGCACGTCCGGTGCGGGTGCGCCACGCACGAGGAACGGATTCATCGAATCGTAGGTCTGCAACTCGTTGTAGTTCTGAAAGCTGAGCGTGCCGTCCGCGGGCGCGGTGGGATCGGCGTAGTCGAAGTGCGTGAAGTTCGCCGGATATCGGGGCTCGTCGTATTGCGATATCGATGGCCTCGCGAGCGCGGATGTCATGCCCAATGTGAGACCGAGGCAGAGACCGAGACCAAGGCCGACGACGACCGCGCGCGCCCACGACGAGCCCACGCAAGAGCCCGGCCGCGGCAGATATGCGAGCATGCGCAACGCGCGCGGCCAGCGAAACTTCTCAGGTCTCATTTCTTCCAAACGCTAAAAGGTCGCGCGCCGGCCGCGAGCCGGCGCGCGGTACGTCGAATCGCGCGAGGATGGCTCCCGCCATCGCCCGCGCTCCCTTCTCCACTGCGGCTACTGCCTTACTGGTCGTCGTCGCTCGGTGCAGTCTTGAACGAGAACGCAACCTCGCCTACGTACGGCTCGGCGTTCTTCTCGCAACGGTACGACCTGGCCGCAGTGATGACCGCGTCGTTGAAGACCGAGGTCGGCGGTGTCACGCGCACGATTTTTACGTCGCTGACGCTGCCGTCGGGACTGATCGACAGATGGGCGATCACCGTCGCCGACAGTCCCTCTTGCAACGCGCGGCGCGGAATCTGCGGCTGCACGGCCTGGCAGTGACCGCGTCCGTCGACCACGCCGTGCAACGCGGGCGGCGCCACCGGTGCAGGCGGAGCCGCAGGCGCCGTGGCTGGACCCGGCGTCGCGTTCGCCGTGGCGAGCGCGGGCGCATTCGCGCTCGGATTCGCGGCGGGCGCGATGTTCGCGGGTTTGGGCGTCGCCGACGGCATCGCCGGGGGCGGCTTCGGCGTCGGCTGCGGCTTGGGTTGCTGCTGTTTAGGCGGCGGTTTTACCGGCGTCGGCGCGGGCGGCGGCTCGAGCTTTTTCACCTCGGGCGGCGGCGGTGGCGGCGGCGCCATCGTCACTTCCATGATCTTGCGCGGCGCGGGCGGCTCCTGCTTGAAGCTCACCTGCGAGAGCCCCGCGACGATCAGCAGTTCGACGACGAGCGCGGCAGCGAGCGCAGTCTTCATGGACATGCGGCCATGATGCGCCGGATTGGACGACGCCCAGAGCGCGCCGCTCAGGCGGCTTTGCGGGTCTTTCATGTCGAGTACCGGAGAGCTCATGTCGTCGGATTGGTGGCGAGTGCAACCGAGCTGATGCCCGCCGCGCGCACCAGGTCCATCACCTTGACGATGTTCTTGTAGCTCGTGCCTTCGTCGCCCGCGATCGCCACGTCGACCTTCTTCGAATCATGCACGAGCCCTTGCAGATGCGCGGTCAACTCCGTGGGTGTGACCGGCTTCGCGTCGAGATAAATCTCGTCGGTCTTCGTGACGCCGATCGACACCTTGACCGTCTGCTGCAACTGCTCCGCCGTGCTCGATTGCGGCAGATCGAGCTTGATGCCCGCGCCCTGAATCATTTTCAGCGTGGCAAGCATGAAGAACACGAGCAGGAACATCATGATGTCGATCATCGGAATGATCTCGATGCGCGCTTTCTCTTCCGCGCCCAGGTAATGGCTGCGATGGTTACGCATGATCCTTCTCCTTGGAAGCGGATGGTCAGGCGGCGAACCGCGACACGAGCAGCGACTTGATCAGATCGAACTGGTTGACCGTCATCCGGATACGCTTGTTGAAGTAGTTCAGGAAGATCACGCAGATAATGGCGATCGTGAGGCCACACGCCGTAGCCGTGAGCGCGTGGCCGATCCCGCCCGTCACGCCATTCGGATTTGCGGTGCCGCTCGTGCCGAGCACGTTGAACGACTCGACCATGCCGATGATCGTGCCGAGCAGGCCGAGCAGCGGCCCGAGCGTCACCGCCGTGTCGAGAATCCATAGATTGCGGTCGAGTCGCGGCATCTGGAACATGATGGTTTCCTCCAGTTCGCGCTCCACCACCGCTTCGGGTTTGCCTTGCACCTTCAGCGCACTTTTGACCAGTTCGCCCTGCACGGTTGCTTTGTAGTGCTCGGCGACTTTCTGTGCGTCGGACAGATTGGCCGGCTCGACCATCTTCAGATCATGTTCGAGCGTCTTGCCCGCCTTGACCGCTCGCGAGAAGAACATGAAGCGCTCGACGATGATCGAGATGCCCAGCAGGAAGATGAAGGCCAGAACGGGAATCAGGCCCATCGATTGAACTGAATAGTTGATAAGGGTATTGAGCACGGGGAACTCCAGTTGCGTCTCTAACAAAGTTGGGCTGCTTCGGTCCCGAAGACGGGAGCCGAAGCAGCCGACCGACTAAACAGACTGCTTTTCAAAAACAGACATCGAGGACTTAAAAGCGGTACGTCGCGCCGACCTGGAAGAAGCGGCCGATGTTGGTGTAAAGCGACTGGTCGTAGCCGGTGATATCCGGCGTGGCCTGCCACTCGACGTCGAACGGCGGTTTGCGATCGAAGATGTTGTTGATGCCGCCGTAGATGGTCCAGTGCTTGAAGCCGCGATACGTGGCCACGAGGTTGAACTGGCTGTACGACGCCACCGATAACGTGCCGCCGTCGCCGAATTCGGACGCCACCGCATTCGTGTAAGGGCCCGTGTACTGCCACGTGAGTGTGGTCGTGAGCTTGCGATAGTCCCAGCTCAGCCTCGTGTTGCCCTTCCAGCGCGGGTTGCTCGCGCCGAACGGTTGCAGCAGCGCAAGGTTGTTACCCGCGAAGTCCTGCGTCGGTGCGCCGGGGCTGTTCAGCTTGAAGTGCCACACATAGGCCCAGTCGCCGGCGAGCGTGAACGTGCCGTACTTCGTGCCGACCGACTTGCGGAAGTTCATGTCGAAGCCGTCGGTGTCGAGCGAGCCCAGATTGACGAACTGTTCCTTGATGTAGGCAACCGTGCCATCCGCATTGCGAATCACCGTCGACGGGTCGTTCGCGTTCATCACCGCATTCGGATCGTTGGTGCCGATCACGCCGTCGATGTGAATCTTGTAGAACGCCGCGCCGATATCGGTCGACGAATCCGGCGAGAGCTGGAAGCCGATGTTGTAGTTCTTCGTATGCTCGGGCTGCAGGTTCGGATTGCCATTGACCTGTTCAGTCGTAAAGCGCTTGGTCGACGAACCGCTCGGATCGTTCGGATCAACCAGGTTCTGGTGCGCAAGGTAGGTTGCCTGCGAGTTTTCGACGAGCGTCGGCGCGCGGAAACCGCGGCTATACGACGCAAATGTCGTGAGCGCCTGCACCGGCTGGAAGCGCAGCGCAAAGCTCGGCGAGAACGCGCCGCCAAAGTCGCTGTAGTGATCGTAACGGCCCGCCTGCGTGAACGTCAGATTGCGGATGATCGGAATGTCAACCTGGTAGTAGACAGCGGCCACGTTGCGCTCGCCGTCGACCGTCTGCACGTTGGCCGGCGCGGTGATGCCCTGCACAGTGTACGTGCGCGAATTGATCAGCGAACTTTCGTGGCGGAATTCCGTACCGAAGCCGACGCCGACCGGGCCGCCCGGCAGATTGAACAGATTGCCGGTCGAGGTTTTCGCCGTCACGCTGTCGAGCTTCGAGATCGCCTGCTCGTAGTCATTCTGGAACACGCCGTTCAGCCCGTTGGGCGTCGCGGACGGATTCGAGAAGTCGTACACGCCGTTCTGCAGAATGTTCTCGACACCCGCCACGTTCAACATGTTTTTGTAGGTCGTGTCCACGGTGCTTTGCGAATGACCATAGTCCGCAGACCAGTCCCAGTCGCCGAACTTCTGCGTGGTGAACGAGCCCTTCACCCCGGTCATCGCGCGCCAGAAGGTGGACACCGTGTCCGCTGAAACGGTGTTGGGGAACGTGTAGTTGATCTGCGCCGGTGCGCCGAACGGGTTGTACGGATTGGTCCCAGGAACGGTGCGCGACAGCGGCAGCGCGGATCCGGTGGCCGGATTGTAGGCGTTGGTTATGCTTGAAAGTGCCGCGGGGCCCTCGTTCTGCACGGTTTCGTTGCGGCTCACCCATAAGTCCGCGTACGCCTGCACGTCGTCATTGATCTTGAAGGTGCCGCGCACCTTCGCGTTCAACCGCGTTGTAGAAGGAACCAGCGAGGTCGTGCTCGCGGGATTCGATTTACACTCGGCGCCGCCGTCCGCCGACACGCTGCCGGGCGGGCATGGGCTGAGCGCCGTCTTGGTGCCGTCAGGCGCGGTCCAGTACGACTGCTGATTCGGCCCTAGCGGGCCAGCGAGGCCGCCGGGGAACTGGCTGAAGTCCTGGTTGGCCGTCATCGAACGATCGGCGAGCGAGGAACCGGTGTCACGGTAATAGCTCGCCGCAGCCGTTACGTTGAAGCGGTCCGAATTCAGATCGCCGAAGCCGCCGAGCACGCCGAAGTTGCCCTGCGCGTCGCCCGGATGCTGAGCCTTGCCCAGTTGGCCGTCGAACTGCAAGCCCTGGAAGTTCTTCTTCGTGATGATGTTGACCACGCCGGCAATCGCGTCCGAGCCGTACACCGACACCGCACCCGTCTTCACGATGTCGATGTGATCCACCATATTGAGCGGGATGGAGTTCACGTCGAAGAACGTGTCGGTGAAGTTCACCGCCTTGCCGTAATTGGCGACGCGCTGGCCGTCGACCAGAACCAGCGTGTACTTCTCGCTCAAGCCGCGCAACGCGATGCCGCTGCCGCCCTGCGCCGAGCTGTTCATGGTCGTTTGGCCCCAACTGCTGCCCGAATTGGCAGAGGTGCCGCGCAGGAAATCTGCCACGGTTGTGTAACCGCTCTGCTCGATTTCCTTCGGCGTGATGGTTTGCACCTCGGTATTGCCGACCTTATCCGACGTGCGGATCAGCGAGCCGGTGACTTCCACGCGCTGCATCTTCGTTACGTTGCCCGAGTCCGTCGCTGTCGGAGTGGCTTCCGACGTCGTAGTGGCCGCGGTATTGCCGGTCGTCGCCGGCTGGCTTTGTGCAAACGCCGGTGCGGCCATAGCCGCCGACAAGGCGAGTTCTGCCCAAAGCATCCTTTTAATGGCCAACGCCAATGCCCTTTGTTTCATTTTCCCCTTCTCACTTGTCAGTAAGACCACACCTGTTGTGCAAAGAAAAGCCTTATGAACTTCCCTGCCCTTTTACGACGACGGCGCACCACGCTCTACCGAATATGCCCAGCATTAGTGCAAATAAGTCCAAAACGATTAAATTGCGTTTAATCCAATCACTTTGCGAAAGGCGATACGAATCCAATTCAATCGATTGAATTGGACTACTAATTTACTAACAGAAATGAAAGCTTTTCTATTCGTGCAATGTTCATGTCGAAGTGAGCCTGTCCGCTTTCGCGGCGCGCCACATTCGGCGCGGCTCGGCACATTCACTACGCCACGAACAATTTGGATGCCTAACTTTTCATCAACCCGCCAGCGTTCTGCCGAGGGCACTTCCGGTGCGAGCTTGCTTCTGCCCAGCTGATCTGTCAGTGAGTTGAAAGATTCACTGACTGGGGAACACTGTTGCTACAAAACCGCTTACTCGCGCAAGGCTGAGCTCGAGTAGCGGTCCGTGTCATACGGTGGCAGAAACATAGCAAGTCAGAATCACGTAGTCAAAATTTGTTTGATATAAGCAAATATTGTTTCGCACGGCGCTCATTGCTCGTCCGACTGCTATGTCGCGAAGCCGGACCAACCCTGGAGCCGGTCATGACAAGCGATTAGGAATTTCCAACGCGAGCGGAAGCGGCGGCCGAATTACGGACGCGTGACTTTCAATCAGGCTGGAAAAGCGTAAGGACGAGCCCGGTGCGCGTGTCCCGCCAACGCACCAAGCGTTATGAAACACTCAATGGACAGGGACAATAACAAATCAAAATCGGTCGTCAAACTTTTTTTGATGACATTGTTTCAATCTGGCACTACCCGGTCTTTAGACAGGACGTTCTAAAGTTTTTCGAATTTGCTCGTGTGCCAACCCGGCTTGCGACATACGACGATGTGACATTGCACTAAACAAAACGTTGTCTCGAACTAAACATGCCTGGTGGAATGGAAAGGGCCCGCATCGCCTGATCGGCAATGCGGGCCCTCTCTTCGTTGCTGCGCGATTCGAAGTTTCTGCTACCCGTTGGTGCCTTCGCCCGCTTCGACTTGCGCTGCGCGAGCGCCGCCATGTGCAGTACGGTCGAGCACAGGCTTCAACGCTGCGCCGGTGTGGCTCGCGCGAACCTGCACGATTCCTTCGGGGTCCGTAGCAGCGACGACTGTCCCGCCACCCACACCGCCTTCGGGACCGAGGTCGATGATCCAGTCTGCCTCGGCGATCACATCGAGGTCATGCTCGATCACCACGACGCTATGGCCGCCGTCAGCGAGACGATGCAGCACGCGAATCAACTTGGCGACGTCGGCCATATGCAGCCCTACCGTCGGCTCGTCGAGCACATACAACGTATGCGGTGGTTTTTGCCCGCGCCGCGTAATGTCGTCGCGCACCTTGCTCAACTCAGTGACGAGTTTGATGCGCTGCGCCTCGCCGCCCGACAAGGTAGGCGATGGCTGACCGAGCGTGAGGTAACCGAGCCCCACGTCTTTCATCAACTGCAAAGGATGGGCAATGTTCGAGATGGGTGCAAAGAACTCGACAGCCTCGTCGATTTCCATGGTGAGCACGTCGCCGATATTCTTGCCCCGCCACGTCACCGCGAGCGTTTCAGGGTTGAAGCGCTGCCCATGGCAGACATCGCACGGCACCTTTACGTCCGGCAGGAAGCTCATGCCGATGGTGCGCACGCCTTGTCCTTCACAAGCCGGGCAGCGGCCCTCGCCTGTGTTGAACGAGAAGCGCGATGCCGTGTAGCCGCGCGCGCGGGCTTCGAGCGTGCCGGCAAACAGCTTGCGAATTGCGTCCCACACGCCGATGTACGTCGCGGGACACGAGCGCGGCGTCTTGCCGATTGGCGTCTGATCGACTTCCAGCACGCGGTCGATGCTTTCCCAACCCGTAATCGAATCGCAGCCCTGCCACGCATGCGTGACGTTCAGCGGGGCACGTGGCGCGGTGCGCGCGAGCACGCTCGAACGACGGTTCGCGGCGGGCTTTTCTTCTGCCGCCGCTCGCGCCCGACGCGTAGCCGGCGACGACAACACCGAGCGCCCAACTGCGTCGAGCAGATTCGCCATGAGCACGTCACGCGCGAGCGTAGACTTGCCCGAGCCGCTGACGCCCGTCACCGCGACGAGCCGCGACAGCGGAATGCCCACGGTGACATTGCGCAGATTGTGCAGTTTGCCGCCGTGCACGGTCAGCCAGTTCTCGGGCACCGCCGCCGCGCGCTTGCCTGGCGCGACGACTTTGCGACGCGGCTGCAGCGGATGCACGATGGGCGTTGCGAGAAACTGCCCCGTCAGCGATTCAGGCTGCGCGGACAGATCCGCCACGCTGCCCTGCGCGATCAGCGTGCCGCCACGCTTACCGGCGCCCGGCCCGATGTCGATGATGTGATCGGCCCGCCGGATCGTGTCTTCGTCGTGCTCGACGACCACCAGCGTATTGCCTTTGTCGCCAAGCTTGCGCAATGCGTTCAGCAGGATCTGATTGTCACGCGGATGCAGGCCGATGGTCGGCTCGTCCAGCACATAGCAGACGCCTTGCAGGTTGCTGCCCAGTTGCGCGGCGAGGCGAATGCGCTGCGCCTCGCCGCCCGACAGGCTCGGCGCAGCCCGGTCGAGGCTCAGATAACCGAGCCCCACCTCTTCGAGAAACTGCAAACGGCTGCCGATCTCGCTGACCACGTCGCGCGCAATCTCAGCGTCGCGGCCTGTCATGTGCAACCCGTCGATCCATGCGCGCGTGTCCGACACCGTCCATTGCGCGACGTCGGTAATGGCTTGAGCGTCGAACGTGACGGCGCGCGCGGTGGGATTCAAACGCGTGCCCACGCAATCCGGACACGGTTCGTCGACGAGACCTTCGGGTTCCTGCTCTTCCGACGGCAAACTCTGTTCGCGGCCACGATTGTCGTCTACGACGATCGTGTCGTCGTACGCGGCGCGTTGCTCGCGCGTGAGCGCGAGCCCCGTGCCCACACAGGTCGTGCACCAGCCGTGCTTACTGTTATACGAGAACATGCGCGGATCGAGCTCGGGATAGCTCGTGCCGCAAACCGGACACGCCCGCTTGGTGGAGAGCACCTTGACCGCGCCGAGCTTCGCGGTGGGCTGCCCGCCGTTTATTGCGTCATGCAGACCATCGAGCGGCGCGAGCAGATGCATCACACCCTTGCCGACTTCCAGCGTCTGATCGAGCGCGTGCCGCAGTTCCGCTTCGTTGTCCGCGGACACGATCAGGTCGGCAACCGGCAGTTCGATAGTGTGCTCACGGAAGCGGTCGAGCTTCGGCCACGGGTCCACCGGCACGAATTCGCCGTCCACCCGCAGATGCGTATTGCCGCGTGCTTTTGCCCACTTCGCGAGATCGGTGTACACGCCCTTGCGGTTCACCACGAGCGGAGCGAGGAAGCCGACGTGCTGTCCCTTATGGTCACGCAGCAATTGCGCGGCGATGGACTCGACGCTTTGCGACGTAACCGGCGTGCCGTCATGAATGCAATGCTGCAAACCGAGCTTCACATACAGCAGGCGCAGGAAATGCCACACCTCGGACGTGGTCGCCACTGTACTCTTGCGGCCGCCGCGCGACAGACGCTGTTCGATCGCGACCGTCGGCGGGATGCCGTATACCGCGTCGACCTCAGGCCGGCCGGCGGGCTGCACGATGGAACGCGCGTACGCATTGAGCGATTCGAGATAGCGGCGTTGCCCTTCGTGGAAAAGAATGTCGAACGCGAGCGTCGACTTGCCTGAACCCGACACACCGGTGATGACATTGAACTTGCCATGCGGGATGTCGACGTCCAGCGCTTTCAGATTGTGCTCGCGCGCGTTGACGATGCGCACGACGTCCTCACCTTCGATTGCGCGGCGTGCGCGCGCCGCGCTCAGCGCCTTCTGCAACGGAATGCCTTGCGAAACCTCCTCGGCAGGCTCCGCAGCCGCGCTCATTGCGCGGTCGTAGTGCAACAGCGCTTCGCCGGTATGCGATTCGGGGCAGCCCTCGACGTCTTCCGGCGTGCCGGCGCACAGCACGCGGCCACCGCCGTCGCCGCCTTCGGGACCGAGGTCAATGATCCAGTCTGCCGCGCGAATCACGTCGAGATTGTGCTCGATCACGATCAGCGAATGGCCGCTTGCCAGCAGCTTGCCGAACGCCTGCATCAGCTTGGCGATATCGTCGAAATGCAGGCCGGTGGTCGGCTCGTCGAACATGAAAAGGCGTTTGGCGACTGCCTGCTTCGCGCCGCGCGCGGTGCGCGCCTGCGCGGATTCAGCGAGAAAGCCCGCGAGTTTGAGCCGCTGCGCTTCGCCGCCCGACAACGTGGGCACCGGCTGGCCGAGCTTCACGTATTCGAGCCCCACGTCGACGATAGGCTGCAGCACGCGCAATACTTCGGCGTCCTTCGAGAAATAGGCGGCGGCTTCGCTGACGGTCAGTTCGAGCACGTCTGCGATGCTCAACGCACGCGCGGGTTCGCCGCGCTCGATCTTCACTTCGAGCAGTTCGGCGCGATAACGGCGGCCGTCGCAGTCCGGACAGCGCAAATACACGTCGCTCAAGAACTGCATTTCGATATGTTCGAAGCCCGAACCACCGCACGTCGGGCAGCGCCCGTCGCCGGAATTGAAGCTGAACATGCCCGGGCCATAGCCGCGCTGTTGCGCGAGCGGCGCCTTTGCGAACAGCTTGCGGATCTCGTCGAACGCGCCGACGTAGCTCGCAGGATTGGAGCGCGCAGTTTTGCCGATCGGCGACTGGTCGACGAACACGACGTCGGTGACCTGGTCCGCGCCGGTCAGGCTGCGAAATGCGCCGGGCGACTCGGTGGCGAGACCGAAGTGCCGCGCCATGGCCGGATACAACACGTCTTGCAGCAGCGTGGATTTGCCGGAGCCCGACACGCCGGTTACGCAGACGAGCCGTTGCAGCGGAATCTCCACCGTCACGTCGCGCAAATTATGTTCGGTCGCGCCTTCGAGCACGATGCGAGGCGTGCTCGCGTCGACCGGGCGCTGCGACCAGTGCGCCGCGTCCGCCACGTGCCGGCGGCCGCCGAGATATTCGCCGGTGAGCGTGCCCGACGAGCGGATGGCCTCGGGCACACCGTCGTAAATGATCGAGCCGCCCCGCTCGCCTGGCCCCGGCCCCATGTCGATCAGGCGATCCGCTGCCAGCATGACCGACGGATCATGCTCGACCACCACCAGCGTATTGCCCGCGTCCCGCAGACGATGCATGGCTTCGACGATACGGTTCAGATCTCGCGGATGCAGGCCGATGCTCGGCTCGTCGAGCACGAACAGCGTTTTAGTGAGGGACGTGCCGAGCGCCGTTGTGAGATTGATCCGCTGCACTTCGCCGCCCGACAGCGTGCGGCTCTGGCGGTCGAGCGTCAGGTAGCCGAGCCCGACGTCGCATAGGTATTTGAGGCGCGTGCGCACTTCGGCGAGCAGCAGCTTGAGCGCGTCGTCGAGCAAAGCGCTCGGCAAACTGATTTCGTCGAAGAAGCGGCGGATGCGCTCGATCGGCATCAGCATCAGGTCGTGCACAGTGAGGCCGGGCAACGCTTCGAGCTGAGCGCGGTTCCATTCGACGCCGCGCGGCATGAAGCGCTGCGCGGGCGTCAGCACGTCGTCGGCGTTCTTCTTGCTGCCGAGGCGCCACAGCAGCGATTCCGTTTTCAGGCGCGCGCCGCCGCAGGTTTCGCAGGGCGTGTAGCTGCGGTACTTCGACAGCAGCACGCGGATATGCATCTTGTACGCTTTCGATTCGAGATATTCGAAGAAGCGTTTGACGCCGTACCAATGGCTTTGCCACTTGCCGTTCCAGTCAGGCGAGCCGTTGATCACCCAGTCGCGCTCGGCGTCCGTGAGTTCGCCCCACGGCGTGCCGCGGCGAATGTCCGCCTTCGCCGCGTAGCGCATCAGATCGTCCTGACACTCCTTCCACGCCGGCGTTTGCATGGGCTTGATCGCGCCGTCGCGCAGCGTCTTGCGCGCGTCGGGAATCACGAGACCCAGGTCGACGCCGATCACGCGGCCGAACCCGCGGCAGACCTCGCACGCGCCGTAGGCCGAGTTGAACGAGAACAGCGCCGGTTGCGGATCGGCGTAGCGCAGATCGCTCTCCGGGCTGTGCAACCCCGTGGAGAAACGCCAGATTTTCGGCTCGGCTTGCTGTGCCTCAGGTGCCTGCTGGACCTCGGAAGCCGGCGGCAGCACGTAGATATTCACGCGCCCGCCGCCGCGCTTGAGCGACGCCTCGATCGCCTCGACAACGCGCTGCTTGTCCGCCTGGCGCAGGCGGAAACGGTCCGCGACGACGTCCAGCAATTTGCGCCTGCCGGTAGGCGACTCGACCTCGCGCTGAGCCTGCACGCGCGTGTAGCCGCTTGCCGACAGCCATTGCTCCACTTCCTGCTCGGACGCCGACTCCGGCAACTCGACCGGGAATGTGACGACTAACCGCGGATCGTCCTTTTCCGTGCGTTCGAGCAGTTCGGCGTAAATCGTTTCAGGCGTGTCGTGACGCACCTGATGCGCCGTCTTGCGGTCGAACAGTTCGGCCGCGCGCGCGTACAGCAGCTTCAGGTGGTCGTTGAGCTCCGTCATGGTGCCGACGGTGGAGCGCGAACTACGCACCGGATTGGTCTGGTCGATCGCAATGGCGGGCGGCACGCCGTCGACCCGGTCGACTTGCGGCCGGTCCATGCGATCAAGGAACTGCCGCGCGTACGCGCTAAACGTTTCGACGTAGCGCCGCTGCCCTTCCGCGTAAAGCGTGTCGAACACGAGGCTCGACTTGCCGGACCCGGACGGACCGGTAACGACCGTCATTTCGCCGGTTTTCACGTCGAGATCGACGTTTTTGAGGTTGTGCTGGCGCGCGCCGCGAATCTTGATGATGCCGTTGGATGACAATTTTTCGACCGTCTGAATGAGTGGGCCACCTCTCACGGACGCCTCGCGACCGCGCAAGTTCAGTGCAAACGAGCGCTAAGGCGCTGAAGCCGCGCCCCGCTTGCAGTTGAACACTATACTGTATATTTATACAGTTTTCCACGACGCGCACCGGCCGCGGTTGGCACACGTCGTGTCATAACGCGCCGCCACACGGCTGGCGGGCGCCATGCCGTGCGCGGTGTCAGGCGTCGCCGTCCTTGCGCCCTTCGTAAGCTGTCAGGAGCTTGTGAGCGACCATGTCGACGGCCGGTTTGACCAGGCCGTTCTTGTCGGTCCACACCTTGGGCGTGAGTGCCCCGCTCAGTGCGACGCTGTCCGCGTCGCTCAACGCAAGCAGCGCGGTTTGCACGCCGCTATCGAACGCAATCACGTTGACGAAAATCGTGTCGCCGTCATTGGTGACCGCGCGCACCTTGCAGGTCACGAAGCGCGTACCGTTTTGCCCCGTGCGAAGCTGCGCCTCGCCATACAGGCGCCCGCTCACCAGTCCATCGATCATCTTGCTGCTCCATTGATTGCAGGTTCCGCACCCGATGTGCGGCGCACATCATCCCACGAGACCTTACACGGCGGCGCTTACGCCGTGCCCGCCGCCTCGAAGATATCGCGCAGCCACGTCGCAAACACGCGGACCCGCGACGACAGTTGCCGATTCTGCGGATACAGCACGGACACCGGCATCGGCGGCGGCGGAAAATTCGCGAGAATGATCTTAAGACGCCCGCTCGCCAGTTCATCCGACACGCGATAGCGCGGCACCTGAACAATGCCGAGCCCGGCCACCGCCGAACCCGTATAGAGCTCGACGCCCGTCACGGACACCGTGCCGGGCAACAGCATCGGCGTAATGCGGCCTTCGATGTCGAATTCGAGCGGCACCGGCTTGCCCGTTGCGCTAGACACATAGTTGACCGCGCGGTGCGATTCGAGCACCGACGGATCGGCGGGCTCGCCATACTTCTCCAGATAGGCCGGGCTCGCCACCGTCACTTGCTGCAGATGCGCGACACGCCGCGCGACCATCGACGAATCCTGCAGCGTGCCGGCCCGCAGCACGCAGTCGATACCCTCGCGCACCAGGTCGACCAGGCGGTCGTCTTCGCCGATTGTCAGTTCGATATCAGGGTAGCGTGCAAGGAACGCCGGCAGCGTCGGCACGACGAAGTGCCGCGCAAGCGTGCCTTGCAGATTCACGCGTAACAGGCCTTTCGGCGCCAGGTTCGAGAACGAGCCCTCCGCCTCTTCCATATCGGCGATCAACCGCACGCAGCGTCCGTAATACGCCTGCCCGTCGGGCGTCAGGCGAACCGTTCGCGTGGTGCGCTCCAGCAGCCGCGCGCCGAGCCGCTCCTCCATACGTTTGATGAGGTTCGTGACCGTGGCGCGCGGTATCTGCAAGTCGTCGGACGCACGGGTGAAGCTTTGCCGCTCGGCGACCCGCACGAACACACGCATTTCTTCGAAACGGTCCATATGAGCGCTATTGTTAAAGAAGATCGAATGATGATGGCGAGTCTAACCCGATTATCTCGAAGCGCAAAGCGTCCATCATTCACCCACCAACTCAATACCGAAAAGGAAACGCACCATGGACACAATCAGAAACGCACAAGTCGCTATCGTTACCGGCGCATCGCGCGGCATCGGCGCCGCCATTGCGCGACGCCTTTCGACCGACGGTTTTGCGGTCGTCGTCAACTATGCGTCCAGTTCCGGCGAGGCCGACGCGCTCGTCGCCGAACTCAACGGCGCGGGTGGGCGGGCGGTGGCGGTGAAGGCCGATGTGTCGAAGGCTGCCGACGTGCGACGTATGTTCGAAACCGCCGAGCAGCAACTGGGCAAAGTGGACGTGCTGATCAACAACGCCGGCGTGATCAAGCCGACGCCGCTCGCCGACACGAGCGACGAGTTGTACGACCGCACATTCGACATCAACGTGCGAGGCACCTTCAATACGTTGCGCGAAGCGGCGGGCCGCATGAACGACGGTGGACGCATCATCAACTTTTCGAGCACGACCGTCGCGCTGAACATGCCTGGCTACGCGATCTACAGCGCGACCAAAGCCGCGGTGGAAACGTTCACGCACGTGTTCGCGAAGGAACTGCGCGGGCGCAACATCACGGTGAACGCGGTGGCGCCGGGCCCGGTCGCGACGGCGCTGTTCTTCGACGGCAAGACCGACGAGCAGATTCAACACTTTGCAAAAATGCCGCCGCTGGAGCGCCTCGGGCAACCGGAAGATATTGCGTCGGTGGTGGCGTTTCTAGCGAGCCCGGCAGCCGGGTGGGTCAACGGGCAAGTGCTGCGGGCAAACGGCGGATTGGCTTGAGGCGTGTCGGGCTCCGCTCCAGCAACCTGAAGCGGCTCAACGCAGTGGTCTGAGCGGATTTGCAGCGCGCGTGAGTCCGGGCACTCGTGACGAGCCGCCGGGCTCACGCGTCAGAACTCGCTGCGAACCGCCCGCCTAAACCGCTTTGGGATTGCGCTCGGCGAATCCTTCCTGATGCCAGTACGGATAAGCCGGCCGCACGGCACTGGCCGCATCGAGCCTTGCGACCTGCTCCGGCGTCAGGTTCCAGCCGACCGCGCCCAGGTTCTGCCGCAACTGCTCTTCATTGCGGGCGCCGATCAGCACCGTCGACACCGTCGGACGCTGCAACAGCCAGTTCAGCGCGATCTGCGGCACGGTCTTGCCGGTTTCCTCGGCGATCTCGTCAATCGCGTCGAGCACGCGGTACAAATACTCGTCCGGCACCGGCGGTCCCATGTCGGCGGTCTTGTGCAAACGGCTCGTGTCCGGCAACGGCTGGCCGCGCTTGATCTTGCCGGTCAGACGTCCCCAGCCGAGCGGGCTCCACACCACGGCGCCCACGCCTTGATCGACGCCGAGCGGCATCAGTTCCCACTCGTAATCGCGCCCCACGAGCGAGTAGTAAGTCTGGTTCGCGACATAACGCGGGTAGCCGTAGCGGTCCGCCGTGTCCAGCGACTTCATCAGATGCCAGCCGGAGAAGTTCGACACACCCGTGTAGCGGATCTTGCCTGCGCGCACCAGGTCGTCCAATGTGGACAGCACTTCCGTGACCGGCGTTCTGCCGTCGAAACCGTGCAGTTGGAAAAGATCGATGTAATCGGTTTGCAAGCGCTTGAGCGCTGCGTCCACTGCCTGAATCAGATGAAAGCGCGATGAGCCGACGTTGTTCGGACCATCGTCGAAACGGAAGGTCGCCTTCGTCGAGATGATCGCCTTATCGCGCTTGCCCTTCAGCGCTTCGCCGAGCACCGACTCCGAAGCGCCGCGCGAATAGATGTCGGCGGTGTCGAACATCGTCACGCCCGCATCGAGGCAAATGTCGATCAGACGCCGTGCTTCATCGACGTCGGTCGAGCCCCACGCCTGAAAAAAATCACCCTTGCCGCCGAACGTGCCCGTGCCAAAACTCAGCACCGGCACCTTGAAACCGGACGCACCCAGATGTCTGTATTCCATTGATGAATCTCCGTGGCATAGCCGTCATTTAAACGGACGTTCAGTCTACGCCGGTCCACGCGAGCGCGTGGTCGGCGAGCGCTGCGCGCACGGTTTCCATCACGCTGTCCCAATCGCCCAGCGACGGTTGTCTGAAGAGCCTTGCGCGCGGATACCAAGGGGTGTCGCTGCGCTCCAGCATCCAGCGCCAGCAGGTGTCGAAGCGGTTGAGAATCCACACCGGCCTGTTCAGTGCGCCGGCGAGGTGCGCGGTGGATGTGTCGACGGAAATCACCAGATCCAGGTTCGCGACGAGGGCCGCGGTGTCGGCGAAATCGTGCAGTTCGCCGGTGTGGTCCACGACATGCGCGGCGCATTCGCCGGCAGTCAATTGTTGCGCTGCCGGTCCTTTTTGCAGGCTGAAGAACTGCACGTTGGGCACATCGAGAAGCGGCGCGAAGCGCGCGAACGTGAGCGAACGGCGCGCGTCGTTCTTGCGAAGCTCCGCCACGTGCGGGCGGTTCCCGCCGGCCCACACCAGGCCGACCTTGAGGCGGCCTCGTGCGTCGGCCTCGATACGCTCGCGCCATGCGCGCGCCGCATCGGGCTCTGCAGAAAGATAAGGCGTGGACGATGGAATGCTGCCGGGCGACGTGCCGAGCGCGAGCGGCAAGCTCAACAGCGGACAGTGGCAATCGAACGGCGGCAGCGGTTCGCCCGCTTCGACGATCTGATCTGCGCCGTCGAGCGTGGACATCAGCCGCCGCAACTCAGGCTGCACTTCGAGTATGACCTTCGCGCCGAGCTTCGACACCATTGCCGCATAGCGGCAGAACTGCAGCGTGTCGCCAAGCCCCTGCTCGGCGTGCAACAGAATGGTCTTGCCGTCGAGCGAAAAGTCGCCGAGCCAAAGCGGTTGCTCGATGACGCGCCGGCTCGCCTTGATGCGGCTGCGCTCCCAGCGCCATTCATACTTCCGCCACCCCGCTTCGAGCTGCCCCAATTGCAGCAGACACAGCGCTTCGTTCCAGTGGGTCTCGGCGGCTTCGGGATTGAGCGCAAGCGCGCGCTGATAGCTGGCAAGCGCCTGCTCATGTTGCCCCTGATCGATCTGCGTAAGACCGAGGTTATTCCATGCATCGACGAAGCCCGGCGCCAGTTCGAGCGCGCGCTGATAACTGCGCTCGGCTTCATGCGGCTCGTTCATATCGGAGAGCGCATTGCCGCGATTGCTCCATGCTTCGGCGTAACCCGGTTGCAGCGCGAGCGCGCGGTCGCAGCTGGCCAATGCGTCGGCGGGACGGCCCAGATCGCGCAGCACGCACGCGCGGTTGTTCCAGGCCTGCGCGAAATCGGGGGCGAGCGCGATCGCCCGGTCGAAGCTCGCGAGCGCGTCGAGCGGACGATCGAGGCCCGCCTGCGCGTTGCCGCGATTATTGAGCGCGTCGGGAAACTGCGGCTGTAAGGCGAGCGCGCGGTTCGCACTGGCCAACGCCTGATCGAAACGATGCAGCGCGTTCAACGCATACGCCAGGTTGGAATGAACCGCGGCCTGTTTCGGGTTGACCGCGAACGCCCTCGCGAGCAGATCGACGCCCTCTTCGATGCGGCCGCTCTGCAACGCCAATGCGCCCAGCAGTTGCAGCGCGTCGAAATGTCGAGGCTTGAGTTCGAGAATCTCGCGATAAAGTTCCTGCGCCTCGGCCAACGCGCCGTTCTGTTGAAGCGCGACCGCTTGCCTAAGCATATGGTCCAACTGTTGCGCCAGATTGGCAGGCTTCTTCATGCGATGAATCCGGAAAAACGCGCGCCGCGCCGCTTTCCTCCAGCGAGGCGGCACGCGTGCAGTGCTTTATTGCGCCGCCGTCAGATGCTTGCGTTTGGCCAGTTCCTGCGCCATCGCGTAATGCTCCTGAATGGTCGGCAGCGCCTTTTTCGCCGCATCCTTCAACTGCGGATCGCGGCCCGAAGCGATCTCTGCCTGGAACGCCGACAATGCCTTCTGCTCGCCGGCGAGCGCGACCTGCTCGATATAAGCCTTGTCGAACTCGGCGCCACGCAGATTGTTGATGCTCGCGAGCACGGCAGTGTCAGGGTCGTTCTTCGGCACGTCGACGCCGCGCGGGCTCGCCGCGCGGAGCGCGTCCGAGATCTTAGCGTTATCGGTCGAGACGCGCTCGGCGAATGCCTTGACGTCGCGGTCCGTGGAACGCGAGTTGGCGATGCGCGCGGCATCGCGCTGGGTGGCGACGGCCTTAGTGCCGTCGGCAATGAACGTCTGGTCGGCAGCATGCAGACGGCCCGCGTCCGGCGCGGCGGCTGCCGGCGCCGTCTGGGCGCTGGCCGCCGTGGCGACGGCCAGCAGGCTCGCCATAGTGGCGCTGACGATAGTGGCGAGAGGCAAGCGGATCATACGTTCTCCTTGGATTGAAAGCGAAACGGCAACAAGGCACGGGGCGCCGCGCGGCACCGCCGTCCATCGCGGGAGATTCTAGAAGCGCGCCCCGGCGAGGTGTGATACGACGCTGTGGCTTGTGTAACGGCAGGTAACCTTCACACGAATGACGCGGTCTCGTGAATGAGATCGGTGACTCACCTAGGGATTGCCAGCAGAAATCCGGCAAACCGCTGAATTTTTCGACAAGCGCGCCGATAACAAAAAGTAAGAGGCGCGACGGCATCAATCCACGCGAGCGCGCCACGCACCGCAATCCTGGAGAGATTCGATGGCAGCAGATAACCGCGCGCACGACGAACGCAGCAACCTGACGAGTTCCAATAAATTCGAACTTCTGCTGTATCGGCTGGGCTCCGTCCCCGGCAGTGACGCGCATGAGCTTTACGGCATCAACGTGTTCAAGGTCCGCGAAATTTCGACAATGCCGCCGGTCACGCCGATCGCCGGCTCGTCGCCGTTCGTGATGGGGGCCGTCGACATTCGCGGGCAGATCATTCCCGTAATCGACTTGCCGCGGCTCATGGGCTGCGAGCCCACGCGCGGTCTGAATATCCTGCTCGTCACCGAATTTGCGCGCTCCACTCAGGCGTTCGCGGTCGAGGAAGTGGACGACATCGTGCGACTCGAGTGGAATCAGGTGCTCTCCGCAGAAGGCGCGGCGGGCGGCAACCTGGTGACGAGCATTGCGCGGATCGACGGCAATACGGGCGATTCGCGGCTCGCGCAGGTGATCGACGTCGAGCAGGTGTTGCGTGACGTGTTCCCCTCGCAGCACCCGAGCGTGGACCCGACGTCAGTGGGCGATGCACTCGGCATTCGCCCGGGCGCGAAGATTCTTGCCGCGGACGACTCCGGCTTCGCCCGCAAGCTGATCGAGCAGGCATTGACCGCGATTGGCGCCGAATACGTGATGACCAAGACGGGCGAAGAGGCGTGGCAGACCTTGCAACAAGTCGCCGACGAAGCACAGAGCAACGGCGCGCGCGTCAAGGACAGCATAGCGCTCGTTCTCACCGACCTCGAAATGCCCGAGATGGACGGCTTCATGCTGACTCGCCAGATCAAGGCCGACGAGCGCACCCGCGACATTCCGGTGATCATCCATTCGTCGTTGACCGGCGCGGCCAACGAGGCGCATGTGAAGAACGCCGGCGCGAACGGCTATGTCGCGAAGTTTCAGGCCGGTGAACTCGCAAGCGCGATACGTAGTGCGCTGATGTCTACGGCAGAAGCCGCGGCCTGACGAAATCGCGTGAGCGCCGGGCGTTGCCCGGCACTCGTCCTATCGGGACGCTTCAAGCGCAACCGAGAAGACCCGCCGGCCAGTTGCGACGCCCATGGTGTTGAGCATCCTGGGCGCATGGAAAGAGTCGAGCTTCGAGCGCTGTTCGGCGGTCCCGATGTCGAGTTGCGCCAGCAGTTCGGCAACCACCGCGTACAGCATGCCGACATTGCCATCCTCGATTTTTACGGCGATGCCGAGTGCACCTTGTGCGCCCGCTTTCGACGTGTGCGCGGCAGTCTGACTCGATGCGCGCACGCCGATCCCGTAACTGCCGTCTGCACCGAGCTTGCCCACGAGCGCGCCGCCAAACGCGTTCATCAATATCGTGCAGAAGCGGCCCTCGCCCCCCACCAGTTCCGGATAAGCCGTCATCGCGCGATAGATGCGCGCAAGCGCCGCTGTCCGCGCGGTGGGCGCTGCCCCGGACGACGAGACCTCGTCCTGCGCCGCGGCCAGCTTCGCAAAGAGACGTGCGAGACGATCGAGCGGAAAGGCCGGCGTGGGCAGATTGCAACCGTCAGTGGCCCATTGCACGCCGTCGTCCGGCAAGTCGCAGACGTCGGCCACCGTGTGCTTCACGCGGATCTGCAACGGATGCTCCGGCTGTTCGTAACCGCTCAACGCCGCGCCGATCGAACGCGCGCCGGCCAGCATGCCCGCATGCTTGCCCGAACAATTGCTGCACACGGCGCCCGGTTTGAAATCGCGCTTGATCCAGTCGACATATACCGCATCGGACAGCGGCGGATGACCGCCGCAGCGCAGATCGGTTTCGCTCGCCTGCGCTTTGACGAGCATCTGCCGCGCACGTTCGATATGACGCGGCTCGCTGCTATGCGAGGCGCACATCAGCGCGAGGTCCGCATCGTCGAAACCGAAGCGCTCGAGCGCGCCCGTTTCAAGTACCGCCAACGCTTGCGCGGGCTTGGCGGCGGAGCGAGCCAACGTCATGCGCGACGGGTCGCCGAACGAATACAGCAGGCGGCCATTCGAATCGACGACCGCAACATGCGCGCGGTGCGTGTTCTCTACCGAGTCGCCGCGATAGACGGTCGCCGCAATCGGCCCGTCCGTGTGCAAAGTCATGCCCGTTCTCCTCGTGATCGCGCAAATCGTTGCGCTGGCAATCAAGCGTTGTGCGCCACGATTCTACGTAACGAGCGCACGGGCATCAATTGCACGCGATCAGGCCGGCATGGCACGCTGCCTCAGCGCGAGACGACCGCCCCGCGCTCGCTCACGACTTCGCCGCGCTGCAACACATACGCGAGCCGCTCGCCCTGCCCGGTCAGCGTGCCGATATCGTCGAGCGGGTTGCCGTCGACCACCAGCACATCCGCCACCGCGCCCGCTTCGATTGCGCCGAGCTTGCCTTCTTGCGCAACGATCTCCGCTGCGATCGTGGTTGCCGAGCGCAGCGCTTCGAGATTGCCGAGCACTTCTGCGCGAATGCGCAGTTCGTCGCTCTGGAACGCGTGCATTTCGCCGAGCAGGTCGGAGCCGAAACCCATGGGCACACCTGCGTTCGCGTAGATCTGCAGCGAATCGCGTCCAGCTTGCCGCACGGTTTCGACCTTCGCGATCGAATCGGGCGGCAACCCGTAGTCGGCGCCGTGCTTCGCAAGCGCGTCGTAGGTGACGAGCGTCGGCACGACGAACGCGCCATGTTCGCGCATGAGTTTCGCGGCGGCTTCGTCGACCAGATTGCCGTGCTCGATAGTGCGCACGCCGCAGCGAATCGCGCGCGAAATCGCGCGGCCGGTGTACGCATGCGCCATCACATAGGTGTTCGCAGCTTGCGCTTCGGCGACGATCGCGCGGATTTCGTCTTCGGAATACTGCGTGTTGCCGATCGGATCGGTTGGCGATGCCACACCGCCCGATGCCATGATCTTGATCTGCGTCGCGCCCTTCTGGATTTCTTCGCGGACGGCGAGACGCACGGCATCCACGCCGTCCACCACGCGCGCAATTGCGCCGGCGCGAAAACAGCACGAGCACGGCTCCAGCATATCGCCGCGCGGACGGAAATCGCCGTGGCCGCCCGTCTGCGAAAGCGCCTTTCCCGACGGGAAAATGCGCGGCCCCGGAACCAGGCCGTTTTCGAGCGCCTGCGTCAAACCCCAATCCGCGCCGCCCGCATCGCGCACGGTCGTGAAGCCGCGGCCGAGCATCGCCTTCAGGATCGGCAGCGCGCGAATCGCCGTGAGGATGTTGGGCTGCGTCGCGTTCGTACCGAGGTTCGCACGCGAAGCGAGCACATGTACGTGACAATCGATCAGACCTGGCATCACCGTCTTGCCACGCGCGTCGATCACGCGTGCGTTCGGCAGATCGACGGGACGATCGGTGACTTCGACGATATGGCCGTTCTCGATCACGACATGATGGTGTTCGAGCAGAATGCCCTGCTTGAGATCGAGTACGTTGCCGCCATTGATTACCGTGATGCTCATGGGAATTGTCCTGACTTGCTGACTTGATGACTTGATGAGAATCCGTGCGGCCGGAAGCGCACCGCACGCGCTGCCCGATTCAGTGCCGCTGCGGATCGCGCACGAATGACGTGCCCGTCAGGCTGATCGCGGCGGCGATCATCACGTAGAACGCGGGTGCCATGTTGCTGCCTGTCGACGCAATCAGCCACGTAATGAAGAACGGTGCGAAGCCGCCGAAGATCGTCACAGCGAAGTTGTAGGCGACCGACAGTCCCGTGGAGAGCACCTTGGTTGGAAACAGTTCGGAGAACGCCGCGAGAATGGGTCCGGTGTATGCAGCGATCAGCAGACCGAACACGCCCTGAAAGACCATCAGCGAAGCGAGGCCCGGCGCCCGGTTGATGTAGGCGAACATCGGCCAGGCCAGCACGAGAATCAGCACGGCGGCCCCAGACAGGAAGCGGCGGCGCCCGTAGCGGTCGGCGAGTTTGCCCACCACCGGAGCAAAACACATGATCATCGAGCCGCCGAACATGCCCGCGAGAAATCCGGTGGATTGCGGCAGATGCAACGTGCGGACCGAGTACGTCGGCATGTAGAACAGCAGAACGTAGGTGCAAACGGTCCACAGAATCACCATCGAAAAGCTCGCGAAGGTTTCTCGCGGGAAGCGGCGGAACACTTCGGCGAGCGGCGAATCGTCTTTCGCTTCGTCGGCCACTGCGCTGAAGGCAGGCGTTTCGTCCATGCGGCTGCGAATGAAATAGCCGACAGGTCCAATCAGCATGCCGATCAGGAACGGCATTCTCCAGCCCCACGAATGAAGCGCTTCGGTGCTCAGACTGCTGGTCACGAACGTGCCGACCGCTGCGCCCAACAACACCGCAAAGCCGATGCTCGACTGAATCCAGCTCGAGTAGTACGCGCGCTTGTTAGCGGGCGCGTACTCGGTGAGAAACGCCGTCGCGCTCCCCATCTCGCCGCCCGCCGAAAACCCTTGCAGCAATCGCGCGATCACGATCAGCACCGGCGCCCACAGGCCGATCTGCTGATAGGTCGGCGCAATGCCAATGAGCGCCGTGCCGCCCGCCATCAGCAGAATGGTCAGCGACAGCGCGGCCTTGCGCCCGACCTTGTCCGCATACACACCCAGCACGATGCCGCCCACCGGACGCATGAAAAAGCCCACACCGAACGTGGCGACGGCAAGCAGAAGCGAGGTCAGGTCATTGCCGGTCGGAAAGAACAGCTTCGCGATAATGACCGCGAAGAAGCTGTAGACGGTGAAGTCGAACCATTCGAGCCCGTTGCCAAGCACGGTCGCGACAATGGCGTGCCGCCGCTGACGCGCGAGCGTGTCCACGGAGAGCGGGACGTTGGATGAAAGCGTTCCTTGCATGGTCTCTTTCCTCATCTGGCTGCCTGTCAGGCAAAGTGTCGGCAACGCGCCACGCCGTCATCGCGGCGCTTTTGCATGCATAACGCCGATCGTAGAGAGACCTGAATTGTTTTCGAAACGAAAGATTCGCATGCACGCATGCGTGCAGCGCATGCGAACCCGTTCAGGCCGCCGCCCTGCCCGTCTGCGCTTCAGCCTGCTCGAAGAGCCACCGCGTGAACACGCGCGCGGCCTGGTTCTGTGAGCGATCGTTCGGCGACACCACGTAGTAGCCGCCGCCGTGACTTGCGGATGCGTGGGTGGCGCGCACCAGCAGCCCTTCTTCGAGACATCGGTCGATCATGTGCCGCCATCCGAGCACGACGCCCTGACCGAGAATCGCCATTTGTACGAGTTGCGGATAGTGATTCACCATGACTACCTGCGGCGCAACGGGCATTTGCACGCCGTTGATGCGAAACCATTCCGGCCACGACATCCATTGGCGCTGACCGTCTTCCTGAATCAGGAGCGTTTCCTGAGCAAGATCGGCGGGCTCGAGCACGCGGCCTGCGAGATAGGCGGGCGAACAAACCGGGTACACCTCCTCGTCGAAAATGCGGCGGGCGGTGTAATGCGGCTCGGCATGCTGGCGGATGTAGTAGAGACCCACATCGAATTCGGCGGGCGACATCGACGCGAGTCCGTCGCGCACGATCATTCTGATTTTCACGTTCGGGTAAGCGGCACGAAACGCACCGAGCCGCGGCGTCAACCACAACACGGCGACGCCCGATGAACACGCGATCGTCAGTTCCTGGTCGCCATAACGCTTCATGACGTCGAGCGTCGCTTCGGAACAGTTCGTGAGCAGCCATTGCACGCGCTTTGCGTAACCTTCGCCGGCGATGGTCAGACGCAACGCGCGATGCTCACGAACGAACAGCGACCGGCCGAGGAATTCCTCGAGTTGCTGGATTTGCCGGCTGACCGCGCTTTGCGTCAGATGCAACTCCGCGGCGGCCTTGGTGAAGCTTGCATGCCGCACAGCCGATTCGAACGCGACCAGGCATTGGAGCGGTGGTAAAGGAGCAATGCGCATGATGAAAGAGGCCGAGTCGCGATCGCACCATGATAGCGGGTGCGGCTCAGGCTCAGATCACCGTCGGGCACCGTCCTTCAAGCGCCGGAAGCAGCTGAAAGGCGCTTGAGTTCCGCTACTTGGGCTTCGAGTTCCTTGATCCGCTCGTCACGCTCCTGCAACGCCGCGGCGACGTCCGCAGCCTCGAAACGCTGCGGAATATGCTTAGGGCAATTGACGTCCCACGCATGCACGCTCATCACAATGACCCGTTCCCCGCGTGCCTTGTAACCCTGCGGCATGAGCTTCGCGAGCAGCGCGGGGTCGTCGTCGATCACACGCGCTTCGCCCCATATCTTGATGCGCCGGCGATGCGCATAGTCGACGAGAAAGAGATGCACTTTCGGGTTGTCGGTCAGATTGCCGGACGTAATGTACTGACGATTTCCGGCGAAGTCGGCGAACGCAATGGTGTGGTCGTCGAGCACGTGCAGGAAACCCGCTGGGCCGCCGCGATGCTGGATATAAGGTTGCCCTTCTGCGCTTGCAGTCGCGAAGAACACGCTGGTCTGCTGCTCGATGAAACGCGCGACGTCAGGCGTCAGCCGGGTTTGCCAGCCGTGCTCTTCTTCCATCCGGGCATACGCGTCGCGCGATCCGTTGCGGCTTTGCAATGCCTTGACGGTGGGCGTGAAAGCAATGTCGCTCGGATAACTGATCGGTTGCGAGTCGAGGCGTGTCATGAAGCGGCTCCTTCGCGGGTCGTTCCGCAAGTAACACGTCAACCTTAACCGTTAAAGCCTTTCTGGAGAACCCGGCCAGATCGAGAACCCGGTTTCCATCAATTGAGAATAGCGCGCCGCTCAGGTGCTCGGCACCAGTTCTTCTTCGCGTTCGAGCGAACGCGTGTTCCTCAGTTCGGGGAAGAGCTTCATCCACAGCAAGGCGACCGTGATGGTTGCGATGCCGCCTACCAGTACGGCCGTTCGTGCGCCCCACCAGCCGGCCGTCACGCCAGACTCGAATTCGCCCAATTGATTCGACGTCCCAATGAAAAGCGAGTTGACGGCGCTCACGCGTCCGAGCATTTCATCCGGCGTGCGAAGCTGCACGAGCGACAGACGCACGACCACGCTGATGGTGTCAGCCGCGCCGAGCACCATCAACGCAAGCAGCGAAACGATGAACTGATGCGACAGGCCGAACACCAGCGTGGCGATGCCGAACACAACCACGCCGCCGAACATGGCCGCGCCGGGCCGGTTGCGCAGCGGGAAATGTGCAAGCCAGATGGTCCCGGCGAGCGCGCCGATGGCCGTGCCCGAGCGCAACAGGCCAAGCCCGAGCGGCCCCGTATGCAGGAAGTCCCGCGCGAACACCGGCAGCAACGCGGTTGCGCCGCCGAACAGCACCGCGAACAGATCGAGCGACAGCGCGCCCAATATGACCGGCTCCTTGCGAATGAACGCGATGCCGGAGAACACCGCTTCGAGCGTGACAGGCGCGCGGCGTGCCGGCTTCGCGCGTAGCGGAATGCCCCACACGGCTGTCGCGGCAGCAGCGAACGACAACATGCATGCGAGATAAGCGGCGCCCGGCCCGATGCCGTAAAGCAGACCGCCGAGCGCGGGACCGGCGATCTGCGCGGTCTGGTTCGCCGAAGTGGCCCATGCCGTCGCTTTCGGCAACTGCGCGCGCGGCACGACGCCCGGCAGCAGCGAAGCGACCGCCGGCGATTCGAACGCTCGCGCCGCGCCTACGCATGCGGCCAGCGCATAGATGACCGGCGCGCTGATCCATCCGCCAAAGGTGCCGCACGCGAACAGCAATGCGGCGACGCTTTCGAGACTCTGACAAATCGCCGCGATGCGCCGACGATCGTAGCGGTCCGCAAAATGGCCGACCACGAGCGTGAGCAGGAACATTGGCAGGAATTGCGCGAGACCGACTAGGCCGAGCGCGAACGCGCTATGCGTCAGCGCATAGATGTGCCAGCCCATCGCGACTGCGAGCATCTGGAACGACAGCGACGAAAGAATCCGCGTGCACCAGAAGCGTTGAAACGCCGGTTGCTTCGGCAGGCTGACGCTCGAGGTATCGGCGGAGTCTTTGCGATCGTTGGAATCGGCGGGAACGGGAGGCATCGAGGTCGTGGTGTTTGATTGGGCTGTGCGCGGGCGGCAGCTAGTTTAGAGCAAGCATGCGGGCTCTGCTGACGCGGCGGTCAACGGCGCAGTGCAAACGAGGCCGAGCCAATGCGGCCGCTTCACCGCTCCGCCGCCTACCTAAGATTTTCAATGTTTTCATTTGATAACAATTCTCATTTACATTATTCTCTCGCATCATTAATAAAAACTGACGCCGCCGGACACTCCCGACCGCTTTGGTGCGGGCGTGCCGCGTCGTCCGAACCATCCATGCGCTTCGTAAAAACTTCTGCACTACCGGGCCGCTATCGCCGGTCCGGCATCGGCTTGCCGCTTTCGATGATGATGTACATGGCGACCGCGCCAGCTGCGATGGCCGCCGCTTCCTCCGACGCCGCGAGCGCCCAGCCCTCCGCTTCGACGGAATTGCCGGCGGTCGCCGTGCAAGGCACCGCGCTCGCCGACCCGACCGTCGGCTATCGTCCGCGCACGAGCGAAACCGCGAGCGGCATCGCGACGAAGATCAGCGACATTCCGCAGTCCGTCGCGGTAGTGAGTTCGAGTGTCATGCAGGACCAGCAGGCGCGCACACTCGACGACGTACTGAGTAACGTAAGCGGGATCACGCAAACCAACACGCTTGGCGGCACGCGCGACGCGTTCATCAAACGCGGCTTCGGCTCGAACGACGACGGCTCGATCCTCGTCGACGGCATGCGCTCGCCTCTCTTGCACAACTATCTGGCGACGATCGACCGTGTTGAAGTTCTCAAAGGCCCCGCCTCACTGCTCTACGGTATTCAGGAACCGGGTGGCGTGATCAACCTGATCACGCGCAAACCGGAGGACACCTTCCACGGCTCCGTCTCGGCAAACTACACGAGCCATCACGGCAGCGGCACGGGCTTCGACCTGACCGGGCCCATCGGCGAGCCGGGACAGGTCGCGGGCGGCACGCTCGCCTTTCGCCTGACCGGCGAGTACAACACGGCGCGCTACTGGCGCAGCTTCGGGCGTCAGCGCGATTCGCTGATCGCACCGTCGCTGTCGTGGCATGACGCCAATACATCGATCGACGTGAGCTACCAGTACGTCGATTACACGACACCCTTCGACCGGGGCACCGTGCTCGTCAACGGCCATCTCGACGACGCGCTGCGCTACACGCGCTATGAAGAACCCTGGGCGCAAAACTCTGGCGAGCAGGAAACGCTGCGGGCGAAGATTGAACATCGCTTCTCGGACGAATGGCGCGTACGCGCGACTTACGGATGGAGCCGCGACCGCTACGACCAGTACATCACGCGCGCGACGGCGTTCAACAGCACGACCGGTATCATGAGCCGCTCATCGGATGCGAATCTGCAGCGCAACGACTCCGACGAGATCGCCACCGTGGGCGCGATCGGCAATCTGAATCTCGCGGGCATGCGTCACGAGCTATATGTGGGCGGCGAGTACGAACGGCAGCGCAGCTTTCGCGGCGACACGATTCGCGGCAAGGCAGTGTCCGGCTTCGATCTGTACGAGCCCGTCTATGGAACGCTCGCTGCGGGCGGTACGCCGAGCGCCGCGCAAAGCGATAGCTTGTCGAAAGTGCACACCTACTCGGTCGTCACGCAGGACACCGTTCATCTGACCGACAGGCTGATCGCGGTAGGCGGCGTGCGCTGGGAGAACTGGCAGCAACTGTCGGGCGTGGGCCGTCCGTTCGTGATCGCCGATGACTCGCATGGACAGGTATGGCTGCCGCAATTCGGCCTCGTGTACCGGTTGACACCGGCGCTTTCCGCGTATGCGAACTTCAGCAAGTCGTTCGTGCCGAACGTCGCCACACAAGTGAACGAGCCGCTCGCGCCGGAGCATGGACGCGTGTTCGAAACCGGCCTGAAATTCGACTCGCACGGTATCACCGGTACGCTCGCGGTTTATCAGATCGACAAGCAGAACGTTGCAGTAACCGTCGGCGATACGACCGAGACAGTGGGCAGCGCGAGATCGCGCGGTGTCGAACTGGACGTTGCCGGACGGCTCACGCAGCACGTAAGCTTGATCGGCAGCTATGCCTATACGAACGCGACGGACCGCGACGACGGCACGCGTCTTGTGAATGCGGCGCGTCATACGGGCAGTCTCTTCGCCGTCTACGACACGATGCTGCCCTACCTGCCGGGACAATGGCGCTTTGGCGGCGGTGCACGGCTCGTAAGCAAGCGGCCGGGCGATACGGCAAATAGCTTCACGCTGCCCGGCTATGTGGTTGCCGACCTGTTTGCCGCGTACGACACGAAAATCGGCAAGATTCCCACGCATGTGCAACTGAACGTGAAGAACGTGTTCGACAAAACTTACTATCCGTCGAGCAACAGCAATCTGATCATCGCCGTCGGCGAGTCGCGGCTCGTGATGCTGAATACGACGTTTTCGTTCTAAAGCGGCATTCGACGCGATTCGCGAGGTCGCGCGGACGTCGCGCAAAAAGTCAGGGAGCCATCGGCTCCCTGACATCGTCTCCGCTTTCAGCACAACCGGCCCAACTGGACCGATGCATCAACGACGCAACAGCCACATGAGATAAGGGCCGCCTAGAAGCGTCGCAATCACGCCCGCCGGCATCTGCTGCGGGAAGATCATGTTGCGCCCGAGCCAGTCCGACAGCACCATCAGCAACCCGCCAATGAGCGCCGCGACAAGCATCTGCGAACGCGCGCGCGGAAAGCCGAGCAGCCGCGCGAGATGCGGCGCCATCAGGCCGACGAACGACATCGGGCCGATCACGACCGTTGCTCCCGCCGTGAGGATCGCGGCGACCGCGAGCAGCAGCAGCCGCGCGCGCTGTGCGCCGACGCCGAGTGCGTCCGCCACGTTGGCGCCGAGCGGCAGGATTTCCAGCCAACGCGCGCCGAGATACGAGACGAGCACCGCAGCAACCGTACATACGCCAACGGCGACGGCCGTCGCGGGCACGATGAGGTAGGTCGAACCGTACTGCAGCGGACGCAGCAGGTTCGCATAAGCGCCGCCGCTCGCCGTCGCGAGCATGATGACTGCTTGTGAGAACGCGCTGATCGCGATGCCCGCGAGTAACACGTGCTCGGGCGCGAAACCGCTGCGGCGCCCAAGCGTGACGATCATCAGCAGGCAAACGAGTGCACCCGCCGCCGACCCCGCGAGCAGCACGGGCGTCGACGGCTCCGTCGCGACGACCGCGGCCACCAGCATGCCGAGCATCGCGCCGCCGCTGACGCCGAGCAAGTCGGGGCTCGCCATCGGGTTGCCGGTTACGCGCTGCAGGATCGTGCCCGCGAGTGCGACCATCACGCCGGCCCCGAGCGAAGCGGTCAGCCGCGGCACGCGCCAGAACCAGACATCGCTCCAACGTTGCGCGTCTATCCATTGCCAGCCGTGCAGCGTCACCGAAAAGCACAGCGAGATGACAATCGCGGCAACGAGCAGCCCGCCGAGTAGCAGCACGGGCACGCGCAACGCGCGGCGCGGGGTTGCGGATTCCGCCGATGCCGGACGCGGCGCCTCGACATGCAGACGGCGCAGCATCCACAGCAGCAGCGGGCCGCCGCAGAGGGCCACTGCAGCGCCGGTCGGCAGCAACTCGCCGAGCACGCCTGGCAAGCTCTGCACCGCCTGGTCGGCGATTGCGAGCAACAGCGCGCCGACGAGCGGCGCCCACAGCAACTGGTCGCGCAGCCGGCGCGCGCCCATCAGTCGCGCGAGCACCGGACCGCCGAGCCCGATGAAGCCGATCACGCCGACCGCGCTCGCGACGAACGCGCTGAGGATCACCGCGATGGCGAGCGCGACGGGCCGCGTCCATGCGAGCGACATACCAAGCTGGCTTGCGCTGCCGTCGTCGAGAGAAAACAGCGTGAGCGGCCGCACCAGTAGCGCCGCAGCCGCACCGCAGGCGAGCACGCGCGGCAGTAGCCACACGACGCCCGCCCAGCCGTTCTGCACGAGCGAGCCGCCGCCCCAGATGAACACCGATGTGAGCGAACGCTCGAACACAATAGTTAGGAGCACAGATAGTGCACCGCAATACAGGTTCACGATCATTCCGGCCAGCACGATCGACACGGCCGCGAAGCCCTTGCGCCAGGTCATCGCCATGGTTGCAAGCATCGCGAGTGCGGCGCCGGTCAGCGCAACCGTGAAACGCATGTCGGCGACGAGCGCGGGCGCGACGACCGCGGCAATCGTCAGTGCGAGATAGGCACCCGCCGACACGCCGAGCGTGAGCGGTTCAGCAAGCGGATTGCGCAATACCTGCTGGAACACGACACCGGCGAGCGACAACGCCGCACCGGCGATCAACGCAATGGCGACGCGCGGCAGCCAGCCATAACGCACGACGAGTTGCGGCAGCGTTGCGTCGGCGCCGGACAGCACGACGCCTGGCCATTGCGCAACCGGCAGCCGCGCCGACAGCGTGTGATAGACGAGCCACGCGGCCAGCATCAGCAGCAACGCGGGCAGCCGCCAGGCACGAGGGGCGGCGAAGGCGACGGTCGCCGTCGGGCGATTCATGTGTTGACTCCTTGCAGCGCGTTCGCGAGGCTATCGGCGAAACGCATCGACGCAACGACGCCGCCGAGCGCGGGCAACGGTCCAATGTGCTGCACGCGGTTTTGCTTCACGAACGGCAACGCGCCCCATAGCGGGCTTCGCGCAAGCTGCGCGGCGACGCCGGGCGGCACGCCGATCGTGACGACTTGCGCATCGGTGCGCGACGCGAGCGCGCCGAGGTCCGCTTCGGTCATGCCCTGCGGATCGGCCATGCCCTGCCACGCATTGTCGATTCCGAGCGCGCCGAGCACGCCGCCGAACAGACTGTTCTTGCCGAACACGGCGATATGGCGGTCGTCGATTGGGCGTAGTAGATAGAGCGGGCGTCCGGTCGCGCGAAAGGCCGCAAGACGCGCGGACGCGTCGGCAAGCGCGGCGTCGGCGCGTGCGAACAGCGCATTGGCCTCGGCGTCCCGTCCTAGCGCGCCGGCTAGCTTTCGCGTCGCGGCATGAACCGCCGGATAGACGTCGATGCCAGGGCCGAACAGTTGCACCGTCAGCGTCGGCGCAATCCGTTCGAGCAACGCACGCAGCGGCGCATGCCATGGCGTGATGACGATAAGCTCCGGTTTCAGCGACTCCAGCACCTCGAAATTGGGCTGATACAGCAAGCCCGTGTCGACGACGGAAGACGGCAAGGGCGGAACGCCGTCGAGCTTCGCATACCACGAGGGACGCGAAACGCCAGCCGGCACTACGCCGAGCGAGAGCACGACTTCAGTCAGCGGCCAGTCGAGCACCACGACGCGCGGATTCGAAGCGACAGCGGCACCTGCAGTCCCATGCGCGTCCGAACTCGCGGCCAAACTCACCGCCGCCCCGCGGGCGAACGGAGCGCCCGATGCCGCGAGCGCCGCCGCGCCCAAACCCGCGAGCGCGAGGCGCCGCCTGCCGTTAAAGCGCAGACGTTCCGTCATGACAACGCATGCAGTGAGCCGTCGGCGCCACCCTTCGCCATAGCCATCACCATTGGTAGCGCGCCGTTCCGAGCACCGTACGGCTCGCGCCCCAGTAGCAAACCGACGCGGTCGTGCAGTACGAGATGTATTCGCGGTCGAACACGTTGTTCAGATTGAGCGACAGACGCCAGTTCTGGATGTCGTAGTGCGCACCCAGGTCGACGAGTACGCGCCCCGGCACCGTGAACGTGTTGGCTGCGTCGCCCGCCGAACTGCTCATATAGCGCACGCCCGAGCCGAGGCCGAAGTTGCGCAGCGGTCCGCGGTGGAACGTGTAATCCGCCCATAGCGAAGCGGTGTTTCGAGGCGCGATTGTTGGGCGCTTGTTCAGGCTGCTAGCCGTCGTGGTGTTCGTCACTTCCTGATTCAGGTACGTGTACGACGCGATCACCTTCACGTCTGCGGTGACATTCGCGTGCGCTTCCAGTTCGACGCCGCGCGAGCGGATCTGACCGGTCTGTATCGCGCTGCCCAGATGATTCGGATCGCTTACCGACACGTTGTCCTGTGTGAGAGTGAACGCGGCGACCGAGAAGTAGCCGTCGAACCACTTCGGCTGATAACGCACGCCGGCTTCAACCTGCCGGCCCTTGGTCGGCGCGAACGGCGCGCCCGAGTAAGTCGCGCCGAGCACCGGCTGGAACGAACGCGAATAGCTGATGTACGGCGCAATGCCGTTTTCGAACTCGTACGCGAGACCGGCACGCCACGTGAACGCGTGATCGTTCGTGTGGTAGGTCGTGCCGGTTCCGGTGGTAAGCAACGTGGTCTGCTGGTTGCCCCCTGTCCAGTCCTCACGAACGCCGAACGTCAGCACCCAGTTGCGCCAGCGCGCCTCGTCCTGCGCATAGACGCCGACCGTGCTCAACGAATAGTCGAGGCGCGTATTTGCTTGCTGCGTCGGTAGCGACGAGAAGTTCGGGTTGTACAGATCGACCGTGCCGAGGACGGAATTACCCTCTGTGTCGCCCAGCATCGAGCGCTGATAGTCGAGACCGAACAGCAACGTGTGCTGGACGGCGCCCGTCGTCACCTTGGCCTGCGCGTGCGTGTCGACCTCGAACTGAGTGTAGTGCTCGTTATCGACGTTGCCCCACATCGACACCGTACGCTGATTGCTTCCGAGCGCGCTCGTCACCGACGTCTGGTAATAATGCTGGTCGATGTGCAGATAGCGCAGGTTCTGCGACACGCTGAGCTTGTCGTTGATCGCATGGTCGAACTGATAACCGAACCAGTACTGGGTGCGGTGCATGCCGTCGCGATCCGGATCGCCGAAGTATTTGTCCGGTCCGAGTTGACCATTTGGATTACTGAACAATGTCGCGCCTGCCGGAACCGGATTGAAGAGTCCACCGTTCGGATCGCGCTGGAAACTGCCCTGCAGCGTGAACGTGGTGTCGCGGTTCGGGCGGATCGTGACCGACGGCGCGATGGCAAGCCGCTGGTCCTTGATCGCGCTGACTTGCGTTTCGGCGGTGCGGGCTACGCCCGTCAGCCGGTAAAGCACGGTGCCATTCCTGTCGACGGGACCGCTAAAATCGAAACCCAACTGATAGTTGTTGTGGTTGCCGATCTGCATCATGAGTTCGTGATACGGCTGCTCCGTCGGCAACTTGCTCACGTAGTTGACGAGACCGCCCGGGCTGCCCTGCCCGTAGAGCACTGAGGCCGGACCATGGAGCACGTCGATGCGCTCCATGAAATATGTGTCGATGCGCGGCGTCGCGAAGCGCGGCGACTGGTATAGATGCAGGCCGTCCAGATACGAGTCGAGCGCAAAACCCCGGCCGTAAAGCTGATCGGCACGAATGTCGGTGCCGTCCTGGGAATACACGCCCGGTGTGTAGCGCAACGCCTGATCGACAGTCTGCGCGCCCTGATCGTCCATCTGCTGACGCGTCACGACCGACACGCTCTGCGGATTCGTGAGCAACGCGGAATCCGTCTTGGTCCCCGTCATGGAACGTTTGGCCACATAGCCGACGCCTGGCCCGAGCGGATCTTCAGCAGAACTGCGCACCTGAACCGCGGGCAATTCCTTCGAGGCTTCCGTGCCCGAGGCCGCGGCCGGCGACCCTTGTGCATGCGCGCCGAAGCCGACAACGCCCAGCATCAACGCGACGTATATTGGGCGCAGATGCGGCAAGCCGCGCTCCCGTATCGAACCGGTTTTCCCTGCCTGCTCTACGTTCATTCTTCTTGTTTCCCCATTCTTTTATCCCCGAGTCAGAGGCGGCGTCCCGCGCCGCTCCTGGTGCCTGACGATTCTCTCAAGACAAGATGTTAATGTAAACAATAATCGTTCGCATTCAATGCCGATAAATAGTCGCAGCCAACCGACGACGGCGCTCGTCGATAGTCCTGCAGCGGCGCGGCGTGCCCCGCAGAACGCCGACTGTTCAGGAGTCGCGGGGCAAGGATGCGGACGGGTCGTTTCGTGGAAGCGGCCGTGCGAACCACTGCGCAAGCTGCGCCGCGAGAAGCGGATGGTGGACGATGCTGGAATGAGTCGCGTCGATGTCGAACTCGTGCAGCCGACCGCGTGTGCGGTCCGCCCATGACATCCGGCGTCGCGGATCGGCGACGCGCCGAGCGCGCCACACGTGCAGATCGCAACCGACGCGCGGCAGCGCATGCCGGGACATCAACTCCGCGTGCATGGCATCGACGGCGAGCGCTTTGCCGAGCAGCGACGGCTCCGCCCTGTCGAGCAACGTCAGTTGGGGCGCAGCGAGGAGGCCTTCGTCGACCACGGGCGCCGCGCCGTCTACACGATGCGTCGCCGTATCGACGATACCGACGAACGACATGCGCGCGCCGCGCCGCTCGAAATGATCCGCAATGGCGATCGCAAGCCGCCCGCCGAACGACCATCCGAGCAACGCGTAGTCGCCGTGCGGCTGCAGCGCCTCGATGCGCTGTGCGTAGTGCGCGGCGAGGGCTTCGAAGGTGTCGCCTTCCCATGGCTCGCCACGCAGCGCCGGCGCCTGCATCGCGATCAGGGTCACGCGGCCATTGAGCGCTTGCGCAAGCGTGCGATATTCGCCGACCATGCCGTACCCAGGATGCAGACAGAACAGCGTGGCCGGCGCACCGAGCGCGTTCAACGGCACGGCCGGCGATGACACGGCGCGCGCCCGCGCATTCGCGTCTTGCGGCCGACGCCGCGCGAACCAGCCAGCGAGCGCGTCCTCGGACGGCACCGGCAGACTGGCTTCATACACCGCACGCGCAGCCCAGCTTGCAGCGACGGCGTCGCGCCTTGCAAGCGTCTCGAGCGACTCCGGAACTGCCCTCAGCGGAGCGGACATCTGCGGCTGCGACGTGGCCGTGCGCAAATGAGCCAGCAGTTCGCCGAGAGCGGACTCGAATGACGCGAAGAGTTCCTCCGCGAGCTCATCGGACAGGAACTGCGGCGCGTAGCCCCAGTTGAACGTCAGCGAGTCGCCTGCAATCCAGCCATTGATATCGAGCGCGCGATCGGGAATCTGCGCATGCGGCGCGATGGCGTCGCCCGACGATTCAGGCGCGAAGCCGAAGCGGCTTTCGCCGTCGAACGTTTGATCGAAGCGGCCCAGGTAGTTAAAGCCGATTTCCGGTGATGGCAGCGCGCGCAGCGCGGACTGGCTGGCTGCGTCGGCGCAACGGGCCAGCAGGCCCCAGCCGAGGCCGCGCAGCGGTACTGCGGCAAGGCGCTCGCGCACGCGCAGCAGCGAGTCAGCGGAGTCCATGCCGCGCGGTAACGCGAGCGGGTATTGAGTGGTGAACCACCCAACCGTTCGGCTGAGGTCTGCGCCTTCAATCACGTCTTCGCGACCGTGGCCCTCCAGTTCGACCAGCACTTCGTCACGCGCGACGGTATCGCCGATGGCCCGAGCGAGCGCGGCAAGCAGCACTTCATCGACACGCATTTTGTAGGCGCGCGGCGCTTCGCGCAGCAACTCGGCGGTCATGTCGGGCGATAGTTTTTTCAGCAGCATCTTTTGCGGTTGGGGATGCGAAGAAAGCGGCGGGAACAGCGGGCCGGCGCGCAACGCCGGCGCGTCGAGTGACGTTTGCCACCACGCGAGTTCACTGACGCGCTCCGATGATTCGGCATACTGATTGATTGCGCGCACCCAGGCGCGCCATGACATCGACGGCGCCGGCAGCGTGATCGGTTCGTCGCGTTCGGCCTGTTCATAGGCGGTTTGCAGTTCTTCGAGGAGCACGCGCCAGGAAACGCCGTCCACCGCCAGGTGATGGATCGCGATCAGTAAGCGCGTTTCGTCGGGCGTCTCGAAGTGGCCCACCCGCCAGATCGGGCCGTGTTCGATGTTCAGGCTCGACTGGATGTGGTCGCAGGCCGCTGTCAGCCCGGCAAGCGAGGCGAGGTGGTCGTGATGGACTACCGTTGTGCTGGCTGACTGTGATGGTTGTGGGGTCCGCGATGCTTGAGAGGCTTCATACATTTGCCCGGCCATCTTTGCCGTCCCCGCGCCCTTCACCGCCACCTGCTTCCACTCCCCCGCCTCCTTCACGAATCGCAGCCGCAACGCGTCGTGCCGCGCCTCCAGCGCCGCCACCGCGCGCTCCAGCGCCGCCGGCACCAGCCGCCCTTTCACCTTCAGCAGCACCGCCTGGTTCCAGTGCGACTCCCCTTGCGGATAGCGCTCGAAGAAGAGCCGCTGGATCGGCGTCAACGGCAGCGCCGCGCCATCGTCGAACTCCTCTACTGCGCCCGCGTCCAGCCGCTGCGCGCGTTGCGCGAGACCCGCGACCGTCGGATGCTCGAACACCTGCCGCGGCGTCAGCCGCCAGCCCGCCTCGCGTGCCCGCGCGATGATCTGCAGGCTCTGGATCGAGTCGCCACCCGCTTCGAAGAAGTTGTCCGTCACGCCGAGATCATCGCGCCCGAGCACGGCCGCCCAGATCGACAGCAGCGCCGCTTCGACCTCGTTCGACGGCGCCACCCGTTCGATCTCCCCCGCCTGCGGCGCGGGCAGCGACGCCCGGTCGAGCTTGCCGTTGGGCATCCACGGCAGCCGTGCGAGCACCGTTATCGACGACGGCACCATGTAGCCGGGCAGCTTCTGCTCCAGTTCGCGCTGCAGACGCTGCGCGTCGAGCGACTGCAAGGCCGCTGCGTCGGACGGCCCCGCCACGTACGCCGCGAGCCGCTGCTTCTGCGCCTCGCCCACCACGATCACCGCGGCTTCGCGCACGCCCTCGCACTGGCGCAGCACCGCCTCGATCTCGCCCAGTTCGATGCGCTGCCCGCGCAGCTTCACCTGCTGGTCCAGCCGCCCGAGGAACTCCACCGTGCCGTCCGCGCGCAGCCGGCACAGGTCGCCGCTGCGATAGAGGCGCGCCCCCGGCTCCCCGTACGGGTCCGGCACGAACCGCTCGGCCGTCAGCGCCGCCCTTCCCGGGTAGCCGCGCGCCACCGTCGGTCCGCCGATGCACAGCTCGCCGAGCCCGCCCACCGGCGCTTCATCGCCGAACGCGTCGAACACCCGCGCCGTACGCCCCGGATACGGATGCCCGATCGGCACCGTCACCTGCCGTGCGTCGTCGGCTCCGGTGCGGCGGTACAGCGCTGCCACCGTCGTCTCGGTCGGACCGTACAGGTTGTCCAGCCGGATATCCGCGAGCGGCCCCTCGCGCCAGCGCGCGAGCGCGTCGCCCGGCAGCGCCTCGCCGCCCACCGTCACCTGGCGTAGCGCGAGCTGCGCGCGCGGCGGCGCATGACGCTGCCACTGCTGCCACAGCGCGGTGGGAATCCGCGCGAACGTCACGCGCCGCTTCACCAGCCGCTCGCTCAGGCTTTGCAGATCCCACGGCTGCGCGCCGCGCATCTCCACCGTCGCGCCGCGCAGCAGCGCCGGCAGCGTCTCGTGCAGCGCGACGTCGAAGTTGATCGTCGACGAATGCAGCACGATATCCTTGCCGTCGATGCCGTAGGTCGCGAGAAAGTCCTGCAGGTGCGTCCACAGCGCGCCGTGGCTCACGCCGACGCCCTTGGGCCGGCCGGTCGAGCCCGATGTGTAGAGCACGTAGGCAAGCTGGTCGGGATGAAGGGGGGTGTCGAGGAAGTGTGACACTGCTGTCGCTGTTTCCGCGCTCAAGGCGGCATCGTGCTGAGTCGTCCTCACTTGAACCACCTCACACCCCGCCAGCACCGCCGCCACCTGCTTCGCGCTGGCGCTATCGGCCACCACCTCTACGATGCCCGCGTCGTCGATCATCTGCGCAAGGCGTGCCGGCGGATACCCGGGATCGAGCGGCACGAACGCCCCACCCGAGCGGATGATTCCAAGCAGCGCCGCAATCAGCGCCGGGCCGCGCGCCACGCACAGCCCCACGCGCCGCTCGGCGCCAACGCCTCGCGCGACGAGCTCCGCAGCCAGCGCCGCCGACCACGCGACCAGTTCCGCATAGGTGAGCGACTCATCCTCGCAGCGCAGCGCAATCGCATCCGGCGAGCGTTTCGCCTGCGCCGCGAGCGCCGTCCCGAGCGATTCGAACGCATAACGCTGCAACGGCGCTGCTTCATACCGCCCAGGCAGCGTCAACGATCCAACGCGTTGCGCGACGTCGTTGGCCATCTGCGTCAGAATTGCTTCGTACTGCAATGCAATTCGATCGACGGTGTTTGCATCGAACACATCCGCCGCATAGGTGAACATCAGGCGCAGGCCGTGCCCGTCGTCCACCACGTTCAACACAAGATCGAAACGCGCCGTGTCCGTGCCGCCTGCCTCCGGCTCCACGACGAGTCCCGGCATCGCAACGGACGCGCTACTCGTGGCCTGTTCGAGGTTGAACATCACCTGAAACAGCGGCGAGCGCCCGAGATCGCGTTCGATTCGCAATGCGTCGAGGATGCTGCCGAACGGCACCGCCTGGTGCGCATGCGCTTCGAGCACACGCTCATGGAGTCCAGTGAGCAGCGTGCCGAACGGCATGCGGCCGTCCACGTCGACGTCGATCACGAGCGTGTTGACGAAAAAGCCGATCAGCCCTTCTGTCTCGCTGCGCTGCCGTCCCGCCGACGGCACGCCGATCCGTACGCCCGGCTGCCCGTCATAGCGGTACAGCAGGGCAGCATACGCGCCAAGCAGTACAGTGAAAAGCGTCGTGCGCTGCGCGCGCGCGAGTTCGCGCAAGCGCCCGGCGAGCTCCGGGGCGACGTCGCGCCGCGCGCGTCCGCCTTCGATGCCGCGCACCGCAGCGCGCGGCCGGTCTAATGGTAATTCGAGCGCCGGGCGATCGGTGATGAGGCGCTGCGTCCAGTACGCTAGATCGTCGACGAGCGCGCCGTCCTGCCATTCACGCTGCCATGCAGCGACGTCGCCGAAATGAATTTCGACGGGCGGCAGCGCGCGAGCCAGCGGCGCATCCCGGCCCATGAGCGCCGCGCGATACAGCGCCGCGAGTTCGCGAACGAGCAATGACTGCGACCAGCCGTCGGACACGATGTGATGCACGACGATCGAGAGCGCGTGACGCTCTGCCCCGATCGCGATGAGATCGACACGCAGCAGTGGCCCCTTCACCAAGTCGAATGGTTCGCGCGCGGCGGCACGCAGCGTGTCGCGCAGTTGCGCGGCGTCTTCGAGCGCGTGCTCGCGCCACAGATAGTGCACGGCGTCACCGATGTGCTGCGCCACCACGCCGCGCGTCTCCACGAAGCGCGTACGCAGTGCGCCATGACGTGCGACGAGCGCATCGAATGCACGGCGCAATGCTGGCACGTCGAGACGTCCCGTCAACCGGAGCGTGCGCGACAGGTTGTACGCCGGGTTCTGCGGATCGAGTTTCCACAAGAACCATAGGCGCTCCTGCGCGGGCGCAAGGGGGTAAAGCGCGGAGCCGGACAAAGAAGGTACGCCGTCTGCATCGTGCGCGTTGCCAGCCTCGCGCGACAACGGCACGATCGGCAGACGCGCGGGATCGATGCCCTGCTCGCTCGCCTTCTCGCGAAAGCGGCGCCGACGCTCCGGCGACAATGCCGCATACTTGCGTGCGATCGCGAGCGCGTGGCTCGGCGCGTCACCGATAGCTGTGGAAGAATCCGACGCGGCGGCCGGTTCGTTGCGGGTCGTGGTCTGCATAACGTCAGTTTGGTCAGTCTGAATAGGTGAGCGAGCGCGTCGCGCCCGCGCATGGTGTTCGCTTCTCAATCCAGCGCATCGAACAGTCCATCGAGCGCCTGCAACTCATCGTTCCCGGTCTTTCCCGACGACACGTCGACCTGCGGCTTTCCATCCACAACGTCCGTAAGCAGTCGAGCCAACAGCCTCGGTGTAGGACTGTCGAACAGCGCCGCGAGCGCAACCTTGCGTCCGAGCTGTTCCGACAGTCGGGCGATCAATCGCACCGCCGCGAGCGAGTGGCCGCCGAGCGCGAAGAAATCGTCGTCAGCACCGACACGCGCGAGCCCCAGCACATCGCCAAACAGCCGCGCCGTCAGCACTTCGATCTCGCCCGATGGCTCGGCCCACTGCGTCTCGCTTTGCGGCGACACCTCGAACCGCGCGAGCGCGTTGCGATCGAGCTTGCCGTTCGCGGTGCGAGGCAGCCTGTCGATCTGGTTGAGCGCCGCGGGGACCATGTAGCTCGGCAGGCGCGCGGCAAGCGTCTGGCGCCAGCCTGCCGATACCGCGGGTGCTTGACCGACCACATAGCCGACGAGCCGTGCTTCGGCGTCACCCGTGCCCGGCACGAGAGCGACTGCAGCGTCGAGCACGCCGTAGAAGCCGCGCAGTGCCGCCTCGATTTCGCCCAGTTCGATTCGATAACCGCGCAGCTTGACCTGCTGGTCGATCCGGCCAAGGCATTCGACCTTGCCGTCAGACCGCTCGCGGCACAGGTCGCCTGTGCGGTACATCCGCGCGCCCGGCGGCCCGTACGGATCAGGCACGAAGCGCTCGGCGGTGAGTCCGGCGCGGCCCAGATAACCGCGCGCAAGATTGTCGCCGCCGATGCACAGCTCCCCGACGCCGCCTTGCGGCGTCAACTGGCCGCTCGCGTCGACGATGCGCAGCGCGTTCGCATGCAGCGCGCGACCAATGGTGACCGCTCCTCCTTGAGGCACCCGGGCGCAAGTCGACCAGATCGTCGTTTCGGTCGGGCCGTAGAGGTTCCACAAATCGACGCCGCGTTGCGCGAGTTGAACTGACAGGTCTGCGGGCAACGGCTCGCCGCCGGCGATGCCGGTGAGTCGTCCACGCGACGCACCGCGCCAACCCGATTCGATCAGCAGACGCCAGCCGCTAGGCGTTGCCTGCATGATGCTCGCACCGCTTTCATCGATAAGACGCGCGAGCGCAGCGCCGTCCGCGACGGTGGCGGCGTCGGCCATTTCGACGCAAGCGCCTTTCATGAGCGGCAGGCAGAATTCCAGCAGCGAAATGTCGAACGACGGTGTAGTGACTGACAATAGTACGTCATCCTCATCGATTCCCATGACGATATCGACACTCGCGAGCAGCCTTGCCAGCGCGCCGTGAGAAACGGCAACGCCCTTTGGTCGCCCGGTGGAACCTGACGTGTAGATCACGTAGGCGAGTTCGGAGCCGGTGCATGGCAATACGCGTGGCGGCACTGTGGCCGCCTGGACGACGACGGCTTCAGGGACACTCGCAGTTCCGCTAGCGCTCGCGGCGTTGGTAGCTGTGGCGGCTTCATTGACTCCGGCAGCCTGCACGACTCCGACCTCTGCGCCAATCCCACCATCCACCACGATACGATCGTCGAGCGCGCTGCCGAGCCGCGCGCGCCCCTCTTCGTCTGCGATGACCCTCGTTATCCGCGCGTCGTCCAGCATGGCAGCGAGGCGCTCCGCCGGGAACGACGGGTCGAGCGGCACATACGCCGCGCCGCTGCGCCACACGCCGAGCATGCTCGCAATCAGCGCCGGCGAGCGGCGCATGCAGACGGCAACGCACTCCTCTCGCGCGACGCCGTTCGCATGCAAGCGCGCGTCGATCGTCGCGGACCAACGGGCGAGCGCTGCGTAGTCGAATGCCTCGCCGTTTTGTCGGATCGCGACGCGATGCGGCATGCGCGAGGCCTCAGCCGCAAAGCGTTCGTGCCATGCGAGCGGCGCTGGTTCCGGCAACGGCTCGGCGTGCGGCGCACCTCGCCGCACCGCAAGTTCGCCGACGAAGCGCGGCGCGTGTTCGCCGTCGTCAGCGAGTTGATCAAGCAGCCCGAGATATTGCCGTTGCAACTGCTCGACCTGAGTACGCGTGAGCCGTCGGCTGTCCCACTGCCATTGCAGTTCGATGCGCGTCGTCGGCAGAATCGTCAACGTGAGCGGATAGTGTGTGCGTTCGAACGAATCCACGCGCTCCACACGCAGCGCGTCGGTTGCCGTGGACGCCGCGCGGGCCGCAACCGGATAGTTCTCGAACACGATCAGGCTGTCGAACAACGCGTCGCCGCTGCGACCCGCCCACTGCTGCAGCGACGATAGCGGCGTATGCTCGACCTCACGCATTTGCATGTTGTAGGTCTGCAATTCATCGAGCCACGCCGGTATCGTCAAGTCACCGGGCACCGCTGCAAACACGGGCAGGCTATTGATAAACAGTCCGAACATTTCATCCGCCCCAACCAGAGAGGCGGGCCGCCCCGACACCGTGACACCGAAGGCCACCGTCCGCTTGCCGCTCGCCCGCGCGAGCAGCACCGCCCACGCGCCCTGCATCAACGTATTGAGCGTCACGCGATGCCGCTGCGCGGCGCGGCGCACCCGCGCATCGAGCGGCGCGTCCAGTTCGAGCGTGAGCTTGCGTGACACGCTCGCCGCCTCGCTCGAATCTGTGCCGAGCGGCGCGGTAAGGCTGGTTGTGAGCGTGCCGGTATCGTCGGCGGCGGGGAGCCGCTCGCTCCACCAATCCCGTGGATCGGGTTGCACAGCGAGCCACTCGACATAGCGCCGATACGATGGCGGCATGCTCGCGGCGGCTCGCGCACCGTCGCGCGGGGAAACGCCCAACGCACGTTCGTAGTCGTCGAATACTTCGGCGAGCAAACGTGCGCCGCTCCAGCCGTCAGTCAGCACATGGTGATGCGTGCGCACGAGGTCGAAGCGGCCATCCGGACGCCGGAAAACATTGACACGCATCAGCGGCGCGCGCGACGCATCGATGCCCGCGGCGATGTCCGCCGCGCGCCACGCGGCGAGCCGCGCGTCGTAGTCGTGTGCATCGCGCCAGTCGTGCACCGCAAACGGCAGCACGGCTTCGCGCTGCACGATCTGCAACGCCGCTTCGCCATGACGCCACTCGAAGCGTGTGCGCAACATGTCATGTCGGGCGATGACGTCCTGCCAGGCGGCGCGCAAGGCGGCGGCGTCGAGGCGGCCGCCGAGCGTCAGCAGCAACTGGTTCACATACACGCCCTCGCCCTGCTGCAACTCGCTGTGATAGAGCAAGCCCTGCTGCAACGGCGTGGCCGGATAGATATCGGCGACGCCGCCAAGCGGCAGGCGCAGCGCGCGCAACTGCATCTGGTCGAGGCCCGACAACGGGAAATCCGATGCTGTTGCGCCCGGCGGCGCGGCGACGCAGTGCGCGATCAGTGCGTCGACGTGCTGATCGAAGGTCGCGATAATGCACTCGACGCTTTCACGCGCGATGCGCGCCGGGTCGAAGCGCCAGCGTAGCAGCAGCGTGTCGCCGGTGACGATGCCGTTGAGGTCGAGCGCGTAATCGACGCGCGCGCCGGGTCCGTGGCTGCTGCCTGCAGCATCGGAACTGAAGGTGAAGCGCGATGCCGGATCGAACGACTGATCGAAGCGCCCGAGGTAGTTGAAGCTGATCGCCGGACGTGGCCGCACGCGGCTCGCGTCGAGCAGCCCCCAGTGCAGCCCCTTGTGAGGCACGGCGCGCACGCGCTCCTTGACCGCAATGAGCGCATCGCCAGGCGCTGCCGGGGCTCCTGGAAGCACAACCGGGAAGCGCGTCGTGAACCAGCCGATGGTGCGGCTCAGGTCGACACCGTCGATCACGTCCTCGCGGCCATGGCCTTCCAGTTCGACGGCAATTTCAGTCGCGCCGCTCCACGCGCCCAGTGCCTGCGCAAGCGCGGCGAGCAGCAACTCATCGACGCGCGTGCGATAGGCGCGCGACGCGTTTTGCAACAGATCGCGTGTGCGGCTTGCGTCGAGTGTCCAGTCGACGGTTTCGCTCTCGGCGATGCGCGTGCCTGCGGGTGCACGTAACGGAAGTTCCGAAGCCTCATCCAGGACACTCAGCGCGTTCTGCCACCAACTGGCTTCGGACCGAACTACATCGGAGTGCGAATATTGTTCGAGCGCGCGTACCCAGGCGCGCCATGACATCGACGGCGCCGGCAGCGTGATCGGTTCGTCGCGTTCGGCCTGTTCATAGGCGGTTTGCAGTTCTTCGAGGAGCACGCGCCAGGAAACGCCGTCCACCGCCAGGTGATGGATCGCGATCAGTAAGCGCGTTTCGTCGGGCGTCTCGAAGTGGCCCACCCGCCAGATCGGGCCGTGTTCGATGTTCAGGCTCGACTGGATGTGGTCGCAGGCCGCTGTCAGCCCGGCAAGCGAGGCGAGGTGGTCGTGATGGACTACCGTTGTGCTGGCTGACTGTGATGGTTGTGGGGTCCGCGATGCTTGAGAGGCTTCATACATTTGCCCGGCCATCTTTGCCGTCCCCGCGCCCTTCACCGCCACCTGCTTCCACTCCCCCGCCTCCTTCACGAATCGCAGCCGCAACGCGTCGTGCCGCGCCTCCAGCGCCGCCACCGCGCGCTCCAGCGCCGCCGGCACCAGCCGCCCTTTCACCTTCAGCAGCACCGCCTGGTTCCAGTGCGACTCCCCTTGCGGATAGCGCTCGAAGAAGAGCCGCTGGATCGGCGTCAACGGCAGCGCCGCGCCATCGTCGAACTCCTCTACTGCGCCCGCGTCCAGCCGCTGCGCGCGTTGCGCGAGACCCGCGACCGTCGGATGCTCGAACACCTGCCGCGGCGTCAGCCGCCAGCCCGCCTCGCGTGCCCGCGCGATGATCTGCAGGCTCTGGATCGAGTCGCCACCCGCTTCGAAGAAGTTGTCCGTCACGCCGAGATCATCGCGCCCGAGCACGGCCGCCCAGATCGACAGCAGCGCCGCTTCGACCTCGTTCGACGGCGCCACCCGTTCGATCTCCCCCGCCTGCGGCGCGGGCAGCGACGCCCGGTCGAGCTTGCCGTTGGGCATCCACGGCAGCCGTGCGAGCACCGTTATCGACGACGGCACCATGTAGCCGGGCAGCTTCTGCTCCAGTTCGCGCTGCAGACGCTGCGCGTCGAGCGACTGCAAGGCCGCTGCGTCGGACGGCCCCGCCACGTACGCCGCGAGCCGCTGCTTCTGCGCCTCGCCCACCACGATCACCGCGGCTTCGCGCACGCCCTCGCACTGGCGCAGCACCGCCTCGATCTCGCCCAGTTCGATGCGCTGCCCGCGCAGCTTCACCTGCTGGTCCAGCCGCCCGAGGAACTCCACCGTGCCGTCCGCGCGCAGCCGGCACAGGTCGCCGCTGCGATAGAGGCGCGCCCCCGGCTCCCCGTACGGGTCCGGCACGAACCGCTCGGCCGTCAGCGCCGCCCTTCCCGGGTAGCCGCGCGCCACCGTCGGTCCGCCGATGCACAGCTCGCCGAGCCCGCCCACCGGCGCTTCATCGCCGAACGCGTCGAACACCCGCGCCGTACGCCCCGGATACGGATGCCCGATCGGCACCGTCACCTGCCGTGCGTCGTCGGCTCCGGTGCGGCGGTACAGCGCTGCCACCGTCGTCTCGGTCGGACCGTACAGGTTGTCCAGCCGGATATCCGCGAGCGGCCCCTCGCGCCAGCGCGCGAGCGCGTCGCCCGGCAGCGCCTCGCCGCCCACCGTCACCTGGCGTAGCGCGAGCTGCGCGCGCGGCGGCGCATGACGCTGCCACTGCTGCCACAGCGCGGTGGGAATCCGCGCGAACGTCACGCGCCGCTTCACCAGCCGCTCGCTCAGGCTTTGCAGATCCCACGGCTGCGCGCCGCGCATTTCCACTGTCGCGCCGCGCAGCAGCGCCGGTAACGTCTCGTGCAGCGCGACGTCGAAGTTGATCGTCGACGAGTGCAGCACCGTATCCTTGCCGTCGATGCCGTAGGTCGCGAGGAAATCCTGCAGGTGCGTCCACAGCGCGCCGTGGCTCACGCCCACGCCCTTGGGCCGGCCGGTCGAGCCCGATGTATAGAGCACGTAGGCGAGCTGGTCGGGATGAAGGGAGGCGTCGAGGAAGTGAGGTGCTGCTGCTGTCACTGTTTCCGCGCTTGAGGCGGCATCGTGCTGAGTGGCCAAGACGGCGCCCCCCACCTCAACCACCTCACACCCCGCCAGCACCGCCGCCACCTGCTTCGCGCTAGCGCTATCGGCCACCACTTCCACGATGCCCGCGTCGTCGATCATCTGCGCAAGGCGTGCCGGTGGATACCCAGGATCGAGCGGCACGAACGCCCCACCCGAGCGGATGATCCCAAGCAGCGCCGCAATCAGCGCCGGGCCCCGCGCCACGCACAGCCCCACGCGCCGCTCGGCGCCAACGCCTCGCGCGACGAGCTCCGCAGCCAGCGCCGCCGACCACGCGTCCAGTTCCGCATAGCTGAGCGATTCGTCCTCGCAGCGCAGCGCAACCGCATCCGGCGAGCGCTTCGCCTGCGCCGCGAGCGCCATCCCCAGCGACTCGAACGCATAACGCTGCAACGGCGCTGCTTCATACCGCCCAGGCAGCGTCAACGATCCAACGCGTTGCGCGACGTCGTCGGCCATCTGCGTCAGAATTGCTTCGTACTGCAATGCAATTCGATCGACGGTCTCGCGATCGATCCGCTCGCCGTTCCACGCCCATTCGAGCGAAAGCGTCTTTCCGCGGGGAATGATCGCCAGCGCGAGCGGGTAATGCGTCGGATCGACAGAATCGATCGACTCCACTTTCAGGCTCGCGTCGCCATCGCGCGCGGCATCGACGGGATAGTTCTCGAACACGACTATGCTGTCAAACAGCGCGTCGCCGCTACGTCCGCTCCACTGCTGCACGCGCGCGAGCGGCGTGTGCTCGTAGTGGCGCAGCTCCATCAGCTCGCCTTGCAGCTTGTGCAGCCATGCGCCGAGGTCCGCGCTTGCGTCGACGTCGACCTGCACCGGCAGCGTATTGATGAAAAGCCCCAACATGCGTTCGACGCCCGGCAGATGCGCCGGCCGTCCCGACAACGTAGTGCCGTATGAAACCTGTCGCCGATGTCCATAGCGCGCGAGCAGCACCGCCCACGCGCCTTGCATCAGCGTATTGAGCGTGATTTCGTGGCGACGCGCCGTTGCATGCAAACGCGCGACGAGCGCTTCGTCCAGCGCGCGGCGCCGCGCATGGGCACCCGGTTCTGCTGCGCGTGGCTCGCTGAGACTGGCGGTAAGCGTCGCCGGATCGTCGGCGCGCGCGGCCCATGCGCGCCACCACGCCTCGGTTGCAGGATCGTCGGCCGCTTCACGAATCCACTCGACGTACCCGCGATACGGCGGCGCCTGTTCGAACGTCGCGGCAGCGCCGCTCGTGCGCATTCGATAGTCGCGCAAGATCTCCGAGAACAACAGCGAAACGCTCCAGCCGTCGAGCAGAAGATGATGATGCGTCCACACGAGGTCTGCGGTGCGCGCGTCGCGAATGAAGAGCGCGATGCGCATGAGCGGCGCGTGGTCTGGCGCGATGCCATCGGCGAGATCGCGTGCCCGCCAGTCGGCCAGGCGCGCGTCGTAATCGGGTGCGGCGGACCAGTCGTGCGTTTCGAACGGCAACGCGATGCTGCGATGGACAATCTGCATCACCGAGCCGCCGTGCTGCCAAGCGAAACCCGTGCGCAAAATCGCATGACGCTCGAGCGCGGCCTGCCACGCTGCGTGCATTGCGGCGACGTCGAGCGTGCCCGCCAATGTCGCGCGCATCTGGTTGAGATACGCGCCCTGTTGCGACTCCGCGAGCGTGTGATAAAGCAGACCGCTTTGCAACGGCGTCGCCGGATAGACGTCCTCGACGTGCTCAGGCGTGATGCCGAGCGCACGCCACAGATCGGACGACGCCGACGCGCTGCTTCCAGCCGATAGTTCGACGCCCGCGAGCGATGCGGATGCGGATGCGGATGCGGATGCGGATGCGGATGCCGATGCCGGCACAGGTCCTGCCGCACGCGCAAGCTGTTGCACGGTCGGCGCTTCGAAAACCATGCGCGGTGTCACGTGCATGCCGGCATCGCGCGCTTTTGCCACGATTTGCAGGCTCAGGATCGAGTCGCCGCCTGTCACGAAGAAATTGTCGGTCACGCCGATATCGTCGCGCCGCAACACGGCACGCCAGACGGCAAGCAAGGCGGCCTCGGCGGGCGTCGATGCGGCGACGCTCTGCTTCGCGTTCGCCACCGTCTCCGGCGCAGGCAATGCACGGCGATCGAGCTTGCCATTCGGCGTCAACGGAAAGCGCTCAAACTCCACATACGACGACGGCACCATGTGCGCCGGCAGACGCGCGGCGAGCCACGTCTGCCAGCGTCCCGCATCGCCTGTATCGGGTCCGCCGCGCGGCACCACATAGGCAATCAGACGCCGGTTGTCGTTGTCATTGCCGCCTCCCGACACCAGCACCGCCACATCCCGCACCTCCGGATGCGCCCGCAGCGCCGTCTGGATCTCACCCAGTTCAATACGGAAGCCGCGTAGCTTCACCTGATCGTCGTTACGGCCCAGATACTCGAGGTCGCCATCAGGCAGCCGCCGCGCGAGGTCGCCCGAGCGGTACAGACGCGCACCCGGCGCACCATACGGATCCGGCACGAAGCGTTGCGCGCTCAGCGCGGCACGTCCCAGATAGCCGCGCGCAAGACCCGCGCCGCCCACATACAGTTCGCCCACCGCCCCCACCGGCACGCGGTTCAGATCCGCGTCGAGCACGTGCAGCGTGAGGTCATCGAGCGGCGCGCCGATCACGCTGCGCCCGTCGCGCAGCGCCGCTTCGTCCAGTGTCCGGTGCGTCACGTGCACGGTCGTTTCCGTGATCCCGTACATGTTCACGAGCGCCGGCAATGTGCCTTTGCGCCGCGCGCCCTCCGCCCATCGCGCCAGCGAGGACGGCTCAAGACGCTCGCCGCCAAAAATCACCGCGCGCAGCGAGTCGAGCGTGTTGCCGTCATCGGCCTGGATCAGTTGCACGAAGGCGGACGGCGTCTGGTTCAGCACCGTCACCTGTTCCTTGCGCAAAAGCGCATGGAACGCCGCGGGTTCGCGTGCGCTCCAGTGCGGCACGATCACGAGCCGCGCGCCATGCACGAGCGCCCCGAAAATCTCCCACACGGAAAAGTCGAATGCGTAGGAATGGAACAGCGTCCACACGTCCTGTGCGTCGAATGCAAAGCGCGACTGCGTTGCATCGAACAGACGCGCGACGTTCTCATGCGTGATGCCCACGCCCTTCGGTACGCCAGTCGAGCCCGACGTATAGATCACGTAGGCAAGCTGTTGCGGATGCGGGTACGCGCCGGTATCGCCCGTGTCATCGCTGGTGGCATCGGCAGGCGCCGCATCGCGCAGCGCGACCGCATCCACGGTGGGCCGCGAGCCGAACAGCGACGCATGCTGCGCGAGGCTCGACGCATCGGTCACGATCAGCCGAAGCTGAGCGTCGTCGACGATATGCGCGAGGCGCCCGGCCGGGTATGACGGATCGAGCGGCACATACGCGGCGCCCGCGCGCAGCACGCCGAGCAGCGACGCAACCAGCGCTGCGCTGCGCTGCATTGCGACGCCCACGCGCACTTCCGCTGTCGCGCCGAGACGTCGCAACTCATGCGCGATCGCGCGCGACCACACATCGAGTTGCGCATACGTCACGTGCTCGTCGCCATCGACCAGCGCGACCGCGGCGGGCCGCGCACGCGCCTGCGCAGCGATCCGTGCCGTCACCGGCTCGTAGGTGAATGTGGATGGCAGACGTGGCGGCGGTTGGTCACCGAGTTCAGGCAGTTCGAACGATGCAATCCGTGCATCCGGCGCCGCGCTCCACTGTTCGAGCAAGCCCGTGAAATTACGCGCTAACCGTTCGATAGTGGACGCGTCGAAGACGTCAGTCGCGTACGTGAACGTCAGGTCGATCGCGCCGTCGGCGGCCTCGGCGATATTGAGCATCAGATCGAATTGCGCCTCGCCGTTGTCGACTTCCTGCACCGTCACGCGCAGTCCCTCGCCGAACGATGCGGCGAGATCATGGCGCTGTTGCTGATTGACGAGCACCTGAAAGAGCGGTGTCTGCGCCAGGTCGCGCTCCGGTTGCACCGCCTTGACGACGCTCGCAAACGGCACGTCCTGATTCGCGTAAGCGCCGAGCAGCCGCTCACGCACATCGTCGATGAGTTGCGCCGCGCGCGTTTCGCCACGCGGCGCGGTGCGAATCACGACAGTGTTGACGAAGAAGCCGGCGACGTCCGCGGCTCCCGCCAGATCGCGGCCTGCGAGCGGCACGCCGAGGCGAATGTCGGACTGGCCCGAGTATCGGTAAAGCAGCGCATCGACTGCGGCGAGAAGCGTCATGAAGAGCGTCGCGCGACGTGCGCTTGCGAGCGCGCGCAACGCATGCGCTGTGCCGGCGGGCACGCGCACGCGATGACGCGCGCCGGGCGCGCAGCGCGAGCCGGAGCGCGTTCGATCGTATGGCAGCGCAAGCGTCGCGGGAGACTCGCCGTCGTTCGTGAGCGCTGCACGCCACCATTCGAGTTGTTGCAACTCGCGCTCGGGCGTCAGTCGAGCCGCGCGCGCCGATATCAGTTCGCGATAAGCGGCGGCCGATGTGACGGCGATGTTCTCATCGTCGGCGATAGACGCGACAGATGTCACGGACCCAGCAGGACCCGCTGCGCAGTAGTCGCGATACAGGCGCGAGAAATCGGCGAACAGGAGACCGAGCGACCAGTCGTCGCTGACGATGTGATGCAGCACCAGATGCAGCACGTGACAGTCATCGGCCATGCGCACAAGCGTCGCGCGCACCGGCGGCTCGGCGCTCAGATCGAACGGCGTGCGAACGAGCGCGGCGAGACACGCGGCCAGCGCTTCCTCGCTGGTGTCGTTGATCTTGTTGTGCGTGTGCGTGTTCGGCAAATCGAGCAAGCAGATCTCGCTGCGGCATGCACCGTCGATGCGCTGGCATGGAACGCCCTCCATCTCGGCGAAACGCATCCGCAGTGCGGGATGCCGCTTGCCCAGCGAGACGAACGCTGCACGCAGCGCATCGACGTCGAGCTGGCCGTCGAAGCGGAGCGCACCGTTCACGTGATATGCCACGCTCTGAGGATCGAGCTTCCACAGGAACCACAAGCTTTGCTGCGACGGTGAAAGCGGCATTGGCGCGGTGACATCTACTTGACGGGCGATGTCGGCGGCGGTGACGGAGAGCGCAGCAGCAGCATCACCGTCAGCAGCAGCCGCAACGCCGGACGCCGACGTCAGCGCGCCGTCGTGGGCTCCGGCGGATTGCGCGGCGCTTAGCAGCGTCGCAAAGTTTTCCAGACGCGGATGTTCGAACACTGCGCGCAGCCCGGGCGCGTCGCCAAATTCTTTACGCACTGCCGACAGGACACGCACTGCCAGCAATGAATGGCCGCCAAGCAGGAAGAAATCGTCGTGTGCGCCGATGCGCTCCATGCCGAGTACCTGTTGCCAGATCGCGGCAAGCTTTGTCTGTGTTTCGCCGCGCAGTGCGACATAAGTCGCGCGGCTCGAAGTGGCCGCCTCCGGCGCAGGCAATGCACTGCGATCAAGCTTGCCATTCGGCGTCAACGGAAAGCGCTCAAGCTCCACATACGACGACGGCACCATGTGCGCCGGCAGACGCGCGGCGAGCCACGTCTGCCAGCGTCCCGCATCGCCTGTATCGGGTCCGCCGCGCGGCACCACATAGGCAATCAGACGCCGGTTGTCGTTGTCATTGCCGCCTCCCGACACCAGCACCGCCACATCCCGCACCTCCGGATGCGCCCGCAGCGCCGTCTGGATCTCACCCAGTTCAATACGGAAGCCGCGTAGCTTCACCTGATCGTCGTTACGGCCCAGATACTCGAGGTCGCCATCAGGCAGCCGCCGCGCGAGGTCGCCCGAGCGGTACAGACGCGCACCCGGCGCACCATACGGATCCGGCACGAAGCGTTGCGCGCTCAGCGCGGCACGTCCCAGATAGCCGCGCGCCAAGCCCGCGCCGCCCACATATACTTCGCCCACCGCCCCCACCGGCACACGGTTCAGATCCGCGTCGAGCACGTGCAGCGTGAGGTCATCGAGCGGCGCGCCGATCACGCTGCGCCCGTCGCGCAGCGCCGCTTCGTCCAGTGTCCGGTACGTCACGTGCACGGTCGTTTCCGTGATCCCGTACATGTTCACGAGCGCCGGCAAGGTGCCTTTGCGCCGCGCGCCCTCCGCCCATCGCGCCAGCGAGGACGGCTCGAGACGCTCGCCGCCAAAAATCACCGCGCGCAGCGAGTCGAGCGAGTTGCCGTCATCGGCCTGGATCAGTTGCACGAAGGCCGACGGCGTCTGGTTCAGCACCGTTACCCGTTCCTTGCGCAAAAGCGCATGAAATGCCGCGGGTTCGCGTGCGCTCCAGTGCGGCACGATCACGAGCCGCGCGCCATGCACGAGCGCCCCGAAAATCTCCCACACGGAAAAGTCGAATGCGTAGGAATGGAACAGCGTCCACACGTCCTGTGCGTCGAATGCAAAGCGCGACTGCGTTGCATCGAACAGACGCGCGACGTTCTCATGCGTGATGCCCACGCCCTTCGGTACGCCAGTCGAGCCCGACGTATAGATCACGTAGGCAAGCTGTTGCGGATGCGGGTACGCGCCGGTATCGCCCGTGTCATCGCTGGTGGCATCGGCAGGCGCCGCATCGCGCAGCGCGACCGCATCCACGGTGGGCCGCGAGCCGAACAGCGACGCATGCTGCGCGAGGCTCGACGCATCGGTCACGATCAGCCGAAGCTGAGCGTCGTCGACGATATGCGCGAGGCGCCCGGCCGGGTATGACGGATCGAGCGGCACATACGCGGCGCCCGCGCGCAGCACGCCGAGCAGCGACGCAACCAGCGCTGCGCTGCGCTGCATTGCGACGCCCACGCGCACTTCCGCTGTCGCGCCGAGACGTCGCAACTCATGCGCGATCGCGCGCGACCACACATCGAGTTGCGCATACGTCACGTGCTCGTCGCCATCGACCAGCGCGACCGCGGCGGGCCGCGCACGCGCCTGCGCAGCGATCCGTGCCGTCACCGGCTCGTAGGCGAACGTGGATGGCAGACGTGGCGGCGTTGCGCATGGAGCGTCGTCGGTTAGCAGATCGCGCAGCCGCGCGTGCGGGTCGTCGCCTTCAACGAGCGCGTTCGCGAGGCAGCCCAGCATCCGCTCGAAATACTCCGCGATGCGGGCAACCCCATCCTCGGACACGCTGTCGGCATGCCTGTGCCACTCCAGTCTCAGCGCGTCGCCGCCTCCCACATGACGCGGCGCGACGACGAGCATCAGCGGAAAATGACTGCGGTTGTGTGCGTCGACGGCGCGTATGCGCGGCACGTCGCCAAGCGCGTCGAGCGCGTCGTCGAGCGGATAATTTTCGAAGACGATCAGGCTATCGAACAGCGCATCGACGTTCGAGTTCGCCCACTGCTGCAAGCTCGCGAGCGGCGTGTGCTCGACGTCGCGCAACTCCGCGTTTTGCCGCTGCAGCGCGGCGAGCCAGGAGCGCACCGTCGCGTCGGATTTCACATCGACCCACAACGGCAAGCTGTTGATGAACAGACCGACAATCGATTGCGCATTCGGCAGATCGACCGGGCGGCCAGACACCGTCATGCCGAACGTCACTTGCGTGCGCCCGGAGAAACGTGCGAGGGCGAGCGCCCACGCTGCCTGGACAAGCGTATTCAGCGTGACTTGTGCGTGCCGCGCGGCGCGCGTCAGCCGCGCGTGAGACGGGCCGTCGAGCTCGCGGATCAGCGCTTGTGCCGCTACGCCATCGGCGCTCTTCTCAGACGACGCCTGCAAAGCACCGCCGAGCGCATCGGCTACGCGCGCCGGTTCATCGCGGGTCGCGAGCCGTGCGCGCCAGAACGGAGCCGCATCGGGTTGGCGGCGCAGCCAGTGGACGTAATCGGCGTAAGGCGCCGCCGGCGACGTGTCGGGGACGCCGCCCGCGTCGAGCGCCGCATACGCGCGCGCGACTTCGCTAACCACCTGCGCGGTGCTCCAGCCGTCGGTCAACGCGTGATGGTGAGTCCACAGCAGATCGTGCGCGCCGTCGGAGCGCTCGAAGACATCGACGCGCATCAGCGGCGCGACGTCCGGCTCGAAACCGCGCGCGGCAATCGCCCGGCGTGCGGTTTCGTATGAGGCGTCGTACTGCTCTTGCGTCGATGCCGCCGCAGTGAGCGCGGCGATCGCAGCAGGCGCAACTAGCGCATTACGTGGATGCAATTCCAACGGCATGCGCACGCGCCGCTCGACTATCTGCAACGGCTCGCCCCCGGCCGGCCACACGAAGCGCGTGCGCAAAACCGGGTGGCGGGCGATGACAGCGTCCCACGCCGCGCGCAAGGTGTCGATCTTCAACCCGTCGATCGTGAGACGCAATTGCGATACGTACATGCCTGGCTCGCCATCGAGCATGCCGTGAAATAACAGACCCTGCTGCATCGGCGTGGCCGGATAGACTGCCTCGACGGCGTCGCGCGAAACACCGGCTTCGGCGAACCAGCGATCGTCGTCGGCGGGCTGCGTGGTGTGCGGCGGTGTTGCGGCGGCATGTGCCGTTGCCTGACTCGTGCTGTCGTCGGCGCGGGTCCACTCGCCTGTCTTGATGTGTGTCGTCGTGCTTGCCCGTTCAGTCGAGCCTGCGCTTGCCCGCTGCTTCGTCCCGGCGCCCCTCTGTCCAGCGCTCCCATGTTCGGAAGCCACCGTCATTGGGACGGCGACGCGCGCCGCGGCCTCGATCGTCGGGTGGTCGAACATCTGCTTCGGCGTGACCTTGAGTCCCGCGCCGCGCGCCTTGGCAATGATCTGCAGGCTGAGAATCGAATCCCCGCCGATTTCGAAGTAGTTGTCCGTTACGCCAATGTCATCGCGCTTGAGCACCAGCTTCCAGATTCCGATGAGCGTGCGTTCCGCGTCATTGCGCGGCTCGACACGCGTGGTGCCCGACGTGTTTTCGTGCAGTGGCACCGGCAACGCAGCACGGTCGATCTTGCCGTTCGGGGTCAGCGGCAACGCGGCCAGCACCTGAAGCGACGACGGCACCATGTAGTCCGGTAGTTCCGCGGCGAGACGGCCGCGGATCGCGTCGACGTCGAGCGGTTCTGTGGCACTCAGGTACGCGACGAGGCGAGGCGCGACGTCGTCGCTATCCGCGTAGGCAATCACCACTGCGTCGCGCACGCCGTGCTCATCGCGCAGGCGTGCGGCGACCTCTTCCGGCTCGACGCGAAAACCGCGGATCTTCACCTGGTCGTCGAGCCGGCCGAGAAACGCATATTCGCCGTCCGGCAGGCGGCGGCTTCTATCGCCCGTCCGGTAGAGGCGCGCGCCGTTGCCATCGGGATCGGGTACGAAGCGTTCCGCCGTCAGCGACGGCCTGTTCAGATAGCCGTGCGCCACGCTCGCGCCCCCGATGCACAGTTCACCGGCTGCACTTTTGGGCACCGCGTTACCGTCGGCATCCACGATGCGAGCTTTCACGTGCGCAAGCGGCTTGCCGAGCGGCAGCGTCCCTGCGCGACTTTGCGCGCCCGCGCGCGTGAGTACGCCGACCGCGGTCTCGGTCGGTCCGTAGTGGTTGATCAACTGGCATTCGGGCCGCAACGTCGCGACCCGCTCGGCCAGACGCGTCGGCGCCGGCTCGCCGCCCAGCACGAGACAGCGGCGCGGCGGCACCCATTCCGCCGATTGCGCTTGCAACAGCGCGTCGAGATGGCTCGGCACGATCTTGAGCAGGTCGATCGAATGCGTGTGCATGTAAGCGGCAAAGGCGTCCGGATCGGCGGCGACGTCGGCGTCGATCAGATGCAGAGTCCAGCCGTGCCACAGCGCGCCAAATAACGACGTGTGGCCAAGATCGGCGGCGGTGGTCGACAGATATGCGGCGCTTGCAATACCTTCGGGCAGCCGTTCGGAGACGCCCTGCAAATAGGCGGCAAGCGCCGCATGGCTGAGCACGACGCCCTTCGGCCGGCCGGTCGAGCCCGAGGTGTAGATCACGTACGCGGGCCAGATGAGGATGCTGTCGTGGCTCGATGCACTAGACATCGCGTGGTGAAAGGTTTCGCTCCTTGATGCGTTAGTTGTGTCGAGCGCGTTGGCCGCAGCGTCGCCGGGAACGCGGAACGCATGCGGGTCGAGCGTCGTCGCGCCCTCGGGCAGCCAGCTCAGGCCGTCGGTTCTGATTGCGGCGTTGGTTGCGTTGGCCGCATGGACTGCATTGCTTGCATCAGATGCGACCGCTTCCACCACCGCATCCGAGGCCCCACTTGCCAGCGCAGCGCCCGTCATCACCACGCGCGCGCCGCAGTCCTCGGCCTGCCAGCGCAGCCGCGCTTGCGGAAGCGCCGGGTCGAGCGGCACATAGCATGCGCGCACCCGCCACACCGCGACAATCGCTGCAACGAACGCCGTGCAGCGCGGCAAAGCGACCACCACGCAATCGCCGGGCCGCACACCTTCAGCGACGAGTGCAGCGGCGAGCCTGCCGGACCACTGCCACAGATCACGCCAGACCAGCGGTCCCGTGCTGTCGACAAGCGCCACGGCATCCGGCCGTTCGATGGCAAACCGCGCGACGCGGGCGGGCAAAAAATCGGTGTCGAAAGAGATAGCTTGCATGGTGTCCGTGGTGTGATCCAGGTGTCTTGCACCCGCGCGGGCAAGCGCGGGCTCGATGCGTCGATGCGATGTCAGGACGGCGGCCGCATACTCAAAGCGAGTACGCCCCAGCGACTGGCGCAATGCCGTCGACCGCTTCATCGTCGTCGAGATTGAATTCGCCGATCGCGCGCTCTGGCGTGTCGGCGATCTGTTCGAGCAGACCGACGTAGTGCCGCGCGAGCTGCGCGATAAAGGCGTCGTCATAAAGCTCGGCGGCGTACGCGAAAACGCAGCGCAGTCCGCGCGCACCCTCGCGAAACACGTCGAGCGCGATTTCGAACCGCGCGTCGCTCGCGTCGGCGTCGACCAGCGCGCAACGCACGCCATCGAGATCGAGCGCGCGTTCGAACTCGTCGTGCAGCACGAACTTGATCTGCGCAAGCGGGCTGACGCCCGCGCGCCGGCCGACCTGCAGCGCGGCCACGACGCGCTGGAACGGCACGTCGGCGTTCGTCTGCGCGTCGATGCTGTCGCCGCGTACCTCACGCAGCAGCGTCGTGAACGACCTCGCGCCCTTCACAGACGCGCGCATCGCGAGCGTGTTGATGAAGAAACCGATCAGCTCCTCCGTTTCGATCCGGTCGCGGCCGGCGACGGGCACCGCAATCGCCACGTCGTGCGCGCCGCTGTAACGCGACAGCAGCGCGGCGAATGCAGCGAGCAGCACCATGAACAGCGTGGCGTTGTGCTCGCGCGCGAGCACGTCCAAACGGCTCGCGAGCACAGCCGGTATATCGGCGCCGACACGCTCGGCCCGAGGCTCATAGGGACGGCCGCGCTCATGCAAGGTCGGCAGATCGAGCAGCGCGTCGTAGCCCGCCAGACGGTTGCGCCAGTAATCGAGTTGCGCAGCGAGTTCCACGCCGCCGTGGTCGTCGTCGGAAAATCGCGCGCGTTGCCATGCCGCGTAATCCGCGTATTGGACCGCCGGCGCCGGCAAAGCCGGCATCTCGCCGAGCCGCGCCGCGCGATACGCAGCCGCAAAATCGCGCAGCAGCACATTGATCGACCAGCCATCGCAGACGATGTGATGCATCACGATATGCAGCACATACTGCTCCGGACCGCGGACAAACAGCGCCGCGCGAAAGAGCGGGCCGAGCGTCAGATCGAAGGGCTCGCGAGCGCGTCGACGCAACTGCGCGTGGAAGTCGCCGCTGGTTAGTTCCATTGCGTTCACGCATTCCCAGCGCCACGTGTCGGCGGTGTCGGCGACGGGCCTGATCAGTTGACGCGGCACGTCGTCGATTTCGGCAAAGCGCGTGCGCAGCATCTCGTGGCGGCGTACCAGGGCGTCGAGCGCCATTCTCGCGGCGTGCGCATCGAGCGGACCCATCAATGAAAGTGCGGCCGAGATGTTGTAGGCGGAGCTGTCCGGATCGAGTTGCCATAGCATCCATAAACGCTCCTGCGGCAAAGATAGCGGCGCCTCGCCGCGTTGGCTTTCGGCGCGGCGCGCGAGCGGCGCAAGCGGAGCGACCGCGATCGACGGCGTCGCCCAGCGAGCATCGAGCGCCGTGGCAAGATCCGTGAGCGTCGGGTGGCTGAACAACATACCGACTGGCACGTCGCGACCCAACCGCGCGCGCAGCCGCGACGCGACCTTCGCGGCCAGCAGCGAACGGCCGCCGAGCGCAAAGAAATCATCCGATGCACAGGGCGTCGGCACGTCGAGCACCTCGCTCCATACTTGTGCGATAGCGCGCGCGGTGGGCGTCAGCGTGTCGCCGCAACCGGGTGCCGAGATTGCGTCCACCGGGGCTGTGTCCGTCTCGATGCGTTGCGACCGTTCGGACCTGGCGTCGCGCACTGCGAACGGCACGAGCGCGCCGCTCTGCCACGCGGCAACGCATGCACTGCGCTGCAGTTTTCCGCTCGACGTCCGCGGCAAATCGCCCGGTTCGAGTAACAGGATCAACGCGGCTTCATGATGGAACGCGTCGCCGAGCGCATCGGCGATCGCGGCGAAGATCGTCTCGGGTGCCACCTGCCGCGTCCTGCCGCGCGCCACTTCGGCGGCCACGCCGATGGCCTCGGCACCGTCGGCCGCTTCAACGGGGAACGCGGTGACGCGCCCGCGCCTCAGCCATTCGACGCGATCGGCCAGCACTGTTTCGAGATCCTGCGGATAGATGTTTTCACCACGCAGCACGATCAGGTCCTTGCGGCGTCCGCAAAAGAACAACTGGCCGCGCTCGACGAAGCCGAGGTCACCGGTGCGCAGCCAACGTCCCGGAAAACCCGGCGCGTCGTCGAGAAACACCGCAGCGGTCGCTTCGGGATTGCGCCAGTAACCGCGAGTGATGCTCGGGCCGCTGCACCACACTTCGCCGACGTGTCGATCCGGCAAACGCTCGCAGGTATCCGGATCGACGATTACGAGCGTATGGCCCAACGCGGTCACGCCGCAGCCGACCACGGCCTTGGTGTCGTCGTTGATCTCGTTATCTTTTTCACCATCCGCTTCGTTGTCGTTTCCGCGGACGACCGGCAACGCGACCGGCACGCGCCGCGCAAGCGCCGATGCACAGAAGCGCGTCTCGGGTGCGCCCGAGCCGACCTCGACGCCTGTGAAAAACAGTGTCGCCTCGGCAAGCCCGTAGCACGCATACATCGCGCGCGGATCGAGGCCGTGCGTGCTGAAACGCGCGGCGAAGCCGTCGAGGGTAGTCTGGCGAATCGGCTCCGAACCGCAGAACGCGACGCGCAGCGACGACAGGTCGAGCCCGGCGAGTTGCGCATCGCGCACGCGGTCGGCGCACAGCCGATACGCGAAGTCCGGTCCGCCCGTCACCGTCGCGCGTTCACGTGCGATGCCGGCGAGCCAGCGCGCCGGGCGTTCCAGAAAATGCAACGGCGAAATCAGCGTGACCTGGAAGCCGCACAAGACCGGCATCAGCACGCTGCCGATCAAGCCCATATCGTGATAAAGCGGCAGCCAGGAGAACATTCTGTCGCCGGCACGACAACCCATCCCTCGCGACATCGCGCTGACGTTCGCGCATATGTTCCCATGACCAACGATCACCCCTTTCGGCGACGACGTAGAGCCGGACGTGTATTGCAAAAACGAAACTGCATCGGGCGCCGCGCTGTCGATGCAAAAGCCGTCGCCGTGAACGTCCATATCGGCGACGCCGGGCGATAACAACGTCGCGCCGTGCAAATCAAGCTCGGCGCTGATGTTTGCTGAAGACTGATGCGATGCCCGATCGAGTACCGCAATGCGCGCCATGCAATCGCCGGCGATGCGCCGCAGCCGCGCGAGGTGCGCGCTTTGCGGCGCATCGGGCGGATATGCGGGAACCGCGATCATCCCTGCGTACTGGCAGGCGAAGAACGACACGATGTAATCGAGCCCGCTTTGCAGCATCAGCAGCACACGATCGTTCGGCGCGCCGTGCCGGCGAAGAACGGCTGCGAGACGCCGCGCGCGCTCGTCGAGCGCCGCGTACGTGAGTTCGCGTGCGTCGGCGTCGCCGTCGGCGAGAAATCGCACCGCCAATTGATCGGGGCGCTGTCCGACGTGCAACTTCATCACCGAGACGAGGTCGTTTGCTGGCGCTGCGGCCCAGTTCGCGGTGTGGGGGGCTGTGGCGGCCGTTGCGCTCGTTGCACTACCGGCCGCGGAATCGGCAGCCGTAATCGCCGCAATGTGATTTGCGCCACTATCCGCCCTATCTTCTGCCGCGTTTTCCGCAGCGGCCGCACCCGCCGCATGCAGGTTCACGCCATGCTGGCGCGGCGTATTGATAACAGACATCCTCGCCTCCCGAGATTTACCGCGCGCCGCGCGGTCGTCCTCGCCACGCACCACATCAGCGCGGCACACGCAGACCGTCGCCGACGCATGCTTGCGTCGACAACCTGAATTTCGTCATTGCGGGGAAAGCAAGGCGTCTCTTGGGAGCGCCGTTATCTGCTGTCGGTCATGCAATGCCGGCAGCGACGCATCGTGACGATGCGAGAGCCGGCATGCGCATGGCGTTCAATACGCGAAGCTGATTGGCATGCCGCCGCGCGGATGCGCGACCGTGCCCATCGGCACGCCGTAGATCGCGCCGAGCATCTTTTCCTCGATCAGCTCTGGCGCGGTGCCGCTTGCTAGCAGGCGGCCGTTCTTCAACGCGATCAGATCGTCGCAGAAACGCGCGGCCATGTTGATGTCGTGCAACACGACGACCACGCCAAGACCGCGCTGCTGACTCAGCGTGCGCACGAGATCGAGCACTTCGATCTGATGCGCAATATCGAGCGCGGAGATCGGTTCGTCGAGCAACAGGCACTGGCTATCCTGCGCGACCAGCATCGCGATCCACGCGCGTTGCCGCTCGCCGCCCGACAGGCTGTCCACTGCACGATCCGCGAATCGGGTGATGTCGGTCAGCTCCATCGCCTCATCGACCTTCTCGCCGTCGACGCCGGTAAAGCGGCCAAGCGCGCCGTGCCATGGATAGCGGCCGAGCGCAACCAGTTCACGCACCGTCATGCCGCTCGCGGCCGGTTGTTGCTGCGGCAGATAGGCCACCTGTCGCGCGAACTCACGGTTCTCCCACTCGCGCAGTGGGCGGCCCGCGAAACGCAGCGTGCCTGCCGTGGGCGACTGTTGACGCGCGAGCAGTTTGAGCAGAGTCGATTTTCCCGAGCCGTTGTGACCGATCAGGCCGCACACGCGCCCTCTCGGCAGAGCGAGCGCAAGTGGATGCAACAACACGCGCTCACCGATGCGAAACGACACGTCATCGATTTCGTACATCGGCTCGCCTTGCACGGCTCGCGCGGAATCAATGGATAGATTGGCATTCATGTTCGTAGGCATCCTGATCAGTTATCAACGGACGTGAGGTTCGCCGCACGCGCGGCGCCCGGCCCGTCCTCGACGATCTGGCCGAAATCGAGCTTGATGAAACGCTCTGCAAGATGGAAATAGCGGTCGTCATGTGTGATGACGAGCACGGTCTTGCCCTTCGCCTTGAGTTCGGGGAGCAGACGCTTATAGAACACGTCCTTGAAGAGCGGGTCCTGATCCGCGGCCCATTCGTCGAACACATAGAACGGCCGGTCCTCCAGATACGCGACGACGAGCGCGAGCCGCTTGCGTTGCCCTTGCGAGAGATCGAGCGTCGAGAACTTGCCGTCCTTGACGCTCACCTTGTGGTCGAGCTGCAGATCCACAAGCAATTGCTGCGCAAGCGTGTCGAGTCCTTCTGCGTGCATGCCGAGCAGCGTGTCGAACAGGAAGAAGTCGCTGAACACGACCGAGAAATGCTGGCGGTACGCATCGCGCCGCGCTTCGTCGATAGGCTCGCCGTTCAGCAGCACCCGGCCGCTTTCCGGCACATACAGGCCGACCAGCATCTTCGCGAGCGTGGTCTTGCCGCTGCCGTTGCCGCCGATCAGATAAACCAGCTCGCCACGGCGGAACGTGAGATCGATCGGCCCAAGCGTGAATACCTCGTTCTCCCTCTCGCGAAAGTAACGGTGCGTGGCGCCGTCGAGCGCGATGGTGTCGAACGATGCGGCGACGGGCGGTTCAAGCATGACTTCGCGCGGCAGTTCCGCGTTGACCTGCTCGATTCGTTCGAGCGCGACGCGCGCCGAACTGAGGCTCGGAATCGCCGAAAGCACGGCTTCTATCGGCATGATCATGTAGACGAACACGATCGCGTAGCCGGACATGACATGCGGATCGACCTTGATGTAGCGCGCGAACACGAACAGCGTGAGGCCGATGAATGCGAACAGAATGAAGTTGCCCCAACTGGACGCAGCCGCATACAGCATGTAGCCGCGCGTGCGCTGCACACGCACCGCCTCGACGTTGCTTGCGAGCGTGTCCTCGACGAACGCGCGCTTGCGGGCACGGTGCAGCTTCAGTTCCTTCGCACCGTCGAAGAGCGCGCGGAAGTGCTTGACCAGATCGTCCTCGCGCTTGCGCGACGCGCGCAGATGGAACATTGCGCGGCTGTGCGCGTAGCGAAAGCCTGCCATGCCCAGCACGATAGTCACGATCGCGACCAGCAGAATCGGCCACGACATGTAGCCGAGATACGCAAGACAGCCGACTATCACTGCACTTTGCATCGCGAGCGACGGCATGCTCACGAAAAAAACCACGATAGTGTCGAGATCCTGCGTCAGCACCGCGAGTGACTTCGCCGCGCCCTGTTTCTCCAACTGCGCGAACGCAGCGTCGCCGATACGACGAATGGTGCGCATGCGAAGCGTCGCCTTCGCCTGCTGGCCGAGCCACATGAAGAGCGACTGTGCGAGCGCGCGCATCGCCAGAACGCCCAGGCCGATCGCAAGGAACTGCCAGCCGAGGCGCGCAAGCCCCTGCGGAGTCGCGACCAGCGCCTGGTTGATGAGGGCGAGCAGCGCCGCATTGCCGAGGCCGCCGAGCACACTTGCGATGAGCGCCCCAGCGACCATCCAGCGTGACTTGCTGACCAGTTGCAAAAGTACGGACATGAATCTCCTTTCGTTGCGACATGAGAGCAGTAGGACGGCAGGCCGGCTCGCACTAGCGAATGCCATGAGCGTCATGCGGAAGTCCTCGTGCGCCGGCCGCGTCAGTTATCGGCGCCTCGCGCAGGGTCTTTTTGCGCGAAGCCTCTTTCGTATTCATTGCGCGCGTCTTGCGGAGCCACCTGACGGCGGGCCTGCATGGACTGCACTTGCGCCGACGTTTTGTCGCGTGCCTGCGCGCGGCGTTTCAGAAAGGGGCAGCGCTCGTCGACCGGCGCGTTTGCATCGTCGAGAAAGTACTGCTTCCATTCGAGATTGCCCGGATCGCCATAAAAGCCGAGATCGGGATGCGCGGGAATCTCGTCCCATGTTTCCAGACGCTTGCGCACCTGATTGCGTGCCTCGCGGCCAATGACCTTGTTCGTGATCGTATCGACAAACACCGAGCGCGGTTGAAACAGCAGCACCATGCCCGGGCCCAGGTTGCGGCTATGGCGCGCCCGAAACGACGGGCACGCGCACACCACAAACATCTGCACGCCCGCATACGAGAACTCCCACGCCTCGTCCATCGGGTCCGGCTGCTGGTCGGCTGCCGGATCGGGATCGCCGTCGTGCAGCTGCTGCAGGATGCTCCAGAACAATGTCCGGTACGCATCGTGCGTAAGCGGCTGCGGGTCCGGCTCGAAAAATACCGCGATGTTGTTTCTCCTGTACTCGGGCTGCACGGCCAACTCCGCGAACGTTTGCATCGTCGCGGGCAGGTCGCGCAAATCACGCCCGTTGACGAACGAGTAGAACATCTCGCCGCGCCGCTCGGCCATCGTGCCGAAAAAGCATGGATATGCCGGATCGATTACCTGCTCGCGCAGCGTGGCATACGAAGCGTCCAGCCACGCAGGCGCGGACACCGCCGCGCCCGTCGCTCTGCCGGCAATGATCCGGCTCTTCCAGTCGCTGACCTCGAACCGATCGGCCTCTGCGATAGCACTGTTGCCTGCTTGCATCGTTCGCTCTCTCTTCCTGACCCACTGTTGCGCGCGTCGAACGCGCGAGGCATCCCAGCCTGCGTGGCCGGAACGTCGATATTGCTGTCGTGGGGAAGAGGCGCATTTTTTGTCGATCTCCGCCACTAGCGCCTACACGGTGCCGCCGGCTCGTTGCTACCTTGTTACCACCTGTTGCCAATCGGTTACGGATGTACCGCGTGATGGTGCTGTCATGTTGAAGCCGCCGCCGGCTCATCGAGCTCGGCCACGAGGGCGTCGACCCACTCGTTCGGAATGATCGGCTGGTGATACGTGCATTCGTTCGATACGACCGTCGAGCCGTGCAGCCTGCCATCCGGAATCAGCACCATGTCGCCTTTGTGCATCGAAAGCTGCATGCCGACGTTGCCCCAGAACAGCATGTCGCCCTCCTCGATCGTGACGAGGCGGTGATCGTTGTGCACGTGCGTGGTCGAACACATTTCTTGAGGCTCGACGAAGGTCTCGCGGTCGATGCCGGGACACTCCGCTTCGATGCGCGAGCTGATGCGATGCGCGAAGCTCATATAGTCGCCAATCGACGACAGCCAGCGCAACTGTTCGCCAAGATCCCAACGCCCGCGTTCCGCGAGGCGCTCGCCTGCAACAACGCCTTGCACGCATTGAGCGCGCGCCACGTCGCCAAAACCTTGTGCAACACGCTCCAGCGCACGTGCGCAGCGCTGCTGCAGCGCAGCCCTTAGTGCGTCCGAATCGGCCGGGCCGCGGCTGGCCTGTTGCAGATGCGCGCAAGCCCGTTCGAGCGCGAGCCCGAACGCAAGCCACTCCGCCTCGGCCGCGAACGCCGCGCCGACAAGCCCGAAGGCGCGGTCCGGACGGCGAGCAAGCGCATAGAGCAGATTGCATTTTGCGATGCTCGTCGGCAGATAAAACTGCCAGTACGCATGCTGCCGGCGCGTAATGCAGCTCACCTCGGCGACGCGTTCGAACAGTGCGTCGTCAGGCACTTGACGGTGGAGGCTCGGGCGCTCGTCGGGCGCGAGCATGTCGAAGAAGCCGCTTGCGCCCGCTCGCGCGAGCGCGCGGCGCTTCGATACCGCGAGCGCCCAGCGCTGCACCATGATGAAACGCAGCCCTTGTTCGAGGTAGTCGTTGCTCATTAACCGCTCGAACGTGGCGCTCCAGAATGCGAGTTCCTCATCGACGATGCGCGTCAGGCGCGCGCTCACGGCGCCGGTGTCTTCGCGGATATCGACGTCCTTTGTCAGGTATTCGAACGCGTACGCTTCCAGGAACGGCGCAATCTGCGCCCCGAGTTCGCGCGTGTCTTCGCGATAGAAATCGGCAAAACGCTGCCAGTCGGCGGGCTCGTTACTTACCGGCGGGCGCGCGACGTCGAGCTCGTAGATCGATATCAGCGTGCGCCCGGACGCAAGCGCCGGCAGACGACTGACGTTGTGTTCGCGCACGGGTTTCATGAACTTGAGGAAGTCGAAGTCCTCTGGCCGCAGCGGGCGTCGATGAAAGTCGTCGTCGAGCAGCAGTTCGCCGACCGTCGCGCTGCGAAACGGCCCGGCCGCAGCAAACTGTTTGATGAGCGCCACATAGCGCTCGCTGTGCCCAACGAACGGCGAGAAATCGAAGATCGGCAGCGAAGCCTGGCTCATGGTCATTCGTTCCTTATCCGGGTTGCCCCAATACTGCAATTGATGATTACGGCGTGCGCGAAGTCAGCGATCACGCGAGCACTCCGCGCCACGGGTTCGTTATGCCGCGACGCCTCGCACCGGTTGCGCCCGTTGCGCCGGTTGTCCATGCAGCAAGAGCGCTTTGGCCACGGCTGCAAGTACGGCTTCGCGGGCCGTGTCGATGAAGAAGTGCCCGCCGTCGAACCAGTGCACTGCGCATGCGCCGCGTGTCTCGTGTGCCCAGGCGTCGACGTCCGCGCGGTTTGCCGTGGCGGGGTCATCGCGGCCGATGAACACGTCGATCGGACAGTCGAGCATGGTCGATGTATTCGACGTTCCGGGCAGCATCGCGCGATAGGCGTTAGCGCGCGTCGCAATATGCGCCGGATGCATGCCGCACAGGTGGAAATCGGCGCGCAGCATCGGCAACATGAAGTCAACGAACTCAGCGTCGTCGAGCAGCTCGGTGGGCGTGCCGCCGCGCTCCCGCAGGCAGGCAATCATTTCGCTCTGCGAACAGTTAAGCCAATGCGTTTCGTACTTACGACGCGCGGGCGAGATGGTTGCTGACGCACCGAACCAGACAGGAGCGCGCTCGCCGCGCTCGCGCAGCGCGTGCATCAGTTCGAATGCGACGAGCGAGCCCATGCTGTGTCCGAACAACGCAAACGAAGCGCCGCCGACCAGCGCGAGTAGTTCATCTGAGAGTTGCGCGATGAGCGCGGGCCATTCGGTATGCGGCGATACGGACCGGCGCATACCGTGACCGGGCAGCTCGAGCAAGCGCGCCTGCACGAACCACGGCAACCGTGGCTGCCAGTCCCGGTACAACGCCACGCTGCCGCCTGCATGCGCGAGACACACGAGGATTAGCGGGTCTGACATACGCGGCAGACCATTCGACGAGGTCATCGGCTGGACGCCCGTTGATCACGCATTGGTGACGCTTTCGGCCGCAGCGCTTTCGGCCATGGCCTTGCGCAAGCTCAGCGGACGCATATCCGTCCAGACCTGGTCGATCCATTGCAGGCATTCGTCCTTCTTGCCCGACTTACCGGCTTCACGCCAGCCGGCTGGAATCGCCTTGTAGTCAGGCCAGATCGAATACTGCTCTTCGTGATTTACAACGACAACGAAGTTGGTGTTTTCGTCACCCCAGCTCATCGCGGCTCCTGAATGAAGTTGTACGTCGGTGTGCAGCTGTTCATGCCGGGCAGACCTCGCAGACGGGCGGCAGTTTGCCCCGCAGATTTTGAATCCGTCGACTTAAATGCGAATCATTTGCATTCAAATTTACTCGTTGATCTCAATGCATGTCAAGGTCTAGGGCCTGCCTCTTTTGTCTCATTGGCAATGAGTGCACAGCTTAAAACAAAACCATTCATCAGACAAGCAAATAGGAATCATTTGCATTAACGTCGGTTTGTCGTCATCATCCATCCGACAGAAAACTCAATCACACCGTCATGGATACCTCTCAGATCCGTCAGATCGACCACACCATTTCGCCGCAGCAACGAGCGTTCTTCGAAACGCTGCTCTCGCGCCAGTCGCACTGGCCGCTGGCCGAGCCGGGACCGGGCGACATCGAGTTAAGCCTGATCTTCGACGCGGCCATGCGAGCACCGGACCATGGTGCGCTGCGCCCTTGGCGCTTCGCGCTGATTCGCGACGACGCGCGCGCTGACTTCGGCGAAGTGCTCGTCGATGTCGCCGCGCGACGCGAGCCCGCAACGCGTCGTGCAGATCACGAGCAACGCCGGCAACTCGCGTACACGGCGCCGCTCGTGATCGTCATAGCCGCGGCGCCGATTCCCAATTCGCACATTCCGGAATCGGAGCAACTGCTCGCGGTCGGCGCGGCGGTCATGAACATGCTCAACGCAATTCACGCCCTCGGTTACGGCGGTTTCTGGGCGACGGGCGCCGACGCGTACGACCCCAATCTTCAGGCCGCGCTCGACTTCGAGCCAGCGGAGCGCGTGCTGGGCTTTTTATTTGTTGGCACACCGAAATCTCGTGAACGATCGGCGATGCGCCCACCGCATTCGCTGTATGTGCGCGAGTGGTTGGGGCGCGCATCGGTTTGAAGATGTCTGCAGCGATTGAACCGACCACCGCGCTTCACTAAAAGCTCCGCGAAACGCGGCAGAAAGTGCGATTTCTCAACACGTGTTGAAACACGCGACGCGATCAGCCACCGTCAGCCCCGCACTAATCGGACAACGGCATAACGTGTGCCGTCAATTTTCGCCGCATGGGCGCAGCCGTCTAACGTTGGTCGAGTTTAGACAGCCGGCCCTGTACTAAAGTGGAAACGCGAAACGTCTTTGTAGAGGTGTCCCTATGTTCTCAGACGAATCGAAACGTCTCGAAACGCGGGACCAGGATGAAACGTTATTCGGCGCGGTGTACATCAGCAATGTCGCGTCGGGCGTAGGCATATCGGACGTGGAATCGATCGTGTCGGTGTCTCGCGTGCTCAATCGCGCCGATGCACTGACCGGTTTTCTCGTGCACGCGGGCCGTAATTTTGTCCAGTACCTTGAAGGCGATCCGGTGGCAGTGAGGGAATGCCTGCGCCGTATCGGCAATGACCGCCGTCACTACGACATGCGGATCGTCGCGATTGGTTCGCTCGAAAACAGGCACTTCGCCGAGTGGTCGATGGGGTATTTCACCGGCGACATTCACGGCTCCGAGCGCATCGAAGATGTGCTGACGAGCTGGTCGGGCACGGACCGTTCGCTTCTCGAGGAAGTCTGGCGCATTACCCAGGCTGCCAAAACGCTGCCGGAAGTGAGCGAATCGCATCTCGTAGCAGGCCGGTTCGACGTTCTGCTGCGACGCGGTGCGAAATGAACGGCGCCTTCGCGTCGCTGGTGATCCCCTCGCGCTTTGCGCCACACTACGCCAACGCCCGACCGGACTACCCCTGCGGCGCTTCCCACCCAATGCCAAGGATCTTTTGCAGCGACACGAAGTCCTTCAGCAACTCGGCCTGCCCTGCCACGACATTCTGCTGCGCGCTGAATTCCTGGCGCGGCGAGCGCCGCGAGTGCTCTGTGTACCGAGAACGAGGCTTCGGCGCTCAAAACAAAGGTTAAATCGCGACGCGCGCTGTTGCCAGCGCATGCGTTTCAATCAATAGCCGAAAGGTAATCCGCCAGACGAGCGAGCATTGCATCGCAATCGCTCAATTGCTCGCTGGTGAGAAATTCATCTGGCTTATGCCCCTGGTCCATACTGCCTGGTCCGCAGACCACGGTGGGAATGCCCGCCTGCTCGAAGAGCCCGCCTTCGGTGCCGAACGCCACGGTGCCAAATTCATTTGAACCGGTCAGCAACGTTAGAAGACGCGCCGCTTCGCTGTCGGGTGACGTAGCCAGTGCCGGATAAGCAGAGAGTGACTGAAAGCGGATATCGGCGTCGGACTTCACGGCCCGCATTCTGGGAAGCAGCTCGGCTTCGGCGTACGTTTGCAACTCGTCGGCTACCTGACCGGCGTTGAAACCCGGCAGCGCCCGTACTTCGAAATCGAACTCACATTCTGCGGGCACGATGTTCAGCGCACGGCCGCCTTTGATCACTCCCGTCTGCACGGTCGAGAACGGCGGATCGAACCGTTCGTCGCGGTACTCGGGCCGCGCGAGATGGTCGCCAATCTCTTCCAGACGGTTGATCATGCGCGCCGCGTACTGAATGGCGTTGACACCATATGGCGCATAGGCCGAATGGCACGGCGCACCCTTGACCTGGCAGCGCATCGCCAGTTTGCCCTTGTGTCCGAGCACCGGCTTGAGTTCGGTCGGCTCGCCGATCAGACACAGTACCGGCTTATGCGGACGCCGTTCGAGTTCAGCGAGCATCGGTCGCACGCCAAGGCAGCCGACTTCCTCGTCGTATGAAAAGGCGAGATGCACGGGGAGCTTCAAATCGCGTTCGACGAAGCCCGGCACCGCCGCGAGCACCGATGCGATAAAGCCTTTCATGTCGGCCGTTCCGCGGCCATACAGCCGCCCGTCGCGTTCGGTAAGACGGAATGCGTCGACGCTCCACGCCTGTCCTTCGACCGGCACCACGTCGGTATGGCCTGACAGCACGATGCCACCTCGCTCACGCGGACCGATCGTCGCAAACAGGTTCGCCTTGGTACGCTCGGCGTTGTAGAAGAGTTCGCTCTTCACACCCAGTTCGTCCAGGTAATGTCGAATGAACCCGATCATGTCCAGATTCGACTCGCGGCTGACCGTGGCAAAGCCGATCAACGTGGCGAGCAGCGCGCGGCTGGACCTGTCACTCATTGCCGGGCACTCCGTAGCTCGGCGCGGCGGTCGGATTCAAAGCGCGCGTCAGATAGTCCTGCATTTGCGGCTGATATGCGCGCCACAAACCATCGAGTTGGCCGATGGGATCGTCGTCCGCCCAATCGACACGCAAGTCGACGATCGGCCAGCTCACATCGCCCACGATTCTGAGCGCCGCCGAATGCACGGGCCCCGCCTCACCGCCCGCGGCCATCGCCGCATGCATGGCCGCGAGGAGCCGATCGGCAAGCGGGCCTGCGGTCTGCTCGAACGCAGGGACCATTGCCTCGATCACTTCGGGGCCGGCGAGCATATTGCCCGCTGCCACGCATTGCTTGCCCGCGACGGCGTGATACGTACCCAACGCTTCCTTGCCGCTGAAGAACGCGGTGCGGCCCTGGCTATCGACCACCGTCACCTGACGATATTCGCTCCAGTCGCTTGCCCCTAGCGCACGATCCAACGCGGCGGCGGGATCGAATTGCCCGCTTTCAAGAAGATCGAGAATCTGCGGTCCCAGTGCTGGCAACGTGACGTTTTGCGTCGCGACCACGCCGACGCCTGCACGCACCCAAGGGCATCGGGCACCCACTGCAATGCTCGAAGAACTGATCGCAACCCCTAGCTGGCCCGACTGCGCGCAGCGTCCGACAATGGAGAATGTCATGTCCCGCTCCTCACGCTTGCGGCCGCGTCCATCCGTCTGGAATGACGGCGATTACGTCGATCTCCATCAGCCATTGCGGCTGACCCAGCGCAATCACGACGAGGCCGGTGGAAATCGGAAATACGCCCTTCAGCCACTTGCCGACTTCCTGGTACACGGGCTCGCGATAACGGACGTCGGTAAGATACGTCGTTGTCTTGACGACGTGAGACAAGTCGCTGCCCGCCTCTTCGAGCAATTGCTTGAGGTTCTTCATGGCCTGCTCGGCCTGGGCGCGCGGATCGCCCAAGCCGACCAGACGTCCTTCGAAATCGGTCCCCACCTGGCCGCGTACATAAACCGTATTGCCTGCGCGCACGGCCTGACAGAGGTCGTTGTCGAGCGTCTGGTTCGGATACGTGTCCTTTGTGTTGAACATGCGAATACGGGTATGTGTAGGTTGGCTCATGAGTGCACCATTTATATGGGGAGAAAGATGGGGAGACGCGTGAATCAGTTCACGCCCATTTCGCTTACTTTATGAACCTTTGAACCGGCGGACGAGCCGTCGGCGGCCTCAGTAGCTGCTGGGCTTTCGTCGCGGGGGCTAGCTGCGTCGCGTTGCGGTCCATCGTAATACGCCAGATATTTGCGCTGGGTGACGATGTGATCGGCGACGTGCTTCGCGTCGTGCCACACGCCCCAGATAAATGCAGAGCCGCGACGCGACAACCACGGCAGTCCGAGAAAATAGATGCCCGGCTCCTTCGATACGCCGCGCTGATGCGACGGCTTACCTTTTTCATCGAATGCGTTCACGTCCAACCAGCCGAAATCGACGGCATAACCGGTCGCCCACACAATCGACGTCACGCCGGCTTCTGCCAGATCGAGTGCGCGAAGCGGATGCGTGACGCACTCGGGGTCGGCGGGAATGGCGCGCGCCTCCGGTTCTTGGGGAAGATCGAGACCGTTGCGCTCGGCATACGCGTCGGCCGCGTCCAGCAGCGACAGATAGTTCTCGTCGCCGCGCGCAATGTTGGCCGCCAGATCGTCTTCGAAGACAGCGACGCCATTGTCGAAAGACTTCGTGAGACCCACGAGCGTAATGCCCTGATGCGCGAGACGCCGGAAGTCCACCGTATGACCGCCGCGTGACCCGCTTACTGCGATCGTCACGTGTTCTCTGCCCGGCTTCATGACCTCCGCATCCCATTCGCCGAGCACGCCGAGCCACCAGCAAAAATCGCGACCGCGATAAGCGCGCGGCGGACGGTCGTGCGCACCGACCGACAGATAAACGCGCCTGCCCGCGCGCTGCAACTCGTCCGCGATCTGCACGCCTGACGATCCCGCGCCCACCACGAGCACGCCTCCTTCAGGCAATTGCCCGGGGTTGCGATAGTCGGCGGAATGAATTTGCGTGAGACGCGTGTCTTGCGGCGCAATCGGCGGAATCACGGGGCGCTGGAAAGGTCCCGTTGCAACGACCACGCGATTAGCCTCGATCGTGCCCTCCGACGTTTCGACCGTAAAGCCCGGACGTACGGCATTACGCACGACGTGCTTCACCTCCACACCAGTGCGGATCGGCGCATCAAACTTCTTTGCGTATGCGACGAAATAATCCGCGACCTGTTCCTTTGGCGCAAAAGCGTCCGGGTGAACGTCCGCGAACTCCAGGTTGGGGAATCGATCGTGCCACGCAGGACCGTTCGCAACCAGCGAATCCCAGCGCCCGGTGCGCCAGCGCTCGGCAATGCGGGCGCGCTCCAGTACGAGGTGCGGCACCCCGAGCCTCGTCAGGTGTTCGCTCATCGCGACGCCGGCCTGGCCGGCGCCGACCACCAGCGTATCGATCGACGTTGTTTCGAGTGTCATGACTGTGTCCTTCAGAAGAGGCTATAGCGAATCGTGCCTGCAGTTGGCATGTGCCGCCCGGGCCGTTCGTCTCCCGTCAAAATCTACCCGCCCGTTCCGAATCCGAAAAACATATTAAAAAAATGCAGCGCATCGGTTTTTCCTATGCAGCGCTTTTTGACCGCCTCACAATGCCGCTCGTTGAAGACCTTGAAGATGGAGCGTCGTCGATGGAAAGTCACCCGTTGCGCTATTCATTGCGCCAGTTGCGCTATTTCGTCGTCACGGCGGAAGCGCTGTCTTTTACGGCGGCGGCAAAGCGCCTGCATATCTCGCAACCGTCGATCTCGACGGCGCTTGCGGATCTCGAAGTCTCGTTCGGCGTGCAACTCTTCATACGACATCACGCGAGCGGTCTTTCGCTCACGCAGGCCGGACGCGATCTGCTCGGCCAGGCGCGCAATCTGTTGAAGATCGCGGAGGAACTGCAAACGACCGCGAAGGAAATGGACGGCGGCATGACGGGTGCGATTGCGCTCGGCTGCCTCGTCTCGCTCGCGCCGCCGCTCATGCCGCGGTTGATCAGCCGCTTCACGGGCGAGCACGCAGGTATTTCGTTTCGCACCGTCGAGGCGCATCAGGACGGCCTTTTGCGCGGCCTGCACGACGGCTCGCTCGACATCGCTCTCACGTACAGCCTCGACCTGACTGAGGACATTGCCTTCACGCCGCTGCTTTCGCTGCCGCCTTACGCGATCCTGCCGCGCACGCATCGGCTCGCCCGCGCGCGCAAGGTTTCGCTCGCCGACTTATTGCCCGAGCCTTATGTGATGCTCGACTTGCCGCACAGCCGCGAGTACTTCGCCGCGCTCTTCGACGCAGTGGGCAGCCGGCCGGTGCCGGCGTTTCGCTCGTCGCAGCCCGAGGTCGTGCGCGGCATGGTGGCCAACGGTCTCGGCTATAGCCTGCTTAACTTCCCGCTCAAGTCCAACCGCACGGTGGATGGCGAAGAGTTCGTCATTAAACGCTTCAAAGACAACGTCAACGCAACGATGCTCGGCATCGCGCAATCGCGCACGATGAAGCCTCGCCAGGTCGTGCATCGTTTCGCGTCGTTCTGCGAGAACTACATCCGGCGACTGCATATAGACGAATGATTCATCGCGGTTGGTCGACTGCTTTCAGATTGCGTTCGCTGCATAGACAAAACCTTTGCTTTGTATCTGAAAACAATATTTTGGCTTGCAAATTGGCTTGATAGATTGGTGGCCATGTTGAGCGCTACGCCGCGTAGGCTTTACGCCGGCTCGCTCTGGCCGTCACGAATCGAGGGGGATGCATGACCGACCTGCCAACGACGACTGCAGTGCATGCACTGGTTGAAAGCCTGCAGACGGGTTGCGAACGGCCATTCGGCGATGCGCATGCAATGCCGCCCGGTGTGTACACGTCGCCCGAATTTCTGGCACTGGAAGAGCAGGCGATCTTCTCGCGGGAATGGCAATGCGTCGGCCGCGCTAGCGCACTGAAAGCCCCCGGTGATTACCTTAGCGCGCGCATCGGCGCGCAACCCGTCGTAGTTCTACGCGACGAACAGATGCAACTCAGGGCCATGTCGAACGTGTGCCTGCATCGCATGTCGGTATTGCTCGAAGGACGCGGAAACGTGCGCCGCATCGTCTGCCCGTATCACGCGTGGAATTATTCACTGGACGGCGCATTGCTCGGCGCGCCGCTCATGGACCGGCAACAGGGCTTTTGCAAGGAAAGCTACCGGCTGCCCGCAGTGCGTTGCGAAGAATGGCAAGGCTGGCTCTATGTGACGCTCGACCAGAATACACCGCCCGTGCGCGAGCAGCTCGCCGACCTGAGCGAACTGATCGGCGCATACGGCATGTCGGACTACATTGAAACGTTCTATGAAGAGCACGTGTGGGACACGAACTGGAAGATCCTCGCGGAAAACTTCATGGAAAGTTATCACCTGCCCATGTTGCATCGCGCGACGGTTGGACCGCATTCGCGGCTCGAAGAAATGGAATGCCCGCCGGGTTATCCCGCGTTCAACTATCACTGGATTACGAAGGAAGCGTCTTTGCCGATCGGCAACGCGCATCCGGAGAACACGCGACTTACCGGGCATTGGCGCAAGACCACCGCGCTGCTCGCGATCTACCCGACGCATCTGGTCACGCTTACCCCAGGTTACTTCTGGTATCTCGTGCTGCAACCTCAGGGCGTAGGGCGCGTGCATATCCGCTTCGGCGGAGGGCTTGCGCCGGAGTTCATCGCGGACCCCGAGGCGAACGCGCACATGGCGACGCTGAAGAAACTGCTGGACGACGTGAACGCCGAAGACAAACGCGGCGTGGAAGCGGTCTTTCGCGGCGTGCACGCGCCGCTCGCGAAACCGGGCCATTTGAGCCATCTCGAACGCCCCAACTATGACTTCGCGCGCTACCTTGCCAGCAAAGTCACCGCGATACGGCCCGGTACACATTGATTACGACGCACCATCGACAGGACGCGATCACGATGTCAAACCCTTCCTTCATTTCGCTCTCGCGCGTGAGCAAATCGTATGACGGCGCCCAATATGTCGTCGATGACTTGAATCTCGAGGTGGGCAAGGGAGAATTTCTGTCGCTGCTCGGGCCCTCCGGCTCGGGCAAGACAACCACGCTGATGATGCTCGCGGGATTCGAAACGCCCACTCACGGCGAGATCCGCCTCGACGGCCGCCGCCTCGACGACAAGCCGCCGCATCAGCGCGACATCGGCATGGTGTTTCAGAACTACGCGCTTTTTCCGCATCTGACGATTGCGGAGAACGTCGCTTTTCCGCTTTCCGTGCGGCACGTGAGCCGCGCCGAGCAGAAGGTGCGTGTGAAGCGTGCGCTCGACATGATCGAACTTCCGCATCTGGCGAACCGGCGTCCTGCGCAACTCTCCGGCGGACAGCAGCAGCGCGTCGCGCTCGCACGTGCGCTCGTGTTCGAGCCGAGTGTCGTGCTGATGGACGAGCCGCTCGGCGCGCTCGACAAGCGCCTGCGCGAAACGATGCAATACGAAATCATGCGCCTGCATCGCGAACTGTCGCTCACGATCGTCTACGTGACGCACGATCAGGCGGAGGCACTGACCATGTCGAACCGCGTGGCCGTGTTTTCCGATGGCCGCATCCAGCAGGCCGCCACACCGAGCGAGCTTTACGAAAATGCGCAGAACGCGTTCGTCGCCAACTTCGTCGGAGAGAACAATGGACTGACCGGACGCGTGGCGAATACGGGCGACGGCTCGGCAACGCTCGCACTTTCGGACGGCAGCATGATTCGCGGCCGTTGCGAAGAAGGCCTGCGGGCCGGCGACGAAGCGATGCTCGCGCTGCGCCCCGAACGCGCGCATATCCCGAGCGCGGAAGGCACGCTCGCCGCCGAACACGACAACGTAGTGCGTGCGCGCGTCGACGAACTAGTGTATTGCGGCGATCATCACCGTGTACATCTGACGCTCGGCTCGCGCGATTCGATTGTCGTGAAAGTGCCCAACACCCAGCGCCATGCGCTGCCCTCGCCCGGCAGCACCATCGACGTCGCGTGGCGCCACGACGACTGCAAGATACTCGCCGCACCTGCGCCGCGAAGCACGCCCGCAATCAACGTAACCACACCGCCCTCACCTTCCATAATCACGACCGCACCAGCAGGAGCCAACTGACATGCGCACCCTCATCAAAGCACAATGCGCTGCACTCGCCGTAGCCGCATTCGCCACCGTGACCACCCACGCAGCGGAGACACTCTCCGTCGTGACCTTCGGCGGCGCGTACGAAGCGGCGGCCAAGAAGGCCTACTTCGAACCGTTCACGCAGGCCACGGGAATCGGCTTCTCGACCGAATCGTATGACGGCGGTCTCGCCAAGCTTTCCGCGATGGAGCAGGCCAAAAACACCACGTGGGACCTGATCGACCTCGAAACCAACGATGCGATCACCGCCTGCGACGAAGGCCTCCTGCAGAAGTTCGACAAGAAGACGATCGGCAAGACGAGCGACTTCATTCCAGGCTCGATCAGCGATTGCGCGGTCGCGAGCATGGTGTGGTCGACGGTCTATGCGTACGACGCGAGCAAGCTCAAGACCGCGCCGACCACCGTCAACGACTTCTTCGACCTGCAGAAATTCCCGGGCAAGCGCGGCTTGCGCAAGTCGCCGAAGGTGTCGATGGAATGGGCATTGATCGCGGACGGCGTCGATCCTAAAGATGTCTACAAGGTGCTCGGCACGCCCGCCGGCGTGGATCGCGCGTTCAAGAAGCTCGACACGATCAAGAAGAGCATTGTGTGGTGGGAGTCGGGCGCGCAGGCGCCGCAGTTGCTCGCGGACGGCGCGGTCGTCATGACACAGGCCTACAACGGCCGCATCTCCGATGCCGCGAAGAAGGACAACAAGCCATTCAAGGCGGTCTGGGACGCGCAGGTCTACGACTTCGACTGGTGGGCCGTGCCGACGGGAGCGAAGCACGCCGACGCCGCGGCGAAATTCATCGCCTCGGCTTCGCAACCCAAGGCCTACGCGGATCTGACGAAGTACATCGCCTACGCACCGCCGCGCAAGGACGCGATTGCGCTCATCGACAAGCAGCGTCTTGCCGATCTGCCGACCGCACCCGAAAACTTCAAGCGCGCGCTGCAGATCAACGCGAACTTCTGGGCCGACAACGCGGACCAGATCAACAAGCGCTTCCAGGTGTGGCTGACGCAGTAACGCCACCGTTCGACGAGAGCCCAACTTGACTACCAGCATGCCCGCTTCCACCCAAGGCACGGTCCCGGGCTCTCCGACGAGAGCCGAAGGCCGCGCGTCGTTTCAGAAGGCGCGCCGCCGCGCATCGTTGCAGGCGTTGCTGCTTGCGCTGCCGTTGCTCGTGTTTCTGCTTTCGACGTTCATTGCGCCGATCATGCTGCTGCTCGCGCGCAGCGTCGAGAACCGCGAAGTGCCGGACAGCATGCCCGCACTGACGCGTGCGCTCGATGCATGGGACGGTCGCGGCGTGCCGAACGAAGCAACGTTCGCCCTGCTCGCCGCGGGGCTCAAGGAGGCGCAGCAAAGCGGACAGCTCGGCACCGTGGCGCGGCGGCTGAATTTCGCACAGCCGGAGTTTCGCAGCCTGCTCATGCGCACCGCGCGTCAGCTGTCGGGCGATGCGCCGCCGGCGTGGAAGCCGGCGCTCGTCGAACTCGACGAACGCTGGAACTCGCCCGAGACCTGGCGCTTGCTGAAGCGAGCCGCCGCGTCGCCGACGCCCGACTATCTGCTCGCCGCAGTCGATGCGCAGGTGACGCCGCAAGGCACGCTCGCGTTCGTCGCGGATAACGCTTCGGTCTATCGGCAAGCATTCGTGCGGACCATCTCGATCAGCGCGACGGTCACGCTGCTGTGCCTCGTGCTCGGCTATCCTGTCGCGTGGCTGCTTGCGAACCTGCCCGCGAAAAGCAGCAACCGGCTGATGCTTCTCGTGATCGTGCCGTTCTGGACTTCGCTGCTCGTGCGCACAACAGCGTGGTATGTGTTGCTGCAACCGGGCGGCGTCATCAATAGTCTCGTGACGGGTCTCGGCCTCGCCACTCACCCGCTGCCGCTCATCTTCAATCGGACAGGCGTTCTGATCGGCATGACACACGTGCTGCTGCCGTACATGATTCTCGCGATCTACTCGGTCATGAAAAGTGTGTCGCCGGTGTATATGCGCGCCGCGCAATCGCTCGGCGCCCATCCGTTCACCGCGTTCGTGCGGATCTACGTGCCGCAGACGCTGCCGGGCGTCGGCGCCGGCTGCTTCCTCGTATTCGTGCTCGCGCTCGGCTACTACATCACGCCCGCGTTGCTCGGCGGTGCCGGCGACGAGATGATCAGCCAGCTCATTGCGATGCAGACGAACACGCAACTCAACTGGGGCCTCGCCGGTGCGCTCTCGGCCTATCTCGTGATTTTTACGGCGATCTTCTATTTTCTCTTTAACCGGATCGTAGGCATTGACCGCTTGCGCTTCGGGTAAGCACCGTTCGAACGCACACGCGACGAAGTACGACGAAGGGACACCACGAAGGAACGATATGCAAGATCAACGCAACAAGATGCTGACCGAACGCGTCGCCGCGCGCTGGGTGCGGCTGCATACCGCACTCGTGCTGTTCTTTTTGATTGCGCCGATTCTCGCGATCATCCCGCTTTCTTTTAATTCGGGATCCTACTTTTCGTACCCGATGCAGGGTTTTTCGCTGCGCTGGTATGAGCAGGCGCTCACGAGCGCGGACTGGCAACGCTCGCTGCTCAATAGCCTCGGTATCGGCGCGGCGTCGACGGTGATTGCCACGTGTCTCGGCACGCTCGCCGCATTGGGGCTGTCGCGCTCGCAGTTTCCGCTGCGCTCGCTGATCATGCCGCTCATCATCTCGCCGATGATCGTACCCATCGTCGTGGTCGCAGCGGGCTTCTATCTGATCTTCGCGCCGCTCGGACTCGTGAACTCGTATCCCGGTGTGGTGCTTGCGCATGCGGCGCTCGGCACGCCATTCGTCGTGATTACCGTGACCGCGTCGTTGCTTTCGTTCGACCACAGCCTGTTGCGTGCCGCTTCAGGGCTCGGCGCGCCGCCGTGGGTGACATTCAGGCGCGTGACGTTGCCGCTCATCATGCCGGCGATCGCCACGGGCAGCGTCTTCGCGTTCGCGACGTCATTCGACGAGGTGATTGTCATTCTGTTCATCGGCGGCCCGGATCAGACAACCGTGCCGCGGCAGATGTGGAGTGGGATACGCGACTCGATCGACCCGTCGATCCTCGCCGTCGCGACAATGCTGATCGTGTTCGCAGTGCTGCTCTTTGCGAGCATCACGTGGCTGCGCGGGCGGGCGGCGGCTGCTAGTAATGCTCTTGTTTGAGGAAGGGAGGCTGTTGCCGGGCCGATGCCAACCTTCATGCTTAACCCAAGAACCGAAAAGCGTACCAGGAAAAATACGCGCAGGCAGTGGCTAGTGTTAGAGCGGAGAGCGTCACTGTCCATCGTGCGAATGACCAGCGTTTCCCAATCCCAACAAAGGCAACGCCGCCACAGACGAGTGCCGGACCAAAAAACCACGAATGAAGACGGCCAACAGCCACCAGGGTACATCGCAATGGTCGATCTCATAGCACCCGTGGATAGCGCCTTTTCCACGCGGCCAATCGATGTGACTCGTCACGTAACCAAAGAACCATGCCACGAGAAGCCCAAGACCCATTGCTGAAATGACACCCGACAGTCGTCTCATTTCAGTGCCCAAAAGAGGATTTGCTGCGACTTACCCAAATCTGAATAGCCCGGTCCGGTTCGCATGTTCAATGTGAAGCGTGCGAAGGGTTGTAGTTTCAGCCATTCGGCCAGTTTGTAAGCGCGGGTTGTCGTCGCCTCGCCGTCGAGCAGAATACGGCCGAGGACGGGTTTTCCAGCCATCGGCTTAACGAGTTCCGAGAAAATCATTTCATCTCGATGCCGACCGTATGAAAAGTTGCGCTCATGCGAATTGCGCGGCTGACACCGATGCAGCACGAACTCGAGATGGTCGGTTGAGCATGAGGCTCATTACACGACAAAGCCCGGCGTCTGGCCAGACTTGGGCGGTACTTTGTCAGCAATCTAAAGCCCCGCTGAAGCCGGGCTTTCCGCTAACGCTCAAGAATAATCGCACCGACAAAATAGAGAGCCACGCACAGGATCATCGCGCCGCCAGTGCAGTACGCCCACCGCATCAAGGGCCATCGTTGCCACGCGTACGCATTGACGCCAGCCGCTAAAGTGGCGGGGCCGAATATGAGCAGGTACAGAATGAGCCAGTTGTACCAAGGAAATGCGCATTTGCCCAGTTCGTGGCAGCCGTGCGCAATCTTGTGTGGATCGCGAAACCAGTCGTATCTACTCAGTGTAGCCAGGCTCGCCCATGTAATAGCAAGTCCGTATCCAATTCCTCCAAGGCTAACGACGAACCGTTTCACTTGATCTCCCAAAAAAGGATCTCTTTTGATTTGCGTAAATCAGAGAAGCCGAACGAAGTACCCGCGAAGAGAGAGTTCATCCCAATCATTCGCCCGAGCGTTGCAATGGTGTCTTCTGGGCCGCTGATCGTTAATCGCGAACCGTTCCAAAGGTCAATGTGTCCGCCGCTCGCGTCTGCTGCGCTTTCACCGTCCCGCGTCCAATATCGGGAGAACTGGATGATGCCAGTTCGCCCCTTGACCTTCGATTCCCAATCTGGCCCGGTAATATCCCCGGCGTTCGGCAGACCGGCAAAGGGGCGCAGCTTCAACCATTCACCAAGCTCATCTGCGCGAGTTGCTGTTGGTTTGCCATCGAGAATAATTCGCCCAATGGTGGACTGGCCCGATAGTGGACGCACCAGCCTCGAAGAAAACGACCTCATTTCGATGCCGACGCGATGGAAACTAACGCTCATGCGAATCGCGCATTGATCCTTGTATGCAGGGTTATCGTACGGATTTCCCGACGGATAAGCGCTCCAAAGCTTGCGAAAGGTCAGTACTGTCAACTGCACTTCCTTGATGGAGTTCGGCGCCGAGTTGGTTCTGACTATTGTCTTCGTGTTCGGCATTATCCAGACTTCCTGTGTTGCGAGGGCTTCATCGCCTCAATGAACGGTGTAACTATCGGCGGCGTGTGTGGACACGCGGCAGGTGGCGGCGACGGGCACTTCCAAAGGACGATATCGCGGTCAGCGGCAGTCTCACGCATGAAGTCAATACGCCGGGGACCGCCAGCCTTCGCAATCGTGCCAGCGCTCTTGCAGGCTTCACCGTCAGCCGTTCCGCCGATGAGGGCGAGCTGGCGAACTGCCTCGCCAATAGTCAGGGCCGGACCCGTATAGGGCAGTATCTCGCCGCCGCGTTCCAGCCTGTCGCCGACTACGGCGATTCGAAGCATCATGAATTCGATTCGTGTTCCATGTGGTACTAGATGCGCGCCATGTCATCGCGTGCGAGCGCTTCATCGCCCCAATACACTGTGTAGTCGCCGCGACTCTCGCCGGTGTGAATGCGAGGTAGCAGTCCATCCGCATCGAGGCGTCCCGCGCGCATCTGGCCGTCTGGCGTCTCGATCAGATACGGATACCCTTCGAGCGTCATGCCCGCAGCAGCGGCGCGGACCTGTTCGTCGTATATCGCATCTACTACCGATGAGGCGATCGCAGCAGCCGCCTCGCTGCTTACGCCCGCTGTGCTTTCGTCGGTCCAGTAGAAGCAACCCGGATTGGGACTAGCCATCACGCGATTCTGTCCGCAGGGACACAGCACCAGATCGCCTTCGACGACGCCGGGCTTTCCTCGGTAACATCTGCGTGTAGCCGTACCGGATATCCTGAATGCGCCCTTGCACTTGCCACACGTTGCTTCGTCACCGTGCAGCGCGAATGGCCTGCCGTGATCCGTCATGTGAGTAGCAGACCCACCGGTTACAACGCCACCTGTCGTCGTCGGGCTGCCTTGCACGACGAGCGCCTTACGCATGGGTGTCGCCTCTCGCATCGGCAGGCTCAGCGGCAGGCGGCACGTATCCGGAATTGAACGGGAGGTGAGTCGTTTCGCCGTTACTTTGACGCGAACCGATCAGCGCAGGCGGCTTACCCTTCCATGTGGCGGCATAAGCCGCGCCATCTATAACGGTAGTTTGACCGCCGTCGTCATACGCGGCGATCCCTCCGACGCGGGCAAGTGCGTTGCCTTCATACTCGGCGCTGGTCATTACCCGGCCCGCGTATCCGCCGGGCCCGGTACGAGTACCAATAATTGCAAACAGGTTTATCGGTTGGTTTTTCTGCTGTTCCGGCATTTCTACGTCTCCTGTCCCGGTTAAGTCACCCCGCCGCATTGCGCGGGAACTGGTCGGCTGACGCGACAAGGGGCATTACCTCGCATGACGCGCTGACCGCCATATCGGACAACTCTGAAAACAGGTGACGGGCTGCTGTTTAGTGACGTGGAACAGTATTTTTCCCGCTCGCATTCCAGTGGGATAATCACGATGCATTAATTCGGTATGCGTATCATCCGTGTGATCCTGTCAACAAAAAGCCGCTCACCAGGTCGGCGCGTCGGTCGATGTCGCAGCTGACTGGCCAGACCATGACTAAGAAGCTGTTGCGAAATTAAGTTCTGGGCCTGTTAACTTTTCTGACTTGGTGTTAACTTCCTGTCTTGTTTTGTCCAACAGGAAGCGATGCCTAAAGAACTCATCGACGACGAATTGTGGTTGCTCATCGAACCGCTTTTACCTGCTCGGGCACCGCGCAATCGCCAGTATGCGGGCCGCAAGCCGACTCCCGACCGTGCCGCGCTGACGGGCATTGTGTTCGTACTGCGCTCCGGCATTGCGTGGAATCTGCTACCGCAGGAGATGGGATGCGGTTCGGGCACCGCCTGCTGGCGGCGGCTCGTGGCATGGCAAGAAGCAGGAGTCTGGCAACGCATCCACGAAACGCTGCTGGCCGAACTGCGTCGCCGTGGCGAAATCGACTTGTCACGAGCGCTTGTAGACAGCTCGTCGATTCGCGCGATGCTGGCGGGAAAAAAACCGGCCCGAATCCCACGGACCGGCGCAAGCTCGGCAGCAAACACCACCTCATCGTCGACGCGAAAGGCATCCCGCTCGCGGTCATTCTGAGCGGGGCGAACCGCCACGACGTCACCCAGCTTGATGCACTCGTCGATGCCATTCCACACATTAGAGGCAAGCGGGGACGCCCGTTGCATAAACCGCAAATCGTTCAGGGCGACCGGGGCTACAGCTCGGAACCACATCGACAGCGTTTGAGAGAGCGCGGCATCACGCCGGTGCTCGCAAAGATTGGCTCGCCCCATGGCAGTGGTCTGGGCAAAACGCGTTGGCCAGTCGAGCGCTCGATTGCATGGCTTCACTCGTTTCGACGCCTGAAGATTCGCTACGAACGTTATGCCCATGTCCATGAAGCCTTTCTGTCCCTGGCTTGCGCCTTGATTTGCTGGACGCGACTCAGGCCAATGTTTAACTAATTTCGCAACAGCTTCTAAATAGCTGAGGATGTATGGCACTTACCTATGCCCGTTAAGCGCGTATATGACGCGACAAGTACGGCTCTTGCCAATGACCTGGCAGACTATCTACTTCGGTCTTATTGCCTGGATGGAGTCTGGCCCGTAGCGTCTAGTGTGGCCAACAGGTAGAGGGCTAGTGCTCCCGACAGGTTCACTGCGAGTTCAGCATGCCTTGCTGCGGGCTTTACTGCGCGCTTGCCTGTGCCGTGCGCATCGCTAAGCTTGTTTCGGAGGGCACCCAGCCCTTCCACCACCGACTGACAGCCGCCCAACATCTGCCTAAAGACTCCCTCAGTGTGCTGACTGGGAGCCAAGTTCCATGCCTTAGATGTGAGCCTGTAGAGTTCCGGCAGGTCAGGCGATTCCCCGTAAGATACGTCGCGCTCGTCGAGAATATGCTTACACATGCTCTCAAGAAGAGTACGCACCATCGTTATCGCGCCCTCTGGGTCCGCCTGCTTCCTCTCCAATGCCTTGTTCCATGCAGCCAGCACATGCTCGCTATCGAACTTCGCGATGGCCGCCGTAACTGCCGAATCGGCGGGACTGGTCCCGGCCCCTTCGATTCGCTCCAGGAGAGGCCTGAACTCATCCCACAAGAACGGACCGCCGCTCTACGTAACTCGGAAACTTGTGTTTCATAAATTGCCAGAACTGGCTTAGGTCGCGACGGGTACGCACGAATCTCGGGACAAGCGGCGCTTAGTCCGCGCGCGCCAGCAGGGAAGCTCTCAGTGTCACATAGTCGCCATCGTGCGTAGGGCCGTTAGTCGCGTGTGACACAAGGATGTTCTGTAGCAGCTCAACTTCATCCAGAAAGGACGTTGATTGGCTCACGAACCGTCTCCTGACGATTGCCTAGATGTGGGGGAATGCGTGGTAAAGATGTGTGGTTATCGAGAATTCGCCCACACGATACGGCCTTATAAATCAGTTATTTATAGGCACAAAGGTATTCTGGCGGAGAGAGGGGGATTCGAACCCCCGATAGGCTATTAACCTATACACGCTTTCCAGGCGTGCGACTTAAACCGCTCATCCATCTCTCCGGCGGGGAGCCGAATTATAGCAAACTTCGAACCGTCCGCTACACCCTCGCGCAAACCGCTCTATGGATGACGGATATAGTCCACCAGCGCCGTCGTATAAGCATCTGGTTTGCGGTCGAAAAGGCTCACGCCGATCGCCACCAGAAAGCCCGCCGGCACGCCGAACACGCCCGAACTGATCGGTTCGATGCCGAACCACCGCGGCCCCGCAAAGCCCGTCATCTGCGCGAAGAAGGGATAGGTCGAGACGATGTAGTAGATGCACACGAGTAGTCCCGCCAGCATGCCCGCCACCGCGCCGAGGCGCGTCGTTCGCTTCCAGAACACGCCCAGCACCAACACCGGAAACAGGCTCGACGCCGCCAGTGAAAATGCCGCGCCGACCAGAAACAGAATGTTGCCCGTGTTGAGCGACGCCACATACGACGCAAACAGCGCCACTCCGAGCAGCAGAATCTTCGAAATGGTCACGCGCCGCTGACTCGACGCGCCGGGGTCGACCATGTGGTAATACACGTCGTGCGATAACGCATTCGCAATAGTGAGCAGCAAACCGTCAGCTGTCGAAAGCGCCGCGGCCAATGCGCCCGCCGCGATCAGGCCAGACATCACATACGGCAATCCCGCGATCTCCGGCGCGGCAAGCACCACCATGTCGGGCTGCATCTGAATCTCGCTCCATCGCACGATGCCGTCGCCATTGGTGTCCGCGAGCGTGATCAGGCTCGGCTCGACCTTGCGCCATTGCGTGAGCCATTGCGGCAGATCGGAAAAGTGATGACCGACGAGGTTCGTCAACATCTCGTACTTGATCAGTACCGCGAGCACCGGCACGGTCACATAAAACAGCGCGACGAAAAAGAGCGTCCAGCCGACCGAGCGTCGCGCGGACGCGACCGAAGTCGTCGTGTTATAGCGCGTCAGAATATGCGGCAAGCTCGCCGTGCCGAGCGACAGGCACAGTAAAAGCGAAAGAAAGTTGCGCTCGTGCATGCGCCGGTCGTCATCGCTCGCTGCGGGGAACGGCTCGTGCATCGGCAGCGGCGCGGCGGCACGCATCAGCATCTCGTCTCGCTGCTGGCTCCAAACGATTTGCGCGGCAGCGGCATCGCGTGGGAACTGCTCGAGCGCTTTCTCGCGCTCCTTGATCTCGCGCAGCGGACCATTGCGGCGGCGCAGATCCGCCACCTCCTGTGTGAGCTTCAGCTTTTGCGCGACGAATGAATTCGGCAGCATGTCGAGCCGCTGCTGCATCAGCGCGGCCCGGCGGCGATAATCGTCGCGCACGGTTTGCTCGAGCGGCTCGTCGCGCACCTGTTTCTCGAGGCTCTCCATACGCTCCATCAACCGGCCGTAACTCAGTTGCGGCACCCAGCCGAGCCCGTCCTTATGCGCGATCATCGACACAGGAATCAGGATCGCCGAAATCAGAATGATGTATTGCGCAACCTGTGTCCACGTCACCGCGCGCATGCCGCCGAGAAACGAACACACGAGAATCCCCGCGAGTCCGCAGAAAATGCCCACGGCAAAGTCGACACCAATGAAGCGTGTCGCAATCAGGCCGACGCCCTGAATCTGCGCGACCAGATAAACGAACGAACACAGAATCGCCGACAACGCCGCGAGGCCGCGCACGGCGTTGCTCGAAAAACGCGTGCCGAGGAAATCGGGAATCGTGTAGCGCGCGAGCTTGCGCACGTATGGCGCGAGCAAAAACGCAACGAGGCAATAGCCGCCCGTCCAGCCCATCAGATAGGCCAGGCCGTCATAGCCAGTTGCGTAGATCGAACCGGCGAGGCCGATGAACGAAGCCGCCGAAAGCCAGTCCGCCGCGGTCGCCATGCCATTGAACGCGGACGGCACGCGCCGTCCCGCGACGTAGTATTCGACGAGATCCGACGTGCGCGACAGCAAGCCGATCACCGCGTACACGGCAATCGGCACGAACAGGAACACATAGCCGATCCACATGCCCGGCCCGGTCGTGCGCTCGATGCGCCACATCACATAGATGAACAGCAGGAAGCCAAGCGTGTAAAACGCATATGAGCGAACCAGCCTGTTCGTCAGCTTCATCGGATCAGGTTCCCGCGCACGCCGGCATCGGCGGCATCGGCGGCAGTCGGGCTTGCAGCACCTGCGCTTGAAGCGGCACCGGTGTCGGCTGCAGTATGAGTGTCGGCCTCGAACGCACGTTGCAATTGGCGGTCGGCGCGCTGCATGGACACGATATACACCACGATCAGCGCGAGATACATCAGGATCGCGCCCTGCGCACCGAAGTAGAACGGCAATCTGAAGCCGGCGAAACGCAGATGCGCGAGAGCGGGTGCCCCGAGCGGCAACAAGAACGATACGGCGAAGCCCACCGACATCAACGCCGCAATGAGCGCGAGATTGAAGCGCCAGTACCTCTGATGTGCGCGAGCAAGCGCCGCCGACACCGCCGGCGGTTCGGGCGCGGGGTTCTGCGTAGCGTGAGAGGAGTGGTGAGGCGCGGCCATGCGCCTATGTATCAAAAAGGCACCGCTCAGGCAATCGGGATTGTCCGCCCGACGGCTGAATCTGGCGTTCGGCGAGGAGCGCATCGTCCGATGCGCTCCTGCCTTTTCACCTGCAACGTGCAGGCAGACGCATGCTTTTTAAAGCGACTCGCCGAGCTGATCGAGGATCGCCGGGTTCTCCAGCGTCGATACGTCTTGCGTGATCTCCTCGCCCTTTGCGAGCGAACGCAACAGACGGCGCATGATCTTGCCTGAACGCGTCTTCGGCAGATTCTCGCCAAAGCGGATGTCCTTTGGCTTCGCGATCGGACCGATTTCCTTGCCGACCCAGTTGCGCAATTCGTTGGCGAGCTTGACCGCCTCCTCGCCTTCCGGACGCGCGCGCTTCAACACGACGAACGCGCAAACCGCCTCGCCGGTCGTTGCGTCTGGCCGACCGACCACGGCGGCCTCCGCGACGATCGGATTCGACACCAGCGCCGATTCGATCTCCATCGTGCCGAGACGGTGACCCGACACATTGAGCACGTCGTCGATGCGGCCCATGATCGTGAAGTAGCCGGTTTCCTTGTCGCGCACCGCGCCGTCGCCGGCGAGATACAGCTTGCCGCCGAGTTCCTCGGGGAAATAGCTCTTCTTGTAACGGTCCGGATCGCCCCACACGTTACGCAACATGGAAGGCCAAGGCCGCTTCACCACCAGAATGCCGCCCTGCCCGTTCGGCACGTCCTGGCCGGTTTCGTCGACGACCGCCGCCATGATGCCCGGCAACGGCAGCGTGCAAGAGCCCGGCACGAGAGGCGTCGCTCCCGGAAGCGGCGTGATCATGTGGCCGCCGGTTTCCGTTTGCCACCACGTATCGACAATCGGGCAGCGTCCGCCGCCGACGTTCTCGTAATACCACACCCACGCTTCCGGATTGATCGGCTCGCCGACCGTACCGATGATGCGCAGCGTCGACAGGTCGTAGCTCTTGGGATGCACTTTCGCATCGGCCTCCGCGGCCTTGATCAGCGAGCGGATCGCGGTCGGCGCCGTATAGAACAGCGTGACCTTGTGCTTCGCGATCATGTCCCAGAAGCGGCCGGCGTTCGGATAGGTCGGCACACCTTCGAACACGACCTGGGTGCCGCCGAGCGTCAGCGGACCATAAGTGATGTAGCTGTGACCCGTGATCCAGCCGATGTCCGCGGTACACCAGAACACGTCGCCGGACTTCCAGTCGAAGGTCCACTTCATGGTCTGCGCGGCCCACAACAGATAGCCGCCCGTGCTGTGCTGAACGCCCTTCGGCTTGCCGGTCGAACCCGATGTATAGAGAATGAAAAGCGGATGCTCGGCACCGACCCACTCGGGCGCGCATTGATCCGACTCGGCCTGTGAGATCTCATGCATCCACAGATCGCGGCTTTCGTTCCACGCAATCTTGCCGCCGGTGCGCTGGTAGACGATCACGCTTTTGACGGCTTCGCAGCCGCCCATTGCGAGCGCTTCGTCGGCGATGTTCTTCAACGGCAGCGCCTTGCCGCCGCGCATCTGTTCGTCCGACGTGACGAGCGCGACCGCGCCCACGTCGACGAGCCGCTCGTTGAGCGACTTGGACGAGAAGCCGCCGAACACCACCGAGTGCGTCGCACCGATCCGTGCGCATGCCTGCATGGCGACGATGCCTTCAATCGACATCGGCATATAGATCACCACGCGGTCGCCCTTCTTCACGCCGCGTGCTTTCAGCGCGTTCGCAAAGCGCGACACACGTTGCAGCAGATCCTGATACGTAACGTGGGTGACGGTGCCGTCGTCGGCTTCGAAAACGATCGCGACGCGCTCTCCATTGCCCGCTTCCACGTGACGGTCGATGCTGTTGTACGACGCATTCAGCTGGCCGTCCTCGAACCACGTGTAGAACGGCGCTTTCGATTCGTCGAGCACCTTCGTGAAGGGCTTGTTCCAGCTTAGCGTCTCGCGAGCGAGGCGCCCCCAGAAGCCTTCATAGTCTCGTTCCGCCTCGGCGGTCAGCGCATGGTAAGCGTCCATGCCGGAGATCGTGGCACCGGCCGCTGCTTCGGCGGAGGGCGGGAAAACACGGCGTTCCTGAAGAACCGATTCAATCGCAGACATCGACAACCCCTTGGTGAAGATGAAACGTAAAACCTGTGCCGGCGCAACGTTCGCGCGCCGTGTCATGTGGACGCCGCAATCAGACGCGATTGCAGGCGCGTGTCTCCCGCCTCGCGCACCGACCGCGTGAGGTCGCCGCGCCACGGAACGTTTTCCGTCAGCCTGCTTCATGCCGCAACGCAACATAAAGGCAGGCGGGACAACGCCCGCTCTCGTGTTCAACCATAAGCGGTGCAACTTACCGGCCACTTACGCGAGCGGCATCGGCTTGCCCGCAAAAACCCTAACCCAATTCGTACGACGCTTTCAACGAGCCTCGCATGCTGCGCCATTCGCGCACGCTATGCAGGCTTGGCTCGTTAAGCCTGCTTTCCTTACGTTGCTTTGCGAGCCCTAATACAATGCTAACTGAACTAGCTGCCCGGATTCCAGTTTGAATCGCTACGCCCTGCTCCTTATCAGTTCGATGCTGCTCGTCGGCACCAATGTCGGTATCGGTAAATCGATTGTCGAGTTCGTCCCCGTTCCGCTGTTCGCGCTGCTGCGCTTCGTGATTGCTATGGCCGTGCTATGGCCGCTTCTGCGCATCGCGAAACTGCGTCACGTGAAGCGCGATGAATGGCTCAATCTGTTTCTGCAGGCGCTCTTCGGCACCTTCGGGTTTACGCTACTCATGCTCAGCGGCGTGCAACGCACGAGTGCGGTGGCGGCGGGCGTCATCACGAGCACCATTCCGGCCGTCGTCGCGCTGCTGTCGTGGCTCATTCTCAAGGAGCGTCCCAATGGACGCGCGCTTGCATCGATTGCATTGGCCATTGCGGGCGTGGTGGTCATCAATCTCGCGCACGTCGATGCGGGCGCGCACGGCGAGACTTCGTTCACGGGCAACCTGATGGTGCTCGGCGCAGTGTGCTGCGAGTCGCTCTACATCATCCTGTCGCGGCGCCTCACGCAAACGCTCGCACCTATCGACATCTGTGCATACACGCATCTTTTCGGCCTGCTGTTGATGCTGCCGCTGGGCGCGACAGCGCTCGTCGATTTCGACTATCGCGCGGTGCCGCCTGGCGTGTGGACACTGGTGCTGTGGTATGGACTGTCCGCAAGCATCTTTTCCTTCTGGCTCTGGATGAAAGGCATCCGGCATGTGCCCGGCAGTCTTGCGGGCGTATTCAGCGCCGTGCTGCCGGTGGCCGCGGCCATCTACGGCATTGCGTTTCTCGGCGAGCGCCCGACGCTTGCGCACGGCGTCGCGCTCGCGTGCGTGATTGCGGGCATTGGACTCGCGAGTCTGAAAGTGAAGCGCGTACCGCCGGTTGCATCGTAAGCGCTGGGCCTCGACCGTGCCCGCCGCGCCGCAGCAAATCCGCCCAACGCTGTACAATAGCGCGCGCTGATGCCGGCGTTGCCGGACCGCGGCCGGCCCAGAATGGGCTCGCCTCGCGCCCGTGCCGCGCCTTGCGCACTTCGCTTTGCGTGCCGATCCGCGCGCGTGATTCGCACGCTGTCGGGCTCATTTGCTCCACGTTCCGTCACCTGCGTTCGATCCGATTTCTGTCTATGTCCGCTTCGCGAATCAATTCCCCGCCCCAACGCCGTCCCATGCGCCCGCTGCCCGTTGTCATCTTCATGAGCCGCTGGCTGCAGGTGCCGCTGTATCTCGGGTTGATCGTCGCGCAGGCCGTATACGTCGTGCTGTTCCTGAAGGAAGTCTGGCATCTCGTCACAGCGTCGATGACGCTCGACGAAACCAACATCATGCTGGTCGTGCTCGGTCTGATCGACGTGGTCATGATCTCGAACCTGCTGATCATGGTGATCATCGGCGGGTACGAAACGTTCGTGTCGCGTCTCGGTGTGGAAGGCCACCCCGACGAGCCGGAATGGCTCGACCACGTAAACGCCGGCGTGCTGAAAGTGAAGCTCGCCATGGCGCTCATCAGCATCTCGTCGATCCATCTGCTAAAAACGTTTATCAGCCCGGACCAGAACTCGACGCACACCATCATGTGGCAGGTCATCATCCACGTCGCGTTCCTCGTCTCGGCACTGATCATGGCCTTGGTCGACCGGCTGACCACGCACACGCATCCGACTCATTTTCAGGAACCCGCGGGTCTGCAGCCGCTGGGTTCCAGCGGTTCCACTCCCCTGAAAGCGCACGACTGACCGCACACCCTGCGAACAGAAAAAAGCGCTACCGTCCCCACTGAGCTTAGCCATGACCGTCATCAAACAGGAAGATCTGATTCAGAGCATTGCTGATTCGTTGCAATACATCAGCTACTACCATCCGCTCGACTACATCCAGGCCCTGGGCCGCGCGTACGAACTCGAACAGAGCCCGGCCGCGAAAGATGCGATTGCGCAGATTCTCACCAACAGCCGCATGTGCGCCGAAGGCAAGCGTCCGATCTGTCAGGACACCGGCATCGTCACAGTGTTCGTGAAGGTCGGCATGGACGTGCGTTGGGACGGTGCGACGATGGGCGTTACCGACATGATCAACGAAGGCGTGCGCCGCGGTTACCTGAACCCGGACAATGTGCTGCGTGCGTCGATCGTGAGCCCGCCCGAAGGTGCGCGCAAGAACACGAAAGACAACACGCCGGCCGTGATTCACTACGAGATCGTGCCGGGCGATAAAGTCGACGTGCAAGTCGCGGCCAAGGGCGGCGGCTCGGAAAACAAGTCGAAGTTCGCGATGCTGAATCCGTCGGACTCCATCGTCGACTGGATTCTGAAGACGGTGCCGACCATGGGCGCGGGTTGGTGCCCGCCGGGCATGCTCGGCATCGGCATCGGCGGCACGGCTGAGAAAGCCATGGTGATGGCGAAAGAATCGCTGATGGACCCGATCGACATTCAGGACGTAATCGCACGCGGCCCGAAAGACTGGATCGAGGAACTGCGCGTCGAACTGCACGAGAAGGTGAATGCGCTCGGCATCGGCGCGCAAGGTTTGGGCGGCCTCGCCACGGTGCTCGACGTGAAGATCATGGCCGCCCCGACGCACGCCGCGTCCAAGCCGGTCGCGATCATCCCGAACTGCGCGGCCACGCGTCACGCGCACTTCACGCTCGACGGCTCGGGCGTCGCCAAGCTCGAAGCGCCGTCGCTCGACGCATGGCCGAAGGTGCAATGGGAGCCGAACACGGAGACCAGCAAGCGCGTCGATCTGAACACCCTGACGCCGGAAGAAGTCGCTTCGTGGAAGCCGGGCCAGACGCTGCTGCTGTCGGGCAAGATGTTGACGGGCCGCGACGCCGCGCACAAGCGCATCGCGGACATGCTGGCCAAGGGAGAGAAGCTGCCGGTGGACTTCACGAACCGCGTGATCTACTACGTCGGCCCGGTCGATCCGGTGCGCGACGAAGCTGTCGGCCCCGCAGGCCCGACCACCGCAACCCGCATGGACAAGTTCACGGAGACCATGCTGTCGCAAACGGGTCTCATCTCGATGATCGGCAAGGCCGAGCGCGGACCGGTCGCGATCGAGGCAATCAGGAAGCACAAGGCCGCGTATCTGATGGCCGTGGGCGGCGCGGCTTACCTGGTGTCGAAGGCGATTCGCAGCGCAAAGGTGCTGGCATTCGAAGACCTCGGCATGGAAGCGATCTACGAGTTCGACGTGCAGGACATGCCGGTCACAGTGGCAGTCGATTCGAGCGGCACATCGGTGCACCAGACCGGCCCGAAGGAATGGCAGGCAAAGATCGGCAAGATTCCGGTCGCGACCGTCTGATTCGCCGCTGACGCGCACAGCGTGTCTTGAGAAGCCGGGGCCACGGTCCCGGCTTTTTTCATGGATGCCGCGCATTACGCGCATGCCGGGACCGACGTCGAAAGATGTTCTGTTCTCTTGGCTTTTTAAGGCATGGCGTTTATTGTTGTTGGAAAATTGAAGTCCCCCGAAAAAGGAAAGATCATGCAAGGCGACAAGAAAGTTATCGAGTATCTCAACGCGCAGTTGAAAAACGAGCTGACCGCGATCAACCAGTATTTCCTGCACGCGCGGATGTATAAGCATTGGGGCCTCGAGAAACTCGGCAAGCATGAATACGATGAGTCGATCGGCGAAATGAAGCATGCCGACTGGCTGATCGAACGCGTTTTCATGCTCGACGGTCTGCCGAACTTGCAAGATCTGCACAAGCTGCTGATCGGCGAGGAAACGAAAGAAATTCTCGAATGCGATTTGAAGCTCGAGCAAATCTCGCAGAGCACCTGCAAGGAAGCCATTGCCTATTGCGAATCGGTTCGAGATTTCATTTCGCGTGAAATCTTCGTGAAGATTCTCGACGACACAGAAGAGCACATCGACTGGCTCGAAACGCAACTCGACCTGATCGACAAGGTCGGCATTCAGAACTATCAGCAAACCGCCATGGGCTCGGTGGAGTCCTGAACGGATCGCGCTATTCCGCTGGACACACTCAAGCGCTGGCGCAGGCCCCGTCTCATACGGGATAGCATGCGCCGCGTTGGCGATATACTTGCTCGCTTCGCTTCCCCTGCTTGTCCTGAACGCCGCGCCGCCCGCCCCGATCGCTTATGCCCGAACAATCGTCGTCTCCGAACACATCAATTGGCTCCCTGAGCGCGGATTCGCGGGCGCCCGTCGGCATTTTCGACTCGGGCCTCGGCGGGCTGTCGGTGTTGCGAGCGGTTCGGGCGCAGTTGCCTGACGAGGCGTTGCTCTACGTCGCCGATTCGCTTTATGCGCCGTATGGCGAGCGCGACGACGACTTCATCGCCGACCGCACGCTGGCTATCGGCGAGTGGCTCGTCAAACAGGGCGCGAAAGCGCTCGTCGTGGCCTGCAATACGGCAACCGCGCAGTCCATCGCGCTGGTTCGCGAGAAACTGTCCATTCCGCTCGTCGGCGTCGAGCCGGGCATCAAGCCCGCCGCGCTGCAATCGAAAACCCGAGTCGCCGGCGTGCTCGCCACGCAAGTCACGTTGCGCAGCGCGCGCTTTCAGGCGCTGCTGGAACGCTACGCCGCGGATTGCCGCTTTCTGTGCCAGCCCGGCCACGGGCTCGTGCAGGCTGTCGAGCGCTGCGACGTCGGTTCAGCCGAGCTGCGCGCGCTGCTGCGCGGCTATCTTCAGCCGATGCTGGACGCGGGCGCCGACACGCTGGTGCTTGGCTGCACGCACTATCCGTTCTTCGACGCCGCGATTCGCGACATCGTCGGCGACCGGCTCGCGCTTATCGACACCAGCGTGGCTATTGCTCGCCAGCTGGAGCGCGTGCTCGAACAACACGGCGTGCGCGCAGCGCCGGAAACGGCGGACGCCGCGCTTCCGCGCTTCTATTCCACCGGCGACGGCACCCATCTGCGGCAACTTGTCGCGACGCTGCTGCAAATCGACGCGCAGGTCGAGCGCGTGCTCATTCCTTCACGCCGCACTGCACCGTCCTCGCAGCCTGCCTGACAGCCCCGGGCGCCCATTCCAGAGATTTTCTGGCGCGTCTATGTGTACCTTCGATGCGTGTTCGCCGAGGCCGGACGCGGCTCCCTAGCCGCCGTCCGCATAGTCGAAACCCTTCTAAGAGTCTGGTTTTGTTACAAAAAACCGCGCGGGACGCTTGCCAAACGGCTCAAACATAATGATAATAATTCGCATTAACGTTAGCTATGACGCCCTGCCATGATTGTCTGTGTCTGCAAGTCTGTTTCTGACCGAAAGATCCGTGCCTCGATCGCGGAAGGCGTCGATTCGTTCGACGAACTGCAATTCGAGCTCGGCGTTGCGTCCTGCTGCGGCAAGTGCGCGGATTCGGTGCGTGACGTGATGATGCAAAGCGGCGTGTGCGCAAGCCGCTGCGGCTTCGAGCACCAACCGCAAGCTGTGCCCATGATGTTTTACGAGCGCAAGGCGGCATAACGTACCGTTCCAAACCCGGCGCGAGGACGCGAGGCACGTATGAGTGCCTGCTCCGTATCGTTAGCCGCTGCTCCCTTTTTTCTGGTGCCGATTCAGCGCTTTCAGTTAATCGCACTGCCGTCAGCAAGCCAGTATCCCTGCCAGCCAGCTACCCGCTCACCCATTAATGGAGTTCGAGATGGAATTGCTGATTGGTTTCGTGACCACAATGTGTATTTCGCTGGTGATCTTCCGAACATGACGATGTTTTGTCAGCCGCGGTCCCTCGACAGCGCACCGCCACGCTAACATGCAGGCTTCGCATACCGCTTTAGCCGGTGCCGCACCGGCTTCGTCCCTCCGAATGAATCCTCGCGTCCTGACGGCGACCGCCATGGTTGCGGCGGTTCACGTCGCGCTGCTGGCCGTCGTCCTGACGCTGCGTCACGATCCGGTCGAGGCAACCATCGAGTCGCGCGTGATAACCGCGCAGTTGCTGCCGCCGGCGCCGGTTGCCGCGCCGGTCGCGATGCAATCGGTCGCGCCGCCCCCGCCCACGCCGGCGCCGCCGGTTCGCGGCAAGCCGAAGGTCCAGCCCAAGCCGACGCCCACCCCGAAGCCAACGCCAGCGCCGCTTCACGAGGCACCCGCGCCGTCGCCAACGCCCGTAGCGGCCGCCGAACCGACGCCGGCCGCACCGCCCGCTCCGGTGGCGCCCCCGGCACCGGCTGCTCCGGCAATCGGCCGTCAGACAATGGACATCACCGCGCCCAAAAATGTCTCGCACCTCGACTGCAACATTGCCAAGCCGGACTACCCGGCCCTCTCGCGCCGCCGTGGGGAAAGCGGCACCGCGTACGTGAAGTTCGTGGTGGGCCTCACCGGCAAGCTCGAGAACATCGAGTTGAAGAAAAGCAGCGGCTTCAGCCGGCTCGACGACGCCGCGCTAGCCGCCGCGCATTCGAGCGCATGCAAACCCTATCTCGAAGACGGCCAACCCGTTCGGGCCGCGTACACCCAGCCTTACAACTTCAATCTCGAAGATTGAAGCGGATTTCAAAAAAAGGAATTGCAATGCAAAACTACGGATTGGCGCACGTGTGGGCGCAAGGGGATTTCGTCACGCGCGGCATCGCGCTCGCGCTGCTGGTGATGTCGGTGATGTCGTGGAGCGTGATCGTCATTAAAGGCTGGAACGTGATGCGTTTGAACCGCCTCACGAAAAACGCCGAGCAGGCGTTCTGGCATTCCGACGATCTCGCTGACGGCGTGAAAAAGCTCGGCGCCGGATCGTCGACACCGCACGACAATCCGTTCCTCGCGCTCGCGCTGTCGGGCCAGGAAGCGGCCGATCATCATCACCAGACGCAGCCGCATCTGCACGACCGCATGGACGTGTCCGATTGGGTCACGCGCTGTTTGAAGGACACGATGGACGAAAGCGTTGCGCGCATGCAAAGCGGACTCGCAATTCTCGCGTCGATCGGCAGCACGGCGCCGTTCGTGGGTCTCTTCGGCACGGTGTGGGGCATTTATCATGCGCTGCTAGCTATCGGCGCAAGCGGCCAGTCGTCGATCGACCAGGTGGCGGGCCCGGTCGGCGAAGCGCTGATCATGACCGCATTCGGTCTCTTCGTTGCAATTCCGGCCGTGCTGGGCTACAACGCACTGACGCGAGCGAACAAGGCGATCGTCGCCAAGCTGAGCCGTTTCGCCCATGGCTTGCACGCGTTCTTCGTGACGGGCGCACGCCTGTCGTCGTCCAAGCGCGGCGACGGCCTGCGTCTCGCGACTCGCGCCAACTGAAGCGCCAACTGAACGACGAGGCATACAGATGGCAATGAGCCCCTTCGCCGGCGACGATGACGACGGCCTGATGAACGAAATCAACATGACGCCGCTCGTCGACGTGATGTTGGTTCTCCTGATCGTTTTCATGGTGACGATTCCGGTGATCCGTCATGCGGTGAAAATCGATCTGCCGCATGCAAGCAGTCAGAAGGAAGACACCAAGCCTGCTCAGGTCACGGTCGCGGTCGACGCTGACGGTAACGTGTTGTGGAACGACAAAAAAGTGGACGAGGCCGAACTGAGCGCGAAAATTGCAGAGGCCGCGCAGGCGAATCCGCAACCCGAATTGCATCTCGATGCAGATCGTAAAGTGCCTTACGAAAAGGTCGCGCAGGTGATGTCCGCAGCGCAGGCGGGTGGCCTGACGAAAATCGGTTTTGTCACGCAGCCTAAAGGCAAGTGACCTTGCCGGATTCGGTTGGGCGCAGTACCCGGAAGTGAAGAAAGGCCCTTGAAACAAGGGCCGAAAAGTAAAAGGCCTTCATCGTTTGATGAAGGCCTTTTTTTGTGCGCGCTTGGCGCCTTCGGGCGGCGGGATCATTTGCCATCAGTCGAAGACTGCTGACTCGAATCACCGCATGCGACAGCCGTGCTCGACACGGACAGCGCGGTCAGCCCTATCAGGCCGGCTATGATAGCGGCCATGAGTTTTCGCATAAGAGACTCCTTAGCGAAGGGATTTCAATATAGCCCCATGAGCTCGCGCACACAAGCAAACGGCCATTGAAAGTACTCATGACAGCCCGCGCTTCAATGCTAAAAGCGATGCCGCGAAGCTCGCGATCTGCTAGGACGCTACAGCGGCCGTCGCGCGCACGGGTACGGGCTGCTGGCGCGTTTCGGACGCCGGGCATTCGCCCATGATGTGCTTACCTTCATCGGGATCGAGCATCTCGACCAGATAGTCGACGAAAGCGCGTACGGCAGGGACCATTCCCTGGCGCGACAGGAAAACGGCGTACAACTGGGGCATCGGAAAAGTCCAGCCAGGCATCACCGGCGACAACTGGCCCGCGCGCAATGCGGCGCCGTACATCATCTCGGGCAACGCGGCGATACCCACACCGCGGAGTACGGCTTCGCGAATCGTCAACAGATCGGCGGTCACGAGACGCGGCTCGTGTTCATGTACGTGACGCGTGCCGTCCGGCGCGATCAGGTTATAGACGTGTCGTCCGTCGCCCGTCGGTACGTCGAGCGTTTCGAAGCGCGACAGATCTCCCGGTTGCAGCGGCGGCGCATTCTGCTGCAACAGACTCGGCGCGCCGACCAGCATCTGCTGCGTGCGCCACAGAGGACGCACGACGATATTGGCGTTTTCCGGAGGATCGGAGCGCACACGCAATGCGACGTCGATCGAATCTTCGAACAGATCGACCACGCGGTTGGTCACCCGCATGACCACGCGCACTTCCGGATAGCGATGCATGAATTCCGGCAGGATGGTCGACAGTATCGTCTGCGAAATCGTGACCGGCACGCTGACGCGCACCGTGCCGCGCGGCGACGAACGCAGTTGCTGCACGACGTTCACGGCCGCCTGCGCCTCGCTCAACATCGCCTGACAATGCTGGTAGAAAAGTTGGCCCGCCTCTGTGAGCGCGAGCTTGCGTGTCGAGCGCTGCAACAGCCTCACGCCGAGCGACGCTTCGAGCTCCGTCAAGCGGCGCGACAGCCGCGACTTGGAGATACCCAGCACGCGTTCGGCGGCGGAAAAACCGCCATGTTCGACGACCTGCGAGAAATACATCAGGTCATTCAGATTGTGTGAATCGATCTTCATCTCATCGTTCCAGTAATAGAACAATCCATTGCGTGACGGCGGCTGGCACCCGAAAAAACGGTCCCTATAATAGCTCCATGTTTCAAAAATAACGCTATTCCCCATTTTTCGAGGTGACATTGATGACCGCGACACGCACGATCGAACGGACTTATCCTGCCGTTCGCACGACTGAAGGTGGCGGTTTCGTCGTCCACCGCCCGTTTCCCACGCGCATGCTGATGGACTTCGATCCGTTTCTTCTGCTCGACGAAATGGGACCGGTCGATTACGCGCCCGGCGAGGCCAAGGGCGCGCCCGACCATCCGCATCGCGGATTTGAAACGGTCACCTATGTGCTCGAAGGCCAGTTCGGCCACAAGGATTCGGCGGGCCACTCAGGCACCCTGCATGCCGGCGACGTGCAATGGATGACCGCGGGCGCGGGCGTCGTGCATAGCGAGATGCCCGACCCGTCGTTCGTGCGTACAGGCGGACGCGTGCATGGCCTGCAACTGTGGGTGAATCTGCCGCGCCGCGACAAGATGATCGCGCCGCGTTATCAGGAGATGCCGTCGTCGGAAATTCCGGTGGCGACCTCGACCGACGGCAAGGTTCGCGTGAAGGTGATCGCCGGCGAGGCGCTCGGCGTGAAAGCCGCTGTCGAAACACGCACGCCGATTCTGTACCAGCACTTTTCGTTGCAACCGGGCGCGACGATCCGGCAGCCGGTGCCGGCTGACTATCGCGTATTTGCATACGGCCTGTCGGGCAAAGGCTTTTACGGCGAAGGCGACGCACGTCAGGAAATCGAGCCGCGCAAGATGGTCGTGTTTAAGAACGACGGCGACTCGGTGACGCTCACGGCCGGCGCCGAGCCGCTCGAGGTACTGCTGCTCGGCGGCGTACCGTTGAAGGAACCCGTCGTGCGCTACGGCCCGTTCGTCATGAATACGGAAGACGAAATCCGTCAGGCCGTCGTCGATTATCAGGCTGGCCGTATGGGTTCGATCACCCACTGAGCAATCTGCCGAGCCAGCGCGTCGGGCCGCAGATTTTTGCTAAACCGCGCGCGATGCCAGGTTGCCGCCGCCCGCGAGGCCGCGCGCACTCGCGGCGCAAATGCCGCCGACTTCGTTCACAATAGCAATTCCTGCCGCGCCCTCGTCTTGACGCTGTCGAGCCGCCGCGCGCGGCGTTTTCCGTCCTGCTCAGGAGCCCGCATGGCAGAAGCCACCGTCACCGCGCATATCGGTTCGACAAATTACCAGGTCCGTCTCGACGACGGCAAGCACACGTGGCTTGCCGACGAACCCGAATCGCTCGGCGGCGGCGATCGCGGCCCCACTCCAGTTTCGCTGCTGCTGTCCAGCCTCGGCGCATGCACGTCGGTCACGCTCAAGATGTACGCGCGGCGCAAGGACTGGCCGCTTGAAGAGGTGCATGTGACCTTGGGTATCGAACAGGGCGGCGAGGGCTCGACCATCGACCGCAAAATCACGCTGCTCGGCGAGTTATCCGATGAACAGCGGGAACGGCTCTTGCAAATTGCCAATGCATGCCCAGTTCACAAGATTCTCACGCGCTCCATCACGATCCGCTCGGGTCTGACCGTCGCGTGACGCAGGGAACGGCCCGGCACGAGCGCGAAGCTGTCCGGGACGCGTTACCGCACCGCTTGCAACGCTTTCATAGGATGCCGTCGTCTTGAATTTCGAACACCTTATCCAGATCAACGACCCGTTGAATCCGTTTGTCGACTCCATGACCCGCGAGCAGTTGTGGGAAGGTCTCGTGCTGCGCGCCGAACAGCCGCAACTGTTCGTGATCGGACTCGACAGCTGCACGATCCTCTCGCGCGAAGGCAATACAATCGAGCGCGAACTGCACTATGGCCAAGCCACCGTGCGAGATCGCGTGACACTCCACGAGAGCCAGGCGGTGCGCTACGACATCCTGCCGACAGCGGACTATGTAGGCGGCTCGCTGACGATGACCATCGAACAGCCGGATGAACTGCAACTGTTCCTGCGCTTCGAATACGCGACCACGCTGCCCGTCTCCGACGACCAGGACGCCGTGCAGACGCAGGAGATCGTCAAGTCCGCTTACCGCGAGAACGACATCGATACGGTGCGGCTGATCCGCCAATATGTGCAGACGAAACAGGAGCCGGGCTCGTTGCATTGAGCGATCTGCCTCTGATCTACATAGCACCGCCCCGCCGCCCGGGTGAATCACCTGACCGGGGCGGCGTCGGACCGCGCTGCGTAGCACCCTGCGCCGTCTCCCGGTCACGCCTTTAGTCTCGATTTCGCTGCGCCTATCGAAAGTCTCAACCGATGAATTTCCGCCCCTTGTAAATAGGAATGGTTATCATTTAGAATTCATCCATCGAATCAAACAACAGCGAAGACGAATGACCGATACCACTCGTACCAGCACGCTCAGCCTGCGCCGCCCCGCTGCCGCGTTGACCAGTCGCCCGAAGGCTTCAGCAGCGACGGCATTGGCAACCGCCGCCAAGCCTGCTGCCGAGCGTGCGAACGGTTCCGGCGAAACGGCCGAACGGGTGGTGCGCAGCGACGCTTTGCTGCAAGGACATAGTCACATCAGCATTTTGCATAACGGGGAAACGTATCAACTGCGCGCCACCCGTTTGGGCAAGCTGATCCTGACCAAGTAACGACGAACGAGATTTCAGTACCGGGTATTGTGGGGACCACCTCCCAGAGAGGTGTTAGGCATTAGCCAGCCACGACGGCTTGCACGTGAGAACTAGACCCCTTCGTGCAGACACCAAGCCAGCCGTCGCAGCCAGCCAGGCCGCTTTTTTGGTTCCCGCCCATGCGGACACGAAATGCCGTGTACCGTCATGCCAATGAAAAAGCCGTGCAGACGATGTCGTCTACACGGCTTCTGTTTTTGTGTCGGGCGGCTCGGGCACGCGAATGCCCAGCAACGTAGTCGCCCGATTTCCCGCCTACTTCGAGGCCCAGCCCCAGAACATCAGCCACCAGGCGCTGTCGACCACGGCGAGCGCAGCGGCGAACCAGAGCATTGCGAGGCCGCGTTGAAAGAAGCGCTCGCTGTAGCGCCGCGTGACGAGCCACGCGAGCCATGCGCTCCAGAGATTGGCGATCGCCAGAATCGCGATGCGCAGGTCCGAAGCCCACCACAGCGGCACGTGCTCTGCACGCAACAGCGACAACGTGGTGGCCGACAAGCCAAGGAACACGCCCGCGCCTGCGATCGGAATCAGCCCTTGCGTCAGGTGATGCAGACGCACGGCGCTAAAGCGCCCGAGCATGCGCGTCGCGCCCGTCATCAGAACGAGCAGCGCAGTACCGTAGACGAGGGCCGTCGCGAGGATATAGCCGATCACCATCGTGCCGTCGAGCCACGAGAACACGTCGTTCTGTTCCGGGTAATGCGTGAACAGGAACCACGGCGCGTTCGTATCGAGCGGCCAGGTAATGTCGTGATCGACGAGCCACGTGGCGAAGAACATCTTCAGGTCGACGAACCAGCGCGAAGCCGTCCAGTGGAATGCGCCAATTGCGATACCGAGCAGGCCGTACAGGATCAGCGCGGTGTCCCACACATTCGCCTGCTTGTCGCCGAGTTGCACGACTTCGGACGACGGCGCGCGCCACGTGAGCGCAATCGCGTCGCGGTGGCCGCTGCAACGGCCGCACATATGGCAGTCGGACGCCCCCTTCATATTGCGCAACGGCACGAGCGGTGCGCAATTGATCGGAATCACGCGATGCCCGTGTTCGCCGTTCTTGTACGAGCGGCGCCATGCGTCTTCATCGACCTTGTAATGGAACGGCGCGAGGCGCGCCAGAAGCGAAAAAACCCCGTTGACGGGGCACAGGTATTTGCACCAGACGCGCTTCTCGCGCCCATACAGCAGACCGATGACAATGGCCGCCAACGTCGAGCCGCCGAGCACCAGCAGCACCGCTTTCGGATACTGGTAGACGCTCACCATCTGACCGTAGATGGTCGTAATGCCGAACGCGACAAAAGGCCAGCCGCCCCAGCGCATCCAGTGCGGAATCGCTTTGCCGCGACCGTGCTTGCTCGCGAACTCCGCGAGCGCGCCTTCGGGACACAGCACGCCGCACCAGACGCGGCCGAGCATAACCATCGACAGCAAAACGAACGGCCACCAGATACCCCAGAACACGAATTGGGCCGCAAGTGTCAGGTTGTTCCACAAATGCGCGCTGTCGTCCGGCAACGGCATCACAGCCGGAACGAGGATCAGCAATGCGTACACCGTCACCACGACCCACTGGATGCCGCGAATTGCGGAACCGTGACGCTGCATCCACTGCCCGGCCGCGGCGAGACGCCCCGGCCGGGTTATGACCGTACTCATGCTGCACGCCCTGCCGCTTGTTGCGCCGGCTTGCGGTTGGCACGGCGCAGCAGCAGATAGACGACCGCCCAGTACACCGCGTACGCAATCAGATTCATCAGTGCCGGATGCGCGCGATAACCGGTGAGCGTCGCGACGAGCGAGCCGAAAGTGCTCGAGTCATCGAGCACAGCCGACGTGTTCCACACCTGGTCGACGATGGTCGGCAGGAATTCCTTGTCGATCAGCTTATCGACGCCCGTTTGAAAGAGCCCCGCGCCGAGGAACAGCAGCATGATTTCGGTCACGCGGAAAAAGAGCCGCCACGAGAAGAACTTGCCGCCCAGCTGCAAAACGTAGAACGTGAGCAATGCGAGACCGAGGCCGATCACGACCGCGAGCATCTGGTTGGTGTCCACATGACCGGACTGACCGAAGCCGAGGCCGTACAGGAAAATCACGGTCTCGCTGCCTTCGCGGGCGATCGCGAGCGCCACGAGCACCGCCACGCCCCACCAGTTGGAGTCGCGCTGGCTCTGTTGCAGCGAGCGTTCCATGTCGCGTTTGAGCGAGCGGCCGTGCTGCTTCATCCACAGAACCATTTGCACGATCAGCACGCAGGCAACCAGCACCATGGCGGTCTGGAAATAGTCCTGCGCGTCGCCGGAGAGCACCTCGGTGAAGCCGACGAGCGCTGCGCCGAGCGCCACCGCTGCAATCAGGCCCGCCACGACGCCGCCCCACAGGTACGGCAGACCGCGGCGCGCATCGTCGTCGCCATTTTTCAGCCACGCGTACAGGATGCCGACGACCAGCAATGCCTCGACACTTTCCCGCCACACGATGAATAGAATCTGACCCATCAAGGACTCCCTTCTGCTCTGCAACTGCTCTTGCGAGCGCGGCGGCCCGAGGCCTTCGCGCCCGCCTCAAAAACCACTGCTATTTCGCGACGATCACGCCCTGCGCCTGCTGGTGGAAATCGTCGAAAAACTTGTACTCGCCGGGTTCCAGCGGAGCGATCACGACGAAAGAATCCGCGCCTGGCGCGAGGACTTTTTCCTTGCGCAACTGGACGCTTTCGAACTCGGCGGCGCCCTTGCCGGTATTGCGCACCTCGATCTTGATGCGCTGCCCCGCCGGCACTTCGATGCGGGCCGGGTTCAGCTTGCCGTCGTTCATTTCGAGCTTGAACGTGGGCAGATCGGCCGCATGGGCCGCGCCCGTCAGCAAAATCGACGACGCAAGCACAGCGATCTTTCGGTTGATTCTCATTGGCGTTTCCAGAAAACGCGGCGCGAGGCGTGGAGTCCGCGCGCCGCCTGCTGCATTCATTCACCTGTCACAGCTTGCTCGCATACTGCCAGGTGACGAGTTGCGACGATCGTGGAGATCAGTAACCGCCCTTCTTGCCGATGCCGGCGAACGTAAAGTCGTATTCAAGCGTGATCGGCTTGAACCACGGACCCACGCCGGTTTCCTTGTCGACGTGGCGACCAAACGCCATGTGGCCGGTTTGCATCGGCGCTTCGACGATCATCTTCAGGTGATACTTGCCGGGGCCTTGCAGCTTCACGTTGTCGCCGTAATGCGGGCCGTCGTTGGCCACCATCGCCATCATGTCGCCCTTTTGCGTCTCTTTCGAACCGGCTTTCGTCAGTTCGTAGCGCACCTGCAGATACGGCATCCAGTCGCCTTCCGCGAAGCCTGTCGGATTGTTCTTGACTGCGTGGATGTCCGCTTCGAGGTGGATGTCCGAATCCGACGCCTTGCGCATCATGCCTTCCGGCTCCATCGTGATCGGCTGCAGATACACCGCGCCAATTTCCATGCCGCCCTGAATCTGCTGCTTGCCGATCGGATATTCGGCGGCCGTTGCCGAAAGAGCCGCCACCGCCGCGGCCGTGGCAAAGCCGCCACGCAGAAATGAAGAAATCCGCATTGAAACTCCTTGTTTTTATCAGACTCGATTTGATCCCATTGGAACAGTGCGTCGGGCGAGGAACCGAAGCAGATCGCATAGATGAACGTTAATGCGAACCATTCTCACTATTGGTCGAGTTTATCATCTCTCGCCCGCTGGAACAATTACGGACGCACGGCGAGCCTTATGGCAGCAGGGGCTTAAGGATGTCTTAAGAAAGAGGGTGTGGGCTTGAAGCGGCGGGCGGCGGGCGGCGGGCAGTTTTTATGGTCTTGTCCGCGTACCGGCAAAAAGAAGCGCGGCACATTGCCGCGCCCTTTGCGTTGGAACCGCACTGCTTCCCCGCTGCATGGTCCTGCCGATTTAATCGACGCCTGAGACGTGGTCGCCGACATTCGCCCCGAACACGCGCTGACGCAGCAACGCCAGCTGGTCGCGCGTTTGCGCGGCCTTCTCGAACTCGAGGTTTTTCGCGTGCTCCATCATCTGTTTTTCGAGACGCTTGAGTTCCTTAGCCAGCTGCTTCTCGGACATGTCCTCGAATTTGGCGCGCGTCTGCTGTTCCTTCAGCTCGGCGCGGGCGTCGTCGACGTTGTACACGCCGTCGATAATGTCGCGGATGCGCTTCACCACGCCGCGCGGCGTAATACCGCGTTCGAGGTTGAACGCAATCTGCTTGGCGCGCCGCCGCTCGGTCTCGTCAATGGCGCGGCGCATTGAATCCGTCACCTTGTCCGCGTACAGAATGGCCTTGCCGTTCACGTTGCGCGCCGCCCGGCCAATGGTCTGAATCAGCGAGCGCTCGGCGCGCAGAAAGCCTTCCTTGTCCGCGTCGAGAATCGCGACGAGCGACACTTCGGGAATATCCAGACCTTCGCGCAGCAGGTTGATACCGACGAGCACGTCGAAAGTGCCGAGCCGCAAGTCGCGGATGATCTCGACGCGCTCGACTGTGTCGATGTCGCTATGCAGATAGCGCACCTTGATGCCATGGTCGCTGAGAAACTCCGTCAATTGCTCGGCCATGCGCTTGGTCAGTACGGTCACCAGCACACGATCGCCCGCCTTGACGCGCTCGTTGATCTCGGCAAGCACGTCGTCGACCTGGCTGCGCGCGGGGCGCACCTCGATTTCCGGATCGACGAGTCCGGTTGGACGCACGAGCTGCTCCGCAACCTGACCCGAGGTCTTTTTTTCGTAATCTGCCGGTGTGGCCGACACGAACACGACCTGGCGCATCTTGCGCTCGAACTCGTTAAATTTCAGCGGCCGGTTGTCGAGCGCGGAAGGCAGACGGAAACCGTAATCCACCAGGTTTTCCTTGCGCGCCCGGTCGCCGTTGTACATGCCGTTCAACTGGCCGATCAGCACGTGCGATTCGTCGAGCAGCATGATGGCGTCCGACGGCAGGTAATCAACCAGCGTGGGCGGCGGCTCGCCGGGCGCCGCGCCCGAAAAGTGCCGCGAATAATTCTCGATGCCCTTGCAGAAACCGAGCTCCTGCAGCATCTCCAGGTCGAACCGGGTACGCTGTTCGAGCCGTTGTGCTTCGACCAGCTTGCCTTCGCTATAGAAGAATTCCAGCCGCTCGCGCAGCTCGGCCTTGATCGTTTCGACCGCGCGCACGACGGTGTCGCGCGGCGTCACGTAATGCGACGACGGATAGACGGTAAAACGCGGAATTTTCTGACGCACCCGTCCGGTGAGCGGGTCAAAGAGCTGCAGCGTTTCGACTTCGTCGTCGAATAATTCCACGCGCACCGCCATTTCCGCATGTTCGGCCGGGAAGATGTCGATGGTATCGCCTCGGACGCGGAACGAGCCGCGCTGGAAGTCCGCCTCGTTGCGGTTGTACTGCATCGCGATGAGCCGCGCGATGATGTCGCGCTGGCCGAGCTTGTCGCCCGTGCGCAGCGTGAGAATCATCTGGTGGTATTCGGACGGATTACCGATGCCGTAAATTGCCGACACGGTCGCGACAATCACCACATCGCGCCGCTCCATCAGGCTCTTCGTGGCCGACAGGCGCATCTGCTCGATATGTTCGTTGATCGACGAGTCTTTCTCGATGAACAGGTCGCGCTGCGGCACGTAGGCTTCCGGCTGATAGTAGTCATAGTACGAAACGAAGTACTCGACCGCATTGCGCGGAAAGAACTCACGGAATTCCGAGTAAAGCTGCGCAGCGAGCGTCTTGTTCGGCGCGAAGACGATGGCCGGACGGCCAAGCCGCGCGATCGTGTTGGCCATCGTGAAGGTCTTGCCCGACCCCGTCACGCCGAGCAGCGTCTGGAACGAGAGGCCGTCCTCGACGCCTTCGACGAGCGTCTCGATCGCCGTTGGCTGGTCGCCGGCGGGCGGATAGGGCTGATAAAGCTGGAACGGCGAGCCTTCGAAGCGGACGAATCGGGATTCGTCGAGCGCGTCGTCGGCTTCGGTCAAATGTTGTTCGGACATGGGGGCGGCAGCGGCCTTAGGCAAAAAACTATTCTAACGGGTTGCATCGAGATGGACCGGCGACGGACAAAGCGGATCCTGCGTAGGCTGGCAGCGCTGAGTGATGCGGTCGGTTTTGGACATTTAGCGACGGCCTGCCCGTTTTTCAAGCAAATAAGTCAGCCAAAGGGCGTTCTCGTCCGAAAAACGTTCGTAGATTCGTTACAATGCGAAGTTGCGCTCGCTTGCGGCTGTCCGCGTTCTGCATCATCCGGCGTTTGCGTTTTGCATGAAACGCAGTCGGCACGGTCGCGCATGCTCGTAGCTGCCCTCTTTTCACTACTGCTGCCCACCCACCATGTCTCTGTTCTCCGCCGTCGAACTTGCTCCCCGCGACCCGATTCTGGGCCTGAACGAAGCCTTCAACGCCGACACGCGTCCCACCAAAGTCAACCTCGGCGTTGGCGTGTATTTCAACGAAGAAGGCAAGATTCCGCTGCTGCGCGCTGTGCGCGAAGCGGAAAAGGCACGTGTCGAAGCCGCGCTGCCGCGCGGGTATCTGCCTATCGAAGGCATTGCCGCCTATGACGCAGCCGTGCAAAAGCTGCTGCTCGGCAACGATTCGCCGCTGATCGCCGCGGGCCGCGTCGTGACGGCGCAAGCACTGGGCGGCACGGGCGCGCTGAAGATCGGCGCGGACTTCCTGAAGCGTCTGAATCCGAGCGCCAAGGTCGCAATCAGCGACCCGAGCTGGGAAAACCACCGTGCACTGTTCGAAGCCGCGGGCTTCGAAGTCGTGTCGTATCCGTATTACGACGCGCACACTCACGGCGTCAATTTCGACGGCATGCTGAGCGCGCTGAACAGCTACGCCGCGGGCACCGTCGTCGTGTTGCACGCATGCTGCCATAACCCGACGGGCGTGGATCTGACCGTCGACCAATGGAAACAGATCGTGGAGGTCGTCAAGGCGCGCAATCTGGTTCCGTTCCTCGACATCGCCTATCAGGGCTTTGGCGACAACATCGAAGCCGACGCAGCGGCCGTGCGACTCTTCGCGGCCTCCGAACTGAACGTGTTCGTGTCGTCGTCGTTCTCCAAGTCGTTCTCGCTGTACGGGGAGCGTATCGGCGCGCTGTCCATCATCACGGGCAGCAAGGAAGAAGCTACCCGCGTGTTGTCGCAACTCAAGCGCGTGATTCGAACGAACTACTCGAACCCGCCGACGCATGGCGGTTCGGTGGTCGCCGCGGTGCTCGCGTCGCCGGAACTGCGCGCCACGTGGGAAACGGAGCTGGCGGAAATGCGTGACCGGATTCGCGCAATGCGCAATGGCCTGGTCGAACGCCTGAAGGCAAGCGGTGTGGATCGCGACTTCAGCTTCGTGAATGCGCAGCGTGGCATGTTCTCGTACTCCGGCCTGACCGCGCCGCAAGTGGACCGTCTGCGCGAAGAGTTCGGCATTTACGCCGTCAGCACGGGCCGCATTTGCGTCGCTGCATTGAATACGCGCAACCTCGACGTGGTGGCCAACGCGATTGCACACGTGTTGAAGTAAAGCCTTTTCCAAGGCGCGCGATGCCGCGCGCTCTGGTTGATTCGGTTGAAGCCGAATGTGAGAACGGCGCCCCTTTGAGGGCGCCGTTCTCTTTTGGACTCCGCGTTGCGGATGATGTCAGCGCGATTCGCGATGAATGTCGTGCGTGACGAAGCCCGCGTCGTTATTCGGCATGGCGAGCCAATCCGGCTGCGCGAGCGAATGGCGGATGTCTGCCAGTCCGCTTTCCCAGTGCTCCCGCATGGTCGAGAGGCCAAACTGGAAGTCCTTGTAGTGCCCTTCGTATTCCTTTTGCCTGTAGATGAGATGAATCACGTTGTACCGCTTCGAGCACGACAGGTCTTCAGCTAGCTTGCACCATGGATCGTCGCGCTGGTCCGGCGAGACCCGGTCCAGCACCTCGCGCAGCACGTGCCGGAAACGCTGTGAGCGTTGCAGCATGTCGGTCACAAGACGCGTGCGACTCGAATACTGGATGTCTTTCATGCGCCCCTGCACGTCGGTGATGTTGTCGGGCACCGGCCCGATCGCGCTCCACAGATCGACCTGGAACGCCAGCGTGTCGCGCCGCGGCGTGGTTTGAATCACCTCGTAGAGCGGCGTGTTCGACATCAAGCCGCCGTCCCAGTAATACTGGCCGTCGATTTCTACAGCTGCGAAGCCCGGCGGCAAAGCACCGGATGCCATGAAGTGCTCAGCCCTCAGCGTGGTCTGCGTGTTGTCGAAGTACGCAAAATTCCCCGTGCCGCAATTGACGGCGCCCACAGAGACGCGCATTTCCCGTGAGTTGATGCGGTCGAAGTCGCACAGACTTTCCAACGTCGCTTTGAGCGGCGCGGTGTCGTAGTAGCTGGCCGCTTGGGGCGGTCCCGACACCGTCGGCAAAGGCGGCGGGAAGCGCGGCACAAAGAAGCCCTTCTGCCCTTCCACGAGCGCGCCAACGGCCTGTGTTGCCGTGAAAGCTTTACGCACTGCGTCGCTCGAATTGAAGAACGCGTGCTCGATAAAAGCGGGCAGCGGCAGACCGAATGCCGGCTGGCAGATGGTTTCCCAGAATTGCAGCAGCCGTTCGACCCGCTTTTCCGGCGGATTGCCGGCGATGATCGCCGTATTCAACGCGCCGATAGAAATGCCTGCGAGCCAGTTCGGCTCGACGCCTGCTTCATGAAGCCCCTGAAAAACGCCGGCCTGATATGCGCCCAGCGCGCCGCCACCTTGCAGTGTGAGCGCGACGGTTTCGTAGGCCGGCAATTGCACGCGCTTGCCGCGAGCCGACGAAGACGCCGCGCTGGCGCCTGCGCCTTCCTCATTACCGGCCGCGCCGACGCGCGCCCGTTTGAGATTGCGTTGCGCCATGCCACCTCCTTATTGCATGTACCAGCCGTGACTTACGATAAACGATTGGCCCGTCAGTGCAGCCGTGGGGAAAGTCGACAGGAACAGGACGGTTTGCGCAACGTCTTCCACGGTGGTGAAAATGCCGTCGACCGTACCGCCCAGCATGACGCGCTTGACCACTTCTTCTTCGCTGATGTTCAGTTCCTTGGCCTGCTCCGGAATCTGCTTGTCGACGAGCGGCGTACGCACGAAACCCGGACACACGACATGCGAGCGCACATTGTGTTTTGCGCCTTCCTTGGCGAGCACGCGAGCGAGACCGAGCAGCGCATGCTTGGCCGTCACGTAAGCGGACTTGAGCGGCGACGCCTCATGCGAGTGAACCGAACCCATGTAGATCACGATGCCGCCGCGATCGTCCTTGTACATGTGCTTGAGCGCCGCCTTGGTGGTGAGGAACGCTCCGTCCACGTGAATGGCTTGCATCTTCTTCCAGTCGGAAAACGAGTAGTTTTCAATCGGATTGACGATCTGAATGCCGGCATTGGAAATGAGGATGTCGACCGAACCGAGTTCCGCCGCCACTTTGTCGATGCCCTGGTTCACCGCGTCTTCGTTGGTGACGTCCATTGCGATGCCGATTGCCTTGCCCCCGCCCTTTGTAATTTCTTCAGCGACGGCATTCGCGCCGTCCTGGTTCAGGTCGGCAATTGCGACAGCCGCGCCCGCAGCCGAAAGGGTCAACGCAATCTGCTTGCCGATGCCGCTCGCCGCGCCGGTGACGACTGCGACCTTGCCATTCAAATTTGTGTTCAGTGACGACATCCAGAACCTCCATGCAGTTGATGAGCAATGAGACCACGAGCCGCGCGCAACGAGAAGTAGACCGAATGGCATAGGCGCGCATAGGCGCTGTCCTATACCGTTCAGGCGATGTTGCACTGCGGCCAATGCTGCTATTGTGCATGAACCGTGTGGAATCGATCGGTAAAAAGCACGCCTTGGCTTATCTATTTAAACTAGGCGTTCTGGCAGGATTCCGGTCGCTTCACTATCGAGGAGAATTGCATGAATTATCGGCGTCTAGGCCGCTCGGGCCTGCAGGTCAGCGAATTGTCCATCGGCTCGTGGGTTACGTACGGCAATCAGGTCGACCATCGCGCGGCACGTGAATCGCTCGCTGCCGCGCGCGATTCGGGGGTCAATTTCTTCGACAACGCGGAGGTGTACGCAGGCGGCAAGTCGGAAGAAATCATGGGCCAGGCGCTCAAGGAACTCGCATGGCCACGCGTGAGTTACGTCGTGTCGACGAAATTCTTCTGGGGCCTGGAAGAAGCGCCCAATCAGTACCACACGCTGAACCGCAAATATCTGCTGAACGCAATCGACTCGTCGCTCAAGCGTCTGCAACTCGACTATGTCGATCTGGCCTTCTGCCATCGGCCAGACCCGAACACGCCCGTCGAGGAAACCGTATGGGCAATGAGTGACATGATCACGCGCGGCAAAGCCTTGTACTGGGGCACGTCCGAGTGGAGCGCCGACGAAATCCGCGCCGCTTATGACATCGCGGAGCGGCACCATCTGCACAAGCCGGTCATGGAACAGCCGCAGTACAACCTGTTTCACCGCAAGCGCGTCGAACAGGAATACAAGCGTCTCTACGAAGATATCGGTCTCGGGCTGACTACCTGGAGCCCGCTCGCGTCCGGCCTGCTCACCGGCAAGTATCGCAACGGCGTGCCTGCCGACAGCCGCGCGCAGTTGCAGGGCTACGACTGGCTGCGCAAACAGGTTACCGACGCAGGCAAAAACAATGTGGTCGGCAAGCTAGGCGAAGTGGCCGACGAACTGGGCTGCACCGTCGGCCAGCTTGCGATTGCATGGATTCTCAAGAATCCGCATGTCAGCACCGTGATTACAGGCGCATCGCGCGTCGAGCAGATTAGCGAGAATATGAAATCCGCTGAGATCGCCGAGCAGATCACGCCGGAGATCAAAGAGAGAATCGAAGGTATTTTCGGAGACGTGTACGACTAACGCCGCTCTGTCGGACGTCTGGGTAAGGCCGCGGCAAGATCGCGCTGGTGGTCGTGCTTGCGGTCGCGGTCGTGGTCGTGGCCGCGCAGGGAACCGCGCAATCCGACAACGCGCACGGTGACGCCGCGGCAACTCACTGCGCCGCGCGCGGCGTCGCGTACAATACGCGACCGCGCGGCACATCGGCGTTCTGTGTCGGCATGCCGCCGCAATGCATCCGCATCGCCGACTCCAGCCGGGAACGGCGCGCCCTCTTTCTGCATCTCCTCATCATGCTCAGCTATCGCCACGCCTTTCATGCAGGCAATCACGCCGACGTTCTCAAACACGCGGTCTTGTTGCAGCTATTGCGCTATCTCAGTCAGAAGGACAAGGCCTACTGGTATATCGACACGCATGCCGGCGCAGGTGTCTATTCGCTGCAGGAAGGCTATGCGGTCAAGACCGGAGAGTTTCAGACAGGCATCGCCAGGCTGTGGGAGCGCAACGATCTCCCGTCGCTCTTCTCCGATTATGTCGATGAAGTCGCCGCGCTCAATCCCGACGGCCAGCTGCGCTTCTACCCCGGCTCGCCGTATATCGCCTGGCGCCAGATGCGCGAGCAGGACCGTATGCGTTTATTCGAGTTGCACACCACTGAGATCGACGTGCTGCGTCACAACTTTCGCGATGCGGGCCGGCGCGCGATGCTGTACGCGGGCGACGGTTTCGACGGAATTCTCGCACTGCTCCCGCCGGCGCCGCGCCGTGCGCTGATACTGCTCGATCCTTCCTATGAGGACAAGCGCGACTACACGCGCACGCTGCGGTGCGTCGAAGAGAGCCTGAAGCGCTTCCCCACCGGCACCTACGCGGTCTGGTATCCGCAAGTGAAGCGCCTCGAGTCACAACGCTTTCCCGACCAGCTGAAAAAGCTGCAGGAGCGCAACTGGCTGCACGTCAGCCTCACGGTGAGCAATCCGCCCGCGGACGGATTTGGGCTTTTCGGCAGCGGCATGTTTATCCTGAATCCGCCGTACACACTGCCGAAGATGCTGAAGGACCAGATGCCCTGGCTGGTGAAAGCGCTCGGTGAGGACAAGGCCGCGCAGTTCAAGGTCGAATACCGCGGCGATTGACGCCGGGCGAGGCCGCGCATAGTCGAATAGCGCCCCCTCGCCGCGCTGTTACTTGAGTTGTGCCGCGGCCTTGCGTGCGAAGTCGTTGGTATAAGTCGCGTTCAGGTCGATCTTTTTCGGGTCGAGCCGGTTATCGAACGACGCCAGTGCGCGCAACGAAGTCTCCGGGCCGTCGGCTGGCATCAGGCCGTCTGGCGAATAGGCGTCCCGCACATTGTGGAACGCCTCGACATAGAGCGAGGAGTCGTTGAGCAGATAGGCTGGCGGCACCATCTTCAGCAGATCGGCATCGCTCGCGGTTTGCAGCCAGTGATCCGCCCGCACGATGGCATTGGCGAGCGCCTGCGTCGTCTTTGGGTATTTCTGAATGAAACTCTCCGGCGCATAGAGTGTGGCCGCCGGCATCGTTCCGCCGAACACGTCCTGCGTTCCTTTCACGGTGCGCGTATCCACAAGCACCTTGATTGCGCCGCTGCGTGCGAGCTTCGTCATCATCGGGTCGACGTTGGATAGCGCGTCGATCTGACCGTTGCTCACCGCCGCGAGCACGGTTGCGCCGCTGCCTACACCGATCGCCGCAATGTCGCTTCTTTGCACGCCGACCTTGCGCAAGGCGACAGTCAGCACGAGATCGGTCGATGACCCCGGCGCGCTCACGCCGACCTTGGCGCCTTTGAAATCGGCAAGCGTCTTGATCTTGTCCGCCTTCGATGTCAATACGGCGACGACGATCTGCGGCGCGCGGCCCATCAACGCAAAAGCCCGGTAGCGTTGCCCCTTCGCCTGCATGAATAGTGTGTGCTCGAATGCCCCGGCGCCGATATCCGCGCTGCCGCCCACCACCGCTTCGAGTGCTTTGGAGCCGCCCGCGAAGTCTTCGAGCGTGACCTCGAGCCCCTCGTCCTTGAAAAAGCCCAACTGCTGAGCCGTGAGTACCGGCAGGTAGTAAAGACCCGGCAGACCGCCAACGGCCATTGTCAGTGCCGGCTTTTCGGGCACGTCTTTCGCGGACGCCATGCCCTGCAGTGCAACAACGGCGAACAACGTGGCGCAAACGGCGGCACGCCGCATCCAGTGATTGGGCATTTGACGTCTCCTTTTTGTATGTTCTCGTTCAGTCTGGTTGCCGTGCCGCCCCTGCGGGGGCTATGGGCGCGACTTTGCGGCAGAGACCGCTTGAGGATTGTCGTCGCCCGACTGGTGGCGCGCCATGCGCCCAAACCCCAATGGCCAGGCGCGGGCGCACGAATTCGCGGCGCCGCGTCTCGCGCGTAAGTCTGGGCAGCAAGCTACGGGCAGGATCGGCGCGAGTCGGCTATTGCGGACGCGGCGCGGGCCGAGGCACGGGATACGGTTGAGGGTACGGTTGAGGTTGCGGTGCGACACCACCGCCCCCGACGGGCAACTGGATATACGGCGCGACGACGATCGGCACGGACGAATTCGGTGCCAGCTCGGTAGGCGTAGCGATAGGTTGTGCTTCGACGATGGGTTGCCGCGACAGCGGCGCTGTCTGCAGGACGGTTCCGCTCTGCCCGTCGCTGATTCCATTCTGCGAGTCGAGAATCACAGGCTTGCGGCTATTGCTCGACGCAGCAGACGCGCTCGACACGGCGCAAGCCGTGGCAAACAAAACTGCAATGGCGGCCAGAGAGAATTTGAACGAATGGATCGAAGACATGGGGCGGACCGGTTGAGCCGCGAAGGCCGGATTGCGCTGAAAAACGCTTTACCTTACCGCGACGCGGACTTCGCCGCTAGTCGATATTCGCCATCTCGAGTTTTGCGACGCCTGAAGGACAACGCGGCGCCCAGATGTGACAAAGCCCCGCAAAGACGGGGCTCACACTTAACAGCTACTTCTGAAGTACTGTGGCGGCAAAAGACGCTCGCCAAAAAACTTACAGCGAATAGCCGTTGGCTTCGAGCGAGCGGATGCGCTGTTCGAGCTGGACGATATCCGACGACGAAGCCAGATACGCTTCACGGCGGTCGCGCTCTGCAGTTTCAAACCAGGTGCTCAGTTTTTCAAGGACGTATGCAAACATGATGTTCTCCAAGGATCAGATTGAATCCCCGGTGGATCGGGCATCAGGGATTTCCCGTAAAAGGGTTAACCCTGATTATAGGCCGATGGTGCAACCGCGCTAGTGAAATGCTCGCATGATGTGCATTCCAAAATGGAATGACGCACTCCATAGGTGCATAAAGCACGTTGATTTGATTGAGAGGCAGAAACGCCCGTAGACCAAAAAGTATGAGGGAGACTCACTTTATGCACGAATTAGGTGCATAAAGCCCCAAATCGCCAGCCCGCATCGCTACGCGTTAACGTCCGCCTTCGAAAACCCCTTGCAACCGTTCCCGCTCTCCGCCGAAACCATGCCGGCGTCCGCAAGCCCCTCGATAATTGGACATTCCGGACGGTCGTCGCCGTGACAATGGTTGGCAAGATGCGCCAGCGTGTCGCGCATATCGGTGAGTTCGGCGATGCGTCGATCGAGTTCGGCCACGTGGTCTAGCGCGATTGCCTTCACTTCGGCACTCGCGCGCGTGCGGTCGTGCCACAGCGCGAGCAGCCGCCGGATGTCTTCCACAAGAAAGCCGAGCCGGCGCGCCCGGCGAATGAAGCGCAGTGAATGCACCTCCTGCGGACCGTAGACACGATAGCCGGCAGTCGTTCGGGATTTCGCCGCGAGCAAGCCGACGCTTTCGTAGTAGCGAATCATTTTCGCCGTGACGCCCGACGCGCGGGCCGCTTCACCAATGTTCATCACTGTTCCCCACTGAATGCGTCGATCGTACACCTTCCCATGATGGGAAGGTCAGTCACCTAAATCTGGTCGGGAAGGCATAATTCAATCATCTAAACCGACATTTCCCCGAGGCAATTCCGATGAAAACCGAATTCCAGGTTGAAGGCATGAGCTGCCAGCATTGCGTGGCGGCCGTCACCAACGCTATTCGCGAGCACGACGAAGCTGCGCAAGTGCAGGTGGATCTCGCGGCGGGCCGGGTCGCGGTCGAGTCGACGCAATCGGTCGACGCATTGAAAGCCGCCATCGACGAGGCCGGCTACACGGTCAAAGGCGTGTCGCCCGGCGCAACGAGCTAAGGGGAACGCGGATTATGTTTAAGGTCGCTGTCATAGGAGCTTCTGGCCTGCTCGGTCGCGCTGTCGTCGACGAACTGGCGGCTCAGCCCGCGTGGCAAGTCGTCGGCACTGCCTTCAGCCGGCCAGCGCCGAACACCGTCACGCTCGATGTCCGCGATCCGCGTGCAGTCGAGCAGTTCGTGGAGCGCGAAGCGCCGGATGCACTCGTGATTGCCGCCGCCGAGCGTCGACCGGATGTGTGCGAGCGTCAGCCGGAAGTGGCCCGCGCGCTCAATGTGGATGCCGTGCGCGCGATCGCCGCCGCCGCGCACCGGCGAGGCGCATGGACGCTGTCCATTTCCACCGATTACGTTTTCGACGGCACTCATCCGCCCTATCGGCCGGATTCCACACCGGCGCCGCTCAATGCATATGGGCGCAGCAAGCTGGACGGCGAGCAGGCGTTGACCGACACGACCGACCGCGGCTGCGTGCTGCGCTTGCCGCTGCTGTATGGGCCGATTGTCGATTGGGCGGAATCCGCCGTGACGAGTCTCGTGCCGGCCATTGCCGCGTCGGCATCGGCGCAGGGAAAAGCGGCCAGCATGGACGCATGGGCGATCCGCTATCCGACCTTCACGCCGGACGTCGCGTTCGTGATCCGGCAGATGCTCGAGCGTCACGCCGCGGGTGACGCAATTCGCGGCATCGTGCAATGGTCGGGCGACGAACCGATGACCAAGTACGAGATCGCCATGCGCCTCGCGCAAGCGCTGCAACTCGACGCGCGGCTCGTGCCGCAACACACGCCGGCCGATGCGACGCCGCGTCCGCATAATTGCCACCTGGCGTCGGACCGGCTGGAGCAACTCGGGATTGGCCGCCGCACGCCGTTCGATACGGCGATACGCGAGGTGTTGGCCGCCTTTCCGTGGCGCGGCGATACATCCGCCTGAACCGGATATCGCGATTTTTGCCTCTGCAAGCATGCGCTCAACGTTGACGACCGCTCGAAGCGCACCAACGTCTCAGCAAAAATTCCTGCTAACGGAATGCAGCCCGCCCAGCAGATGCGACATATCGACAAGCCGTTGTGCCACCAGATGCCGGACCTCGCCCTGGCATTGCCATACTCCATAAACAGCCAGCAGCGACGCACTGAGCGCTTCCTTGCGTTGCTTCTCGAGAAGGCTTGGCCACACGATGACGTTCACGTTGCCCGTTTCGTCTTCGATCGTCACGAACACCACGCCTTTCGCGGTGCCGGGACGCTGCCGCACGGTGACAATACCGCAGCCTCGCGCAAGCCGGCCGTCGCGATAAGTGCGCAGCGTCGCAGCCGGCATCAACCGGTTTGCCAGCAACTGCGGGCGCAAAAGTTCCAGCGGATGGCGCCCGAGCGTCAGACCCACCGAGCGGTAATCCGCCACGATGTCGTGTGCTTCGGAGGGCGCGCCGAGTTCGGGCGTTTCGTCCTCGACGGCCGCGACTGCAAGCATGTCCTTGTCCGGCACGGCTGCGACCGACTGCCAGAGCGCCTCGCGCCGGTTGCCGGCAAGCGAGACCAGCGCATTGGCGTCCGCCAGGATATGCAGGTCCCGGCGATCGAGCGCCGCGCGACGCGCGAGGTCTTTCGCGCTTGCGAACGGGCGCACCGCACGCGCATTCTCAATCCGCTCGGCTGTGCCCTCCTTCATGCCACGTAGCAGCGACAGACCCAGACGCACCGCAGGCCGTGCGGCATCCCCAATACGCTCAAGAGACGAGTTCCACCCACTGATAGTCACATCGACTGGCAGTACGCTGACACCATGCCGTTGCGCATCCTGCACGAGTTGCGATGGCGAGTAAAAGCCCATGGGCTGGCTGTTGAGCATGGCGGCCAGAAATGCCTCGGGCTCATGGCATTTGAGCCAACTGCTCGCATACACGAGCAGCGCGAAGCTCGCGGCATGACTCTCCGGAAAACCATATTCGCCAAAACCTTTTATCTGTTCGAAGATGGCTTCCGCAAACGCAAGGTCATAGCCCCGCTCCTGCATGCCGAGCACAATGCGGTCATAGTATTTGCCGAGACCACCCTTGCGTTTCCACGCCGCCATTGCGCGCCGCAACTGGTCGGCTTCCCCCGCCGTAAAGCCCGCGGCGAGAATTGCGACCTGCATCACCTGCTCCTGAAAAATCGGCACACCGAGCGTGCGGCCCAGCGCGGTCTCCAAATCCTTGCTCGGATAGGTGACCGGCTCAAAGCCCTGGCGACGGCGCAGATAAGGATGAACCGCACCACCCTGAATCGGACCCGGCCGCACGATGGCCACTTCGATCACCAGGTCGTAGAACGTTCGAGGCCGCATGCGCGGCAGCATCGACATCTGTGCGCGCGACTCGATCTGGAAGACGCCCACCGTGTCGGCGGCGGAAATCATGTCGTAGGTCGCATCGTCTTCTGAAGGAATGTCCTGCATCTCGAAGCGCTCGCCGCGCTGCTCCGATACGAGGTCGAGCGTGCGCCGAATGGCCGACAGCATGCCGAGCGCAAGCACGTCGATCTTGAGCAGCCCCAGCGATTCGAGGTCGTCCTTGTCCCATTGGATGACGCTGCGCTCTGCCATCGCGGCGTTCTCAACGGGAACGAGGCGGGTGAGCTTGCCACGGCTGATGACGAACCCGCCCGAGTGCTGCGACAGATGCCGCGGAAAGCCATACAGTTGCGCGGCGAGCGTGGCCCACGCGCGGATGAGCGGCGTTTGCGGGTTCAGCCCGCATTCCTCGAAGCGCTTCAGCAGGTCCGCACTGTTATCGAACCAGTGATGCGACTTGGCGACCGCATCGACTATCTGCATATCGACGCCGAGCGCCTTACCCGTTTCGCGCAAGACGCCACGCGCACGATACGTCGAGACCGCAGCGGCAATCGCCGCGCGATCGCGACCGTACTTGCGATAGATGTACTGAATCACTTCTTCGCGCCGCTGATGCTCGAAGTCGACGTCGATGTCAGGCGGCTCCCCGCGCTCTTTCGAGATGAAGCGCTCGAAAAGCATGTTGCCGCGCGCGGGGTCCACTTCCGTCACGCCGAGGCAATAGCAGACGGCCGAATTGGCTGCCGATCCGCGTCCCTGACACAGAATGTGCTGACTGCGCGCAAAGCGGACCAGGTCGTAGACCGTCAGGAAGTACGGCTCATACTGCAGGTCGGCAATCAGTTCAAGTTCGTGCTCGATCTGTTCCTGCACGTGGTGCGGAATACCCGACGGAAAGCGCCGTTGCGCGCCGATGTACGTCTCCTGCCGGAGATAGGCAGTCGGCGTGAAGCCGGGCGGTATCAGTTCGTCGGGATACTCGTAGCGCAGTTCGTCGAGCGAGAAGGTGCAGCGCGCGGCGATATCGACGGTCGCGGCAAGTGCCTCCGGCGAATACAGATTGGCCAGCCGCAGCCGCGAGCGCAGGTGCTGCTCCGCATTCGGCGCAAGCTCGTATCCGCATTCATGAACCGGCTTGCCGACGCGAATGGCGGTTATCGTGTCCTGCAGCGGTTTTCTTGAACGCACGTGCATGACCACTTCGCCGAGTGCGACCACCGGCACGTCCCGGTTGCGCGCGACGAATTCGACCGCGCCGCGGTGCATGTCGTCCATCGCCCGCTGATGAAGCACCAGGCCAACCCACGCGCGTGCGGGAAAGGTCTCGTCCAGCCATTCGACCTGGGCATCGAGCACTTCTTCTTTTGCCGGGAAGGTCGGCACGAGAATGGCCAGGCAGTCCGGCAGGCCCAGCAGGTGCCGGTATTCCTTCTCCGGTCGCGACAGGTCCTGCGGCGTGAGCCGGTATTCGCCCTTCGGCGCGCGCGTACGCGCCAGTGTGATGAGTTCGGACAGATTGCCATAGCCCTCGCGATTTTTTGCCAGCAGGATGAGTCCGAATGCCGGCGAGCCGTCGGCGTTCACCAGACGAAAGTAGGAGCCGACGATAAACGGCAGCTTCGCTTCTTTCGCCGCGACGTGCGCGCGCACCACACCGGCAAGCGAGCACTCGTCGGTAATGGCAAGCGCCGAATAACCCAGTTGCGCGGCGCGCTCAGCGAGTTCCTCGGCGTGCGACGCGCCACGCAGAAACGAAAAATTGGAGAGGCAGAAAAGCTCGGCATACGCCGGCAGCATGCTGAAGGTGGTGTCCATGGCGCGTCATCCGAAAAGGCCATGAAGGAACCACCGCTGGTCTTCTTCGGCGTCGCGGCTGCTGACACGTTCGCGGTAAATCCAGTAGCAGCTCTGGTCGTCGGCCTGAGCGACAAAGTAGTCACGCGTCACGAGTTCGCCGTCGAACCAGCCCGCCTCGATACGCTCCCCCGGCGACACCATGCGCAGCGGCGAGCCATAGAACGGACGATGCTGGCGCATTATCAAGCGCACCGGCGTATCGAGCATCCACGTGGGCCTCGGCAAGCCTTCCGGTATGACTGCGGGCTTCACCGGTTGCGTCACCGGCACCCAGCAGTTGGCGACTTCCGGCCGATGGTCGGGACTCGGCGCGGGCCGCAGCACGTTCTCGTCACCCAGGCGGGCGACCAGCAGTTCGAGTAGCCGTGCATGATCTTCCTTTGAGCCGCCGGGCTCAGGAAAAAGCGTATCCGAAGCCGGCGCAGCGGACTCCACTTTCGAGGCATCCAGACGCAATGCGATAACCGGCGCGGTGAGCTCGATGCGATGCAAGCGTTCCTTGAGCAGCCTCACCAGGTGTTCTTCACGCCACGTTGGCTCGCCGAGGGCAATGTCGATGGTGGTGGGTTCAATGGCGTCGCGCCCCCGCTCGTGCTCCAGCAACAAACGTATTGCGGTGACCGCCAACTGCTTTGCGCAGAGCCAGCCGCACAACTGCACGATCAGCCGATGCGCGCCGAACACGGCGCCGTCCGCATGTTCGAGCCGGTCAGGCATTTCGATGCGCGCGGAAAACGTGGGCGGCAGTTCGAGCCAGTCGAAGAGTTCCGGCGCGGTGCCGAATGCGCGGTCGAGCGAATCGAGCAGGTGCTCGCCGCAACGCCGCTGCAAGCCGGCGCGCGGCAGCCGGCGAATGTCGGCGATAGTTTCGCAGCCGAGCCCCGCGAACCAGTCGGCGAACTCGCGCACTTCGGGGACCGCGATCATGGGCAGCGCGGCAAGACGCTGCTCGAGCGTGGACAGCTTCAGCACGCGCCGCGCGCCCCGCCCCTTCGCATATCGCGCCAGCAGCCACGCGCCCTGGCCGGTCGGCGCGGCACTCACGCGCGCGGTGAGACCGAGCGTGGCAAGCAGCGCCTTCGCCTCGCGGCACAGCGCAAGCAGGCCGCCAAAGAGGCGCAGGCTCGCGCCTATTTCCACGACGACGGTCGCTTCATCGAGCAGCGCGACCTCGGGCGAAAAGCGCATTAGCGCGATACCGACCTCGCGTTGTGCGGACTGCTCGCGGGCGAAGTCGCGTTCGTGCATGTCCGTCTCGGGCGACAGCGTGAGCACGCCCCCGCGTTTCATGCCGAGCCTCACTCCGGCCGCGCGCGCGACGCTGTCCGCAATCACGACCTTGTCCTTCTCGAGCACGACACTGCCGTGAGCGGGCTCAGGCGACCACTTCGGCCTGAAAACTTCGAGCGGCAACTTCGGCAGGTGAACGGCGAGGAAGACGCGCATGTCGTGACAGCAGAACAGGAGTGGGTTGAAGGGGAATCGACAGGGGCTCCGCGCGCGAGGGCCCTCGTCGTTTCACGATGTCGACGGTCAGGCCGTCGGCAGATGGTTTGAGCGCCAGCCGCAATAGCGCCGGCGACGCGTCCTGAGCGCTCGCGAGCGGCCGCACCATGACAAAAAGCGTCTCCGACGACTGCGCCGCCAGATGCAGGCGCCGAAGCGACGAAGCCTGCGCATACTGCGCCCAGAAAATCAGCGCACCGCAACTGCCGGCACGCAGAATCTGTTCTGCCGACCACAACGCGTCCGCCGTTTTCTGCGCCTTAACGCGCAGCACCTGCTCAAGCGACAAGCCGATGTAGCTGAGCCCGAGGCCGTCCGGCGTATGCGGGGGCTGGACGAACGCAATGGGCCGGTTGCCCGCTGCACTAAGTGCCGGACGCAGCAGCCGCAGCTCGCCTACACCCGGCTGCTGCACGAGCAGGTCGACCAGTGCGCCCACTGGCCAGCCGCCACCGGGCAGTTCAGCCGATAGCGCCGGGTAGCCGGTGTCGACCACCTGCCCCCGGCCACGCGCAAGCTGGGACGCCCGCCACAGGGACGGGTGTATCGCTTCGGGCGGTGGAGAAGAGGCAGTCATGGACGAAAAAACCTGTATGGATGTACAGTATCCTACACGGATTTTCGCGACGGGGAACAGGCACTTTTTTTGGGAGCGAATAGAGGAACAGGTCTGCGCCCAACTCCTGGGGCATCCCTTCCAGAGAAAACGCCATACAGCAGGCACTTCCCGACGCACACCGCCATTGCGGCGGTGTGCGGAACCGGACTGCGCATGAGCGGCCGTTGGCGGCTTCACCCAATCGGCCATGTGCAGTCGTTGGTTTCCACGGCATGAAAGGACAGTTGAACGGCGGCTTTGCACCGTATAGCTGTCCGTCACCCAGCTATTGTGATCAAGACATCTCCGTGCGTCGACTATATCCCCCGATAAATTTGGCCGCTGTCCTAGCTGATACGGATCGTGCCAAAGCGAGACATGACGTTAGATGAGCTGCTTCAGCGGCTTCACACTGCCTTCTAACGCGACAGCAAAAGCAGTCAAATCAACGCTACATACGGCGGCCACGAATCAAAGCAGTTGTGCTGACAGTTCAACCGGAAAACTAGCCTGTTCATCGCAATTGAGGTCGTACCGTTTGCCTTACTCGACCTTCGCTTTGCCCGGTGCGCGCGCGGCTATTTCGCACGCGAGCTGAACAAAAGAGCCTAGCGCAGCGGGCGGGTTGGGTTCCTTCCACGCGAGGTAGAGTTCGCTTTGCGCGTGCTGTTCGCGCAGTGGACGATAAACGACGTTGTCCATGTGCGTTCGTTGAACCGACGCAGGTACGAGCGTCACACCAAACCCGGCGCTTACGAGGCCAAGGGACGCGTAGATCTGTCCCATTTCGAAGCTCGTGGAAGGAGAGAAGCCCGCCAGGGCGCACAACTGGTTGATGGTGGCGTGATAGTCCGGCGCGACATCTTTCCGGTAATTGATGACGCGCAGGTGCATACAGTCCTTGATGGAAATCTGCCGTTTCGCTGCGAGAGGGTTGTCCTTCGCGATGGCAACGTAAAACGGCTCCTGAAGCAACAAGACGCTGTTTAGTTGGGTATCCGGCGGCAAAGAGCGAACGAAGGCCAGATCGACGTCCCCTCGATCCAGCGCATTGATCTGTTCCGCAGAGGAAAACCATCGAAGTTCGACTGTCACCGCGGGGTAACGCTGCTGGAATTCACGCAAGAGCGGCGGCAGCAGCGTGTACGCGATGTGCTCAAAGAACCCGACCGCCACCCGGCCGATTTCCCCTCTTGCGGCGCGTTGCGAATCCACGATCGCGGAGTTCGTGTCCGCCAGAATTCGCCTGGCCCGTTCTTCGAAAACCTGGCCCGCCGATGAAAGGAAAACGCGTTTGCCCCGGCGCTCGAAAAGCGCCACGCCGAGTTCTTCTTCCAGTTCCCGTATCTGCCGGCTCAACGGCGGCTGGGCCATGTGCAGTTCCTCCGCCGCCTTCGTGAAGTTGAGTGTGCGTGCCACCGTAAGAAAGTAGCGAAGATGACGCAGCTCCATTCGGAACCTTTCAGGTATCGATGCGCAACTAATTATATCTTTTACATTGGACGTGACGGGTCTTAGGATCATGACATCACACCAACAAGTCAGGAGATGCCCTCATGAAACTTACCGCGTCACAATTGGAAGCGTACGAGCGCGATGGATTCGTTGTTCTGCCGGAGCTTTTCTCGGAAGAAGAAGTCGAGCAAATGAAGAGCGAGTTGCGCCGGATCCAGAAGATCGACACCGACCATCTCGTCCGTGAAAAAACGGGCGGCATCGCGAAGACGATCTACAAAGTTCACGAAACAGAAAGTCCGACGGCATCGGCGGTCTTTCACTCCGCAGTGCGCTCCCCCAGATTGCTCGAGCCGGCACAACAACTGATCGACGATCCCGAACTCTACGTCTATCACACGAAGTGCAATCTGAAGACGGCTATCGACGGCTCCGTCTGGCAATGGCATCAGGACTTCGGCACCTGGCACATCGACGGCGTGAAAGAACCGCAGATGACAACCGCGTTGGTCATGCTCGACGAGCCGACCGAAATGGGCGGATGTCTCTACTTCATCCCGGGAAGCCACAAGCTTGGTTCACTCGATCCGACGTTCGATGAGGCAACCGGTTACCGCTTCTACGTTGTACCCAAGCCGACGATGCTCGATATTTTGTCCAGTCATCCCAAGGCCGTGCCTATCATCGGCCGCCCGGGAACAGTCGTGTTCTTCGACGCCAACATCGTGCATTCCTCGGGTCACAACCTGTCCGGTGACGATCGATGGCAGGCCTATGTCGTCTACAACCAGGTGAAGAACAAGCCTGAACAGGTCGAGCAGCCGCGACCGGATTATGTGCGCTCGACCAATTTCGTTCCTCTCGAGGTTGGCTCAGACGAGATTCTCGACAGAGTTCAGATCGGCTGAACTTGCGCGCGCGTCGCTCGCCGGGACGCATGTACCTGGCGAGCAGCGGCAAGTCACATCAACAGGGTGGCCGACGAACACTGGCGACCCAATGTGAGTCCGTCGGATAGCAACGATGTAATCGGTGAATACGCCGACGCCAATGTGCTGCAGACCGAGATCGCAGTCGCTGCGGCACGTGAGGTCACAACAGTCGGAGCGACGTGACCAGTCTTTCGACGCCCGGATCTGAAGGGTGTCGATCGATACGCTCCGTGTGGGCACCGCATTGACAAGACCATTGGCCTCGTCGTCCACAACGCTAACGTTGGACACGTGTATGTCAGTGGAGACTAAATTGGCGCGGTTCTTCTCAACTAAACATGCATGTGAACGTATGCCCCCCTCCTCTCTTCGATCAAGGTCGTAAGTTGAGGGTTATCAGTCAGGTTGAGGTCGTCGAAGTATTGAAACCTCTGGCGCAAGATTGCCGCACGCGAACCAGTCAAAATTTCGGATGGAAACGATTTACGAGCGCTTCGAGAACTTGGCTTTTGCCTGGCACCATAACAAGACGGCTCGTAAGACGCCCGTGTCGTGCAGCACTAGCGACCGGTGGATAGGGTTCGTGTGCGCAGTACGTTCGTGGCGCACTCGCTCGAACTCGCAATGCAAAACGTCGTTCGTCTTCCTCTCCGGGCGCCGGGATGCGCCGGGCCGCAGTAGATCTGTCTTCGCACGCCGGGCATGGCGATTGACCTCGATACTGGCGGGACCTGCAAGAGACCGCTTCTGCAGCCGTCCGTTTCAGCATCGGGGCGGTGGACTTGCAAGGGGTTGAACCCGTAACGCTGTCTACACCTCTGTCACATCGCGTATGCGTCTGGCCGTGCGTTGCCAGGAAAATCTTGCCGCGTTAGCCGCACCCTCCACGATCAGTTTATTGCGCGTTGCGAGGTTGGTCTGCAACTCGGACAGTGCCGTCAATGCGCCGCTCTCGTCCCGCGGGTCAAAGAAAAGAGCACCGTTTCCAAGCACCTCTAGCAATGCGGGAATGCGCGCAGCTGCAACCGGGCATTCCAACGATTGCGCTTCTAAAGGTGGCAGTCCGAACCCCTCATACAGCGACGGGAAAACAAGCGCAATGGCGTTGCTATAGAGTCGTTGCAATTCTGAATCTGTCACGCGCCCAAGCGTATGAACGTTTCCAGATATACCGGCGCGTCCACCGACTAGCTTCAAGTGTAAACGTTCCTTTTTCAACCGGTTGAAAACCCGCAGAAGAAACGCCAGATTCTTGTACTCACATTCTGAATGAAACGACAACAAATACGGTTCTACAGAATGGTTTGGTTCGTGGATCGAATCATGTCGACGAGGAAAGGACGAGGCGTTATAGGCAACGCTGATATTTTCCGGCGCAACGTTGTAATACGCAGCTATCTCTTTCCTGGAAAACTCGCTGACGGTGATGATATGTTTCGCGCCTTTCACGATGCGTGCTGCCGCAGCACGATAGATTGGTAGCCTGAATCGCGGGAAGCTTCTTGGATGGGCCAAAAAGACCAGGTCATGAAGGGTCGGGACGTTGTTCCGATAGTAGACGGGGCAGTTGTTCGTCAGAGAGAGTAGCTTAGGTGTGCCAATCTTATTTAGATATTGCGGGAGTTCGACCTGTTCCCAGAAGCTTCCGCGGCTATTGCCGACCGGAGCAACGCGAATGTGCCCCTCGCAGACCTTTCCCAGTCCTGCTGGCGCGAGTAATGTGACATCGGCTCCAGATTTCGCTAGCTCGATGGTGACGTTCTCAGCGAATCGCCGGACGCCACACATCCTCCTCTCAAGAAAGCTTCCGTTGATAAATAGGGTCATTGGAATTTTGAGCGATTCGACTTTATTCCATCGATGAAGTCAGCGGCGCTCACCAATCTGAAGAATTCCGTTCTTCGAAGGAAGCGGTTGTAATATACATGTCGATTACCACCGACGATCGTCCATGCGAATGGTAAGTCGATCCGCATTAAGCTCAGTGCAATGTTCAAGCAGCGCATTCTATGGTGCGAGAGTTCGCACATCGATTCGAATAGGAGAGCTTTTCTTCGGACTGACTCGTCGCTTAACACGTGAACGTAATTCTCGACGTCGGTGAAGATGTGCTGGTTGCGGTCGGCATCGCATGAGGTGTACCCGGCATCGAAGGCATGGCCGGGATGCGAAAAAAGACGGTGGCGGTGATGGATTGAACATAACAATACCGTTGTAGGCTGATGCGCGCTGCGCTCAAGCGCATCCGCCACCAAAAGCGAGCATGCACGATGATCCGTATGAACGTCAATTTCAGGATCCATCAGGACCAGCGTGGTGGGTCGCCAGCTCTCGATCAAATGACACAGGTCACCGATTGTGCCCGTGCGCGTGATCGCGCCATCCCTGTCACCAGGCAACGGAACCTGGTTGAAAGACCGGCAGATTGATTTCTTCTTTGCGTCGGCCACGGTAGGCGTCTGCTCAGTCGCAATATGCATCAGGTGCAAATCGGGCAATCCGAGGTTCACGCATCGCTCGACGGGCACACCGCCCAGGCTCGGCGTATGTACAGAGTTCCATGCACGGATGGTCGCTTTGTGCGTACTAGCGTCAGCAAGGTTGTTATCGAGTCTTTTCACGTACTGCGATGTCATTTTGTTGATCCAGTCCCCAGCCGCCAAGGTGACGATCGAGACGTCGCAGCAGTGATCCATGTATAAGCCTCCCGCTCCCAACTCTGCGTCGTCTGGATGCGGCGAGACAATCATGATCTTGCCCAGACATTGTCTTTCGTCGATGCGCGCGATCTCAACGGATTCCAGCTGGGGCGAAGCAGCGACGTGGATTCCAGTCAGAAGCTCCGCTCCGGATATAGGGAATGAAACATTGTGACGAAGTCGGCGCCTATGAAGTACTGACCGGAGATCAACCCCTCCAACTCGTACGTGTACCGTCGCGGGCAAAAAGCCAAGCACAGACCTAACGGTCTGCGCTTCGAGTGTGACGGTGTATGAACGCCGTGTTGAGATGCTTTCCGGCGATCTGACTTGCAATACGGTCCGTGTTGTATGCATGTCGAGCTCATCTGTAGAAAGGACAGGTTCTTCAGACCCCACCACCTGCCCGTCAATCGCATCGCTAGCCGCGATCAGATGGCTAGCCGACCAGGCGCCGGCAGGCCACGGACGCTGACGTCACAGGGTTTTCATTCAGCCATTGGGCTGCCCGACGCGCGCGGAAACCATTGATACAGCGGCGCAGTGCCATCATTGCCGGAGCTGCCAGAGCAAAACCGGATGCGTCGCGCCCGCTGGAATGGCCCAGATGCCGGTCGGGCTGAAGTCCCAGGTGGGGCCGAAGCTTGCCGGCGTGCTCATCTGTGCGGTTGTCAGGCCGTTCGAGGCGGATACGCCCGGTCCGCCATCGAGCGTGCCGCTCGTCTCGGTGTCCCAGAACACGTTGCTGGCCACCGAGCCGCTGTTGCTGCCGACAACGCCGCCGTGGGGGCCAGACGTAGGGAGGGGTCCGATCGCGGTGGTCGAGAACGATTCCTGGATAGTTCCCGAATTGGAGGCGGCCAGTCCGCCACGGGTCATGCCGGAGACGCTGCCGGTAGCGTACGACTGCGCAATGGTGCCGCTGTTGACCCCGACCAGGCCGCCCATGACCGCGCGCGAGGAGCCGCCCACGGTGCCGCTCGCGAACGACTGCACGATGCTGCCGTTATTGACGCCGACGAGCCCGCCGCCCGTACCCGCTGGCACATGGACATTCGCGCTGCTCGACGAGCGTTCGATCAAGCCATCGTTTTGCCCAACGAGCCCGCCCGCCACTACCCCTTCGAGGCCCACGAGAGAGATCGCCCCGCTTGAGTAGGTATTGGTGATGAGCCCCGCATTGAGAGCCGCGACGAGGCCGGCTGGCTTGGGCGGGAACGTCGACCCGCTCGCATTGAGCAACCGGAGATTACGTACCACGCCCGTCGTCCCGATGGCCGCGAACAGGCCCACGTTCCCCGGGGCAAACACGATGCCGTCGATCACCTGGCCCATGCCGTCGAACTCGCCGGTGAAGGGCGTGGCCGTCGCGCCGATCGGCGCAAAGGCCGAGGCCTGCGATGCGCCGATGTCCTTGCCGAGCGCGTAGTTGCCCGCGAGATTCGCCGAGACGCTCGCGAGATCCGCCAGGCTGTTGACGAGTTCATACGCGGTGACCTGCGTCTTCAGTCCGCTGAATGCTGCGGCGCTCCAGTCGGCGTTGCTCCGGATCGTCCCCGGGCTGTAGCTGCCGTTCATGTCGTAGAGCGCCGTGACCGTTCCCGTGCTCCCCGACCAGTCGATGGTGCCTTTGTTCAATACGCTGCCGCCGTTGTTCGCGCCCGCCGAATCGGCGCGCAAGGTGAGATTGCCCGCCCCGCTGTTAGCGACTGTCGTGCGTGAAGCGATTGAGACCGAGTGCGCGGCGTCGAGCGCGAGCGCGGCGTTGCCCGTCCAGCGGATGCCGGAACTCACCGTGAGATCGCCTGCGGCTGGATCGGTGGCGCTGACCGTGACCGAGGTGCCTCGCGACAGATTGCGCGAGAGCGATGCGGCTGTCTCCGGGTCGATACTGAAGACGGGCGAGGCCAGGTTCCACTGCGCCGCGTGCACGTCCACGCGGCCGACGCGCAGGCGGTCCGCAATCGTGTCGACGGTGCCGCCCTTGCCGTCGGCGCTCGCGGCGTCGATCGGGCCACGGGCGTCAACTGTGCCACCGTCGGCGACGAGCCAGACGTGGCCATCGCGGCTGGCGGTCCCGGTTGCACGAATGCGCGTGCCACCGCCCGCGAGGGCATAGACGTTGCCATCGGCGGCCTGCAGGCTGACCTGCGCCGCTTTTATCTGCCCCTGGTTGACGACGGTGCCCTGACTGCCTGTCTGCACGAACACCTGTCTGCTGGTGCCCGAATCCTGCAACAACACCTGCGAGCCTGTGGCCAGTTCCGCCGTGCCGTTGGGCGCTGCCAGGGTGCCATCGTTGATGACCGCGTCTCGGGCAATCAGGAATACATCGCCGCCGCTCGAATTGATCCTGCCGAGGTTGGTGACACTTGCGCGCGAGTCGCCCGACAGCGTGAGCGCACCGCCGCCTTTCATAAACGCGTCGTCGCAAACATCCAGGGTGGACGCGACGAAACGACCGCCAGTTGTCACCACGCCCGACGATCCCACGACGATGCCCTGCGGATTAATCACATAGAGGCTGCCCGTGGCACTGAGCCGGCCAATGATCTCGGACGGCGAGCCGCCCGTCACCCGGTTCAGCGTCGCGCCCGAGCCGTTGTCGAACGTCACGCTGTTGTGCCTGCCAATCGAAAAACTGTTCCATGCGATCACGCCGCGCGTCGAACCCGGCTGCGTGATTACGAGCCCGTTGCCCTGGCTTGCTATCGCGCCCGCGCCGGCCACGTAACTACCACCTTGGGGAAGGACGCCCGCTGCGGGCGCCGCATGTGCTAACGACATCCCGCTGAGCGAAATGCCGATGGCGAGCCAGAGGGCTGCGGTTGACTGCAGACGGTGCAGTGCGCGTCCCGCAGGCCGACGTAGTCGTGGACGTGTCATACATTCCTCTTTCTCACGGACGCGGAACGGCTGCCAACGACCCGCGGAGCCGGCCGGAAGCGCGTTACTCGCGGCGTCTGAAGAATAGACATTCAAGTCGCCAATGCATGCCGATACCTCTGCGTTTTCCGCCCTGTAATCAATATGAACGGCAGGTACAACCCGGCATGCTTGCCGGCAACTTGACCGTTACTGCGTTGACATCTCGCACGCTGACGGCGGCCGATGACCGCCGCGTTACGCCGGTAACACGCGACGTTGGCGCGCCTGTAAGCGGATCACGTTGATAACCGGCTTTGGCCGATTGGCGAAGATCGGGTTCGAGGGCCGCGCATCCCCGGCGACCTCGGCACGAGCTTCCGCACCCGACCCCGAAACCGACTGTCAAGATTAAGCGACATCAATGGCTCTTCCTGAGGCGAAGGAGACCTCAGAAAGCTGAAGTGAGGCCAAGCTGCGGGGAACACGTCTGGTGTCTGTCGTGCGAAGGGGTACCGCGCTGCGCTTATTCGAGAGCGGGACATCTGCTACGCACCTCAGCCGTCAAGACACACGCGCAACGTTCGCGCGAGACGGCCTGCTTCACCCGCATCGGCGATGTTCGCGAAGCCGAGCACGAGGCCACGCGACGTGCTCCGCGCGTGGCCGTTCGCGTACCAGATCGAAAGTGGCAGCACCGCTAGCCCCGCCTCGCGGGCGCGCGCTGCGACGGCGACATCGTCGACCGGGCCACCGGGGCCTTCGGCGAACTGCACCGCGAACTGAATTCCGCCCGGCGGTAAATCGACAATCAGCCGTTCGCCAAACGCCTGCTCTAGCGCGTGCACGATCAGCACGCGCCGCTCGCCGTATAACGCACGCATCCGCTTCAGATGCCGCGCAAAATGCCCCTTCCCAATGAAATCGACCACGGCCGCCTGCAATATTGTCGGCGAACCCGCGTTCATGCTGTGCGCCACCCGCCTAACACGCTCGACGGCCCGCTCCGGCACCACCGCATACGCGAGCCGCAAACCGGGGAACATCACCTTGCTGAACGTGCCGCAATAGATCACGTGATCGCGCCGGTCGAGGCTCTTCAACGCCGGTAATGGCCGGCCCGCATAACGGAACTCGCTGTCATAGTCGTCTTCGATGATCCAGCCGGACGCTTTCTCTGCCCAATCCAGGAGCGCAATGCGTCTTGCGAGCGACAGCGTGCACCCGAGCGGGCTCTGATGCGACGGCGTGACCAGTGCGAAGCGCGCCTGCGGATCTAGTTGCGTGCCGCGCTCCACATCGATCCCTTCGCCATCTACCGGCACCGGCACGAGTTGCACGCCGGACTCGAACAGAAAACCGCGCGCGAGCAGATAGCCGGGATCCTCGAACCACATGCGATCGTTCGGGCGCGCGAGACTGCGCAACACGAGTTCGAGCGCCGCGCGGTAGCCGCCGGTGACGAACACCTGTTCGGGCGAGCAGATCACGCCGCGCGACAATCCGAGATAGGTGGCGATATGTTCGCGCAGCGGCTGGTAGCCGGCCGGATCCGGGTACGCGAACATCGCGGGCTCGCCGCTGCGCGCGCGATGCGAAACGAGCCGGTGCCACACCTTGCTCGGAAACGCGTCGAGCGCGGGCAGCCCCGGTTGCAACGGCCGGGGCTCACCGCTCATGGCGACAGCGACGGCCGACTGGCGCGGCGCAGCTTGACCACCGCGCGATGCGTCTGGCGTGTTCGGCGCGCCCGTTCCTTCATGGCTCAGCCGGCTTTGCTTGTCTTGAAGCTCCTGCCCACGCGACGAGCGCATCGCCGATGCCGGCAGCGATGGCGATACGAATGTGCCCGCCGCACCGCGCATCTGCAGGTAGCCTTCGTCGACGAGGATGGTGTAGGCCAGCTCTACTGTGCCGCGCGCCGCGCTCAGCTGCGTGGCCAGGCTGCGTAGCGCAGGCACGCGATCGCCGGGACGCAGATGCCCCGAGGCGATCGCGATCCTGAAACGCTCGCAGATCTGCAGATAGATCGGCACCGGCTGCTGCCGGTCGATTTCGATGCTCAAGGTGGAAGTCGGCACGATGATGACGGTCTCGCGGGCAACAGGAGCGGAAACGACATGGACTAGTCGGGCCGACAATTCTTGTCACTTATCGGTGGGTCATCATTGTTCCACAATAGTCCCACGCGATGGGACGTCGGCGAACACATTCAACAGTACGACACCCGCCATGCGAGCCTGCGCGTTCGTCTTTTTTCTCTGGAGAATCTGCCATGAAGATCGTCGTAATTGGTGGTTCCGGCCTGATCGGGTCGCGTGTCGTCACCCTGCTCAAGGAAGCGGGCCACGAGGCGCTCGCCGCGTCGCCGCGTACCGGCGTCAACGCCGTTACAGGCGAAGGACTGAGCACGGCACTGGCCGGAGCGGACGCCGTAGTGGACGTGACGAACGCGCCGTCATGGGAGCCGCAGGCGGTGCTCGACTTTTTCCGCACTTCGGCGCGCAACCTCGGCAAGGCTGAGGTAGCCGCGGGAGTACGCCATCACGTCGCGCTATCCATCGTCGGATGCGATCGCACGCCGGAGAACGCCTATTTCGTTGCCAAGGTCGCGCAGGAAGAGGCGATCGACGCGGCGGGCGTGCCGTACACGATCGTGCGCGCGACCCAGTTCATGGAGTTCATCGGCGGTATCGCCGATTTCAGCACGGACAGTGGAACCGTGCGCCTTGGCGACGGACTGTTTCAGCCGATCGCCGCAGACGACGTCGCGGCGTTCCTCGCGCAGATCGCGCTTGGCGCGGCGCAGAACGGCATCGTCGAGATCGCTGGACCGGACCGTGCGCCGTTCGCGGAGATCGTCGCGCGTTTTTTGAAGTCGGCAGGCGACGGACGCGCAGTGGTGACGGATCGCGAGGCGCGGTACTACGGCGGCCGTGTCGAGGAACAGTCGCTTGTGCCGCTCGGCGACGCGCGGATCGGCCGCATCAGTCTCGACCACTGGCTGGCGCAGGCTAAAAAGGGGTGATTGCAGGTTTAGGCAAAACCTGAATCAACGCATCTACATTTGCCTTGATCGGGGCCATCGGCTCGATCGGCGTTGAAGTCGAACAAGAGTTTTCTGGATAAAGCATGAGCAATTCACAAAAGGTCATCGTTGTTACCGGCGCATCGCAAGGCATAGGCGCCGAGGTCGTCAAGGCATTTCGCAAGCTCGACTACCGCATCGTTGCGACCGCGCGTTCGATCAAGCCCTCGGACGACGAGAACATCGTGACCGTCGCCGGTGATATTGGCGAGCCGGAAACCGCCCGCCGTGTCATTTCCGAAGGCATTGAAAAGTTTGGCCGGATCGACACGCTGGTGAACAACGCTGGCATTTACATCGGGAAGCCCTTTACCGAACACACCGCGCAGGACTTCGCCGCCGTGATGAATGTGAATGTCTCGGGCTTCTATTACGTCACGCAACTCGCCATCGCCGAGATGGAAAAGCATTCGAGCGGCCACGTGGTTAGCGTGACCTCTAGCGCCGTCGATCAAGCGATCAGCGGCGTGTATTCGGTACTGGCAGCCTTGACGAAGGGCGGTCTGAACGCCGCCACGAAGTCGCTGGCGATCGAGTACGCCAGGAAAGGTATTCGCGTGAATGCCGTCGCGCCAGGGATCATCAAATCGCCGATGCACGCGCCAGAGACGCACGGAGCGCTGGGCGCTTTCCATCCGCTCGGGCGCATGGGAGAGATGAGCGATATCGCCGACGCGATTCTGTTCCTTGACTCCGCACCGTTCATCACGGGAGAAATCTTGCACGTCGACGGCGGCCAGAGCGCCGGTCACTGAAATTCCTCTGGCACCGTCATCCGGTGCCCAGAAATTGCATCATTCGGGAGTTTCGGGCATCACGCTTTGCACGCGTCAAGCTTCTTCGGGCGAAATCCACGTCCGATGCGCAATACCAGGTTGTTCCCGTGAACAACTTTGGGTATCGCCATATGGTATGGTCCGGCGAACGGCCGCTATACACGATCGAACCGACGCCCCAATGCCTGCGCAACAGTCGGGATGAAGTTCCGCTTGTGGCCGAGCCCGGAAGTCAGCCGGGCGTCGATGATCACTGCGGCCCCGTCGATCTGCGTGCTTCCGTGGTCGACCCACTCCGGTCAGACGACCCGCTCCAAAGCGGTCAGTCAGCCGAATCAGCGTGTTGCGGACTGGAGCGCCATGAAGCGGACGTTGGCGACCTCTCCCAACCGGCCAACAAGCGTCATACGTCGCGGCTGCACTACCGCCATCTATGCGACTGCAGCGCGTTCGAGATCGGTCGTTGGGCCGCTGCTCGTCAAAGAGGGGCCGCCGCACCGGAAGAAGCTGGTCGACACATCTCGCCTTTGTCCTCTCGAAGGGGAAGTCAGCGACGCCGTTGGCGCTAATCGATAGCTTCGCTTTTTTGCTGAGATCTGGCCGTCTACTTGTCGATCGCTTGCCCTACCAGCCGAATCGTCGCCTTAAAGCACTGACAGCCGTGCAGTTACTTATGGCGTTCATGGAGAGCCTGGATTCTGGTTTCGATCTCATCCGTCCGTCGATGGTTTCGCTCGGGTTTGCCCCTACCTCGCCATAAACAAATGGAATTGCTTTGCGAGGAATATTGATTGGATTTCCAACTGACGCGGGCATATCGTCGCTCAATCCAATGCTGTAATGCGCATGTTTGCATCGGAAACTGGCCCTCGCCGATAGAACAAAATATTTAGGAGACTTACCCATGGAGCAATCCTCTACGGCGCCGCGTGTGCCAGAGTCGGGCAGCAGTAACGCTCAGAACATCGCTTCCAGCGACCAGGCTTCCCCACGGGTGCGGCGAATTCAGCGGACCGCGCTTGCTCTGCTTCTCCTGAGTGGGGTCATCAATTACATCGACCGCGCGACGTTGTCTATCGCGAATCCGCTAATCCGGCAGGATCTCGGACTCTCCGTCGCGGAAATGGGCCTGTTGCTGTCGGCGTTTCTATGGGCTTACGCATTCGCGCAACTGCCCGCGGGCGCGTTGGTCGATCGCTTCGGCGCGCGCGTCATGCTGTCCATCAGCCTGGCGACGTGGTCGGTGGCCCAAGCGTTCGGCGGTGTGGTGAGCAACTTCGGCCAGTTCTTCGCTGCTCGCATGGTGCTGGGAATAGGCGAGGCGCCGCAGTTTCCGACGGCCGCCAAAGTCGTTCGCGATTGGTTCGGCAAAAAAGAGCGCGGCGCCGCGACCGGCATCTGGAACAGTTCGTCGACGCTTGGTACTGCAATATCAGCGCCTTTGCTGACGGTCTTAATGTTGACTGTGGGATGGCGATGGATGTTCGGCGTCATGGGAATCGCCGGCCTCCTCGTGGCGCTCGGCTTTTTTATCCTGCATCGCGACCCGCATCAGGTCGAGTTGACGCAACGCGAGCGCGCGTATCTGTCGGACGTCGATGGGGAGGCGCAGAGCCGTCCGACATGGCGCGAGTGGCGCCGTCTGTTCGAGTTCAGCACCACGTGGGGCATGCTGCTCGGATTCTTCGGCACGATCTACGTCTTGTGGCTTTACAACGCGTGGTTGCCGTCTTACCTGCAAATGGAACTTCACCTGACTATTGCGAAGTCGGGATGGGTGGCCGCGGTTCCCTATCTCTTTGGCGTGGTGGGCAGTCTCTCTGGCGGAAAGATTTGCGACGTGCTCGCACGGCGAGGCGTGTCGGCGATCAACAGCCGGAAGTATCCGATGGCGGCTTCGCTTTTCGGGGTCGCCGTGTTCACGGTACTGACCGGCCTCACGCACAATGTGACGCTGGCGGTCGTCTTCATTTCGATCTCGATGTTGCTGCTGTATGTTTCGAGCAGTGCGGCCTGGGCGACCGCGTCCGTTGCCGCGCCCGCCAATTGCACCGCTTCCATCGGCGCCATGCAGAATTTCGGCGGCTACTTCGGCGGCGCGCTGGCACCGGTGGTCACGGGCTTCATCGTGCAGCAGACCCACTCGTTCCAGCCCGCGCTGTTCGTCGGAGCGGCCGTTGCCGCCGTCGCGGTGATCGGCTACTGGTTGCTCGTGCGCGGCCCGATTCCGCCGGTCGCGCTCACTCGCGACGTGTAACAGCAAAACAATGCTGCCTCGGCGAGAGTCTGGGCTCTCGCTCCTGCTGTCAGCCGGGTAGTGCGGACGGCAGCGGGATGTCATAGCGCCGCGCGCAGGCTTCAAGTGCCGGCGCGATTGTCGAGTGCAGAGCGACTCCATCGCGCAGTTGCTCGCGCTTGAGGTTCAGTCCGCGATCGCCCGGCATGCGCACGCCCGCGGTTCCTGGACGCGGCGGATTATCGCGGCATGCATCGCCGAGCCAGTCCATCTGCCGCACGAACGCCGTGAGACCGCCAAAAGCCGCCGGATCGTAGAGCGAAAGAAACACTGTAGCGCCCCATCCATCGGCGGGATCGGCCCGGCCGTGGCCTGCCAGCCCCCCCGTCAACGCCTCGATCAGCAACGCCAGCCCGAAGCCTTTATGTCCCCCCGTCATGCCCCCGATCGGCAGGATGGATCCCGGGGGATCCGTGCAGAGCACACCGGGATCGCCGCTGGGCTGCCCATCCGCATCGAGGAAGCATGCTTCGTCGAAGTGTTGTCCCGCTTTGTGTCGGCGCGCGGTCATCCCCTGCGTCACCATCGATGAAGAGATATCGATCAGAAACGGTGAGCCCGAGGTCGGAATGCCCGCCGCGATCGGATTCGGTGTAAATACGGACCGCGTGCCGCCGTGAGGGGCCACGCTTTGCCCCGCCGGGTCGGAACTGCTGAGCAAGATCATGAATCCGTCCGCAGTAGCTCTTTCGAGATAACTGGCAAGGCAGGCGATGTGGTGGCTGCGCCGAATCACCAATGTCGCCGTGCCGTACTTCTTCGCGCGCGGTGCCAGTGTTTCGATCCCGCTGAGAACCAGCCAGGGGCCAGGAAGACGCCGACCATCCCACAACACGCTGCCGCCCCGGTCTGATACGACCTCCGGCTCGCCGGAGCAGGTCATCGCGCCATTTTCGATCTCACCGATATAGGCGGGCAGCAACGCGAGGCCGTGCGTGTCGTGTCCCATCAGGTCGCCGTCGACGAGCGTGCGAGCGATCGCGAGCGCTTTGACGTCCTCCATTCCAACCCTGACCAGTAGACGCCGTGCGAAGGCTTGCAGTTCATCGGCGGAGTATCGGATTTGTGTATTCATGGGTGGGCGTCAGTGAGGAAGATTGTTCGAAGACAGTCGGACCGGCAATGCCCGACGCGCTTTGATTGTCGTTCGAGCTTGCGATAACCGTCCAATTGCAAATTGAGTAAAATCAATTCCATCTGGTTATAAATCGGCTCGCGTTTACCCTATGTCGCAAGATTCCAGTCTCTCCATCGCGCAAGTGCTGACCAAGCTGCGTTTCAGACATCTCCAGTTGCTTGAACTGCTCGGTCGTACCCGCAACCTTCGTATCGCGGCTGAGCAGATGCACATCACTCAGCCGGCCGCCACGAAGATCCTGAGCGACCTGGAGGCGATGTTAGGCGCGCCGCTGTTCGAACGGCTGCCGCGCGAAATGCGGCCGACGGATCTCGGTACGCTGTCGCTGCGCTACGCCAGCACGACACTGTCCAATCTGGGCAAGTTTTCGAGCGAGTTTGCGACATTGAAAGATGGCGGCTATGGTCATCTCACGGTCGGCTTCATTCCGGCTTCCGCCGCGCAACTCGTCACCGCGGCTATCAAGGAGATCCAGCGCCGGCGCCCTAGGCTCATCATCAAACTGGTCGAGCAAAGCAGTGATCAGCTCGCGACGTGGCTTGAGGCAAGGCAGCTCGATGTGATGATTGGGCGCCCGACCGAGCCACGACACGAGGCGCTTTTCGATGTGGTCGATTTATTGGCGGAGCCGGCGCGTGCGGTCGTCGGGAAGCATCATCCGTTGCTGAAGCAACGACGCATAGAGATCGCCGACCTGGGCGAGTGGCCGTGGATCTTGTATCCGCAAGGCACCGCCATGCGGCAGCTGTTCGAAGAAACGTTCGCGGCTGCTGGCATGGTTGCGCCGATGGGCATCGTGGAAACGCCATCGATTTTTACGACGTTAGAGTTGCTGCAGGCAACCGACATGATGTCCCTTCAACCGAGAGCAGCGATGGACAAGTACGTCACGCATGGCCTTCTAGGCTATCTGGACGTACCGATACGTCGGACATTGTCGAACTACAGTGTCATTACACGGAAAGACGAAGCTGCTTCGCAGGCGATGAACGAATTCGTTGCCATCCTCCAGGTAATCGCCGCGCAATACCAGCGCTGAAAGCCCATGCCTCGTCATGTACGAAGCGGGCGAGTTCATCAATCGATTCAACGACCGTTGTGCAATCGACGTCTATCATTAAGCGCGGCCGGCACGAACGGCTTAAACGGGTCCGAACTGAGCCGGAGGTGTCGGACCGGGTTCGGCCAGGAAAAGCTAATGGTCATCGCGCTCGCAATGACCGGTCATAGACCAGGAACAGCTATACGGCGCGACGAGACAGGTAGCTGGGAGGTTTCTCACGCTTCGCGTATCGAACCAACGATCGCCAGTCACATGGGCTGGCGACGTCGAGTCAGTCCATCCCTGATATGGCGGGCAAGTTCACTTACAGCAGGCGATTTTTGTCCCGGTGACAAGTGAAGGTTGATTCCAAATCGAGGAAGTTCGGGAAGCCCGCTATCGGACGTCAAGATATCAAGTTCGGGCGGCACGGTGGATGCAAGCCAGGCCGTAATGGCGAGATCGGAGCGCACCGTGGCGGCCGTTGCATCGATACTCCCGTTTTCGAACACGGTACGCCATGGCAGTTCGTGCTTGCGAAGTTCATCGAGCACCGTTGGGCGAAACGCACATGTCTCTGACACCATCGAGATGGGCAGAGGCCTCTTGCGATGCGCAACTCCCCCTCTTGCGCCGACCCAGACCAGGCGATCAATCGCGAGGCCTTCGCCGCGAGATGATCCCGGCAACTCCTCAATCAACGCGATATCGATCTCTCCCCGCTTGAGGGTTCGCATCAGTTCTGGCGAAGCCGCGCACACGAGAGTGAGCTCCACCTGCGGGTGGGCTTGCGCGTAGCCCTTCAGAATCGGGCCGAGGAGCGTTCCAATAAGATCCTGCGGCGCGCCGAGGCGAACCGTGCCTTCCACGGCACCCGCGGTCATCTCAGTCCATAACGCGTCATGAAAGGCCAATAGCCGCCGCGCGTCTCCCAGCAATCGTTCTCCCGCAGACGTGAGGCGCAGGTCGCGATGGTCGCGAAAGAACAACGGACCGGACAGGGCTTCGAGGCGCGCGATTTGTTGGCTCACCGCACCTTGCGTCAGATGTAACGCGTGACCGGCCGCGGTCATGCTCCCGTGGTCGGCGATCGTGACGAACGCACGGAGCAGAGCGATGTCGAGATTACGTGCCATTCGTACATTATGAGCGTTAATGAAAGGCATCAAAAGAATTCGCTGTATTAATGCAGCGCGTGTGGGCAAAAATCCAGTCTTCTTGTGTAATAACCAGGAGCAGATGTGCCGTTACACGATTACCTGCCGCTGTTTCTCTTCGTTTTCGTCTCCACTGTCACACCGGGGGGAGCAACGACCTTGGCGACAGCTTCAGGCGCCCATTTCGGCTATCAGCGATCATTGCCCTACATCGCGGGTATAGCGGTCGCCCTGGCGTCGATGGCCGCTTGCGCTGCTGCGGGGCTCGGCGGCATCTTGCTGGCCCTACCAGCCCTGCAACTCGGCATGAAAGCGATCGGCTCGCTTTATCTGATGTGGCTCGCTTTGCGCATTGGACGGAGCGGCGCCCCTCATCTCGACGCTCAACCGCGAAAGCCGACCGGATTCGCAAGTGGTGTATGGATGTTGTGGCACAACCCAAAGGGCTGGGCGATGACGCTGGGAGCAGCAGCATCGTTTGCAGCGCTTGCGCCTGATCCGCTTCGATTGGGTGCGTTGCTTGGTGTCTCGTTCGGCATTGCCGCCGTAGTGTCGCTTTCGGTCTGGTGCTTTGCAGGCCTCCTGTTCGCCCGTCTGTTGCGTACTGACCTGCAATGGCGGCTACTTAACGGGGCGTTGGCGCTGCTTCTTGTGACGTCGATCATCCCGATGTGGCGCACGTAGATCTCGACGCAAGCCGTGTTCAAGCCACATCAGTTTGCTCTTGCGCTTGTGCGAACGCAGAATGCGGCTCGACGGAGCCACGCTCAGTGTCGGTTATCGATCGAGTTGCGGTCGAAAGGCTGCACCGGTCATCCGGCCACATCGGGTTGGGAGTGCCCACCGCCGACTGGCCGCTTGAGGGCCGCTGAAGTCCAGCGACCGCTTTCGAGCGATGAGTTCGAGGACCGGACTGACATGGCCCGACCCGATCCGGCCGTTGGATCCCGCATTAGCTTAACGGCAGGTTTCGAGGGTTGAACCGCCATTCCTGCCGCCGCGGCGACCGACACACACCTCCGCGAGAACAGGTACGAGCAGGCCTTGGGTGCATGCGCAAATACCGGTTTGTCTTTCGAAACGCGCTGCTACCATTAGTCTGTGTTGTGCGGTATGGCGGCTTTCGCGCCTTGCCTGGTCGCAACAATCTGCGTTCCGCGACAACGACTTTCCGCGAACCACGTTTCGGGAGGGATCATGTCGCGTCATTCATCCAGACCGGCGATCCAGTCGCCCCCAACCCCACGCAAGGGGCTGTCCTTTACGCTGGCATATGCCGGCGCGGAACTCATCGCGTCTCGTTCCCGGGCTTCTTCATGGAAGCGTGTTCTGCGCCCGCCGCCGCTTGCGCTATGGGTGCCGCTCGCGCTCACCGCGTGGTGCGTGCCGACGGCCTACGCGGCCGGACCGCTGCCGCAGGGCGGCGCCTTCGTCCGGGGCCAGGGCGCGATGACGAGCGGCGCGACTTCGCTGACGATCGACCAGTCCTCGTCCCGCGGCGTGATCGACTGGCATAGCTTCTCGATCGGTAACGGCAACACCGTCGCCTTCAACAACGGGGCGGGCGCGACGCTGAACCGAGTAACGGGCGGCGATCCGTCATCGATTCTCGGGAAGCTCACCGCCACCGGCAGCCTCTACCTGATCAATCCGCAAGGCGTCCTCGTTGGGCCCTCGGGCGTTGTCAGCACCGGCGGACGTTTTGTCGCTTCCACTCTCGATGTCTGCAACGACGCATTCGTCAACGGCGGTGCCGCACTGACGCTGTCGGGCAAGTCGGACGCGAGCGTGGTCAACCTCGGCAGGATCAGTTCCAGCGGCGGCGATGTGTTCCTGATCGCGCGTCAGGCAGTCGTCAACGCGGGCACGGTAAAAGCGCCCAGCGGCACGGTGGAACTGGCGGCTGGTGAGACAGTGCTGTTGCAGGACTCGGCCAGCAGCAGGCAGGTGTTCGTGCAGGCAGGCAGTCACGGCACCGTCGTCAACGAGGGGCGCATCAAGGCCGCGCAGGTCAGTCTTCAGGCTGCCGACGGCAACGTCTATGCGCTCGCAGGCAGCGGCACCCGGATCCGCGCGACCGGCACGACAACACGCGATGGACACGTCTGGCTCATCGCGGACAGCGGCCTCGTCAGACAGCAAGGCAAGATCGCGGCAACGAATGCGGACGGCAGCGGCGGCATGGTCGATACGCACGCGGCGCAGCTGGCGTTCGGTAGGCACGCAGCCGTTCACGCCGGCCAATGGAATCTTTCAACGCCAGCTTTTACGATCGATGACGCTGCGGCACGGACGTTGCAGCGCAGTCTTAGCGCGGGCACCTCGGTCGATGTGACGACCACGGGGGGCAACGGCGCAACGGGCGACCTGGGCATCGCTTCGAGCCTCCGCTGGCAGGGCCCGGCTTCGCTCACGCTTGCAGCCTATCGCGATGTCTCAGTCACGAGCGGCACGACGATCGCGAACGACGGCGTGGGCAATCTGACCTTGCGCGCCGACGCGGCGGGCATCGACAACGGCGGCAGCGTGGCCAACCACGGCACGATCGACTGGTCGGGCAGCACCGGCATCGTGAGTGCACTCCATGACATGAACGGTTCCTATGTACCGGGCACCATTCTCGTCAACCCTGCATGGGTTGCGCCGCAGGACACCGGCCTGGTCACCCAGGTGACAAACTACGCGCTCGTCAACTCACCGGGCGACCTGAGTGCCATCCAGTCCAATCTGGCGGGCAACTATGCGCTGGGCAAGGACGTCGATTTTACCTCCGGGCCCGGCGCCTTCAACTCGGGCTTAGGCGATTATCCGTTTGCCCCCTATTCCGGACAGTTCGACGGAATGGGACATACGATTTCCAACCTGAGGTTATCAACGTCGTTGGGGCTGTTTGCGTACCTCGGGCCGACAGGTGTCGTGCGCAACCTGACGGTGGAGGGCACTGTCAGCACCACGCAGTTCGGCAGTCCCTTCTCCGGCATTCTCGTTGGCGACAATGAAGGTACGATCGCCTCGTCGCACACAGCCGGCGTCATCACCGCAACCGAGGCTTCTGCAACGGGCGGGCTGGTCGGAATCAATTCCGGCACCATCACACGATCATCCAGCATTGCCCAGGTTATTTCCGACGGAACTGTGGGAGGCCTCGTCGGAACAAACGCCTTCCTCCGCCAGACCTTCTCCCCAGCAGAGATTCGGCAGTCGTATGCGTCAGGCGACGTCGTTGCGACCCGCAACGAAGGCGGCGGACTGGTTGGCTACAATTTTGGCGATATCACGCAGTCGTACTCGACCGCTACGGTACACGTCGTGCCGAACTGCAACAGCCTCGTTAACTGCGGGGGCGGTCTGGTTGGCACGAACTCGGGCACGATCAGTCAGTCGTTTGCCACCGGCAGGATTGATCAGCCGGCCGGACCGGCAAATGGGCCGGCCGGCGTCGTCGGACTGAATATCGTCTATGGTGTTCCACCCCAACCCATCATTAGCAATGACGTGTACTGGAATACGCAGACGACCGGCGCCCCTGTCGGCGTACTCGCCACGGCATTCGGTGCGTCTGTGGGCGGCGCCCAAGGCCTGACCACCGCTCAGATGAGCACGCCATCGAGCTTCGGCCCGACGTACGATTTCAGCCCGCATGGGATCTGGGCTATGCCGCCGGAAGGAACGCATCCTGTTTTGCGCTGGCAGCTAGCGCAGTGAACCTGACCGAGGCGCACTGGTCCCGACAGGTTGCTGTACAGTGAAATGAAAACGACGTCGGGGGAAATGTCCATTGCCTGGGCAAAGCCGACATTCGAACGTCTGCGTGAAAGCATGGGCGAACGGCCTTAGTTGGCCGATGGGGTGAGGTCGCCAACGGCCGTTTATTGGCGCACCAGCTCGCAAACGCGAATTCGGCGGAGTGACCGGTTTGGAGCAAGTTATCTGGCCGAAGGGTGCTGTCCTCCCGCAGGAGGATAGCTGTCGTTCGAGGGGACGAATGTTCCAATGACCGCAGAGCGAACATCAACTGCACTTCGCTGACGATCGGCCCAATGACCGCAATGGCCGAATTCCAGTCAAAGGAAACCCGGGACACAGCCGCATGATAGAGATCGGTCTCGAAATCAAAATTGAGTCATAAATTCCATCATTCTAGATTTTAGGCAGTGAGCGACGTTCACCATGCACAGCAGGGGTTAGCGTCCGGAAAAAAGCCCATAACTTTCGGAAACTAAAGCCCGGCGAGCGCATGGAAAAAATGATCCTGGCGAAGCCGGGTGTCACAGAAGAAGAACTGAAGAAGATGTCACCGGAAGAGCGCGAGAAGATTATGGCGAAAGTCCGGGAAATGCTGAAGAAAGAGATGGAGACACAGCGAGAGATGCAACAACAGAAAGCTTCTGGACGACAGATTAACGTGTCGGTTTGAACAAAGGGTTATTCGCCCGCTCACGTGGTAAGCAGGCGAATAACTGATAAAGCTAGCAGCGAGTTTGCTGCTGTTTTGCCGCTGATTGCCGCTTATTGCGCGGCCTTCGCCGCGGCGATGATCGTGTCGGCAACGAGCTTCGGCTGGCTGACCATCGCGACGTGGCTTGCATTCGCCAACGTCACGTGCGCGCCGATGTTCTTCGCCATGGTCTGTTGCAGACCAGGATCGATCATGCGGTCCCGTTCGGTCACCACGAAGTACGACGGCTTGTCATGCCACGCTGCTTTCGTGACCTTCTCGCCGATACATGCCGAAGCCCACGGACCTTGCGTTGCGGCGATCACACGGCGCTGCGGCAAAGGCACGTCTTGCGCGAAATCTTCAAGCACCGCTTTGGTCGACAGCGTCAGATAGCCGGCCGAGTCTTTCTGCAATTCGCTCGCCCACACGGGCGCCGGTTTGCCCTTCGTGATGTCTTCGATCGATTGACCGCTATCCGGCGCGAACGCCGCCACGTAGACCAGATTTCTCACCTTGTCTTCGTTGCCCGCCTCGCTGATTACCACGCCTGCCCACGAATGGCCGACCAGAACCACAGGTCCGTTTTGCTGCTCGATCACGCGTTTCGTCGCGGCAACGTCGTCGGCCAGGGAGCTCAATGGATTTTGCACCGCGACCACATGTGCCCCGCGCGCTTCGAGCAGCGGAATCACGTTCTCCCAACTTGAACCGTCGGCGAATGCGCCGTGCACCAGCACGATGTTCTTGCCCTTCAGGTCCTGCGGCGGTGCCGCGTGCGATGCTTGCAGCGCGAACAGTCCGCCGAGCAGCAGAGCGGAACCGACGAATTTCTTGAGAAGCCTGGTCATTGATTTTCTTCCGGCAGAATGGAGTTGACGTTGATTGAGCTATTGTGCAGACGACGCGCGGCGAACGCGCGCCGCCGCGTGAATCACGAGTGCGCGTAGATCGGGCCGAGACCGACCACGTCCTGCTGCGGCGCCGATGCGCCGGTCGTTTGTGCGCGCGACCCCGCTGCTGAACGGGTTTGTACGACGCCGCCATATGCCGCGGCGGCCGAGGCGTTCTGCGCGGCAACGCGCGCTTCAGCGGCTTCGATGTTCTTCGGATATTGCGTGCTGTCGCTGGCCGAGTTGTAGCCGGCCTTCTGCAACTGAACGAGTTCCGCGCGCACCTCGGCACGCGTCACCGCGTGACTCGACTGGGCGAATGAAACGGCGGGAACGGCAACGAGTGCTGCAACGACAAGGGATTGAACGAGTTTCATGAGCATTCTCCAGAAAACGACGGCATTCAAAGGTCAGAAGTTCGGTTGAAACACTCGGTAGCCCATATCTACGAGCTAGCGTGTCACCCGAATCGGGCGCAGTGTTGCGAATCAACCTTGCGTGACGACATTTGAACCCGCCGACGTATCTGGAATGTTTTCGCGAACCCGTTTAATGCAAGCGTGTTTATCGGGGCACGGCCTGGATACACTGCGATACAAAAACGCAGTGAAGCGAATCAGCCCGCTACCGTATTGAAATCACTGAACGACGGACCAAGTGGCCGCACTCGCATTTCCGGATCGAGATGCGTCCACGGCAGATCAGCCGGATCGGCGGCCATCGGGCCCGGCGCTTTGGCGACGAGAATCGCCTCTGCGATCGCTTCGAAATCTGCGCGAAAATGGACGGAACTCTTGTTGACCAGAATCTTCATTCGCTCGGGTTCAATGCCCGCCACGCGGAACAGATTGCGGTCGAAGACCTGCATTTTCACGGAGCTCACCGCGATCCGCACGCCTTCGATTCGCAGGCATGCGACCGGACCTAGCTCGCCTTCCATGCCGTTGAGCATCGGCCCGTCGAATCGGAAGCGTCCGTCCGACAGGTGCTCGACTTCAAACTCGGCTTCGAGCGGCGCATCGCCCTCCACGCCCGCACCGCCGCCGAGCCGCAGCGCAATGCGCGCCCCGACGCCCGCGCGATGTGCGGCGGCCGCCGCCTGTGCGTCCCAGATCACGCCGACTGCCGCATCCTTCGCTCCGTTGCGCAACAGCGCGCGCACCATGCCCATGGTGTTCGAGTCGCCGCCCACGCCCGGGTTGTCCTGCGTGTCCGCGATGATGACCGGGCGCGATGCGGATGCGCTCACGCGGATCGCTTCGAGCGCGGCTTCGTCGGGTGAGAGAAACGGCACGTCCCAGCGCGCTTCTTCGCCGACGATCCTGGCAAACAATGCGTCGGCGGCCTGCGTCGCCGCGTCTTCGTCGAACGAATAGGCCCAGATAGTCGGACCGCATTCAGGAAAATCTGCCGCTGGGAAGCCGGGTGCAAACGATACCGATACGACCGGGCGCTTCTCCAGATCGGCGAGCATGCGGTACATATCGCTCGCCGGCTCGACGAGCGTGCACATGCCGTTCACCGGAATCAGGAAAGGAACCCGGCGCACCGCGCAATGCAACGGGCGCTGCTCCCACATCAGATCTTCGAGAATCCGCGCGGCGCGCTCGCCGGTTTCCGCCATGTCGACGTGCGGATACGTGCGGTACGCGACGAGCGCACTCGCATGAGCGAACATGCGGGCCGTGACGTTCGCATGCAGATCGAGCGATACGACCACGGGCATGCGATCGCCGACGATCCGCCGCACGCGTTCGAGCAACTCGCCCTCGCCGTCGTCGTGCTGCTCGGTCACCATTGCGCCGTGCAGGTCCAGATAGATCGCGTCGAAGCCGCCCTGCTCGACGGCCGCGATGATCTCGCCGCCGATCCTCTCGAACGCATCCGTGGTGACATGTGCCGACGCGCTCGCGCCCGCCCAGATCACCGGCTTCAGTTCGCGGCCGTTCGCTTCCATGACCTTGATGAAGCCGCCGATCGGCACGTTGACGTCGCGCAGGTTGAACACGTCTGCGCCGCGAACCATCGGCGGGAAGCCCTCGCCCTGGACGAAGCTCTCATAAGACGCCTTGGTCGGCGCAAACGTATTGGTTTCATGCTGGAAACCGGCAATCAGGATTTTCATGTGGTTCACCTTGATGTGTTTCACTGCTGCGCGAAATCGCGACGCAGCAGTGACACATTAATTCGGATACCTATCTGTCATATCGTGATACAGATCTGCGGAGCCGCTTTGAAATGGCTATTGCTGTTTCATCGTCAACTTGCCCTTCAGGATCAGAACGGCGGCCAGCGCGGCGGCGCAAGCCATCACGAGAAGCCCCGCATGCATGCTGCCGGTCCCCGCCTTGGTCCAGCCGACCACCGCCGGCCCCCAGAATCCGCCGGACAGTCCAACGGTATTGATGAGCGCGATGCCGCCCGCCGCCGCCGTCCCTTCGACGAGTTGCGAGGGAATCGCCCAGAACACCGTATAGGCCATCCACAAACACGCGGTGCCCAATGTCAGCGCGAGAAGCGTGAGCGGGAGATTGCCGTCGGCAAAGACCGTGGCGATCAGACAGACTGCGGCGCCCAGCGCGGGAATTGCGCAGTGATAGCGGCGCTCGCCGAAACGGTCGGAACTGCGGCCCGCGAGATACATACAGACGGCAGCCGCCACGTACGGAATCGCCGTGTACCAGCCAAGGCGCACCGTATCCGTCACGCCTTGCTCCTTCAGCAACGTGGGCAGCCAGAAACTGATCGCGTAGATCGGAAAGATGACGCTGAAGTAAGCGAGCGCGAGCACATACACTCGCGGGCTTTTCAGCACCGCCTTGAACGAATCCGCGCGATGCTGGGTCGGCGCAGTTTCGCCGTCGAGCAGTGCCTTTTCGCCGTCATCGAGCCAGCGCGCGTCGGCGGGTCGATCGGAAATCACGCGCAGCGTCAGCAAGCCCAGCACGATGCACGGCAGACCCTCGACCAGGAACATCCATTGCCAGCCGGCGAGGCCGCCGACGCCGGCGAGGCTCGTCATCAGCCACGCCGACACAGGTCCGCCGACAATGCCGCCCAGCGGTCCCGCAACGAACACCAACGCAATGGCGCGCGCCATGCGCGCCGGGCCGTACCAGCACGACAGGTAATAGATCATGCCCGGCGCAAAGCCCGCTTCGAACACGCCCAGCAAAAAGCGCATCGCGTAAAACGCCGGCACGCTTCGCACGAACAGCATGCACGCCGACGTGATACCCCACAGCACCAGAATGCGGCTGAACGTCTTGCGAGCGCCGACTTTCGGCAGCATCAGATTGCTCGGCAATTCGAACAACACATAGCCGATGAAGAAAATGCCCGCGCCCACGCCGTATGCGGCGTCGGAGAAACCGAGGTCGGACTGCATCTGCAATTTCGCGAAACCGACGTTGACGCGGTCGAGATAGGCGAACATGTAGCAGGCCACAAGGAACGGCAGCAGCCGCCAGTTGAGCTTGCTGTAGAGCGCGGCGGCGGGATCGCCGGCGGCCGAGGGGTGGATTGCTGACATGGTTGTCTCCGTATGCCTTGCTGGCCCGTTGCAGGGGTTGAGTCGATGGTGGCAGCGCAAAAACGGACTAGCAAGAGCAACTAAGTTCACATATCGTTGTCTTATGGGCAACACACGCCAAACCTGCAGTGAGCGGGGGTCCGGCGGTCGGAGCGATCAAATGCGAGAAATCAACCAGCAGCGGCTACGCTATTTCCACGAGGTGCTCAGTCACGGCACGATTCGCGGCGCGGCCGAACACATCAACACGTCGCCGTCAGTTATCACGCGGCAGATCAAGCTGCTCGAAGACGAACTGGGTGCCGTGCTGTTCGAGCGCCAGGCGCGCGGCGTCAAACCGACCGAAGCCGCCATGCATCTGCTCGAGTTCTGGCGCGGCTACCGCTCGCAACAGGAGAAGCTCGAAGACCAGCTGCACGCGCTGAGGGGTCTGCGCACCGGGCAAATTCAACTGGCGGTCAGCGAAGGTTTCGTCGATACCTTCGTCGACGACGTGCTGGCGCCGTTCTGCACGTGCTATCCCGGTCTGGAAGTCAGCATGACGATGCTGGCGGTAGACGCGATTCTCGACGAGGTCGTGGAGAATCGCGCCCACATCGGTCTCGCCTATAATCCACCGCCGCACGCGCGCATCGCGTATCGGGCGAGTTCCGCGCAGCCGGTTGTGCTGCTGCTGAGAAAGGACCATCCTCTGGTCAAACGTGGCGGCCCGGCGCGTCTCGAGGATCTGCAGGCCTATCCGCTCGCGCTCATGCCGTCTACGTTCGGCATCGGTCATGTCGTGTCGATGGCGCAGGTGGCCGCGAACGTGTCGATCCGTCCCACTTTGACCACCAATTCGTTGAGCGCTCTCAAGCGCTTCGTCACGGCGGAAAATTTCATGACGTTGATCGGAGAATTTGCCGCATATCGCGAACTCGCCAGCGACGAGTTCACCACCGTTCCGGTCGCCCATCCGCTCTTTGAAAGCGCACAGGCTAGAGTGCTGGTCAAAGCCGACCGGCCGCTCGCCGCGGGGCCGCTCGAACTGTTGAAATGGATCGAGGAACGCATGCCGATGTTCGCGCGCGGAAAGGCGCAGAGACACAAACCGCAAAAACGGGCATCCAGCCGCGCAAGCGGTGGCTAGCCGCAGCCGTTCATAGCGGAGCGAAGAACGCCATAACGTTCGAACGGGCCGCAGCGATATTCACATCGCTGCGGCCCGTCCTTTTGAAACACTCACACGCACCCGGTGCGCGCGCCGCCTCGGCTACGGCGCACTACGGCGCAAATCGCGTGAACACATAATCGCGATCCTTTACCTTCGCCGCGTGACACGCGAAGCACGTCTGGTGCTGCGCGGCGTCAACGGGCTGTCCGTTGACGAAACGCCCGAAACCCCAGCCTCCCGTCGACGCATAACGGCGCGAGTCCTTGACCATCACCTGAACGGTAGTGGGCTCTCCGGGGATGGTCGCCGTCGCGAACTCGGGCGACTGCTTGCGCTTGTACGCAAGCTTGACCAGGATGGTGCCGTCGGGATACGGCAACGTCGACTTCTCGATTGCCTTGATCGCGGCGGGATTGCCAAGCACCACGCGCAGTTCGTCGAGCGGCGCGGCCTCCTCCGCAGGCGCGATCATCTGCCACTTGCGGTAGCCATCGGGAATCGTCACCCCGTAGATTGGCGAAGGCGCTGACTTCGCGAGCTCCGCCAGCGCATGACTTCCCACCGTGCCGAGCAGGAGCGCCGCATTCAGCGCAACCTGTGCAAGCCGGATCTTTCGCATTGCGTCTCTCCCGCTCGTCCGTTCAGAAACGGGCCACGTCGATGACGGCGTCGGCGAAAGCTTTCGGCGCTTCCTGCGGCAGGTTATGCCCCACGCCGCCGCCGATGTTGCGATGCGCGTACTTGCCCGTGAACTTCTTCGCATAGGCCGACGGCTCCGGGTGCGGTGCGCCGTTGGCGTCGCCTTCCATCGTGATGGTCGGCACGGAGATGGTCGGGCCCATTGCGAGCCGCTTCTCCAGGTCGTCGTATTTCGGTTCGCCGGACGCGAGGCCGAGACGCCAGCGGTAGTTGTGAATCACGATCGCGACGTGATCGGGATTGACGAACGATGCCGCCGTGCGTTCGTACGTCGCGTCGTCGAAATTCCATTTCGGCGAGGCCGTATGCCAGATCAGCTTGTTGAACTCGTGACGGTTCGCATCGTAGCCTGCTACGCCGCGCTCGGTCGCGAAGTAGAACTGATACCACCAGGCTAGTTCCGCTTTCGGCGGCAACGGCGCTTTATTGGCTTCCTGGCTGCCAATCAGATAACCGCTCACCGACACCATCGCCTTGCAGCGCTCCGGCCACAGTGCCGCGATGATGTTCACGGTGCGCGCGCCCCAGTCGAAGCCGCCGAAAATGGCTTTGTCGATTTTCAGCGCGTCCATCAGATTGATGATGTCGACCGCGATAACCGCCTGCTGGCCGTTGCGCGGCGTATCCGCCGAGAGAATGCGCGTCGAGCCGTAGCCGCGCAGGTACGGCACGATCACGCGGTAGCCGGCGGCGGCCAGTAGCGGCGCGACTTCCACGTAGCTATAGATGTCGTACGGCCAACCGTGCACCAGAATGACGACGGGGCCGTTTTGCGGGCCTGTTTCCGCGTAACCGATGTTCAGCGTGCCGGCGTTGATCTGCCGTAAGTTCTCGAACGACGTGGCGCCCGTTCCGGATTTCGCGCCGCTCGTCTGCGCGTGCGCGAGTCCGCTCAAACCCAGTTCCATCAGGCTGATGCCCGCGACCGTCGTGCCGAGCAGACGGCGCCGCCGCGTATTGACCTGTTCAGACATGGCTATTTCCTCTTCTTGTACGAAAACCTGGTAGGACCTGCATGCACTCGCGTAAAAAATTTCTAACGAGTCCGCACGCGATCAACGGCGCACGAACAGGTCAATCGTCGAGATGAATACAGGCAGTGGGATAAATGTGCGGTGTGTTTCGTTACGGCTTGGCGTAGATCGGGCCGAGGCCGATGACATCCGACCCGGACGAATGCGGCGAACCGGAAGCCGAACTGCCGTAAGTGGACGATCCATACGATGACGCGAGCACATTCTTCTGTGCGTCGACACGCGCCTCTGCGGCCTGGATGTTCTTCGGATACTGCGTTTGATCGCTTGCGGGGTTATAGCCGGCGCTCTGCAATTCGACCAGTTGCGCACGGACTTCTGCGCGGGTCAGCGGCTGGTTCGACTGCGCGAACGATATAGACGGCAGTGCAACGGCAGCGGCGACGGAAGCGGCGACGGAAGCGACGGCAATCAGCGATTGAATGACTTTCATGATATCCACCTCAAGAGAATGTCTTTCGACGCAAACGCCCGTTTGCGTTTTCGAGTTCTGCAAGCGCCAGTGCGGCTGGCATGGAATCATTAGACGCTCTTCAGGTATCTGGCGTATGTCGGCGATCCGCGCCGGTGCAACGTTATGTAACGCCCCGGCATGCAGACACATTGGGATACAAAACGAAGACGGCTCGCGTTCAGCTTCCTCCGCATGGACAGAATTCGGTGCGGCGGATGGAATAAGACAAGCCTGCCAGGTGTTATCGATTGAAACCGGCGTAGCCGTCTGTCCACCGACTTACTGGAACACCCAGCACGATGAATTTCGCGACCTTCTCGTCTCCCGCCTTCTTTACCGATCCCTATCCGATGTACGAAAAGCTGCGGGAGTCAGGTCCGCTGCTGCCTGTCGGGCCCAATGCGCTCGTCACGGGCCGCTTCGAGATCATCGACGCGCTGTTGCGCGACCGGCGCATGGGCAAGACCTATCTGCAAAGTGTACGCGCACGTTACGGCGACGCGGCCACTGAACAACCGGTATTTCAGGCACTCAGCCGCACCTTTCTGATGATGAACCCGCCGGTGCACACCAAACTGCGGACGCTGCTGATGAAAGCGTTCAACGCGCGACAAGTTGAAAAGCAGAGAGAGATAGTCGAAGCGACGAGTCGTGAACTTCTGGATCGCATCGGCTCTGCGGCCCAATTCGACCTGGTGAGCGAGTATGCATTGCCATTGCCGGTCGAGATCATCTGCCGCCTGCTCGATATTCCCTCTTCTGACGGCACCAAACTCGGCGAGGCCGCGAGCCGCCTCGTCGCCGCATTCGATCTCGCGCCGCTCGATGAGGCCGCGCTCGCCGATGCGAATGAAGCCGCGCTCGCGCTAGAACGCTATTTCCGCACGGTCATCGAGCAGCGCCGTGCGCGGTCCGGCGACGACATCGTTTCGTCGCTGGTCCATGTCGAGGACGAGGGCACGACTTTAAGCGACGACGAAATCGTCTCCAACGTCATACTGATGTTCATTGCAGGCCATGAAACCACGTCGAACATGATCGGCAATGCAATGGTCGCGCTGTTTCGGCATCCGGCGCGACTCGAAGCGCTCAGGCGCGAGCCGGCAACTATCGCAAAGGCGGTTGCCGAGTGCATGCGCTTCGACAGTTCTGTGCAAATGGTGGTACGCACTGCGCTGGAGGAAGTGGTGATTCACGACGTGACGCTCAAGCCCGGCACGATCGTCTTCATGCTGACCGGCGCAGCGAATCGAGATCCCGCGGTGTTCTCGCATCCCGATCAACTCGACTTCGACCGTGGTCCGAATGTCCCTTCCCTCGCATTCGGCGGCGGCATTCACTATTGCGTCGGCGCAAGGCTCGCATTGCTCGAAATGGAGGTGGCGCTGCGAGATCTTCTCGCGCGCTTTCCGCAGATGCAGCCCGATGATCTCGACCAGTTGAACTGGCACCGCCATAATAATCTGCGCGGTGTGCAATCGTTGCGGATACATATCTGAGCGATTGCATACGACGCGGTGCGTCGGCTTCATTTAATTGCGTTTGCCGCGCTATCTATTCGCGCCGATGACGTTGCAGTTCATAGAACGCGGTATAGCTGACCGCTACTATCCTGCAACGTCATTCCCGCCTTTCGTTACACGTCTTTCCTCGCTGGTTCGCCAGAAACTGTTGCGCGCCGAGAAAGACGGTCAGCTCGCGGCACTCAACAAGCTCTATCAACGCAGCCAGGTTAGTCGCATCGACAAATTCCGCTGTGGAGCGCTCTATTCGTGAACATTCCGGTTCGCCGCGAACGGCTCGCCGGCTCTTTATAGCGTCAGGAAATCAAACATGTCTTCAACACCTTTTTCTCCCGCTCGACGTCACGTTCTCGCCGCATCGGTCGCAGCCGGCGCCATGGGGCTGATTCCCGGCTCCGTGTTCGCCGCACAGGCGACAGCAAGATTCGTCCATTCAAGGTCACCGTGATGCGCGCCCGGCGCGGCTGACCTGCTGGCAATTCGAATTCATCGCAGCAGGCGCGCAGCGCGTGTCCTGTTAGAAGAGTTTGATGATTGCGGGCACGCTCAGCACGGCGGCGTAATAGCCCATGAACTGGACGCCCGCATTGAACGCAAACAGACGCGACAGCAATCCGCCAAACAGTCCGACCGTGAGGATCACGGCAAGCCCCAGCAACTGCCCTTCCCAAAGACCGATCACGACGATCAGCCCGGAGAACGTCGCGATAATCGCCTCGTGACTCAGCTTGCGCGCGACGAAAGATGCGGCGCGGTGTGCATAGTTCATCGCGAGCGGATAAGCGATCAGCGCGGCCAGCACGATGGACAACAGGCCGAAGACGAGAAACTGCCACGTCGTCATCAGCGTATGAAGGTTGTCGATGTGGCCGGTCGCCGTGTTCACGGTGAAGCGCGGCGGCGCATTGAAAAGCGGCGCGGCAGGACCCGCGGCCACCGGACTCAGCGGCAGTCCGAACGCGATCAACGGGATCAGCGCTTCCGCAATGTAAGTGGCTTCGGTTACGCCGTTACGCACGGCAATGACCGTCGTCAAACGATGGTACGCATGACGGATTCGCGCGCCGACTATCTCGCCCATCAATACCGTCATTGCGACGGGACTGAACACGAAGGTCGCGCTCGATACCGCCGCCGTCGCGACTGTGTATGCCGTCTGTTGCCGGTCGAGTACTTTCAGTGGATTCGGAAAGTAGCCGCTCCACCCTTTCAGGTCCGGCGCGAGCGCAAAGTTCGACACGTGGTCGCGACGCATGCGTCGCCGTTCGACCGGTGAGAGTATCGAGAACAGGTCGGCAATCAGCGGGCCAATTGCAATGCCGAGAAAATAGCTGACGCTCAGATTGACGCCGTGACTGCGCGTGAGCGTTTGCAATCCGACTATCAGCAACACGAACGGAATCAGTAGAAGCACCGAAGCCCACCGTCCCGCCGAAAAGTACGCGATACAAACCGCCGCGAACAGAAACACCCACGGCGCCGCGCGCGTGATCAGACTGCCGAAAGGCGCGAGCATGACGGCGAACAGTACGGCGAAGGGCAATGCAACGAATGCCGCCACGATCGCGCCGGAGATCATCTTGCGCAACGCGATATGAGGCACACCAAGCGAGCGCAGCATCGCGGCTTGCTGGAGAAGCGGCGCGGCCATCGTGTCGCCGGGAATGCCTAGCAATGCGGTGGGAATGGCGTGGGTCATGTGCTTGGCAACCGCGCCCGCCATGAAGAAGGTGAACACGCCGGCTGGCGGCACGCCGAGCAATGCGACCAGCAAGGTCAACGGTGCGATCGTGGTCGTTTCGTCGGTGCCGGAAACAAGGCCGATCGCCGCGAAGACGACAGCGCCGAGCAGTCCCATTGCCAAGGCCATCGGAAACTGTTGGATCAGCGAGTCCATCAGCGTTCTCCCTTTGCTTGCGCGGCTTGCTCGGATAACTCGTATGCGGCGAACAGATCGTAGAGTCCCAACTCTTTTAATTCGGCCGCAGCGTTTGGCGGAAGATCGGCGATCGATCCGATGCCGCCTCCTTCTTCAGCGAGTTGCTTCAACACATGCTGGCGGTCCGATTCGCCAACCGTGTGGTCGGTCACCACGCGCTTGGGTTTGAAAAAGAACGCACTGAGCGCGCCCGCCGCGAGGCATCCGCCCAAGCCGATCAGCATTGCGTAGGCACGCACGATGGCCGCGTCGCTGACAGCCGACGACAGCACCGCCTTGCCGGCCTCGAACGCGGCGACGCTAATTGCCACGCCTAAGGCCACCGACCACGCCAGATGGCGGAGATCGACGGTATCGCCCCATACTTCGGCAAGCCTGAAGGTGGACGCGTCGACGTGCGCGTGAATGCCCGACCCGTCGCCGGCGGCCGACGCTGCACTGGCACTGGATGATTTCAATGTCTGTCTCCTGACCAAGATGTTTTATTCTGGGCGTGCGCCTCGCGACGCCTCATGCACGGCGAGAACATCGCCGTGGGCCTTTCGAGTTGCGGTTAGGTTCCGTCTAATTCAATCAGCGAAGATGTCACGCATGGTCTGCGCTACTCAAGCAAGCGCGGCTCACTCGCAACAGTGACAGCTCAGTCATATAGCGGGAAAGTACTCCGCATGGTTGCGAATTGGCGCGATGTTCGCGGCGCGCCGGTACAACGGAATGGCCGGTGCATGCAGAGCGCCGTCTCGCTTTGCGAGGACCGTCGATTGCGGCCTCGGCAAAATCTTATCCGCGCAGATGTCATGCATCTCGCGGACGCTGTAGAACTTCTATTGCGAAGTCAGTGCGGAAGTCCGCAGAACTTATCATTTGCTTGACTACCCAGTCAACATCGTTACCCGTTGCGCCCGCACCTAAAGCAATGTTGCGTGCATGCAAGGTCATATGGCCGCGTTGAATGCCCTCTGTTGCGAGCGCGCGCAAAGCACCCATGTTCTGCGCAAGGCCAACGGCGACTGCAATCTCGCCGAGTTCCTGTGCCGATTTCACGTCCATGATCTTGAGTGCGAGACGCGCGAGCGGATGCGTCTTCGTTGCGCCGCCGACGAGTCCGATCGGCATCGGCATTTCGATCGTTCCGACGAGGTCGCCGTTGTGCGCCTTTTCCCACGTTGTGAGCGACGTATAGCGTCCGCCGCGCGTCGCATACGCATGCGCACCCGCTTCCACCGCGCGCCAGTCATTGCCGGTCGCGACGATCACCGGATCGATGCCGTTCATGATGCCCTTGTTATGCGTCGCCGCGCGATACGGGTCGAGCGCGGCGAAGAGATACGCGTCGATCACACCGTCGATCACTTCCTCACCGGAATAGTCTTTTGTAGCGAGCGTGTCCGCCGAATAGCGTACGGAAGCACGCGCGAGCCGCAAGTCGGCGAGATTAGACAGAATGCGCAGACGCACCTTTCCGCCGGCTATCTGCTCCACTCGTTCTGCGATGGACTCGGCCATCGTATTGACAGTGTTCGCGCCCATCGCATCTCGCACGTCGACGATCAGATGCGCGACTATCATTGGACCGCGCGGCGTGTCCGGAAACACGTGCACTTCGATGTCGCGACAACCGCCACCTAAGCCAATGAGTACTTTGTCTCGGCTATTCGCAAGGCCGATCAATTCGTCCTTGTGTTTGAGGATCGCCAATCTCGCGCCATAGGGATCGCTCACGCCGACCACCTGTACCTGTGCGCGCATCAGCGGTCCGGTGCTCGACGTCTGAAAACCGCCGCTTACTCTCGCGAGTTTCGCCATGAACGAAGCGGCCGCGACGATAGACGGCTCTTCTACTGCCATGGGCACGATGACGTCTTTGCCGTTGATCTGGAAGTAGCCGGCCACCGCCATCGGCAATTCGAAAGTACCGATCACGTTCTCGATCATTCCATTCGCCGTTTCAAGCGGCAACGCGCCGGGCTTTGCCAATTGCGAGTATTGCGCGTCATCCAGACCGACCTCTTTGCAGATGTGAGCGAGACGCTCCTGCGGGCTGAGTGAACGGAAATTCGGCAGCGTTGAATCGATAGCCATGTACTGTCCCTGGGGTTACGGTCGCCGCGTTCATTCGTGCTTGCGCACTATGAATTAAAGGATCAATAATAGGCGGACCGTACCCCTTTAAAAGGTACAGTTTGCGCTTACAGTTGCACCGCTGTACCAGTGACACTTTCATATCCCGCCGGAGTCGCGTTAATGAGCTTGCGTAGAAGTGCGAGTCTGTCGAGTTCCATGGCAGACAATCTCGCCAAACAGATTGAAGAAGGCGTGATTCCGGCAGGCGCCAAACTTCCTTCGATCAGGGAATATGCTGATGCGTCCGGTTGCTCGAAGAACACGGTGATCAGCGCATTCGAAATGCTCACCGCGAGCGGACTGATCGAGCCTCGGCGGGGCTCCGGTTTTTATGTCGCGCAAAGAGCAAGAGCCGCAACCGAGACAGAAGAAAGCGGCGTGCTCGATCGCGCGATGGACACCGTCTGGTTAATGCGGGAGCAATTGCAGGTCAAGCCCGACGTTCTCAATCTGGGCGAAGGCTTTCCGCCTATCGAATGGCTGGAAGCGACTCGACTCGATCAGTACCATCAGCGGGTTGTGCGCACCGGCGTCGCGTCGCTATTTCGCTATGGCAGCCGCTACGGTTATCTGCCGCTGCGCCAGTCGCTGCAACAGAAGCTCTCTGGCTACGAGATCGAGGCCGCGCCTTCACAAATCGTTCTCACGCATGGCGCCAATCAGGCCATGGATCTCGTATTGCGTTATTTCGTGCGACCGGGCGACACCGTGCTCGTGGACGACCCTGGCTACTACCCGCTGTTCGGCAAACTGAAATTGAGCGGCGCGAATATCATCGGCGTGCCGCGCGAAGTAGACGGACCGAATCTCGCCGAACTCGAGCGTTGCATGATCGAGCACCGGCCGAAGCTGTTCTTCACGCAATCGGTCGGACATAATCCAACGGCCACCGATACGAGCGCCGCGAAGGCCTATCGCATTCTGCAACTTGCCGAAACACACGACACGGTCATCGTTGAAGACGATGCGTTCGCCGACCTGCGCCCGCGATCATTGACACGTATCGCCACACTCGATCAACTGCGCCGCACCATTTATGTGGGCAGCTTTTCGAAGTCGGTCTCGGCGGCATTGCGCGTCGGCTTTCTCGCGTGCAACGCGGCGCTCGCGAGCGATCTCGCCGATGTAAAAATGCTCATCCACGTAAGCAGCTCGGAATACAGCGAGAGGACGCTCGCGGCCATTGTCAGTGACGGCCATTTCCTTCGGCATACGAACCAACTTCAGGAAAAATTGAAGCGCGCGACCGCAACCGCAAAAACCGCGCTCAAAAAGCTGGGCGCAGAGATCTTCAAGGAAAGCGAACAAAGCATGTACTTGTGGGCGTCATTGCCCGAATGGAACGACTCGATGAAACTCGCGAAGGCAATGCTGGAGCGCGGCGTGATTCTGGCGCCGGGCGCCGTTTTCTCGCCCGCGTCGGAGCGCGTCTCGGCATACTCGCGGTTCAACGTCGCTTATCTCAGCGACGAACGATTCGTCAGTGCATTGCGTGCGCTTGCGCCGTAAGCCGGCACACGCGCAACGCGCGCCTATTCAAGCCCCCGCAAGCGGGCGGATGCTGGGCCTGTCGTGCTTGTCACGCATGATTGCAAGCATGAGCGCCGCGAGGCCACATGTCGCGATCAGCCCAATCAAAGCGATCTTGCCCAGATGAACGAGCACCCAGCCGCCGATCGCCGGAAAGCCGAACGTGCCAACAAAGTACGCGACGACGAACCACGTCAACGCGGCCGGCCGGTGCACAGCGGCGGAATCGTTGACCGCCTGCGCCTGAATGGTCGGATAGACGAGACCGTAACCGGTCCCGAGCAACACGGCGCTCGCCGCATGGAACCCGGTGTAGTACGGCACCGCGGACATCGCTGCGATGCCGAGCACCATGATGCCGAGCAGCAGCTTCGTCGCGACTGCGCGATGTAGCCGGATCACGACGCGCGTCAGCAGCCAGCGGGTAGCCACGACGGTCACCGCATACAGGCTGAAAAAGGTACCCGCCTGTGCATGCGTGCCTTGCACGAAAGACATCTGGAATGTCATCAAGCCCGAGAAAACGCAGGCGCACAGCGAGATCATCACAATCGGATAAGCCGCACGCGTACGGCTAATTGCGCCGATCTGTCGCAGCCAGCGCTCCTGCACGGGCGACGCCGACGCATGCGGCGAGATCCGGCCGAATACTTCGAGCATCAGCGCGGCGAGCGCGCACAGACCACCGACGAGATAGAGCACGCTGGTAAGCGGCCAATGCCATGAACGAATGGCGAACGCGGCCGCGGCAGGACATCCGCCGATGCCGGCCATCTGGATCGTGCCGAAACGCATGAACCAGAAGCCGCGGTCCGTATCGCTCGTGCGTTCCGCGAGCGCCATCGGCGCAGCAAGACAGAACGCGCCCCAGCCGAATCCCACGAGAAAGCCTGGAAATACGCTGAGACCGCTCATGCGGTCGATCAACGCAAACCCCGCCACGCCCAAACCGATGCACAACGCCGCGAGAGCGGTCGTGCGGGCGGCGCCGATGCGCTGAGCGAACCAGCCCACCAGCGGGACTCCGACGAGCGTGCCGACTGTCGCTTCCGCAAGCGCCAGTCCGGTGTCGAGGTCGTTTCCTCCCATCGAGTGGAAATGCATCGAGAGGAAAAACGTTGCTCCGTACCCGCCCGCTGCGAGCAAGGTGCCGATGAGCACGAAAAAGGCGCTGAATGGGCGCATTGAGAGAATCCGCATGACTGGTTGAGTCGAAGCTTGCTGTGCTGCGCTCACGAATACGGGAGCCGCGAGCGTCGAGCTTCAAAAAGCCAGTAGTGTCACGTTCCCGCGATTGCGAGGTCGGCGCGATGACCGATCGTCGCGGCAAGAATCATCTGATGGCGATTCGGCGGCACACGCACTTCACGTGTGCGCGGACGAAACACCTGATCGCCGCGATGAATCGCGCGGCCCGTCAGCGCGCAGACGGCGGCGACGTGAGCGAGACCGCTGCACCAGATCTGTTCGGTGTAGCGACCGGAACACGCGTCGCTCCACGAGACGCTGATCGTGCTCGCCGACAAGCGCTCGACCACTACGATGCTGGCTGGCTGTCCCACCACGCGGCGATTGTCGTCGGCGGCGGGCGCACAGGCGTTGAAGCCGCGCTTCTTGAGCTTCACGAACGGTTTTTTCGCACACGCGTCGAGCTGCTCGGCGGACGGATCGAGCACGTTCAGCAGCGCGCGAACCACGATATGGTCTTTGGAAGGTACGGTCATCGATCCATCTCCATTAGCGTGCGTGGACATAGTGCGAAACGGCTCGAGGCTTGCCGGTGACGACACGTGCGGCGCAGTTGTCCGTTCAGACGCTGTGCCATGTGTCGCCCTGGTGTATTAGCCTCCGCCTTGCTCGCGCAGCGTCAGCTTGCTGCTGACCGAGGTCACGCCCGGCACCTTCTTTGCAGCGTCGACGGCGATACCTTCCTGGTCCTCGCTTTCGATCTGACCGGACAGCGTCACATGCCCCGTCTTTGCATCGCCGAAGACGGCGATCGTCGACTGTTCGAGACCCTTGGTCTTGAAAATCGCCTTATGGACCGTCTTGGAGAAGGCGCGATTAGCTGCCCGAACCGACTTCTTCGTCGGCGCCGGTTTGCTGGTCGCTGCGGTGCTGTCCGACGCGGCAGCCGCCGCGTCCGCCGCGAAGGCCGGCGTGTATGCGAATGCGGCGACGGCGATCGCGAGGCCGCTGCTGACGACGAGATGTCGAAGTTTCATGATTTGATCCTTTGAAGTATGAGAGAGAATCGTTTGAGTTATAGAACTGTCACTGCAAGAACCATCACTGCAACTACGATGTGCCTGGGCACGTATTGCGTCGAGTGCTTTCTCGACGTTGCTAACCTCGCGCCATGTATCCATTAGAAGCGCGAAATGTATCCCGGATGTGTCGGCCCGGTATCGGAAGGTATCCGGTGACGCACCGTTGGAACGTGTCTCCGAAGACGTGAGATGTGCGTGTGCGAACCGGGTTCGTGGTGTACCTGTTTCGCGTGTCGATTGAGTATGCAAGCGCTGCCTGCAGAAACGATCGGCGGGTTTTATGCCAGGTTATTCAGGCGGTCGCGAGTGGCAAGGTGAGCCGTGCTTCGAGGCCGCCTGCGCAACGGTTTTCCAGTTGCAGTTCGCCGCGCATGGCGAGCGTTAGACGCCGTGCGATCGCGAGCCCCAGGCCTGAACCCGACACACGCGCGGATGTCTCTGGAGACCTGTACCAAGGCGCAAACACTGCGTCCATTTGCTCAGGCAGAATGCCGGGCCCCGAGTCCACTACGGCCAGTACAAGCTGGCGAGCTTCGACGCGGACACACAGGCGCGCGTCGCCACCGTACCGAAGCGCGTTGTCGATCAGGTTCATCAGCACACGGCGCAGCGCATGCGGACAGGTGACGAGCGGACGCCCCACGCTTCCCTCCAATGCCACGGTGCGCCCGGCGTCGCAGTAATCGCCAACTAGTGCGCCCAGCAGATTGTCCGCATCGACCCGCTCTGTCCGCTCGCCGACGTTGCATTGCATCTTCGCGCAAGACACGCTGGCTTCGACCAGTTGGACCATCTCGGCGAGATCGCGCTGCAATGCTTCGCGTACCACTGCGTCTTCGAGCAGTTCGCAGCGCATGCCCATGCGTGTCAATGGCGTGCGCTGATCGTGCGCATAGGCAGCGAGTACTTGCAGCAGCTCGGCCTGACGACCGGCGCGATAGCGGGCGGCCGCGTTGATCGCGCGAACCAGTCTGGCGATCGCCGGCGGTCCGTCCTCGGACAACATGGCTTCTGTACCTTCACCGGTGTCTGCTTCGATCGCGGCAGTGAGCTGCCGCAGTCTGCTCAACAGTTCGGCCGCCTTAAGAGTCGCCGCGACGGCAAGGCTCATTCCGACGACGGCCGCTGCGACCAGCAGCAAGCTGGCGCCTTTCAGCGATGACCACGCAACGGTTTCCCCCAGATGTGCGCAATAGACACTGAGGCCCGCCAACAGAAGCACCGCGCCCACGCGCCGCGCCCGGCCTTGCCGGCCTCCCGAATGCCGCGGATGTCGAACCGATTGCGTGCGATCCCGCGTCGGCCGTTCGAGCAGCGCGTTACCTGACTGAGTCGGATACGCAATCATTCTTCGTTCTCCAGTTGCTCTCATTCTGTTCGGAAGCGGATGCGCGAATGATAGGTGTTTTGTACCCTTTTAAAAGGTACAGTTACCGACTACAGACAATTAACTGTACCCGCTACAGTTTTAAAGTTTGCGATGCAGCAGAGATGAACCTGGATGCTGGGAAAAGCCTGTCCGCGGGGTCGGGCTGTGCTCGCGGACAGGCGTGAGGTAGATATGTAGTGCCGAATGCAGCGCTTTAGCGCGCTGTTTTTTGCACTGCGTTCCGGAAGGATCGAGCGACTGCGCGCAACTGTTCGAAGAGCGGCGATTCCCAGACACGCAATTGCGGAGGCGCCGCGAGGATATGTGGTATTACCCGTTCTGCCTCACTACGCCAAGACGATGGACTTCGGCTCCAGAAATGCCTCCAGACCAAAGACGCCAAACTCCCGCCCCAATCCGGACTGCTTCAGCCCACCGAACGGCGCGAGAAGTTCGGGCTTGATGCGGTTGATCAACACCGTGCCTGCTTCCAGTTGCGAGGCGACGCGCTCCGCCCTCCCAGTCTGCGATGAGAACACGTACGCCTGAAGACCGTAGATCGAGTCGTTCGCGATCCGGATGGCGTCGTCGTCATTTTCGTACTCCAGAATTGACAACACCGGACCGAAGATTTCTTCACGCGCGATGTCCATGTCGTTGCGTACGCCCGCGAACACCGTCGGGTTCACGAAATAGCCCTTGTCGAGCCCTGCCGGCCGGCCCTCGCCTCCGGTCACCAGCAAAGCGCCTTGCTCGATCCCTCGGCGGATGAAATGCTGCACGCGATCGTACTGAGCACGGTTGACAAGCGGCCCGACGGCAGTGGATGGGTCGCGCGGATCGCCTACGCGCATGGTTGCGACCGTTGCCTTCACCTTTTCAATTGCCTCGTCAAGGCGCGATCGCGGCACCAGAAGCCGTGTACCGGCCACGCACGCCTGGCCGTTGTTCATGAAGGCGGCGTTCAATGCGAGCGGAATTGCACTGTTGAGGTCTGCGTCGTCCAGTAAGACGGAGGCGGATTTGCCGGTTAGCGACAGACTGACTCGCTTCATCGTTTCGAGGCCGGCACGGGCGATGAGCTTGCCGGTCGGCGTCGAGCCGGTGAACGAGATTTTCGCTACGCCGGGATTGGTGCTGATTTCATCGCCGACGTCCGCGCCCCGCCCAAGCAGAATATTGAAAACACCCGGAGGCAAGTCGGCGTCGTGCAGCGCTTCGGCGACCACCATAGTCTGGATGGGACTCAATTCACTAGGCTTGATGACCGAGGCGCACCCGGCCGCGATCGCCGACGCCAGCTTGCTGCAAATCGTGCCGGCCGTGCTGTTCCAGGGCGCGATAAGGCCAGCCACGCCGACCGGCGCCATGAACACAGTGGCGTCTCCCACACGGCGTGTCAGCGGGTAATGGTCGAGCGCTTTCGCTGTATTGGCGAAGCACTGCGACGCGTATTCACTGACCCATTGGGCGCGCGCGACGGGACCGCCGTATTCGTCGATCGTGGCGTCACGGATCCGCTCGGTACTTGCAAGAACCGCGGTCTGCAGTCTCATCAGCATGTCGATGCGCTCGGCCTTGCTCGTGCGCGCGAGCGTCTGCTGGGCGCGTTGGGCGGCTGCGATTGCGCGCCTGGCGTCGTCACGGTTAGCCAGCGTCGCAGTGCCGATGACCCGCTCCGTCGATGGGTTGGTCGTTTCAATAACTTCGCCACCGTGCACCGGGACGAACGTTCCGTCTATGTACGCCTTGTCGATGTTCCACATTTTGATTCCCCAAAAGCGCCGGCTGCTGCCCGGATACGGACAGTCTGGGGGCGCCGCATTGATTTGATAATATGGGGAGTCAGGGATGACTTATCGCGGAAACCAGAACAATGAACAGAAGCGGTCTGACCGAACTCGAGGTTGTGCTGGCGGTGGCGAGACGGCGAGGTTTCCGATCGGCCGCACTCGATCTGGACATGTCCACATCGGCCGTGAGTAACGCCGTGGCGGGCCTGGAGGCAAGACTAGGCGTGCGCCTTTTCCACCGTACTACGCGCAGCGTCTCCCTGACAGAGGCCGGTCAGCGATTCGTAGAGCAGATCAGACCTGCGGTGGCGCACATCCAGGATGCAATGGCAGCGGTGAGCGAGCGCGAGGGCAAGCTGACGGGAACCATTCGGATCAACAGTTCTCTTGGCGCGGCGCTCATGACGTTCCAGCCCGTTATGGTCGGGTTTCTGCACCGCTACCCCGGTATCACCATCGATCTGGTTACTGAAGGACGGCTGGTGGACATCATCGCGGAAGGCTTCGACGCCGGGCTGCGCTCGAGTTCGCGCGTTCCTGGCGACATGATCCGTGTGCCGATAACAGCCGATACGCCTATGGCCATAGTGGGATCGGCTGATTATTTCATCAGGCATCCTAAGCCCAGGTCGCCGGCTGATCTGCTGCAGCATTCGTGCATACGCGCCCGGCTGCCAAGCGGCGTGCCGTCGCCGTGGGAATTCGACAGGGGAACCGAGAGGTTCAACATGGACGTGCCGGGCACATTGGTACTCGATGCGCCCATTCTGATGCGCGACGCCGTACGACAAGGTGTGGGGCTGGCACAACTTGCCGAGTGGTACGTGGCGGACGACCTGGCCGAAGGCCGTGTTGAGCGCGTGCTGGATGAATGGGTGAGACCCGTGCCGGGCTTATGCCTCTACTATTCCGGTCACCGCCATCTGCCGCCGGCGCTGCGCGCGCTTATTGACTTTATTCATGAGGTTAGCGATTTCGGATAGGTTGGGAGCCATCTGGTCTTGCGGGGATGGGGTGGGGCTTTTGGGCTTGGTGGAGTGTGATTGCTTGTCTTTGGTCGCTACGCGAGGCATTGCCCTGCCGGATAAGCCAACGGCAGCAATGTGCTGTAGCGGAGGCGCCGCGATACAACCATTGGAGGAACGATCGTTCCGAGGTCAGGGTCCGTTGAAGGACCGTTAGGCGCCCGAGTTGCTATGAGGGGGATCCGCTGAGTGAACCGATCACTGTTTCTAAGCCTCCTCGCGAGCGTTTCGCGACCACGGCTGGCAGATATTTGAATCGGTTCGGTCGCTCGTCGATCGTTTTTTCCGACGGCCGCTGCGAATCGCTTTTTAGGCAGCGTCTCTTCTGGCAAGAATTCGCAGAGTGCCACAGATGAACACACGGCGCTCGCCGCGTACGAACGCGTCGTACCTGGTGTCGATGTCGGTGCGAACCGGTGCGCTGACATGGCAACTCGATCCGCTGATGGACGATCAGGAACTGGACCCGCGGCAGTCTACCGGCGCGGTGTACCGGGAAGGCGCGGTGCGCGTGAGCCGCGACGGCGCGGATCTCGGGCGGGCTTATCTGGAGCTGACGGGTTATGCGAACGCGCTGCGGATCGGCAGGCGGTGAGGCTGTAAGGTGGCCTCGCTGTTTTATCGTCGCGTTTTTTGGCCGCGTAAACGCAGAAACCCCACCTTTGCTGGGGTGGGGTTTCTGATGCTGCTGGGGAGCCTGACGATTACCTACTTTCACACGGGCAATCCGCACTATCATCGGCGTGGAGTCGTTTCACGGTCCTGTTCGGGATGGGAAGGGGTGGGACCGACTCGCTATGGTCATCAGGCTTTGACGGGTTGCCGTACTGCCGGTGGGGCAATACAGCCAATCGGGAAGAAGTAGTTGAGAGGATGCCTCTCGTTTTGCACGTTCAGCACGTGCGGGTTGTGTTGTTTCTGGCACAACACTGATCTCTCAACCTGGGTGTCTGGCGCGAACTCACTGGGAGTTCATGCGCATCCCCTTCGGGGATCGGACCAGTGTAGGCGCTGAAGCGCCAACGCTGGTCGAGACACACCTGTTATAGGATCAAGCCTTACGGGCAATTAGTATCAGTTAGCTGAGCACATTACTGCGCTTACACACCTGACCTATCAACGTCCTGGTCTTGAACGACCCTTCAAGGGGCTCGAAGCCCCGGGGATATCTCATCTTAAGGCGAGTTTCCCGCTTAGATGCTTTCAGCGGTTATCTCTTCCGAACATAGCTACCCGGCGATGCCACTGGCGTGACAACCGGTACACCAGAGGTTCGTCCACTCCGGTCCTCTCGTACTAGGAGCAGCCCCCTTCAAATATCCAGCGCCCACGGCAGATAGGGACCAAACTGTCTCACGACGTTTTAAACCCAGCTCACGTACCTCTTTAAATGGCGAACAGCCATACCCTTGGGACCGGCTACAGCCCCAGGATGAGATGAGCCGACATCGAGGTGCCAAACACCGCCGTCGATATGAACTCTTGGGCGGTATCAGCCTGTTATCCCCAGAGTACCTTTTATCCGTTGAGCGATGGCCCTTCCATACAGAACCACCGGATCACTATGACCTGCTTTCGCACCTGCTCGACTTGTCGGTCTCGCAGTTAAGCACGCTTATGCCATTGCACTATCAGCACGATTTCCGACCGTACCTAGCGTACCTTCGTACTCCTCCGTTACACTTTGGGAGGAGACCGCCCCAGTCAAACTGCCTACCATGCACTGTCCCCGATCCGGATTACGGACCAAGGTTAGAACCTCAAACAGATCAGGGTGGTATTTCAAGGATGGCTCCACGCAGACTGGCGTCCACGCTTCACAGCCTCCCACCTATCCTACACAGACCGGTTCAAAGTCCAATGCAAAGCTACAGTAAAGGTTCATGGGGTCTTTCCGTCTAGCCGCGGGGAGATTGCATCATCACAAACACTTCAACTTCGCTGAGTCTCGGGAGGAGACAGTGTGGCCATCGTTACGCCATTCGTGCAGGTCGGAACTTACCCGACAAGGAATTTCGCTACCTTAGGACCGTTATAGTTACGGCCGCCGTTTACCGGGACTTCAATCAGGAGCTTGCACCCCATCATTTAATCTTCCGGCACCGGGCAGGCGTCACACCCTATACGTCCACTTTCGTGTTTGCAGAGTGCTGTGTTTTTATTAAACAGTCGCAGCCACCAGTTTATTGCAACCCCTTCACCCTCCTGGCGCAGGCCAGTCAAGCTACAGGGGCGTACCTTATCCCGAAGTTACGGTACCAATTTGCCGAGTTCCTTCTCCCGAGTTCTCTCAAGCGCCTTAGAATACTCATCTCGCCCACCTGTGTCGGTTTGCGGTACGGTCTTGTTGAACTGAAGCTTAGAGGCTTTTCCTGGAACCACTTCCGATTGCTTCGTCACCGAAGTGACTGGCCTCACACCCTTGAATTACGCGCCCGGATTTGCCAAAGCGCCTTCTCCAATGCAAGGACCGGGACTTCCAACACCCGGACAACCTTCCGCGATCCGTCCCCCCATCGCATTCAACAATGGTGCAGGAATATTAACCTGCTTCCCATCAGCTACGCATTTCTGCCTCGCCTTAGGGGCCGACTCACCCTACGCCGATGAACGTTGCGTAGGAAACCTTGGGCTTACGGCGAGGGGGCCTTTCACCCCCTTTATCGCTACTCATGTCAGCATTCGCACTTCCGATACCTCCAGCACACTTTCCAGTGCACCTTCGCAGGCTTACGGAACGCTCTCCTACCATGCACATAAATGTGCATCCGCAGCTTCGGTATATGGCTTAGCCCCGTTACATCTTCCGCGCAGGACGACTCGATCAGTGAGCTATTACGCTTTCTTTAAAGGATGGCTGCTTCTAAGCCAACCTCCTGACTGTTTTAGCCTTCCCACTTCGTTTCCCACTTAGCCATATTTGGGGACCTTAGCTGGCGGTCTGGGTTGTTTCCCTCTTGACACCGGACGTTAGCACCCGATGTCTGTCTCCCGTGATTGCACTCTTCGGTATTCGGAGTTTGCTATGGCGTAGTAATCCGCAATGGACCCCACAACCATGACAGTGCTCTACCCCCGAAGGTGATACACGAGGCACTACCTAAATAGTTTTCGGAGAGAACCAGCTATTTCCAGGTTTGTTTAGCCTTTCACCCCTATCCACAGCTCATCCCCTAACTTTTCAACGTTAGTGGGTTCGGACCTCCAGTACGTGTTACCGCACCTTCATCCTGGCCATGGATAGATCACCTGGTTTCGGGTCTACACCCAGCGACTGAACGCCCTGTTCGGACTCGCTTTCGCTACGCCTGCCCTAATCGGTTAAGCTTGCCACTGAATGTAAGTCGCTGACCCATTATACAAAAGGTACGCCGTCACCCCTTACGAGGCTCCGACTGTTTGTATGCATGCGGTTTCAGGATCTGTTTCACTCCCCTCCCGGGGTTCTTTTCGCCTTTCCCTCACGGTACTGGTTCACTATCGGTCGATCACGAGTATTTAGCCTTGGAGGATGGTCCCCCCATCTTCAGACAGGATTTCACGTGTCCCGCCCTACTTGTCGTACACCTAGTTCTTCCTCGCTGTTTTCGTCTACAGGGCTATCACCTGCTATGGCGGCACTTTCCAGAGCCTTCGACTAACAATGAAGATAAAGAGTACAGGCTGCTCCCATTTCGCTCGCCACTACTCTGGGAATCTCGGTTGATTTCTTTTCCTGCGGTTACTTAGATGTTTCAGTTCACCGCGTTCGCTTCACATGACCTATGGATTCAGTCATGGATACTCCATACGGAGTGGGTTTCCCCATTCGGACATCTACGGATCAAAGCTCGTTTGCCAGCTCCCCGTAGCTTTTCGCAGGCTACCGCGTCCTTCATCGCCTGTGATCGCCAAGGCATCCACCACATGCACTTGTTCGCTTGACCCTATAACGGGTGTGTCTCTGTCGATTCACAATCGTTACAGGTTGAGTATTCGTGTTGCGCCGTATTCCAAAGCAATCTTTCGATCACTTAAAAATACATCGATACAATCACAACCCTGATTCACCTACTCATGTACCCATCTCTAAGTACACTTTCGTGAATCTCTTTACTACTTCTTCCTGATTGTTAAAGAACGTTCAGCCGATAGCGCGATTGCTGTAACCGCGTATCCTTACTGACTGGCTCAATCGCCAATGCACAACGCTCTGTGTACCTGACACAGAACCCTACGCATTGAGGATTGGTGGAGGATGACGGGATCGAACCGACGACCCCCTGCTTGCAAAGCAGGTGCTCTCCCAGCTGAGCTAATCCCCCAGTCATACAGTGACCCCAGAGGTATTCAGACGCCCAGCGCACCAGACAAGACAGTGGTGGGTCTGGATGGATTCGAACCATCGACCCCCGCCTTATCAAGACGGTGCTCTAACCGACTGAGCTACAGACCCCTGAGTCTGTCTGCGTTTCTTTACTACTACAGCCGATAAGCGTGAGCGCTCAACGTTTGACACGTCTAGCTCGAGAAAGGAGGTGATCCAGCCGCACCTTCCGATACGGCTACCTTGTTACGACTTCACCCCAGTCATGAATCCCACCGTGGTAAGCGCCCTCCTTGCGGTTAGGCTACCTACTTCTGGTGAAACCCACTCCCATGGTGTGACGGGCGGTGTGTACAAGACCCGGGAACGTATTCACCGCGGCATGCTGATCCGCGATTACTAGCGATTCCAGCTTCACGCACTCGAGTTGCAGAGTGCGATCCGGACTACGATCGGTTTTCTGGGATTGGCTCCCCCTCGCGGGTTGGCGACCCTCTGTTCCGACCATTGTATGACGTGTGAAGCCCTACCCATAAGGGCCATGAGGACTTGACGTCATCCCCACCTTCCTCCGGTTTGTCACCGGCAGTCTCCCTGGAGTGCTCTTGCGTAGCAACTAGGGACAAGGGTTGCGCTCGTTGCGGGACTTAACCCAACATCTCACGACACGAGCTGACGACAGCCATGCAGCACCTGTGTTATGGCTCCCTTTCGGGCACCCCCACCTCTCAGCAGGGTTCCATACATGTCAAGGGTAGGTAAGGTTTTTCGCGTTGCATCGAATTAATCCACATCATCCACCGCTTGTGCGGGTCCCCGTCAATTCCTTTGAGTTTTAATCTTGCGACCGTACTCCCCAGGCGGTCAACTTCACGCGTTAGCTACGTTACCAAGTCAATGAAGACCCGACAACTAGTTGACATCGTTTAGGGCGTGGACTACCAGGGTATCTAATCCTGTTTGCTCCCCACGCTTTCGTGCATGAGCGTCAGTATTGGCCCAGGGGGCTGCCTTCGCCATCGGTATTCCTCCACATCTCTACGCATTTCACTGCTACACGTGGAATTCTACCCCCCTCTGCCATACTCTAGCCCGCCAGTCACAAATGCAGTTCCCAGGTTAAGCCCGGGGATTTCACATCTGTCTTAGCGAACCGCCTGCGCACGCTTTACGCCCAGTAATTCCGATTAACGCTTGCACCCTACGTATTACCGCGGCTGCTGGCACGTAGTTAGCCGGTGCTTATTCTTCCGGTACCGTCATCCCCCACGGGTATTAACCACGAGGTTTTCTTTCCGGACAAAAGTGCTTTACAACCCGAAGGCCTTCTTCACACACGCGGCATTGCTGGATCAGGCTTGCGCCCATTGTCCAAAATTCCCCACTGCTGCCTCCCGTAGGAGTCTGGGCCGTGTCTCAGTCCCAGTGTGGCTGGTCGTCCTCTCAGACCAGCTACAGATCGTCGCCTTGGTAGGCCTTTACCCCACCAACTAGCTAATCTGCCATCGGCCGCCCCTGTAGCGCGAGGTCCCGAAGGATCCCCCGCTTTCCTCCGCAGAGCGTATGCGGTATTAATCCGGCTTTCGCCGGGCTATCCCCCACTACAGGACACGTTCCGATGTATTACTCACCCGTTCGCCACTCGCCACCAGGGTTGCCCCCGTGCTGCCGTTCGACTTGCATGTGTAAGGCATGCCGCCAGCGTTCAATCTGAGCCAGGATCAAACTCTTCAGTTCAAACCTGTTACTGTTTTCGGTTGTTTTACCAACCGGTCGCTCACTCAACGTACTGACGAAGTGTTCAACCATCTCTCGATGACCAAACCTTCCTTTCATTACTGTGTGAGACTTGATACTTTCGCTTTGCGCCAGACCCCGAAAGGCCCGGCTCGCGTCGCGCATCAAGCGCCCACACTTATCGGCTGTTAGTTTTTAAAGATCGGTCCGCCTCACGCCGCGCCGCCTTACCACACCTACCCGGCACCGCTTCGCTCTGCGTCGCTGCATCTGCAGCAGAGAAACGAGATTATGAAGAACTCCGGCTGCGCCGTCAACAGGTTTCTGTTACTGCCTGAACCCGCTGCCACCGCTCGAAGCCTTGCCACTACTGGCTTTCCCGCTTCCCGTGCCCCGGCGTCCGGAGCACGAAAGAGCGAGATTCTAGCGAGCCGGCCAGCACCTTGCAAGCGTTATTTCGCTCTTACTCAAGGCGTCTTTTCTATCCGGCCAACTTCTTCCGCAACGGCAGGTTTGGCACCCGACACCAACGTACCGCCAGCGGTGGCGCCGATAGTCCAGTCGTGCAGCACCGTGTACGCGACTGCGAGCAAAGTCGGTCCAATGAAAACCCCGAGGAAGCCAAAAGCGAACGCGCCGCCCAGGATACCTAGCATGACGAGGATCAACGGCATGTCGCTGCTCTTGCCGATCAGAATCGGTTTAATAACGTTGTCGGACATGCCGACGACGAGCACACCCCACACCACCAGGAATAGCGCCCATCCTGTCGCACCGCCGTGGTAGAGCCAGATTGCCGCCGGCAACCATACGACCACAGGTCCTCCCGGGATTACGGACAGGAAAAACGTCGCCAGACCAAGCAATGCAGGCGCCGGCACGCCAGCTACCCAGCAGCCGAACCCAGCAAGAATGCCCTGAACAAGCGCAGTGCCCAGGATTCCATAGACCACGCCCTTGACGGTACTGCCCGCGAGCGCCAGCAGGTAATCGGCACGGTCGCCGGCGATACGCCGCATGCCCGCGTTCAACCACGCGCCCGCACCCTCTCCCCCGGTATAAAAGAAAAAAGCCAGCACAATGCTTAGCGCCAATAGCCCCAGACCGTGCGTGACAGCAATGGCTGCCGCAAGGATCCACTTGCCGGCCGGCGCAGCAAGTGTACGCAACTGAGCGATCAGCTCTGAATTGCTGCTTGTCAGACGCTCCCAAAAACTCTCAATGCTCGACCCGACCACCGGAACGCGCGCTACCCAAGGCGGCAAATCCGGCAAACCTGCTTCGAACAACCTTTGAACCAGAGCGACTATGTCGTGAACGTGCGCACCAAACGCGAAGCCTGCGTAGACGAACGGCCCCAGTACCACGATCAGAATAATGAACACAATCAACGTGGCGGCCCACTTGCGCCTGCCGCCAAGCGCCGCGGTCAGCCTGCGGTAGAGCCCCCAGGAGCTATAGCTGAGAATGGCGCCCCACAGTAACGCCGTCGTGAATGGCGCGAGGACCAGTAACGAGCCACCCACCAGGACGATCAGCGCGAACACCGCGGCGAGGCGTTCAATCAGTTGGTCCGATTTCACAATGAATCTCCCGTTACCCCATATCGAGGCGACAAGTACGAACGCCGCGTTCGGCGCCCGTCCAATCGGCCAGTATAGAAAAGCCACTTTCGCTAGCTGACCCGCTTACATTATTTGACGAATTAACGACCGAAGCACGATCAAACATACGCCGACGGTCTGATTTTTCGCGCAGAAACGTCCGAATCGTTGCAGCACCGCGCGCCAAATAATATGGCGCCACGGAAACGACTACAATAAAAGGTTCTGTGCACCCAACTTCCGGATTTATGCGCTCGCGAATCGCCAAACGTCTCCCCCCCGATGCCGACAAGCTTGTCGGTCTCTCGCTCGCGCTTTTCGCGTCGGGCAGCCGCACCGAGGACCGCTTCTGGGAAGCGAAGCTCGACGCGCTGCTGGCCAAGATCGTGCGCAACGCCAATCAGACCACGCTCGACGCAGCCCTCGACCATCTGCAGCAGAATCATCCCGATGCATATGGGGCGCTCGCAGACATGGCGGAGACGCACAGCGAGTCGTTCGTCGTCGAGCATGAAGGCGTGGCTTATGAGGCATTACTGATTGCGGCGCCCATCCTCGCGTGGACTCGCTACATGATTCCATCCGGGCCGCTCAAAGCCGACGCCGCCGACGCTTTGCGCGCGCACCTGCAGGCTCACGTGCTCGCCGCGAACACGCGTGTCGCCATGGCGCCGTTCCTCTACAGCATCGACCAGCTGCCGCGCCATCACGTCGAAACATGGCGCATTGCCCAACAGCTTGCACAAGCAGCCATGGCTGGCGGCAGCCTCAAGCTGAACTTCGGCGAACTGCCGGAAACGTCGCCGATTCTTGCCGACCCGCGCTTCCTGCTCGCCGTGGTTGCGGCGCCCGTCGGCGAGCCGACGTTTCGCTGGCAAGAAGAAGAGCACGGAACCCGCATCGAACGGGGGCAGTGCCTCGAGCAATGGGCAACGCAAGGCGGTGCGAACCTGTCGCTAGTGCTGCCTGGTTGTGAGTTCGAGTGTCTGTTGCCGGACGCCTACTACTCCGCATGCCGCGACGCCGACGAACGCGTGCGCCCTCACACGGTGCGCACTGCCGTGCGTTATCTGTTCGACACAATTGGTGCCGCTCCGCAAGACCTGCGCGCCGTGGTTGCGGGCTTCGGCGAGCGCCGCATCGACGAATACCGCGTCGGCTTTACGCGCCGCGGCAGCAATGAGGTGATCTACGGCGTCGTATGGCCGCTGTATGGCCGTGAAAATGGCGAGGCCGGCATTGACGAAGAGCCGCAGGAAACCGCACCGCCGGACGCGCCCCTCGAAGAAATCGTCGCGCTGCTCAAGGAAACGGGCGTGACGGACGTGCGCCGCCACGCCGGCCGCTTCGAGCCTGAATATTGCGATGACTGCGGCGTCCCGTTGTACGCCGATCCGCTCGGCGAAATCGTCCACGCAGAAATGCCCGAAGACGCCGAACCCGCGCAACCGCACTTCCACTAGGGCGCCGCGCCGCTTCGGCGTATCGCAGTTCCATGACGAACCCCGCCGCGTGCGGGGTTTTTTGTACGTCATTTCTCCTATGCCTTTTGGACAGGCCGTCAAATCACAGGGAATTTGTCATCATAGGAACGGCGACGCATCGCACACCCGCCCGGCCCAACGCCTGGCGAATGCATCGCGCCATTTCGCCCGATTCATCTGGAGACATGCATGCGATTCTCGATTCTCAACTCAGACGCGGAACGACGCGACGGCCTCAAGGCGCTGTTACGGCAAATCAACCGGCTGGCGCGTTTTAACGAAGCACAAGACTGGCGCCAGGTCGAGCGCACGCTCAAACGTCAGTGGCCCGACCTGCTCGTGGTCGACTGGCAGGACTGGATGTCGGTCATCGACATCCGCAACCTGCTTAGCCACTACCCGGATCTGCGCATTGCAGTGCTGACGGACAAAATCTCGCCGAAGGTGGTGAGCGAGCTCATGGATGAGGGTGTGCTCGGCGTCGTGCCGCGCGAAACCGATCCGTGCCTGATCGTGCGCGCGTTCGAAATGGTGATGCTAGGCGGTCACTATGTGCCTTCCGGCGCGCTGGCGCTCAACCCTCCGCTGCCGGCGGATACCGCTATCCGCCCGTTTGACGAGAAGAGCCCGCCACCGCGCCGGCCGAGACTGTCGAACGGACTCTCGCCTCGCCAGGAGCAGATCATGCGCTGCGTTCATATGGGAAGTACCAACAAGATGATTGCGCGCACACTGGGCATAAGCGAGGGCACGGTCAAAATCCATTTGACGAGCATATTCCAGCAGCTAGGCGCGCCCAATCGCGCCGCCGCTGTCGCGCTTTACAACGGTTGGCTGACAAATCATTTGCAAGTACTGCGCAGTAACGCAGAAGGCTTGCTCCGGCCAGTCATGGGCGAGGCCGGCGCCGTACCGCTGCGGCGCGCCACAGGGCGGCGCTTCCAGTATCCCCTGTCCGCTAACGATTCAACTGCTCCGTCGCCGATGGTGGCCGAGCCGGGCACGCCCTATGACGACGCGTCCGTGGCGGAGCCCTCCTCCGGGCCGGTCACAGAAGGCTCCACGTGAGCTGACGCCTGCGCGTCACGTAAGTGATGCGCGATTTGTGCCAGTGCGCGCATCGGCTGGCATGGAATCCGCTCACACCTTTTCTCGTCCAACGAGTAATATGAGACTCATGGGTTTCCTCTACACACCGCTTCCGTTCTGGGTTGCTGTCGGTGGCTGGATCGTCACTGCGATAGCGGTCGCGCTCGCGCTGTGGAAAAATCCTTTCAAACGACTTCAAGACGGCACGTTGCAGCATGTCTGGCTGGCGATCATCGTCGCCCTGTCGGTACTGTGGGCCAGCAACGCCTGGCTCGACGACGGCACGGTCATGCACCTGCTCGGCGCGACCCTCGTCGTGACGCTATTCGACTGGGCGCTGGCATTGATTGCAATGGCGGTGGTCACCGGCCTTGCCGGCCTGATCTTCGACGCTCCGTGGCAAGGCATCGCACTCACCTTCCTCGTGTTCGGCGCGGTGCCCGTCGGCATCTCGACATTGCTCCAGCGAGCCAGCATTGCGTGGCTGCCGCGTAATCTCTTCATGTTCATCTTCGGCCAAGGCTTCGTGTCGCCGGCTATCACAGTGTCGCTCACCGCGGCTGCGGCGCTCGGCGTTCACGTGGCGCTCGCCGACGGCTCAGCGACCGTCGTGCCAGCAGGCTACGCGCTCAGCGTACTTCTCCTCGCTACCGGCGAGGCATGGTTCACGGGAATGTCCACGGCGTTGATCGCCGTCTACCGCCCTGCCTGGGTCACCACTTATGATGTGCGGCGATACCGGCTGGGCGGACCGCGCACGTGAGACGCGCGCAACGCTCAACACGTGATCAACGTGCTGGTGAGCTCGTCGCGTCAATGCGTTCAGTCGCGCGCCCAGCATCGCAAAGCGCGGCGAAAATCGCGGCCGAAAAATAGTTGCGGCACGATTGAACTCAACCCTGCCGCCAGGCATCTTACGTGCCTCACGTCTCGATAGCAGCTAACGAACTAGATGGATTGCACCAACGTACCGCGCCGATTGCTGCGGCTGGTCGGCCGGTTGGCAACACTCGCAGCGAGCCTCTCCCTCGCATGCACTGCGCCCGCATTCGCCGATCAACTCGAACAGCACAACGATCTCGTCAACAGATTTGTCAATGAAATGCACGCCGATCCGCTCATCGCGGATTGCGCCGCACATGGCAACTTCGTCGCGAGCACCTCGACCGCGTTCGATCATGTCGAGTTTCCACCAAGTTCGTTCGACAGTGCGCATGCCGCAATCACACCGTGGAACGATTCGTTCGACGAAGGCAAGCAACGCGTCAAGGTCGACAACATCGTCACCGTCGAAGGGCTCGGTATTCCTCAAAGCGGCGGGGGCGACGCTGCCGACCTGAAGTTCCGCTGCGGCTATGTCGGCGCGCAGATGCTGGCGTTCAGCTGGAACGATCCGGTGCCTCCGGCGCGGGCGCGCAGCTCGGAGCCCTCAACGTCGCGCGCAGCATCGGGTAAGCATCACGGAGCGAAGGGCAAGCAGGCGGCAAGCGGCAAAGGCGCAAAAAAGAGTTCCGCGAAGTCGTCAAAAAGCACTTCGGGCAAGTCGTCCAGCAAGACTGCGCCCGCAAAGAAAAAGCACTAAGACGAAGCTAACGCTGCGAATCGTGCAAGCACCAATGCACGATTGCAGCGTTACTGAATTCGACAATCGGGCGAATTCGCGCTCCTTGTCAGCAAACCGGGAAGGCGCAAAAACGCGCTGGCCGTTCCGAGCAGCCAACAAAAAAGGCACACACGCAATGCATGTGTGCCTTCGTCAATGGGGCGAACTCAGGCGAAGGTCTCTACATGCCGCAAGATGGCTTGCAGCATCGCCGCGCCGAGCGACGCGCTACGCTCGCCGTTCCAGCCCACTCGTTCGTCCGGCAGGTTGGCGTTGTCCTTGAAGGGCATCTCGAGCGTCAAGGAAAGGCAGCCAAACTCGTTGCCGATATATTTCGAAGCCAGCTTGAGCGCGTCTTCGCGATACTTGCTCGCGGCGTAGCCGTGCTCGTTCTGGAAATCAGGGCTTGCCTGCTTGAACGCTTCGATGAACGCTTTTTGTTCCTCGCCTTGCCGCTCAGTGAATCCCGGCAGCATCTCCGAGCCGGCCACGAAGACGTAAGGCAGCGCCTCATCGCCGTGAATATCGAAAAAGAGGTCACAGCCGGTTGCGTGAATCGCGTCACGCACTACGAGCACCTCGGGACTGCGCGCGGCGTCCGGTTCCATCCACTCACGATTCAGATTGGCGCCGGCTGCATTCGTGCGCAGGTTGCCGCGCACGCTGCCGTCCGGATTCATGTTCGGCACAATGAAGAACACCGCGTGGTCATACAGTTTGCGTGCCACCGGATCGCCCGCCCAATCGCCCCAGCCGACCAGCCGCTTCACGAGTCCTTCAATGAACCATTCGGCCATGGTCTCGCCCGGATGCTGACGCGCGATCAGCCAGATCTTTTTCCTTGCGACGTCGCCGGTTTGCGGTGTGCCGAGCGTGAGCAGCGACACCGGCCGGCCTTCGACGGTCGTGCCCAACTCGGTAAGCGTGGCCTGCGGCATCTGCTGAACTGCGCCGAGAAACTCGGAGTGGCGCTCCTCGCTGTACGGTTCAAAGTACGCGTAATAAATGCGATCGAATTCCGGCGTGTGATCGATCGTCAGCACGCGGCCGTCGTACGACGTGGGCACGCGAAACCAGTTCACGCGGTCATAGCTGGCGACAGCCTGGTAGTCGCGCCAGCCTTCCGCGAACGCGCACGCCGCCGCATTCTCGAAGGTCATCACGCAGCGCTCGCCCGCCGCGCCGGAGAGGCGGAAGTAGAACCACTGCGCGAACTCCGCGTGGCTGTCGGGCCGCACGCGCAAGCGGATATTGCCGGCCTCGGCGCAAGACAGCACCTCGATTGCGCCGCCGTCGAAGTTGCTCGTAATCGATAAACTCATGATGTCATTTCCTGCATATGTGGGCGGCAATCCGCTGGGCGGTAATCCGCTGGGCGCCCCGCTGGGGGCACCGCGCTCATTCAGCGACGCGGCGGCGAAATACGTACGTGGAATCGTTCGAAGCTTCGGCGTCGAACGCATAGCCTTCAGAATCGAACCCCTTCAGTTGCTCGGGCTCGTCGAGGCGGTTTTCTACCGCGTAGCGCGCCATCAAACCGCGAGCCCGCTTCGCATGGAAGCTGATGATCTTGTAGCGGCCGCCCTTCCAGTCCTCGAACACGGGCGTAACGACCGGTGCCTCAAGCAGCTTCGGCTTGACCGATTTGAAATATTCGCCCGACGCGCAATTCACCAGCACACGGGATTTTGCAGCGCGCTTTTTCAACTGGGCGTTCAACGCCTGCGTGATCCGCTCGCCCCAGAACGCATATAGGTCTTTGCCGCGTGGATTGGGCAGGCGTGTACCCATCTCCAGCCGGTACGGCTGCAACAGGTCGAGCGGGCGCAGCAAACCATAGAGACCTGACAACACGCGCACATGGTTCTGCGCAAAATCCAGATCTGCCGAGGACAGAGTCTTCGCGTTGAAGCCCTCGTACACGTCGCCATTGAACGCAAGCACGGCCTGCTTCGCGTTGTCCGTGCCGAAGCGCGGCGACCACTGCGCGTAGCGCTCGAAATTGAGGTGCGCCAACTGGTCGGAAATGCTCATCAGCGAAGCGATCTGCTGCGGCGACAAACGACGCAAACCGCCGATCAATTCGGCGGCATCGTCGACGAAATCGGGGATTGTGTGTTTTTTGACGTGCGGTGGAGTTTCGTAGTCGAGCGATTTCGCCGGCGACAGAACGATTATCATAGAGGCTTGCAGGCACGCCGTGCCTGGCGGTCAAAGACGAAAGCCAGATTGTAACGAATGCCCGGTTCCCATGCCTCACACGACGATTTGCGCGTCGTTCTCGATTCGAACGTGTGGATCGATATTCTCGTGTTCGACGACCCGCACACGCGTCCAATTCGCGCCGCGCTGGAAAACGGCTCGCTCGCCGCAGTGATCGACGCCCGCTGCCTCGCCGAACTGACTTACGTGCTGGACTATCCGCAATTTGCCGGTCGCAACGTGGATAAGTCCGCCGCGCTCGCCGTCGTCGCGCGGCTCGCGCAAATGGTTGAACTTGTCGCCGAGCCGGAAGACTCGCGTCCACTGCCGAAATGCAAAGACCGCGACGATCAGAAATTTCTCGAACTCGCGCACGCCGCGCGCGCCGACTGGCTCGTGTCGAAAGATCGCGCGGTGCTGAAACTTGCGAAGCGGGTCGCACGGGATTTCGGGTTTCAGATTGCACAGCCGGCGCCCTTCGCCGCTTTGCTTACTGGCGTGGTCAGCGGTTCGACGAGCGGGGCCGCCGCACCGGTGGAGAGTCCGGTATAACCCTGGCCGAACGGCTAACGGCCCACGGCAGGCGCGCACGCCCTGCCGCTATTCCCTACAATCAGGCTTCGCCGGTTTGAAAACGATGCCTTCGTCCACTCACTCGTCACGCCCGAACAGCGCTATGAATGCACCGCACGACACGCCCATGAGTCCCTCGTTCCCATCGCGTCTGCCGAATGTGGGCACGACGATCTTTACCGTTATGAGCGCGCTCGCCGCCGAAAAAGGCGCAGTCAATCTTGGTCAGGGCTTTCCAGACTTCGGTTGCGATCCCCGGATCGTGGATGCGGTTGCGAACGCAATGCGCGACGGCCACAACCAGTATCCGCCCATGGCGGGCGCCGCGCCGCTGCGCGAGGCGATCTCCGACAAGATCGCAAACGTGTATGGCCGCCGCTACGACGCGACCACCGAAATAACGATCACGGCCGGAGCGACGCAGGCACTGCTCACGGCGATTCTCTGCACGGTCCACCCCGGCGACGAAGTAGTCGTGATCGAGCCGACGTACGACAGTTACCTACCGTCAATCGAACTGGCGGGCGGCAAGCCGGTATTCGTCACGCTCGAGGCGCCCGACTACGCAATCCCCTTCGACAAGCTCGCCGCCGCGATCACGCCGAAAACCCGGCTCCTGCTGATCAACACGCCGCACAATCCGACGGGCACCGTCTGGCGCGCCGAAGACATGCGCAAGCTCGAAGAAATCGTGCGCGGCACCAACGTGCTCATTCTGTCGGACGAAGTATATGAACACATGGTCTACGACGGAGCGCCGCACGAGAGCGTGGCCCGCTACCCAGAACTGGCGCAGCGCAGTTTCGTCGTATCGAGTTTCGGTAAGACGTATCACGTCACTGGCTGGAAAGTCGGCTATGTCACCGCGCCGGCTGCGCTCACCGCTGAATTTCGCAAAGTGCATCAGTTCAACGTGTTCACAGTGAACACGCCGATGCAGATCGGACTGGCCGAATATATGAAGGACCCGGCGCCCTATCTCGAACTGCCGGCGTTCTATCAGAGCAAGCGAGACTTCTTCCGCGCCGGCCTCGCCAATTCGCGCTTCAAACTATTGCCCTGTACCGGCACGTACTTCCAGTGTGTCGATTATTCGGCAATCAGCGACCTGCCCGAAGCAGATTTCGCACAGTGGCTGACGGGCGAAATCGGCGTCGCTGCCATTCCGGTGTCGGCGTTCTATCACGAAGCGCATGAGTCGGGCGTCGTGCGCTTCTGTTTCGCGAAGCAGGAAAGCACGCTCGCCACCGCGCTTGAACGACTCGCGCGCCTCTAGCATGTCACGCGCGATGCTGCGAACGAACCCACGTTCCTCGCCATCGCGCGCAACCGTCAACGCGTGCGTTACGCGTCGAAGTTCGCGTCGCGGTTCGCCTCGGATCTCACAGGGCTATGCGTCAGGCCGGACGCGACGCCGCAATGTACGCCTTCCGGTCTTCGGTCACACGCTGCGCGGCCGGCCGGCTGTTGATCGTCTTCACGTAGCTCTTCCAGTCGAGACCCGCGTCGAGCAGGAAATCGCGATCGTAGACAGCCTGTGTGGCCATGCCGACGAGCGGCAAACTCACGTAGCCCGCTGCGTCCGCGACACTGAACCGTTCCCCGCGCAAATACGGTGTGAATCGGGCGATCCGCCTGAAGCCCGCAATGTGATGCGTGAGCAGCTTCTCGACCCGGCCCTTGGTCGCGTCGGTCAACGTGCCACCGAAAAATGCTTCCTTGTACAGGTTGCGTGCCGTCAGTTCCAGGTGCACGTCCACGAAGGTGATCAACTCGCGCTCCTTGGCCGCCTCCCATGGCTCGGGGGAAAAAATCGGCTTGTCGGGAAAGCGCGCGGCCAGGTACTCGACGATACATTGCGATTCCGACAGATCGCCCTCTTCGGTTTGCAGATAAGGCACTTTGCCAAGCGGCGAGTGTGCGAGGATGGCCTCGTCCTGGCTCGGCTGTACGAGCACCTCTTCGAACTCGATAGCGTGTTCGAGCAGAACGAACTTCACCTTGTTGTAGTAGTTAGAGAGCGCGAACCCGCAGAGCCTGATCATCGTTGTCTCCTTCCTTCTTCGGTGTGTGAGACCGCCGAATGGATTGAAGGCGGCCCCCGGGCGATCATCAAATGAATTGTACGATCGTGCTATTCTAAAATAACCATGGAGTCGAGCAACACAATGACCTCTCGCAACTTCAGCATAGAGACAATCGGCATTGTCGGGACCGGAGCAATGGGCCGCGGCATTGCACAGATCGCTGCACTCGCGGGCCTCGCCGTGCGTCTGTACGACGCCAACCCCGCTGCGATCGGCGCCGCACGAGACTATCTCGCCGAAACTTTCGCCAAACTGACCGCCAAAGGCAAGCTCGAGCAGGCGCGCTCGCTTGCAGCGCTCGCCAACGTCACGGCCGCGCACGCGATCAACGACCTGGCGGATTGCGATCTGGTCATCGAGGCGATCGTCGAGAAGCTGGACGTCAAGCAGGCGCTCTTTCGCGAACTGGAGACCGTGGTGAGCGGACGTTGCGTGCTCGCGTCGAACACGTCTTCGCTATCCATCACGGCAATCGCGGCCGGCTGCACGGACCCCTCGCGCGTGGTCGGCTATCACTTCTTCAATCCGGTCCCGCTGATGAAAGTCGTCGAAGTGATTGACGGCCTGCGCACCGACCGCCAGGCAGGCGACGCATTATTGGATCTCGCGCGCCGCATGGGCCACACGCCGGTGCGCGCGAAAGACATGCCTGGCTTCATCGTCAATCACGCGGGCCGCGGCATGAACACCGAGGGCCTGCGCGTGGCGGGCGAAGGCGTGGCGAGCTTCGTCGATATCGACAGGATCATGCGCGAGCAGGCGGGTTTTCGTCTCGGCCCGTTCGAATTGCTCGATCTGACAGCACTCGACGTATCGCATCCGGTCATGGAGTCGATCTACCATCAGTTTTATGAAGAGCCGCGCTTCACGCCCTCGCCTATCACCGGCACACGGCTGGCAGGTGGGCTGCTTGGCCGCAAGACGGGCGAAGGTTTTTATCGGTACGAAGACGGCAAGCAGCAGACGCCTGCCGAAGCACCGGCGCCGGCCACGCTGCCGACCAGCGTGTGGGTCAGCAAGCGCTATCGGGAGGCGTACCAGGCCGTCGTGGAACTCGTCGACAAAGCGGGCGTGAAGCTCGACGACGGCGCCTCGCCCGCTGCGGACTCGCTGATCGTCGTCACGCCGTACGGTCACGACGCGACCACGGCCGCGGTCGACGAAGCGCTGGACGCGAGCCGCGTCGTCGCTATCGACACACTCTTTCCGCTCGTCGGCACGCAGCGCCGTACGTTGATGACCACGCCCGCGACAACCCGTGCCGCACGTGACGCAGGACAAGCGCTTTTTTCGGCCGACGGCGTGCCCGTCACCGTGATCCGCGATTCCACCGGCTTCGTCGCGCAACGCGTGGTCGCCACGATCGTCAACATCGGCTGTGATATCGCGCAAAAGCAGATTGCGACGCCAGAGGACATCGACCTCGCCGTCATGCTCGGCCTCGGCTATCCACGCGGGCCGCTCGCGCTCGGCGACGCGCTCGGTGCGAAAACCATCCTCGCCATCCTGCGCAATATGTTCGACGTGCTCGGCGATCCACGCTACCGCCCCTCGCCGTGGCTCGCACGCCGCGCGCAACTCGGCATGTCGCTGACTCGGAGCGACGCCGCCGACACTCAAACAGAGAATCCGGAGACCCAACAATGAGCGCCGAACTGCTGACCTCGCGCCCTACCGAAAGCGAATCGACGCTTGTACTCACGCTGTCCAACCCGGGCGCACGCAACGCACTGCATCCCGACATGTACGCGGCCGGCATCGAGGCGCTCGATTCAGTGGAACGTGATCCGTCGATCCGCGCCGTGGTGATCACGGGCGCGGACAATTTTTTCTGTGCAGGCGGCAACCTGAACCGACTGCTCGAGAACCGCGCGAAGGATCCGTCGGTCCAGGCGCAGAGTATCGATTTGCTAGCCGAGTGGATCTCGGCGCTGCGGCTGTCCTCGAAACCCGTGATTGCCGCCGTCGACGGTGCGGCAGCCGGCGCGGGATTCTCGCTTGCGCTCGCGTGCGACCTGATCGTCGCGGCCGACGACGCCAAGTTCGTGATGTCGTATGCCCGGGTCGGCCTCACGCCCGACGGCGGCGGCTCGTGGTTTCTCGCGCAGGCCTTGCCTCGCCAGCTCGCGACCGAAGTGCTGATCGAAGGCAAGCCGATTGGCGCGGCACGTTTGCACGAACTAGGCGTCGTCAACAAACTGACGAAGCCGGGCACCGCGCGCGACGCCGCCATCGCATGGGCCGACGAACTCGGCAAAATATCGCCGAACTCGGTGGCGCGCATCAAGACCCTCGTCTGTGCGGCCGGCACGCAGCCGCTTTCCGAACACCTGGTCGCAGAGCGCGATAACTTCGTCGCGTCGCTGCATCATCGGGAGGGACTCGAAGGCATTTCCGCGTTCCTCGAAAAACGCGCGCCCGTTTATAAGTGAGCGAGAAACCATGCCCCCTTATCAGTTGCCTAAACGCCGCCGCATTTTTTTAATGCGTCATGGCGACGTGACGTACTTTGACGATTCAGGCCGCACGATCGATCCCGAAACGGTGCCGCTAAACGCCAATGGCCGCGAACAGGCGAGCGCGGCGGGCCGGGTGTTTGCAGAGCAGCAGGTTCGGTTCGATCGCGTGATCGTGAGCGGCTTGCCGCGCACTGTTGAAACCGCGCAGCGCGTGCTGGCCGAGACGGGTCAGCAGATCACACTGGAAATCGAGCCTGCATGGCAGGAGATTCGCGGCGGCAAGCTGCGCCATATTCCGTTGGAAGATATCGAGGCCGCGTTTCTCGGTGTGTTCGACGGAATCGTGCCGGAGAGCACGCGTTTTCTCGACGGTGAGACGATCGGCGAGTTGTTCGATCGCGTGCTGCCCGCCGTGGCGGCCCTGCGCGAGGACACCTCGTGGGACACCGTTCTGCTAGTGCTGCATGGCGGCGTGAATCGCGCAATCCTTTCGCATGCGCTTACCGCGGGTGGACGCACATTTTTCGGCCATCTCGCGCAGGCGACCGGCTGCATTAACGCGCTCGACGTCGGCGAAGCACCGCGCGACTGGGTGCTGCGCGCGATCAATTACTCGCCGCCGTCGCCGCTGCATCGCGACATCCGCAATACGACGATGGAAATCCTCTACGCACAATTCATCCAATACACGCGTAGCTGAACCCAAACCGGAGGAGACAGATGGTGCAAGCCACACAAAGCGGCGAGCCGGAACAGCAGGCGGACTACTCTGCCTTCGAGGGCACGCGACCGGTCAATGAGCGGCAGCGCTTTAACGACGAAGCGCTTGCCGCCTGGCTGACACAGCATGTCGATGGATTCTCCGGACCGCTAACGGTCGAGCAGTTCGCCGGCGGCCAGTCGAATCCGACATTCAAACTCGTCACGCCGTCGCGAGCCTACGTGATGCGCTCGAAGCCCGGACCGGCGGCAAAGTTGCTGCCGTCTGCGCACGCTATCGAACGTGAATACCGCGTAATGCATGCGCTCGCAGACTCCGACGTACCTGTCGCGCAAATGCTGGCCCTGTGCGAAGACGAAAGCGTGATAGGCCGTGCGTTCTATGTCATGGAGTTCGTCGATGGCCGCGTGTTGTGGGACCAGTCGCTGCCAGGCATGACTGCCAGTGAACGAAGCGCAATCTATGACGAGATGAACCGCGTGATTGCAGCGCTGCACAGCGTCGATCCCACGAGCGTGGAACTATCGGACTACGGCAAGCCTGGCAACTATTTCGCGCGTCAGATCGGCCGTTGGAGCAAGCAGTACCTTGCGTCCGAGACCGAGCCTATCGACGCAATGCAGCGCCTGATCGAATGGCTACCGCAGCACATGCCGACGCAATCCGACGAGCGCGCGTCGATCGTGCATGGCGACTACCGGCTCGATAACCTCGTTTTCGATCGCGAGGAACCGAAAGTGCTTGCGGTGCTCGACTGGGAACTGTCCACGTTAGGCGATCCGCTCGCCGACTTCGCCTATCACTGCATGTCGTGGCATGTCGATCCCGCACAGTTTCGCGGCATCGCCGGTCTCGATTGGTCGGCGCTCGGCATTCCCGACGAACAGCAGTACGTCGCGCGTTATTGCAAGCGCACGGGCTTTGAAATTCAGGGCGACTGGAATTTCTACCTCGCGTACAACATGTTCCGCATCGCCGCGATTCTGCAGGGCATCATGAAGCGTGTGGTCGACGGCACTGCGGCCAGCGCGCAGGCGCTCGACGCCGGCCGCCGGGCAAAGCCGATGGCCGAACTCGCCTGGCAATATGCGCAGAAAGTGCGTTGACCGCGCTTGAGTACGCCGCGAGACTGCTGACCACGCCTGCGCGCAGCAAATAGCGAATAGCAAAAAGCACAGCAAGCAGCGCCCATATTAAATTCCGTCCGTTATCCGCGAGGTCCATAGATGAATTTCGATTACACGCCGAAAGTTCAGGCATTGCGCGAAAAACTGCTCGCCTTCTTTGACGAGCACATTTATCCGAACGAACAAGCGTTCTACGCGGAGATTGCGCAAAACCGGCTGAACGGCAACGCATGGCAGCCGACTGAACTGATTGAGCGACTCAAGCAGAATGCGCGCGACGCGGGCTTGTGGAATCTGTTCCTACCCGACTCCGTGCGCGGCGCCGGGTTGACCAACCTCGAATATGCGCCGCTGTGCGAAATCATGGGCCGGGTGCCGTGGGCGCCGGAAGTGTTCAATTGCAATGCGCCCGACACCGGCAACATGGAAACAATCGAGCGATACGGCAGCGAAGAGAACAAACGCGAATGGCTCGAACCTCTTCTGCAAGGGCAGATTCGTTCTGCCTTTCTGATGACGGAGCCGGAAGTGGCGTCGTCCGATGCGACCAATATTCAGACCAGCATCGTGCGCGATGGCGACTACTACGTGATCAATGGTCACAAGTGGTGGTCTTCGGGCGCGGGCGATCCGCGCTGCAAGATTTATATCGTGATGGGCAAGACGGATGCCGATGCGCCGCGCCATCAGCAGCAGTCAATGATTCTCGTGCCCGCCGACGCGACAGGCGTCACGGTGCACCGCCCTCTTTCCGTTTTTGGCTACGACGACGCGCCGCATGGCCATATGGAAATCACGCTCGACAACGTACGCGTGCCTGCAACGAACATGCTGCTCGGCGAAGGCCGAGGTTTCGAGATTGCACAAGGGCGTCTTGGACCGGGACGCATCCACCACTGCATGCGTCTGATCGGACTTGCGGAGCGCGCGCTGGAATTGATGTGCAAACGCTCGATGCAACGCGTCGCGTTCGGCAAGCCCGTTGCCACGCAAGGCGTCACGCAGGAACGCATCGCCGAGGCGCGCTGCATGATCGAACAGGCACGGCTGCTCACGCTCAAAACCGCGTACATGATGGACACCGTCGGCAACAAGGGCGCGCGCGGCGAGATCGCGATGATCAAGGTCGTCGCGCCGAACATGGCGTGTCAGGTAATCGACTGGGCCATTCAGGCGCACGGCGGCGGCGGCGTCAGCGACGATTTCCCGCTGGCTTATGCTTACGCCTCCGCGCGGACCTTGCGCTTCGCCGACGGTCCGGACGAAGTGCATCGCAACGCAATCGCGAAACTCGAGCTCGCGCGTTACATCGAGCCTGCGGCGGCTAGTATGGAGACACCGGCTGCGCGCGTCTGACGTCTTGCTCGAACGTCGTCTCGAGTACCGCTGGCGAGGCGCGCATCTGTGGGCGCCGCCAGCATCATCGTGCGATCTATGCTCTAATTTTCGACAAGCGCGGCGCTCCTTGGAGCGCCGCTTTACAGAACGAAAGGAGCGAGGATGATCGACGTCTATAGCTGGGCGACCCCGAACGGCCACAAGGTTCATATCATGCTCGAGGAGACGGGACTCGAGTACGCGGTGCACGCAGTGAACATCGGCGCTGGCGATCAGTTCAAGGCCGAATTTCTCGATATCAGTCCGAACAACAAGATTCCCGCCATGGTGGATTCCGAAGGTCCAAAGAGCGCGGACGGCAAACCGTTCGCGTTGTTCGAGTCCGGCGCAATCCTGATTTATCTCGCCGAGAAAGCGGGCCGCTTCCTGCCGACTGATCCGGCTGAGCGTTATTCCGTTCTGCAATGGCTGATGTTTCAGATGGGCGGTCTCGGTCCGATGCTGGGGCAGACACACCACTTCCGTGTCTATGCGCCCGAGCCGATCGAGTACGCGATCAACCGTTATACGAACGAAACGCGGCGCCTGTATGGCGTCATGGACAAGCAGCTTGGCAAAACTCAGTACCTCGCTGGAAACGACTATACGATTGCGGACATCGCTTCGTTCCCGTGGACCCGCTCGTGGCAAAACCAGGGCATCGAACTCGATGCGTTTCCAAATGTGAAGCGATGGCACGAGGAAATCGCGGCGCGCCCGGCGGTTGTACGCGGCGTCGAAGTGCTGGCGTCCGCTCGCAAGCCTCTCATGGACGACAAGGCGAAAGAAGTGCTGTTCGGCGCGACGCAATACGCGAAGCATTAAAGGATCGAAGTGTGGAGCGGCAAGATGGCAAGCAAGCGTGAGCCGAAGCGCTTGCCGTCTACGCCGTCTTTTCGTATCGATCGCAGGCGTCAGAAATAATGGCGAGTGATGAACTCGGCGACGCACACGGGCCGTTCGCTGCCCGCCCGCTCCAACGTGACATTCCACACTACTTGCACGCCGGCATTGCCGGCATCGACGTCGGCGACGGACGCGACGGCGAACTGTGCACGCAATCGCGAGCCGACAAGTACCGGCGAAGTAAACCGCACGCGATTCAACCCATAGTTCACGCCTATCCGCTGCTCGAGCCGTACCGTTTCTTCCAGCAGCGTGGGGATCAGTGAGAGAGTCATGAAGCCGTGCGCGATTGCGCCGCCGAAGGGCGACTCGCGCCGCGCCCGCTCCGGATCCACGTGAATCCATTGGTGGTCGCCGGTGGCTTGCGCGAAACGATCGACGCTCTGCTGGTCGATCGTCACCCAGTCGCTAATGAGCGGCGCCGCTCCGACAAGCGCACGCAACGCCGCGGCATTCCGGAACGCGGCAGCCGGTGGCGTGCTCTCCATTGTCACGACGCCGCGCCCGGATTGCGCAGTCCGAACATTCCTTTCGAGCGCACCGTAACGACCGTCTCGCCATGCTGATTGATGCCCGCCCATTGCGTGGATACGATGCCCCGATCCGGCTTGCTTTCAGAGATGCGCTTGTCGAGCACGGAATTCGTCATGGTGATCGTATCGCCGACGCGTATCGGTTTGAGCCAGCGTATCTCGTCGATGCCGGGCGACCCCATCGACGTGGAGTCCGCCAGCGCGTTACGCACCAGCATGCCCATCATGACCGAACACGTATGCCAGCCGCTCGCCACCAATCCCCGGAACGGCGACTTCTCAGCTGCGGCCTCGTTCAGATGGAACGGTTGCGGATCGAACTTCTCAGCGAATTCGATGATCTCGTCGCGTGTGAAAGTATGCTTGCCGATCTCGGTCGTTGATCCGACCGTCATGTCCTCGTAACTCAAAGCCATTGCTCTATCTCCTTGCGGTCGATTCAATCGGCCACTTAAACTTCGATGCTGGCAAAATCGGGCAGCGCAGCGAACCGCGCAAGATGATGATCGACATCGCCCAGTGTGGTCTCAATAATAGCGAGACGTTTGAACAGATGCGCGGCCGCGACCTCGTTCGTCACGCCCATGCCACCATGCAATTGAACCGCTTGCTGGCCGACGAAACGCGCCGCTTGCCCCACACGTACTTTCGCGGCGGAGATCGCGCGGCGACGCTGATCGGCGTCTTCGCTCGAATAGCGCATGGCGGCAAGGTACGTGACCGAGCGGGCCTGCTCGGCGTGAATCAGCATCTCGACCATGCGGTGCTGCAATGCCTGAAAGCGCGCAATCGGCTGGCCGAACTGCTGGCGAGTTTTTGTGTAGTCGACGGTCGCGGTGTTCAATGCGTCCAGCGCGCCAACCGCTTCAGCACAGAGCAGCAGCGTGCCGTAGTCGGCGATGTGATCCAACGCCGCCGCGCCTGAGTGCTGGCCGCGCAATTGGCGCGCGGGCGTGCCGTCGAATTCGAGCGTCGCTGCGCGTTGGCCGTCGATGGTTCGGTAATCGGTGATCTTGACGCCTGCCGCGTCGCGCGGCGCGACAAAGAGCGCGATCTCGCCGTTCGAACGCGCAGGCACGATCCAGTAATTCGCCTGCGCGCCGTGCAGCACGACTGACTTCGTACCGGTCAGCGTGTGCTGTTCGCCTTGCGAGGTCGCGACTGTCGCGATCTCGAACAGATCGTAGCGAGCCTTCGGCTCATGAAACGCCACGGCCAGCTTGATCTCGCCTTGCGCCGCGCGCTCCAGCAGCGATGCGTCCTCGCCCTGCCCCGTGCCGGCAAGACGCAGCGCTTCGACGCCAACCGCGGTGGCCCAGTAAGGCTCGACCACCAACGCGCGGCCGAGCTCCTGCATGACGACCAGCATATCGACGGCTCCGCCATTGAAGCCGCCTTGGGCCTCGGGCACAGGCAATGCCGGCAAGCCCAATTCAGTTAAAGCGGCCCAATGCGTTTCCGAGATCCCGACATCCGATCTCACGATCGCCTGGCGCGCTTCGAAGCTGTAGTTCCTTTCCAGATAGCGGCGCAGCGCGTCGGCAAGTTGCTGTTGCTCGTCGTTGAAAGTGAAGTCCATGCGCCGCTCCTCAAAGTCCCAGAATCATCTGCGCGATGATGTTCTTTTGAATTTCGTTCGAGCCGCCGTAAATCGACGTCTTGCGGAAGTTGAAGTAGTACGCAGCCAACGGCGCAGCGTCGTCGTCTCCGGCGATGCTGTGCTCGCGCTCACCCTCGAGGAACGGTACGTCAAACGGCGCGGCGGCAGGGCCCACAGCCTCGAACATGAGCTCGGTCAACGCTTGTTGCACCTCCGTGCCCTTGATCTTCAGCATCGACGCCTCCGGTCCTGGTCCACGTCCGCCCGCTTCATTAGCGACAACGCGTTGCACGGTGACTTCGAGCGCCATCAGTTCGATTTCGAGATTAGCGACCTTTGCAGCGAATACCGGGTCATGAAGTAGCGGCTTGCCGTTCTTGTTTGTGTCGAGCGCAAGGCGCTTGAGAAAAACCAGTTCGCGCTTGGATTGACCGACGCGCGCGATGCCCGTGCGCTCATGTCCTAACAGATACTTCGCATAAGTCCAGCCGCGATTTTCTTCGCCGACCAGATTTTCGACGGGCACCTTCACGTCTTCAAAGAAGACTTCGTTGACCTCATGGTCTTCGTCGAGTGTGATGATGGGCCGTACCGTGATACCCGGCGTTTTCATGTCGATGAGCAGGAATGAGATGCCCTCCTGCTTTTTCGCGCCGCTGTCCGTGCGCACGAGGCAGAACATCATGTCTGCGTGCTGCCCCAGCGTGGTCCAGGTCTTCTGGCCATTGACGACGTAGTGGTCGCCGACACGTTCGGCGCGTGTTCGCAGCGACGCGAGGTCGGAGCCCGAGCCCGGCTCGGAGTAACCCTGGCACCACCAGTCGGTGCCGTCGAGAATACGCGGCAAGTAATAGCGTTTCTGAGCTTCGCTACCGTACTTCATGAGAACGGGCGCGACCATCGACACGCCGAACGGCAATACGGTAGGCGCACCGACACGTGCGCACTCTTCGTCCCAGATATGCCGCTGGGTCGCGTCCCAACCGGGGCCGCCATACTCCTTGGGCCAAGCCACAGCCGACCAGCCTCGCGTACCTAGCAGCTTGTGCCAGCTTGCGAAGTCTTCGCGATTCAAACGCTTATGGTTGAGTACTTTCTCGCTCAGCTCGCGGGGCAGATTGGCTTCGAGCCAAACGCGGATCTCGGCGCGAAACGCCGTTTCAGTAGGGGAATAGTCCAGATTCATACGTAGTGTCTCCTGGCCGCCACCGCCCGCCGCCAGAGAGCCACTGCGTTACTGCAGAGGTTCCTTCAAAGCAGCCGGGACCGGCAACGGCATCACTTCGATGCCTTCTTCGACCAAAGCTCGCGCGTCTTCCGGTGTTGTGACACCGCGAATATTGCGCGCGGGCGCTTCGTTGTAGTGAATGCGCCGCGCTTCCTCAGCGAAGCGGTCGCCCACGTTCTCGGTCTTTTCCAGTACCTCGCGCAATGCGCGCATGACACGCGCCTGCAATTCGCCGGGTTCCGCCGGCGCCTTTGCTTCCGTCGCACCCGACAGATTGAGGCGCGGGGCCGACGGCAAACGGCTCACCTCTTTCGCGCCGCAAAGTGGACATTCGACCAGCTTGCGGGACTGCTGCGATTCAAAGTCATCAGCCGAAGCGAACCAGCCTTCGAACCGATGGCCGTGCGGACACTGTAAATCGAGGACCTTCATGTGGAATCAGGGCTTGCGTGCCAGTTTAGCGCAAATCAAAAATTTGTGAACGGTCGTTCGTAAAAACTTCATGCGGGGCGAGCCGCGATTACGCGCTGCCCACAAAATCAGACGTGGTTGGCGATTTTAACGCGTTGGGCAAACCGCTGCCGAAGGCCAGATACCGCAAAGCGCGACGTCAACCCTAGAACGTAGGCCGCGGGCGAGCCGCGATGAGTCTGTCGACGAAGCCCCCATTGCTGACTCTGCTCAGAGCCGGATTCAAGCCACGAGGCATTCCAGTCTTCGATTAAGCCGTGGCTCAAGTCCTCGTGCCTCTTTTGCCAGGTTGATCTGTTTGGCCGATCTGGCAACGTCGAATACCTCTGCGTTGATATCGTACCCGCCGCGCGAGTTCAGCCAGTCAAGCACGTCGGACAGATGCCAGACTGACGCACTTCCCTCATGCACCGGCGGCGGAAATTCGACCGCATGGCTCAGCATCAACTTGCGCATGTTCTGCCGCGACACGCCGGCAATCTCCGCTACGTCGGTCAGTCCCACAAAATCCGGCCCTGCCTCGACCAGTCGCGCCGACGGCACCGCCTCTTTAACGTCACCGAGCGCGCTGACCAACGCCTCGAGCGCGGACGTCCCTTCACGCGAAAAGACCAGCGCGAGCCGCCCCGGTTGCCCCACGCCGATCGTAGCGTCGTCGCACCCCGCTGCGCCCAACCTCTCGACGATCGCGTCGAGATCGCAGTCTTGCGCGGCAAGCTTGTACTTCAACGTAAATGTATATTCCATGTGCTACTCCTGCTTGTTCATTCAAGGCTTGCCACTCAACGTTTGCTAACGGTGCGCCGTGCAATTATCGACAACGCGCCGCAAGTGTCTGGCGTGATTCACGGCGTTTTTCGGCGTGCTCCATACGCTCGAAATGCAGAATTCCCCGCAGCGACATTCCGCCTCTTTATGAGGGCAATACATCTTTCCCCAAGCGTGACCCGTTCCGCCACTGCGTATGCGCCAGCCGCGCCGCTCGGCATAGGTCAACGCGGCCTCTATCTCTTTCTTTGCATGGGTTCGACGAACCATCCGGACCTCCAATTTAGTACTCGCGGCACAAGTTGTCAAGTGACAACTTGTGCCTGCCTCGTCCGACTCAAGCGCTTCAATATTTCGTTATCCGAAACACGTGAGCGATGAAGACGCCTTGGGAGATTCATACTAGAGTTATCACGGCAACGAAGCGAGACGGCCTAATGGCATAAGACAATGGCGCGCTTGTTCAGACAATGCGGCAGATGCTGTTGCCCGGCGGCGAATCGCCATGAAAAAGCCCCCGCCGGTCATCGACCGACAGGGGCTGTATGCATGCGACGTAAGCGCCGCCCGGCGCCCGATGGCGGGACTATTGCGACTGCGGCTGCGCGAGCGGCCAGGCACCCGCCAACACCTTTTCCAGCCAGAACGTCCCGATTATCGTTTTCACGTCGGTGATCTTGCCGGTCCGTACCCACTCCGACACTTCGGGAACCGTCGCAGTGAACAGTTCCAGGAACTCGCCGTCGTCCAGCTTGCGCTCGCCGGCCGTAAGGCCGCGCGCAAGATAGATGTCGATGAACTCGGTGGAATAGGAAATGATCGGGTGAACGCGCGTCAGATACACGTACTCACGCGCCGTGTATCCGGTTTCTTCACGCAACTCGCGCACCGCGCAAGTCAATGCGCCTTCGTCCGGATCGAGCTTGCCGGCCGGATATTCGACCATGACCTTGCCCATCGGATAGCGATACTGGCTCTCTAGCAGCACACGGCCGTCGTCGAACATGGGAATCACCATCACGGCGCCCGGATGCTGCACGTATTCGCGCGTGGCATGCTTGCCGTCCGGCAGGCGAACCGTGTCGCACTTGAGCGTCAGAAACGGCCCTTGATGAACCGTTTTGCTCTCGACACACGTCTCGGTGAGCGCGGCGTCGTGATCGGGAAGTTCAGCCATATGCGGACCTCGGAACAGCGTGGTGCGCGACGGCGGGACGCCGTCAGCGGCGTTTGACGAGATACTGGAAGGTGAAGCCGGGGAACGCGAACACAACGAATAGCGCAAATGTGATCGCGTAGAACTGCCAGCCCTGATCAAAGCGATTGCCCGCACGCGCTTCAAGCAGAAAACCCAACGCGCCGACCACAAAGTACAGCACGATCAGTTCGGCAATCCGGATCCATGCGCTTTTCTTCGCCGCCTTGAGCGGCACGGCGGCGAAGAGTCGCTGATTCAGGAACGGCAGGTTGGCACCGACCAGTGCCAACAGCACAATAAACCAGCCCGCTGCGGACATCAGAACGACAGGGTGTGCTGAATAGCCTGCAGGCAAGCCTTCAACAGCGGGTCGGGCACGATACCGAGCACCAGCACGGCAACGCCATTGAGCGCGAGCAACGCGCGCGTACCCGTATCGGCCACGATCGCCGACTTGTCCTGCGGCTCGTCGAAATACATCAGCTTGACGATACGCAGGTAGTAGAACGCGCCGAACAGCGACGTGATCACGGCAAGCACCGTCAGCCAAGTCAGGCCAGCGTTCATGGTGGCCTGCAGCACCGCGAGCTTCGCGTAGAAACCGACTGCGGGCGGAATGCCGGCCAGCGAGAACATCATGACCATCATCACGAACGCGAACACCGGGCTGCGCTGATTCAGACCCTTGAAGTCCTCCAGCGTGTCGGCTTCGAATTCGCGGCGTGCGAGCAGCATGATGACGCCGAACGTCCCCATTGTCGTGATCAGATAGACAATGCTGTAGTACATCGCCGAGCCGTACGCGCTGGCAGCGCCCGTGGTCTTGTGGTCGACCACGCCGGCCAGCAGACCGAGCAGCACGAAGCCCATGTTCGAGATCGCCGAGTACGCGAGCATACGCTTGACGTTGCGCTGCACGATACCGGTGATATTGCCGACGATCAGCGAAAGCGCCGCCAGGATCACCAGCATTTGCTGCCATTCGACGGCGAGCGGCAAGAGTCCCATGACGAGGAAGCGCAGACCCCAGGCAAATGCCGCGACTTTCGGCCCACCGCCAACCAGCAGCGTCATGGCCGTCGGCGCGCCTTGATACACGTCAGGCACCCACATGTGGAACGGCACCGCACCCATCTTGAACGCAACACCCGCCACGATGAAGATCACGCCGAACAGCAGCACGCTCGGGTCGTAGTGGCTCTGCCCGATTGCCTTGAACACCTCGTTCAGGTCGAGCGAGCCGGTCGCGCCGTACAGCATCGAAATGCCGTAAAGCAGGAAGCCGGAAGCCAGCGCGCCGAGCACGTAGTACTTCATCGCAGCTTCGTTCGACGGCGCGGCTTCGCGACGCAGGGCGATCACGCCATACAGCGACAGCGACATCAGTTCGAGACCGAGGTACAGCGTCAGGAAATTGTTGCCCGAGATCATGACGAGCTGTCCGAGCAACGAGAACATGCCCAGCAGGAAGAACTCGCCGCGGAACAGGCCGCGATCTTCGAGGTAGCGGCGCGAATACACTATTGAGACGGTGTAGCCGAGCGTTACCACCGCTTTCATCAGACTCGCGAACGAGTCGACCACATACATGCGGCTAAAGAAGTAGTGCACCGACGGGTCGAACGCATTGACCGCGAACCAGATGCCGGCGACGAGCGTCGACAGAACCGCGATCAGGTACGTGATACGGCGACCGGCCTGGCCGACGAACGTGTCGTTGAGCCACGCGACGACAACGGCGAGCATCACCAGTGCGTCGGGCAACAGGGCAGTCATAGGGGCGTTTTGCATGGTCTTTAATTCCTCCGCTCTGCGTTACTGAGACAACGGCAGCTTGGACTGCGCAACGTGGGAGAGGAGGTTTTCCACGGATACGTGCATCACATCGGTAAAGGGCTTCGGATACAGGCCCATGAACAGTGTCAGTGCGGCAAGCACTGCCAGCATGAAAAACTCGCGGCGGCTGATGTCGACAAGGCTCTTCACGTGGTCGTTGGCGACCGCGCCGAAGTACACGCGCTTGTACATCCACAACGTATAGGCCGCGCCGAGAATCAGGGTGACAGCCGCGCCGCCCGCGATCCAGAAGTTGTACTGGACGGCAGCCAGAATCACCATGAATTCGCCGACGAAACCGGAGGTGCCCGGCAAGCCGCAATTTGCCATGGAGAACAGCATCACGAAGGCCGCAAACTTCGGCATGACATTGACGACGCCGCCGTAATCCGCGATCTGACGCGAGTGCATGCGGTCGTACAGCACGCCGATGCTCAGGAACATTGCGCCCGACACAAAGCCGTGCGAGATCATCTGGACGATCGCGCCTTCAACGCCGAGCTGGTTGAAGATGAAGAAGCCGAGCGTGACGAAGCCCATGTGTGCAATCGACGAATACGCGACCAGCTTCTTCATGTCGGCCTGCACCATCGCGACCAGACCGATGTAGATCACTGCGATCAGCGACAGCGTAATGACAACCGGCGCGAGGAAGTGGCTGGCGTCCGGCGTGATCGGCAGCGAGAAGCGCAGGAAACCGTAGGCGCCGAGCTTCAGCATGATCGCCGCCAGCACCACCGAGCCGCCCGTCGGCGCTTCCACGTGGGCGTCAGGCAACCACGTGTGAACCGGCCACATCGGCACCTTCACGGCAAACGCCATGAAGAACGCTATGAATAGCAATACCTGGGGCGTCATCGCGATCTGTGCATGCTGCCAGGTCGCCAGGTCGAACGTGCCGGTCTGGACGTACAGATAGAGCAGCGCGACTAGCATCAGCAGCGAACCCATCAACGTGTACAGGAAGAACTTGAACGCCGCGTACACGCGGTTCGCCCCGCCCCACACGCCGATGATGATGTACATCGGGATCAGCGTCGCTTCGAAGAACACGTAGAACAGCATGCCGTCAGCTGCGCTGAACACGCCGACCATGATGCCCGACAGAATCAGGAACGACGCGAGATACTGGCCAACGTTCTTCGTGATCACTTCCCACGCGGCGATCACGACGATCACGGTGATCAATGCGGTCAACACGACAAACCACATCGAGATGCCGTCGACGCCCAGGTGATAAGTAATGTTGAACCGTTCAATCCAGTTCGCCTTTTCGACGAACTGCAAATCTGCGCTGCTCGAATCAAAACCGGTGATCAGCGGAATCGTCACGATGAAGCTGGCGACCGAGCCGATCAGCGCGACCCAGCGCGCGGGGCCCGGGTTCCGGTCAGAACCGATGGCCAGAACCAGCAGGCCAAAAAGGATCGGCAACCAGATGGCGATACTGAGAATCGGATAAGCGTGCATTAGTGTCCCTCGCCTTATTTGCCGCCGAGCGTTACAAACAGGGTCAGGAGCCCCAACATGCCGATAATCATGGCGAACGCGTAGTGATAGATGTAGCCGGATTGGAGGAAGCGGATCACGCCGGCGAACCAGCCGATGAAGCGTGCGCTGCCATTGACGATACCGTCGATCACGACGACGTCGCCTTCCTTCCAGAGACCACGGCCAATTGCCACGGCGCCCCGCGCGAACACGACTTCGTTGATCTTGTCCATGTAGTACTTGTTGTCGAGCAGCGTGTAGATCGGTCCGAACACGCGCTTGATGGTAGCCGGCAATTCGGGGCGAACGAGATACAGGAACCACGCGACGACGACACCCGCGAGCGCCAGCCAGACCGGCAGACCCGCCACCGAGTGCAGCCCCATTGCCGCCCAGCCGTGGAACTCTTCCGCCATTTCGTGCAATGCGGGATGGTTTTCGCCGATGAAAATCACCTTGTCGAACGCCACACCGTGCTGGAAGAAGTCGCCGAACAGCATCGGACCGATTGCGATTGCACCGATCACGACAGAAGGAATCGCGAGCAGCACGAGCGGCAGCCAGACGACCCAAGGCGTTTCATGCGGCTCGTGAGCGTGACCGTGGTCGTCGTGACCGTGATCATGACCATGCGCGTCGTGCCCATTGCCATGACCGTGTGCCGCGGCTTCCGCGCCCATCGGCGAGTCCGGATGCTTCGGATCGCGGAAGCGTTCCTTGCCGTGGAACACCATGAAGTACATACGGAACGAATACAGCGCGGTAACGAAAACGCTGGCCACCACGGCGAAGTATGCAAAGCCCGAACCCGGCAGATGCGACAGCTTTACCGAGTCGATGATCGAGTCTTTCGAATAGAAGCCTGAGAAAAACGGCGTGCCGATCAGCGCGAGCGAACCGACGAGCGACGTGATCCACGTAATGGGCATGTACTTGCGCAGGCCGCCCATGTTGCGCATGTCCTGATCGTGGTGCATACCGATGATCACCGAACCGGCGCCAAGGAACAGCAGTGCCTTGAAGAACGCGTGCGTCATCAGGTGGAACACGGCGACCGGGTAAGCCGACGCGCCGAGCGCGACCGTCATGTAGCCGAGTTGCGACAACGTGGAATACGCCACCACACGCTTGATGTCGTTCTGGACAATCCCGAGGAAGCCCATGAACAGCGCGGTAATCGCACCGATCACCATGACAAACGACAGCGCCGTATCCGACAGTTCGAACAGCGGCGACATGCGCGTGACCATGAAGATACCGGCCGTCACCATGGTTGCCGCGTGAATCAGCGCGGAAATCGGCGTCGGGCCTTCCATCGAATCGGGCAGCCACACGTGCAGCGGAAACTGCGCCGACTTACCCATTGCGCCGATGAAAAGACAGATGCAGGCTACCGTCAGCAGGCCCCAATCGGTGCCCGGAAAGCTCAATGCCGCGAGTTCGGTGCGCTTTGCAAACACGTCGCCGTAGTTCATCGATCCGGCAAACGCGAACAGCAGGCCGATACCCAGCAGAAAGCCAAAGTCGCCGATGCGGTTCACGATGAACGCCTTCATGTTCGCGTACACCGCCGACTGACGCGTGAAGTAGAAGCCGATCAGCAGATACGACACGAGACCCACTGCTTCCCAGCCGAAGAACAGCTGCAGGAAATTGTTGCTCATTACGAGCATCAGCATCGAGAACGTGAAGAGCGAGATGTACGAGAAGAAGCGCTGATAACCGTCGTCGTCGGCCATGTAGCCGATCGTGTAGATGTGCACCATCAGCGACACGAAGGTCACGACGCACATCATCATTGCCGTCAGCGAATCGACGAGGAAGCCGACTTCGAACTTCGTCTTGCCGATCGTCATCCATTCGTAGACGGTCGCGTTGAAGCTCGCGCCGTCCAGCACCTGGAAGAACACCATCATCGACAGCACGAACGAAATCGCAACGCCGAGAATGGTGACCGAGTGCGCACCCGCGCGCCCTACCGCCTTGCCGAACAGCCCAGCAACCAGGGAACCGGCCAGCGGTGCCAGCGCAATCGCTAGCAGCAGGTTTTCATTGAGTATCGTGGACATAACCGCTTTTCCTGAAATTAACCTTTGAGCTGATCGAGATCTTCGACATTGATCGTGTCGAGGCTACGGAACAGGGTCACCAGAATTGCGAGGCCGATTGCCGCTTCCGCTGCCGCAACCGTCAGCACAAAGAAGACGAAAATCTGACCATGTACGTCGCCGAGGTAATGCGAGAAAGCGACGAAGTTGGTGTTCACCGCGAGCAGCATCAGTTCGATCGCCATCAGGATGATGATGACGTTGCGACGGTTCAGGAAAATGCCAACGACGCTTATCGCAAAGAGAATCGCGCCGAGCACAAGGTAATGAGCAAGGGTCAACATGGTTTCTATCTCCTGTCCGCTCAGCTGTTCTTGGCAGATGCCGATTCGGCAGCTGCCGCCGCTGCTGCGGCTTCTTCCGCCGCGACGGTTGCAGCGCTCTTTTCCGACGGCATCTTGACGACGCGCACACGGTCCTGGGCACGCACCTTCACCTGCTGGCTGACGTTCTGGCGTTTGCTGTCTTTCTTGTGGCTCGTGGTCAGCGCGATTGCCGCGATGATCGCCACCAGCAGCACGAGGCCGGCGACTTCGAATGCAAAGATGTAGTCGGTGTAGATCACCTTGCCGATCAGGCGAGTGTTCGACCAGTCGCCCATGCCGTTCGCGGCGGCGGTCGTGTCACGCACCACGGTGCTGGTCGCGCCGTAGCCGTGCCACAGGATCAGCGCGGTTTCGAGCACGATGATCGCGCCCACCACGGTGGCCATCGGTACGAAGCGTTTGAAGTCCTTTCGCAGCACGTCGATGTTGATGTCGAGCATCATCACGACGAACAGGAACAGCACCATCACGGCGCCCACATAGACCAGCACCAGCAGGATTGCGAGGAACTCGGCTTGCAGAAGCATCCAGATCGCGGCTGCGTTGAAGAACGCCAGCACGAGAAACAGTGCGGACGACACCGGGTTGCGCGAGGTGATCACCTTCAGCCCTGAAACCACCAGGAGCAGCGCGAAGATGTAGAACAGTACGGTCGTGAATTCCATGATTACCGGTTCATCGTTAGGCCATCGTCAGGCATTTTCTTTGGCACGTGTGTCTGGCAACAGCGTGAAACCCGCCAGAACAGCCGCACAGGTGCGCCGTGCCGCGGCGCTCAGGCCGCGGCGCTCGGCCCGACAACAGGCCGTGTTACTGCTGCATTTACTGATATCGATGCGCGACTGCCGCATCTACCGCTTCGACAACTGGAACGTTCAACGATACGGTGCGTCGGCAGCCTTGTTCACGGCGATCTCCGCTTCGTAGCGATCGCCCACGGCCAGCAGCATTTCCTTCGTGAAGTACAGATCGCCGCGCTTCTCGCCGTGATATTCGAGGATGTGCGTCTCGACGATCGAGTCGACCGGACAGCTTTCCTCGCAAAAACCGCAGAAGATGCACTTGGTCAGGTCGATGTCGTAACGCGTCGTGCGGCGCGTGTTGTCCTCGCGCGTTTCCGACTCGATCGTGATGGCGAGCGCGGGACACACGGCTTCACACAGCTTGCATGCGATGCAGCGCTCTTCGCCATTCTCATAGCGGCGCAACGCATGCAGGCCACGAAAACGCGGCGACATCGGCGTCTTCTCTTCCGGGAACTGCACCGTGACCTTGCGCTGGAACGTATAGCGTCCGGTCAGCGCGAGGCCCTTGAGGAGCTCCGTCAGAAAGAAGGTCTTGAAAAAATTTTGGATTGCGGTCATGAGTTCATCCGCCCTTTATTTCCAGATATTCCACGGCGACATAATCCAGAAGCCGACCACCACCAGCCATACCACGCAAACCGGAATGAAAATCTTCCAGCCGAGACGCATGATCTGGTCATAGCGGTAACGCGGGAATGTGGCACGCGCCCAGATGAACACCGACAACAACAGGAAGACCTTGAGGACGAGCCAGAAGATGCCGGGGATAAACGACAGGAACCCGAACGGTGCGCTCCAGCCCCCGAGGAACAGTGTCGACGCCAAGGCCGAGATCACGATCATGTTGATGTACTCGGCGAGGAAGAACAGCGCAAACGCCATCCCCGAGTAATCGATCATGTGGCCCGCGACGATTTCCGACTCCCCTTCCACCACGTCGAACGGGTGACGGTTCGTTTCGGCAATGCCCGAGATGAAGTAAACCACGAACATGGGCAGCAGCGGCAGCCAGTTCCACGACAGGAAGTTCAGGCCGTGCGATGCAAAGAACCCCTGTTCCTGCGAATTGACGATGCCCGACAGGTTCAGCGTGCCCGCCGTCATCAGGACGACGACCAGCGCGAAGCCCATTGAAATTTCGTAGGAGACCATCTGCGCCGCGGCACGCATCGCGCCGAGGAACGCATATTTCGAATTCGACGCCCAGCCGGCCAGAATCACGCCATACACGCCGATCGACGAAATCGCGATCGCGTACAGCAGACCCGCGTTGATGTCGCCGAGCACCGCGCCTGCCTGGAACGGAATGACCGCCCAGACCGCGAAGGCCGGCACCACCACCATGATCGGCGCAATCAGGTAGATCCAGCGGCTTGCCTGAGCAGGCTGAATCACTTCTTTCAGCAACAGCTTCAGGACGTCGGCGATAGGCTGCAAGAGACCCGCCGGGCCGACGCGGTTCGGGCCGAGACGTACGTGCATCCAGCCGATCAGCTTACGCTCCCACAGAATCAGGTAAGCCACGCACAGCAGGATCACGACGGCCACCACAAGGATGCGCACCAGTGCCCACACCGTGGGCCATGCCACACCGAGAAGCTGGGTGCCGCCCGAGTTGATCGTATCGAACAAGCTCATTTACGCCTTCTCCACCACCAGTTCACCGAACAGGCTGCCCAGCGCTGCACCGGCAGGCGTAGCCGCCGATACGCGGACGACCGTCTCCGCAAGATTCGCGTCGCGCACGGCCGGCAACTGCACCGATTGCTCGCCCTGGCGCACGCGAACCGCGTCGCCTTCTTTCAAACCCAGTTTGTCGAACAGCGCAGCCGGCAGGCCGACGTTGTTCGCGGCACGCGCCGCGGCGGTCAGATGCAGCGACTCCGCGCGACGGACGAGCGCGTCGGCGTGATAGATCGGCACGTCGGCGATCCGCTCGAACCTGCCTTCCGCCGCCTCTGCCGTCTTGCCGCGCGCAACTGCCACGCCGGTTCTGTTCGACAGACGCGATTGCAGTTCGCCGTCGCCGAGAGCAGCCTGGCGAACTTCTTCCGCCGTGTCGTATTCGAAGCCGGGCACGCCGAGCAGGCTACCCAACACGCGCAACACCTTCCATGCCGGGCGCGTGTCGCCGAGCGGACGCACGACGCCGTTGAACGACTGCACCGTACCTTCAGCGTTGACGAACGTGCCGGCCGTTTCCGTGAACGGCGCGATCGGCAGCAGCACGTCTGCGTATTCTGCGCCGGTCTGGAACGGCGACATCACGACAACCATTTCAGCTTGCTTGAGCGCCGCCAAAGCTTGAGCCGGATTCGCTGTATCGAATTCAGGTTCGACATTCAGCAGCAAATAGCCCTTGCGCGGCTGTTCGAACACCTCGCGAGCATTCAGGCCGCCCTCGCCCGGTAATGCGTTCACCAGATGCGCACCAACCGTGTTGGCGGCTTCCGTCATGAAGCCGAGCGTTGCGCCGGTTGCGTCCGCGATCCATTGGGCTGCCGCATGAATGACTGCGAAATCCGGATGACGCACCGCGCCGTTGCCGAGCAGCACGAGACGGCGTTCGCCCGTTGCGAGCGATTTCGCGACTTCCTTGTCCGAGTCCGTAGCTTGTGCGCTCGAGAAAGCTTCAGGCAGCGCTGTACCGTTCGCTTGCGAGACCGCCGATGCAATGCCAGCCAACGTGTCGAGCCACGCCGACGGCGCTGCGGACAGGCGTTGACCTTGTGGAATCAGCGCGTCGTCGCCCGTTGCCTGGACCAGCGTGAGCTTCGCGCCGCCCTTTGCGGCCTGACGCAGGCGCGCGGCGAACAGAGGATGATCGCGACGCAGATCGGAGCCGATCACCAGAGCCGAGTCGATGTTCGACAGATCCGCAATCGCGGTGCCGAGCCACGGCGTGCCGTTGACCGGAGCCGAGAAGTCAGACTGACGAAGACGGAAGTCGACGTTAGGCGTGCCGACCGCTTGAGCGAGTTGCTTCAGCAGGAACAGTTCTTCGACCGTGCTATGGGCGCTACCGAGCGCGGCCAGCGCGTTCGCGCCGTGGTCGCCCTTGATGCCCTTCAGACCCTTCACCACGTAATCGAGCGCGGTCTGCCAGTCGGTTTCGACCCACTTGCCGCCCTGCTTCAGCATCGGCTGCGTCAGACGCTCCGGGCTATTCAGGCCTTCGTACGAGAAGCGGTCCTTGTCCGAAATCCAGCATTCGTTGATGGCTTCGTTTTCGAACGGCAGAACACGCATCACGCGGTTGTTCTTCACTTGCACCACGAGGTTCGCGCCGACCGAATCATGCGGGCTCACCGACCTGCGGCGGGACAGTTCCCAGGTACGTGCGCTGTAGCGGAACGGCTTGCTGGTCAGCGCGCCGACCGGGCACAGGTCGATCATGTTGCCCGACAGTTCGGAGTCGACCGTCTTGCCGACGAACGACGTGATTTCCGAATGTTCGCCGCGGCCCAGCATGCCGAGTTCCATTACGCCGGCCACTTCCTGGCCGAAGCGCACGCAGCGCGTGCAGTGAATGCAACGCGACATCTCTTCCATCGAGATCAGCGGGCCGACATTCTTGTGGAACACGACACGCTTTTCTTCGCTATAACGCGACGACGACTTGCCGTAGCCCACCGCGAGATCCTGCAACTGGCACTCGCCGCCCTGATCGCAGATCGGGCAATCCAGCGGGTGGTTGATCAGCAGGAATTCCATCACGGCTTGCTGGCCCTTCACCGCCTTGTCCGACTTGGTGCGCACGATCATGCCGGCCGACACCGGCGTCGCGCATGCGGGCACGGCCTTCGGCATTTTCTCGACATCGACGAGACACATCCGGCAGTTGGCCGCAATCGACAGCTTCTTGTGATAGCAGAAGTGAGGAATGTACGTGTCGACCTTATGCGCAGCCTGGATCACCATGCTGCCTTCGGGCACTTCTACTTTCTTGCCGTCTATTTCAAGTTCAACCATGATGGTCAATCTTCCTTAACCTGTTACCGCTCAATCGTTCGCCCCGTTCATCGCCCGTTCAGGCAATGAAATCCCGTGGTTGACGTGTTCTGGTACGTACCTGTGCAGCGTTCCTATGGACCGCTTGTCCGGTCGCTTACCGGGGTCGCTTACCGCCCGCTCAGGCAGCCACTGTTTCCGCAGCCGCCGCGGCGCCCGCATGACCGCCGACGAGGCAATGCTTGTGAGCGACGTGATATTCGAATTCGTCCCAGTAGTGCTTGAGCATGCCGCGCACCGGCATGGCCGCTGCATCGCCGAGCGCGCAAATCGTGCGGCCCATGATGTTTTCCGCAACCGAGTTCAGCAGATCCAGATCTTCCGGTCGGCCAAGGCCGTGCTCGATGCGATGCACGACGCGGTACAGCCAGCCCGTGCCCTCACGGCAAGGCGTGCATTGACCACACGACTCTTCGTAGTAGAAGTACGACAAACGCAGCAGTGAACGCACCATGCAGCGCGTCTCGTCCATCACGATGACCGCGCCCGAGCCGAGCATCGAGCCGGCCTTGGCGATGGAATCGTAGTCCAGGTCCGTCTGCATCATGACGTCGCCCGGGATCACCGGCGCCGACGAACCGCCCGGAATCACAGCCTTGATCTTTCTGCCGCCGCGCATGCCACCAGCGAGCTCCATGAGCGTTGCGAACGGCGTGCCGAGCGGAACCTCGTAGTTGCCCGGACGCTCGACGTCGCCCGAGATCGAGAAGATCTTCGTGCCGCCGTTGTTCGGCTTGCCGATTTCCAGATAATTCTGCGGCCCGATCGCGAGCAGGAACGGCACAGCCGCGAACGTCTCGGTGTTGTTGATCGTGGTCGGCTTGCCGTACACGCCAAAGCTCGCCGGGAACGGCGGCTTGAAGCGCGGCTGGCCTTTCTTACCTTCCAGCGACTCGAGCAGCGCGGTTTCTTCGCCGCAGATGTAGGCGCCGTAACCGTGGTGCGCATGCAGTTCGAACGAGAAGCCCGAACCCATGACGTTCTCGCCGAGGAAACCTGCGCGACGAGCTTCGTCCAGCGCTTCTTCAAAGCGCTTGTAGACTTCCCAGATTTCGCCGTGGATATAGTTGTAGCCGACCGTGATGCCCATCGCGTATGCGCCGATGGCCATGCCTTCGATCAGCGAATGCGGATTGAAGCGCAGGATGTCGCGGTCTTTGAACGTACCCGGCTCGCCTTCGTCCGAATTGCAGACCAGGTACTTCTGGCCCGGAAACTGACGCGGCATGAAGCTCCACTTCAGGCCGGTGGGGAAACCGGCACCGCCACGGCCGCGCAGACCCGACGCCTTGACGTCGGCGATCACCTGCTCGGGCGGAATCTTTTCTTCAAGGATGCGACGCAGCTGGGCGTAACCGCCGCGCGCCACATAGTCTTCGAGATGCCAGTTGTCGCCGTTCAGGCCAGCGAGAATCAGCGGTTTGATGTGACGATCGTGTAAAGACGTCATTTCGAAAGTTCCTCGAGCAGCTGGTCGATCTTCTCGCGGCTCATGAAGCTGCACATGCGATGGTTGTTCACCAGCATCACCGGCGCGTCGCCGCACGACCCCATGCATTCACCTTCTTTCAAGGTAAATTTGCCGTCAGCCGTGGTTTCGCCGAAGTCGATGCCGAGCTTCTGCTTCAGATATTCAGCGGCGCTGTCGGAGCCGCCGTCCGGGCCGAGTTGACACGGCAGGTTCGTGCAGAGCGTGATCTTGTGCTTGCCGACCGGCGACGTCTCGTACATCGTGTAGAAGGTTGCCACCTCCTGCACGGCGACTGCCGGCATGCCGAGATAGTCCGCGACGAACTGCATGAGTTCGGGCGACAGCCAGCCATGCTCTTCCTGAGCAGTGGCCAACGCCGACATCACGGCGGACTGTTTCTGATCGGCGGGATACTTCGCGATCGCACGATCGATTTCTTTCAGGCCTTCAGCTGAGATCATTTTCAGACACGACTCTTTCAATTCCTACCGAACGAAAACCTGTCGCTCACTTCGTGCTGCGACAGACCCGGCGTTCCTTGCTTGACGCGCGCCTTCGGAACCTCCTGAAGGCGCGCGCCGATGATTACGTCCTAGCGATCTACTTCGCCGAACACGATATCCTGCGTGCCGATGATCGTTACGGCGTCGGCGATCATGTGACCGCGCGCCATTTCGTCGAGCGCGGACAAATGCGCGTAGCCGGGTGCGCGGATCTTCAGGCGATACGGCTTGTTCGCGCCGTCCGACACCAGGTAGATACCAAACTCGCCCTTCGGGTGTTCGACGGCGGCGTAAGCCTCGCCTTCCGGTACGTGGAAGCCTTCCGTAAACAGCTTGAAGTGGTGAATCAGTTCTTCCATGTTCGACTTCATGCCCACGCGCGACGGCGGAGCAACCTTGTGATTGTCGATCATCACAGGGCCCGGATTCTTGCGCAGCCACTCAATGCACTGTTTCACGATTCGCGTGGACTGGCGCATTTCTTCGACGCGAACCAGGTAGCGGTCGTAGCAGTCGCCGTTCACGCCGACGGGAATGTCGAAATCGAGCTTTTCATAGACTTCGTACGGCTGCTTCTTGCGCAAATCCCATTCGATGCCGGAACCGCGCAGCATTGCACCGGACATACCCATTTGCAGGGCGCGCTCCGGGCTGACCACGCCAATGCCGACCAGACGCTGCTTCCAGATCCGGTTGTCGGTGAGCAGCGTTTCGTATTCGTCGACGCACTTCGGGAAACGCGTGAAGAAATCGTCGATGAAGTCGAGCAGCGAACCCTGACGGTTCTCGTTCATCTTCGACAATGCCTTCGCATTGCGAATCTTCGACGCCTTGTACTGCGGCATCGCGTCCGGCAGATCGCGGTAGACACCACCCGGACGATAGTAAGCCGCGTGCATCCGTGCGCCTGACACTGCTTCGTACACGTCCATCAGATCTTCACGCTCGCGGAACGCGTACAGAAACACTGCCATTGCGCCGACGTCGAGCGCGTGCGCGCCGATCCACATAAGGTGGTTCAACACACGCGTGATTTCATCGAACATCACGCGAATGTATTGGGCACGTACCGGCACCTCGATGCCGAGCAGCTTTTCGATTGCCATTACATAGCCGTGCTCGTTGACCATCATCGACACGTAGTCGAGACGGTCCATGTACGGCACCGACTGAATGAACGTTTTGGTTTCGGCAAGCTTTTCAGTCGCGCGATGCAGCAGGCCGATGTGCGGATCGGCGCGCTGAATGACTTCGCCGTCGAGCTCCAGCACGAGACGCAGCACGCCGTGCGCTGCCGGGTGCTGAGGACCGAAATTGAGCGTGTAGTTCTTGATCTCTGCCATGGCGTTCTCTTAGTGTTTCAGACCGCCATAGCGATCTTCGCGGATCACGCGTGGCGTGATTTCCCGCGGCTCGATCGTCACAGGCTGATAGACGACGCGCTTTTCTTCCGGGTCGTAACGCATTTCAACGTACCCGGAGACAGGGAAATCTTTGCGGAATGGGTGACCAATGAAACCGTAGTCGGTCAGGATACGGCGCAGATCCGGATGGCCTTCGAAGACGATGCCATACAGGTCGAATGCCTCGCGCTCGTACCAGTTCGCCGAATTCCACACGTCGACCACCGATGGCAGAATGGGCATTTCGTCGTCAGGCGCGAATACGCGAAGCCGCACACGCCAGTTGTTCTGCACCGACAACAACTGCAGAACGGCCGCAAAACGCGGACCGTCATAAGCGCCGTCGGCATAGGTTTGATAGTCGACGCCGCACAGGTCCATCATCTGCTCGAAACCGAGCGAGCGGTCGTCGCGCAGACGCGTTGCCACGTTGAGGTAGTCGCTTGCTTTCACGACGATCGTCAACTCACCGATTGCCTCGGTGGTGCTCAGCAGGAGGCCGCCAAATGCCGCCTCGAGGTTCGCTTTCAGGGTCTCGAGTTTGCTTGCCATATTGTGGGGGAGGCGTTGCCTTATTGACGGGCGATTGTGTTAGTGCGGCGAATCTTGGCCTGCAACTGGATCACGCCGTACACGAGCGCTTCCGCTGTTGGCGGGCAGCCCGGTACGTAGACGTCGACCGGCACGATGCGGTCGCAGCCACGCACTACCGAATACGAGTAGTGGTAATAGCCGCCGCCGTTCGCGCAGGAGCCCATCGAAATCACCCAACGCGGCTCGGCCATCTGGTCGTACACCTTGCGCAGAGCCGGCGCCATTTTGTTGCAAAGCGTGCCGGCGACGATCATCACGTCCGACTGACGCGGACTCGGACGAAACACCACGCCAAAGCGGTCGAGGTCATAACGGGCAGCGCCCGCATGCATCATCTCGACCGCGCAGCATGCAAGACCGAACGTCATCGGCCACAGGGAGCCGGTACGCGTCCAGTTGATCAGCTTGTCAGCCGTTGTGGTGACAAACCCTTCCTTCAAGACCCCTTCGATACTCATTTGCTTTCCACTCCAGACGGGGCGGCAAGCCTTGGCCACCCACGCAAACCGGCGATTAAACCATCATTCCCAGTCGAGGCCGCCCTTCTTCCAGATATAGGCGAAGCCCAGCAGGAATTCGAGCAGGAAAATCATCATTGCCATGAAGCCGGGCCAGCCGATGTCGCGCAGGGCGACGCCCCACGGGAACAGGAACGCGGTTTCAAGGTCGAAAATGATGAAGAGAATGGCGACGAGGTAATAGCGCACGTCGAACTTCATGCGCGCATCTTCGAATGCTTCGAAGCCGCACTCGTAGGGTGCGTTCTTCTCGGTGTCGGGATTGTTGGGACCGAGGATCTTGCCAATGCTGACCAGTGCTACGCCTAAACCGGTGCCCACAACGAGGAACAACAAGACGGGGAAATAGGCTGCGAGGTTCAAGACTATCCTCAATCGGTTGGTTCTGAGTGCCGTCAGGAGCATAGCACCCCTGACGCGAAATCACTTCTGAGACGTACATGTCACGGATTGAGCGCAATCCGTGCGCCAGAAGTGAAAATGCCAGCCGAAGCGAAGCAAGCGGCTGGCATTAGATAACATTTGGTGCCGACGGCGAGACTCGAACTCGCACAGCTTTCGCCACTACCCCCTCAAGATAGCGTGTCTACCAATTTCACCACGTCGGCACTGTATGCAATCCGGGAAAACAACTTATAAAACCCGCGAATCGCTTCAAGACTTAGATTGTAACTGCTCTAAACAGTTTGTTCAACGCACAAAACCACTTTCTACGAAAATTTATTTCGGCACGTCGGTAGCGGGCACGGACGCAGCCGATGCCGCCAACGCACCCGAACCACCTGCCGGCGCCGAAGCGGCAGAAGCTACAACAGGTGCCGTCGCCGCCGCACCGAGCACGCCTGCAGAAGGCTTTGCGCGATACGCACCGAGGTAGGTCAGCGTCAACGTGGTTACAAAAAACACCGCGGCGAGCACTGCCGTTGTCCGCGACAAAAAGTTTGCCGACCCGGTGGCGCCGAAGAGGCTGCCCGACGCTCCACTGCCAAAAGCCGCGCCCATATCGGCGCCTTTGCCGTGCTGCAGCAACACGAGGCCGATGACCCCGAGCGCCGACAACAGCTGAACGACGATAATCAATGTTTTCAAATACAGCATTACACTCACCTGAGTCTTTATTTAGCCGGGCCTCGCAGGCTGCGAGACCCCGGAATGGGTCATCCTCGACGACGGCGAGCCACTTAAGTCGCGGCTGTCGTTGCAGCCGCCGCCTTGCAGATCGCCAGAAAATCCTTGTCCTTCAACGACGCGCCGCCGATCAGGCCACCGTCGATATCCCGCTGACTGAACAACTCTTCCGCGTTGTCCGGCTTCACACTGCCGCCATACAGCAGCGTCACATTCGCAACACTGGCGCCCTTTGCCGCAAGACGCGAGCGCAAGAAAGCGTGCACCGCCTGCGCCTGCTCGGAACTCGCGCTCTTGCCGGTGCCGATCGCCCAAACGGGCTCGTACGCAACCACGATACGCGCCGCTTCATCCGCCGACAGCTTGGCCAGCACCTCGTCGAGCTGCGCGCCGACTACCTGCTCGGTCGATCCGGCTTCGCGCTCCTCGAGCGTTTCGCCGACGCATACGATCGGCGTCAATCCCGCCTCGAGCGCGCGCTGCGTCTTTACGGCGACCAGCTCGGCGCTTTCGCGATGATAGGCGCGGCGCTCCGAATGCCCGACGATGGCAAACGCGGCGCTGAAATCCGCCACCATTTGCGCAGCCACCTCACCGGTATACGCACCGTGCGTGAAAGCGGAAATGTCCTGCACGCCCCACACCACCCGGCTGCCTTCCAGCAACGACTGCGCTTGCGCGAGGTACGGGCTCGGCACGCAAACACCCACGCGCACGTCGGCCGGGAGTTCTGCGGCACCTTTCGCCACCGCCTGCAACAGCCCCGCGTTATCGGCGAGACACCCGTGCATCTTCCAGTTACCAACTACCAGTTTCCCTCGTTGCGTGGACATCGTCTCGTCTTGCCCCTTGTCGTCTGCTTGCGGTGTCTTGGCGGCGGGCTTGGTATGCACTCTTTGTGCGCACCGTTTGCGTACCTCGCAACCCGCCCTTCGAATTCATGCAGCGTGCGCAAAACGCGCAATTTTACTGCGTGGGCGAGATCGGGTCAAACAAGCCTGTGCGCACCGAATCCCGCCGTGAGCCAGCATCAAGCGTCCTGACCCCAAGTCAGCACGATTTTGCCGACGTGCGTGCTGCTTTCCATCAGCGCATGCGCTTCAGCGGCCTGCGCGGCTGGAAACACGCGATGCACCACCGGCTTGATCCGACCGCCTTCCAGATGCGGCCACACTTGCGCCTTGAGTTGTGCGGCAATTTTCGCCTTGAACTCAACTGGCCGAGGACGCAACGTCGAACCGGTCACCGTCAACCGGCGGCGCAGCACCTCGTTCAAATTCAATTCCGCCTTCGCGCCGCCTAGCAGCGCGATCAGCACAACGCGCCCGCCGTCGGCGAGTGCCGTGAGTTCGCGCGACACGTAGCTGCCCGCCACCATGTCGAGGACCACGTCCACGCCACGGTCGTTAGTCAGCGACTTGATGACTTCGACGAAGTCTTCCGTCTTGTAGTTGATGGCGCGCTCCGCGCCCAATGCCTCGCACGCACGACACTTTTCGTCCGAGCCGGCGGTTGCGAACACGCGAAAACCCAGCGCATGGGCAATCTGGATCGCGGTGACGCCGATACCGCTCGAGCCGCCCTGCACGAGCAACGTTTCGTTTGGGCCGCCCTCGCCCTTGCCGAGTTGCGCGCGATCGAACACATTGCTCCAGACCGTGAAAAAAGTCTCCGGCAGCGAGGCTGCTTCGACATCGGACAGGCCGCTCGGCACCGGCAGGCATTGCAGAAGCGGCGCGGTCGCATACTCGGCGTAGCCGCCGCCCGCCAACAACGCACATACGCGATCGCCGATTTTCAGGCCGAACGGATTGTTCTTCGCGTCGATGTCGCCGCCGACGATCTCGCCCGCCACTTCGAGCCCCGGCAGGTCGGAGGCGCCCGGAGGCGGCGCATAGGCGCCCTTGCGTTGAAACACGTCCGGACGGTTGATGCCAAAAGCCGCCACCTTGATCAGCACCTCCCCCGCTTTTGGCTGCGGCGTGGGCCGCTCCGCGAGCTTGAGAACTTCCGGCGCTCCGAATTCCGTGATTTCGATCGCTTTCATCTGCGTCAACTCCAAGATTGGATTGCGTTGCGTACCCGCGTTCGTCCGCGTTCCCTGCATTGTCGCCGGATCACGGGAATCAGGCACGAGCCGCGTGAACCGCCGATAAAGCCGCCGCTTCTACCCGGTTATTCACCTGTCGAATCGGTTCGTCTGCAAGGCAATCCACCCTGCGCCCATCATGAAAAACGGCCGGCGCGCATACGCGCTGCCGGCCGTTGTGCCGCTACTGCCTTACTGCGGCGTCGGCTCGCCTTGCGGCGCGCTCGGCGCGCCGTCGTTCAGCAAAGCTTTTGCCGACAGACGCACACGACCCTTTTCGTCCGTCTGGATGACCTTGACCTTCACTTGCTGGCCATCCTTCAGGTAGTCGTTGATGTCCTTGATACGCTCGTTGGCGATTTCGGAGATGTGAAGCAGACCGTCCTTGCCCGGCAGGATGTTCACGATCGCGCCGAAATCGAGCAACTTGAGCACGGTGCCTTCGTACACCTGACCCACTTCGACTTCAAGCGTGATGTTCTCGATACGCTTCTTCGCTTCGGCCATGCCTTCGCTGCTGGTGCTCGCGATGGTCACGACGCCGTCGTCGGAAATATCGATCGTCGTGCCGGTTTCTTCCGTCAGCGCGCGGATCACCGAGCCGCCCTTGCCGATCACGTCGCGGATCTTTTCCGGATTGATCTTGATGGTGATCATGCGCGGTGCGAACTCCGACAATTGCGTGTTCGCGCCCGACACCGCCGAAGTCATCTTGCTCAGGATATGCATACGGCCTTCCTTCGCTTGCGCGAGAGCGACCTGCATGATTTCCTTCGTGATGCCCTGGATCTTGATGTCCATCTGCAGCGCGGTCACGCCATGTTCGGTGCCCGCCACCTTGAAGTCCATGTCGCCGAGGTGATCTTCGTCGCCGAGGATGTCGGTCAGCACGGCAAACTTGTTGCCTTCGAGAATCAGGCCCATGGCGATGCCGGCGACGTGCGCCTTCATCGGCACGCCGGCGTCCATCAGCGCGAGGCAGCCGCCGCACACGGACGCCATCGACGAAGAGCCGTTCGATTCCGTGATTTCCGACACGACGCGAATCGAGTAACCGAATTCGTCGGCGCTCGGCAGGCACGCGGCCAGCGCGCGCTTGGCGAGACGGCCGTGACCGATTTCACGGCGCTTCGGCGAACCGACGCGGCCGGTTTCGCCGGTCGCGAACGGAGGCATGTTGTAGTGAAGCATGAAACGTTCGCGATACTCACCTTCGAGCGCGTCGATGTTCTGCTCGTCGCCCTTCGTGCCGAGCGTCGCCACCACCAGCGCCTGCGTTTCGCCGCGCGTGAACAGTGCCGAGCCGTGCGTACGCGGCAGCACGCCGGTACGGATTTCGATCGGGCGCACGGTGCGCGTGTCGCGGCCGTCGATACGCGGCTCGCCGTTCAGGATCTGCGTACGGACGATCTTCGCTTCGATGTCGAACAGCACGTTGCCGACGGTTGCCTTGTCGGCCGCCACGGTGCCGTTTGCCGACGCGTCTTGCTCCAGCTTCGCGGAAACTGCTGCGTAGATTTCTTTCAGCTTGGTCGAACGTGCCTGCTTGTCGCGGATCTGGTAAGCGGCGAGCAGTTCGGCTTGCGCCAGTTCCGTCACGCGCGCGATCAGCGGCTCGTTTTTCGCGGCCGGTTGCCAATCCCATTCCGGCTTGCCGCCTTCGCGGACCAGATCGTGGATTGCGTCGATCGCGATTTGCATCTGCTCATGGCCGAACACCACGCCGCCGAGCATCACTTCTTCGCTCAGTTGCTGCGCTTCCGATTCCACCATCAGCACCGCGCGTTCCGTGCCGGCGACGATCAGGTCGAGCGCCGATTCCTTCATTTGCGGACGCGTCGGGTTCAACACATATTCGTTGTTGATGTAGGCCACGCGTGCAGCGCCGACCGGGCCGTTGAACGGCAAACCGGACACGGCGAGCGCCGCCGACGCGCCGATCAGCGCGGGAATGTCGGCGGGGATTTCCGGGTTCAGCGACAGGACGTGGATCACGACCTGGACTTCGTTGTAGAAGCCTTCCGGGAAAAGCGGGCGCAGCGGGCGGTCGATCAGGCGCGAGATCAGCGTTTCGCCCTCAGACGGACGGCCTTCGCGGCGGAAGAAACCGCCCGGGATCTTGCCGGCGGCATAGGTCTTCTCGAGATAGTCGACGGTCAGCGGGAAAAAGTCCTGGCCCGGCTTGGCCGTCTTGGCGCCCACCACGGTCGCCAGAACCACGGTGTCTTCGACGTCGACGATCACCGCACCGCTCGCCTGGCGAGCAATCTCGCCGGTTTCGAGGCGAACGTTATGTTGTCCCCACTTAAATTCTTTGACGATCTTGCTGAACATAGTCATTGCTTTTCCTCATCGTTATGCCGCGCGGACCAGAAGCGGCGCGGCAACGCCAGGACCGGCGCCGCATGGGAAGAGTAGTGTTATGCCATTCCAGAGAGCCACGCTCTGCGCCGTCTGCATTGCTTACGTCGACTAAGCGCGCGAATCGCTGGAATGACACAAAGCTCCGCCCTGAAGCCCGGCCATGTTTCTGTATTTGCTGCTTTTTTACTGCTTTTACTGCTTACTGCCCGCCGCATCAACCAGCACGCCGCGGCGGACTACAGGCTGTGCGCCCCACATGAAGCGCACCGCGCAAAAACAAAATGCCTGTATCAGTGGAACTGACACAGGCATCTTGCTGAACGACTGGCCGATTACTTACGCAGACCCAGCTTCTCGATCAGTGCGCGGTAACGATCCGCGTCCTTACCCTTCAGGTAGTCGAGCAGCTTGCGGCGGCGGCTCACCATGCGCAGCAGACCGCGGCGGCTGTGGTGATCTTTCGCGTGTGCCTTGAAGTGAACGGTCAGTTCGTTGATGCGGGTCGTGAGCAGCGCGACCTGAACTTCGGGGGAGCCGGTGTCGTTGGCTGCGCGTGCGAATTGCGCAACGACTTCGGACTTCTTGCTTGTATCAACTGCGGACATGTCGATTTCCTTGATAACTAGACAGGCGGTCACGGAAGAAAGGCCGTGCCGTGGGTTACCCGCGCGAACTAGCGCTGCCAGACACCTTGCATGACAGCCGGTACCGCAACGGGACGCGTATTGTAGCACAGCACGATTCCGCCGCGAACCCTGCCCTGCCGCGCCGGACAGCGACCACGAGAACACCGCGCGCAGGCATCGACCGGTCAGGGTCGCTTCATCTTGCACGCGCTCGCCGGCACGGTGCGCTCTGCCGGCAACGCCAGCACCGTGCGGAAACCGAAGCCGGAGCCCTCGTTATCGAAGCGCACACCGCGCGTGCCGACCTTGTCCATTTCCATCACGTAAAGCGGCTGGATCAGTTGATGATCGTCCGCCCGCATCCACGACGGGTGGAAGCCGTTGTCGAACCGGATGCCTTCGAGCGCCCGCGCGACCGCCGCGGGATCGGCGCTTTTCGCGCGATTCATCGCCGCGGCGAGGGTTTCGATCATCAGCGGCATGCGCAATACCGGGTAGTCGTCCTGCGGGGCCGGGAAGCGGGCGCGAAACGCCTCGTACCAGGCGTCGGAGGCCGCGCCGCCCGCATTGGGATGCCAGTCAGCGACGGCGATTACGCGGCCGACGCCCGCGTCCCCAAGCGCGGCAGGCGCGCCGAGACTGTTGCCGTAGAACGTGTAGAACTTCGTGTCGAGCCCCTGCTCGCGCGCAGCCTTCACGAGCAGCGTCAGGTCGTTGCCCCAATTGCCGGTAATGACGGCGTTCGCGCCGCTCGCACGGATCTTCGCGACGTACGGCGCAAAATCCTTTACACGGCCAATCGGATGGAACTCGTCGCCGACCACGGCAATGTCCGGGCGCTTCGCCGACAGCGCCGAACGCGCGAGACGGCTCACGTCGTGGCCGAAGCTGTAGTCCTGATTCAGCAGGTACACCTTCTTCACCGCCACGTCGCGCTGGATCACGTCGGCAAGCGCGTCCATGCGCATACCCGCATGCGCGTCGAAGCGAAAGTGCCAGAAACTGCAATTGGCGTTGGTCAGTGCCGGGTCGTCGGCGGAATAGTTGAGAAATAGCTCGCGGTTGCCCGGCTCGCGGCTGTTCTGCTTTTCAATTGCGCCGATCAGCGCCGCCGCGACCGCCGAACTGTTGCCCTGCAGGATGTAGCCGATGTGACGGTCGGCTGCGCTACGCAGTTGCGTCAGCGCCTCTTCGGTGCCGCCCTTGCTGTCCAGCACGACCAGCTCGAACGGATGAGCGCCGTCCGCAAGCTTCACACCGCCGTGCGCATTCACCTGTTCGACGCCGTAGCGCAAGTTGCGCTCCACTGCCGCGCCGGCGTTCGCGAACGGACCTGACATGCCTTCGATCAGCGCCAGCTGGATCGGCGCGCCGGTCGGGCCCGGCGCCGCTTCCGGTGTCCGCGCCGGTTGCGGCGTCTGCGCCGCAGCCGCGCTGGCCGCAGACACCGCCACCGAGAGTGCTGCCAAAGCTACGGCCGTCTTCCATTGCCACTTCGCCATCGTCCGTTCCGTCTGATTCGTCGAAGCGCGGATCATAGGGCGTCGACAACGGAATAAGCAAGCCGCGCCAACCGTTATCGAGCAGACCGGCCTGCGCGCGCGCATCGCAATTCTTTTGCGGCGGCGCGTGTCAAAATAATCCGTCTTGATGATAAAAACACTACTTGAAAGCCATCGGAGGAATCATGTTGAACCGCCATCACCGTAAGGCGGCCTTGATCGTGGCGCCGGCTACCGGGCGCGTGCGCCGCGCGGCGCTCGTGTGCCTGAGCGCGCTCGCCCTCGCCGGCTGCGCGCAGCCCTGGCAACAATATCAGGCGGGCGCGGACGAATCGACAATCGTCGCGCGCCTCGGCCCGCCGCGCGAAAGCTACGATTTGCCAAACGGCGGCAAGCGGCTGATGTGGCCGACCCAGCCAATGGGCGAAACGACCACCGCCGCGGACATCGACGCCTCCGGCAAGATCGTGAACGTCCGCCAGGTACTGCAGCCGAACGAGTTTTATCGCGCGGAAATCGGCAACTGGACGAGAAGCGACGTGCTGGTGAACTTTGGCCGCCCGGTGGAGACGTCCTACTTCCCGCTGATGAAGCGCGAAGTCTGGACCTATCGTTACCTCGAGGACGACTACTGGTACATGATGTTCAGTTTCTATTTCGACGATCAGGGTGTGCTGCGTCTCACGCAGAAAACGCCGGATCCGCTGCATGATCCCGACCGCCGCAACTTGTTCTAGCCCTGCTGCGAGTCCTACCCACGCATCTCCCAAAACCGCTCCCTGGAGCGGTTTTTTTTATTTATTTCGCATAGCAACGAATTTTATTTCACACACAGGCCATTAATTTTTTGATAGAAAGGCTTTTGTAAGCATTGATCCGATGCAGGTCCGACTGCGGAACAACGAGCGCGACCACACGGCACAGCCGTGATTGCTGCACCGGACGATGCGCCCTTTATGGAGCCGCTATCGATGAATCGTCCCAAACGCCTTCTCGTCGCCAACGTCGCATGGGCGCACGAAACCGCCGAGCGCAACCCCGAGTTTTTCCGCGATCTGGTACGCGGACAGAATCCGCACGTACTGTGGATCGGCTGCTCCGATAGCCGCGTGCCGGCCGAAACCATCACGCACTGCGAGCCCGGTGACCTGTTCGTACACCGCAATATCGCCAACCTGTTCCGTCCCGACGACGACAACTCCGCGAGCGTCCTCGAATACGCGGTGCGCGTGCTCAAGGTCGGGCACGTGATCGTCTGCGGACATTACGGTTGCGGTGGCGTGCGTGCCTCGTTGTTGCCGCCCGACCCGAGCCTGCCGCACGTAAACCGCCGTATCGCGCCGCTCTGTTCACTCGCGAGAATTCATCGCGATGAACTCGACACACACGTGAGCGAACGCGAGCGCGTCGACCGCCTCGCCGAACTCAACGTGCTCGAACAGGTCAGCCAGCTTCGTGCGAATCCGATCGTGCGCGACGCCGACACTGCGCCGCTCGTGCACGGCTGGATCTTTGCGCTCGAAGACGGGCGCATCAAGGTGCTCGCGTCCGGTTACGAAGCCGACGATGCAATGACCTGCGAGACCGCCGCCCATAGCGCCGCCTGAAGCGCGGCATCGTTCAGGGCCTATCCGGTTCAGCCTTCGCCTCTGATCAGGCATCACTTATTCCCAGCACCGACACCATGAACCTTCGAGCTTTCTTTTCGACATTTCAGCGCGACGCGCTAGCCGGCACCGTCGTTTTCCTCGTAGCTCTGCCGCTGTGCCTTGGCATCGCCAATGCGTCGGGCGTCGAGCCGTTTGCCGGACTTGTATCAGGCATCGTCGGCGGCCTCGTGGTCGCGGTTCTCAGTGGCTCGCGCCTGAGCGTCAGCGGACCGGCGGCGGGTCTCGTCGTGATTGTCGTCGGCGGAATCGCGCAGCTTGGAAGCTTTTCGGCGTTCCTCGCGGCCGTGTTGCTGTCCGGCGCGATCCAGTTCGGCTTCGGTATGCTCAAGGCGGGCCGTTTCGCCGCCTATGTGCCGTCGCCGGTCATCAAAGGCATGCTGGCCGCAATCGGCGTCCTGCTGATCGTCAAGCAGTTCCCGCTTGCGCTCGGGCTGGTCGCCGGACAAGCGGCAAGCGACGCGCCCGCCTCCGCGCAAGCTGCTGGCACGATAGTCGCGCCGTTCGGCTCGATCTCGCTCGTCGCCTGCGTGATCACGCTGCTGTCTCTGGCGATCCTGATTGGCTGGGAAACTCGCCCGATGCGCCGCTTCGCGCTGGTGCGCATCGTCCCAGCGCCGCTCGCGGTGGTCTTGCTGGGTATCGGCGCTACGTTGCTGCTGCACGTGCTCGCGCCTTCGCTCGCGCCGCCCGCCGAACATCGCGTTGCGTTACCGTCGCTGGAATCGTTCGCGGCGTTGAGCGTCGCGCTCGAGTGGGCCGACTTCGGGCCGCATTTCGCCCAACTCGCGAACCCGGACGTGTGGCGCGTCGCGATCACGCTGGCGATCGTTGCAAGTCTCGAAACCTTGCTGAGCCTCGAAGCGGTCGAGCAGATCGACCCCGAACGCCGCCCGGCGCCGCCCGATCGTGAACTGAAGGCCCAAGGCGTCGGCAATCTGATTGCGGGCGCGATTGGCGGCCTGCCGATTACGGCGGTGATCGTGCGCAGTTCCGCCAACGTGCATGCTGGCGCACAAAGCCGTCTGTCGGCGATCATTCACGGCGTGCTGCTGCTGGTCAGCGTGTTTGCGTTGACGAGCGTCATCAACCTGATTCCGCTCGCCTGTCTTGCGGCGATTCTGATCTTCACGGGACTCAAGCTCGCCAAGCCGTCACTGTTCGTCGCGGTCGCGAGACAGGGCTTCGCGCCGTTCGCGCCGTTCATCGTCACACTCGTCGGCGTACTCGCGACCGATCTGCTGATCGGCATCGTGCTCGGCATTCTGTGCAGCGTGATGCTTGCGCTGTATGCGAATCTGCGCAGTCCGATCGTGCTTGCACAACATGGCGATCATTACCTGCTGTCGTTTCGCAAAGACGTGTCGTTTCTCGGCAAGGTGCCGCTCAAGCACTACCTGCAGCAGATTCCCGACGGCGCGACACTGATAGTCGATGCGACGCGCGCCGATTTCGTCGACCACGATGTGCGTGAACTGCTCGATGCCTTTGTCGAGGATGCGCCACGCCGCGGCATTGCAGTCGAAGTGCGGCATCAGGCGCGAGGCCAGGCGCGCGCGGCGCGCGGCTGGTCGATGCGACGTACGGCGACCGAGTAACGTGGGGAGACTGCGGCGAACGAGCGAGACCAGCATGCCGCAATAAAAAAAAAGCCCCGCGCCACTGAAGGCGCGGGGCATCGTTTTCTAGCGACGGCAGCGCATGAGCCGCTGCCGCGAATTTATTCGGAACGCTGCGGATTCACTTTGTCGACGTTCGAATAGAGCTTGTTGAGCGCGGAGATATAAGCCTTCGCGGAAGCCGCGACGATATCCGGATCGGTGCCCACGCCGTTGACGATGCGTCCGCTCTTCGAAAGCCGCACGGTCACTTCGCCCTGCGCCTGAGTGCCGGTGGTGATTGCGTTCACCGAGTAAAGCAGCAACTCCGAGCCGCTGCCGACTTCCGTTTCGATTGCGTTGAGCGTGGCATCCACGGGACCGTTGCCGCGCGCCTCGCCGGTGATCTCCTTGCCGTCCATCGCGAATACGATTTTTGCATGCGGTTGCTCGCCGGTCTCGGAATGCTGCGAGAGCGACAGGAACTTGTAGTGCTCTTTTTGCTGCGCTTCAGCCGATTCTTCGGTGACGATCGCAATGATGTCCTCGTCGAAAATCTCCGCCTTGCGATCGGCTAGCTCCTTGAAGCGGGCAAACGCCGTGTTCAGTTCGGCCTCGCTGTCGAGCGCGATACCCAACTCCTGCAGACGCTGCTTGAACGCATTGCGCCCCGACAACTTGCCGAGCACGATCTTGTTTGCGCTCCAGCCCACGTCTTCCGCGCGCATGATCTCGTAGGTGTCGCGCGCCTTAAGCACGCCATCCTGATGAATGCCCGACGCATGCGCGAATGCGTTCGCGCCCACCACCGCTTTATTCGGCTGTACGACAAAACCGGTGATTTGCGATACGAGCTTCGAAGCCGGGACGATCTGAGTCGTATCGAGACCGAGTTCGAGGCCGAAATAGTCTTTGCGAGTCTTCACGGCCATCACGATTTCTTCGAGCGACGTATTGCCCGCACGCTCGCCGAGACCGTTGATCGTGCACTCGACCTGACGTGCGCCGCCGATCTGCACGCCGGCCAGCGAATTCGCCACCGCCATGCCGAGATCGTTATGGCAATGCACGGAGAACACCGCCTTGTGCGAGTTCGGAATGCGCTCGCGCAGCGTCTTCACGAGGTTGCCGTAGAGTTCGGGCACGCCGTAACCAACGGTGTCCGCGATGTTGATGGTGGTCGCGCCTTCTGCGATCACCGCCTCCAGCACGCGGCACAGGAAGTCCATGTCCGAGCGGCTGCCGTCTTCCGGCGAGAACTCGACGTCGTCGGTGAATTTGCGGGCGAAACGAACCGCCAGCTTCGCCTGCTCGAACACCTGGTCTGGCGTCATGCGCAGCTTCTTTTCCATGTGCAGCGGCGACGTGGCGATAAACGTGTGAATGCGGAAACGCTCAGCGGGCTTGAGCGCGTCGGCTGCACGCTGGATATCTTTGTCGTTCGCCCGTGCGAGCGAGCACACCGTGCTCTCTTTGATCAGACCGGCGATTGTCTGGATCGAGTCGAAGTCGCCATTCGAACTAGCCGCGAAGCCTGCTTCGATCACGTCGACCTTCATCCGTTCGAGTTGCTTCGCGATACGGATTTTTTCTTCTTTCGTCATCGACGCGCCGGGCGATTGTTCGCCGTCACGCAGCGTAGTGTCGAAAATGATCAGTTTGTCGGACATGTCGAGTCTCCTGCGGAGTCGTTCAATTGTGGGAATCGGATATTGGACGTGGATGTCGCCGCCGTGAGCGCCGCAAGCAACGCTCAACCATGGATGAAGCGCAACGGGCACCAGCCGGGTCAGTGCGACGGTCAGCGCAATCGATGCGCCGGCTTGTCGAGGTTCGCGGCGCGGCTGGATCGTAGCTCTTAGTGGATCTTCGTGATTCCTGGTGGCTCGATCGTGGCTCGTGGCGCCGCCCAGTTCTTGCCGCATTTACTGCGACTGGAAAGCCAACGCGGACGCAGTCATCCAACGACTATAGCGGCATTCCCTTCGCCGTGCAATTGACGTCAAACCTCCACGCAGCGCGCGTCGGAGCGAGATTGAGACCGGCGTCCGGAAATGAAATCGGCGACCCCAAGGTCGCCGATTCGATACTTCGCAAGCTCTCGGACTGCACGTGCATAGCGTGCATGCACACCAGACTACCGGTCGTGCGCGACCGAACGAGCGGGATTCGCCCTGCCGCGGAGCGCCTGATAGCCCCAGAACACATAGCCGGACAGACCGTACAACACGAACAGGCCGAACAGCATCAGAGGCGGATCGGACGACACCAGCACGAATGCCACCACCACCAGCAGAATCACGCCGAAGGGCACGCGATGCCGCACGTCGAGCGCCTTGCCGCTGTAAAACGGCGCGTTGGACACCATCGTGACGCCCGCATAGATCGTCAGCACGAAAGCGACCCACGGCAGCCAGACGAGCTTGAGCGGCACGCGGTTGTCTGTGGCAAGCCACACGAAGCCTGCAATCAGCGCCGCGGCTGCCGGGCTCGGCATGCCCTGGAAGAAACGCTTGTCGACCACGCCGATGTTGGTGTTGAAGCGCGCAAGCCGCAACGCCGCGCCCGAACAGTAGACGAATGCCGCAAGCCAGCCCCACCGGCCCAGGTCTTTGAGAATCCACTCATACATGACGAGCGCCGGCGCAACGCCGAACGACACCATGTCGGACAGACTGTCGAACTGCTCGCCGAATGCGCTTTGCGTATGCGTCATACGGGCGACGCGGCCGTCCATGCCGTCGAGCACCATGGCCACGAAAATCGCGATTGCCGCGACTTCGAAACGCACGTTCATTGCCTGGACGACGGCAAAGAAGCCGCAAAAGAGCGCCGCCGTGGTGAACGCGTTCGGCAGCAGATAGATGCCGCGCTTTCTCAGAAATTGCTGACGCTGCGCGCGGCGACTCTCCACCACGGGTGAATCCGTACCGAGCGGCTTGTTGCGGCGAAACGGACGCGGTAACGGTCCACTGGTGCGCGGTCGGCGCGGTTTGAATGCGGCCATTCGGACAATCTCCTTTGTGCCGCTTTACAGTTCAGCGAGGATCGTGGACGACGCCGACACCTTCTCGCCGATAGACACTCGCGGACGGCTACCCACAGGCAGGTACACATCGACACGCGAACCGAAGCGGATAAAGCCATAGCGCTGGCCGCGCGTAAGCGGCTCGCCAGCACGTACATAGCAAAGAATGCGCCGCGCGATCAGACCGGCGATCTGCACCGACGTAACCGTTTGCCCACCGGCCATTTCGATCACGATTGCATTGCGTTCGTTTTCGAGCGAAGCCTTCTCCACTGCGGCATTCAGATAAGCGCCAGGGAAATATTCGACCTTCGAGATCGCGCCGTCGACAGGCGAGCGCTGCGAATGGACATTGAACACGTTCATGAAGACGCTGATTTTCAGCGCTTCGCGATTGGCGTACGGATCATGCGCGGTTTCGACTGCGACGATGCGGCCGTCGGCCGGGCATAGCACGGCATTCGCCTGAGTCGGAATCGGGCGCGCCGGATCGCGGAAGAACTGCACGATAAAGATCAGGATCAGCCAGAACAGCCACGCAAAGCCGAATCCCGCGAAGGCGTGAACCAGTAATGCAACGACGGCCGCGATGGCGATGAACGGCCAGCCTTCTCGCGCGATGATCGGATGTGGGTAATTCATGGGTGGCTTCAGTATTTTTGGAGGGTAGCCCCCCTTCCTCGCGGAAGAGGAGCCCCCTAAGAACCGTACGTGCGAGTTTCCCCGCATACGGCTCAAATCTACAAACAAAGCCCGGGGTTAGTCCCGGGCCGGCTTAGTTACTGCAATTTTACCTGCGTGCACTTGCCGGTGGCAGTCCGGGTGAAGCAAAACCCTGTTCGAAAGAGCATCCGATCCACCATGCATCCGATATTCCAGATGATGGTCATGCCAACCGGTTTCCTTCGTCAGAGCGCATCCACAGTGCGCGCACAATCCGCTCTGTGACATGTACAACGAAACCCATTGTCGCCGGTGTCGCATCGAATGTTCCATGCGTGCCTCGCGCAACTGCTCGCCGTATTGCTCCCACTCTGGGTCAAATGGGTTGAACGCCCCTTTGACCTTTCTGTGTCGCCTGATTTCTGTACCGCTGATCTGGTACAGCTCAAGTAACCCCTTTCCTGCTTCACGAACCACTGGAACAGCAAACACCCAGTGTCGGCTGCCCTCTGAGTGAAAGTACTTCTTTCTCACCCAGTCGGCACTCTTGCTCGGATGCCGCCTCTTAGACCACCGCCAGAGCCTCCGGAAAATCAAAGACTCCATGCGGCTGTACGCCTCTTTGGCTACTACAGGACTGTGATACCGCGCCCAGCCTCGTAGCATCGGGTTCAGCAGCCGGATCAGACTCGCCTGCTTCACCGTCTTGTTACCGCTGATCGTTTCCGCCACCTTGCGATAGAACGCTTGCGCGTTCTTTTTGCTCGGCTTGATGAGTAGCGTTCCCGAGTACCTTCGGAAATTCCACCCAAGGAAATCAAAGCCTGTGTCAATGTGCGTGATCCGTGTTTTCTCCTCGGAAAGTTGCAATCCTCTAACGGCAAGGAATGCTTCCACCCAAGGCCGAACTTCCTGCTCCAGCACCTCTTGCGAGTCACCAGTAATCACGAAGTCATCCGCGTACCGCACCACATTCACTTTCAGCTTCTTCGCCTTTGCGATCCCGAACTTCGCACCGAGGTGCGCGATCAGTTCACGCTCCAGCCCGTTCAACGTCACGTTCGCCAGCGTCGGGGAGATGATCCCTCCCTGCGGCGTACCAGCCTCAGTCGCCTGTAGCTGACCTTTATAAATCAGGCCAGCCTTCAACCACTTCCGGAGGATTTCCTTGTCCATAGGGACATGGTTCTCCAGCCATTCATGGTTGATGTGGTCAAAGCAGCCTTTGATATCCGCCTCCAGTACCCAGCGGGCTGAGCCCTTTTGGGACATGGCGACGAAAATCTGCGACATGGCGTCAGCCGTCGAGCGGTTCAGCCTGAACCCATACGAGTTCGCGTCGCTCGTCGATTCCGACACCGGCTCCAGAGCCAGCAGATACAGAGCTTGCATCGCCCTGTCCCGCATGGTTGGAATGCCCAGAGGGCGTTCTTTTCCATTGGCCTTGGGGATAAAGACTCTCCGTAATGGCAGAGGCTTATATCCGCGCCGCTTCAACCTGCCGATGGCTTCCCATCGGCTCTCAGGCGAATCCCACAGTTCACGATCGACTCCCGCCGTTCGCGCACCCTGGTTCTGCGTAACACGTCGTACCGCATAAAGCTTCGCGGACAACGTGCGGGTCAGCATCCGTTGCAGGGTTTTCACCCTGCGCCAGTCACTTTCCCGCGTCGCCTTCGCAATTCGTATCTGCATCCCTCTCACGTTCCGTTCAACCCGCCGCCAATCTACGGCGTACCAGTTGTCCGGCGCATGGGAAAGCGCAGATCCAGTCTTTCGGCCAGATACTTTCATGCTGCTCTCCTACTCGAAGAAGTGAATCCCGAGCGGAGAACAGATCACCCCTTGCGGGAGCGATCTGCTCCCGCAAGGGGGTAAACAACAAGCACTGACGACTAAGAAGCCGCCCGCAATCACCAGTTCCAGCTAAAGGTCAGTCAGCCGTCTTGCGACGGTAGACCAGACGGAAGTCTGCCCGCTTTCGCGTGAGGTGATGTCTCAACCCCTATCGGGACCATTACAGCCCGGCCTTCGCTTTTTCCGTCGTCCTCTACCTGCACAATTAACAGCATTCCTCACGGTCCGCCTGCCAGCCTCACTGCGCCGGCAACCATACAGGCTTACCACGTTCCCGACATGTCACACGACTGACTTAGGTTCTGCCTATTCCCCGGCGGTCCGAAGACGACGTAGCCCGAATTTACAGCGAGCTATCCGACCGCACACCCTTTTGGTTGATGCCTACCAGCAGCTTTGGCACCGTCCTACTTACGAGGTTTATCAGCAATTCACTTACGTTAACCGTATCAGTCAGCCTAGCCCCTCAACCCCGTTGCTGCTGGGAGTCTCCAGATGGTCGTTTCACAGCCACCATCCGCCCGAACTTCCGGGGGGTACATTGTTAGAAGAGCTTCACACCTCACCATTGCCAGTGACGCATGTCTTCCTAGGCTACTGCTGGTCGTACAGCAGGTTCACTACCCTCGCCAATGCAGCCAGCGAGGCCGAACAATGACACGCCGAGCTTTCGCTCGTATCGTTTAGCGACTCCGTTGCCCGAAGGCGCGGGAATTGCAAACATCACCCCGCCCTGTCGGCGGAGATGAAGCCGCTGACTGGGCGGGACCTGACGGTAATCAGGTCAATGCAATACGGTTGACGGCAGACTGCACCGTGTCCCGTGTTCACTACCAAGGTGCGTCCATAAGGAACACACCTACTGCTTAAAGTGCAGCTCACAAGGGAGCCGCCTGCGGAGGGCATGGTGAGTCCAGTCAAGACCTTCCTCAATAACCCTCTAGTCGATGCCCCGTAACGTGGGGCTGACGGACACGAGCGTGCGTGTCGCACGTAAAACCGTAGGATAGCAAAAGCCGCCCGGGGTTCAGCACCCTCGGGCGGCTTTTTGCATTACCGGCGCATGCGGCGGTGCGCCGCGCCGGTATAAGGCGATAAAACGGACTTCTTAGTTCTTCGACTGGTCGACCAGCTTGTTCTTCGCGATCCACGGCATCATGGCGCGAAGCTTCGAGCCGACCTGCTCGATCTGGTGCTCGGCCGTCAGACGGCGGCGCGATTGCAGCGTCGGTGCGCCGGCCTTGTTCTCGATGATGAAGCTCTTTGCGTACTCGCCCGTCTGAATGTCGGTCAGCACGGCCTTCATCGCCTTCTTCGTTTCAGCCGTCACGATGCGCGGACCCGTCACGTACTCGCCGTATTCGGCGTTGTTCGAGATCGAGTAGTTCATGTTCGCGATGCCGCCTTCGTAGATCAGGTCGACGATCAGCTTCAGTTCGTGCAGGCATTCGAAGTACGCCATTTCCGGCGCATAGCCGGCTTCAACCAGCGTTTCGAAACCGGCCTTGATCAGGTCGACGGTACCGCCGCACAGCACGGCCTGTTCGCCGAACAGGTCGGTTTCAGTTTCTTCGCGGAAGTTCGTTTCGATGATGCCCGCACGGCCGCCGCCGTTCGCTGCCGCGTACGACAGAGCGATGTCACGCGCCGCGCCCGACTTGTCTTGCGCAACGGCGATCAGGTGGGGCACGCCGCCACCTTGCGTGTAGGTGCCGCGAACCGTGTGGCCGGGCGCCTTGGGCGCGATCATGATCACGTCCAGATCCGCACGCGGGATCACCTGACCGTAGTGAACGTTGAAGCCGTGTGCGAATGCGAGTGCAGCGCCTTGCTTGGCGTTGCCATGCACTTCCTTGGCATAGACTTCGGCGATCTGCTCGTCCGGCAGCAGCATCATGACGACGTCCGCGCCCTTCACGGCTTCCGCCACTTCCTTGACCTGCAGGCCGGCGTTCTCAGCCTTGCTCCACGATGCGCCGCCCTTGCGCAGACCGACCGTGATGTTCACGCCGCTTTCCTTCAGGTTCAGCGCGTGCGCATGGCCTTGCGAGCCATAGCCGATGATGGTGACCTGCTTGCCCTTGATGAGGGAGAGATCGGCGTCCTTGTCGTAGAAAACTTTCATGTCGGTTCCTTGGCTAAATTCGGATGATTCAGAGAGATTCAGATACTGCGAATGTTGTGTTGCAAGGCCGGACGGTGATGAACGCCACCCGGCCGAATCGAAGCGGTGCGGGTTACACCTTCAGAATGCGCTCGCCGCGCCCAATGCCCGAACTGCCCGTGCGGACAGTTTCGAGAATCGCTGTGGCGTCGAGCCCTTCGATGAAGGCGTCGAGCTTGTCGGCTGCGCCCGTCAGTTCGATCGTGTAGGTCTTTTCGGTGACGTCGATGATGCGGCCGCGGAAAATATCCGACATCCGTTTCATCTCCTCACGTTCCTTGCCGACCGCCCTCACCTTGATCAGCATCAGCTCGCGCTCGATGTGGGCGCCCTCGGTAAGGTCGACCACTTTCACCACCTCGATCAGGCGGTTCAGATGCTTCGTGATCTGTTCGATCACGTCGTCCGAGCCAATGGAGACGATGGTCATGCGCGACAGCGAACGGTCTTCGGTCGGAGCCACCGTCAAGGTTTCGATGTTGTAGCCGCGTGCCGAGAAGAGACCCACCACGCGTGACAACGCGCCCGGTTCGTTTTCCAGCAGGACGGAAATAATGTGTCTCATGTTTCGCTTCTTCCAGATATTTGTCGATGTACGCGAGCGGCTTCGCGCCGCTTCGTCCGCACTCGCCCTTCGTGAAGGCGTGCGTGACGAAGCCGGCGTCAGAAACGGTCGTTATAGATCTTCCGAACCCATGAGCATCTCGGTGATGCCCTTGCCGGCCTGTACCATCGGCCAGACGTTTTCGGTGGGATCGGTCTGGAAGTCGAGAAACACCGTGCGATCTTTCAGGCGCAGCGCTTCCCTGAGCGCCGGTTCGACGTCGGCCGTGCGTTCAATGCGCATGCCGACGTGGCCGTACGCTTCGGCGAGCTTCACGAAATCCGGCAAGGCGTCCATGTACGAATGCGAATAGCGCTTGCTGTATTCGATCTGCTGCCACTGGCGGACCATGCCCAGATAGCGATTGTTCAGCGAGATGATCTTCACAGGCGTCTCGTACTGCTTACAGGTCGAGAGTTCCTGAATGCACATCTGGATCGAGCCTTCGCCTGTGATGCACAGCACGTCGTCGTCCGGGTGCGCCATCTTTACGCCCATCGCCGCCGGCAGGCCGAAGCCCATCGTGCCGAGGCCGCCCGAATTGATCCAGCGGCGCGGCTTGTTGAAGCGATAGAACTGCGCAGCCCACATCTGATGCTGGCCGACGTCGGAACAGACGAACGCATTGCCGTCGGTCAATTCCCACGCCTTTTCCACCACGTACTGCGGCTTGATGACGTCGCTCTTGCGGTCGAACTTGAGGCAGTCTTTCGCGCGCCAGGCTTCGATGTCCTTCCACCAGTCGGCGAGCGCCGCGGTGTCCGGGCCATGCTCGGCCGTTTGCAACTGTTCGATCAGTTCCTTCAACACTTCCTTCACGTCACCGACGATCGGAATGTCGACCTTGACGCGCTTGGAAATGGAAGACGGATCGATGTCGATATGAATGATCTTGCGCGGACGCGACGCGAAGTGCGCCGGGTCGCCGATCACGCGGTCGTCGAAGCGAGCGCCGATTGCGATCAGCACGTCGCAGTGCTGCATCGCCATGTTGGCTTCGTACGTGCCATGCATGCCGAGCATGCCGAGGAATTTCTTGTCGCTCGCGCGGTAGCCGCCCAGACCCATCAGCGTATTCGTGATGGGGTAGCCGAGCAGATCCGCGAACTGGTTCAGCTCGCGCGACGCATCGGCCAGGATGATGCCGCCGCCGGTGTAGATGTACGGACGCTTCGCCGACAGCAGCAGCGAAACCGCCTTGCGGATCTGACCGGAGTGCCCCTTGGTGACAGGGTTATACGAGCGCAGCGAAACCGTCTTGATCGGCTCGTACTGGCAAGGCGCCTTCGACACGTCTTTCGGAATGTCGATCAGCACCGGGCCGGGCCGGCCGGTACGGGCGATGTAGAACGCTTTCTTGACCGTCGCGGCGAGATCGCGCACGTCTTTCACGAGAAAGTTGTGCTTCACGCAGGGACGCGTGATGCCGACCGTATCGCACTCCTGAAACGCGTCCTGGCCGATCGCGGCAGTCGGAACCTGGCCGCTGATCACGACCATCGGGATCGAATCCATGTAGGCGGTGGCGATACCGGTCACCGCATTGGTGACGCCGGGGCCGGAGGTCACGAGGCACACACCGACCTTGCCGGTGGAACGCGAATAAGCGTCGGCGGCGTGAACCGCGGCCTGCTCGTGACGCACGAGAATGTGCTGAAACTTGTCCTGCTTGTACAGCTCGTCGTAAATGTAGAGTACCGAGCCGCCGGGATAGCCCCAAACAAATTCGACGTCTTCGTCGGCCAGTGCCTTCATGAGCACGGTGGCGCCGATAGAGTCAGCTTCGTGTTGTGGAGTGGTATCCGACGTGGAGAATTCCGCGCTGGGCATATTCATTCAATTCACCTTTCGAATTTTCGGCAAAAAATTGATCGGGTGCTCTCTGCCGGGCTTGTGGCTCGGGTTCAAGCGGCGCGTCCAGTTGACAGGTGAGCTTCTTGGGCCACACCTCAATGAGACAAGTCACTTATGTTGCGAACCAGCGACGATAGCGGCAGACGCCCGCGCGGTCAAGCAAATATTGCCCGAACCGCCGTCCCTGACGCGCTTTTCTGACCGCCTGACAACGTCATGAAGATGTCGGCCAATCCACCTTTCGCCCCTGCTTTCGCAAAAGTTTGTTAGCATCCGCGAGTTTTACGACATTTTTCGAACGATTACGCGCACGCTCGCTGCGCCGACCCCCAAACGGATGGCATCAGACAAGGAACTCGCCGATTTTCTGGCGGGCGTCGAAAGGCGCGCATTCAAGCAGACGGTCTACGCCGTGCGGGACGACGACGCCTCGCTGGATATCGTGCAGGACGCGATGATCAAGCTCGCCGAAAAATACGGCGACCGTCCGGCAGCCGAGCTTCCGCTGCTGTTTCAGCGTATTCTGCAGAATGCGATGCACGACCATTTCCGTCGTGCGAAAGTACGCAATACGTGGGTCAGTCTCTTCTCGTCGCTAGGTAATGCCGACGACGACGAATTCGATCCGCTGGAAACGTTCGAGGCCCAGCAGGGCTCGGCGGGCGCCGAGAGCAACGAACAGAAGCTCGAACGCGAACAGGTCTTGCAGATGATCGACGACGAGATCCGAAAGTTACCGGCACGTCAACGGGAGGCGTTTCTCATGCGTTATTGGGAAGATATGGATGTCGCCGAGACTGCCGCCGCAATGGGCTGCTCCGAAGGCAGTGTGAAGACGCACTGTTCGCGGGCCACCCACACGCTGGCGCAAGCGCTCAAGGCCAAAGGAATCACGCTATGAGCTCCCAAGAAACAAAAGAACTCGAGTTCGCGCGCCAGGTGCGCCGCGCGCTCGACGAAAACGCCGCCAGCATTCCGCCCGCCACCGTCGATCGACTCGCCGCGGCGCGCCGCGCCGCGCTCGCCCGCAAGAAGCCCGAAACCGTGAGCGCGCCGGTGTTCGCGCCCGCTCTCGCCGGAGCGCGTATGCCGGGCGGTCTGTCGCATGGCGAGCTGCCACAACGCCGCCGTTCGCCGCTGCGCCGCTTCGCTCTCGCGTGGCCGCTCGCTGCGCTCGTCGTGAGCCTCGTCGGCATTGCCTACTGGGAAGACCAGCAGCGCACGGCTGAACTCGCCGATATCGATGCCGCCATGTTAAGCGACGACCTGCCGCTCAATGCCTATCTCGACCACGGTTTCAACGCGTATCTTTCGCGCGCCCACTGAGCGGGAGAGTGTTCGGGTGAGCTACAAGCGCGGTCTTGCCGTTGTTTTCGGATGTGCGATTGCGGCTCTCGTGTCGTTTGCCGCGACGTATCCGCGCTTTTACCCGAGCCCTTCGCCCGCCGGCGCGCCTGCCGCGACCGGTAACGGCGCGGCGCCCGCGCCCGCGCCCGCACTCGGCGTCGAATTGCCCGGCCTGCCTGGCAGCAAAAGCCCGCTGGCGTGGTCACGCCTGAGCGCCGCGGAGCACATGGCCCTCGCGCCATTCGAGGCGCAGTGGGATTCGTTCAGCGACGAACGCAAACGAAAATGGCTGAAGATCGCATCGCGTTACTCGAAGTTGTCAACCGATGCACAAAAACGCCTGCGTGAGCGGATGACCGAATGGGTGCGCATGACGCCGGATCAGCGCCGCGTCGCGCGTGAAAACTACCAGGTTTCCAAGCAATTGCCCCGTGAAGCGCGTCAGAACGCGTGGAAGGCCTACCAGGAGTTGCCGGAAGAACTGAAGCAGCGGCTTGCCGCGAGTGAGCACAAGCGGCGTCCGAGCGTGGTCAGCGCGCCGCCGTCGGGCCGCAGCGAGATCAAGGGGCTCGACCGGCTCGTCAATGCGCGCGAGCGTGCCGCTAGCGGCACGTCGTCGGCGAGCGCAGCGGCGGCCGTGTCTTTGCCGAGCCCGGCTTCGCTGCCGGGTATCCCGGCCGCCGGCAGCTTCGTGCCGGCCACGCCGCTGCCGGTCTCCCCGGCGGAAGCGCCGTCGATTTTCAACGGTTCGTGAACCGCGCCTGCCCGTGTCAGAACCGCGCGTGACTTCCGGATCCAGTTCGAACTCCGACGCGAGTCCGTCCCTGGCCAAGCCGCCCGGTTCAACGGACACCCCGCCTACCGTGCGCCGCCGTCTCGCCGCGCTGCTTTACGAAGCGTTGCTGCTGTTCGGCGTCGTTTTCGTCGCCGGTTATCTGTTCAGCACGCTCACGCAGCAGCGCAACGGACTCACGCACCACAATCTGCTGGCAGCGTGGATCGGCCTCGTCGTTGGCCTCTATTTCGTGTGGTTCTGGACTCACAGCGGCCAGACCCTGCCGATGAAAACCTGGCGTCTGCGCGTGGTCGCGGCCAGCGGCGCGCCGCTCTCCGCGTGGCGGGCGATTGCACGCTACGTGCTCGCGTGGCTATGGTTTCTGCCGCCGCTCGCGTTGCATCCGCTCCTCGGCCTGCGCTTGCCGCAAACCCTCGTGATCGCTGCTATCTGGTTCGTGTTGTGGGCGGCCACTGGCCGTTTCGGCGCAAGCCGTCAGTTTCTTCATGACCGCCTGGCCGGAACGCGCGTCATCGACGTCGCGCGCTAAGCGGCCTGGCCCAGATATCCGCATCCGTCCTGCAGTCCCCGCTCGTCCTTCTCGCCCGCTCTCGCCCGCTCTCGCCCCGTCTCGCCCGCCGCAGTAATAAGAACTTCTCATGACTGTCACGGCACAGTCACGCGCCGTAGGCCCAATACAGGCACCGCAACTCGACGCGTGAGCCATGGACTCCAAAACGTCCGCGACTTCCCTGTTCCGCCAGACTGGCCCGAGCGTCGACTCCGTCGCGTTCCGCCCCGAATCCACCCACAGCCACGGCTTGCCGCTTCCCGTAGCACCGTTGCCACTCGACACGCACGCGCCCCAGCACGACGACGAGCACGCGGAGCCGCACCGTTACCGCACGATCTGGCTGTCCGACATCCACCTCGGATCGAGCGGCTGCCAGGCGCCATATCTGCTCGACTTCCTGCGCTACAACGAGTCGGAGTATCTGTATCTCGTCGGCGACATCATCGACGGCTGGCAGTTGAAAAAAGGCTGGTACTGGCCGCAGGCCCACAACGACGTCGTGCAGAAAGTGCTGCGCAAGGCGCGTAAAGGCACGCAGGTGGTCTATGTGCCCGGCAATCACGACGAAGCGGCGCGCCAGTTCTGCGACCTCGCGTTCGGCGACATCCACGTGCGCGGCGAAGCGTTCCACACCACGCTAGCCGGCAAGCGCCTGTGGATCGTGCACGGCGATCTGTTCGACGGCGTGATCCAGCACGCGAAGTGGCTCGCCTACCTCGGCGACACGCTCTACACGATGATCCTGATCCTGAACCGCTGGTTCAACCGGATCCGCAGCCGGCTCGGCTTTCCATACTGGTCGCTTTCCCAATACCTGAAGCATCAGGTGAAGAACGCGGTGAACTTCATCTCGTCGTTCGAACGTGTGATGACCGACGAAGCGCGCCGCCGCGGCTGCGATGGCGTGGTCTGCGGGCACATCCACAAGGCCGAGATACGTGACATCGACGGCGTGCTGTACTGCAATGACGGCGACTGGGTCGAAAGCCTGTCGGCGCTCGTCGAGACGTACGAAGGCGAACTCAAGGTGATCTACTGGACCGTGATGCGAGCCCCGGAAGCGGGCGTGCAAAAGGCCCGGGCGACGGCGTAATCCCTCTTAACCTCTGCTGGCTCGAATCGAGGAAACCAATCGATGAAGATCATGATCGTCACCGACGCATGGGAACCGCAGGTCAACGGCGTCGTGCGCACGCTGAAGAACACCACGCGCGAGCTGACCCAGCTCGGCCACCACGTCGACTTGCTGACGCCGCTCGAATTCCGGACGATTCCCTGCCCGACGTATCCCGAGATTCGCCTGTCGCTGCTGCCGCGCCGCAAGCTGCGCCAGCGTATCGACGAATTTGCGCCAGACGCGCTGCACATCGCGACCGAAGGCCCGCTCGGCATGGCCGCGCGCGCTTACGCGATCCAGCACAAGCTACCGTTCACGACCGCGTATCACACGCGCTTTCCCGAATATGTGCAGGCACGCTTCGGCATTCCGCTCGCCGCGACGTACAAATTCCTGCACTGGTTTCATAAGCCGTCGCTTGCCGTGATGGCGCCGACGCCGGTCGTCAAAAGCGACCTGGAAAAATACGGCTTTACGAATGTCGTGTTGTGGACGCGCGGCGTCGATCTCGACATCTTCCACCCGATGGATTCGAAGGTTCTGAACACCGCCCGGCCGATCTTTCTGTACGTGGGCCGCGTGGCCGTCGAGAAAAACGTCGAGGCATTCCTGAAGCTCGATTTGCCCGGCTCGAAATGGGTTGCCGGCGAAGGGCCCGCGCTGGCCGAGCTGAAATCGCGCTATCCGACAGCCAACTATCTAGGCGTGCTCACCCAAGCCGAACTGGCCAGGGTCTATGCTGCGGCAGACGTGTTCGTCTTTCCGAGCCGCACGGACACGTTCGGGCTCGTGCTGCTCGAGGCGCTCGCCTGCGGCACGCCGGTCGCTGCATATCCGGTTACCGGCCCGATCGACGTGCTCGGCGACGGCGGCGCCGGCGCGATGAACGAAGACCTGCGCGACGCGTGTCTGGAAGCGCTCAAGATCGACCGCGCGCACGCGCGTGCGTGGGCCGAGCGCTTTTCGTGGGCGGCGGCCTCGGAGCAGTTCGCCGCGCATCTGAAGCCGTTGCCGCGTGCGTCGTATCGCGAGGAGAGCGCAGCCGCGTGACGCGGCGCGCCTGGCCGCCCATGCGAAGCAGATACTCTCCCGCAAGCCGCGCGTCCGTGAACGGCGCGCTGCGCGCCGTTCACGCCCCCAACGAACACGACACCGCGGGCGTCGAGCCGTTCGACGACGTCAGCGAATCCACCGTGCCGGATCGAATCGACGGGCATCGCAGGAACGACCAAAGCGCAGGGCGCGTCCCCAACGGCACACCTGCGAACAGCGACGCCCAGCACGAACCGCTCGGTCCCGACGACCCGCTCGCGCCTCTGCCCTTCAATCCATACAAGGGCAACCGCGGCCTGACCCGCGCCTGGCACGCGATGAAAAACTCGCTCGCGGGCTTTCGCGTCGCTATCCGCGAGGAGAGCGCGTTTCGCCAGGAGCTGACACTTGCCGCGATTCTGCTTCCGTGCGGCGTACTGGTCCCGGTCGAACCGGTATCGCGCGTGTTGCTGCTTGGCTCCGTGCTACTGGTGCTGATCGTCGAGTTGCTGAATTCGAGCGTGGAAGCGGCCATTGACCGGATTTCGCTGGAACGGCACGAACTGTCGCGCCGCGCGAAAGACCTGGGCAGCGCGGCGGTGATGGTTGCGCTCGGCATGTGCCTGATGACGTGGGTGCTGATCGTGGGCCCGCTCGTCGTGCACTGGGTTAAGGCGTGGCTTTGAGGACAACCCAAGGAAAACGCAAGGACAACCCAACGAAGCCGGCGGCGCGAGCAAATCGATAAAAAAACGCAGTTTCCAGATGGCCTGCGCCCGCCGCACAAACGAAAACCCTCGGTATCCGTTTGATATTAGAACGCTCGGTTTATAATCGTCCGGCAGTCTCAAAATAGCAACCGCGTCCGGGTGGAATACGCAGCAGCGGCACACCGCCGCGCGTCCGACCCGGCGTAACCAGGGCCGGACGACATGGAAGCCAAACCTCCCCGCCGCACGCGCGAACGGATACTCGAACTGTCGTTGAAACTGTTCAACGAAATCGGCGAGCCGAACGTCACGACGACGACTATCGCCGAGGAAATGGAGATCAGTCCAGGCAACCTGTACTACCACTTCCGCAACAAAGACGACATCATCAACAGCATCTTCAGCCAGTTCGAGCAGGAGATCGAAAAGCGTCTGCGTTTTCCCGACGACCACCGTGCGACCATCGACGAAATGTGGTCGTATCTGCAATACATGGTCGATTTCACATGGCGCTACCGTTTCCTGTATCGCGATCTGAACGATCTGCTCGCGCGCAACCGCACGCTCGAAACACACTTCAAGCAGATCATCAGTCACAAGGTGCGCTTTGCCAGCCAGTTCTGCGATCAACTCGTGGCTGACGGCGAGATGGTCGCCACGCCTGACGAACTGCAAGTGATCGCGACGAACATCGGCGTGATCGCAACGTATTGGCTGTCGTATCAGTTCGTGATGAACCCGCGCAAATACAACGAGCAGGAAGCGATTCGCGCGGAACTCCACCAGGTGAGCGTACAGATCGTGTCGTTGATGGCGCCTTATCTGCGCGGCCGCTCGCGGCAGATTTTCGACGACCTGGTGTCGGGCAAGCTGCCCAAGCGCGAGTTCTACGACTATCTGCCGCCGAAAGAAGGCGCCGCGCCTCGCAACGAATAGGACGTTTCTTCATGAAGTCGGTGTGTGTGTATTGCGGCTCCGCGAACGGGGCCAAACCGTTGTATGCAGAAGCGGCGCGCGCGTTCGGCCGCACGCTGGTAGAAGCCGATCTCGCGCTGGTGTACGGCGGCGGCAAGGTTGGCCTGATGGGCGTGATCGCCGACACGGTCATGGCCGAAGGCGGCCGCGCGATCGGCGTGATTCCCGAGTTGCTCGTCAACAAGGAAGTGGGCCATAACGGGCTGACCGAACTGCATGTGGTGCCCGACATGCATCATCGCAAGAAGATGATGGCCGATCTGTCCGATGCGTTCGTTGCGATGCCGGGCGGCGCGGGCACGCTGGAGGAGCTCTTCGAGGTCTACACCTGGGCGCAGCTCGGCTATCACCAGAAACCGGTGGCACTGCTCAATATCGACGGCTTTTACGATCCATTGATCAATCTCTTGCAGCACACTGTCGACGAAGGCTTCATGCGCAAAACGTATCTCGACATTCTGCAGATCGACGCCGATCCCGGCGCATTGATCGACAAGCTGCAACGCTATCAACCGCCCGCCGCCGACAAATGGGCGATCAATCGCGACGCCGTCTGATTTCGGTCGCGACTAAAAGGCGGCCGCGTTTGCCTGGCGCCCACTCTCCTGCACGTTGAGGTTGCGATGACGCAAACCGTTCTGATCACCGGCGGCAGCCGCGGTATAGGCCGCGCGACTGCGCGCTTGCTGGGCGCGCGCGGCTGGTCCGTCGGCGTGAATTACACGCAAAATCTGGCCGCCGCACAGGAGACCGTCGCCGAAGTCGAGCGGGCCGGCGGGCGCGCATTGCCGGTTGCCGGCGACGTCGCAAACGAAACCGACGTGATTGCGATGTTCGACCAGACGGAGCAGACCTTTGGCCGGCTCGATGCGCTCGTCAACAACGCGGGCATCGTTGCACCGTCGATGCAACTCGCCGACATGGACCTTGCGCGCCTCACGCGTATCTTCAACGTCAATGTGCTGGGCGCGTATCTGTGCGCGCGCGAAGCCGCGCGGCGCATGTCGACGGATCGCGGCGGCGCGGGCGGCGTGATCGTCAATGTGTCATCGGCGGCGGCGCGGCTGGGTTCGCCGAACGAATACGTCGACTATGCAGGCGCGAAAGGCGCGGTCGACACCATGACGCTCGGGCTTGCGAAGGAACTCGGCCCGCGAGGCGTGCGTGTGAACGCAGTACGGCCGGGTCTCATCGACACTGAAATCCACGCGAGCGGCGGCAAGCCCGATCGCGCCGCCCAACTGGGTTCGACAACCCCTCTCGGCCGTCCCGGCCGCGCCGACGAAGTTGCAGGGACCATCGCCTGGCTGCTGAGCGATGCCGCGTCGTATGTGACTGGCGCTCTCATCGACGTTGCGGGCGGCCGCTAGGCGCCCCTCTTCTTCAACGTCGATTCACGCGGCGGCCGATGTCGCGCCGCGTCTCCTTCTTGTTCCCGTTCGCCGCCCATCAGGCATAGGCATTGCCCCGGCACGTTCAACTGCCGCGGCTGTGCGCCGCCGCGCGTGTATTCGTTCGTAAGATTAGGAGACTACAATCGCGGCCGATCGCGCGCCATGCCCGCGACGCTGAATACAAAACCGGTACGCGCGCCTGAGTCGCCGCTTGCCGCGATAAGAGATCGTCTTATGCAAGAAAAGCCAATCGCACCATCTCCGGCCGCCGGCTCGCAAGCCGCCGATCGCGCGCCTTACCTCGATCGTTGGCGTGCGCTCGGCAACGTGCGTCCGCTGCTTTGGCTCGTGGCGATGGCGATCGTCTGCGCGTGGCTTTTGCCGGGCACGCTGGGTCACGATCCCTGGAAACAGGACGAGACTTACACATTCGGCATCGTCCAGCACATGCTCGACACCGGCGATCTCGTAGTGCCGACCAACGCGGGCCAGCCGTTCGTCGAAAAACCGCCTGTGTACGACTGGGTGGCCGCCGGCCTCGCATGGATGTTCGGCCGCTATCTGCCCCTGCATGACGCGGCGCGTCTCGCGAGCGCGCTGTTCGCCGGGTTGACCGTGTACTACACGGCCCGTGTCGCGCGCCGCGCCGTGGATGCCACGAACTGGCGCGACTTGCGCGTGGTCAGCACGCTGGCGTTGTTTGGCGGCACCCTCGTCGTTGTCAAACACGTGCACGACATGATGACCGACGTCGCGCTGATGGCCGGTGCGGCGATCGGCTTCTGCGGGCTGTTCGAACTCGTGCTCGCCCATCTTCGTTATGACGGAGAACGAAACAACGATGCCGCGCAGCGTCGCCACGCGATACTAAGCGGCGCCGCGATGTTCGGCGCGGGCGTCGGCCTGTCGTTTCTCGCGAAAGGCCTGTTCGTGCCACTCGTGTTCGGCGCGACGGTCTGCGCGGTACTCGTGCTTTATCCAGCCTGCCGCACCCGGAGCTTCGCCGGCGCGCTCGGCGTGGCCGCGCTGGTCTGCGCGCCGTTCGCACTGATCTGGCCGTTCTGCTTCTATCTACGTTCTGAAGCGCTCTTCAAGGTCTGGCTGTGGGATAACAACGTCGGCCGGTTTTTCGGTTTTTCGGTGGCCGAACTCGGCTCGGAAAGCGAGAACCGGCTATTCGTGCTGCGCACCGTGCTGACCGTCGGTTTTCCCGTCGTGCCGCTGGCAGTGGCGGCGCTTGCTGGCGGCGCATGGCGGCGCTGGCGCGACCCGCGCGTCGCGTTGCCGGCGATTTTCGCGGGCACTGGTTTCGCCGTGCTGCAAAGCTCCGCGACGATCCGCGAACTGTACATTCTGCCGTTCATCGCGCCGCTGGCGTTGCTCGCGATGCAAGGCGCCGAGCGGTTGCCCCAGCGTTTCCATACGGCGTGGGACATGACGAGCCGCGTGTTGTTCGGCAGCACGGCGGCACTCGCCTGGATTGTCTGGTCCATCGCGCGCAGCCCGGTGAACACGCACGCATCGCTGCACCGGCTCGGCCGATGGTTGCCGCTCGACTTCGTTTTGCCCGTCCGCCCCGGGCTGATCGCCGCCGCGCTGTTGATGACTATCGGCTGGCTGTGGCTGCTGCCCGCCTTCAAATACACGGGCAAGTGGCGCGGCGCGCTCAGCTGGTGCGCGGGCGCTGTCGTCGCCTGGGGGTTGGTGAGCACGCTGCTGCTGCCCTGGCTCGATTACGCGAAGAGCTACCGCTCAGTGTTCGAAAACCTCGGCGAGGCGTTGAACGTGGAATGGAATGACGGCGATTGCATGGCGAGCATCGGATTAGGCGAGTCCGAAGCGCCGATGCTCGAATATTTTGCGGGCATCGAGCATCAGCCGACCGTCGACGCCCGCACGACCGGGTGTACGTGGCTGATTGTCGGAGGCCGGCGGGACAACCCATCCACACCGGCGGGCGACTGGCGTCTCTTCTGGTCGGGCGCGCGTCCGGGCGATACCGACGAGTTGTTGCGCGTCTTCGTGCGCACCCCGGCTGGAACGCCGGCTGTGGGCGTAGGAACGCCATAACGCGAGACCGTGCGTTGATAGAGCGGCGTTCGCTTAAGGGGCAATCCGGGCAATGCTGGGCAATGCGCCCATTCAAGAGTGCGCGCCGTTCGCGCGTTAGCCCGCAACGCGGTGCGTCAGGCGGCCAGAACGCCCGTCAATCACCGACGGCCGGCTTTTTTCGCGCGCGACTGGAACGACGAGCCCGGCTCGCGCAGGAAGGCAATTTCATCGGCTGTGGACTCGCGCCCCAGCACCGCATTCCGATGCGGAAAGCGTCCAAAGCGCTCGATGATCTTCGCGTGCCTCACCGCGAATGGGTAATAAGACGCACCGCCCGGCTCAGCGGCAAGAGCCTTGAAAAGACGCAGCGACTCATGCTGGCTCGGAAGCGATTCGTCGTGTTCGAACGGCAGATAAGCGAACGCGCGATGATGCACGCCCGGCAACAGCCGATCCGCTCCACTCGCAACCATCTGCTGTGCAATAGGCAGCGCTTTCCGGTCGGCCGCGAATGCCGTAGCCGTGTCGCGGTGGCAATTGCGCGAAAACTGATCCAGCACGATGACGAGCGACAGTGCGCCTAACGGCGTTGCGGCCCAACTGTCGAGTCGGGACTCGCGCGCGGCATTGATCAACGCTCCGAAACGTTCGCGCAAGCTCGCATCGAATGAATCGTCGGCGGTGAACCAGAGCTTGCGCGGCTCGCCGAAGTCCGGCGACTCGGGCGCACCGAACCAGCAGTCGAGCACAGAGCGCGCCTGCGGATCGAGCGCGGCGTAGTCAGCCGACCTGCGGTCGGCCTCCTCGCCTGCAAGCGCATCGGTCAGCGCATCCGTCACCGGGTACGGCGCCGCGCCGTCGGTGTCGGTGCCGAGGTCAGCCATTGCGATTGCGCATCCACTCGGCCGTTTCGAAAAACGAGCCGAGCAGCCGTTCTCTCAGCGGCTCGGCAAGCCCTATGTCTTCCATCGCCCAAGCCATGCAGCGAAGCCACTGGTCCCGTTCGCTCGACGCGATCGCAAACGGCAAATGCCGCGCACGCAGGCGCGGGTGCCCGAACCGGCTGATGTAATGATCGGGGCCGCCCAGCCATCCGCAGAGGAACCAGAACAGCTTGTCGCGCGAGCCGTCCATCGACTCCGGATGCAACGCGCGAATGCCGGCGAACTCCGCTTCGAGATCCATCAGGTCGTAAAAACGGTCGACGAGCTCACGGACACGCGCTTCTCCACTAACCAGTTCGAAGGCCGTAGGCTGCGCCGCCGACACTTCATCATCAAGCTCACTCATAACAACTCATCAACAGAAATCGAGGGGAAATTCAGGCGTCCCGCAAAGACTGCAACGCGGGCCGCGACAGCACATGCCGCAAGCTCAGCCAGCCGCCGACCGCCGCACACGCGACGCCCGCCGCGATTCCGGCGGGCAGCAGCCATGGATTGAACTCAAGATAGAACTGGAACACGCGAGTCGCGAGCACCCAGCCGATCACCTGCGCCCCGAGCGCCGCCATGAATCCGGCGAGCGCGCCGACCGCGACGAACTCGGCAATCTGCACCGCGCGAACCTGGCCGTGGGACGCGCCCAGCGCGCGCAACAGCGCGGATTCTCGCATACGCTCGTCGCGCGTGCCGGCGAGCGCCGCGTACAGCACGAGCACACCCGCCGCGAGCGTGAAGGCGAACAGGAATTGCACCGCGCCTATCACCTGCTGCAACACACGCTGCACCTGCGCGAGAATCGGACCGGTGTCGATGGCCGTCAGATTCGGGTACGCGGCAATCAGGCCGTCGATGGTCGAACGTTTTTCCGGCGGCAAATGGAAGCTGGTAATGAACGTAGCCGGGAAGTCCTGCAACGCGGCCGGCGGCATTAGCACGAAGAAGTTGACCTTGAACGAACCCCAGTCGAGCTTGCGAACGCTCGTGACCGGCGCGTCGATCTGCAGGCCGGTGACGTCGAAGCGCAGCACGTCGCCCGGCTTCACGTTGATCAGTTTCGCGAGGCCTTCTTCGATGGAAATCTGCGGCGTCTTCGCGTCGCCGTACCAGGTGCCCGCGGAAAGGCGATTGTCCTCGGGCAACCGCGTCGTGTACGACAGATTGAACTCGCGGTCCACCAGGCGTTTCGCGTCGTCGCCCTTGAACGAATCGGGATTCACCGCTTTGCCGTTGATGGCGGTGAGCCGGCCGCGCACCATCGGCGAGAGCACCGTGTCCGGCACGCCGTGCGTGTCCAGATAATGCGTGACCGCGTCGCGCTGATCGGGCTGAATGTCGATGATGAATTCGTTCGGCGCATCGGGCGGCGTCGACTTGCGCCAGCCGGCCACGAGATCGTTGCGCGTCATCGCGATCAACAGCAGGCACATGAGGCCGATGCCGAGCGCGGTGATCTGCAACGCGCTCGCACTGCTGCGTCGCTCCAGCGAGGCGAGCGCATAACGCCAGCCGATGCCCGCATTCACACGCTCGCTGCGAACCACGCGCGCCGCGCCCCACAGCGCAACGCGGGCGACGCACGCGAACACCAGCAGCCCGCCTGCGAAACCGCCCGCGACGATTCCGCCGAGCTTCAACTCGCCCGCCGCGACGATCAACAGTCCCGCGAAGAGCACGATGCCGAGCGCGTACGCGGCCCACGCCGTGCGCCCTTCTTCGCCCCACTCGCGACGCAGCACGCGAACCGGCGGCACACGCGTGAGCGGCAACAGCGGCGGCAGCGCGAAGCCGAGCAGCAGCACCAGACCGGCTGCGATGCCTTCGAGCGCCGGCCATGCCGTGGGGTACGGCAACGCGACGTCGATGAGACTGCCAAGCCAAGTCAGCAACGCCAGATGGCCGAGATACCCCAGCGCGACGCCAAGCGCGCCGCCCAGCACGCCCACGCCGACGAATTCGAGCGTGAACAGTGCGCGCAGCGTCCGTTGACTCACGCCGAGACAACGCATTGCGGCGCACCCGTCGAGATGCCTGCGCATATACCGATGCGCGGCCATCGCGATCGCCACCGCCGCGAGCAGCGCGGTCAGCAGCGACACGAGCGTGAGGAAATGACTTGCGCGGTCGAGTGTCTGGCGCACTTGCGGCTGGCCGTCCTGCAACGATTCGAGCGCGACCCCGCGCATCTTGCCGCCGTCCACCTTGCCGTGCGCGAACTCTGCAAAGCGCGCGACCGACGCATCGGCGCCCGCGACCAGCAGCCGGTACGTCACGCGGCTGCCGAACGTGATGAGTCCGGTGGACTGAACTTCGTCCGCGCGCATCATCAGCCGGGGCGAAAAGTTGACGAACGAAAAGCCGCGGTCGAGTTCGCGCGTGATCATCGCGCCGATGGTGAAGCTGCGGTTGCCGACCTTCACCGTGTCGCCTATGCGCACCTTCAACGCGTCGAGCAGTTGCTGATCGACCCAGACGGTGCCAGGCGCGGGAATGGTTTGCGCGGGATGATCCGTCGCAGCGGGCGCTGAAGCAATCCGCAACGCGCCGCGCAGCGGATAGCCCGGCGACACCGCCTTGATCGCGGCGAGTCGCGACACCGGCTGCGCGCCGGTCGAGTTGATCATGCTCGGAAAGATTGCCGTGGTCGCCGTTCTCAGCCCGAGCGCCGACGCCTGCTGCGCAAACTGCGGATCGACCGGATGGTCGGCGCGCACGATGAAGTCGGCGGCGATCATCCGGCGTGCGTCGCGCTCGAGCCCTTGATGCAAACGGTCGGCGAGAAAGCCGACGCTCGATAGCGCCGCAACGGCCAGCACCAGCGCGAGCAGCAGCATGGTGAGTTCGCCCGCGCGCCAGTCGCGCGCCGTCATGCGAATCGCCTGGCGCAGCAGATCGCCGCCGCTAAAGCGGCGCGTCGCGGATACGCCGACGCGTGCCGTGGAATGTGTGACCTTGTCGCTGGCTTCGTCGGATTCGCTGGTCTCGCGGGTTTCGCTGGTATCGCTCAATCGTGCCGGCTCCTCGCGAGGCGCGACACCATATGCGTGGCCATGCCACGGAAGCCGCCCTGCACACCGCGCCACAGCCGCGGCAACACCCAGCCGGCCAGCACCAGGAAGCCGACGATCAGCACGAGAAACAGCAACGGCAGGAAGAGCGCGAGCAGGATGCCGCCGAATACGAGGCCGTCTTCGGCGGTCGACGTGACGATATTCGACACCGGTTCCGGCGACAGATTGATCAGCGCGCGCGTACCCGCTTTCGTCAAATGCGCGGTGCCAGCGAGCGTGCCGCCCGCGAGCGCGGCTACCGTCAGCAGCGCGGGATCAGCATGGCCGAGTGCACCGGCTGCGAGCACCGCGCCGGCCGGAATGCGGATAAAGGTGTGAATTGCGTCCCACAAGGAATCGAACGCGGGAATTTTGTCGGCAAGAAATTCAGTGACGGTCAGCGCGCCCGCCACGCCGATCACCCAAGGCGAGGACAGCGCGGACAAGGTATCGGGAAGATGAACGAGGCCGAGGCGCTCGAACACGCCGGCCAGCAGGACCGTCAGATAGAGGCGCAGGCCGCTGCCCCATGAGAGCCCCGCAGCAAGCGAAAGTGATTCAAGCATGGCCGCCTCCAGGCGCGCGGTGCGTGCCGGGCGCTTCGGCAGGCCAATCACGAAGGAGCCGCCACACCGAAGTCGTCAGACCCGCGCCAAGCCGGCCGCGCCGAGCAGGCCGCGGGCAACTTCAGGTTGGTTTCAATCTCATTATAGCCACGTTAATTCGCAGAACGCAGAGTGGCTTGCAAAATGGCGGCATGCGCAGGGACTCAATGTCCCGACGACAGTTTGAGGCCCACCAGGCCGACGACAATCAGCGCCGCGCTTGCAACCCGCGCGACCGTCAGCGCCTCGCCCATCATCACGATGCCGAAGATGAACGCGCCGACCGCGCCGATGCCGGTCCACACCGCGTAAGCAGTGCCGAGCGGCAACTGCCTCATAGCCATTGCCAGCAGCACGAAGCTGCCGACCGCCGTCACGATGGTGAACACCGAAGGCCACAGCCGAGTGAAACCGTCCGAGCTTTTGAGGCCGGCCGCCCAAGCGACTTCGAGCAAACCGGCGACGAATAGAAGAATCCAGGACATGAAACAGCTCCATTGATCAGATGGGGCCGTCCCCGTTTGTGAAAAGCGTAAGGTCGTCCTTACGGTTCGTAATTATAACGATCCGCTCGCCATTGCGTTGCGAGGCGCCCGCCGTCGTGCTCAAGCCACGCCGACCAACCGGTAACCGACACCCGTTTCCGTCACGATGTGCTCGGGTTGCGCCGGATCGCGCTCCAGTTTCCCCCGCAAGTGCGCCATATAGATTCGCAGATAGTGATAGCTCTCGACATGCGACGGACCCCACACGTCGCGCAACAATTGCCGGTGCGTCAGCACGCGGCCTGCATGGCGCACCAGCGTCGCGAGTAGCCGATACTCGATTGGCGTCAGATGAACCGCGGCGCCGTCTCGCGTCACCTGGCGCAAGGCCAGATCGACGCTTACCGCGCCAAAGCGCACCTGCGGCGACTCGTTCGCGCCGCCCTGATTGCGACGCCGCAGATGCGCGCGGATTCGCGCGAGCAGTTCGGACACGCCGAAGGGCTTCGTCAGGTAATCGTCCGCACCGGCATCGAGCGCCGCGACTTTCTCGCTCTCCTGCGTGCGCGCGGACAGCACGATCACCGGCAACTCGCTCCAGCCACGCAATTCGCGGATCACGTCGAGACCGTCGGTGTCGGGCAGGCCGAGATCGACGATCACGAGATCGGGCTTGCGCGTCGCGGCTTCTACCAGGCCCTGCTTACCGGTCTCGGCGTCATACACAGCGATGCCCTCGCCTTCCAGCGCCGTGCGCACAAAGCGGCGAATCTGCTTTTCGTCTTCGATTAGAACGACGGTGATGCTCGGCTCACTCATGAGTTGGTTTCGCTAGCTGGTCCAGGTGCGGGTCTGAATGCGAGTCCAAATCCGCGGGTGTTGAGTCTGTTTGTCCCGGATTGTGTCCCAGATCGTCGTCAGCTTCTTCGTCCATCGGATCCGGCGCGTCCGGCGGCGTCTCGACGGGCAGCGTGAACCAGAAGCGCGCACCGTCGATGCGGCCTTCAGCCGCCTCTGCCGAACCTCCGGACCCTCCCGACCCGGTCGCCATGCGATTGAGCGCGCCGACGCTCCCGCCGTGCGCTTCCACGATCGCCCGACAAATCGCGAGACCCAGACCCACGCCGGGCTTGGCCGATTCCTTCTCGCCGCGTGTGAACTTCTCGAACACTCGCGTTTCCATGCCGACCGGCAGGCCCGGCCCATTATCGTCGACAGTGACGCGCACGAACGGCTTGCCGTCCGGCTCGAAGCGTTGCGCGCCGATGGTCAGCGGCGTACCGGGCGACGTGTATTTCGCCGCATTCTCGAACAGGTTTGAAAAAAGCCGCTCCATCAGTACGGCGTCCAGATGCAGCAACGGCAGGTCGGCCGCGAGATTGACCTGCACCGGGTGTCCGTTCAGCGCACGCTTGCAGGCGCGCAGCGCGGCCCCCACTGTTTCTTCGAGCGGCGTCCACTGCCGGTTTAGCTGCAGGCTGCCCTCCTGCAAGCGCGCCATGTCGAGCAGATTCGTGACGATCCCGGTCATGCGCAGCGCTTCCTCATGGATCGCCTCGACGAGTTCACCGTCGCGCTCCACGTCGACATGAGTTCCCCGCGATTGTGCGAGCATCGACGAGAAGCCGACAATCGTTGTAAGCGGAGTGCGCAAATCGTGCGAAATCGCGGACAACAGCGAGTTGCGCAAACGTTCGGATTCCATACTGACCAGCGCGTCGCGCGCGATGTCCACATAATGCACGCGCTCGAGCGCGAGCGCGATCTGCGCGGCGAACGCGTCGAGCATGCGCTCCTGTTCGGGCACGTCCAGTTCGCGTTCGTCGCGCACCACCACCGCAAGCACGCCGCGCGTGCGCATGGGTGCCTTTAGCGGCAGATACAGGGCAGCCGCAGCGGGCAGCGTGTCGGTACCGTGTCCAGCCGGCTTCTGGTGATCGTAGACCCATTGGCCGACATCGGTATCGAGCAGTTCGCCTTCGAGCGTGATCGCGGCGTCCGGGTCCTCAATTTTCTGCTTCACCCGATCGGCGCTGTCCGGCAACAGAACCGCAACGCGCGCGCCGAACACTTCGCTTACGTGACGGCTCCCAATGCCGACGATCTGTTCGGCCGTCAGCGCCGCGGCCAGTTCGCGCGCCATCGAGTACATCGCGCCGGTGCGCTGCTCGCGACGCCGCGCCACCCTCGCCTCGCGCCGCAAGCTCGACGTTAGATGGCTGATCACGAGCGAGGTCAGCAACATACCGAAGAACGTCAGCAGATATTGCGTATCCGACACCGACAGCGACAAGCGCGGCGGCACGAAGAAAAAGTCGAATGCGGCGACGCTCAGGAACGACAGCAGCACGCCTGGCCCGCGCCCGAGTTTCGCTGCTGTGAAGATCACGCCGAGCAGATACAGCATGACCAGGTTCGTCAGATCGATGTGATCGCTCAACTGACTCGACAACGCGGTGATGCCCGCGCAGATCGCCAGAGCGTAGCCGTACGCGCGCGGCGGCGAGCGGCGTTCGCGCGCGGCGCTCAACGCATCGCGCCACGCGTTCGCAGTCGTGTTGAGCAAGCGGTGCTGCTCGCCGCTGCCGCTTTCCGACGACGACGGGCGAATCAGCGTGAGATCGACATGGCCCGCCTTTTCCGCGATGCGTTCGCCAAGGGGGCGGCGCAACCAGCGCGTTAAACCCGAGCGGATCGACGCGCCCGCCACCAGTTTCGACACGTTGCGAGCCTGTGCGTAACCGGCCAGCGCCGAAGCCGCGTCGACGCCCGCGAGCGTCGCCGTTTCCGCGCCGAGTTCAGCGGCGAGCTTCAATGCATTCAACGTGCGTTCGCGCCGCGCATCGGGCAAGCGCTGCAGCGCGGGTGTCTCCACATACACCGCGATCCAGTCCGCCTTCAGACTCGTGGCGAGACGCGCCGCCGCGCGCACCAGCATCGGCGCTTCGGGGCCGGGACCGACGCATACCAGCAAGCGTTCCCGCGCCTGCCAGATCCGTTCGATCGAGCGGTCGGCACGATACTCCCGCATTTGCGCGTCGACCCGATCGGCGGTACGGCGCAATGCCAGCTCGCGCAACGCGATCAGGTTGCCTTTGCGAAAGAAATTGCGCACGGCGCGCTCGGCCTGTTGCGGCAGATACACCTTGCCGTCACGCATGCGGTCGAGCAGTTCCTCGGCTGGAAGATCGACCAGCGTGACTTCGTCGGCGCGATCGAACACGCGGTCGGGGACTGTCTCCCACACGCGGATGCCCGTGATCTGCCCAACCACGTCGTTCAGGCTCTCGAGGTGTTGAACGTTGACAGTCGTATAGACGTCGATGCCGGCGTCGAGCAGTTCATACACGTCCTGCCAGCGCTTGAGATGCCGCGCGCCCTGCACATTCGAATGCGCAAGTTCGTCAACGAGAATGAGTTGCGGCTTGCGCGCCAGCGCCGCGTCGAGATCGAATTCGCCGAGCTTGCGCCCACGGTACTCGAACTGTGCAAGCGGCAGCACGTCGAGTCCTTCGAGCAGCGCGGCTGTTTCACCACGTCCATGCGTTTCGGCGATGCCGACCACCACGTCCGCGCCTTCGTCGCGACGGCGGCGCGCCGCCTGCAACATCGCATATGTCTTGCCGACACCCGCCGACGCGCCAAAAAAAATCTTCAGCCTGCCGCGTTGACGTTGTTGTTCGTCGCGCTGCAGCTTGTCGAGCAGTTGATCGGGATCGGGGCGGTTCATGCTTGCATGTTCGGTGATAGGCACGCGGCGGTGCGTGCATGGTGGCACGGCGGCGGCCCGGCCGCAAATCGTTCATAACGATGTGCGGCCATGGCCTGTGAAAAGATAGAACCGCATTCGCGCGCGCCGCCTGTTCCGCGGGTTGTCCGGCCGCTTCCCGGTTAGCGCTGCGCCGGGCTCCGGTCAGACGCCCTCACCCGCGCTTCATCTCGTCGAGCGCGAGGTTCAGTTGCAGCACGTTCACGCGCGGCTCACCGAGAATGCCGAATTGACGCCCACTCGTATAACGGTCCACTAGCGCTCGCACATCGTTCTCTCCGAGCCCTCGCGCTTTCGCGACCCGATCGATCTGATAAGCGGCCGCCGCCGGGCTGATCTCAGGGTCCAGCCCGCTTCCAGAAGACGTCACCAGATCGACCGGCACGGGCTTCGACATATCCGTTCCCGCAGCCTTCAACGCGTCGATGCGGCCTTTCACTTCGTCCAGAAGCGCCGGATTGGTCGGCCCGAGATTGGAGCCGCCCGAAGCCTGCGCGTTATAGGGCATCGGGCTCGTGGCCGATAAGCGTCCCCAGAAGTACTGCGGCGCATCGAACTGCTGGCCAATCAGCTTCGAGCCGACCACCTTGCCGTCCTGCTCGATGAGGCTGCCATTGGCCTCATCGTGAAACAGCGTTTGGCCCACGGCGGTGATCAACGCCGGATAAGCGAGGCCGGTAACGGCGCTCAGCACCGCGAAAAGAACGATCAACGGACGCAACAGATTTTTCATGACGATTGTTTCCTCGTAGGCTGCCGATTTTTCAAGCAGCCGGACTCAAACCCAGCCAAACGCGGCGAGCACCATATCTATCAACTTGATGCCGATGAACGGCACCACGATTCCACCCAGCCCGTACACGAGCAGATTGCGTCGCAGCAGAACCGCAGCGCCGAGCGCTCGATAACGCACGCCTTTCAACGCGAGCGGAATCAGCAGCACGATGATCAGCGCGTTGAAAATCACCGCCGACATGATCGCGGAGGCCGGCGTTGCCAGATGCATCACGTTCAGCGCATTCAGTGCCGGATAGGTGGTCGCGAACGCAGCCGGAATGATCGCGAAGTACTTGGCCAGATCGTTGGCAATCGAGAACGTGGTGAGCGAGCCGCGCGTCATCAGCATCTGTTTGCCGATTTCGACGATCTCGATCAGTTTCGTCGGATTCGAATCGAGGTCCACCATGTTGCCGGCTTCTTTCGCGGCCTGCGTGCCGGTGTTCATCGCTACCGCGACGTCGGCCTGTGCGAGCGCAGGGGCATCGTTCGTACCGTCGCCCGTCATCGCCACGAGGCGTCCTTCGGCCTGGTGCGCGCGGATCGTCGCGAGTTTTGCCTCGGGCGTCGCTTCGGCGAGAAAATCGTCGACGCCCGCTTCTGCCGCAATCGCCGCCGCCGTCAGCCGGTTGTCGCCCGTCACCATCACCGTCTTGATGCCCATTTTGCGCAGCTCGGCAAAGCGTTCCTTGATGCCGCCTTTCACCACATCCTTCAACTCGATCACGCCCAGCACGCGCGCGCCGTGTTCGCCTTTCTCCGCGACAACGAGCGGCGTGCTGCCGCGCCGCGCGACTTCGGCGACGGCGTCGCTGACTTCGTGCGGAAAACGGCCACCGTTCGCTTCGACGTAATGCTTCACCGCATCCGCGGCGCCCTTGCGAATTTCGCGGTTCGGCAGATCGACGCCGCTCATCCGGGTTTGCGCCGTAAACGCGAGGAACACCGCGTGCAGCGACGCCATATCGCGCTGACGGATATTGAAACGCTGCTTCGCGAGCACGACGATGCTGCGTCCTTCCGGCGTTTCGTCGGCAAGCGACGAGAGCTGCGCTGCGTCGGCGAGCGCTTCTTCAGTGAGACCCGGCGCCGGAACGAAGAGCGATGCCTGGCGATTGCCGAGCGTGATCGTGCCGGTCTTGTCGAGCAACAGCACGTCGACGTCGCCGGCGGCCTCGACCGCGCGGCCCGACGTTGCAATGACGTTCGCCTGCATCATGCGGCTCATGCCGGCCACGCCGATGGCCGACAACAGGCCGCCGATCGTGGTCGGGATCAGGCAAACCAGTAGTGCGACGAGAGCGGTGATCGTCACGACGTGGCCCGCCGCATTTGCCAGATGCGCCGCTTCGACGGAGAACATTGAGAACGGCAGCAGCGTGGCCGTCGCGAGCAGCATCACGATGGTCAGTGCGACCAGCAGAATGGTCAGCGCGATCTCGTTCGGCGTCTTGTGACGCTTCGCACCTTCGACCATCGCGATCATGCGATCGAGGAACGCTTCGCCGGGATTTGCGGTGACGCGCACGACGATCCAGTCGGATAACAGGCGCGTGCCGCCCGTCACCGAAGAAAAGTCGCCGCCCGACTCACGAATCACGGGCGCGGATTCGCCGGTAATCGCGGATTCATCGACGGACGCAACACCCTCCACCACCTCGCCGTCGGCCGGAATCACGTCGCCGGTTTCGATCAGCACGACGTCGCCACGACTCAGATCCGACGCGGTGACGATCCGGATTGGCGACTTCGGATGCGGCTCGTTCAACTTCTTCGCCATCACGTCTTTCTTCGCGCTGCGCAGCGAGGCGGCCTGCGCTTTAGAGCGGCCCTCGGCGAGCGCTTCGGCGAAGTTCGCGAACAGCACCGTGAACCACAACCACAGCGTGACCGCGAGGATGAAACCAGCAGGCGCCTCCGCCTGACCAGCGAGCGCGGCGATCCACAGGATCGTCGTGAGAATACTGCCGACGTACACGCAGAACATCACCGGGTTACGGAACTGCGTGCGCGGCGTGAGCTTCCTGAAAGAGTCCACGATCGCCGGGCGCAGCAGCGCCGGATCGAACATGGACCTCGTTGCATTGTGTTCAGTCATTGCATCCTCGAATTTCGCGTTGCTTTTTTGCCGGCGCGTACGGATACGCGCCTTGCCACGTCGTTGCGCATCAGTACTGGCATCAGTTCGCGCCCATCATCATCAGATGTTCGACGCCCGGACCGAGCGCGAGCGCCGGCACGTACGTGAGCGCACCGACTAGCAGCACCGTGCCGAGTAGCAGAACGACGAAGAGCGGCCCGTGCGTCGGCAGCGTGCCGCCGGTCACGCCGATACGCTTCTTGGCGGCAAGCGAGCCGGCAATCGCGAGCACGGGGACGATGGTGCCGAAGCGGCCGAACCACATCGCAATTGCAGTGAGCCAGTTATAGAAGGGCGTGCCCACCGTCAGGCCAGCGAACGCGCTGCCGTTGTTGTTCGCGGCCGAGCTGAACGCGTAGAGAATCTCCGAGAAGCCGTGTGCGCCCGGATTGGCGATGCCCGCCTTGCCCGCGTCGCTCAGCACCGCGATCGACGTGCCGACCAGCACGAGCAACGGCGTGAGCAGAACGACGATGGACACCATCTTCATCTCGTACGCTTCGATCTTCTTGCCGACATACTCAGGCGTGCGGCCGATCATCAGACCCGCCACGAACACGGCGAGCAGCGCGAACACCAGCATGCCGTACAGGCCCGAGCCGACACCGCCGAAGATCACTTCGCCAAGCTGCATCAGCAGCAGCGGATAAAGGCCACCGATAGGCGTCAGCGAATCATGCGTGTTGGCGACCGCGCCGCACGAAGCCGCCGTCGTCGCGACAGTGAAGATGCCGGATTGCGCGATGCCGAATCGCGTTTCCTTGCCTTCCGCGTTGCCGCCCGACTGCATCGCGCTCGCCGACTGATCGACATGCAGCGCGGTGAAAGCCGGATTGCCGCCCTGCTCCGCTGCGATCTCGCCGAATACGCACACGCCGAACGCAATCGTCATTGCCGCGAGCACGGCTACACCCTGTTTGCGGTCCGCGATCATGCGGCCGAACACGAGCGCGAGCGCGGCCGGGATGACCAGGATCGAGAAGATCTGCAGGAAGTTGGAGAACGGCGTCGGGTTCTCGTACGGATGCGAGGAGTTACCGTTGAAGAAACCGCCGCCGTTGGTGCCGATCATCTTGATCGCTTCCTGCGACGCAACCGGACCCATCGCGATGGTCTGCGTTTTGAGCGGCGTATCGACTGTCACCGCATTACCCTTCGCGTCCTTGACCGGATTGCCTTGCGCGTCGAGCTTCGGCGCGGCGTAGGTCGTGGTTTGCAACGTCGGCACGTCCTTATACGCGTTGAAGTTCTGGATCACGCCCTGGCTCATCATCAGCGTCGCAACGATGACCGACATCGGCAGCAACACATATAGCGTCACGCGTGTCAGATCGACCCAGAAATTGCCGATGGTTTGCGCCGTATGGCGGGCGAAGCCGCGAATCAGCGCGATCACGACGACGATGCCGGTCGCCGCAGAGAAAAAGTTCTGCACCGTGAGGCCGAGCATCTGCGTGAGATAACCCACCGTTTGTTCCGGCGTGTAGTCCTGCCAGTTCGTATTGGTCACGAAGCTGATCGCGGTATTGAACGCACCGTCGACAGTCATGGCGCCGAACTGCTGCGGATTGCCGGGCAACCAGCCCTGCACGCGCAACAGCAGATAAAGAAACAGGACGCCCAGCGCATTGAACGCGATCGTGGCGATCGCGTAATGCTTCCAGCTCATTTCCGTCGACGGATCGACGCCGGCGACGCGATACAACAGCCGCTCGATGGGTCCGCCGATGCGCAGCACGCGCGAACTGCCGTCCATCACGCCGTGCAGATAACGCGACAAAGGCACCGCCGCGGCCAGCAGAACGACGATAAAGAGCGCCGCCTGCAAGACATTATTCGCGTTCATTCGATGTCCTCCGCGCGCAACAGCGCATAGACCAGGTACGCAAACAGCAGCGCGGTCGCCGCGCCAGAGAGCCACAACATCCAGTTCATGAGCGTGCTCCCTGGCCGCGACGGGACAGCATCAGCTTCTCGCAGCCGGCAATCAGTGCAAACGTCAGCGCGGTGAAAAGCGCGACGGCTACGACGTACAGCGCATCCATTTTTATTCTCCATTGACGGAATTCGGATAGCCGCAACGGTATGCGCAAGCGCGTAAAGGGCTGATCAAAGCTGTGGTTTGCGATATAAAAATCGCGTAAACGCACAGGGCCGTTGCATCGCGAGATGCAACGGCCCTGGTGGTGGTCAACGGCTCGACCTGGCTAGATGCTCAGGTCCGCGCTGTCAGGAAGACGCGTGTACGCGCATGAGAACTACGGCAACAGGATGGTCGACCCCGTGGTCTTGCGTGATTCGAGATCCTTATGCGCCTGACCTACATTGGCGAGCGCGTAGCGCTGGTTGATGTTCGTCTTGACCTTGCCTGAAACCAGCACATCGAATAGTTCGGCCGACATCGCCTCGTAGTCGCTGCGTTTGCCGATATACGTGAACAGCGTGGGGCGCGTGAAGAACAGCGAACCGCGGCCGGCGAATTCGGATGAGTCGATAGGCGGCAGCGGGCCCGACGCATTGCCGAAGCTCACGAACATGCCGAGCGGCGCGAGGCAATCGAGCGAGCCCGTAAACGTATCTTTACCGATGGAGTCGTACACCACCGGCACGCCTGCGCCGTTGGTGATCTCGCGCACGCGCTTCGTGAAGTTTTCACGCGTATAGACGATCGCGTGATCGCAGCCATGGGCCTTCGCGATCTCCGCTTTCTCGTCCGAGCCGACGGTGCCGATCACCGTGGCGCCCAGTGCCTTCGCCCACTGGCACACGAGCAACCCGACGCCGCCCGCGGCCGCCTGAATCAGGATGGTGTCGCCGGCCTTGACCCGATACGTGCGGCGCAGCAGGTACTGAGCGGTCAGGCCTTGCAGCATCACCGAGGCGGCCTGTTCATCGCTCACCGCGTCCGGCAACTTGATGACCTGTGCGGCCGGCAACACGCGCTCCTGCGCATAGGCGCCAGGCGGCCTTGCCACGTAGGCGACGCGATCGCCCGCTTTCAGATCGTTCACGCCCGCGCCGACCGCGATCACCTCGCCGGCTGCTTCCATACCGAGGCCGCCCGGCAGCGGCAGCGGATACAAACCGGTACGAAAGTACACGTCGATATAGTTGAGCCCGACCGCCGTCTGACGGATGCGAATTTCGCCGGCTCCCGGGTCGCCCACCTCGACGTCGACCCATTTCATCACCTCGGGGCCGCCGGTTTTATCGAATCGGATTGCTTTGACCATTCGTGTCTCCTTGATTTGGAATGCGGGCTGATTGTCTGGCCGATGAGCCTCGCATATGCAGCGTCAAACTTGCTGCGTGAGACGCAGCGTGAGGACGTCGAGAACCATGCGTGCCGTCGAGATGTTGGTCGCGCATGGAATGTTGTGTACGTCGCATGCGCGTACCAGCGCGTTGATATCCGGTTCGTGCGGTTGCGGCGTCATCGGATCGCGCAGGAAAATCACCATGTCCACGCGCCCTTCCGCGAGTTGCGCGCCGATCTGCAGGTCGCCGCCGTGCGGGCCGGACAGCATGCGCTCGACGGTCAGCCCGTGCGCTTCGCTAATGCGCCCGCCGGTCGTGCCGGTCGCGACGACGTCGCAGCGTTTGAGCGTGTCGACGTATTCGCCGGCGAGTTTGACGATGTCGTCTTTCTTGTGATCGTGCGCGATCAGCGCAATGCGGGTGGTCATGACGTAAGACTCCTGGAACCGTTGTGATTGTCGTTGTTGTGATGTTGCTCGAAGTGCTGCCGTGGACCCACGGCACGCACCTATGTGAACGTATGCGTCTAGAACGTGCCGGGATAGGCGCCACCGTCGATCAGCCAGTTCTGTCCGGTGATGTAACCCGCGTGCACGCTGCACAGAAAGGCACAGGCACGGCCGAATTCGTCGGGATTGCCGAAGCGTCCGGCGGGAATCGCCTTCATGCGCTGCACGCGGGCTTCTTCGAGGGAAATGTTGTTCGATTTCGCTGCCGCCTGCATGGTGACGGCGATCCGGTCCGTGTCGAACAGGCCCGGCAGCAGGTTGTTGATCGTGACGCCGGTGGGCGCCATCTTGCGTGCCAGACCTGCGACAAAACCGGTCAGGCCCGAACGCGCGCCATTCGACAGGCCAAGCACGTCGATCGGCGCCTTCACGGACGAACTCGTGATGTTGACGATGCGCCCGTAGCCGCGCGCGCTCATCGAGTCGATGGTCGCCCGGATCAGCTCGATCGGCGTGAGCATGTTGCTTTCCAGCGCGCGGATCCAGTCGTCGTGCGTGAATTCGCGGAAGTCGCCCGGCGGCGGGCCGCCCGCGTTATTCACCAGAATGTCCGGCTGCGGACAGGCTGCGAGCGCCGCTGCCCGGCCTTCGGGCGTGGTGATGTCGCATGCGACCGTCTTCACCTCGACGCCGGTTTGACGGCGAATTTCGTCGGCTGTCGCCTCGAGCGGGCCGGCAGTGCGGGCGACGATCGTCAGGTTGACGCCTTCGGCCGCGAGCGCTTCAGCACAACCACGCCCCAAACCCTTGCTCGCCGCGCAAACCAGCGCCGTGCGTCCTGCAATGCCCATGTCCATGTATGCGTTCTCCTCGCTGGCGTCTTGATGAATGGTTGCAAAGTTTCCCCCGATTCTAGAAGAATCGGTGCCGGACTGCGCCGGGCTGTTGCAATCTCCGGTATCTTCCGGTGCCACTCTTTCGGTAAACTTGCGCCGTGGCGCGTGCGCCGGCCGTCGCAAGTTGATTGCGCTCGCCGCGCAATGCGCCGAACCGATCCTCGAATCGGCCCCGAATCGACCTTTTTGCCGCCGCTCGTGCCCCGCCCATGACTCAGGACAGCCGTTTCCCCAACCTTTTCATCCTCGATCACCCGCTGATCCAGCACAAGCTGTCGCACATGCGTGACCGGGACACCTCGACGCGCACGTTCCGCGAGCTGCTGCGAGAGATCACGCTGCTGATGGGCTACGAAATCACCCGCAATCTGCCGATGACCACCCGCCGGCTCAGCACACCGCTCGTCGAGATCGACGCGCCGGTGATCGCCGGCAAGAAGCTCGCCATCGTGCCGGTGCTGCGGGCCGGCATCGGCATGTCGGACGGCCTGCTGGAACTGGTGCCGTCGGCGCGCGTGGGTCACATCGGCGTTTACCGCGCGGAAGATCACCGGCCGGTCGAATATCTGGTGCGCCTGCCCGATCTCGAAGACCGCGTGTTCATTCTGTGCGATCCGATGGTCGCGACCGGCTATTCGGCTGTGCATGCAGTCGACGTGCTCAAGCGCCGCAACGTGGCCGGCGAGAACATCCTGTTCCTCGCGCTGGTCGCCGCGCCCGAAGGCGTGCAGGTGTTCCAGGACGCCCACCCGGACGTGAAGCTTTTTGTTGCATCGCTCGATTCGCATCTTAACGAGCACGCGTACATCGTGCCGGGCTTGGGCGATGCGGGCGACCGCTTGTTCGGAACGAAGAACTGACGAATAGAAAAATGGGGCCGGCGGCATCTCATTGCCGCCGCTGAACACCGTGCACGCGCACTTTCTGTGCAATTCACGTCGACGTCTGCCTCTGCCGCCCCGTCCCGCCGTGATAAAATTCGAGTCCACTTAAAGGGCAGCCCCGCTTCCGGCACCTCGAGGCTCGCAGCGTGTCCTGGCGGCCAATGCACGCCGACCGGGCGAGCCAGCCGTTAATCGCGGCGTTAGCCGCACGGCGCCTGCCGGCCGCGCCACAGTGCTTCGCACCCGCCAGCCGCGCCCGGCGCGATGAGACGAGACACGACGCGACTTGGACTTGAGTAACGGCGGCTAAACGGACAAGGGCGCGAATTCAGCATCGAGGCGCAAAGCGGCAAGCACACGCACGAGCGCCCGGAATCGCAACGACAATTGCACAATGCGTGCGCCCCGCTGGCGCGCGCGACGGAGAAAGGTATGGCGGGTCATTCGAAATGGGCCAACATCAAGCATAAGAAAGCAGCGGCCGACGCCAAGCGCGGCAAGGTCTGGACGCGGCTCATCAAGGAAATTCAGGTCGCGGCGCGCATGGGCGGCGGCGACATCGACTCGAATCCGCGTCTGCGGCTCGCCGTCGAAAAGGCGTACGACGCCAACATGCCGAAAGACAACGTCAACCGCGCAATCCAGCGCGGCGTGGGCGGTGTGGACGGCGCGAACTACGAAGAAATCCGCTACGAAGGCTACGGCATCGGCGGTGCGGCGGTGATCGTCGACACCATGACCGACAACCGTACCCGCACGGTCGCGGAAGTGCGTCACGCGTTCTCGAAGAACGGCGGCAACATGGGCACCGACGGCTCGGTCTCGTTCATGTTCGATCACGTCGGCCAGTTCCTGTTTGCGCCGGGCACGCCCGAAGACAAGCTGATGGAAGCCGCGCTCGAAGCCGGCGCCGACGACGTCGTCACGAACGAAGACGGCAGCATTGAAGTTCTGTGCCCGCCGAACGACTTCCCGAAGGTGAAGGCCGCGCTCGAAGTCGCGGGCTTCAAGGCCGAAGTGGCCGAGGTGACAATGAAACCTCAGACGGAAGTCGAGTTCACCGGCGACGACGCGGTGAAAATGCAGAAGCTGCTCGACGCGCTGGAAAATCTGGACGACGTGCAGGAAGTCTATACAAACGCCGCGATCGCCGACGAGTGAGCATGCTCAGGCACCGTTCGGGTTGGGGCTCGCGTTGATCGACGAACCCGAACCCGCGACGGGCTGCCGGCGCGCCTTCTGGTTGCTGCTTGATTGCGGCTTTGTTGCTGGTTTGCTGCCGCTTTATGCAGATCGTTGCGCTGAACGGGCGTTTCGGACAGAGGTGCAGGGTTGTGCGCCCGCCACGTCATCGCCACTCGGGCTCGTCCCGGGCTTGGTGCGCCGGCTTGATCGCCGGCGCGGGCCGACCCGGCGCGAATCTCGCTATTTATTGCACGGCTGCGCTCGCTGCTTCAGCCGTTTATCGTTTTTAAAGTCTCGGGGATTCACATGAAGTTACTCGTCGTCGGTTCCGGCGGTCGCGAACATGCGCTCGCATGGAAGCTCGCGCAATCGCCGCGGGTCCAGCTCGTCTACGTGGCTCCTGGCAACGGCGGAACCGCGCAGGACGAGCGTCTGCGCAACGTCGACATTACGGAGCCGGCCGCGCTCGCCGATTTCGTCGAGCAGGAACAGATCGCCTTCACGCTGGTTGGGCCCGAAGCGCCGCTCGCGGCAGGCATTGTCAATCTGTTCCGCTCCCGCGGCCTGAAGATTTTCGGACCGACGAAGGAAGCGGCGCAGCTCGAAAGCTCGAAAGACTTCGCGAAGGCGTTCATGAAGCGCCATGCGATCCCCACGGCCGAATACGAAACCTTCGCCGACGTCGCCGCCGCGCACGCGTACCTCGACGCCAGGGGCGCGCCGATCGTCATCAAGGCTGACGGCCTCGCCGCCGGCAAGGGTGTGGTCGTCGCGCAGACGCTGGAAGAAGCGCACGCCGCGGTCGACATGATGCTGTCGGACAACAAGCTCGGCGACGCCGGCGCGCGCGTCGTGATCGAGGAGTTCCTCGCGGGCGAAGAGGCAAGCTTCATCGTGATGGTGGACGGCAAGCACGTGCTGCCGCTCGCGTCGAGCCAGGACCACAAGCGTCTGCTCGACGGCGATCAGGGCCCGAACACTGGCGGCATGGGTGCCTACTCGCCCGCGCCGATTGTCACGCCGCAACTGCATGCACGCGTGATGCGCGAAATCATCCTGCCGACCGTGCGCGGCATGGAAAAAGAAGGCATCCGCTACACCGGCTTTCTGTACGCGGGTCTGATGATCGACGCGCAAGGCAATCCCAAAACGCTCGAGTTCAACTGCCGCATGGGCGACCCCGAAACGCAGCCGATCATGGCGCGTTTGAAGGGCGACTATTCGAAGGTGGTCGAGCAGGCAATCGCCGGCACGCTGGACACGGTCGAACTGGAGTGGGACCGCCGCACCGCGCTGGGCGTGGTGCTCGCCGCGCACAACTATCCGGATACCCCGCGCAAGGGCGACCGCATCAACGACATTCCTGCGGAGACGGCGGACTCGGTCACGTTCCATGCGGGCACCACGCTAACCGACGGCAAGCTCCTCACGTCGGGCGGCCGCGTGCTGTGCGTGGTCGGTCTGGCCGATTCGGTGCGCAGCGCGCAGTCGGTCGCGTATGAAACGATCAACCAGATTTCGTTCGACGGCATGCAGTACCGGCGCGACATCGGCTATCGCGCGCTGAACCGCAAGCACGACGCGAAAACGGAAGGCAAGCACTGACGCGCGAGGCGCTCGCCGGTTCGCGGCGCCAGCGGCGCTACACTGCGGGTATGCGGGCGCGCCCGTTCGGCCGCGCCTTCGCGGCGGCGTTTTTGAAACACAGCGCGGCGCCTCACGAGCAACCCGCGGCACCGACGTGCCGCCTTCAGCACCTGCATTGATGACCGATTCGAGCTACGACGCACAAGCCGTGCGCATCTGGCTGCAAAGCCTGCAAACGCAAATCGCGGACACGCTGGGCGCGTTCGACGGCAAGCCCTTCGCCACCGACGCATGGCAGCGCACGCCCGGCGAAAAGCTGCGCGGCGGTGGCTTCACGCGCATTCTGGAAGGCGGCAACTTCTTCGAACGTGCCGGCATTGGCTTTTCCGACGTCGCGGGCGACGCGTTGCCGGGCTCCGCGAGCGCGGCGCGTCCCCAACTGGCCGGGCGCGGCTTTGAGGCGATGGGTGTGTCTCTCGTGCTGCACCCGCACAATCCGCATTGCCCGACCGTGCATATGAACGTGCGCCTGCTGGTCGCCACCAAGCCCGGCGAAGAGCCGGTGTTCTGGTTCGGCGGCGGCATGGATCTGACGCCGTACTACGGCTACGAAGAAGACGCGCAGCATTTCCACCGCGTCTGCCGCGATGCGCTGGAGCCTTATGGCGCGGACCTCTACCCGAGCTTCAAGCGCTGGTGCGACGACTATTTCTTCCTGAAGCACAGGAACGAGCCGCGCGGCATCGGCGGGATTTTTTTCGACGATTACTCGGCGCCGGGCTTCGATCAATCGTTCGCCATGCTGAGAAGCGTGGGCGAAGGATTCCTCAAAGCGTACCTGCCGATCATCGAAAAGCGCCGCAACATTCCGTACGGCGAGGCCGAGCGCGATTTCCAGGCTTACCGGCGCGGGCGCTATGTCGAGTTCAATCTGGTCTTCGACCGTGGCACACTGTTTGGGCTGCAGAGCGGCGGACGCACCGAATCGATTCTGATGTCGATGCCGCCTGTGGTGAACTGGCGCTACAACTGGCATCCCGAACCGGGCACGCCGGAAGCGCGCCTTTACACCGATTTTCTCGTGCCACGCGACTGGGTGTGAGCGCTCGGCAACCCCGCAGACGCGCACTGCCCCGCTCCTGGCTACGACAAAGGACTTTCACCTGAAGCCGAACGCTCATCCTGTTGCACTGCCTCGCCGGATCGGTTTGCTCGGCGGCACTTTCGATCCGATCCACGACGGCCACCTTGCGCTCGCGCGGCGTTTCGCCGACGTGCTGCAACTGACCGAACTGGTACTGTTGCCGGCCGGCCAGCCGTGGCAGAAAGCGGACGTGTCGCCGGCCGTGCATCGCCTCGCCATGACACGCGCGGCGGCCGGTCAACTCGAGCTACCGGGCGCGACGGTGCGAGTCGCAACCGACGAAATTGACCACGAAGGCCCGACCTACACTGTCGACACGCTGCAACGCTGGCGCGAACGGGAAGGCGACGAGGTGTCCATTGCATTGCTGATCGGCGCGGATCAACTGGTGCATCTCGATACATGGCGCGACTGGCGGCGCCTGTTCGACTTCGCGCACATCTGCGCGGCCACGCGGCCCGGTTTCGATCTCGCGTCGATTCCGCCCGCGGTCGCGAGTGAAATCGACGCACGCCGCGCCGGCGCCGACGTTCTGCGAGCCACGCCTTGCGGCCACTTGCTGATCGACACCACGCTTGCGTTCAACGTCTCGGCCACCGACATTCGCGCGCATCTGCGTGAACAGGTGAGCCAGCGGCTAGCCCATGTGGGCGGCGAACAACAGGGTGAGGCCGCAAGCCACGTCCCCACTGCGGTGTGGGACTACATTCTTCAACATCATTTGTACCACCGGTAAACCCATGGATATTCGCAAACTGCAACGCGTGATCGTCGACGCTCTCGAAGACGTCAAAGCGCAAGACATCAAGGTGTTCAACACCAGCCACCTGACGGCGCTGTTCGATCGCGTAATCGTCGCGAGCGGCACCTCCAACCGGCAAACCAAGGCGCTGGCCTCGAGCGTGCGCGAGGGCGTGAAGGAAGCCGGCGGCGACATCGTCAGCACCGAAGGCGAGGACATCGGCGAATGGGTGCTGGTCGATTGCGGCGACGCGATTGTCCACATCCTGCAACCGGCGCTGCGCCAGTACTACAACCTCGAGGAAATCTGGGGCGACAAGCCGGTCCGCATCAAGCTCTCTACGCCTGATCCGTTCGGCGGCGCGCGTTCGAGCGAGCCCGACGAGGACGAAGAAGACGAAGAGGCGCCGGCTGTGAAGAAGCCCGCGCGCAAGACGGCCGCGCGCCGCAAGTGAGCGGGCTTTGACCGCTCGCTGCAACCGCGTCCCAGCGGAACTGCGCGAGCGGCGCTCCTACGCATCATGAAACTGCACATCCTCGCTGTCGGCCACAAGATGCCCGACTGGATCGCTGTCGGCTTCGACGAATACGCGAAGCGCATGCCGCCGGAGCTGCGTATCGAGCTGCGCGAAATCAAGCCCGAGCAGCGTTCGTCCGGCCGTCCGGCCGAGAGCGTAATGGCCGCCGAGCGACTGAAGATCGAAGCAGCGTTGCCCAAAAACGCGCGCATCGTTGCGCTCGACGAACGCGGCAAAGACTGGACCACCATGCAACTTGCCGGCGCCCTGCCCGGCTGGCAGCAGGACGGCCGCGACGTCGCGTTTCTGATCGGCGGTGCAGACGGGCTCGATCCCGAACTCAAGGCACGTGCCGACATGATGCTGCGCGTCTCGAGCCTCACGCTGCCGCACGCAATGGTACGTGTGCTGCTCGCCGAACAGCTTTACCGCGCGTGGACCATCACGCAGAATCATCCCTATCATCGCGCGTGAGTGAGATCGATCGGGACGCCTGGCGTTTCGAGTCCCGCTGGTCCTGACACGGGACGTTGCGACCACAGTTGCCAGCAATCGCCGGCAATTGCCTTAGTTCCTCGTTACGCTGCCGACGCGCTCGCGTAGCCCCGCGCCCGCATACCGAGCCGCGCCCGGGCGCGCTCGGTATCGCACGCTCACATAAACCGTTTGTTCGAGACAATTTCATGCCAACGTCCGCCGCTCCGCTGCATCCATTCGTGTATCTCGCGTCGCAAAGTCCGCGCCGTCAGGAGTTGTTGCAACAGATCGGCGTGCGCTTCGAACTGCTGCTGCCGCGCCCCGATGAAGACGCCGAAGCGCTCGAAGCCGAATTGCCCGGCGAGCGTGCGCACGACTACGTGCAGCGCGTGTGCGTGGCCAAAGCGCGCGCCGCGCACGCCCGGCTCGTGGCCGGCAACCACGCCGCACGACCTGTTCTGGTTGCGGATACAACCGTCACGATTGACGACGCGATTCTCGGCAAGCCGCTCGACGCCGACGACGCCGAAGCGATGCTCGCGCGCCTGTCTGGCCGCGATCACGAAGTGCTGACGGCCGTGGCGGTGGTCGATGCTTACGGCGAGCTACTGCCCTCCGCGCTGTCCACATCGACAGTGCGCTTTGCTGCGTTGCATCGAGACGCGATTCGCCGCTACGTAGCGAGCGGCGAGCCGTTCGGCAAGGCGGGAGCGTACGGCGTGCAAGGGCGCGCCGCGGAGTTTATCGAGCATATCGACGGGTCCTATTCAGGTATCATGGGTTTGCCGCTTTTTGAAACCGCTGCCCTCCTGCGTGCAGCGCGCATCGACTTCTAGAACAACACCATGAATGAAGAAATCCTGATCAATGTCACGCCGCAGGAAACGCGCGTCGCGCTCGTCCAGCAAGGCGCCGTCCAGGAACTTCACGTCGAACGAACGCTGTCGCGGGGCCGCGTCGGCAACGTCTATCTCGGCAAGGTCGTGCGCGTGTTGCCGGGCATGCAATCCGCTTTTATCGACATCGGTCTCGAGCGCGCCGCGTTTCTCCATGTAGCCGATATCTGGCACCCGCGCATTGCCGGCGAGCCGCAACATCAGACGCCGCATCAGCCGATTGAAAAAATCGTGTTCGAAGGTCAGACGCTGATGGTCCAGGTGGTGAAGGATCCGATCGGCACCAAGGGCGCGCGGCTTTCCACGCAAGTGAGCATTGCCGGGCGCACGCTCGTCTATCTGCCGCAAGAGCCGCATATCGGCATCTCGCAGAAGATCGAAAGCGAAGCTGAGCGCGAGGCCGTGCGCGCGCGTTTGACCGCCGTATTGCCTGCCGACGAGAAAGGCGGCTACATCGTGCGCACCATCGCCGAAGATGCGACGAGCGAAGAGCTGGCCGCCGACGTCGCCTATCTGCGAAAGACGTGGGCAACGATCCTGTCGCAAGGCCAGCGGATGCCGCCCACGAGTCTGCTTTATCAAGATCTGAATCTGGCGCAACGCGTGCTACGTGATTTCGTCAACGATGAAACATCGCGCATTCAGGTCGACTCGCGCGAGACGTATCAGATGCTTGCCGATTTCGCGGCGGAGTTCACGCCGGCGGTGTCCGCGAAACTGCATCACTACACAGGCGAGCGGCCGCTTTTCGATCTGTACAACATCGAGGCCGAGATCCAGCGCGCGTTGTCGCGCCGTGTGGATCTGAAGTCGGGCGGCTATCTGGTGATCGACCAGACCGAAGCGATGACCACCATCGACGTAAATACGGGCGGCTACGTCGGCGCGCGTAATTTCGACGACACCATCTTCAAGACGAACCTGGAAGCAGCGCATACCATTGCGCGTCAATTGCGGTTGCGCAACCTGGGCGGCGTGATCATTATCGATTTCATCGATATGGAAAATGTCGAGCATCGCGATCAGGTGCTGGGCGAATTGAAGAAGGCGTTGTCGCGCGATCGCACACGCGTGACCGTGAATGGTTTTTCGCAACTCGGGCTGGTTGAAATGACACGCAAGCGCACGCGCGAATCGCTCGCGCACGTGCTGTGCGAACCCTGCCCGGTTTGCCAGGGCAAGGGCCAGGTGAAAACGCCGCGTACCGTTTGCTACGACGTGCTGCGCGAGATATTGCGCGAGTCGCGACAGTTCAATCCGCGCGAGTTTCGCGTGGTTGCGTCTCAACAGGTGATCGACCTGTTTCTCGAAGAAGAGTCCCAACATCTGGCAATGTTGATTGATTTCATCGGCAAGCCGGTGTCGTTGCAGGTGGAGTCGAATCTGAGCCAGGAGCAGTACGACATCGTGCTGATGTAGGTCCACCGACTGGACCGGGAACCGCGCTCTCCATCGTTCAGAGACTCGACTCACGCCGATCGTGGGGCCGCCCTGCGGGCGGCGTCAGGCAATTGCGCGTTACGAGCTAGCGCACTGGAAGCTCGCGGCCACATTGATATCTCCGCCAATGTACTTTGGCCATAGCGGATAACGGCACAGCGGCCGCGTTCTGCCGAGCGTTGCGGCGTTCAGATCGCTCATCGAGAGCGTTTCGGGCGCCTTGCCGGTCTCTACCCATTGATCGAGCGCGGAGAGGGAATCGACAGCCGGATGAAACGGTCCCGTGCCGTGCCCTACGCCCGGCATCAGGTAGAAGCGTACGAACCCATCCACCGTGCTCTGTCCGAAGCGCTGCACAAGGCCGTTGTAGTAATCCGTGCTCGAATCAGTGCTGACAATCTCGTCTGCAAGACCGTGCGTCATGATGAGCTTGCCGCCTTTCGCGACATAGGCGCTCAGGTCGGTGCTGGTCGCGTCCGCGAGCGCCGACACGGTTTGCACTCGCGACTGGTACGTACCGGGATTCAGCGGGTCGAATGTCAATGAATCGAAAGTCGGCACGCGCGTGACGAAGTACTTGACCCACTGGTCGCCCGTTACCCATTGGTTAGCGTCCTTCTTGCCGGCAGGATTCGCAGGGACTCTGGACTCGCCAAGATCGCGCGTCGTGTTCGGCCCGGCGAAGACTGAACCGGCGAGAATGTTGTAGCCGGCGTAACGCGTCACGCCGTTAGCAAGCGAATAAGGCAATTGCAGCGGCGCTGCAATGGTCTGCACGGTCGCGATCTGCGCGTCCGACAGACAGGTATCGCCCGAGTCCGCGCCGCTCGGGCAGCGCAGCGATGCCAGCAGCGTGGCCGACTGTGCCTTGCACGCCGCCACGTTCGCGATGACGCCGTCGGCGACGCCGTCGAGCGCGTCGCAAGCGGTCATGACCGCGTTCTGCAGCAACACCGTTTTGGCCACGTCGAGCCAACCCGCACCGTTATTCAGATAGAGCGCCCGGCCGAGCACGACATTGCTCAGACGAAGCCCCGTATAGTTGAGCGCGGGACGGTTCACCACAATGCCGTCGTAGTCCTGCGGCCAGCGCTGCGCTTCGCTCAGACCATCGCGTCCCCCCGTCGAACTGCCGAAGAAATAGACCTTGTCGGGCGCGCTCGCGTAGCGCTTCTTGATCAACATCATGGCGACGTCGTGTGTTTTCTTGAGGCTCAAGCCGCCGTAGTTCGCAAGCGACTCGTCGTTGGCGGCGAACTTGCCGTCCGTAATGCTCGAGCTCTGATGCCCCGAGTCGTCGCCGAAGGTCGCGTAGCCGTTTGCGAGCGGCGTCGATGTGCCGGTCGGGGCCATGTCGAGCGGATCGACACCAGTGATCAGCGTGCCGTCGAAACCGCCGCCGCCATAATGCAGCGCCTTACGATTCCACCTGGTCGGCAGGTTGACCTGGAAATTGATGGAAGGCGCAGCCGGGTCGACCGGTGCGATTGCACCATTCACCTGGCAGTATTCACCGCTCGTTTCGACTAGCGTCGCGCTCGTGATTGTCGCGCCGCTGGTCGGTACAGCAATCGAGGACGCAGGAATCGACAGCCCGCTCAGCGCGCCGCATTGCGTGGCCGCCGTCGGCGCAGGCGTCGAACCGCCCGCATTCTCGCTGTTCGGTCCATTGCCGCCGCATCCGCTGATGCAAAAGGTGAAGGCGAGCGCCCACCCGAGCGATCTTCTGATCATCTTCGTCTCCTGAAACGATTGGCTGGTTATGTTGTTGCTATGCGTCCGCGCCGCTGTTGCTATTCGAGCGCGCGGCCCTCATGCACGACGCCGGGGTCGATAAGCCGTGCAGTTGTGCCGAAGAGCGCCTGCACACCCGCCTGCGACACGAACATCGCGTCACCGCTGTGCGCCGCGCCCGCCACCTCGTACAGTTGATGACGCAACTGCGGATGCCGTCTGCGCAAATACGCGAAATAGGCGCGGCCCCTTGCGAGCCGATGCGGGCCCTGCATCATGGCCTCGCATGAACGGTCGAGAGCCGGATGCGCCGGATCGTTGTCGTGGGTGCCGAGCAGATAAGTGACGTCGCGATCGACATAACGGTATTCGAGCTGTTGGACATCCAGTCCCTTCGCATAGCGCGGCAGCCCTTCCGTGCCGTACTTCCATGCGTTGAACCCGGTGCAAGCGGCGCGTGCGTCTGCGCTCGATCCGTCTGCACAGTGCGGACGCCACGCGTCGAAGTACACATACGACGACGGATTCGCAACGACATAACGCACGTTCACTCCCGCCACCCTCCATCGCGCGGCGGCGTCGCTAAGTATCGCGTGGCGATGCGCGACCTGCGCCCCGCCGGAATGCCCGGCAATGACGATCTCCCGCACGTTCGGGTAAGCGCCGTCACGCACGTAATGTTCGATCAGCGCGTCGAGTACGTCGAAAGAGCTTAGCGGCGCCGGCCCGATCGCATCGAGACCGCCCATCCACGAGGTCCACTCCCAGTGCAGACAGTCGGCCGGCAACGAGTGATGCTGGACATCGGCCGTCGCCAAAAACTGCGGTACGGCGAGGATCACGCTGTCGGGCTCGACAGTCGACGACGCCAGCGCGCACTGCGTAGATTGCAGATACGCATCCGCATCGCGAAGTCTTCCGTGCAGCATCACGACCACGCGAGTCGCTTGAGTGGGCCGCGTACTGCCGCCCTTGAAAAGCGGCACGGCCGCCTCACCGCGCGCGTTCGATACGATCAACCGTTCGCTGGCTACCACCTGCACAGGCACTTCGTTGCGTGGCCGTGCATCGCTGTCCATTACAAGATTCATCGCGCCGCTCATTGACCGTCGGCCAGCCAGAGATCAGGCTTGCGAACCAGGCGCCGCCCGGAGGCCGTCAGTCCAACAAGCAGCAGCGAAATGATGCCTGCGCAGATCAGATACCATGCAGGGACCAACCGCGAGCCGGTAACGTCGATTAAGGTCGAAACCGTGAGGGGCGCAAGACCGCCGAACAGCGTGACCGCCACGTTGTACGAGAGCGCAACGCCTGTGGAGCGCGTCGCGGTCGGAAAGAGCTGCGTGAGCATGCCGGGGTGCGCACCGGACATGAGGCTAAGCACGACAGTCGCAATCATTTGCGCGGTGAACACACGTTCAGCGGACGGCGCCGCGAGCACCCATGCAAAGAGCGGATACGCAACGCACACCCACGCTATCGTGACCGGGAAAAACAAACGATATGCGCCGAAACGGTCGGCAAGACGCCCCGCCAGCGGATAGCCGACAATCCCGATCAGGCCCGACATGGCCGTTCCAAACAACGCGTTTTTCAGCGGCAAATGCAGTTGGTGCTCGACATACAGCGGCATGTATGAATGCCACAGGTAGTTCGTTGCGGCCCCAACGATGATGACGCCCATCGCGCACAGCGCCGCGTCGCCGCGCTCACGAATGAACGTGCGAAACGACTGACGCGGCGGGTGTCCGAGCCGCTCGCGCAGCTGAAGAAACTCCGGCGACTCACCCACTTTGTGCCGGATATAGAAGCCCACCGGACCGACGAGCGCGCCGAGCAGGAACGGCACGCGCCAGCCCCACGACACGAGCGACTCGTGCGAGAGCCGCGTGGTGAGGAGCAGCGAGCAGAGCGACGAGAGCAGGAGCGCGACGGCCTGCGACGTCATTTGAAAACTGCCGAAGAACATCTTGCGCCGAAGCGGCGCATATTCCGTGAGCATTGCGGCTGCGGTTGCGAACTCTCCACCCACCGACAACCCCTGCAGAATGCGCGCGACAATCACAATGAGTGGCGCAGCAATGCCGATAGTCGCGTAGCCGGGTGTGAGGCCCATCATCAGCGTACTCAGCGCCATTAGAAGAATCAGCAGCGACAGCGTCTTGCGGCGCCCGTAACGATCGGCGCACGCGCCGATAACAATGCCGCCGAGCGGCCGCACCAGAAAGCCGATTGCAAACGTGGCGAGCGTCAATGTGATCGACACAAAGCTGTTGTTCGCAGGGAAGAACACCTGTGCAATGACCTTGGCGAAATACCCGTAGATCAGAAAGTCGAACCACTCAAGACCATTGCCGATGACTGAAGCAAGCACCGCGCGGCGCATCTGTGAACGGCTCAGAGGTGGCGCGGGCACAGCGGGCGTGACCGCTTGCATAACGGTTTGCATGTGTCTCCTTTGTATTCGGCTGCCTGCAAATAGAGAGTACGTGCGAAAGTCACCAATGTAAAATACATGTGAGACGCGGTTGCCATATCCAACACATATAGCAGGCCAACCATGGAACTGAGACATTTGCGCTACTTCCTCGCGGTCGCCGAAGAAGGCCAGTTCACCCGCGCCGCCGCCCGGCTGCACATACAGCAACCGCCGCTGTCGCAGCAGATTCAGGAACTCGAACAGGAACTGGGCTTCGCGCTTTTCGTGCGACAGCCGCGCGGCGTCTCGTTGACGGCGGCAGGTGAAACGTTCGCAGCACGCGCTCGCTCCATGCTGCTCGAACTGGACAATGCAGTCGTTCAGGCGCGCCGCGTTGCGCGAGGGCACATCGGCACCGTGCGCGTTGCGCTCACGAGTTCGGCTGCGTTCCACCCTCTGACGCCCACCGCCATCCGCAATTTCCGTGAGCTGTACCCCGAGGTCGCCATCGAAATGACGGAGGTCAACGCGGCGGACATCATCGAAATGATGATAGACGACCGTGCGGATGCGGCGATTCTGCGCAAACCGGTTCACACGCCGGCCGGTCTTCGGTTCGAACTGTTGGCCGAAGAACGAATGTTGCTGGTGCTGCCCGTGGGACATCGGCTTATAAGCAGCCGCGCCATAGCGCTTCAGAAGCTTGCCAACGAGTCGTTTATTTTCGTGCGTCGGCCTGGCGCCCCCGGTATGTACGCGGATTTTATTAGCGCCTGTCAGTCAAAGGGTTTCGAGCCAAACGTGGTCGACGAAGTGCCGCGCATGGTAACGGCCATTAACCTCGTGGCAGCGGGCGGCGGTATCTCGCTCGTTCCCGCGTCGATGCATCGCTACCACCAGGAAAGCGTGCGCTACAGCCGCGTGGCGGGCGACCATGCTTTTCGCGCACCATTGCATCTCGTTACGCGTGATGACTCGCAAAGCCCGGCGGCTTCGCATTTTCGCAAGACGCTGCTCGCTTTTGTGCATCAGCATCCGAGCCGCGAGTGAGTGTTGGGCTGGCCGAGGTTTGGGGGAGAGGTGCGGGCCGGTGCCGCTGTTTCTTGCGGCGTGTCCTGTGATGTATAAGAACTTGTTCTGTTGCCGCTAGAGCCGTCCGTACTGTGGAGCAAACGTATGGTTAAGATGGGCTCGAAACGAAAAAGGCCTTATGGACATGCATCCATAAGGCCTTGATTTCTTGGTCGGGGCGAGAGGATTTGAACCTCCGACCACCTGCACCCCATGCAGGTACGCTACCAGGCTGCGCTACGCCCCGAACAGCACAAAATTATAACAGACACTTCATTCGAATAGAACCGTTCGCGCCAATAAAGCGACTAGCGATTCAGCAGATCGATCACGTTCAGCAGTTCTTTGCGCAACTGCTCGACGTCGACGGCGCTCGCGGTTGCTGTTGTCTCCGGCGGAACGAAGCCCTCGACCTGTTCGCCCATTTCAGCCGGCGCATTGTGCGCACCGCCACCATGTGAATCCAGGCGGTTGCGTGCACCGTTGATCGTGAAGCCCTGCTCGTACAGCAACTCACGAATCCGCCGGATCAACAGCACCTCGTGATGCTGATAGTACCGGCGATTGCCGCGTCGCTTGACAGGCCGCAACTGCGTAAACTCCTGCTCCCAATAGCGCAACACATGCGGTTTGACGCCGCATAGTTCGCTGACCTCACCAATCGTGAAGTAGCGTTTCGCCGGAATCGGAGGCAAGACGACTTTTTCCATCGTCGCTGTCATCGTCAGTTAGCCGTCGTGATGGGTTGCGCAGGAACGCGCCAGTCGATCAGCGCGTGAAGCTCGCTTCGGCGCCGTTCTCGACCAGAGCCTTCAGCTTTTGACTTGCATGGAACGTCACAACGCGGCGCGCGGCAATCGGAATTGCCTCGCCGGTTTTCGGGTTTCTGCCGGGACGCTGCGGTTTGTCGCGCAACTGGAAGTTGCCGAAGCCCGACAGCTTCACACTGTCGCCGCTCTCCAGCGCATCCCGGATCACCTCGAAAAACGCCTCCACCATGTCTTTAGCTTCCCGCTTGTTGAGCCCGACATTGTCGAACAGCAACTCGGCAAGTTCCGCTTTGGTGAGCGTCGGCGTTTCAGTTGAAACGACGGCGGGTGATGTCGGAATTTCTCGAATCATGGCGCTGCGTTGCGCCGTAAGAAGGGCTTCGAAATCACTCGAGTTCATTTCATTCATATCTATCAAATGGCGCGCCATGCAGAAAACAAAGGATGCGGAAACAGCCGCGCAATTGTTAAATGCGGGTTATCCGCGCAACCGTGCGCCATATACTCGAGCCAGACGTTCCACCAGAGTCTGAATGGCCAGATCGACCGTTTCGTCCTGAAGGGTCCCGCCAGTATCTTGCAAGGTAACACGGAACGCAAGGCTTTTCTCGTGAGCCCCTAAGCCACCGGAAGTGTTTGATTTTGGACGGAATTCGTCGAAAAGCACAACCTTCTGGACGGTCTTGCAGGCGGGCTCCGACTGAGCCTTCTGGAGCTCGTCCAGGAGCGCCTGCGCCTCGATTTTCTGATCGACAACGACCGCGATATCGCGACGCACCGGCGGGAATTTAGACACTTCCGACGGTGTGGGCAATACGCGTTGCATTAATGCGTCCGCTTCGACTTCAAACAGAATCGGCGCATTGGGTAAATCATATTTTTGCATCCAGCGCGGATGCAGTTCGCCGATCCAGCCAATCGCGCGGCCATTCAGTTCGATGCGCGCGCTGCGCCCCGGATGCAGCGCGGGATGCTCCGCTTTCACGAAACGCGCGACTGCCGGCGAGAGCAACGCCTCGACGTCGGCCTTCACGTCGAAGTAGTCGACGGTACGCGACGGCGCGCCCCACTGATCCTCCAGCGCGGGACCGTACGCGAGCCCGCCGATCATCTTCGGCTGAGCGAAGCCTTCGACCGTGAGCTCTCCGGCCTTGATCGACGGATCGCGCAGGAACACGCGGCCAGCTTCGAACACGCGCACGCGGTCCGCAGCACGGCGGTTCAGGTTCGTGCGCAGCACGTGAATCAGGCTGCCGATCAGCGTGGTCCGCATGACCGACAACTGGCTCGCAATCGGATTCAGCAGACGCACAGGCTTGTCATTGCCGGCGAAGTCCTGCTCCCATTCGGCATCCACGAAACTGAAGTTGACCGTTTCAGCGTAATCGCGAGCGGCAAGCGCGTGTCGGATTGTGTGGATCGAGCGGCGCGTTTCGTTGGTCGCGCGCATTTCGCTCCTGGCGACCGGCGGTCGCGCCGGAATCTTTTCGAAGCCGTAGATACGCGCGACTTCTTCGATCAGGTCTTCTTCGATCTCGATATCGAAACGGTACGACGGCGGCATGACCGAGAACGTGTCGCCGTCGCGTTCGAACGCAAGGCCCAAACGCGTGAAGATCTGTGCGATTTCCTCGGCGCCAATCGCGATGCCGATAATGCGGTTCGCGCGGGACACGCGCATCTTCACGGGCTCGCGCTGCGGTACATTGACGACCTGGTCGTCCACGGGACCCGCTTCGCCGCCGCAAATGTCGAGGATCAGTTGCGTGATCCGCTCGATGTGCTCAACGGTGGTCGCGTAATCGACGCCGCGCTCGAAGCGATGGCCCGCATCGGTCGAGAAGTTGTACTTGCGCGAGCGGCCGCGGATGCTATCGGGCCACCAGAATGCGGCTTCGAGGTAGATGTTGGTCGTGTCGAGTGTGACGGCCGTGCTATCGCCGCCCATGATGCCCGCGAGGCTTTCAATGTGTTGCTCGTCGGCGATCACGCCAACCGTTTCGTCAACTTCGACGGTGTTGCCGTTCAGCAGCTTGAGCGTTTCGCCCTTGCGGCCCCAACGCACGTCCATACCGCCGTGGATCTTGTCCAGATCGAACACGTGCGACGGACGGCCCAGCTCGAGCATCACGTAATTGGAAATATCTACGAGCGCGGAGATGCTGCGCTGACCTGAACGCTCAAGACGTTCGACCATCCATTGCGGCGATTTCGCACGCGCATTCACACCGCGGATGACACGGCCCGAGAAACGGCCGCAAAGATCGGGCGCCGAGATCTTGACGGGCAGCGTCTCGTCGAGCTTGACCTGGACCGGCTTGATCTCGAGCGGACGCAACGGTGCACCGGTGATCGCGGAGGTTTCGCGCGCCACACCGAACACCGACAAGCAATCTGCCTTGTTCGGCGTCAGCTTGATCTCGAAAATGGTGTCGTCGAGATTGAGCGTTTCGCGGATGTCCTGGCCAATCGGCGTATCTTCCGGCAGGATCAGGAGGCCGCTATGATCTTCCGAGAGCTTCAGTTCGCGCGCCGAGCACAGCATGCCCTGACTTTCCACGCCACGCAGCTTCGAGAGTCTGATCTCGAACGGCGCGCCGCCCTCTTCGGCCGGCGGCAGTTGCGCGCCAACGAGCGCAACCGGCACCTTGATGCCTGGCGCCACGTTCGGCGCACCGCAGACTATATTGAGCGTGGCGCCTGTGCCGGCGTTGACCTGGCAGACGTTCAACTTGTCCGCATCCGGGTGCTTGACGACTTCCAGCACCTGACCGACCACGATCTTCGAGGTCGGCGGCGCAGCGGGTCGTAAGTCTTCAACTTCGAGACCCGCCATCGTCAATGCGTGCGACAGCTCGTCCGTCGTCAGTTGCGGATCGACAAAGGTTCTCAGCCAGGATTCCGGGAATTGCATGGTTCTCTGTACGTTCTGATCGGGTTAGGTCCGCGTGAGGCAGATACATCGCGCAACTCGGCGTGCGGCGCAATCGCCAGTTGCCATGAGTTACAGCGAGTCACTGCCTGTCACTGCCGGGACGCTGTGGCGGCATGCACTCTGTGCGTGGCCGCGCTCTATGCTTGTCGCGCAATGCGTTCGTTCAAGCGAATTGACGCAGGAAACGCAGGTCGTTTTCGAAGAACAGACGCAGGTCTTGCACGCCGTAGCGCAACATGGTGAGCCGTTCGAGGCCGCTGCCGAAAGCGAAGCCGATGTAGCGCTCCGGGTCGAGGCCCATGTTGCGGATCACGGTGGGATGCACCTGGCCTGAGCCCGAAATCTCGAGCCACTTGCCCGCGTTCTTTCCCGTTTCGAACAGCATGTCGATCTCGGCTGACGGTTCGGTGAACGGGAAATACGACGGGCGGAAACGCACCAGAATATCGTCGCGTTCGAAGAATTTCTTGAGGAAGTCCGTATAGACGCCCTTCAAATCCGCAAAGCTGATGTTCTCGTCGATCCACAGGCCTTCGACCTGATTGAACATCGGCGAGTGAGTCGCGTCGCTGTCCACACGGTAGGTGCGACCGGGCACGATCACCTTGATGGGCGGCTTGTTGGTACGCGCGTAACGCACCTGCATCGGGCTCGTATGCGTGCGCAGCAGCAACTGGCGGCCGTCGGCATCTTTGCCGTCGACGTAGAAAGTGTCCTGCATTGAGCGCGCCGGATGGTTTTCCGGGCTGTTCAACGAGGTGAAGTTGTACCAATCGGTTTCGATTTCGGGGCCGTCGGCCACGTCGAATCCGATGCTGCCGAAAATCTGTTCGACGCGCTCCCAGGTCCGCATGACCGGGTGCAGGCTGCCCGTATTGGCGCCGCGGCCAGGCAGGGTGACGTCGATCGCTTCGGCGGCGAGGCGCTGATTCAGCAACGCGTCGGCCAGCGCCTGGCGGCGAGCCGTCAGCGCGGCTTCAACCTGTTGCTTGACGAGGTTGATCCGTGCGCCTTCGGTCTTGCGCGTTTCGGGATCGAGTTTGCCAAGGCCCTTCAACAGTTCCGTCAGCACGCCCGACTTGCCGAGAAAGCGTGCTTTCTCGTTTTCGAGGGTGGTGACGTCGGAGGCTTCTGCGAAGGCTTTTTGCGCGTCCGCGACAATCTGGTCCAGGTCCATTGATCCCATCATTTCAACGTCAGTGTTCAATCGATGCAAAACTGGTTCTACCAACAAAAACGGGGCTCGGTGAGGAGCCCCGTTTTTGTTGCAGCGTCACCGAGACTACCGGATGTTCGCTGCAACGAACCACGCAGTGTTAATTGCCAGAAGCGCAATCAGGCTGCAACGGCGGCTTTCACCTGCTGAACGATCGCAGCAAAAGCAGCCTTGTCGAACACAGCCATGTCGGCCAGCACCTTGCGGTCGAGTTCGATCGAAGCCTTCTTCAGGCCGTTGATGAACACGCTGTACGTCATGTCGTGCTGACGCACCGCCGCGTTGATACGCGTGATCCACAATGCACGGAACACACGCTTCTTGTTGCGGCGATCGCGATAGGCGTACTGGCCTGCGCGCATGACCGCCTGCTTGGCGATGCGATAGACGTTATTGCGACGGCCGCGGTAACCCTTGGCCAGCTTGATGATCTTCTTGTGACGGGCCCGTGCGGTAACCCCACGTTTTACTCGAGGCATGTTTCGCTCCTATGAGTTTCGGTTAAGGGTTAAGCGAACGGCAGCATTGCGCGCACGGAGTTCAGATCGGAATCATGAACTGCCGTCGAACCGCGCAGATGGCGTTTGTTCTTGGTGGTCTTCTTGGTAAGAATGTGGCGCTTGAAGGCTTGACCGCGCTTGACGGTACCGCCCGGACGCACCACGAAGCGCTTCGCAGCACTCTTCTTGGTCTTCATCTTCGGCATGACAACTCCATTATTAGATGGATATGGGTGTGCGGTCGGCCAGATGGCCATTACCCGCCCTTCGAAACCCATTCCACTTGGTATGCAGACCGCCAATACTGCCGGCAGCCGCTTTTCGGAAACAGCGCGCATTTGCATAAGCGCCGTCTCGAAACCTGCTGATGCCGCACCGGACACCCGGTGTGGCATCGTTCGACTTTTCACAACCAGAACACGCGCCACATGGCGCGTCGCCGCTCTGACCGCTTACTTCTTTTTCTTCGGAGCGAGCACCATGATCATCTGGCGCCCTTCCATTTTCGGCATTTGCTCGACCTGACCGACTTCGTCGAGGTCCGTGCGCAGGCGTTCCAGCATGCGCATACCGATTTCCTGGTGAGCCATTTCGCGGCCACGGAAACGCAACGTGATTTTCGTCTTGTCGCCGTCGTCGAGAAAGCGAATGAGGTTGCGCAGTTTGACGTTGTAGTCACCGTCGTCAGTGCCCGGACGGAATTTGACTTCCTTGACCTGAACGATCTTCTGCTTGAGCTTGGCCTCGTGCTGCTTCTTCGCTTCCGAGTACTTGAACTTGCCGTAGTCCATCAAACGGCAGACCGGCGGAACCGCTTGCGGCGCGATTTCCACCAGATCCACGTCTTGCTGTTCCGACATGCGGAACGCATCAGCAAGTTTCACGATGCCGAGCGGTTCGTTCTCGACTCCGACCAGACGCACCTCGGGTGCCGTAATTTCACCGTTGATGCGGTGCGCAGACTTATCAGTAGCGATGTTACGTTTCCTCTAAAAATTAAAAAAACGAGCCGCGCTGCCAAGTGGCTCAGTTGAACGACTGCACGTTCTGGCGCAGACGCTCAATGAAAGAATCGACCGGCATCACGCCAAGGTCGACACCACCACGGGCACGCACGGCTACCGTTTGGGCTTCACGCTCCTTGTCGCCGACCACAAGCAGGTACGGCACCTTCTCGAGCGTGTGCTCACGTATTTTATAGCTAATCTTCTCGTTGCGCAAATCGGCCTCCACTCTAACCCCTTGTTTTTGCAACGATTGGACCAGAGACTGGGCGTATTCTGCCTGACTTTCGGCGATATTCATCACCACTACCTGCATCGGGGCGAGCCACGCGGGCATTGCACCAGCATGGTGCTCGATCAGAATGCCGAGAAAACGCTCCATTGATCCGACGATTGCCCGGTGCAGCATGATCGGACGGCGACGGCTGTTGTCTTCCGCGACGTACTCCGCGCCCAGCCGCTCCGGCAGCACCATATCGAGCTGCAACGTGCCGCACTGCCACGAGCGGCCCAGAGCGTCCTTAATGTGATATTCCACTTTGGGACCGTAGAACGCCCCTTCGCCCGGCAGCTCTTCCCACGTCACGCCGCAAGCCGTCAATGCTTCGCGCAAGCCCTGCTCCGCGCGGTCCCACGTCTCGTCGGTGCCGGCACGTGCGTCGGGGCGCAACGAAAGCTTGATCTCGACGTTATCGAAGCCGAAGTCCTTGTACACGCTCATAGCCAGCGTGTTGAAGGCGATCGACTCGCTGATGAACTGGTCTTCGGTACAGAAAATATGAGCGTCGTCCTGCACAAAACCACGCACGCGCATCAATCCATGCAGCGCGCCCGACGATTCATTGCGGTGGCACGAGCCGAATTCCGCGTAACGCAGCGGCAGATCGCGGTACGAGCGCAAACCGTGGTTGAACACCTGGACGTGGCCAGGGCAGTTCATCGGCTTGATCGCGTAATCGCGCTTTTCCGATTCGGTCGTGAACATGTTTTCACGATAGTTCTGCCAGTGACCCGACGCTTCCCACAACGACCGGTCCATGATCATCGGCGTCTTGATCTCGAGGTAACCCGCGTCGTTCACACGGCGGCGCATGTACTGCTCGACCTGCTGCCACAGCGTCCAGCCGCGCGGATGCCAGAACACCATGCCCGGCGACTCGTCCTGCATGTGAAACAGGTCGAGTTGCTTGCCGAGCTTACGGTGATCGCGCTTCTCCGCCTCTTCGAGCATGTGCAGATACGCGTCCTGATCTTCCTTCTTCGCCCAGGCCGTGCCGTAGATACGCTGCAATTGCTCGTTCTTCGAATCGCCGCGCCAGTAGGCGCCGGCCACCTTCATCAGCTTGAAGACCTTCAGCTTGCCGGTGGACGGCACGTGCGGACCGCGGCACAGGTCGGTGAAGCCGCCATGCGAGTACAGCTTGATTTCGTCCGTAGCCGGAATCGATTCGATGATCTCAGCCTTGTACTTCTCGCCGATGCTCTTGAAGTAGTCCACCGCTTCGTCGCGCGATACGACGCGGCGCGAAACAGGCTCGTCTTTCTTCGCGAGTTCCTGCATGCGCTTTTCGATCTTCTCGAGATCTTCCGGCGTGAAGGGACGGCTATACGCAAAGTCGTAATAGAAGCCGTTGTCGATGACCGGACCGATCGTGACTTGTGCCTCGGGATAGAGATCCTTCACTGCGTACGCGAGCAGGTGCGCCGCAGAATGACGAATGATATCTAGGCCGTCTGCGTCTTTTTCGGTGACGATGGCAAGCGCCGCGTCGTGGTCGATCAGCGCAGACGTATCGACCAGTTCACCGTCGATCTTGCCGCCGAGCGCGGCCTTGGCGAGGCCGGGACCGATCGACGCGGCCACTTCGGCGACGGTCACCGGATGCTCGTACTGTCGAACAGAACCGTCAGGCAGACGTATCGAAACCATTGCGTTCTCCGTGGTGCCGACCGGCGGCGGCATATACATCAATCAAACAAGCCAAAAAAAATGCGGCCCCGCTTTCGAGGGGCCGCATTCACATTTCCTGCAAACTACACTGGCGAAAGTGGTCCTCGACTAGCGTCGCTCCGAAGTGGTTTCGGTCAACGTTCGCGGTGTCATAACCGTATTCGCCTTTTGCGCCACAGGCGCTTACTGCAGTTTGCGAAACCCCGGCAGAACCGGAATTTCTCTTTCGTTGGTAGGCTCGATTGGACTCGAACCAACGACCCCCACCATGTCAAGGTGGTGCTCTAACCAGCTGAGCTACGAGCCTGAAGAAACGAGATTATATGGAGCCCCACACTGCTTGGCAAGTACTTTTATGCATCGACTTTAAATTGCGCTTACCCACATCACTCACTCGCTTGCGCATGAGGAAGTGCGTTCATCAACTCATCATCGCGTCACTGCGTCAGCCTTTGCGCGACGCCCGCACGACACCCGTCACTTCGCCGAGCAGCGTGCAGGCCCGCTGAATTTGCGCCGCACTCGACACCTCGACGGTGAACTGCATGAACGCGGCATTGCGTCGAGTTTGGGTCTTCACTCCGATCACATTCATTTTTTCTCGCGCGAACACTTCGGATATATCGCGCAGCAAACCCTGGCGGTCCGTCGCCTCGATCGAGAGGTCGACCGGATACACCGATTGGCCGCGACCGCTCATTACGTCCGCTGACCATGCCGTTTGCAACACACGCTCCGGTGCACGTTCGGCCATGCGCAAAAACGTCGGGCAGTCGCTGCGGTGAATCGACATGCCCTTGCCGCGCGTCACAAAACCGGAGATGTCGTCAGGCGGCGCCGGACGGCAGCATCGAGCGAGCTGCGTGAGCAATGCGTCGACACCGACCACTAGCACGCCAGTCGACGCACCGCGCGCCACGCTCGCGCCACTACTGCGCTTCTCGAATTGCTCGGGTACTTCGACCACCGGTTCCGGCGGCGGCGCATCGTGCAGCGCCTGCTCGACGAGCCGCAGGCTGAACTCTTCCTTGCCGACGACCGAGAACAGATCGTCGGTAGTCTTGAAGCCGAGTTTGGCCGCAAGCTGATCCAGATTCACCGAGGTCTTGCCCTCGCGCTGCAGGGTCTTTTCGACCATTGCGCGGCCGCTCGCAATGTGCTCCTGCAACTCGACGGCATTAAACCAGGCGCGCACTTTCTGGCGCGCACGCGGACTATGCAGGTAACCGAGTTGTGGATTGAGCCAGTCACGCGACGGCCCACCTTCTTTTACCGCGACGATTTCCACCGTCTGGCCGTTCTGCAACTGGGTGTTCAGCGGCACCATGGCCCCGTCGACGCGCGCTCCGCGGCACCGATGCCCCAACTCGCTATGCAGGTGATACGCGAAATCCACCGGCGTCGCACCATGCGGCAACGCGATCACGCGCGCCTGCGGCGTGAGCACGTAGATGTGGTCGTCGTCGAGCGTGGCCTGGCGCAATTGCTCCCACGGCTGCGCCGCGCGCTTCTCGCCGTGCTCGCCTTCGGACACGTCGTCTTTCCACGCGAGCAGTTGGCGCAACCACGCGATCTTCTCGTCGTACTTCTCATTCGCGGCGAACTGGCCGCCGTACCCGCGCGTGCCGGCTTCCTTGTAACGCCAGTGCGCGGCCACGCCGTACTCGGCGAACTGATGCATGTCGTGCGTGCGGATCTGCACTTCGAACGCGCGGCCGTCGTCGCCGATCACCACCGTGTGCAGCGACTTATAGCCATTTGGCTTTGGCCGCGAGATGTAATCGTCGAACTCTCTCGGCACCGGTTGCCACAGGTTGTGCACGATGCCGAGCACCGTGTAGCAATCCTTGATGTCCGGCACGATCACGCGAAACGCACGCACGTCGTACAGTTCGGCGAAGTCGAGTTCCTTGCCGCGCATCTTGCGCCAGATGCTATAGATATGCTTGGGCCTGCCGCTTACTTCCGCGCGAATGTTCGCGGCGGCAAGTTCCTGCTGCAGGCGTTCAATGGCCTGCGCAACATAGCTTTCGCGTTCAACGCGCTTCTCATCCAGCAACTTCGCGATGCGCTTATAAGTCACTGGCTCTTCGAAGCGGAACGCAAGGTCTTCGAGTTCCCACTTCAACTGCCAGATGCCAAGGCGGTTCGCGAGCGGCGCATAGATATCGAGCGTTTCGCGCGCCACATCCGGCGACGGCGTGAGCTTCGCCGCCGCGTAATAACGCAGCGATTGCAGGCGCGACGCGAGGCGTATCAGCACTACGCGAATATCCTGTGCGAACGCGAGCAGCATCTTGCGCAGCGCCTCGACCTGCGCGCGCCGCGCGGCCTGCGCATCACGCCCCGCTTCAGGCATGGCGTTCTGTGCAGCGCGCAAGCTCACGGTGCCGAGACGCAGCAACTTGCGCACGTCGCCGACGAGTTGCGCGACTTCTTCGCCGAAGTTGTCGGCGATCACGCGCTCGGGATCTTGCAAATGCGGCGTCAATGCGAACAACGCCGCCGCCAGCACGGCCGGCGGATCGACATTCAGCGTGCGCATGATCGACGCGGTGCCCGCCGCATGATCGGCGAGAGACTCGCCCGACGACAGCCGCACCTCGCCCGCATGACGACGCACGAATGCCATCGCTTCTTCGAAAGACGGAAGAGGGTTTGGCGTGCTCGTAGCGGTTTCGGTATTCATGGTGCGGCGGCCCACCGGGCCCTGGCAAATCAACGGAATTTCAACAGCAACTGCCTGGTTTTGCTTCGCTCAGCTCCGCTGCGCCGCGACGACGACGATCTCAACGAGGCACTTCGGGTTGGCGAGCTTCGCCTCGACGGTCGCGCGCGGCGGCGTCGCACCTTGCGCTACCCACTCGTCCCACACCGCGTTCATGCCGGCGAAATGCTCCATGTCCGAGATGTAGATCTGCACGGACAGCAAATGCGATTTATCGCTGTTTGCCTCGGCTAGCAGGCGGTCGATATGGCCGAGCACTTCGCGCGTTTGTCCCGTGATGTCCTGGTCTGCGTCTTCGGCGATCTGGCCGGCAAGATAGACCGTGCCGTTGTGCACGGCAATTTCGGAAAGACGCTTGCCGACATGGTGACGAATGACTGCCATGAAGAATCCTGAAGTAAGTAGAAGAAGATTGACTAGGATGCGCTATGCATGACGCGTTAGAGCGCCACGCGCAACTGCATATTATGACGCGTCGCCGCCATTGCCGATAAAGAACCGCTCCGCAATGTCGATCTGATCCGCCGAAAGAAACGCCGGCGCGTGCCCCACACCGCTGATCTCGACGCTCGACACCGCATGCCCCGTCTCGACCATCCTCGCGACTGTTTCACGCGACAGCAGATCGGAAAGCTCGCCTCTCACCACTAGCACCGGCCCTTGGAACGACGCAAGCGAATGCCATAGCGCCGCCTCGCCTCGCTTCGCGGTTTCTTCCGTGGTCGCGGCAAAGGGCTGCGCAATGCGCGGATCGTAGCGGAACAGCCATGTGCCGTTCTCTTCGCGAATCAGCGGCGTATTGATCTCGCGCCACTCTTCCGCCGTGAGCGGGCCGAAGCTGCGCGCGAGGAACGCCGCGTGATCGATGCCTTGCCGCAGCGAGTCGAAGCGCACGGGCTTGCCGAGATAATCGCCGATACGCTTGACGGCCTCCGGCTCCAGATGCGGACCGACGTCGTTCAGCAACAGCTTGCGGATAGGCGTGTCCGCGAGACCCGCGAGGCCGAGCCCGATCAATCCGCCCATTGACGTGCCGAACCAGTCGACCGTTTCCACGTTCAGCCGCGCAATGAGCGTCACCATGTCGGCGACATATTGCGGCACGCTGTATAAGTTTGGGTTGGCGAGCCACGAAGACAAGCCCCGGCCCGCCACATCAGGACAGACCACACGGTAGGTACCGGCGAACCGCGCCGCTAACCGGTCGAAGTCACGCCCCGAGCGCGTCAAGCCATGCACGCACAACAGCACCCGCGGATTGTCCGGATGGCCCCACTCGGTGTAGGCAATACGATGCAGGCCCGCGGCGCTCGCGCACTGCACATAACGTTGGCGCGGCGCGAGCCGCTCGCCGGCGAAAGCTGTCGTTGCGGTCATCTGTGGTCCTTGCAAAAGCTCTGTGCATATGGCCCGTGTGCACCGTAACGCGGCGCGAAGAAACAGGCGACGAATCTTCAAGAGATTGCTTCGAACGATTGTAAACCGCTTTGCCGCGTGACAAGGATCGGCCAGAAGGCATAAGACGGACGCAGCAAAACCGCGAGCCGCAAAAAAAAGCGGACGAGACTCCCGCCTCGCCCGCCTTTCCCACCATTCTCGCCGCCGTGGCCGACGCACATGCGTCAGCCCGGCAGCAGACCCGACAACGCTGATCAGCTCACCGCGCTCACATCGAGCGGCGCGCCCGTCTTCGCCTTGATTTCGTCGACGCTCACGCCAGGCGCCAGTTCAGTCACCTTCAGGCCGTCGTCGGTGACTTCGATCACGCCGAGGTCGGTGATGATCTGATCCACCACGCCCACGCCCGTCAACGGCAGCGTGCATTCTTCGAGAATCTTGTGCTGATCGCCCTTCGCGACGTGCTCCATCAGCACGACCACGCGCTTGACGCCCGCCACAAGATCCATTGCGCCGCCCATGCCCTTGATCATCTTGCCGGGGATCATCCAGTTCGCGAGGTCGCCCTTCTTGCTGATCTGCATGGCGCCCAGAATGGCCAAGTTGATGTGGCCGCCGCGAATCATCGCGAACGAATCCGCCGACGAGAAAATCGACGAGCCCGGCAGCGTGGTCACCGTCTGCTTGCCCGCGTTGATGAGATCGGCGTCCACTTCGTCTTCGGTCGGCGACGGGCCAATGCCGAGCAGGCCGTTTTCCGACTGCAGCCATACTTCGACACCCGGCGGCACGTGGTTCGCCACCAGCGTCGGCAAGCCGATGCCGAGGTTCACATAAAAACCGTCCTGCAATTCCTTCGCCGCGCGCGCGGCCATTTCGTCACGAGTCCATGCCATGATCAGTCTCCTTTCGCGCGGACGACGCGTTGTTCGATGCGTTTTTCCGGATGCGCATTGAGCACGATGCGCTGAACGAAGATGCCAGGCGTATGAATCGCGTCCGGATCGAGCTCGCCTACCTCGACGATTTCCTCGACTTCCGCGACGGTGATCTTGCCCGCCATCGCGCACATCGGATTGAAATTGCGAGCCGTGCGGCGATAGATCAGGTTGCCCGACTTGTCGGCCTTCCATGCCTTCACGAGCGCGATGTCAGCCGTCAGCGAATGTTCGAGCACGTAGTGGTTTTCGCCGAACTGGCGGGTTTCCTTGCCTTCGGCGATCAGCGTGCCGTAGCCGGTATTCGTGAAGAACGCCGGGATGCCCGATCCGCCTGCGCGCAGTTTCTCGGCAAGCGTGCCCTGCGGCGTGAATTCGAGTTCGAGTTCGCCGGCCAGATACTGGCGCTCGAACTCCTTGTTCTCGCCGACATACGAGGAGATCATCTTCTTGATCTGGCGCGTTTCGAGCAGCAGACCGAGGCCAAACCCGTCGACACCCGCGTTGTTGCTGATGCAGGTAATGTTTTGCACCTTGGTGTCGCGCAGCGCAGAGATCAGCGCTTCGGGAATGCCGCACAACCCGAAGCCGCCGACGGCGAACGTCTGACCGTCCTTGACGATGTCTTTCAGCGCCTCGGCGGCGCCTGGATAGACTTTGTTCATCAGTATGTCCCTTCCTTTATGGAAACCTGAAACCGTTTTCTTGCGGCTCGTGTGACGCGCTCGGGCGCGGCCCGACACGTCATTCTAGTCATCCGGCGGGTGCAATGCGCTAGCCTGTTTCACGCTTCGCGCAAACGCCGCCACGGACGCCTCACCGCGTTCTCATGTGCCCGAAAGAGTACGCTGCGTGCGCCATACGGCACAATACGCAAAAATACATAAGTACTTGCCGCCAGCCCATGCCCGCACTGGATTACCAAACCGCTTTTCATCTCGCGCCGATCGGGCTCGTGCTGTCGCGTGAGCGTATTATCGAAGACTGCAATGACGAACTGGCGTCCATCTTCGGCTGTCCGCGCGAGGCGCTGCTCGGGCAGTCGTTCCAGATTCTGTATCCGTCGGCGGACGAATTCGAGCGGATAGGCGCACGGATTCCCCCCATCATGACCGCCCAAGGCAGCTATGCCGACGACCGCATCATGAAGCGCGCCAACGGCGAACTGTTCTGGTGTCATGTGACGGGCCGCGCGCAGCGGCGCACCGACCCGCACGCGGCGGGCGTCTGGACTTTCGAGGATCTGAGCGCGACGCGGCGCGTGGCGGTCGAGTTGACGCCCCGCGAGCGGGAAATTGCCGCCCAACTGGTGACGGGCAAAACCAGCAAACAGATTGGACGGGCGTTGGAAATCAGCCCACGCACCGTCGACGTTTATCGCGCCCGCTTGATGCGCAAATACGATACGGGTAACGCTACTGAACTGTTGCAGCGTCTGCTCGGGCATTGACTGCCGCAGCCGCGGCGCGCGACACCGCTTTGTGCGAAGTCGAGGTAAGAGGCGAAACGATAAAGCGAGGCCTTCAGGCTGAGGCCTCGCGCTGCGCGGTCATGCAGTAATAAACGGCGAACTTATGCGGCCGGCTCTGCCGCTTTCACCAGCGCGGCGCGCTCGATGGTCTCGCGCAACAAATCAGGAACCGGCACCGACTTGCCGGCCGCGTAGTCGATCCACACGCAGCGGGCGGCGCCGCGCGCATAGACGGTGCTGGGATCGTCTGCACGCACGAGTTCGAAGCCCGTGTCGAAACTGCTGCGGCCGGGCGTCGCCACGGTCATGCGGCCGATCACGTCGCCGGGATAATGCAGTTGCTTGAGAAACTCCATCGACGCGTTCACGATCACCGGCCCCTGTCCATCCGCATTGCTGCCGGCGAGGCCGAGCTGCTCGAACCAGGAGATACGCACCTGCTCCATGTAGCGGAAATAGACCGTGTTGTTCACATGGCCGAATGCGTCCATGTCACCCCAGCGGATAGGCATCGACATCTCGAAAACTGCGTGAAAATCGCTCATCGTGCTTCTGCTCTTCTTACTTCTCAAAAGATTGGTCAAGGATCGAGTCGGGTAAAACCGTGGCCATTCCGGCCGATGCCTGCACCTTAGCGCAGACGTTTCGTCGGCAGAAGGCCCGCGCGCGTAAAAGAGCTTCTTCGAAACTGCGTTAATCGCCTGGCGCGTTGGGACGATGCCAGGCGTACCGCGCCGAATCCCGGTGATTGCGCGTCAACTCATAAGCCGGCGATCAGGCTAGACCGAACCCGTCGTCGGCGGCGATTACCGAGCCGTTGATGAACTGCGATTCGTCCGCCGCCAGCAACAGCAGCAATCCGTCAAGGTCCTCAGGCTTGCCGACGCGATGGCGCGGCAGCATGGACACGAGCTTTTGCCCCTGCTCGGTCGACCAGTGATGATGATTGATCTCCGTGTCGATATAGCCCGGGCAGATCGCGTTCACATTGATGCCGTGCTTGCCCCATTCGAGCGCCATGGCTTTCGTCATGTGGACGACTGCCGCCTTGCTCATTGAATAAAGGCCGATCTGGGGCAATACGCGCAAGCCGGCCATCGACGCAATATTGATGATCCGGTACGACGGTTTCTGCGCATTGTTGCCGCGCATGATCATGCGCTTGGCCACTTCCTGCGCGACGAAGAACGCGCCGCGAGTGTTGGTGTCGAACACATATTCGAAGTCGGCGGGCGTGACTTCCGACAGCTTCTGCGTAGTCGACACGCCCGAGTTGTTCACCAGAATGTCGATGGTGCCCGCCTCGGTCTCCGCATGGGCGACCGCGGACTTGATGCTCTGATAATCGGTCACATCCAGCGAAACGACGTGCGCCGCGCCGCCCGACGCCTCGATTTCGGCGCGCAGTTCCTTCAGGCGCTCGGTTCGCCGGCTCGCCAGTACGACTTTGGCGCCCGCCTGCGACAACACCTGAGCAAAGCGCTTTCCCAACCCGCTCGAGGCGCCCGTGATGAGCGCGACTTTGCCTTCCAGATTGATCGAACGGCCCATTGTCGTTCCTTGTTCGGTTGTAGTTACGAATGAGGTTGTCGGTCGCGGTCCGACCCATGCTCGGGTCAATACCGCAGCATATAAATAGAACGCTCGTGCTAATCTCTGCTGATCGGGTTGCGGTGCAAGAGACCATCGCCCACAATACGATCCCGAAAAAAGCATTCTAACGGTAAGAGGAGCATCAATGACCCCCGCAAGTCTCATTGAGCAGTACGGCCCGCGCGAGTCGATGGAATACGACGTCGTGATCGTCGGCGGCGGCCCGGCTGGCTTGTCCGCGGCGATCCGCCTGAAGCAGCTGGCGGCCGACAAGGGCGTCGAGCTTGGCGTCTGCGTGCTGGAAAAAGGCTCGGAGATCGGGGCGCACATCCTCTCGGGCGCGGTCATGGACCCGCGCGCGTTGAATGAACTGATCCCCGACTGGAAGGAAAAAGGCGCGCCGCTCGACGTCGAAGTCACCGAGGACCGATTCCTGTTCCTCTCGGAAACCGGCGCGAAGAGCGTGCCGAACTGGGCGCTGCCCGATAACTTCAAGAACCACGGCAACTACGTGATCAGCCTCGCCAACGTCACGCGTTGGCTGGGCCAACAGGCCGAAGCGCTCGGCGTGGAGATTTTCCCGGGTTTTCCGGCTGCGGAGGTGCTCTACAACGACGACGGTTCGGTAAAAGGCGTCGCCACGGGCAATCTCGGCATCGGCAAGGACGGCCAGCCGACTGAAAACTTCCAGCTCGGCATGGAACTGCACGCGAAATACACCCTTTTCTGCGAAGGCGCGCGCGGGCATCTCGGGCGTCAGCTGAACGAGAAGTTCAGGTTGCGCGACGGCGTCGATCCGCAGGTCTACGGCATCGGCATCAAGGAATTGTGGGAGATCGATCCGTCGAAACACAAGCCGGGGCTCGTCATGCACACGGCCGGCTGGCCTTTGCAGACGGACACGTACGGCGGCTCGTTCCTCTATCACATGGACAACAACCAGGTGGTGGTCGGCTTTGTGGTCGGGCTCGGCTATACGAATCCGTATCTCTCGCCGTTCGAGGAATTCCAGCGCTACAAGACGCATCCGGCAATCCGTCATTTCCTGGAAGGCGGCAAACGCGTGTCGTATGGCGCGCGTGCAATCACTGCGGGCGGCCTGATGTCGCTGCCGAAGCTGGTATTCCCCGGCGGCGCACTGGTCGGCGACGACGCGGGCTTCCTGAACGCATCGCGGATCAAGGGCTCGCATGCGGCGATCAAGACCGGCATGCTCGCCGCCGATGCCGCCTTTGAAGCCGTGCAGGCAGGCCGCACGAGCGACGAGCTCACGGCTTATCCCGAGTCGTTCAAGACGTCGTGGCTACACACGGAGCTCTACAAGGCCCGCAACTTCAAGCAGTGGATGAGCAAGGGCCTGTACCTCGGCACGTTGATGGTCGGCATCGAGCAGAAGCTGCTCGGCGGAAATGTGCCGTGGACGCTGCACCATCAGCATTCCGATCATGAGATGCTCAAGCCCGCGTCGCAATGCACGCCGATCACATACCCGAAGCCGGACGGCAAGCTGACCTTCGACCGGTTGTCTTCGGTGTTCATATCGAACACGAATCACGAAGAGAACCAGCCGCCTCACTTGACGCTCAAAGATCCCACGGTGCCGGTGAACGTGAACTGGCAGACGTATGCGGGTCCGGAGTCGCGTTACTGCCCGGCGGCCGTGTATGAGTTCGTGAAAAACGACGACGGCAGCGAGCGGCTGGTAATCAACGCGCAGAACTGCGTGCACTGCAAGACCTGCGATATCAAGGACCCGACGCAGAACATCGTGTGGGTGACACCTGAAGGCGGCGGCGGGCCGAACTACCCGAACATGTGAGCGGCGCTTCGCCTTCGCAACATAGGCAGACGACCTCTGCGTTGCGAAGGCAAGCAGCGAAGGCCACCCCAAGGCCATCCGCCAAGGCCACCGTTTAGCCGCGCACCATTCCTTCGATACGCGCACACACTTGTGCCACCACCGGTGCCCAGGCGCCCACCGCCGGTTGCCGGAACAGTTCGATCGAGTCGTACCAGGGCGTAACCGGCGCCCCCACTCCCCAGAACCACGCCGATACGTGATCGATCATCAAGCACGTCGGTACGCCGAGCGCGCCGGCCAGATGGGCGGGGCCACTGTCGATCGTCACCACCAGATCGAGATTCGCCAGCAGCGCGGCGACGTCGTCGAACCCGGCTTCAAAGTACTGAGTAGGATCGACGACGTCGAAGCCCATTGCACGCCATTGCGCGACCGTCTCGCCGCGTCCTGGCGACAGCGCGAAGTAGGTGACGCCGGCCACGTTCAGCAACGGCTCCAGTTGCTCGATTGGCACCGAGCGCCGCGCATCGCGGATATGGTCCGGATTTCTATTCCACACGAGTCCCACTTTGCGATTACCGGGCTTGCCGTCGACACAGGCTTGTACCCACCGCTGCCACGGTTGCAGACGTTGCGGGTCCGCGCTCAGATAAGGCGCGCCCCAACCGGCCGCCTCGACAATGCCTAGACGCAAGGGCAAGCTCATCAACCCGCAATGAAAATCAGGCCGCGTTTCGAGGCTTGTTTCATGCCGGAGGTCGGCAGGCAGCGTCCGTTCGAACAGATGCCGCAACGGCCCGTCGTGACCGAAGATCACCTGGCCGCCCTCACGCCGCGCACGCTCGGCGAGCAGCGGCAGAAAGCGCACCGCCCACAAGCAGTCGCCGTTGCCTTGCTCGCCGTACACGACGAGCGTCTTGCCCGCCAGCGACTCTCCCCGCCACGGTGCGCTGATCGCGGCAAGCGCGTGCTGCGCGTTATTCAGATCGCCGGCGAACGCAAGGCGCGACTCGTAGAGCGCCCAGCCCTCGGCGAAACGCCCGCTGCGGATCTGGAGTTCGGACAAATCGAACAACGCATGCGCGTTATCCGCGGACACCGCTAGCACCTCATGAAGGAGCGCTTCGGCTTCCGTAAAACGCGCCTGCTCCTTGATGCACAACGCCAGTTTATGAAGCGCGATCGGATTGCCCGGCACGAGGCGCACCGCTTCACGCAGCAAATTCTCGGCAGTCGCGAAATCGTTACGATGTTGGACGGCCGCGGACCGCCAGATCAATGCGTTGGCATCGGCGGGGTTTTGGGAGAGCAGCAGTGCCGTGGCGGACTCGACAAGCACCCAATCGCGCACGATGAAGGCCGTCTGCGCGATAGTGTGGAGGAGCGTCGGCTCACAGGCTGGATCGGCCCGATACGCGCGTACGAGCGCCCCGAGGGCTTCGCGTTGCAGCGCTTTGTCGCCGCCCGCGTGTTGCAGCAGCGTCTGGCCGAACGCGAGACAGTCGTGCGCGACCGCGTGCGGCGCCGCGGCGCGTGCCCGCAACGCCGGGAGAATGTTGTCCGCCGGCTGGCTGGATAGCTGATTCATGCGAAAAGCGCAGTTCGCGCAATGCGATTGAAACGCGCGAACCGCGTCCTTTACGGCGCGCTTGCTGCGATCTTCGGCGTACTCACCGAAACGTCGCCACATTGCGCGCGATGGCGCAACGCATGGTCGATCAGCACCAGCGCAAGCATGGATTCCGCGATAGGCGTGGCGCGAATGCCGACACACGGGTCATGCCGCCCGAACGTCTCGACAATTGCCGGTTGCCCCGCTTTGTCGATCGAGCGGCGCGGAGTACGAATGCTCGACGTCGGCTTGATGGCAATCGACACGGTAATGTCCTGGCCTGTGGAAATACCGCCAAGCACACCACCCGCGTTATTGCCGACAAAGCCTTCGGGGGTGAGTTCGTCGCCATGCACTGAGCCGCGCTGCGCGACGCTCGCGAACCCCGCGCCGATCTCAACGCCCTTCACCGCGTTGATACCCATCATGGCGTGAGCAATGTCCGCGTCCAGCCGGTCGAACAACGGTTCGCCCAGACCGACGGGCACACCCGAAGCCACCACGTTGATGCGGGCGCCAATCGAGTCGCCCTCTTTGCGCAGCGCGTCCATATACGCTTCGAGCTGCGGCACGATGTCCGCGTTCGGCACGAAGAACGGGTTCTCGCGCACATGCGTCCAGTCGACGAACGGCACGTCGATCTCGCCAAGCGCGGCCATGTAGCCACGAATTTCAGTGCCGAATTTCTCACGCAACCATTTCTTTGCAACGGCACCGGCTGCTACCGTAGGCGCTGTCAAGCGCGCCGACGAACGGCCGCCGCCGCGGTAGTCGCGAATACCGTACTTTTGCCAGTAGGTGTAGTCGGCGTGGCCGGGACGAAACGTGTCCACGATGTTGCCGTAGTCTTTACTGCGCTGATCCGTATTGCGAATCAGCAGCGCAATGGGTGCGCCCGTGGTGGTCCCCTCGAACACGCCCGACAGGATCTCGACCTTGTCCTCTTCCTGACGCTGTGTGACGTGGCGCGACGTGCCCGGCTTGCGGCGGTCGAGTTCGAGCTGGATGTCGGCTTCGGTCAGCGCCATGCCCGGCGGGCAACCGTCGATGACACAGCCGATAGCCGGGCCGTGCGATTCGCCGAAGGTCGTGACAGTAAAAAGCGTACCGAGCGTGTTGCCGGACATGGGCGTCGTCCAAAGGAATGCGGGGAAGACGCTATTATGCCAGCCCCTTGCCGCCCGGGACGACGCCGCGCGCCGGCCTATGACTTCGGGACAAGACCGCAGCTACTTCCGCGCGCCGCGCAAGTCTGTGACGATTCTCTGAAGCAACTCGGGCGTGGCCAGCGCCGGGTCGATAGGCTCGCCTACTGCCAGAGTCAGCCGGCTCATCACGCCCTTTTGCACGGGGCGTGGCCAGTGTGCGTCGTCGGCACGGGAAAATACGCTGCCCCACAGGCCACGCAACGCCATTGGAACGACCGGCGCGGGCGTGCGCGCGATGATTTCCGTGACACCGCGACGGAACTCATTCATGTCGCCCGTCCGGGTGAGCTTGCCTTCGGGAAAGATGCACACCAGTTCGCCGTCGGCAAGTGCCTGTGCGCAACGCTCGTACGCGCGCGCCAGCACCTGCGGGTCCTGATGCGCGGGCGCTATGGGAATCGCCTTTGCATGGCGGAAGACCCAGCTCGCGAACGGGTTTTTGAAGATCTGGTAGTCCATTACAAAGCGGATCGGCCGTGGACTTTCGGCCATGATCACGACCGCATCCACGAAGCTCACGTGATTGCACACGAGCACGGCCGCGCCCTCTTCCGGAATCCGTTCCGCGTGCACGAGGCGAATCCGGTAGAACGTGTGCACGAGCAACCATGCGATGAACCGCAGCAGAAACTCGGGCACGAGCGAATAGATGTAGGTCGCCACCACGATATTGAGCAGCGCGGTCACGAGAAAAATGGCCGGAATGCTGAAGCCCGCCGAGGTGAGGCCGACCGCCATCAACGCCGAGACGATCATGAACAGCGAGTTGAGAATATTGTTCGCGGCGATGATGCGCGCCCGGTGGCTCGGCTGGCTGCGGCTCTGGATCAGTGCATAAAGCGGCACGCTGTAGAAACCGCCGAACATGGCAAGTAGAAACAGATCGGCGAGCACGCGCCAATGCGCGGCGCGCACGAGGAACTCGCCGACGCTCAGCAGGTGACCGGCGGCGGGCAACGCGTGGCTTGCGAAAAACAGGTCGATGGCGAACACGCTCATGCCGATCGAGCCGAGCGGCACAAGGCCGATCTCGATACGCCGCTTGGAAAGCTTCTCGCACAACAGCGAGCCAAGGCCGATACCAACGGAGAAGGTGCCGAGCAGCACCGTCACGACGTCCGGGTTGGCCGACAGCACGTCTTTTGCAAAGCTGAAAAACGACGACAGAAACGTCGCGCCCACGAACCACAGCCACGATATGCCGAGCAGGCTCAGAAACACCGTGCGGTTTTCGCGCGCGAGCTTGAGGTTGCGCCAGGTCTCGCTGACCGGATTCCAGTTGATGCGCAAATCCGGCTGCGGCGCGGCGGTCACCGGCACGAAGCTCGATACGACGCGCCCCGCGAGCGCAATTGCGACGCAGGCACAAGCCAGAACCAGCGCGCCATGTTCGACGAAACCCGCGGCCGCGCCCCCGACAATCGTGCCGACCAGGATCGCGACGAAGGTGCCCATCTCGACCATGCCGTTGCCGCCGACCAGTTCCTCGTTCGACAGATGTTGCGGCAGGTATGAATACTTGACTGGCCCGAACAGAGTCGAATGGACGCCCATCAGAAACGTGCACAGATACAGCAGCGGCGCACTGTGCAGCAGGAAGCCCGCGCCGCCGACCAACATGACGACGATCTCAAAGCTCTTCACGAAACGCGTAAGCATCGCCTTGTCGTACTTGTCGGCGATCTGTCCGGACGTGGCCGACAGCAACACAAAAGGCAAAATGAAGATCGCCGAGATCACGAACGCGGCGGTCTTCGGGTCGACACCTGAGAACCGCGCCGCCTGAAACGTGACGAGCGACGTGAAACCGATCTTGAAGACGTTGTCGTTCATCGCACCCAAGAACTGCGTCCAGAAAAACGGCGCAAAGCGGCGCTGGCCCAGCAGCTTGAACTGCGATTCGTGCTGACCATGCTGGCGCGCGGCACGGTGGGCGCCGGCCGACGCAGACGCAGACGCGGGCGGCGTGGGAGGCGTTGGGGGCAGCGGGCTTTGACTCATGAAGTTCGTTAAAGCAGGTTCAGTAGCAGGCACCAGGAAAAGCGGCTAAAGGCCACATGAAGAACCATGACGGCGCGCACAAAAAAAGCGCGCGCTCTCGCGCACGCCTTTACTGGATGTTACGTCTTTACTGGACGTTCCCCACCGCTGGCCCTCCCAAGCACCGGGCGCCCTGTCCGGCCACCCACGCGGCAATACCAGCGGCTCCGCCAGCGGGCGGCCGCGCATCAACGCGCCGGCTGCTGCCCCTGCTCTTCCGGCCAGTCGCGGATGTACGCCTTCAGCATGCGGTTTTCGAAGCCCTGTTCCTCGACCACCGCCTTCGCGACGTCGTAGAAAGAAATCACGCCCATCAGCGTGCGGCTCTCCATGACCGGCAGGTAGCGCACGTGATGTTCGAGCATCATGCGGCGCACTTCGTTGACGTCCGTTTCAGGCGTGCAGGTAAGCGGATGATCGTCCATGACCTTGCGGATTGTGGACGTGCCCACGCTTCCGCCGTTCTCGCTGAGCGTAAGAATAATCTCGCGGAATGTCAGCATGCCGACCAGGTCGCCGTACTCCATGACGACGAGCGAGCCGATGTCGTGCTCGGCCATAGTGTTGACTGCGTCGTGCAGCGTGGCGTCTGGCGTGACCGTGAAAAGGGTGTTGCCTTTGACTTTAAGAATGTCGCTGACTCGCATGATCTGTCTCCCGAAATACCCGCTAGGCATGGTGATGCATCAATGACTTTCGATCCTAGCGGAAAGGCCCAGAAAAGGAAAGCGGCCCGCCCATCAAGGCGCGGCGGGCTTACGCCGCCCTGCAAAGGCCTTGCGGCGCGCAGGCGCATCGGGAAAACCGCGCTTGAAGCGGTTCATGCCGGTGATACGATGGCCGCCACTTTCACCTTTCGCGAGGCTGTCCGTGGCCTCGCCGACCAGCATGTCCGCCAACCGTTTCGATACGCTTGCGCTGCACGCCGGCGCCGCTCCCGACCCCGCCACCGGTGCGCGCGCCACACCGATCTATCAGACCACGTCGTTCTCGTTTCGCGACTCGGACCACGCGGCCGCGCTCTTCAACATGGAGCGCGCGGGCCACGTCTACTCGCGCATCTCGAATCCTACCGTGGCCGTATTCGAAGAGCGCGTTGCCGCGCTTGAAAACGGCGCGGGTGCAATCGGCACAGCAAGCGGCCAGGCGGCCTTGCATCTGGCGATCGTCACGCTAATGGGCGCGGGTTCGCACATCGTGGCCTCGAGCGCGCTATACGGCGGCTCGCATAACCTGCTGCACTACACGTTGCGTCGCTTCGGCATCGAGACCACCTTCGTCAAACCCGGCGATATCGACGCATGGCGCGCGGCTCTGCGTCCCAACACGCGCCTGCTGTTCGGCGAAACGCTCGGCAATCCGGGCCTCGACGTGCTCGACATCGCAACCGTCGCGCAGATCGCCCACGAGCACCGCGTGCCGCTTCTCGTCGATTCGACGTTCACCACGCCATATCTGCTGAAGCCTTTCGAGCACGGCGCCGACTTCGTCTATCACTCGGCCACCAAGTTCCTGGGCGGCCACGGCACGACGATCGGCGGCGTGCTGGTAGACGGCGGCACGTTCGACTTCGACGCTTCCGGGCGCTTCCCGGAATTCACCGAGCCTTACGATGGTTTTCACGGCATGATATTCAGCGAGGAAAGCACCGCCGCTCCCTTCCTGCTGCGCGCTCGCCGCGAAGGCTTGCGCGACTTCGGCGCATGCCTGCATCCGCAAGCTGCGTGGCAGCTTCTGCAAGGCATTGAAACGCTGCCCTTGCGGATGGAGCGGCACGTGGCCAACACACGCCGCGTGGTCGAGTTCCTGGCCAGTCATGCGGCGGTCGAAGCCGTCGCGTATCCGGAGTTGCCGACGCATTCCGACCACGCGCTTGCGAAGCGGCTGCTACCGCGTGGCGCGGGCGCAGTATTCAGCTTCAATCTGCGCGGCGACCGCGCCGCCGGCCGCAGCTTTATCGAAGCACTATCGCTGTTCTCTCACCTCGCGAACGTGGGCGACGCGCGCTCGCTGGTGATCCATCCTGCTTCCACGACTCACTTTCGCATGGACGCCGCCGCGCTGGCCGCAGCCGGCATCGCTGAAGGCACGATCCGGTTGTCGATCGGCCTCGAGGACGCCGACGACCTCGTCGACGACCTGAAACGCGGACTGAAAGCCGCACAGAAAGCGTCTGGCTCCGCGGCGCCGCGAAACGGGCAATCTGGTTCCACCGAACCCCGTGGCTCGGGTTCCGCGGCTACACGTCCCGGGAAGGAGTCCGCATGATTGTCGACGTTCAAGGCAAAGCCGCCTACGCCTACACCGGCGGCAAACCGTTCGACGCCAGTCTGCCGACCGCCGTCTTCATCCACGGCGCGGAGCACGACCATAGCGTATGGGCGCTGCAGACGCGTTACTTCGCGCATCACGGCTTCGGCGTGCTCGCCGTGGATCTGCCTGGGCACTGCCGTAGCGCCGGCCCGGCGCTACGCACGGTCACGGCGATGGCCGACTGGCTCGCCGCATTGCTCGACGCGGCGGGCGTGCAGCGCGCATTCGTAGCCGGCCACAGCATGGGCTCGCTCGTCGCGCTCGACTTCGCGGGCCGGTACCCCGAACGAACCACTCACCTGGCTCTGCTCGCCACCGCTTTGCCAATGGCGGTATCCGACACCTTGCTGGAGGCCGCCCTGCACCGCGAGCCCGAAGCGATCGACATGGTCAACCAGTGGTCGCACTCGACGCTCGCCGCGAAGCCTTCGTGCCCCGGACCCGGCTTCTGGCTGCACGGCATGAACCAGCGGTTGATGGAGCGTGTTTCCGCAAAGGGTGAAGCGAATCTCTTTCACACCGACTTCACCGCGTGCAATACGTACACCGACGGCCTCGCGCGAGCCGCGCAGATTCGCTGCGCTACGCGCCTCGTCGTCGGCCGGCGCGATGCGATGACGCCACCGCGAGCCGCCAAGGCGTTGGCCGATGCGCTTCTGCAAGCTGGCGCACCAGTAGATACGGTGACGCTCGACGCCGGTCACGCACTGATGACCGAGCAGCCAGACGCGACGCTCGACGCGTTGTTCAGCTTCGCTCGTACGCCGCCACGCGACGCGGGCTAGCCGCTGCGCAATTTCGAGCCGGTCGCTCCCGTTTTGCAAGCCGTGACGAGTTCTCAAGATAGCGGCTGCGGAACGCCGGCGCCATCGTCCGAACGGCCAGGTTGCGCGAGCCACACGATAGCCGCACAATGGTTCGAGCGTGTCCTCGTCGAGGCGCCGCGGGCATGCAGGCGCGCTCAGGAAAGAGCGTTCGCAGCGGCGGGCGTGCACTTGCAACGCATGGCAATCCGGAGGCGTTATGGCTCATACCGCGCACACCGACCACTTCGCGAACTTCGCGGAGTTCTATCCGTACTACCTGAGCGAGCATCGCAACCAGGTCTCGCGGCGGCTGCATTTCGTGGGATCGCTCGGGGTCATCGGCTGTCTCGCCATGGCGCTTGCCACCGGCGACTGGCTATGGCTGCCGGCCGCCGTGATCTGCGGATACGGATTCGCCTGGGTCGGACATTTTTTCTTCGAGAAGAACCGGCCGGCAACCTTTCGTCATCCGCTTTATAGCCTGATGGGCGACTGGGTGATGTTCAAGGACATCTGCGTAGGCAAGATCTCGTTGTAGACCAGGCGCAAGATCGCTCCGCCGCATCGCGGGGAGCCTACGCCGCCTGATGCGGCATGGAGGACGCGCCGCGCTCGTTCTCTTCGGCTTCCGACTCGCGTGCCGCGGCACGGGCCGCGAGCAGCGTCGCGAGCGTCACTTTGAGTTTGTCGTTCTCGAGCGCGGCGAGCAGCGTGGCGCCGTCCACCCGAGTAGAAGCAAGCTGAAGCTGATACTCGAGTTCTGCGCGATCCATCACAAAGAGGTCATAGACTTGCTGGACGGTGATCTGGGCCGGATTCGCCAGTAGCAGGAAGTGCGGGCGCAAGCCGTCTTCCTCCAGTTGCGCGATCCATCCAATCTGTTCGAGCCGTTGCAGCAGATTGATGGTGGTGTCCATATCGCGGCGGAGCATTCGCGAAAGCTCCGGCACCGTGTACCCGCGCTTGCCGGCGTCGCGCGCTTCGCAAAGCCGTGCAAGCAGTTCGAGAGAATCAAAGAGATTGCTGCCCTCGAAAGTCGGGCGATGAAACTGGCCGATCCGGATTGCAGGCAATGCCGAGGCGATCATCGCACCCGCCAGCGTGATGAACCAGCACAGGTACATCCACAGCAGAAAGAGCGGCACTGCCGCGAACGCGCCGTAGACCGCGGTGTAAGTGGGAATGCGGCGCACGTAATAGCCAAAGCCGCGCTTGGCGAGCTCGAAGGCGATTGCCGCGGTGACGCCGCCGATCACCGCATCGCGCCATTCCACGCGGCAATTCGGCAAATACACGTAGAGAATCGTGAACGCGAGCGCCGTCAACGGCAATGCCGCACCCGCGAGCGCCCACTCGATAACCGGCGTGATGCGCTGGGCGGCGCTGAAGGTCATTGACTGTGTGAACAGATACGACGAGATGGAGAGGCTCACGCCAATCAGAATCGGACCGAGCGTGATGATCGCCCAGTACACGAGGATACGCTGCGCGATAGGCCGCGCCTTGCGCACACGCCAGATCACATTGAACGCGGATTCGATCGTCATCATGGTCATGACCGCCGTGAGAAACAGCAGCACCATGCCGATGGTGGTCAAGCCTTTCGCCTTCGCGGCGAACTGGTTCAGATACTTGAAAATCTGGCTGTTCAGCTGCGCGGGCATCAGGTGATCCGCGAGGAAGAACTGCAGCGACTCCTGGAACGAACTGAAGAGCGGAAACGCGGTGAAGAGCGCAAACGCGACGGTGGCGAGCGGCACCAGCGCAAGCATGGTCGTGAAGGTGAGACTGCCGGCCACCTGCGGAATACGGTCCTCGCTGCTGCGCTTCGCGGCGAACTGCGCGAGCCGCTTGAGCGTGTCGAGATCGAAACGCACCCTGGACAACAAACCTGCCTCCTTGCTTCGTCGAACCGTGTTTCAGGACCGCATTGCAGAACTGTACGGAGTTCCTGGCGCGAGCCTGGCCGAATGGCCACCAATGGCTGTGAATCGCTGGGAACGGCCTGTAGAGCGGACCCAAGCCCTATAATACTCGTTCACCGATGAGGCCTATGAAAGACATTCTCGTGCTCTATTACAGCCGTCACGGCGCCACGCGCGAACTCGCGCTGGCGATCGCGCACGGCGTCGACAGCGTCCCCGGCATGCAGGCGCGCATTCGGACGGTGCCGGCAGTCTCGACCGTCTGCGAAGCGACCCAACCCGACATTCCCGCTGAAGGACCACCGTACGTCGAACTGCGCGACCTCGAGGAATGCGCGGGCCTCGCGCTCGGCTCGCCGACCCGCTTCGGCAATATGGCCGCTTCGCTGAAGTACTTTCTCGACGGCACGACGCCGCAGTGGCTTTCCGGCGCACTCTCCGGCAAGCCGGCCTGCGTGTTCACGTCAACCGGCAGTCTGCACGGCGGCCAGGAGTCCACGCTGTTATCCATGATGCTGCCACTGCTCCACCACGGCATGCTGATCGTCGGCATCCCGTACACGGAGAGCGCACTGAGCACGACGCAAACCGGCGGCACGCCATACGGCGCATCGCACTTCGCACGAGCGGGCAGTGCCGGACAAGGCATTTCCGCGGACGAGAAAACTCTCGCCATTGCGCTCGGTTCACGCGTTGCGCGCACGGCGGCATCCATGAGCGAACGGCCGTGAATGAATTAACGCCGCAAAGACGCGGCGCCGCGTCAGGCGCAACCGCCGCCCTCGTTGCACTGATCGCGTTGTCGATCGCATGGGAATGGTGGCTGGCACCGCTGCGTCCAGGCGGCTCAGCACTGGTGCTCAAGGCGTTGCCGCTGCTGCTGGCGCTGCCAGGCGTGTGGCGCCAGCGGCTCTACACGCTGCAATGGGCGTCGATGTTGATCCTGCTGTACTTTGCCGAAGGCGTCGTGCGCGGCTGGAGCGACCGTGGCTTGAGCGCGCGGCTCGGCTGGCTGGAAGCCGTGCTAACCCTGGTCTTTTTTGTCTGCACGCTGGCCTATATTGCGCCATTCAAACGGGCGGCAAAGCGCGCCGCTAAGCTGCGCCGCGAACATCCTGCACGCGCGGACACATGAATTTCACGCGCCTCCGCGGACATATGAACGTCACGCGCCACATCACGCAGTCCAACCCCGCTGATCGACCGACATGACCCAAACCGCCTTCCTCACTGCCTGCCGCGACGCCATCGGCGCCGCCCATGTGTTGACCGACGCACACGACATGGCGCCCTACCTCACCGACTGGCGTCGCCGCTACACCGGCGCGGCCTGCGCAGTGCTCTGCCCGGCCACGCCCGATGAAGTCGCCGCGCTCGTCAAACTGGCCGTCGAACACGGGATCGCAGTAGTGCCGCAAGGGGGCAACACGGGTCTCGCCGGCGGCGCCACGCCCGATTCGAGCGGTGCGCAGGCGGTCGTCAGCTTGCGGCGTCTGAACCGCGTCCGCGACATCGACCCGCACAACAACACGATTACCGTCGAAGCGGGCGTGATCCTCGCGGAAGTGCAAAAGCGCGCGGAAGAAGCCGGACGTCTCTTCCCGTTGAGCCTCGCCGCCGAGGGCAGTTGCACAATCGGCGGCAATCTTGCGACCAACGCGGGCGGCACCGGCGTTCTGCGCTACGGCAACACGCGCGAGTTGTGCCTCGGCCTCGAAGTGGTCACGCCGCAAGGCGAGTTGTGGGACGGCCTGCGCGGACTGCGCAAGGACAACACCGGCTACGATCTGCGCGATCTGTTCATCGGCGCGGAGGGCACACTCGGCATCATCACCGCAGCCGTGTTGAAGCTGCATCCACGGCCTGCCGCACGTGTAACGGCACTCGCCGCGCTTGCGTCGCCGCATGCCGCACTCGACTTCCTGTCGCTCACACAAAGCGTCGCCGGGCCGCTTCTGACCGGTTTCGAACTCATGTCGGATTTCTGCCTGCGGCTCGTTGGCCGGCACTTTGAGCAGATGCGCTATCCGTTCGCGGAACCGCACGCGCAAATCGTGCTGCTGGAATTGTCGGACAGCGAAAGCGAGGAGCACGCGCGTGCACTGTTCGAGCGTCTGATGGAACAGGCGCTCGAAGACGGCATGGTGCAAGACGCGGTGGTCGCGGAGAGTCTCGCGCAATCGCGCGCGTTCTGGAATTTGCGCGAACATATTCCGCTCGCGCAGGCCGAGGAAGGGCTGAACATCAAGCACGACATTGCCGTGCCGATTTCGCGCATCGGTCACTTCATCGAAGAAACCGACGCGGCGATCGAGCAGGCAGCGCCGGGCGCCCGCATGGTGACATTCGGCCATCTCGGCGACGGCAACCTGCACTACAACGTGCAGGCGCCGGAGGGTGTCGACGCGAAGGCGTTCCTCGATCAGTACCAGAGCCCGATCAATCGCGTGGTGTATGACAGCGTGCATCGGCATCGCGGCAGCATCAGCGCGGAACACGGGCTCGGTCAGCTGAAAATCGACGAGGCGATGCACTACAAGCCGGACGTCGAGGTCCAATTGATGCGAGCAGTCAAACGCGCGCTTGATCCGCTGAACCTGATGAACCCGGGCAAGGTGCTACGCTCGAACTAAAGCTGAAACTTCACGCCGAAGCCTGGCCCGCGCATGTCGATGCGGGTCACTCGCAGGAGCCCTATCCGTGAAAATTCGCGTGCTGTCCGACCTGCATCTGGAGAACGACGAGCCTGAACTGATTCCGCACGCGCAGGCGGATCTCGTCGTGCTGGCCGGAGACATCCATAATCATGCGGCTGGGCCGCGCTGGGCCGCACAGGCTTTCGACGGCGCGGTGCCCGTGGTCTACGTGCCCGGCAATCACGAGTACTACGACGGCGAGTTCGGAGCGTTGGAAAGCGCACTTCACGATGCCGCCGCGCAGGTCGACAACGTGCACGTGCTGAACAACGCCGCGCTCGTCGATCCGCAGGGCCGCTGGCGCGTGCTGGGCACGACGTTGTGGACGGATTTTGCGCTGTTCGGCGCAGACAGCGCAGCGCTTGAAGAATCGATAGAGGCGTCGCGGCGCGCCATGCTCGACTTTCGCGGACTGATCCAGATGAACTGGCCGCAAAATTCGCAGGAATATGCCGAGGACTCAGCGCGCGACTTCACGCCCGGCGACTCGCTCGCGCTGCATCGCCAGGCGCGCGCATGGCTCGAGCACGAACTCGCAAAACCATTTGCCGGCCAGACGATCGTGGTCACGCATCACGCGCCGCATCGGTTGAGTCTTGCCGAGCGCTACGCTCAAGACCGCGTGTCCGCCGGATTCGTCAACCATTTGCCGGAGCTCGTCCGTACGCCGGTCGCACTATGGATTCACGGGCACACGCACACGCCGTTCGACTACACGGTCAACGGCACGCGCGTGGTTTGCAATCCGAGAGGCTATTTCGACCGGCGCACCGGGCAGTGGGAAAATCCACAATTTGCGTGGGACAAGGTCGTCGAGATATAGCCCGGCGTCAGAGGCCGCGGTTCAGCTCGCGCGACCATGGCCGCACGCCCGAACGCACGCTTGAACGATTACCGCCCGCCTCGCTGCTTGCGCGTTTCCGGACGCTCGATCTTGATGGGTACAAGTTGCGGCTGCTGTTCGCGCAGGCGGCGCAGCAGATCGCGAGATGCGGCAATGCCGATTAGTCCAAACATGACGGCCACGCCGATCATCAGGTGCGTATCCATGGAACCCTCGTCCTTCAGTGATTGCGATTGCCGAATCGTGGCGGCGAAATGAACGTGCCGGCTCGAGCAGCAGCGTCATCGACACGGTATCAAATCGATTTCCGCCCAGAAGTAAGGAAATGTTGCGGCGCGGCGTCCATGTAACAGGGCGTTATCTGAGTGCCGCGGACGCAGCGAGCGCTGCCGGCGCAGATGGGGCGCCAATGCGGCGCCGACGTCACGTCCGCGCAAACTGCCGCAACTCCTCCTGATCGACCGCAAGCGTCGCCGGAAGCTCCTCGCGCAGATGCTCGATCCATGTTCGGATCTTGGCGTCCAGATATTGGCGCGACGGATACAGCGCATAGAGATTCATTTCCTGCGATGTGTACTCCGGCAGCAACCACACCAGCGAGCCGTTCCGCAAACCGCTGATTGCCGAGTAGATCGGAATCAGCCCGACGCCCATGCCGCTCGCCACCGCGACAGCCATTGCCTCCGCCACGTTCACCTGGAAAGTGGCCGGGCCGAGCGTAACGGTTTCCTCGCCGTTCGGGCCGTCGAAGGTCCACTTGTCGGGCGGAAACACCGGCGTGACCATCTGCAGGCACGTGTGGCGCGCGAGGTCGCCGGGAGTTTGCGGCACCCCGTGCTTCTCCAGATAGGCCGGCGACGCGCACGTAATGCTGAACGCGCTGCCGAGCCGCTGTGACACCAGTCCCGAATCGGGCAAGCCGGTCGCGAGCGTAAGCGACACGTCGAAGCCTTCGTCGAGCAGATCCGGCATGCGCTGCGCGAGCGTCAGCTCGATATGCACTTCCGGATACCGTTCCTGATAGCGGCCCACGGCCGGCACGACGTAGTGCTGGCCGAAGCTCGTCATTGCGTGGACTTTCAGCTTGCCGGACGGACGCGCGTGCGCGTCGCTCGCCTCGGCCTCAGCCTGATCGACATACGCAAGAATCTGCTCGCAGCGCTGCAGATAACGCTCGCCGGCCTCGGTCAACGCAATGCGGCGCGTGGTGCGGTTCAACAGGCGCGTGCGCAGATGCGCTTCCAGATCGGACACCGCGCGCGACGCATATGCAGTCGTCGTATTCAGGTGCTGCGCGGCACCCGTGAAACTGCCCGCTTCGACGACGCGGACAAATACGCGCATGTTTTGAAGCGTATCCATACCTTTCCTTGAGAATCCGCAGCGATTGTTACATGGTTTGCAAGAGCGATTATCTCAACGTCCGTAAGAATGCCTTGCATTTTTACCGGTTATTCCCCAATCGATCCAAAAATATAATTGGCAACTTGCTTCTATAGCGACTTTTGGAGGAAATCGTGCAGTCTCCGGTACCAACAAGGATCACCGCAGCCGCGGTTCTTACGATCCTATTAACAATCGCCGGCTGCGCAAATACCGGAGGCATCGCCCCCCAAGCGAGCCGCACAGACGCGGCGTCCCTCGACGCCGGCAACGCCATTCGCGCGGCGAACGCCGATGCGCAATGGCCTGCCGCCGACTGGTGGCGCGCCTACAACGACCCCCAACTCGACGCATGGATCGAGGCCGCACAGGCGAACAATCCGAGTCTCGCCGCCGCTCAGGCACGCGTGCGACAAGCCATGTCGATGGCGGGCGTCGCGCGCTCGGCAATGTCGCCGCAAGTGAACGGCCATCTGTCGATCCAGCGCCAGAAGTGGGCCGACAACCTGTACTACGGTCCCGGGCCGCTCGCGGGCGAGCAGTCATGGAACAACACCGGCACGCTCGCGCTGTCCTATCACCTCGATCTGTGGGGCAAGGACAAGAACGCTGCCGAGCGCGCTCTCGACGCCGCGCACGCCAGCGCCGCCGATGCCCGCGCCGCCCAACTCGAACTCCAGGCCAACGTGGTGCGCACTTACATCGAGATGTCGCTGAATTACGCGCTCCTCGACATCGCTCGCGCTACCTTGCAGCAAGAGCAGCAAATCGCCGACCTGGCCCGCCGGCGCCTGAAAGGCGGCATCGGCACGCAGCTCGAAGTAAGCCAGGCCGAAACGCCGCTGCCGGAATACGAACGCCAGATCGACTCGATCGAAGAAAACATCGCGTTGAGCCGCAATCAACTCGCCGCGCTGGCCGGCAAGGGTCCCGGCGCGGGCGACTCGATCCAGCGGCCGGTGCTGTCGCTCAGCGCGCCTGCCGGCTTGCCGAGCGCCCTGCCCGCGGAATTGATCGGGCATCGGCCGGACGTGGTCGCCGCGCGCTGGACAGTCGCGGCACAGGCGCGCGGCATCGACGTCGCGAAAGCCGAGTTCTATCCGGATATCGACCTGCTCGCGTCGATCGGAGGCTATGCGGCAATGGGGCCGCTGTTCCAGTTCCTGAAGAGTCCTTCGCACAGCTGGAGCGCCGGACCGGCGCTGTCGCTGCCGATTTTCGACGGCGGCCGGCTGCGCTCGCAGCTCGGCGCAGCGTCGGCCGATTACGACGAGGCGGTGGGGCGCTACAACCAGTCGATCGTCGGCGCGCTGAAGGACATCTCAGACCAAGTCATCCGCATGCGTTCGCTCGCGACCCAGGCGCAAGACGCCGACCGTTCGGTCGCCGCTGCGCGCAAAAACTACGACCTCTCGCGTGAGGGTTATCGACGCGGTTTGACCGATTACCTCAACGTGCTGATCGCGCAGAATCAGTTGCTTCGCGCTCAGGAAGGTGTGGCCAGGATTCAGGCCGAGCGGCTCGGCGTGCATGCATCGCTGGTCACGGCTCTGGGCGGCGGGCTCGACGATCCGGCCAACGGTCCGCAAGCGGACCAGACCCTGCCGGAGCACGGTAAGGGCAAGGGCAAAGCTGCCGTGCAACCGTCGAACGCGACTGCCGCGAAAGCGGCGGTTGCGCCAGCCGCGACAAGCACGGCAGGCGAGCGCAGCGCAGACCCCGCAGCGAGCATTACGCAGAAGCGCGCGGCGGCGGCCAGCCATGCAGACACCGGCAACGCCGCGTCGGCTACCGAATAAGGAAGCCCGCGATGTCAGCCTCCTCTTCATCCGCTCCGCGGGCTTCGTCGTTTGCCGCGTGGTACTCGGCCGCCGCCGACTGGGCGCGCACCGACGGCCTCACGTGGATCTATCTGTTCAAGGCGCTCGCCGCGTGCTTCCTCGCGCTCGGTATCGCAATGAAACTCGATCTGCCCCAACCGCGCACCGCGATGACCACCGTCTTCATCGTGATGCAGCCTCAAAGCGGCATGGTGTTCGCGAAAAGCTTCTATCGGATTTGCGGCACGCTCGTTGGCCTCGTCGTGACGCTTGCGTTGCTCGGACTGTTCGCGCAACAGCCGGAGATGTTCATCGTCACGACGGCGATCTGGGTCGGCATCTGCACAGCGGGCGCCGCGCGTAACCGCAACTTCAGGTCCTACGGATTCGTGCTCGCCGGATACACGGCCGCGCTGATCGGCATCCCCGCTTCGCAACATCCCGACGGCGCATTTCTGAGCGCGCTCACGCGCGTCGCCGAAGTCGTTCTGGGCATCGTCTGCGCGGGCGCGGTGAGCGGCCTCGTCTTCCCGCAGTTCACCGGCTTGCAGATGCGCGGCACGGTGCGAGCGCGTTTTTCCGCGTTCGTCGAATACGTGTCCGCGTCGCTCGCCGGCCGCAATGACCGCGCGCAGATCGAAGCGACCAACGCGCGCTTCGTCGCGGACATCGTCGGGTTCGAGGCGGCGCGCAGTGTCGCCGTGTTCGAAGGACCGGATTCGCGGATGCGCGGCGGCCGTCTCGCGCGGCTGAACAGCGAGTTCATGACCGCATCGACGCGCTTTCACGCGCTGCATCAGTTGATGAACCGACTGCGCGACGCCGGCACGCACGGCGCCGTCATCGCCATCGACGCGCTCGAGCCGTATTTCAAGGAAATCGCACCGTTGCTCGCGAAGTCCGGCGAACCCGTGTTGAGCGCGGCCGACGCTGCTCACGCCGCCGCGCAACTCGACGCGTACAAGGCCGAATTGCCGCGCCGCGTGCGCGCGACCCGCGCCGCGCTCGAAGCGCATCCCAATGCGCCGCTGCTCGATTTCGACACGGGCGCGGAACTCCTGTACCGCTTTATCGACGATCTGCACGCATATGCCGCCACTTACGCGTCGCTTGCCGTCGACACACATGAGCGCGAGCGCTGGGTCGAGCGTTACCAGCCCAAGACGAACGCGATCGCCGCAGGCGTCGCGGGCCTGCGCGCGGCTCTCGTGATGATGGTGCTCGGCGCGTTCTGGATAGCCACCGCGTGGCCGAGCGGCTTGACGTTGACGCTGAATGCAGCGACCGTTTGCGCGCTGGCTTCGTCGTCCCCGAATCCGAAACGCACCGTGTTCCAGATGGCGGGGGGCACGCTCGTCGCCTCGGTGATGGGCATGCTGGCGGTGTACGGCGTGTTTCCGCGAATCGACGGATTTCCGCTGCTGTGCGCGGCGCTCGCGCCGTTCCTTCTGTTCGGCGTTTTCATGACCACGCGGCCCGCGCTCGCCGGCTACGGCGTCGGCTACTGCATCTTCTTCTGCTTTCTCGCCGGTCCGGACAACGTGATGCATTACGACCCGAGCGCCTTTATCAACGATGCGATGGCGCTCGTGCTGTCGATGCTGGTGTCGTCGGTCGCGTTCGCCGTGCTGCTGCCGCCGTCCACGCCGTGGCTGCGCAACCGGCTGCTCGTGGACTTGCGGCGCCAGGTCGCGGTGGCGAGCCGCGCACGCCTCGGTCGCGTGCGCTCACGCTTCGAGAGCGGCGCGCGCGATCTGATGTTCCAGATCAACGCGCTCGCACAGGACGACGCGTCGGCGAGACGCGACACGTTGCGCTGGCTCTTCTCGGTGCTCGAAGTGGGCAACGCGGTCATCGACCTGCGACGCGAAGTGGCCATGCTGCCCGCCAACCCGCGCTATGCGAAGACGATGCCGTGGCGGGTCTCGCTGCATGCAGTGTGCGATGCGCTGAGCGCTCTGTTCGAGCGGCCGCGTGCGGAGCGGTTCGAGCGCGCACTCGCCGCCACCGCAAACGCGATCCGCGCCGTCCAGTTGCTGCTTGCCGAGTTCGGGCCGCCGCGCGAAGAGCGTCATCAGTTGCAGCGCATTCTGAGTCAGTTGCATTTCATTCGTACCGCGTTGCTCGATCCGCAATCTCCGCTCGAACCGTTGATGAGCGCACGAGCCGACACGTCAGAAGGAGTTCCGCATGCCGCGTGACATTGCTGTTTTCGACGCCTACGTGCCGACGATCGTTCTGCTGTTCATTGCGGGCGCCGTGCTCACCTGGGTGCTGGATCGCGTCATCGCCTACACGGGCGTGTATCGCGTCGTGTGGCACCCGTCCTTATTCCGGGCCAGCCTGCTCGTGTGTGTGTGCGGCGTGCTGGGCCTCGCCGTTTACCGTTGATCAGAGTCGAAACATGACCATTCGAAATCTTGTTGGCTTCGTCGCGACAGCCATAATCTTTATCGTCGCGGTCCTGCTGGGACGCGTGCTGTGGGTTCACTACATGGACGAACCGTGGACGCGCGACGGACGCGTGCGCGCCGAGATCGTGAACGTCGCGCCGGACGTTTCAGGCGCCGTCGTCGATCTGCCGGTGAAGGACAATCAAATGGTGAGAAAAGGCGATCTGCTCATGCAGATCGATCCGTCGCACTATGAGATCGCCGTCGAACAGGCACAGGCCGCAGTGGCCGCGCGCAAGGCGGAATTGCAGATGAGGCGCGACGACGCAAAACGCCGCGCGGATATGGATTCGCTCGTGGTGTCGAAAGAAAACCAGGAAAACGCGACGCATACGGCGTCGGCCGCCGAGGCTGCCTATCAGCAGGCGCTCGCCGCGCTAGATGCCGCGAAGCTCAATCTGGCGCGCACACGGGTTGTGTCGCCGGTCGACGGCTACGTGACGAATCTGAACGTGTTTCGCGGCGACTATGCGACAGCCGGCGCGGCGAAGCTCGCCATTGTCGACAGTCACTCGTTCTGGGTCTATGGCTACTTCGAGGAAACCAAGCTGCCGCACGTGCATATCGGCGACAAGGCTGAGGTCCGGCTGATGAGCGGCGGCACGCTCGAGGGCCATGTGGAGAGCATCTCGCGCGGCATTTACGACCGGGACAATCCGCAAAGCCGCGAATTGCTCGCCGATGTGAACCCGACATTCAACTGGGTCAGGCTCGCGCAGCGCGTGCCGGTGCGCGTGAGGATCGATTCGGTGCCTGACGGTGTGGTGCTCGCGGCGGGCATTACTTGCACGGTGGTGGTCAAGCAGAGTTGAGCGGCGCAGCGCCCGGTTCGTGCCGGGCGCGCTGTCGCATCGATCCGCTTAACCTGTCCTGGGCCTCACAACCTGAACTTGCCCACCATCTGCTTCAGGCCGTGAGCCTGATCGTCGAGCGATCGTGCTGCGGCAGTGGCCTGTTCGACGAGCGCCGCGTTTTGCTGCGTGCCCGAATCCATCTGCGCGACGGCGAGATTGATTTCCTCGATACCTGCGCTCTGCTCGGAAGAAGCCGCCGAAATCTCGCCCATGATGTCGGTCACGCGCTTCACCGCCTTGACGACTTCGTCCATGGTTTGCCCCGCGTCCTGGGCAAGCGTCGAACCGTTGCTCACGCGCTCGACCGACGTGCTGATCAGCTCTTTGATCTCCTTCGCCGCAGCGGCGCTCCTCTGCGCCAGGTTGCGCACTTCGGCTGCGACCACCGAAAACCCGCGGCCTTCCTCGCCGGCTCGCGCTGCCTCCACTGCCGCATTCAGCGCCAGAATATTCGTCTGAAACGCGATCCCTTCGATTACGCCGATGATGTCGCCGATGCTACGCGCGCTGTCGTTGATCTCGTTCATCGTCGCGACGACGCGGCTCACCACTTCGCCACCTTTCTCCGCGATTTCCGACGCGTTATTCGCAAGCGTGCTCGCCTGCTTCGCGTTGTCGGCGTTTTGCCGGACCGTCGACGTCAGCTGCTCCATGCTGGTCGCGGTACGCTCGAGCGCCATCGCCTGCTGCTCGGTGCGCTGCGACAAGTCGAGGTTGCCCATCGAAATTTCGCCCGAAGCGGTCGCAATCGCGTCCGCGCTCGATGCAATGTCCGATACGGTCGTCGCGAGACCGCTTTGCATGTCGGAGAGCGCGTACAGCACGCTCGACTTGTCCTTGCGTCCCAGCGTGATGTGGTTCGACAGATCGCCCGCCGCGATCCGGCTCGCGATCTCCTTCGCGTATGCCGGCTCGCCGCCGAGCTGGCGCGCGAGACGCCGCACGACCCACTCGCTGATGCCGGCGGCCAGCACGATCAGCCCGATCGTCATGACGGCGAGCATGACGAACGACGACTGGTAAATGAAACGGGAGGCGTCGATCGTCGCCTTCGCGGCCGTGCCGCGCTCCGTGACCATTTCGTCGACGAGTTTTTCGAGCTTGCCGGTTTCGACCAGCAGCGACACGTCCTGCGTGCCGACCTGCCAGTTCATCTGCGACAGGTCGAGCGGCTGCGCCTTCACCAGCGTCACGAAGTCGCGCAGATGCGCGCTCCACACCGTCACAGCGGCGGAAAATTTCTTCTGATGCTCGACGGCCTTCGCGTCGGATTTGTCGACGTACTGTTGCAGCGTGCCCAGCTCGGTGGAAAGGCCGTTCAAGCCCTTGTCGATGTCGGCGCCCAGTTCGTCGCGTTCTTTAGCAGTTGTCGCCGTCAACAGCATTTTTTGCGCGCGGCTCGCGCGCAACATGTGGCCGCGGGCTTCTTCCGCAGCGCGGCTCGCAACGTGGCCTTGATCGTAAATGGATTGGGCCGACGCATTCAGGCGGCTGATCTGGGTGAGGGAAAATACGCCGATCGCCAGCGTGCCGATCAGCAGCACGGCGAACGCGAGGCGCAACATCGTCTTGACCGACAGCCCCTTCAGGCTCACCGCCCGCGAGCGGCCGCCGTTTCCACCCTTTCCGCGCGACGGCGACGCCGCCGCTTTTCCATCCGGAACAAAGCCCGCGCCTGTCCGGCTGCCCAACGAAACTGCTTTCATATTCCCCGTCCCCACGTTTAGAACTGCCGCAAAGGTCTGTTCCGGCATTGCTTCTTATCTCTCCGGGTCTACGGCATCGACGTCCGCGATCTTTAGTGCGGTTCGTAAAAAGCCGATCGTGATCGCCCGGTCCTCGACGCGCAGCTTTGTGAGCGCGCGTCCGCGCCCGTTTATACATGGCCAAAAATCCCCGTAGCGCTTTTATCGGCACGCTTGCCAGACGCTTACCGGCGTGCCGGCCGCTTGCGACCGGGCACTGCGACGGTGCGTGGAACGCCCCATCGCTGCGCGTCGGAGCGCCAAGAACGCCGAGCCTGATGTCTCATTCTCGACAAAACTTGTCCTTACAATTCAGTCGAGCCACATTAAACTGCGACAAATAGCTGGCCGCCCGCGACGCCCCGTCGAAATGCCGAAACGACGAACCCAGACAAAGCGCGGCGTAGTAGTACGACGATCGCGATCTATCGCCAGCCAGGAATTGCCCCTTTCTCTTCCTCTGTCCAAGCGTATGGAAACCAGCCTCGATAAACGCGCACTTGCCGGCGCGTCAGCCGTAACCGGCGCCACCGCCACTCCCAACTCGACGGGCTCGACCGCGCAGCCGGCCGCGACCGTGCAGCGCACGGTTTATTCCGTGCTCGGCGCGATCAGTTTTTCGCACCTGCTCAACGACATGATCCAGTCGTTGATTCTCGCCATCTACCCGATGCTGAAGGACAACTTCTCGCTGTCGTTCGGTCAGATCGGTCTGATCACGCTGACCTATCAGATCACCGCGTCGCTGCTGCAACCGCTCGTCGGCATCTATACCGACAAGCATCCGAAGCCGTACTCGCTGCCCGTCGGCATGGGCTTCACGCTGGCCGGCCTGCTGCTCATGTCGATGGCGCCCAATTTCGGCGTATTGCTGGTGGCGGCGGCGCTCGTCGGCTGCGGCTCGTCGGTGTTTCATCCTGAGTCGTCGCGGGTCGCGCGCATGGCGTCGGGCGGCCGTCACGGACTTGCGCAATCGCTCTTCCAGGTGGGCGGCAATGCGGGTTCGTCGCTCGGACCGCTGCTTGCCGCGCTGATCGTGATTCCGCACGGCCAGCGCAGCATCGCGTGGTTTTCGGTGGCGGCGCTCGTCGCGATCGTCGTGCTGACGCAGATCGGGCGCTGGTACAAGCAGCATCCGTCGGTCAAGAAGGCGCGCAGACAGACCGGTCATGCGACGCTGTCGCGCAACCAGGTGATGTTCGCAATGGGCGTGCTGATCCTGCTGGTCTTCTCGAAGTATTTCTACCTCGCGAGCATCAACAGCTATTTCACGTTCTATCTGATCGACCGCTTCCATTTGCCGGTGCAGGCCGCGCAGATTCATCTGTTCGTGTTCCTCGCCGCAGTCGCCGCGGGCACGGTGATCGGCGGTCCGATCGGCGACCGGATCGGCCGCAAATATGTAATCTGGGTGTCGATTCTCGGCGTCGCGCCGTTCACGCTGCTGCTGCCCTACGCAAATCTGTTCTGGACCGGCGTGCTGACGGTGATTATCGGTGTCGTGCTGGCCTCGGCGTTCTCCGCGATTCTCGTGTACGCGCAGGAGCTCATACCCGGCAAGGTCGGCATGGTCGCCGGGCTCTTCTTCGGCTTCGCGTTCGGCATGGGTGGTATCGGCGCGGCGGTGCTGGGTGAACTGGCCGATGCCACCAGCATTGGGTACGTGTACAAAGTTTGCTCGTTCCTGCCGTTGATCGGCGTGCTGACGGTGTTTCTGCCGGACGTGGAAGGCAAGCGCGCGAAGGCGTAAAGCCTGCTGTCGACGGATGAAAAAAGGCGCTGCGGCGCCTTTTTCTTTTGCGCGCGCCGCTCATGGTGAACCCCCGTTGTCCGGCGAGCCGCGCGTACTCTATGCTTGTGCCACACGCCTCGCTTCGGCGCCGCCCAACATGGCCGCAGCGCACGGCCTCTCCACCTGTTCGCCACCCAGCATCCGAAGGATCGCCGCAGATGACCCGCTACCGCGACTTCCACCGCCGTTCGATCGAGAACCCCGAGGCATTCTGGCGCGACGAGGCGCGGCGCATTCATTGGGAAACGCCGTTCGACACCGTGCTCGACCGCTCGAATCCGCCGTTCGCGCGGTGGTTCGTCGGCGGGCGCACGAACCTCTGTCATAACGCGGTAGACCGGCACCTTGTCGACCGCGCGCAGCAAAATGCACTGGTGTATGTGTCGACGGAAACCGGCATCGAGCGGCGCTACACGTACGCCGAGTTGTACGCCGAAATCAACCGGATGGCCGCAGTCATGCGCTCGCTTGGCGTGAAGCGCGGCGACGTCGTGCTGCTCTATCTGCCGATGATCCCCGAAGCGCTCTTCGCCATGCTCGCCTGCGCGCGGCTCGGCGCGATCCACTCGGTCGTGTTCGGCGGGTTCGCCGCGCCCAACCTGGCCGCGCGCATCGACGACGCCAAGCCGGTGCTGATCGTGACCGCCGACGCCGGCGCGCGCGGCGGCAAGGTGATCGACTACACGCCGCTCGTCGACGAAGCAATTGCGCGCGCAACGCACAAGACGGCGCGCGTGCTGCTGATCGACCGCCAGCTCGCGCCGGAGCGGCTCAACGCAACTTATCTGGTCGATTACGAACCGCTGCGCGAGCAGTTCTTCGACGCGCACGTGCCCTGCGAATGGCTGGAATCGAACGAGCCTTCGTATGTGCTGTACACGTCAGGTACGACCGGCAAGCCCAAAGGCGTGCAACGCGATGTGGGCGGCTACGCGGTGGCGCTGGCGGCGTCGATGGAATACATCTTCGAAGGAAAGGCTGGCGACACGATGTTCACCGCGTCGGATGTCGGCTGGGTGGTCGGCCACAGCTATATCGTCTACGCGCCGCTGATCGCGGGGCTGACCACGGTGATGTACGAAGGCACGCCGATCCGCCCGGACGGCGGCATCTGGTGGCGCCTCGTCGAACAGCACAAGATCAATCTAATGTTCACCGCGCCGACCGCGTTGCGCGTGCTGAAGAAACAGGACCCGGCGCTGCTTGAAAGCGCCGACCTGTCGAGCCTGCGCACGCTGTTCCTTGCCGGCGAGCCGCTCGACGAACCGACCGCTTCATGGATTGCCGGCGCGCTCGGCAAGCCGGTGATCGACAACTACTGGCAAACGGAAACCGGCTGGCCGATGCTAGCGATTCCGCGCGGCGTCGAAGCGCTGCCGACGAAGCTCGGCTCGCCGGGTGTACCGTCGGCCGGATTCAATTTGACCCTGCGCAATGAGCTGACGGGCGAGCCGTGCCCGCCCGGCGAAAAAGGCGTGCTGACGCTGAATTACCCGTTGCCGCCGGGCTGCATGTCGACGGTCTGGGGGGACGACAAGCGCTTTATCAGCACGTACTGGTCGAGCTTTCCGGACCAGCAGGTTTATTCGACCTTCGACTGGGGCATTCAGGACGAAGACGGTTACGTGACGATCCTCGGCCGCACCGACGACGTGATCAACGTCGCGGGGCACCGGCTCGGCACGCGCGAGATCGAGGAAGCGTTGTCGAGTCACGCGGCGGTCGCGGAAGTCGCGGTGGTCGGCGTCGCCGACCCGTTGAAGGGTCAGGCGGCGATGGCTTTCGTCGTGCTGCGCGACGCTCAGGCTCACGCGGATGTCGATGCGCGCACGAAGCTGGAGGCGGAACTCGCGGCGACGGTCGACCGCCAACTCGGCGCGATTGCACGGCCGTCGCGCGTGGTGATCGTTTCGATGCTGCCGAAGACGCGCTCAGGCAAGTTGTTGCGCCGGGCTATCGCCGCACTCGCAGAAGGGCGCGAGCCGGGCGAACTCCCGACTATCGAAGATCCGGCCGCGTTGCAGCAGGTGCGCGAGGGGCTGAGCGAGTCGGCGCGCAACGAGTAAGGCCGGGTTTCCGTCGGCCCGCTTCGCCTCAACCCGCGCTGCGCGCTAGCAGAAAGCGCGTGAGGATCGCGTTTGAATAAGCGCCCGCGATCTCGGTGAGAAACGACACAAACGACGCCGGCGCGTGATCGTCAGCGGTATCCGAGATAGTGCGCACGACCGCGCACGGCACGCCGTATTCGTGACAGACCTGCGCGATCGCGGCGCCTTCCATCTCGACGGCGAGCGCGTCCGGCAAGGCCTCGCGCAAAGCCTTGACGCCCGCCGCGCTCGCCACGAACTGATCGCCGCTGATAATCAGCCCGCGATGCACGCGCGGCCGCATCGTGCCGAAACGCGCCGCCGACGCAGCGCCTTCTTCCGCGACAAAACGCTCACACGCGGCGGCGAGTTGCGCGGCCAACGTGGCATCGGCGGTAAAGCGCGACATTTCTAGCAACGGCACTTCGAAACGCGGAAAGAGCGGCGACGCGTCCAGATCGTGTTGCAACAACGCATTGGCAACGACGATGTCGCCAACTCGCACCTCCGCGCCGACTCCGCCGGCGACGCCGGTGAATACGACAGCATCGACGTCGAATGCATGGATCAATGCGCTGACCGTTGCCGCCGCCGCGACCTTGCCGACGCGCGCGAGCGTCACGACGCACGGCGCGCCATGGACGGTGCCGACGTGATAGTCGCGCCGGCCGTGCGTGACGGTGCGCACGCCGGATTCCGCGCGCATCGCCTCGATCAGGTCGCCGAGTTCTTGGGGCAAGGCCGCGAGTATGCCGAGCGGTCTCTTCGACGACGACGCGGCCAGCGCTGCGTCACGGCCCTGACTTGCGGCGCTCATTCGACCGCCTGCAGTTTGGCGACCGCGAGCGCGAGCCACTTCTCGCCGTGGCGCTTGAACTTGACTTGCGCCTTCGCGTCGGCCCCGCCGCCTTCCAGCGCGGTGATCGTGCCTTCGCCGAACTTGGTGTGAAACACCTGCTGGCCGACGCGGAAGCCCGCCTCCGCCGCACGTTGCTCGTTAGCGAACGCCGGCAACGGCGCGGCTGCCGTGGACGCCCCGCCGCCGTACCCCTGCTGGCGGTCGGGCCGGGCGAACCAGTCTCGTCCATAACCGGCATTGTCCGAGCGGCCGCCCCAGCGCGCGCCCGCCTCGACTTTCGGCGTCAGCCACTTGAGCGTTTCCTGCGGCAATTCGTCGAAGAAACGCGAGCGAATGTTGTAGCGCGTCTGGCCGTGCAGCATCCGGCTTTGCGCGAAAGACAAGTACAGGCGCTCCTTCGCGCGCGTGATGGCGACATACATCAGACGGCGCTCTTCCTCCAGTCCGTCCGACTCCATTGCGCTGTTCTCGTGCGGAAAGAGCCCCTCTTCGAGACCCGTAATGAACACGGCCGTGAATTCGAGGCCCTTGGCCGCGTGCACCGTCATGAGTTGCACGGCTTCCTGGCCGGCTTGCGCCTGGTTGTCGCCCGCTTCGAGCGACGCGTGCGACAGAAAGCCGGCGAGCGGCGTCATCGTGTCCGGGTTTTGCGCGGGATCGGCGATGCCGGGCGCGTCGAGCACTACGGTGTTCGGGTCGTCGGTCGCGACTGCCAGTTCGGGCGCGGCGGTGGCGCCCGGACGCAGCGGAATGGAGCGCGCGGGCGTGTCCATGCCGTAGCCCTCTTCGCTGACGAACGCGGCGGCCGCGTTGACGAGTTCCTGCAAGTTCTCGAGCCGGTCCTGACCTTCGCGCTCGTTCTGATAGAAGTCCGCGAGGCCGCTTGCACGGACAACGTACTCGACGGTTTCCGGCAAGCTCATCTGCTGCGTTTCCGCGCGCATCTTGCCGATCAGGTTCGCGAAGCTCGCAAGACTGGAGCCCGCCTTGCCGGCGACATACGGGATCGCCGCGGCCATCGAGCAGTTATACAGTCGCGCCGCGTCCGCGAGTTGTTCGATCGAGCGTGCGCCGATGCCGCGCGTGGGGAAATTGACGACGCGCGCGAACGCTGTGTCGTCGTTCGGATTGTCGATCAGACGCAGGTACGCGAGCGCGTGCTTGACTTCCTGGCGCTCGAAAAAGCGCAGGCCGCCATACACGCGATACGCGATGCCCGCATTGACGAGCGTGTGCTCGATCGTGCGCGACTGCGCATTGCTGCGGTAGAGAATCGCGATTTCGCTGCGCGACGTGCCGGTGCTGATCAGCGCCTTGATTTCCTCGACAATCCAGCCGGCTTCCTGCGAATCCGTCGCGGATTCATAAACACGGACCGGTTCACCATGACCGGCGTCGGTGCGCAGATTCTTGCCGAGACGCCGCGAATTGTTCGCGATCAACTGATTGGCCGCGTCGAGAATATGACCGTGCGAGCGGTAGTTCTGCTCCAGCTTGATCAGATGCCGGACATTGAATTCGTGTTCGAAATCACGCATATTGCCGACGTTGGCGCCGCGAAACGCGTAGATCGACTGGTCGTCGTCGCCGACCGCGAAGATCGAATTGGTCTGACCCGCGAGCAGCTTCAGCCACGCGTATTGCAGCTTGTTCGTGTCCTGAAACTCGTCGACGAGAATGTGCTTGAAGCGCGCCTGATAATGCGCACGCAGCGGCGGATTGTGCGCGAGCAGTTCATAGCAGCGCAGCAGCAGTTCCGGGAAGTCGACGACGCCTTCGCGCTGACACTGCTGGTCATACGCTTCGTACAGTTCGACGAATTTGCGGTTGAAATTGTCGGTGGCGTCGACGTCTTTCGGGCGCAGTCCTTGTTCCTTCGCGTTGTTGATGAAGTACTGGAGGTTCTTTGCCGGGTATTTTTCGTCGTCGATGTTCAGGCCCTTCATCAGACGCTTGATCGCGGACAACTGGTCGGCGGTATCGAGAATCTGGAAGGTGGCGGGCAAGCCGGCATCGCGATGATGCGCGCGCAGCATGCGGTTGCACAGGCCGTGAAAGGTGCCGATCCACATACCGCGTGTGTCGATCGGCAAAAGCGCCGACAGGCGCGACATCATTTCGCGCGCTGCCTTGTTGGTGAAGGTCACGGCCAGAATGGTGGCGGGCGACGCAAGCCCGTGCTGGATGAGCCACGCAATGCGCGTGATGAGCACGCGGGTTTTGCCGCTGCCCGCGCCGGCGAGAATGAGCGCGGGCTCGTTGGGGAGCGTGACGGCGGCGTGTTGTTCGGGGTTGAGATTGGCTAGCAGATCGGGCATTTTTTCGGAGGGACGGCGGGGTGTTCGTCATTATATGCCCGCGAGGGGGAAGGGATTTTTTGCGCCCTCGGTGGGTTCGTGCTGCCGGCGGCGGCGGTTTCCTTTGCTTGCAGCAGCTCTTTCTTTTGGTCCCTTTTCGGCCTTCCACATCACAGCGTTCGCGTTTCCCCTTCTTCGTCTTCGACATCCAGTTCGGGCACCAGATGTCCGTCCTGGATACGGGCATCCCGCGAGTCGAGCCGAAGAGCGATGACACGCACCAGTCCGGCTGGCTAATTGGGGTACCCGACAGGAGGTCAGCGATGTTGAACTCAAAGAACGGTCGAGCGCTACGCGGGCATGTCGCCTGAGGCCCGGGCTTTCACTTTCTGCCGCAGCTGGCGCACGTAGTTTTCCGGCTCGAAGCGCATCCCGGCGATGGGCTTCCACTGAGGTGACTGGCCCAGCCAGCTCGACCAGCCGAGCTGCTGAGAGCCGCCCATGACCGAGGGTGTCGCGCTTTCCGGCTTGAGCAACAGCTCAAGCTCCCAGGAATACTCGCGGCCGACAAAGGTCCAAACGAACTCGATGAGCTTGAGCAAGTCGGCGCCCCGCGGTGTAAAGCGCTGATACTGTTCCGAATCGAGCGGCCCAAGCACGAGACAGAAACGGTGCCTGCGGTCAGGGACCACCTGCCCGAGGGTCGCGCCCATCGCCATGCAGGACGACATCCGCTCTCCACCCAGACGGCTCTCGCGACCCGGCCCAATGGCCATCCAGTGCAGTCCAAACTCCTTTATCTCCACCGGCACGCCAAAGTAGTGCGCCAGCGTGGCACGCAGGCCGTCAGGATTGCGCGACTGGCGTATCAGGTGTGGCGCGGCCGACAGGCGTGCATGGGAGGCCAGCGGAAAGCGCCGCTCGCGCCGCCCCCCATCCCCCAGCAGCGAGGCCACGTAAAGGGAAAAGTGATCGTCGTCGGCCCGGTCGAGGCTCGCCGCCGACTGCGACCACTTCCATGCGCGAAACATCAGCGAGAGAGAGCGGTGATGGAAGATGTCGAGGAAGTTGCAGAGTGTTGGATCGCGACGGCTTTCCTCACGCTCGCGTGCAATCTCCGTGACGTGGATAGGTAGCGGACCGTTGGGGCCGAGCATGCCGAGACCAAAGAGCCGGATGCGAAGCCTGCCGTCCTTGAGCGTGGCATCCGCAATTTCGCGTGGCGCGAAGACCAGGCTCGGCTTCTGGCCGAGCCTGAATGTCTCGGTGGTAGTCAGTGCAGCCGTGCCGACCGGATCGATGGCCGGGTTCGCATTGATCCGGCGCATGAGCGCAATAAACCCGTAACGCCACGGCTCGGCTTCCACGTGCGCGATCAGCGCTTGAGAAAGCGGCGGTACGGCCGAAGCCGTATCCGGTTGTTCAGACTTCATCAGGTCATCTCATGAGAGTGAAGCGCACGGCTAATGCAGCAGATGACTGGCAGGCGCCGGGCCGCCAGCCGGGCACCGCAGCCCGGAGGTGCTGGCGAACGGATTGACCAGGATATCCGGTCCGTCGCATAGCGGCATCGCGCGCATGTCCCCGATGCTCAAGCGCAGACCCTTCGTCCGCGCAAGCCGGACACCTGACATCAGCACTCCTCCAGGCATGGATGAGTCACCAGGTGGATCATTCGATGCTTGAAATCAAGCTGCACCCGCGCGTGGCGTGATTGTCTTGCAGCGCGGGGACGCCGAGGTACAGGATGCAATTTCGCTTCCCGCTGCGTCATTGCTCGCTAGGGATCAACGTTGCGCCGCATGTGGTCTTGTGCCCCTCTACTGCGATAGGCGAGCCGAAATCAAGGCTTCCATCGTAGCCCTCGGCAATCTCGAACATATGAGGTGCGCACTTCGGGCAGGTCACCTTGTCACCCTTACGCGCGATAGGAATTTCCGAAGGCCCCCAGGTCGAAGACGGGCTGCCCGAAACAACCTTACCGCCGTGGCTTGTCGTGTCGCCCACTACGATCTGCTTCTTGCCATTCATGTCCGCTCGTTCCATCGCCACGACCTCCCCCTCAGTTTACGGATGCACTGGACGACTGCAGCGCCTTAATGGGCGGGTCCTGGTAAGTCGTGTCGATGGCGTAGCCTTGTGCCCTCAGTGCCGCTTCCGTCTTGAGCCTCATGGCGTGGTACTTCTCCAGTTCTGCGGGCAATAGTGCCTTCCAGTTGTGGATTTTCTCTGCATTGCCCGGGAAATACCCTAGACCATAGAAGGCATATTCGCTCTTTACATCTACGGTTAGCAGGTACGTGCTCTTGCCAACGAAGCCACCCATATTGTTTTCCATAAAGGTAACTTTCAGATATGACCCAGCGCCATAGAAGATCCACTTGGGATATCTCCCCTTGGCCTTAATCCACTCATCCAGGCTAGGTATATAAGCTGAATCGAGAGAGTATTCCCAATCTACCGCATCTGACGCGGCATAAATCCAAGCCTGTTTTCCAGAGAGACGCGGATCAGATGAGTCGATATAGCGCTTCCATCCAAGGGAGCGAAGCTGAGCGAGCAACTTCATGACCCGATCACGCGCCGCTTCGTGCGTATCAGCCTGCTCGGGACTCACGCCAAAATTAATGCTCCACTCGTAGATTCCCTCCGGTACGTTTTCGGCCGCGAAGCCGATCATCGACAGGACGTTATCGATCACGAAACTGTGATTCCCATTCACGAACTGCACCGTGCCAAGGTCGCCTCTTTGCCAGTCACGCTGGTAAAACTTCGCGCCTGTGGGATGATTGTCGACGGATGAGCCGGGACCATTGAGGTCAGAGCTTTGTGGGTTGCCAAGCCGGATAAGCGTAGGTAATTGGGACATCTCGTGACCGTTAGAAAAGGATGGAGGGGGACTCCAGTGATGCGCAACCATCAGAACGGCAAACAAAAATGCCCCGATAGCAAGCACTGCAGCAAGGATTGTCCTCATGAGTTGTCCGGCATATCGCCCCAGTTGCGGATGTTTGAGAGGTAGTCGAGCATCGTTTGCCGGTAGTCGCCTTGCATCAGTCGGTGATACTTCGTTGCAGCATCGTTAATCCAGCCCATCCGCTTCTGGTAATCCTGCAGCACCAGCCGGTCGGGCGCGTCGGATCGGAATACCACGTTGTTTGTGGTGTCCTCGTCAGTAAGTACCAGTTGAAGACCCGGCACCAAGGCTCGAACAACGGGCGACAGCGCAATATCGGAACCGTCCGAGAGGCCATATTGCATTCTGTCTACCGAAGCATTGATTGCTGTATCGTCGGAAGTCGCCAGTGCCGCTCTCTGGCCGTTGAGCCACCACTGGAAAGACGGATCATCGTAGATCAGGCGCTGGAGGACTTCACCTTGTTCGTGCTGCGCGATGGCAAGGAGATGGTTGAACGCGATGTCTGCTCGCTTTCCTTCTGGCGCACTTTCCCATTTTGATACATTTCGAAACCCGTCCCGAACCAGCGGCGTACACTTGAGATAACCGAGCTTTGCCTTCTTGTTCCCTGTGTCGCCATCAATCTCGTACGGAACCTTGTCGATTGATTCCGCATGGCTCTTTTGCCGGGAGAAGTTGGTCGCAACCTGATCAACAAAATTCCTGCTGTCGCGGGACTGCGCACACATATCGAAGGTGTCGGCTCCAGCGGCATAGCCATAGAACCATGGCAGAACATCGTTGAAGAGCCAGAGATTGCCACGGCCCAGGCCTGCGCGTAAATCGGACCACCGTGCGCCATATTTCACCCGCCAGAGCGCGAGCGTGGCCGCAACCTGCTTGGACGCGAACGCGCCCAAGCCAAGCCAATAGAAGCGGCCGATCTTGCTCTTGTCACCCAGATGGAAGTCTTCAAGGAACACTCGCGCATAGGCTGCGGCGATGCGTCTTGCGCGTACCTCAGGATCACTGACAAACGCCGGCGCTCCCTTTTCAACCTGTGTGCCCGAAACATGCGGATCGCCCTCGCGGTAGTCGGGCATGTGCTGGTGGACCGGCGCATGCGTTACGAGGTGGCGCATCGCAAACTGCTGCGCGAGCGACCAGATAACATCACAACTACACTTCGCGTCGACGCACGTATTGGGCCGGGGATTCGTCGTGCCGGTCGCTTTCAGATTTTCTGCCAAAATTTTCTCGTTCCCTGATCCATGTCGTAATTACGCATTGACCTCGCCCCGAGCGACGGAAAATTCATCCCAGTGCAACTGGAACGCTGCGCCTTCCTGCTCTACGGTGTTCAGTGCCGGTGAGCGTCCCAGTTCGTCTGTCCTGAAGATATGACCGGCTGACTGGGCGATCATCTGGTAGTCCACACCGGGAAGCGGCTGGCCCGTCGGCGAGAGCACGCGAAAAAGCTGGTCGTTCGCCTGGACATCGGGCAGTCCATTCGCATTCACCCCCATCGGTTTCGGGGGCAGGTTTTTCGCCTGGGCGTTGACCTCATAGACACTGCCGCCGACGGTAATCTTGCCGCTCCTCAGGCTGATATAGCTGTCGCCACCGTGCAGCATCACCTCTTCGGTTGCCTTGATCGTGATGCGGTTGGCACTCTGGGTGATGTCGAGTTTCGCCAGCAGATTGAGGTTCTTCTTCAGCGAGGAAATATTAATGTCCTCGGCATAGGCGATGATGCGGATGCCGAGTTGATAGGCAAACAGCCTTATCGCCTTGCGTGCCGAAGCGAACAGGTTGCCGCCCGTGCTGACGCTCGTATGCTCGCCGCTCGTCAGGGCGGTATGTTTGCCGCTATGCAGATGGGTATTGGCGGTCGCGGTTGCTGCAACATCGGCAGCGGAGGCCAGAACGAGATGCGGCTTCGATGGCCCGCCGAGACCGTTGTCTCCCGTGTGACCAATTTCCGTTGCCTGCTGCTTCAGCGGCTGGCCAAGTTCGTGCCGGTCCTGCGACTGTTGCGCTCCCGCCTGAACTGCTGCGGCGGCCAGCACGTCGTGCTGCTCCGCTGCCTGGGCCAGGCGCTGGACTGTTTCCCCCCGATCCAGCGCGGGCCCGGTTGCACCTGAGCGCGACTCTGTCGTGATCAGCGTGCCCTTGTTCGCCCGCATCACCGCGTGTGCATCGGTGGCCACCTCGATGCCTTCCCCACGCGCCTCCGTGCGCCCCTTGTTGCCATCAATGCGTGTGTTGAAGCCCGCCACGAAGCGCGAGTTGGCATGGTCACTCGTCACCTGCACCTGAAGCCTGCCGGGCGTGTCGTCGGTCACAACGCTGTTCGAGGCAGACCCGGTTTTCCTGCCAATGTCCTGGCTGCGCCAGCCCGACAGCGCCTCGTTCGCGGGCAGGTCCCACGGCGTCTTGTTATCGTTCGTCGTATGGCTTGCCAGGATGAATGGGCGGTCCGGGTCCGAGTTGTAATAGCCCACATGGACGTGGTCGTCCACACGCGGAATCCAGATCGCACCACGGCGCGTGCCCTGCCACGGCTGCGCGAGCGGCACCCAGCACGTGGCCTGCCCGTCGCGCTGGCCCTTGCGGACCCAGGTGAACCACAGGCGCAGCCGCGCGAGCGGGTCCGTGGTCACAACCGAGTTGTCGTAGCCGCACACGATGGCGGTCTCCGCAAACGCGCGTGGCTTCTTCGCCTTCAGCGGCGTGCGGTACACCTCGTTGGCGTCCTGCGCCGTGAACTTCGTCTTGCACGTGTACTGGCGTTTCAGGCCGCCACCCTGGGTGACCGTATCGTTGTTCACGATCTCGATTGTCGTGCCGGTCACCACGTACTCGGCGTTCGCCGACTGGTACGGATAGCCTTCAAGGAAGAACGAGTAACCCGTCATCAGGCCGCGCAGGTTGCCTTCCCCCTTGATGCGCATCGATTTGCAGCGGTGCGCATCGACGCGCACCCGCGCCAGGAATCGAGCCTCATACTGCTCGTCGTTGCGCTGGCCATTGACACCCGTCGCCCCCTGCAGCGGCTGCGCATAGTCGGCCTGGATGTACTCCTCGGCGTTGTCGTGCGAGGCGTCCCGATGCATCTTGACCGTGTACGTGCGGTGCGACTCGCCCTGCATATAGTCGTAGTCGGTGACCGTCGTCTGGCCGGTGGTCAGCGCCCGCGAGAGCTTCCGGGTATGAACATGCTCCTCGTCAATGCGCTGGCCGCCCCGGTCGAGATACCGGATGGTTCGGTACGCGGGGCCATGCTTCTTCCAGCTCGCGTTGTCGAACAGCACCAGGGTGTCGCCTTGCTGGAAAAATGTCACCCCGAATTCTTGCCATAGTCTGTCCAGAAAATTCCAGTCAGATTCAAACCACTGTCGGGTGTAGTCCCTTTTCGGGTAATAGCTATTTCGACCACCGGGGCCGCTGAGACGGTAGCGCACCTCGATGGGATACTTCTTCAGGACCTCACGCGTGATCTCGACGACATCCTTGTCCATGAACGCGCGGTTTTCGCGGTTCAGGCTGGTGAGCCAGAGCGCGGGCCGCAGGCGAAAGCGATAGAACATGCGGCGCGGCGCTTCCGCTCCAAGGCAGCTTGCCTCGGTGATCACGCCCGTGATCTCGCGGATGTCGGCCCCGAAGTTCACGCCGCTGTCCAGTGTCAGGCCGTTCTGCCAGGTGCCGTTGCCTCCGATGGCGATGCGCACCGTCATGCGCTTGCCCACCAGCTTGTTGACATCAACCAGCTTGTGTAATTCGCTGATGTACAGGCCGTCCGCCTCGATGGTCGAGACATCGACCTCATAGTCGTAGAGACGGCCGAGTTTTTCCGTGCCCGCCAGGCGCATGGCCACGAACACCGGCTCGCCCCGGTAGGTCGGAAACGCCTCGCAGCTCACCTCAAGCGTGCGGGCCTGGGTATTCCATAACATAAATGCACCTCCTAGAAAACCTCGCGTGTACCGTCACGCGCGGGCCAGGTGAAAACCGCGCCACGCTGCTTCGTCCTGAACGTAGTGCGCGTGAAGGAATGTCTGGAAACGTGGCGGGCCACGTAGCGCTCCAGCACAAGGGCGAACGTGAAGGCCGACCAGCCTTCGAACGCCGCCTCGTCAAACTCCAGCGTGATACCGATGCCGCGCATGAACTGCATGTCACCCGCGATCCGGTGCCAGTCGTTCACCGGAACAGCCTGCGCAGCGATGAGGCCGTCGAGCTGGTGGCGCATTTGCGGTGCCCCTGCAGCGAGGTACGGCTCCAGCATCATGCGCAGCCCCTCGCCGGGCCACGGCTCGTCGTATTCGTCATCGAACACGCCGTATTCGAGGTTCAACTGCCGCAGAAACTTCCATGCCGCCTCGCCACGCGCCAGCGGTGGCCCGGGCATGGTGGGTGGCCGCACGAAGCCCACACTGGCGACTGATTTCGCACCGTGCACGATCAGGTCATCGCGGCCATTGCGCGGCAGTGTGCAAGGAAGGTCGCCATTGGTCAGCCATGCATCGAGTGACAGGTAGCGCACCCCCGAATCGTCCGGCTGATGGTCGTGCCGCAGCAGCGATAGCCACGTATGGGTGCGCACAAACGGCTGGTGGGTGGCGTAGCGGCGCACGTTGTCCGCCGGCAGTTCCAGCTCACGCCGCACGGTAAAGCGGCGCACATCGCGACGCTCGTCGCTTGGGAGTGCCACGTCCTGAGGCACAAAGGGAATTGCCTGCGATGTCGCGTCATCGTCCACCTGGCCGATGATGTGATTGACCGAGTGAAGCAGATGATCGTCGGGCGCGGTCACCTCGGGCACGAGCCGGTGCTCGCTGTCCTGGGGGGCCACCTTCAGCCGCTCGGACGCGGCCGGATACAGGTTGACGACAGGCACACAGTGCAGCGCAAACTGCGAGGCATCGACATGCTGCGCCAGTTCTCCCGGCTCGCGGGAGAGCAGCAGCACGAGCTCGGCTTCGGGTTCGTCGATGCGCGACAGCCCACCGGCCAGGCCCGCGAGTGTGAAGAACCAGAACCGTTGCGGAAAAGCCATGTACTCGTACAGCAGGTTATGGCCGTGCATGCCCTCATGGACGGGCGGCAGGAGACTCCGCTGCGGCTCCAGCCCCTCATACTCAACCGCATGCTCGATACGGCCATTGCGCATGCCGTCCTGGAACACGCTGTGCAGCTCGCCCGTCGCAAACTTCCCCGGCACGCCCGTAATGCTCGCCACAGTCGCCGTGTGGATCAGATCAAAGAGCTGCGAGGCAATCCGCTCCGCGCCACATAGATAAACAGGCAGGCGGTCCAGACCGGACAGCGCGCGGATGGGGCCGCCGTGGGTTGTCCGGATGCGCAGGCGCAGCGAGCCGCGCACCTGGGCACCTCCGGACACATGGCGGTAAAGGTTGGGAATATCGGGCGGAATACCGCCCGCAGTGACGGCGGCAATCGTCAGTGGCTGGACGGTCACATCGAAGGCGGTGCGCAATTCCACCGCCGACTGACCTTCCTGCGCACGCGAGAAAAGGGGCGTGCCACGCGGCAGCGTCTGTGCCTCGCCGCCCTGTCCGGCACCTTCGCCAGGGTAGAACTGCACGAGCGCCATCGACGGCAACGGCGTGACGTAGTTGGGATGCACGCTCTCGAGCAGGCGCAGCGTGAACGGATCCGGCGCACGGTCGATGCGCATCTGCGCGCGGGCGTTCACGAGCGCGGAGGCCTGGACCAGGCGCTCGACAGAGGGGTCGTCGATCCCGCCCGCCTGCATGCCCAGCCGCGCCGCGATCTTCAGGTGCCCTGCGGCGAATTCCTGCGCACGGCTGCCTGCATAGAGCAGTTCACCGGTGTAGTAGTCGAGCAGTTCGGGGTCTGCGAGCGGTTGATGCGGCTTCGTCATGGCATTCGTTTCGTCTGGCAGTCCGGTCCTCAATCCCGTCGATGCGGGGTCACATCCGCGTGACCAAACTCCAGCCCGGTGCGAGAGACCATTTTGTCTGCGGAATACAGCCGCGCGATGGTCCCACGATCCGGCCCCTAGGATCGTCAAGAACTGTCACGGTTTGCGCGCGCGCAATGAAATTTAGAAAATTGGATTCGTCTGATTGCGCCGCAGTTGATTGTTGCGGTGGGAATCGGCCTCTTCAATCTGCCCGCGGAGCAAGCGGTGATCGGCACGCCCATGAACGCCTTTGCGGCCGCCCATGCTTCCTCGACGGTTATCCCCGGCCGGCGTCCGATGCTTCTTTTCTACTGGCCTCCAGGTGCGCTCCAGCGGTACACGAACGACACGGAGCCGTTAGGCCGCAAGCGCGGCCCGAAGCCAGTCAGCGTGTTGTCGTACACGTTGCGCAGCGTCGGCACCTCACCTCGGGCCACCGTCGCCAGGCGCTCGCCTTCGAGCCTCCGGCAGCAGAGAAACACCAAAACCAGAGCCGCGCCCCGGCGCCCTTTATAATCGAACATTCTCCGCATTTACCAGCCGATCGACCCATGAGCGACACCCCGAGCGACACCTCCTCTACCCTTGCCAAAAGCTTCGAGCCGCACACCATCGAAGCCCACTGGGGCCCCGAATGGGAAAAGCGCGCCTACGCGACGCCCTCTTTCGACGGGAACAGGAAAGACTTCTCGATCCAGTTGCCGCCGCCGAACGTCACCGGCACCCTTCACATGGGCCACGCGTTCAACCAGACCATCATGGACGGCCTCGCCCGCTATCACCGCATGCTCGGTGACAACACGCTGTGGGTGCCGGGCACCGACCACGCGGGTATCGCCACGCAGATCGTCGTCGAACGGCAACTGGACGCGCAAGGCGTGTCGCGCCACGACCTCGGCCGCGAGAAATTCGTCGAACGCGTCTGGGAATGGAAGCAGGAATCCGGCTCGACCATCACGAACCAGGTGCGCCGCCTCGGCGCGTCGATCGACTGGTCGCGCGAATACTTCACGATGGACGACAAAATGTCGGCCGCCGTGCGCGACGTGTTCGTGCGCCTTTATGAACAGGGCCTGATTTATCGCGGCAAACGCCTCGTCAACTGGGACCCGGTGCTGCTCACCGCCGTTTCCGATCTCGAAGTAGTCAGCGAAGAAGAAAACGGCCACCTGTGGCACATTCAGTATCCGCTCACCGACGGCTCCGGCCATCTGACGGTCGCGACCACGCGGCCCGAAACCATGCTCGGCGACACCGCCGTGATGGTCCATCCGGAAGACGAGCGCTACGCGCATCTGATCGGCAAGACCGTCACGCTGCCGCTGTCGGGCCGCGAAGTGCCGATCATCGCCGACGACTACGTCGACCGCGAGTTCGGCACGGGCGTCGTCAAGGTCACGCCCGCGCACGACTTCAACGACTATCAGGTCGGCCTGCGCCACAAGCTGCCGCAAATCGAGATCCTCACGCTCGACGCGAAGATCAACGGCAACGCGCCGGAAAAATACCGTGGCCTCGACCGTTTCGAAGCCCGCAAGCAGGTCGTCGCCGACCTCGAAGCGCTCGGCGCGCTCGAATCGGTCAAGCCGCACAAGCTGATGGTGCCGCGCGGCGACCGCACCGGCGTCGTGATCGAGCCGATGCTGACCGACCAGTGGTTCGTCGCGATGAGCAAACCGGCGCCTGAAGGCACGTTCAATCCGGGCAAATCGATCGCCGAAACCGCGCTCGACGTGGTTCGCAACGGCGAAATCCGCTTCGTGCCGGAAAACTGGACCACCACCTACTACCAGTGGCTCGAGAACATCCAGGACTGGTGTATCTCGCGCCAGCTCTGGTGGGGTCATCAGATTCCTGCGTGGTACGGCGAAAATGGCGAGATTTTCGTCGCGAAGACCGAGGAAGGAGCGCACGCAAAAGCGGCAGAAGCCGGCTACACGGGCCCGCTCAAACGCGACGAAGACGTGCTCGACACGTGGTTTTCGTCCGCGCTCGTGCCGTTCTCGTCGCTCGGTTGGCCGAACGAAACGCAGGAACTGAAGCACTTCCTGCCATCCTCGGTGCTGGTTACGGGCTTCGACATCATCTTCTTCTGGGTCGCGCGCATGGTCATGATGACCACGCACTTCACGGGCAAGGTGCCGTTCGACACGGTCTACGTGCACGGTCTCGTGCGCGACGCCGAAGGTCAGAAAATGTCGAAGAGCAAGGGCAATACGCTCGATCCGATCGATATCGTCGACGGCATCGGCCTTGACGCCCTCGTCGCCAAACGGACCACCGGCCTCATGAACCCGAAGCAGGCCGCGTCGATCGAAAAGAAAACCCGCAAGGAATTTCCCGACGGCATTCCCGCGTTCGGCACCGACGCGCTGCGCTTCACGATGGCGTCGATGGCCACGCTGGGGCGCAACGTCAACTTCGATCTCGCACGCTGCGAGGGCTACCGCAATTTCTGCAACAAGCTGTGGAACGCCACCCGCTTCGTGCTGATGAACTGCGAAGGCCACGATTGCGGTTTCGGCAAGCCGGAACAGTGCGGCGAGTGCGGCCCGGACGGCCACCTGAACTTCTCGTCGGCGGATCGCTGGATCGTGTCCCGCCTGCAACGCGTGGAAACCGAGATCGCCAGGGGTTTCGCCGACTATCGCTTCGACAATGTGGCCAACGCCCTATACAAGTTCGTTTGGGACGAATACTGTGACTGGTATCTCGAACTCGCCAAGGTTCAGATCCAGACGGGTCAGCCGAACCAGCAGCGCGCCACACGGCGCACCCTGCTGCGCGTGCTCGAGACGGTGTTGCGCCTCGCGCACCCGGCGATTCCGTTCATCACCGAGGCGTTGTGGCAAAAAGTTGCGCCGTTGGCCGGACGTTATCCCGCGGGCAAGGCCGAGGGCGAAGCGTCCATCATGGTGCAGCCATACCCCGTTGCCGAGATGTCGAAGCTCGACGAAGACGCGGAGCAATGGGCGGCCGACCTGAAAGCAGTGATCGATGCGTGCCGGAATCTGCGCGGCGAAATGAATCTCTCGCCGGCGGTCAAGGTGCCGTTGCTTGCTACCGGCAACGCGGAGCGTCTGCGCACCTTCGCTCCGTACGCCCAGGCATTGGCCCGTTTGTCGGAAGTGCAGATCATTGCCGACGAAGCCGCGCTCGACGCGCAAGCAGATGGCGCGCCAATTGCTATTGTAGGCAGTGACAAGCTCGTGCTGAAGGTGGAAATCGACGTCGCGGTCGAGCGCGAGCGTTTGTCGAAAGAGATTGCGCGGTTGAGCACAGAAGTCGTCAAGTGCAACGCTAAACTGCAGAACGAAAGTTTTGTCGCCAAGGCGCCGCCCGCAGTCGTCGAGCAGGAGCAGAAAAGGCTGGCGGAATTCGAAGCGACTGTCGGCAAGCTGAAAGCGCAGCTCGCGCGCTTGCCGGCCTGATCGACGCTCCACGCCCGCCCGCGCGGCGGGCACGGACAGATAGCTAAACCAGAGGACTCAGGGTAATCACATGCTAAAAGTTACAAAGGCAGTATTTCCGGTAGCAGGTCTTGGCACCCGGTTCCTCCCTGCCACGAAGGCAAGCCCGAAGGAAATGCTGCCGATCGTCGACAAGCCGCTGATTCAGTACGCGGTGGAAGAAGCCATGGCGGCCGGCATCACCGAAATGATCTTCGTCACGGGCCGCAGCAAACGGGCGATTGAAGATCACTTCGATAAATCGTATGAAATCGAAGCCGAACTGGAAGCGCGCGGCAAGGACAAGCTCCTCGAACTCGTGCGCAGCATCAAGCCGAGCCATGTGGACTGCTTCTACGTGCGTCAGCCCGAAGCGCTCGGACTCGGCCACGCCGTGCTGTGCGCGGAGAAGCTGGTGGGCGACAACCCGTTTGCCGTGATTCTGGCTGACGACTTGCTGTACGGCACGCCGCCCGTCATGACGCAAATGATCGAGGTGTTCGACCACTATCACAGCTCGGTGATCGGCGTCGAAGAGATCCCGGCGCAGGAAACCAAGTCGTACGGTATCGTCGACGGCAAGGAATGGGAAGACTCGATCATCAAGATGTCCGGCATCGTCGAAAAGCCGGAACCGAGCGTCGCACCGTCGAATCTCGGCGTGGTGGGCCGCTACGTGCTCAAGCCGCGTATTTTCGATCACATCCGCTCGATCAAGCCGGGCGCCGGCGGCGAATTGCAGCTTACGGACGCAATCCAGTCGTTGCTCGCCGACGAACAGGTTCTCGCGTACAAGTACCACGGCACGCGTTTCGACTGCGGCAGCAAGCTTGGTTATCTGAAGGCAACGGTCGAGTTCGCGCTGCGCCACCCCGAAGTGGCCGCGGATTTCGAAGAATATCTGCGTACCCGTTCGCCGGTTCTGGAAGGCTAAAGCCTCCGCGAGATGCCTTGAATCGCGAGGCATCTCCCGAAAGTCAAAAAGGCGCTGTGCCCCGCTTTCGCGGGCACAGCGCCTTTTGTTTTGGAGCGTGCGTCTGAATGTGTGCGCTTCAGCGGCGCTTCATCAGAAACGTAAAGACTTTGTCGTGCGCCGAACTCTCGACGATCTCATTGCCGGTCTGCTTCGCGAACGCGGCGAAATCGCGCTGCGAACCGGGGTCGGTGGCGAGCACCTTGAGAATCTGACCGCTTTCCATATCGGCGAGCGCCTTCTTGGCACGCAAAATGGGCAGCGGGCACATCAGCCCGCGCGCATCGACTTCCTTATGAATCTGAATTTGCATCGACGATGACCTTCGGGACAAGGCGTCGTTCGCGACGCCGGACAGAGGGTCAAATTCTACCGCAGCCTTCGCCGCCTTGCCGGCGCAGGCACCGCGCACCTCGCCGCCCAACCAGCCATATCGACGCTACAGCGTCACAGCCTGCCCGCTTTGCAGCGACTGCCGCAACGCATTGCCGATGCGGGTCGCTTCCAGCGCGTCGGCGAGCGTTGCGCCCGCTTGCACGGTCGATCCCGCCCCGCCCTGCACCGACGCGACAAACGCGCGCGCCTCATGCAAAAACGCTTCTTCGAAGCGATCGAAGAAGCTCGGCGTGCACTCGTTACGAATGCCCGTCGCGTCGTATATCTCGACGCGATTAGCGCGCGGATTCTGGCCAATGGTCAGCCCGCCTGCCGTGCCGATCACCTCGCTGTGCGTGTCGTTGCCGTGTGCCTGGGTCCGCGACGCATAGAACATGGCGAGCTTGCCGTCCTCGAATTCGCAGATCGCGACGCCGTTATCCACATCGCCGAATTCACGCAGGCCTTCGTGCAGCGCGACGGCGCCCGCCGCGAACACGCGCTTCGCGCGCGGCTTTCCAAGCAGCCAGCGCGCGACGTCGATGTCGTGCACGGTGCAGTCGAGAAAAATGCCGCCCGAAGTTGCCGCGAAGCGCACGAAGAAGCCGTCGGTGTCGTTCTTGTCGGTGGTTTGCGAACGCACGAGAAACGGCCGCCCGATCGCGCCCGCCTCGATTTTGTCGAAGGCGTCCTTGTAGCTCGGATCGAAACGCCGCATGAAGCCAATCGTCGCCTGCAGATGCGGGTACTTCGCAGCCTCTTGCAACACGCGCTCGCACTCCGCCAGATCCAGCGACAAAGGCTTTTCGCAGAACACGTGCTTGCCGGCGCGCAAAGCGTCGACGATCTGCTGCGCGTGCAGCGACGACGGCGTGACGAGCCACACGGCGTCCACGTCTTTGTCGTCCAGCAGCCGCGCGTAGTCATCGTACAGGCGCGGCGCCGGCAAAGCGTCGCGCGCCCACGCCCGCTCTTCTTCGAGCGGGCTGCAAGCAGCAACCAGCTCTGCGCCCGGCACGCGATACGCAAGGTTCTCAGCGTGACGTTTGCCGAGCCGCCCGAGGCCGACCACGCCGAGACGCAGCCGACGCGTTGATGCCGCCGCACTCATTGCGCGGCCTCGCCGAGCTTCACCGCACGCCCCTCGCGCCAGGAGCGCGTGGCGGCCTCGGCGAGTTCCAGCGCTTTCAAACCGTCGGCCACCGTGGTGCGCACCGGCTTGCCTTGCGTGACCGCCTCGAAGAAATGCGCAATTTCGAGCGCATAAGCGGCCCGATAACGTTCGAGGAAAAACGCTTCGGGCACGTCGCTCGACACCTGCGTTTTGGAGTAAGCCGTGACTTCCGTGGGCCGCACGTTGCCCGCCTGCAGCATGCCCGCGCTGCCGAGCACTTCAAAGCGCTGGTCGTAGCCGTAGGCGGCGCGGCGCGCGGTGTTGATCTGGCACAGGCGTCCGCGCTTCGTGCGGATCGTCACCGCGGTCGAATCAATGTCGCCCGCCTCCGCGATTGCCGGGTCGCTCAGACAACTGCCGGTGGCGTGCAAGGTGTCCGCTTCGTCGCCGAGAATCCAGCGGAAAATGTCGAAGTCGTGAATCAGCATGTCCTTGAAGATGCCGCCCGAATGGCGGATGTAGTCCACCGGCGGCGCGCCTGGATCGCGGCTCGTCACCACCAGCATTTCCGGCGTGCCGATCTCGCCCGCATCGAGGCGCGCCTTCAACGCGGAGAACGTCGGATCGAAGCGGCGCTGAAAGCCGATCATGCACACCACGCCCGCGCGCTCAACGGCCTCAGCACAAGCGCGCGCACGCTCCAGCGTCAGGTCGACCGGCTTCTCGCAGAACACGTGTTTTTTCTGAGCGGCCGACTTCAGGATCAGATCGGCATGCGTGTCGGTGCTCGAACAGATCACCGTGGCGCCAACGGAGGCGTCGCCCATTGCACCGTCGATATCGGCCACTTTGGCGCCGTGCGCGGCAGCCAGCGCCGCGGCCGCTTCGCTATTCACATCGACCACATATTTCAGCCGCACGCCCGGTTGCCGCGCGAGATTGGCCGCGTGAATCTTGCCGATACGGCCCGCGCCGAACACTGCGACGTCGATCGGTTTTGCTGCGTCAGTCATCGTATCCTCCAGTGTCTTTCGATTCTTCTACGTTCAATTCGAGCTTGTACGCAAGCGCGATGAAAAGCGCCTGGCACAGGCAGATCGTGCTGGTCAGCGAGCGGAACGCGAACGCGCTGCCCTCTTTCACATACAGTTGAGTACTCGCGTAACGTGCGAGCGGAGATAGTTGGCTGTCCGTAATAACCAGCGTCTTCGCCTGATGATGATGCGCGACCCGCAGGCAATACTGCGTTTCTTTCGCATAAGGCGCGAAGCTGATCGCGATCACCACGTCGCCCTTTTTCACGCTGCGAATCTGCTCGCGGTACATGCCGCCGAAACCCGATACGAGGTGCACGCGCTTGGGCGTGTGCTGCAACGCATAGACGATGTAGCTCGCCACCGGAAACGAGCGCCGCACGCCGATCACATAGATGTTGTCCGCCTGTTGCAGCATCTTCACGGCGGCGTCGAACTGCTTGTCGTCGAGCCCCGCTTCGAGTTCTTCGAGACCGCCGCGCGAAGCCGCGATGAACTCGCGCGCGACCGCGCCGCCGGACAACGCACCGGGCTTCTCGTCAATGAGCTTGCGAATGCGTTGCTGATAACTCGGCGACGACGCACCCTGGCCGGTATACGCCTGACGAAACACCGCCTGCAAATCGGAGAAGCCGGAGAAACCGAAGCGCTGTGCAAATCGCACGACCGCCGACGGATGCACGCCGCAACTCGCGGCGATGTCGCTCGTACGATCCACCATCACGCTCGAACGATGTTGCTCGATATACGTCGCGACATTCTTCAACTGACGCGGCAGCGCCTCGTAGTTATCGGCGATGCGCTGCATCAATTCTTCGACGCTCGGCAATTCTTCGGTGCTCTCTTCCGCCATGGTTCTCTCTTCGGGGCTTTACTGCACTGCGGCAGGCGCTTTCGGACCGGCGCCGCAGAGGCTGCTGACGTTGCCGATTATAGGCAGCACACCGCATAAATGGAACGTATTTTCCATTTTTATCTACGGTGAAATTTCCATTGCAAGCCATTCGAAGATGACCTAATCTTGGTCGTGAGCGATGGTGCTTCGGCGATCGTGCGACACCTCCGGTGCCGCGTTGCGTACCGTGCGCCACACGCTCCTTCAATAACGACAGACCGAGAAAGGTGGAGACATGAGACTTTGCAAGGGCAAGGCTACGCTCAGGATTCTGGTGACGGCTTTGACGTTGGCGACGGGATTCGGAGCGGCCTCGGCCGCCCGCGCGGCTGACGCTCATTTCGTGCTGATCAGCCACGCGCCGGACTCCGATTCGTGGTGGAACACGATCAAAAACGCCATCAAGCAGGCCGACGAGGACTTCAACGTCGAGACCGACTATCGCAATCCGCCGAACGGTGACATCGCCGATATGGCGCGTCTCGTCGAACAGGCCGCAGCGCGCAACTACGACGGTGTGATCGTCACCATCGCCGATTACGACGTGCTGAAAAGCTCCATCAACAAAGTCACCGCCAAGAAGATCCCGCTCGTCACGATCAACTCGGGCACCGAGGAACAAAGCGCGCAACTCGGCGCGATCATGCATATCGGCCAGCCGGAATACGTCGCCGGCAAGGCGGCAGGCGAAAAGGCGAAAACAGCCGGCGTGAAGTCGTTCCTGTGCGTGAATCACCTCGCGACCAACACCGTTTCGTTCGACCGTTGCCGTGGCTTTGCCGAGGCGCTTGGCGTCGACTACAAGTCGTCCACGATCGATTCCGGCCAGGACCCGACCGAGATTCAATCGAAAGTCAGCGCCTATTTGCGCAACCATCCGAACACCGGCGCCATTCTCACGCTCGGACCGACGCCGGCTTCGGCCACGCTCAAAGCAGTGCAGCAAATGGGTCTGAACGGCAAGATCTACTTCTGCACGTTTGACTTTTCCGACGACATCGCGAAGGCAATCCAGAACGGCACGATCCAGTTCGCGATCGATCAGCAGCCGTATCTGCAGGGCTACATTCCGGTCGCCGTGCTGGCCATCGTGAAGAAAGAGCACACCACCGACCCCGCGAAGATTCGCCAGATTCTCGAAGCGAATCCCAAGTTCAAGGCACGACTTGCCACTTACGGTCTGGCGCCTTCGTATGGTCCGAAGAACATTCGCTCCGGACCTGGCTTCATCACGAAAGAAAACCTCGACAAGGTCATCAAATACGCAGGGCAGTACCGCTGATTCTTTTCTCTAGCTAGTCACGCGCGCGCGGCGGGCAACGCTCCCGCCGGGCAGCTTCGCTGCCAGCGCGCATTTCACCGGCTGTCGTTCCCGCAACGCATTCCCGCTTGCCCGGACACACAGCCGGCTCCAAGGAGACATCATGGGTGTAGCCGGCAAGCACTTTCCACCGCACGTCGACTCGAATAGCGCCGCTTCGCATAACGCTGCGTCGCGCCCCGAAACGGAGGGACGCGACGAGCGCGTGCGCAAGGAATCATGGTTCGGTCATTTGCTGAACCGCCCCGAGTTCGCCGCGATCTCCGGCGCGGTGCTGGTGTTTCTAGTCTTCGCGTTGACTGCCGGCGGCTCGGGCATGTTCAATCTCGACGGCGTGATGAACTGGTCACAGGTGTCCGCTTATCTCGGGATTCTTTCCGTCGGCGCGTGTCTGTTGATGATCGCCGGTGAGTTCGATCTGTCGATCGGCTCGATGATCGGCTTTGCCGGCATGATGGTCGCGATCCCCACCGTGTATTTTCACTGGCCGATATCGCTTGCGATTCTCTTTGCATTCGTCGGCTCGATGCTGCTGGGGGCGCTCAACGGCTATCTCGTGATGCGCACGCGCCTGCCGTCGTTCATCGTCACACTCGCGTTTCTTTTTATTCTGCGCGGCCTCACCCTTGCGCTGTCGATCATGTTCGCCGACCGCACCATCGTCTCCGGCGTAGGCGATCTTGCACAACAAGACTGGCTCGCCAACACGCTCTTTCACGGCGTTGCGCTCCAGGGTCTCTTCACGATGCTTGCGCATCACGGCATCGGCACCCTGCTCGACAACGGTCACGCGCTCGTGCCGGGCATTCCGAAAGTCATTCTGTGGTGGTTCGGTCTCGCCGCGATTTGCGCATTCGTCCTCGCGAAAACGCGAGCGGGCAACTGGATTCTCGCAGTGGGCGGCGACGCCAACGCGGCAAAAAACGTCGGCATTCCGGTGCGTCGCGTGAAAATCCTGCTCTTCGTGCTGACCGCGTTCTGCTCGTGCCTGTTCGCCGTGCTGCAAGTGTGCGACATCGGCTCGGCTGCGGCCGACCGCGGTTTGCAGAAGGAGTTCGAGGCGATCATCGCGGCCGTGATCGGCGGGACATTGTTGACGGGCGGCTATGGCTCGGTGATCGGCGCGTGTTTCGGCGCGCTGATTTTCGGCGTGGTGCAAATCGGCATCACCTATACGAATGTGAGTTCCGACTGGTTCCGCGTGTTCCTCGGCGTGATGCTGCTCATCGCCGTGCTGTTCAATCACTATGTGCGCCGTCGCGTCGCGCAATCGTAACGAGGAGACGCACATGTCCGACACGAACCATGTGACGAGCGAAATGGATCTTCCGAGCGCCGCGCCGCACGACGACGTGATCCTCGCTCTTGAGAACGTCAACAAGTACTTTGGAAAAGTAATCGCGCTAAGCGGTGTGACTCTACGCCTGAAACGTGGAGAAGTTCACTGCCTGCTCGGCGACAACGGCGCGGGCAAGTCGACGCTGATCAAGACTCTGGCGGGCGTACATCAACCGTCGTCGGGCCAGTATCTCGTCGACGGCAAGCCGGTGTTGTTCGAGTCGCCGAAAGACGCGCTGGATCTCGGCATTGCGACCGTCTACCAGGATCTTGCGCTGGTGCCGCTGCTCTCCGTCGCACGTAATTTCTTCATGGGACGAGAGCCGCAAAAGAAACTGTTCGGGTTCCTGAACGTGATGGACCTCGAAACGAGCGCGACGACAGCCCGCGACAAACTCGCAGAAATGGGCATCAACGTGCGCGATCCGCATCAGCCGATCGGCACGATGTCAGGCGGTGAAAAACAGTGCCTTGCGATTGCGCGCGCCATCCATTTCGGCGCACGTGTGCTGATCCTCGACGAGCCGACCGCCGCGCTCGGCGTCAAGCAGAGCTTCAATGTGCTGAAGCTGATCCACAAGGCGCGCGCGAAGGGCATCTCGGTGATCTTCATCACGCACAACGTGCATCACGCGTATCCGATCGGCGATTCGTTCACGTTGCTCAATCGCGGCAAATCACTCGGCACGTTCACAAAAGAGACGATCAGCAAGGACGAAGTGCTCGACATGATGGCGGGCGGTGCCGAGATGCAAAAGATGATAGGCGAACTCGAAGGCGCAACGATCTGATTCATTCGCGCGGCGGCTGCTGCCGTGGCACCGCTCGCCGCGCTCCGTCATTCAGGGATATTCATGGCTCAATCCAGTACATTCAGCGGCACGCCGGCGCAGCAGCCGGGCGGAACCGCCGGCAGCCGCTTCGCGGCGGGCCGCAGCCGCGACATCGTGTGTCTTGGCCGGCTCGCTGTCGATCTGTACGCGCAGCAGGTCGGCGCACGGCTCGAAGACGTGTCGAGCTTCGCAAAGTATCTCGGCGGGTCGTCGGCGAACATTGCATTCGGCTGCGCGAGGCTCGGACTTGCGTCGGCAATGCTCGCACGCGTGGGCAACGATCACATGGGCCGCTTTCTCACCGAGACGTTGACGAAGGAAGGCTGCGATGTAAGCCACGTGCGCGTGGATCCCGAACGCCTGACCGCGCTCGTGCTGCTTGGCCTCAAAGATCGCGATACGTTTCCACTGATCTTCTATCGCGAGAATTGCGCGGACATGGCCGTTGACGAAGCGGATTTCGACGAGGCATTTATCGCGTCGTCGAAAGCGCTGCTGATCACCGGCACGCACTTCTCGACCGAACAGGTGAACCGCACGAGCCGCCGCGCGCTCGATTATGCGCGGCGCAACCAGGTTCGCACCGTTCTCGACATCGACTATCGTCCCGTGTTGTGGGGCCTCACGGGTAAGGCGGACGGCGAAACGCGCTTTGTTGCAAGCGAAGGCGTCACTGCGCATTTGCAGCGCATCCTGCCGTTGTTCGATCTCGTGATCGGCACCGAGGAGGAATTTCGCATTGCAGGCGGCAAAAGCGATCTCGTCGACGCACTGGCAATGGTACGCGCGGTCACCCCGGCCACGCTCGTGCTCAAGCGCGGGCCGATGGGCTGCCAGATCATCGACGGCGAAGTGCCCGCCTCGCTCGACGACGCGCCAGTGCACGGCGGCGTGGAAGTCGAAGTGCTGAACGTGCTCGGTGCCGGCGACGCATTCGCGTCCGGTTTTCTCTCCGGATGGTTGCGCGATCAACCGCTCGACGCCTGCGCGCGTGCCGCCAATGCAAGCGGCGCACTCGTCGTCTCGCGCCACGCGTGCGCGCCGGCCATGCCGACGCCCGCTGAACTCGACTACTTTCTGCGCGAGGCGAAGGCCGACCCTGAACGTATGCGCCGCCCCGACCGCGACGCGACATTGGCGCGCCTGCATCGCGTGACACCTGCGCGCAAGCAGTGGGACGAAGTGCTCGGCTTCGCGTTCGATCATCGGAATCAGTTCTTTGAACTCGCGCAGCAGAGCGGCGCAAGCGAAGCGCGCATCGCCCAGCTCAAGGGCCTGTTCGTCGACGCGGTCGCGCAGACCGAAAGCGCATTGGGCCTGCAAGGCCGCATCGGTGTGCTGATCGACGGCCGCTATGGCCAGGACGCGCTGAACGCGGCAACGGGCCGCGGCTGGTGGATCGGCCGCCCGGTCGAGCTGCCCGGCTCGGTGCCGCTCGTGTTCGACCATGGCCGCTCGGTCGGCACGACGCTTGTGTCGTGGCCGCAGGAACACGTCGCGAAGTGCCTCGTGCAGTTCCACCCCGATGAACCCGTCGAACAGCGCCTCGAACAGGAAGCACAATTGCGCGCGCTATACGACGCGACGCAGGCAAGCGGCCACGAGTTACTGCTCGAAGTGATTCCGCCGAAGCACGCGAACCTGCCGCAGGGTCCGGATATCGTGTATCGCGCGTTGAAGCGGCTCTATAACATCGGCATCTATCCCGAGTGGTGGAAGCTCGAACCGATGGACGCCGCGCAATGGCGCAACATCGACGCGCTGATCGCCGAACGCGATCCCTATTGCCGGGGCGTCGTGCTGCTCGGTTTGTCGGCGGGCGTCGAGCAGTTGAACGAGGGCTTTCGAGCGGCTGCGCGCTCGTCGACGTGTCGCGGTTTCACAGTGGGCCGCACGATCTTCCACGAGCCGAGTCATGCGTGGCTGGCAGGCGACATCGGCGACGACGAATTGATCGCACGCGTGCGCCGTACGTTCGAAACGCTAATCGCATCGTGGCGCGCGGCGCGCGACACCGCCGCCGCCGAACGAGGCGCTAGCAATCGTGTTCATCAGGAGCAGGCGGCATGAATCAGCGCGAGTTACATCATGGACACGACGAAGCGGCATCGGCGGGCGCCATAGTCTCAGATACGACCATCCGCCTGACCACCGCACAAGCGCTCGTGCGCTATCTCGCCGCACAACGCGTCGCCACTGAAGACGGCTTGGGAACAGAGCCGCTTTTCGGCGGCGTGTTCGCGATCTTCGGACACGGTAACGTCGCCGGCATGGGCGAAGCGCTTTATCAGCATCGCAACGAGCTGCCGACGCTGCGCGCCCACAACGAACAGGCGATGGCGCACAGCGCGATCGCTTATGCAAAGGCGCACTTTCGCCGACGCATGATGGCGGTCACCACGTCGATCGGACCAGGCGCTACGAATCTGCTGACGGCCGCCGCCCTCGCGCACGTGAACCGTTTGCCGGTGCTGCTGTTGCCGGGCGACATCTTCTTGTCGCGAGCGCCCGATCCGGTCCTGCAACAAGTTGAAGATTCCCACGATGGCGGCGTCTCCGCGAACGACGCGTTCAAACCCGTGTCGCGCTACTTCGATCGCATCATGCATCCCGCGCAACTGCTGAGTGCACTGCCCCGCGCACTGCGCGTGCTCACCGACGCCGCGTCGTGCGGGCCGGTCACGCTTGCGTTGCCGCAAGACGTGCAGGCGCAGGCGTGGGACTTCCCTGCCGACTTCTTTGCGCCGCGCATCGTCACGTTCTATGCACCCGCACCGCGTGTCGACGAAATCGACGCTGCTATCGCGCGTTTGCAGCGCGCGAAGCGTCCGCTGATCGTTGCGGGCGGCGGCGTGCTCTACGGCCGTGCGACCGATGCGTTGCAACGTTTTGCCGCCGCGCACGGCATTCCCGTCGCGGAGACGCAAGCCGGCAAAAGCTCGCTAGCGTGGGACGATCCATTGAACGTCGGCTCGCTGGGCGTGACCGGCTCGCCCGCGGCCAACGTGCTCGCCCGAGATGCAGACTGCGTGCTCGCACTCGGCACGCGCTTGCAGGACTTCACAACCGGCTCGAATACGCTGTTCACGCAAGCCGACGTGATCGGCATCAATGCAAATGCGTTCGACGCCCTCAAGCATCGCGCGCAAGTCGTCGAGGCGGACGCGCGTCTCGCACTCGGCGCACTCGCCGAACGTCTGCAGGACTGGCAGGCTGAGCGCGCGTGGACCTCGCGCGCGCACGAACTGGCCGCGAGTTGGCGCGATACGGTGCATACGCTCACGCACGCGCCGCAACGAGAGTCCGTGCTCCCTTATGAAGGCGATGTGATCGGCGCCGTGCAACGTTCAAGCACGAATTCACCGGTGAACGACATCGTCGTGTGCGCGGCCGGCACCTTGCCCGGCGAATTGCACAAGCTGTGGCGCGCCGGAACGCCAGGCGCCTATCACGTCGAATACGGCTACTCGTGCATGGGCTACGAAATCGCCGGCGGACTCGGCGTGAAGCTTGCGCGGCCCGAGCGTGAAGTGATCGTGATGGTAGGCGACGGCAGCTATCTGATGATGAACAGCGAGATCGCCACGTCGGTGATGCTCGGCGCGAAGCTCATTGTCGTGGTGCTCGACAATCGCGGATACGGTTGTATCAATCGCCTGCAACAGGCATGCGGCGGCGCGCCGTTCAACAACCTGCTCGAAGACAGCATGCAGGGTCCGCTCGGTGCGCCGAAGATCGACTTCGCCGCGCATGCCCGCGCGCTCGGTGCGCGCGCGGAACACGCGGCGAATGTGACGGAACTGGAAGCCGCGCTGCAACGCGCGCGCTCGGCGGACAGGACGTACGTGATCAGCATCGACACCGATCCGGCCCGCACGACGAGCGACGGCGGCTGGTGGTGGGAAGTCGCGGTGCCCGAAGTCTCGCCGCGAGCGAGCGTGCGCGAAGCGCGAGCAAACTATGACGCGCAGATCTCGGCGCGCGGGAAACCGCCCGCTTCGGCAGAGAACAGCGGCAACGGCAGCGGCAACAGCAACGACCAGGTCAACGATTGAGGACGCTCGCATGACAGCTTTCAATGTACGCATCGGCATCAACCCGTTGTCGTGGATGAATGACGATCTGCCTTCGCTCGGCGGCGAAACGCCGCTCGAATTAGCGCTGACCGAGGGCCGCGAGATTGGTTATCAGGGCTTCGAACTCGGCAACAAGTTTCCGCGTGAACCGCAGGCGTTGAAGACGCTGCTCGCGCAATACGATCTCGCGCTCGTGTCCGGCTGGTACTCGGGACGTCTCGCGCGGCGCAGCGTCGAAGAGGAAATCGCCGAGGTCGGCCCACATCTCGAACTGCTCGCGCGAAACGGCGCGACGGTCATGGTGTATGGCGAAGTGGCGGATTCTATTCAGGGCGCGCCAAGACCTTTATATCAACGGCCGCGCTTTTTCAGCGATGCACAGTGGGCCGCCTACGCCGCACGCGTCGACGAATTCGCGCGCTATACGCTAAGCCGCGGCGTGCGGCTTGCGTACCATCATCACATGGGTGCTTACGTCGAAACGCCGGCCGACGTCGATCAGTTGATGTCACGCACGAGCGACGCGGTTGGACTGCTGTTCGACGCGGGACACATCACTTTCGCAGGCGGCGATCCGCTCGCCGTGCTCGACAAACACATCGGCCGGGTTTGTCATGTGCATTGCAAGGACGTGCGCCCTGCCGTCATGAAACTCGCGCGCAATCGCAATTGGAGCTTTCTCGACGCGGTGATCGCCGGCGCTTTCACGGTGCCCGGCGACGGCGCAGTCGATTTCCCGTCGATCATTGCGCGCCTGAAGCGGCATGGCTATTCCGGCTGGCTCGTCGTGGAGGCGGAACAGGACCCGGTCGTGGCGCCGTCGTTCGAGTATGCGCAGAAAGGCTATCAGACATTGCGTGCGTTGGTCGATGCCCCGCTCGACACGACGTCTGCCGGCACTCGGGGCGACAGCCATGGCACCACGCAGGAGGCAGCATGACTCTATTAGTGAAGGCGCAGCGCGAAGGCCAGACGATCGCGCGAGTTACACCCGCATCGGCGTGCTGGCGCTATGTCGGCTTTGCCGCTTACCGTCTTGGCACGAGTGAAGTCGTGCACGTGATGGAGCCGTCGCGCGAAGTGTGCATTGTCGTGCTCACGGGCACGGTGGATATTGAAACTGCGGACACCCGATGGAGCTCGCTCGGTTCGCGCGACAGCGTATTCGAAGATGCCGCGCCTTATGCGGTCTATTTGCCGCCGGGCGTGCGCGCCACCGTGCGCGCATGCCGCGATGCAGAGGTCGGCGTAGCGAGCGCGCCTGCGAAGGGCGAGCTGCCCGCACGTCTGATCGAGCCGTCTTCAATGAAGCGCTCGACGCGCGGGAAGGGTCTCAATACGCGATACGTATGCGACATTCTTCCGCAAACAGAGCCGGCGGAATCGTTGCTGGTGGTTGAAGTGAGAACGCCTGGTGGACACGCGTCGAGCTATCCTCCGCACAAGCACGACACCGATAACGTGCCCCACGAGAGTTCGCTCGAAGAGACGTACTACCATCGGTTGAATCCGCCACAAGGCTTTGCGTTCCAACGCGTGTACACCGATATGCGCGACATCGACGAATCAATGGCCGTCGAGGACCACGATGTCGTGATGGTGCCGCGCGGCTATCATCCGGTCGTCGTGCCGTATGGCTATGACTCGTATTATTTGAATGTCATGGCCGGTGCTCAACGTGTCTGGCATTTCCGCAACGACCCGGCGCACGAGTGGATCATCAACAAGGAAGATTGAGCCGCGCGAAAGTTGCCTCGCGCAAAGTTGCCTCGCACAAGGAGCGAGGCAACTTCGCGTAACACCACACAGCCGACTCCCGCGATGCCAAAGCCCGGTCATTTACCTCGCGCGGCGAGATCCACTTCGAGCCCCCCGTTGGTGTCCATTTTCACCGTGCCCTTCGAAACGTCCCTGCGATAGCCGTATAAATCGAACTTCATCGCGTCGGCGGTCGAACTGTCCTTGATGAACGTTCGCGCATTCGTGACGAGCGAATTGAACATCTTCACGTCGCCGGCTTCTATCCACACATAACTTTTCGCCGCGTTGACCATGTTTGCCGGCGGCCGCGCGGGCGGGATCCCGGTCTCGCGCCTGAACTTCAGCAGAAGACCTTCGTCCGTCACGGTCGCGCTTGCAAGACGCCCTTGCAAGACAGGCGGCGGAAACACCGTGTACTGATCGAACACGAGTTCGTTGCCTTCGAGCGCGACGCCTTTGCGCGCAAATGGCGTCAGTGAAGCGAGCGGAATGTCGAGTGCGCGCAGCAGCCCGGCCTGTGGTATGCCAAGCACTTTCACCGACGAAGGCTCATACACGAGATGCCGATCGTCTCTCGCGACGATGGTGCCGCTCATCGTCGTGGGCAGCCACACACCGGGAAAGTGATTCCACAACTTGATGCCGCCCGTCACTTCGAGCTTGCCGTCCACCGGCTTCAACTCCAGATCATTCAGCGAGCGCGGCTCGTAATCGAGCAGGTAGTCGTTGAAGAGCGCCGCCATGGCTGGCCAAGGCTCGACCACTTCCCCGCCGATGATTCGAATGTCGTACTGTCCCGGATCGTCGAGGTCGACAGGCTCGCCGGGCGTCTTCGGGATCATCTGCGCGTCGAGCGAACGCACATGAAAGCCGATGCGACCCGCCACATAGAAGTCGACGTTTTCGACATGTATCAACGACGCATGGCCGGATGAATGACGTTCGTCGCCGGGTGTAGGGGTTCGAGTCCCCTCCCTGGCACCGGAAAACGCACTCCGCATGCTGACAGGAACAGCACGCGCCGCCGACGCGCTTTGCAACTCCTGCGGCACGCGTCGCCACTCGAGCCGCGCCTGAGCAAGCGAGGCCTGCTGCGCGTGAATCAAGCTATCGTTGAAGCGCGCGCTCGCGCTGCCGATCTGCAATGGCGGATCTTTCGCGGCACCCGCAAGCGTCGTGTACGAAGGCAGGTGGACGGCAAGCGCGCCCGCTTCGTCGAAGGTGAAATATCCTGCGGCCATCTGGTCGCGATAGTGGTACAGATCGAGCACGAACGGCGCGCCCGCGTCGATAGGCGTGAGCGCCATGTCGATGTTCATCGGCATCGAGCGCATGAATTTGACGTCCCCGCCTTCCATCAGCATGCCGCGCGCGGGCATGCTTGCAGGCCAGTCGATCTTCGACACCGAGCCGTCGTCGAGCGTGAAGCGCACGCCCGCCGCGCTCGTGTCGAGCTTCGTTATCGTCAGGCGCAGTGCGGGCGGCGGCGTCAGTTTCGCGACCTGCATGACGACGTCGTCGCCGTCGAGCCGCGCAATCGGCGTATCGACCTTCAACAGATCGGCCATCCTGACGTGCGCGGCCTGCATCAACCTGTCGGCCGCCACGCCTGCGACTTCGACGTGATCGGCATGAAACACGAGTTCGTCGGCACTGCGCATGGACAGAGACCCCGACAACACGATCGGCACCCACGTATCGCGACGCATCTCGCCGGTAATGCGCAGGCTGCCGTCGTCTTGCGGCACGACGCGCATGTTGCGCAGCGGCGAACCACGATACTGGAACAGATAACGGTTGAAGATCGCGGTGAGCTTTGTACTGTCGAGCGTCACGTCGCCGCGATGAACGTCGATGCTCAGGCTAGTCGGGTCGTCGAATACGATCGGCTCTCCTGGCCGCGACGGAACCAGCGTCGCGGCCATGTCGTGAATCATGAAGCCGATGTCGCCCGTCACGCGAAAGTCGACGTCCCGCGCGAACATCAGCGAACCGTCGATGCCCGAGTCGCGCAGCGTAAGCGCGCGACTGCGCTTTGTGCTGAGGCCGCTTGCCGCCGGCACTCTCGCGGCGATGCGTTGCTCGATCGCGAGCTGTTTAGCCTTCGCACTCTCGATGGCAGGTCGCGGCGGGGGCGCCGTCTGTGAGTCGTAGCCCGTTTTGCCTTGCGACGCCTGCATCGTCGCCGACGCCGCCTGGTTCGCCGACGAACTGGCGTCGGCACAAGCGCACATCAGCAGAGCGGTGGCAAGCACCGTGGCGACCGCGCCTGTCTCGTTCATGATGTCTCCTCCTGAAGCCGTGACGCGTCTTCAACGCTCACGTCGACGTCGCGCGTCTTTCACATGATTGTCTTCATTTGTACGCGCGCTGCCGACAAGATTTCTGGAGGACGCTCACCAAACGATCAAGCGTTTGAATCGCTTTGACGAGTCGACGCAAAGCCGTGCGGGCTCGGGGAAAGCGGCATAGTCGGAACGGAGATTCAAACGCTAATGCTGCCGCCTTTTCTACCGCGCAGAAAGATTGGCATTCGACAAAAGCACACGCGAGGTAGAGAACCGCACGCAGGCAAAGGGATCAACCTACACCGAGCCATTCGAGCATGACGTCGGGACGCTGCAGGAACACGTGAAGTTCGCCGTCGAACACGATCTCGCCATGACCCATCACCGCGACGCGGCTCGCGATGTCCTGCGCGATCACGAGTCGCTGTTCGATCAGCAACATCGCCATGCCGCGCTCGCGCAGCACGCGCAGGCATTGAGCGACCTGCTGCATCACGAAGCCCGCGAGGCCCTCGCCAGGCTCGTCCACCAGTAACAGATCGGGATCGCCGAGCAGCGCGCGGGCGAGGCTCAGCATCTGCTGCTCACCGCCCGACAGCGCGCCCGCGCGCGTGCGCCGTCGCTCGTGCAGCACGGGGAAAAGCGAGTAGGCGTCGTCTAGGCTGAAGCGCGGCGTGCGCCCGCGATTGCGCGGGGCTAAGCCGAGTTCGAGATTTTCGCCGACGCTCAGCGTGGGAAACACATCGCGATGCTCGGGCACATAGCCGATGCCGAGCCGCGCGATTTCAAAGGTGCGCAACGCGGCAAGTGAGTGGCCCGCGAAGCGCAACTCGCCTTCGGCATGCACGAGGCCCATGATCGAGCGCGCGAGCGTCGAGCGTCCCGAACCGTTGCGCCCGACGAGCGCGACCACTTCGCCCGCGCCTATCTGCAAATTCACGCCGTGCAACGCCTGGCTAGGCCCGTACCAGGCATTCAGTCCGCGAATCTCGAGCAAGGATGTCATGCGTCGAATCCTTCGCCAAGATAAGCTGCGCGCACCGCGGCGTCTGCGCGAATCGCCGCAGGCGTGCCGGTCGCGATAATCCGCCCTTGCACGAGCACTGAAATGCGATCCGCGATGGCGAACACCGCGTCCATGTCGTGCTCGACCATCAGCAGCGTGCGTCCCGCCGTGGTCTCGCGGATCAGTTCGATTGCACGCGCTGCCTCCGCGCGGTTCATGCCCGCAGTCGGCTCGTCGAGCAACAACGTATGCGCGCCGCCGGCGAGCGCTATGCCGAGGTCGAGCGCGCGCTGCTCCGCGTAGCTCAGCGCGCCGGCCAGAACATGCGCGCGCGCGTCGAGGCCGACTGCTTCGAGCACCTGCGCCGCGCGTGCATCGACCTCCGGTGCGCCAGAGAATCGCTGCCACCAGCGTATGCGATCGCGCTCGGCGAGCGTCGCTGCGCAGCGCAAATTGTCGTACACGCTCAACCTTGCAAATACACTCGTGCTCTGGAAACTGCGCGCGAGGCCACGGCGCGCAATCGCCGCCGGCGCAAGGCGTGTGATCTGAGCACCGAAGAGGTCGATGCGCCCGGCATCCGGCCGCGCAGCTCCGGCAATCAGATTGAAGAGCGTCGATTTGCCCGCGCCGTTGGGGCCGATCAACGCGTGCCGCTCACCCGGTTCGATCGCGAGACTCACACCGCGCAGGATGCGCGTAGAGCCGAAGCGCTTCTCGACGCCGTAGAGCGCGAGCGCCGGGATCATTGCGGACCTCCGGCGTCTTGCATCGTGCGTGCATGGGCCGCGAGACGGGTCTGCGCGCGCGACGCGGACAAAGCCGCCAAGGCGCCCAGTGCTCCGAGCACGAAGATCGTCAGCCCGAGCCGCAACGGCGACGCGGTGACGAACGATAGCCACGAAGACTCATCGCCGACGCGCAGCGCAGCGCCCTCCTCGGCACCGAACTGGACGGCGTAAGCCCACTGCACCGCGAGCACGGTGGCGACCGTCCACAGCAGGATCGCAGCCGTGCCGCAGAGGTAGACGGCGCGGCATGTGCGCCAACCGTCACGCGCGAGCCGCGACGTATGCCGCTGGATAAAACCGGCGAGTCCGTCCGGCGCAGCGACCACGATCACGATGAAGAAAAGGCCCAGATAAAAGAGCCAGGCCCGCGTGACGCCGGCCACGGCCACGCTGAAAAACGTCAGGACGACCGCGCCCGCGACCGGTCCGAAAAAGACACCCGTACCGCCAATTACCGTGGCGATCAGCACCGAGCCCGAGCGCACCATGCTCACACTATCGGTCGACACCAGTTCGACGTTGATCAGCGCAAGTGTGCCCGCGATGCCCGCGAAGAACGCCGACATGACCACGACGCTATAGCGGACGCGGCGTGGATAGCAGCCGATCGCCGCGGCGCGCGCCGGGTTGTCGCGCACCGCGTTGGCAAGCCGCATGAACGACGTGCGTGACAGGGCGAACATCGCGGCGCTCGCGAGCACGCACCACAGCGCGATCAGCGTGTAAGCCTCGCGCGCGGGGCCGAAAGTAAAGGCGCCGAGCACGGGTCCACTTGCACGGTCTATGGCAACACCCGCTTCGCCGCCGAACCAGTCGGGCAAGGTCCACGCCGCGGCCGCGACGAGTTCGCCGATGCCTAGCGTGATCATGGCAAACGCGGTCCCGGCGCGACGCGTCGAGATAAAACCGAGCAACGCCCCGCACGACGCGGCGCCCGCGCCGCCGACCAGCGGCAGCAGCGCGAGCGGTGCGCCGATATGGTTGAAAACCTGCGCGGCAATCAGCGCCCCGAGGCCCGAATAGGCGGCATGGCCGAACGACAGCAGTCCGGTCTCTCCGAGCAACAGGTTGTACGAGAGCGCGAAGACGATCATCGTGGCGGTCTGCGCGAGATAGACGAGCAGCCAGCTTTGACGCCAGATCAATGGCGGTGCAGTGAGAAGGACAATCAGCGCGAGCCACGGTGCGAGACGACGCCACATCGCGTGAGAACGCTGGGTCCCGGCTACGGGCGACGCTTGCGCAGGCTCCGGCTTGAGCAGTTCACGCATGATCGTCGCGCCGGCCGAAGAGTCCGCGCGGGCGCAGCGCCAGCATGCCGACGAGCAGCAGGTATGGAATCAGCGGCGCAAGCTGCGCGAGCGTCAGCCCGTCCCATTCGGGCGGCAACGAAGCGTCGAACGTAGCGAGCACGTCGCCGAGCGAAACGTCGCTCGCCACCGCCAGTGTCTGCACACAGCCGATCAGCAGCGACGCAGCCAGCGCGCCGCCTAGCGATCCCAGCCCGCCTATCACCACGACGACGAACACAATCGAGCCGAGCGACTCGGCCATAGCGGGTTCGATCACGGAAAGCGGCGCGCCGATCACGCCGGCCAGCGCGGCGAGCGCCGTGCCCGCCGCGAAAACGCCGGTGAAGACACGCGGCACGTTGTGGCCGAGCGCTTCGACGGCGCTCGGGTGCGTCAGCGCGGCCCGCACGATCAGGCCCGCCTTCGACACGCGCAGCACCGCGTACAGCGAGACGAGCATCACAAGAGAGACGAACATCATGAACGCGCGATAACGCGCGAATGTGGCGCCGTAGAGCGTGAAGAGCGGACCGTCCAGCGCGGCCGGCACACTCGCGCCGAGCGGACTCAAACCCCAGCCGAGCTTCACGAGTTCGCCGAGCACATAGGCGGCGCCGAACGTCAGCAGCAATTCCGCCAGATGGCCATGGCTTCGCACCCGGCGCAACAGCCAGCGCTCCAACGCAGCACCGAGCGAACCGACGACGAGCGGCGCGATTACGAGCGCGCTCCAGAATCCAGCCCGCGCGGCCACCGAATAACTGACGTAGGCGCCAAGCATGTAGAAGCTCGCATGCGCGAAGTTCAGCACACCGAGCATGCTGAAGATCAACGTCAGCCCGGCCGACAGCATGAAGAGCAGCAGTCCGAAGCTGAGCCCGTTAAGCAGGTTGATGGCTAACGACTGCACGTGCCTAATCCGCCGCTGTGCCGGTGGCAACGCGGATCGGCTCGAGCGCCTCGCGCAGTGCATCGGGCAGGCTCACTGGACGGCGGGTGACGCGATCCACGTACACATGCACGAAGTGGCCGTGCGCGGCGGCTTCGTCGCTGCCTTCCTTGAAGAGTCCTACTTCGTAGCGCACGCTCGATGTGCCGAGCCGCGTCACTCGCAAGCCCGCTTCGACGCGCTCCGGGAATACGAGCGGCGCAAAGTAGTTGCAATGCGTCTCGACCACCAGTCCGATCGTTTCGCCGCGCTCGAAATCGAGCACGCCGGCGCGAATCAGATACTCGTTCACCACCGTATCGAAGTAGCTGTAATAGACGACATTGTTCACGTGACCGTAGACGTCGTTGTCCATCCAGCGCGTGGTGATGGCGAGAAAGTGCGGGTACGAGCTTCGTGACGCGGCAGCGGGTTTAGACATTGGCGTAGCTAGGTCGCTTGAGTGGTGGGGTCGGGGTGCGGTAGGTTTGGGGCGACGCCTGCCGCTGCCGCAGTTGCCGCGGCGCTGTCCGCCTCGCCGAAGCTACTGGCGATCATGGCCGCTCACGACTATTGCCCCGGCTTGTCGACGAATTCGAACGGCAAGCCGCGCCGCCGCATCCATTCCCCGAGCGCCTGCCCGGTGCCGGCGCGCCATGGCCGCAGCTTCGCCGGCTCGACCAGCCGGTACTCGAGCAGTTCCGGCGACAGAGAGATCGTGCCGTTTGCCTTCACGTGATACGCGATGATCAGTTCGTTCTTGCGAATGAATTCGTACACGCCGATCAGCTCGACCGACTCGGCATGCAACGACGTCTCTTCGAGCACCTCGCGCGCAATGCCCTCTTCCGGCGTCTCGCCGTTTTCGAGGAAGCCCGTGATCAGCGCAAAGACGCCCTCCGCCCACGCAGCATTGCGCGCGAGCAGAATCTTGCCCTCGTATTCGACGATCGCCGCGACCACCGGCAGCGGATTGTTCCAGTGCACGTAGCCGCATCCGGCATCGGGACAGGTCTGGCGGATGCGCCCGCCTTCATGCTCGGCGTCGGCGCGCTCCGTCAACGGCGACGCGCAGCGAGGACAAAATCGGTATTCGGTCATGGTGAGGTGACTTGGAGGTTCGGTCTTTGCCTGCGTGGCGCGCTGGCGGCGTTGCGGTGTTGCGGCTTACACGGATTCCCGGCTTCCCGGCTTTCGCGGTTTGCACAGCGGACGAACTTTACGCCGCGCACAACTCGCGGACTTCGGTCGCGAAACGCTCGACCGTTTCGGGCTGCGTGTCCCACGCGCACATCAGCCGGCACCCGCCCGCGCCGATGAACTCGTAGAACTTCCAGCCGCGCGCACGCATGGCCTTCGCGGCTTGCGCGGGCAACTGTGCGAAGACCGCGTTCGACTCGCGCGGGAACATGATGCTGACGCCCGGAATTTCCTGCAACCGCGTTTGCAGCAGTTGCGCCATCGCGTTCGCGTGACGCGCGTTGCGCAGCCACACGTCGTTATCGAGCAGGCCGAGCCACGGCGCAGAAATGAAGCGCATCTTGGAAGCAAGCTGGCCCGCCTGCTTCAGACGGTAGGCGAAGTCGGCGGCGAGCGCGCGGTCGAAGAACACCACCGCTTCGCCCACGGGCAAGCCGTTCTTGGTGCCACCGAAACACAGTACGTCGACGCCCGCGCGCCAGGTGATCTCGGACGGATGCACGTCGAGCGCGGCGACCGCATTCGCGAAACGCGCGCCGTCCATATGCACTTTCAGATGACGCCGCTTGGCGATCGCAGCGATCGCGCGCACTTCCTCGACGGTGTAGACGGTGCCGACTTCCGTTGACTGCGTGAGCGTGACGACCTTGGGCTTCGGGTAATGAATGTCGGCGCGGCGCGTGACGACCGCCTCGATCGCATCAGGCGTGAGCTTGCCGCCGATGCCAGGCGCCGTGAGCAGCTTCGAGCCGCCAGAGAAGAACTCGGGGCCGCCGCATTCGTCGGTCTCGATGTGCGCGAGCTCATGGCAGATCACCGAGTGGTATGACTGGCAAAGCGACGCAAGCGCAAGCGAATTGGCCGCCGTGCCGTTGAACACGAAGAATACTTCGCAATCGGTCTGGAACAGTTCGCGCAGACGGTCGCATACCTGATTGGTCCAGGAGTCGTCGCCATAGGCCGGTTCGTGGCCGCTGTTGTTGGCGGCGATCAGCGCATGGAGCGCTTCGGGACAGATGCCGGCGTAGTTGTCGGACGCGAAATGTTGCATGGTGAGCAGCGCGGCCGGCGACAGACGCGCGGGGATGACGGAAAGCCGTCATTTTAGTGCTAGCGGGAGGGATTTGTTTTTCGGGGGACGTGGTTTTGGGGTTGAGCGTGGGCGCTTCGAGTGTTGGGGCAAGCGTGAGCTTTTCGTGTGGGGTTGCGGAAGGGGTTGTTCGAGGATATTCGCTAGCGACGATATGCACGCGCGAGTATGCAAACGAAGGACGCAACGGCACGTTGTCTCATCACCTGGATGCGCGACCGACGGCAGACTTACCGAGGTGTCCAACTGCGGCTTCAGCCGCAGCCGCACTCCGGCATGCGCCCTCGCCCGCGAGGCATTCTCGCGACAGCGACGAGACCGGCCGCCCCCAGCAACAAGACGCCGGCCGCGAGCCAAAGAGCCGGCGAAAACGAGCCGGTATGCGCGGCAATCGGCGCAGCCACGAGCGGTCCGATGATCTGGCCGAGGCCGTAGGCGGCAGTGGCATAGCCCATGAGGCCGGCCGCGTCGTCGCCGCGCAGACGCCGTGCCTCGCGCATCGCGAACAAGGTAATTGCAGTAAAGGGCACGCCGATCAGAATGCTTCCGAGTGAGAAGCCGCCCGCCGTCGGCCAGACAATGCCGAGCGCGATACCGCAGGCTTGCAACACGTAACTGCCGGCCAGCAAGACGCGATTGTCCAGATGCAGCGGCAGCCGCGCGGCCAGCAATGCACCGACGATCAGCGCGGCGCCGAACATCGGCCAGAACAGGTCGGGCCACGGCGAGCCGGGCAGCGCATGACGCGCGATAACTGGCAGAAACGTCGCGGTAATGATGTAGCCGAAGCCGGGTACACCGTAAAGGATAACGAGCCAGAAGGCGTCCGCGGGGTGGCTGCGACGCTCGTCGCTCACGGTCGGGCGGGTTGCGTGGCCATAGCTTCGCGCGGCGGCGTCGGGCGTTGCCGGGGCAGGACTGGGCGATGTGGTTGCATGTGCGGTTGCGGCGGCGGAGACGTTTGCTTCGATGGCGTCAGGCGCCGCAGTGGCGAAACTCTTTACTGTGGGGCCGCCGGAGCTCGCGGCAGCTAGACCCTCCGGCGCCGCTGGACCCCGCGTCGCGGGGCCAAAGCTGGATGTGCGTTCTTGGCCGGTGCGTTGAGCCACGCCCCCTACCGTCCCAGTGAACGATCCGCTAGCCGGCCTTTCTCCCATCGCGCTTGTATTGACTAAAGGCGCAGAGCGGCGATGCACCCTCCCGGCACTGGAACCCGCACCGGCCGGCGCGCCGAACGCGGACCAGACCACCACCGTCAGAACTGCCGAAATCAAGCCGAAGCCGATCCAACCCACCGTCGCGCCATAACCGCCCGCCGCGCTGACCAGCAAGCCGGTTCCGACGATGCCCACGCCCGGTCCCGTGTAAATCACGCCGCTCCATGCAGGCTGACCGAGTTCCGCGAGCCGCCGCAGACCCCATTGCGACGCGAACACGAAAGTCCAGGCGCTCACCGCTCCGGCGATGAACCGCACCGCAGCCCACACCCAGAACTGGCTCGTGACGCCCATTGCCAGTGTCAACAGAACGGTCAGCATGAGGCCCGAGCGCACCATCCGGGCGGGCTCGACCCGCAACGCCGCGCAGGTCAACGCGCCGATGAAGTAGCCCGCGTAATTGAACGACGCCAGCCAGCCGCCGTGCTGGATGTCGATCGGCGGCTGACCGAACACGCCGCCGCCGTGCAGCATCAGTGGCAACAGCGGCGTGAACGCAAACCGCCCGACTCCGAGCGCGACGGCCAGCGTCACCATACAGGCAAGCGCTGCGCGCCGGGCGGCATGGGGTTCCGCGGACATGAATTGGGCTTGGGAAGCAGAATCGTTCATGGATAGCCGTTGAAGGAAAAGCGCTCGGCATGCAGGAAGCCGCGCGGCAACTCGCGTGAGCTGCGGCGCGGCCGGCACTAGCGGCCCAGCATGGGGCGGCGCTGAGCCGAAGCTGTATCCATATTAGCTTGACGATTCGATCATGGAAAATGAATAATTTGGATACCATCCATCGCGAGGAGAGAATCGTGGACCTGGCAGCGTTGACGATTTTTCGGGCGGTCGTGCGTGAAAACGGCGTGACCCGAGCCGCCGCGAAGCTCAATCGCGTGCAATCGAATGTCACCACGCGCATCAAACAGCTTGAGGAGCAACTCGGAGCGGACCTCTTTATCCGGGACGGGCGGCGCCTCGTGCTGACGCCCGCCGGCGAGACGCTCCTGCCGTACGCCGAGCGGCTGCTTGCTCTTGCCGACGAGGCACGCCACGCGGTGCGCGCCGACCGTCCGAGCGGCCGGCTGCGTCTGGGCACCATGGAAAGTGTCGCGGCAACCCGTCTTCCCGGGTTGCTCGCCCGCTATCACCAGCAATGGCCCGACGTCGCCCTGGAACTGGAAACCGGTACGACCGGCAAGCTGATCGAACGCGTGCGCGAATTCGAAGTGGACGCCGCTCTCGTGGCAACGCCACTGGACGCGGCGGCGCTCGGCGACTTGTTCGAGACTGTGCCCGTGTTCAGGGAGGAACTGGTGATGCTGACGCCGCGCGGCCATCGGCCCATTCGCGGAGTGCGCGACATCGCGCTATCGACGCTCGTTGCGTTCGAGCGCGGCTGCGCCTACCGGGCTTACATCGAGAAATGGTATCTGGAGCACGGCGTGAGGCCGGCGCGGGTGCTGGAACTCGGCTCGTATCATGCGATCGTGGCTTGCGTGGCCGCTGGCGCCGGGGTGGCGGTTGCGCCCCGCTCGGTGCTGGGACTGCAAGCGGACGCGAGCAACATCGCTGTGCATGACTTGCCCGACATCGGTGTGATCGAGACATTGCTCGTCTGGCGACGTGGGCATTTTTCATCGGCCCTCAACGCGCTTAAGCAGACTCTGGTCGCGCAGGAGGGCGCTGGGGTCGTGACGCCGGAGGTGGGTGCGGGTGCAGGTTCAGATGCTGATCCAGGCGTTCACGCTGGCATGAGCGCTGGCGTCGCTTGATTTTTCGCTGCAACGCTGGGCACACAGCGAGTATCTGAAATTGGCAGGTAGACGCGTCACGCCGCCGTGTCTCGCTCCCCAACGGTAAGCCCGAAACGCAGACCGAACGCCGACGCAGTAAAAAAATCGGGCCACGCGCCACGCCGACGATCCGGCGCACCGCGTGACCCACTTCACATCCTTTCAGCGAGGTTCGGCTCGATCCAGTCCATAACGGCCGGATCGAAACGCGATCAAAGCTGTGCTTCGACCCACCCCTTCACACCAGCAAGCGCTGCGGGCAGATTTGCCGGCTCGGTCCCGCCAGCCTGCGCCATATCCGGCCGGCCGCCACCCTTGCCACCAACCTGCTGCGCGACGAAGTTGACGAGCTCGCCCGCCTTAACCTTCTTGCTCGCGTCCGCTGTGACCCCGGCGATCAGGCTGACCTTGCCGCCTTCGACTGAAGCCAGCACGATCGCTGCGCTCTTCAGCTTGTCCTTGAGCTTGTCCACCGTTTCGCGCAGCGTCTTGACATCTGCGCCTTCGAGCGTGGCGGCGAGAACCCGCACGCCGGCCACTTCGATCGCCTGACCGGCGAGTTCGTCGCCCTGGCTCGACGCCATCTTCGACTTGAGCGCGCTGAGTTCCTTCTCAAGCTGCTTCACCTGGTCCTGCACCTGGGTGATGCGCTGCGTCAGTTCGGATGGTTGAGCTTTCAGCACGGCCGCTGCGGCATTGATGCGCGCGTCGAGATCCTGCACGAAGCGCACGGCGTTGTCGCCCGTGATCGCTTCCACTCGACGAATCCCTGCCGCCACACCGCCTTCCATGACGATCTTGAAAAGACCGATGTCACCGGTGCGTTGCACGTGCGTGCCGCCGCACAACTCGCGGGAGAAGCCCAGGTCGAGCACGCGCACTTCGTCGCCGTATTTCTCGCCGAACAGCGCCATGGCGCCGCCCTTCACCGCTTCGTCGAACGGCATGACGCGCACGATGCCCGGTGCGTTCGCCAGAACTTCGGCGTTGACGATTTCTTCGACGCGGCGGATCTGCTCGTCTGTCATAGGCGCGTTGTGCGCGAAGTCGAAACGCGTCTTGTCCGGATCGACGAGCGAGCCTTTCTGCTGCACGTGCGAGCCGAGCACTTCGCGCAACGCCTTGTGCATAAGGTGCGTGGCCGAGTGGTTGCGGGCCGTGCGTGCGCGGCGCACCGCGTCGATTTCAGCCTTGACGACGTCGCCCACCTTCAGCGTGCCCTGTTCGAGCGTACCGTGATGACCGACCACATCGGCCTGCACTTTCAGCGTGTCGGATACCGCAAAGCGCACGCTCGCGTTGGCGAGCAGGCCCTGATCGCCAACCTGGCCGCCCGACTCTGCGTAGAACGGCGTATGGTCCAGCACCACAACGGCCTGCTGCCCGTGCGTGACTTCCTGCACCGAAGCACCATCAACATAAAGCGCGGTCACCTTCGCGTCGTCGAAGATTATTTCCTCGTAGCCGTGGAACGTGGTTTTCGCGCCCGAGTATTCGAGCCCTTGCGCCATCTTGAACTTGCCCGCTGCGCGAGCCTGTTCGCGCTGACGCGCCATGGCTTCGTCGAACGCTGCTTCGTCTACTGTCACTTCGCGCTCGCGACATACGTCGGCGGTCAGGTCGAGCGGAAAGCCATACGTATCGTGCAGCTTGAACGCAAGCTCGCCGTCGAGTGTCTTGCCGCCCTTCTTTTCGAGGTCGGCCAGCGCGTTTTCGAGAATCGACATGCCGTGCTCGATCGTCTCGAAGAAGCGTTCTTCTTCCTGACGCAGCACGTCGGTCACGCGCTGTTGTGCGTCCTTCAGTTCCGGATATGCGCCGCCCATTTGCGCGACGAGATCGGCCACCATGCGATGGAAGAACGAGCCCTTCTTGCCGAGCTTGTAGCCATGACGGATAGCGCGACGCACGATACGGCGCAGCACGTAGCCGCGACCTTCATTGCCGGGAATCACGCCGTCGACGATGAGGAACGAGCACGCGCGAATATGATCGGCGATCACCTTCAGCGAGTTGTTCGTGAGATCGCTCACGCCGGTTTCGCGCGCGGCAGCCTGGATGAGCGCCTGGAACAGGTCGATCTCATAGTTGCTGTGCACGTGCTGCAACACCGCGGCGATACGCTCGAGACCCATGCCTGTGTCGACGCACTGCTTGGGCAACGGCGTCATGTTGCCTTGCGCGTCGCGGTTGAATTGCATGAACACGAGATTCCAGATCTCGATGTAGCGGTCGCCGTCTTCTTCCGGCGATCCCGGCGGGCCGCCCCACACGTCCGGGCCGTGGTCGTAGAAAATTTCCGAACACGGGCCGCACGGGCCGGTGTCTGCCATTTGCCAGAAGTTGTCCGACGCGTAACGCGCGCCCTTGTTGTCGCCGATGCGGATGATGCGCTCTACAGGCACGCCAACTTCTTTCGCCCAGATGTCGTGCGCTTCGTCGTCTTCGTGATAGACGGTGACCCACAGCTTGTCTTTCGGCAGCTGGTACACGCCCGTCAGCAGTTCCCACGCGTAGTGGATTGCGTCACGCTTGAAATAGTCGCCGAACGAGAAGTTGCCCAGCATTTCGAAGAACGTATGGTGGCGCGCGGTATAGCCGACGTTTTCCAGATCGTTGTGCTTGCCGCCCGCGCGCACGCTGCGCTGCGCGGTAGTGGCGCGCGAATACGGACGCGACTCCGCGCCGAGGAACACATCTTTGAACTGCACCATTCCCGAATTGGTGAAGAGCAGCGTCGGGTCGTTGCCGGGCACAAGGCTCGACGAGCGAACGATCGTATGGCCCTTCGATTCGAAGAACTTGAGGAATTTCTCGCGGATTTCGGCGGCTTTCATAGCGTGCGGGGGACGGTCCTGACTGTTTCCAGACTTTTACCGGCGGCATCGGAAGATGCGCCAACTGTTTGTTTCTTAAACGACTGATTATACGGGATCGGCGGCCTCGCGCGGCGCGCTGCCGCGTGGTTAGCCGTTCGGCCAGGTCGCACCGGGTAGTGTGAGACACAGGATGCGTCAAGCCGCGTACGGGTCATCGCGTGGCTCTTGCAGCGCTTGCGAGAATTGCGCGTCATTCGTCTTATGACGTTTGGCCGACTGCGCCGGCGGGCGCGAATCGCTTAAGATTGCCCACATACACGGTGCTTTGCGCGCCGGCCGCTTACATTGGAGACATCGACAAACATGGGCGCTCTCAGTCATATCCGCGTGCTGGATCTTACCCGCGTGCTCGCCGGCCCCTGGTGCGCGCAGACGCTTGCCGATTTCGGCGCAGACGTGATCAAGATCGAACGCCCCGACGTGGGTGACGACACGCGCCACTGGGGTCCTCCGTACCTCAAGACGCCCGAGGGCACGGACACGCGCGAGGCGGCTTACTATCTCGCCGCGAACCGCAACAAGCGCTCGGTGACCATCGACATCGCGTCGCCAGAAGGTCAGCGGATCATTCGCGAACTGGCCGCGCAAAGCGACGTGGTGCTGGAGAACTACAAGGTCGGGCAACTGAAGAAATACGGCCTCGATTACGCGTCGCTGAAAGAAGTCAAGCCGGATCTGATCTACTGCTCCGTGACGGGATTCGGGCAGACGGGACCGTATGCGCAGCGCGCGGGCTACGACTTCATCGTACAGGGGATCGGCGGATTCATGAGTATCACCGGCGAGCGCGACGGCCAGCCTGGCGGCGGCCCGCAAAAGGCCGGCGTAGCGATTGCCGATCTCATGACCGGCATGTATTCGACCATCGCCGTGCTCACGGCTCTCACGCACCGCGACCGCACCGGGGAAGGCCAATATATCGACATGGCATTGCTCGACGTGCAGGTCGCCATGCTCGCCAACATGAATTCGAACTACCTCGCGAGCGGCCAGCCGCCAGTCCGCTGGGGCAACGCGCATCCAAACATCGTGCCGTACCAGACGTTCCAGACGAGCGACGGCTGGATCATCGTCGCGGTCGGCAACGACGGCCAGTTCCGCAAGTTCGTCGAGGTGGGCCAACGCCCGGAACTTGCCGAAGACGAGCGTTTCGCGACCAATCCCGCGCGCGTGCGACACCGCGAGGTGCTCGTGCCGATCCTCGCAGAAATGGTCCGCTTAAAGGGCAAGCAGGACTGGATAGCGGCGCTCGAAGCAGCCGGCGTGCCGTGCGGTCCGATCAACGATCTCGCAGAAGTGTTCGAAAACGAGCAGGTGGTGGCGCGCGGCATGCAGGTCGATCTGCCGCATCCGTCGGGCGGCACCGTCAAGCTGGTGCGCAATCCGATCAATATGACGGGCACCCCGCCACAAGCGCTCACGCATCCGCCGACGCTCGGAGAGCATACGGAAAGCGTTCTGCGCGACGTGCTCGGTTACGGCGACGAACGGATCGCGGCGTTACGCGGGCAATCCGTTATTTGAGAAAATGCCCGCTTCCGCCCGGGCTGCCTCTCGTCCCGCGCTCAAGCCGAAGCGCGCAGCGCAGCGAGCCAGCCGCGCGCCTCGTCCCAATCGCCGAGCCCGCTGTCCGCATTGATATGTCCGCGCGGGCCCACGTCGATCCAGCGGCTGCCCCACGCGCTTGCGCAGGCTTGTGAGAAAGGCACGCCGCCGTATGGATCGTCGCTGCTCGCAACCACGATGCTCGCAAACGGCAAGCGCTCAGTCGGCACGGGCGCGAATCCGCTCGCGTCCTGCGGGAAGTTCGCTCCAGCGGGATCGGGAATGGCGACCAGCAACGCGCCCGCAACTTTGCCAAGTTGCGCGACGCTCGCGTACTGCGACGCCCAGAACGCGGCCGTCAGGCAACCGAGGCTGTGGGCAGCGAAGACGACCGGACCATCAGCGGCAGCCACCGCTGAGTCCAGCGCGCGGCACCAGGCATCGCGCACGGGATAATCCCAGTCAGGCATCTGCACCCTCGCGAATGCGGGATCGAGAGCCTCCCAGCGTGTTTGCCAATGCCCTGTGCCGGAGTTCTGGTAACCCGGCAATACGAGTACGCCCGGCTGTCGTGCGTTCATTGTGTTCCCCGTAGATTTTGTTTTAGCGTGCAATCGCGGCCGACCGCTATCAGCAGTGGCCAGTTGCAACCCGTCGAGCGCTCAACGTATCACACGTCCTATTCCCATGCCACGTGGATCGGCGGCTGGCTCTGGCGTCGTACCGTCGATGCGGATCATCTGCACGTCGCCGTTGAACGACTGCGCTTCCAGCGTGTAGCCCAGGTCCTGCAGCGCGGTGGCGAGTTCGCCCGTAATGGGATGAAACGGCTCGAAGTAAATCGTCTTGGGCGGCAGTAACTGATGATGAAAGCGCATCGCAGCGAGCGCATCGCCCGGCGGCATATTGAAGTCATAGAGATCGGTCATGACCTGAAAGATCGACGTGAGAATGCGCGATCCTCCGGGCGTCCCGATCACGAGCGACACCTTGTTGTCCTTCAGCAGGATGGTTGGCGTCATCGACGAAAGCGGGCGGCGGCCGGCCAGCACCGTATTGAGTTCCGCAGCCGTGGCAGCCGTGGCAGCCGTGGCACCCGTCACAGCCGTCGCGGTCGAGCCAGACTGCCCCGCGGCGCCGGCCTTCGTCACGAAGTCGTCCATCGCGTCATTGAGCAGGAAACCCGCGCCGTCGACCACTACACCTGAGCCGAATTCGCCGTCGAGCGTCGTGGTGTTCGACACCGCGTTGCCCCACTTGTCCACGACCGAGAAATGCGTGGTCTGCGCTTTTTCGGGTACCGCGTCGCCTAAGCCGGGTTTGACCGGCGTCGCGCCTGGCGCTTCGTCCGCACTGACTTCGGACGCGCGTTGGCTAAGGTAGGCGTCGTCGAGCAGTTTATCGACCGGCAGCTTGTACGAATCCGGGTCGCCCAGGTACTGCTGGCGGTCGGCGAACACGCGGTCTTCGATCTGCGCGACCAGATGGATATACGGCGCAGAGTTCACTTCGAGCCCGTCGAAAGCCGGCTTCAGATCGGCCTTCATTTTCAGCATCTGGATGAGCCCCACGCCGCCCGAACTCGGCGGCGGCGCCGTCAGCACCTGATAGCCGTTCCAGTTTGCAGTGAGCGGCTGACGCCACACGGCCTTGTATTGCAGCAGGTCACCTTTCGCGACGAAACCATGCCCGTACATCTGCTGCGCGAGCAGATCGGCGGTGCGCCCTTCGTAGAACTCACGGCCGCCGTCGCTCGCAATCCGTGAGAGCGTTTGCGCCAGTTCCGGCTGCCGATAAGTGGCGCCTGCTTTCATGCCCGAGAAATAGGCGTCGAAGTTCGTCTTGCCGGCAAAATGCTTCGCCGCCGCGTCACGCTGCTGCTGGAGCCGGGGATCGACCTGGAAGCCTTCAGTGGCGTAGCGGATGGCGGGCGCGAGTACCTGCTTCCACTTCAGCTTTCCAAAACGCTGCTGAGCCTGCCACATACCGTCGACGCTGCCCGGCACAGCCACCGCGCGATGCCCGATGGAGCTCATGCCCGGCACGACGTTGCCTTTGTCGTCGAGATACATGTCGCGCGTCGCCTGCTGCGGCGCGCGCTCGCGGTAGTCGAGAAAATACGGCTTGCCGTCGACGAACAGCGTCATGAACCCACCGCCGCCGAGGTTCCCCGCATCCGGGCGCGTGACGGCCAGCGTGAAGGCGATCGCCACGGCGGCGTCCACTGCGTTGCCCCCCGCGGCGAAGATTTGCTGCGCGGCGTCGGCGCTGTAGCGATCCGGCGCGGCTACCGCGGACGCATCGAACACGGCTTTAGGCTGCGGCGTTTTGGCGAACACCGCGGCGGGCGCGACGATGCACGCAGCGAACGTGGCCGATAACGTGGCGGCCGAGATCAGTCGCGCGAACGAAGTGAAGGCAAAGGGCGCGCGAGGCGCGTCGTGCGTCAAGATTGGCATCCGAGGAACTCCGGCAACTAAGTGCGCCATGTTGCACGAACAGAAAAAGGTCGAGCAAGGCGAGACGGAACGTGCGGCTTGCGTGAGCGCAGCGCGAGGCGGAAGCGTCGCCACGGCGCTAGCGGCACCGTTCTTGAATGATCGGCGGGCGCTAAGGCGGCCCATGACGTGGCCCCTCGGGCGGCCCGAGGCGGCACACGGCACCGGCCTGACGGGCAACGCGCGTTTCCTGCGTCCGCCCAGACCCGCGCCGACCGGCATGCTAAGTCGCTGTCAGGCGCTGAACAAAACGATTTACCTCCTGTTACAGCCGGTCTGCGCATCGAACTGCGCCCGAACCGCCGGGCAAGACCTCACATGGCTCGCGGCGCGGCGCGCCATGAAAGCCGCTCGAACGTCGGCTGCGCGCCGCACTCGCCTGCCGCATCGTGCCTCGTCAGGTAGAATTGTCGGATAAGTGGGCGTATTGCGCGCCCCCGACAGACTTTCACCATCTCGCATGAATACCGAACGCAACGACGCGCCAGCGGCATCCAATTTCATCCGCAACATCATTGACGACGACAACCGTACCGGCAAGTGGGGCCAGCGCGTCGAAACGCGCTTTCCGCCCGAGCCGAACGGCTATCTGCACATCGGTCACGCCAAGAGTATCTGCCTGAACTTCGGCGTGGCGCGTAGCTATGGCGGCGTATGCCATCTGCGCTTTGACGACACCAATCCGGAGAAGGAAAGCGTCGAATACGTCGATTCGATCATCGACGCCGTGCGCTGGCTCGGCTTCGAGTGGCAGAAAGACGGCAAGGAACACCTCTACTACGCGAGCGACTACTACGACAAGCTGTACGAATTCGCCGAATTGCTCATTCAGCGCGGCAAGGCGTATGTCGACAGCCAGTCCGCCGAGGAAATGCGCGCGAACCGCGGCTCGGCTACCGAGGTCGGCACGCCGTCGCCCTTCCGGGAGCGTTCGGTGGAGGAAAACCTGAACCTGTTCCGCCGCATGAAGGCGGGCGAGTTCAAGGAAGGCGAGCACGTGCTGCGCGCGAAGATCGACATGTCGTCGCCGAACTTCAACATGCGCGATCCGGTGCTTTACCGGATCCGCTTCGCGCATCACTACCGCACAGGCGACAAGTGGTGCGTGTATCCGATGTACGACTACACGCATTGCATTTCGGACGCGCTGGAAAACATCACGCATTCGCTGTGCACGCTCGAATTCGAAGACCACCGTCCGCTCTACGACTGGATTCTGAACGAGCTGGCCGAAGCGGGTATTTTCACGCGCCCGCTGCCTCAGCAAATCGAATTCTCGCGTCTGAATCTGACGTACGCGATCACCAGCAAGCGCAAGCTGCTGCAACTCGTGAACGAAGGCCACGTGGACGGTTGGGACGATCCGCGCATGCCGACCATCGTCGGCGTGCGCCGTCGCGGCTTCACCCCTGAGTCGATCCAGTTGTTCTGCGAGCGTATCGGCGTGACGAAGGTCGATTCCTGGATCGACATGAGCGTGTTCGAAGGCGCGCTGCGCGACGATCTCGACGAAAAGGCGCCGCGCATCGCCGCCGTACTCGACCCGCTGAAGCTGATCATCGACAACTTCCCTGAGGGCCTCAGCGAGCCGTGCAGTGCGCCGGTGCATCCGCATCATCCGGAACAGGGCATGCGCGAGTTTCCGATTTCGCGCGAGCTGTGGATCGAGCGCGACGACTTCACCGAAACGCCGCCGAAGGGCTATTTCCGCCTCTTCCCCGGCAACAAGGTGCGCTTGCGCTACGGCTACGTAATCGAATGCACGGGTGCCGAGAAGGACGAGAACGGCAACATCGTCGCGGTGCATTGCAACTACTTCCCGGACAGCCGGTCGGGCACCGAAGGCGCGAACAACTACAAGGTCAAGGGCAACATTCACTGGGTCAGCGCGGCAGCCGCGTGCCCGGCCGAAGTGCGAATCTACGACCGCCTCTTCAAGGAACCGCAACCGGACGCAGGCGGCCGGGATTTCCTCGAAGCGCTGAATCCCGACTCGAAGCGCGTGGTCAACGCGTACCTCGAACCTGGCGCGCACGGCACGTTGCCCGAACAGCGCTATCAGTTCGAGCGTCACGGTTACTTCGTCGCGGACCGCGTGGACTCGCAGCCGGGCAAGCCGGTGTTCAACCGCATCGTGAGCTTGCGCGACAGTTGGGGCAAGCCGGCGTAAGCGGCGAAGACAACGGCTAACGGCACGCGTCGCCGCTCCAGAGGGCGTTAGCCGCGCACCAGTGATCGACCAAGGCGTGCATCCGTTTCATCGGATGCACGCCTTTTTCTTTGCGCGTGCCATCTCGCGTCGGGAATCGTCAGCAGAAGCGCTGCCGCGCCGCTATAACGACCGATGCAATTCCGTGAGCGAAAGCGTGGTTTGAAAGAGCCGCGCGAGGCTGCGGCTCGCATACTTTTCCACTTCGTCGGGCGCGGTCCAGCGATAGGCATCCATCTCGGGAATCAGCTTACCGTCCGAGCGGCGCGGAAACAGCGACGTGCATGTGTAGGAGCTCAGGTCGAGTTCATCGACGGTGGCGCGCGCTGCGAACAGATGCAGATCCTTATCGCGCCGGTAGACGAACAGGCCCAAATCCTTCAGACGCTCCGGCTCGATTGCGACTCCTGTCTCTTCGACCATCTCGCGCAGCGCGGTGACGTGCGGCGCCTCGCCTTCCTCCCCATGACCTTTCGGAATGTCCCAGTGCGATGTCTCGGTGGCATGCGCGAGCAGCACGCGGCCTTCGGGATCGAGTAGCACGATTCCGCACGAGACGATCCGCGGACTCATCGCCGCCCCGACCCGGTCCGACTCACCGCATCCGTGCGGGCTCGCGAACGACCCGCCGGTATTTCCAGGAGCGAACGCATGCCTAGTTCTTCTTCTGCAACTGCCACTTGCCGCCGCCCTGCTTGCAGAACTGCGGGCGCAGGTTCATGGACTGCCCTTTTGCATTGAGCACGACACCGAGGTCGCGACACGTGCGCTCGCCTTCCTTCGACGTGCTCGCGATCGTAATGGTCGCGTCGATCTTCACGCTGTTCCGCGTGCCTTCATTGACCCATGTGATGCTTTCGCCGTCGTGCTTCTGGTCAAGTGCGGCGAAGACCGCCTGCTTGATCGACTCGACGTCGCGCTCTTTCATGTAGCTGATCGGCGTGTCGTTGAGGAAACCGAGATTCGCCGCTTGTGCGCCGATGGCCGCCCCAAGCAGGAGACCGGCGGCGGTCAGTTGACGGAGTGCACGGGTTCGCATCGACATGTAGGGGCTCCTCGGATACGTTTGTACTGCGTTTTTGGCGGTCTCGAGCGCACTGATGGCCGCTCTTGATCTGGACCCCAAAAGCATAGCATGTCCGTCGTGACAGCTTGGGCGCGCTGCGGCTATGGCTCGCGACCGGCAGCCGCTCTCATTTAGCGGCTCTCATTTAACCGCTCTTACTTACTCACTCGGATTTAGTCGCTCTCATTTTTAGGATGGCTCCCATATCACCGTGCGTCACGCTTTCCTAAGATTGGCCGTATTGCGCTTTCGCACTGCTCCCTTCAAACGCCCAATCATGGAATTCACCGTTGCACTGGAAACCTTTGCCGTCGGACTCGCGCTGCTTTGCGTGGCGCTCGTGCCGGTCGCTATCCGACGCGATCCCGGTCTCGCGCGGCCCATCATCCCGATCGACGGACTGCGCCGTCCCCGCTGGCCGAACCTCGTAACGCGCGCCGGCATAGCATGCGTGCTCGTTTCTTTTGCGCTGCTGCTCGCCGCCTGTTTCTGCATCGTCGCCGGCGCGTCTATCTGAAGCGCCGGATCACCTCGTGCCCGCCGCCTATTCGGTGGCGACGCGCCGCTCCCGAAGCTTCTTCATCAGTTCCCCGCCTTGTAGCCATCGGTTAGCGTTTTCAGAAACGCCACCATGTCCTTGATCTCCGCGTCGTTTAGCGCCGGTTTGTCGCCCGGCTTGCGGTCGAACGGCGGCTCCGTATTGAGATTCGCCCAGTAACGCTGCGGTAGATCGTCGAACTTCTGCACCTTCCCTTTCGACGCCGGATAGAACCTCTCCGGGTTCGTGTCGCGTTCGGCATAAAAATGCAGAACCTGTTCGAGCGAATGATAGATACCGTTGTGGAAGAAACTCTTCTTCAACGCGACGTTGCGCAGCGTCGGCGTGCGAAAAATGCCGCAGAACTCCGCGCGTCCCTTCAGGTCGGTGCGCTCCGGGCCGCATGCGCCAAGGTCATAGAAGCGCGGATCGCGGTTCACGGGCAACGCGCGATTGCGCGGCACGCCGATGGCAATCAGCCCGAAGTCGCTGAACTGCGGCGGCGCCCCGTCCAGCGTCCGCTGACTGATGTGACAGCTCGCGCAGTTGCCCTTCTTTTCGTCGTTGAAAAGTTGCAAACCGTGCAGCTCGGCTTTGGTGAGCTGCGTCTTTCCGGCCAGATAAGCGTCGTATTTGCTGGTGTACGGGTAGAAGACTTCCGGCGTCTGCTCGAACGTTTCGAGCGCTTGCAGCACGGCTTTAAACGTCGCGTCGTCGCTATCGAAAATATGTTCGCCGAACGCAGCACGGAACGCACCTGCATACGGCGCAGCCTTGATCGCGGCGGTGACCTTCGCCGGCGAGCTGCCCATTTCGAACGACGACAACAACGGAATGCGCGCCTGGTCGCTGCCGCGATCCACGCGACCGTCCCACGTTAGGCCGCCGGTTGGACCGGCATCGACGCTTTCGTCGCCTTCGTCGTCGGACTCGTGATAGTGCTCGGCGAATGCCGGCACCGATTGCAGATATTTGAGCGTCGGCGCTGCGCGCATGCCGGTGCGGTGCATGTCGCCGCCGCCCAGTTGCACGGACAGCGAGTTGGCCGGCGAAAACGCGTGGTCTGGACTGTGGCACGACGCGCACGCCAGCTTGCCCGAACCGGATAGCGACGGATCGAAGAACAGTTGCTTGCCGACCGCGGTCATCTGCCGCACGGCTTCGTAAACTTGTGCGCGCGATTGTCCGCCGCCCGGCGTCACCTGCTGCGGTGTTGGTTGCGTCACCTCATGCGTCACCTCACGCGCCGCAACCCGCACGACGGCCGCAGCGGAATCCACCGAAGCACGAGCCGCACTCGCACCCACATCTGCGGCAGCGGACGTCATGCCGGCATCGCAGCCAGCGAGACTCATGGTCACCGCCATTCCCGCAACCGCGAACGAAAACGCTATCGCGCGACATCCGCGGTTGACCGCCGGCCTCGCGCGCGACTGCGCCGCGTCGGGCGCTACTGTTTTCCGGATCCCCGTCAGACCGAGCCGCATGTGAATGATGTGAATGTGCGATATGAAGTCCGCGAGCGTATTTCATGGATATGACGTTCAAATGACATTCGCCCCACAGCGAATCGCCGCGCCGAAGCAATTCGTAATGAATACATCTTTCTGTCAAATTGCATCGCCACACTTTCGCGGGCGGTCATCGAGCTATCAAACGCACGCGGCCCGTCCCCAACGCGAGAGAGAGAACTTACAAAGATGAACAAGAAACTGATCTGCGCGGCGCCGTTGGCGATCGCTGCAGCGTTAAGCCTTTATGCATGCGGCGGCAACGAGGTTACGCAACCGGACATCACGTCGATCAAAAACGTTGTGGTGATCTACGCGGAAAACCGCAGCTTCGACAACCTGTACGGCAACTTCCCCGGCGCCAACGGTCTGCAGAACGTGAGCGCGGCGAGTGCGAAGCAGTTGGATCGCGACGGCTCCACGCTCGCGACGCTGCCCCAGGTCTGGAACGGCCTCACGCAAACCGGCGTGACGCCGGTCGTCACGCAGGCCATGACGGCAAACTTGCCGAACAGCCCGTTCGCGATCGACGACCCCAACGGTTTCAACACGCCGATCACCGCGACGACGCGCGATCTGTATCACCGCTTCTATGAGAACCAGATGCAGATCGACGGCGGCAAGAACGACAAGTTCGCCGCATGGGCCGATTCGGGCAGCCTCGTCATGGGCCATTACACGCTCAATGCGGACAAGCTGCCGCTGTGGAAAATCGCGCAGCAGTACACGCTTGCCGACAACTTCTTCATGGGCGCATTCGGCGGCTCGTTTCTCAATCACCAGTGGCTCGTGTGCGCGTGCACGCCGACCTATCCGAACGCGGACAAGAGCCCGGCGGCCGGCTCGATTTCGGCAGTGGAAAGCGACGGCGTGACGCTCAAGGTCGCGTCCAATTCGCCGGCGTCGTCGCTCAATGGGCCGCCCAAGTTCGTGCTGTCCGGCAATCTCACCCCCGATTTCTACGCGATCAACACGATGCAGCCGCCGTATCAGCCGAGCGGCAACAAGGCGGCCTCGGGCGGCGACGCGAATCTCGCCGATCCGGGCGCAGCCACCACGTTGCCCGCGCAGACGCAGCAACACATCGGCGATCTGCTGAACAATGCGAAGGTGTCGTGGGCATGGTATAGCGGCGCGTGGGGCGCGGCGTTGAGCGCCGCTCAGAACGGCACGTCGAACGTGATTTACGGCGCGAATCTGACGGCGCCTAATTTCCAGCCGCATCATCAGCCGTTCAACTACTTCGCGGATCTCGCGCCGGGCACGGCAAACCGCTCGCAGCATCTGCTGGACGGCGGCCTTGGCGGCTCGGAGTTCATCAAGGCGATCGACAGCGGCACGCTGCCGCAAGTGACGTTCTACAAGCCGCAAGGCAACCTGAACGAGCACCCGGGCTATACCGACGTCGCGTCGGGTGACCAGCATATCGCGGACGTGATTTCGCATCTGCAGAAGAGCCCGCAGTGGAACAACATGGTGGTGGTCGTCACTTACGACGAAAACGGCGGCTTCTGGGATCACGTCGCGCCGCCCAAGGCGGATCGCTGGGGTCCGGGCACGCGCATTCCGGCGCTCATCATCTCGCCGTTCGCGAAGAAGGGATTCGTCGATCACACGCAATACGACACGACTTCGATCCTGCGCTTCATCACGCACCGTTTCTCGCTGCCGACGCTTCCGGGCATCGCGGCGCGCGACGCGGCGCTCGTCGCCAACGGCGGCAAGCCGATGGGCGATCTGACCGCCGCACTGAACGTCAGGCAGTAAGCGCGACAGCGCAGCGGCACCGGTAAGCAACAGCCGGCCTTGCGGCGCGGCTTTCGACGGGCAGCTTCGGCTGCCCATTTTTATTGGCGCGATTTATTGGCGGGCCGCGTAGACCCGGAGCCGTGATATGGGCCTCATGACCGGTGACCTTCGGCGCGGCGCATCGGACTCGACGAGCGTATGCTGCGCTACAGGCTCGACGGTTTGCGTCGACGTCATTCGCCCGATCATCAGGAGTTCGACAGCATGACTGAAAGAACCATCAAGGTCCCCGGCGCCGATCATCCGATTAGCGTCGAGCCCGCGCGGGCTCGCGTTGTCGTGACGGTAGCGGGCCGCGTCATTGCCGACACGGAAAAGGCGCTCGTGCTGCGCGAAGCGTCCTATCCGGCGGTGTATTACATTCCGCGGAACGACGCCGACATGAACCTGCTCGTGCGTACCGACCACACGACCTACTGCCCGTACAAAGGCGATTGCGCGTACTACAGCATCACGCCGGGCGGGGAGCGCGCGGTCAATGCAGTGTGGACCTATGAATCGCCGTATGCGGCCGTAAAAGAGATAGCCCAACATCTCGCGTTCTATCCCAACCGCGTCGATTCGATCGACGTGCAAGCGCTGTCGTAACGCGGGAAAACGCGAGGCAATAAAAAAATCCCATCACCGGATTCGGTAGATGGGATTCTTGACATGCGGGCAATGGCGCGGCGGGCGAGGATCGAACTCACAACCTCAGGTTTAGAAGACCTGTGCTCTATCCAATTGAGCTACCGCCGCAAAGGTCGGCCCGGATTATAACCGATCGCCTCATGCCCGCCAGAACGCGGCGGGCACATCGCACATTATCAGACCGGCTGCGGATGCAGCGCAAACCAGCCGAGGAACACAATGCCCGCGATCACGCAGTACACACCGAAGGAAGCAAGACGTCCGCGGCCTTCGAAGTAGCGCATCAGAAAACGCACGCTCAGATACGCGGCGATGGCGGTCAGCACGCCGCCGAGCAGTGCGTCCGCGAGTTGGCCCGGTGCATGGAAAAGTTTCGGCACCTCGAGCAAACCGGCTGCGAAAATGATCGGCGTGCCGAGCAGGAACGAGAACTCCGCGGCTTTCTCCGCCGTGAGGCCAGCAGCATTGCCGGCGATCATCGTGAGGCCGCTGCGCGAAAAGCCCGGAATCAGCGCGCCGATTTGCGCGAGGCCGACGAGGAACGCCTGGCCGAAACCCATTTTCTCCGGCGCCTGATGCGCGCGCGAGCGCTGCAGACGATCGCCCAACCACAACAGCACGCCGTTGACGATCAGCGCGATTGCCACGATGCGCAGGTCGTGGAAAATCCGTTCGAGCCGCTTCTCGAGCAGCAGGCCAACGAGCCCAGCCGGAATCGTGCCGATGATGAGCGCCCACATCATGTGAGCATCGTCGTTGCGGCGGCCGCCGAACGACGCGAAGAAGCCGCGCACGAGTGCGCACCAACGCTCGCGGAAATACCACAGCAGCGCGAAGGCCGTACCGAGGTGCAAGGCGACGAGAAACGGCAGCAACTGCGGCGCGTGTTTATCGATATGCATGCCGAACAATGCTGGCACGAGCAGCGTGTGACCGAGGCTGCTCACCGGAAAAAGTTCGGTCACGCCTTGCAGCACGCTCAGGAAGATAAGAAACGACAGATTCACGCGGCAGTCCTTGTAAGGAAGATGTCGGGGACAGCGCGCCGCACAACGAATTACCCGGCGCGTTAAAAAGGCGCACCGATTATGCCTGGCTGGCAAGTCAGCGCCAAGCGTTTGGGCCGCATTCGGGGAGATATTGACGCGCTGCGTCACGACAAAAGACTATCGCTACGCGAAACGCAAACGAAAAGGGCCGCTGGAGGCAGCAGCCCTTTCAATCGCCTAACGGCGAACGTGGGATTAGCGCGGACGCGAAATCGTCAAGCTTACGAAATGAAAGCGCTTGCATGGGCGACGCGACGCATCGTAGGAAGCGGGTGAACACACAGCGGGCGAGCACGCAGATCAGCGCTCGAGCTTGTAAAAGAAGTAGACCGTGCTTGCAGTGAACATGCCGAAGAGAGCGACACCCATTGCCATTGCGAGATCCATAACCCCTCCTGAGCGATCTCGCCCGGCGGTAGATATCACCGGGCAGTGAGACGGATTATCGGCAACGATCGGCCGCTTGCGACACCCGCAATTTCCCGAGAAGGGTTTCCCCGTAGCGTAAAGCAGAGCAAAATCGTCGTTTCCGCCGGGATCGGCTGCTGCGGCTGTCGCGTCCGGCGCGTCTACCACTTACTCCATCACACCATCGACCATGCCTCTTTCACCGCAGCAGGACATTCTCGAGATCGCTCAGGACGCCTCCGTGCTCCGCTTCGCGCCGCAAGCCGGCGGCCGTCTGCTTTCGTGGATCATCGACGGCGAAGAGGTGATCCATTGGCCCGAGCATGCCGACTGGAGTCAGCCCGCGCGCATCCGCGGCGGCAACCCTCTACTGTTTCCGTTTCTCGGACGCCATCGCGTGGACGGCAAGATCGGTTACTGGCGAGACGCCCAGGGCACGGTCCGCGAGCTGCCCATGCACGGCTTTGCACGCGACCTTCCGTTCGACGCTCACGCCGACGTGCACGGCGCAGGCCTGCGCCTCGTGCTCACCGATAGCGAGGCAACGCGTAGCGGTTATCCGTTCGGCTTCCGCTTCGAGGCGGCCTACACGCTGATCGACGCGCACACGCTCGAAGTCACGCTGACGACCACCAACACCGGCGATGCACCGCTGCCCTATTACGCCGGCCATCACTTCTATTTCACGCTGCCGCACCGGCAACATGCCGAGACGTCGCTCGAATTGCCGCGCACTGAACGGCGCTTCCAGCAGGCAGACGGCTCGATCAGCGCGGCCGAGCCGGGTGAAGCGCGTTACACACTCGACGAAGCACGCATTCACGACCGCTTCCACTGCCTCACGGGCGCACCGGAACAACCGGTACGACTGATCGCGCCGGGCCTAAGTCGGGTCATCACCATCGATCTGCAGCGGCCGAACTCCGTGCCCTGGTACGCGGTAACGACATGGACGGAAGCGGCGGAGTCCGACTTCTACTGCGTCGAACCGTGGCTTGGCCTGCCCGACGCGATCCATAACGGCATGGGCCTGCGCTGGCTCGATCCGGGCAAGACCGAAATCGCCGCGCTGCGCATCAGCGTCGGACAACTCGACTAATTGCGGCGCATACGGGCGCAGCGGTAACGCGCGCGGCTACATTGCGCGACGTGCCGAGCGCGCCCACTGCCCGTCTTTCCGATGCTGCAACGCAAAACCGTTAGAATCAGACGCTTTGTATCTACCTGCCGCGTGATCGGGATCGGCGCGCGGCAGCGCTTTGCGAGGTCCAATGTCTGAAACAACAAGAATTATCAAACGACTCGCGTGCGTGTCGTGGGTGGCGCTCATCGCCGCGTGCGGGTCGGCGCCGGTGGGGCCGGGCTTTTATCGCGTCGAACGGGGCGACACACTGTCGAAGATCGCGCGTAGTCATCACCAGTCGGTGCAAAGCATCGTGCGCTGGAACAACCTGACGAACCCGGACAGCATCGAGGTCGGGCAAGTACTGCGTGTCGATCCGCCCAACGGCGCGGCTTCGACGAACGGCGCCGTGCGCAGCAGCGGCAACGGCAACGGGAGCGCGAGTGCTACGGCCGCGCCGCGTTCCGCGCCGGTCGAGAGCGCGCCCTCACCGGCGCCAGCCGCGTCGATCTCGCTCGTGTGGCCGACGAACGGCAATGTCATTCGCGGCTTTGACGGCAGCAATTCAAAGGGCATCGACATCTCCGCTCCAGCGGGCACGCCTGTGGTCGCGGCGGCGGCCGGCACAGTCGTCTACGCGGGCAACGGGCTGCGCGGTTACGGCAATTTGCTGATTCTCAAACACAACGCGGAGTATCTGACCGCCTACGCGCACAATCGCGCGCTGTTCGTGAAGGAAGGCGAAACCGTCGCGCAAGGCCAGAAAATCGCCGAGATGGGCGACACCGATACCAATCGGGTCATGCTGCACTTCGAGCTGCGCTATCAGGGCCGCTCGATCGACCCGTCGCGTGCGCTGCCCCCGCGTTAGACGTTACGTTACAAGTGGCGTTAGGCGTGGCGACAGCCTGCAGCTGGCGCGCCGCCTGTTGCCTGGTAAGCGGAGCTACAGGCCGCGCATCCGGAGCGCCGCGTTACACGGACTGACCGGGGAACCCTGCGTGCTATAAACGCTCAATCCGACACGCGTGGCTTCGTGCCACGTCTTTCATGTCATCTGTAAGGGAATCTGCAATGAAGAGCGCATTTGCGTCCGTGGCGACGGCCGCAGCGATCGGGGTAAGCCTGCTGACATTGGGCAGCCTCAGCGGCTGCTCGACCACCACGACCATGACCTATCTGCCAAGCGGCGAGACCGGGTTTGCGATCAACTGCAGCGGCAGCGACGCCAGCACGAGCTGGGCCGAATGCTACAAGCGCGCGGGCGAAGTCTGCGGCAATTATGGCTACGACGTCGTATCGAAAGATGTCGATAACGGCGCGACTTCGGGCGGCTCCGTCGGCGGAATTTTTGGAGCGAACGTGAAAAACCGCTCGATGGTGATTCGCTGCAAGCAGTAAGGCATGCGTACCACGCTGCCGGGTTGCACGAAGTGCAGCCGGCCGCGCACCCAACGCCCCGACCGTGGTTCGATGCGTGCGGCGAAGGCCAGCAACACTCCGAATGCAATTGGCCACGCGGCAACGAATATGATTACCCAGCTCATAACCGAGGAAAGAAAAGGTAAGCTTTTATGATCCACGCGGCGTGTGTAATCGCGGTGACGGCAATTAAAGATCTGCCCCAAAAAAAGCCCGGCGCGAGGCCGGGCTAACGGGGGTTCGGCGCATATCGGCAAAGGACCGGTTCACCATGCGCCAGAACGAAATTTAACAACCCGGTTTTACAAGCGCAATATCTTAATTTCGAGAGCAATGTGATGCGACGCACGGATTTCGCATTATGTGAACCGAAAACATAGGCAATAACCGCCTAATAAATCAGGCCGACTCGGCAGACCGCAGGTTATTACCCTGGCCGTTCAAGCGTGTTAGTACGCCCGCAAACCCTTCTGCAGCAAGGCTCCAGATCACTTCACCGCAACAAGGCTGACAAATAACACGCCTCTCTTTCCAGTGCTGGCGCCTCGCCTTATTCGCGGAACGGTGGTGTTAAAAACGCTAGGTGCGCCACCGCACCAATTCAATTAAATAATCGGAATCAGCCCGCGTTGCTTACGTCCAATAACCTCGCATGAGAATCCGCGAATGGCGAAACTCTAAACTCGCCTCAAATCCACCGACAAATAAGCCGCTTAAAATCCCGGTTTCAGGCGTTGAATAAATCAGATGTTAGTCATTCGTGCGGTTCCGCACAAGTCGGCCGAAAGTCATAATCCGGCCAGGTCGCGCGGGGGCTTTACATGACTCGCAATCCCAGCTCGGTAATGAGCACCGCAGCCTGTAGATGCGAAATCGTCGCGCCTTTGAAGAGAGCCGCATCTACCAGTCGCACGCCGCTCAAGTCAGCCTCGCGCAGATCGGCGCCGTCGAACCGCGCGCCCTTCAGATGTGCGTCCTTGAGACTGCCGCCATCGAAAATCGCCTCGCGGAAATCGACGCCCGCGAGGTCGGCGTCGGAGAAATCTAGCTGATGCAGCGTGGCCTTGCGAAATGACAGACCGCGCAAATGCGCGCCGACCAGCAGCGTTTCGACGAAGCTCAGGCCCAGCGCCGTGCACGCCTCGAAGTTCGCGCCGGTCAGCTTGCAGCCGCGAAACGACGCAGACGCGAGTTTGGCGCGCCGCCAGTTCGAGTTGTTCAGATCACTCGACTGGAATGCCGCATCCACGAGATCCGCCGATGCAAAATCGGCCTGGCGGGCCCGGCACCGAGCCCAGCGTGTCTGCGCAAGCGTTGCGCCGAAAAACGAAGCCTCGGCAAGCGTGCAGCGGTGGAACTGCGCGCCGCGCAAGTCGAGCCGCGACAGATCGGCGCCTTCCAGATCGCAGTCGTTGAAGATGAGCGGCGCGCCGCCCGGCTGTTTGCTTGCGACGGCGCTTGCCGCAATCAGTTGCTCGACGTCGGCGCGAGTGAGCGTGGCGCCGGCCACTTCGTGAACTGGCGCGCCCGAAGCCGGCGCGGTTGAATCGAGTGACATGAAGGTTCAGAATCGGACGAATTGCGAAGGGCCTAAGCGTACCGGAATGCGTACCGCGCCGGCTGCTTACGCCGATGGTTTATAGTATCGACCCCCGCCAGAACCCGCTTACGATGACTTCCAACGACGCCGCCCATAGCCCCCTGTATGCCAAGCTCCTCGCCGAAACAGCGAAAATCGGCTGGCCGGAACTGGAACGCTTCTTCGCGCGGGGCATGCTGTTACGCGTGGCGAGCGACCTCGATCTCGTGAGCGTGGCCGAAGCCATCGCGAGCGACGACACCGCGCAGATCACACAATGGCTGTCGGCGGGACTTGTCGAGCGAGTGCAGTCGGAAACCGCCGCGGACTTCGCCGCGCGCGACCCTGACCTTTGGGCCGTGGTCGTCTCTCCGTGGATTTGTGTGCAGGAACGCCATTGAGCGAAGCGGCGTCTGGGGCCGAACATACGGCGCCCGCGCTGCCGGTGCGCTGGCATCGCCGCGTGCTGGCGCTTGCATTTCCGATCGTCCTCGCCAATCTGACTCAGCCGATTCTCGGCGCCGTAGATACCGCCGTCGCCGGTCATCTGGACGGAGCGGCGTATCTCGGCGGCGTCGCGCTTGGCGGACTCTTCTTCAACTTCGTGTTCTGGGGCTTCGGCTTTTTGCGCATGGGCACGACCGGCCTCGTCGCGCAGGCGCACGGTGCGGGCGACCAGGCGGCATTGCGCGATAACGTGGTGCGAGCGCTATTGCTCGCGGTCGCGATCGGCGCCGCAATTCTCGCGCTCCAGGTGCCGCTGATCGATTACGCTTTGCGTGCCATCGGCGGAAGCGACGCCGTGCAGCGCAACGCGCGCCTCTACTGTCACGCGCGCATCTGGGCCGCGCCGCTCGCGCTCGGCAACTATGTGGTGCTGGGCTGGCTGCTCGGCACGCAGCGCGTGCGTCTGGCGCTGTTGTCGCAGGTGTTTATCAACGGCGTGAACATCGCCGCGGTGCTCCTGTATGTGTACGTGTTCAACTGGGGCGTTGCGGGAATCGGCGCAGCCACTTCCACCGCCGACGCGCTCGGCTTCGTGCTCGGCGCCGCGCTGCTGTGGCACGGCAGGACGCGCGGCCTACCCGCCCTCACTCGGCAGGCGCTCTTCGACGCCGCGGCGCTGCGGCGCCTGATCGTTCTCAATCGCGACATCTTTTTGCGCACGCTGTGCCTGCTGCTGTCGTTCGGCTGGTTTGCGCACCTCGGAGCGAAACAGGGCGACGCGACGCTCGCCGCGAACGCGCTGCTGCTGAACTTTCAGACCTTCATGGCTTACGGGCTCGACGGCTTCGCACACGCCGCCGAGGCGCTGGTCGGCGCGGCAATCGGCGCGCGCGACCGGCACGCGTTCGTCCAGGCCATCAAGGTTACGGCGCTATGGTCGGCGCTCGGCGCACTCGGCTTCGCACTCGTGTATGCGGGGCTGGGTTCGTGGATCGTCGGCTGCCTGACCGATCAGGCGGCCGTGCGCGCCACGGCCGGGCGTTATCTGCCTTGGGCGGCGCTCTCGCCGGTGGTGTCGGTAGGCGGCTATGTGCTCGACGGCGTGTTTATCGGCGCAACACGCACGCGAGAATTGATGACGTCGATGGTCTTGTCGTTCGCAATTTTCGTCGGCGCCTCGTGGCCGCTGCTCGTGCTGTACGGCAACCATGGTCTTTGGGCAGCGATGCTGGTCTTCATGGCCGCGCGTGGGGTGACGCTTGCGCGTCATCTGACGAAAGTCGTTGCGAGCGTGGGGGTGTAGCGGCGACGGCGCGTCGGTTTTCCGCTCGCGCTCAACCCGCGACAGGTGCGGGCACCATCGCGGGCGGGCGGGTGTCGGTGGGCACACCATGATAATCGGCAGGATCCTGCGGCGGAGCCGCGCGGTGGCCGGATGGATCATTTGCACAGCCCACGACACTGGCGCTCAGGAACAATGCAATCATCGAAACACGAAACATGGACGGTAGTCTCTCTAGTGGGAAGGAACGCAAGGCGTGAGCTACGGAGCTACGGAGCGCGAGAGTCTACCCGCAACGCTCGTTCCATGACGCGGCGCGCGCAGTCCGCCCTGCCGTTTCGCGATGCGTGACCTACTATAAAGTCACAGCAGAACGTCAAAGGAGACTGCCATGGACGCTGAATCGGTTGCCGGTCTGGTCGGACTCGGGATCGGCCTCGCCGTGCTGCTCGCACTGTCGATTTTTGAATCGAAGACATATCGGCGCGAACACGGCGAAGGCATGCTGCATCACTGGCTGACTCATCAGCACGTGCACATGCCGCACTGGAAGCGCCGCCGGCACTGAAGGTTTTTGTGCCTCGTTCGATTGCAGGTTGTCCCGCGATTGCGGGAGGGGCGCTGTCGTGTCGGTCGAGGTGAGCCTGTCAGAATTTTAGTGTGCCGAGGTCATGAGACGATAACGGAAACAACGTCCTATGACCGAAGCAACTGTGACTAAGAAGATCAAGAACCCGAAGGCGCCGAAGCTGTTTCCCGATGAACTGATCGATCAACTGCTGGCGCAGATTCAAAACAAGGATGCGGAGTCGGTTCTCGGCGAATCGGGCCTGGCCGGGCAACTGAAGAAGCAACTGGCTGAGCGCATGCTGGCGGCGGAGCTCACGCATCACCTGGAGAACGAGGTTGAGCAAGGCAAGGCCGGCAACCACCGCAACGGCACGAGCCATAAGACGGTCATCACGCCCAACGGCGAACTGAATCTGGATATCCCGCGTGATCGGCAGGCAACGTTCGAGCCGCAACTGGTCGGCAAGTATCAACGCCGGCTGCCGGGCTTCGACGATCACGTCATCAGCATGTACGCGCGCGGCATGAGCGTGCGCGAGATCCAGGGCCATTTGCTGGAACTGTATGGCCTGCAGGTGTCGCCCGATCTGATTTCGACTGTCACCGATGAAGTGCTGGCCGAGGTCGAACAGTGGCAGCAACGCCCGCTTGAGGCGATGTATCCGATCGTGTATTTCGACGCACTTCGGCTGAAGATCCGCGACGAAGGCACGGTCAGGAACAAGGCGGTGTATCTCGCGCTGGGCATTCGCGCCGACGGCCGCAAGGAAGTGCTGGGTTTGTGGATCGAGCAAACCGAGGGAGCCAAGTTCTGGCTGAAGGTCTTCAACGAACTGAAGAACCGTGGCCTGCACGACATCCTGATCGCGGTGGTTGACGGTTTGCGCGGCTTCCCGGAGGCGATCGAAGCGGTCTATCCGGCCGCCCAGATTCAGACCTGCATCGTGCATCTGATCCGCAATTCGCTGAATCTGGCGAGCTGGAAGGACCGCAAGCCGTTGGCGGCTGCGCTCAAGCCGGTCTATCAGGCCGCCTCGGCCGAGGCGGCGGCAGTGGCGCTCGACGCCTTTGCGCAAAGCGAATGGGGCCGCAAATTCCCTACCGTCGCGGCCATGTGGCAACGCCAATGGGAACAGGTGATTCCCTTCTTCGCCTATCCCCCCGAGGTGCGTCGAATCGTTTATACGACCAACGCCATCGAGAGCATGCACATGCAGTTGCGCAAAATCGTCAAGAATCGCGGCCACTTCCCCAGCGACGAAGCCGCCAGCAAACTGCTGTATCTGGCCTTGCGCAACATCGAAAAGGATTGGAAGATGCCGCCTATCACCTGGCGGCAAGCTGTCAATCAGTTCGCCATTCTGTTCGGCGAGCGATTCACCGCCGCCATGAGCTGAGATTTTTTAACCGACCTCAGCACACAAAATTCCTGACACCTCCGTCGAGGTGCGCCGTCCGGTCATGTTGCGCCTGTTGCGCCACGGCTGGCCGTGCTACGCCTGAGCCCTATCACGCCCAAACCTGCCCCGCCTTGAGCCTTTCCCGCCAGGCGCCGGTCCCGTGCTCCCGTGTCCGGCCCGCCTTCGTTTAGCCTGCTCCCAGTCCAACTTTCTCACTGTGCGCCCTCCTGCGCCTCCTCACGCTCTCCTTCGCCCGCCGATCTCACCGACCGCCTTTGGTGCACCTCCGCCTTGCCCGCGTCGTCAGACACCGCCTCTCTCTAACGTTCCGTGCGGGGCCACGGCCAGCAGTCGAAGCTTAGGCACGTGCATTGCTGCTTGGCTGGCTGCAAGCAGCGCACGTTGTACGTCGCTCATCGCGCCGGGCAATTTGCGTCGGATCAACGAACCATGCGGCCCGGCATTCGTCGGAGCCGGACAGGGAGAACTCAAATGACAATCGGAACCATCCTCCTCATCGTGCTCATCCTGCTGCTGATCGGCGCGTTGCCGACCTGGCCGTACAGCAGCGGCTGGGGCTACCGCCCGACGGGCCTGCTCGGCGTTGTGCTGATCATCGTCATCGTGTTGCTGCTCATGGGACGCATATGACGCGGCTATTTTCACTCCGACGCAATTCGCGATTGACTCTGGCACCTAAAGCCACGTAGAATCTCGGATTCGTCGGAGCGTAGCGCAGCCTGGTAGCGCATCTGATTTGGGATCAGAGGGTCGAAGGTTCGAATCCTTTCGCTCCGACCACGAAAAAAGCAGCAACGGCATCACAAAAACCCGCGTCGCCTCCGGCTTCGCGGGTTTTTGCTTTTCGCATCCGAATGAATGCAGATGAGCCCGAGGCCAGGCTCGCGATCTGCTAAAACAATTGCATCCGAAGCGCGATTCAGCCAGCGGTCCGTAATGGACGAAGTGGCCGATGCATCGGCGTCGAAAGCACCGACCGTCCGCATGGAGCGAGCCGCCCCGCTAGATTTCAAGCCGCGCCCAGGCGTTGGAACCGTGCAGCGCGCCGTGCAAGGCACTGCAACACCCCGCATCCAGACTCGAGGAGCCACGCATGAATCTGATTCTCTGGCGTCACGCCGAAGCCGAGGACTATGCCGCCACGGATCTCGCCCGCGCACTCACCACTCGCGGCCGCAAGCAGGCGCAACACGTCGCCAAATGGCTGCGCACGCGCCTGCCCGACGACGCCGTGATCCTCGCCAGCCCCGCGGTGCGGACCATCCAGACCGCGGAGACGTTGAGCGATCAATACCGTGTCGTGCGCGAGCTCGCGCCGAATGCAAGCGCGCAAGACGTGCTCAACGCATCCGGCTGGCCGAAGGGCATCGCCGAAACGGTGGTGATCGTGGGTCATCAGCCGACGCTCGGCCACGTTGCCGCAAAGCTGCTTGCCAACAGCGACGCCAGTTGGCCGCTCAAGAAAGCGGGCCTATGGTGGATCGCCAGCCGCGAGCGCCACGGCGACGACCAGGCGGTGCTGCACGCAGCGATGACCCCCGATCTCGTCTGATCCGATCGGCGAACTGCGCGCGGCCAGCGTCAGCGAGCCCAGCGCGGCGCGTACACGGAACGCCAACCGGCAAGCGACGCGGCACCCGCAGCTTTCATACAGTCATCCAATCGTCATGGCTTTGCCATGCGAGCGTCACCGGGCGTTACTACATTGGCGAAAAAAGACTCATCCTTTTTTCGACCAGGACGCCCCAATGCGAGAACTGCCGACGCCTACCCTGCCCCTCGCTTCGATCTTCGAGTCGCGTCGCCTGCCCCGCGCCGAAGAGACCGTCACCGCCCAGCACCGGCTGCGAGTCACGTGGGCCCGCACCGACGAAGAGCTTCGCGAGGCGCAGCGTCTGCGTTACCGCGTGTTCGCCGACGAAATGGGCGCTCGCCTGAGCGGTCCCGCGGGCCTCGACGTCGATCCCTTCGATTCGTACTGCGATCACCTGCTGGTGCGCGATCTCGACACCCTGAAAGTGGTTGGCACCTATCGCGCGTTACCGCCGCATCAGGCGGCGCGCATCGGACGTCTCTACGCGGAAAGCGAGTTCGACGTCTCGCGTCTCACTCACCTGCGCGCGAAGATGGTCGAAGTCGGCCGCTCGTGTGTGCACGCCGACTATCGCAGCGGCTCCGTCATCATGTCGCTGTGGGCCGGACTTGCGGCATATATGAAGCACAACGGTTACGAGACGATGCTCGGCTGCGCGAGTGTCGCGATGGTCGACGGTGGGCACTATGCGGCGAACCTCTATTGCTCGCTGCGCGATAGCGCGCTGACCGCGCCGGAATATCGCGCATTCCCGCACACGCCGCTGCCCGTCGACGAATTGCAGACCGGTGCGAATGTCGCACCGCCACCGCTCGTCAAAGGATATCTGCGACTAGGTGCGAAGATTTGCGGCGCACCCGCATGGGATCCCGACTTCAATACCGCCGATTTTCTGACGCTGTTCCGTCTGTCGGACATCAACGCCCGCTATGCGCGCCACTTCCTAGGCGATGCATTGCCGCGCTGACGACGTTTGAGCGTGCGTGCACAAGCAGAAACGGAAAAGCCCGGTGAAAACCGGGCTTTTCTCCATGCGCCACATGCTCTGCCTACGTAATGACAGAACCAGACATCGACACGTCAGTCGTCCGTATAGACCACTCGATACGGAATCCCAACCTTTTCCCACTCCGCGGCTTCCTGGATCAGGCTGTAGTCCGTAAGCGGATTATTGGCGACCCACTCGTTAGGCAAACGCACCTCATACCCGCCGTTGGCCTGCGCGACCGTGATGCCAGGCAGACCGACATCGGCACGCCGGCGGCATAGCAGTGCGGCGAGCCGCAAACAGAACAGCAGCGGCCACTCCACTTCGCGCGTTTGCGACAGCTTGCCAAGCTTGCCTGCGTGACCGAGCACCAGCGCCGCAAGCCGCGCCTGGTCAGTGCGCGAGAAGCCGGGCATGTCTGCATTGCTGGCGATATAAGCAGAATGCTTGTGATAGGCGCTGTGCGAGATCGACAAGCCGATTTCATGCAACGCCGCCGCCCAGCCGAGAAACATGCGGTTCTCCTGGCGGCGTTCTTCGTCGGGCTCCGCGAACTGATCGTAAAAGCGCACCGCCAGTTCGCCGATGCGCCCGGCCTGCGGACGATCCACGCCGTAGCGGCGCATGAAGCCTTCCACTGTGACCGTGCGCATGTCTTCGTGTTGCGAACGACCGAGCAGATCGTAGAGCACGCCGAGTCTCAAAGCGCCATCTGTCGTATCGACATAATCGACGCCGAGTTCGTCGAACACCGCGATCATGATCGAGAGGCCGCCCGCCAGCACCGGAATCCGGTCGCCCTTCAACGCAACCAGCTTAAGACGATTGACGTTCTCCGCCTTGATCAGCGCACGCTTCAAACGCTCGAGGCCCCCGCGCGAAATGCCGTGCGTGATGCCGGCATCGTTAAAGCCGTTTGCCTCGACGAGTTCCGCAAGGGCACGCGCCGTGCCGGACGAGCCAATTGCCTGCTCCCAGCCGGTTTTCTTGTATTCGGCCGAAATGATTTGGATTTCGCGGCCTGCTGCAAGCTCGGCCTGACGCATCGTGTATTCGTCGACGTTGCCTGACGGGAAAAACGCCCGGCTATGGCTCACGCAGCCGATGTACAGGCTTTCCATCTTGATCGGCGTGTAGTGCGAGCCGATGATGAACTCCGTCGAGCCGCCGCCAATATCGACCACGAGCCTCTTGCCCGGGCTCGCGGGCACGGAGTGTGCTGCCCCGGCGTAAATCAGCCGCGCTTCCTCGCGGCCGGCAATGACCTCGATCGGGAAGCCTAGCGCAGCTTGTGCTTCGCCGAGGAATTCCCCAGCATTCTTCGCGATACGCAATGTGTTGGTCGCGACCGCGCGAACGTGGTCGGGATGAAAGTCGCGCAGCCGCTCGCCAAAGCGCTTCAGTGCATCCCAGCCGCGGACCTGTGACGCGCGATCGAGCATCTTGTCGCGCGACAGACCGGCGGCGAGCCGCACGGGCTCACGCAACGCATCGACCTGATAAATCTGGCTGCCCGCGTCGGTTTCCTCGACCCGGCCGACGATCAGCCGGAAGCTGTTCGAACCAAGGTCGACTGCAGCAAGGAGTTGTGGGGTATTGACCATCGGGTATGGGGACTCCATGCGCGCGAGCGCGGCAGCGGTGGATGTGAGCAAGGCGGGACCGTCACGCGAGGTTCCCTTCGTCTTGCGGCCGGCCGCGCTGTTCAAAGACGCCATTCTAAGCGTACCGGAGTTCACGATGTCACCTCGCGGAGATGGGGGTGCCCCATGGTCCCATATGGACTGCGTCATATTGACGACAGGCGAGGAATACAGCGTAGAATTTATAACATTCAGAATGTCATAACATCGTCATCATACTGTGAGAATTTCCGAGCGTCTTTCTGCCTCCATATCTGACATTCCATTCTCGCTGCCGATGTCCATCCGCTACCCCTTATTGAATCGCGAGCTGGGCATTCTTGGTTTCAACGAGCGTGTGTTGGCGCAAGCCGCCGACCCCGCCGTCCCTTTGCTTGAACGCCTGCGGTTCATCTGCATCACCAGTAGCAATCTCGACGAATTTTTCGAAGTCCGCATGGCCGGACTGCAGGAGCAGATGCGCGACAACCCCGGTGCGCTGTCGCCCGACGGCATGTCGCTGCAGCATGTCTACGACCTCGTGGTCGAGCGGGCGCAAAAGCTCGTGCATCGGCAGTACACGATGCTGCACGACACCGTGTTCACCGCGCTGGAAGCAGAAGGCATCTACTTTCACGGCACCGAAGCCTGGAGCGAAGCGCAGACCGAATGGGCGCGCAACTACTTCTTCGACGAACTCCTTCCCGTGCTCACGCCGATCGGCCTCGATCCGGCGCATCCGTTTCCGCGTGTGCTGAACAAGAGCCTGAACTTCGTCGTCGAACTCGAGGGCAAGGACGCCTTCGGCCGTCAGGCAATGATGGGCATCGTGCAGGCGCCGCGCGCGTTGCCGCGTCTCGTACGGATGCCACAGGCACTGTCGGGCTATCCGCATGGTTTCGTGCTGTTGAGCTCGCTATTGCAGCGCTTTGTCGGCGAGCTGTTTCCGAACCTTGTCGTGCGAAGTTGCAATCAGTTTCGCATTACGCGCAACAGCGAACTGTTTGTCGACGAAGACGAAATTACTAATCTGCGCGTCGCGCTACAGGGCGAACTTCCCGCGCGGCATCTGGGTAACGCGGTACGCCTCGAAGTATCCGCGGAGACACCCGCGCATGTCGTGCGGCGCCTGCTCGACGAGAGCGGCCTGTCGAACAAGGACTGCTATTACGCGGACGGCCCCGTCAATCTCGTGCGTCTGATGCAATTGCCGGAGATGGTGGATCGGCCCGATCTGAAGTTCGTGCCTCACATTCCCGCGATTCCTTCCGCCGTCGCGAACGCAACAAGCATGTTCGACGTGATCGATCAGGGCGACGTGCTGCTGCATCACCCGTACGAAAGTTTTCAGCCGGTTCTCGAACTGCTGCTGCAGGCTGCGAAAGATCCAAACGTCGTTGCCATCAAGCAGACGATTTATCGCACAGGCACCGACTCGCCGCTGATGGACGCGCTCATGCAAGCCGCGCGCAACGGCAAGGAAGTGACGGTGGTGGTCGAACTGCTTGCGCGCTTTGACGAAGAGACGAACATCAACTGGGCCTCGCAACTCGAAGCTGTCGGCGCGCATGTGGTGTACGGCGTGGTGGGCCACAAGTGCCACGCAAAGATGATGCTGATCGTGCGGCGCGCAACGGTGGGCGGCAAGATGACGCTCAAACGCTACGTGCACCTGGGCACCGGCAATTATCATCCGCGCACTGCACGCCTTTACACCGACTTCGGCCTGATGACCGCGGATCAGAAAATCTGCGAAGACGTGCACCACGTTTTTCAGCAACTGACCGGCATTGGCGGCGAACTGAAGCTGCACGAGTTATGGCAGTCGCCGTTCACGTTGCATCCGAAACTCGTCGAGGCAATTCGCGCCGAAGCTGAGCATGCGCGCGCCGGCAAGAAAGCGCGCATTGTCGCGAAGATGAACGCGCTGCTCGAACCTACGGTGATCGCAGAGTTATACGAAGCATCGCAGGCCGGCGTGAAGATCGACTTGATCGTGCGTGGTGTGTGTTCGTTGCAGCCGGGCGTGCCGGGCCTGTCGGAAAACATCACGGTGCGCTCGATTGTCGGGCGCTTTCTCGAACATCATCGCATCTACTATTTCTACGACGACGGCCGCGAGCAGGTATATCTGTCGAGCGCGGACTGGATGGATCGCAACTTCTTCCGCCGCGTGGAAGTTGCGTTCCCCATCAACAATCGGCGGCTCAAGCGGCGTGTGATTGCAGAAGGCCTGTCTGCGTTTCTCGGCGACAATCAGTCCGCGTGGCTGATGCAAAGCGACGGACACTATCGTCGGCGGCGTCCCGGCAAGTCCTCGCGCAATGCGCAAATGAGTCTGTTGACGAAGTTCTGTCCGTGAGGGACGGCGCACTATGCGTCGAGCGCGTGAACGCTGTTACGTGCATAAAAAAGCCCGCTTTCTAGCGGGCTTTTTCTTGAAGCGAGTGCTTCTCACGCATGCGCCGGTTGCCGCCGCGTCGTGCGATAAACCGGGAATCTCACGGTGAAAGTGCTGCCGCGCCCTTCCTCGCTTTTCACGTCGAGTTGCGCATCGTGCCGTTGCAGCACATGCTTCACGATCGCGAGTCCGAGGCCCGTGCCGCCCGTGTCGCGCGAGCGACTGCGGTCGACGCGATAAAAGCGCTCGGTTAGCCGTGGAATGTCGGCGGCTGGAATACCCAAGCCGCTATCCGTCACGGAGAATACGGCAGCGCCGCTTTGCGCCTGCCAGCTGACCTTGATCGCGCCGCCGTCGGGCGTATAGCGAATGGCGTTGGTCACCAGGTTGCCTAACGCGCTCAGAATCTCCGTCTCGACGCCGGTCACCGTGAGGCCTTCGTCGGCGTCGAAAGTAATCTTATGGTGATCGCTCGACAGGCTTTCCGCATCGTCGCGCAAATGCCGCAGTACGGCGCGCATGTCGATCATCTGATCGCTCGGCGGCTTGTTATCGCCTTCGAGTTTCGCGAGCACGAGTAGATCGTTCACAATATGGCGCATGCGAGACGCCTGCTGCTCCATCAACTCCAGATAACGCGCTCGCTCGGTTTCGGCCAACGGCAACTCGCGCATCGTCTCGAGAAAACCGGAGAGCACAGTGAGCGGCGTCTTCAGTTCATGAGACACATTGGCGACGAAGTCGCGACGCATCGCGTCGGTGCGCTCGAGTTCGGTGATGTCTTGCGACAGCACGAGCTTGCGGTTCTCGCCATAAGGGAACACTTGCACGGACAGCACGTTCTGCCGCTTCTCGCCCATGCCGCGCATGATCAGCATTTCTTCGTAGTGGTGCGAGTTCAGGTAACGCACGAAGTCCGGCTGACGCACCAGATGCGTGATGTGCTGACGCAAATCGCGCTTAGCGTCGAGCCCGAAATGCACTTCCGAAATGGCGTTGCACCACTCAATCTGATCGTGGTCGTCGAGCATTGCGACGCCGTTCGGCGACGCTTGAATTGCCTGAATGAAACGCGAATGCTGCTGCTCGACCTGGCGCACCTGTGCATGCCAGCGCTTCGCGAGCTTATGCAAACGGTAATAGATTTCGCCCCAGATGCCAGGCGCGCTCGGCACCTCGCCGTAAACCGGCGCGTCGAGCAAACGCCACAAGCGCTCTTTATGAAAGGTGCCGAAGAAGCTTTGCAGAAGCAGCATTACGACCGCGAGGATCAATGCTGCCTTCACATTGACCACTGCGCCGACCACCACGCACAGTATGGCGAGCAGCACGATCGAAACGATGGAGCGCGCCCAGATGATGTTCATGGTCTAAACGTTCGAAGAGAGCGGCGTGCGCGCCGCTACCCATTGATCAAGCGATCAAGCGCTTTTGGCCAGACGGTAGCCGCTGCCGCGGACCGTCTCGATCATAGCATCGCAGCCGGCCGGCTTGAGGGCCGCGCGCAGACGCTTGATGTGCACGTCCACCGTGCGCTCTTCGACGAACACGTGGTCGCCCCATACCTGGTCGAGCAGTTGCGTGCGGCTGTGCACGCGCTCGGGATGCGTCATGAAGAAATGCAGCAAGCGGAATTCGGTCGGGCCGAGATCGAGTTTGATCTCGCTGCCTTCCGCGTGCGCCGCGACACGATGCGTAGCCGGGTCGAGCTTCAATCCATTGATCGCGACGACGTCTTCGGTCAATTGCGGCGCGCGGCGGCGCAAAACCGCCTTGATGCGCGCCATCAATTCTTTCGGGGAAAACGGCTTGGTGACGTAGTCGTCGGCGCCGATTTCGAGGCCGAGCACCTTATCCTGTTCATCGCCGCGTGCGGTCAGCATGATGATCGGAATGTGCTTGGTACGTTCGTTGTTGCGCAGGTCGCGCGCGAACGCAATACCCGACTTGCCCGGCAGCATCCAGTCGAGCAGGACGAGGTCGGGCAATACGTCGCTGATCAGGTTCTGCGCCTGCTCGGCGTTGTACGCGCGAATCGGGCAGTGTCCGGCGTGTTGAAGATTGACCGAAATGAGTTCGGAAATCGCGGGCTCATCTTCAATGACGAGAATGCTGCTGGGCATCGGCACCTCTGGTCCTTATCTCTGGATTAACTGAGTGCTTCGCGTTCGAGCGCGTCGCGCGACTTGTGCCGCACGTCCGTACCCTTCACGATGTAAATGATGAACTCGGCGATGTTCTTCGCATGGTCGCCGATCCGTTCGATGGCTTTCGCGATGAACAGAAAATCGAGGCCCACCGAAATGGAGCGCGGATCTTCGGTCATGTACGAAATCAGCTTACGCACGAACGCGCGGAATTCCTCGTCGATCGCTTTATCGTCGCGCACGATTTGCGCAGCGGCGACCGTGTCGAGACGCGCGAACGCGTCGAGCGCGCGGCGCAGAATCGACACCGCCATTTCGCCCGACAATTTGATTTCAGCGATATTGATGGTGCGCGATGCGCCGTCTTCCATGAGACGCTTGGTGCGCTTGGCGATTTTCTCGGCCTCGTCGCCCGCGCGCTCAAGATTCGTGATGGTCTTCGAGATTGCGATCAGCAAGCGCAAATCACGGGCGGCCGGCTGACGGCGCGCGATGATGTTGCTGCATTCTTCGTCGATCTCCACTTCCATCGTGTTCAGGCGGTCTTCTGCCGCGATCACTTGCTCGGCGATGTCGAGATCGAACTCGTTGAGCGCCTGCATCGCTTTGACGATCTGCGATTCGACGAGGCCGCCCATTTCGAGCACCTTCGAGGAAACCAGGTTCAGGTCGGCGTCGAACTGGCTGGACAGGTGTTTATCGGACATGTCGTACTCCGTTGTTTTTGCCCGGCGGATTAGCCGAAGCGGCCCGTAATGTAGTCTTCGGTTTCCTTGCGGACCGGCTTGATGAAGATCTTTTCGGTGTCGCCGAATTCGATCAGCTCGCCAAGATACATATAGGCAGTGTAGTCCGAACAGCGGGCCGCCTGTTGCATGTTGTGCGTGACGATCACCACCGTGTAGTCGCTCTTCAGTTCGGCGATCAGTTCTTCGATACGGCCCGTCGAAATCGGGTCGAGCGCCGAGCACGGTTCGTCGAGCAACAACACCTCCGGGCGAATCGCGATGCCGCGCGCAATGCATAAACGCTGCTGCTGGCCGCCGGACAAACCGTAGCCGCTCTGGCCGAGTTTGTCCTTCACTTCGTTCCACAGCGCGGCCTTCGTGAGCGCCCATTCGACGCGGTCGTCCATTTCCGAACGCGGCAGCGTTTCGAACATCTTCACGCCGAACGCAATGTTGTCGTAGATCGACATGGGAAACGGCGTCGGCTTCTGAAACACCATGCCGATGCGCGCGCGCAGCAGCGAAATGTCGCGCTTCGAGGTCAGCAGGTTTTCGCCGTCCATCAGGATTTCGCCTTCGGCGCGTTGCTCCGGATAGAGCGCGTACATCTTGTTGAACGTACGCAGCAACGTCGACTTTCCGCAACCCGACGGGCCGATAAACGCGGTGACCTTGCCTTCGGGAATCTGCAAATTGATGTTCTTCAGCGCGTGATACTTGCCGTAGAAGAAGTTCAGGTCGTTGACCTCGATCTTCGGGCGCGACGGCGACGGCTCCTGGCCGCCTTGTGCGGGATCGAAACCGGCGGGCGCAGTTGGACGCGAGATCGGATTGAGTTGAGTTTCTGCCATGTTCATCGGATTACACTCCGCCCTTACTTGTTCGTGAAGATCGTGCGCGCGAGGATGTTCAGTCCCAACACCGCGAGCGTGATCAGGAAGACGCCGGCCCACGCGAGCGATTGCCACTGCGCGAACGGGCTCATCGCAAACTTGTAGATCGTGACCGGCAGGTTCGCGACCGGCTGGCCCAGATCCGCCGAGAAGAACTGATTCGACAACGCGGTGAAAAGCAGCGGCGCCGTTTCGCCGGCAATACGCGCGACGGCGAGCAGTACGCCGGTGACGATGCCCGCAATGGACGCCTTCAGCGTAATCGACAACACCATCTTCCACTTCGGCGTGCCGAGCGCGAACGCCGCTTCACGCAGTGCGTTCGGCACGAGTTTGAGCATGTTTTCGGTGGTGCGGATGACGATTGGGATCTGCAACAGCGCGAGCGCGAATACGCCGGCCCAGCCGCTGAAGTGCCCCATCTTCGCGACGACGAGCGCGTAGACGAACAGACCGACCACGATCGACGGCGCCGACAACAGAATGTCGTTGATGAAACGGGTGACGCTCGCGAGCCAGCGTTTCTGTCCGTATTCCGCGAGATACACGCCTGCAAGAATGCCGATCGGCGTGCCGACGACCGTTGCGAGCACAACCAGCATCAAGCTGCCGACGATCGCGTTGGCGAGACCGCCGCCATCGGTGTTCGGCGGAGGCGTGGACTGCGTGAACAGCTCGATCGACAAGCCGCCGATACCGAGGCGCAGCGTCGTATAGAGAATCCAGATCAGCCACAGCAGACCGAAGGCCATCGCGGCGAGCGACAACGTCAGCGCCATCGCATTCTTCATGCGTCGACGTCCTTGCAGACGCACGCGCATTTTTTCGAGCGCGGCTGCGTCGTTCGAACCCGGCATGTTCAAGGTGGACCGGCTCATTTGGCGCCCTCCCCTTTCTCGAGACGAAGCAGCATGATCTTCGAAATCGCCAGCACGATGAATGTAATCACGAACAGGATGAGGCCGAGTTCCATCAGTGCCGACGTATGCAGGCCCGGATCCGCTTCGGCGAATTCATTGGCGAGCGCCGACGTGATGCTGTTGCCCGGCGAAAAGAGCGACACGTTGTCGAGCAGATTCGTATTGCCGATCACAAAGGTCACGGCCATGGTTTCGCCGAGCGCGCGGCCGAGGCCGAGCATCACGCCGCCGATCACACCGCTCTTCGTGAAGGGCAGCACGATCTTCCACATTACTTCCCACGTCGTGCAGCCGATGCCGTAAGCCGACTCCTTGAGCAGAACCGGCGTGACCTCGAACACGTCGCGCATCACGGAAGCGATGTACGGAATGATCATGATCGCGAGAATCACGCCCGCGCACAGAATGCCGATGCCGATAGGCGCGCCCTGAAACAGCGCGCCGACCACCGGAATGCCGCCGAGCACCGCGCCGAGCGGCTTCTCGAACCACGTCGCGAAGATCGGCGCGAACACGAGCAGGCCCCACATGCCGTAGACGATCGACGGAATCGCGGCGAGCAGTTCGATCGCGATGCCGAGCGGCCGACGCAGCCATGCGGGCGAGAGCTCCGTCAGAAAAAGTGCGATGCCGAAGCTGACGGGCACCGCGATGATGAGTGCAATGATCGATGTGGCGATCGTGCCGTAGATCGGCACGAGTGCGCCGAACTGCTTACTCGGCGGATCCCATTGCGCGCTCCACAGGAAGCCGAGGCCAAATTGCTTGATCGACGGCATCGACGCGACGATCAGCGAAACGATGATTCCGCCGAGCAGCAACAGCGTAACGATAGCGGCGAGGCGCGCAAGGCCGCCGAAGATCACGTCGCCGGCGCGGCTGGGCGCTTTCTGCTGGGACGCGCTGCCGGGCGGTGTCGCCCGCGAAGCGCCTGACGCGAGTTGGATGTCGGACATAAGAGCCTGATGGACCTTTTCCAGTTGCCGTGCGACGTATGCCGCGCGGCCGGTAATGCGTGAGTACCGACTGATGTTGCCGGGTGCCGGTACGTCGCCGGGACGTGCCGGTCAATGCCATTGGCCGTCCTCACGCGAGGACGGCCAATGTGTTACGTACAGCCGTTGCCTGCTTCTTCTAGGGCAACGCTTACTCGGCGAGCGGCTTGCCCGCTGCGTCCTTGACCTTGGACTTCCACTGGGTGCGGATTTCCGACACGACCGATTCCGGCAGCGAAATGTAGTCGAGATCGTTCGCGGCTTGCGTGCCGTTCTTGAATGCCCAGTCGAAGAACTTCAGCGTCTCGCTGCCTTGCGGCGCCTTCTCCTGCGTCGTGTGCAACAGCACGAACGTCGCGCCGACGATCGGCCATGCGTTCTTGCCCGGCTCGTTCGTCAGGATCTGGTAGAACGATTTCGACCAGTCCGCGCCTGCTGCCGCTGCCTTGAAAGTTTCCGTCTTCGGCTCGACCACGGTGCCCGTCGAATTCTTCAGCGCGACGTAGGTCATGTGGTTCTGCTTGGCGTAGGCCCATTCGACGTAGCCGATTGCGCCCGGCAGACGTTGCACGAATGCGGCGACGCCGTCGTTGCCCTTGCCGCCCGTACCCGTCGGCCAGTTGACCGTCGAGCCTTCACCAACCTTCGACTTCCATTCCGTGTTGACCTTCGACAGGTAGTTCGTCCAGATGAAGCTGGTACCCGAACCGTCGGCGCGGCGAACCACGGCAATGTCCGTGTCCGGCAGCTTCACCTTCGAATTCAGTGCGACGATCGCGGGATCGTTCCACTTCTTGATCTTGCCCAGATAGATATCGCCCAGCACTTCGCCCGACAGGACGAGTTCAGCCGGCTTCACGCCCGGCACGTTGACGACCGGCACCACGCCGCCGACCACCGTCGGGAACTGGAACAGGCCGTCCTTGGCGAGTTCGTCGTCCTTCAGCGGAGCGTCGGAGCCTGCAAAATCGACGGTCTTGGCAACGATCTGCTTCACGCCGCCCGACGAACCGATACCCTGATAGTTAACCTTGCCGCCGCCGGATTTCTGATAGGCGTCGGCCCACTTCGTATAAATCGGTGCTGCGAAGGTGCTGCCCGCGCCGGTGATGTCTGCGGCTTGCGCTGCGATCGCGAAGAACGCGCCAGCGACGCCAGCGAACACGGTTTGCATCAATTTCATCGAAACCTCCAAGGTGTGAGCGGTGTGAGCGAGTAAGACGAACACCGCGAAGCTTAGGGTCTCTTTGTGACAGTAACGTGACTTACCGTGAAACGTATGTGACAGTGGGTTTACTAAGGTGAAAGGCGTTCCGGCGGCTAAATCGCTGATCGGGCGGCGTCGTTGCCCGGTGCCTGTATAGATTAGGCGAAAAAGATGGGGTGGGGGTTTGCGTGGGGTGGCGGTGGAGCGTGGGTCGAACGATGCGGGAGTGCGCATCAGCTCACCGCATGAAACTCGAGCATGCGCGCGCGGGGCCGTCGGCGGGCCCGCGCGCGCATTCAGGCGCCCGCTTAAGCCGTCGCCTGCTTCACCGCAGCAGCTATGGATTCGGCATGACGAAGCGCATCGTCGACGTGTTCCGCCTCCACCATGACCCGCAGCACTGGCTCGGTGCCCGATGCGCGAATCAGCACGCGCCCGCGGCCATTGAGCGCGTCCTCAGCGCTGGCGATGGCGCGCCGGATCGCGTCGCTGCTCTTCCAGTCGGCGTCCGGTTTCATCCGCACATTGATCAGCTTTTGCGGGAACAGCGTGACGCCGTCGAGCAGTTCGGCCAGCGTCTTGTCGCTGCGCTTCATGGCGGCGAGCACGAGCAGCGCTGACACGATGCCGTCGCCAGTGGAATGGCGGTCGAGCGACAAAATGTGGCCCGACCCTTCCGCGCCGAGCTGCCAGCCGTGCTCCCGCAACTGTTCCAGCACGTAGCGGTCGCCGACTGCCGCGCGCACGAACTTGACGCCCGCTGCCTGCAACGCGACTTCGACCGCCATATTGGTCATCAAGGTGCCGACCGCGCCTTCGACCTTGCCGTCGGTCGCGATACGATCTTTCACCAGCACGTACAGCAGTTCGTCGCCGTTATACAGGCGCCCTGCCGCGTCGACGACCTGCAGACGGTCAGCGTCTCCGTCGAGCGCAATGCCCAGATCAGCGTGGTTGGCCCGCACCGCCCGCACGAGCGCATCCGGCGCGGTCGCACCGACGCCGTCGTTAATATTGAAGCCATTCGGCGCGACGCCAATCGGGATGATCTCCGCGCCGAGTTCGTGAAAGACGTGCGGCGCGACGTCATACGCGGCGCCGTGCGCGCAGTCGACCACCAGTTTCAGTCCCCGCAAATCGAACGCCGCAGGAAAAGTGCTTTTGCAGAACTCGATGTAGCGGCCGGCGGCGTCGTCGAGACGCCGCGCCTTGCCGAGCTGCTCGGACGCAGCACAGGCGAGCGGCAGCTCCAGATGCTCTTCGATCTGCGATTCCACCTCGTCGGGCAACTTGTTGCCGTCGGCGGAGAAGAATTTGATGCCGTTATCGTAATACGGATTGTGCGACGCGCTGATCACCACGCCGGCCGCGAGCCGCAACGCGCGCGTCAGATAGGCGATGCCCGGCGTGGGCATTGGACCGGCCAGCATCACGTCGACGCCCGCCGCCGAAAAACCGGCTTCGAGCGCAGCCTCGAGCATATAGCCGGACACCCGCGTGTCCTTACCGATCAGCACGGTTGGCCGCGTGCCCGTGCGTGCCCAACGGTCTGCACCGACCAGCACCTTGCCGGCCGCATAGCCGAGCCGCAATACAAATTCCGGCGTGATGGGCCCTTCACCGACCTTTCCCCGAATTCCGTCCGTGCCGAAATAACGACGTGCCATCTTTTATGTTCCTCCTTGACTGTGGGCTCAACCGCGCGGGCCGGCGTGATTCGCCGCGTTGCGCAGGGCTACCCAAACTTTCAATGCGTCTACTGTTTGCGCGACGTCGTGCACGCGGAGAATCGCGGCGCCGCGCTCCGCCGCGCAAACGGCCGCAGCAATGCTGCCGGCAACGCGTTCCGGCGCCGCCCGTCCGGTGACCGCGCCGATCATCGATTTGCGCGACATTCCCGCAAGAATGGGATATGGCGGCTCGCCGCGCGGCGCCGTATCCGGCAGACCCGCCAGCAGCGCGTAATTATGCTCGACCACTGCCTTGCCAAAACCAAAACCGGGGTCGACGCTGATGCGGTCACGCGCGATGCCCGCCTGTCTGAGCGCATCCACCCGTTCTTCCAGAAACTGCCGGACTTCGCTGACGACGTCACCGTAAGCCGGTTCGCCCAGTTGCATGCTCTGCGGCTCGCCGAGCATATGCATGACGCACAGACCGCAGTCGCTTTCGCGGACCGCATCGACGGCACCGGGCATGCGAAAGCCCCAGATGTCGTTGATCAGATCGGCGCCCGCGGCCAGCGCGTGGCGCATTACTTCAGGCTTATAGGTGTCGACGGAAAGCGGCACGTTGGCGCCGCGCAGTTGCTCCACGAGTGGGATCACACGCTCGAGCTCTTCGTCGAGCGGCACTGGCGGCGCACCCGGACGCGTCGATTCGCCGCCGATGTCGATGATGTCCGCGCCCTCGAGCAGCATGCGTTCGGCTTGACGCAACGCATCGCCGCGCATCGCATACTGGCCGCCGTCGGAAAACGAATCTGGTGTGACGTTCAGGATGCCCATGACCAACGGGCGTTCAAAGCTCAGCTTGAACCGGCCGCATTGCAACGGCTCCGGGATACGGGGAGAAGGAATAGCGACTGTGGCCACGTAGCGTTACATCACTTATGACGGATAAATGCAAAACGGGCCGGTGTGAAACACACCGGCCCGCACTTTCTACTGATAGCCGATCAGGCCGGCGCGGTCGCGCTGCCCGGCTTGACTTCGGTGCCGGGGCTGCCGCCCGACGAAGCGTCGCTTGCCGACGGCGGCGAGCTCTTCGGCGAGCGCGGCGGACGACCTGCCATGATGTCGTTGATCTGATCGGCGTCGATCGTTTCCCACTCCATCAGCGCGGCGGTCATTGCTTCGACCTTGTCGCGGTTTTCGTCCAGCAGGCGCTTCGCGAGGTTGTATTGCTCGTCCAGCACGCGCCGGATTTCCGCGTCGACCTTCTGCTGCGTTGCTTCCGAAATGGTACGCGTGAAACCGCGGCCAAACGGCGTTGCGTCGTTTTCGTCGTCAACGTAGACCATCGGTCCCAACGCGTCCGTCATGCCGAAACGAGCCACCATGGCGCGCGCGGTTTGCGTGGCCTTGTTGAAGTCGTCCGACGCGCCGGTGCTGATCAGGTTGAGGAACAGCTCTTCCGCAACACGGCCACCAAACAGGATGGCGAGACGATCCAGCAGGTAGTCTTTCGAATACGTTTCGTTGTCATGCTCCGGCAACTGCCACGTGACGCCCAACGCACGGCCACGCGGAATGATCGTGACCTTGTGCACCGGATCGGCCTTCGGCAACAGCTTCGCAATGACTGCGTGACCCGACTCGTGATACGCGGTAGCACGCTTCGATTCTTCGCGGATCACGGCCGACTTGCGCTCCGGACCCATGAAAATCTTGTCTTTCGCGTCTTCGAAATCCGTCATTTCGACGATGCGCTTGCCGCGACGCGCTGCGAACAAAGCCGCTTCGTTCACGAGATTCGCCAGATCGGCGCCCGAGAAGCCCGGCGTGCCACGCGCGATCACCGCTGCGTCGACGTCGTTCGAAATAGGCACCTTGCGCAGGTGAACCTTCATGATGTGTTCGCGACCGCGAATGTCCGGCAGACCGACATAAACCTGGCGGTCGAAACGGCCCGGACGCAGCAGAGCCTTGTCGAGCACGTCCGAACGGTTGGTTGCGGCGATCACGATCACACCCGAATTCGCCTCGAAGCCGTCCATCTCGACCAGCATCTGATTCAGCGTCTGCTCGCGTTCGTCGTTACCGCCGCCCATGCCGGCGCCGCGATGACGGCCGACCGCGTCGATTTCGTCGATGAACACGATGCACGGTGCATGCTTTTTCGCCTGCTCGAACATGTCGCGCACACGCGCCGCGCCGACACCCACGAACATTTCGACGAAGTCCGAACCCGAAATGCTGAAGAACGGCACCTTCGCTTCGCCGGCAATGGCGCGGGCGAGCAGCGTCTTACCAGTTCCCGGCGGCCCGACCAGCAACACGCCACGCGGAATGCGGCCGCCCAGCTTCTGGAACTTCTGCGGATCGCGCAGGAAATCGACCAGCTCGGAGACTTCTTCCTTCGCTTCGTCGCAACCTGCGACGTCGGTGAAATTGATTGCGTTGTTGTTTTCGTCGATCAGACGCGCGCGAGACTTGCCGAACGAAAAGGCGCCGCCTTTCCCGCCCCCCTGCATCTGTCGCATCATGTAGAACCAGAAACCGATGATCAGGATCGTCGGCCCGAGGTAATACAGCGCGGACACCAGCGCATTGGGTTCGTCGTCAGCCTTGCCGCTTACCTGAACGCCATACTTCATCAGATCGCCGACCATCCAGATGTCGCCGGGCGACACGATCTGGTACTTTTGGCCGTCTGCTGGAGTGACCGTGAGGTTCCGCCCCTGGACAATGACGTTCTTGACTTTGCCGTTCTTCGCGTCGTCCATGAACTGCGAATAGGAAACGCCTTCCTGGACACGGGGCTTGTCGAACTGCTTGAACACCGTAAATAGCACCAGTGCGATAACCAGCCACACTGCTGCTTTCGAAAACATATTGTTGTTCAAAGCACCACTCCTTCACTTAGACGGGCGCCTACATTTGCCTTGCGGCACCACGAAAGCATTCTAATCCAGTCCGCAGACCCCTGCCATAAGGTTTCGCTACCACAGAAATAGCGTAGCGGGCTGCAACGGTGGAGATTTCCACCGTCATCAGCGCATTTATGGACAGACGCTGAACCATTCTGCAGGCCTTACGAGAGCCGCCCTATGCGGGGCGCCCTACGCGGGGCGCCCTACGCGGGCCGCTTCAAATGCTTACCCAAAATAAACGTTTCTGACGACTTGTCCCGCGAAGCCTTCGGCTTGCGGGCAGCCACCACCTTGAACTGGCGCTTGAACTTTTCGACAATCTGGCTGTAACCACTGCCGTGAAAGCATTTGACTAAAAGGGCTCCATCCGGTTTCAGGTGATTCTGCGAGAATTCCAGCGCGAGATCGCACAAATGCTCGATCCGCGCTGCATCCGCCAAGGCCACGCCTGACAGGTTGGGCGCCATATCCGAAATTACAAGGTCCACCTGGCGCTCTCCCACTAATTCTTCCAACTGGGCGAGCACCGAGTCTTCGCGAAAGTCGCCCTGAATGAAGTGCACGTCGGCGACCGGCTCCATCGGGAGCACATCGAGCGCGATAATGGTGCCGTCGATCCCGCCTTCGCGCTCGGCGTCGCGCCGTGACCCTTTCGCGAGTTTGTTGCGCGCATACTGGCTCCAGCTGCCTGGCGTGGAGCCCAGATCGACGATGACCTGCCCCGGGCGGATCAGCTTGTCCTGCTCGTCGATTTCCTTCAGCTTGTACGCTGCGCGGGCGCGATAGCCTTCGCGCTGCGCCATCTTTACGTAAGGATCGTTGATGTGGTCATGCAACCACGCCGTGTTGAACTTGTTTTTTGCCATTAAACGTTGAACTCTTGCTGCGTCATGTCACGCTTTAGCGGATAATACGCGGTTAATTCGCGCGGCGACCGCCAAAAACCGGCAGTTATCCGCGATTCTGTTGTTCTGACGCGCCGCCTGCCGTACTGTCCCACTCGTATCCCGATTGCGCCCAAACCGAATCGATCGAAAGACGGGATAGGCCACGCAGGCGCTGCCATTTTAGTCGAGTCTTCCACTTCACATGTCCGCCCTCAAAGTCTCTTCCGACCAACGCGCCGAGTTGCGCTCCCAGGCACATGCGCTCAAACCGGTCGTGCTCGTCGGCGCCGAAGGTTTGACCGACGCCGTGCTCGCCGAGATCAAGGTTCACCTCGCCGCTCATCAGCTGATCAAGATCCGTGTGTTCGGCGACGAACGCGAAGAACGCATCGCCATTTACGAACAGATCTGCGACACGCTGAACGCCGCGCCGATCCAGCATATCGGCAAGCTGCTGGTTATCTGGAAGCCGGAGGCCGCGGCGCAACCCGCGGTAAAGAGCAAGCGCGGCGCATTGCCGAGCGCCCGCGAAGCCGCTGTCGAAGCCAAGCCCGGCAAGGGCCGCGCACCACGCGTAGTCAAAGTCGTGAAGCCTAGCGAAGTGCCCATGCGCAAACCCAAGGCGAAAGCAGTGCTGGTACGCGGAAACGAACGCGTCACGCAAGGCGGCAACATCAAACGCGCGAAAAAGCGGCAAACAAGCGCCAAACGCGCCTATCAGTCGAAATAAGCAAACGTATGAAAGGTGCGGCGAACTCCGCGCCCATTGCGTGTGGCCAGCTTTGACTTCAAGGTTTGGCCGCTCTCTTCGCCTGGCGCGCCGGCAGTGCACGCGAGCGCCACACCACAGCAACAACCTGCCAGTCGGCGCTTTAGCCTGTTACTTTCCCCGAAACACCGGGAGCGCTCTGCTGTAATGGACCGGCCCCCTCGCCCAGCGGCAGCTTCCAGACCAGAACTACGCCGAGCAGGCTTTCAATCAGATAGAACAGACTCGAAATGCCATGCAGCATGCCAAAGCGCGCCGCATAGGCGGAATGCCCGACGTCGGTACCCGCTTCGACTGCGGCGATACGCATTGCATTCATGAACGGCTGCAGCGCGAAATAACCAACCAGCACACACACCAGCATACCGGCGACAAGCCAGCGCAACCGGCGATACGCGTTGCCGCCGCGCCGGATTACCACGTTCGCGAGACCGAGCAGCAAAATGCCGCACACGGCGCCGAGCACCCCTTCGATGCGAAACAGCTGCGCGGCCACTGCGCCCGCCGTCGTCCGGTCGAGCGAAGTGAACAGCACAGGCGCAACGGCATAGCCGATAGTCAGCAGGCTGCCGACCCACACGACCGTCAGCAGACGGAAAATCCGATGCGGCATCAGGGACACCGGAGCGGCCCTCAAACGTAGCTAACTGCGATGATTTCGTACTCGCGCACGCCGCCGGGCGCCTGCACCGACGCCACGTCGCCTTCCGACTTGCCGATCAGCGCGCGCGCAATCGGCGAGCTGATGGAAATGAGGCCGTGGTCGATGTCCGCTTCGTCGTCGCCGACGATCTGATATTTGACCGAAGCGCCCGAGGCGAGATCTTCGAGTTCGACCGTTGCGCCGAACACGACGCGGCCATCCGCGTCCACCTTGGACGGATCGATCACCTGAGCGCCGGCGAGCTTCGATTCGATTTCTGCGATGCGGCCCTCGATAAAGCCCTGCTTTTCCTTCGCTGCGTCGTATTCTGCGTTTTCCGACAGGTCGCCCTGCGCGCGAGCTTCCGAGATCGAGTTGATCACGGCGGGACGCTCAACCGATTTCAGGCGCTGCAATTCGTCGCGCAACATGTCTGCGCCGCGCTTAGTCAATGGAATAGTGCTCATAAACAACTCTCGTGAAAACGCCGGGCCGCTTCCAATTTACTAAGCCCCGCGCCGCATCTGAAGCGAAAGAGCCGGATGCGAGGGGAGCTTTGAAACAAAAAGCGGCCGTAAAAAAACACCGCGGTTAAGTGCATTCCGTGGGAGCCGGCGACCCGGGAAGAAACCGGGACACAGCACCTGCGGAACGCCGCTTAACCGCGGCACTTACATCTTGGACAGGAACTCGAAGCCTTAGTTTAGGCGAGCGTGCAAGCCTTGTAAATCATAGACTTCCAGGTCCTTCAGATAGCGCAAGCCTTCGACGGCCGCGCGCGCGCCCGACATGGTCGTGTAGTACGTGACCTTGTTCGCCTGCGCGCTCATGCGGATCGAGCGCGAGTCGGCGATCGCGGCACGCGTCTCGTCGACGGTCGTGAAGACCAGCGCAATTTCGCCGTTCTTGATCATGTCGACGATGTGCGGCCGCCCGTCCTTCACCTTGTTGACGACTTTGACCGGCACGCCGGCCGCTTCGATCGCAGCCGCCGTGCCCTTGGTCGCGACAATCGGATAGCCGAGTTCGTGCAGCATGCGCGCGACTTCGACGGCCTTCGGCTTGTCGGCGTCCATCACGGTCAACAGCACCGTGCCCGACTCCGGCAGACGCGAGCCCGCCGCCAGCTGCGACTTGAAAAGCGCCTCGCCGAACGTTTGGCCGACACCCATCACTTCACCGGTTGAACGCATTTCCGGCCCGAGCACGGGGTCGACAGCCGGGAACTTGACGAACGGGAACACGGCTTCCTTCACGCTGAAGTACGGCGGATCGATTTCCTTCGTCACGCCTTGTGCCGCAAGCTTTTGACCGACCATAGCGCGCGCTGCGATCTTCGCGAGCGGCAGGCTGGTCGCCTTCGACACGTACGGCACCGTGCGCGAAGCACGCGGATTCACTTCCAGCACGTAAATGATGTCCTGCTTCGAGCCGTCCGCCTGCGGAACTTGCTGAATCGCGAACTGCACATTCATCAGACCGACCACGTTCAGCGCCTTCGCCATTGCACCGGTCTGACGCTTCAATTCGGCAACTGTCTCGCTCGATAGCGAGTACGGCGGCAGCGAGCAAGCCGAGTCGCCCGAATGCACGCCCGCCTGTTCGATATGCTCCATCACGCCGCCGATGAACACCGCTTCGCCGTCTGAAATGCAATCTACGTCGCATTCGATTGCGTCGTTCAGGAAGCGGTCGAGCAGCACCGGCGAGTCGTTCGACACTTTCACGGCCTCGCGCATGTAGCGCTCGAGGTCGCGCGGCTCGTGGACGATTTCCATTGCGCGGCCGCCCAGCACGTACGACGGACGCACCACCAGCGGATAGCCGATTTCGGCGGCGAGCTTGAGCGCTTCGTCTTCGGCGCGCGCGGTGCGGTTAGGCGGCTGGCGCAGGCCGAGGTCTTGCAGCAGTTTCTGGAAACGCTCGCGGTCTTCAGCCGCGTCGATCATGTCGGGCGACGTGCCGATGATCGGCACACCGTTCGCTTCGAGATCGAGCGCGAGCTTCAGCGGCGTTTGACCGCCGTATTGCACGATCACGCCGACCGGCTTTTCCTTGTCGACGATTTCGAGCACGTCTTCGAGCGTCAGCGATTCGAAGTACAGACGATCGGACGTGTCGTAGTCGGTCGAAACCGTTTCAGGGTTGCAGTTGACCATGATCGTTTCGTAGCCGTCTTCGCGCATGGCGAGCGCGGCATGCACGCAGCAGTAGTCGAACTCGATGCCTTGGCCGATCCGGTTCGGGCCGCCGCCCAGGACCATGATCTTCTTGTTGTTCGTCGGATTTGCCTCGCACTCTTCCTCGTAGGTCGAGTACATGTAGGCCGTTTTCGTGGCGAACTCGGCCGCGCACGTATCGACGCGCTTGTACACCGGGCGCACGTTCAGCTCAATGCGGCGAGCGCGCACTTCGGCGGGCTTCGCGCCGACAAGCTTCGCGAGACGCCGGTCCGAGAAACCGCTTTGCTTCAGATACTTCAGTTCTTCCTTCGAGAGGCTCGCGAGCGTGCGGCCGGCCAGCGCCTTTTCCTTCAGGATGATCTGTTCGATCTGTGCGAGGAACCACGGGTCGATCGACGTCTCTTCGAAAATTTCCTGCGCAGTCATGCCGATACGGAACGCGTCGCCGACGTACCAGATACGGTCCGGACCGGCTTCGCCGATCTCGCGGATGATCTCGTCGCGGTTATCGGTCTTTTCGTCCAGACCGTCGACGCCTACTTCAAGACCACGCAGCGCTTTCTGGAACGACTCCTGGAAAGTGCGGCCGATCGCCATGACTTCGCCGACCGACTTCATTTGTGTGGTCAGGCGCGAATCGGCTTCGCGGAATTTTTCGAACGCAAAACGCGGAATCTTGGTGACGACGTAGTCGATCGTCGGTTCGAACGACGCCGGCGTCTGGCCACCGGTGATTTCGTTCTTCAGTTCGTCAAGCGTGTAGCCGACTGCAAGCTTCGCCGCGACCTTGGCGATCGGGAAGCCGGTCGCCTTCGACGCCAGCGCCGACGAACGCGACACGCGCGGGTTCATTTCGATCACGATCATCCGGCCGTCTTTCGGATTGATCGAGAACTGCACGTTCGAACCGCCGGTGTCCACGCCGATTTCGCGCAGCACGGCGAGCGACGCGTTACGCAGAATCTGATATTCCTTGTCCGTGAGCGTTTGAGCCGGCGCGACGGTGATCGAGTCGCCGGTGTGGATACCCATAGGGTCCAGGTTTTCGATCGAGCAAACGATGATGCAGTTGTCCTTCTTGTCGCGGACGACTTCCATCTCGTACTCTTTCCAGCCGAGCAGCGATTCTTCGATCAGCAACTCGCGCGTGGGCGACAGATCGAGACCGCGCTTGCAGATTTCCTCGAACTCTTCCCGGTTGTACGCAATGCCGCCGCCCGAACCGCCGAGCGTGAACGACGGACGAATCACGACCGGATAACCGCCGCTGCCGGTTTCGACGGCGATGCGCGCCTGAACCTGCAGCGCTTCTTCCATGGAATGCGCGGTGCCCGACTTGGCCGAACCGAGACCGATCTTGGTCATCGCGTCTTTGAACTTCTGGCGGTCTTCCGCCTTGTCGATTGCTTCCGGCGATGCGCCGATCAGCTCGACCTTGTACTTTTCCAGCACGCCGTGCGCGTGCAGATCGAGCGCGCAGTTCAGCGCGGTCTGGCCGCCCATCGTCGGCAGGATCGCGTCCGGGCGCTCCTTGGCAATGATGCGCTCGACCACTTCCCACGTGATTGGCTCGATATAAGTCACGTCGGCCGTGTTCGGGTCGGTCATGATCGTCGCCGGATTGCTGTTGACGAGGATGACCTTGTAGCCTTCCTCACGCAGCGCCTTGCATGCCTGCGCGCCCGAGTAATCGAACTCGCACGCCTGGCCGATGATGATCGGACCCGCGCCGATAATGAGAATGCTCTTGATGTCTGTCCGCTTGGGCATAACGCTCTCGCTAATGTATTCCTGAATTCTTTCCGTCAGCGCGCGCCGCCTAGGCGTTGCGCGCGCTTTACCTCTCGCTGCGTCTGGCCGCGCTAGTTATGCCGCCGCGGTCTTGCCGGCCTTCTTCGCGTCCATCAACGCGGTGAAGCGGTCGAACAGATAGGCGATGTCGTGCGGGCCCGGCGACGCTTCCGGATGGCCCTGGAAGCAGAACGCTGGCTTGTCGCTCAGGGCAAAGCCTTGCAGCGTGCCGTCGAAGAGCGACACGTGCGTGACGCGCGCGTTGGCCGGCAGCGTGTCGGCGTCCACCGCGAAGCCGTGGTTTTGCGACGTGATGATCACGCGGCCGTCGTCCAGATCTTTCACCGGATGGTTGGCGCCGTGGTGGCCGGTTTTCATCTTCACGGTTTTGGCGCCGAGCGCGAGGCCCATGATCTGGTGGCCGAGGCAGATGCCGAACGTAGGAATGCCACGTTCGATCAGTTCCTTCGTGGCCGCGATTGCGTAGTCGCACGGCTCGGGATCGCCCGGGCCGTTCGACAGGAAGATGCCGTCCGGATTGAGCGCGAGCGCGTCGGCGGCCGAAGCCTCTGCCGGCAGCACGGTCACGTGGCAGCCGCGCTCAGCGAGCATGCGCAGGATGTTGAACTTGACGCCGTAGTCGAACGCGACAACGCGATACTTCGGCGAATTCTGTTTGCCGTAGCCGCTTTCCAGACGCCACTCGGTCTGCGTCCATTCGTAGGTTTCTTTCGTCGACACGACCTTCGCCAGGTCCATGCCCGCGAGGCCCGGGAAAGAGCGTGCGAGTTCGATAGCCTTGGCCTCGTCGTCCGAACCGGCGAGAATCGCGCCGTTCTGAGCGCCCTTGTCACGCAGAACGCGGGTCAGCTTGCGGGTGTCGAGACCGGCAATCGCGACCACGCCTTCGTCCTGCAGATACTGCGTGAGCGTGCGCTCCATGCGGAAATTCGACGCGAGAACCGGCAGGTCGCGAATGATCAGCCCGGCGGCATGGACTTTCGTCGCTTCGACGTCTTCGGCGTTCACGCCGACGTTGCCGATATGCGGGTACGTGAGGGTCACGATCTGGCGCGCGTAGCTCGGGTCAGTCAGAATTTCCTGATAGCCGGTGATAGCGGTGTTGAACACCACTTCGCCGATGGTATGCCCGGGGGCGCCGATCGAATAACCACGAAAGACCGTGCCGTCGGCGAGCGCGAGCAGAGCGGGAGAAAATGACGGCAACACGGGAGACTCCTTGGGGGAACACCCTGTTGCCGACCTGCCTATCCGGTTTGCGAGCCGCAGCGGACAGCATCATGCGATGCGCGCGCAGACTCGCTCGCGTACTGCCGTTGACGTTGCAAAGTGCGCGCGAGGTGTCCAATGTGTCCATTTTGTGGACGGATCGGCTTGATGCGGGCTGCTTGCTACGCCAGTGGCGCGCGGCGGATGAACGGTTTGGAAGAGGTAGGCGCTAGGGTGCGGGTTGATAAGCTCAAACCTCGGGATTATAGCGTGAGACTGCCCTTCCCTCCAAATCCGAGATGGCCTACCGATCCCACCGCGACCCACGGCAATTCGGTCAAGGCCTTATTGGGCGGGCCTGCACGGCAAGCCGGCAAGTTTTACGTCGCCGGATTCGGGATAGTACGAGTTATAGGGTGCCACTTCAGCGGCTTCCCGGAAAATTACCGGGAAAGGCTCATGCGTCCTGCTGAGCGTGCGCCGCGGCGTGCACTGGCTTGCGCCCCGGAAGCACGTACCAGACTGCGCTGAGCACCTGAAACGCGATGAGAATCCCCCATGCCGCGAGGTGAGCGGCAGCCGGATAATGGCCGCCGCTCGCCGGCCAATGCGACAGCACAGCACCCACCCCGATCTGGAAGCCGAAGATCAGTAGAAAAATGATCAATGTCAGCGTGGTGTTCACACGGCCGATCATCTGCGCTGGAAAGCTGCGCGCCATGACCGCATACGTGAGAATGCCCGTCCCGCCGAAGATTCCGTACGCGGCCCACAGCAAGCTCGCCGGGAGTGGCGCGTTGAACACGATCAGCAGCTGGGTCAGCACATACAGCGCCATGCCGATGCCGCAAAACGCATACAGCGATACGCCGCGCCGCTCCAGACTGCGAGCCGCTGCGCCGAAACCGACGCAACCGGCCATCATCGCGAAACCAAGAATCGACACCAGTGCAGCGGCTTCCCTCGGCTCGAAGCCCTGAACGTCGCGGAGCCACGCGCCGACCCATAGCGATTGCATTGCATAGAAAACGCCCTGCGTGACGACGGAAAACGACGCGATTTTCCAGAAGGTGGCGCTCCGTAGAATATGCAGCGTGCCCTGAAACTGCGCGCCGATACTCGCCTGATGACGGGTTTCATTCGTCTCCGGAACGAGCATCCATTGGGCGAGCGCAACGGCGACCGTCAATAGGCCCAGGCCAACACAGACCGAACGCCAGCTGCTGAAGGTGAGCACCCATGTGAGCGGCGAGCCGACCATCACTCCGCCGAAGCCGCCGATCGCCATGACGAGACCGTTCATCAGCGGCAGACGCGCCGATGCGAAATGCTGCGCCAACGCCTTGAATGCGGCACCGAGGCACACGGACACGCCCACGCCGATGAGCAACCGCCCCGCCATCATCATTCTGAGGCTGTGGGCTGCTCCGAACACCCAGATTCCCGCGGCGGCAAACAGCAAGGTGACTGCCGTGACGCGCCGCGGGCCAAAATGGTCGAGTAACACGCCGGCCGGAATTTGCGCTCCCGCGAAGCCAAGAAAGTACAGACTGGTCAGCACGCCGAGATCGGCCGCGGACAACCCGAGGTCGTGGGTGATAAACGGCGCAAAACCGAGATTGACGCCCCGGAACACATAGGACACGAAATAACCGGCAGAAAACAGCAGAAAGACGCGCAAGTGGGTCGACGACATACGTTCAATATCCGGTTGGCCGCAGGCCAAATGACGAACGATATCGGAATTCGACGGTGTTCGCCGACGGCCCTGCAAATGGAAAACGCCGTCACCACAGGGTGACGGCGTCGATGAAACGGGAGTGCGATCACAGCGAACCGGCTGGGCGAGCCCCAAATGCAAGGGGCCCGGTCAGGGCCCCGATTGCACCGCCGTGCCTACTTGCTCTTCTTTGTCTTGCTCGACGTGGAAGCCGACACTTTGGTCACTTTGCCAGCAGGCTCGGCAGACGCTTTCGATTTGCCGGCCTTGACAACCGGCTCGGACACCTTCACTACAGCGGAGTGGCCACGCCCCTTCTTTGAGTCGTTGTGCGATTCGCTTTTAGAGCCGCCCACGCGCGTGCCGATCTTCTGGACCCCGCCACCCTGGACGTCGGTCGCGATACGCTCGGGACCCGGTTCGCTCGGAACAGTCCTGCCGACCGGCACGTGCAGCACGATGACCTGCCCGCGCGTCACGCTGTCCCGATGCGTGCGATTCCACGACTTCAACTGCCCGACGGATACGCCATAACGCAACGCGATAGCCGCCATGGACTGATTGCGGCGCACGCGGATCAGCATTTTGCGGGTGTCGGGAACGTCGGGCTCCATAGCGAGCACGGCGCTTTCGGCGACGTCCGCGCTGATGTCCTCGTCGTCATCTGAACCGCGCGGCACGACGATGGTTGAACCCGGCTTCAGACGCATGCCGACCGGAATCTTGTTGACTTCCATGAGCGTGTCGGCATCGACACCGATTTTTTGCGCGATTGCCGCCGGCGCCGAGCGCTCGGTGACCGTATACGTGGTCCACGACGACAGCGAACCCGAGTACGTTTTCAGATTGCGCTCGAACGCGCTCGCGTTGTCGAACGGCAGCAGGATTTGCGGCTGCGTAGCGCCCAGAATCACCGGCTTTCTGAACGACGGGTTCAACGAACGGAATTCGTCGAGCGAGAGATTAGCCAGTTTGGCGGCCATGTCCACGTCGATATCGTGCGACGTGGTGACGGTCACAAAATATGGGTGGTTCGGGATCGACGGCAACGCGAGCCCGTACATTTGCGGGTTCGACACGATGTTCTTGACCGCCTGCAGCTTCGGCACGTAGTTGCGCGTTTCGTTGGGCATGCGCAGGCTCAGATAGTCTGTCGGCAAGCCCGCCGCTTCATTGCGCGCAATCGCGCGCTGCACGTTGCCCTCACCCCAGTTGTACGCAGCAAGTGCTAGTTGCCAGTCGCCGAACATGTCGTGCAGACGTGACAGATAGTCGAGCGCGGCACTGGTCGACGCCAGCACGTCGCGGCGCTCGTCCTGCCACATGTTCTGCTTGAGGTTGTAAGTGCGGCCGGTACCCGGCATGAATTGCCACATGCCGGCTGCTTTCGCCACCGACAACGCCTGCGGGCTGTACGCCGATTCGATGAACGGCAGCAACGCGAGCTCGGTCGGCATATGGCGCGCTTCGAGCTCTTCGACGATGTGATACAGATATTTCTGCGAGCGCTCAGTCATGCGCTGCACGTAATCCGGACGCTGCGCGTACCAGTTGACCTGCATGTCGACCAGATCCGTTTGCAGATCCGGCATCTGGAAACCACGGCGAATGCGGCCCCATAAATCGGCGTCGGCGCTCGTCAACTGCGTGACCGAGCCTTGGTCGACATTAATCGTTTCCTTGGCGGTGGCTGTCTTGCGGAGTGCGTCGGCTACTGCTTGCTGGCTGGCGGGATTTGTTGCGGTGGTGGGGCTGATCGTCGTTGGTCCCTGGCTCGCGCAGGCGGCGAGCGTCAGGACCAGCAACGCACTAAAGATAAATCGCATGAACGTCTCGGCTTCCACAAGGGCTGGAATTTGCAGCCGATAGTACGAAACCGTAACGTCTACGTCAATCGGAAATTGACCAAAATATCAAGCAAATCTAGGGCTTGGCGAATTCTTCCGATTCTTCGCTTGAGGAAGCGCCCTGGACGAACCCGGTCACCGGAAGCGGTTTTTCCACTCGCGCATCAATGTAAACGACGCCAGCCGGTCAGGGACGTCGGCATGCAGCTGATCCCGCAAGGTCGCCTGAATGGCGGGGTTGTCGGCACGCAGGAACGGATTCACGCCGCGCTCGTGGGCGATCGTGGTCGGCAACGTGGGCACATTGCGAGCCCGCAGATCGCTCGCCTTGTCGCGCCAGGCAAGCAGTTCGTCGTTGTCGGGATCGCAAGCGAGCGCGAAGCGGATGTTGGACAGCGTGTACTCGTGTGCGCAGTGCACTTCGGTCGCGCCGGGCAACGCCGCGAGCGAGTCGAGCGACGACAACATCTGGCTCGGCGTGCCTTCGAAGAGCCGGCCGCACCCGCAGGCGAACAGCGTGTCGCCGCAGAACACATGGGGCGTGCCGCCCGGGTCCGCCGCCTGGAAATAAGCGATGTGGCCGCTCGTATGGCCCGGGACCTCGAGTACGCTCAAATCGAGTGCGGGCGCGGCGATCGTCACTCGATCGCCATGTTTCAGACGGTGCGTGAGATGTCCGATCGCTTCACCAGCGGGCCCGTAGACGGGAACGGCCTGGTCATTCAGCAGATCGGCTACCCCGCCGACATGGTCTTGATGATGGTGCGTGAGTAAAATAGCGCTCAGTCGCCAACCGCGCCTCGCCAGATAGGCGCGAACGGGAGCGGCTTCACCCGGATCGACGACTACCGCATGGTATCCGTCGGAAACGACCCAGATGTAATTGTCTTCAAACGCCGGGACCGGTACGTACTCGAGCGCATTCATAGGCGACGCATTCTTTGATATGACTGACCGAGCGATTATAGACTGGCCCGCCTGGACGGATTCGCCGCCCGGCCGCTACGTGCTGGAATGGGAACAGACACAGCTCGACCGAGTGGTGTCGGACGTTTTCGGCTACCACGCGCTGCAACTCGGCCTGCCGCAGCTTGACGCGTTGCGCGAAAACCGCATGCCCTGCCGGGGGCTCGTGCTCGATGCCGCGAGCGGCGCGAGTGCGCCGTATAGTTTCCCGCACGCTCAGGCACTTGCCGGGAAGGGCTCAATGGACGGCTTGCGAGACGGCTTAAGAGACGGGTTGAGAGGCGCCCCGGGCAACGGCGCCACGCGCGGCGGACCAGCGTCGGCACCGCTGCCCTCGCCCGCCGGACGCAGCGCGGTCTGGTGCGACCTGCTGGATTTACCGTTCGAAGCCCAGAGCGTCGATCTGATCGTGATGCCGCATACACTCGAATTCACGAGCGATCCGCACCGCCTGCTGCGCGAAGCGGAGCGCGTTCTGATGCCGGAAGGCCAGCTGATCATTCTCGGCTTCAACTCGCTTTCGTTGTGGGGCGCGCGGCAATCGGTCGGCAAGATGACGGGCCGGCCGTTCGTGCCCGCCGCTGTCGATCTGATCGCCTTCACGCGTCTGAAAGACTGGATCAAGCTGCTCGGTTTCGACCTTGAACGCGGGCGCTTCGGCTGCTATCGTCCGCCGCTCGACAGCGATCAGTGGCTCTCCCGCTACGGCTTCATGGAAGCTGCCGGCGACCGCTGGTGGCCGATCTTCGGCGCGACCTACATGATCAAGGCGATCAAGCGCGTGCGCGGCATGCGCCTCGTCGGACCACTCAAGGTCAAAAAGCCCGTCCTCGCCGCGGGCCTCGCACCCGCCGCTACACCGAACACACGCAACCATACTCAATGACAGCAAACATCATCGACATCTATACCGACGGCGCCTGCAAGGGCAACCCCGGCCCGGGCGGCTGGGGCGCTTTGCTGCGCTTCGGCGATCAGGAAAAAGAGCTGTTCGGCGGCGAAGCGAATACCACCAACAATCGCATGGAACTGATGGGCGTGATATCCGCGCTCGAAGCGCTGAAGCGTCCGTGCAAAGCCGTTGTGCACACCGACTCGCAGTACGTGCAGAAAGGCATCAGCGAGTGGATTCACGGCTGGAAAAAGAAAGGCTGGGTCACTGCTGCAAAGCAACCGGTGAAAAACGCCGATTTGTGGAAGCGGCTCGACGCGCTCGTCGCGCAACATGAGATCGAATGGCGCTGGGTGCGCGGGCATAACGGGCATCCGGAAAACGAGCGCGCGGATCAGCTCGCCAATCGTGGCGTCGCGTCGCTCGCGGAATTGTGACCGTTGGCCGCCACGCTGCGCGACCCTCTTTCTCTCCGCTCATTTTCGGCTGCAATTTCTGAGGCAAAGCTAACTCAACATGCGTCAACTTATCCTCGACACTGAAACAACCGGCCTGAACGCTCGAACCGGCGACCGCATCCTCGAACTGGGTTGCGTCGAACTGGTGAACCGGCGCCTCACCGGCAACAATCTGCACTTCTATATCAACCCCGAGCGCGACAGTGATCCGGGCGCATTGGCCGTCCACGGGCTGACCACCGAGTTCCTGAGCGACAAGCCGAAGTTCGCGGAGATCGCCGACCAGTTTCGTGACTTCATTCAGGACGCGGACCTGATCATTCACAACGCGCCATTCGACATCGGATTCCTCGACGCCGAATTCGCGTTGCTCGGGCTACCGCCCGTCAGCACCCATTGCGGCGAGATCATCGACACGCTCGCGCGCGCGAAGCAGATGTTCCCCGGCAAGCGCAATTCACTCGACGCTTTGTGCGACCGCTTCGGCATCAGCAATGCCCACCGCACGCTGCACGGCGCCCTGCTCGACTCGGAACTGCTCGCCGAGGTTTATCTTGCGATGACACGCGGCCAGGAAAGCCTTGTCATCGACATGCTTGGCGAATCGCACGGCAGCGGCGAAGCGCATGCGCCGCGCGTAGCCATCGACTCGCTGGACCTCGTCGTGATTGCCGCGAGCGACGAAGAACTCGCCGCACACCAGGCGGTTCTGGATGGCCTCGACAAGGCGATCAAAGGCACGAGCGTGTGGCGCCTCGAACCCGTGCCCGTATCGGATGAGCAAGCTGCTTAAAAAGTGCTGGACGAGCTCGCAAATCCCCGGCATAATTTCGATCTCTTCGGGTGGTTAGCTCAGCGGTAGAGCACTGCCTTCACACGGCAGGGGTCACTGGTTCGATCCCAGTACTACCCACCAGAATTTTGGTGTGTCGATCACCGAAGAAAAAAGGGCTTACGCAGCAATGCGTAAGCCCTTTTCCGTTTTGTGTTTTCCGTTTCGTCACTTCCCGTTTGCCTCGTCATTGTATTTCTCGCTGCTTGCATGTCGATATCTGTCGTCGGGAGCACGGTGTGCGTGCGAGTCAACAACGAAACCTCGTCGATTGCGGCGGCAAAACAGTGCTGCTATAGTCGGCTTTCGGGCATTCGCCCCGTCTACTCTCTCCACCTCATTGACCACAGGGAGGCGTCACATGTTCGCAGTGCATATGGCCATCCCTGACATGGTCCCACGACGTTGACTCGTCGACCGCGCAAGTCGGCCTGAAAAGGCGCTCCGCGCAATCCCAGATAGTTCGCAGCCAAGTCCGCAGGCTTATTGCCAGCAGTTTCATTGCCGTTAAGCGGCGCGCTTCGACTGTCTCCCCGTCTCGCTTCTGACTGGAACCCCGGTGCGCCATGCGCGAACGGGTTGTCGCAAATGACCAGAAAAAAACTCGACTTTCGCGGGCAAGCGTTCAAGGATGTCCTCGGCTTCACCTTCCGGCACTGGGCTCAACAGCCGTGGCGCATTGTCGTCATTTCCGCGCTTGTCATGCTCTCCGCCGTGGCGGACGTGCTCACGCCGATGTTCGCCGGCCACCTTGTCGACGCCATCGCGTCCGGCCCGGCCGCACGTGCGAGCGCATGGCACGCAGCCATCACGGCCTTTTGTGTTCTGGCCGCGCTGGGACTGGGCGCCACTTTGCTTCGGCAAGCCATGTACTTCAACATCATCAAGCTGACGTTGAAGATGATGAGTGAGATCGCCGCCAACGCATTCCATCGCGTGCAACGCTTTTCAACCGACTGGCATGCCAACAGCTTTGCCGGCTCGACGGTGCGCAAGATCACGCGTGGTATGTGGGCGCTCGATCTGCTCAACGACACGCTGCTGATCGCGCTGTTCCCGTCGCTCGTCATGCTGGTGGGTGCGACGCTGCTGCTCGGCTGGCGTTGGCCGATGATGGGCGCGGTGGTCGGCGTAGGCTCGGTGCTTTATATCGCGGTGACTGTCGCGCTGTCGCTCGGCTTCGTGGCGCCGGCCGCGCGCCTCGCCAACGCGTGGGACACGCGCATGGGCGGCGCGCTCGCGGACGCGGTGAGTTGCAACGGTGTGGTCAAGGCTTTCGGCGCCGAAGAGCGCGAGGAGTTGCTACTTGCGCGTGTGATCGGCAAGTGGCGCAACCGCACGCGTCGCACGTGGATTCGCGGCACGATCAACGGCGGCGTGCAAGGCGCGATGCTAGTTGCGATTCAGACCGCGATTCTCGGCGCCGCGCTGGCACTGTGGTTGCGCGGTGAGGCGAGCGTCGGCGACATCACTTTTGCGTTGACGATGTTCTTCATGCTGCAAGGCTATCTGCGCGAGGTCGGCATGCACATCCGCAACTTGCAACGCTCGGTCAACGACATGGAAGAACTCGTCTCGCTGGAGCGCCAGCCGCTCGGCATCGAAGACCGCCCGGGCGCCGGTCCGATTGCCATCGGCAAAGGCGAGATCCGCTTCGAGCACGTGACGTTTCATTACGGTGCGGACGCCACGCCGCTCTATCGCGACTTCTCCGTGCGCATTGCGCCCGGAGAACGCGTTGGGCTGGTCGGCCATTCGGGTTCGGGAAAGACGACCTTCATCAAGTTGATTCAGCGTCTTTACGACGTGTCTGAAGGCCGCATCACGATCGACGGTCAGGACATCGCGCAAGTCAGGCAGACGTCGTTGCGCAGTCAGATTGCGATCGTGCAGCAGGAGCCGGTGCTGTTTCACCGTTCGCTCGCGGAGAACATTGCGTATGCACGTCCGGACGCGAGCCGCGCCGAGATCGAACACGCCGCGCGACTGGCGAACGCGCACGACTTCATCAGCGCGCTGCCCAACGCTTACGACACGCTGGTCGGCGAGCGCGGCATCAAGCTCTCCGGAGGCGAGCGCCAGCGCGTGGCGATTGCACGTGCGTTTTTGGCGGACGCACCCATCCTGATTCTGGACGAAGCCACTTCGAGCCTCGACAGCGAAAGCGAAGTGCTGATCCAGCAGGCGATGGAGCGGCTGATGCAAGGCCGCACGACGCTCGTCGTGGCACACCGCCTTTCGACCGTGCGCGCACTCGACCGCTTGCTCGTCCTCGACAAGGGCAAGGTAATCGAAGAAGGCAGTCACGAGACGTTGATCCGACTCGAGAACGGACTGTACCGGCGTCTGTTCGAGCGTCAGGCGCTGGAACTGATCAAGGGCTTGAATGAAGCGCCGGCATCGCAAGAACGGCCCCGCGCGCGCAGCCACGCGGTGGACGATTCAAGCCTGCTGGTCAATGACTGAAGAGGGAAAGATGCGGCGTGTCTTGCTGAATAGGCCTTTGTACAAGGCATTTTCCGCCGGCGCGCCGCTATCATTACACCGCGCCCGCAGGCAAACCGATGCCGCGCGCCATGCCGGTTGCCGCAAAGACCATCAACACGAGCAACACAGTCTGAATCACGCTCAAATGCGCATAGCGACGTGCGTTTTGCAGCTCCGGCGCTGCGCCTTTTCGTATCGATGCGCGCCAGCGCATTAGCGCGAGCATCGACGGAACTTCCAGCACGATGATTATCACGAGCAGCGTCATCTTGACGTGAAAGAGCGGCTCGTGGAGATAGTAATCGGCGCCCTTCTCATAGTTGCCGAAAACGCGCATCAAGCCGGTGACGATCAACACGAGTGCGGAGAGGCCCCAGCGTGTATCGGCCCGGAACACCGAGCGGAGCGCCGCTGGCACCGCGGCACGACGCAGCGCCCACGTGCGCCGCAGAATCGACGCAAGTGCGAAGCCATAAGCGAGCAGATGAAGAGCGGCAAGCAACCAGCGAACCAGCATAGCGACTCCTGCAAACGACACGGCATATCGATTGTTGTTTCACTCGCCCGCCGTCAGTACGAGCGGCATCGTTGTTTCATTATCGACCACGGCTTACTTTACAACGCGCGCAACCGTCACTGCATGTGACCGACTGCACAAAACCTCTGCCTTAGACCTGGCGCAACGTGCTGTCGAGCGCGCGCGCGGCGACGCGATCCCCTTCGGTCGTCAGGGCCGCGCGAAACACGGTTTGCCGGTTGTGACCGGCCGCCGCGGGCGAATCCCACAGCAACTCGATTTTCGGACGTCGGCCAAACGCGGCTCGGGCAAGCGACGGAGCGCCGCTCGAGGATGACGACGCGATGCCGGCGCCAGTATCGCCAGCGGCATGGAGCGCGATGACCGGCGTGGGCGCCGTCGCAGAGCGCGTGCCTGCTACGTCCGCCCAGCGCACGGAGAGTTCGCGCGCGTCATACTGCCCCACCTTGCGACGCTCGGCCCAGACGCTGACTGTGCGCGTAAGCGGATCGAGCGAGACGGCATAGCGGCCGATCGCGAAACGGCGCGCAGCAATGTTGGTGCGCCATAGCGCGCGCGGACGGCAGATCCACAAAACGGCCGCATACAGCGCGGGCGCCGCCAACAGCCAGCCGTTGGTCGCCGCCACGGCTTGCGCGGCGCGGCGCCAGCCGGCGCTCACCGCAAAGGCGCTAACCGACCACACCGCGAACAGAAATCCCAGGAATGCGAATAGCCGCAGCGCTTGCCGCAGCCATTGCGGCAGCGGATGAAAAGGACGCTCTGCGACCGCGCGTGCGCCAGGAAGAAAGATGAGCAGAAACAGGAAGACCAGGTTGATGCACGCCCACGGCGAGGAGGCCATGGCCGACAGCGACGCGGTCAGATCCATCTCCGACATGGAGAACAGCCACCGGGCGAGAAGCACGAGACCGATAGCGCGTAACGCGAAAATCGTTCCGGCGCCGGGCGCGGCATTCGCACGCGTCTCTTTCGTTCTCGCCAAGGCATCCTCCTGTCGTCGGCGGCGCCGCAGCCAATTTCGCGGCACGGCCATTATAGGGATATTACGAAGACCGGCTCGCCGCCGCGTGCCTGAACTGCTCACTTTGCATCGCGGAACGCGAAAAACGCGGCGTGGATGCAACAACGCCCCGCGAGCGGCTTGCGCGCGGGGCGTTGCGGGCGCTGGGGAGACGCTTAGAAGACGCTCCTCCCAGCAAGCCCGTTCTCGGACCGGAACTATCCGGCCCGGCTCAATCAGCTCGCGTTGACTTCACGCAGCACGGTACGGTGCTTCCGACGCAGCAGCTCTTCGTACGTAGCGACGTAGTTCTGCGCCATGACCTTCGACGAGAAGCGCGCTTCGAACGCCTTGCGCACCGTTTCGCGCGGCAGCGTATGCAGGCGCTTGACCGCTGCAACAGCGCTGATTTCGTCTTCGACGACAAAGCCCGACACGCCGTTTTCGATCACTTCCGGCACCGAACCGCGATTGAAAGCGATCACCGGCGTACCGCACGCCATTGCCTCGATCATCACCAGACCGAAGGGCTCCGGCCAGTCGATCGGGAACAGCAGCGCGTGCGCGTTGCCGAGGAACTCCGTCTTTTCCGCTTCGCTGATTTCGCCGATATATTCGACGTGCGGCAGCGCCATGAGCGGCTTGATGACTTCGTCGTAATAAGCGCGGTCAGCCTTGTCGAGCTTGGCCGCGACCTTGATCGGCATGCCGACCTGTTCGGCGATGCGGATCGCACGGTCCAGACGCTTTTCCGGCGAGATGCGGCCGAGGAATGCGAGATAGCTGGGCTTCACGTCCTTGATCGGCGTGAGCAGATTTTCCGGCAGGCCGTGATAAACGGTTTGCAGCCAGTGAGCCTGCGGCAGCGGAATGCGCTGGTTGTCCGAGATCGACACGACCGGCACGTCCTTGAACGTGTTGAAGATCGGCTGCAATTCCGGCAGGTCGAGACGGCCGTGCAGCGTGGTCACGAACGGCACGGGCTGGCGCGCGAACAGCGAAAACGGGTAATAGTCGATGTGGAAATGCAGCACATCGAATTCGTCCGCGCGGCGGCGCACTTCCTCGAGCAGCAGCATGTGCGGCGCCATCACGTCGCGAATGGTGGGGTCGAGGCGCAGAGCCTGCGGCCAGAACGCTTCGAGCTTCGCCGAGGTTTGCGAATCGCCGCTCGCAAAGAGCGTGACGTCGTGGCCCTGCTCGACCAGCGCTTCGGTCAGATAGGACACCACACGTTCCGTACCACCGTACAGCTTGGGAGGAACCGCCTCGTGCAACGGAGCGATTTGTGCGATTCGCATAATGAAGAACTCCTCGTAAAAAACCGGCAAAAGTACTGCGTTTGGTAAAAGCGACTCGCTTGCTCGCCAGGTCAGCCGGGCTGGACATGCCGGCGCGGGCCTTATTCTTTCGAGAAATCCTGCGATAGATCGCTTCAGGTTAGAGAGCCCGAACGATGATCACCGTTCATGCCTGTGCGGTAAACGCACAAACAACACGGACGTTGACAAACTGTCAGAAAATTCCGCGTAAGGCAAAGAGCGCATGCATTATCGATGCCGAGCCGCACGCTGCACCACAACATTTCAAAGTCTTTACGTTGTTACAAGGGGGATACACTTTGCAAACCCTTGTTTTGCAAGACAGTTCTACAGTAGGGACTGGCCGCCACCTACGGCTGCCCCCGGTTCGCCTGCGGGTTCTTGTAAGTTCTCGCATCGATCTTGCCGGTACCCGTTGAAGAGAATGCAGAGTGCCGGCTGAATGCAATTTGTAATTATATCTCGAAAACATTCCCCGACCGCGTGAACCACTGCCGCTGCAGTGAGTCGAGCAAGAAGTAGGTCGCGGACGTCCATCGCGACATCTATCGCGCCAAAAGCCCGGTTACGCAGGGCGCAATCGCTTTTGCATGTTTACAATGCGAAGCATTGGCTTCGCCGCGGATCTTTTCGCGTGGCCCACGCTTTGCATGCACACCCCCGAACCTCATCAACCTCACGATCAATTGGAACATTTGACCATCGCCCAGCGCAACGCCCAGAACGCCAAGCTCGCGAGCTATGCGCACCGGCCCCTTGCGTTCCTTTTCCGCTTTATCCGCCGGCACCCGCTCGCTCATGCGACCGTGCTGTGCAGCGTGATAGCGGCCGTGGGCTGTGCGCTCGCTTCGCAATATGCGATCAAACATCTCATCGATGTGCTCGGCGCTGGCCGGCATCATCCGGGGCCGCTGTGGGGCGCTTTTGCGATCCTGGTCGGGCTGATCGCCGCTGACAATCTGCTGTGGCGCGTCGGCGGCTGGGTCGCCGCCCACACTTTTGTCGCCGTGACCGGCGACTTGCGGCGTGACCTGTTCCAGTACCTGAGCGGACACTCGCCGACCTACTACTCCGAAAAGCAGCCCGGCATGCTGGCAAGCCGGATCACCGCGACGTCGAATGCGGTCTACACCGCCGAAAACACCACCGCCTGGAACGTGCTGCCGCCGTGCATCGCCGTGCTCGGCGCGATCTTCATGATCATCGCGGTGAATCCGCTGATGGCCGGCGGCCTGATGCTGTGCTCGGCCATTCTATCGGTCGTGCTGTACAAGCTTGCCGGCCGCGGCTCGGCGCGCCATCACCATTTCGCGACCAAGGCGGCCTCGGTCGACGGCGAACTCGTGGACGTCATCAGCAACATGGGTCTCGTGCGCGCCTTCGGCATGACGTTTCGCGAACAGCAGCGCTTCGGTGCGACGGTCAAGGCCGAGATGGACGCGCGTCAGCAAAGCCTGCTTTATCTGGAAAAGCTGCGTCTGCTGCACGCGGTGATCACCGCGCTTCTGTCGGCCGGCCTGCTGGGCTGGGCGCTCGTGCTGTGGGATCAAGGCAAAGCGACTTCGGGCGACATCGTGCTGGTCAGCTCGCTCGGCTTCACTATTCTGCACGGCACGCGCGATCTCGCAGTCGCGCTGGTGGACGTCACGCAGCACGTGGCCCGTCTCGCGGAAGCCGTGCGCACCTTGCTCGAGCCGCATGGCATGCCGGACCGCGACGGCGCGACCGAGCTCGTGCCGCAGGGCGGTCGGGTCGATTTCGAAAGTGTGACGTTCGCCTATCCGCGCCGCCGGCCGATCCTCGACCATTTCGACCTGCATATCGAGCCGGGCCAGCGAGTCGGTCTGATCGGCAAGTCGGGCGCGGGCAAGTCGACCGTGCTCGCCTTGCTGCAGCGCTTCTACGAAACGCAAGGCGGTTCGATCAAAATCGACGGTCAGGACATCAACACGATCACGCAGGACAGCCTCCGCCATGCGATCGCGCTCGTGCCGCAAGACATTTCGCTGTTCCATCGCACGGTGTACGAGAACATCGCGTATGGCCGCCCCGAAGCGAGCCGCGAAGAAGTGCTGGCTGCGGCGCGCGAGGCCCGCTGCACCGACTTCATCGAAGCGATGCCGGAAGGCTTCGATACGATCGTCGGCGACCGCGGCGTGAAGCTGTCAGGCGGACAGCGTCAGCGGATCGCCATTGCACGCGCGATCCTGAAGAATGCGCCGATCCTGCTGCTCGACGAAGCCACGTCTGCGCTCGACAGCGCATCCGAAGAAGCGATCCAGAAGGCGCTCGACCGGCTGATGGTAGGCCGCACGGTGATCGCCATTGCTCACCGCCTGTCGACGCTCAACAATTTCGACCGCATTATCGTGATGAGCGCCGGCAAGGTGATCGACGACGGCAGTCCCGAAGAGTTGCGCCTGCGTCCCGGGCTGTATCGCGACCTGCTGTCGAAGCAATACGGCAAGGGCGCTACCCTCCATGTGGGCGGAAAGAAAGTCGACGAACAGCACGTTATCTGAGCCGTGCGCCATAGACAGAAACGTGTCTAGTCAAAAAAAAGCCGCTTTTTCAAGCGGCTTTTTTTCGTTTTTCCGATTAGAACCGGCTCACCGTAGCTAGCTCGCGAGAACCTCGCGCGCGGTCTTCTTCCCCGAAGCGGTACGCGCCCGCCCGCTCCTGGTGCGGGTTGCACCACCGGCGTTCTGCAAGTCACGCATGAAATTGTCGCGCCAGACTGAGACATTGTTCTCCCGCAACTGCGCCATCATGTCGCGATGACGCGCCTGACGCTCCGCGAGCGGCATGTCGAGCGCCTTGGCGAGCGCATCGGCCATGCCGTCGATATCCACCGGATTGACGATCAGCGCACCGTCCAGTTCCTGCGCCGCGCCTGCGAAGCGTGACAAAACAAGCACGCCCGGATTCTCCGGGTCCTGCGCCGACACGTACTCTTTGGCGACCAGATTCATGCCGTCGCGCAACGGCGTGACATAGCCAACATGGGCGGTACGAAAGAGCGCGGCGAGTACCGAGCGTTCGTATTGCTTATGGATGTACAGGATCGGCGTCCAGTCCAGTTCCGCGAAACGTCCGTTGATGCGGCCCGACTCCCCTTCCAGCTGCAGACGGATGTCCTGATAGGCGTGCATGTCGGCGCGGGTCGGCGGCGCGATCTGCAGGAACGACACCTTGTTGCGTTGCGCGGTGGCGTGTTCCAGCAGACGCTCGAACGCGCGAAACCGCTCGACCAGTCCCTTCGAGTAATCGAGACGGTCCACGCTCATGATCAGCTTGCGCGAATGCAGCGTAGCCTTCATCGTGCGCACCGGCTTGCCACGCTCACCCGCCTTGGCGAGTTCGGCGATCTCGTCCGGATACACGCCAATCGGATAAGCCGCTGCACGCAACGTGCGGCCAAACGCATGGACTGCGAGCGGCCCGGCGGCCGAGGCGTCGACTGTGCCGTTCGCCTCGTTGACGATGTAATCGCAGAAAGCGCGCAGGTCAGGGGCGGTCTGGAAACCGAGCAGATCGAACGAACACAACGCCTGTACCAGTTCGCGATGTGGCGGCACAGCCAGCAGAACCTGCGAAGCCGGAAACGGAATGTGCAGGAAAAAGCCGATGCGATTCTTCACGCCCGCCGCGCGTAGCGCCTCGGCGAACGGAATCAGGTGATAGTCGTGGACCCAGATAACATCGTCTTCACGTAGCAGCGGCACGAGTTGCTGCGCAAGCCACGCGTTCACGCGGCAATATCCCTCGAAGTCATGCCGGTCATACTGCAGCAGGTCGGCGCGGTAGTGAAAGGCCGGCCACAGCGTCGCGTTCGAGAAGCCGCGATAGTACTGGTCGTAATCGCGGCGCATCAGCGCGATGGTCGCAAAAGTCACCGGGCCGCGCTCTTCGACCTTGATCTGCGGCTGGCCGGAGCTCAGCACGTCGCCGCTCCAGCCGAACCACATGCCGCCGGTCTCCTTGAGCGCGTCGTACACGCCGACCGCCAGACCGCCCGCCGCCGGACCGCCCTCCGAGATCGGCGCAACCCGGTTCGAAACGATAATCAATCGGCTCATGAAACGCTGTCCCCGATGTAATGCCTTGTTGTCGCACTATGTCGTGTGCGTTGTAAACGTCCTGCGCCGGATACCGCGTCGCTCATCCTGCACGCGCCGCCGCAACGACCGTCTCTAGCCAGTCGAGCAGCGCGGAGACGGATTCGACGCGCGTTTGCGCGATCGTCTCGCCCGCGCCGACCTTGACCGACAGTCCGTCGCGCTCGTTGACGACGGCGAAGCCCTTCTCGTCGGTCAGGTCGTCGCCGGCAAAAACCGGCTTGCGTCCGACGAACGGCGGCTCGTCGAGGAACGCGCGCATGGCGCGGCCTTTATCGACGTCCTTCGGTTTGATTTCATAGACCATCTTGCCCGGCTGCAGCACGTAGGAGTTCGGATAATCCGCGACCAGCCGCTCGGTCGCCTCGCGCGCCGCCTGCTCGCGATCCGGCGCATTGCGGTAGTGCAGCGCGAGCGCGGCGCCCTTGATCTCGAGCAGCATGCCAGGGTTGGCGTTGACCACCTCGGCCAGAACCTGCTCCATACGCAGAAGGCGTTCGTCGTGAAAGCCGATACGTTGCGTATCGCCGTTCGCATCGCGCCGCTCGGCGCCATGCAGACCGGCAATCGGCAGATCGGGCATGCCGAGAAAAGCGTCGATACTGTCGATGCCGCGCCCGGACACCACAGCGACCGCTCCATTGGTCAAGCGTCGCAGTTCGGCGAGTAGCTCGATGACGCGAGGTTGCACCTGCACGCCGTCCGGCGTGGGCGCGAGTTCGACGAGCGTGCCGTCGAAATCGAAGAAAAATGCGGTCTCGCCACGAGACAGGAAAGCCGGAAGTGGTTGCATCGGGTATTTTGCCTTTCGGCCTTTCGCAGCCGGAAAAGTGTGCGCATCTTACCGCGCATCCATCAATTTTTCGAGAAAGAGAGCCGGGCCGCAAGCCAAACGGAGCAGCACGGCAGCGAGGTCGCCCCCGGTTCGCTGGCATTGCGTTCAAAACGGAAACGATCGGGCTTCAACGGGCTTTCAGCCATGTGCGTCATATTGCCTCGCAAACGCTCTGCCCGTGGGCCATGAGCGACGCCTTCCGTCATTTTGCGATACAGTCGCAGCCAAACGGGACTTTGGCGTTACGACGATTTTCGTCCACTATCGCGCCCGTTCGCCGGCACAAGTTTGGGCGCGCGCACTCGAAAGCGTGCGCAATGCCCCGCTCTTCAATCGAGTCATTGATACCTGCTTTGTTCCCGAACATCTCACTGCAACGCTTGCAAGCGCGCCCGGGCTCGCGGCCTCGCGAGAGCCGCGCGCGCCGGTTCCGCTCGACGATCAGGACCGGCGCGCTCCTCGCCATGATCGCGCTTGCCGGCTGCACGAGTCGCGCGGAGCCGTGGCATCTGACGAACGTGACGGGACATTTGCCCGACCTCGACTTCACGCTGACAGGCGACGACGGGCGTCCCGTCAGCAGCGATTCGTTCAAGGGGCGCGCCTCGCTCGTCTATTTCGGCTACACGCATTGCCCGGACGTCTGTCCCGAAACCATGGGGCGGCTGATGCAGGTGCTAGAAAAGCTTGGCCCCGACGCGCAGAAGGTGCGCATCCTGTTCATCACCGTCGATCCGGCGCGCGACACGCCGCAAGCTCTGCACGATTACGTCGGCGCATTCGATTCGAAGCATGCCGAGGGACTGACGGGCAGCGACTGGCAGATCGAATCGCTCGCCAAGCGCTACAGGGTTGCGTATCAGATGGAAAAGCGCGACCCGAACGGCAATTACGAAGTCACTCATAGTTCCGCCGTCTACGTGTTCGACGCGCAAGGCCGCGCACGCCTGCTCGCCACCGACCACGACACTCCAGATGCGATCGCGCAGGATCTGCGCCGCATCGTCGATCAACGCTCCTGACTCAATCCATGACACAGATCTCAACGTCCAGAATGCGTACGCTCTCCGCCGTGGCCGGCGCCTTTGCCCTTTCGTTTGCTTTCGCGGCGAGTGCCCACGCCGTCGGCGCGCAGCCGATCACCGCACAGAATGCGTGGGTCCGCTGGCTGCCGAACAACCTGCCGGCCGCCGGTTATGTGACGCTCGTGAACTCAGGGGACAAGCCCGTGGACCTCGTCGATATTTCGAGCGCCGACTACGGCGACGCGATGCTGCATCAGACAGTCTCAAACGGTTCGTCGCAGAAAATGGTGATGGTCGACAAGCTGACGGTGCCCGCGCACGGGCAGGTTGCAATCGCACCGGGCGGCTATCACGTGATGCTCGAAGGCGCGAAGCACAAGATCGCGCCGGGCGACACGGTACATCTGATGCTGAAGTTTTCGGACGGCGCAACGCTCGATACACCGTTCGCGGTGAAGTCGCCCGCGCAGACCAAGTAAGCACGGCAACTCACGGCATTTCACGGCAATCCGCGGCAATGAACCTGCTCTACTGGCTCGATCCCTGGGAATTCTCACCGACGGTCGTCATCGCTCTGCTGCTGCCCGCAATCCTGTTCGTGCGCGGCGCGAGCAAGGCAAAGGTGTCGGTCGCGCGCCGCGTTTCCTTCTGGTTCGGGCTGGTGGCGTTATACGTCGCGTTGCACACGCGGCTCGATTATTTCTTCGAGCATGAGTTTTTCATGCATCGCGCGCAGCACCTCGTGCTGCATCATCTCGGGCCTTTCTTTATCGCGCTGTCTTATCCGGGCGCGGCATTGCGCGCTGGCATTCCGTTCCGCTGGCGACAGCGCTTCGTGCGGCCCGCGCTCGCGCTGCCGTTCGTACGAAAGCTGCTCGACGTCGTCATGCATCCGGTCGTCGCGGTGACATTGTTCGTCGGCCTGATTTACTTCTGGCTGATGTCGCCGGTCCATTTCGTCGCGATGCTCGACTGGCGGCTTTATCGCGTAATGAACTGGAGCATGGTGGTCGACGGCCTGCTGTTCTGGTGGCTCGTGCTCGATCCACGTCCCGCGCCGCCGGCGCGCTTGTCGCCGGGCAAGCGCGTGCTGGTGGTGATCGCTGCGATCCCGCCGCAGATCATCCTCGGCGCGTTCATCTTCTTTTCGCCGCGTGAGCTGTATCCGATCTATTCGATCTGCGGGCGCGCGTTCACCTGGCTGAGCCCGATGCGCGATCAACAGATCGGCGGCCTGCTTCTGTGGATCCCAGGTTCGATGATGAGCGTGATCGGCGCGCTCGTCGCGTTGCGTCACTGGATGCGCCTCTCCGCGCGCGGACGCGTGCGCGGCGAACGGCGTGTGATGCCGGCAAGCCCCACAAAAGCCGATGTCGCGAACACGGCTTCATCGACTGTCGGCGTTCACCGCTGACGTCTCGCCGATATCCGCTAACGCCTCGCCGGCCTCGCGCTGATGCCCGGCGATCACCCAGGCACGCCGATGCACGCTCAGACCGAACGCATCCACACGTGGGGAATGCCGTCCTCTTCGTGAATCTCGGACACCGGCGCAAACCCAAAAGCGCCGTAGAAGCCTTGCAGATGTGCCTGCGCGTGCAAGCGGATCGGCGTGCCAGGCCACTGCGTGCGGATATTCGCGATCGCGCGGTCGAGCATCGCATTGCCGAGACCGATGCCGCGGAATTCCGCGGTAGTCAGTACGCGGCCGATCCGAATATCGCCGTCGTCGGCGTCGGGTAGAAGCACGCGCAAATAGCCGGCGAGCGGCGGTCGCGCTGCGCCCGCGGTTGCATCTTCCGTTGCGCCGAACGCGAGCAGATGCCAGGCCTCGAGATCGAGACCGTCGATATCGCCATACAGGCAGTTCTGTTCGATCACGAAGACAGCGCTGCGCGCGGCGAGCATCGCGTAGACCTCGGCGCTCGTGAGTTCATCGAACGCCTTCCAGCGCCATTCGAGTTGCGCGAGCCTCGCGGCAGCGGTGTGTTGCGGTTCGGTCATGACAGGCTTTGGGGATGAAGCGCGCCGTCACCGACGGCGGCGAATGGACAATGATGCCGCGCGTCGCGGCACCGGAATAATCAATTGCTTACGCGCCTCGCGCGGCGCGCACTTTCGACGCCTGCTTGTGGCTGTACATCGCGGCGTCGGCCGCGGTGAGCAATTCGGCGATGGAACCGTGCCGCCCGGCGTCGTACTGAATCTGCCCAACGCTAAAGCGAATCCGATAGCCGCGCTGATCCTGCGCATTGCGCTCGTCGAGCAAGTGCGTAAGACGCTCCGTCACGTCGCGCGTGGCGACCTCGTCCGCGTCGCTGAGCAACGCGACGAACTCATCGCCGCCGAGCCGCCCGATCACATCGCTTTCGCGCAGCGCGGTGCGCAGCACGTCGGCGAAAGTCTTTAGTGCACGATCGCCCTCGGCGTGACCGAACGTGTCGTTGATCTGTTTGAAATCGTTGAGATCGAAAAACAGCAGCGACGCCGGCTTGTTCAGGCGCTTGCAGACATTGAGCGCATGTTGGGCGAGCGCGGAGAATCCACGCCGGTTGGACAGCAGCGTGAGGTCGTCCAGCGTGGCGAGCTGCACGGCCGCCAGTTCCTGTTCGGCCATACGCGCCAGATCGCGCAGTAGTTCGCGCTCTTCTTCGTCGAGTTCCCGTGGCTTGACGTCGATCAGACACAACGTGCCCAGTTTGCTGCCGTTGGGCACTGTCAAAGGACAACCGGCATAGAAGCGGATATTGGGCGCTTCGGTCACGAGCGGATTGTCGTGGAAGCGGTCGTCGGCCAGCGTGTCGGGCACCGTGAGTATCTCGTCCGACACGATTGCATGCGCGCAGAACGAGACGTTACGCGACGTCTCGCTCGCCGACAGGCCCACGCACGACTTGAACCATTGCCGGTCTGCATCCACGAGGCTTACCAGCGCGATCGGCACACCGAACAGACGCTTCGCGAGTCGCGTCAGGCGGTCGAAGCGCTCTTCGGGCGAAGTATCGAGAATATTCAGCGCGCGTAACGTCTCCAGACGCGTGCTTTCATTGCCAGGAACGGGTGGCAGATGCATGGGGTGTCCTCTGAAACCATCGCGTGAAACAGCGAGTAGTGATCGGGTGATTCCTGAGTGATTTTTCTGAGTGATTCGAGGCTTCTCAATCTGCGATTTTACGCGTGCGGACAAATTCCCCATAGCGCCGCTGCTACTCGCCGGCAAACACCGGCTCGACGGATCGTGCGAGACGTTCGACGAGGTTACCCGGTCCACATAGATGAAGCGCGCCGACTACGACCAGAGTTCGTTCAGGTCGGGCGAGTAAATCGTTTATGCGCGCCGCCCACATGTGATTGCGCCCGTCCAGAATCGTGCGTCGGATATCGGGCAGATTGAACATGGATGACTCGACGGCGATGCGGTGCACGGCTGTCAGATCTCCATCGAGCCACGCTTCATGCATGCGCTCGAGCGTGCGCTGCGGCTCGCTGATGTCGGCCATGAGCAACTCGAGTGCCGCGGCAACTGCATCGAGCGGAATCGATTCGAGCGCGCCAGCGACTTCCTGCGCTGTCTCCAGGAACTCATAGGCTTTGCCCTCGCCTGTCGCCCAGCGCAGCATGCGCGGCTCGACACCCTCGACGAGTTGCTGAAACAACGTAGGCGCAATGATCAGCGCGGCCCATGGACGCAAACCGGTGAGCGGCGTGAGCGGCCCGTGAGCGGGCCAAGCCGCTTGCAGACGAGTCCAGGTGTCGACGGAAAGGAAAGACGCGAGGCTTTGCGCGCCACGCTGCGAATCGGCTGTGAGGAAGGGCAGAATTGTCGGCGCGTCGGATTCGAAAACGAGCGCCTCGGCCCAGTCATATGCTTGCTCGATCCACGGTGGCGTTCTGCGGCTCGATGCGGGAAAGAGATGCATGGAGCCAAGGAGGCGCACATTCGTGCCGGTGCTGTGTAGGTACATGCACGTTGTGTGACAAGGAACAAACGTGCATTGTGCGCCATATCGTCCGCGCGGCGCAGCACGTCGATACGCACGAGCCCGCACTGGATTGTCGACGCGGAAAAAAGAAAAGCCCCGACATGGCGGGGCTTTTCTGCACTTCAACTACTGGAGGCGCGAGCCGGAGTCGAACCGGCCTAAACGGCTTTGCAGGCCGCTGCATAACCGCTTTGCTATCGCGCCGCAAGCGGATCGGAATCTAGCTGCAGATTCGCTGATTTGTCTCGTGGACAACCATCAGTCCACCAAACAAAAAGGGAAGCGTTGCTTCCCCTGATGTATGGAGCGGGAGACGAGGCTCGAACTCGCGACCTCAACCTTGGCAAGGTTGCGCTCTACCAACTGAGCTACTCCCGCATTGCACTGCTTCGCAACGCCTTGCACTTCTCAACTACATTACCGACCAACGCGCTGCTTCAAAAATCTGGAGCGGGAGACGAGGCTCGAACTCGCGACCTCAACCTTGGCAAGGTTGCGCTCTACCAACTGAGCTACTCCCGCGTATTGCTGCTTTTGTGCTGCTTAAAAGGCCCTACTGCGCCCTTCTTCCTTCTACTGCAACCGACGTTTCGAACTGCGTGCATCGGAGAAACGAGATTATGGAGAAACGACCGAAACGTGTCAACCCCTTTTGCCAATCTCTTTAACTGAACAGATTTCACTCATGACGTTCCCGCGAATCGCCTTCAATGCGAGCGCGCACGGCGCTCAGGCAGCCCCGCTGCGCTCGCGAATTTGCGGCCATGCGAGCTTCATGTAATACAGCATGGACCAGATCGTCAGGAATGCCGCGAGATAGATGAGCCACAAGCCCCACGTTCGTGTGTCGATCGCCACGCCGCCGAAGGACAACGGACCGTTGAACAGCAGCATCGGAATAGCCACCATCTGGCAAACGGTCTTGAATTTACCAAGCGAATTCACGGCCACGCTCTTCGACGCGCCGATCTGCGCCATCCATTCGCGCAGCGCCGAGATTGCGATCTCGCGTCCAACGATCACGAGGGCAATCGCGGAGTCGATTCGCGCGAGTTGCACGAGCACCAGCAAGGCGGCGGTCACCATCAGCTTGTCCGCGACAGGGTCGAGAAACGCGCCGAACGCCGACGTCTGATTCCATTTGCGGGCCAGGTAGCCGTCGAACCAGTCGGTCAGCGCAGCCAGCACGAAGATCGTCGCCGCCGCGAGATTACGGTGCGGGGGACTCATCATCATGTCGGGCAAATAAAACACGCCGACGACCAGCGGAATCAGAACAATCCGCAGCCAGGTCAGGAAAATCGGGAAATTGAACGGCATGGGCAGGCGCAGCGTCTGACGGGAGAGATGCAATTGTGCCGTGTCGCAGTGCGTGCCACAAGCAAAGCGGCGCCGAGAGCGACGCGCGCACCGCTTGCGCGACTCACCTCGCGTGAGCCCAGCACATGGAGCGAGGCCACGCGCGGACGCCGGCGAGGCGCATCGGGCTCGTCGCCCAAGGTACCGCGGCAGCAGCGTTGCCGCCGCGTCCAGCTAGAGGCAATGTGACTCGCGCACCGCGATTCAGTGCAATTGCCGGTAGATCTGCTCGGCGAGCGCCTGCGAAATTCCTTCGACGCTCGCAAGATCTTCGACGCTTGCCGCGACCACGCCGCGCAGCCCGCCGAAGCGCGCCAGCAGCCGCTGACGCCGTTTCGCGCCCACGCCTTCGAGTTCCTCGAGCCGCGATGTCTGACGCGTCTTGCCGCGTTTCGCGCGCATGCCGGTGATCGCAAAACGGTGCGCTTCGTCGCGGATCTGCGCGACCAGCATTAACGCCGCGCTTTCCTTGCCGAGTTCGAGCGGCGTGCGGCCGTCGGCGAAAATCAGGGTTTCGAGGCCGACCTTGCGCCCCTCGCCTTTCGCGACGCCGACGAGCATGCCCGTATCGAGCCCAAGCTCGGTGAACACCTGCCGCGCGATTTCCACCTGACCCTTGCCGCCGTCGATCAACACGATGGTGGGCAAGATACCTCCCGACGCGACCGGTTCAGCGGCCTCGGGCGTGAGCGACGGATCCACCGCCGCATCGCTTTGCAGATCGGCGGCCTCGTCGGCGGCATTCGCGGCGGCCTGCGCGACCATTTTCTCGTAGCGGCGCGTGAGCACCTGGCGCATCGCCGCGTAGTCGTCGCCGGGCGTGATGCCGGTAATGTTGTAGCGGCGATATTCCGATGACTGCATCTTGTGATGGTGATACACGACGCACGAAGCCTGCGTCGCCTCGCCCATGGTGTGGCTGATGTCGAAACATTCGATGCGCACATGCGCGAGGTCGTCGCACTCCATGCCGAGCGTGTCGATAAGCGCGCGGGTGCGCGCCTGTTGCGAGCCTTGCTCGGACAACAGTCGTGCGAGCGCGAGCCGCGCGTTCTGCTCGGCCATCGCGAGCCACGCGCGTCGTTGCCCTTGCGGCTGACGCAGCACGGTGACCTTGTGGCCGGCCTGCTCGATCAGCACGTCGACGAGTTCTCGCGTAGCCGGCGCGTGGCTGACCACCAGCACGGGCGGTACGCGATTGCCGAGATAATGCTGCGCGATGAACGCCTCGAGCACTTCCGATTCGATGCTGCCCGACGCGCTGTTCTTGCGCGGCTTCGCCGGTTCCGAACTTGAATCGGGGTTGGCATCCAGCGCGCCTGCGTCGCCCGCGTCACTTGCGTCGTCAGCGAGGTCGTCGTCATCTTCCGGCGGCAGTTCCTGCGCGATTGCAAGCGCATCCGCGGTGTCCGACGATAGTTTGTCGCCGCTTACATTGCTGTGCGCGTTTTCCGCAGAGACCGAGCCTGCATCCGAGGCGACGTCGACCAAAACGTCGTCGTCGCCTTCCTCTTCGAGACCACCCTCTTCCGCCGTCAACGCACTTTCAACGTGCGCGGGGAAATACGCCTTGTCGCCGAGGTGCCGGCCGCCGCGCACCATAGCGAGATTCACGCAGACGCGGCCGCCGAGGGCGACCACCGCGAGAATATCGACATCGCTATCGCTACCGACCTCAATAGCCTGCTGATGCAGCACCGTCGACAGCGAACTCATCTGATTGCGCACGGCCGCAGCCTGCTCGAACTTCAGCTCGCTCGCGAACGCATGCATCTTCTGCTCGAGTTCCTTCATCACTTCGCCCTGACGGCCGAGCAGAAAGCGCGACGCATTCGCGACGTCGCGCGCGTAGTCCTCTTCGCCGATGTTGCCAACGCACGGTGCCGTGCAACGGCCGATCTGATGTAGCAGGCACGGCCGCGTGCGGTTGTTGAACACGGAGTCTTCGCACGTGCGCAACTGGAATACACGCTGCAGGATCTGAATGCTCTCGCGCACCGCCCACGCGCTCGGAAACGGACCAAAGTACTGGTTCTTGCGATCCACCGAGCCGCGGTAATAGGCCATGCGCGGAAACTTGTGGCCGGTCAGCTTCAGGTACGGATACGACTTGTCGTCCCGAAACAGAATGTTGTAACGCGGCGCGAGCGCCTTGATCAGATTGTTTTCCAGCAACAGCGCTTCTGCCTCGGAGCGCGTCACGGTCGTCTCGATGCGCGCAATGCGCGTCACCATCATCGCAATGCGTGGCGACAGCTGCGTCTTCGTGAAATAGCTCGAAACACGCTTCTTGAGATCGCGCGCCTTGCCGACGTACAGCACCGCGCCGTGCGTGTCGTAATAGCGATAGACGCCGGGCAGATGCGGCAACTGGGCGAGCACTTTTTTCGGCTCGAAAGCGATGTTTGCTTCGGGTTCGGTCATGCAGGATCGGCTGATGGAACTGTCTCGCGGGCGGTGGCCCCGTCTGGCCTGGTGTGGCCGCATCGGTTTCGCGCTCAAAGAAGTCCGGCGCGAGGAGATCGAACGGGTGCTTGTCGGGTAGCCCGACTTTCTTGCGAAAGCCGGGCCCCCCGAGAACCGTACGTGCGAGTTTCCCCGCATACGGCTCAAATCTACAAACAAAGTTCTGTCTACGACAGAACCGGCTTAGTTACAACCAGCTTACCAGCGTGCACTTGCTGGTGGCAGTGCGGGTGGAGCAGCACCCGGTTGGACAGAGCGTCGGTACCACCATGCATCCGATATTCCAGATGATGGTCGTGCCAGCCCGTTTCGTCCGTTAGCGCACAGCCACAATGCGCGCATAGCCCGCCTTGTGACATATACAGCGTCGCCCACTGCTTTCGGTAGCGCATTTGTTCCCACATGCGCCCCTGCCGCAAGGTTTCGCCATATTGCTCCCATGTCGGATCAAAAGGGTTGAACTCGCCCTTGATCCTCGTGTGCCGTTTGATAGCCATACCACTAAGCTGGTATAGCTCATTCAGCCCCCAACTGCCGTCTTCGCGTTCCGTACGAACCGCAAACACCCAGTGCCGGGCACCGATAGAGTGAAAGTACTTCTGCTTCACCCACACAGCGCTCTTTTGCGGGTGCCTCCGCTTCGACCACCGCCAGAGCTTCCGAAAAATCAGATGCTCCAAGCGGCTGTACGTCTGCTTGGCTGAGACCGGACGGTGATACTGCGCCCATCCGCGCAACATCGGGTTCAGCAGTTGGATTAGATCCCCCTGCTTTGCCGTCTTGTTGCCGCTGATCGTTTCCGCCACCTTGCGATAGAACGCTTGCGCGTTCTTCTTGCTCGGTTTGATGAGCAGTTTTCCCGAGTATTTTCGGAAATTCCACCCAAGGAAATCGAAGCCGTCATCAATGTGAGTGACGCGCGTTTTTACCTCAGACAGTTGCAAGCCTCGAACAGCGAGGAACGCTTCCACCCAAGGCCTGACCACGCTTTCCAGTATCTCTCGCGAGTCGCCGGTAATCACGAAGTCATCCGCGTATCGCACCACATTGACCTTCAACTTCTTAGCCTTGACGATCCCGAATTTCGCACCGAGGTGCGCAACCAGTTCACGCTCCAGCCCGTTCAGCGTCACATTCGCCAGTGTCGGGGAGATGATCCCTCCCTGCGGCGTACCGGCCTCAGTCGCCTGTAGCTGACCCTTGTAAATCAGGCCAGCCTTCAACCACTTCCGGAGAATTTCCCTGTCCATGGGGACATGGTTTTCCAGCCAGTCGTGGTTGATGTGGTCAAAGCAGCCTTTGATATCCGCTTCCAGTACCCATCGGGACGAATCCTTCCGGGACGTGCAAGCACGTACCTGACCCATAGCATCAGCCGTCGAACGGTTTATCCTGAACCCATAAGAGTTCGGGTCGCTCGTCGATTCCGACACCGGCTCCAACGCCAGCAGATACAGAGCTTGCATCGCCCTGTCCCGCATGGTCGGGATGCCCAGCGGGCGCTCCTTTCCATTGGCCTTGGGGATAAAGACTCTCCGTAATGGCAGAGGCTTGTACCCGCGCCGCTTCAACCCACCGATGGCCTCCCACCGGCTTTCAGGCGAGTCCCACAGTTCGCGATCGACTCCCGCCGTTCGCGCACCCTGGTTTTGCGTAACACGTCGTACCGCATACAGCTTCGCAGACAACGTGCGAGTCAGCATCCGTTGCAGAGCTTTCACCCTGCGCCAGTCACTTTCCCGCGTCGCCTTCGCAATTCGAATCTGCATCCCTCTCACGTTCCGTTCAACCCGACGCCAATCGACAGCGTTCCAGTTGTCTGGCGCATGGGAAAGCGCAGACCCGGTCTCTCGACCAGATACTTTCATGCTGCTCTCCTACTTGGAAAAAGTCCCCAGGTAGAAGGCGCATCTCCCCCAGAGGGGCAGACACACCCCTCTGGGGAACAACAGACACCTCAATAGGAGCGCATGCGCCCCCATCTCGGACAAACACCTCAGTACGAGCGCATGCGTTCGCACCTAACCAAGTTACAGAGGGTAGTCAGCCGCCCTGCGACGGTAGACCAGACGGAAGTCTGCCCGCTTTCGCGTGGAGTAATGTCTCAACTCCTATCCGGGCCATTACAGCCCGACATTCGCTTTTTCCGTCCTCCCATACCTGCACAATCAACAGCGTCCCTTGCGGTTCGCCTGCCAGCCAAACGACGGCTGGCAACCATACAGGCTTACCACGTTCCCGGCGTGTCACACGACTGACGTAGGTTCCGCCTATCCCCCGGTGGCTTGACAACGACGTAGCCCAAATTCTAAGTGGGCTAACCAGCCACGTACCTTTTTGGTTAGAGCCCGATGTTCAAGCAGCTTTGGCTCCTCACTGGTAACGAGGTTTATCAGCAGTTCACATACGTTAACCCTATCAGCCAGCCTAGCTCCTCGACCCCATTGCTGCTAGGAGTGTCCAGACCAATCCCTCACGGGAATGGCCTGCCCGAAACATCCGGGGGCTACATTGTCAGAAGAGCTTCACACCCCACCGTTGCCAGTGACGCATGTCTTCCTAGGCTACTGCTGGTCGTACAGCAGGTTCACTATCCTCGCCGTGCAACTGACGAGGCCAAACAATGACACGCCGAGCTTTTCGCTCGTATCGGTTCGCGAATCCGTTGCCGATGACGGCGCAGGAATTGCATACATCACTCCGCCCAGTCGGCGGAGATGAAGCCGCTGACTGGGCGGGACCTGACGGTAATCAGGTCAATGCAATGCGAGCTCTCGGAGGATGTGCTTCACCGAGACTCGTATGGACGAGACCCGGCAAACCTCTACCGGCTCTCGCTTCGCTACAAGAGATACCCCACTTCCGAGCAGTTGCGTCGAGGGACTCGCGCCCCTTCCCGATGCTCCGCGTGATATCTTCGCGACTGGTTAGGCTCATACAGACGCCTCCTTTGCCGCTAGTCGATGCCCCTTACGTTGGGGCTACCCGGACACGAGCGTGCGTGTCGCACTAGAATCGCCAGTTTAGAACATTCCGCGTCCGCCCGAGCCCGCCGATGCCCTCCACCGCGCCGCCATCCGACCCAGCCGTCGGCCCAACCGCCGACCCAGCCGCCGATCCAGCCGCCGCTGCGCCTCACGAACCGTCCGCAGCGATCGCGTGCGATATTTTCTGCGCGGTAATCGACAATTTCGGCGACATCGGCGTGTGCTGGCGCCTCGCGCGTCAGCTCGCGAGCGAGCACGGGTGGCAAGTGCGAGTCTTCGTCGACGATCTGCATGCGTTCCAGAAACTGTGTCCGTCGCTCGCGCTCGATCGTGCACGGCAGACCATCGACGGGATCGTCGTCGAACACTGGCACGCGCCGACGCATGCCGGCGACACGCTCGAAGTGGCCGACGTGGTGATCGAGGCGTTCGCCTGCGAACTGCCGCCCATCTACGTGGCTGCGATGGCGCAGCGCAAGCGCCCGCCTGTGTGGATCAACCTCGAATATCTGAGCGCCGAGGACTGGGTCGCGGACTTTCACCTGCGACCGTCACCGCATCCACGCTATCCGCTCGTCAAGACGTTCTTCTTTCCCGGTCTCGGGCCGGGCACGGGCGGCGTGCTGAAGGAGCGGAATCTGGATGCCGCACGCGCGGCGTTCGAGGCGTCGCCCGCGGCACGAGAAGCGTGGTGGCTGCAGGCCGTGGGACGCGCGCCGCCTGTCGGGGCGACTGTCGTTTCGCTCTTCGCCTATGAGAACCCGGCAGTCGACAACCTGCTCGAGCAATGGCGCGACAGTGTCGAACCTGTGGTGCTGCTTGTGCCCGAGGGCCGCATCTCCGGCGCGGTCGCGCGCTTTTTCGGAATGCCGGCGTTCACCGCCGGCAGTCGTGCGGAGCGCGGCGGATTGAGCGCACATGGCCTCGCGTTCACCGAACAATCCGGCTACGACGCGCTGCTCTGGGCCAGTGACATCAATTTCGTGCGCGGCGAGGACTCGTTTGTGCGCGCGCAGTGGGCCGCCAAGCCCTTCGTCTGGCACATCTACCCGCAAGCGGACGACGCGCATCTGCCGAAACTCGACGCCGCGCTTGAACACTACGGCCGCACGCTTCCCGTCGATGCCCGCGCCGCGCTAGCGCGCTTCTGGCATGCCTGGAACGGCGTCGGCGACCCGGACTGGGCAACGCTGCGCGACCACTACCCGGCGCTGCAGCGACGCGCCGTCGAATGGGCCGGCGAACTCGCGCGAGTCGGCGACCTCGCTGGAAATCTGGCCTTGTTCACAAAAAGTCAGTTAAAATAAGCGGTTATCCAACGGCCGACGACGCAAGCGCGGCCCGATCGCAGCAAAAAATCCTGGATTCAGTTGGCTTTAGTGTCCGGCTTTTAGCCGATCCCCCGGCATCCAAAGATGCAACGCGACGCTTCGCGCAAGCCGCATGCACTCGGTGGAGAAACGGTGGGCAGAAGCGCACTTCAGGAAACACGCTGCCGACCGGCGCCACTCGTGTACACGCCCGCATCGGGTAAAAAGCAGGTAACGGATTTGCGGGAATTGCGGAACGCGTCGCATCGGCTACGCCACTGGAACCCTCGCAGCAAGCCAACCGCGCTTCATGCACCGCTTCTCGCCGGGCCGTCTCATCGCGGCGCGGCGTAAAGCGCAGGAAACGTCGAAGCCGCTTGCGCCGTATGCCGTTGAGCACAAGTTGAAGCTACTTATTTCGTACAGGACAGTTTTATGAAGACCGCACAGGAACTCCGCACCGGCAACGTCGTAATGATCGGCGCAGACGCAATGGTCGTGCAAAAGGCCGAATACAACAAATCGGGCCGCAACTCCGCCGTCGTCAAGATGAAGTTCAAGAACCTGCTGACCGGCGCAGGCATGGAAAGCGTGTACAAGGCAGACGACAAGTTCGACGTCGTCGTGCTCGAGCGCAAGGAAGTGACGTACTCGTACTTCGCAGACCCGATGTACGTGTTCATGGACGCCGACTACAACCAGTATGAAGTCGAAGCCGAAATGATGGGCGACGCGATGAACTACCTCGAAGACGGCATGACTTGCGAAGTCGTGTTCTACAACGAGAAAGCCATCTCCGTCGAACTGCCGACCACGCTGGTCCGCGAAATCATCTACACGGAACCGGCTGTGAAGGGCGACACGTCGTCGGGCAAGGTGCTGAAGAATGCCAAGCTGAACACCGGCTTCGAACTGCAAGTGCCGCTGTTCTGCAACATCGGCGACAAGATCGAAATCGACACGCGTACGCACGAGTATCGTAGCCGCGCATAACCGCCGGCAAGAGGCCCCCGCCCAGCGCGACGCAACGTGCGCTGGCAAAAAATGAAAAGCGCCCAATTGGGCGCTTTTTCTTTTTTGTGCCGCCGAGTATTGTTGAGGAAAACTTTACCGGCAATTTTGTCCAAATTTCCGGTTGCAGCGTTCGATGTTGCCGTGTGGGCGAATGTAAGCCCTTGATATGCCAAGTCAAAGCGCGTTGGCATAGCTCGTGCTAGAGACCCCATACCCAATATCTCTCGACTCCGGAGATGCGAGATGAATAACGACATCGCAGAAGGCAAGTGGAAGCAACTGGTCGGCAAGGCAAAGGCTGCATGGGGCGAACTGACCGACGACGAACTCACCAAGGCCGAAGGTCGCGCCGACCGGCTCGCGGGCCTGATTCAGGAACGCTATGGCAAGACTCGCGAGGACGCGGAGCGCGAAGTACGCCGCTTCTTCGACAGCAATCGGGATTTGTGACAGCAGAAGCAACGGACGCGAAGTAAGCGCCGGCGCCCTTGCAGCGTTGCATCGTGGCCGCAGGATGCCGGCGAATAGAACCAGGCGGGCCGCAACGCTAACCAGCGCGCGGCGAATCGCCCGCCCAGATACAGCAAAGGACCAGAACTACGTGAGTCGACTCGCCGCCCGCTTCGCCCGGTGTCATGAATGCCGGGTACCGCGGTCATGCCGACCGGGAGGCCGCTTGCGCGCCGCCCGGCTAGTGCTGACTTGCGTGGCGACGCATCCGACCGACAGTACCGGCCAGCCATCGTGCCCGCTTCGCCGCGCTGCGGTTCAGGCGCAAAAAAGCGGCTATTTCATCCATTTAAAAAGTTGCGCTCGCCATGCCACACGCTCTGATTGTTGAAGACGACCCCAATAGCCTGTCGGGCCTATCCGCGATTCTTGCCGCGGATGGTTTTTCCGTCGACACCGCAACGACCATCGCCGAAGCGCGCGCCGCGCTGACGCGCTTCATCCCCGACGTTGTTCTGGTCGACCTGAATCTCCCCGACGGCAGCGGGCTCGATCTGTTGCAGCATCTGCCCGCGCATCCGCCAGGCGGCGCACTGCCCGTGATCGTCATGACCGGCAATGCGACCGTGGAAAGCGCAATCGAAGGCTTGCGACATGGCATCTGGGACTATCTGCTCAAGCCGGTCAACATTCCCCGCCTGCGCAGTCTGCTTGCGAGAATTCCGCGCCCGTATGAGTTGACGGAAGAAGTGCAGACGCTGCGCGCATCGTTGCGTCAACTCGGGCGCTTCGGCTCGGTGCTGGGCCGCAGCGCCGCGATGCAGCACGTGTACGACACCATCGAACATATCGCGCCGACCGAAGCGGCCGTACTGATTTCAGGCGAAGCCGGTACCGGCAAGCAGGTGGCCGCCCAGACGATGCACGATATGAGCCGGCGCCGCAAAGGCCCGTTCGTCACGCTCGATTGCCGCAGCGCGGCCAGTTCGCAGTTGCGTTCGCTGGATAGCGTGCTGTTCGGCCACGAACGCGGCGCGTTTAGCGGCGCCGATCAGCGCGAGCCCGGCCTCTTCGAGCAGGCGAGCGGCGGGACGCTTTTCATCGACGAGATCGCGGAGTTGCCGCGCGCGCAGCAGGAAGCGTTGCTCCGCGCGCTGGATTCGCAGACCTTCATGCGGGTCGGCGGCACGAGTCAGGTCGTGACCGATTTCCGGTTGATCGCGTCGACGCGCAAGCCGCCGCGCGCTGCGGTCGCAGACGGCAGTCTGCATGAGGACCTCGCGCTGCGTCTCGAAGCCGCAGCGGTGACGCTGCCGCCGTTGCGCGAGCGCGACGAAGATCCTGCGCTGATCGCGCAGGCGATTGTCGACGAACTGAATCACGACGCCGCGGCACGCGGCGTGTCCGACGTCGCCAAGCAGATTGGGCCCAACTTCCTGCGCGAATGTCTGACATACGAATGGCCGGGCAACGTGCGCGAGTTGCAGGACCGCGTGCGGCGCGCGTACCACGCGTCGGGCGACGTGCTGGAGTCGTTGCGCGCCGACGAAGCCGGCTCAGTCAACGGTCGCGATCTGAATGGCAGCCGCGTTCAAGTCACGGTCGGCACCCCGCTCGCCGATGTGGAAGAAATGCTGATTCGCGCGACGCTCGACGCGGTGGGCGGTACACGCCATCGGGCGGCGTCGCTGCTGGGCATCAGCCCGAAGACGCTGTACAACAAACTGCAACGGATGCGGCTGAACTGACCGCCCTCTTCGCTTTGCACGTTGAAGCACTCGCAAAGCGGACGGGGGCGGCGCACATCACATGCGCGCGCGCATATGACCAATGAACAACGGCGCCTGAAGCGAGGCGCCGTTGGTTTATCTACTGTCTTCGAGCGTCGCTCAGGCGAACACGCTGCGCAGCAAAGCCTGCGCTTGCAGATATCGCGGCTCCGCCACCAGCTTGCTCCACTTCAGCGCCTTGTCGCGCGGGCGCATGCGTTTGAGCCGCTGCTGCGATTCCTTCGATGGCGTGAAACGCAATTCGTCCAGCACCTGTTCGGCCTTTTCGGGCTGATTGCAGATTAGCACCATGTCGCAACCGGCCTGCAGCGCGGCAGTCGCGCCTTCGGTGAGCGTGCCGCCCTGGCGCGCGGCTTCCATCGAGAGGTCGTCGCTAAAAATAGCGCCTTCGAAGCGCAGCTTGCCGCGCAAGATGTCCTGCAGCCAGATGCGAGAAAAGCCCGCCGGCCTGGAGTCGACTTGCGGATAGACGACGTGCGCGGGAATCACCGAGCCGAGCGACAGCCCAAGCCAGTCATACGGCGCTACGTCATCGCGCAGAATGTCCGCCAGCGAGCGGTCGTCGACGGGCATCGCGACGTGCGAGTCCGCGTGCGCGAAACCATGCCCCGGAAAGTGTTTGCCGCAGTTGCTCATGCCGGCGAGCGCAAGACCATGGTTGAGGTTTTTCGCGAGCATCGCCACGACGCGCGGATCGCTATGGAACGCGCGATCGCCGATTACCTGCGACTGGCCGTAGTTCAGATCGAGCACCGGCGTAAAGCTCATGTCGATGCCGCAGGCGCGCAATTCCGAAGCGAGGATATAGCCGACTGCGGTCGTGACCTTGGTGGCATGCATAACGTCGCTGTCCCACAGCGCGCCGAGCTTGCCCATTGCGGGAAGCACGGTGAACCCGTCGGTTCGAAAGCGCTGCACACGTCCGCCTTCGTGATCGACCGCGATCAGCAGGTCCTCGCGAATCGCGCGAATTGAGTCGGTCAGCGCAATCAGTTGCGCCCGGCTCTCGTAGTGGCGCGCGAACAGAATCACGCCACCGGTCATCGGATGAGCGAGGCGGCGCTTGTCGTCGTCGTTCAGCGTTTTGCCGACGACGTCGAGCATCACCGGTCCGGGATTGGTTTTCATTGATTTCCGCTTGAAGATTGCGTGAAGCAAGGAGAGATGCGACCGCGCGGGCCGCATTCAAAATTATTTTTGGTTAGCCGCAGCTTAAGAGTCGGAGCCGTTCGCCTCTTCCGCTTGCGCACTTTCGGCAATCACGAACGACACCGCGTAATCGCGCTCGTCGGTGATCGTGACGCGCGCCGTGATGCCGCGCGCCTCGAGCCATTCGGCCAACTCCCCGGATGCGACAACCATCGGTTCGCCGCTCGGCTTATTGAGCGTTTGCAGCGCGCGCCATGTCATGGGCCAGTGCATGCCGAGACCGATCGCCTTCGAAAACGCCTCTTTCGCCGAAAACCTCGTGGCGAGGAATGCGAGCCCGCGCGCGGCCGAACGAGCGTTACGCGCGTGGTAGACGCGCAGCTCGTCTGGACCGAGTACCTTCTCGGCAAAGCGGCCGTTGGTGCGCGTCATGACCGCGGCCACACGACTCACCTGAACGATGTCTGTACCAATACCGTAGATCGCCATATGGGGCCGGCCCGTTACGCGTTATGCACGTGCGCCGAGACGGGCGGCGACCATGATCGCTTTCATCTCGCGCACCGCGTTGTCCCAGCCCGCGAAAATCGCGTGTGCGACGATCGCGTGACCGATATTCAGCTCGACGATGCCATCGATCGCCGCGATCTGCTGGACGTTCGTGTAGTGAAGGCCGTGGCCCGCGTTCACCTTGAGACCGAGCGTCGCGCCGAATTCGACCGCGCGAACCACGCGCTCGAATTCGCGTTGTTGTTCGGCTGGATCGTGCGCCTCGGCATAACGTCCGGTGTGCAGCTCGATTACCGGTGCGCCGGCTTCGTGCGCTGCACGGATCTGCGTCTCGTCTGGATCGATGAAGAGTGACACACGTGAGTTCGCGTCGGCCAGTTGCCTGCACGCGGCGCGCACGGCCTCGAACTGACCGGCGACATCCAGACCGCCTTCTGTCGTCAATTCCTGGCGCTTTTCCGGCACGAGGCAAACGTCATGCGGTTTTACTTCGCAGGCGATGTCGAGCATCTCCTGCGTGACCGCGCATTCGAGGTTCATCCGCGTCTTGAGCAGCGGGCGCAGCGCGCGCACATCGGCGTCCACGATATGGCGGCGATCTTCGCGCAGATGCAACGTGATGACGTCGGCGCCCGCTTCCTCGGCCATCAGCGCGGCGCGGATCGGGTCCGGGTACGAAGTTCCGCGCGCGTTGCGCAGCGTGGCGACGTGATCGATGTTCACGCCGAGATCGATCACATTCGGCGACGTTAGAAAGAAGCTCATAAGTTCTGCAAGTCGATCAGGATCTGGCGCGTCGCGAGCGGCGTGCCGCCAAGATAAGTGTTGAGCAGAAAGCGCATCAGCGTTTTGCTTTGCGCCACGGTCTGCGCCCGATGGTAATCGTCCTTTTCCATATCGAGCAAGGTTTGACCTGCAATCACCGGCCACTGCGCCGGCAGGTCGTCGGATGCTTCGCGGACGCCGCGCTCTGGATCGAACACATAGCGGCTGCCGGCTTCCACCGCTTTGCGCGCGACCGTGCGATCGAGCGCCATCGCGTAACCTGTTTCGCGCAGCAACACGCGCTCGAACGAACGCAGCACCTGGACCGGCGGCTCGTCGTGCGCGAGACGCGTCATGGTGACGACATAGTGATGGAACAGTTGCGGATGCGGATCTTCGCGCGCGCAGAACTTCACGAGGAGTTCGTTCACGTAGAAGCCGCACAGCAGCGCGTCGCCCGTCAAAGGAAGCATGCCGCCGACCCACTCGGCGCCGGTCAGCGTACGTACCTCACCTCTGCCGGACCACGACAGCGCGAGTGGCTGGAACGTCTGCAGCACGCCGCGCAACGCGGAGTGCGGACGCTTCGCGCCCTTAGCGACGAGCGCGAGGCGACCGTGATCGCGCGACAGCACGTCGATGATCAGACTCGTCTCACGATACGGATAACTATGCAGAACGAAGGCGGGCTGCTCGGCGATGCGGTACTCGGAAGCCGATGTGGAACCGCGTGAGGACCGGCGAGCCGGCGCCTTGCAAGGCGCGTCATCGGGGCCGGTGTCGGAGTTGCTTTTAGTGGAAGATTTGCGGCTGGCGCGAGCCGGCTTTGACGGCTCGCGCGACGGCCCGGCCGGCTCCGCGTCGTCCGGATCCGTGTCGGAATTCAGCGTGACCCACGCGTCATTCGTACCCATACGCACGAAGTCCTGCTTCGTTGTCGGCCCAACCGCTCTTCACCTTGATGAAGGTTTCCAGATAGATGGGTCCGTCGAACAGCTTCTCCATGTCGAGGCGCGCCTCGGTGCTGATCTGCTTCAGCTTCGCACCCTTCTGGCCGATGATCATGGCCTTGTGCGTGTCGCGTTCGACGAGGATCGTCGCGAAGATGCGGCGCAGGCGCCCTTCGGTTTCGAACTTGTCGATCAGCACGGTGCTCGTGTACGGCAGTTCGTCGCCGGTCCAACGGAAAACTTTCTCGCGCAGAATCTCGGCCGCGAGAAAGCGCTCGCTGCGATCGGTGAGATCGTCTTCGCCGTAAATCGGTGCGCCTTCCGGCAGATACGGCTTGACGGTGGCCATCAGGCGCTTGATGTCGTCCGGGTTTTTGGCCGACAGCGGCACGATCTCGCTGAACTGGCGCAGCGCGCTCACCTGCTGCATGAACGGAAACAGCGAGTCTTTATCCGACACACGGTCGAGCTTGTTTGCGATCAGCAACGTGGGTACGGAAGGCGGAATCAGGTCGAGCACTTTCTGGTCGTCCGGGCCGAAACGGCCGGCTTCGATAACGAACAGGATCGCATCGACGGAAGTCAGCGTAGACGTCACCGCGCGGTTCAGCGAACGGTTCAGCGCGCCGCTGTGCTTGGTCTGAAAACCGGGCGTGTCGACGAAAATGTATTGGACATCTTCGAGCGTATGGATGCCGGTGATGCGATGGCGCGTAGTCTGCGCCTTGCGCGACGTGATGCTGACTTTCTGGCCGACCAGCGCGTTCATCAGCGTGGATTTGCCAACGTTAGGGCGACCGACGATCGCGACCATGCCGCAGCGGAAACCAGTGGGAGTGGGAGCGTTCATATTGGGCTACGGCAGGTTCGGATCGACGCGCTCGGGTGGCGCACCGGGGCAATCAATGGCCCGCGTCGGCGACGCGCGTTTGTACCGCGTCGGCTACGCCAGGTTCGTTTTCGGTGGGGGCCGCAGTGTTCGTCGCGGGCGATACGGCGTCGGACGCCGGCTCGCGACTGCGGGGCGGTTTGTCTACGCCGCGGACGGCGGACTCTGCCTTTGTGTCGGTGGGCTTGGGTTCGGCCGGCTTCAGGTCTGCGGACGAGGCGTTGGCGGCTTTCGGGTCGGCGGGTTTTGACTCTACCGGCTTGGCTTCGGCCAACCGCGCTTCCGGCTTGTCCCCTGCTGATCTTTCCGTCGATTTGTCGCCAGACTGCACCGCGGCTTTGTCCGATTTCTCAGGCTTTTCCGCCCTGTCGGCTTTATCCAGCCGCTCGCCCTTATCGGCGCGTTCGACTCTTTCCGGGGCGCTGTACTCGACGTGCGCCGCGCGAATCACCGCCAGCGGCGCAGCCGCAACCACCGTCGCCAGGGCGCTGCGTTCCGCTGCGGACTCCGTTCCCGACGTTACCCGCGGTTCTCCCCTCGCCGCGCCACGCTCGCTCTTACGATCGGGGCTGCGCAGGTCGAGCGCGGTCTGAACGCCAGCCACGCCGGGGACAATCTCGAGTTCGACGTTTTTCGCCGCGCGGGCGCCCTTCGAACGCTTTGACTTGCCGACGACTGCAGGCGCGGCGGCGAGGACCTCGTCGAGCGCTTTTTTGGCCGCGGCCTGCTCAGCCGCGCGCCGACTGGCGCCCGAGCCAGAAACCTTCACGTCCAGCTTCGGCACCGTACATTCAACTTCGAACTGCTGATTGTGCGCCGCACCATGCGTCGCCACGACGGTGTACGTGGGCAAAGCGATCTTGTGACCCTGCAGATATTCCTGCAAAAGCGTCTTGGCGTCTTTGCCGAGGGTGCGCGGGTCGATGTGATCGAGGATTGGCACATACAGGCGCTTAATGACCGTCTGGGCGGCTTCGAAACCGCCGTCAAGGAACACTGCACCCAGTACCGCTTCGAGCGTGTCTGCAAGGATTGACGGCCTCCGGAAGCCGCCGCTGCGCAGTTCGCCCTCCCCGAGCCGAAGTCCTTCGGAAATATTCAGGGCCTGAGCGATTTCGTAAAGCGATTGCTGTTTAACGAGATTAGCGCGCACGCGAGACAGGTCGCCTTCGTCCAGCTTCCCGAAACGTTGGAACAAAAGCGCAGCCACCGCGCAATTCAGAACGGAATCGCCTAGAAATTCGAGCCGTTCGTTATGCGTGGAACTGTGACTGCGGTGTGTTAAAGCCTGGCGCAGCAATTCCGCATTGCGAAATTCGTAGCGCAGACGGCTTTCCAACGGAGATGAGGGCATGGGCAGAGTATAACGCGGGCGCCGGGCCGGGCGAAAACGCGGCCGGCCCGACAGGAAAAGCGTGGTGAAGCGACGTTAGAGGACTTTATGTAGCGATAACGCGCGGGCGCTCGCTGCGTCGTTCACGTGATCGCTGATCTTCGATAAGCGATCACGTTCACATTGCGTCATGCAGTCGGCGCAAAACTTACTGGAACGAGCCGATGCGCTTGAGATTGCTGAAGTTCATCCAGATGAAAAACGCGCGTCCGACAATATTTTTGTCCGGCGCAAAACCCCAATAACGGCTGTCGGCGCTGTTATCGCGGTTGTCGCCCATCATGAAGTAATTGCCCGGCGGCACTTTGCAAATCACGCCCCGCGCGTTGTATGTGCAGTTGTCGCGATACGGATAATCTTCTGCGCCGACGATAAACGGCGGCACCGCGGGATTGTTCAAAATTGCGTTCTTGCGGCCGTCGAGATTTTCCTCGAACTGTTTCGCGTAGCCAAGACGCTCCTCGTCGAGATAATCGGGCAGCGGCGTTTCAGGCACCGGCTTGCCATTGATGGTCAACTGCTTGTCCTGATACGCAACCGTGTCGCCCGGCAAGCCGATCACGCGCTTGATATAGTCGACTGACTCGTCTTTCGGATAGCGGAACACCACCACGTCGCCGCGCTGGAGCGGCCGGCCCTCTGTGATTTTCGTATTGACGATCGGCAGACGGATACCGTAATCGAATTTATTGACGAGGATGAAGTCGCCGACCAGCAGCGTTGGCACCATTGAGCCGGACGGAATCTTGAACGGCTCGACGACAAACGAGCGCACCACGAAAACCACCAGAATCACCGGGAAAAAGCTCGCGGAATATTCGAGCCACCACGGTTGGCGCAGCTTGTCGTCACGCAGACGCGCGCGCGTCTGCGCGGCGTTTTCGTCGGCGAAGCGCTCACCGATACGTGCCTGCTGACGGTCGAACTCAGCGACCGCGGCTTCCGCCGCGCGCCGCCTTTGCGGCATGAACACCAGTTTGTCTGCGACCCATGCGACGCCCGTCAAAACGACGAGCACAAAAAGAATCAGCGCAAAATTCATAGGGTTCCGTTGTTCGTCTTATTTGTCTTCGACACGCAGGATGGCGAGGAAAGCCTCTTGCGGAATCTCGACGGACCCCACTTGCTTCATTCGCTTCTTGCCTGCCTTCTGCTTTTCCAGCAGCTTTTTCTTACGTGAAATATCGCCGCCGTAGCATTTTGCCAGCACGTTCTTACGCAATGCTTTAATGTTTTCGCGCGCGATGATGTTCGAGCCGATCGTGGCCTGAATCGCAACGTCGTACATCTGGCGCGGAATCAGTTCGCGCATTTTCGCCGCGACTTCGCGGCCGCGGTACTGGCTTTGCGAACGGTGCACGATGACCGACAGCGCGTCCACCTTGTCGCCGTTGATCAGCATGTCGACCTTCACGACGTCGGACGCGCGATATTCCTTGAATTCGTAATCCATCGACGCGTAGCCGCGCGAGATCGATTTCAGCCGATCGAAGAAATCAAGCACGACCTCGCCCATCGGGATCTCGTAGGTCAACTGCACCTGACGGCCGTGATACTGCATGTTGATCTGGTTGCCGCGCTTTTGCGTACACAGCGTGATCACCGAACCGACGTAATCCTGCGGCATGTACAGGTTCACGGTGACGATCGGCTCGCGCACTTCTTCGATCTTCGAGGGCTCCGGCATCTTGGCCGGATTTTCGACCATGATGGTCGTGCCGTCGCGTTGCAGGACTTCGTACACGACGGTCGGCGCCGTGGTGATCAGGTCCATGTCGAACTCGCGTTCGAGACGTTCCTGCACGATCTCCATGTGCAGCAGACCCAGGAAGCCGCAACGGAAACCGAAACCGAGCGCCTGCGAAACTTCGGGCTCATATTGCAGCGATGCGTCGTTCAGCTTCAGCTTTTCAAGCGAGTCGCGCAGCGCGTCGTACTGGTTCGCTTCGACCGGATAGAGGCCGGCGAACACCTGCGGCTTCACTTCCTTGAAACCAGGCAACGGCTCGGCAGCAGGCGCGTTCACCAGCGTGACGGTGTCGCCCACCTTCGCCGCGGCCAATTCCTTGATACCGGCGATGATGAAACCCACCTGCCCCGCCGACAACGATTCGAGGTTCTTGGACTTCGGCGTGAACACGCCGATGTGTTCGACCGGATACTGCGCGCCGGTCGCCATCATGCGGATTTTGTCTTTCGGACGCAGTGTGCCGTTGACGATACGCACGAGCATCACGACGCCGACGTAGTTGTCGAACCACGAGTCGATGATCAGCGCCTGCAACGGCGCTTCCGGATCGCCCTTCGGCGGCGGCACTTTCGCGATCAACGCTTCGAGCACGTCTTCCACGCCCTGGCCCGTCTTGGCACTGCAATGCGTGGCGTCGGTCGCGTCGATACCGATTACGTCTTCAATCTCGGCGATCGCGTTCTCGGGATTCGCGGCCGGCAAATCGATCTTGTTGAGCACCGGAATGACGTCGACGCCGAGTTCGATTGCCGTATAGCAGTTGGCGACTGTTTGCGCCTCCACGCCCTGGCTTGCGTCGACAACCAGCAGTGCGCCTTCGCACGCGGACAACGAGCGGCTGACTTCATACGAGAAGTCGACGTGCCCCGGCGTGTCGATCATGTTCAGGTTGTAGACCTTCCCGTCGCGGGCGCGATAGGTCAGGGCCGCAGTCTGTGCCTTGATAGTGATGCCGCGCTCGCGCTCGAGGTCCATCGAGTCGAGCACCTGAGCTTCCATCTCGCGGTCGGACAAACCGCCGCAAATCTGGATGATGCGATCGGCAAGCGTCGACTTGCCATGGTCGATGTGCGCAATGATCGAGAAGTTACGAATATGATCCATTCAGTGCCGATCAAGCAAAAAAGGCGCGCTCGGACAATAGCGGAGCACGCCTTGTAAGTAGGTGAAAAACTTATCTATTTTAGCCGAAAAGGCCGACACCCGGCGCATCTTGCAGGGCCTGGATGCAGAGACCTTCGACGAAAGATGGGTTCAGGAGGCCGCAGCGGTGCGGGCAGCCAACGCTTCACGCACCCGCGATTCGTCGAGACGGTAGTGACAAAGCTCGATTCCGTCGCACAAGAGAACGGGTACCAGCTCGTTGTAGCGGGCTTCGAGCGAAGGGTCGCTGTCGACGTCGATGACTTCTACTTGCGCGCCGAACTCGGCCAGCAAGGGCCCGAGCGCGGCGCGCATGTCGTCGCACAAGTGGCACCACGCGCGCGAATAAAGCGTGAGCGGCGCCACCGTTGTCATTTCTGAGCGCTGCGCGGGCGAATCGGCACGAACTGGGTGTTCTCGCCGCGACGCACCAGCAGTGCGACCATCTTCTGCGAGTCGAGATGCGAGGTCAGTTCGTCGAACTGCTTCGCGCTCGTGATGTCCGTGTCGCCCACACGCAGGATGATGTCGCCCTTTTGCAGACCGACGCGTGCCGCCTGACCGTCCACGGCGTCGATCTGCACACCGTTGCGCAGTTTCAGCGCCTTCAGCTGATCGGCCGGGATGTCGCTGACGGCCAGGCCGAGTGCATTCGTGGCCCGCTGCTTCGGCGCCTGTGGCTTGCGCTGATCGGCCTTTGCAGTCTTGTCCGGCTGCATCTCTGCGATCGTGACCGGCAGCTCGCGGGTTTGGCCCTTGCGCCAGACCGTAATGGTCGCCTTCGTGCCCGGCTTCGTATCGCCGACCATGCGCGGCAAGTCCGTGGCCGTATCGACCGAATGACCGTTGAACTTCAGGATGATGTCGCCTGGCTGCACGCCCGCCTTGTCCGCCGGACCGCCCGGCTCCACGCTGCTGACAAGCGCTCCCTGCGACTTCGGCAGACCGAGGGAATCGGCGACGTCTTTGGTCACTTCGCCGATCGCCACCGCGATCCGGCCGCGCACCACCTTGCCCGAGGCTTTCAATTGATCGGCCACGCGCATCGCTTCGTCGATCGGAATCGCGAACGAAATGCCCATAAAGCCGCCAGTACGGCTGTAGATCTGCGAGTTGATGCCGATCACTTCGCCCTGCATGTTGATGAGCGGTCCGCCCGAATTGCCCGGGTTGACGGCTACGTCGGTCTGAATGAACGGCAGATAGTCGCCCGTGTCACGCCCTTTCGCACTGACGATGCCGGCCGTCACCGTGTTCTCGAGCCCGAACGGCGAGCCGATTGCGACCACCCACTCGCCCACGCGAACCTTGTTCGAGTCGCCGATGGTGATGGTCGGCAGATTCGCCGCGCTGATCTTCACGACCGCGACGTCGGTGCGATCGTCGACGCCGATCAGCTTCGCCTTGAATTCGCGCTTGTCGGTGAGCGTGACGTAAATGGTGTCCGCGTCGTCGATCACGTGAGCGTTGGTCATCACGTAGCCGTCCGCCGACAGGATGAAACCCGAGCCGACGCCGCTATTCTGCTCGGGATCGTTGCTGTCCGGCGTGTCCTGGCTGCCACCGCTACCGCCGCTGCCGCCGCCGTTGTCCCCGCCGCGCGGCGCGCCGGGAGATTGCGGCGACTGCGGCATCGGAATGCCGAAAAAGCGTCGGAAGAACTCCGACATGTCGCCGTCGTCCATGCCGGGCGGCAAGCCGCCGCGCGCGCCACTGTTCGTCACGCGCGTGGTCGTGCGAATGTTGACGACCGCCGGACCGACTTTGTCGACGAGGTCGGTGAAGTCGGGCAGATTGGCTGCGGAGGCCGCTGACGCCGTATGCGGTGCGAACGGCAAACATGCCGCCACCACCGCGGCCGCGAGGAATTTGCGCACCGAGAAAGTCGTCATATCGTAGGAAGCCGAGGGATTCAGGATTCGAAGGATTACTTCGGAGCCTTGTATTCTATGGCAGACGCGAATTGCTGCAACGTGGTCTGGGGCACTTCTCCGAGCAGGGTAATCCAGAAGTCGCCGCGGCGCTTGACTAGTACATGCGTAGCACCGGTACTGCCCGCGCCTTCCTTGCGCGTGTTGTTTTCAACCGGCTCGATGAACACTGAGATCGCGGCGAGACCGTCGGAGAATACGGCCTGATCAACAGGAATGGTGGGCTGGCCTGCTTCGCGCGCTGCCATTGGGCGGCGCAGCTCCCGGATCTTGCGAAAGCCCGGGACCGTCACCCCGAACTGCCAGCCTTGCGCGGCCATATCAACCGGCTCGATAGGCGGATGCACCACCGTCCAGCCAGCGGTATTGCGAATACCGTTGACAATGCCCGCCTTGTCGACGGGCACGCCAATGCGGATCTGCGAGAACGACAGTTGCTCGAGCACCTGACCGCTCGGATCGAGCGTTTGCGCGCGCAGAAGCAGGCCGGTTTTCTTGTCGGCCCACAGTTTGTAAGCGAATCGGTAGGCGTCTTTCGGATCGAGCTCGATCACCTGACTTTCGATGCCCGCAACGCGGTCGTCGCCGAGCAGTTTCGGCTCGTACACCGACAGGACCTGCTCGCCGCTTACGGCAAGCAGCGCGGGGAACGAGTCTTTGTTCTGGCGCTTTTCTACGACGCACAAATGCCGTTCCGGCACGAACGTATAGAGCTCCTCGTTATGACGAAGCATCTTGCGTGGCTTGCCGTCGAGGCTTTCGAGCTGCTCGAATTCGCCGTCTGCCTTCGTCGCATAGTGCGCGATCCGCGACGTCTGGACGAAATTGCCCCGCTGATAGACAAACGCGCCTTCATAGTTCTGCTGCTGCGCGGCCTGATGGATGCGATCCAGCAGATCGGCAGCGGTGCGGCGGGCGACGAGCGGATCATCGGTTTGTGCAAAAACCCGCGGTGTAGCGGACAACAACACGGCTGCGCAGAACAGAAATGCCGGCAGCCGCCCCCAGATAGTCGTTATATTCAACCGCGGAGTCTGCATCAAACTATTGGCCTTGCGTAGAGACTGCGGCAGCACGAATCAGCGGCATTGAGCCCGGCATGACCGGTTGCTGCGCGAACTGCTGATGAGCTTCGAGATACTGGTCGAGACCCGCGTCGCGAATGATGTTCGCGTCCTGCGCGACCGGCACGGACACCATGGCAACCTTCTGCACCGCGTCGCCGTGCGAGGAGACCGAAGCGACTTGCGTCGAACCCGGCCCGCCGGGTACGCGCTGCAGTTGCGGCACGACGATCCACGTTAGCGTAGCGGCCGCGGCGGCCACCGCGAAGGCAGGCACCACCCGGCGCCGCAGCGCAAGCAGACGGCGCGCAACCGGTATGGCTGCCGGCGCGAGCAAGTGCGGCTCGCTTTCCAGCCTGGCGGCGAATCCGCTGAGGAATGCGCTGCTAGTCGCGGAACCGACCGCAAGATCGTCGGAACGTAATGCGTCGCCGATCAGGTGATAGCTGGACCACGCGGCGCGATCTTCGCCGTCCAGCTCGGACAGAAACTTGTCCAGATTCAGATGCTCTTCGCCGAACAGCTCACCGTCGACAAAAGCGGACAGACGCTCGCCGCGCGAGCTGGCTTGCGATTGCATCGAGACCGACCCCATGATGCTCCCCATCTTACAAAGACCCCGTAGTGACACCACTAATCCAGATATTGCACCCGCGCCCCGTTCGGCGCGCTAGTGACTTACCAGCGCTTGCCTTCAGGTGTGTCAAGCAACGGACGCAATTTTGCCGCAATGGCTTCGCGAGCGCGGAAAATTCGCGATCTGACAGTGCCGATTGGGCAGCCCATCATCTCAGCGATTTCCTCGTAGCTCAAACCTTCAATTTCACGAAGAGTAATGGCGGTACGCAACTCTTCCGGTAAAACCGCCATCGCAGCATTGACCGTCTCAGCGATCTGCTTGCTCATCAACATCGACTCAGGCGTGTTGATATCCCTTAGTTGGTCGGCGTCCGAGAAAGTTTCAGCTTCTTCAGCATCTGCTTCGGTCGAAGTCGGCGCGCGCCGGCCTTGGGTCGCAAGGTAGTTCTTTGCCGTGTTGACCGCAATCCGGTACAACCACGTATAAAAAGCCGATTCCCCGCGAAATTGCGGCAACGCCCGATACGCCTTGATGAAAGCGTCTTGCGCAACGTCTTCTACTTCGGCGGGGTCGCGCACGAGGCGCGAGATCAGCCGGAGAATTTTGCGGTGGTATTTGGAGACCAGAAGCTCGAAGGCGGCCTTGTCGCCCTTCTGGACGCGCTCGACCAGCACCTGATCAATTTCTTTTTCGCTCACCTGATAAATCCGTTAACTTTGGGGCGCATGACGGGGGCACCATTGTAGCGTTCCCGTCGACGAGGCACGTTACGGAGGTCATGACGCGCGGTAACAGCGGTTACTTTCGTTACAGTCACGCGCCGGAGCGGCGCCGCCCGCGCACCGCCAATTCGCGGAAAACGGCCGTCGGCACAGTGTCGGCGGGAACAAGAAGCGTTTGACGGCGACCCTCGTCTGGCGTCACTTCGAGCACCAGCAAACGGTCGCTCCAGTGGGCACAGCCGGCGATTTCACCGTATACGAGCAGATTTCCGGCCCGGCCCCAGACAGAAATGCCCTCGCGTCCCATTCTGAACGCCACTGGCTGCGCCCGGTCGTGCCGGACCGCGCAAAGCGTCAGGAGCGCAAACACGGCAAGCGTCAACGGAACCGCCTGCCATGCGGTGAGCCACGACGCTATGCAGCTATAAACCGCGTACGACGCCGTCACCACGAAAGCAGCCAACGCAACGCGCATCGCGAAGGAACGTCGCAGCACGATTTGCTGCGACGTTCCTTCGGAGATGGCCGTATCACGGAAAAGCGCCGGCGAAGCCGGCGCCGTTGGCTGGCGCGTCACCCGTTGCGAGAGATCAGGCGCGCTTGAAGACGAGCGTACCGTTCGTGCCGCCGAACCCGAATGAGTTCTTCAGCGCGACGTCGATCTTCATCTCCCGTGCGGTGTTGGCACAGTAGTCCAGGTCGCACTCGGGGTCCTGGTTGAAGATGTTGATCGTAGGCGGAGACACCTGATGGTGAACAGCCAGCACGGTGAACACCGACTCAAGACCGCCGGCGCCGCCGAGCAGGTGACCCGTCATCGACTTGGTCGAATTCACGACGATGTCTTTGGCATGGTCGCCGAACGCGCGCTTGATGCCGGTCGTCTCAGCCAGATCGCCGAGCGGCGTGGAGGTGCCGTGCGCGTTCAGGTAGTTGACCTGATCGGCGTTGATGCCCGCGTTCTTCATGGCCGCAAGCATGCAGCGGCGCGCGCCGTCACCGTCTTCGAGCGGTGCGGTCATGTGATAGGCGTCGCCGCTCATCCCATAGCCGCCGACTTCGGCGTAAATCTTCGCGCCGCGAGCCTTCGCGTGTTCGTACTCTTCGAGCACCATTACGCCGGCGCCTTCGCCAAGCACGAAACCGTCGCGATCCTTGTCCCACGGACGGCTTGCCGTCGCCGGATCGTCATTGCGTTGCGACAGCGCGCGAGCCGCCGCAAAGCCGCCGATACCGAGCGGTGACACGGTCGATTCCGCACCGCCCGCAATCATCACGTCTGCGTCGCCGTATTCGATCAGGCGCGAAGCCTCGCCGATACAGTGCAAACCCGTTGTGCACGCGGTGACGATGGCGAGATTCGGACCCTTGATGCCGAACTTGATCGACAGGTGCCCGGAGATCATGTTGATGATCGACGCCGGCACGAAGAACGGCGAAATGCGACGCGGGCCGCGATTCAGCAGTTCGGTCTGCGTGACTTCGATCATCGGCAGACCGCCGATGCCCGAGCCGACCACGACGCCGATACGCTCCGAATTCTCGTCTGTGACTTCCAGGCCGCTGTCCTGCATCGCCTGGATGCCGGCAGCCACGCCGTAATGGATAAACGTATCCATGTGGCGCGCTTCCTTACCGGGGATGTAATCCTCGATATTGAAGCCCTTCACCTCGCCGGCGAAACGAGTCGAGAAGTTCGACGCATCGAACTTCGTGATATTGGCAATACCCGACTTGCCGGCGACCAGATTGGCCCAGCCGTCGGCAACATTATTGCCAACAGGCGAAATCAGCCCCAGGCCTGTAACAACAACACGACGGCGGCTCACGGTAACCCCTTTTTCATAGATGACAAAAACAAAAGCCACAGCGGCCACAGGAACCTGACCTGTGTACCCTGTGGCTGTTAAGTCGGCAATCGCGCTGAAGAATGCGCTGTCAACATCGCTGGCTCCTGCACGGCACACCTCGCGGGAAAAAATGGCGACCCCGCTGGCGTCGGCAACCGACACGGCAGGGCGTCATACGCCGCTAACGCATAAACGCAGGCGCGAATGACCTTAGGCCTTGACGTTTGCGCGAGCGTAATCGATCGCTTGCTGAACGGTGGTGATCTTCTCGGCTTCTTCATCCGGAATTTCCATGCCGAATTCGTCTTCGAGGGCCATCACGAGTTCAACCGTGTCCAGCGAGTCGGCGCCGAGGTCGTTCACGAACGAAGCTTCGTTCTTGATTTCAGCTTCGGCCACGCCCAGTTGTTCTGCGACGATCTTCTTGACGCGCTGTTCGATATTGTCCATTACCCCTCCAAGGGAAAGAAGTTCAAAAATACAGGTGCGCGCATTTTATCAGGTTTGACCCGGCAAAAAAGCGGCGCATCAGGTTGCTGTCAAGGCATGCGCCTTACGCATTTGCAAACGCATCAAGGCGCGGATAGTAACCGAATTCGGTTACGACATGTACATTCCGCCGTTCACATGCATCGTCGTGCCGGTGATGTAGCCTGCTTGCGGCGACGCGAGGAATGCGACGGCGTGTGCGATATCTTCCGGGCTGCCGAGACGGCCCAGCGGAATCTGCGTTTTCAGCGCCGTTTGCTGCTCTTCCGGCAACGTGCGCGTCATGTCTGTATCGATGAAACCGGGCGCCACGCAATTCACGGTAATGCCACGGCTGCCGATCTCGCGTGCAAGCGCGCGAGTCATGCCGGCAACGCCCGCTTTCGCCGCGGCGTAGTTGATCTGTCCAGGGTTGCCCGCCGAACCGACCACCGACGTAATGTTGATGATGCGGCCGCCCTTCGCCTTCATCATTGGACGCAGCACCGCGCGCGAGAGACGGAACACCGACTTCAGATTGGTGTCGATCACCGCATCCCAGTCGTCGTCCTTCATACGCATGGCCAGTTGGTCCTGCGTGATGCCGGCGTTGTTCACGAGCACATGCAGCGCGCCGAATTCCTTCACCATGCCTTCGATCAGCGCTTCGGCAGCAGCCGCGTCGTTCACGTCGAGCACCGCGCCGCGCCCGCTCACGCCGGCCGCGTTAAACGCTTCGCTGATTGCCGCCGCGCCGCTTTCGCTGGTCGCCGTGCCGATCACCGTTGCGCCCTGGCGCGCGAGTTCCATAGCGATGGCGCGGCCGATGCCGCGCGAGGCGCCCGTTACGATTGCGATCTGCTTATCGAGATTCTTTTCCATCTGTCGGTCCGAATGCCCTTCGGAGGGCTGATTGATTGCTGATGCCTTGTTGCTGTCTTCGCGATGCAGCGCTCAGCCTGCCGTAACGAGCTTGAGCGTTTCTTCCAGCGAAGCGGGATCGAACACGGACGCGCCGACCAGATTGCCGTCGATACGCTTCGTGAGGCCCGCAAGGACCTTGCCCGGCCCGCATTCGACGACGTGCGTGACACCTTGAGCCGCCATGGCCTGAATGCATTCGACCCAGCGCACCGCGCCGGCCGCCTGGCGCACCAATGCATCTTTGATCTGCGCCGGCTCATTCACGATCGCGACGTCGACATTGTTGATGACCGGAATCGACGGCACCTGAACGTTGACGCTCGCCAGATACTCGCGCAATTGATCCGACGCGGGCTTCAGCAGCGACGAATGGAACGGCGCCGATACCGGCAGCGGCAGCGCGCGCTTTGCGCCCTTCGCCTTCGCCACTTCACAGGCCTTTTCGACCGCAGCCTTATGGCCCGCGATCACGACCTGGGCGGGCGCGTTGAAATTGACCGCTTCGACGACACCCGTGGCCGCCGCTTCGGCGCAAACAGCGCGCACGGTGTCGTCGTCCAGACCGAGGATCGCCGCCATGCCGCCTTCGCCGACGGGCACCGCCGTTTGCATCGCCTGCGCGCGGAAACGCACGAGCGGCACGGCATCGCGAAACGCGATCGCGCCAGCCGCGACGAGCGCCGTGTATTCGCCGAGACTATGACCCGCGACGATTGCCGGCGCGGGGCCGCCCGCCTGCTGCCAAGCGCGATAAATCGCGTAGGCCGCGGTCAGCATGACCGGCTGCGTGTTCGTAGTGAGATTCAGATCTTCGGCCGGGCCCTCGGCGATCAGCTTGCCGACGTCCTGATTGAGCGCGTCGGACGCTTCCTGAACTGTCTCGCGCACAACCGCATGGTCGGCAAATGCATTGAGCATGCCGACCGATTGCGAACCCTGTCCGGGAAAAACGAACGCAAATTTCATATCGTCCCCAAAATCGATTTAGTCAGATGTGAGGTGCGTGCGCCTCAGAAGCACGCGACGCGTGGGCGCATGAGAGCGCCGCCCGAAGTCGGCCCGCTTAGTAGCGAATGACCGACGCGCCCCACGTGAAGCCGCCGCCGACGCCTTCGATCAGCACGTTCTGGCCGCGCTTGATGCGACCGTCGCGGACAGCGACGTCGAGCGCAAGCGGAATGGACGCAGCCGACGTATTGCCGTGCTCGCCCACTGTGACGACCATGCGTTCCTGCGGCAAACCAAGCTTGCGGCAAGTGCTCTGCATGATGCGAATGTTGGCCTGATGCGGAATCAGCCAGTCGATCTGATCGGCGGAAAGATTCGCTTTTTCGAGTGCCTCGACCGCGACCTTTTCAAGCACGTTCACGGCCAGCTTGAATACCGCCTGCCCGTCCATATGCAGGAACGCGCTACCGGCGATCACACCGCCGTTCACGTTACCCGGCGTGCACAGAATGTTCGAATGACTGCCGTCTGCGTGCAATGCGCTCGCAAGCACGCCCGGCTCGTCCGACGCCTGCAGGATCACCGCGCCGGCGCCGTCGCCGAACAGCACGCATGTGGTGCGGTCATTGAAATCGAGAATGCGCGAGAACGTCTCGGCGCCGACGACGAGCGCCGTGCGATGCTGGCCGCCGCGAATCAGACTGTCGGCCATAGCCACCGCGTAAGCGAAGCCGGAGCAGACGGCCTGCACGTCGAACGCCGCGCCGTGATTCTTGATGCCGAGCTTGTTTTGCAACAGGCACGCCGTGCTCGGAAACACGAAGTCCGGCGTGGAAGTGGCAACAATGATCAGATCGATGGATTGCGGGTCGATGTCCGCCGCTTCGATCGCACGCAGCGACGCGAACTGCGCGAGGTCGCTGGTCGTGACATCAGGATCCGCGAAGTGACGTGCATGGATGCCCGTGCGGGCCACGATCCACTCGTCGCTCGTTTCGACGCCTTGCTTCGCCAGACGCTCAGCGAGGTCCTGATTGGTGACGCGCGCGGGCGGCAGATAGCTGCCGGTACCGAGGACGCGGGAATAAATTGTCGATTGAGACATTATGCCTTCGAGGATTGCGCAGCGTAGGGCTCGGCCGGCTGGCCTGCGATGGGGCTTGCGTGACCCGCACCGCTTGCGTCGCGCGCCGCCTGTTCAAGAGAACCCGCGTTCTCTTCCATCGCTTGCGCCAGGCGCTCCAGCACGCCGTTTTTGACGGCATCATACCCGCGTTTGATAGCCCACTCAAACGCGTAGGCATCTGCGGAACCGTGGCTTTTGATCACCAGCCCACGCAGACCGAGCAGCGCAGCACCATTATATTGCCGATGATCGACGCGTTTCTTGAAGCGCATCAACACGGGCAGCGCGAGCACCGCCATCACTTTGGTGAGCCACGAACGCCCGAACTCTTCCTTGATGATGTTCGACAGCATTTGCGCGAGACCTTCGGAGGTCTTGAGCGCCACGTTGCCGACGAAACCATCGCACACGATCACGTCGACCGTGCCCTTGAAGATGTCGTTGCCTTCTACATTGCCGTGGAAGTTGAGTGTACTCGCCCGCAGCAACTCCCCGGCACGCTTGATCGTGTCATTACCCTTGATGACTTCTTCGCCGATATTCAGGAGACCAATGGTGGGCCGCTCGCGGCCTTCCAGCGCCGACACGAGCGCGTGCCCCATCTCCGCGAATTGCAGCAGATGCTGAGGTTCGCAGTCGACGTTGGCGCCCAGGTCGAGCATCATGGTGTAGCCGTTCGGGTTCGGCAATGCAGACGCAATTGCCGGGCGCTCGATTCCCGACAGCGTTTTCAGCACATAACGCGAAACGGCCATTAGTGCGCCGGTGTTGCCGGCGGAAATGCAGGCTTGGGCCTCGCCTTCCTTGACGCGATTCAGCGCGACGCGCATGGATGAATCTTTTTTCTTGCGCAGCGCGACTTCAACCGGGTCGTCCATTGCAACGATCTCGGAAGCGGATACGACCGTCAGCGCCGGCAGGTCCTGAGCCTTCAACTTCTTCAGCTGCGCACGAATCGCAGCTTCAATGCCGACGAGCAGCAATTGCGCGTCGGGATGCGAACGAACGAAGTTGACGGCAGCGGAAACGGTCACGGACGGGCCGTGGTCGCCTCCCATGCAATCTATCGTGAGCTTTACTGTCATGGAGTGCGGCGAATTTCAGGCGCTCTGCATGAGATCGCAGTAAGCGCTGAAGCTGCAACTGCGATCGACACAAAAAAGCGGCAAATGAATGCCGCCTTTTTGTCGAGCCGGGAAAATGTCAAGCGAGCTGATCGCCACGCGAAACGCCAGTTGGCGCAACGCAGTGAAACGATTAGTCGTTCTTCGTCTTGACGACTTTCTTACCGCGATAGTAGCCGTTCGGGCTAACGTGGTGACGCAGATGCACTTCGCCCGTGCTCGGTTCCACGGCCAGCGGCGCAGCCGTCAGGAAATCGTGCGAACGGTGCATGCCGCGCTTCGACGGCGACTTCTTATTTTGTTGAACTGCCATGACTAACTCCTAAAAATTTTCCGAATTCTAACACAGCCCGACCCGGTGTCCGCCATTGGCCGAATGGCCAATGCGCCCGTATCGCGCTCCCATGCAACTGTTCAATGCTTCTTGTCGCCCGGCTCGCCGCGCTTGAGACTTTCGAGCGCCGCGAATGGATTCGGCCGCTCGGGCTCATCGCCCTCACCTGCTTCGTCCAACGCGGCTTCATCACCTTCGCCTTCGGCACCGGCCACACCCGAGACGAGACTTTCGTGCACCTCGGGACAGACCTCATGCTTAGGCACGAGCGGCAAAGAAAGCAGCAACTCTTCTTCGATCAAGTCGATGAGATCGAACTGGCGCGAGCCCACGATCACTTCGACTTCATCCTCGTCGAGCGGAAACTCTTCGGCTTCCGCCTCGGTGTTGACCATCCGATAAGTTGCGTCGACGTTGAACGCCTGCGAATACGGGGTCATGCATCGCTGACATTCGAGCCATGCAGCGCCGTGGATCGCCAACCTCAGATAAGGTTGAGGGCCCTCGGTGCCATCGTCCTGCAATTCCGGCTGCGTCGCCCCTTCGGCTTGCCACGTGAACGCGGTGTCGCGCTCTGGCGCTTCTGCCGGGACTTCGTTTAACATGCGCGGCAGTTGCGAGACGCGCACGACACCCGCGGCCTGCCGCCCACTTCGCGCAAATTCGAATAGATCGAGCTCATGCGGGTCGGACAGACCTGCAGGTTTGCCAGGATATTGAGTCATGTGCGCTCCTGCGTCGGCAATGATTTCGCCGGTTGCTTTCGCCGGCTAATTTCGCCGGTTAAACACCGGCAACTCACGGGTCAATCAAGGGTAAATCCGGGGTGAATCAGTCCGCGAGAGGGCCCGCGAAACTTGAGCGATGTACGATTTGTTGCCGCTACACTGCATGACCGCAGCGACACCGCAGCCCTGCTTGCAGCTACCTTTCCGGCTCTCACCGCGTCACGCCCGGCGAGCCACGCCTGACGCAAGCATACCGATGAAAAGCCCAAAATCATATCCGCTTTGTCTTTTCGAGTCAAACACTTAAGCTCGTACCAGCGCGACCTCCGCGCAACGTCGTACGCCCCGCCCTTTTAGCCGTTGATCGCCCATGCCAGACTCCCCACAAAGCCCGCCACGCGTCATTCTGGCGTCCAGTTCGCCCTATCGCCGCGAGTTGCTTGAACGCCTTCGCATTCCATTCGACGTTGCGGTGCCCGCGATCGACGAAACCGCGCACGCCGGCGAAGCGCCCGACGCCACCGCTTTGCGGCTCGCCGAGGCGAAGGCTCGAGCGGTGGCCAACGCGCTTCCCGCCGACGAAGCCGTCCTCGTAATCGGCTCCGACCAGGTTGCCACTTACGACGGCCTGCAAATCGGCAAGCCGGGGACCCACGACAAGGCGCTCGCACAATTGCAAGCGATGCGCGGCCGCGAGGTGCTGTTTCATAGTGCACTGTGTCTGTTCGACAGCCGCTCGCAAGCCGCCCAGAGCGTGGACGTGATCACCCGCGTGCGATTCCGCCAACTGCCGGACGCAACGCTCGAAGCCTATCTTCTGGCCGAAACGCCGTACGACGTAGCCGGGAGCGCCAAGTCCGAAGGGCTCGGCATTGCGCTGCTCGAAGCCATCCATTCCGACGATCCGACTGCACTGGTGGGCCTACCACTGATTGCACTGTCGGACATGCTGCTGACGGCGGGTTATCCGTTATTGGGGGCGCAATGAGCGGTACGCTCTATCTGATTCCGAACACGCTAGGCGAAGGCGACGCCGACGCTCTGGACGCCGTCCTGCCGGCCCCGGTGCGGGCCCGCGCCGCGGCGCTTCGGTACTACATCGGCGAAAACGCTAAGACCACACGAGCATTTCTCAAGAAAGTCGGCACCGAGCGGCCCATTCAGGAAATCGAGATCCGCGAACTGAACGTCAACACGCCCGCCGGCGAGATCGACAAACTGCTTGCGCCGGTTCTGGCCGGCACGGACGCCGGGCTCGTGTCCGAAGCGGGTTGCCCCGCGGTAGCGGATCCGGGCGCGTTGCTGGTGCGACGGGCGCATGAACGCGGAGTCAAGGTCGTGCCGTTCGTAGGGCCGAGCTCGATCCTGCTTGCGCTGATGGCTTCCGGGCTCAACGGACAGAGTTTTGCTTTCCACGGCTATTTGCCGGTCGACGCGGCCGAGCGGGCCAAACGTCTGCGCGATCTCGAACTGACATCGCGCAAGGGCAAGCAGACGCAGATCTTCATTGAAACGCCGTATCGCAACCGCGCACTGCTGGATACCCTGCTGGCAACCTGCGCCCCGTCGACACTTGTTTGTGTCGCCGTGGATCTGACGCTGCAAACGGAAACGATCTGCAGCCACACGGTGGCCGACTGGAAGAAGAAGCCGGCACTCGATCTGCATAAGCGGCCGGCGATTTTTCTGATATTGGCCGCTTGAACGAAACGGCCTCCCAGCGACCGCGCGGGGCTTTTGCGATAGGCGCGCCTCGCGCCGATCAGCGCAGATTGAGCTTACCGCCCAGCGCCATCGCGTGCACGGCGCCATCGCCGACGGCCGCGCCGAACTTGCGCGCGACGCGGTCGGTGATGCTTTCCTTCACCGTGTAGTCGACGATGTCCGGCGCCTTGATAATCTCGCGCGCCACAAAGTTGGCGTCGCCAAAACCATCCGCGAGACCCAGTTCCACGCTTTTCTGGCCGGTCCAGAAAAGCCCCGAGAACATATCAGGTGTTTCGTGAAGGCGCTTGCCGCGACCCTGGCGAACTGCGTTGATAAATTGCCCGTGGATCTGATCGAGCATTTCTTGTGCATGCTCGTCCATCTTCGGCGTTTCGGGCGAAAACGGGTCGTAAAAGCCCTTGTTCTCACCAGACGTATGGAGACGGCGCTGGATGCCCAGCTTGTCCATGAGGCCGGTGAAACCGAAGCTGTCCATCAGCACGCCAATCGAGCCCACGATGCTCGCCTTGTCGACATAGATCTTGTCGCCGGCCGCGGCAGCGTAGTAACCGCCCGACGCACACATGTCGCCCACGACGACGTAGAGCGGAATTGACGGATGTTTTGCACGCAATCGACGGATTTCGTCGAAGATGATGCCCGCTTGCACGGGACTGCCACCCGGGCTGTTGCAGCGAAGGATTACCCCGGCCGTGCCGGTGTCGCCGAACGCACTTTCAAGCGCCGCGCCGATATCTTCGGCGTTAGCGTTTGTATCTGCGGAGATTTCGCCGTCAAGTGCGATCAACGCCGTATGACGCCCCGTAGCGGCCAGCTTGTCGCCGGAAAATATGAACACCGCCCAGATCACCAGTCCCAGCAAGACGAGAAACAGCAGACGGAAGAAGATTTTCCAGCGGCGAGCGGCACGCTGTTCGTTGATTGCAGCGAGCGCGATGCGCTCGAGCGCCGCGCGTTCCCAGCCAGGCTCGTTGGCAGAAACGCGGCTACCGCCGCTCATGGCCGGTTCTTTCGTTTCGGGCGTCAAATTGTCGGACATGCGTGCAGTGGAATTTTCGAGTAAGACAGATCAAAGCGCGGATCAGGACGCGGCGGGTTGCAATTCCCCGTCGGGAAGCCAGAACACAGCGCGGCCCTCGGGCGTATCGCGCTCGTCTACCTGCAGGGCCCGCAACCTACCGCCGCGGCACGGACCGCCTACGCATTTGCCGGTATCCGGCGCGTAAATCGCCCCATGCGTGGCACACATTAAGTATAAACCGGACGATTCGAAGAACTGTCCCTCAGCCCAATCCAGTTCCATCGGGACGTGAGCGCAACGGTTCAGATAGCCGTGAGCACGACCGTCGTAGCGAACGAAAAACACCACGACTTCATCAGCACCGATTCTGGCGGCACGCCGCACGCCCATTCCGCCGTCCACGAGCTCCCCGGACGCGCACACCCGCACCGCCTGAACAGTAGCCTCGCCCCCGCCCTCGCTCACGCCGGTGCTCATGCGTTTTCCCTCAACCAGGACGACAGTGCACCCACGCTGGACGCGACATATTTCGGCGACAGCGCGCTCAACGACCCGGCCGGATGCGCGCCGTAGGTCACGCCGACACCGGCGACTCCCGCGTTGATCGCCATCTGCAGATCATGAGTGGTGTCACCAACCATCACCGTGCGCACCGGGTCCTGCCCCAGTTCGCGCGTCAATTCGTGCAACATGGCTGGATGCGGCTTGGAAAACGTCTCATCCGCGCAGCGGGTGCCGTCGAACAGGCTGGTCAGCCGCACCTGATCGAGCGCGCGGTTGAGTCCAACGCGACTTTTGCCGGTCGCCACCGCCAGCAGATAGCCCTGATCGCGCAACTCCTGCAGCATTTCGCGCACGCCGACGAACAACTCGGTAGTCTGATCTTTGACCAGATAGTGGAACCGATAGCGCTCGGCAAGCCGCGGGTAGTCGCTCGGATCGAGCGTGGGCGCCGCGATTTGCAACGCGTCGCGCAAGCCGAGGCCGATTACATAGCTCGCGGCTTCGTCCGCTGGAACCGGCAGACCGAGATCCCGGCACGCTGCCTGGATACTGCGCGTGATGTGCGCGGTGGAATCCATCAGCGTTCCGTCCCAGTCGAAAACGATCAGGTCAAATTGCTCTCTAGCCATGCGGTGCCGTCTCCGGGTGTGACCCACTTCGTAATTCGTTGAGCTGCGCGATGAAATTGCGGCATTCGGCCGGCAACGGTGCCTCCAGTTGCAGCGGCGCGCCGGTCGCCGGGTGCGTCAGCTTCAGCCGGTAAGCGTGCAGGAACATGCGCTTGAGCCCAGGTTTGGCATACGCGCGAGCCAGCGCCTTGTTCAGCGCGAAGTCGCCGTATTTGGCATCGCCGACGATCGGCAGTTCCAGATGCTGCAGATGAACGCGGATCTGGTGCGTGCGGCCCGTCTTCAACTCTGCTTCGAGCAACGCGTAGTCGGGCCAGCGGTCGATCAGATTAAAGACCGTGTGCGACGCCAGACCGTCGGCCTGCACGCGCACGCGCCGCTCGCCGTCCGCGGTCAGGTATTTGTGCAGCGGTTCCTTGACGGCGCGGCGGCGCCCCCAGTCGCTCGCCCATTCGCCATGAACGCACGCATAGTAGCGCTTATCCATCTTGTTCTCGCGAATCTGGTCGTGAAGATTCACGAGGGCCGAACGCTTCTTGGCGAGCATGAGGATGCCGGAGGTCTCGCGGTCCAGCCGATGCACCAGTTCGAGAAATTTCGCCTGTGGCCGCGCCTCACGCATCTGCTCGATCACGCCGAACGCGACGCCGCTGCCGCCGTGCACCGCGACACCCGCCGGTTTGTCGATAACAAGCAGGTGTTCGTCTTCGAAAATGGTCCGGAACTCAGCGCTGGGCACCGGCGCATGGGCGATCGCCTCACTGGGCTGCGCGACCCGGATGGGCGGCACGCGCACGAGATCGCCGAGTTCGAGCCGGTACTGCGCATCGATCCGGCCCTTGTTCACACGCACTTCCCCGCTACGCAGGATGCGATAAATATGGCTCTTGGGGACGCCTTTACAGACCCGCAACAAAAAGTTGTCGATGCGCTGTCCGGCCGCGCTGTCGTCGATCTCGATCACTGAGACCTGATCGCTCGCGACCGCGCTTGTCACCGATTTCTGGGATATTTTGCCTAACTCTTTCATTCTGAATATAATTTGCCCAGCAGTCTGCGGCGGCCGGCGCAGTGTCCGGAATTCGGGCGGATTGCGCAGGTGCAAGCGTAAATCGTTATTTTACTTGTGCCGGGGTCTGGTTGCTCACCCTGAAAATGAGATGCAACAAGTTGCACGCACGAAGTCAGCACCCGGCAGGGACGGCGCCCACAGGCGCGTTCGGTCAAGGTCGGCTTCGACGGTAACGGAATTTTGGTAAAAAAGAATTTAACTCCCAGCTTCGGTATCGGGCGTCTGACGTCCTGCTGTACGAAGCTGCGAGTTGCGAAAATACGGCGTGCGCCCATGGCGTCTTGTAGAAAGTACAAGACTTGGCGACGTCAAAATGAGGCGAGACACCCCCAGCAGGAAAAGACGCGCCGCTTGCGCGAACTTCCCGTTGCGGCACGACCGCAGCCTTCGACCCTCCGGTCACGCGCCCAGTTGGCGCACCGGCGAGAGGGGACGAAAGGCTTATGAAGGTCTGCCGGCAGAACCCGCGGCGTGTCGGGTCGTTATTTGAAGCCGTGTTCGCATGTGCCCTGCGGCACCGCGCTCCTTCTTTATGGAGCCGGGCCCTCTCAGGCAATTCTCCCGCCATTTTCCCGCTCCAGCGTGCTTGTGAAAACACAATAAGGCGCGGCATGCCGCTGCCCGCTTCGCGCTCGCGACTGACAACCGCGAAGGCGACGCGCGCCGGCCGAGCCGCACTGGAGCCGTTCCATGAAACGCATGTTGTTCAATGCGACGCAGCAGGAAGAACTGCGCGTTGCCATCGTCGATGGGCAAAAACTCATCGACATCGACATCGAAACCGCCGGGCGCGAACAGCGCAAAGGCAATATTTACAAGGGCATCATTACACGTATCGAGCCGTCGCTCGAAGCCTGTTTCGTCAACTACGGCGAAGACCGCCACGGCTTCCTGCCGTTCAAGGAAGTCGCCCGCCAGTATTTCCGCGACGGCATCGACATGCGCTCCGCGCGCATTCAGGACGCGCTGAAGGAAGGTCAGGAACTGATCGTCCAGGTCGAAAAGGAAGAGCGCGGCAACAAGGGCGCAGCCCTCACCACCTTCATCTCGCTCGCCGGTCGCTATCTGGTTCTGATGCCGAACAATCCGCGCGGCGGCGGCGTGTCGCGCCGGATCGAAGGCGACGACCGCCAGGAATTGCGCGAAACCATGGCGCAGCTGCAATTGCCGGAAGGCATGAGCATCATCGCGCGCACGGCCGGCATTGGCCGCAGCGCCGAAGAGCTGCAGTGGGACCTGAACTACCTGATGCAACTGTGGCGCGCGATCGAAGCGGCGTCGCAAAGCGGTTCGAGCGGCCAGCCGATGCTGATCTATCTCGAATCGAGCCTCGTGATTCGCGCGATCCGCGACTATTTCCAGCCGGACATCGGCGAAATTCTGATCGACACCACCGAAATTCATGACCAGGCACGCGCCTTCATGGACATCGTGATGCCGGACAATGTCAGCAAGGTGAAGCGCTACCACGACGACGTGCCGCTCTTCTCCCGCTTCCAGATCGAACATCAGATCGAAACGGCGTACTCGCGCACGGTTCCGCTGCCGTCGGGCGGCGCGATCGTGATCGATCACACTGAAGCACTCGTTGCAATCGACGTGAACTCGGCCCGCGCCACGAAGGGCGCAGACATCGAGGAAACGGCCGCGCGCACCAACCTCGAAGCCGCCGACGAAGTCGCGCGCCAGTTGCGCCTGCGCGATCTGGGCGGCCTGATCGTGATCGACTTCATCGACATGGAGTCGGCCAAGAGCCAGCGCGAAGTCGAGCAGCGACTGAAAGACGCCCTCAAGCACGATCGTGCGCGCGTCCAGATGGGCAAAATTTCGCGCTTCGGCCTGATGGAACTGTCGCGTCAACGTCTGCGTCCGGCCCTGTCGGAAGGCAGCCACGTGACGTGCCCGCGCTGTAACGGCACGGGCCACATCCGCGATACCGAATCGTCCGCGCTGCAAGTGCTGCGGATCATTCAGGAAGAAGCGATGAAGGAAAACACCGCGGCGATCCATTGCCAGGTGCCTGTCGAAGTGACCGCCTTCCTGCTGAACGAAAAGCGTTCGGAAATCAACAAGATCGAATCGCGCTTCAAGGTGAACGTCGTGCTGGTGCCGAACAAGCACCTGGATACGCCGCACTACAAGCTGGAACGTCTGCGTCACGACGACGCGCGCCTCGACGAACCGCGCGCTTCGTGGAAGATGGCCGAAGAAGCGGCTCGCGAACTGGAGTCGGAAACCGGCTACAGCAAGCGCACCGAAGAAGTGAAGCCGAAGCAGGAAGCGGCGGTCAAGGGCATCACGCCCGAGAAGCCGGCTCCGAGCGCGCCGGTTCGACCGGTCGCAGCGCCGGCTCCCGTCGCTGTTACACGGGCGAGCGGCGGCTTCATCGGCTGGCTGAAAAATCTGTTTGGCATGCAGCCGGCGGCGCCGGCGCCAGTTGCGCCTGCGGCTAGCGAAAAGCCCGCCCGTCCGCAACCGCGTGGCGAGCGTTCGGAGCGCGGTGAGCGCACCGGCGAACGCGGCGGCGATCGCAACCGTAATCGTCGCAGTGGCGCGGGTGGCCGCGATGCGGCAGCCCGTGGCGAAGCTACGAACGGCGGCCGTCAAGGCCAGCAGCCTTCGCAGCGTCGCGAGGAACGCGAGCCGCGCGAAGGCCGCGAGGTGCGTGAAGCACGCGAAGGCCGTGAGCCGCGGGAACCGCGCGAGGCTCGTGAACCTCGCGGCAACCGCGAAGCGCGTGAGGGCCGCGAGCCCCGCGAGGCACGGGAACCGCGCGAAGGGCGTGACAACCGCGAGCGCGACAATCGCGGCGCCGAGCGTACTGAAACGGCAGAAGGCGCACAGCGTAGCGAGCGTCAGGAACGCGGCGAACGCCGCGAACGTGGCGAACGCGCTGAGCGCGGCGAGCGCCGCAAGCCGCAGGCAGAAACCGCCGATGCGTTGACCCAGGCCGAAGCGCAAACTGCCGAAGAACTGGCACTGGCGCAAAACCAGACGGCCGTTACTGACAACGCTGCGCCGGTCGATCAGGAAGCCGTGGCGCGTGATGGCGAAGAGCGTCGTCGTCGCCGTCGCGGCCGTCGCGGCGGTCGTCGTGAGCGTGAGGAAGACGTGAACGGCAACCTGGCCGCAGACGTCGCGGAAGCGGAAGGCGACAACGTCAACGTCAGCGACGATGCACCGGTGCGCACCGCGCATCAGCCGGTCCAACCGAAGCCCGAAGTGAGCGAAGCCCGGGAAGTGAAGGAAGTGGCGCCGGTGGAAGTCGTTGTTGCCGCCGTTGCAACCGAAACGGCTGTCGTCACGGAGCTGCACGCTGCAACCGAAACGCCGGCTCTCGCCGCCGAAAAGGCAGCGAAGACGGAAACGGTCGTGCCGGTCGCCGAAGTGCCGGCTGCTCCGGCTGCTGTCGAACCGGTCGTGCAGGCGCCTGTTGCACAAGCGGTGGCGCCGGTCGAACCGGCGCAGGCTGCACCGGCTGCGGCGGAGACGGTATCGCTCGTGGAACCAGTCGTTCGTGAAGAGGCTGCGGCTGTTGCGCCGGCGGCTGAAGCGCAAGCCGAGCAGGCTCACGTCGAACCTGCGGCCGCCGCTCCGGCGGAAGTGATCGCGGCCCCGGCCGCCGAGCCGGCACCGCAACCGCAGATCGTCGAGCAGAAACCGGTCGTGGCAGCAGTTGCACCGGCTGCGGAATCAGCAGCGATCGAGCCGGCGCCTGTCGCCGCCGCGCCGCAAGTCGCCGAAGCCGCCGAAGCCACGCAGCCATCGCAAGCGCCGTCGGCACCGCGCGCGTCGTTCAACGGCGGCGTCTCGGCTGAAGCCCTGAAGCCGGTGCTGGAGCAAGCCGGTCTTGTCTGGGTCAATACTGACGCCGACAAGCTGCGCGCGGCGCAAGAAGCCGCCGCGCAGACGGTGAAACCGCCGCGCGTAGTGCGTGAGCGCAAGCCGCTGCCGCCGCTCGACACGGCACCGATGCAGCAAGTGGAAACCGGGAAGCATCCGCAGTAAGCTTGCAACTCGCTTCGAAAAGCCCGCCCTCACCGGCGGGCTTTTTGTTTTTCGCGCATGCGAAACGCATCGCCCTCGCGGACTCCCTGCCCTCCCCGTAAACCCCGACAGGGGCCGGCATCGCCCAGCCGTTTAAGGCATTTCCGATAGAATGAAGGAATCGCCTATCCGTTTGGCACAACGCAAGTCACTCATGTCCCGACGCATCATCCCTGTTGCCGACCTCAGCGCGGCGCCGGTCATTTACGGCCCGGTGCAGACGCCTAGCGGCGAACTGCACGATACGCTCGCGCGTCCGTTGCGAGACTTGCGCATTTCGGTGACGGACCGTTGCAACTTTCGCTGCGTCTACTGCATGCCGCGCGCCGTGTTCGACAAGGACTATGCATTCCTGCCGCACAGCGCGTTGTTGAGCTTCGAGGAAATCGAGCGGCTCGCGCGGCTATTCGTCGCGCATGGCGTGGAGAAAATTCGTCTGACGGGCGGCGAGCCGCTGCTGCGCAAGAATCTCGAATTCCTGATCGAACGTCTCGCGCAACTCACTACATCAGCCGGCCGGCCGCTCGACCTGACGCTTACCACGAATGGCTCGCTGCTCGCCCGAAAGGCGCGCAGCCTCAAGGACGCAGGTCTCACCCGCGTAACCGTCAGCCTCGACGCGCTCGACGACATGCTGTTTCGCCGCATGAACGACGCCGATTTCGCGGTGGCCGACGTCCTCGACGGAATCGCCGCCGCGCACGCCGTCGGCCTCGCGCCGGTGAAGGTCAACATGGTGGTCAAGCGCGGTACGAATGACAGCGAAATCGTGCCGATGGCGCGCCATTTCAAAGGCTCGGGCGCCGTACTGCGCTTCATTGAATACATGGACGTGGGCACGTCCAACGGTTGGAACATGACCGAAGTGCTGCCGTCGGCGGACGTGGTCGCGCGCATCGCCGAGCATTTCCCGCTTGCGCCGCTCGAAGCGCACAGTGCAGCTGAGACAGCGCAGCGTTGGGGCTATGCCGACGGCAGCGGCGAAATCGGCGTCATTTCCAGCGTGACCCGCGCGTTTTGTGCGAGCTGTACCCGGGCGCGCCTTTCGACCGAGGGCAAGCTGTATCTGTGTCTGTTCGCATCGTCGGGCCACGACCTGCGCGCGTTGCTCCGCAGCGGGGCAACCGACGCCGAAATCGCAACTGCGGTGGCCGAAATCTGGCAAGGCCGCGGCGACCGCTATTCGCAATTGCGCGGCAGCAACGCGGCCGAAGCACGCGAGCCGGACGCACGGCGCGTCGAAATGTCGTACATCGGCGGCTGATCGCCGGGATGGGTCAAGCCGCGACGCCGACGCGCGAACAGATTACCGGCCTGCTGCTCGCGGGCGGCCGCGGTACACGCATGGGCGGCGCCGACAAAGGCTTGCAGACCTTGCACGGCGAGCCACTCGCCGGTCATGTGCTGAAGCGCCTTGCGCCGCAGACGGGCGCGCTGCTGATCAGCGCCAATCGCCACCCGGACGCTTACGCAGCACTCGGTGCGCCGTTCGGCGCAGAGATTGTCGCCGACACGTTGCCCGAATTCCCAGGGCCGTTGGCCGGTTTGCTGGCCGGCCTGCGCACTGCTCGCAGCGAATACCTGCTGAGCGCGCCGTGCGACACGCCCTGGCTCCCCGCCGACCTAGCCGCGCGCCTTGCTCAGGCCCTTGCTGCAAACGCAGCCGACATCGCCACTGTTATAACCGTTGACGCCGACGGAAATCGCTCGCTTCACCCGGTTTTCGCGCTGCTGCGAACCGGTCTCGCCGACGACCTCGCCACCTACCTGGCCGCCGGCGAGCGAAAGGTGCGCGCGTGGTACGCGCGCCACAAGACCGTGGAAGTCGTCTTTACCGACGAGCGTGCGTTTTACAATATCAATTCGTTACAAGAACTCGCCGACCTCGAGCGTGATCGGGGCCCCGGCTGAATCCCGCTCCGCCGCACGGCAAGCGCCACCTAGCCGCCAGCCGCGACGTCCAGCTCTTCATGACCACGCATAACGAATTTTCCCGCTGCGTCGCGCAGTACGATCCTCATGCGCTACCTGTTTCGGCTGCCCAGGCGATTACCCGCCAGTGGGCGACGCCGGTTACGGCCGTCGAACGCGTGGCCTTACGCGACGCACTCGACCGCGTGCTGGCCGCAGACATCGTTTCGCCTATCGACGTGCCGTCGCACGTCAATTCCGCAATGGACGGCTATGCGTTCAACAGCGTCGCATTGCGAAGCGGCGAGCAGCCGGTCGAGCTGACCGTCGTCGGCAAAGCTTTGGCGGGCCATCCGTTTGCTGGCCACGTCGGAGCAGCGCAATGCGTGCGCGTCATGACGGGCGCGTGCGTTCCGGAAGGCTGCGACACCGTGGTGCCGCAGGAACTGGTCGAGCGCAACGCCGACTCCGCTTCGATCAGCTTTGCAGCCGACGCGGTAGAGGCCGGCGCAAACCGGCGGCTGGCCGGCGAGGACCTCGCTCGCGGCCACGTTGCATTGCATGCGGGCCGCATTATCCGCGCGTCCGACCTCGGCCTGCTGGCTTCGCTCGGCATCGGCGAAATCAATGTTCGGCGGCGCTTGCGCGTCGCTTTCTTTTCTACAGGTGACGAACTGCGCTCTCTGGGCGAGCCGCTCGACCCGGGCGCGGTCTACGACAGCAACCGCTACACGCTTTTCGCCATGTTGCGGCGCCTGAATGTTGAAGCGCTGGATCTGGGCGTGATCCGTGACGAACCCGCCGCGCTCGAAGCCGCGCTGCGCAGCGCCGCGGAGAGTGCCGACGTGGTGCTGACCTCCGGCGGCGTTTCAGTTGGCGAGGCGGATTTCACAAGGCAGTTGTTGCAGACATTCGGCGACGTCGCGTTCTGGAGCCTCGCCATGCGCCCGGGCCGCCCTCTCGCGTTTGGCCGCGTATGGTCCGGCGAGCGGCCGGGTCTTGGACGACCTGCGTTATTCTTCGGTCTGCCGGGCAATCCGGTCGCCGTGATGGTGACGTTCTATCAGATCGTTCGCGAAGTGCTGCTGCTCATGTCGGGCGCCGCGTCGCAGCCGCTGCCGCTGATTCACGCGGCGAGCATGCGGCCAATCCGCAAACGCGCCGGACGCACGGAGTTCCAGCGCGGCGTAGCTTGCCAGGCCGCGAACGGCCAGTGGCAAGTCACGCCGACAGGCTCGCAAAGCTCCGGCGTATTGAGTTCGATGAGCGAGGCCAATTGTTTCATCGTGCTCGGCCATGAAGAAGGCGACATTGGCGAGGGCGAACGCGTCAGTATCATGCTGTTCCACGGCTTGATCTGACGTATCCGCCTCGCGGCGCTTCTATCCACGGTCACATTCAGCTTTACCCATTACCACTACGACATGCGGGTTTGACTTACATGAAAAAACAGATCTCGTTCATCGCACCGGGACAGACGGCCAAAGCACTTATCCTCGTCTATCTGACGTTCTCTGTACCGATTGTGCTGCTCGGCGTGCTCGTCGCGTTCGTGCGCTACGGTTCTGTCGAACTGAGCACTGTGTTCAGCGCGCTGCTGTTGAATGCGATTCTTGGCTTCATCCTGCTGTGGATTGCATGCCACGCATACAACTGGGTTGCGTCGCGATTCGGCGGCATTGAGATCCAGTTGACCGACGCACCGGAAGAAGCCTGATGCGTGCCCCGCTCCGCGCCACTGCCGCCGCGCTCGCGGACGCGGCAGGCGCGGACTGCTGACGCGCACGCGCCGCGCCAGCGTTACTGCTCATTGCTTATTGCTCGTCGGGATCGGCGCCCGGCAACGCACCGCCTATCAGACCATTCGCCTCCTCTCCGGGCAGCGCCTCGACATCGCGCAGTTTGCGATTCATCACGCGGGTGCGCGTCTCGGCAGCCTCAATAGAACGCGTGACTGTTTCGAGTTGCGCTTTGGTCTTTGCCAGCACGTCGCCGAACTTGCCGAACTCCGTCTTAACCGCGCCGAGCACTTGCCACACCTCACTTGAGCGACGCTCGATGGCAAGCGTGCGAAAACCCATCTGCAAACTATTGAGCAACGCGGTCAGCGTCGTGGGACCCGCAATCGTCACGCGGTAATCGCGTTGCAGCAGATCCGACAAACCTGGCCGACGCAGCACTTCGGCGTAGAGACCCTCGGTGGGCAGGTACAGCAGCGCGAAATCGGTGGTGTGCGGCGGCGACACGTATTTTTCGGCGATGGCGCGTGCCTCCGCGCGAATCCGCCCTTCCAGCGCGCGCGAAGCGTCTTCCACCGCGGCAGGGTCGGCCCGTTCCTGCGCATCGATAAGCCGCTCGTAGTCTTCGCGCGGAAACTTGGCGTCGATGGGCAGCCATACCGGAGTGGCCGCACCGCCCGCCTCCCCCCTTCCAGGCAAGCGGATAGCGAACTCGACGCGATCCGCGCTCTTCGGCACGGTAGCCACGTTTTTCGCGTATTGGTCGGCGGTGAGCAGTTGTTCGAGCAAGGCTTCGAGCTGCACTTCGCCCCAGGTGCCGCGCGTTTTCACGTTCGTCAGCACCTTCTTCAGATCGCCGACGCCGGCCGCGAGCGTCTGCATTTCGCCCAGGCCGCGATGTACCTGTTCGAGGCGGTCCGACACGAGCTTAAACGACTCGCCTAGGCGTTGTTCGAGCGTGGCGTGCAGCTTTTCGTCGACGGTACGGCGCATTTCATCCAGCTTGCTGGCATTGTTCGCCTCGATGTCCTTCAGCCGCTGTTCGATGGTCGCGCGAACCTCGGCGAAGCGGCGATCGTTTACCTCGGTGAGTTGTCCGAGCTGCAGGCTGAGGGTGTCGCCGAACTGCTTGAGTGAGCGTCCCTGTTCGTCACGCGCCTGCTGCGCCTGCTGCTGAAGGCTGTGACGCACTGCGTCCAGTTGCTGCGCGAATCCGTCGATCTTGCCGCCCTGCACAGTCGTCATGCTGCTGAATTGCGCGGCCAGCGTTTGCTGGAAATGCGCGAAGCCGCTGCTCTGCTCTGTACGCGACACGCGCGCGGTCTCGGCGATGTCATTGCGCAATTGCCGCTCGAGGCGCTCATAGGCATGTGCCTGCGCGTTGGCTGCGGTATCGATGCGATCGCTCAGCATTTCGAACTGCTCGTGCTCATTAGCGCGACCGTGGATTCGCATCAGCAAGACCACGGTAAGCACGAGCGCGACCGCCAGCACCGCGACGGCCGCGACAAGAATCATCGTCATGCACGCGCCCGGCCGATAACTTCAGCATTGATCGGATTGGGTGGCCGACCGGCGCGTGGACCTTCGCCAAGGCCGGCAATCAGATTGTCCGCGGCGAGATTGGCCATTGCACGGCGCGTCGCCTCGGTCGCGCTCGCAATATGCGGCGTCAACACGATGTTCGGCACGCTCAGCAGATCGGGATTCAGATTCGGCTCGCCCTCGAAGACGTCGAGGCCGGCGGCCGCGATCTGCCCGGAGCGCAGCGCCTCGACGAGCGCCGCGTCGTCGACGATACCGCCACGCGCGATATTGGTCAGCGTCGCAGTCGGCTTCATCCGTGCGAGTTCGGCAGCGCCGATCGTGTGATGATTCTCCTTCGTATAGGGCAGCACGAGCACCACATGATCGGCGCGCCGCAGCAGGTCTTGCTTCGACACATATTCGGCATTCAGCTCGGCTTCGATCTCGGGCGCGACCCGGGAGCGGTTGTGATAAATGACCTGCATGTTGAAGCCCTTCGCGCGCCGTGCGAGCGCCTGGCCGATTCGCCCCATGCCGATCACGCCCAGCGTAGAGCCGTAGATATCACTACCGAGAAAGCCGTCGTACGCCCACTTCTGCCACTTGCCGGCGCGCAGCCAGTGCTCCGATTCCGCGATGCGCCGAGCCGCAGCCATCATCAGCGCCCAGCCGAAGTCCGCGGTCGACTCGTTCAACACGTCCGGCGTATTCGTGCCGAGCACGTTGGCCGCGTTGAACGCCGCCATGTCGAAGTTGTTGTAACCCACCGCCATATTCGACACCACGCGAAGGCGCGGCGCGGCCGCGAGAACCTCCGCGCCGACAGGATCGCCCGCGGTCAGTGCGCCGTCCTTGTCAACGAGACGGCGCTTCAGTTCTTCCGCGGACAGCACGTCGCCATGGTTCCAGTCGACGTCGAAATACTGTTTGAGCCGTTCGATCACATCGGGAAAAATCGGACGGGCGACGAGGATCTTCTGCATTGCAATTCTCCGTATAGCGTGTCGAGTTCGACGGCCTCGGCTTCAGACTCAGTGTCAGAAAAACAGCCAACCGGTGACAAGAAAAAGCGGCAGCAACACCGCACCGGACCACCCCAGATAAGCGAAAAAGCTCGGCATGCGAACACCGCGCGACTCCGCAATCGCCTTTACCATGAAGTTGGGCGCATTGCCGATATAACTGTTCGCGCCCATGAACACCGCGCCCGCGGAAATCGCTGCGAGCGTGGTGGCGCCGGTTGTCATGAGCGACGAAGCATCGCCGCCGGCCAGGTTGAAAAACACGAGGTACGTCGGCGCGTTGTCCAGAAACGAAGATAGCAGGCCGGTCGCCCAGAAGTACATTGCGTCGTGCGGTCGTCCCGCGGAATCGTTGACGAGATGAACCACGCCGGCAAACGCACCGGCTTCGCCCGCGCGCAGTATCGTGATGACGGGTGCAATCGTCACGAAGATGCCGGCGAACAACTTGGCCACCTCTTCGATTGGCGCCCAGTTGAAGTCGTTGCCCTTGCGAGCCGCACGCGGCGTTAATGCGAGCGAAAGCAGCATGACGACGACGAGCGCGACGTCGCGTACGGCGTTCTGCAAATCTACATGGGTTCCGAGCACGTCGAAACTGACACCGGGTTTCCACAGCCCGCTCATCAGTACGAGCCCGACAAACGCGCCAAGTAAAAGGAAATTCACCTTGCCGTCGATGCCGAGCGGCGAGTCGGGCGTAGGGTCAAAAAAACGCGAACGCTCTTCCTCACGCTGATGGAAATAGTGCGAGTCGAGGAAATAGAACGCTGTTAGGAGCACACCGCAAACGAACAACATGGGCAGCGCGAGATGCGTGGTGGTCCAGAAAAAGTCGACGCCCTGCAGGAAGCCCAGGAAGAGCGGCGGGTCGCCCAGCGGCGACAGCGAGCCGCCCGCATTCGCGACGAGGAAAATGAAGAACACGACCACGTGCACCACATGCCGGCGATTGTCGTTCGCGCGCAGCAACGGACGGATGAGCAGCATCGCCGCGCCGGTCGTGCCCATCACGCTCGCGAACAACGTGCCGAGCGCGAGAATCGTCGTGTTCAGGCGCGGCGTACCGTGCAGATTGCCGCGCACGCAGATGCCGCCCGCAACCGTGTACAGCGCGGTCAGCAACACGATGAAGGGAATGTATTCCTCGAGCAACGCATGAACTAGCGCGCCGAACGCGATCCCCCAGCCGAATGTAAGCGCGAACGGCACGAGAAACACCAGCGCCCACGCCGCTGCGATCTTGCCAAAATGGTGATGCCAGAATGTCGGTGCGACGAGAGGAAAGAGGGCAATGGAGAGCAGCATGCCCGCGAACGGCAATCCCCAGAGCGCGGAAAGCGATGCCCCTTCGAGTGTGGCGGCGCAGGCTAGCTGGGGCCAGCTCGTCAGCGTCAGTGCGGCCACGAGCACCATGCACGTCGGCACGGCACGTCTAGTCATATGCTGGAGATCCTTTTTTGTTGAAATGACTTGAACACCGCGGACAGTTACGCACGCGTGAAGACAAGCATGGTTTTCACTCAGGCGCCGAGTACGACGATCACATGCACGCGATAAGGTCCATGCGCGCCGAGCACGATGGTCTGCTCGATATCCCCGGTGCGCGATGGCCCAGAGATGAAGTTGACCGCACGCGGAAGCTCGCCCCGCTCGCTGCGGATCAATGCGAATGCTTCTTCGTGTCCCGCCACGATGCGCGAAGCCGGCACGATTGCAATATGCGTTTCCGGCAGCAGACCGGCTGACGCATAAGTGTCCGGACCGGACAGCAACACGAGCGAGCCCGTTTCGGCAGTCGCACAGAAGCAGCCGGTCAGGCCCACTACGTCGCCGTCTTTCGGCTTGCGAAATTCGACCGTGAGGCCCGCGTCGTTCCAGCGCAGATCCTGCAGCGTGCCCCAGGCAATGGCCTGCAACGGCAACGCGTGATCTGCGAGATAGCGATACGCCGCGGCCGGCACGTCGCTCAGCGACGCTACCGTGTCGACGGTGGTCGCCATTTTCTGCGCTTCTTCAATGAACCGCCTGGTCAGGTCCGCAGGCATATCCGGGCGCGGGCCAGACGGATGGCGCGCCAGATAGTCCGCCGCTGCTTCCCGCTCGGACGGGGACGGCTCCGGTTCCCGGCCTTGCGCCGCGCGGATGCGCGCCAGAATGTTGCGGCGGGCAATCGATGTGTCCATATGCGAAAGTCCTCGTGTCGATAGCCGTGCGATATGTCGGAATTATACCGGCCACCCTCCACGCGAACACCCTGGCCGAACGGCATAGGAACACTTCAGACGCGCGGAACACGCGTGCCCAAGCCGTTAATTCGCGGACTCTTCCTCGGGCTGCGCGATGCCGAAGACCTGCCGCAGATACGCGAGATACGCCTTGTCCTCGCACATGTTCTTGCCCGGCGAATCGGACAGCTTCGCCACGGGCTGCCCGTTGCAGCGAACCATCTTGATCACGATCTGCAGCGGGTTGTAGCCGAGGTCGTTGGTCAGATTCGTGCCCACGCCGAATGCGAGCTTGCAGCGTCCGCGGAAGCGCTCGTAGAGCTGCAGCACCTTGGGAATATCGAGCGCGTCGGAGAACACCAGGATCTTCGTGCGCGGATCGCAACGGTTCGCCTCGTAGTGCTGGAGGAGGCGCTCGCCCCAATCGAACGGGTCGCCCGAATCGTGGCGCGCGCCGTCGAACAGCTTGCAAAAGTACATGTCGAAGTCGCGCAGAAACGCCTGCATGCCATAGACATCCGACAGTGCAATGCCAAGGTCGCCGCGATATTCCTTCGCCCACATTTCGAAGCCGAAGATCTGCGAATCGCGCAGCCGCGGGCCGAGCGCCTGGCACGCCTGCAGATACTCGTGCGCCATGGTGCCGAGCGGCGTCAGGTTGTGCTTCATTGCGTAAAACACGTTGCTCGTGCCGGCGAACTGCTCGCCAAGACCGTCTTTCAGCGTGAGGATCACTTCTTCGTGCCATTGCTTCGAAAAGCGGCGACGCGTGCCGTAGTCGGCAATCTTGCAGTCGGCAAATTCCGGCCGCGCGCCCAGAAGTTTCATCTTGTCGACCAGGCGCCCGCGGCCTTCGCTGTAGTCCGGCTCCTGCTGTGTATTGCGGAAGTAGACCTCGTTGACGATTGCGAGCATTGGAATCTCGAACAGGATCGTGTGCAGCCACGGACCTTTGATCTCAATGTCGATCTCGCCGTTGTTCTTCGGCGACGGCTCGATCGAAATGTACTTCTCGTTCAGATGAAAGAGCGCGAGGAACTCGATGAAGTCGCCCTTAATGAAGCGCATGCGCCGGAGGTAGTCGAGTTCCTCGTCGGTGAAGCGCAGCTGGCAGAGCTTGCGCACTTCGTCACGTATCTCGCCGATGTAAGGCACGAGGTCGACGTTCGGCGTGCGGCAACGGAAGCGGTACTCGACGTTGGCCGCGGGAAAGTGATGCAGAACCACCTGCATCATCGTGAACTTGTACAGATCGGTGTCGAGCAGCGAAGTAATAATCATGATGGTGCGAACTGGACCGCAGGAAGTACGGAAGGCCTGACTCAACCCATGCATAAGGGCGCCTCGTGCGCCGGCTTGACGCATGTTACCCGAATGCGCCGTCATTCAGGCGCGAGCGCGGCCCGCCCTCGCGCCGCTGAGCGGGAACCCGTTACTCTTTGCGCACGCAATAAACTAATCACGAAAACATATAAAAGGCGTTGTGCGATGCTGCATGCGCCTCTTGACGTTACGTTACAATACCGCTTTTGGCGTTTGCGCCTTCCCTGATTCCGCATGCAGGAGCTGCCTGAATGACTCACGTTGTGACCGAAAGCTGCATCAAGTGCCGCTATACCGACTGCGTCGATGTGTGCCCGGTGGACTGCTTTCGCGAAGGTCCCAACTTCCTCGCGATCGACCCCGATGAATGCATCGACTGCGCCGTGTGCGTGGCCGAGTGCCCGGTGAACGCCATTTATGCCGAAGAAGACGTGCCGGGCGACCAGCAGAACTTCATCGAGCTGAATGCCGATCTCGCCAAGAACTGGCCGAGCATCACCAAGACGAAGGCGCCGCTGCCGGAAGCCGACGAGTTCAAGGACGTCAAGGAAAAGCTCGCCCTGCTCGCGCGCTGAGCGTTTGAGAGCCCGTCATACGTCCCGGTAGTTCGGATCAAATTGAGATGAACACAAGGTATTGACAGGCGCCAACGCTGCTTCTACAATTTCGCTTCTCTGCTGTTGTTTTTCTGTTCCTCGATAGCTCAGTCGGTAGAGCGCCGGACTGTTAATCCGTAGGTCCCTGGTTCGAGCCCAGGTCGAGGAGCCAAGAATTGCAAAAGCCCGTTAACCAAGACGGGCTTTTTTATGAAGATCAAGTTGTACTGCTGTTCCTCGATAGCTCAGTCGGTAGAGCGCCGGACTGTTAATCCGTAGGTCCCTGGTTCGAGCCCAGGTCGAGGAGCCAAAATTTTAAAGGCCCGCATCCGTGCGGGCCTTTTTGTTTTTGGTCTCCCTTCAGTTCGGCCTTCCTTCAGGGCGAGCACCTCATTCGCGATCAGCGCGCCGTTCTCCATTCATCAATTCACGGCGGTTTTTCCGAGGCTCGTTTGCCGAGCCGTTGCCGGACGTCTCGCCAATCTTCCAGCGGTATACGATGACAGCTTTGCGGCGCGCACCGCGCCTCCAACGCTTCCCGCTCAATCGGCCATCTCATGAAAATCACCACGTTGCAAATCGCGCTCGCAGTCGTCGCCGCCGTCGCCGTACCTGTCGCGCACGGCGAAGAAGTCGGCAGCGTCAATACGAACTTTCACATCACCGGTTCCGACCGGGTGGTCGTCGAGGCCTACGACGATCCTCTCGTTCAAGGCGTGACCTGTTACGTGTCGCGTGCGCGCACGGGTGGCGTGAAGGGCACCCTCGGCATCGCGGAAGATCCCACGGAGGCGTCGATCGCCTGCCGTCAGGTCGGTGCAATTCATTTCACCGGTCCGGTGAAACAGCAAGCCGATGTGTTTTCGGTGAGCATGTCGTTGATCTTCAAGGCGTTGCATGTAGTACGCGTGGTCGACACAAAGCGCAACGCGCTCGTGTATCTGACCTACAGCGATCGGGTCGTCAGCGGCAGCGCGAAAAACAGCGTGAGCGCCGTGCCGATGCCGGCCGGCACCACCATCCCTGTGAAGTGACCGACCGTCGGTCGGCGCGGGCGATGTCCTACGAAAAAGCGCACGGCGCGCGCTCCCGTACGAAGCGCGCCGCCATGCCCGCAACCGTCGCTCCGCGCTAAACTGACTGGCCGTGCGAGAGCCATGCAATGACCGCCGTTCATCGTTTCCAGAATTCAGCCCGTTACTGGCGCACGCCGCTTCTGCCCGGTGCGGACCTGCTCACGGCTGAATATCACGACCACGAGTTCGCACCGCACTGGCACGATGCGTACACGATTCCCGTGATCGTCGCGGGCGCCGAAGGCTATCGGTATCGCGGTTCGGACTATGTCGCCGAAGCCGGAGGCGTGCCGATCATCAATCCCGGCGAACTCCACACGGGTTCGAAGGCAGTCGAAGCGGGCTGGCGCTATCGCGTAACGTACGCGCCGGTGCAGTTCATCCACGAACTCGCCGATCAGATCGCCGGCAAACCACAGCCTTTGCCGTGGTTTGCGCCCGGCGTAATCCACGATCCCGACCTTGCCGCGCGGCTCGCGAATGCGCACCGTATGCTCGAAGCGGGCAGCGACGCGCTAGCAGCTGAAACCGCAATGCTCGACGCGCTCTCCACGCTGCTCGTGCGCTATTCGCAGACGCAGCCCGAGCCTTCGCGCGTGGCCACCGACGACACGCGCGTCGCCGTCATGAAAGAACGCCTGGCAGGCGACCTGCTCGAACCGGTCACGCTCGCCGACGTGGCGCAGGCGGCCGGACTCTCGCCATTTCACGCCGCGCGCCTTTTCAACCGCGCGACGGGTCTGCCGCCCCACGCCTGGCGCAATCAGATACGCCTGCAACGCTCGCTTGCGCCGTTGCGGGCAGGCGTCCCGGTAACAGATGTGGCGGCCGCCAGCGGCTTTACCGATCAGAGCCATTTCACGCGGCACTTCCGACGCATGTTCGGCGTGCCGCCCGGACGCTGGCAGGGGCAGTGATCTCCGCAAGAACGTACAAGCCCGGCCCTCCCTGCCCCGTTATGCTTCCCGACTCAAAGGAGGCAAGTTTTGACCCACTCAGTCCGTTTAAAGGAAGTCACTGCGGGCGCACGCGACATCATCCCGATGATGGTCGGCTCGGCGCCTTTCGGCGTCATTTTCGGCACGCTTGTCGCGTCCGGGCCGCTGCATCTGTGGCACGGCCAGTTGATGTCGCTTATCGTTTTCGCGGGCTCCGCGCAATTTATCGCGCTTGGGCTGATCGCGGGCCACGCGAGTTTCGCGGTGATCTGGGCCACCACGCTCGTGGTCAATCTGCGCCATGTTCTGTATAGCGCGACACTAGCGCCGCACGTCGCGCATCTTCCGGCGCGCTGGCGCTGGGCCCTCGGCGCGCTGCTCACGGACGAAGTATTCGCAGTCGCGTGGGAGCACTATCGAAACCGCGAGCCGGGCACCGTGGGTCCGCACTATTTCTTCGGCGCCGGTTTCGCGATGTATCTGAACTGGCAGGTGTGGACGGTCGCCGGCCTGCTGTTCGGCGCTGCCTTCCCCGGACTACAATCGCTCGGACTCGATTTCGCAATGGTCGCCACTTTCATTGCGATCGTCGTGCCGCAGCTCACCGCGTTGCGCTATATCGCGGCCGCGGTAACCGCGGGCACGCTGGCCTTCTTCTGGCAAGCATGGCCGTACAAGCTCGGACTGCTCGCCGCCGTCTTCGCGGGCGTCGTGGTCGGTGTACTGCTTTCCACGTCGGGCTTCGGATTGCGGCGTGCGCGCCGGTCGGCGGAGGGATCCCGATGAACTACGTCGTTTTGATACTCGGCATGGCGCTCATCACGTGGGTGATCCGCGCCGCCGTCTTCGTGCTCGGCGACCGGCTGGTATTTCCGCCTCTGGTGCGCACGGCGCTCGGCTTCGTGCCGGTCACCGTGCTGACGGCGATCATCGTGCCGATGGCCGTCTCGCCGCATGGCGCCGACACCGGTGCCGAGCTGACGTGGCGCAATCCGCAACTGGTCGGCGCACTGGCCGCTGTCGTCGTGAGCGCGCTGACGCGGCGGCCGCTCGTAACCATCGCCGTGGGCCTCACGGTATTTTTCGTCTGGCAAGGCGTGGTGCTGCGATAACGCGCCTGCGCTCCGACACGTAAGGGCTCACTCACACGGAAGCCGCCGGTAACGGGGCTTCCGCGTTCACCGTCGGCTCCGGACGAGAGTCGCAAAACCGTCCAGGCAGCACTGCAAAGCCTGCCTCATATCCGACAAAACCCTTAAGTTTCCCGTTGATCCGCCGATATGCAGTCGAGGTCCGCTCGTCGGGATACGTCCCGCCAGACGCGGCAACAGGCAGGAATCAAACGCGCAGCCATTCGACGAGGCCGCGCGGCAGGACCAACGGGATAGACACATGGGTCAAATTACCCTCACGCTCAAAGACGAGACCATTGCGACGCTGCGAAAGGATTTCGATGCATTTCTGCGCGTATCGCTGAAGCTCGATCCGCAGTTTGCGACGCCTTCGTTCGAGGACTTTTTGCGAGCCAAGCTGCTCGACAACATGGTGCCGCTGACCGAACACGCCGTTCAGCGGATGTTGCAGGGCGGCCAGTATGCATGGGCGAAACGCACGCTGGACAAGGAGTTTCCCGACGTCGTCGCGATTCTGATGCGGCAGGCGGGCGAATTCGGTTTCGGCTTTGCAGCGCGCTCGGAGTGGACGCCGGAAGAGTTGGCCAAACAATGTCGCGACTGGGCGGCGGCGATCGTCAGGGAAGCCGAAGGCGACGCGGTGCTGGTCGACCCGCTCTCGGCGCAGATCAAGGGCGCGGTACAGGATATCCAGGCGCTCGAGGAAATCATGCAGACGCCGGCATGGCGGCTCGTGGAATCGCTGCGTCAGCGCGTTTATGAAGCGAAGGTGGCGTGCGAAACGAACGTGGGCAGCACCGCCCGCGAAAAGCTGGGCGAACTGCGCGGCCTGCTGCGGCTCGGCATTTCGCACGGCTCGTTCCAGAAGCAGGAAGCGCAACAGATCATGGAATATCTGCGCCTGCTGAAGCCGGAGATCTTCGTCGAGGAACCGTACGACGTGTTTTCGCGGATGGCGGCGTGGCTGCGCAACTTCTTCGTGCCGCCGCGCCCCGCCCCGCAACAGCAGCAACGGCAGTCGCGCTAGCTCGACCCAGCGTCTGCCCAGCAGCAGCTGGCGTGCGAAGCACGCTGGCTGCCACCGAAAGCGATCCTGGGAGCCCTCCGGGAAGCTCCCGCGCGGCTACAGCAGCCCGCGGGCATCGAGACCCGCCTCGCCGCACACCTGAGCCGCGCTCAATCCCACATCTTCCTGAGCCTTGCTCCAATTTCTATCTTTGCCTGCGCCGCCGCGGCAAGCCCCGCGGCCGTCGGCGCACTGGGCACCGGCACGCGCGGCCATGCGTACGCGTCGAACAAAGGCATCAGGTGCGCCGGGATAAAGCGTGTGCGCGACGCCCACACGTGACGATCGCCCATATGCGTCTGGTTGTGCACGTAAAAGCGCTGCGGCACGACGATATGCAGGTCTTCTTTTGCGCGCGTCATCGCCACGTAAAGCAGGCGGCGTTCTTCGTCGATTTCCTCTTCGCTGCCGGTACCCAGATCGGACGGAATGCAGCCGTCGACCCCGTTCAGCACGAACACGTTGCGCCATTCCTGTCCCTTTGCCGAATGGATGGTGGACAGGATCAGATAGTCTTCGTCGATGAGCGGCACGCCCGATTCGTCGCTCGTGGCATCGGGCGGATCGAGCGTCAGCTCCGTCAGAAAGCGCTCGCGCGACGCATACGTGCCCGCAATGCTTTCCATCTGCAACACGTCGGCATGACGGATCGCGGCGTCTTCATGATTGCGCTCCAGATGCGGCTCATACCAGCGCCTCACCATCTCGAACTCCGCAGGCCATGGCGTCTGCCGCCCATACACGCTCGACATCAGCCTGACGAAGGGATGCCAGTCCTCTTGCGCGCGAGGCGGCGGTGCGAACGCAGCGAGCGTGCTGCCCGCGGTGTCGGCCGGATTGCCCACGCCAGCGCGCGCGACAATTTCGTCGAGCACTCTGGCGGCCGTGGCCGGCCCCACACCAGGCAATAACTGTACGACGCGAAAACCGGCCACCCGGTCACGCGGATTCTCGGCCCAACGCAGCACCGCCAGAACGTCCTTGACGTGCACGGAATCGAGAAACTTCAGGCCGCCGAAGTTCACGAACGGAATGTTGCGCCGCGTGAGTTCGATCTCGAGCGCCGCGCTGTGATGCGCGGCACGAAACAGCACGGCCTGCGACTTCAGTGTCATGCCCTGCTCGCGCGCTTCCAGCACCTGCTCGACGATATAGCGCGCCTGGTCGGCCTCGTCCGCGACGGTGACGAGCCGGGGCCGCTGCGCCGACGACTTGTCGGTCCACAGGTTCTTCGTATATCGCTCGCTGGCCAGTTCGATCACCGCGTTCGACGCGGCAAGAATCGGCTCGGTCGAGCGGTAATTGCGTTCGAGCGTGACCTGAACCGCGGGCGGATCGAAATGCGCCGGGAAATCGAGAATATTGCGCACGGTAGCGCCGCGAAACGAATAGATCGACTGCGCGTCGTCGCCGACCACGGTCAGGCCGCGTCCGTCCGGCTTCAGCGCGAAGAGAATCGACGCCTGCAGCCGGTTGGTGTCCTGATATTCGTCGACCAGCACGTGATCGAAGCGCGCCGACAGATCCGCGGCAATCGCCGGCTCCGCGGCCATATGCGACCAGTAAAGCAGCAGGTCGTCGTAATCGAGCACGCTCTGCTTCTGCTTGGCGTCGACGTAGGCGGCGAACAGCATGCGCAGATCGGCTTCCCACTCGCGGCACCACGGGAACGCGCTGTCGAGCACCTGCCCGAGCGACGCGCCGGTGTTCACGACGCGCGAGTAAATCGCGAAACAGGTTCCCTTAGCCGGAAAGCGCCGTTCTTTCGCGGACAGACCCAGCTCATGCCGCACCAGATTCATCAGGTCGGCGGAATCCTCGCGGTCGTTGATCGTAAAGGCCGGTGCAAGACCGATCAGTTCTGCATATTCGCGCAAAAGCCGCGCGCCGACGCTATGGAACGTGCCCGCCCATGTCAGCCCTTGCGCGAGCGCGGCGCGCGTGCCGAGCGCCGTCGTGGCAATACGCGTGACGCGGCGTGTCATTTCCAGCGCCGCGCGACGCGAAAATGTTAAGAGCAGGATTCTGCGCGGATCGGCGCCCTTCACCATCAGATTGGCCACACGATGCGCAAGCGTGCTGGTCTTGCCCGAGCCCGCGCCCGCAATGACCAGCAAGGCGCCTGGCGGCGAATGAGCCGTGTCGGTGCCGAATTCGACGGCCTCGCGCTGAGCGTCGTTCAGCTTCGCAAGCCAGGCGGCGGTATCGGACGGCGACGGCGTTTCTGCGACGGAAAGCACGGTGTTTTAAGGGCGTTGAATGGATCGGGAACGGCGACGCATACTGTATATCCATACAACCCGAGCGCACAAGCGCCCTTTTTTAGCGCGGCTGCGGCGCCGTCACGCGCGCGCCGCGCCACACGCTTACGAGCCGGTCAAACGAAACGGCCCGTGTGCTTAACGCAAACGGGCCGTTTCGTTGAGCAAGTCGCACCTGCCCATCAGGAAGCAGGAACCTACTGCTTCTTCGCGTCCTTCAGATTGGCCTCGGCATGCGCCTTGTCGGCGTCGGCCTGAGCTTCGGTCTTTTCCTTGTCGGCCTTGGCTTGCGCGACAGCCGCCTTCTTGTCTGCCTTCGCTTGCTGCTTCGCCGCCTTCTGATCGGCGTGCGTGACCGGCGCTGCGGGGTCACTTGCCTGCGCGAATGCGGCCGACGACAGGCAGCCCGCGATCAGCAGCGCGCAAAGCCGCGCGGTCGGAGATTTTGCGGAATTAGCAAATCGAGCGTTGCTCATGCGATTCCTCCTTACCAGTCTCATCAGGTCAAGCCGGGTTCGACGCCGCGGGCTAACCTGAGCCCGCGGCGCCGCCTGCCATTAGTGCTTAACTTCGCCGCCGTCGGTCTGCGCGCCCGCCTGACTTTGCAGGTTCATCTTCATTTCGTTGTCAGCGGCCTGCTTGTCCGCTTTCTTGTTGATCTTCGCGTCGCGCACCTGCTCCTTGTATTCGGACTTGGCAGCCTTCTGCTGCTCCTTCAGCTCGGCCTTCGACGCCTTCTTCGACGCGCGGTACTCTGCGTTAGCCTTCGCGTTGGCTTCGCGCTTTTGTACGAGCGGATCGGGCGAGCCCGAGGCCGTCAGGCGGGTCGGCGCCGGGGTGACCGGCTGCACGCCTTGGGCGGCAGGAGTGGCCGGCGCGACGTCGGCACCGGGCGTCTGAACCTGTACCTGCGTATTCATGCCCGCAGCCGGTTGAACGGGTTGCGCGGTCTGCGCGACAGCTGCCGTGGCGGCGAATGCGGTCATGGCGGTACCGATCAGGAGCGTACGAATCTGGGTCATGGCAAATTCCTCTCTAGAGTTGTTGTGGCCGGGTCGAACCGCCCTGCATCGCACTGCGGCGCGCTGGACGCCCTCCCGGTCTGCTCATAGCCGAACTAGATCCGGCAAGCTTTCCTGCTGAGATGCACTTTACGAGTGAAGTCCCGTCGTGACGACTGGTGTTACGCAACGTTTCACTTTCCGACAAACGGATAACATCTGCTTGCATTTGCTTGCGATGCGTTCACGAAACACTGCGCGAGACAACGCGACTTCTTAGGGGCAAGCTTGTGCTTTATGATGCGAACCCCTTGCCTGAAGGTGCAAAGCACATGCCCAACCTCGATTTCACGCTCACCGGCGACTACGTCGAACTTCACAATCTGCTGAAGATCACGGGGCTCGCGGACAGCGGCGGCTCGGCGAAGATGATGGTGGCGGACGGAGCCGTCACCGTGGACGGCCGCGTCGAAACGCGTAAAACGTGCAAGATCCGCGCAGGACAGGTGGTGCTGCTCGGCGACACGCGAATCGCGGTCCACGAAGCCTGACGGCTCCCGCCCGCTCTCGAACCATGAGATTCCGCAGGAAACTCGCGCACCAAAAATGTGCTTAATCCATCGACTTTGCAGCGGTCACGCAATAAGCTGTTGGTTTCGCTAGACGAACGGCCTCGCTGACATCGCCGGCTGGCGGCTCTCCTGGAACCGCGTGGAGCCGCGCTGGTGGGTGTCGTCGCGAGGCTGAGCGGCCATGCGACCGCGAGCCCGCGCGTCTCTCACAGAGCGCGCTTCCGTTGCCTTCGGTGCTTCCAGTGCCGCGGTGGGCGGCGGTCACGGCGTCGTCATTCCGTCAACTTTCACACGCTCCATGACTCAATCCGGCTTCACCCGGGTGGCCACCCGTCCGCCGACCTTGTCCCGCCACGCCGCCGACACCGCGCGGCTCGCCGCGCCGCTCGCCATCGCGCAGCTGTCGCAAATGGCCATGGGCGTCACCGACACGATCCTGCTCGGCTCTCTCGGGCCGGACGCGCTCGCGGCCGGCGGCCTGGGCGCCAATCTGTTCTTCGTCGTGGTGACGCTGCTTCAGGGCGTGCTGACGTCGGTCAGCGTGAGCGTTTCGCATGCGCGCGGCGCGCAGGACGAAAGCCGCGTGCCGCACATCTACTGGACCGGTTTTGTGTTGTCGGTGTTGCTGTCGGTGCCGGCGTTCGCCTTGCTGTCGTTCGCGACGCCCATCCTGCTTGCGTTCGGCGAGCCGGCGCTGCTCGCGCATAACGTCGGCGAATACGCGGCGGTGCTGCGCTGGGGCGCGCTGGGCAGTCTGATCGGCGTCGGTCTGATGCGCTCGTTCCTGCCGGCGATCGGCGCGGCGCGGCGGCTGCTGTGGGTCTCGCTGGTGAGTGTCGGCGTAAACGGCTTTCTCAACTACGGACTCATTCACGGCGCCTATGGGCTGCCGCGGCTCGGCTTCCTCGGCTCGGCGGCTGCGACGTCCATCACCGTCTGGCTGACCGCGCTCGTGCTGATGGCGCTGTTGCATCTGCGGCCGCGCTATCGCCATTTCGTGGTCGCCACGCGTCCCAACGTCCCGCTGATGGGCGAGCTGTTCGGTATCGGCTGGCCGGTGGCGATCACCTACGGCGTCGAATCGACGCTCTTCCTCGCGACCGGCCTGATGGTCGGGCTGCTTGGCGAGTCGCAACTGGCCGCACATCAGATCGCGCTGAACGTCGCGTCAGTGGCATTCATGGTGCCGCTCGCGATCGGCCAGGCGGCCAATGTGAGAGTCGGTTTCTGGTCCGGCGCCGGGCAGCCGCTCGCCGCGCGTCATGCGGGCTTCGTCGCGCTGGCACTCGGCGTCGGCTTCATGACGTTGTCGGGAATCGTGCTGATCGCCGCGCCGCATTGGATCGTCGGCCTCTATCTGCACCTGGACGACCCGGCCAATGCAGCAACGGTCACGCTCGCGAGTTCGCTCCTTGGCGTGGCGGCGATTTTTCAGATTGTCGACGGCATGCAAACGGTCGGATCTGGCTGTCTGCGCGGTCTGAAAGACACGCGCATACCAATGATCGCCGCCGCATTCGGTTACTGGGTGATTGGTTTTCCAACCGGCTATACGCTCGCCTTTCATGCCGGGCTGGGTGCTCGAGGTTTATGGTGGGGACTCGCAGCAGGCCTTGCGAGCGTCGCGCTGCTAATGACGCTGCGCTTTCACAAGCTAAGTTTGCGGCGCGTGCCGGTTGCGGCGGACGCCCCGCCTGCCGCATCGGTTTGAACGCGGAGAACGGACTCGCCGTTTAGGCGCGCCCGCGCTGCGTGACAGGTCCGCTTTAAGGCCCGGCGGCCGGCCGCGCCGCAAAAGGGACAATGGCACACCAAAACAACGTCCCTGCAAAGCCGTTGCACGCGCAACCATAGCGCCGGCAAGCTGCCGCCCACAACGTTAAAATGCATGACTTCTTCGGTGCGTGTCGCGAACCCGCGTCCATCCACCGGAGCTCCGCTTGCGCGCCTCACAAAGGACCGCGCCGCCGGCAGGTCCACCATCCGCTGACAACCTGCCGTTCTCTTGCGACACAACTGCAGCAACCGCGAAGTATGGCGCGTCCCGCTCCCAGGCACTCGTTGCAGCCCGTGAGGCGCCGCGCCCGGCAGACCGTCGCCGCCTTCAGCGCTGCGCTCGCTTGCGAACGACCAACCCCCGCTTCTCGCCATAAAACATAACCAAGGACCTTGCCCCATGCCTGCCCGCATCACCCGTCTTTTTCCCGTTTGGGCCGTGCTCATTTCGGTTGCAGCGTATTTCTCGCCGGCTTCGTTCACCGGCATCGCTCCGCACGTCACCACGCTTCTGACCATCATCATGCTGGCGATGGGCGTCACGCTGTCCGTCGCGGACTTTCAACGCGTCTTCACACGGCCGGCGCCGGTGATCGCAGGCATCGTGTTGCATTATCTCGTGATGCCGCTCGCCGCCTGGGTCATCGCCAAAGCCTTGCGCATGCCGCCCGACCTGACCGCCGGCATGGTGCTGGTGGGCAGCGTGGCAAGCGGCACGGCGTCGAACGTGATGATCTATCTCGCGCGCGGCGACGTCGCGCTGTCGGTGACGATCAGTGCGTTGTCCACGCTCGTCGGTGTCTTTGCGACGCCGCTTCTCACGCGCCTTTACGTGGATGCGTCGATCGCCGTCGACGTCCACGGCATGTTGATGAGCATCCTGCAAATCGTCGCGCTGCCGATCGTGGTCGGCCTCGTGGTGAATCATCTGTTCGGCAAGACGGTTCGCAAGATCGAGCCAGTGCTGCCGCTGGTCTCGATGGTCGCGATCCTGCTGATCATCGGCGCGGTGGTGGGCGGCACGCAAAAGAGCATTGCGTCTGTCGGCCTCGTGGTGATGCTCGGGGTGGTGCTGCATAACGGCATCGGCCTGCTCGGCGGCTATTGGGGCGGCCGTCTGCTAGGTTTCGACGAAGCCGTTTGCCGCACGCTTGCGATTGAAGTCGGCATGCAGAACTCGGGCCTCGCCGCGACGCTCGGCAAACTCTACTTCACGCCAATTGCCGCGTTGCCCGGCGCGCTGTTCTCCGTCTGGCACAACCTGTCGGGGTCACTGCTCGCGGGTTATTGGGCAGGGCGTCCGGCGAAGGGCTCGACGTATGCCGAAGGCGAACGCGGGCTGAACACCGAACGTGTCTGACGGCTTCGAACGACCGCTCATCGCGGTCCCGCGCGCCGCCGGCGTGCCGCGGTGCACAGTCCGGCGGCGCGATTCCCCTTAGAATGGATTTCTCGGCAGCGCGAGTGCAACATCTGCGCTGCCGTTACGAAAAGCCTGAACAACAAGGGGAAAAAGCGTGCAGTGGCATATAGAACAAAAGCAGACCGCGACGCAACGCAAGCGCGCAATCCGCTCCGCCAGACATTTTTTCTTGCTGTGCTGCACATCGGCATTTCTGACTGCGTGCGCAACCAAACCTCCCGCCACCGCATTCGACCGCCCCGTCACTCACGCGTTGGCGCCGAGCGAAAACACGCCGCTTCGCGCGGCGCTTGAACCGCTCGAAGCCGCTCATCCGGGGGAATCGGGTTTTCGTGTGCTCTCGAGCGGCACGGACGCACTGCAGATGCGCATCGCGCTCGCCCGCGCGGCGACGAAAACGCTCGACATGCAGTACTACATCGCGAACGAGGACACCACCGGCAAGCTGCTGCTCGGCGCGGCGCTGTACGCGGCGGATCACGGCGTGCGCGTGCGCATGCTGGTCGACGACCTGAACTTCAAGGACATCGACCGCATCATGGCGGGGCTCAACTCGCACAACAACATCGAGATTCGCGTCTTCAACCCGTTCGGCAGCGCGCGTGAGGGTGTGTTCGAGCGCACCACGAATGTCTTCACGCAGATCGGCCACTTCACGCGCCGCATGCACAACAAGGCGATGATCGCAGACAACCAGTTGGCGATTGTCGGCGGCCGCAACCTCGGCGACGAATACTTCAGCGCGAGCGAAGTCCTGCAGTTTCGCGACATCGACGTGCTCGCCGCCGGCCCGATCACCGCCGATGTCTCGGCGAGCTTCGACGACTACTGGAACAGCAGCGTCGCCTATCCGCTCGGCGTGCTGAACAAGCAGAAATTCGATCGCGAGGAACTCGATCAGACGCGCGACGACCTACGCAAGCACTGGCGCACCAACGCCGATCCATACAACGCGAAACCCCTGAACGCGACGCCGCTCGCCACGCAGATTGCGGGCAAGCAACTCGGCCTGACCTGGGCACAAGCGGAGTTCAAGGCGGATCAGCCGGAGAAAATCGAGAGCCCGTCGCCCGACTACGTCAGTCCACCGATGAAGCGGCTCGGCGAACTCATGAAGGATGCGCACAAGGATTTCCTCGTCGTGTCGCCCTACTTCGTTCCGCACGAGGCCGGCGTGACGGCGCTCGGCGCACTCACGCACCGGGGCGTGCGCGTAGCGATCCTGACGAATTCGCTCGCCGCCACCGACGCGGTCGCGGTGCAAGCGGGCTACAGTCCGTTTCGCGTGCCGCTGCTGCAACAGGGCGTCGAGTTATACGAGTTCAAGCCGCGCCAGGATACGCCCACGGCGGGAATCGCCGGGTCGCGTTCGCGTGCCAGTCTGCATGCGAAGACTTATGTGATCGACCGCCGGATTCTGGTGATCGGCTCGATGAACCTCGATCCGCGCTCGGCGCATCTGAATACCGAACTCGCACTCGTGATCCACAACCCGGAACTGGCTGCGCAGGTCGCCGACATTTTCGCCACGGCCACGGCGCCCGAGCGGAGCTACCGCGTGACGCTCGCCGACGACGCGCAACTCGCCTATCTTCGTTCGATCGGCGCGCCGCTGTCACCGCTCGTGTGGACCGATGTCGAAGACGGCACGCGCCGCACCTACATTTTCGACCCGCAGGCAGGGTTATACCGGAACGCGCTAACGGGGCTATTCTCCCTATTGCCGGTCAACGCAGAACTTTAAAAGCGGAGCTCAACCATGACTGAAGACGTACGAATGGAGCGCGACACGTTCGGTGAAATCGCCGTGCCGAACGCTCATTTGTGGGGCGCGCAGACGCAGCGCTCGCTGCAGAATTTCCGCATTTCCACCGAGAAGCAATCGCCTGAACTGATCACCGCGCTGGCCGTGATCAAGCGCGCCGCCGCCGAGGTGAACCTGGGCCTCGGCGTGCTGGACGAGACGAAGGCGCACGCGATCATGCAGGCGGCCGACGAGATCATCGCAGGCAAGCATCCGGAAGAGTTCCCGCTCGCGGTCTGGCAAACCGGCTCCGGTACGCAAACCAACATGAATCTGAATGAAGTGATCGCGAATCGCGCGAGCGAACTGCTCGGCGGCGAGCGCGGTGAAGCGCGCAAAGTGCATCCGAACGACGACGTGAATCGCGGCCAGTCGTCGAACGACGTCTTCCCGACGGCCATGCACGTGGCCGCCGCGTATGGCATCGTCAAGCATCTACTGCCTGCCCTCAAGACGTTGCGCGACACGCTGGACGGCAAGGCGAAGGCGTTCGCCGGCATCGTCAAGATCGGCCGCACGCACTTGCAGGACGCAACGCCGCTCACGCTCGGTCAGGAGTTCTCGGGCTATGTCGCGCAGCTCGACCATGGCATCCGCCACGTTGAATCAACGTTGCCGCATCTGTACGAGCTCGCGCAGGGCGGCACGGCTGTCGGCACCGGTTTGAATGCGCATCCGCAGTTCGCCGGCAAGGTCGCGGCTGCAATCGCGCAGCTCACCGGCGTGCCGTTCGTTTCCGCGCCCAACAAATTCGAGGTGATGGCCGCAGCCGATGCGCTCGTTTTCGCGCACGGCGCGCTGAAAACGGTGGCCGCAAGCCTGAACAAGATCGCCAACGACATCCGCTGGCTCGCGAGCGGTCCGCGCTGCGGCCTGGGCGAACTGTCGATTCCGGAGAACGAACCGGGCAGCTCGATCATGCCGGGCAAGGTCAATCCCACGCAGTCCGAAGCCTTGACGATGCTGTGCGCGCAAGTGTTCGGCAATGACGTCGCGGTGAACATCGGCGGGGCGAGCGGCAACTTCGAGTTGAACGTGTTCCGGCCCATGATCGCGCACAACGTGCTGCAGTCCATCCGCCTGCTCAGCGACGGCGCTCTGAGTTTCAACGACAACTGCGCAGTCGGCATCGAGCCCAATCGCGAGCGGATCGACGCACTGCTTAACGAATCGCTGATGCTCGTGACGGCGCTGAATCCGCACATCGGCTATGACAAGGCCGCGCAGATCGCGAAGAAGGCGCACAAGGAGGGCACCACGCTGAAGGCCGCGGCGCTCGCGCTCGGGTATGTCACTGAGCAACAGTTCGACGAATGGGTGCGGCCGGGCGATATGGTGGGCCATTCGGCGCCTTGATTGGCGCCTGCCCGCTCCCAACTTGACGCGCCGGGCGACTCGCGGTGAGTCGCCCGGTCTGATTCGATGCGGGTTTTATTCAGACTAGCGTGGACGGGAAAACGGGGCGCTTAAGCGGCAAAGGATCGCCGCCTGAAGTTTTGCCGGCGCCCGAGTGAACGCCCGCAAGCGTCGTTCAAACCTTGCCCTGCGCCACTTCTTCCGGCTTCAGCTCGACGATCGCGTCGAGCGCTTCCTTCACGTCCATCGCGTACTTCGCGAGGCGCTTCTGCTCGTCGGTTTCCGGCACGAACGACGGCACCTGCACCGGGTGTCCGTTTTCATTGACCGCGACCATCACGACGAGACAATCCGTGGTTTGCAGCAACTCCCCGCCCTTCGGGTCGCCAGCCTGCACCGACACATGGATGTGCATGCTGGTGCGCCCTGTCGCCACCACGCGCGCGCGCAATTCGACGAGGTTGCCCACCAGAATCGGTCGACGGAAACGGATATTGCCGACGCTCACCGTCACGCAATAACGCCCCGACCACACCGCCGCGCACGCATACGCGGTTTCGTCGATCCACTTCATCAGCGCGCCGCCGTGCACCTTGCCGCCGAAGTTGACCGAGCTGGGTTCGGCGAGAAAGCGGAACGTGGTTTCGGAACGTTCCAGCGGCGCTGAGAGATGGCTACTCATCTTGACTCCGGTCAATCGGATGCATTGAAAGGAGGCGATTATACGAGCGCAATATTGACAGCGTGGCCACTTATCGGGCGGAAATACGCGCGACGTCGTTGCGCGCAGCCGTTCAGCGCACGTCGTCGCCTGCGCGGGCGGGCGCCTCGCGATGGTTCGCCGACGCAGGCGCGGTCGCGGACATGAACCGTTCACGATACTCGAGTGGGAGAACGCCGAAGCGCCGCACGAACGCGCGCCGCAGGTGCTGCTCGCTGCCGAAACCGCAATCGAGCGCGATGCGCTTCAGCGGCCGGCGCGATTCGGCCAGTGCCTGCGAAGCCGCTTCGAGGCGCAATGCGGAGACGGTTTTCGCCGGCGTGCGCCCGACCTCGTCGACGTAGCGGCGTGCGAAGGTCCGCGGCGTCATCCGCGCGTGTTCGGCGAGTCGCTCGACCGTGAGGTCCTCGCGCAAATGGTCAACCATCCAGCTATGCAAGGCCTCGAACGGCCCTCCCGCCGACGCCTGTGCCGCGAGCGCCGCGCTGAATTGCGACTGCCCGCCGGGCCGCTTCATGAAGACGACGAGGCGCCGCGCGGCTTGCATCGCAACGGCGTGGCCGACGTCTTCTTCGATCAGTGCAAGCGCCAGATCGATGCCAGCCGTCACACCCGCCGACGTCCAGACCACGCGTTCGCCTCCACCTGGTGCTCGGTCCGGGCCCGCGTCGCGGATAAAGATCGGATCGGCATCGACATGAACATTGGGAAAGCGGCGCGCGAGATGCGGCGCATCGCGCCAGTGTGTGGTCGCGCGGCGGCCGTCCAGCAGACCGGCCGCCGCCAGATAGAACGCGCCCGTGCATACCGAGCACACGCGCCGTGCGCGCGGCGCATTGCGCCTGATCCACGCGACGAGTTCCGGCTGCAGCGTGCAATGCTGATCGACCGGAACGCCGGGGACGATCAGCGTGTCGATCGGCTCAGCGTCAAGTGAATCGAGGCATTCAGTCACGACCGGCAGGCCCGGAAAAGTCTGCAAGACGCCACCGTCGATGGAAGCGACCGTCGTGCGATAGGCGACCGGGCGTTTGCATGCCGGTGCGGACGCATCCGTAGGCGTGAGCGGATGTGCGGCCGGGTTCGCCTGCATCGGCGCCCGCACACCGCCATCGCCCGCGCCCTGCGCAGCGGCCATCGTCAGTTCGGCGCGCCAGAAGGCTTCCAGCGGGCCGCACGCATCGAGCAAGACCAGATCGGGTGCGACCGCAAATACGATATGACGCACGCTCATCACGCGCCCCCTCCCGCCGCGCGCCGTCTGGACGACCGCGCATAGGCGAGCGTGGCGAGCGCCGCTGCGGCAAGCAGCGGAAAGATCGCTGCGTTGATCGTCGCCCAGCCGAAGCGCGCCAGTAATTGCCCTGCGAATAGCGAACCGAGCGCGGAGAACGCGAACGTCGTGAATTCGCTGGTGGCCTGCGTCTTCGCGCGTTCCGACGGCCTGTACGACTGCGCGAGCAGCGTGGAGCCGCCCACGAACATGAAATTCCAGCCCACGCCGAGACACGCAAGCGCGGCGTAGAAGTGCGGCAGATCGGTCGAACGCAATGCGAAGACACCGCATAGTGACGAGAGCGCAATGCCCGCGCCGATCACCGGCAGCACGCCGAAACGCTTGATGAGCCGGGCGGAAAACAGAGACGGCGCAAACATGCCGACCAGATGCCACTGGATGATCGACGCGCCGTCGCCGATGCTGTGCCCGCACGCGACCGCCGCGATCGGCGTGGCGGTCATGACGAACATCATTACGGCATAGCCGAGCGCGTTGTTCGCGAGCGCCGCGGCGAAGATCGGCTGCCGCACGATCTCCCCGAGCGGCCGTGCGACGTCGTGGGTACTTACCACGGCCGGCGCAGGCGCCATGTCGCGATAAAGCAGCATCAACAGGACAATCGACGCGAGCGCGAGTCCGGTGACGAGCGCGTAAGAGCCCGCGAACGTCACCGGCGCGAGCCAGTCTTTGCTCCACGCGGCGAGAAGTGGCCCGCAGACGGCCGCGACCACGCCGCCCGTAAGAACCGTCGAAATTGCGCGGCTCTTGGCTTCGAGATGGACGGCGTCGGCGGCGGCGAGCCGGTAGTACTGCGCAAACGCCTGGAATACGCCGACCGTCGCGGTCCCCGCGCAAAACGCCCAGAAGTCGTGATGAAAGATCGCCCACACCGACACAGCGCCGCCCAGCGCGCCGACGCTCGCGCCCAGCACGAAACCCGCGCGACGGCCGATGCGCCCCATCAGAAACGACGCGAAGATCGTCGTAAGCGCCGCAGCCACCGTGATCAGCGAAAAAGGCAGCGTGGCGAGCGCCTTGTCGTCGGCGAGCGTGTAGCCAACGAGGCCGGTCAGCGTGAGATCGATCGACACTGACGAGGTGTACAACGCCTGGCAAACAGCCAGCACACGCGCGTCGCGACGTCCATGCGGGCCGGAGCCGCGCAGGTCCGCGGAAACTGCGGGGGAAGCGGAGCCGGCGGCGGACCCGGCAGTTGAAGCGGCGGCGGATCGAGAAGACGAAGCTGGTGCGGCAGGCGGCATGGATCGGTCCCGGCGGCGAAGGTGGTCGATGTGGCCCGAGCGGCCCTCACTCGCCGTCATGCCTTAAGGCGCCCGACTGGCCTGACTGAGCTGAGCCGGCGAGTACTCACTTGTCGAAAACCACATCGTCACATGACTGCGCGTGGCAGCAATGACAACGATGTATCAGTTTCTGCCAATTCGCTGCTTGCCGAAAGGGGCACTGAGGCGGATGACGCCTTTATTTATGGAAGGTGATGCCTTCGTCGATCGTGCCGTACATGGTGACGCTGCCGGTACCTGCGCCCGATGCCGAGCCGGAGCCGCCCTCAGCACAGGCGCCCAGCACGACAATGCAAACGACGACGGCCAGAACTGTTTTCATGACTGCGTTTCCTGCAAAGACAGGCGTCGATTCTAGCCTGGCGCTCCAGGCGCATGCGCCAGGTTGCAATCCACCGTTCACGCCACGCTGAAACATCGAATGCATTTGCCAGGTAAAGTGGCTGCATCGTACGTTGCGCCCCGCGCATCGGAGACCGACAGAACACGGAGACGCGTCATGCCCGCCAGCCTCGCAGACGAACACAATCATTTTCCCGGCCTGAGCCGCATTGGCGCGCTGCTCGCCGATCCCGGCCGCGCAGCCATGCTGTGGGTGTTGATGGACGGCAGCGCCCGCCCCGCCGGCGAACTGACGATGATCGCGGGACTGTCGCCATCGGCGGCCAGCGCTCATCTCGCGCGCCTGACCGAGGGAGGCCTGCTCGCGCTCGAGGTGCGCGGCCGGCATCGCTATTTCCGCATTGCGTCGGCCGACATCGCGGCGTCCATCGAAGCGCTCGCCAACGTCGCGCAAGTCAGCGCGCCGCAGCGTCCGGTGCCGCGCCCGGTGCGCACGGTGCCGACCGACATGCGCTACGCACGCACCTGCTACGACCATATGGCCGGTGAGTTGTCCGTACGCGTGTTCGAGCGGCTCGTCGGACGAGGACTGCTCGCTTTGAACGGTGCGTCGCTCGAAGCCACACCGGAGGGCGCCGCCCGCTTCTCCGACTGGGGCATCGACCTGTCGGCGCAGCGCAGCCGCCGGCGCCGCTTTGCATGCACGTGCCCGGACTGGAGCGAACGTCGCCCGCACCTCGGTGGCGCGCTCGGGGCGGCGCTGCTCGACTCGTGGGCCGCCCACGGCTGGGTCGAACGCACCGAACGGCCACGGATCTTGCGCATCACGCCCGCCGGACACCGGTATTTCGACGCCTTCCTGGCCGAGTGAGTGACGGCGGGCTCGGAGCCCGACGCAACCTGATAGAGACCTTTTGTTACCAGTCGCCGCGAGGCTTTACAAAAGTGGGCGTCTTGAAACAAACGGCGCGGGTACAGTGGTTCACGGATGCTGCACGTGCATCGTCCGTCGGAGAACAATCATGAGAACCACGCCCTCACCATCGTCAACCCGTCGCACCATCGGCTACTCACTGATCGCCGCGGCCGCCTTCCTGTTCGCCGCGCAGGCCGCGCTCGCGCAGCAAGCCGCGCCGGCGCCGCAGGGCGTCGCTGCGGACAGCGATCCGCCCGGGCGCGTTGCGCGGCTGAACTACATGGCCGGAACCGTGACCACCGAGCCCGCCGGCGCTGCCGACTGGTCGTACGCGCAGATCAACCGGCCGCTCACCACCGGCGACCAGTTGTGGAACGATCAGAACGCGCGTTCCGAGCTGCATATTGGTTCGACCGCCGTGCGTCTCGGCCAGTCGACAAGCCTGGATATCCTCGGTCTCGACGACAACAGCGCGCAGTTGAAGGTTGCGCAAGGGACGTTGTCGGCGCATGTGCGGGAACTGCCGCCGGGGTCGTCGTATGAAATCGACACGCCGAATCTCGCGCTCGGCTTGAACGGTCCGGGCGACTACCGCGTCGATGTCGCGCCGGACGGCAGCAGCACCACCGTCACCGTTCGCAACGGCAATGCGACGATTTACGGCGACGGCGCACAGGTGCCGATCGCGGCCGGCCAGCAGATCCGCTTTGCCGGCACTTCTTTGCAAACGCTCGCCGACAATGGCGCGCCCGGCCCCGACGGCTTCGACCAATGGGCCACGAGCCGCGACGCTGCCGAAAACCGCTCGGTATCGGCGCGCTATGTGTCGCGTGAAATCCCCGGTTATCAGGATCTGGATGCCAACGGTACGTGGCGCAGCAGCCCGCAATACGGCGAGGTATGGGTGCCGCGCGCGACGCCCGCCGGCTGGGCGCCTTACCACGACGGACATTGGGTATGGCAGGCGCCTTGGGGCTGGACCTGGGTCGACGACGCACCGTGGGGCTTCGCGCCGTATCACTACGGCCGCTGGGCCTACGTCGACGACTCCTGGGCATGGGTGCCGGGGCCGGTCGTGGTCAGCGCGCCGCCGGTCTATGCGCCAGCGCTGGTGGCTTTCGTCGGCGGCGATGGCGGAGGCGGCGGCGTCGACTGGGGCGTGAACCTGGCGATTGGCGGTGCGGTGGCCGCGGGCGTCGCGTGGTTCCCACTCGGGCCGGGCGAACGGTGGCATCCGCACTGGGGCGACCACGATCACTGGAGCCCGCGCTACTACGAACGCGTCAATCAGACGACGGTCATCAACAACTACAACCGCAATATCACCAACATCCACAACACGTACGTCAACTACCGGGCGCCGCGCGCTGTGACGGCGGTTCCGGCGACGGCTTTCGTGCATGGACAGCCCGTGGGGCGCTTCGCGCAGAAGGTCGATCCCGCGCAGTGGCGCAATGCGCGGATCAACCCGGGCGCCCCGGGCATCGCGCCGGTGCGCGAGAGTTACGGGCCTGGTCTGCGCAACGCGAATTACCGGCCGCCGGCGGCGGTGATGACGCGTCCAGTCGTCGCGACGCGTAGTCCGTCGATGCCGCCCGCCTACCGCGATGGCCTCGCGCAGCGTTTCGCGCAAAGCGGTGGACGCGTGCCGGGCGCCGGGCAGCCGATCGTTCGGACGTCGGTCCCGGCGCACATGTCGGGTGGGCCCGGTGCGTTGCCGGTGCAGAACGTGCGGGTCGTCCAGTCGCATCTTCCGGGACGAATGCCGGGGGCGGCGCCGGGAGCACCAGTTCTTCAGCCGGGACCGGGAGGACAGGCCGCGCCGGGCGCCACGGGCCAGCCGCAGAAGAACGTGCCGCAGGCTGGGCGCCGGCCGGGTGACGCGCCTGTCGCAGTTCAGCCGGGGCGCGCGGGCGCACAGCCGGAGCGTCCCGGCATGCCCTTGCGGTGGAACGGGCAGCAGGTTGGCGCAGCAGGTGCCCCGCCGAACGGCGTGCCGCGGCCACCGCAGGCGAACGGCGGCAACCCGGGCGTCGCACAACAGCGGGGAGTGGCAGCGCAACCGGCTCGACAACCGGCTCAGCAGCAGGGCCAGTCAGGTGCCGCGGATGGGCGTCAGCAGCCGGCGTGGACGCAGCCGCATATGCCTATGGCCCAGCAAGCGCAGCAGGGTCGCCAGCGAGGCGGTGAAGAGGCGCAGACGCCAAGGCCGGAGTGGTCGCAGCAGCCAGGAGGTCAGCGGAACCCAGCGATGCAGTCACGCGAGGTGCCGCACGCCGTGGGAAATCCGGCGATCGGGCAACAGCCGCATGCGGCGCAAGATCAACGGCAGCCCGCGCAGCACGCCGAAGCGGTCGAGCGGCCGCAGGTCCAACAGCAGCCGCGTCTTGAACCGCGTCCGCAACCACAAGCTCAGCAGGCGCCGCGTCAGGAGTTACATCCGCAGCAAGTGCAGCCGCCGCGTCCTGAACCGCGTCCGCAACCGCAAGCTCAGCAGGCGCCGCGTCAGGAGTTTCATCCGCAGCAAGTGCAGCAGCCGCGCCCTGAGCCGCGTCCGCAACCGCAAGCTCAGCAGGCGCAGCAGCCGCGTCCTGAGCCGCAGCAGCACGGTGAGCAGCGCTCGTCCGGTGGCCACGACGAGCATCACAAGGGCTAAGCGCCTTTCCCCACAAGCAGTCTGTCGTCGGCACAAAACAAAAAGCCTCCGCGATTCGCATCGCGGAGGCTTTTTTGGTCAGGCGCGTCAGACAGCCATGGGCGCCGTGAGGGGCTCGTGATGCCGGTAGCCGACCAGCGAGAAATCCGAAGGCTCGATCTTCTCGAGCCATTCCGGTTCGTACACATGAGTCTTCGCGTAGTCCGGCACGCGCTCGGAAATGACGAGCTTGGGGCTTTCATAGGGCTCGCGCGTGAGCTGCTGCTTCAGCATGTCCAGCTGGTTCTCGTAGATGTGCGCGTCGCCGATGAAGTACGTGAACCACCGCGGCGTGTAGCCCGTCAAGCGTCCCACCAGATGCAGCAGAGCGGCGCCTTCGGTCAGATTGAACGGCGTGCCGAGCCCGACATCGTTGCTGCGGATGTATAGGCACAACGAGATTTCGCGCTTCGCCACGTTCGGCAGGAACTGGTAGAGCAGATGGCAAGCCGGCAAGGCGATCTGATCCAGAACCGCAGGATTCCAGGCATGAAACAGGATCCGCCGGTCCGACGGATTCTGCATGATGGTGTCGAGGCATTGACGCAATTGATCGATCGCCTTGTACAGCAGCACCTTGCGGCTGCCGTTCTCGTCGAATTCAGTGATCACCTGGAAACCGCGCGCGGTCGCATCCGCAAGCTGCGCGGTCGCACTGGCGTCGAGCACCTTGTAGGCCGGCCATTGCCGCCACTGAACGCCGTACACGTCGCCCAGATCGTCGGGGCCCTCGCGATACGGATTGGCAAGCCATTGCGGATTCTGGTTGGCGTTCGCGTCCCACACCTTGCAGCCGAGGTCGCGAAAATCAGCGGCGCTGCGCGACGCGCGCAGGAAACCGACCAGTTCGCCCACGGCCGACTTGAATGCCAGCTTTTTCGTCGTGACCGCCGGGAAACCCTGCTGAAGATCGAAGCGCAACATGGCGCCCGGCATGCTGATGGTACGGATGCCGGTGCGATTCTCCTGCCACGTGCCAGTGTCGAGAATCGTGCGGACGAGGTCCAGGTATTGTTTCATGCGGGTTCCTTCGACGCGGTCCGGAAGCGGTGCGCCGCGAGATTGAGCGGAAAACCCGATTTTACCAAGCGCGGCCGGCGGGCGCCGACCGCTTGCGAGAGACTATGGAAGGAAGGCGGCCTGATGCGACGAACCCCGCGCGAAACCACGGCGAGGCCCACGCGTCGCGGCCCGTCCGGTCTACAGGCCGCTGCGGAGCGGCCAGCTCACAACCGTTGCGTGCGGCCGCATCTCAGAGATGCGGCACCGATGCGGGCAACGTGCCGTGCGGGGACGCCAGCGGCTCGCTTTCCATATGACGCATGCCGTGCGAGCACAGCAGCCGGTACAGCGTGACACGCGAGATACCGAGTTCCTGGGCCGCGTCGCCGAGACGTCCACGATGACGCAACAGTGCAAGCTCGATCGCCTGGCGCTCGGCCGCTTCGCGCGCCTGAGCGAGCGACACCGGCACGATCTCCACATACTCGGCGAGTTCGAGATCGCGCGCCGTGATCGCGCGCCCTTCGGACATCACAATCGCACGACGCACACGGTTGATGAGCTCACGCACGTTGCCCGGCCAGCCGTAGTTGTGCAAAGCGGCGATTGCGTCGGGTGCGAAACCGCGCAGGCGCCGGCTCGCGTCTTTCTTGAAACGCTCCAGCATGTGGCGCGCGAGCAGCTCGATGTCTTTGCCGCGCGCGCGCAGCGGCGGTTCGTCGATTTGCAGCACGCACAGGCGGTGATACAGGTCCGAGCGGAAACGTCCTTCGATCATGGCAGCCGTCATATCCACGTGCGTTGCGGAAATAATCCGCACGTCGACGTCGATCGCGCTATGGCCGCCCAGCCGCTCGACTTTGCGCTCCTGAAGGAAACGCAGCAGGCTCGCCTGACTTTCGAGCGGCAGATCGCCGATTTCGTCGAGGAAAAGCGTGCCGCCGTTGGCCGCTTCCACGCGGCCGATCTTGCGCTGATTCGCACCGGTAAACGCGCCGCGTTCATAGCCGAACAGTTCGGACTGCAGCAGGTGCGGCGGAATCGCGCCGCAGTTGATCGGTACGAACGGCGCGTTGCGTCGCGCCGAGCGTTCGTGAATCGCAACGGCCGTCAGTTCTTTTCCCGTTCCTGACTCGCCCGAGATAAAGACGGGCGCGTCAGTCATCGCGACTTTGCGGATGGAGCGGAACAGCGCCAACATTGCGTCGCACGACCCGACCATTTCGCCTTCGGCGCCCTGCGATGCATCGTTCGAAGCGGGTTCGCCGAGCGAGATCATGCCGTACGCGTGACCGACGGAATCGACGATCCGGTCGCCGGAGTAGGGGACGGTCACATAGTCGAAACAATAGTCGCGTACCAGACGGCGCAGCGCTGCGTCCTGGAGTTGCCCAGGCATGGTCGCGGCGACCCAGCCGACGTTCGGCATGGTCAGGCAGGATTCGAATGCTGCAATTTCATGCGGCTGGAAATGGCTCGATAAATCGAGCAGGCCACCCGCTGCCGAACCGGCGCGTACGGCCCGGCGCGCGTCGCGCGCCGATCCCACCACTTCAACATTCCAGCCACGCTGGTGGAAGCGGGTGTTCAGTTCCGCGCTTGGCTCTCGCGAAACGTAAATCAGTTGCCGCGTTGCGGGTTCCATTATTCAGATCCTCTCGTCAACGAACGTTAAGGATGATGCACGCACCTGAACCGCAATTCAGACACGCTGACACATTCGGGATTCGCAAATAGCAAAAACCGAACGGCCATTCCATTCCGTGCGGACAGCTGATCCCCAGAAAGCGGCGTGTGTGTTTGAGACGGCCCGTTAGCGGGCTTTTTTTAAAATTGAAGCTCTTTCCGAGAGCTTACTATACGCGCGCGGCTTGGAAAACAATTATGCGAATTTAATCCGCCCGCCCTTGCCCAGCAAGGCGTCCACGCCGATAAATAAGTAATCAACTTACGAATTACGAAATGTGGAAGCGCTTTTCTCATACATAGGAACGCAGGTAGATCATACCGTTTCAATCAGTATCTAATAGGTATTTTCTTCTGGCGGGTTCAACCCGCATAGTTTCCTGTGCCACTACTTTATCTGATTGGTGACGGGAACGTTGTTCACCAATGCACCAATGGTTTGCGAGCGGTCCGAGATGTTCGCCAATCGCTATGTATACATAGTCTCACACCACTCAAGGGGTTTTATTGCGCGCGGATTCAGCGATGTCGCAGTGTGCGCCGCATTTTTCGGCCGGTGCCAATGGACGTTGCCGCTCGATGGACCCCGCCAGAGCGGCGGCCGGAGCGTGTGCGTCAGGTAGAATCAGGCAGGTTATGTTCCCTCTTCCATTCGATGACGACGCTCACCCTGATCGTTGCTCGCGCCAATAATGGCGTGATCGGCCGCGACAACCAGTTGCCCTGGCGACTTCCCGAAGACCTCGCGTTTTTCAAGCGGACCACCATGGGCGCGCCCATCATCATGGGCCGCAAAACGCATGAGTCGATCGGCAGGCCGTTGCCGGGACGCCGCAACATTGTCGTGACTCGCGATGTAGGCCGGCGCTTCCAGGGTTGCGACGCGGCCACCACGCTCGACGAAGCACTCAAGCTCGCCGCGCAGGACCAGGCGCCGGAAGCGTTTCTGATCGGCGGTGCCCAGTTGTATGTGGAAGGGCTGCGTCTCGCAGACAAGCTGATCGTCACGGAAATTTCGGCTGATTTCGACGGCGACGCGACGTTCCCGGCGGTCGATCCAAACGAGTGGGAAGAAGTTGCACACGAAACGCATCGCGCGCATGCACCGAACGATTTCGACTACGCGTTCGTCACATACAAGCGCAAAAGCCGGTGACGTGAGGCGCCCCGAGCGCAGTGAAGCGCGCTGACAAAAGCGGAACGAAGCACGCCGAAAAGCAGAACGCCACGCAAACTTGCGTGGCGTTTTCGTCTGTGCCGCTACAACGCTGGGAAACCGCTTATTGTCCGGCGATCGTCATCCGCTCGATCAGCACCGAGCCGGTCTGCTTGGTGCCCCGAGTGATCGTGTCCGCGCCGATCGCTACGACATGGCGGAACATCTCCTGCAAGGTGCTTGCGACGGTGATCTCCTCGACCGGGTACTGGATCTTGCCGTTCTCGACCCAGAAGCCGGACGCGCCGCGCGAATAGTCGCCCGTCACGTAGTTGACACCCTGGCCCATCAGTTCGGTCAGCAGCAGCCCTGTACCGAGCTTCCTCAGCATTTCTTCGAAGTCGTCTTCCGCACGCGTGTTCGAACTGAGCAGCGACAGGTTGTGCGAGCCGCCCGCGTTGCCGGTAGTCTGCATGCCCAGCTTGCGCGCCGAATAGGTCGAGAGGAAATAGCCTTCCACGACGCCGTCTTTCACCACCGAACGCTGCCGCGTGCGCACGCCTTCTTCGTCGAACGGCGCGCTGCCCATGGCGCGCGGCACGTGCGGATCTTCGACGATCTGCACGTGCGGCGCAAACACCGGCTTGCCAAGACTATCGACGAGAAACGACGTCTTGCGATACAGCGCGCCGCCGCTCGTAGCCTGGACGAACGCACCGAGCAGACCCGCGGCGAGCGGTGCTTCGAACAGCACCGGCACCTTGCGCGTGTCGAGGCCACGCGCGCCGATGCGCGCAAGCGCGCGCTGCGCCGCGTAACGACCGACCGCTTCGGGGTCGGCCAGTTGCTCCGCGCTACGCGTAGACGTGTACCAGTCGTCGCGCTGCATGTTGCGGCCGCTGCCGGCAATCGGCGCGCAGGCGATGTAGTGACGAGAGTACGGATAGCCGGCGAGGAAACCGCGCGACGTCGCAAGCACGAACTGCGAGTGCTGCGCCGACACGCTCGCGCCTTCCGAGTTCTTGATTTGCGGATCGGTGGCGAACGCGGCGTCCTCCGCGCGACGGGCGATTTCCACGGCCTCGTCGGCGGACAGATTCCACGGATGGTAGAGATCGAGGTCGCGCGGCTCGGTTTCGAGCAACTCTGCCTCGGCGAGACCCGCACAATCGTCTTCCGCCGTGAAGCGGGCGATGTTGTACGCGGCCGCGACCGTGTCCTTTAGCGCTTGTGACGAGAAGTCGGAAGTACTCGCGTTGCCGCGCTTGTTGCCGATGAACACGGTCACGCCGACCATCTTGTCGCGGTTATGTTCGATCGTCTCGACTTCGCCGCGCCGCACGGAGACGGACAGGCCGTCGCCTTCGGAAATTTCGGTTGCCGCGTCGGTACCGCCGAGCGACTTCGCGTGACGAAGAATGTCCGAGGCGATTTCCTTCAGTTCATCCTGGGTATGCGGAAAAAAGCGCTGCTTGACGTCCATGTCTGCTGCCATTGTCGTTGCCGTCCTGTTCGGGGCCGAACGGCCCTTGGGTGTTCGCACATGCCGCGCTGTTCAGTGCGCCTCATATGCGCTGCTCGTATGCGCGCCAGTCTGCGTTTGCCGTGCGTTCGAGCGCACTAACGCATCCCGCGATCATATCAAGCTAAGCGCTGCAGCACCTGGCATTCGCTGCTCGCTTCCGGCGATGTCGGTCGCCATGCACGGCGGCGCAGCCGGTTCGTCGGGCCTGGCACGCTACAATATCGACATGACACGCAAAACCCGCATTCAACCCATCGAATCCGCCGAGCCGGAAGTCGACGAAAACGGTTACGACCGTCCGAGCAAGTCGCAGCTCAAGCGCGAAATGCACGAGCTGCAGGAACTCGGCTCGGCGCTGATCGCGCTGCCCAAAGACGCGCTCAAGCGCATGCCGATGCCAGAAAAGCTCGACGACGCCGTGCGCGAGGCTCGCCGCATTACGGATCACGAAGGCAAGCGCCGTCAGGTGCAGTACGTCGGGCGCGTGATGCGCTCGTTGCTGGACGAGGAAACCGCCGCGCTGCGCACCGCGCTCGACACTTACAACGGTGTCAACAAGGCGGAAACGGCCAAACTGCACTGGATCGAGCGCACTCGCGAAAAACTGCTCGCCGACGACGCCGCGCTGACCGATTTCATCCGCCAGCATCCGAACGCCGATCCGCAGCAAGGCCGCACGCTGATCCGCAACGCCCGCAAGGAAGCCGAGCAGAACAAGCCGCCGCGTTACTTCCGCGAGTTGTTCCAGTGGATCAAGAACGCGGACGGACCTGCGGCAGCGAGCGATTCCGATGCCGACGACGCCCTGGAAGACGACGATGACGACCGCGACGCCTGACACCAAGCTGAAGCGCAATCACCCCGACGAGATCCTGATCGGCCTCGTGTCGATCAGCGATCGCGCATCCACCGGCGTCTACGAAGACAAAGGCATTCCGGCGTTGCAGGAGTGGCTGGGCGCCGCATTGAGTTCGCCGTGGCAAGTGGTCACGCGCCTCATTCAGGACGACGCGCCGACCATCTCGGCAACGCTCACGGAACTCGTCGACGAAGTCGGCTGCGATCTCGTGCTGACTACCGGCGGCACGGGCCCGTCGCGGCGCGACGTGACGCCTGAAGCCACGCTCGCGGTCGCGACGAAGGAGATGCCGGGATTCGGCGAACAGATGCGGCAGATCAGCCTGAAGTTCGTGCCGACCGCAATCCTGTCGCGCCAGGTCGCGGTGATCCGCGAGACGGCGGATCACGCGGCGCTGATCATCAACCTGCCGGGTCAGCCGAAGTCGATCAAGGAAACGCTGGAAGGCCTGCGCGACGCCGACGGCACGGTGAAAGTGCCCGGCATCTTTGCGGCGGTCCCCTACTGCATCGATCTGATCGGTGGGCCGTATGTGGAGACCAGTGCGGAAGTGGTGAAGGCGTTCCGGCCGAAGAGCGCGGTGCGCGCCCCTCGGCAGGCTTAGCTTATTCCGCGTTGAGGGACGCGTCCGGCGTCGGCGGAATCAGGAAGTGCTCCCGGTAGTACTTCAGTTCATCGATCGACTCGTGAATGTCGGCGAGCGCCGTGTGCAGCGCACGCTTCTGAAAACCTTTGTAGATTGCCGGCTGCCAGCGTCGGCACAGCTCCTTGAGCGTGCTGACGTCGAGATTGCGGTAGTGGAAGAAGCTTTCCAGGTCCGGCATCCAGCGCGCCATGAAGCGGCGGTCCTGGCAGATCGAGTTCCCGCACATCGGCGACTTGCCGGGTGGCACATGTGTGCTGAGAAAATTGCGAATCTGTTCAGTGGCATCGGCTTCGCTCACCGTAGATGCCTTCACGCGGTCGATCAGTCCCGACCGGCCGTGTGTGTTCTGATTCCACTGGTCCATCCTGGCGAGCGTCTCGTCGCTCTGATGAATCGCCAGAACCGGCCCCTCGACCATTCTGTCGAGTGTCGAATTCGTCACCACCACCGCAATTTCGATGATGCGGTCCGAATCCGGGTCGAGTCCGGTCATTTCCATGTCCAGCCAGATGAGATTCATGTCGCTGCGCACGAGTGGCAGCCGTTGCGCGGATTCGGGAGTGTCGGTCATGAAGGCAGTCCTGATGGCCGGGCAGGAAGCTTGCGGGAAGCCCCGTTGCGGCGGCGGTTGGTCGTTTGAGATGGTTTGAGCATGTCCCCGCTGCGACGCGGGAAGAAACATATAATTCTCGCATAGATACCACGGAATCCACGGATGCCTACCCTGTACTTCACCGTTCTGTTCGTCGTCGCCGTCGTGGCGATGGTCGGCACCAAACTCTGGCTCGCGTCGCGGCAGATCCGCTTCGTCGCCAGCCATCGCGAGCAGGTACCGAGCCAGTTTGCCGGCACTATCGCGCTGAGTGCGCACCAGCGCGCCGCCGACTACACCGTCGAGCGCACGCGTCTCACGATGATCGAGATCGTCGTCGGCGCCGCCGTACTGATCGGCCTGACACTGCTCGGCGGCGTGCAGGCACTCGATCTGGCGATTACGGACTGGCTCGGCCGCGGCTACGTCGGGCAGATCGCACTGGTCGCGGCCGTGATCGCGATTACCAGCGCGATCGACCTGCCGTTCGATTACTTCCGGCAGTTCGTCATCGAGCAACGCTTCGGCTTCAACCGGATGAGCAAGCGCATTTTTATCGTCGACCGGTTGAAGGGCGTGTTGCTCGGCGCCGCGTTCGGTCTGCCGTTGCTGTTTGTCGTACTGTGGCTGATGAACCAGGCGGGCAGCTTCTGGTGGCTGTGGACATGGATCGTCTGGGTCGCCTTCCAGATGCTCGTGCTAGTGCTGTACCCGTCGTTTATCGCACCGCTTTTCAACAAATTCGAACCGCTCAAGGACGAAGCGCTGAAAAGCCGCATCGAGGCGCTGATGAAACGCTGCGGCTTCGCGGCCAAAGGGCTCTTCGTGATGGACGGCAGCCGCCGCTCCGCGCACGGCAACGCGTATTTCACCGGCTTCGGCGCAGCCAAGCGGATCGTGTTCTTCGACACGCTGCTTGCGCGCCTGTCGGGCAGCGAGATTGAAGCCGTGCTCGCGCACGAACTCGGCCACTTCAAGCGCCGTCACGTGATCAAGCGGATGCTGGTCACGTTCGCGCTCAGCCTCGTCATGCTCGCCTTGCTCGGCTGGCTCACGCAGTGCGTGTGGTTTTACGAAGGGCTGGGCGTGCGGCCGTCGCTAGTCGGCGGTAATAGCGGACTCGCGCTCGTGCTGTTCTTCCTTGCACTGCCTGTGTTCGTGTTCTTCGTGACGCCGCTCGGCAGTCTCACGTCGCGCAAGCATGAGTTCGAGGCCGATGCATTCGCCGCCACGCAAACTCACGCGCAAGACCTCGTCAACGCCCTCGTCAAGCTGTATGAAGACAATGCGTCCACGCTGACGCCCGATCCGCTCTACACCGCGTTCTATTACTCGCATCCGCCTGCGTCGCAGCGGATCGACCGACTGTTGCGCCACGCATGAGCGGCCGCCCTCAGAAAGCGCCGCGCGCGCCGTCCAGCACGCGCGTAGGCGGCCTCGTGGTGGCCGCGCATGGCCGCCATTATCTGGTCGCGCCCGAAGACGGCGGCCCGATGCTCCAATGCTTCCCACGCGGCAAGCGCAGCGAAGTCGCAGTAGGCGACCGCGTGATCTACGAGCCCACTTCCGCCGACCAGGGCGTGATCGTCGAAATCGGCGAGCGGCGCAATCTGCTCTATCGTTCGGATCAGTACAAGTCGAAGTTGTTCGCCGCGAATCTCGACCAGTTGCTGATCGTGCTCGCGACAGAGCCGCATTTCAGCGAAGACCTGCTCGGCCGGGCGCTCGTCGCAGCGGAAGCTAACGAACTGAAGCCGTTGATCGTGCTGAACAAGATCGACGTGACCGATGCGCTCGAAGGCGCTCGCAAACGGCTGGAGCCGTATCGCGCGCTCGGCTACACGGTCGTGGAAGTGTCGATCAAGGCCCAACCCGAGGCCGCTCGCACCGCGTTGATCGAACACTTGCGCGGCCATTCGACGCTGTTGCTCGGCCAGTCCGGCATGGGCAAGTCCACGCTCGTGAATCTGCTGATTCCGGACGCCGAAGTCGCCACGCGCGAGATCTCGACGGCGTTGAACAGCGGCCGCCATACGACGACGTTCACGCGTCTCTATCCGTTGCCGAACTTCGCCCGTAATGACAAAACGGACATAGCGTACACAGCGGACACCACGGACATCGTGCACGACACTCGCAGCGTGGATGGCGAAGGCGGCGCACTGATCGACTCGCCGGGCTTCCAGGAATTCGGCCTGCATCATTTGACCGAAGGCCGGCTCGAACGCGCGTTTCCGGAGTTCCGGCCGCTCTTGCCCAATTGCCGGTTCTACAACTGCCATCACCTGCAAGAGCCGGGCTGCGCAATCCTCGAGGCGGTTGCTGATGGCCGTATCCGCCGCGAACGACATGCGCTGTACGCGCAACTCGTGCACGAAGCCAGTCAAGTCGTTCGCTGACATGAGGCTGATGCGCGCGCCAAACCTGATCATCGGACAGCATTGGGTCAATGTGCTGGCCGCGGCCGGCATTCCGTGCGAGTTGCACAACCGCTATCTGAACGGCGCGCTCGGCGATATTCCTGCCGATCAATGCGCCCCTGAGCTATGGCTCGTCGACGACCGCGACGAGGCCGTGGCGCGGCGCTTGATCGATGCCGCGTCGCAAGGTCCAGCGGCCGGGGCGCCTGGCTGGCAGTGCCGCCAGTGCGGTGAGAGGCTCGAAGCGCAATTCACTGTGTGCTGGCAGTGCGGTACGGCGCGCGATCCGTTGGACGGGTGATTCGCGCCTCCACAGTATGGACATGAGCTGATGCGCTTGATGCGCTTCATCCGATGCTGTTCAGACTGACGCGGCGTGGTCGATGTTCTGCCTCAGCGGACTACAGTTCTCAAAGCGCCCTGAGCCCGGAGAAGGACGTAAAAAAAGCCGGGGTAACCCGGCTTTTTTTGTTCGCATGCGTGTGTGATCAAGCGAGCCACACGGCGATTGTCAGCATGAGCAACAGGATCATCCACAGCACGACTGCGCGCCACACCAGCCCGACGGCCGATTGGAGCGTGCGCGGCGTGCAATCGTCGCCGACTTGCATGGGACCGCCGTCGCCGGTGGCGAGCGCGTCGAGACTCGACGGCTCTGCGAGCGGCCCGCTCAGACGTGCGCCAAGCGCGCCACTGCCGGCGGCCAGCAACACGCCGTCGTTCGCATCCGGCCACTGACGCGCATGGTTACGCCATGCATAGATCGCGTCTTCGAAATTTCCGACAATCGCAAAGCCCAGCGACGTAAGCCGCGCCGGCACCCAGTCGATCACGAAAAATGCGCGCTGCGCGAAACTTGAAAACGCGATGGTACGGTCGTCGACCGGACGGGCCCACGTACGCGACAAATATTCGGCGATGCGATACAGCACCGCGCCCGCCGGCCCGACCGGAATCAGGAACCAGAAGAACACGCCGAAAACGTGGCGATGCGACGCGACGACTGCGTGAATCAGCGTATGGCGCACGATCTCGCTGACCGGCATGTCGAGCGTGTCGAGACCGGTCCATTCGTTCAGAATTTCACGGGCGCGCGGCACATCGTCGTTGTTGAGCGCGAGATGAATGTCCGTAAAGTAATGGCTGAACTGGCGGAAGCCCAGCGTGAAGTACAGCACCGCGACGTTCCACAGGAACGCCAGCGCGAAATGGATGTTGTACAGAACGTAGTAGACGAGCGCGACGACGAGCGTCCACGGAACCACTACGACGAGCCACGCAAGAAGGCCGTGCTTGGGCTTGCCCGCATCGAATCCGTGCGCCGCCGACTCCGCATGGTATTGAAGCAGCGCGGATACCGGATTGTTCGGCGACAGTGCGCGCACCTGTTCAATGATCAGAGCCAGCAATACGGAAAAAAAAGTCATGCGATGCGCCGTGCTTTTCGAGTTTTACGATTGTTTCATAACGATAGCACAGGGTCGGATGCCACTGAGCGAGGTCGTTGCCAAACATCCGGCGACCGTGCGCGTCACCTCACCTTAAGCCGTTAGAAAGCGATAGAAATTGCGCAGCATGGCGGCCGTCGCGCCCCAGATGAAATAGTGGCTACCCGTGCCGTCGTCTCTTTCAGCCGCTTCCAATGACGCGCCGCGCGGGTACGGCATAGCGAAGAATCGCCGTTCGCCTCCTTCGTATCGGAACACGCGTTCTTCGTGATGCGCCGGGTTCATCAGAAATGCGAGCGGCACTTCGAATACTTCTGCGACCTCAAGCGCGTCCGCTTTCAATGCGAACGGCGGATGCACGAGGCCGATTACCGGCGTCACGCGGAAGCCCGTGCCCGTCAAATAGTCGGGCAGCGCGCCAAGCACTTCGACGCGCGACGGCGCCAAGCCCACTTCCTCCTGCGCTTCGCGCAAAGCAGTAGCTGTGGCGTCTGCGTCGAACGGTTCCTGCCGGCCACCGGGGAAGCTGACCTGGCCTGCGTGATCGTTAAGATGGTCGGCACGCTGCGTGAGCAGCACCGTCAGGCCATTTGCGCGGATTACGAGCGGGACCAGTACAGAGGCGACACGCGGATCGCCCTGTGTATTGCGCCACGGCGTCTCGACGATCGGCTCGGGTGTCCAGCAAAGATGCTGCTTGAAACGGCGGCGCAGGCCGTCGGGCGTAAGACGCTCGGCGTGCACTGGCGGCAAGTGGGCGCCGGTCGCTTCGACAGGCAGAGTTTCAGGTTCAAAGGCGGGGCGGATCAACGGATCTCTCGAGTGAGCGGTAGAGGCGATGCCGCTATTTTGACCTGGCAAACAAAAAAGCACCCGCGAGGGGTGCTTTTTCTTACAGCATTTACGCTTGGGAAGCAGCGCGGTCTTTCGAGACCAGCTTTTCCTTGATTCGAGCCGACTTGCCCGAACGGTCGCGCAGGTAGTACAGCTTCGCACGACGCACATCGCCACGACGCTTCACGACGATGCTTGCCAGCAGCGGCGAGTACGTCTGGAACGTACGCTCGACGCCTTCGCCCGACGAAATCTTACGGACGATGAACGACGAATTCAGACCACGGTTACGCTTGGCGATCACGACGCCTTCGTAAGCCTGAACACGCTTACGCGTACCTTCAACCACGTTCACGCTGACAATCACCGTATCGCCAGGGGCGAATTCGGGAATGGTCTTTTCGCCGAGGGCGCGCGCAATTTCTTCCTGCTCGAGTTTTGCAATCAGATTCATCACTGACTCCTAAGTCCATCTTGTCGGCGTTCGTACCTGCCTCGCATGAAAATGCCCGGCTACGGCCCCGATAGAGGATGGGTTCACATCAGGCGCCGTACACGCATGTGCGGCGCCGCCTGGTGTCCGCTCAAAAGACCGAAGCTTTACGCCTTCGGCTCTTTCTTCGCGAGACTTGCAAGCCATGCCTCGTCGGCACGGCTCAACATCTTGTTTTTTCTAGCCTTGACGATCAGGTCAGGCCGCTTGCGCAACGTGTTTCGCAAGGCCTCGCGTCGACGCCACGCTTCGATCTCCGCGTGATGGCCGCCAAGCAACACATCAGGCACGCGCACACCTTGATATTCCTCGGGGCGCGTGTAGTGCGGACAATCGAGCAGCACGTCGACAAAACTGTCCTGCACCGCCGACTGCGAATCATTGAGCACGCCCGGTAGCTGGCGCACGACCGCATCCATCAAGGCCATGGCGGGCAACTCTCCGCCCGACAGCACGAAGTCGCCAAGACTGACTTCTTCGTCTACAACGCGGTCGAGCAAACGCTGATCGATCGCTTCGTAACGCCCGCACAGCAAGATTAGCCCCGGCTGCGCGGCGAACTTCATGACACGCTCGTGATTCAACGTGGCGCCTTGCGGCGACATCATCACAACGCGCGGCGCACCGATGCCCTGCTCCGCCTGCGCCGTCCTGGCTGCGCCAATCGCATCTTCCAGCGGCTTGGCCAGCATGACCATGCCGGGGCCGCCGCCGTATGGGCGATCGTCGATTGTGCGGTAGTTGTCGGTTGTGAAATCACGCGGATTCCACGTGCGCAACCCATAGCGCTCCTGCTTTGCTGCCCGGCTGGTTATACCCCAGTCGGTCAGCGCACGAAACATTTCGGGAAAGAGCGTGACGACATCGAACTGCATCGCTCTCTCCGTTTTAGCGAACTCGATTTGCTGAACTGTCAATAATCGGCTTCCCAGTCGACGATGATCTGCTTTGCCGCCTGGTCCACCGTTTTGACGAACACACCGACGAACGGGATCAAACGCTCGGCGGTGACCGGCTTGCCGATTTTGTCGGCTGCCGCATATTCGACGCGCAAAACCGAATGCGCGCCGTTGTCGATCATGTCTGCCACCTTGCCCAGGTTGACGCCGGCAAGGTTCACCACATCCAGGCCGAGCAGGTCGACCCAGTAGAATTCGTCGGCTTCCAGCGCCGGAAATTCGCTGCGGCTGATATAGACGCGAGAGCCGCGAAGTGACAACGCCGCATCACGGTCAGTGACGCCGCCCAGATGGGCCACCACACTGTCGCTATGCGTTTTCGCCTGCAATGACGGCGCCGACTTCCGCTCGCGGCCTTTCATCAGCCACCAGCGCTTTGCACTGAGCAAAGCGTCGCCGCCATGGCCGGCATCCGCATGAGCGGCCACCTTGACCCAGCCTTTGAGGCCGTATGCGTCGACGATTGCGCCGACCTCGACCGCGTCGGCCGGCCAACTCTCCGCCGTTTCCGCGCGCATTGCTGCTGCCTCGGAACCGGCGTTTGCAACATTGGCTTTCGTCTTGCCTTCGGCCCGTTCGACCGGCTTGCGGACGAATGCACCGAATGGCGCCTGACCAGACGTCTTCGCACGTGAGTTCGCACCTTTCGGCGGCTCTTTGGCCTTTACGCGACCTGAACTGCCGGATTCACGCTCGGACATGATTGAGCCTCACTACGAACTTCGACGCCTGCTTCGGCAAAAAATCTTGCGTATCGGACTGCTCATGCAAGTTGCGCGAGCCGCCGGCCAAACCGACGACGATCCGCATGCGAGCTACCATTAAGCAGCCGGCTGCGCCTTTTGCGCTTCTTTCACGAGACGCTGGACGGTCGGCGACAGTTGCGCGCCAACGCCTTGCCAGTACGTGAGGCGGTCTTGAGCGATACGCAGGGCTTCGCCCTTCGTAGCGACCGGGTTGTAAAAACCAACGCGCTCGATGAAGCGGCCGTCACGACGGTTACGCGAGTCGGTTGCGACGATGTTGTAGAACGGGCGCTTCTTGGAGCCGCCACGAGCCAAGCGGATGATGACCATACTAGAATCCTTGAAAACCGGGGTTCGGAACGACTGAAACACGCGATTATAGCGGGAAACTGACGCCATAACAAACACTTACCGGGATAAACTGAGCAGCGCGGTTGCGCCGCCCATACGGCGCGGGTGGTCGGCGGCGCCCAGAAGCCCAAACAACCTGACGGAACGCCTTGTGAAACCACTGTCCCGAGCCGCTCTCGTACTCTTCTTCTTCGCCCGTCGGACCGCTAATGCCTCGCTCTGTCGCGCTTTTCGCACGGTGGCGGCAGGGTTCCTGGCTTCCTTCGCGTGCAATGTGTTTGCCGCGCTGCCCGTCGAACGCATCAAGCTGCCGGCCGGTTTTCGCATTGAGGTTTTGTCGGACGCTGTACCGACTGCTCGCGCCATGACGTTGTCGCCGCAAGGCGTTCTATATATAGGCAGCCTCGACGGCCACGTGTACGCACTTAAACTGCAGAACGGACGCGCCACGGGGCGCCACGTGGTGGCCTCGGGCCTGGAGACCCCGGTCGGCGTGGCCTGGCACGACGGAGCGCTGTACGTCTCCGCGGTGTCGAAGATTTTACGCTTCGACTCGATTGATACGCGCCTTAATGCGCCGCCCAAGCCAGTCATAGTGACGGACAAACTGCCGACAGAGACTCATCATGGCGCGAAATTCATTGCTTTCGGGCCGGACGGCAAGCTTTACGTGCCGCAAGGCGCGCCCTGCAATGTCTGCGAGAAAGACCGTGACCGCTACGCGATGATCGGCCGCATGGACCCTGACGGCAACCATTACGAAGTCGTGGCGCGTGGTGTGCGTAATACGGTCGGGTTTGCGTGGCATCCGGCGACGCACGAGCTATGGTTCACCGATAACGGTCGCGACCTGCTGGGCGACGACGCGCCCGATGACGAACTCAACCGCGCCCCGCGCGTCGGCATGGACTTCGGCTTTCCGTACTGCCACGCCGGCGTCATTCCCGATCCGGAATTTGGCGGGGGTCACCCATGCAGCGCGTACACGCCGCCCGTCGCCAAACTCGGTGCGCACGTTGCCGCGCTCGGTATGCGTTTCTATAGCGGCTCCATGTTCCCGCCGGACTACCGCGCCAATATTTTCATTGCCGAGCACGGTTCCTGGAACCGAAGCAAGAAGTCCGGTTACCGCGTGATGCGCGTCGTCACGGAGCCGGACGGCAGTCATGCGCGTCAGGAAGTGTTCGCCGAAGGATGGCTCCAGTCGGGAGAAACCGTCTGGGGTCGCCCGGCCGATGTCCTGCCGCTGCCCGACGGGTCCCTGCTTATCAGCGACGACTACGCCGGCGCTATCTATCGCGTCACTTACTCTGCGCCTTGAACGCCCGTCGGGCCGCTCGACATTTCAGTGGGCCAGCAGTCAATCTAGTCAGACGGTGCTCCCGCCACCGGAACCATCAAGCCAAACGGCAACATGCCCGAGTCCCATGAGGCCGTACGCCGCGTGACCGGCCGCACTCGAGCGGCGTAGAATGCGCGACGGTCCGCGGCAACGGTGTGTCCGCTCCATTGACCGCTCCTTCGGCCCGCGTTACTGACCGCCCGTTACCCTGCCCTCGCCTACATGTCCAAGCCAGTTTCGACCTCGCCTTACTTTCGATCCAAAACCATCACCGCCGCACTGGCATTTTTCCTGGGCACCGTCGGCGCACATCGCTTCTACCTGTACGGACCGCGCGACCTTTTCGGCTGGGCTCACGTGATCGGCACGCTGATCGGCATTCCAGGCGCGATGTTGCTGGTGGCGAGCGAACGCACTTCAATGCTCGGCTGGGTCCTCGCGTTTCCTGGCGCCGTCTCGCTTCTGGCTGCATTCCTCGCCGCGATCGTCTACGGCCTGCGCCCCGACGAAAAATGGGACAGGCAGTTCAACGCGCACACGCAGCGCACCAGCCGATCCGGCTGGACCGTAATCTTCGTGGTGATCTTTTCGCTGCTGATCGGGGCTTTCCTGTTGATGACCGGCCTCGCCATTTCCTTCCAGACCTACTTCGAAGGACAAGTTCAGGCTGCCAAAGCGCTTTCGCAATAACCCGGCGCGCCGCGCAATACGCTAGAACAGATCGAGTTGCGGATTGTCCGGAATTGCCGCCGGAACGCGCTGAGGCTCGTTTCGCCGGAAGTGGGACATATCCAGAATGCCCCGGTCGCGCTGGTTCAGCCCTAAACGGCGCGCCGCTTTGTGAAAACGCTGCTTGAGCAGATCGGCCCACAAACCTTCGCCCTTCATGCGGGCAGAAAAAGACGAGTCGTAGTCTTTCCCACCGCGCATATCGCGCACGCGCGCCATGACCCGTTCAGCGCGATCGGGAAAATGCGCTGCGAGCCAGTCTTTGAAAAGCGGTGCGACCTCCCACGGTAAGCGGAGCACGATATAGCTCGCATTGGTGGCGCCGGCTTCCGCGCACGCCTCGAGCACGCGCTCCATGTCGGGCTCGGTGACAAACGGAATGACGGGCGCAATGCTCACACCGACCGGAATGCCAGCCTCGCTCAGTGTGCGGATGGTTCGCAGCCGCCGCGAGGGCGTGGCCGCGCGCGGCTCCAGCGTACGGGCGATATCCGCGTCTAGCGTAGTGATTGTGATGGCTGCCATAAACTGGCCCCGAGCCGCCATGGGCGCAAGCAGATCCAGATCGCGCTCGATCAGCGACGACTTCGTGATCGCTGCAAATGGGTGATTCCGCTCGCTGAGCACCTCGACCACGCGCCGCGTGAGCCGCCAATCGCGTTCTGCGGGCTGCCAGGCGTCGGTATTCACGCCAAGCGCGATGGGCTCCGGCTCATACGATTTCTTCGAAAGTTCGCGCTCCAGCAATTCAGGCGCATTGACCTTCGCATAGATCCGGCTTTCGAAGTCGAGTCCCGGCGAGAGCCCGAGATAACTATGCGTGGGCCGCGCGAAACAATAGATACAGCCGTGTTCGCAACCTCGATACGGGTTGAGCGACACACTGAACGGGATATCCGGCGAGCTATTGCGCGTGAGGATGCTCTTCGCCCTTTCCTCGAAAACCTTCGTACGCAGAACCTTCGGCCCTCCTTCTTCGTCCGGGACCGCGAGCCAGCCGTCGTCTACGGCTTCGCGGTGGTCGACTTCATAGCGTCCCTGCAAGTTCGTTACCGCACCGCGCCCCTTGCGAGGCGCTGGCGGTGCGATTGGAAACTCGCGGACGGGAGAAACGGGGGACTTGGTCACGGCAAGCACAAAACAAATGAAAAACGGCGCAAAACACCTGTATAAATATACAGTGTTTACGCCGTTTGTCGAGCCCCGCGGAAAACTAGCGCGTGGCTTCGTCGCCGACGGGAATGGTCAACGTTTCCTTGATCTCCTCCATCACCACATAGCTTTTCGACTGCACCGCGCCCGGGAGCTGCAGCAGGATGTCGCCCAGCAGCTTGCGGTAGTCGGCCATTTCCCCGATACGCGCCTTGATCAGATAGTCGAAGTCGCCCGACACGAGGTGGCATTCGAGCACTTCGGGGATTTTCTGAACTTCGCGCCGAAACTGGTCGAACATGTTGCCGCTTTTGTGATCCAGCGTGATTTCTACGAATACGAGCAGTGCCGCGCCCAGTTCCGCCGGATTCACGCGCGCGTAGTAGCCGGTAATGACGCCGTCGCGCTCCATGCGCTTGACGCGCTCAATACACGGGGTGACCGACAGTCCGACCTGCTCGGCGAGGTCTTTCATGGCCATGCGACCGTCCTGCTGCAGCAGACGGAGAATCTTGTGATCGAGCTTGTCGAGAGCTCGGACCGGCTGGCGCTGCGTTCGCATAGTGTTTCTTCTGAAAATCGCAAAAATACAATAACAAAACCTACAGGCTCGCCCATAGTATAGCGGTTAACACTGGGCGAACCGCGTTACACCTCGTTAATCGCACGAATCCACGAACCAACGAGCGCACCGCCCCTGAATCTTTGCGAATTTTCCGGAGCAGCTATGCGAGTCGTCGTTTTGGGCAGTGGCGTCGTCGGCGTGACAAGCGCGTATTACCTGGCACGGGCGGGTCATGAAGTGACCGTTATCGATCGGGAAGCCGGCCCGGCGCTCGAAACCAGTTTCGCCAACGCCGGGCAGATCTCGCCCGGTTATGCGTCGCCATGGGCCGCACCGGGCGTGCCGCTGAAAGCCGTCAAGTGGATGTTCCAGAAACATGCACCGCTCGCAATCCGCCTCGACGGCACGCAGTTCCAGCTGCAATGGATGTGGCAAATGCTGCAGAACTGCACCGAGTCGCGCTATGCGGTCAACAAAGGCCGCATGGTCCGTCTTGCCGAATACAGCCGCGATTGCCTGCAGGCGCTGCGCGCCGAGACCGGCATCCAGTACGAAGGCCGCACTGGCGGCACGTTGCAGGTGTTCCGCACGCAGCAGCAATTTGACGGCGCGGCGAAAGACATCGCGGTGCTGCGCGAAGCCAATGTGCCGTACGAACTGCTGTCGGCCGCCGAACTGGCGCAGGCGGAACCGGCGCTCGCCGCTGTCTCCCACAAGCTGACCGGCGGTCTGCGCCTGCCGGGCGACGAAACCGGCGACTGTCAGATGTTCACCACGCGCCTTGCCGCGCTGGCCGAGCAACTGGGTGTCAAATTCCGCTACAACACGCCGATCGACGCACTCGCCATGGCCGGAGACCGCATTGCCGGCGTGCAATGCGGGAACGAACTGGTGCGCGCCGATTCGTTCGTGGTCGCGCTGGGTTCGTATTCGACGAAATTCCTGTCCGGGCTCGTGAAGATTCCGGTGTATCCGCTGAAGGGCTACTCGATCACGGCGCCTATCGTCAATGAAGCGGCCGCGCCCATTTCCACGGTGCTGGACGAAACCTACAAGATCGCGATCACTCGTTTCGACAACCGGATTCGCGTGGGCGGCATGGCTGAGATCGTCGGCTTCGACAAGTCGTTGCGCCAGGCGCGCCGTGAAACGCTGGAACTGTGCGTGAACGACCTGTTCCCGGGTGGCGGCGATACGTCGAAGGCGAGCTTCTGGACCGGGCTGCGCCCCATGACGCCGGACGGCACACCGATCGTCGGCCGCACGCCGGTGGCAAATCTGTTCCTGAACACCGGCCACGGCACACTCGGCTGGACCATGTCGTGTGGTTCCGGCCAATTGCTCGCCGACGTCATCTCGGGCAAGCAGCCTGCCATCAAGGCAGACGATCTGTCGGTACATCGTTATCTCGGCGACACCGGCGCCGCGCATCGTCCGGCTTATGCATGAAGCGTGACTTCGCGAGCTCGTGAGATTTGACGCATACCGCGTCGTCAGCCGGTTCGTGACTGCACGAAGCGACTCGTAAAAAGAGAAACGGCGCCTTGCTTCAAGGCGCCGTTTGCATTTACGGGGCAATGTCCAGCACAGACCGTGTCAGAACTGGTCCGCCGACAACGCGAGCACGCCCTCGCCGCCCTTCGCGCTGACAATCGACGCTTCGAGTGCGGACGCAAGCGGCAACACATGCTCCGCGTAGAATTGCGCGGTCGCGGTTTTCGCGCTGTAGAACGCCGGGTCTTCATCGCGTTTCTGGGCGGCGACGAGCAGTGCACGCGCCATCTGCCAGCCGCCGAGCACAATTCCGGCGAGCTTCAGATAAGGCACGCTGCCGGCAAACACGGCGTTCGGATCCTCTTTCGTGTTCGCGACGACGAAATCGATTGCGGCGCTCAACGAGCGCTGCCCCTGCCCCAGATACTTTTTCATCGACTCGAACGCAGGCCCTTGCTGCGCGCCGAGCGATTCGACGGTCTCAGCGACGCCCTCGAGCAGCAACTTCGCAACCTTGCCGCCATCACGCACCGTCTTGCGGCCGATCAGATCGTTTGCCTGAATCGCAGTCGTACCTTCGTAAATCGGCAGGATGCGGGCATCGCGGTAATACTGCGCGGCGCCCGTTTCCTCGATGAAACCCATGCCGCCGTGCACCTGCACGCCGAGACTCGTCACGTCGATCGACAACTCGGTGCTCCAGCCCTTCACGATCGGCACGAGGAATTCGTAAATCGCCTGGTGGCTCGCACGCGTCGCTTCGTCCGGATGACGATGCGCGATGTCGCAATGCCCTGCCGCGACGTAAGCGAGCGCACGCGATGCTTCCGTGAGCGCGCGCATTGTCGACAGCATGCGGCGCACATCCGGATGCTGAATGATCGCGACCGGCTGTTTTGCAGAGCCGTCGACGGGACGGCTTTGCACGCGGTCCTTCGCATACGCGACCGCCTTCTGATACGCGCGATCCGACACGCCGACGCCCTGCATGCCCACGGCAAAACGAGCCGCGTTCATCATGATGAACATGTACTCGAGGCCGCGATTTTCCTCGCCGATCAGGTGCCCAATCGCGCCGCCGTGATCGCCGAATTGCAGCACCGCGGTCGGGCTCGCCTTGATGCCGAGCTTGTGTTCGATCGACACGCAGTGCACGTCGTTACGCTCGCCGAGCGAACCGTCTTCATTGATCAGAAACTTTGGAACGATGAAGAGCGAAATGCCCTTCACGCCTTCAGGCGCATTCGGCGTGCGCGCCAGCACGAGATGCGCGATGTTCTTCGCCATGTCGTGCTCGCCCCACGTGATGAAAATCTTCGTGCCGAACAGCTTGAACGAACCGTCGCCTTGCGGCTCGGCGCGCGTGCGCACGAGCGCGAGGTCGGAGCCGGCTTGCGGCTCGGTGAGGTTCATCGTGCCGGTCCATTCGCCGGAAACCAGCTTGGGCACATAGGTCTGTTTCTGCGCGTCGGTGCCGGCGGTCAGCAGCGCTTCGATCGCGCCGTCGGTCAGCAACGGGCACAGCGCGAACGACAGGTTCGACGCGTTCAGCATTTCGATGCACGCGGTCGCGATCAGCTTGGGCAGACCCTGACCTTCATAGTCGACGGGATGCTGCACGCCTTGCCAGCCGCCTTCGCCAAACTGGCGGAACGCTTCCTTGAAGCCCGGCGTCGCGGTGACTACGCCGTCTTTCCAACTGCTCGGATTGCGATCGCCTTCCACATTCAGCGGAGCCAGCACTTCGCCGCATAGTTTCGCCGACTCTTCCAGCACGGCCTGGGCGGTGTCCAGATTCGCGTCCTCAAAGCCTGGCAGCGTCGCGATCTGCTCGAGATCCGCCAGTTCTTTCATCACGAACAGCATGTCCTTGATAGGCGCCGTATAGCTCATTGTGTTCCCCTCCTGCCTTGATGGAAAAAGGGCGCCGGACTTGTTGGTCCCGCGCCCTTTATATGTCGCCTAACGCCTTTGAATGGCTTTTATACGGCGCCCGGACGCTTAGCCGAGTTCGCTGACGAGCTCCGGCACCAGCGTGAACAGATCGCCAACAAGGCCATAATCGGCAACGCTGAAAATCGGCGCTTCCGGGTCTTTGTTGATGGCGACGATCACCTTGCTGTCCTTCATACCCGCCAGATGCTGGATCGCGCCGGAGATGCCGACCGCCACATACAACTGCGGCGCGACGATCTTGCCGGTCTGGCCGACCTGATAGTCGTTCGGCACGAAGCCCGCGTCCACTGCTGCACGCGATGCACCCAGCGCCGCGTTCAGCTTGTCGGCCAGCGGCTCGAGAACCTTGGTGTAGTTCTCGCCGTTGCCCAGGCCGCGGCCGCCCGAAACAATGATCTTCGCCGACGTCAGTTCGGGACGATCCAGCTTCGTCACTTCACGGCTGACGAACTGCGAGATGCCCGCGTCCGCGGCTGCTTCGATCTTCTCCACCGTCGCGCTGCCGCCTTCGGCTGCAACTGCGTCGAAGCCCGTCGTGCGTACGGTAATGACTTTGATCGGATCGGCCGACTGCACCGTCGCGATAGCGTTGCCCGCATAGATCGGGCGCTCGAACGTGTCGGCGGAATCGACCGCGGTGATATCGCTGATCTGCGCGACGTCGAGCTTCGCTGCGATACGCGGCGCGATGTTCTTGCCGTAGGCAGTGGCCGGCGCGAAGATGTGCGAGTAGTCCTTCGCAATGTTCAGCACCGTTGCTTCGACGTTTTCAGCGAGCCCTTCGGCCAGTTGCGGCGCGTCGGCCAGCAACACTTTGGAAACACCGGCGATCTTCGCCGCCGCATCCGCTGCAGCCTGTGCATTCTGACCTGCGACCAGCACATGAATATCGCCGCCGACCTTCTGCGCGGCTGCGATCGTGTTCAGCGTTGCGCCCTTGATCGACGTGTTGTCGTGTTCTGCTATTACAAGATTCACCAGATTCGTCATTTCATTCGTCTCCGTGCGCTGCTCACAGCACCTTGGCTTCGGTCTTCAGCTTCTCGACCAGCGTCTTCACATCCGGCACCTTCACACCGGCAGAGCGCTTGGGCGGCTCGACAACCTTCAGCGTTTTCAGACGCGGCGTGACATCGACGCCGAGGTCTTCAGGCTTGATCGTTTCGAGCGGCTTTTTCTTCGCCTTCATGATGTTCGGCAGCGTCACATAGCGCGGCTCGTTCAGCCGCAGGTCGGTGGTGACCACTGCGGGCAGCGTGAGCGACAGCGTTTCGGCGCCGCCGTCCACTTCGCGCGATACCGTTGCCTTGCCGTCGGCCACGACCACTTTCGACGCGAACGTTGCCTGCGGCAGGTTGGCCAGTGCGGCAAGCATCTGACCGGTCTGGTTCGAATCGTCGTCGATGGCCTGCTTGCCGAGAATCACCAGTTGCGGCTGTTCCTTGTCGACGAGCGCCTTGAGCAGCTTGGCCACCGCCAGCGGCTGCAATTCTTCCGACGACTCGATCAGGATCGCGCGGTCCGCGCCGATGGCGAGCGCCGTGCGCAGCGTTTCCTGCGATTGCGTGACACCGGCCGATACCGCGATGACCTCGGTCGCCACACCGGCTTCTTTCAGACGCACGGCTTCTTCAACCGCGATTTCGTCGAACGGATTCATCGACATCTTTACGTTCGCAATGTCGACGCCCGTGCCGTCCGACTTGACTCGGACCTTCACGTTGTAATCGACCACTCTCTTGACTGGCACCAGGATTTTCATGCACACGCTCCAAAGTTACGAATACGTCAACCCAGCGAACATTATAGCGACTGCCTCACTGCAGCCTTATCGCGGGTGTTCTAGCACGAGGATATCGCTCCCCAGTGGCGTGACGGCAATATCGAACGGTCGTTCTATTTTAATCGCAAAAAAACCCGGGCAGCAACCCCGGGTTCTCACTTACGACTCTAGTTCTCATATCGCCGACGTGTCTTGCCGTTTCTGAAGCCGCTCGGCTTACCAGGCGGTGATGACAGCGCCGCCGAACTTGCCCTCGACGAACTGCTTCACTTCCGGCGAATGGTAAGCCGCCACCAGCTTGGCGACCCACGGCTTATTCCTGTCTGCCTCGCGGATCGCAATGATGTTCACGTACGGACCCTTCGGGTCCTCGATCGCGATCGCGTCCTGCTTCGGCTTCAGCCCTGCTTCCATGGCGAAGTTGGTGTTGATTGCCGCAGCATCCACGTCGTTTAGCGAGCGAGGAATCTGCGCGGCGTCGAGCTCGACGATCTTCAGCTTCCGGGGATTGTCGGCGATGTCGAGCGGCGTAGCCTTCAGACCCGCGTCGGCGCGCAACTTCAGGAGCCCTTGCTTTTGCAGCAGCAGGAGCGCGCGGCCGCCGTTGGTCGGGTCGTTCGGCACCGCGATCTTCGCGCCCGGCTGCAGGTCGGCCAGCGTCTTTACTTTCTTCGAATAGATGCCCATCGGATACGTGACCGTATCGGCGACACGAATCAGCTTGTAGCCGCGGTCCTTCACCTGCGCCTGCAAGTACGGGTCGTGCTGATAGCTGTTTGCGTCGAGGTCGCCGCCGGCGAGCGCCGCGTTCGGCTGCACATAGTCGGAGAATTCGACGATCTTGATGTTCAGACCGTTCTTTGCCGCGACAGTCTTCACGACTTCCATGATCTGCGCGTGCGGACCGCCGGTGACGCCGACCTTGATCGCGTCTTCAGCGTGAGCCGCGCTGGCGGCGAACATCGATACGGCACCGAGCGCCGCGGCGAGCTTAAGAATGAAACGACGTTGCATGATGGACCTTTTGATTATTTATGGCTCAGACGACGCACGAGCCAATCCCCGAACGACTGCACCAACTGTACGAAAACGATCAGAATCACGACGACCGTCAACATGACTTCCGGCAAAAACCGCTGATACCCGTACCGGATGCCCAGGTCGCCGAGACCGCCGCCGCCGATCGCGCCCGCCATCGCCGAATACCCGACCAGCGAAACGAATGTGATCGTCAATCCGGCGACGACGCCCGGCAACGATTCCGGCAACAACACCTTGAATACGATCTGGCTGGTGGTCGCGCCCATTGCTTGCGCCGCCTCGATCAGGCCGCGATCGACTTCGCGCAGCGCGGTCTCGACGAGTCGCGCAATGAACGGCGCCGCGGCAATGGTCAGCGGCACAACAGCCGCAGCCGTGCCGATCGACGAGCCGACCACGAGGCGCGTGAACGGAATCACCGCCACGAGCAGGATGATGAACGGCGTCGAGCGAACGGCATTGACGACCACGCCCATCGCACGATTGACTGCGACGTTCTGCAATACGCCTTGACGGTCCGTCAGATACAACAGCACGCCGAGCGGCAAACCCACCAGTGCGCCGACCAGTCCGGAAATGCCCACCATGACGAGCGTTTCCCAGAACGACTGGACGAACATGTCGAACATTTCACTCAACATACGAGAGTTCCTCCACCACCACACCTTGTTCGCGCAGATAAGCGAGCGCTTGCGCCACCTTGGCCGGCTCGCCGCCCGCGAGCACCGCGAGCGAGCCGAACGCCTGCCCCTGGATCTCGTCGATCTGTCCGTGCAGGATGTTGAAGTCGAGCTCGTAGCGGCGAATCGTCTCCGAGAGAATCGGCTGATCGACGCCCGAACCCGTAAAGGCGAGACGCAGCAGATGACCGCTGCCGGTCTTCAGACGCTCGGCCACACGTGCCTTCATTGCAGGCGGGAGTTCTTGCGCGATCACGTCGCCGATCAGCGCGCGCGTGACTTCGTGATGCGGTTGCAGGAACACGTCGATCACCTTGCCCTCTTCGACCACGCGGCCCGCGTCGAGCACGGCGACGCGATCGCAAACCTGCTTGATCACGTCCATCTGATGCGTGATCAGCACGATGGTCAGATTCAGTTCGCGATTGATCCGCTTGAGCAGTTCAAGGATTGCGCGCGTGGTTTCGGGATCGAGCGCGGACGTCGCTTCGTCGGAGAGCAGCACCTTCGGCTTGCTAGCGAGCGCTCGCGCGATGCCCACGCGTTGCTTTTGTCCGCCGCTGATCTGCGCCGGGTAGCGGTCCTTCTGCGCGGACAAGCCCACGAGTTCAAGCAGCGGCAGCACGTGCGCCTCGATCTCGTCGGGCTTCATGCCGGCGAGTTCGAGCGGAAGCGCGACGTTCTCGTACACCGTGCGCGACGACAGCAGGTTGAAGTGCTGGAAGATCATGCCGATTTCGCGGCGCGCCTCGCGCAATTGCGCAGCGGGCAGCGTGGTCAGATCCCGGCCGTCGACGACGATGTTGCCTTCCGTCGGACGCGTCAGCAGGTTGATGGTACGCACAAGCGTACTCTTGCCGGCGCCACTGCGGCCGATGATGCCGAACACTTCGCCAGCCGGAATCGACAGATTGACGTTGTGCAGTGCCTCGACCCAGCCCCGGGGTCCCGCGAACCGCTGGGAGATATTGCGTATTTCGATCATGGAAAAACGAAACGGCGGGTTTGTCGACGAGCGTCATGCGCTTTCCGACCAAGCATCCGCCGTCACTTTTATTGGGATTTGAGCCCGCGATTCTACCGTAGGCGACGTCATTCCCTTTAATAATCAATTACGATTCTTTCATAACTAATCGACATTAGAGGGACGCGCAAGGGGCGATTTCTCCGGCCGACATGGCGGCGGTCTATGATCTGCCGGGACCAGAACCCATGGACGTGCCGTCATGCAGACTTCCCAAAACAGCAGCGCTTTCACCGCCCCGACCGGCGCAGAAAGCACCGAGCCTTTTCGCTCGTCCGTCTTCACCGCCGACAACGTGGAGTTGCCGCTGTACTGCTGGCCTGTCATAGGAACGCCGCGCGCAACGGTCGCACTCATCCACGGACTGGCTGAACACGCGGGCCGCTATCGGGCGCTGGCCACGCGGCTCAATGCAGCCGGCGTCGAACTGGTGGCAATCGACTTGCGCGGCCATGGCCGGGCACCCGCAAGCGCGCATACGTCGAACGATTCGACGATTACCTGCTGGACGCACAGGCTTTACTCAATGCCGCATCCCAGGCGCGTCCGCATGCCCCGCTTTTTCTGATGGGCCATAGCATGGGAGGCGCCGTAGCCGCGCTTTACGCGACCGAGCGCCTCGGCACCGCTCACGACGGCCTCGGCACACGCGTGAGCGGCCTGATTCTGTCGAGCCCCGCGCTCGCGCCAGGCCGCGACGTGCCTCGCTGGATGCTCAAGCTGAGTCAGGTGATCAGCCGCGTATGGCCAAGCTTCCCGGCAATGAAAATCGACGCCGCCCTGCTCTCGCGCGTGCCTGCCGTGGTGGACGCGAACCGCAACGACCCGCTCGTGCATCACGGTCCGATCCCCGCGCGCACCGGCGCGGAATTGTTGCTGGCGATGACGCGTATCGAAGCGGGCCGCGCGGCGCTGCGCTTGCCGCTACTCGTTTATCACGGCACCGCCGACAAACTCACCGAGCCTCAAGGAAGCCGCGACTTTAGCGACCACGCCGGATCGCCGGACAAGACGCTGCGGCTCTATGAAGGCAGCTTTCACGAGACGATGAACGATCTGGACGGCGAGCGTGTTATGAGCGAACTGATCGAGTGGATCGATCAGAGACTGGGGCGCATGCGCTAGCGCTTCCAGTCAGGTGGGCGTTTGTCGATGAACGCCTGCACGCCTTCGAGCGCCGAGTCGTCCATCATGTTGCAGGCCATCGTCTGGCCCGCAAGCTGATACGCCGCTTCGATGCCCATTTCGAGCTGCCGGTAGAACAGCCCCTTGCCTGCAGTGACGGCTTCGACCGGCTTTGCGCAAATGCTGGTGGCAAGCCTTGCCACCTCCGCATCCAGGGAGTCCGCAGGGACCACGCGATTGACGAGGCCCTGACGCTTCGCCTCTGCGGCGTCGATGAAATCGCCGGTCAACAGCATTTCGAGCGCGGCCTTGCGCGAGAGGTTGCGCGACAGCGGCACCGACGGCGTCGCGCAAAACAGTCCCAGGTTCACGCCCGAGACGGCAAACCGCGCGGTGTCCGAAGCCACGGCCAGATCGCACATCGCGACGAGCTGGCAGCCGGCCGCCGTCGCAATCCCGTGAACACGCGCGATCACCGGCTGAGGCAAGCGCTGGATCGTCATCATGAGTTTCGTGCAACGCGCGAACAGCGTCTGGTAATACTCGAGCGACGGCGCCGCGCGCATCTCTTTCAGATCGTGTCCCGCGCAGAATGCGCGCCCTGCGCCGGCGATCACCACCACGCGCGCTTGCGACACAGCGAGTCCGTTCAACGCTTCCTGCAATGCGTCAAGCAACGGCTCCGAGAGTGCGTTGAATGCGTCGGGCCGGTTCATCGTCAGAAGGACGACGCCCGGCACGCCGTACGCGTCGGCTTCCGTCTCGATCAGCGAAGCGCTCAGTGCATCGGCATTCATGGCTCGTTCCATTTCAATGTCCGGCGACCGCAGTCTATGCGGCGCGGCGACTCGTCAGATTCCCGCGAGCGCTCGCACGTGTGCGACGACGCTGCGCCCAAGAGCGGACAGGTTGTAGCCCCCTTCGAGGCAACTCACGATTCGCCCGCGCGCATAGCGGTTTGCGATGTCGCGCATCTGGTCGGTGATCCACACGTAGTCGTCTTCGACCAGACCCATGTTGCCGAGATCGTCCTCGCGATGCGCGTCGAAGCCTGCCGAAATGAACAGCATCTCAGGCTTGAATTCATTCAGACGAGGCAGCCACAGCATGTCGACCGCCTCGCGCACCGCCATGCCTTTCGAGCGCGCGGGCATCGGCACGTTGCACATATTGGGCGCCTGATTGTCGGCACCGGTAAACGGATAGAACGGATGCTGGAAGATGCTGCACATCAGCACGCGCGAGTCGCCGGAAAACGCCGCCTCGGTACCGTTGCCGTGGTGTACGTCGAAGTCGATGATCGCGACGCGTTGCAAGCCATGCACCTCCAACGCATGACGCGCGGCAATCGCGACATTGTTGAAGAAGCAGAAGCCCATGGCGCGCGCAGGTTCCGCGTGATGACCGGGCGGGCGCACACTGCAGAAGGCGTTGTCGAAGCGGCCTTCGATGACCGCGTCGGTGGCGGCCACTGCGGCGCCGGCTGCGCGTAACGCTGCCTGCAAGGTATGCGGATTCATCGACGTGTCGGGGTCGATTTCAGCCATGCCCTCGGCCGGCGAACGGCTGCGAATGTAATCGATGTGCGCTTGGGTGTGCACGCGTAGCAGCGCCGCTTCGTCGGCGAGCGGCGGCGACTCGCGTTCGATCAACGCGTCGATGCGGCTTGCGATCAATTGATCTTCGATGGCCTGCAGCCGTGCAGGGCACTCGGGATGCCATTGCCCCATGTCGTGCAGCAGACAGTCGGCGTGAGAATAGAAGCCTGTTGCCATGATTTTCTTCTGCGGCGCGTCGCCTTCGAGGCGTGCGCGGCGCGTCTCCATCCAGGGGCGCGCGCCCGCGGCGCGCCAACATCGTCAAGTTACCACACGACGTGGCTGTAACGCGTCCGGCACAGTTTCGCGAGAGGCCTCGGGTATACTGCCCCGATCCGTTTTCCTCCTGTCTTTGTCCTTTCGCACTGCGCCCCTAGCTCACTATGACCGTCAAGCTTGCTCTGTCTGCACGAAACCGGCTCAGCACCCGAACCATCGCCGCCGCACTCTCCATCGCATCGTGCATGTTCATGGCAACCACTCCGGCACTTGCGCAGATCGCCGGAAAAAAACCGCCGACGCTGCTCGCTCAGGCACAACCGCAAACAGCGGTGCCGCAAGGGCAAACCTTCGAAGAAGAAATCATTCCGCAGCGCTACGCGAACAACCCGAATGTCGATGCATTCATCAACGATATGGCGGCGCGCTACGACTTCGACGAGTCGTCGCTGCATTCGCTTTTTGCCGGCGTGAGCTATTCGGCGACCGCGGTCAAGCTGGTGACGCCGTCGGCTTCTCCTTCGGTGAAGAACTGGCGCGCGTATCAGTCGCGCTTTCTCGATCAGATTCGCATCAACGCGGGCATTCGTTTCTGGCGCGCGAATCAGGCCACGCTGCAGCGTGCGTACGAGGAGTTTGGCGTGCCGCCGGAGGTGATCGTCGGCATTCTCGGCGTGGAAACGATCTACGGCCGTTTCATGGGCAACTTCCGCGTCCTCGACGCGCTGACTACGCTCAGTTTCGACTATCCGAACACGCCTAATCGCGCCGACCGTCAGGCAACGTTCCGCAAGAATCTCGAAGACTACCTGGTGTGGACGCGCGATTCGCAGATCGACCCGACCACGGTGCTCGGCTCGTACACGGGCGCGATCGGCATTCCGCAGTTCCTGCCGAGCAGCATCACGCAGTACGCGGTGAGTTACGACGGCAACAAGGAAATCGACCTGCGCACGAGCCAGGCGGATGCGATCGGCAGCGTGGCGAACTATCTGCGGCAGAACGGCTGGGAAAACGGCCGGCCCGTGGTTTGGAAAATCGGTACGGACGCTGGCAGCCTGGGCGTCGCTCAAGCCGCCGCCGACGGTGCGCCGGAACCGCATTGGCCGCTCGACCAGTTGTTGCGCGCGGGTCTGCTCCTCAATGAGCCGGGCGTGAATATCGCAGCGGAAGCGGGAACGCCTGTCACGGTGGTCGACCTGCCGTCGCCGGGCCGCGGCACGGAATATATGCTGGGCCTGAAAAACTTCTACGTGCTCACGCGCTATAACCGCAGCTTCTTTTATGCACTCGCGGTTTATCAGTTGGGCGAACGCATCAAGTCCCAGATGCAAGCCAGCGACGCAGCGAGTCCGGGCAATGCTCAGAACAACGCAGCGCCGCCAAGCGCGGCTTCGCAATAGTTCGTAGCGCGGACCGCAGGCCGATACGATACCCGCTGCCAGATGTAAAAAAAGCGCCTCCTGGCGCTTTTTTTAACTGACGCTATTTCGTATTGCGCGCGAGCGACACTGCCCGCTTACGCCGGAAACACGCCAGTGGACAAGTAACGGTCGCCGCGGTCGCAGACGATGAACACGATGGTCGCATTCTCGACCTGACGCGCGACGCGCAATGCCACCTCGCACGCTCCGCCCGACGAAATACCCGCAAAAATGCCTTCGACGGACGCCAAGCGGCGCGCCATTGCTTCGGCAGCGGCCTGACTCACGTTCTCGACGCGGTCAACCCGGCTACGGTCGAAGATCTTCGGCATATAAGCCTCTGGCCATTTACGGATGCCGGGAATGCGCGACCCTTCCTCGGGCTGCGCGCCGACAATTTCGATCGCCTGATTCTGCTGCTTCAGATAACTGGACACGCCCATGATGGTGCCCGTCGTGCCCATGGACGACACGAAGTGCGTGATGCGCCCTTCGGTATCGCGCCAGATTTCGGGGCCTGTGCCTTCGACGTGCGCCGCCGGATTGTCCGGATTCGCAAATTGATCGAGGATGATGCCCTTGCCGTCGCGCTGCATCTGTTCGGCCAGATCGCGCGCGTATTCCATGCCGCCCGTTACGGGCGTGAGAATGATCTGCGCGCCGTATGCGGCCATGCTTTGACGGCGCTCCACCGACAGGTCTTCCGGCATGATCAGAACCATCTTGTAGCCGCGGATCGCCGCTGCCATGGCGAGCGCGATGCCGGTATTGCCGCTTGTCGATTCGATCAGCGTGTCGCCCGGTTTGATACGGCCGCGCGCTTCCGCTTTCTTGATCATCGACAACGCCGGGCGATCTTTCACCGACCCTGCGGGGTTGTTACCCTCGAGCTTGGCGAGGACCACGTTGTTACGGCTGCGGATCTCGTCGTCGGGGAGCCGGACGAGTTGCACGAGCGGTGTATTGCCGATCGTGTCTTCAATCGTTTTGTAAGCCATATAGGTTCTGGTGCTGTCGATGCGCGAAGTCTTCAATGCTTTGATTCTAAACCACCGTGCCCACCGTTGCCGCGCGGCCCTTCTGCCCGCATGGATGCAACGTCCTCCACGCAAAAAGCCCGCGGCTGAGTACCGCGGGAGCCAGTCATGCGAGTGACGGCTTAAGGAGCGCTGCTGCCGGCTCCGACCATGAAGGGAATACGATGACGAAGCGCGCGCGGCGCGACCGGTACCGCGCGCCCAACTCGTGTCAGACTATTTCTTCACCGCCACTGTGGCGCCGCCTTTAGGCGTATTGGCCGGAACGGTCGCGCCTTTGGTCTGTGAAGACGCCGCAACCTGCGAGCCAGCAGCCGCGCCAGCCGGACCGACAGCGAGACCCTCCGCCTGCAGGCGCTCGACGGTATGCCCGCCCATGCCCTTGACCCGCTTGCCGAGATCGCTCGGGTCCTTGAATGGACCATGCGCTGAACGCTCTTCGAGAATGGCTTTCGCTTTGGCAGGACCGATGCCTTTGATGCCGCGCAGTGCGTCCTCGTTAGCCGTGTTGACGTCGACCGACGCATACGCGTGACCGAAAGCGGCGAGCATGGCCGCGGTAACCAGAATTTTTCGAAACATATGGAATCTCCCTCGTACAACCGGTTGGCGACATCACCAACCGGGAGATTCCAGTTTAAAGAGGTATCCGAATTATTTACACCTGGCCGAACAGCCAACGCACGTAGCGATCGACCCCTTCCTGCACGCTGAGGAACGGCGCGTCGTAACCCGCCGCCCGCAGCTTCGTGAGGTCCGCTTGCGTGAAGCACTGGTACTTGCCGCGTAATGCGTCGGGAAACGGGATGTACTCGATTAGCCCGCGTTGCACCTGATCTGCAAGGGAGAGCGACGGCTCATTGTTCAACGAGCACAGTGTGTTGACCACCGTGCTCGCAATGTCGTTGAACGGCTGCGCGCGCCCGCTGCCCAGGTTGAAGATGCCCGACTTGTCGGGGTTGTCGAAGAAGAACAAGTTGACCTTCACCACGTCTTCCACGGAGACGAAATCGCGGGTCTGTTCGCCCGCGGCGTAGCCGTTGTATTCGCCGAACAGCTTGACCTTGCCCTCGGCGCGGAACTGGTTGAAGTTGTGGAACGCCACGGACGCCATGCGCGCCTTATGCGTTTCGCGCGGACCGTACACGTTGAAGTAGCGAAATCCGGCGATCTGGCTTCTGGCAGTGGGCAGCACGCGGCGAATGACCTGATCGAACAGGAACTTCGAATAGCCGTACACGTTCAGCGGCTGCTCGACTTCGCGCTCTTCGACGAAACGGCTCGAGCCGCCATACGTTGCAGCCGAGGACGCGTACAGGAACTGGATGTTCTGCGCGAGGCAGACGTCGAGCACGTCGCGGCTGTAGCGGAAGTTGTTCTCCATCATGTAGCGCCCGTCGGTTTCCATCGTGTCCGAACAGGCGCCTTCGTGGAAAATCGCGCGCACTTTGCCGAAGTCGCCACGCTTGAAGCGTTCGACGAATTCGGTCTTGTCCAGGTAGTCGTCGATTTCACAGTCGACGAGGTTCTTGAACTTGTCGGCGCGCGTCAGATTGTCCACGGCGATGATGCGTTGTTCGCCGCGCTCGTTGAGCGCTTTTACGAGGTTGCTGCCGATAAAACCGGCCGCGCCGGTGACGATAAGGGTCATGATGGTCCCGCGGTAATGAGCCTTTAGGGACTCGCGTAAGCGCTGGGGCACCAACGCGAATCGTCAGGGTCAGTCGACGTCCCGCCGATCCATTCTGCACGCAGCCCGAAGGCGTGCGGCAACGAATCTGGCGGGCGGCGTCATTGAAAGAGTTCGTCGTAGTCGACGGTGGCGGTGCCGAGTTTGCCGACCACGATTCCGGCCGCGCGATTGGCGAGGCCAACCGCTTCGACCAGCGTGAGACCGGCGCCCAGCATGGCCGCGAGCGTGGCGATCACCGTGTCGCCCGCACCGGAAACATCATACACTTCACGCGCGACAGCCGATGTGTGCAGGATGCCGTCATTGGAGAACAGCGTCATGCCTTCTTCCGAACGCGTGAGCAGCAAAGCCTCGAACTGGAGATCCGCGCGCAGTTTGCTCACGCGCTCGGTCAGGTCCTCTTCCGATTTCCACTGACCGACCACTTCGCGCAACTCCGCGCGATTCGGCGTGATCAAGGTGGCGCCGCGATAGCGTTCCCAGTCGTCACCCTTCGGATCGACCAGCACCGGCTTGCCCGCAGCATGCGCTCTCGCGATCATCTGCGTGACGTGGGTCAGGCCGCCCTTTGCGTAATCGGACATCAGGATCACGTCGTGCGAAGGCAGCAATTCGTCGAAGCGAGCAAGACCCGCGAGCAGCACTTCATGCGCCGGCGAGTTCTCGAAATCGACGCGCAGCAGCTGCTGCTGACGCGACAACACACGCAGCTTGATCGTCGTTAGAAGCGCGGGATCGCGTTCGAGATGCGGGTTCACGCCGCTCTCGCCGAGCAACTGCACGATGCGCTCGCCCGGTTCGTCATGTCCGACGACGCACAGGAGGCCCGCTTGTGCACCGAGCGCCGCAGCATTGCGCGCGACATTCGCAGCGCCGCCAAGCCGGTCTTCCTGGCGCTGCACGTGCACGACCGGCACCGGCGCCTCCGGCGAGATACGATTGACGTCGCCGAACCAGTAGCGGTCCAGCATCACGTCGCCGACCACGAGGACGCGCGCGGCAGCGAGTTGCGCGCGCGGCACCACGGTAAGTGCAGGCGTAGACGTGGAGGTGGGCGTGGACGTGGCGGATGCGGGCATGATCTCAGGCATCGGCCGCACGTTTGGAGGGTTGGGCATAAGGACGTCCAATCGAGTGATAGTCGATGCCGAGTTCGTTCATGGCATCCGGCTCGTACAGATTGCGGCCGTCGAAAATCACCGGCGACTTGAGCACGGATTTCAGATGCGCGAAGTCGGGGCTCTTGAACTCCTTCCATTCGGTGACGATCACGAGCGCGTCGGCGCCCGTGAGCGTTTCGTCCTGCGTACTCGTGAAAGTGAGACGATCGAGCTGTTCCGGCGAATCGTGCAGATCCATCGCGAGAACGCGGCGCGCTTCTGTCACGGCGACCGGATCATACGCGCGCACGTGAGCGCCACGCGCCAGCAGTTCAGCGATGACGCGGCGGCTCGGCGCTTCGCGCATGTCGTCGGTGTTCGGCTTGAACGCGAGGCCCCAAACGGCGAACGTGCGGCCCGACAGGTCGTTGCCCCACTTGTGCGCGATCTTCTGTACAAGCACGTCTTTCTGCGTGTAGTTCACTTCCTCGACGGCCTCGAGAATGCGCAGATTGTGGCCGCTTTCGCTGGCAGTGCGAATCAGCGCCTGCACGTCTTTCGGGAAGCATGAACCGCCGTAGCCGCAACCGGCATACAGGAAGTGATAGCCGATCCGCGGGTCCGAGCCGATGCCGCGGCGCACCGCCTCGATGTCCGCTCCGACACGGTCCGCGAGATTGGACATCTCGTTCATGAACGAGATGCGCGTGGCGAGCATCGCGTTGGCTGCGTACTTGGTGAATTCGGCCGAACGCACGTCCATGTACAAGGTGCGTTCGTGATTGCGGTTAAACGGCGCATACAAGCGCTTCATCAGTTCACGCGCGCGCAAGCCGGCTTCGTCTTCGTCGCTGCCGAGCACGATGCGGTCGGGTCGCATGAAGTCGTCTACTGCGGCGCCTTCCTTCAGGAACTCGGGATTCGACACCACCGAGAAGCGATGCTGTCCGCTACCGGCGAGCCCGCGCTTGCCCAGTTCTTCTTCGATCACCGCACGCACGCGCTGCGCAGTGCCGACCGGCACCGTCGACTTGTCGACGATCACCTTGAAGCCGTTCATCGTACGGCCAATGTTACGCGCGGCTTCCAGCACGTATTGCAGATCGGCCGAGCCGTCTTCGTCGGGCGGCGTGCCGACGGCGATGAATTGCACGTCGCCGTGAGCGACGCTCGCTTCGATGTCCGTCGAAAACGTGATGCGGCCGGCCGCGCGCGTACGCGCGATGATTTCCTGCAAGCCCGGCTCGTGAATAGGCACGCCACCGTTGTTGAGGATTTCGATTTTGCGCGGATCGACGTCGAGACAGAACACGTCGTTGCCGATTTCAGCGAGGCACGCGCCAGTGACGAGGCCGACATAGCCGGTGCCGATAATGGTGATTTTCATACGCTTTCCGGTTGAAGGTTCCGGTGATGATTCCCGGCGGTGAAAAAGCCGGTCATCAGCACGATGTCAAATCCGTCCGCGAACTCAGTTCGTCGCGGTGATCGGTTCGACCCGGCGCGGCGCGTAGGTTTCCCAACCGCTGCAACCCGGGCACTGCCAGTAGAAAAGCCGCGCCCTGAAGCCGCAATTCTGGCACGTGTAGCGCGGCAGATTTTTGGTGCGCTGGCGGATCAGCGTGCGCATCAGTTCGAGTTCGCTACGCCGCGGCTCTTCCGCGACGGCCTGTTGCGCTTCGAGCAGCCGCGTCATACCCGCGAGATTTGGCGACTTTTGCATCTGCGAGCGCGCGAGCGCGTGCGCCGCATCGGGCCCGCGCAAGGACGCGACGTGCTGGTACGCGACGTCGAGCAGATCATTGCTCGGATAGCGGTCGACCCACGTGGTGAGCAGATCAGCGCCTTCCTGCGCTCGGCCGAGCGCTTCGTACGCCTTCATCAGCTTCTCGGCGACGAGCGGCAGGTAGGCCGGGTTCTGTTCCTCGACGCGCCGCCATTGTTCAATCGCCGCTTCTTGTGCGCCGCCGGCCGCGTCGACGTCGCCAAACAGAATCGTGGCGCGCACGTTGGTAGGGTTCGCCTTCAGCGCGAATCCAAGTTGCCGGCGTGCTTCGTCGGGATTTTTCTGTTGCAGCGCTTCCTGCGCGAGTTCGCAATGGAACTGCGCGATTTCCTTGTCGAGCGGCTCCGCGCCCATTGTTTCCAGATGACGCGCTGTGTCGATCGACTTGATCCAGTCCTTCTCGATTTCGTAAATGGTAAGCAGCGCGCGCTGCGCGCCCAACGCGTAGTCGCCGGTTTCGAGCGAACGAAAGGTTTCTTCCGCGCGGTCCAGCAGGCCGGCTTTCAGGAAGTCCTGTCCGAGTTCGAATAGCGCGTGATCACGCTCGCTGACCGGTAGATCGGCACGACTGAGGAGATTCTGATGCACGCGAATCGCGCGGTCCGTTTCTCCGCGGCGGCGGAAAAGATTGCCCAGTGCAAAGTGAAGTTCGACGGTTTCAGGATCGAGCTTGACCACTTCGATGAACGCGTCGATCGCCTGATCCGGCTGCTCGTTGAGCAGAAAGTTTAGTCCGCGGAAATAGGAGCGCGGAAGATTGGCGCTTTCTGACAGCAGCGTCTTGAGGTCGTAGCGCGCAGCCATCCAGCCGAACGCAAAAGCGACGGGTATGACAAGCAGCCACCAGAAGTCTAGATCCATGCGATGAATACAAATGAGCCTGAAGGCGGAAATGGAATGCCGCGCGCTATGTGCGCGGCGAACGACAAAATCAGATCAGCGGCGGCATGGGCGGCTGTTCAACGACGACCGGCGCCTCGCGCGCCACACGCAGTTCTCGTTTGAGGCGGCCATTCTCCATGCGCAGGCGCACGACAGCCGGCATCGACGAAACGAGACCCGCGAGCAGCCCAACCCCGAAGAACGCGAGGCCAATCAGGATGAGCGGCGCCGACCACGCGTAGCCAGCGAGGAAATTCAGCGTAGCAGGTTGCGTATTGGAGAGTGCCAGCACCAGCAGCAGCACGAACACCAGTACACGGATCAGCCAGACGATAAATTTCATGAATAGATCTCTTGACGGCAGTTGCGGGGTGACGCCGGCCTGATGACGCGTCGCGCCACGGTGTTGCCCGCGCCGAAGTGACCCGTATTGTAATTGAAGCCCTCGCGGCTGGGCAGGAACTGGCGGATCCTGCGCTTACAGAAAAGCGCTGGAGACGATGCGGACGGGGGTTTCGATTTGGCGCGATCGTTGTGAGCTCAGTGTGGCTGAACGTGTCGGGGGATTGGGGCTTGAACGGCGGCTGGGATGGCGGCTGGGATGGCGGCTTTGAAGGTGGCTGAGACTCGGCTTGAGATTCGACTTAGAAGAGGTCTTGAAGTCGACCGAGAACCTGGCGTGGAACCTGCCTGAGAACTTGGCTGAAAGCGCGGCTATTACGGCGCCAAACATTGCGACCGACAACTCAACCGGCAGGTGCGCGTCCGCCGAGGTGGACCGAAAATGCGCAGGCGAAAAAAAAGCGCCCGGAGGCGCATTTCTTCTTTTTGCCGACTGGCACTGGCCGCTGACGCTACCAATACCACGCTGCCCAATACACAGCGTATGGCGGAGCATTTACAGATCGTCGTCCGGCTCTTCCGCCTTCAACGGCTCACCCGCGCGGCGATCGACCCGCTCGCGCAATTCCTTGCCCGGCTTGAAGTGCGGCACGTACTTCTCAGGCACCAGCACTTTTTCGCCCGACTTCGGATTGCGCCCGACGCGGGAAGGACGGCGGTTCAGGCCGAAGCTGCCGAAACCTCGAATTTCGATGCGATGACCTTTGGCAAGCGCCTCAGACATCGCATCAAGCATCGTCTTCACCGCGAAATCCGCATCTTTTAGGACAAGTTGCGGAAACCGCGTAGCCAGTTGGGCGACCAATTCCGATTTGGTCATACTGCAGCAGACCTCTCAAGAAAACGCCGAGCCGCCCCCAAGGTTTTCCCCGCAAAGGGATACCTGCCGCGCAAGACGGCAGGTTCGGGGGCGTTCCTCAATTACTGGTTCTGACCGTCGAGCTTGGCCTTCAGCAGTGCGCCGAGGTTGGTCGTGCCGGTAGCAGCTGCGCTGGAATCCGACGAAGCCAGGCCGCGGATCGCTTCCTGTTGCTCAGCCGAGTCCTTCGCCTTGATCGACAGGTTGATGCCACGCGACTTGCGATCGATGTTGATGATCATCGCGTTGACCTTGTCGCCTTCCTTCAGCACGTTGCGAGCATCTTCCACACGGTCTTGTGCGATTTCCGAAGCGCGCAGGTAGCCTTCGACTTCAGCCGACAGCTGAACCACTGCACCCTTCGCGTCTACCGTCTTGACCACGCCGTCGACGATCGAGCCCTTGTCGTTCATTGCAACGAAGTTGCTGAACGGGTCGCCTTCGAGCTGCTTGATACCCAGCGAAATGCGTTCCTTCTCGACGTCGATGCCGAGAACGATCGCTTCCACTTCGTCGCCCTTCTTGTACTTGCGAACAGCTTCTTCGCCCGTTTCCGACCACGACAGGTCCGACAGGTGAACCAGACCGTCGATGCCACCCGGCAGACCGATGAAGACGCCGAAGTCGGTGATCGACTTGATTGCGCCTTGCAGCTTGTCGCCCTTCTTGAAGTTGCGGCTGAAGTCGTCCCACGGGTTCGGCTTGCACTGCTTCATGCCGAGGCTGATACGGCGGCGGTCTTCGTCGATTTCGAGAACCATGACTTCGACTTCGTCGCCCAGCTGAACAACCTTCGACGGTGCAACGTTCTTGTTCGTCCAGTCCATTTCCGACACGTGGACGAGGCCTTCGATGCCCGATTCCACTTCGACGAATGCGCCGTAGTCGGTGATGTTCGTGACCTTACCGAACAGGCGCGTGCCCGACGGGTAACGACGCGAGATGCCTTCCCACGGATCGTCGCCGAGTTGCTTGATGCCCAGCGAAACGCGGTTCTTTTCCTGGTCGAACTTGAGGATCTTCGCGGTGACTTCCTGGCCAACCGACAGAACTTCGCTCGGGTGACGCACACGACGCCATGCGATGTCGGTGATGTGCAGCAGGCCGTCGATACCGCCGAGGTCCACGAACGCGCCGTAGTCGGTGATGTTCTTCACCACGCCTTCCACGATCGCGCCTTCCTTCAGCGTTTCGAGCAGCTTTGCGCGCTCTTCGCCCTGGGTTGCTTCGATCACGGCACGGCGCGACAACACGACGTTGTTACGCTTGCGGTCGAGCTTGATGACGCGGAATTCGAGCGTCTTGCCTTCGTACGGGGTCGTGTCCTTGACCGGACGCGTGTCGACCAGCGAACCCGGCAGGAACGCGCGGATGCCGTTGACCATGACGGTCATGCCGCCCTTGACCTTGCCCGTGATCGTGCCGGTCACGAGTTCGTTGTTGTCGAGAGCTTTTTCCAGCGACAGCCACGAAGCCAGACGCTTCGCCTTGTCGCGCGACAGGATCGTGTCGCCATAGCCGTTTTCCAGCGCGTCGATCGCGACGGAAACGAAGTCGCCCGCCTGCACTTCTACCTCGCCCGCGTCGTTCAGGAACTCTTCGAGCGGGATGTAGGCTTCGGACTTGAGACCAGCGTTGACGACCACGAAGTTGTGGTCAACACGCACGACTTCGGCGGAGATCACTTCGCCGGCGCGCATGTCTTGCTTGGTCAGCGACTCTTCGAACAGAGCCGCAAAAGATTCGGTATTCGGGGTAGAGGTTTGCAGGTCGGACATAAAAATCAAAATTTGCATGGTTCTCGCGCTGCCCGGCTGGCCGGACGGTCAGCAACTACGGCAAGAATGCGAATGCCACGCGGGGTTAAAGGGTTAATACAACGCTTCGCGACCATCGCGAAGCACCAACACACAATGGAACTACGACTGCGGCCGCGCATTCATGTGCGACCGATGCTCGATGCATTCCAGTCACGCCTGCGGAACCAGGGCTTCGTACCATTGGACTACCTGCTCGACCGCCTGATCGACCGATAAGGCGGACGTATCGAGCAGCTTTGCATCCGCTGCGGGCTTAAGCGGCGCGGCTGCGCGCTGACTGTCACGCTCGTCGCGCTCGCGCAAATCCCGGAGCAAGTTATCTATGTTAGCAGAAAAGCCTTTTTGTATCAATTGCTTATGCCGCCGCGCCGCGCGGGCTTCCACGCTGGCCGTCATGAACACCTTGAGCACGGCGTCCTGGAAGATGACCGTCCCCATATCGCGACCGTCCGCGACGAGGCCCGGCTCCTTGCGAAACGCCCGCTGGCGCGCCACCAGCGCGGCCCTCACCGGGGCATGCACGGCGATCGCGGAAGCGCGGCTGCCCACTTCCTCGGCGCGAATGTCCGCCGAAACGTCCACTCCGTCGAGCTGAGCGAGGCCTTCGCGAAACGTGATATGCAGGTCGTCGATCAGCTTTACAAGGGCCTCGACGTCGTCCGCCGCAACGTTGTAGCGAATGCTGGCGAGCGCGGCGAGGCGGTATAGCGCGCCGCTGTCGAGCAGGTGGAAGCCGAGGCTCGCGGCAACCAGCGCGGCCACGGTGCCTTTACCGGAGGCACTCGGGCCGTCGATCGTAATGACGGGCGTCTGGTGAAAGGGACGGATCGGTTTCATCGAAAAAGTCGCACGTCAGGCGATTCGCACAGGAATCAGGGTTGGGCAAGCGCGGTGAAGCGCTCGAAATAATCGGGAAATGTCTTGCCGACGCACTTCGGGTCGTTGATCCGGACCGGCACGCCGCCGAGACTCACGAGCGAAAAACACATTGCCATGCGGTGATCGTCATAGGTGTCGATCGACGCGTTCGGAATCAGTTTCTCTGGCGGCGTGACCACGAGGAAGTCTTCGCCCTCCTGCACCTTCGCGCCGACCTTGCGCAGTTCGGTGGCCATTGCCGCGATCCGGTCCGTTTCTTTCACGCGCCAGCTCGCAATGTTGCGCAGCGTGGTCGTGCCGTCGGCGAACAGCGCGGCAACCGCTATGGTCATGGCGGCGTCGGGGATCAGGTTGAAGTCCATGTCGATCGGCTCGAGCTTGCCGCTGTCGTGGCCGACGCCGCGCACTTCGATCCAGTCCTCGCCCATTTGCAGATTCGCGCCCATCTTGATGAGCGCATCCGCGAAGCCGACGTCGCCCTGGATGCTTGAACGGCCGACGCCCTCTACCTTCAGCGGCCCGCCGCCGAGCGCGCCCGCCGCGAGGAAATAGGACGCCGACGACGCGTCGCCCTCCACCATGATGGTGCCCGGCGATTGATAACGCTGCCCCGCCGGCACCACGAACTGATGCCAGCCATTGCGCTTGACCTCGATGCCAAAGCGCGCCATCAGCTTGATCGTGATATCGATATACGGCTTGGAAATGAGTTCGCCGTCGACCTGAACGGTACTCACGCCGCTTTCGGTGCGCAAAAGCGGCAGTGTCATCAGCAGCGACGTAAGGAACTGGCTGGAGACGTCGCCGCGCACGCGGATCGGCGCCTCGGCGGAAATCTGCGCCGGACGGATTCGCAGCGGCGGAAAGCCTTCGTTTTCTTCGTAGTCGATTCTCGCGCCGATCTGTCTTAGTCCATCGACCAGATCGCCGATTGGCCGCTCGTGCATGCGCGGCACGCCGTGAATGCGGTAGTCGCCGCCATTCACCGCGAGTGCCGCGGTCAGCGGACGAACCGCCGTACCGGCATTGCCGAGGAACAGATCGGCCGTGCGCGCCGTGAAAGCGCCGCGCGTGCCGGTCACGACGCACGTGTCGCCGTCGCGCTTCAGACGCACACCCAGCTTTTCGAGCGCGTCGAGCATCACGCGGGTGTCGTCGGAGTCGAGCAGGTTCATGATTGTCGTTTCGCCTTCGGCGAGCGCCGCGAGCAGCAGCACCCGATTCGAAATGCTCTTCGAGCCAGGCAAACGAACCGTGCCGGACGCACGAGAAAATGGTCCGAGATCGAGGAATTCCATGATTGAGTCCAGTTTCCGGTTATTTGGACGCGTCGCCCGGCGCGCCGCCGCCCGCGCGTTGTTCCTGCCATTCGGTACGCGCGAGACGAGAGCGGGCAAACACGGCTTCGAGCGCGGCGCCGTCGGCAGCCTCGATAGCCGTGCGCAGACGCGCTAGCACCGCAGAGTAGGCGTCGAGTTCGTCAAGCAGTGCAACGCGGTTGGCGATGCAGACGTCGCGCCACATTTCCGGGCTCGACGCGGCAATTCGCGTGAAGTCGCGAAAGCCGCCCGCGGCGAACGAAAATTTCAGTGCGGCATCGGGCGAATTGAGAATCTGCTCGACGAGCGCGAACGACAATACATGCGGCAAATGACTGACCGACGCGAACACGCGGTCGTGCTGCCCGGGCGCCATGTCGCGCACGAGCGCGCCAGTCGCGCGCCACATCGCCGCGATGCGCTCGACGGTAGACGGCGCATTCTCCGGCAACGGACACAGTACGACATTGCGGCCTACATACAGGTCCGGCAACGCGGCCTCGACACCGCTCGCCTCGCGCCCGGCAATGGGATGCCCCGGCACGAACTGGCCGATGCGCGCGCCCAGTGCGGCACGGGCAGCGGCCACAACGTCGGATTTGGTGCTGCCGGCGTCGGTCACGATCGTATCTGCGCCGAGAAATGGCGCAATGCGTTCAAGAAGCGGCTGCGTCTGGGCAACAGGCGCCGCGAGCAACACGACGTCGGCGCCCGCAAGCGCTTCGCGCAGCGCGGCGTCGTCGGTCAATGCCGCCGCACTATCGATTACGCCGAGTTCGACCGCGCGCCCGGTCGACGCAGCCGAGCGGCCCACGCCAATTACCGTCCGCGCACCGTCCGCTTCGCCGCGCTCGCGCAGTGCGCGCGCAAGCGATCCGCCGATCAGGCCGACACCAAAAATCACCAGCTTGTTAAAAGAAAACGCGGCCACGTCGGTCACACAAAAAGCGCGCCTTTCATATCGACGAGGCGCGTGGGTCAAGGTTTGCCGCCTAAGCGGTGGCGAGGGTTTTTTCGAGTGCGGCGATGAACGCTTCGTTTTCTTCCGGCAGTCCGATCGTGACGCGCAGCCACTGCGGTAATCCGTAGTTGCCGACCGGACGCACGATCACGCCCTGCTTCAGCAATTCGATGTTCACGCGGTTGCCGGACGCGTCGTCATTGCCGACGCGCACCAGCACGAAATTGCCGTCGGACGGCACGTATTCGAGGCCGAGCTTCTCGAACGCTTCGGTCAAACGGCGATAACCCTGCGCGTTCAGCGCCGCGCTTTTCTCCAGGAACGCCTTGTCGTTGAGCGCGGCGATCGCTGCGGCTTGCGCGAGCGTGTTCACATTGAACGGCTGACGCAGACGGTTCAGCAAGTCGGTCAACTCCGGTTGGGCAATCGCAAATCCGACACGCAAGCCCGCGAGACCGAACGCCTTCGAAAACGTGCGCGACACGAGCAGGTTCGGATAACGGCGCACCCATTCGATGGAGTCGTAGCGCTTTTCCGCGGGCAGATATTCCGTGTACGCCTCGTCCAGAACCACTGCCACGTTGCGCGGCACCTTGTCGAGAAACGCTTCGAGCTTTGAACCTTCGATAAACGTACCGGTCGGGTTGTTCGGATTGGCGACGAAGATCAGGCGCGTGTCGTCGGTGATCGCGGCCAGCATCGCGTCGAGATCGTGCCCATATTTCACAGCCGGCACCACGATCGCACGCGCGCCGAGGCCTTGCGTGGCGAGCGCGTAGACTGCGAACGAGTACTGCGCGTAAATGATCGACTGCCCTTTCTCGACGAACGCATGCGCGGCAATTTCGAGAATGTCGTTGCTGCCATTGCCGAGCGTGATCCAGTCCGACGGCACGCCGTAGCGCTCGCTCAGTGCGGCCTTCAGCTCGAACGCATTTGCATCGGGATAGCGGCCCAGTTCGCTCGCGGCTTGCGCCATCGCACGTTTAGCGGACTCCGGCATGCCGAGCGGGTTCTCGTTCGACGCGAGCTTTACGATGTTCGCTTCGTCCAGCCCGAACTCGCGCGCCACTTCAGAAATGGGCTTACCGGCAATGTAGGGCGCTATAGCGCGTACGTAAGAAGGACCGAAGGACGTTGTCATGAAATCTCCGAACGATTATTAGAAAAGTCGCGGCCAGCGCTCCGGCCCACTGTCTGCGTGAGCTTACTCGCCGACCGTTGACCGTTAGCGCGCACGCGGATACGAGCCGAGAATCTTCAGAAATGCTGCCTTCTGGCCAAGCTCTTCAAGCGCGGCAGCTACAGCCGGATCGTCGCGGTGGCCCTCGACGTCGATATAAAAGTAGTACTCCCACGTACCCACGCGCGCTGGCCGCGATTCGAAGCGGGTCATCGAGACGCTATGACGCGCGAGCGGCTCCAGCAGCTTGAACACGGCGCCCGGCTCATTTGCCACCGACACGATCAGCGACGTCTGGTCGTGTCCGCTCACGCCTGTGCGTTCCTTGCCGATCATGACGAAGCGGGTGCGATTGTGCGGGTCGTCCTGAATCAGCGCATAGGCGACTTGCAAGCCGTAATGGGTCGCAGCGCGGTCGCCCGCGATCGCCGCGACGGTCGGATCTTCCGCCGCCATACGCGCGGCTTCGGCGTTGCTCGACACCGCCTGGCGCTCCAGATGCGGCGCATTGGTCGCGAGCCAGCGCTGACATTGCGCGAGCGCCTGCGCGTGCGCACACACGCGCGTGACGCCCGCAAGGCCGCCATTCAGCGTCAACAGATTGTGATGAATCGGCAACGCAAGTTCGCCGCCAATGGCCAACTGAGTTTGCAACAGCAGATCCAGCGTGCGCGATACCGCGCCTTCGGTCGAATTCTCGACAGGCACGACGCCGAATTCGGCGGCGCCTGCTTCGACCGAGCGGAACACTTCGTCGATCGACGGACACGGCAGCCCCTCGATCGATTGACCGAAGTACTCGTGCATGGCCTGCTCGCTGTAGGTGCCCACCGGCCCGAGGTAAGCCGCCTTGATTGGCTTTTCGAGCGCCCGGCTGGCCGCCATGATCTCGCGCCAGATCGCGCTGATATGCTCGCTCGCGAGCGGCCCCTCGCTCATGTCCTGCAAACGGGCGATCACCTGCTGCTCGCGCTCGGGGCGAAACACCGGCGCGTTGAAATGCTTTTTGACCTCGCCGACTTCGAGCGCCACCGCGGCGCGCTGATTGAGAAGCGCGATCAGCTGCGCGTCGAGCGCGTCGATGCGTTCGCGAAGAGGTTTGAGTCGGTTATTGAGTTCGTCGTCCATGCGTGAAAACGGTCCTGCCGATAGCTGCTGAAAAAAAAGCGTGCTGGAAAGGATACGCGCGCCGAATGCCGAAGCACTCAAGCGCTGCGCTGTTCAAATTCCTTCATGTATTCGACAAGCGCTTTGACGCCTTCGAGCGGAACGGCGTTGTAAATCGACGCCCGCATGCCGCCGACGGACTTGTGGCCCTTTAGCTGCACCATTCCCCGCGCTTTCGCGCCGGCGAGAAATTCTTCATTGCGCGACTCGTCGGCGAGGAAGAACGGTACGTTCATCCGCGAACGCGAGCTACGCTCGACTTTGTTCAGATAGAAGCTGCTCGAGTCGATCGTGTCGTACAACAGCTTGGATTTCTCGAGATTACGCGCCTCGATTGCAGCGAGGCCGCCCTGCTTTTTCAACCATTTGAACACCAGCCCCGCGATGTAGATCGCATACGTGGGCGGCGTGTTGTACATGGAATTGTTCTCGGCGACGATCTTCCATTCGAACGCCGACGGGCAAATGGCCTGCGCGCGATCCAGCATGTCCTCGCGTACGATCACCACCGTCACGCCGGCCATGCCGATATTCTTCTGCGCGCCACCAAACAGCACGCCGTATTTGGCGATGTCCATGGGACGCGACAGGATGTGAGACGACGCGTCCGCCACCAACGGCACGTTGCCGAGATCAGGAATCTCGAATGTCTCGACGCCGTGGATCGTTTCGTTCGTGCACAAATGCACGTAAGCCGGATCGTCCGACATTTGCCACTCGGAAAATGCGGGCGCGCGCGTGAAACCGTCAGCCGTCTCGCCGCTTGCCGCAACGTGCACGGTGCCGTACTTCTGCGCTTCCTTCAGTGACTTTTGCGACCACGAACCCGTGACGACGAAGTCGGCGCGCGGCTTCGAACCGAGCAGATTCATCGGCACGATTGCGTTTTCGCCGAGACCGCCGCCTTGCAGAAACAGGATGCGGTGGCTCGCCGGCACGGCCAGCAACTCGCGCAGGTCGAGCAGCGCTTCCTCGTGGATCGACATGAACTCTTTCCCACGATGGCTCATCTCCATCACGCTCATGCCGCTGCCTTGCCAGTCGAGCATCTCGTTGGCTGCCTGACGCAGCACTTCTTCGGGCATGGCCGCCGGACCGGCGGAGAAATTAAAGACGCGCATCGTGAGATCCTGAAAGCGGCGCGAAAACGGAAGATCGCGCACGAGTCGACGAAGAGGCCGCCGCGAAAAAAAGCTGCTGAACCGGCTAGATTTATTGGCAGACGAGAAACGCTGTGTCGATCTGCAACGCGGCGATCAAAACGCAGCAGGCTCCGCAATCTCGCGCCAAAAAATAATGGCCATTTGCGCACACGCGCAAACGGCCATTATCGCACTGTCCCCGCGAACCCGCCAAACCGGCGGCCCTGTGAGGGGCCGCCACTGGCGCGCGAGCGCAGTCTTCGCCCGAGGCTTTACTTAGCCGGCTTGACCGAAGCGACTTCCTTGTCAGCCTGGTCACGCGTCGCCTTGATCGATTGCGGCATGTACTTTTGCATCAAGCCGTTGACGACGTCGCGGCCCACCTGGTCTTGAACCTGGATGAACTTGCGGCCCGTCGGGCTCTTGTAGAACGTGGTCAGATCTTTGATTTCCGACGTGCTGTAGTACTTTGCGTAAGCATCGTACTGAGCTTGCATTGCGTCCTGGCGGAAGCTGTCCGTCGCGAAGACCTGGCCTGCGCCGTCAACCAGCTTCGGCACTGCGTTCTTTTGCAGCGTCGGGACGGAAGCCTGCTTCTGCTTGTCCGTCATCGTCTTGTTCTCGCTCAGCGCGTCCGAAAGGATAGCCGGGACCAGCTGCTTTGCCTGCATTTGCGCGCTGTTACCGATTGCGCCAACGAGCTTCTGCGCGTCGATTGCGTCCAGCAGGTCCTTGATTGCAGCCTGCTTGGCCGGATCAACCGGTGCTGCGGCAGCAGCCGGAGCCGACGGAGCCTGGCTCTGAAGCGCTTGAGCCATTGCAAACGTCGGCACGAGGGCAGCCAGCAACGCCAGTTGTTTAAATCGTTTCTGCATCATTACTCCCTAATAGAAATTGACTTGAACTGCTTGCCGCGCAGAAAGCATGTCGGCCCGACACACTATTGTTTCCTGCGCGGCTTTCAACCGGTTAACGAATGCACAAGCCTGCGACGCAGGTCAGGCGGCACCGCCGTCTTCAACGTCGTTGCTGCCGTCGGCGGGACCTTCGGCGTCGCCTTCCACATCGACGTCTGCTTCTGCTTCGGCAACCTGTTGCAGACCTGAAAGCTTGGTCCCTTCGTCAAGGCTGATGAGTGTAACACCTTGGGTTGCACGGCCCATTTCTCGAATTTCCGACACGCGCGTACGGATAAGCACGCCCGTATTGGTGATCAGCATGATCTGCGCTTCCTGATCGACCAGCGTGGCCGCAACGACCTTGCCGTTGCGCTCCGACGTCTGGATCGCGATCATGCCCTTCGTGCCGCGACCGTGACGCGTGTACTCGGTGATCGGTGTGCGTTTGCCGAAGCCGTTTTCCGTGGCCGTGAGCACCGACTGCTGCTCGTCGCCCGCCACCAGCAACGCGATCACGTTCTGGCCGTCTTCGAGTTGCATGCCGCGCACGCCGCGCGCCTCGCGCCCCATTGGCCGCACGTCGTTTTCGTCGAAGCGGACCGCCTTGCCGGAATCGGAGAACAGCATGACGTCGTGTTGACCGTCTGTGATAGCCGCGCCGATCAGGTAATCGCCGTCATCGAGACCGACCGCGATAATACCCTTGCGCAACGGTCGGCTGAAGGCTTCGAGCGGTGTCTTCTTTACCGTTCCTAACGCGGTGGCCATGAACACGAATTTGTCGGCGGAAAATTCCTTAACCGGCAGCACGACCGTGATCTTCTCGCCTTCCAGCAGCGGGAACATGTTGACGATCGGACGACCGCGCGAGTTCCGCGAACCTTGCGGCACTTCGTAGACCTTGACCCAATACACGCGGCCGCGGTTCGAGAAGCACAGAATATGGTCGTGCGTGTTCGCGATGAACAGCGTGTCGATCCAGTCGTCTTCCTTCATGGAAGTCGCCTGCTTGCCGCGACCGCCGCGCTTCTGGGCGCGATATTCGGACAACGGCTGCGATTTGACGTAACCGGCGTGCGACATGGTCACGACCATTTCTTGCGGCGTGATCAGATCTTCGGTGTTCAGCTCCGTCGCGTTCAGCTCGATCTTCGAGCGACGCGCGTCGCCGAATTCCGACTTGATCGACGTGAGTTCGTCGACGATGATCGCCGTAATCCGCTCCGGGCGTGCCAGGATGTCCAGCAGATCGGCAATCTGCGCCATGACGTCGCGATACTCACCAATGATCTTGTCCTGCTCGAGGCCGGTCAGGCGCTGCAGACGCATCTGCAGAATTTCCTGAGCCTGCGTGTCGGACAAACGGTAGAGGCCGTCCGACTGCATACCGAAGGACGGATTCAATCCGTCAGGACGATAGGCTTCGCGGCCACCGGCCGACGCGTTTTCCGTTTCGGCGCGCGACAACATTTCTCGCACCAGGGAGGAATCCCACGGACGCGCCATCAATTCCTGCTTTGCGATCGGCGGAGTCGGCGCGGCCTTGATGATCGCGATGAACTCGTCGATATTGGCGAGCGCAACGGCGAGACCCTCGAGCACATGCCCACGTTCGCGAGCTTTGCGCAGTTCATATACAGTGCGCCGCGTCAGCACTTCCCGGCGATGCGACAGGAAGCACGACAACATCTCCTTCAGATTCAGCAGCTTCGGCTGGCCGTCGACCAGCGCGACCATGTTCATGCCGAAAGTGTCCTGAAGCTGGGTCGCCTTGTACAGATTGTTCAGGACGACTTCCGGCACTTCGCCGCGCTTCAACTCGATCACGACGCGCATACCGCTCTTGTCGGACTCGTCGCGGATGTCGGAAATGCCTTCCAGCTTTTTCTCGTTGACGAGTTCGGCAATACGCTCGAGAAGCGAGCGCTTGTTCACCTGATACGGCAATTCGTCGACGATGATCGACATGCGCTGGCCACGATCGATCTCTTCGAAGTGCGTCAGCGCGCGCATTACCACGCGGCCACGGCCGGTGCGATAGCCGTCGCGCACGCCCGCCACGCCGTAAATGATGCCGGCGGTCGGGAAATCGGGGGCCGGAACGATCTCGATCAGTTCGTCAATCGTGGCTTCCGGGTTCCTGAGCAGGTGCTGGCACGCGTCGACAACCTCGTTGAGGTTGTGCGGCGGAATGTTGGTCGCCATGCCGACCGCGATACCCGACGAGCCGTTGATCAGCAGATTGGGAATACGCGCGGGCAGAATGGCCGGTTCGTTCTCGCTGCCGTCGTAGTTCGGCGTGAAGTCGACCGTTTCCTTGTCGATGTCGGCGAGCAGTTCGTGGCCGATCTTGGCCATGCGGATTTCGGTGTATCGCATGGCCGCGGCGTTGTCGCCGTCGACCGAACCGAAGTTGCCCTGGCCGTCTACGAGCATGTAGCGCAGCGAAAAGTCTTGCGCCATCCGGACGATGGTGTCGTATACAGCCGTGTCGCCGTGCGGGTGGTACTTACCGATGACGTCGCCGACGATACGCGCCGACTTCTTGTACGCGCGGTTCCAGTCGTTGTTCAGTTCGTGCATCGCGTAAAGCACGCGCCGGTGGACCGGCTTCAGGCCATCGCGAACGTCAGGAAGCGCACGCCCTACGATCACGCTCATCGCGTAATCGAGATACGAACGGCGCATTTCCTCCTCTAGGGAGATTGGCAGAGTCTCTTTGGCGAATTGATCCATTATCCGTATCTTTTACGTGCGAAGGCGACGGGAAGACGGCGCCTTCGCGTAAGCATTGCAGGCGCAACGCATCACGCGATTCTAACATGCCGGTCATCCGCGCCCGGCAGTCGCACGTATACCTATTAGCGAGTGCTAGGTAAAGGCGTCAGAGCGGGGTTCAAATGCCCCATATCCGGGCCGGCCAGGCTCGATTAATGCGTGCGGCAATTTCGCGCTCAGCCATGACTGGCGGGACGCTCCGGGCGATCGGTTCTGTTGCGCATGCACCACAATTGGAAGGCGTTTTGATCGGGGGCGGATTTTTTTATCGTCGGAAGGGAACGATATGGCAAAATGCCAACGCACAAAGAGTCAGACACTGCTCGAAGTCTACACACAGCGTTTTTTGTTTGGCACCAATGTTATACTTCGAGCAATGTATGACTTGTCTTCGTCAACAGGCTCGCAGTAAACCTGCGGTAATCTCAAATTCGAGAGGAGAAATATGAATAAACTTTCAAAGCTCGCGTTCATTGCAGCTACCGCAGTTATGGCTGCATCCGCAATGGCACAGTCGGTGCCGGCGTCGCGACAAGCTACCAATGACAACTGGGTGAATGGTACTGGCGAATACGTTTGGATGAACGGCACGAACGAGCTTTGCTGGCGCGATGCATTCTGGACGCCGGCAACGGCTAACGCAAAGTGCGACGGCGCACTGGTTGCCCAGGCTCCGACGCCGCCGGCACCGGTCGCACCGGCACCGGCCATCACCAGCCAGAAAATCACGTATCAGGCTGACGCACTGTTCGACTTCGACAAGGCTATCCTGAAGCCGGCTGGCAAGGAAAAGCTGGACGATCTGGCATCGAAGATCCAGGGCTTGAACCTCGAAGTCGTCGTGGCAACGGGTTACACGGACCGCATCGGTTCGGACAAGTACAACGACCGTCTGTCGCTGCGTCGCGCTCAAGCTGTGAAGGCATACCTCGTCAGCAAGGGCATCGAATCCAACCGTATCTACACGGAAGGCAAGGGCAAGCGCAACCCGGTCACGACCGGTTGCAACCAGAAGAACCGCAAGCAACTGATCGCCTGCCTCGCACCGGATCGTCGCGTGGAAGTCGAAGTTGTCGGTACTTCGAAGCAGTAAGCTACAAACTACCGCAGCACGAAAAGCCCCGCTTCGGCGGGGCTTTTTTTTGCGCAGACTGCGCAGATTGCCGATCAAGCCAGGCGAGCGCCGCCAACCGCTTGCACGCGCGGGCGGCATTTTGCCGCCCCGGCCCCTCGCCTATATACTCCGGGTTTATCCTCGAGCGCCCGCTCACCGCTCTCATCGAGGCAGCTTTGCCATGACCAACGCCGATCCCCACGAACTACAGAAATTCAGCGACCTTGCGCATCGTTGGTGGGACCCAAACGCCGAGTTCAAACCGCTGCATGAACTCAACCCCGTTCGCTTGAACTGGATCGACGCCCACGCCCATCTGGCCGGCAAGCACGTGCTGGACATTGGGTGCGGCGGCGGCATTTTGTCCGAGTCAATGGCTGGCCTGGGCGCGGACGTCAAAGGAATCGACCTGTCGAGCGAAGCCCTTGGCGTCGCCGATCTTCACAGCCTTGAAAGCGGTGTAACGGTTAATTACGAGGAGATCGCTGCCGAGGCGCTCGCCGCACGTGAGCCAGGCACCTACGACGTGGTCACCTGCATGGAAATGCTCGAACACGTGCCGCAGCCCGCTGCGATCGTCGAGGCGTGCAAGACGCTCGTCAAACCGGGCGGCTGGGTGTTCTTCTCCACGCTCAACCGAAACGTGAAGTCATACCTGTTTGCGGTGATCGGCGCGGAATACATTGCGCGCATGCTGCCTAAAGGCACGCACGACTACGCGCGTTTTATCCGTCCGTCCGAACTCGCGGGCTTCGTGCGAGCCGCCGGCCTACGCACAGCAGACATCAAGGGTATCGTCTATAACCCGCTCAGCAAGCACTTCGCGCTTTCGGCAGACACGAGTGTGAACTACATGCTCGCCTGCCGCCGCGACGCCTGATCCGCCCGAACGCCGACCTAATCCAATCGATGAGCGATCCTACGCCCCTGCCCCAACGTGAAGACCACGAAGACGCACTGGGTCTTTGCCAAGCCGTGCTGTTCGATCTGGACGGCACGCTGGCCGATACGGCGCCAGACCTTGCCGCCGCCGTCAACAAGATGCGCCATGATCGCGGACTCGATATGGTCCCACTCGAAAGACTACGGCCGCTCGCGTCGGCTGGCGCGCGAGGGCTGATCGGCGGGGCGTTCGGCATCGGACCGGACGACCACGAGTTCGCATCGATGCGCGAGGAGTTCCTCGCCAACTACGAAGCGGACCTTTGCATCGAAACCACGCTCTTTCCGGGCATCCCCGAACTGCTCGATGAACTCGACGCGCGGGGCGTGCGCTGGGGCATCGTCACGAACAAGATGGCGCGGCTCACGGAACCGCTAATCGCGCAACTGGGTCTGGAAGAGCGGGCCGGCTGCGTGGTCAGCGGCGATACGACTCCGCATTCGAAACCACACCCGGCGCCGTTGCTGCACGCGGCTCGCGAACTCGACGTGACGCCCGAGCGCGTCGTCTATGTCGGCGACGACTTGCGTGACGTGCAGGCGGGCTTTGCTGCCGGCATGAAGACGGTGGCTGCGGCCTACGGCTACTGCGGCGACGATATTCCGCCGACGCAATGGCATGCGCAGCATGTCGTGCAGTCGCCGGCCGAACTGCAGAAGCTGCTTCGCGACATCGGTTAGCCATCGGCCCCGGCACGCGCCCGAACCGGCAACTCACACCAGCCCAGGATCGGTCAAGACACGGCCGTCAATCTATTGTAAAATATACGTTGGCTCGAAGTTGTGAGCAACGAACCGCGGGGGCGACCTGGTTTCGACAGGGGTTGCGAAGCGGCTAGGGCATGTCGAGGACCCGTCACCTCGTTAATCAATGGGAAAAACGTAACTGCAAACGACGATACGTTCGCACTGGCAGCCTAAGGGCCGCCGTCCTCTGCCTAGTTCACTGACGGGCTAGAGTCGCAAGACCGGTAGCAATACCGACAGAGGTCATATACGTCAGTTAAGCCTTGACGGAGTCACGACGTCCGGGTCGAAAATCTAGTGAATCGCCGTAGTGCAGCGTGTTCGTCCGCGTCACTATGGTTAAATCAAATGACAGAACTAAACATGTAGAACTGGTCGTAGAGTGCTTCTGGACGCGGGTTCGATTCCCGCCGCCTCCACCAGACACCTTTCAGGCAAATGGCAATGCCTCAACGAATACCCCGACGGCGCTCGCCGCTCGGGGTTTTTTGTCTTTAGACCGCCAGCGCTTCGGCATGGCGATCCCGCGCACCGCAAACTGTGCAGCGCGGATTGCGCCGGCGCTTATTGCTGGCGGATAGCGCCAAGCGCGCGTTGCACGGCCGTGTCAATCGCTGCCGGCTGCGGATCGGTGTCGGCTACCCTTCGTGGCGGCTGCGTACCCACCACCGCCCGCAGCGTCTCAGTACCCGCTGCACGCGTCTCTATCTCTGCCTCAACCGCCGCCCGGTCCACTTTGGCATCCACCACCGCGTGTTGTACATTCACGCGAGTCACCGGCTGACGATCCGCAACGTTCAGCATCAGTTCATTAACGCGCGCCACCTCGTCGAGATTCAGACTTGCGGTTGCCGCCTTCAGTTGAAGAAGCCCAACGACTGTTGCATACCGTGCCCGAATAAGATCGCGGCGATTCGCGAAAAACGCGTCAGATGCCCGCAGCACATCTGCGCTCCCGCGACTGTCCACGCGATAGCCGACCTTCGTCGCGCTGAGCGCGGCACGCGAACTCTGCACCAATCGCGACAGCGCTTCCACCCGGGCGACGCCGGCAAGAAAGCGCGACCAGTATTCCCGTGCGCTAGCGCCCGCCAACCGTGTCGCCGCAACCAGTTCGTCCTGCGCCCTGTCTTCGAGTGCGAGTTTTTCGTCGATGTTCGCGCTCGTTGCACCGCCTTCGAAAATGGGAATGCTCACCGACAGCATCGCCGTCGTTGTCGTCGTCGGGCGGACGTAGCCGGACGCCGCGCCGGTTGGCGTATGGCTCGCCGTCAGATTCACGACCGGTAACCGCGCTGCGCGAGCCTTCTCGACCTCGAGTTCTGCAATGCGCCGGTCGATCTGCTTCAGTTGCACCGTGTAGTCGTGCGCCTCGGCTTGGGAGGCCCAGCTTTCCATATCTTCCGGATACAGTCCTGGCATGACAGCGGCGTCCGACAAGCGCGACAGCCCCGCAAACCGCTGCCCCGTGAGGTGTTCCAGCGCGAGCCGTTTCAACTGCAAGTCGTCGCGGGCGTCCAACTGTTGCGACCGCGCCTGTTCGCAAGCCGCCTCGGCTTCCTGCACATCGATCACCGTGGCCTCGCCGGCACCCCGCCGACGCCGCAGTTCTTCCAGGTGTACATCCAGCGCCGCCGTGTAGTCGTCGGCGCGTGTCAGTTCGTCCTCGGCGGCGAGTTCGTCGAAGTACGTTTGCACGGCTCGCAGAATGGCCGATTGCTGCGCACGCGCGAGATCGACCGCGCCGCGCGCCTGAACGAAGTGCGCCTGCTTGTAGGTGGTCCATCTGCTCCAGTCGAAAACCGGCTGCGTAAGCGCGACAGTCCACCCGTTCTGCCAGTAGTGGGTGTTCGGAACGCCCTCGGTTACCGTGCTGTTGTATGCCCGTCCCCAACCCGCCGCCAGCTGCGGCAGCAGCGCCGCGCGGGCTTTCGGCAAGGCCTCGCCTGCTGCTCGCGAGCCGGCGCGAAACGCTGCCAGGTCCGCGTCGTGATCGGTGCTCTGCTCCACCACGGTGAGCAGATCGATAGCCGCCGCGGACTCTGCGAAAACCACACCGCTGAACACAAGCAGTGCGCCCGCGATCGTGCGTTTATTCATCTGCCAGAACTCCCTCGCGAGCCTCGCATAGCAGTTCACCGTCGACCAGTCGATAGCGCGTGTCGAACGCCGAAGCGAGCGACATGTCATGCGTAATCACGACCACCGTACGGTCCAGACGCAGCAACAAGTCGACAACATGCCGCACGGATGCCGGGTCGAGGTTCGAAGTCGGCTCATCGAGCAGCAGCAGTTCCCGTTGCTGATACAACGCTCGCGCGAGCAGCAAACGTTGCCGCTGGCCCGCCGAAATATTCGCGATCGTGTCGCTAATCACCGTGCGTGTGCGCATCGGCAGGCGCATGACATCGGGCAGCAAGCCGACGTCGTCCAGCAATGCATGAATGCGCGCCTCGTCCGCATTGCCCGCGAAAAGTGAGACGTTGTCGGCAATCGAGCCGTGCAGGATCAGATCGCCCTGCCGCATATGAACGGCATGTCGTCGAATTTCATCGACACTGAGATTCGGCCACGCTATTCCGTTTAGCGTGATCTCGCCTTCCTGCAGCGGCTCGGCTGCGGCAAGCAGCTTGAAGAGCGTCGACTTGCCGCTTCCCGAGGCGCCGGTAATCACAATCTTGGCGCCCCGCCGGATCACGATGTTTGCGTCCTTGAGCACCGGTTGATCCGAAACGCCGTAGCGGAACGTGACGCCGCGGACATCGATGCGCTCGAACGTTCGCACCTCGACGGCCTTATGCATCTCACCGGGCTCGGTGTACCGTTCCGCTTCGCCATCGACAATATCGCCCACGCGCGCAACCGGAACACTCAGCATGAAATATTCGAAGGCTGCGTTGACGGCTCGCGCAAAGCGCTCGGACAACAGCGACTTGTAGATCAGAAACGAATAAAAGACGCCCACCGAAATCGTGCCGCTCAGCATCAGACGTGCGGCGAACCAGCTCACCGCGATCATGTCCGCGTAGTCGACAAGTTTGAGGATCGCGTCGCGTGCGCTCGCGAGGCGGCTGTTCTTCACCAACGCCGCCATATACGCGCGATATTTCGCCATGAAGATCGCCGTGCGCCGCGCCTCGCCCTGCGACAGCTTGATCAACGAAGCCGCGCGGATCGTTTCGATAAGCGTGTCGTCGCAGCGCGCCGACTCCTCCAGCACCAGTGCATGGGTATCGCGCATGCGCGAAAACAGCGCGAACGACACCGCCACGTAGACCATAAAAATCAGCACGGCGATCACCGTGAGTTGCCTGCTTTGCACCAGCATCAATGCGAGCGCGAGCATGCCGACCGCGACGTCGATGCCTGTCGAGATCGTTGTCCGGGTGGTGAAGGCGCTGACTTCGTCTTGCGCCTTCACGCGCGCAAACAGATCGCCGACGTGACGCTTCTCGAAGTACGGTATGGGGTTGCGCAATAGTTGCGCCACGATTCCCTCGGTCATGTTCATCTGCACTAAACCGTGCAGAAGCTCGACGAGGTAGTTCTGAACGTACTGGCTCAACGCACCGACGATAAAAATGCCGCCGAACGTCAGCATCAACACATTGAGCAGGTTCAGGTTGTCAGCGGCGACAACATCGTCGAGCAACAGATTGCCGAGGTACGGCATGGCGAGAATCGCGAACTGGCTGCCGAGCGCGACGAACATCACCTTGGCGATCTGCGCGGTGAGCTGCGGATTGAGCGCACGCACGCGAGCCAGCGCGCCTGGCACACGCGACTTGTTGCGCATACGCGGCATGGCTGGCGTCGGCGAGCATTCGAGCAGGTAGCCGGACACATTCGCGACAAAAGTGTCCATGGAGATGCGCCGCCGCCCGCTTGCCGGATCGATCACTTGCACATAGCCGCGCCCGCAATTCTCGAACACGACGAAATGCGCGCCGCCGAAGTGCAGAATCGAACCGCGCTTGATGCTCGGCAGATCGCCGGCGTCAAAGCGGTACGCCTGGACGGCGAGACCGAATTCGACTGCCACGTCGTACAGGTCCATCAGCGAGAGGCCGTTGGCTGAGATCGGCCTGAATGCCTGCAACTCGCGCACCTCAATGGCCCGGCCGAAGTGTGACAGGACCATGGCGAGACACGCGTAGCCGCATTCGGCAACTTCGTTTTGATAGATAGCGCGCATCGTCAAGCTCGCAGCATTCGAAAAAATGGCGCGAGCACCCATTCGGCGATGGTGCGCCGTTCGATGACGATGCTCGCCGTCGCGGCCATGCCGGGCAGAATGTCGAAGCGTTGCTGTTCGAACTTGAACTTGTCGTCGCTCAACGTGGCCCATGCCATATAGCCGCCTTGCGCACCGCGCGGCTCCGAAGCGCCCGCAGGTGACATCCCTGATCGCACCGTGGTGCGGGAGATCGAATCAATGCGCGCCGCGTAGCTGCCGAATTTTGCATAGGGAAACGCGTCGAACTTGAGCCGCACAACTTGCCCTTCGCGGATAAAGCCACGCCGTCGCGAAGGAATACGCAATGCAGCGCGCAGCGGCCCCTTCTCGCCGGTCGATATCACGAGTGCGACGTCGTCCGTGGCCAGCGTGCGGCCGGGAACGAGCCCAGAAAAAGTGACGACGCCTGCCTTCGGTGCGGAAATGGTCGCGTCCTGACGAATCTGCTCGAACCGCACACGAATGTCCTGCAGCTCGCGCGCATGGCGCGCTTCAAGTTCAGTCAGCTGCGCGCCAAGCCCGGTTTGCGTGCCGAGTGCCGCGCCGAGTTCGGCGTTCAACTGTTGACGGCGCGCGGCGCTTTGCGCGACCGACACCTTCGCCTGATGCGTCACCGCCCTCGCCTGTTCGACGCGGTCTGCGGTGACGTAGTCCGACACCGATTCGAGCCGTGCGACCGTACGTTGAGCTTCGTTGGCTAATTGCTCGTTCTGGCTCAATTGCTCATCGAGCGCCAGGATTTCCGCCCGACGGCTTTGCGCAGCAAGACGCGCGGCGTCCAGCTGCGCGCTGAGGTCGGCCTTGCGCTGCGTGTATTGCGCTTCGCTCGTACGAATCTGCTCGTCGCGGTCATGCGCGTCAAATGCCGGGCGCTGCCGGCCGTCACTCGCCAGCGAAAGATCGCGCTCCAGCCTGAAGAGTGGTGCGCCCTGCCCGACGCGCGCCGAGGTGCTGACATAGATGTCCGAGACCAGGCCGCTCAGCCCCTGAATTTTGATTTCCGACGGCGACACGATTTCCGCGCGCACGTCCTGCTTCAGTTCCACGTCGTGAACGAACGCGAAAACGACCGCGACAATGATGAGCGTGGACGCCGCATAGGCGAGCCAACGCCACGAGACGTCCCTGAATTGTGGGAGATAGATCGGTTCCATAGCCTCGTTGCTGCCGGATGCCAGCCGGTGCTGGTCTGTGCGCATTTCTATGCCTGCGCGCTTTTGGGTCGAATGCGATGCCGCGACTCTCGTGCCGGGCGGGAGAGCTTTAGCGAACGGGCGCGAACGAGTACATCGAAGGATGGCCGGCAACCAGCCAATCCGAATAGTTGTTCGCGGCCGCGGCTTCGATATACCTCGCAACTTGCTGAACAGCGCCTGTACCGGCAAGCGGCAACGGCTCGAATATTTCGGCGCCGAAACGCCCGCGCTCAAAGCGCAAATAGAACGGCAGCAATATCGCGTCGAACTGCGCGCCCAACCGGAACACGCCGTTATGAATGCGCGCGTTGCGCCCAAACATGGAGACGCTCACCGTCTCCATGGGATAACGGTGCAGTGCGAACGGAGGCACGTCGGCAAACAACACCGCGACGCCACTGCGCTTCAATGCGCGCGCGACACGCAGGCCGAGGCCATTGCGATCGTCTTCCCCGTAGGTGTACAGCACGTTCACGCCTGGTATGAGCGAGTGATCATCGCCATACATATCTCGTGGCACGCCGGACACCACGGCGATCGACTCGAGTCCGAGCAACGCCCGCAGTTCGTCGATGACGTAAATATTCGCGTACTGCGACACATAGTGAAACGGCGACACGATGACCGGGCGACCAGGTTCATTTGCCTGCAGTTGCCTGATTCGTGTGGCGAGCGAACTCGCGATCTGTTGCAGGTCGGGCCATGCTTCGCTGCCCCGCGACAGCCGGCCGAAATAAATCCGCTGGTCAATCAGGCGCTCCCGGAAGCGGCCGGCGGCAACGCGGCCCGGGTTGCACAGTGGCAAGTCAAGTACGTCGCGTCCAATCTCGTAACGGCACACGCCTTCCCAGCGCGTACGCGCATCGACGAGCCGATAGATTCGCCATAAGACGGCGGACAGCGGCTCGATTGCCGATCGCGGCATGCGCGCAATCAACGCGACCTGTACGCTGCGCCTCGCAATCGCAATCCGGTTGCGCAGGAAAGTCAGCACGTTCCGCCCGACCACCCACGGCTTCATGTTGGCGTTCGTTCGTGTGCCGGAACCTCGCCAGCGGGCGCGGTCCCGGCACGGTCGAGCATTAGGCGCGCGACTTGACCGGAGCAGCGCTCTTCAGCGTCGTCTGCGTCGTCTTTGCGGTGCTGCTCTTGCAGCAACCGCCCGCAACAGCGGATTTGGCCAGTTCATTACGGTTGATCTTTTGCATTTTTGTTTACCTAAGTTAACTGAATAAATGATTTAGCTCGCAAGTAATTCATCACTCATCGAGCGGCGCAGATTCTAGCATCCGATATTTTTTAAAAAGCAGCATCTTGACGCAATTTTTCATTTATCTTTATTCATCAGAATTTTCTCTGTTTAATCCACGAATATTCCGGCCTACGTTGCCCGGCAGCGCACATGGCGAGCCTGCCCGCACCATGACGGCGGCAGTCGGATCGACCAGTCGGCTCGATTTCCAGGCGTGGCATGAGCGCCCGTTCTAAAATCACCATTCAATCATTCTTTATTCACGCCCCAGGTGTATGCAAAACACTCACCGGGTTAATTCATCGCACCTACATACAATGCGAAACATTCCTACGTCAGAATGGGAATCAACTCAATTCAATGAAACCGCGATGAATTCACGCCTTGCAATATCACGACGCGTTGCTAAACCCGAATCCGTCGCCTACTGTGACAGTGCGAGCGCAAGCGTACCGAGAACGAGATGGCGACGCGCATGAGCATCGGGCCGCAAGTGAATAGCGACACATCCGGCAAACGTGGAATAAACCTCCCGGCTCGTTCGTTGATACCTCACGCGCGGACGCGAGCCGCCTTGCGCGCTAACAACTCACACGATCACAAACAACAGGAGCCGACATCATGCGCAAAACCCTCTTCTGCCTCGCCTTGCTGGCACTGCAACAGACCGCTTTTGCCGAACCCCCGAAGGTTGTCGACGGCCGCTTCGTTACCGCCGACGGCATGACGCTCTACACCTTCGACAAGGACACGACGCCGGGCGTCAGCGCCTGCACGGGCGGTTGCACGAGCTATTGGCCGGCTGCCGTGGCCAGCCCCTCCGACAAACCGTCCGGGGACTGGACACTGATTCCGTCGGCGGACGGCAAGCAGCAATGGGCGTACAAAGGTCATCCGCTTTATCGCTACTCGGCGGACAAGCAGGCGGGGGACGCAAAAGGAGACGGCTTCAAGGACGTCTGGCACGCGGCAAAGCCGTAATCGGCGCCCAGGCGCACTACCAACGAAAAACGCCGGCAAAGCGCCGGCGTTTCAACTAGCAAAAATGCACTGAACAGCAGCCTACTCGTCTTTCGGACAGCGCAGGTTGCAGCCATTCGGGTCGCCCAGGTCGCCGCGCTTGCGCATGGCCGACTTCTTGTCCGACTGATATTTGTCCGACGGCGCGGAAGCCGCGAACGGCATTTGCGGATGTTCAGCAAGCCGGAACTGCTCCTGCAGAATGCCGCCCGGTATGCCCGGCGAATTCTGCGCGAAAGCGACCGGAATAGTCACGAGGAGCAAACCGGCCGACGCTGCGGCGGCGCATGCATGTACAAGAGCTTTCATATCGATTCGTAGCGCGGCGTGGCGCGCGGTTGGGCAAAAGCGGAAGCTTAGAGAGTATCCCAAACGAAAGCCATACGCAGCGTCGAACGCGCCACGATGTTTACAACCGCTTACGCGCCTGCTCCGCTCAATCCTGCTTCGAGGTCCACGACTTTGCCGCACTCGCGCGGATCATAGCCTTGCAGCTGATCGACGCTTTCATGAAACTCGCTGCCGCGCAACAGTTCTATTACCGTGGACAGCGGCTCGCGCTCGAGCCGCGCGCGGTCGCATGCGAAGTAATAGTCTTCGTCGACGGCAGGAATGAAGTCGAGCCCAAAATGATGCGCCGCCGGTTCTACGCCAAAGCCCACGTCGGCCATGCCGCTAGCAACGAATGCGGCGATCGCCGAATGCGTAAGCTCCGCCGACGCATAGCCATTCACGCGATCCGGGTCGATGCCAAGCTTTGTCAGCGCCAGATCCAGCAGCATGCGTGTGCCGGAGCCATGTTGACGATTGACGAAGCGGATGTCGTCGCGCGCGAGGTCGCTCAGGCCGCCGATGGTCTTCGGATTACCCTTACCGAGAAAAAGCCCCTGCTTGCGCCGCGTCAGATGCACGAGCACGTGGCGTTGCGGATCGAGCCAGCGCCGGTACGTATCGGCGCAAGCCTCGCGAAACTCGCCGAGCGGCAAGTGAAAGCCGGCTAGTTCACATTCGCCGCGCGCGAGCGCACTCACGGCGTCGGCGCCGTCGCGGTATTTGATTTCGACGGGCAGCTCGTTCGCGACCAGAGCGGTCACGAGCGCCGCCACGGCATAACCATGCGATGCATGAATGCGTACGTGATCGACGGGCGGCGCGAGCCACCGATTCAGATCGCTTGCCACCTCGCTCGCCAGCGCCTGCATATTGCCGTCGAGCCGCTCGCCGCATAAACGCTGCGCACGCAGCACCGCGTGGCCGAGGTCCGAAAGCACCGAACCTCGGCCGCGCTCCTTCGCGATCAGCGGACCGCCCAGACGCTCCTCGATTCCGCGCAACAAACCCCACGCGTGACGGTAGGACAAACCCTTAAGCGTCGCCGCCTGCGCAATGCTGCCCGACTCGTTCACGAGAGCGAGCAACGGCACGACGTCCGACAGGCTTGCCTCCCGACCGTCGGGACCCTTCAACACCAGTTGCGCGCGGCACTCGATTCTGATCATATATGTACAGGTTTCTCCTATTGCATAGGCCGTTTCGCCCGCCTATCGTTCGGCTATCCCATATCGAATAAACGAAGCATAAGTGCACACTTTATGAATAACAAGTGCATATATGACTTTGGAGGAGCCCCCACTTGGACGATCTCATCGCCTTCGCGCCGGAACAGCTCGTAGAGCGTCACGCGCTGCCTGGCAAGTCGCTGCTAGCGGTGCTGCACGCGATTCAGGACGAACTCGGTTACGTGCCGCCCGCCACGGTTCCATCGCTCGCTCGCGTGATGAACCTGTCGCGCGCGGAAGTGCACGGCGTCATCACCTACTACCACCATTTCCGCACGAGTCCGGCGGCGCCCGTCACGGTGCAACTATGCCGCGCGGAAGCCTGCCGCAGCATGGGCACCGAGGCGCTCGCGCAGCACATCGAGGCGCATACGGGCTGCCGCTTCGACGCCGGGCATGAAACCGGCGACACGGTGGAACTCGAGTCGGTGTACTGCCTTGGCCAATGCGCGCTGTCGCCGGCGATGATGGTGAACGGCACGCTCCATGCCAAGGTTACGCCGCAGAAATTCGACGCCATTTTCGCGGCTGCCAGCAAATGCGTGGAGGTGACGGCATGACGCGCATCTATGTTCCCCGCGATTCGTCCGCGCTCGCACTCGGCGCCGATGCACTGGCCGACGCAATCAAAGCCGAGGCCGCACGCCGCGGCATCGCGATAGACCTGATTCGCAACGGCTCGCGCGGCTTGCTGTGGCTCGAACCGCTCGTCGAAGTGCAAACGGCCGAAGGTCGCGTAGGTTATGCGAACGTCGAGGAAAGTGACGTAGGCGCGCTCTTCGACGCGGGCTTCATCAACGGGGGCGAGCATGCTCGCCGTGTCGGCGTGGTGGACGAGATTCCGTATCTGAAGAAGCAACAGCGCCTGACGTTCGCGCGCATCGGCATCACCGACCCGCTTTCCACCGACGACTACGTTGCGCACGGCGGTCTCGAAGGCTTGCGCCAGGCGTTGCAAACCGACGGCGACGCGGCATGCGAAGCGCTGATCGAATCGGGCTTGCGCGGACGCGGCGGCGCCGCGTTCCCCGCCGGCATCAAATGGCGCACGGTGCGCGCGGCGAAAGCCGCACAGAAGTACATCGTCTGTAATGCGGACGAAGGCGACTCCGGCACGTTCTCCGACCGCCTTGTGATGGAGAGCGACCCGTATGTGCTGATAGAAGGCATGATCATCGCGGGCGTCGTGACCGGCGCAACGGCAGGCTACATCTACGTGCGCAGCGAATATCCGCATTCGATCGCGACGCTGGAAGCCGCAATCGCAAAAGCGCGCGCCGCCGGCTGGCTCGGCGACAGCGTGCTCGGCTCCGCGCATCGGTTCGAATTGTTCGTCGCGAAGGGCGCCGGCTCGTACGTCTGCGGCGAAGAAACCGCGCTGCTCGAATCGCTCGAAGGCAAGCGCGGCGTCGTCCGCGCGAAGCCGCCGGTGCCCGCGCTGGTCGGTCTGTACGGCCAGCCGACGGTGATCAACAACGTCATCACGCTCGCCACGGTGCCGATCATCTTCGCGCGCGGCGCTGCGTTCTACAAAGACTTCGGCATGGGCCGTTCGCGCGGCACGCTGCCGTTCCAGCTGGCAGGCAACGTCAAGCAAGGCGGCCTCGTGGAACTTGCATTCGGCGTGACACTGAGCGAACTGATCTACGACTACGGCGGCGGCACGGCAAGCGGCCGGCCCGCGCGCGCCGTGCAGGTTGGCGGCCCGCTCGGCACCTATCTGCCGGAAAGCCAGTGGGACATTCCGATGGATTACGAAGCGTATGCGGCGGTCGGCGCCGTGGTCGGCCACGGCGGTCTCGTCGTGCACGACGACACGTCGAATCTGGCCGAACTCGCTCAATACGCGATGCACTTCTGCGCGCTCGAATCCTGCGGCAAGTGCACGCCGTGCCGCATTGGTTCCACACGCGGCGTCGAAGTGATCGCACGAATCCGTAACGGCGACACGTCCACGCGGCAAGTGCAGTTGCTGCGCGATCTTTGCGACACGATGGTGTCCGGCTCACTGTGCGCGATGGGCGGCATGACACCTTACCCCGTGCTGTCCGCACTCGACCATTTTCCTGAAGACTTCGGTCTCGCCGACGCTCGCGCCGACGCACCGAAAGCCGCGGCCTGAACGAGGAGCCCAACCATGTCAGACATGCTCAATACTCCTGTCGGCGGCTGCGGCTCCGGCAACTGCGCGTGCAAGTCACAAGCGCAAGCACAATCGCGCACCCCGCGCTCCTACTTCGACGACACCGACTACGGCACGCCGGAGCGTCACGCCGATGTCGACGTGACGCTGGAAATCGACGGCCAGGCGGTAACGGTGCCGGCCGGCACGTCGGTCATGCGCGCCGCTATCGAAGCCGGCGTGAATGTGCCGAAGCTCTGCGCGACCGATTCGCTGGAACCGTTCGGCTCGTGCCGCCTGTGTCTCGTCGAGATTGAAGGCAAGCGCGGCTACCCGGCCTCGTGCACGACACCGGTCGAAGCCGGCATGAAGGTGCGCACGCAGAGCGATCGTTTGCAATCGCTGCGCCGCAACGTGATGGAACTGTATATCTCCGATCACCCGCTCGATTGCCTGACCTGCCCCGCGAACGGCGACTGTGAACTGCAGGACATGGCAGGCGTCACCGGACTGCGCGAAGTGCGCTACGGTATCGACGGCGCAAATCACCTGCAGGACAAGAAGGACGAATCGAATCCGTACTTCACGTACGATCCGGCGAAATGCATCGTCTGCAATCGCTGCGTGCGTGCATGTGAAGAAACCCAAGGTACGTTCGCGCTGACCATCGCGGGGCGCGGTTTCGAATCGCGCGTGGCGGCGAGCGAAAACCAGCCGTTCATGGAATCGGAATGCGTGTCGTGCGGCGCGTGCGTCTCCGCGTGCCCGACCGCCACGCTTCAGGAAAAGACCGTGGTCATGCTCGGCCAGGCCGAACATTCGGTCGTCACCACCTGCGCGTATTGCGGCGTCGGCTGCTCGTTCAAGGCAGAGATGAAGGGCAACCAGGTCGTTCGCATGGTGCCGTTCAAGAACGGTCAGGCGAATGAAGGTCACGCGTGCGTGAAGGGCCGCTTTGCATGGGGCTATGCGACGCACAAGGACCGCATCACCAAGCCGATGATCCGCGCGAAAATCACCGATTCGTGGCGCGAAGTCAGCTGGGAAGAAGCGATCAATTACGCAGCTTCCGAATTCCGCCGCATCCAGGCGAAGCATGGACGCGATTCCATCGGCGGCATTACATCGTCGCGTTGTACGAACGAAGAAACGTATCTGGTGCAGAAGCTCGTGCGGGCCGCGTTCGGCAACAACAATGTGGACACCTGCGCACGCGTCTGCCATTCGCCGACCGGCTATGGCCTGAAGACAACGCTCGGCGAATCGGCGGGCACGCAGACGTTCGCCTCGGTCGATAAGGCCGACGTGATCATGGTGATCGGCGCGAATCCGACCGACGGCCATCCGGTGTTCGGCTCGCGTCTGAAGCGCCGCGTGCGCGAAGGCGCGAAGCTGATCGTCGTCGATCCGCGCCGGATCGACATCGTCGATACACCGCACGTGAGGGCGTCGCATCATCTGCAATTGCGCCCCGGCACGAATGTCGCCATCGTCAACGCGCTCGCTCACGTCATCGTGACCGAAGGGCTGCTGAACGAAGCATTCATCGCCGAGCGCTGCGAGGGACGCGCGTTCGAGCAATGGCGCGATTTCGTGGCGCTTCCGGAGAATGCGCCTGAAGCAACTGAAGCCGTGACCGGCGTGCCGGCCAAAGACGTGCGCGAAGCCGCGCGCATCTATGCAACGGGCGGCAATGCCGCGATCTACTACGGCCTCGGCGTCACTGAACACGCGCAGGGCTCCACGATGGTGATGGGCATTGCGAATCTCGCGATGGCCACCGGCAACATCGGCCGTGAAGGCGTCGGCGTCAATCCGCTGCGCGGCCAGAACAACGTGCAGGGTTCGTGCGACATGGGCTCGTTCCCGCACGAGCTGCCGGGCTATCGACACATCAGCGATACGATCGTGCGCTCGCAGTTCGAGGACGCGTGGAATGTCACGCTGCAAACCGAACCGGGTCTGCGCATTCCGAACATGTTCGAAGCAGCACTCGACGGCAGCTTCATGGGCCTGTATTGCCAGGGCGAAGACATCGTACAGTCGGACCCGAACACGCACCATGTGGCCGCTGCGTTGTCGTCGATGGAATGCATCGTCGTACAGGACATTTTCCTGAACGAGACCGCGAAGTATGCGCATGTGCTGCTGCCCGGCTCGACGTTCCTCGAAAAGGACGGCACGTTCACGAATGCGGAGCGCCGCATCTCGCGCGTGCGCAAGGTCATGCCGCCGGTGCCGGGCTACGCCGACTGGGAAGTCACGCTGCTGCTTTCGCGCGCACTAGGCTATGAAATGGACTACGCGCATCCGTCCGAGATCATGGACGAAATCGCGCGTCTCACGCCGACCTTCCACGGTGTGTCGTACAAAAAGATCGACGAACTCGGCAGTATCCAGTGGCCTTGCAACGAAGAGGCGCCCAACGGCACACCGACCATGCACATCGATACGTTCGTGCGCGGCAAGGGCAAGTTCGTGATTACGAAGTTCATCGCGTCGCCGGAAAAAGTCACGCGCAAATTTCCGCTGCTCCTCACCACCGGGCGCATTCTGTCGCAGTACAACGTGGGTGCGCAAACGCGCCGCACGGAGAACTCGCGCTGGCATGACGAGGACCGCCTCGAACTGCATCCGCACGACGCAGAAGAACGCGGCATCAAGACAGGCGACTGGGTCGGCATCGAATCGCGCGCGGGACAGACCGTGCTGCGTGCGAAGGTCACCGAGCGGATGCAGCCTGGCGTCGTCTATACGACGTTCCACTTCCCCGAATCGGGAGCGAACGTGATTACGACCGATAGCTCGGACTGGGCGACCAACTGTCCGGAATACAAGGTCACGGCGGTGCAGGTCATGCCGGTCGAACAGCCGTCGCAATGGCAGAAAGAGTATTCACGCTTTAACGCGGAGCAGCTCGAACTGCTGAAGCACCGCGAGATGGCCAACGCGACCGCGGGTAAGTGAGGCGATCCATGGACACACAGAATCTGATCGACATGGCAAACCGCATCGGCGACTTTTTCGATTCGATGCCGGATCGGGAAGAAGCGGTTACAGGCGTCGCTGACCACATCCGCCGTTTCTGGGAGCCACGCATGCGGCGCGCGTTGCTCGCGGCGCTCGATAACCCGGACGCAAGCGGCATCGCGATGTCGGCGATCGTCAGGGAAGCACTCGTCAAACACCGCGAGCGCCTGACGCCTGCGGAGCCTTCAATCGCCTGAAGCGGCATATAACAGGTCGTGCGGTCTGCACGTAAAGGCGGCGGCTCCAACCGGGGCAGCCGCCGGCCGCAGCTTTACACGGCTGTCTGCTCGGGTATCTGTCCGCCAACCGTGAACCACGCTTCGCAATGCCGCAAGAGGCCGTTCAGGTCCGAGCCGGTGCGCCCGCGCGCGCTGATGTAGCCGTCGGGCCGCAGCAGATAGAACGACGGCCGCGTTCGTCCATACGACTCGGCTAGCGACGGACCGCCGTCGCCGGTCGTGTCCGTCACGCGCCAGATGCGCACCGCGCCTGGCAACAATCTCTCCATGTCGGCCACTAGACGCTCGAACTCGGCGTCGCGAGGCGGCTCGTGCTTCGCGTCCGGATCAAGCGGCTTTTCGTCGACGGGCAATGGCGGCACGAGCACGAACAGCGAAAAGAACGCGGGGTCGTGCAGATCGAAAATGCAGCCGATGCCGGGCGCGCGTCCGAGCGGACCGTCGACCACGTGCACCACCGCATCCGGCGCGCGCTCGCCCGCGCGCGGGCCGCCGTCGAGCACGCGTTCGAGCGTGAGCGGACTGCGGCGGTACTGGACCGACAACTCGCTGATCGTGAGCCGCGCGGCGTCGCGCAACGGGCCAAGCGCGGCGAGAACCGGCATCACGCGCTCGCGCAGCAGCTTGAGCGGCCCGTGATCCGCCTCGGCCATCTGCGTGATGAACCCGGTTTGCCGCAGCACGTCGCGCTCAATGGGATGGCGTTCGAGATGGTAGGTGTCGAGCAGGCGATCGGGCGCCGCGCCCTTCAGAACGCGCGCGAGCTTCCAGCCGAGATTGAACGCTTCCTGGATGCCGGTGTTCATTCCCTGCGCGCCGGCCGGACTATGCACGTGCGCGGCGTCGCCAGCAAGAAAGACGCGCCCCACGCGCAGCCGCTCGACCATCCGGCTGTTCAGGTGGAAATACGAGGACCACGCCAGTTCCGAGACATCGACGCGTTCATGCACCCGCCTCGCGAGCAGTGCCTTGCATTCGTCGAGCGACGGTCCGGGTGCGCGATTGAGCGGCGGTTCGCCAAGCACTACCGGCGACAGCGGTGCGGCTTCGGCGACGCGCTCGACTGCGTGATCCGCGATCAGCCGATGCCGGCCGTGGCCCATTGGAAAGAGTGCGACGAGACCTTCACCGGAAGCGAAGATGTGGAATTCGTCCTCGGGCCAGTCCGTCTCGGCGTGCAGATCGGCGAGCAGGAAGGTCTGCTCGAGTGTCTTGCCCTCGAAGCTCAGTCCGAGGCTATGACGGATCATGCTGTGCGCGCCGTCCGCAGCGATCATGTAGGACGGACGCAGCGTTTGCGTGTGACCGTCGGCGCGCCGCAGCGTCGCCTGGATGCCGGCCGAGCCTTGTGTGAACATCGTGAGTTCGACGCCCCGCTCGACCGTGACACCGAGCGTCGCGAGATGCTCGGTCAGCAGACGCTCGGTCACCGACTGATCGAGAAACAGCAGATACGGATAGCGCGTGTGCAGCGGATCGAAGTCAAGTTGCGCGAGGCGCATGCCGTGCGAAAACAGATTCGCGACGCGGGCGCGATGGCCCAGTTCGAGAAACCGCTCGACAAGTCGATGCTGCTCCAGCAGTTCGAGCGTGCGCGCCTGAATGCCGATTGCCCGCGAATAAGGGTTCGGCTGCATCGCGCGGTCGATCAGACGCACGGGAATATGAGCGCGCGCGAGGCTCATCGCAGCGGCGAGGCCGGTCGGACCCGCCCCGACGATCAGGACCGGCGACGCATTATCAGCAGCAGCGTCCATGCGAAACTCCGCAGAGCACAGTGCGTTCTAGTGTACGCCCCGAGCCCCCGGGCTGAACGGCGCGCTGCATCAATTGCGAGGTGTATCGCGCAGAGCCGGGCTTGACGCAGACCGGCGCCGCGGCGCTGTGCTGTGGTGCGTCAACAGGCTGCGGGCTGCTGTGTCGGCAGATGTCAGTGTTGCTCTGCCGGATGATCCATCGCGCAACGATGACTGGTCGTGCCGAGGTCGACCTGCAGCGTCGCGTGTTGCATCGAAAAGCGCTCCCGCAACGCGAGCACGATACCGTCGAGCCGCTCGTCGCCCGGATGCCCGGCCGGCATCACGAGGTGCACGCTGAGCGCGTTACCGGTGGTCGACAGCGCCCACACGTGCAGATCGTGCACGCCCTCGACGCCGGGCAGGTCCGCCAGATAATCGCGGATGCTTGGCAGGTCGACGCCAGACGGCACTGCATTGAGCGCGAGCCTCACCGAATCGCGCAACAGCCCCCAAGTCCCGTAGACGACGACCGCGACCACCAGCAGGCTCATAAGCGGGTCGAGCCAGGTCCAGTTGGTATAGAGAATCACGAGACCGCTTATGGCCACCGCAGCGGACACACCGGCATCGGCTGCCATATGCAGGAAGGCGCCGCGGATGTTGAGGTCTTCCTTCTGGCCACGCATGAAGAGCCACGCGGAAATCCCGTTCACGACGACGCCCACGGTCGCAACGACAAACACGGCGAGCCCTGCGACCGGCGCCGGATTCATCAGGCGGCCGATCGCCTCGGCAACGATCACGCCGCATGCGAACAACAGGAGCGCCGCATTGGCCAGCGACGCGAGAATCGACGAACTGCCGTAGCCGAACGTGTAGCGTGCGGAAGGACGGCGTGTCGTGAGCCAGGCGGCGCCCCAGGCGAGCAGCAGGCCGAGTACGTCGGACAGGTTGTGGCCGGCATCGGCGAGCAGCGCGGTCGAGTGCGCGAGCACGCCGTACAGCGCCTGAATTACGACGATCGCCACATTCAAAGCGACAGCCAGCGCGAACGCGAACCCGTGGCCTGCGACGGGCGCGTGATGGTGATGGTGGTGGCCTGCGTGGGTGTGGCTGTGGCCACCGCCGTGATCGTGACTGTGGTCGTGGCCGTGACTTTGGTCGTCGCTGCCGCTGTGGTCGTGGCTGTGGCTGTGGCCGGCGGCATGGCCGTGATCGCCGCCGTCTCTATGGCCGTCCTGTTCAAGCCCACGAGCAGAACGCTCCCCCGCTACCACCCCGCGATCACTGTCCTCGTGGACCTGCGTGTCGGCAACGCGACTCTGCTTGTCCGCGACGTCGTTGTTATCCGACGCGTCGAGCCACACCGGGGCGTGTTCGTCTTCCCTTTCTTCGATTTTCTTCATGGCAGATCCAATGCGTCATCACGGGCGGGTTCGGCCACGTGTTCCAGCATGCCGGCCAACATCGTGCTGATGTGGCGGTCGGCGGCGAGATAGAAGACCTGCTTGCCCTGCCGCTGCGCCCGCACGATTCGCGCCGCGCGCAGCAGCCGCAAATGATGGCTTACGAGCGACGGCGACAGATTCAGTTCTTCGGCAATGGCACCCACCGCCCGCCGTTCGTCGACGCAAGCCAGCACGATGCGCAAGCGCGTCGGATCGCCCAGCAGGCGGAACAGGTCGGCGAGCGGCGCGATCCTGTCCGCCAGGCGCGGTTCGAAACTCGCCGGCGAAGGTGGCAAAGGCGGCAATGAAGCCGTAGCGGGAATCATGGGCGGCACACATATGAACAGGTGTTCACATGTTAGCGCAACCGGTACGCCGGGTCAAACCGGGGTGCGGGTCAGCGAGTGTGGGAAAATGCGGGCTTTGCCTCACCCGACTACCATCCCCGTCATGCAACCTGTATTTGACCGCGCTTTCGCGGCGCATCGTGACGGCCGGCTCGACGATGCCGAACGCGGCTACCGCGCGACGCTCGACGGCGACCCGGTGCACGTCGATGCGTTGCACCTGCTGGGCGTCCTGCGCCACCAGCAGGGCCAGCACGCCGAGGCCGCCGAACTCGTGCGGCGCGCGGTAGACCTGCGCCCGCAAGACGCCGCGCTGCAATTGAACCTAGGCAACGCGCTGAAGGCGCTCGGCCAGATCGACGAAGCCATCGACCAGTTCCGCAACGCTCTCACGCTTGCGCCGTCGTTCCCGATGGCGCACTACAACCTCGGCAATGCCTACACGGCGGCAGGTCGTCACCAAGACGCCGCGGACGCATTCCGCCGCTCGTTGCGCCTGCAGCCGGACGACGCCTCGTCGCATAACAATCTGGGCAACGCGTTGCACGCGCTCGGGCGTCACGAGGAAGCTATCGCCTCGTTCCGGCGCACGCTGGAATTGCGCCCAGGCCACGCCGGAGCGCTCAACAACATGGGCATGTCGCTCAATGCGCTCGGCCGCGCCGACGAAGCGATCCCGTGCTTCCAGGCCGCACTCGCCGCCGAGCCGCGCTTCGTCGCTGCGCATTTCAACCTCGCCAATACGTTCGACGCCACCGGCCGGCATGCAGAGGCGGTTGCCTCGTTCGAGGCTGCGCTCGTATTGCAGCCGAACCTGCCGCCCGCCATCTTCGGCATGGGCAACGCGCTGGCTGCGCTCGGGCGTCACGCTCAAGCGATACCGTATCTCGAACGCTCAGTCGGACTGGATCCGCAATTCGCGCTCGCGTGGCTGAGCCTTGGCACCGCACACCAGGCGCTGGGCGCACACGCCACAGCTGTACGCGCATTCGATCAGGCGCTGCGCGTGCAGCCGGATCTCGCGTCGGCGCATATGAACCGGGCGCTAGCGTGGCTCGCGCTGGGCGACTTCGCGCGTGGGTTGCCTGAATACGAATGGCGTCTGCAAACGGTCGCCGAGCCGGCCATCGAAACCTTACCGCGCTGGCACGGCGAGCCGGTGTCACAACGCACGCTGTTGATACACGCCGAACAGGGTTTCGGCGATACGTTGCAGTTCGTGCGCTTCGTCCCGCTGGCCGCGCAACGTGCGGCGCGTGTGGTGCTCGAAGTACAGCCGCAGTTGCTGCCGCTGCTCGAGCCGGCCGCGCAGACGTGGCGCGTGACGCTCATCCCGCGAGGCGCGCCGCGCCCCGCCGCTGATCTTCAATGCCCGTTGCTGAGCTTGCCGCTCGCGCTCGGCACGACGTCGGACACGATTCCGGAGCGCGCGCCCTATCTCAGCGTACCACCCGCGTACCGGCGGAAATGGCGCGGCTCACTCGGCGGCCAGGCAAAGCGCAAGATTGGGCTTGCGTGGTCGGGGCGCATCCATCAGAACGAAACGCGTTCTATGCCGCTCGCCGAGCTCGATCCGCTTTTCGCGATCGAAGGCATCGACTGGATCGTGTTGCAGCCCAATCTCAGTGCCGATGAATGCGCAGCGCTGGACGCGCATCCGCGAGCCGGGTCGATACATCGGTTCGACAAGCGGATCGACGACTTCGCGGATACGGCGGCGATCATCGAGCGCCTCGACGCGGTGGTGTCGATCGATACGTCGATCGCGCACCTCGCCGGCGCGCTGCGCAAGCCGCTCTGGCTGATGCTGCCGTTCGCGCCCGATTGGCGCTGGTGCGCCGACGACACGCGGAGCCCGTGGTACGGGAGTGCGACACTGGTACGTCAGCCGCAGCCCGATGCATGGCGCGAGGTCGTGCAGGCGGTCGCAAATGAATTGCGCCGGGGCTAGCCGCCCGGTCGTGTGATCGCTACGGCAACAAAAAACCCCGCGGTCTGACGAGCGCGGGGTTTTTTGTTTGTGTTGCGTCGACGTCGCAAGCGGCGTCAGCACGCGCTCAGAATCATGCGGCTTTGTATTGATCGCGCGATTCGGGCGTGCGGTACAGCACGAGCGTGGCAATCAGCCCGCAGATCGCGGCCACGCCGAGGAACAGGCCCGGAGCCGCCTTGTTGCCGGTGGAATGGATCAGCAGCGTGGAAATGGCCGGCGTGAAACCGCCGATCGTCGTGGCAAGGCTGTACGCGAGCGAGAAGCCTGCGGTGCGCACTTCGACCGGCATGACTTCGGTCAGCGCCACGACCATCGCGCCGTTATAACTGCCGTAGAGGAACGACAGCCACAACTCGACGGCGAGCAGCCGAGCGAACGACGGCTCGGCGACGAGCCATTGCAGCGCCGGGTACGCGGTGACGATGGTGAGCGCCGTAAAAGCGAGCAACACCGGACGACGGCCGATGCGGTCCGACAGCGCGCCCGCGAGCGGCAGCCAGATCAGGTTCGACAGACCGATGCAGACGGTGACGACGAGCGTATCGATCGACGACAGCTTCAGCACTTCCTTGCCGAAGGTCGGCGTATAAGCCGTAATCATGTAGAAGGACACGGTGGTCATGATCACCATGCCCATGCCGCCCAGCACGGTGCCCCAGTTCGCGGCCATGGTCTTCATGATCTCGCCCATTCCCGGACGATGCTTGCGCGCCGAGAACTCCTCGGTTTCCTTCAACGAGCGGCGAATCATGAACAGAAACGGCACGATCAGGCAGCCGATGAGGAACGGCACGCGCCAGCCCCATGCGCTCATCTGGTCGGCGGGCAGCATCTTGTTGAGCATTACGCCGAGCAGCGCGGCGAACACCACGGCAACCTGCTGGCTGCCCGACTGCCACGCGCAATAGAAGCCTTTGTTGCCTTTGGTGGCGATCTCCGACAGATACACCGACACGCCGCCCAGTTCCACGCCCGCGGAAAAGCCTTGCAGCAAGCGGCCCAGCAGCACGAGCACCGGGGCAAGCAGGCCGATCGTCGCGTAGCCGGGAATGGACGCTACGGTCAGCGTGCCGAGCGCCATCAGGCCCAGGGTGAGGATCAGCCCCTTGCGGCGACCGTGATGGTCGATATAAGCGCCGAGGACAATCGCGCCAAGCGGCCGCATGAGGAAGCCCGCGCCGAACACCGATAGCGAAAGCATCAGCGACGCGAACTCACTGCCGCTCGGAAAATAGGTCTTGGCAATCGCGGACGCGTAGTAGCCGTAGACCATGAAGTCGTACATCTCAAGAAAGTTGCCGCTGACTACGCGGAACACGGTCTTGGCTTTGGATTCTTGCGACGAGGAGATGGCGTGTGACGCTGTTGACATGACGTTCTCTGATAAGCCCACGCCCGGCAAGCCGCGGCGATCTGGCAGTTGAATCGATCCGCGCCCGGTGAGAAAGCGGATGCCGCAGGCAAATGGTTGGCCGCAGGTTGAGCCGCGCCGGGGGCGCTGAATTCTGCGACCCAATGCACTTTAGCGGTATCAGGGTAAACGTTGAGACCCGCCGGAAGTCGCGCCGCATCATGTTACCGTCGATAGTGCTGTTGCGTATTTCCTACATTTTCATTACAGCCGGGTGCGCCACTCGCTACCGTTAGAATTGCAACTCGTCATTGCCGTGATGCCTTCCCGATGCCAACCGCCTCTGCCCTTTCGCTGCGCCCCGCAACCATCGCCGACGCAGCGCTTATCGCTTCTATTCACAGCACGAGCTGGCGCGCCACTTATCGCGGTCTGTTGCCCGACGCTTTTCTGGACGGTGAAGTCACTCAGGAACGCGCCGCCTATTGGGAAGCCCGCATGAGCGCGCCGGGTGGCGAGCGTCGCATGGTGGCGATTGCAGAATTGGGCGGCGAGCCCGTTGGCTTCGTATGCGTGGAGAGTCAACCGGAATCCGCGTGGGGCGTGCTGCTGGACAACCTGCATGCACTTCCGGAGCATCAGGGCATTGGCGTCGGCAAACTGCTGATGCGCGCCGCCGAAGACTGGGCTCGCGCGCAGGGCGAGACCCAACTCTATCTATTCGCGCTAGAGGGCAATCTGCCGGCTATTGGTTTCTACGAACGGCAAGGCTGGCAGTATGTCGGCGCAGAGCCGGATCGCATGGGCGGCGTGGATATCACTGCGCTGCGCTATGTTTATCGGTTGGACAAGTCGAGCGCCTGACCTGCGTCTTGAGCGTTGCAATCCCGGACAGATCTGCACTCACGTTGCGAAGCGTCTGAGCGTTGCCGGTTTCGTTCGGGCGCATCATGCTTTCTTCCCGACGATGGCTTCCCTGTTGAAGTGCTAATGCATTCGCGGAGGCTCATACGCGTCCCTGCGCTTCGGCGCGTGGACGCGTGAAGCGTTTTTTGCGTACTGCTCCGAGGCCATCGTCTCACCGACCTACGGGACGCCAGGCGGCGTCCGTCCCCGAGGCGCTGGAAGAGATCGATGCCCACCACAGCTTTAACCATAATTGACGGCGCGATGGCGTTGCCCCGCTCCCGCCCGTTCAATGATCTGCCGGCGCCCTTCGGCCGCGGGTGGGCGTTGCTCGCGCCAAGCCACCGCCCGGATAAAGGGCTGCACGGGCTCTATGGAGCCGTCCTCAAGACATTTGATTTGAGCGACCAGCCTATTCGCTCGTTCTGTCGATGGGTAGCGCCGAACCATCAGCTTGCCGACGCGTCCGCGGCGACCATGATGGGATTGGCGATGGGCACGAGGGCGGCGGAGACAGTGCGTGAGCATGACGCGGAAGCGTTGCAACTTCGCGGCGGCTTGCCTCCGGGGCACTCGAGTTTCGCGGACAGTCTGGCTGCGCCTGAGGCTCCCGCTTTTCAGGATGCTTTTGCCCCAGTGAAAGCGCATGTCGCAGGACCCGCGGCACGCGCGCTCCTCATGCCGCGGTGGGCGTTGGCGGGCGGCGCCTGTGCGTTGAGTGGCGCCGCACTGCTCGCATGGACGGCATTCGGTCATGTCGACGTCCGTGGTCCGCGCAATGGCAACCCTACGAAGCGCGCTGACATAGCTGTTGTCGAGCGCCAGACGCCGGCCGCGCAGATTCTGCGGCGCGATACCGTTGACGTTTCAAACAGCGTCGCCGAAACATCGAACTTGAGCGGTGCAAGCGCTGTTGCCGTACGGCAGCATGCGCAAATCGCATCTGCGTCCGGCAGGGCCCGGACCGTTCCTTCGGGCAACTTGACGCTGCACTCGTCGACAACCGCGTCGATCGAACCGCACCGCTCAGCGACCATCGTCCGCACACGCACGCCGGTTGCCGGCAGGAAGGACGGCGATCGCCGGATCGTCTATGGACATCGCCCGAGAGCTGACGCTGTGAATCATCGCCGGCATGCAGTCGACAGCGTGTCGACAATCGCAATATCAACGCCCCTAACGCGGATGTTCGTCAAACCATCGGTTGCGGGCTCATACTCGCCGCCCGCGCCGACGCAACCAGGCACGAGTGACTACACGTTCGCCGACATGTCCGCGAGCATTCGCCACGGCAGCGCGACGCAGCAGGTGCAGCAGGTGCAGCAGGTGCAGCAGGCATCATCCGCGAATCTGGACGAGAGCGCCGGGCAGCAGTGGAGCGCCCGTCTCACACATCGGCGCGTGACCGAAGCGCCGGATCAATTCATCAGATAGCCGCGCGAAAAGCGGCATAAAAAAGCCCGGCTGCCAAAGCCGGGCTTCCTCCGCATTCAAGCGCATTTACTTCTGGCCTGCCAAGCCCATTTCGGTCTGCCGTTGCAATTGCATGACCTGACCTTGCACCTGCCGCAGTTGCGCCTGAGCCCGCTCCTTTTCCTCGCGTAACGCGGCCGCTTCGTTTTGCGTTTGACGCTGGTAGTCGTTGACCTTGGCCTGCTGGGTGCGGGCGACTTCGAGGTCGGCTTGCAGGCGCTTCGCACGATCTTCGGATAACGCGATCGTGTCCTCTATGTACGCCTTCTGCGCCTGCAACTGCGTCCGGTGAATCTCCACCTCAGCCAACTGCGCGGTTTGCTGTACGAATCCCGCGTAGATTGCTTCAGCCCGGCCCGCGTCCGCCGACTTGATTACCCGCCAGAAATGCTTGTCCTGAAACAACGCGACGTAGTACGTCATCTCGCGAGGATAAAAGAAAAGGCTCGCGCCATAACTGCCGTTGTACGTGGTGCGCAATTCGCTCAGCTTCGTGTCCTGAATCATTTGCATTAATTCGGCCACGTTGCCTTGCGCGTCGCCAGACATCGGCGACTCGGGCGATGCAGCGGACTGAGCCAACGAACCTAACGACCCTGACGAACCTGAGGCGCCCGTAGCAAGCGACACAGCGGAGGCCGAGGCGCCCCCCGACGCCGCGTCGCGCAGCACAGCGACGACGGGCTGCGGCGTCAGAGTGTTCATGGCCGGCCGCGTGCCGACCATGGGCGCGGCCATTTCGCCTTGCGCGGCCAGCACGAACCCGCCATGCTGCAACAGCGCACACGAAGTCGCGAGCAGCATGGCGCGCCGTATCAATAAGGTGTACTTCATACGTGCATGCTCAATGCGGATCCAGAAAACAGCTTTGGATTATCGCGCGGATTGTCGCTTAAGCGAAGCATTGAAGCGTCGCAAAATTGGACTTTAAATTGAGATAAAACTACGTTGTCCGAAATACACGACGTGCCCGTCTATCGCGAAATAAAACATATCTGGATAAGGCTTGAAACGCAGGAGAAATATGGCGTCAATCGACAAGACGTTACGCCCAGACGCCACGCGCAAGTGATAACGACAAACCCATAAATAACGAGGCGCCACTTACGCAGTGGCGCCTCTGACGAATGACATTTTCCGGCACCGGGCCGCGCCGGCAATACGCAAGCCCGAACTGCCGTCACTCCATGCCTAGAAGCGCGTTTCGCGCGCCACTCGCAGGAATGTATCGAGCAGCGGCGTGCAATCGAGCAACTCAGGACCGCCCGCGCGATGGAACTCGGGATGCCATTGCACACCCATCACGAAAGGCGCGCGCCGGTAGCGCACGGCTTCGATAATGCCGTCCGATGCCGACACCGCTTCGATATTCAGATCGCGGCCGAGCGTCTTGACTGCCTGATGGTGAATCGAGTTGACGATCGCGTCGCGCCGGGCGGGGAACATATTGGCGAGCGTCGAGCCGTCAGGGAAATGGATGGCGTGCCGATGCTGATCGTAATCTTCGTTCACGTGCGCACCGGCGGTCGGCACGTCGGTGGCGATATCCTGATACAGGGTCCCGCCGAACGCCACATTGATCAGCTGACAACCGCGGCACACGCCGAGCACCGGCTTGCCAGACTCGATGAATTCATGCAGCAGTTCGAGCTCGTACATGTCGCGCACGCGGTCGCCGGGCCATTCGGGACTTGTCGCCGCCTCCGCATACGATTGGGGCGAAACGTCCGCGCCGCCTTGCAGCAACAGGCCGTCGAGATGCTTCGCGTAGTCGCGCAAACGAATGTTGCTCGGATGCAGCATGCCCTGGTGTCCGACCGTCGGAATCATGAAGACGAGCACGTCGCGCGACATCACCCAGTGCGCAATCGACTCCTCGAGATATTGCAGCGTCTTGCCGCGCAGACCTTTCGCGCCCGGCTCCGGGTGGAAGATTCGCGCCGATACGCCGATGCGCAGCGTGCGCTGCGTGATCCGCTGACCGGCACGATCGAACAGTTGCCGCGCCCGCGCCGCGATGATGCGACCGAACACGGACCACGCCGAGTCCGTCTGCTTCAGATAGCGCGGTGGTGACGGCGGCAACGCATTCGGCGGCGGCGGGTTGGTCGCGGTGAAATCGGGCGCGGCGCCGAAGCCCGGCGGCGGCGAACCGGCCGGACGCGCGGTAGATGCAGCGGCGTCTTCCGCGGCGAGCACGTCGTCAGCCGAAGTGATGAGTTCGCCTTGAATCGGTTCACTGGTCAGCGGCGTCGCGCTATGAATCTGCGATGAGGATCCGGACGAGGCGGACGTCGCCGAAGGAACTTCCCGCCCGCGAACGGAACGCGCGTCGCGCTCATGGACCGCGGCCTCCTGCTTCGCGGTGGAAGCCGCGGCGGAACTGCGCGCCTCGGCTGCGTCGCGTTGCTGGGCGGTCCGCTTGGCGACCGGCGTAACGGTGGACGCGCTTTCGGGATCGTCAGTCGATGACCTCGCAGCCGCCTCCGACGAAGTGGCCGGCGCCGTGACCGATGCCGTGACTGGCACAGACGACGGCGCCGCCTTCGACGCGACCGGATCTTTCACGGGCGACTGAATGGCATCTTCATGCGAGAGGGGTAACGATGCGGTCGGTTCGGCCGGTGTTTGGCCGAAGCTTTCCGGCGATGCCGCAGGCGGCGTTGAACTGCCGGGTTGACCGACGTTTTCAGGTTTGTTTTCGCTCATGACTGTTGGACAGGCGCCTTCCACGCGAACGAATGAATATGCCCTGATTATCCGCCAGCGTGCCTGACCCGGCAAACCCGCACACAATTGCTCACATTGTCGGGCCGCCTCGCGCAGTTCTGTCTAACTTAGGGATCCGGCTGTTCGTCAAAAGTTTCGCGCAGCGCGATCTGCATCGCCGCGTGAATCTTCACGCACCAGCGCCACACGAGCGCGAGCAGCAGCGCCGCGCAGATCAGCACCGCGGCGAGTAGGCCGGTGGGCGGCAGGATGCCGCCCGACAGCGCCGCGACGAGCAGAAACACGCCGACCATGCACACCACCGGCACGAGATCGGAGATCGCATAACGCAGCGCGCTCGTAAAGCGCCCGGCCGTCGCCGGCTGCACGCTCACCTCGGCGAGCAGCAACGCGAGCGACTTGGTCTTGCGATAAACCGCCACCAGAAACGGCATCGACACGAGCAGTGCGGCGCTCCATAGTGCGACGCGCTGCATCGGCTCTGAACTGACCCAACGCGTCAACACCGTACTGATATAAGGCGCGCCGTAGGACACGATCAGAAAGATCGCGGCAACCAACGCAAGATTCACCGCGATTTGCAGAATGATTCGCCGCGTCATGCTGAAAAGCGTGGGCTCGCCGCTTTCTGTGCTGAGGCTGCTCAACCACTGGCTATACATGCCGAACACATTGACGAGCGTGCGCGGCATCGCGTCGGCGAAACGCCGCGTGAGCGGATCTGCGGCGCGTATCAGATAAGGCGTGAAGAGCGTGGTCAAAGCCGATACGGCCACCGCAATCGGATAAAGAAACGCGCTCGTCACCTTCAGCGTCAAACCGAGCGACGCGATGATGAACGAGAACTCACCGATCTGTGAAACCGTCATGCCGACGCGCATCGCCGTGCGGCCGTCCTTGCCCGCGAGAAAGGTGCCTAGCCCGCACGAGACGATCTTGCCGACGATGACCGCGACCGTGATGACGGCAATCGGCCACGCATAGTCGACGAGCACCGCGGGATTCAGCATCAATCCGATGGTGACGAAAAAGATCGCAGAAAACGCATCGCGCAACGGTGCAATCAGATGCTCGATTCGATGCAGATGACGCGATTCGGCCATGATCGCGCCAATCAGGAACGCGCCCAGCGCAATGCTGTAGTCGAGCTTGACCACCAGCAGGCAGAAACCGAAACAGAACCCGAGCACGGCGACGAGCAACATCTCGTCGCTGCGGGCACGCGCGACATAGTTCAGCGCGCGCGGCACGACGAGAATGCCGACAACCAGCGACACCGTCATGAACAGCAACAGCTTGCCCAGCGTGACAGCTGCAACGCCCGCGCTCAACTGCCCTGTTTGCGCGATGCCGGACAGCAGCACGAGCATCGCGATGGCGAGAATGTCTTCGACGATCAGAATGCCGAATACGAGTTGCGCGAAACTCTCGCGCTTCAGGCCAAGCTCAGACAACGCCTTGACGATGATGGTCGTCGACGAAATGGCGAGTATCGCGCCGAGGAATAACGAATCCATCGAACTCCAGCCGAATGCGCTGCCGATTTCATAGCCTAGCCACAGCATCAGTACGATTTCGGAGAGCGCCGCGACGATCGCGGTCGCGCCCACCTTGAAGAGCTTCCGCAGACTGAATTCGAGACCGAGCGAAAACATCAGGAACACAACGCCCAGTTCGCCCAGCGTCTTGATGGTCTGCTCGTCGTGGATCAGCTGAAACGGCGGCGTGTACGGACCGATGATCACCCCCGCCGCGATATAGCCGAGCACCACCGGCTGCTTCAGGCGATGGAACAGCACGGTAACGACGCCGGCGAGCGCCATCACGACCGCCAGATCCTGAATGAAGCCGATGCCTTCGTGCATGCGTCTTTCCCTTACAAAAAGTAATGTTCAAAGAAGCGCAGTGTAACAAACCGTCTCCGGCGCCGCGTCCTGCGCGCCGGTCGGCGATTGGAAGCCAATGTTTTTGACACGCTGGACGCCTGTGAAATATCACAATAATATTTGCCGCATATCGTTCCGGAGTTCACTCATGCAGCAGGTGTCTTTCAAGGTTGTAGACCGTTCCGGCGCCGAGCGCGCCATTTCAACCGATGTAAACCGCCTCACGATCGCTGGCTGGGCAGGCCGCGATCAGGCCGCAATCGAGCACCACATTGCCGAGCTTGCCGAACTCGGCGTGAAGCGCCCTTCCACCACGCCGTGCTTTTACCGTCTGGGCTCAGAACTGCTGACGCAAGCCGAACAGATCGACGTCGTCGGCACGAAGTCGAGCGGCGAAGCGGAATGCGTGCTGGTGCATTCCAATGCGGGACTGCTCGTCACCGTCGGCTCCGATCACACCGACCGGGAAGTCGAGGCCTACGGCGTGACCGTCTCCAAGCAGGTGTGTCCAAAGCCGGTCGCGCGCGACGCGTGGCGATTCGAGGACGTCGCCGACCATTGGGATCAGCTCGAACTGCGCGCCCATGCGATCGCGAACGGCGAGCGCCGCGTGTATCAACAAGGCAGCGTCGCCTCGTTGCTACCCGCCGCCGACCTGCTCGCGCGCGCCCCGCTCGCACAAGGCGCGGCCATGTTCTGCGGCACGCTCGCGGTGCAAGGCGGCATTGTCGGCATGGACGACGGCGACGCGCTCGAACTCGAATTGCACGACCCCGTACTGAACCGCACGCTGCGCCACGCCTATCGCGTGCGCGCGTTACCTGTTGTCGAATGAGCTATCGTTCAATGAGGCATTCATGAGCACCCCATTGCCATCCGCTGCCGACGCGTCTTCCGACGCCTGGCTCGAAGCCGCCGCCATCCGCAAGATCACGTGGCGCATCATGCCGTTCCTGTTTCTTGTCTACGTGCTGTCGTATCTGGATCGCGTCAACATCGGTTATGCGAAGCTGCAGTTCACCGGCGACCTCGGACTTTCCAACGCCGCGTACGGACTGGGCGCGGGAATCTTCTTCTTCGGCTATTTCGTATTCGAGGTGCCGAGCAACCTGCTGCTGAAGAAATTCGGTGCGCGCGCCACCATCGCCCGCATCACGATGCTGTGGGGCCTGCTGTCGTGTCTGATGATGTTCGTACGCAGCGAGACCATGTTCTACGTGCTGCGCTTTTTCCTCGGCGTCGCTGAAGCCGGACTGGTGCCGGGCGTCGTGCTGTATCTGACGTTCTGGTTCCCGTCCGACCGCCGCGCGCGCATGGTCGCCGTCTTCATGGCTGCAATTCCGGTGGCGGGCATCATCGGTGCGCCGTTGTCGGGTTTCCTGATGTCGGCGCTGCACGAAGCGCACGGATTGCGCGGCTGGCAGTGGATGTTCCTGATCGAAGGCATTCCGTCGATTCTCGCCGGCTTCTGGGCGCTCGCGGTGTTGCGCAACACGCCCGCCGAGGCCCCGTGGCTGAGCGACGACGAAAAACGCGTAATCCTCGCCCGCATCTCGCGTGAGAATGCCGCGGCAGCTGCGGAAGGCGCCGAACATAGCCTCTCTATCGCATTGCGTTCGGGCCGCTTCTGGCTGCTCACGCTGATCTACTTCTGCCTCGTTACCGGCAATGCAGGTTTTTCGTTCTGGCTGCCGCAGATCGTCAAAGACCTCGGCGTGACGAATCTCGTGACCAACGGCTTCGTTACCGCCATCCCGTATCTGGCTGCCGGTATCGGCATGATTCTGATCGGCCGTTCGTCGGATGTGACCGGCGAGCGCCGCTGGCATTACGCCGTGTGCTGTTTCATCGGCGCGGCGGGCCTGCTCGGCAGCGCGTCGGTTACGAACTCGATTCCGCTAGCCGTCACCGGTTTGTCGATTGCGTATATCGGCATTCTCGCGGGCTTCGGCATCTTCTGGTCGATGTCGACGAGCTTCCTGCAAGGCACCGCTGCGGTCGCCGGCATTGCGGTGATCAATTCGATCGCCAACCTCGCCGGTTATGTCAGCCCGTATGTACTCGGTATTGTGAAAGACGCGACGCATAGCGTGACGTTCGGGCTCGTGCTGATTGCGGGCGCGCTGATCGTGGGAGGCCTCGTCACGCTGATGATGCCGCGTGTCAGGGTTCAGCACGCCGCGACAACGGTGGCGGGTAGCGCGTGAGGTATCAATAGTTGTGCGGCGTGGCGGGCTCGAACAGCCTCGGTCCACGGAGGCTGGTTCGGCGGCACGAGCCACCCTGACAGGCCAGGCTCACGCAGCTTGCATCGGACCGAAGCCAGCGCCCGCCGCGCCCGCGAAATGCTCGCTCGACCTTGCTCTACAATGCGCGGACGACATCGTCCGCTCCTTCTTCACATGACGCTTTTGCAGACCGCCCGCCCTCCACGGCCCACCCGCGCGACCGCCAACGCGAGTCTCGCCGAACAGGCATATGCGTTCGTCAAGCGCGAAATCATCACGATGCGTTTGCGGCCGAGCGAGGTGCTCAACGAAGCGGAGTTGATGGCGCTGACCGGCATCGGCAGGACGCCGGTGCACCAGGCGCTGCACCGGCTCGTCCACGAAGGGATGCTGACCATCATGCCGCGCAAGGGCATCATGGTGCGTCCCGTTTCACTCGACGACGTGCTTGCGATCATCGACGTGCGCCTCGTCAACGAGAGCTATTGCGTCGAACTCGCCGCGCGTCACGCGCAACAGCACGACTACGACGCGATGCAGACACTGCTGGAGCGCTCGGCCGTGTGCCTCGCCGCGCACGACATAGAAGGCATGATGGACATTGACCGCGAGTTCCATCTGGCCATTTCGGCCGCCTCGCGCAACGCGGTGCTCGCCGACATTCTGCGCGGACTGCATGAGCGCTCGTTGCGCTTCTGGTTCATTTCACTCTCCGAGCCGCATCATCTCGAAGACGTTCACGAAGAACACCTCGAACTGTTCCGCCTGCTGCGCGAGCGCGACGCCGAAGGCGCGAAACGCTCGGTGCAGAAACATATCGAGGCATTTCGCGCGACGCTTTTCAACCGCATGTAAAACCCGCATGTAGAAACCGCATGTAGAAACGTTACGTAAGCGGCTTCACGCAGACCAACCGGATCGAACGACATCATGGCCACTGAATTCACGCCCTTCCCGCCGCTTGCCCAGCTCGCCGCCGACCTCGTCGCGGGGCGCACCACGAGCCGCGCGCTCGTCGAAACCGCGCTCGAACGGATCGTCGATCCGGCGGGCCAGGGCGCGGTCGCCTTCATGCACATCGATGCAGACGGCGCACGCCAGGCCGCCGACGCGCACGACCGTTTGCGCGCCGCCGGCACGGTACTCTCGCCGCTCGCCGGCATCCCGGTCTCGGTGAAAGATCTGTTCGACATTGAAGGACAGCCGACCCGCGCCGGCTCGACGGTGCTTGCCGACGCCTCCCCCGCCACGCATGACGCCGTAGCCGTCGCGCGCCTGAAGCGGGCGGGCGCGGTGATCGTCGGACGAACCAATATGAGCGAATTCGCGTTTTCCGGGCTTGGACTCAATCCGCACTACGGCAACCCGCTGTCGCCGTACCGGCGCGACGTAAAGGGCGACGAGCGGATCTCGGGTGGCTCGTCGTCGGGCGCCGCGGCATCCGTCGCGGACGGCATGGCCGCCGTCGCGCTCGGCACCGACACGGGTGGCTCGCTTCGCATTCCGGCCGCGCTGTGCGGTCTGACCGGCTTCAAGCCGACCGCCGCGCGCGTTCCGAAGCAGGGCGGCGTGCCGCTTTCGCCGACGCTCGATTCGTTCGGCCCGATCGGCGTCTCGGTGGCGTGCTGCGCACTGGTGGACCGCACGCTCGCCGGGCTCGAACCGCGCGTGCCGGCTGCGCGGCCGCTCGAAGGCGTGCGCCTCGGCGTGCTGACCAACTACGTGACAGACGGCGTCGAGCCCGAGGTCGCGGCCGCTGTAGACACCGCGCTCAAGCACCTCGAAGCGGCCGGAGCGATTGTCAGCGAAGTGCGCTTTGCGCCGCTCGACCGTCTGCCGGACATCAACCGTTTCGGCTTTTCGCCGATCGAAGCGTATGCGTGGCATCGTCCTTTGCTGGAGAAGCACCGCGAGCAATACGATCCGCGCGTGCTGGTGCGCATTCTCAAGGGCCAGCCGGCAAGCGCCGCCGACTATCTGGACCTGCTCGCCGAACGCGACGCGATGCTCGCCGAAGCGGCGCGCACGCTGTGGCAGCGCTTCGACGCGGTAGTCGCGCCGACCGTGCCGATGCTGCCGCCTCGCGTCGCCGAACTCGTTTCCGACGACGACCTCTTCGGCCGCACCAACGCACTGATGCTGCGCAACCCCGGCGTGTTCAACTTCCTCGACGCCTGCGCGCTGTCGCTGCCCTGCCACTTGCGAGGCGACGCCCCGGTCGGCCTGATGCTGGCAGGCGCGCCGCACGCCGACGACGCGCTTCTCGCCATTGGCCGGGGCGCCGAAGCGGTGCTCAACGCGATTCGCTGAGCGGCGTCACGGTTTGCGTGCGGGTGTGGCGTCGTGTGGGCGGGGGTTCGCGCTAAAATCGCGGGCACTCGCCGTTTCCGCTGATTAGCGGCCACACAACAGCTACACAACCGCCACACGATCCATGAACAACGACAATGCGATGCTGCGCCGCGAGCGCTCCCTGCTGGTCCTGCTTGGCCTGATCTGCGTCGGCCTCGTTGCCGGCGCGCTGTATCTGCAGTACGTCAAGCACGAGGACCCGTGCCCGCTGTGCATCATCCAGCGCTATTTCTTCCTGCTGATCGCAATCTTCGCGTTCCTCGGCGCGCGGTTCAATAGTTGGCGCGGTGTGCGTCTGCTCGAAACGCTGGCGGCACTGTCGGCGCTGGCGGGTATCGTGACGGCGGCCCGGCACGTGTATGTGCAGGCGAATCCGGGCTTCAGCTGTGGCTTCGACGCGCTGCAGCCTATCGTCGACAGCTTGCCGCCTGCGCATTGGCTGCCGGGCGTATTCAAGGTGGCCGGGCTATGCGAAACCGCCTATCCGCCGATCCTGGGGCTGACGCTGCCGATGTGGGCACTGGTCGGCTTCGTGCTGGCTTTTGTTCCGCTGGCGATTAGCCTAGTGCGCAATCGCAGACGGATTGCTTGAGGGAATTTGCCGGTTTTAGACGGCGCGGCGCTATGGCGAAGACCGCCGCAGTGATACCGCCTATGTGGATCGGGGCCGATCCGGTTGCTGCCGCCGTCGCGCGTCCCGGTTTCCGGCGTTTTTGAACCGCCGGGTCGGCGCTTCGCCTGGTCCGCAGTCCCGCCCCGGCCCCTTCGCCTGCTCCTTCTCCGCCTTCTGCCAGCTTTTGCTGGTGCGTCCCCCGCCCGACGCAACTTCCCCGCGCGAAGCGAATCCGACTCAAATCGGACTGATCTCATTGCATCTTCCGAATAAGCTTCATGCGACATCGGAAATATTTTTGGGGCGCCGTAATGCTATCTTCGGATATGGATGGCGATCTACGTGCGCGAGGCCGGCTTTGGCGCGACCCCATGCGTAACGCGCGCCCGGTCCGCACTGTCTTCTGGATTCGCCATGACAACGCAAACCATCCGCTTTTATCGCCAAGGGTCCGTCCACGAGATCTCCGGCGTACCCGCATCGCGCACCGTGCTCCAGCATCTGCGCGAAGACCTGCATTGCACCGGCACCAAGGAAGGCTGCGCTGAAGGCGACTGTGGCGCCTGCACGGTCGTCATCGGCGAGCTCGACGCGCAAGGCGCGCTCGCGCTGAAAGCGGTCAACGCCTGCATCCAGTTCCTGCCCACCCTCGACGGCAAAGCCCTGTTCACGGTCGAAGACCTGCGCGCTGCGGACGGCACGCTGCATCCCGTGCAACAGGCAATGGTCGACTGTCACGGTTCGCAGTGCGGCTTCTGCACGCCAGGCTTCGTGATGTCGATGTGGGCACTCTACGAAAACCAGCCAGCGGCTGCCGGCCTGCCGACACGCGACGAAATCAACACTGCGCTCTCCGGCAACCTGTGCCGCTGCACCGGGTACCGGCCGATCGTGGACGCATCGCAGAAAATGTTCGACTATGCGCAATACCCGCGCGTGACGCTCGATCGCAAGGCTGTCGAAGAAACGCTGCGCAAACTGCAACGCAACGACACCTTCGAGTACCGCGCGCCCGACACGCGCGGCGCGGCCTTCGGCGCGCCAGCGTTTTATGCGCCGCTCACGCTCGACGCATTCGCGCGGCTTCGCGCCGAACATCCGCAAGCCCGGCTCGTGGCCGGCAGCACTGACGTCGGCCTGTGGGTCACCAAGCAGTTCCGCGATCTCGGCGACGTTCTGTACATCGGCAATGTGCGTGAACTGAAGACGATCGAGCGCGATGCGCAGACGCTCACCATCGGCGCGGCTGTCACGCTCGAAGACGCGTATGCGGCTCTAGCCGCCGACTACCCCGAACTCGCCGAACTTTGGACGCGCTTTGCATCGCTGCCGATCCGCAATGCCGGCACGCTCGGCGGCAATGTTGCAAACGGTTCGCCGATCGGCGATTCGATGCCCGCGCTGCTTGCGCTCGGTGCCGAAGTGGTGCTGCGCCACGGCACGAAAACGCGCACGCTGCCGCTCGACGAGTTCTATCTCGGCTATCAGAAAACCGCGCTCGTGTCGGGCGAATTCGTCGCCGCGCTGCGCGTGCCGCGGCCGGCGGGCAATCTGCGCTTTCGCACCTACAAAGTGTCCAAGCGCTACGATCAGGACATCTCGGCGGTCTGCGCCGCATTCGCTCTGCATATTGACGAAGGCAGCACGATCGTCGAGGCTCGCGTCGCATTCGGCGGCATGGCTGCAACGCCGAAGCGGGCCACGCAAACCGAAGCCGTGCTGAGCGGCGGGACGTGGAACGAAAGCACCGCGCGGCAGGCCATGAACGCACTTGCCGCCGACTATCAGCCGCTCACCGACATGCGCGCATCGAGCGCCTATCGGCTGAAGGTGGCGCGCAACCTGCTGTGGCGCTTCCATCTGGAAACGCGCGAGGGCGCGCCGCTCGCGCTCTTCGACGTGAATGCATTCGCGTTCGAAGCCGGCACGCCGGACGCGATCGTGAAGGAGCCGTCGTGATGAATCGCACCGATGCTTTTGTCGAACGCGCTGCAAAACAGGCGGAAGGCCCGGCTGGAAGCCCCGCCGACCTGCATCGACCCGAAGCCGCGATCGGCGTCGCGCTGCCACATGAATCGGCCGCGCTGCACGTGAGCGGCGAGGCCACGTACACCGACGACATCGCCGAACTGCAAGGCACGCTGCACGCGGCGCTTGGCTTGTCGCGGCATGCGCACGCGCGCATCGTGTCGATGGATCTCGACGCGGTGAAGAAAGCGCCCGGCGTCATAGCGGTGCTGACCGCCGAAGACATCCCAGGTGAAAACAATTGCGGCCCTGTGCTGCACGACGACCCGATTCTCGCCGTCAACGAAGTCCTGTACCTCGGTCAGCCTGTGTTCGCCGTGATTGCGCAGAGCCACGAGCTCGCGCGCCGCGCCGCGGCGCTCGCAAAGAGCGACGACGTGATCCGCTATGAGCCGCTCGACGCGATTCTCACCCCGGCGGACGCGAAGGCCGCCAAACAGTTCGTGCTGCCGCCGCTGCATCTGAAGCGCGGCGATCCGGACGCGAAGATCGCCGCCGCGCCGAATAAAATTCGCGGCACGTTCGAAGTCGGCGGCCAGGAGCAGTTCTATCTGGAAGGCCAGGTCGCGTATGCGGTGCCGAAAGAGATGGACGGCATGCTCGTCTATAGCTCGACGCAGCATCCGAGCGAAATGCAGCAGGTCGTCGCGCATATGCTCGACTGGCCCGCGCATAACGTGGTGTGCGAGTGCCGCCGGATGGGCGGCGGCTTCGGCGGCAAGGAATCGCAATCGGCGCTCTTCGCCTGCGTGGCATCGCTCGCGGCGAAGCTGCTGCGTCGTCCGGTCAAACTGCGCGCCGATCGCGACGACGACTTCATGATCACCGGCAAGCGGCACGACGCGATCTACGAATACGAAGCGGGCTTCGACAACAATGGCCGCATTCTCGGCGCCCGTGTGGAAATTGCGTTGCGCGCAGGCTATTCCGCCGATCTCTCTGGCGCCGTCGCCACGCGCGCCGTGTGTCATTTCGATAACGCGTACTACCTGTCCGACGTCGACATCGTCGCGCTGTGCTGCAAAACGAATACGCAGTCGAACACCGCGTTCCGCGGCTTTGGCGGCCCGCAAGGCGCACTCGTGATGGAAGTGATGCTCGACAGCATTGCGGGTCAACTGAACCACGATCCGCTAGACGTACGCCTCGCCAACTACTACGGCGTAGGCGAGCGCGATACGACTCCATATGGACAGCTTGTCGAAGACAACATCATCGCGCCGTTGACCGACGATCTGCTCGACTCCAGCGACTATCGCGCTCGCCGCGCAGCGATCGCCGCGTTCAACGCCAGAAGCCCAATACTGAAGCGCGGCCTCGCGTTTTCGCCGGTCAAGTTCGGCATCTCGTTCAATGTGCCGTTTCTGAATCAGGCCGGCGCACTGGTGCATGTGTATAAGGACGGCTCGGTGCTCGTCAATCACGGTGGCACCGAGATGGGCCAGGGGCTCAACACGAAGGTCGCGCAAGTCGTCGCGAATGAGTTCGGCTTGCCGCTCTCGCGCGTGCGTGTGAGCGCAACCGATACCTCGAAGATCGCCAACACGTCGGCGACCGCGGCTTCCACCGGCAGCGATCTGAACGGCAAGGCCGCGCAAGACGCCGCGCGAAACATTCGTGCGCGGCTTGCCGAACTCGTGGCGAAACAACTCGGCGGCAACGCGGACGATGTGCTGTTCGCGAACGGCGAGGTAACGGTGAACGGCGGTGCGATGCCCTTCGATCAACTGGTCGGCGCCGCGTACCTCGCGCGCGTGCAGTTGTGGTCGGACGGTTTCTACGCGACGCCGAAGGTGCATTGGGACGCGAAAACGCTGACCGGTCATCCGTTTTATTACTTCGCGTATGGCGCGGCCGTGTCCGAAGTAGTGATCGACACACTGACCGGCGAATGGAAACTGCTGCGTGCCGACGTACTGCACGACGCTGGTCAGTCGATCAATCCGGCGATCGATCTGGGTCAGGTCGAAGGCGGCTTCATTCAGGGCATGGGCTGGCTCACGACCGAAGAGCTATGGTGGAACCGCGACGGCCGTCTGATGACGCATGCACCGTCCACGTACAAGATTCCGGCTGTGAACGATACGCCCGCCGCTTTCCACGTGCGGCTCTACCCAAACCCGAACGCAGAGCCGACAGTGTTCCGCTCGAAGGCTGTCGGCGAGCCGCCTTTGCTGTTGCCGTTCTCCGTGTTCCTCGCGATTCGCGACGCGATCGCGGCCGCGGTACCGTGTGCACAGCATGCGCCGATGTTGCGCGCGCCCGCGACGCCCGAAGCGATCCTCGATGCACTGGATGCGTTGCACGCACAAAGCGCGTGCGAGCCGGCATCCGAGCAAGGAACGAGCACAGAGGCGTCGACCAGCGACACGACTGCCTGACATGCGAGAAACAGACAACGCAAGCGGAGATCCGGGCGAAGCGCAGCGAACGCAAGTGACTTGCAGATACGCCCGGCGCGACACGATCGCCTCGCACCAGGCTCAACCGGCCGCATGGAAACCCCGAGCGGCACTGTACGGAGATTCGTCGGATGCAAGCATGGCTACCTGACCTGCAACAACTGCTCGCGCACGGCGACGCCGCCGTGCTGGTGACGGTCGCGCGCGTCGAAGGTTCGGCGCCCCGCGAGGCCGGGACCAAGATGATCGTTACGCGCGATTCGGCGAAACATACGATTGGCGGCGGACACCTCGAATGGAAAGCGATCGAGACTGCGCGCCAGGTGCTGCGCGACGGCATGCGCTCGCCGCACATGCGCCGGCTCGAGCGTTTCGCGCTCGGTCCGAGTCTCGGGCAATGCTGCGGCGGCGCCGTAATACTTGCGTTCGAACGGCTCGACATCGGCGATCTCGGCTGGATCACGTCGCTCGCGAAGCGCGTGGCCGCAGGTCAATCGACGGTGCGTAGCGTATCATTCGGCCCCGCACCGGATGCGGTGATGCTGTCCGACCCCGAGCCGGGTGTCGATGCCGCCGACTGCCTGCTGTGGGACGGCGCCGGGTTCGACGACAGCGGCGCGCTGCTCACCGAGACCATTGCGCCAGGCGACTTTCCGGTCGTGCTGTTTGGTGCGGGGCACGTGGGCGCCGCTTTGGTTCGCGTGCTCGCCACGCTGCCTTGCACGGTACGCTGGGTCGACGAGCGCGATGCGCAGTTTCCGCCCGTTGACTCGCTGCACGCGCACAACGTAAAGATCGACGCGAACGACGCGCCTGACGAAGCCGTCGACACGGCTGCGCCCAACACGTACTTCATCGTCATGACGCACAACCATACGCGCGATCTCGAACTGGCCGAGCGTATTTTGCGGCGCGGCGATTTTGCGTTCTTCGGCATGATCGGCTCGCACAGCAAGCGCAAACAGTTTGAGCACCGGCTCGCTGCGCGAGGCATCGATCCTTCGCGGATTGCGCGGATGAAGTGTCCGCTCGGCGTGGATGGCATCGTCGACAAGTCGCCGGAGATCATTGCGATTTCCGCGGCCGCGCAACTGCTGCAAGCTGTCGAAGCGAACGCGAGTGTGCATCGCGCCGCGCAGACGGTTTGACGAAGCGAGTCGACATCACGCTTACGCATCCGGCGCACAACGACACCAACGAACTTCTGACCGACCATGAACACAACAACCGCTACGTCCCTCATCGAAAAGGCCATGCTCGCACCGAAGGCCGAACTGCATATTCACATTGAAGGCTCACTCGAACCCGAACTGATTTTCGCGCTGTCCGAGCGCAACGGCGTGAAGCTCGCTTACGACTCGATCGAAGCACTGCGCGCAGCCTATGCATTCACCGATCTGCAATCGTTTCTCGACATCTATTACGCCGGCGCGAGCGTGCTGCTGCATGAGCAGGATTTCTACGACATGACGATGGCGTATGTCGAGCGCTGCCTCGCCGACAACGTGATTCACAGCGAGATTTTCTTCGATCCGCAGACGCACACCGAGCGCGGCGTGCCCATCGCGACGGTGGTGGCCGGCATTGAGCGCGCGCTTGCCGACGCGGAAAAGCGCGGCATGTCGAGCAAGCTGATTCTGTGCTTCCTGCGTCACCTGTCGGAAGAAGATGCACTTGCAACGTTCGAAGAAGCACGGCCGCTGTTCGACCAGTACAAGCATCGCCTGATCGGCGTGGGGCTCGATTCGTCGGAGCGCGGCCATCCGCCGTCGAAGTTCGAACGTGTCTTCGCAAAAGCGCGTGCGCTCGGGCTGAAGCTCGTCGCGCACGCGGGCGAGGAAGGACCGCCGTCGTACATCTATGAAGCGCTCGATCTGCTCAAGGTAGACCGCGTCGATCATGGCGTGCGAAGCATCGAAGACCCGGCGCTCGTCGCGCGTCTTGCCGACACGCGTGTCGCATTGACGGTGTGTCCGCTGTCGAACCTCAAGCTTTGCGTGTTCGACGACATGACAAAGCACACGCTGAAGGACCTGCTTGATCGCGGCGTCGCCGTCACGGTGAATTCCGACGATCCGGCGTATTTTGGCGGCTATGTGAACGCCAACTACGCGGCGACCATCGACGCATTGAAGCTCGACGATGCGGAGGTCTACACGATCATCCGCAACGGTTTCGAAGCGTCGTTCGTTACGCCGCAAGAGCGCGCGGAACTGATCGCGAAGCTCGATGCGCATTGGAATCAAAGCGGCGCACATTAAAGGGCCGACGTATTGCAGCGCGGGCATCGCAACACGGCCCTCCACGCTGCTCAGCTTTTCACATTCGGAGACGGTTTTCTCATGACTCACCCGGCTACAACGGCTAACCCGGCCCAATCGGCATTCCGCGCGCAGTTGCTGACTTTCAACGGCGATCCGTCGCGCTCGCCCGACGCGGCGATCTTCAATGAGGACGGCCTTCTGATCGTCGAAGACGGCCATGTCGTCGCGGCGGGCGCGTACGCGGCACTCGCGTCTCGACTTGCGCCGGGCACGCCGGTTCAGGACATGCGCGACAAGCTGATCGTGCCGGGCTTCATCGACACGCACATTCATTACCCGCAAACGGACATGATCGCGTCGCCTGCGGCTGGCCTGTTGCCGTGGCTCGACACGTACACGTTTCCGACCGAGCGCCGTTTCACCGATCAGGCCTATGCCCGCGATACAGCAAGCTTCTTCCTCGAAGAACTGCTGTCTTGCGGCACGACCACCGCGCTTGTCTACTGCACGGTGCACAAGGAGTCGGCCGACGCGCTCTTTGCCGAAAGTGAGGCGCGCAATCTGCGCATGGTGGCAGGCAAAGTGCTGATGGATCGCAACTGTCCGGAGTTCCTGCGCGACACCGCGCAATCCGGTTATGACGACAGCGCCGAGCTGATCGGCCGCTGGCACAACCGCGGCCGTCAGATGTACGCGCTCACGCCACGTTTCGCGCCGACTTCGACCGAAGCGCAACTGGAAGCTTGCGGCGTGCTGGCGGGCAAGCATGCGGATGTGTTCATCCAGAGTCACGTCGCCGAGAACACCGACGAAGTGAAATGGGTCAACAGTCTTTTCCCCGGTCACCGCAGCTATCTGGACATCTACGACCACTACGGCCTGCTACGCCGCCGCGCGGTGTACGGGCATTGCATTCATCTCGACGCGCAAGACCGGCAACGCATGGCTCAAACCGGCGCGGTCGCGTCGCATTGCCCGACGTCGAACCTGTTCCTCGGCAGCGGTCTGTTCGATTTCGACAAGGCCGACGAAGCTAACATGCCGATCGCACTCGCTACGGACGTCGGTGGCGGCACGTCGTTCTCGATGCTGCAGACAATGAATGAAGCGCACAAGGTCGCGCGATTGACGGGCCACCATTTGACGGCCACGCGCATGTTCTATCTCGCGACAGCGGGCGCGGCCGAAGCACTCGATCTCGCAGACAAGGTGGGCACGCTCAAGCCGAAGTCGGAAGCGGACTTCGTCGTGCTCGATCCTCGAGCAACGCCGCTGCTCGCGCGCCGCACCGCGCGCACGGAGTCGCTCGAAGAGTTGCTGTTCGCCTTCGCGCTGCTCGGCGACGATCGCGCGGTCTATGAAACTTACGCGGCAGGCAAGCGCGTGCATCGCCGCGACGACGTGCGGCAGCACGCGCCGCGCGTCGCCCGGTTCGCGGCCTGATTGCCGCTCGAAAGTGGCTTGATGGTTTCGCTGCATGCCCCACCCGTGAGGACTCAGCGCCGCGCGCAAACCTCATGCAAGGCATTCAGCCTGCGCGCCGGATCGGCGACATACGGGTTGGATTCGTCCCACGCATAGCCTGCCAGCACCGCGCTGATCATGCGGCGGATCGACGGTGTCTGGTCAGGGTGGAAAATGATGTCCTGCAATTCGCCCGTGTACCAGCGCTCGACAAACGCGCGGAACGTATCGATGCCCTTGCGCAACGGCACGTCGTAATTCGCGGACCAGTCGACCTGTTCGCCATCCAGTTGACGGTTCAAGGTCTGTACCGCCAGATGCGCCGAGCGTAGTGCGATCGTTACGCCCGAAGAGAACACCGGATCAAGGAACTCGCCAGCGTTGCCAAGGAGCGCATAACCCGGTCCGTGCAGGCGCTCGACATTCGCCGAATAGCCGCAAATATGCCGCACAGGCAACAGGAAAGGCGCGTCGCCGATCAGCCGGTTAAACGTCGGCTCCTTCTGGATCAGCGCACGCAACTTCGGCTCGCGCTCCGTTGGCGGCACGTCGAGAAAACTCGACTCGGCGACGCATCCGACCGACGACCGTCCGCCCGCAAGCGGAATCATCCAGAACCACACGTCGCGGCGCTCGGGATGCGTTGCCACGCAGATCTTGTTGCGGTCGTGGGCGCCCGCGGGGAGGCCGTCGTAGACATGCGAGAATAGCGCGGCGCGCGTGGGCATACGCGTGGGCGCCTCAAGGTTGAGCAGACGCGGCAGCACACGGCCAAAGCCGCTTGCATCGAATATGAAACGCGCTTCGACCTGATACGCATGTCCTGCCTCGTCGATCACGTCGACGCGCGGCGCGGCACCCGTGCCCTCGCCGGTATGCACGGCCTGCACTGTATGCCCGAAGCGCACATCCGCACCTTGCTCCGCTGCGCAGCGAATCAGGATCTCGTCGAACACCGCGCGTTCCACCTGATACGTCGTGCCCCATCCCGCACTGTGCTTGTCGCGGAAATCGAACGACGACGATTGGCCGCGATACACGAATTGCGCGCCATTCTTGTACTGAAATCCGGCCTCGATCACCGCCTGCAGCATGCCGGCTTCTTCCAGATAAGCCATGCTTTGCGGCAGCAGGCTTTCGCCAATCGAAAAACGCGGAAAGTGCTGGCGCTCCAGCACGAGCACCGAGCGTCCCGCTTTGCGCAGCAATGCGGCCGCGACTGCACCGGCCGGACCGGCGCCGATGATCGCGACGTCGACCGTGATGTGTCCCGCCGTGTGCTTCATGTCATGTGTACTCAATTTCGCCTCAATCGTTTGCTTGCTCGACGCAGCATTACGCTGCATCCTTACGTCCTGTTACATCGCATCTCTAACAGCAATAAATATTTCACCGGGGAGTCCAGCGTGTCGCTGTCTCAAACATCCAGTGTGCCTTTCGTGCCGGAAACGGCATTTGGAATCTGGTTTCTGCGTACTCACACATGGGAACATCATGTGTTGCGCGTCGCGATCAACGACCTCAAGCGCCTGATCGATACGCCCTTGCCCGCAGCGCCCGTCATCGTCGACGTTGGCTGCGGACAAGGCATTTCGTTTGGCCTGCTTGCCGATGCATTCGAGCCGCGCCGCATCGTCGGCATCGACTATCACGAGCCGTCGCTTGCGCTCGCGGCCAATGCGGCCAACGCCTGCCGCGACAAGGTCGCCGACATCGAACTGCTGCACGGCGACTGCGCGGCGCTGCCGCTGCCCGATGCGAGCGCAGACATCGTGTTCTGCCATCAGACTTTCCATCATCTCGTCGAGCAGGACCGCGCGCTCGCCGAATTCCGCCGCGTGTTGAAGCCCGGCGGCGTGCTGCTGTTCGCCGAATCCACCGACGCGTACATCAGGTCGTGGGTGATCCGGCTGCTGTTTCGTCATCCAATGCAGGTGCAAAAAAGCGCGGACGGCTATCTCGACATGATTCGTCGCGGCGGCTTCACCTTTACCGAACGCAACGTGTCCCTGCCTTATCTCTGGTGGAGCCGCGCGAAAGACTTCGGTCTGCTCGAGCGGCTCGGCCTTTACCGTCCGCAACCCGGCAAGCGCCGTGAGACGCTCGTCAATGTCGCGGCGGTGAAGACCGCCTGAGTCGGCTCAGGTTGCGTTACTTGCGCAACGTGACGACGTCACCCTTCAACGCCACGCCCGCAATCACTGCACCCGCGCCGCAGGTGAACTCAGTCGCGCTTTCGCGTACTTCGTTCTTGTAATTGCATCAGTTCGCCTCGAGCACAGCGAGCCGGCCGCTGATCGCGATCGCGGCGGCACTCGGGCTCACGCCGCAGGTGAACTCGCTGGACGAATTGCTTTCGCTGCTGTGAAAGCGCGTCGTCACGTCGATCACCGCATTCGCGTTGCGCTCGCGCGCCGCCACGCGAAGCTTGCCGATTGCTTCGGCGAGCGCCTCGCGGCATGCGTCGTCGGGGCCCGCAACCTTGCGCGCGATGCGCACCGAGTACGAGACGTCGCCCAATCCGCGCTTCACGGCCGGATGGCTTTGCTCACCGAAATACACGGGAACGCCGCCGCGCGATTCGCCGCCCGCGGCCGCGAGCGGCAGCGACTTCACCTGTGTCGCACAACCCGTCAGCGTCGCGGCCGCAATCGTCAATGCACCCAGCACCAATGTTCTTTTCATTTTTATCACCCTCGTCTTTAAAATTGCGACCGTTTCAGCCGCCCTGCCATGCCTCGAACATCAAGCTCGCGCAACTGCCGCCGAAGCCGAACGACACCGACATCGCCGTGCGAATACGCGCGTCACGCGTCTCACACACGAGCGGCATGCTGTCGATTTCCGGCTCCGCCGAATCGATCCCTGTGGTGCCTGCAATAAACCCGTCGCGCATCATCAGCAACGTGTAGATCGCCTCGTGTGCGCCGCATGCGCCAAGCGGATGCCCGGTCATACCCTTGGTCGACGAAAATGCGGGCACACCGCGCTCGGATGCGGCACCGAACACTTGCCTCAACGCATGCAGTTCCTCGACGTCGCCAAGCGGCGTGGAAGGCGCATGCGTGTTGATGTAGTCCGGACGCTTGCCCGCTTCGTCCAGTGCGCCGCGCACGGCGCGCGCGATGCCTGCCGCGCGCGGAGTGACCATGCCGGCGTCCGTGCAGTCGCCGAACCCCGTGAGTTCCGCGTAGATGCGCGCGCCCCGCGCCACTGCGTGGTCCAGCGCTTCGAGTACGAGCACGCCGCCGCCCGACGCGATCACGAAGCCGTCGCGCTTCGTATCGTAAGGACGCGACGCGCGCTCGGGCGCATCGTTGGAGCGGCGCGACAACGCGCCCATCGCGTCGAACATCAGCGTCATGTTGTCGTGCAGCGATTCGCTACCGCCCGCGAGCAGGATCTGCTGGCGGCCGGTCTGAATCAGTTGCATCGCCTGGCCAATCGCGAGCGCGGAAGTCGTGCATGCCGACGACGGTGAATAGCCCACGCCTTCGAGCCCAAACACCTGCCCGACGTTCGCGGAGGCTGTGCTGCTCATTGCATGCGGCACCGTGTATGGCGGCACTTTATCGACGCCGCGCGTGTTGGCAACGGCCATCGCGGCGTCGTAGCTCGACATCGTGCCGACGCCCGAGCCGATCACGGTGCCGGCAAGCGGCGAGCGCAACATGGCGGCATCGAGCCCGGCATCGTCGATCGCCTTGCGCGCCGCATGGCAGGCAAAGCGCGCGGTATCGCCCATGAAGCGCTCCAGCTTGCGCTCGAAAGGCGCTTCATTGGCGACCGACGCCACGCCTGCGACTTGCGACGCAAAGCCGCGTTCGCGCCATGCGTCGACTCGTTCGATGCGCGATTTCCCCGCGCGCAATGCAGCCGACACTTCGTCGAGCGAATTGCCGAGGCACGACACGATGCCCATGCCGGTAACGACCACGCGTTGCAACGCCACGCTCATCGAACACGCCTGAAAATGAGCGACGTGTTGATCCCGCCGAACGCGAAGTTGTTGCTCATCACCAGTTCGGCGTCGATCTCGCGCCCCGTCCCGATGATGTAATCGAGCGGCGCGCAGGCCGGGTCCACGTCCTGCAGATTCAGCGTGGGCGCGTACCAGTTGCGCTTCATCATCTCGATGGTCCACCAGGCTTCGAGCGCGCCGCACGCGCCCAGCGTGTGGCCCACATAGCTTTTCAGCGAACTGATCGGCATGCGCTCGCCGAATGTCTGCGCGGTTGCGTGGCTCTCCGCGACATCGCCGCGATCCGTGGACGTGCCATGCGCGTTCACATACTCGATCGCTTCGGGCGGAAGCGCGGCGTCTTTCAGTGCAAGCTGCATCGCGAACGCCATGGTTTCCGCCGTGGGCTGCGTCATATGCGCGCCGTCCGAGTTGCAGCCGAAGCCCACGATCTCCGCGTGGATCCGCGCACCGCGCGCCACCGCGTGCTCGTATTCCTCGAGCACGAGCGTGGCGGCGCCTTCGCCGACCACGAGGCCGTCGCGCGCGGCGTCGAATGGACGCGGCGTCAGATGAGGCTCGTCGTTGCGCGTGCTGGTTGCGTACAAGGTATCGAATACCGCGACCGCCGGACCTGATAATTCTTCCGCGCCGCCCGCCAACATCAGCGTCTGCTTGCCGGTCTGAATCGCTTCATACGCGTAGCCGATCGCCTGGCTGCCCGACGCGCATGCGCACGACGTGGGGATGATCCGCCCTTTCAGATCCCAGAACAGGCTGACGTTCACGGCTGTCGTGTGCGGCATCATCTGCACGTAGCTGTTCGACGTGACGTCGCTCATCGAGCCGCTTTCGAGCATCGTGCCGAACGCGCGGATCGGCTGCACCGAGCCCGACGACGAGCCGTACGCGACCCCCATGCGGCCGTCCTTGATGCTCGCGTCGTCGGCGAGGCCCGCATCTGCGAGCGCGAGTTCGCTTGCGCGCACCGAATACATCGACACGGGGCCCATCGAACGCGTCTTCTTGCGCGGATAATGCGCGGGCGTGACGAACTGCGGCAACGGACATGCGAGCCGCGTATGCAACGATTCGAAGTAGTCCCACTCGGGCATGCGCCGCACTGCGTTCACGCCGCTTTTCAGACGCGCTTCGATTGCGTCCCAGCTATCGCCGAGCGCCGTGACGCCGCCCATGCCGGTAATGACGACTCGCTTCATCAGACCATCCCGCCGTTGACGCCGATCACCTGGCGAGTCACATACGAGGCCGCATCCGACATCAGGAAGCTGACCACGGACGCTACCTCGGCAGGCTGGCCGACGCGGTTCATCGGCACCGTCTTCAATGCGTGTTCGAGCGGCATCTCGTCGAGCATGCCGGTTTCAATGAGACCGGGCGCCACGCAGTTGACGGTGATGTTGCGCGTCGCGAGTTCCACCGCGAGCGCCTTGGTCGCGCCGATCAGGCCGGCCTTTGCCGCGCTGTAGTTGACCTGACCGCGATTGCCCATCACGCCCGATACCGATGCGATAGTCACAATGCGCCCTCCGTTGCGGGCACGCACCATCGGCATGGTCAGCGGATGAACGACGTTATAGAACGAGTCGAGACCGGTTTCGATCACGACGTCCCAGTCTTCGTCGGTGAGCGCGGGGAACGCGGCGTCGCGCGTCACGCCGGCGCTGCATACGATGCCGTAGTACGGTCCGTTCGCCGCCACATCGGTTTCGAGCACATCGCGGCACACCGCGCGCTCGCGCACGTCGAATTGCAGCACCCGCGCAGTGCCGCCCTGAGCGGCGATGCCCGACGCCACTGCCTCGGCTTCGGCGCGCCCCGTGCGGCAGTGCACGGACACTGCAAAGCCGTCGGCGGCCAACTGGTACGCAATCGCGCGGCCAATGCCGCGGCTTGCGCCGGTAACGAGAACACGCCGGCTCATGAATTGAAACTCCCTTCGATGAATGACTGAAAATCGGACGGCTGGAAGACCTTGATCACCGCCTCGGCGCAACACACGTCGTCGTGATGAATCGTGCATTCGTATGCACCGTGGCCTTCGTCACTGCGCAGCAATTCCGTTGCGTGAATCAGCAGTTGCGCGCCGCCTGCGAACGACGGCTGCAACGCCTTGTAGCTGCGCGAACCGAGCAGCACGCCGGGACGCGCGCGGCCACCGCCACGCATGGCGAGCAACGCGACGTGTGCGGCGATCGACTGCGCCATCAATTCAATGCCGATCCACGCGGGCATCCCGCCTTGCGCGTCCGCATACCATGCATCGGCATGCACGGTCGCGCGAGCGCTCAGCGTCTGTTCGTCGAACGCGGTCACGGCGTCGATCAGCAGCATGGTGCCGCGATGCGGGATGATCGCTTCGATAGGTTGCTGCAGCAGTTCGTCAATGCTTCGTGTCGAGTTCATCGCGCCTTACCGTGCAAGAATCAGACTGACATTGCTGCCGCCGAACGCAAACGAGTTGCTCATTACGTATTGAGCGCCCTCGCCGCGCGGCAAAAACCGTTCGCTTTCGACGAGTTCCAGCACGGGTAGCGCGGGGTCCGCTTCGCCGTCCCAGACATGGCGTGGCAGTGCAACGTCATGGCGTGCGAGCGTGAGCCAGGCGAAGCCGAGTTCGGTCGCGCCCGCCGCGCCCAGTTGATGGCCGGTCAGCGGTTTCGTGCCGCTCGTCGCGACGCCGTCGGGAAACACACGCGACATCAGGTTCGCTTCCATCTCGTCGTTCTTGCGCGTGGCCGTGGCGTGCAAGTTCACATAACCGATAGACGACGGCGCGATGCCCGCATCCGCGATTGCTTCGCGCAGCGCCATCTCGCCGCCCACACCTTGCGGATCGGGGGCCGAAATATGATGCGCATCGCTCGATTCGCCGACACCCGCAAGGCGCACCGCCGCTTCGTCGCGGCTCATCAGAAACACGGCCGCGCCTTCGCCGACATTGATGCCGCAACGATTGCGGCTCATCGGATTGGTGCGCTCGCCGCTGGTCGATTCGAGCGACGCAAAGCCTTGCACCGTCAACTCGCACAATGAATCGACACCGCCCACCACCACCGCATCGCACACCTGCAATTGCAACAGACGCCGCGCCGACGCGAACGCTTTCGCGCTCGACGTGCACGCTGTCGAGATCGTAAACGCTGGGCCCTTCAAGCCAAGTGCCGCCGCCGCGAAGGGCGCGGCCGTGCCGATTTCCATCTGCCGGTAGTTGAAGTTCGCCGGCAAGTCGCCCGCTTGCGCCTGATAGACGAACGCGGCCTCAGCCGCTTCGATACCAGATGTGCTGGTGCCGAGCACCACGCCGATCCGATGCGCGCCGTGGCGCTCGCGCGCGGCGTCGACGGCCGGCGCGATCTGCGCAAGCGCGGCGAGCAGCAAGCGATTATTGCGGCAGTCGTAGCGCGCGAGATCGGCGGGCGGAGCGAGATCGAGCGGCGTCAGGACGCTGCCAACAAACGCGTCGCCGATGCCCGTATGCACGGCCGCCATGCCTCGCGCGTGGCTCGCGGCGAGCGCCGGCACGATGCTGTCGAGGTCGCCGCCGAGCGCGTTGATCATGCCGAGCGAGTGCAAATAAACTGGTGGCGCTTTCATGCGGCCCTCCTGGATTCCGATGGCATGCCGATCGGCGCGAGCAGCACCGAGACCGCAATGCCGAGCGCGAGCGTCGCGCCGAAACTCTTTAGCGCAGGCATTGCGCTCATGCCGAGCATGCCGAACGACAACAGCGTGGTGGCGGCCGAAAGCAGCACGCCCGTCCACACCGCGCCGAGATCCGCGTCCCCGCGCAGGCACCCTTCACGCAGAAATACGGCGTAGTTCGCGCCGACGCCGAGCACGAGCATGAGCGCCAGCCAGTTGAACAGATTGAGCGGCACACGAGCGTAGCCGAATACCGCCAGTGTGACGCCTACTGCGAGCAGTACAGGCAGCGTCACGGCGATGCCGCCGCGCATGCGGTGTGCGAGCGGCACTTCGTTCGCGGCGTGCCCCGAGTGCGGTTGTTTCCGGGCGTAGCGCACGATCAGCAGAATCAGCACCAATGTCAGCGCGCCGCCGAGCCACCAGCCGCTGTCCACGCGATACGCACCGAACAGCTTCGATACGCTCGCGGCCTTGTCGACAAAAGCCACGCCTGGCACTGAGCGCGCGGTCGCGATCAAGGCGGCCTCGTTGCGCGGTGTCACGCCTTGCGGAATCACGACGGCGGCATACGCTTTCGTCGCCGCATCGACCTGACCGAGCCACAAATGCCGGTATGGTTGCGACCACGGCGCAGCGAGCCACTGGTCGACGGTCAGAAGCGTTTGTGGTTTCGTTTGCGCATTCTTTTCCGCTGCGATCCACGCGTCGGCGACTTCGTCCTTGAAGCCCGCTTGCAGCAGCGTGGCGCGCAATGCCGCCGTGTCGTCGAACACATGCTGCGCGAGCAACGCGCGGTCTCTGTTCTGCTGCTGTGCGGACGGCACGAACTGTGCGACCGATTGATAACCGCCCACCTCGTTCGGCGTGCCGCCAAGTGCCTCGAGTTTTGTCCCCAGCGCTTCGGCACGCTCCAACACGAGTTCCGGCGTGTCACCGCGCACGACGAAAAACTGCGCACTGTTATCGATTCCCACCGCGTTGCGCACCTTGTCCTCTTGCGCGACGAGCGACGGATCGCGCTGAATCAGCAGATGCACGTCGTCGTCGCTCGTGAGACGCAACCAGCCGGGAATCGCGACGATCAGCAACAGCGCTGCCACGATCCACGCACGCTTGCCGCCGATCAAGCGATGCCATGCGCTCAACAAACGCGCCGAGCGCTCGAACAGTCGCCGGGGACTGCGCTTCGGCGCATGCGGCAGCAACGCGGGCAACAGCCACATCACCGAGGCGAACGCCGTCACGATGCCCGCCATCGCAAAGCATGCAATCTGCTTGAGCGCGGGAAACGGCACCCACGTGAGAATCGCGTAACCAAGCAGGCTCGTGGCAAGCGCCACGCTCAGCGCGGGACGCACCGCACGTGCGCCCCGTCGCGCATCCCAATGGCGCCCGGCACCCAGATAGACGACGAAATACTGGATCGAATAGTCGACAGCTTCGCCGATCAGACTCGCGCCGAACACGAGCGTCAGCAGATGCAACTTGCCGAATACGAGCAGCGTCACCGCAAGCGCGCAGACGATGCCGAGCGCGGTCGAGACGAAGCCGAGCAGAAGCAGACGCGGTGAACGGAACACCCACATCATCAACAGCGCGATGCCGACGAGCGACGCGACGCCGATCAGATGCACTTCGCGTTCCGACGCGCTGCGCGCCGACTCGGCGTAGAACACGGCGCCGGTTCGTGCGACCGACACGTCGGGGAATGCCTGCTTCAACGAGCGCTCGCCTCGCGACAGGGCCGCGAGCACCGCGTGCTGCGTTTTGGTTTCGTATGCAGAGCCTGGCAGCGTAGCCATGATCAGTACGCTCGTCGCAGTGCCTTGATGCCCGTCTTGATGCGATACCAGCAATCCGTCTTCCAGTTCGAGATTCGATGTCGCAAGCGGCAGATTGCCGAGCCAGTGTTCGAGCCAGCCGAATGGATCGTCGGCAAGCGACGTAGTGAGTCCGCCGCGCACCGGGCTATAGATGCGTTGGGCGAGCGCGTCGCGCAACGCGGCGTCCGGCGCCTTACTGCCTGCAATTGCCGCGCGGTCGGCAGGCGTCAGCAAGCCGAAACGATATGGCAGATACAGCGCCGCTATCTGCGACAGATCGAATGGCGGCAACTCCGCCGTCACCGAAGCGAACGCCCCGCTTTTCTGCAGCGAAGCGCCGAGTTGCTTTGCCGCCGCTTTGGCGTGTGCATCGTCGTGACTGGTGACGAGAAAAACCGTGCGGTCGCCGAGAGCGCTCGCCAGCGTATCGACCGCTTTCTCCGCGACCGGATCTGCTTCAGTTGCCGGCAGCAGCGCAAGCAGATTCGTCTGCAACGGCGACGGCCCCGCGAAGCGCCAGCCGCAATACAACGCCGCGACGAGCGCGAGCAGCAGCCACGCGGCGCGCATGCCCCACGCGTTTTTCGCGGACCTGTGTTGCAGCAGGTCCATCAGGGCGTCCCGAGCAGACTGCGTTCGGCCACGGCCGGTTCGCTCACCGCTTCGCTCTTGCTGAATCCGAGTTGCGTCGTATCGCCGTTGGCGAGCGTGATACGCAAACTCTGCAGGAAGTCTCCGCCGCTCATCTGCAAGCCTTTAATCGACTGCGCAAGCTGCGGCTGGTTCGGCGTCAGCTGCATGCGCCAGTGCGCGGCGCTGCCCTCGGCCTGCACGTCGAATTGGGAATACAGCGCGGACAGATCGCCGCCGAGCATTGCACGCATCATCTTCGAAACTTGCGCGACGCCGCGCGTGCCTTGCGCGCTGTGCGTCGTGACGCGCTGACCGTTGGCATTGATTTCGGCGACGCCTGCATCGGTGATGACATAAGTGGCTTTGTACGGCGTGTCGATATGCCAGATCACGCCGCGCTCACGCAGAAACAACAAGGAACCGGTACTGACGAGCGGCTGCTTCATCGCGGCCAGCGTCTGCGTTTGCGTGAATTGCGCGCGCACGCCTTTGGCCTGCGCAAGATGCGATGCGACCTGCGAGACCAGTGCGGGATTGCCGTCTGTAGACGCGGCATACACTGGCCATGCCGGCACGCTCAACGCACTGGCCACCGCAATAGAAAACGCACAGGCACGCAGTCCACTCAACAACCGCACGCTGGAATTCATTATCGCCATACGCGCTCCAGTTTCTCGAAGACCACTGGCGGCGACACGAACTGCAGCTCTTGCGTGGCGGCATCGACCGCCACCTGGATCGTATAGCCCTTGGTGAGTCTCGTGCCCGATTCGCAATCGATAATTTCGTAGCCTATTTTCAGGCGGTTTTCGTGTTCAAGCAGTTGGGTGCGCACGTCGATCTTCTGACCGTACGTAGCCGGGCGAACATACTTGAGATGTGCTTCGACGATCGGCCACAGATAACCCGACGCCTGCATCTCGCGGTAGTCGTAATCGAATGCGCGCAACAGCGCCGCACGGCCGATCTCGAAGTACTTCAGATAATGGCCGTGCCAGCACACATTCATCGCATCCACGTCGTGGAACGGCACCTCCACTATTGCACTCGCGCTCAGTACCTTGCGGGTCGCGCTTTCCGTCGTACTCATGCTTGCGGTCCTCCGCGGTAATCGTGCAACAACCCGCATGCGGCAATGCGCGCAGTCAGCGCGCGCAAATCATGTTCGAGCGCGCGATCTTCGTCGACGAAAGGAGATTGCGTGCCGACGTTTTCCATGAACGTTCGCAACGCTGCAGGAACCGGCGTGGCGCTGTCGATGCGCAAGCGCAAACGCGCGGCCTGAACCGTTGCCAGCGTATGCGCGGCGGCAACCTGCTCGGTCAACTCCAGCACGCGCAAACAGTCGCGCGAGGCGATAGTGCCCATGCTGACCTTGTCCTGATTGTGCGCCTCGGTCGAGCGTGAGAATACGCTCGCGGGCATCGTGTTCTTGAGCGCTTCGGCAGTCCACGCGGACGACGAAATCTGCACGGCCTTGAAGCCGTGATTGATCGCGGCGCGCGCGGGCGCGGCGCCAGTCAGGTTACGCGGCAGGCCATTATTGAAATTGACGTCGACGAGGAGCGCCAGTTGCCGGTCCATCAGATCGGCGAGATTGGCGACCGCGACCTTCAGCGAATCCATCGCGAATGCAATGTGACCGCCATAGAAGTTGCCGCCGTGCAGTACCCGCTCGTTGTCGGGATCGATCAGCGGGTTGTCGTTTGCGCTGTTCAGTTCGTTTTCGATGTCGCGACGCACCCAGCTCAGCGCATCACGCGCAACGCCGATCACATGTGGCGCGCAGCGGATCGAATAGCGGTCCTGCAAACGGTGGCCAGGCGTATCGTCGCGGCCTTCCAGATCGTCGCGTATCCATGCGGCTGCCTGCGCCTGGCCGGCGTGCGGCTTCACTTCGAAGAGCGTGGCGTCGAAATGCGCGGCGCGGCCGTCGAGCGCGACGGTGCAAAGCGCGGTCAGGCGCGCAGTGAGCCGGGTCAGATGATCCGCGCGAGCGAACGCCAGACACGCGAGGCCGGTCATCACCGCTGTGCCGTTCATTAGTGCGAGGCCTTCTTTCGGCGCGAGCGTAAGCGGCGTATGTCCGAGTTCGTTCCACACTTCACGCACGTCGCGCAGACGTCCTTCGAACATGACTTCCCGTTCGCCCGCGAGTGCCGCGGCGACATACGAGAGCGGCGTCAGATCGCCGCTCGCACCGACCGAACCTTCGGCGGGAATGCGCGGCAGCACGCGATGATTGACCAGGTCAGCGAGGCGCTCGAGCAATACCGGGCGCACGCCTGAAAAGCCATAAGCGAGCGAGTTCAAACGTGCGGCGATGACGGCGAGTGTCTGTGCGTCGTCGAGATATTGGCCCATGCCGCAGCCGTGGTAACGCGTGAGTTGCAACGGCAAAGCTTCGACGAGCTCCATCGGCACGTCGACCACACAGGCGTCGCCGTAACCCGTGTTGACGCCGTAGACCGTCTCGCCCGCGGCAAGATGGCGGCGCAGAAAATCCGCGCCGCGTTGAATACGGGCGCGCCACGCGGGGTCCGCGTTCAATGCAACCGGCGCGCGATGCTGAGCAATCGCTATGACGTCTTCGATACTCAGCTTGCGCCCGCCGATCACGACGTGAGCCGCGTGGCTGTCGCCGTTGGAAGCCGCATGCGCGCCGGCATCCGGCGCGTCGATCAGGTCATGTTCGGCCATTCGCGTCTCGCTTGGGGCGAGCCCAAAAATCGAAGAAGTTGAACCATTGATAAGGTGCCTTGCGACAGTAATGTTCGAGACGCACTGCATAACGCTGCGCCCAGGCCGCGAGATGCTGCGTGCGTTCGCGGCGCGGCAATTCGATGCGCTCGGCGAACGGCTCGAAATAAAGACGATAACCGTCGTGTTCTTTCAGACAGAAGAACAGGTAGACCGGACAGCCGAGTGCATGCGCGAGCACATATGGACCTTGTGCGAAAGGCGCAGTCGCGCCGAGAAAACGCGCCTCGGTGGTGCGGCCGGCTTCATGCGCAGGCACACGGTCGCCCACGATCACCAGCAATTCGCCCGCGTCGACGCGCTCCTGCATCATCATCGCGGTTTCGGGCCCGAAGTCCGCGACTTCCAGCAGGTGCCGCGAGAACTCTCCATTCGCGGAGGCCAGCACGCTGTTGAAGCGCCGCGCATGTCCGGTATAGACGACCGCCGTGACTTTCGCATACGCGCCCTGTGCGGCGAGCGCACGGGTCATCTCCAGATTGCCGAGATGCGCGCCGATAACCAGCGCGCCCTTGCCGCTCGCGACCAATGCTTCGAACGCCGAAGGATCTTCGAACTGGACGTCCGCATTGTTGACGCGCCCGGACCACGCGGCGAGCTTGTCGAAGCCCGATTGGGCGAATGCCAGCATGTGACGATACGCAGAGAGCCAGCCCGGGCGAGGCGTATCGCCGTGCGGTTCGGCTTCGCGCAGACGCCTGAAGTAATTTGCGGACGCCTCGCGCGCGGCACGTCCCGTCAAGAGGAAATAAGCAACGATCGGATGCAGCCACAGCCCGGTGAAGCGGCGGCCGAACAACTTGCAACTGAGCGCGAGCAATGACATGCCCAGATGACTGCCACGTTCGGCAATACGCCACCAGTCCTGCGCTTCAGGGCTGCCGCTTTGTTTGCTCCGTGTATCGGCTGGCGCGGCACGCCGTGGCATGAACTTGTGCGCGAGCAGCATCGGCAGACGCGCCAGCATGCCGCACACGAGCCGCGTGTGGCTGCGGCTGATGCGCACGTTGTCCCACAGCACGTCGAAATGTGAAACGCCGTCGCTCGCATAGGTGACGCGCGTGGGAATCGAGCGGAATGCGGCGCGGCGCCAATAAAGGCGCACGAGAATTTCGATGTCGAAGTCCATGCGCGTGGGCAACTGCACGCTGTCGATCAGATCGCAAGCCAGCGCAAGCGGATACAGGCGAAAGCCGCACATGGAATCGCGAATGGTCAGCGAAAGCGTTTCGATCCACACCCAGACATGCGTCAGATAACGGCCGTAGAGACGCGCTTTCGGCACGCTCTCGTCGTAGACGGGACGGCCGAGAATCACCGCACCCGGTTCGGCGCGCGCCGCTTGGATGAAGCGCGGCACGTCGGTGGCGTCGTGCTGACCGTCGGCGTCGATCTGCAACGCGTGCGTGTAGTGGGCTTCGCGCGCGGCGCGCAACCCCGCCATCACCGCCGCGCCTTTGCCGCCGTTGACGGGCAGACGCAGTAACGTGAGCTGCGCCGCGTACTCGTGCGCGAGTTGCGCGAGCACCTGCTGCGTGGCCTCGTCGCTGCCGTCGTCGACGACGAAAATCGGCAAGCCGTGCACCGCGAGATGCGCGACGGTCGCACCAATCGCGTCCTTGTGGTTGTAGATCGGGATCACGATGCAGGGAGCGAAGTTCATCATGCGTCCGCCCGATAAACGATCACGCCCGACGCGCATTCGCGCTCGTTCGCCCGATACACGAACTGCACCCGCTGACGTGCGGGATCGTGCGCGAGCGTGAGCTTGAGCACCGCGCCCGGCCCAACCGGCGCCATGAACTTCAATCGATCGATCGACGTGAAACCGCGCACGCAAGGCAGTTGCTCGGCGGCAAGCCGCATCGCCCAATCGATCTGTACCACGCCCGGCAGAATCGGCAAGCCAGGAAAGTGGCCGGCGAAATGCGGGAGCGTGGCGGGCACGCGCAACTCGTAATGCAGTGTCTCCGCGGTGTCGCCACCGCGCGCTTCAGCCAGCACTTCGACGCCCTCGGCGCGCGGTTCGAACGTCGCCGCGACCGCCGAGACCGGCAGCTTGCCGCGTGCGTCGAACGGCAACGCAAGACGAAAGCGCCAGTGACGCGGCAACACGACGACATCGAAATAATCGGCGAGATGTCGGCGCAAGGTTTTCGCGAGCAGCACGCGGCCTTCGTCGCGCAATGCTTTATTACCTGCTTCGGTCAACGCGACGACAGCGCCGACGCGCTCACGTACGCCGCCCTCGAGCGGCACGATTGCCGCTTGCGTGACATACGGATGCAGCGCGAGGCGCGCCTCCAGTTCCGGCAGCGACACGCGCTTGCCGTCGAGCTTCATTACGCGATCAAGCCGGCCTTGCAGACGGAAGCGGCCTTGCTCGTCGAATGCGATCCGGTCGTCGGTGCGATGCCAGCCGTCGTGGTCCAGATGCGGTGAGCGCACGCTGAGCGCACCGTCTTCGTCGCGGCGCACTTCGATGCCGCTCACCGGTTGCCATGCATCCGTCTGATCCTGGCGGCGCCACGCAATGCCGCCCGTCTCAGTGCTGCCATAGATTTCGAGCGGCGCGGCGCCGTAGGCCGCCGCATATTCGTGCGCGGCTTCAAGCGCAAGCGGACCGCCCGACGAGAAAAAAGCGCGCGGTGCGGGCGTCAATCCGGCGAAGCCAGGCAGCGCAGGCCAGCGCGATAACTGCGCGGGCGTCGACACGATCACCGCCGCTCCGCTCTGCGCGAGCTGCGCTTGCAGATGCAGCGGTTCGATGCTGATCTCACGGTCGAACGCGCGGCCGGCGGCCAGCGGCCACATCACGCGAAACAGCAGACCGTAGATGTGATGGTGCGGCACGCTCGCGAGCATCGTCGCGTTGCCAACTAACGTGCCCCACTGCTGTTCGAGCGTATGCACCTCGGCGTTGAACTGCGCGAGCGTCTTGCGAATCGGCTTGGGCCGGCCGCTGCTGCCCGACGTGTAGAGCGTGAGCGGTGCTTGCGGGTCGATTTGTGCGCCCGGCGCTTGAGCGTCGGCGTCGGCGTCCGCGTCGGCTTGCGCATACGGCGCCAGCGCAGCGTCGGAGAGCACGACGTCGTAGGCATCGGCGAGATCGGCGAGATAGCCGGGCGTCGCGTTCGCCGGAATCACCGGCTCCTTGCCGCATGCGAACAGCGCGAATAACGCGCAGGCGAAATCGAAGGGATCGTCGATACACAATGCGTAGCGTTGCGCCGCCTGCGATTGCAATGCCGCCAGCAGCGTCGCAACGCGCGCGCGAAACGCAGCGCGATCGAGCAGCAAACCGCGATCGCGGCAAACCGGCGCGGCGGCCGCTACTGTACTCAACGGAGTCGACAACAGGTCGTGCAACGCGATCATGCCGCCTCCGAACGCGCGGCGCGCGGCAGCACCACGAGGTAGCGCCATATGACCTCGGCGATGAGCAAAACACCGATCAGCACATAAGCAATTGCGCCGTTATAGATCGACCAGTTCGCGCGGCTCCAGTAGAGCGCGGTATAAGCAGAGAAAGCACCGTTCAGCAGAAAAAACACACACCACACCTGAGTAACGCGCCGCGTATGGCGCACTGCGCCCAGCGGCAGATCGGGGTTGCCGAGGCGCGCAAACTTTTCGATCATCGACGGGCCACGCACGAGCGTCGCGCCGAACGCGATCAGCAGGCCGAGATTGACGAGCGATGGATACAGGCGCAACAGCAGCTCGCTGTTGGTCAACACGATTGCCGCCGACGCGCAGCTCAGCAAGCCGACCACGGTCCAGTCGATTGCGGAGAGGCGGCGCAGCGATGTCGCGACCGGACCGCTGCCGGCCCAGCGCTGCAACCACAGGATCGCGAACAGCATGCAGCCGACATAACGCGGCGTGTCCCACCGCCATGCGCACAGGATTAACGCCGGATAGGCGAGCTTCACCAGCACTTGCACGACTGCCTTGACCCAATGGCGCCCGCCGGTGGACGAGGCGCCGGAAGCAGGCGCTTCAGTCGCAGCCGCCGGCGTTCCCGAGCGCACTGCCGGCATCAGCCTTGGGCCGCCAGCAGGGATTCGACAGCACCGATCACGTCGCCGACCGTGCGCACCGACTTGAACTCTTCCGGCTTGATTCGGCGGCCGGTCATTTCCTGCAACTTGATCGCGAGATCGACGGCGTCGATGCTATCCAGATCGAGGTCTTCGAACAGATGGGCGTCGGGCGTCACGCGCTCGGGCTCGATTGCGAAGTTCTCTTTGAAGATGGCGCGGATGCGTTCAAGAATCTCTGCCTCGGACACGATTTATTCCCCTTTTCTGTTGGTTTCGTTCGCAGCGTGCGCCGCTTCGCGCTGACTCTCGACCAGCGCGGCCAACGTGCTGATCGAGCGGAAATGTTCGCGCGTGCGTTCGTCGTTTGCCGCAATGGTCAATTGGTATTGTTTGCGCAGCACGATGCCGATTTCGAGTGCGTCGATCGAATCGAGACCGATGCCGTCGGTATCGAACAATGGCGCATCGTCGTCGATATCGGCGGGACTCAGGTCTTCCAGATCGAGCGCTTCGATGAGGAGCTGCTTAATTTCCAGTTTTAAAGAATCCATAATCGAACAGGTGCTGAGTAATGTGTGCTTCGACGGCACTCGTCACGCTGCGCGCAGCGAGAGCCGGTGTAGTGTCGTCTGCCTTGAGCTGGTCCACGCCCAATGGTTCGAGCACGTTCACGCGCATGCGGAACGCTCGCGCGGGCACGTGGTACCAGCGCATCTGCTTCGTGAACGCGGGCGGGTCGCAATCCATCAGCACAGGCACGATCGGCGCGCCGACCTTCAACGCCATATGCGCGAAGCCGCGCGAGAACGCATGCAACCGGTTCGGAGCGGGGCTGCGCGTGCCTTCCGGAAATATGATCATCGTATAGCCCGCGGCCAGCTGCCTCGCGCCGGCCTCGACCAGTTCCGCGGGATCGACATTGCTGACGTATTCCGCCGAGCGCACGATTCCCCAGAAACACGGATTGCTCCAGTGCGCGTTTTTCACGACGCAACATGCATGCGGCGTGAGCGAGAGCAGCACCATCACGTCGAGATACGTGGGGTGATTCGCCACCACGATGGACGGCTTGCGCGCGCGCAACGCGTCCACGCCCGACACTTCGAGCTCCATCACGCCAATGCGCTGAAGTACGGCGACAAGCGCGCGAAAGAACCAGTGGATCACGCCCGTCACCGCAAGCTGTCGCGACGCGCGATGCGGCCACAGCCACGCGAGCGGAAACACGAGCACCGAAAATAGCACGCCGCAGATGCCGAACACGACGAACGCCATGCCGGTGGCGAAGAGTCGCCAGGCGTAATCAAGCCGCGCGGTCATGCCATTCCCAATGCCATAGGGCGCCGGCGCCCTGCCAGGCCGTCGGTTTGCGGGTCTCGAGACAGTGCAGCAGCGCCTGGCTCTGTGTGGCGAAGCGCGTGTCGGTCTCGGTGGTGTCACGCCGTTGCGCGGTGTCCGGGCCGACAGCCGCGGATCGCGCACACACGAGATGGCCCAACGCGCCTTCGCTGCTCAGCAGAATAGCGATCGCGCCGCCCTGGACTTCGTCTTCGATGGTGCCGTATGCAGGATCTGCAGGCTCGTCGGCGTAGACGAGCAATACCGGCGACGCAGGCTGCGTCGCGAATTGCGCAAGGGCTTCGAGGAGCGCATAGCCGAGCGTTTCAGGGCCGGCGGAGATCGCGCTAGCCGCCGAGCGGTCGCCCCGCGCAATGCCAAACACGCCCGTCATGGCGTTGAGCACCGAGAGGCTGAAGGCGGTCGGCGAGACGGGCTCGCCGGAGCTGATCGCGCGGAGGATGTCGGTAGTGCGGCGCAACTCCCCGTGCCGCGAGGCGAACACGACGCGGGCCTCGCCGGCGCCGACACAATCGTGCGCAACCTTCAGTGCGACTCGGGACAGAGTGCTGAGACGCCGCCGCACGATCGGCTCGATAAAGCCGATGTCGGGTGCGGCAGAAGCGGCGGCAGGCCAGCTAGACCAGCGAGCGACCGGAATGGTCCAGTGCGGATCGGGCATATCGGTGTTCGCGCGTAGAAGCAGGGAGAGGTTGAAGCGCCTGACGGAACACGCAGCCTTCATAGCGTATGCGCGCCGCGCGGACCGGCAACTCCAGCCGCGGGTCGATCCAGTCTTTTTGTAGGTTCACCGAAATTAACGGCACATCGGCCAGATTATTTAGGCGCCTCTGACAATGGACCTTATAGATTGGCTCCGGCTCCCGCAGTGGCCGGAATCATACTGAAGATTCTGGTTTAAATCAGCCAAAAAAGACGTATCCATCTGTATCCGTGTCGCGATTGCCACGGTGCCGTTCAGACCATATTAGATTTCGCGGACGTTTCAAGGGACGCCTTGGGAAATGCCTATGGCGGCGCGTTTTCCCGCCGGATTCCAGTGTTGCGCGACGCGGCTTACGCTGAAACTCGCTTGAAACTTTCAATAAACTTTCTGCGAACGCTGTTGCACTTCAATACATTCATTTTGCCGGCCGATGCATGGGCCGGCGCTGCGGCCGTCATGCGACGCCTGCTATAATCCGCCCCTCATTGGGGAGTAGCCGCCCTGCAGCGCGTTCATCCGGCAAGCATGCTGGGCTCGTGGAACGCGAATTCGCGGGGGCGCCTGTCAACAGACTTGGCCGTCACGGCCATGGCAGCCGCAGCCTCTGGCCTGGCGAGACCGATGACCCACACCCCGCCGCAATTGGGCCCGGCGTGTCGTGGGTCGTCGCTCGTTCAATCTCGGCCCGGGAATTCAAAACAACGTGATCCACGCTTTTCTTATTTCGACCGGAGCGGTCGCGCTCGCCGAGATCGGCGACAAGACGCAATTGCTGTCGCTCGTGCTTGCCGCGCGTTATCGCAAGCCAGCGCCAATTATCCTGGGCGTGCTGGCCGCGACACTCGTCAATCACGCGGGCGCGGGCGCACTTGGCGCGTGGCTCGGCTCGCTGCTCACGCCCACTGTGATGCGCTGGGCGCTGGCTATTTCGTTCATCGGCATGGGTTTGTGGATTCTCGTACCCGACAAGCTCGCCGATGACGAGGCCAACACGAACCGCACCCACCTCGGCGTCTTCGGCGCAACTGTGGTGGCATTTTTCCTGGCGGAGATGGGCGACAAGACGCAGATCGCGACGGTGGCGCTTGCCGCGCGGTTTCACGATTTCTTCGGCGTGGTGGCCGGCACCACGCTGGGTATGACGATCGCCAACGTGCCGGCGATCCTGCTCGGCGACCGTTTCGCTCACCGTCTGCCGACCGGCGTCGTGCATGGCATCGCCGCCGTGCTGTTCGTCGTTCTCGGGACGATGGCATTGTTCGGCGCGGGAATCTGAAGCGAACCGTGAGATCCGGGCGCCAACCGGATTGCGCGCCGCGCTCACCGCTCCGTCACTGCGTGGCTTTCGCGCCGGATGCGGGCGCCGGCGCCATGGCCGACGCCGGTGCAGCGGCGGGCACAGGCGTTTCGTTCGGAGCGCCTGCGCCACCGCCGAGCGGAATCTTGACCGTACGCACGACGCCATTGCCAAGCGGGAAGTCAGCGAGCGCGCTGCGGGCGAGATACGGCATAGCCCTCACCAGCGACGACTCGTCGCCCGAATTGCGCGCGGTCACGTTGTAGACTTCCTTGCCGGTCGCGCGCTCGGTGATCCGAATACCTAGCAGATGTGTGAAGATCGGATAGCTCTGGTTCACGTATCCGGCGGGGAACGGTCCCCATGGCCCCCACGGATCATACGGGCGCCCCCACCCCCAGTAAGGCGCGGGCCACGGGTTGTAATAGACCGGCTCGGCCACTGTCACCACGTCCGAGCGGATTCCATACGATAGCCCGACCAGATAGCGCGCCTCCGCGCCGTCCACCTGGCGAAACGCGTGCGTGGCCAGTTCATTGGCGACGATGTGCTCATACGTGGTCAGTTCGAGATTGTTCCGCTGGTCGAGTTCGCGCGCGAACGCGTAGGTACGCGTCGCGTCGCCGCCGCTCCAGTCGGAAAACGCGGTGACTTGTGTCGTGACGTAAGTGGTGCAGCCGGACAGCAGCACGGTCAGCGCCGCCAGCAGCAGCATGGCGCGGCGCGTCCATCGGTTCGTTTTCATGGTCTACCTCGGGAAGCGTTTGGGTCGGCTCGTGTTTGTATTGTACGTAGACCGTAGGCCCGGCCCCACCTTTCCGGGTCCCGCTGCGTGCGCCTACGTCTGTCTGGACGGCCGGTCGCGCGCCGGCCTTGCGGCGCATTGGGAACGGTCGAAAGTTCGCTCCGCACGATTCGCCGAGGCTTTGTACAATGGCTCGACAAGCCCGGCTCACGTGCCTTCGCGCGCCGGCCGCTCGAGTCCCATCACTACAGAACGCCATGGCCGATACCGCAACGCCCAATGTGATCCGCCGCGCCGATTATGCGCCGCCCGCTTTCCTGATCGACACCGTCGCACTCGAATTCGACCTGCTGCCGGAACGCACGGTCGTGAAGAACACAATGCGCGTGCGCCGCAATCCGGACGCGTCGCGCGCCGCGCATCTGGAGCTAATGGGCGAACAGCTTGAATTCGTCAGCGCCACGCTCGACGGCCAGCCGTTCGCCAACGCGCATGCGCACGAACACGGCCTGGTCCTCGACAACGTGCCGGAAAAGTTCGAACTCACGCTCACGAGCATTTGCAATCCGGCCGCGAACACCACGCTCTCCGGCCTGTATGTTTCGAGTGGGAATTTCTTTACGCAGTGCGAGGCCGAAGGCTTTCGTCGCATCACGTACTTCCTCGACCGGCCGGACGTCATGGCCACTTACACGGTTACGCTGCGGGCCAGCAAGGCCGATTACCCCGTGCTGCTGTCCAACGGCAATCTGCTCGAAGAAGGCGATCTGCCGGACGGCCGTCATTTCGCGCGCTGGGAAGATCCGTTCAGAAAGCCGAGCTATCTGTTCGCACTTGTCGCCGGCAAGCTCGTTGCGCTGGAAGAGCGCGTAAAAACGGGCTCGGGCAAGGAAAAGCTGCTGCAGGTGTGGGTCGAGCCGCACGATCTCGACAAGACCCGTCACGCAATGGATTCGCTGATTCACTCGATCCGCTGGGACGAGGAGCGCTTCGGGCTTGAACTGGATCTGGACCGCTTCATGATCGTCGCAGTGAGCGACTTCAACATGGGCGCGATGGAGAACAAGGGGCTCAACATCTTCAACACGAAGTATGTGCTGGCGAATCCCGAAACGGCGACCGACACCGACTTCGCGAATATCGAGGCGGTGGTCGGCCACGAGTATTTCCACAACTGGACAGGCAATCGCGTGACGTGCCGCGACTGGTTCCAGTTGAGCCTGAAGGAAGGCCTGACAGTATTTCGCGATCAGGAGTTTTCGGCCGACATGGCCGCCGGCGAGACCGACGGCAGTGACGAAGCCGCGCGCGCCACCAAGCGCATTGAAGACGTGCGCGTGCTGCGCCAGATGCAGTTCGCCGAAGACGCCGGGCCGATGGCCCACCCGGTGCGTCCCGAAAGCTACGTCGAGATCAATAACTTCTACACGATGACGGTCTACGAAAAGGGCTCCGAAGTCGTGCGGATGTATCAGACGCTGTTCGGCCGCGAAGGGTTTCGCAAGGGCATGGACCTGTATTTCAAGCGGCACGACGGCCAGGCCGTGACTTGCGACGACTTCCGTCATGCGCTCGCCGACGCAAACGGCCGCGACCTCGCGCAGTTCGAGCGCTGGTACAGCCAGGCGGGCACGCCGCGGGTGACGGTGCGCACGCGTTACGACGCCGCGCAGCAGCGCTACAGCGTAACGCTCACGCAAGGTTATGGCGACGCGGCACCGGCCGCACGCGAAACGCAAAAGGGCCCGCTGCTGATTCCGTTTGCGATCGGCCTGATCGGCAAAGACGGAAAAGACATGCCGCTGCAACTGGAGAGCGAGCCGAAGGCTTCGGACTCGACCACTCGCGTGCTCGAATTCACGCAGACCGAGCAGACCTTCACGTTCGTCAATGTCGCGCAGGAACCGTTGCCATCGCTGTTGCGAAATTTCTCGGCGCCGGTGATCGTCGAATACGATTACTCGGCGGATCAACTGGCGTTCCTCCTCGCGCACGACAGCGATCCGTTCAACCGCTGGGAAGCCGGTCAACGGCTCGCCACGCGCGAGTTGCTGACGCTAGCCGGACGGGCCGCAAGCGGCGACGAGCTGCAGCTCGACGACTCGGTGGCGGCCGCGTTCGCACGCGTACTCACGGACGAGTCGCTCTCGCCGGCTTTCCGCGAACTTGCATTGATGCTGCCGTCCGAAGCGTATCTCGCCGAGCAGATGGCCGAATCCAATCCGGCGGCCGTGCATGCGGCGCGGCAGTTCGTGCGCAAGCGCCTCGCCAATGCACTCAAGAACGACTGGCTAAAGATCTACGAGCAACATCGCACGCCGGGCCCGTATGAAGCCACGCCGGCGGCGGCAGGCCACCGTGCGTTGAAGAACCTGGCGTTGTCTTATCTCACGGAGCTCGACGATCCGTCGGAAACGGTGCGGCTCGCGTCTGCGCAATACGATGCGGCGAACAACATGACGGACCGCGCGGCGGCGCTGTCCGCGTTGCTCAATGCATCCGCGGCAAATGGTGGCAGCGCCGAAGCGCAGCACGCGCTCGACGACTTCTACCGGCGCTTCGAGAAGGAGCCGCTTGTAATCGACAAGTGGTTCGCTTTGCAGGCAACGCAGCGCGGCAGCGCGCAGCGTCCAGTCATCGACGTCGTACGCAAGCTGATGACGCATCCGGCCTTCAATCTGAAAAATCCTAACCGCGCGCGCTCGTTGATTTTCAGCTTCTGCGCGGCCAACCCCGCGCAGTTCCACGCCGAAGACGGCTCGGGGTATGCGTTCTGGGCGGACCAGGTAATCGCACTCGACGCGATCAACCCGCAAGTGGCCGCCCGCCTCGCGCGGTCGCTCGAATTGTGGCGCCGCTTCACGCCGACGCTGCGCGAAGGCATGCGCGCGGCACTGGAGAAAGTGGCATCGCAAGTCAAATCGCGCGACGTACGTGAGATTGTCGAGAAAGCGCTCGCATGACGCTCCTCTGACGCGGCCCTCCGTATCAGCAAGCCGGCACACGTTGCCGGCTTTTTTTCGCCTTTTGTTTTGCGACGACCTCGGGCCTCAGGCTCGCCTCGACGTTAGCCGTCTGGCTGACTGTTCGGTCGCGTCCGGACGGGTGAAAGTAAACCCATCCATTTAACGGGTTACGTTTAACGCGATGCTTCTCGAACCGCTCGGCAAGTCAGTCAACGCGCTCGCGCTCGCGTTGCGCGTAAAAGCGCCGCGCATCAACGACGTGGTCCGCGGCAAGCGCGCAATTTCCGCCGACACTGCGCTGCGCCTCGAGCGCTATTTCAGCGCGAGCGCGCGGTTCTGGCTCAACCTGCAAATCGCATACGACCTGCGCGTTGCCACGGCGGCAGCGGGCGAGCAGATCGAACGCGAGATAGAACCCATGCCTAAGGCGGACCGTCCGAAGCTGCCGAAGGTATCGGCGGAACACGCCCCTGCTGCGGCACTTGCAGCCAGCGTGAGCGGCAACGCGACGGGCGGAAAGGCCCGGCGCAAAGGCTGAACGGCTCGCTCGCGCAGAGCCGCTCGGACCAATCGGGAGCCATTGCATGCGCGCTCCGATGTCAAAAGCACAGAGCGGACACACCGAGCGGTTAAAATCGGGATATTCCTCAAGCCTCCTGGAGTACAGCAATGTCCTTGCAACGTCGTACCACTCTCACGAAGTACCTGATCGAGCAGCAGCGGGAAACCAATAACCTGCCGGCCGACCTGCGGCTTTTGATCGAAGTTGTCGCACGCGCATGCAAGGCGATCAGCTATCACGTTAGCAAAGGCGCATTGGGCGACGCACTCGGCACGGCGGGCAGCGAGAACGTCCAGGGTGAAGTACAGAAGAAGCTCGACATTCTGTCGAACGAAATCCTGCTCGAAGCCAACGAATGGGGCGGCAACCTGGCGGGCATGGCGTCGGAGGAAATGGAGCAGTTCTTCCCTATCCCCGCGAACTATCCAAAGGGCGAGTACCTGCTGGTGTTCGATCCGCTCGACGGCTCATCGAACATCGACGTGAACGTTTCTATCGGCACGATCTTTTCGGTGCTCCGCTGCCCAGATGGCCAGCAGCCCACCGAACAGTCGTTCCTGCAGCCAGGCACAGAACAGGTTGCTGCGGGTTATGCCGTGTATGGACCGCAAACCGTGCTGGTGCTGACCACCGGCAATGGCGTGAACTGCTTCACACTCGACCGGGAACTTGGTTCGTGGGTGCTCACGCAAAGCGACATGCGCATTCCTGTCGAAACGCGGGAGTACGCAATCAATGCGTCGAACGAACGTCACTGGTATCCGCCGGTTGAGCAGTACATCGGCGAACTCAAGCAGGGTAAAGACGGCCCGCGTCAGAGCGACTTCAACATGCGCTGGATCGCGTCGATGGTGGCAGACGTGCACCGTATCCTGAATCGTGGCGGCATCTTTATGTATCCGGCCGACAAGCGCACGCCGGAGAAGCCCGGCAAGCTGCGGCTCATGTACGAAGCGAATCCGATGGCGTTTATCGTCGAACAGGCGGGCGGCGCGGCAACCAACGGCGAAAAGCGCATTCTCGACATTCAGCCCAAGAGCTTGCATGAGCGCGTTGCGGTGTTCCTCGGATCGAAGAACGAAGTGGACCGCGTGACCCGCTACCATCTCGAAACAAAAAAGTGATTCGAGGGCTTGCCAAGCCAATAAAGAAGTCCCTATAATCTCGTTTCTCCTGATGCCGGAATAGCTCAGACGGTAGAGCAGCGCATTCGTAATGCGAAGGTCGGGGGTTCGATTCCTCTTTCCGGCACCATCAAGATTCAAGCAAAAAGCCCAGTCCTCATGACTGGGCTTTTTGTTTTTCGTCGACGTCTTCGGCTTGCTTCCTAGTCACGCAAGTGAGGTCTGCCAAATTGCGCGACTGTCCCGAGGTTACGCGCGACGACCGCGTCGCTGATCTGGCCGGCGTCTTGTTTACCGTCCGTGCGTTTAGCGTCTCCGTACGCAGCGACTGCCTCCTTCGGCGCTGACGGAAACCACGAGATGCGGCCATCGCATTCGATCCCGACCTGCCGTCCATTCCAGTACACACCGTTTTCCATGACGAACCCTTTGAAGGCGAAGACAACCATCTTCCGCATTGGCCGCCGGGGGTCAGTTGTCCACCGCACCGTGGCCGACGGAAACCAGTCACGTTCATCATAGGAGGCGACGTTGACGCGGCGAGGCTCGTCACTAAAGAAGACGAAGTTTTGGCGCAAAGTGCGCGGCGTTGATGCCAGCAGCAAGAGACGGCCGACGCATTCGAATGCGAGGAGAGCCTTATTGCGCATATCGCGCTTTAAAAATTGGTCTCCGTCAACGAGGTGACAAATAAATCGTTTACAAAGTAATCACCGTGGTTGCAACAGAATAAATGTCCGATCGGCAATAAACGAACGTTCGCTTTTTACCGGGAATTTTATGCCGATATCGCAATGCACAAATGCATCGTCAGTCGGGGAATACCCGGAGCATACTGAAGACTGATACTGCAAATGTACCGTTCGCCTTCGTGACAGCCCGCTGGATAAGGCTCGCAAGGGATTTTCGAAACATTCGACGTTTAAACTGTACGCAAGACCACGGAACGGCGACCAAGCGAACCTATAAATTTGATCAGAAGCTCTGCTGAAATGGTGCGCTGTGCCGTTAAAGCAACAAAGATGGTGTGATGCTAATCGGACACTGGTGCGAAACGGGGCACGAGGCCGATAATCGGTTTGTAAAGGAGAACGATCATGGATGCCAAACCACCGAAGATCCCGACCCCGGACAAAGTCTTTAGCCCGGATCCGGAACCTGTCGGCGTCGAGTTTCTCGGGGCGGAATTGCCAGAGCATGTGCGCGCCTTTTTCGACGAACAACGCAAGTCTTGCGACGCAAAGTAATTGTGCAGCGGCGCGACTCGGTAGCGGTCCTTGTGCTTATGGCACAAGGCGCGGTGCCGCGCGGCTCGCTGATTCCTTTGGATCACACTCTCACCAGGCCGACTAGCGCTGACTGGCGTTGACGCTCGCACTCGAGCCTGCGACCGCCTCTGCTCGCGTGAACTGGCTGGTTCTGCCGCGACCGGCAGCACCGCTTTGATGCCGGCGAAAACGCTCGTGCAATGAAGCATCGTCTATGCTTCAGCTTTCCTTCCACAGCCGCCCGGCCATCGTCCAGCTTATGAATCGTCTGTTTCGCTTTGCCGCGCCGTGCGCGCTCGCCCTTCTCGCATCACTCCTGGTTGCCCCTAGTTCTGCCCTCGCCGACGGCGACGATACCGCGCTCACGAATCTGATCGCGCTCGCGTCGCAGCGACTCGCCCTCGCGGAACCGGTCGCGCGCTGGAAGTGGGCTAATCACCAGGCAATCACCGACACGCCGCGCGAGCAGGCGTTGCTTGCTGATGTGGAGAAACGGGCGGCAGCCGCCAACGTCGATCCGGCGTTCGCGCGCGCGTTCTTCCAGGATCAGATTGACGCGAGCAAAGATGTGCAGAACGCACTTTTTGCGAGCTGGCGCGCAACGCAGCCGCCGCAGGAGCCGGCTCCCGACCTCGCAACGAGCACGCGTCCGCAACTGGATCGCTTGACGCAATCGCTCGTCGCCGGCCTTGCTCGCGTGCAACCGCTGCGCGCGGCTCCGGATTGTCCGTCGCGCGTCGCGCAATCGCTGGCTAGCTGGAAGTCTCTGACTCGCTACGATTCCGCGCGCTCAACTGCATTGAATCGCGCGCTTGGGCACGTATGCGAAAGCGGTGGCGTCGGCGCAACCGGCTGACGGTGCGGTAGACGCAAGACGCGGTCGAAGGAAAAACGGCCGCGGAGAGGAACGACGAATTCTCGCCCGGTCACCCGTAGCAGCCGCGCAATCAGGCGAGAGCGGTCAAACGACGCCTACGGCTGGCGCGGCGCCCAGCACGCTGAGCGGCATAATCCGCAAGCCGCGCGCAAGGTGGCTCTGCAAAATCTTGTAGGTCGACGCTTCGAAGCCGCCGGCCAGACTGGCGGCATGCAGTTCGGTCGCCTGCGCCAGCGACGGCGCATGGCCGATGTAACACCATTGGTCGACGACATGGAAAGCGCGCGCCTGCGACGCTTCTTCATGCTCCTCGAAAACGACGGGCCCCTGGAACGGCCACGGCGCGCCCGCAGGATCGCTCTTCGAGACGCGTGGCACACGGTTATGCCCCGGCCGCAGCGTCGCGATCCACTGCGCCTCGGCGAGCATCGCACCCAACTCGCCGCCGGTGGCGCGCCACTCTACGCGCCGCACTTGCTGCGCAAGCCGGATATCTTTCGACGAACGTCGTTCGCCTGTCAGATGCGCACGAAGTCGCTGACGGACACGCACGCTCCGCCCGACGTACAACGGCAAGTCGTCGTCTCCATAGAATGCGTAGACGCCGCATCCGGCAGGCGCGGTCTCAAGCAGATCTTCGGTGATGTCGCCTGCCAACCGATAGCGCCGCGTCGTGCGCTCAATATGCGCGCGCAGAACGTCGAGCGGCACGAGGCCGTGAAGCCGCTGCCAGAACTGCCAGATCAGATCGGCGTCGGCAAGCGCGCGATGCCGGTCGGACGGCACCAGCGAGTGTCGCTCAACCAGGGCGTCGAGCCCGTGGCGCTTTTCAGACGGGAACAACGCGCGCGACAGGCGCACGGTGCACAAGACGTCCGGGTCGAAGGACAGGCCGACACGGCGGAACTCGCCGCGCAGAAACCCCCGGTCGAAGCTCGCGTTGTGCGCGATGAAGAGTTTGCCGTTGAGTCGGGCAAACAGTTCGGGCGCGATGGCGTCGAACGTCGGCGCGCCGCGCACCATCGCGTTCGTGATACCGGTGAGCTGCTGGATGAACGACGGGATCGGTTGCTGCGGATCGACGAGGCTGCTCCAGCGCGAGACGCCGGCCGGCCCCACTTCGACGACGCCGACTTCGGTAATGCGGTGCTCGCTAGTCGAGCCACCGGTGGTTTCCAGATCGACGAAGACGATTGGATCTTTGAGGGCCGTTTCGGACAAAAACTGTTCAGACATGAAAGGAATGCTTGGACGCGTGACTTTGCGGCAAGTATGCACTAGTTAGCGGCCAGTGGCCCGCGGGCATGGGCGGGGCTTGGTCCGCCCCTCGTCGGCGAGGGTCTCCTCAGCGTCGGCCGCGGCCCCACCTCCCGACGCAGTGGGGCATTGAAAGTACGCGGCGTTATATAGTGCGTGGGTAATAGAGTCGCCGGTTTGGTAAGGTACTCGGCAATTCTTTTTCTTGCGCACTTACCAAATTGTTCGTCGGAGAAATTCCGCGCCCTTTGTTAGGTGATTCCAATAGGACTGCGGCCATACCCACTTTGTCCTGTGACGCGATAGATCGCGCCTTCGAAGCGATAAAGTAATCTCATTGTCTTTGGTGCTTGGTCAATATTACTTTAGCCGACCAATCCTTGATAATAAGAAGGAAGCATTTTCCGACCGCCGTTGCCGGTAATGCTCTGCAACGTTGATAAGTGTTTCTCCGACTTGTTCGCGGACCTACGCAATCGGATCATGAAACCAGCGTTTTGCAGTAATGCGCATCAGGAGGTTGCCATGCAGTTCAGTGAAATCCGCCGAATCCTTTCTAATCTGATTCCTCATCTCGAACGATCGCCCGCCCCCTCACCTCTCCCATCTGAGCCTGGTCAGCCATCAGCGTTGGAATTCGATCCGATGTGGCACGGGGACCACTGGCAGAACCTGCTGTCCTCACCAATGGACGCCCGACGCTACGTTATGGAAGATTGGACCGCGCCCACGGCGGACGAGTGGAGTGCGGACCGCGCCGCATCAGCGCACTGATCATCGCCCAGCGCCATAACGCCAACTCGCCGATTAGCGGACGAAAAAAAAGCGCGACTGGGAAGTCGCGCCGACAAAGGTTTGGAGATCTTTTTCGTCAACGAAAAAGTCTGCTTCGGAAAGCAGAACTTTCAGTATAGCGTTTAATCCCAATGCGATTATTCACACAAAATACAATCGTCTGTTGCTAGAACAACAACAATAAAGTTCCCGGCCGAATTCGTTGTTTTTTCGCATCGGATTACCGTCGCGATTTCGCAACGCCACTTCGCATTCGTCTGTTCGAATACTTCATGACATGCCCGCAAGCATTGACCAGCAAGGCTTTGCCGGGGTTCTTTCATCGTTTCGAATCAAGTAATTCTTTATTGCAAAAATCGAAACGTCCATTGAATCGAGCCTCTCTCTACACTTTGCGTAACCGGAAATCAGCGCTTCATCTTCAAGCGCACCTTGACACGGATACGCCTCTCGCAGCGCCCGCGTGAAGGTTTCCGAAGCACGATTCACCGCTCACTCTCGCTTTCGGAGTAACAAGATGAAAAAGACTCTCATGGTCGCGGCCCTGACGGGCGTTTTTGCAACTGCGGCGCACGCTCAAAGCAGCGTCACGCTTTACGGCTTGATCGATGCCGGCATTACGTACACCAACAACCAGCACGGTCACAGCAACTGGCAACAGACGAGCGGTTCGGTGAATGGCAGCCGTTGGGGCTTGCGCGGCGCTGAAGACCTCGGTGGCGGCCTGAAGGCAATCTTCACGTTGGAAAACGGCTTCGGCATCAACGACGGCTCGCTGAAACAAGGCGGTCGCGAATTCGGCCGTCAGGCATTCGTTGGTCTGTCGAGCAACCAGTTCGGCGCCGTCACGCTCGGCCGTCAATATGACAGCATGGTTGACTACGTTGGCCCGCTGGCGCTGACCGGTACGCAATACGGCGGCACGCAGTTCGCCCACCCGTTCGACAACGACAACCTGAACAACTCGTTCCGTATCAACAACTCGGTCAAATACACGAGCGCGAACTACGGCGGCTTCAAGTTCGGCGGCCTGTATGGCTTCTCGAACCAGGCTGACGGCTTCGCAAACAACCGCGCATACAGCGCGGGCGCGTCGTACAACTGGGGCGGCCTGAACGTCGGCGCAGCGTATTTGCAATTGAACAGTAACGGAGCGACCGGCGCGGCTGCGGCGTTCAACTCCGGTGGTGCCGTATCCAGCGACAACACGTTCTTCGCTGGCCGTCAGCAGACGTGGGGCGCAGGCGCCAGCTACGCGTTTGGTCCGGCAACCGTCGGCCTCGTCTATTCGCAGACGAACCTGTCGGGTCTCGTTGGCATCGGCGCAGGTGCATCGGGCCAACCCGGCGGCATCGGTCTGCCGAACAACAGCGCGCACTTCCAGAACTACGAAGCAAACGCTCGTTACGCTTTGACGCCGGCTGTCAGCATTGCCGGTTCGTACACGTACACGCGCGCGAGCCTCGCGGGCACCCGTCCGCACTGGAATCAGTTCAATGTGCAAACGGCGTACGCACTGTCCAAGCGCACGGACGTTTATCTGCAGGGTGAATACCAGCAGGTCAACGAAGGCGCGATCGTCGGTGCAGACATCAACGGTTTGGGTGCTTCGAGCAACAACAAGCAGGTTGCGGTCACGGCAGGGCTGCGTCACCGCTTCTAACATCGCTGGCAGGACTCGCAGCATGGAAGGCGCCGTTCGCGGCGCCTTTTTTGTTGCCTGAAGACGTTCCGTGCGGACAAATCTGCACGAGGTGACAGACTAGACGTCGCTATTCGCAGGCGGATATTTGACGTCGAGAATGTCGATCGGCTGCGGACCGGCCGGCGTGTACAACGTCACGGTGTCGCCGACTTTCGCCTTCAGCAACGCCCGTGCGATCGGCGAGATCCAGCTTACGTGTCCGATATCGAGATCGACCTCGTCGATGCCGACAATCGTCACGGTGTGCTGCTCACCGTCCTCTGTCGCATATTCGACAGTCGCGCCGAAAAAGACCTGATCGACGTTCTCCTGCTTACTGCTGTCGACAACCTCGGCGAGATCCAGACGCTTTGTCAGAAATCGGATGCGCCGATCTATCTCACGCAGGCGGCGCTTGCCGTAGATGTAATCGCCGTTCTCCGAGCGATCGCCGTTCGACGCAGCCCATGACACGAGCTTGACGACCTCTGGCCGGTCGACGTCGATCAAATGCAGCAGTTCATCGCGCATGCGGTGGTAACCGGCAGGCGTGATGTAGTTCTTGGTTCCGGCAGGGATTTCCGGCTGGGCGACGTCGAGATCGTCGTCATTATCGTCGCTCGACTCTTTGACAAAGGCCTTGTTCATGATGATCCATAAGCTGCAGCAAACGACTGCTCCACTAGGGTACACGATCATGACAATGAGACAAATCGCAGTTACACGCTTCCCTTTTTTGAAACCTTTGCTATAATCTCGTTTCTGCGTGCGGCTGTAGCTCAGTTGGATAGAGTACTTGGCTACGAACCAAGGGGTCGTGGGTTCGAATCCTGCCAGCCGCACCACTTATTCGAGGGCCTCCCTCCGGGGAGGCCCTTATGTTTTACCCAGTTTTAGTGAAGTAGTACACCACCCGTTTCGCGTGCGGCTGTAGCTCAGTTGGATAGAGTACTTGGCTACGAACCAAGGGGTCGTGGGTTCGAATCCTGCCAGCCGCACCACCTCTAAAGGGCCTTCCAGTTGGAAGGCCCTTTGTCTTTCGGGCGCGTTTCTGCATCAACCGCTCCCACGACAGCACGGTGATCGCGCATGGCCCTCATGGCCGCGGCGGAGACTGAATATCGCCGATATGCCCGTCCGGGCTCGGAACCTCTTCAAAAGTATCGCCCGCCGTCGCTTCGGCTATGCGCCGAGCCGTGTTGTCGACCAGCATCTGCGACTCGTGCAGCATTTCGCCCACGCTATCGCCGAACCGGCTTTCCACGAATGCCCGCAGCAATGCCACGCGCAACGAGTCGCCACGCCCCTCCACTTCACCGCGGCCGCCTTCGAATTCCGCCACGCAGTGTGCAGGGCTTCCCCCGCTACGCTCGCGCATTTCGAGCCGACGCGCGCGCTCCATTACTGCCGCAGCGGCATCCCATGAGGTGGTGGGTGTGAAACGGCCATCCCACGGACGGCCATGATCGTTCCCGCGGATGGCGACGGTCTCGCCGCTGTCGGTGAATGAATCTCTCGCACGAAATCGTGCAGGCTGCGCGCCACCCAATAATCCAGTGCGAGGCCTTCGAGGTCAGCTACTTTCATCAGCGTTCTCCCTGAGTTTTCAGGTGAGACTCGCTAGCGGCGCCGGCGTTCCGGCAGAAAGAAACGGCACCTCTCCGCCCGATGGGCGGCAAAGCTCAGTAATCGGCCCGCTCGCGGTCGATTCGCATGCCGCCGTCATGCCGGTGATGGCCGTCGTCGCTCGGACGCTCACGCGCGATGCGCATTACGTCGAGATTTGTACGCACGCGGCGCATGACGTTGGCCAGATGGACGCGGTCGCTGACCTGGATTACGAAGCGCAAGATCGTGGATTCCTGCGACAGGTCTTCGTCCATCGCGATATGCACGATGTTCGCGTCCGCAGAAGTAATGTCTGCGGCCACGCGGGCAAACACGCCCTTCGTGTTCTTGACCAGCACCTTGATTGCGACGTCGAACAGACGCCCCGGTTGCGGCGCCCACGCCACGTCGATCCAGCGGCCGGGATCGCGCCGGTGGATTCGCTGTGCAACGCGGCAGTCCGTAGTGTGGATGGCCATGCCGAGGCCAATGCCGATATAGCCCATGATGTCGTCGCCCGGAATCGGACGGCAGCATGCGGACAATTGCACCGACATGCCCTCGGTGCCGGTGATCACGACCGGCGGCGCATGCGGCGTGGAACCGGACTCGGAGCGCGAACCGTCGTCGTCGGCATCGCGGCCGCTCATCAACACTTCGATACGCTTTGCCATGACAGCCGCGACGCGTCGGCCGAGACCGATGTCCGCGAAAATTTCCTGGCCATTTTTGTTGCCCGTCCACTGCACGAGCTTTTCCCACGCTTCGGGCGTTACGTCCGACAGCGCCAGGCCGTAGCCCTTCAAAGCCTGATCGACGAGACGCTCGCCAAGCTGAACCGACTCGTTCAGCCGCATCGTCTTCAGATAATGGCGGATTGCGGAACGGGCCTTGCCGGTGCGCACAAAACCGAGCCACGCCGGATTCGGTTTCGAATACGGCGCCGTGATGACTTCGACGATATCGCCGCTCTTCAACTCGGTGCGCAGCGGCAGCAATTCGTTATTGATCTTCACCGCGACGCACTGGTTGCCCAGGTCGCTGTGGATCGAATACGCGAAGTCGAGCGCCGTGGCGCCGCGCGGCAGCGCCATGATCTTCGACTTCGGCGTAAAGACGTACACCGCGTCGGGGAACAAGTCGATCTTTACGTGCTCGAGGAATTCGCTCGAGTCGCCGGCTTCGCTCTGAATGTCCAGCAGCGACTTCAGCCACTGATGCGCGCGCTTTTGCACATCGTTAAGATCGGCACTGCCGTTCTTGTACAGCCAGTGTGCCGCCACGCCGGCTTCGGCGATCTCGTGCATCTTGCGGGTACGCACCTGGAACTCGATCGGCGCGCCGAACGGACCAACGAGCGTAGTGTGCAACGACTGATAACCGTTCACCTTCGGGATCGCGATGTAGTCCTTGAACTTGCCCGGCACCGGCTTGTAGAGCGCATGCAATGCGCCGATGCAGGTGTAGCACTCGAGCGCGCTGTCCACCACCACACGAAAGCCGTACACGTCCAGCACCTGCGAGAACGACAACTGCTTGTCGCGCATCTTCTTGTAGATGCTAAAGATGGTTTTCTCGCGACCGGTCACTTCGGCGTCGATCTTCGCGTCGGCAATTGCGCGCTGCACCGATTCCAGAATCTTGCCGACCACTTCCCGCCGGTTGCCGCGCGCCGCCTTCACGGCTTTCTCGAGCGTGGCATACCTATGCGGATTGAAGTTCGCGAAGCTCAGGTCCTGTAGCTCGCGATACGTATTGTTCAAGCCGAGTCGGTGCGCAATCGGCGCGTAGATGTCGAGCGTTTCACGCGCCACGCGACGACGCTTTTCGGGCGGCACCGCGCCGAGCGTGCGCATGTTGTGCAGCCGGTCGGCCAGCTTCACGAGAATTACGCGGACGTCGCGCGCCATGGCGAGCAGCATCTTGCGGAAGTTTTCCGCCTGCGCTTCCTCGCGATTGCGAAACTCCATCTTGTCGAGCTTCGACAAACCGTCGACCAGTTCCGCGACCTTCGCGCCGAAACGCTCGGCGAGCTCGGCCTTGGTCACGCCCTGGTCTTCCATCACGTCATGGAGCAACGCGGCCATGATTGCCTGGCCGTCGAGATTCCAGCCGGCGCAGATTTCCGCAACGGCAACAGGGTGCGTGATGTAGGGCTCGCCGCTCTGGCGATACTGGCCGAGGTGGGCTTCGTCGCTGAAATGGAAGGCCGCCTTGACGTCTTTGATCTCTTCCGGCTGCAAATAGCCGGACAACGCGGACGTCAGCTTGGCAATCGATACGACGTCATGCCGGCGCGGCTGCTCCGGCGTGGCGGTCGGCCCGAACAGATGGCGAAACGACTGTTCGAGGACCGCGTCGATGTACTTGCGTGCAGACGAAGGCGAGTCGGCGTCATGCTCCGCTTCCGTGGCGGTGGGCGGGGTAGTACTCATGGTCGCCTCCGTAGCGGTTGAGAGTTAACGCCGGTCTGCACGTTGATGCAATCAGGTGACGCAAAAACTATGGCAAAAATGCTTGCCAACCGAAAACAGAAACAGTGCGCCTTAAACCGGCACCTTCTTCAGCATTTCGACGCCGACCTGGCCGGCCGCGATTTCGCGCAGCGCGACGACCGTGGGCTTGTCACGGCTTTCGATTTTCGGCGTGTGGCCTTGAGCGAGCTGACGCGCGCGATACGTTGCGGCGAGCGCGAGTTCGAAACGATTCGGGATCTGTTTGAGACAGTCTTCGACGGTAATGCGGGCCATGTTGAGTTCCTTCTCAGTATGTTGCTTATTCTACCTTATGTGCTCGAATCGCCGCCGCGCTCAGGGGTGCGGAAGGTGAATGCCGAGCTGCACGAAAAGCTGCGTATGACGCGCGTATTGCGAGGCGAAGCGCGAACGCGTGGCAGCCACGAGACACTGCAGTTCGCCGAGAGCGCGATCGAAGTTCTCGTTGATCACCACATACTCCGCTTCGGCCGCGTGCGCCATCTCGCTGCCTGCGGCGAGAAGCCGACGCGTAATCACATTCGGCTCGTCCTGGCCGCGCTTTTTCAGACGCTCTTCGAGCGCTTCGAGCGATGGCGGCAGGATAAAAATTTCGACCGCGTTGTGAAACTGCTTCTTCACCTGTTGCGCGCCCTGCCAGTCGATTTCGAGCAGCACGTCATGGCCGCTCTTCATCTGCTCCTCGATCCACACGCGCGAAGTGCCGTAGTAGTTGCCGTGCACTTCGGCGCTTTCCAGAAACTCGCCTTCGTCGTGACGCCGCATGAAATCGTCGACGGACGTGAAGTGGTAATGCTCGCCGTCCTGCTCTTTCGGGCGCGGCGGGCGAGTCGTGTACGAGATCGACAGACGGATCGCGTCGTCGCCGGCAAGCAGCGCGTTCACGAGCGTCGACTTGCCGGCGCCCGACGGCGCGACGACCATGAACAGGTTGCCCGGATACGCTCCGGCATACGGGTTGCGCGGTGCGCCGCTTTCGCGTGTGTGGTGATCGGTCATGTTGTGATGCTCCAGCCTTATTCCAGATTCTGTACCTGCTCGCGCATCTGTTCGATGAGCAGCTTCAGGGTCATCGACGAATCCGCCAGTTCCTTCGCCGCCGCCTTCGAGCCGAGCGTGTTCGCTTCGCGATTGAGTTCCTGCATCATGAAGTCGAGCCGCTTGCCGACCTTGCCGCCCTTCTGGATCACGTGACGCGTTTCGTTCAGGTGAGCCGTGAGCCGCGACAGCTCTTCCGCGATGTCGATGCGGATACCGTACATCGTCACTTCCTGGCGAATCCGCTCGTTGATCTCTTCCCGCGACACGGTGGTCGCCGCCGTTTCCGGTGCGGCAATGCCGAGCGCTTCCTGCAGTCGCTCGACGATTTTCTGCTGATGCTTTGTGATCAGTTCCGGCACGAGCGGCGTGATCTTCGTGACGATCGCTTCCATCTCGGTGACGTTGGCGAGCAGCATCGTGGCCAGTTGTGCGCCTTCGCGGGCGCGCACGTCGATCAGATCGGTAATGGCCTGCTTGCCGCATGCGAGCACTGCGTCGCGCAGCACGTCCGGCGCCACGCCCGTCTCGGCGAGCACGCCGGGCCAGCGCAGAATTTCGCCCGAGCGCAGACGGCCCGCTTCCGGAAACGTCGCCAGCACGGTGCGCTCCAGCAACGCAAGCTGCGTCAGCGCGTCATGATTGATCGAACCGGCGTTTGCCGTCTGTTCGCTACGCTGCAGATTGATACGAATATCCACCTTGCCGCGCGACAGCTTGTTCATCAGCATTTCGCGCAGCGCGGGTTCGCATACGCGCACGTCCTCGGGCATACGGAAGTTCAGGTCGAGGAAGCGCGAGTTCACCGTGCGCAGTTCGACCGACACGCTTACGCCGCCCGTGCCGGAGGCCGCAACGAGTTCGCGTGTCGCGCTCGCATAGCCAGTCATGCTGTAGATCATCGTATTTCTCGCGATGGTGGCCATGCGTGAGACGCTGGCCGAAGAGTCGAATCGCCCGGCGTGTACGAGACGCGAGGCGGTGAAACGGCATTATCCCATTTTTGGCGATGGGACCCCTTGGAGAGCCCCGGCCGACACGGCGCGCCGACGGGGCGCATACCTGCGCGGATCGGCTGTAAAATCGTGCTTTCCCCTCCTGCTTCCTTCCCGACCCAACCAACATGACCGACACCACTCAACGCCCTAGCTGCCGTCTCGCCAATCAGCTGCGCGACGTGCATATCACGCGCCACTATACGAAGCACGCGGAGGGTTCGGTGCTGGTCGAATTCGGCGACACCAAGGTGATCTGCACGGCGAGCATCGCGGAGACCGTGCCGTCGTTCCTGCGCGATCGCGGCCAGGGCTGGCTCACCGCTGAATACGGCATGTTGCCGCGCGCCACGCATACGCGCAGCGACCGCGAGGCCGCGCGCGGCAAGCAGACCGGGCGCACCCAGGAAATCCAGCGTCTGATCGGCCGCGCGCTGCGCTCGGTGTTCGATCTGGGGAAGCTTGGCGCGCGCACGCTGCATATCGACTGCGACGTGATCCAGGCCGACGGCGGCACACGCACGGCGAGCATCACCGGCGCTTTTGTCGCTGCGCATGACGCGGTGAACAAACTGCTGGTTGCGGGGCGCATCGAGAGTTCGCCGATCACCGACTACGTCGCGGCGATTTCAGTCGGCGTGTACGACGGCGTGCCGGTGCTCGATCTCGATTACGACGAAGACTCGCAATGCGACACCGACATGAACGTGGTCATGACGGGCGCGGGCGGCTTCGTCGAAATTCAGGGCACCGCAGAGGGCGTGCCTTTTTCGCGCGATGAAATGAACGCGCTGATGGATCTCGCGAGCGACGGCATCGCCACGCTGATTGCGAAACAGAAAGAAGCATTGGAGTATCGAGGTGAGTGAGGTTCGTGAAGGCAATGGCGCGTCTCTATCGGGATCGCCGTTGAACAAGGTCGTGCTGGCGTCGAATAACGCCGGCAAGCTGCGCGAGTTCGCCGCGCTGCTCGGCGCGGCCGGCATCGAGTTGATTGCGCAGGGCGAACTGGGTGTGCCGGAAGCGGAAGAACCGCATCCCACGTTCGTCGAGAACGCGCTTACCAAGGCACGGCATGCGGCCAGGCTCACCGGGCTGCCTGCCCTCGCCGACGACTCCGGTCTGTGCGTGCGCGCGCTGCGCGGCGCGCCGGGCGTCTATTCGGCGCGTTACGCGCAACTGGCGGGTGGCGAGAAGAGCGACGCGGCAAACAACGCGCGGCTCGTCTCCGCGCTACAAGGCGAGAGCGATCGCCGCGCGTACTACTACTGCGTGCTGGCACTGGTGCGTCACGCCGGCGATCCCGAGCCGCTGATCGCCGAAGGCCGCTGGCATGGCGAGATTCTCGATGCGCCGCGCGGCGCGAACGGCTTCGGTTACGACCCGTACTTCTTTCTGCCGTCGCTGAACGCGAGCGCCGCGGAACTCGAACCGGCGCTGAAAAACGCCAGCAGTCATCGCGCGATTGCGTTGCGCCAACTGCTTGCGCGTCTGACGGAGGAAGCGTGATACCGATCAAGCCGACGCCCGCCGATGTCGGAAACGGCGTGATCAAGGCATTCACGTCGCCGGGCAGCATCCGTCTGACGTCGCTGCCGCCGCTCTCGTTGTACGTGCATTTTCCGTGGTGCGTGCGCAAGTGTCCGTACTGCGATTTCAACTCGCATGAATGGAAAGGCGACAGTTTTCCCGAGAGCGAGTATCTCGACGCATTGCGTGCCGACCTCGAGATGGCGTTGCCGCTCGTGTGGGGACGGCAGGTGCATACGGTGTTCATCGGCGGCGGTACGCCGAGCTTGCTGTCAGCGGCCGGACTCGACCGCATGCTGTCGGACGTGCGCGCCCTCTTGCCGCTCGACGCCGATGCGGAGATCACTCTCGAGGCCAATCCCGGCACGTTTGAGGCGGCCAAGTTCGCGCAGTTTCGTGCGAGCGGCGTGAACCGGTTGTCGGTGGGCATCCAGAGTTTCAACGAGGCGCATCTGAAGGCGCTCGGCCGGATTCACGATTCGACGCAAGCGCGCCATGCGGTGGAAGTGGCCGCCACTACGTTCGACAATTTCAATCTCGACCTGATGTTCGCGCTTCCGCAGCAGACGCTCGCCGAATGTCAGGCCGACGTCGAGACTGCGTTGTCGTTCGCGCCGCCGCATCTCTCGCTGTATCACCTGACGCTCGAGCCGAACACGCTGTTTGCGAAATTCCCGCCTGCGCTGCCGGACGACGACGCGTCCGCCGACATGCACGACTGGATTCACGAACGCACGTCGGCGGCGGGATATGAGCGCTACGAAGTGTCCGCGTATGCCAGGCCGCATCGGCAGAGCAAGCACAACCTGAACTACTGGCGTTTCGGCGACTATCTTGGGATTGGCGCCGGCGCGCACACGAAGCTGTCGTTTCCGAATCGTGTGTTGCGTCAGGCGCGCTACAAGCATCCGGCCACGTTCATCGAGCACGCCAAGGCCGGCGCGGCGGTGCAGGAAGAACACGAAGTCGGACCGCGCGACCTGCCGTTCGAGTTCATGCTGAATGCGCTGCGACTGGTGGAAGGCTTTCCGGTGCATCGGTTCATCGAACGTACGGGTTTGTCGATGACATCTATCGAGCCGGCTTTGCAGGAGGCGGAACGGCGCAAACTGATTACGCGAGACCACGAAAAGATTGCGCCCACGCCGCTCGGACAAGCGTTCCTCAACGATCTACAGGCGTTGTTTCTGAAAGATCCGCAGTGAATGCGGATCAAGAGAGCGCCGCAGCGAGGTTTTTTCAGGTTACAATTTGCGGCTTGGAGGTGTGGCCGAGCGGTTTAAGGCACCGGTCTTGAAAACCGGCGAAGGAGTGATCCTTCCGTGAGTTCGAATCTCACCGCCTCCGCCAGGACACCCCTCGCCTCTCATCCGAATCAATCCGATTCAATCGCGCAAAGCCTTACCAGCTAAGGCTCTCAGCGCAAAACACCCAAAAGTAGTTGTCCGATTTCGTTGCAATTAATCGCATTCAGTCGTAAGTTTTATGGTGGACTCGAGGGCGCTATTCGAAGAACACACCGCCTTTCCCAGCTGCGCTGATACGCACTATGTCGTCGGTGGTCCTTGCCCCAAGCCCGACAAAAATAAGTCTTGCGTTATGCCTGCTACCGGCAGCGGCGATGCGAACCAGATCCTCCGTGGCCCGTACGCCCGCCTGGAGTCGAAAGCCGCCCCCTGCTGCGGCGATTCGAACAAGATCGTCAGTCAATAATGCTTCGAAGGCCATGCTGTCACTCCCGAAAATGGCTACGGACACTCAGCGAGGCTGAGCAGATTGTCGGCGGTAGTGGAATCACGCCCTGTCCTCAGAAACTTGTGACCTTGCGGGGTCTGCCAGACGAGCACCTCGGCGGTCTGGCCCCCGCCGACCACATAGAAGTTCCACTTACCAGATTCGATTCCGTCAATTGCATCTTTCTCGCTGAGCTTCCATCGGCTTCCGTCGGCGTTCTTACCGCCGATGTGTGAAATCGCTTCATGTCGGCTCTGACGATGCGTCTTGTTAATGCAAAGTATTTGATGTCTTGTGGCCATGACAAATCCATATTAGAAGCCGCGCTCTCAGACGCGGCGTACGTCATCACTTTTTGGGAGACTTGCCCGCGCCGTTGTGGGCGGGTCGGTCCATTGTGTAGCTCTGTCCTGGCTTAGGCGTAGGAGGCATCGGCTTCCCTTGTACGGCTGTTCGCTCTTCACCAGTCTTTCCCCCGCGGGGGCCTACGATCCCGTACTCACCGGACCTCGGCGCCGGCTGCCCCGGTTTAAGTTTGCCACTCATATTTAATACTCCTTATCAAGTGCGGCATCCTGACGCCGCTCATTTGCGGATTTATCTTCGCGCACTTGGGTAACGAACAGGCGCCTCGGCTCGGGAAGTGTCGGTGACTGGCCTCGTAACCAGCAGCGCACTTTTTACACTGCGCTGCCAGCCACAGGTAAACACTACCGTAAACTATTCCTCATATGTGGAAGAAGTACTAAATAACAGGGAAAATATGTGCTGCACCACAACATATAGCGACGAGTGCTCAACGAACCGCCCCGCCTGATGCGAATTGCATAGAAATCGAGAGCGGTGGCTACGCCGCGTTCCAGTGGATCAATGAATCAGCATCCGAATCGCGGTCGGCCTCGGCCTTAGCGCCAAACAACTGTTCAACATGCTGTCGCAGCACGAGCACCCGACCATCCGGGCGAATCACGTGTTCGACGCCCATCGCACGAAGAACTTTCGCCTGGCTATGGTGTTTCCGCTTGCCGCTCAGTTCGACCATCTCTTCGGCAGTCAAAAATAAGTTTCCCGACATCTTGCGCTCCCAGCCTACTTACAAGGGTATCTTCCATTTCGGCGCCGTTTTGCGGTGTTCGGCGGGTTTGCCGTTGACTTGCTCCCGTCGACGTGAGCGCAGGGTTAGCTCACGATATCTAGTCGCATATTCGGGATGCCGTAGTGACCTGAAGCCGACTGTTCTGATCGGATTTTTATTGACAGCATCACAAGGATGCTACGCATATCTGAATTAATGCATTGTCACTATCCCACTGGAATGCGAGCGGGAAATACTGTCCCACGTCACCAAACCGCAGCACGTCACCTGTTTTCAGAGTTGTCCGATATGGCTGTCGGCCTGTCCTGCGGGGTAATGCCTTGCCGCGTCAGCGGGCCAGTTTTCGCGCGATGCATCGGAGCAACTCAACCAGGACAGGAGACGTAGAAATGCCGGAACAGCAGAAGAACCAAACGACAAACCTGTTTGCAATTATTGGTACTCGTACCAGACGCGGCCGATACGCGAGCCGGGTACTGACCAGCGCCGAGTATAGAGGCAAGGCATTCGCTCGCGTCGTAGATATCGACGCGTATGACGACGGCGGTCAAACTACCGTTATAGATGGCGCGGCTTATGCCGCCACATGGAAGGGTAAGCCGCCTGCGCTGATCGGTTCGCGTCAAAGTAACGGCGAAACGACTCACCTCCCGTTCAATTCCGGATACGTGCCGCCTGCCGCTGAGCCTGCCGATGCGAGAGGCGACACCCATGCGTAAGGCGCTCGTCGTGCAAGGCAGCCCGACGACGACAGGTGGCGTTGTAACCGGTGGGTCTGCTACTCACATGACGGATCACGGCAGGCCATTCGCGCTGCACGGTGACGAAGCAACGTGTGGCAAGTGCAAGGGCGCATTCAGGATATCCGGTACGGCTACACGCAGATGTTACCGAGGAAAGCCCGGCGTCGTCGAAGGCGATCTGGTGCTGTGTCCCTGCGGACAGAATCGCGTGATGGCTAGTCCCAATCCGGGTTGCTTCTACTGGACCGACGAAAGCACAGCGGGCGTAAGCAGCGAGGCGGCTGCTGCGATCGCCTCATCGGTAGTAGATGCGATATACGACGAACAGGTCCGCGCCGCTGCTGCGGGCATGACGCTCGAAGGGTATCCGTATCTGATCGAGACGCCAGACGGCCAGATGCGCGCGGGACGCCTCGATGCGGATGGACTGCTACCTCGCATTCACACCGGCGAGAGTCGCGGCGACTACACAGTGTATTGGGGCGATGAAGCCCTTGCAAAACAGGGAGACTGAATGATGCCGAACAGAAAGACATTAGTCAGAACCAACTCAACGCCTAACTCCATCAAAGAAGTGGAGTTGAACGCTGTTACTTTTGCCGCGTTGTGGTCGGCATATCCCCACTCCGATCCGTGTACGGACCCGTCAACAGGAAAGCCAGCTTTTGAGGATGAGTGTGCCATTCGCTTCGGCACATGTCTCGCTAATGTGGGAATCACCAATAAGTCGTTCAAAGGCGAGAAGTGCTGGTTTCAAGGTCACCCACCAAGTCACATGCTTCGGGCCAAGGAAGTGGCGGAATGGCTTCAGCGTCGCCCTTTCGCTGGTTGCCCTGTTCCAGTACAAATTACAGGCACAGGCTGGCAAGATAGGGTGAAGGGAAAAACGGGAGTTATCTTCTTCGGGAGTTACTGGCGACGCAACTTGAAAGACAAAGATCCGACTGGCGATCACATTGACTTGTGGAACGTAGATAGCCTTACGCCGAGCTCCGAAACGACTCTTCGGTTCACGTTCGGTATAAACAAGGTGTGGAATCCGCTATCCGTTTTAGGCGTCGGTCCGGAAAACCTATACTCCAATCTTGCTGACTCGAAAACGATCCTATTCTGGGAAATCAAATGAAGAAGGCGTTCGTTTTCGCGCTCCTGTTCGTCATTGGCGCCGTAGGGGGCGGCCTTGCGGGGCTTTATATAGCCCTACCGTCACAAACCCTCGAATGCGGAGACGCGTGCGGTACGCGAGCGCTGGTGTGTGCCTTGCGTTGTGGCTTAGTTTTCGGCCTTCTGCTTGCAGTCGTTGGCGGTGTAATAACGCAGATGTACCGTGCAAGGCAGTCCGGCAGGCAGTGGTAAATTGCCGGTCCGAATAAGCTGCATAGGCAATGCCGTGCAATCGCTGCGGAGCTAATTAAGGGGGTCACGCCTCCGCCAGATCTCTGTACACATCCACGGGCCGCAAGGCCCGTTTTTGTTTGTACTCGCCCCGCACACTACACGCGCGCCGGCGCCTGGCTTCAACCTTGAAGCCGTACGAATTTGCGGAATAGATGTGCGATTGCCCGTACGCGCCATAAAGACAGCACGACGACGATCGACGCCCCCACCCCGCGTCACACACTAACCGCGTCGAGCTTTTCGCGTGCGTCGGCGCAACGCCGGTTCAGATCGCGATGCATCAACTGGCTGTCGAGCAGCGTGGACACATCGGTCAAGCCGTAATCAAAGCGCAAAACGTATTCGATGTCCGTGTAGTCGTGATAGGCGCCGCTGTCCGCCAGCTTCCGCGCTTCGGCGAATGCAGCATGTTGCCGCTCGCCGTTCATCAAATCTCTGATCGCCATGATTGCCGCTCCGAGGAACAGTGATCCCATCATAGCAATGCCAATTCAAAGGCAAGGTCGCGTGCGCGCAACACCTGGTGTTTTCCGGTAGAAGCGATTCATGCACCGGAATGCGAGTACGCACCAGGTGCAGGAACCCGGAGCGCTCTCTTTACGCCGTCCCTGCTCCGCCGCCTTTACTGCGCATCTCCATCACGACGTCGTTAGACGACAGCCACCGGCGCCTTCGTCCCGTGCCATCTGACGACCAGGATACAGCCGACGTAGCACAGCGATCCTGCGACGCCCACCACGACGCCCATGCCTTTCGGCGAGCCGTCCTGCCACAGTCCGACCGCGAGGCTCGACAGCGCGCCGAGAGCCAGTTGCACCGCGCCGAACACGGCAGCGGCCGCCCCCGCATTCACCGGATAGCGATGCATCAGATCCGTCGTGCAATTGGCGGACAGCAAACCCACCACGCCAACGACAAAGAACAGGCCGGCAACGATCGACCACAGCCCGCCCCACCCGGTCAATGAGACAAGACAGACGAACAACGACGCAATACAGCTCACGGTCGCGGCGAACGAAATGATCGGCAACGACCCAAGCCGGCCGACAAGCCGTGTATTCATGAAGTTGCCCAGCATGATCCCGACAATATTCAGCGCAAACAGAAAGCCATAGTGCTGCGCCGACACGTGAAAGTACTGGATATAGACGAACGGCGTCGCCGTGATGTACGCGAACATCGACGCGAATGCCATGCCGCCGCACAGCATATGCCCCCAGGCAACTGGATCGCGTACCAGCCGGCCGTATGCAGCGAACGATTTCAGTAGCGCCGAATGCGCACGCTTCTCGCGCGGCCAGGTTTCCGGCACTTTGAGAAACGCGGTTATCGCGCACACCATGCCGAACAGCGTCAACGCAATAAAGACGACGCGCCAGCCGCCAAGCAGCAGCAACTGTCCGCCGATCAGCGGCGCGAGCAATGGTCCGATCGACGTGACGATGGCGAGCATGGACAGGACGCGCGCAGCGTCGGTCGGACCATGCGCGTCGCGGGCAATGGCGCGAGCCAGTACCGATGCCGCGCCCGCACCCAGCGCCTGCACGAAACGGAACGTGACCAGCGCGCCGATCGAGAATGACAGCGTGCACGCAATGCTCGCCAGCGCATACATCATGATGCCGCCCAGCAGCACAGGCCGGCGGCCATATGTATCGGACAACGGCCCGTAGAGCAGCATGCCGATCGAGAAGCCGAACATGAAACTGGTCAGCGTGGCTTGTGCGGCGCCCGTTCCGATCGCGAACGCCTGCGCGATGGTCGGCAAGCTCGGCAAATACATGTCGATGGAAATCGGCCCGCACGCGGCAAGCGCACCGAGCAACAGAATCAGCCGGCCATCTGGCCGGCGTCCGGTGACGTGAGACATGGGAATCCAGGTGAAGCGCGCGTCCTCGGAAGACCGGCGCGCGGGGGTACAAAAAGACTGCAGTTGATCGCATCGATTGTACGCGACGGTTAATGCATCGACCTCGCCAGCAGCGAGCACGAGCCGCAGCATGAGGCCGTTGCAGGCTTGCAGGGCAAGCCTGCCAATGATCGGTTAAGCTGCCGCGTGAACCGTTTCGGCCGTTCAGCGTCGCGCGAAGATGGCAGCGGCGCGCGTCCCTCATACCTTTCTGTGCAACGTTGCGATGACTGCCTTCCTGCTGATCTGGAGCCCCAAGAAATGGCCGTGGCCAGAACTGCCCGATGTGGCCAAACGCGTTGCGGCGGGCGTCGCCGTAGCCGATGTGTGGGGTTGTGGATTCGCGCGCGGCATTCTGCCCGGCGACCGCGTGTTTTTGCATCGTGTCGCCACGGAGCCGAAAGGCATCTTTGGCTCGGGCTATGTGACACGCGCACCGTATGAGGTCCCGGACCCAACCACGAAGCGCGGCTACCGCCTGTGCATCGACTTCGTCTACGACTGGCTCGTCGATGCGCATGAAAACGTGGTGATCCCTCGCGACATGTTGCGCGTGCATCCATTTTCGGTGCAGATCTGGGACGCGCAGAGTTCAGGCACGGTGATCAAACCGATCGCGGAAGGCGCGCTAGAAAAACGCTGGGCTGAACTCACGGGCAAACGCAAGCCGCCGCCACTGGACACGCCGGTTGGCCCGGCACGCTCCACCAAAGCGGCAGCGCACGCGTCGCAATCGCCCACCGGCACATCGCCTGTGAAGGCCTCCATCAAGACGCCCGCACGGAAGCGCGCGCCGCGGCGCTGACGCGGCGCTGCGAATGCGTCTGAAAGCCACGTCGCTCCGCAAAACCTGTTCACACCGACTCCGGTACAATTTCTCTCATCTATCCCGGCGTCGCGCGAACCGCTCGCGGGCAAGCCGCGCCGCTGCGCAACCCAATTCCAGGCATCGTCATGTCCAACAATCAAACCCTCTTCGACCGCGCGCAACGCACCATTCCCGGCGGCGTGAATTCGCCGGTCCGCGCATTCCGCTCGGTCGGCGGCACGCCGCGTTTCATCGAACGCGCACAGGGTCCTTATTTCTGGGACGCCGATGGCCAGCGTTATATCGACTACATCGGCTCCTGGGGTCCCATGATCCTCGGGCATGTGCACCCCGAAGTTCTGGAAGCGGTGCAGCGCGTGCTGGCCAACGGCTTCTCGTTCGGCGCGCCCACCGAGTCGGAAATTGAAATCGCGGAGGAAATCTGCAAGCTCGTGCCGTCGATCGAACAGGTGCGCATGGTGTCGAGCGGCACCGAAGCGACCATGAGCGCGCTGCGTCTGGCGCGCGGATTCACGAACCGCAGCCGCATCGTCAAGTTTGAAGGCTGCTATCACGGCCATGCCGACAGTCTGCTCGTGAAAGCCGGTTCGGGGCTGCTGACGTTTGGCAATCCGACATCGGCGGGCGTGCCGGTCGACATCGCAAAGCACACCACGGTTCTGGAATACAACAACGTCGCCGCGCTCGAAGAGGCGTTCAAAGCTTTCGGCAACGAAATCGCCTCGGTAATCGTCGAGCCGGTGGCGGGCAACATGAATCTGGTGCGCGCCACGCCCGAGTTTCTGCAGGCGCTGCGACGCCTGTGCACCGAATACGGCTCCGTGCTGATCTTCGACGAAGTAATGTGCGGTTTCCGCGTGGCGCTGGGCGGCGCGCAAGAGGTCTACGGCATCACGCCGGATCTGACGTGTCTTGGCAAAGTGATCGGCGGCGGCATGCCGGCGGCTGCCTTCGGCGGACGGCGCGACATCATGGCTCACCTCGCGCCGCTCGGCGGCGTCTACCAGGCGGGCACGTTGTCCGGCAATCCCATCGCGGTCGCCGCGGGCCTGAAGACGCTGCAATTGATCCAGGCGCCGGGCTTTTACGAAACGCTCGCCGCACGCACTGCCCGTCTTGCGAAAGGTCTCACCCAGGTCGCTCGCGAAGCCAACGTACCGTTCGCGGCCGACTCGCTCGGCGGCATGTTCGGCCTGTACTTCACCGAGTCGATTCCAACAAGCTTCGCCGAAGTGACCAGGAGCGACGTGCCGCGCTTCAACGCGTTCTTTCACAAGATGCTCGACGCGGGCGTCTACTTCGCGCCGTCGGCATATGAAGCAGGCTTTGTTTCGATTGCGCACGACGACGCGATCGTCGACGCAACTGTGGAGGCCGCCCGTGGCGCGTTCGCGTCGCTGAGCGCCTGAGCGTCCCGAAACCGCCGCCACCCTGCCACCGGACCCAACCACACACCGATGTTTTCGCAAACCGACTTCGTCCATATGGAACGCGCGCTTGCGTTGGCCAAGCGCGGCATGTACACGACCGACCCGAACCCGCGCGTGGGTTGCGTGCTCGTCAAGAACGGCGAAGTGATCGGCGAAGGCTTCACGCAGCCGGCCGGTCAGGACCACGCGGAAATCCGCGCGATGAAAGACGCGCGTTCGCGCGGTCACGATCTGCGCGACGCCACCGCTTACGTAACGCTCGAACCGTGCAGTCACTTCGGCCGCACGCCGCCGTGCGCGAACGCGCTGATCGAAGCGCAAGTCGCGCGCGTGGTGGCCGCGATGGAAGACCCCAATCCGCAGGTGTCCGGACGCGGTCTTGCGGTGCTGCGCGACGCGGGCATCGAAGTACGCTGCGGGCTGCTCGCCAATGAGGCGCACGAATTGAACATCGGCTTCGTGTCGCGCATGACACGCGGCCGGCCGTGGGTTCGCATGAAAGTGGCAGCCTCGCTCGATGGCCGCACCGGCCTCCCATCCGGCGTCAGCCAATGGATCACCGGCGAGGCCGCCCGGGCCGACGGACATGCATGGCGCGCCCGCGCGTCGGCGGTTCTGACCGGCATCGGCACCGTCAGGGAAGACGATCCGCGCATGACTGTGCGCGCTGTCGACACGCCGCGTCAGCCGCAACGCGTGTTGATCGACAGTCAGCTGGAAGTCTCGCCGCAGGCGCAGATTCTCGCCGGGGCGCCCACGCTGATTTTTTGCGGCAATCTCGATCAACGGCATAGCGACCGTGCGCAAGCACTACGCGAGCGCGGCGCTGAGATCGTCCAGCTGGCCAACGCGGCCGGCAAGGTGGACCTTCCGGCCATGCTGAAAGTGCTGGGCGAGCGCCAGGTCAATGAACTACACGTGGAAGCCGGCTACAAGCTGAACGGCTCGCTGTTGCGCGAAGGTTGCGTGGACGAACTACTCGTCTATCTCGCGCCGAGTCTGCTCGGTATCGACTCGATGAGCATGTTCAACCTGAGCGCGCCTGAAACACTTGAAGGACGCGTCAAGCTGGCTTTTCATAACGTCGAGCGGATCGGCGAAGATCTTCGGATTCTCGCGCGCCTCGTGCCGGCGGGCGTAACCGCAGCCGGAACCGACACCGCGTCCCAACCCGTTTCGTTTTAAGGATTAGTACGATGTTCACAGGAATCGTCGCGGCAGTGGGCCGCATCGAGTCAGTCAGGCCTCTCGGCACGAACGGCGACGCGGGCGTGCGCCTGAACGTGCAAGCCGGCGGCCTCGATCTCGCCGACGTGCAACTCGGCGACAGCATCACCATTCAGGGCGCCTGCATGACCGTGGTCGCGAAGACCGACCATTCGTTCGAAGTGGACGTGTCGCGCGAAAGCCTGAACCGCACAGCGGGCCTTGGCGAAGTGGGCGAAGTCAACCTGGAAAAGGCACTGCGCGCGCACGACCGGCTGGGCGGCCATATCGTCTCGGGTCACGTCGACGGCCTGGGTACGGTCACCCACTTTGCGCCAGTAGGCGAATCGCACGAACTACGCGTGCTGGCGTCGCGCGAGATCGGCCGCTATCTTGCGTACAAGGGCTCTATCACTGTCAACGGAGTCAGTCTGACCGTCAACTCGGTTAAAGATCGTGACGACGGCTGCGAGTTTTCGATCAATCTGATTCCGCACACGGTGGAAGTCACCGCGCTCAAGCACCTGCGCGAAGGCACGCCGGTGAATCTGGAAATCGATCTGATCGCTCGCTACGTGGAGCGCATGCTCAACGCACCGAAGTAGCCGGCAAAAACGCCAGCAGCAACGCCAGCAGGCGGCAACAACTCAAAGCGGCAACCGCCGCCGGGCGCCCCCGCATGCGGCGCCTTGCCGCTTCTCATCAGTCCATGCGTCTATCGTTCTGCCGAGCATATCAACGGCCGGTGACGCAGCGCCAGTCGGCCAAACGGCATATGCCGTCCGGCGGAGGCGACTTGGGACCGCGCGTGGCGTAAAATACGCGCTTTCCCGAAAAACTCGCCAACATGACGCTCGCCTCCACTACAGAGATCATCGCCGAACTCAAAGCCGGCCGGATGGTGATCCTCGTCGACGAAGAAGATCGCGAAAACGAGGGCGATCTGGTGCTCGCCGCCGAATTCGTGACGCCGGAAGCGATCAACTTCATGGCGCGCTACGGCCGGGGCCTGATCTGCCTCACGCTCACGCAGGAACGCTGCAAGCTGCTCAACCTGCCGCTCATGACGTACCGCAACGGCACGCAGTACGGAACCGCGTTCACCGTCAGCATCGAGGCGGCGGAGGGCGTGACGACCGGCATTTCGGCCGCCGACCGCGCCCGCACGATCGCCACGGCAGTAGCACCGGACGCGAAGGCGGAGCACATCGTGCAGCCGGGCCACGTGTTTCCGATCATGGCCCAGCCGGGCGGCGTGCTGGTGCGCGCCGGCCACACGGAGGCAGGCTGCGACTTCACAGCGCTGGCAGGCCTTACGCCGGCGGCAGTGATCTGCGAAGTCATCAACGACGACGGCACCATGGCGCGCCTGCCCGACCTGATGGAGTTCGCAAAAGAGCACGATCTGAAGGTCGGCACTATCGCGGATCTGATCCACTATCGCAGCCGCACCGAGTCGATCGTCGAGCGCATTTGCGAGCGCACCATGCAGACGGCGCACGGCGCTTTCCGCGCGGTCATGTATCTTGATCAGCCGAGCGGTCAGCCGCACATTGCCCTCGTGCGCGGCACGCCGAACCCGGAGACGGACACGCCGGTGCGCGTGCACGAGCCGCTGTCGGTGCTCGACCTGCTCGAAGTCGGCGAATCCACTCATTCGTGGACGCTCGACGCAGCCATGAAGGAGATCGCCTCGCGCGAAGTCGGCGTGATCGTGCTGCTCAATTGCGGCGACTCGAAGGAACATCTGATCGACGTCTTCAAGGCGTTCGATTCGAAAGAAAAAGCAGACGCGCTCAAGCGCCGGCCCGTCGACTTCAAGACTTACGGCATCGGCGCGCAGATTTTGCGCGAGCTGGGCGTCGGCAAGATGCAGGTGCTGTCGAATCCGCGCAAGCTGGGCAGCATGTCGGGTTACGGTCTCGAAGTCACAGGCTTTATACCCATGCCAGGCAGCGCCGCGCAGCCTCCGCAATAACGCTGATCCGGTCATTCACGCGCCTCGCGCTCACTCAAAAACACTACGGAATTCACATGGAAATCGGACAATACCAACCGAACCTCGACGGCGACGGACTGCGCATCGGCATCGTCCAGGCGCGTTTTAACGAACCCGTCTGCAACGGCCTCGCCGACTCGTGCATCGAAGAACTCGAACGCCTCGGCGTGACCGGCGAAGACGTGCTGCTCGTCACCGTGCCGGGCGCGCTCGAAATCCCGCTGGCGCTTCAGAAGCTCGCTGAGAGCGCGCAGTTCGACGCTCTGATCGCGCTCGGCGCGGTCATTCGCGGCGAAACGTACCACTTCGAACTGGTGTCGAACGAAAGTGGCGCGGGCATCACGCGCATCGGCCTCGACTTCGGCATTCCTGTTGCGAACGCGGTGCTGACCACGGAGAACGACGAGCAAGCCGTCGCTCGCATGACCGAGAAAGGTCGCGACGCGGCACGCGTAGCGGTCGAAATGGCGAACCTCGCGGTCGCGCTGGAACAACTCGGTGGCGACGAAGAAGAAGACGAAGAAGAGGAAGAGGCATGAAGAGCGCACGCCGACGCTCCCGCGAACTGGCCACGCAGGGGCTTTATCAGTGGCTGCTGTCGGGTTCGCCCGGCGGTGAGATCGACGCGCAGTTGCGCGGCGCGCAGGGCTTCGACAAAGCGGACCATGAGCATCTGGACGCCGTTCTGCACGGCGTGATTCGCGATTCCGAGGCACTGTCCGCCGATATCGCGCCTTGCCTGGACCGTCCAATCGAGCAGCTATCGCCGGTCGAGCGCGCCGTACTGCTCGTCGCCGCGTTTGAACTGAAGAATCACCTCGATATTCCTTACCGCGTGGTGATCAACGAAGCGGTTGAATTGGCCAAGACCTTTGGCGGCGCTGACGGCTACAAGTACGTGAATGGCGTGCTCGACAAGCTGGCGGCCAAGCTGCGCGTCGCGGAAATCGAAGCCGCTCGAAAGGGCTAGACATGCGTGTGGTCGGCTCGCGCAACATCGCGTCGTAACCGTCGCCTATGCGCGCGACGCCGACACAACGAAATGCATCGCTCGTCACAACGCTGCCGCGCGCGAGAACCGCTCGAATGGCGGTCGCGCTTTCGCATTTGAACTGGATTTGACCGTATGAACTCTGTGACCGAACCTCTTATGCGGCTCGCCGCACGCGTCGACTCCATCCAGCCGTTCTACGTGATGGAGCTGGCAAAAGAGGCTGCGCTTCTTGAGCGCGACGGGCGCGACATCATTCACATGGGAATCGGCGAGCCCGACTTCACCGCCCCTGAACCGGTCATCGAGGCAGCAGCGAACGCGCTGCGCCGCGGCGTCACGCAATACACCAGCGCACTTGGATTGCACGCACTGCGCGAAGCAATTTCGGCGCACTACGCAGACGTCTATGGCGTCGACGTGGATCCCGCCCGGATCGTGGTGACCGCGGGCGCGTCGGCCGCATTGCTGCTGGCATGCGCGGCACTGGTAGATCGCGACGACGAAGTGTTGATGCCGGACCCATGCTACCCATGCAACCGCCATTTCGTGATCGCCGCCGAAGGCAAACCGGTGATGGTGCCGAGTGGCCCTGCCGAACGCTTCCAACTGACTGCCGCCGATGTCGAGCAGCTCTGGAACGAGCGCACGCGTGGCGTGCTGCTCGCGTCGCCGTCCAACCCGACCGGCACTTCGATCGAGCCGGCGGAACTTGAACGCATTGTCAAAGCGGTGCGCGCGCGTTGGGGCTTCACGATCGTCGACGAGATTTACCAGGGCTTGAGCTACGACGCTAAACCCGTGTCGGCGCTGTCCTATGGCGACGACGTCATCACGGTCAACAGCTTCTCGAAGTACTTCAACATGACGGGCTGGCGCCTCGGCTGGCTGGTGGTCCCGCCGGGCATGGTGAGCGCATTCGAGAAACTGGCGCAGAATCTCTTCATCTGCGCGTCAGCGCTCGCCCAGCACGCGGCGCTCGCGTGCTTCGAACCGCAAACCATCGCAACGTACGAGGCACGCCGTCTCGAATTCAAACGTCGGCGTGATTTCATCGCGCCGGCGCTCGAATCGCTGGGCTTCACAGTGCCCGTCATGCCCGACGGCGCGTTCTACGTCTACGCCGACTGCCGGAGCGTCGCTCATCCTGCCGCAGGCGACAGTTCGGCGCTCACGAAAGCAATGCTGCACGAGGCAGGTGTCGTGCTCGTGCCAGGAATGGACTTCGGCAGCCACGCTCCAAAACAATATATCCGGCTGTCGTACGCAACCGCTTACGAGAAGCTGGAAGAGGCGGTGGAACGCCTGGCGCGGCTTTTCGGCCAGCAGCAATAGGAGAGCAAGGCGGCCGGGCCTGGCGAGTGTCTCGCGCGGCGAGAGTTGCTTGCCGCTGGGCACACCCGGACGCGGGCCGCTGCTGTCGCCTGGCCGGGCGGCCTCCTGAAACGCAAAAAGGACACCCGAAGGTGTCCTTTTTTCTTGCCGTTCGCACTGGCGTCAGGCGATCAGCATGAGGGTCTGCGAGCGATTCAGGCGCCCAGTTCCGCGGCAGACGCCACGTGTTTGGGAGCACTCGTGCTGGCATCGTCCTGTTCCGAGACCGGCGTTTTGCCCTGCGCAGCGGCGCTCAACGGGTGGCTTCCTTCCAGCGTGACCTGCACCCGCTTGCCGTTGCTGTTGTTCGCAGCAGCGGACGACGACGAGGACGAGGACGAGGACGACGAAGCATTATTCGATGCCGTGATAACCGGCGCCTGCGGCGCGTTGATCGGCACCTTGCGGCCGCGCGCCACGTCACGCAGACGCGCGCGCTCTGCCATCACCTTGGCGGCGTAGCCGCCGTCGTCCTGCGACGTCGAGCCAACATACAGCCGCAGCCCGCCCGGCAGCGAACCGCCGCGCGCGATGCAATCCTTCAGAACCAGCGCGCCGACCTTGATATTCGCGACCGGCTCAAGGGCAGCGCTCTCGCCGCCGAAATACTGGAACTTGTCCGAATGAACCTTGGACATCACCTGCATCAGGCCCTGCGCGCCCACGCCGCTCTCGGCGTAGGGGTTGAAGCCCGATTCGATTGCCATGACCGACAGCAACAACAGCGGGTCGAGACCGACTTCGCGACCAGTGTCGAAAGCAGCCTTCACCAGCTCGCCGACGGGCTCCTGGGCGACGCGGTAGCGACGAGCCAGGTACGACGCCACGAGAGCTTGTTCACGCGACGAAATCAGCACGCGATCGTCCCGTGCGTCGGCGGATACGCGTTGCGCAGGAATCAGTCTGGCCAACGCCGAAACGCTTTGCATCGTGCGCGGATCGAGACCGTTGAGCGCCGCGATCCCCATGCCGGCCGAGCCGGAACCGTCGAACGCGCCGTCATAACTGGTATTGCCGACGCTCACGCCCGCGTTATTGCCGACGCTTGCCACGTCAGCGCTGTTTGGGTTCGAGTTCGCGGACAGCGTTTCGTCCGACGAGGTGCGCCCCGGCGGCCCGAAAGCGGGCAGCGGATTGCCCTGCAGCAGGCGGGCTGGGCCCGCTTGCACGGCCGCGGAAAGGACCGGCATCGCCTTCGCCGCGAGGGTGCCGCGCCACGTGGGCATCAGCCACAGCGCGATTGCCAGCACCACGGCAATGCCGCCGACAATGCTGAACAGGTGATGACTCAATTGCGTCCCGCGACGGACTGCACCACGCACGACTTGCGCGATACGTTCGTCGGGACGCCACGATAACCAGGCGTTCATTCAGATCTCCCATGTTGCATGATCCGCGAACCCCACCGGAAAAACAGGTGGTACCACACATTCGCAGAGTCAAGACATCGCGCGCTCTGTCTGGTTAGGGCAGCAGCGACGTCGGGAAAACGGCATATACCGTTTGTGGGGAGCCTTCCTGAAAAGCGGTCCGCGGCATGCCTAAAACATGCGGGCGGTGGCTCCCACGCGAAAAACCAGCGTCAGTTGGCGCTGGCAAGGACATCGATAAGACCGACGGATACCGTGCAGGGCTTCGGTAAGCGGTGACGCGTTGCGTCTAATGGGACCGGGGGCAGTGGTAAAAGGTTCACGCCCTGCAACCAACGTGGACGGATTCTAGGGCACGGTTTTATAGATCGTCAACACTATAAACTAGCAAAAATATAACTAATTGTAATAACGGCAAGGGTTCCGACCGCTCAGAGGGCCGTACGGAGCGGTTTTTCGGCATTCTGGCGATCGTTGCTCGACCTATGACGTTCGGCCGATCTACGTGCGCTAGCCAACGCAGGTAAAATCGACAATCGTTCTGGCGCCTCCTCCGCAGTCGCGCTTTCCGCTATCGCCGCTCGCGGCACACAACCGCATCAGATGAAATACAAAGACCTGCGTGACTTCATCGGCCGTCTCGAGACGATTGGGGAACTGCGCCGTATCCCGCAAAAGGTATCGCCTGTACTGGAAATGACCGAACTGTGCGACCGCGTGCTGCGCGCCGGGGGGCCGGCTCTGCTATTTGAGAACCAGGAGGGGCATGCGTTCCCGGTGCTTGGCAACCTGTTCGGTACGCCGCGCCGGGTAGCGCTCGGTATGGGCATCGACACTGAAGCCGGCGAAGGCGACGGCGCCGCGCTGGATTCGCTGCGCGACGTCGGCCGGCTGCTCTCTGCGTTGAAGGAACCGGAGCCGCCAAAAGGGCTGAAGGACGCGGGCAAACTGTTCTCGCTCGCGAAGGCGGTGTGGGACATGGCGCCACGAACCGTGAGCGCGCCGCCCTGCCAGGAAATCGTGTGGGAGGGCAATGACGTCGACCTGGAAAAGCTGCCTATCCAGACTTGCTGGCCTGGGGACGCCGGCCCATTGATCACGTGGGGCCTGACCGTCACAAAAGGCCCGAACAAGAGCCGACAAAATCTCGGCATCTATCGCCAGCAACTAATCGGACGCAACAAGCTGATCATGCGTTGGCTCGCGCATCGTGGGGGCGCGCTCGACTTCCGCGAGTTCGCGTTGAAGAATCCCGGCCAACCGTATCCGGTAGCGGTCGTGCTGGGTGCAGATCCGGCAACCATCCTCGGCGCGGTAACGCCGGTGCCGGACACGCTGTCCGAATACCAGTTCGCAGGCTTGCTGCGCGGTGCTCGGACGGAGCTGGCCAAATGCATTACGCCGGGCGTCGACGGTCTGCAGGTACCCGCACGCGCGGAAATCGTCCTCGAAGGCTTTATCTATCCGCAGCAAGGTGCGCCCTCGCCCGCTCCGGCCGGCGCGCCGCCGCGGCCGGCCAAGGGCGCCTCGGCCGCCTATGAGCACGCACTGGAAGGCCCGTATGGCGACCATACCGGCTACTACAACGAACAGGAGTGGTTTCCGGTATTCACTGTCGAGCGCATCACCATGCGCCGCGACGCGATCTACCATTCCACCTACACCGGCAAACCGCCCGACGAGCCTGCCGTGCTCGGCGTCGCGCTCAACGAAGTGTTCGTACCGCTTCTGCAGAAGCAGTTCAGCGAGATTACCGATTTCTATCTGCCGCCCGAAGGATGCAGCTACCGCATGGCGATCGTGCAGATGAAGAAGAGCTACCCGGGCCACGCCAAGCGCGTGATGTTCGGCGTCTGGAGCTTCCTGCGACAGTTCATGTATACGAAGTTCATTGTCGTCGTGGACGAAGACGTCAACATTCGCGACTGGAAAGAAGTGATCTGGGCGATCACCACGCGCGTGGACCCGACGCGCGATACGGTGCTCGTCGACCGCACGCCGATCGACTATCTCGACTTCGCGTCGCCGGTCGCGGGCCTCGGTTCAAAGATGGGACTCGACGCGACCAACAAATGGCCCGGCGAAACCGATCGCGAATGGGGCCGGCCTATCGAAATGGACGCGGCGGTGAAGCAGCGAATCGACAGTTTGTGGGACGAACTGGGACTGTGAGCGCGCCGAGCGAGCCCAGCGCGCGGCCGCATAACAAACAGATGGAGCAGTTGCAGGTATGCATGCCTTCTCGATGATGTCGGACGGGTTCTTCCTGTCTTTGTCGTTGTGTCTCGACATCGGCCTCGTGAACGTCGCGATGATTTCGCTGGCGCTGTCGCACGGATTCAAGCCGGGCTTCTGGCTCGGCCTTGGCTCGTGCGTCGGCGACCTGATTTATGCGGCGCTTGCGCTAGCTGGCATGGCTGCGCTGCTGCAGTTCGAGTCGGTGCGCTGGGTCGTGTGGATCGGCGGCGCAGTCATCCTGTTGTTTCTTACCTGGAAGATGGCGCGCGAAGCGATGTTTCCGGCGTCGGCACCGCCCGTCGCCGGCGAGGCGGACGCCAGTTCGCCGCATCTGTCTGCGTGGCGCGGTTTCCTGCGCGGGGTATTGCTCGCGGTGTCGTCGCCCTCGGCGATTCTATGGTTCGCCGCGGTGGGGGGCGCACTGATCGCCAAAGCCGGCGCGACGAGCGCCAAAACCGCGCCCGTATTTCTCGGCGGTTTCTTTCTTGGCGGCTTGTGCTGGACGGTGTTCATCTGCGGCCTCGGCAGCCACGGCCGCAAGCGCGCCGGCACCGGTTTGCTCCGCGCGTGCCATGTGTTGTCCGCGCTACTGTTCGCCTACTTCTCATACAGCGTGATCGTGAACGGTTACCGCGATCTGATTCTGCAAACGGCAGAGCGCTCGCCAGTCGCACAAGTGGCAAGCTGACATGCAACGGCCCGCCCTGTGAACCTGGGGCGGGCCGTCTTCATACACGTCGAGCCGGCTTCGCGCCGGAAAATGATCAGGCCAGGTACTGCGCGAGCTTTTCGAGATCGACGTTACCGCCGCTCACCACCACGCCCACGCGCTTGCCCTTCACTGGCACCACGCCGTTCAGCACGGCCGCGGCCGCTAGGCAGCCGGTCGGCTCAACGACGATCTTCATGCGTTGGGCGAAAAACCGCATGGTGTCGATCAACTGCTCGTCGGTGACGGTTTCGATCCGCGCAACCAGCTTGCGGATGATCGCGAAGGTGTAGTCGCCCAGATGCGTCGAGGCCGCGCCATCGGCGATGGTGCGCGGTGTGTCGATATGCACGATCTCGCCACGCGCAAGAGATTGCTGACCGTCGTTGCCTGCTTGCGGCTCCACGCCGATTACCGTGCAGTCCGGGCTCAAGGCCGCCGCCGACAACGCGCTGCCGCCAATCAGCCCGCCACCGCCCAGACACACGAATAGCAGGTCGAGCGGCCCCGTTTCGTCGAGCAATTCCTTCACCGCCGTACCCTGCCCCGCGATCACATGGGGATGATCGTATGGCGGAATCAGCGTCATGCCGCGCTCCTCGGCGAGCCTTCGGCCGATCTCCTCGCGGTTCTCCTTATAGCGGTCGTAGGTGATTACCTCGCCGCCATAGCCCTTGGTGGCGGCCACTTTGGCCGCGGGCGCGTCGTGCGGCATGATGATCGTCGCGCGGATGCCGGCAAGGCGCGCCGACAGCGCGATAGCCTGCGCGTGGTTGCCGGACGAATAGGTCAGCACGCCGGCCTTGCGCTGCTCCGCGTCGAAATGCGAGATCGCGTTATAGGCGCCGCGAAACTTGAAGGCCCCCATTCGCTGAAAGTTCTCGCACTTGAAGAATACCGACGCTCCGGTGCGCTCGTTGAACGTGCTCGAGGTCAGAACGGGCGTGCGGTGCGCGACGCCCTCGAGTCGCGCTGCGGCGTCGAGCACGTCGTCGAAGGTGGGAGCGGGAAGTGGGTGCATCGGCTGCATCGGCGGAGTTCTCCAGAGCGGTGGCGAAACAGCCATTCTCCCAGCTTCGCCGACGCTTTGAAACGTCGGCACCAACTGACCCGACGCCGTAAAAACAAAACGGCGTAACGCGGCGATCAAGCCGACGTTACGCCGTTCAGACTGTCTGACCGACTATAGCGAGGCATCAACCAGGCAGGTGTCGATCCAGACCCGTGCGCCAGGCAGAATTAGCGCCGATAGTAACCGTGACCATAACCACCACCGTAGTAACCGTGGCCATAACCGCCACCGTAGTAGCCGTGGCGATAATAAGGGTGACCGTAGCCGTAGTACCCGCCCACGACTACGGGCGGCGGCGCGTAGACCACAGGCGGCGGGGCGTAGACGACGGGCGGCGGCGGCGAATAGTACACCGGCGGCGGCGGCGCATAGACAGGCGCGGCATACACAGGATAAGCCGGCGCGACCGGTACCCCGATACCGATACCGACAGAGACGTGTGCCTGCGCGGTGGCGGCAAGCCCCACGCCGAGGGCGGCGGCAACGACGAACGGAACGAACTTCTTCACTTTTATTCTCCTGGCGCGGCCCATTCAAAAGGTCGCCAACTTCGCATGCCATGCATGCTACGAAATCAATTTATCTAAAAAGCCTGCGCGACGCTGTTCGCATTTGTTGCAAATTGCAATATACGAAAAGGTTTTGCGCTGTCGCCCGATAAGCAGCGTCGCTTAATGAGCGCGCACCGCCTGAGGAATCAACGGACTAGGCCTCTTCGCGGTGGACACGATGGTGTCGCAAGGCAATGGCGAGTTAAACGGACGCCGGCTTGGTAATCTTTAATTACAAATTAGCTTCAATGCTGACGACGCAGGGCAACGGCCCAATAAAAAACCCGGCGCAGAGGCCGGGCTTTTTGAAGGCTCGAAACGGGTGTCGGTCAGCCGACCTTCACGTACGCGAATTCGCGGGACACGTTGGGTGGCACGTACGCGGCGCTGATGCGCACGCGCGGGCTCAGACGCTTCTTCTGATCCCACCAGCGACGCCGCTGGGCGTGGGTCAAAAACCGCAAGTGCTTCCGGTAAGAAAAAATATTCATCGTAGCCTCCCCGAATCCGATTGCGAAATTGCGAAGCGAATACCCATAGACAGCCACGGCCGATCGGCCATGGGGAAATTGTGAGCAGTTTTCAAGCCCGCGGGGCGCGCGCGACGCCATGACCAGCAGCCGGCGTCATATCGCAGGCAAACTCATCTGACGACCGTTGCACACGTTGTACGCCGGCCGATGCGCGATACTGCTTGTTCCCCTTCACGTCCCGTCTGGAGCACGTCGACATGTCCCAGTCCCAGTCCCACACCCATTCGCCACGCCTCGGCTTTATCGGCGCGGGCCGGCTCGCGCGATGCCTCGCGCTGTGTTTTTCGCGCGCAGGCTATCCGGTGACGGCCGTGGCGAGCCGCACGCCCGCTTCCGCTAGCCGGCTCGCCGGTCAAATTCCCAACTGCGTGGCGCTCGACGATCCTCAGCAAGTCGTCGACGGCGCCGATGTTGTCTTTTTAGCCGTTCCCGACGACAGCATCGGTACGTCAGCGCACACACTGCGTTTCGCCCCCGATGCAGTCTATGGCAAGGCGCTCGTGCATTGCAGCGGCGCGTCGCCGGTCGAGTTGCTGGCGGGCGCACGGGACCAGGGAGCGGCGATTGGCGGCTTTCACCCGCTCTACCTGTTCAGCGGCGAGCTGGCCGACCTCGACCGTATCGCCGGCTGCTCGGTGACGATCGAGGCCGACGGCGACCTGAAAGACACGCTGACGGCGTTGGCCGTCGCGCTAGGCTGCCATCCGTTGTCGATTCCTCCGGGCGGCCGCATGCTGTACCACGGCGCCGCGCACTATGCGGCGAGTTTCGCGCTCTGCAGCCTGGCTGAATGCGTCGCCCTGTGGCGCACGCTCGGCTTTGCCGAGGACGAAGCGTTGCGCGCGCTATTGCCGATGCTCGCGGGCACCATCCAGACCGCTCGCGACAAGGGACTGCCCAACGCGCTCGCCGGGCCGGTCTCGCGCGGCGACACCGGTGTCGTGCAAAAGCAGTTGGCGTTGATGGAAAGCCTCGGCGGCGATCACGCTGCGTTGTATGGTCTGCTGTCACGGCGCGCGGTCGAGCTGGCGCAACGCCGCGCCACGCCGCCCGCGGCAATCGCCGCAATCGCCGACGCGGTGGAAGATTCGTTGAGCCGCTCGCTGAATCAGGCGGCAGCAGGTGCAAGCGTCAAGTAAGCCGTGATAATGTGACGTCCGGCGCCGCGCGCAATCCGTCGGCGCCTCGCTTCGGGACCAACAGACGAGAACGCACAATGATCAAGGTCAGCATCCTCTATCCGTATCGGGAAAACGGCCACTTCGACGTGGACTATTACTGCGTCACCCACATGCCGCTCGCGGCGGAACTGTTTGGCCCGTCGCTGAAGGGCTGGTCCGTCGACGTGGGCATCAACGCGGGCCCGCCGGGTACGCCGCCGCCGTATGTGGCCGCGGGTCACTTCCTGTTCGACAGCACGGATGACTTCTACAAGGTCTTCAAGCCGGCATCCGAACGCTTGCTGGCCGATATTCCGAACTACACCGACGGCGGCAACGGCGCCATTCTCATCAGCGAAATCAAGGTTTCCGTGTGACTGGCCGCAGTTGATGCGGGGGGCGGCTCTTCGTCCGACGTTGAACATGCGAGCCTTGCACGACCCGTATCATCCGCTTTGCGAAGCATCCGGCCGCGTCGGCGACCGATGCCAGTTACTGACCCGCCGGTGCACGAGACCGAAAAGCACAGGCGCCCATGCCGTTTCACGGCTGTCATCAGAAGCATAAGGACACACGATGTTTGGCGATATCGCCCGTTTTCTGCTCAATACCGTCTTCACCCTCTTCGGCGCGGCGTTGCTGCTGCGCGCCTGGCTGCAGGTCGTGCGCATGCCGCCGTACAACCCGGTCACGAACGCCGTGCTACAAGCGACGAACTGGATCGTTCTGCCGCTGCGCCGCATTCTGCCGAGCACGCGCAACGTCGACTGGGCGAGCCTCGTTGCGGCGCTGATCGCGGCGATTGTCTACGTCGTGCTGATGGTGGTCCTGACGGGCGCCGACCCGCTCACGCTGGTGCCGACGCTGCTGATCGTCGCGGTACTGACCGTGATCAAGTGGGCGTTGAATCTGATTATCTGGATGACGATTCTCATGGCGCTGCTGTCGTGGCTGAATCCCCGTTCGCCGGCAATGCCGATCCTTTATCAACTGACCGCGCCGTTTCTGAATCCGCTGCGACGCGTCGTGCCGCATCTGGGAGGCATCGACCTCTCGCCGATTCTTCTGTTCGTGATCGTGCAGGTGCTGCTGATGGTGGTCACGCGCGCCGCCGTCCAACTGACTTACTTCGTGATCTGAAGCGAAGCGGAATGCCGGGCGATGTCGCCGCGCACGGTGCGGCGTAAGGAAAGCAGCGGCGCAGTTTGCGCTCGCTGCCATTTCGCGAGTAAAATAGCGCGCTCTGCGGGCGTCGTATAATGGTAATACCCTAGCTTCCCAAGCTAGAGCCGTGGGTTCGATTCCCATCGCCCGCTCCAGATACTTTCCGGCAGTTTTGCAGCCCGCTCGCAACTGCTTCGAAGAAAGTATCTGCATTCACCGCGCTGAGTCTTAGTCAACCCGAACGCCTGCTACGTCAAATCCACTGATTGGCTTTCCATGCCAAACAGGCGGACGCCGCATTGTGATAGCGGCCGAGAATATATCGAATTCCGCCGCGGCATTCTTCCACTGCATTGCCAAAAGACGTGACGCCGTCCGGATTCAATTCATATTGCGACGGCAGCAATTGAAACAGCCCACGTGCGCCGGATTTAGGATTGCGCAGATTCACCGCACCGCCCGACTCCTGCGCCATGAGCCACAGCAGATCGTTGAATTGAGTCAGCGGCACACCTTCAGTCGACATCGCTTCCCGAAGCGCATTCACGGACGTAGCCGGAATACTGGTGGGCTTAATCGAGCTCCAGCCGGTTTTCGCTGGTTTTGCTTCGCGGTGATTGTGTGTGTACTTACTCATAACGGTATGCGCGTAGTTTAATCGTTGAAACGAGATGGCTTACAGAACGATTAAATCATACAAGACCTGCACCGTTACTAAAACGTAACGTGCGCTGCCTGCGGCCGCGGCGAACCGCGCGCTGTCTGGACGCACCCTTTCGCGTTGTGCTACCTTACGCGCACTTGCAACGCCCGCTCAACGTTATTGCCGAGCCTTGGGCATCAATCAGGCATGAGCCGCCTCTACGAAGGCGGCTTTTTTGTAGCGACGGCTAGCCCGCGCGGCGACTGATCGCACTCCGCTTGCCGAAATGACAACCGGCTCGCGCTAACGCGGTGCGCCGCGTCGTTATCAGCGAGCGCCAATCAGCGCCAACCCGCGCCGAGCAAGCCGCGAAGCCTTCATCCTTGTAGCAGCATCGACCATGATCCACGATCCCAACAACGCCGGCTTGCCCGACGACATTCCGACGTCCTCCAACGAAACAGACGATGTCGCCGCTGCCGACAACGCAACGCCGCACGGCGAGGCCTTGCATCGCCGGCGCATTCGAAGCTTTGTCACGCGCGCCGGCCGCGTGTCGACCGGTCAGCGCCGCGCGATGGACGAACTCGGCCCGCGCTTCGTCGTTCCGTTCGCGCCGCAGCAGCCGGACTGGAACAGCGTATTTGGCCGTGAAGCGCCGCGCGTGCTGGAGATCGGCTTCGGCATGGGCGCGACCACCGCGGAAATCGCCTCGCACCGTCCGGGCGACGATTTTCTCGGCGTCGAAGTGCACGAACCGGGTGTCGGCGCATTGTTGAAGTTGATGGGCGAGCAGGCGCTGACCAACATCCGCATCATTCAACACGACGCCGTGGAAGTGCTCGAACAGATGATCGCGCCGGACAGCCTCGACGGCGTGCACATTTTCTTTCCCGACCCGTGGCACAAGGCTCGCCATCACAAGCGTCGCCTGATTCAGCCGAAGTTCGTCGCGCTGCTCGCGTCGCGCCTGAAGCCCGGTGCCTATCTGCATTGCGCGACCGACTGGCAGAACTACGCCGAACAGATGCTTGAAGTGCTCAATGCCGAGCCGACGTTGCAAAACACCGTCGACGGCTATGCGCCGCGCCCCGAATATCGTCCGGTAACGAAGTTCGAGCGACGCGGCCTGCGCCTCGGCCACGGTGTGTGGGATCTCGTGTTCCGCAAACGCGACGTCGCATAAACGCAGAGACGTTTGCCGCCAGAACATCGACCGCACAAACAAAAAGGTCCGCCACCTCGAGTGACGGACCTTTTTTCCCGGCATAGGAGAAGCGGGAGAGACTCACTCCGTCCAGCTCAGCGCGCCGCTATAGCCGACTAGCAGGATCAGCAATCCAAAGCCGATGCGATACCACGCGAACGCCGTGAAATCGTGTCCGGCGATGTAGCGAAGCAACCAGCGCACACACAAAAAGGCACTGACGAACGCCGCCACGAAGCCCAGCGCGAAAACGCCGAGCGCGTCGACGGACAGTAAATGCCAGTCCTTGTACAACTCGTAGGCTGTCGCGCCGAACATGATCGGGATCGCGAGGAAAAACGAAAACTCAGTGGCCACGCGCCGGTCGAGTCCGAACAACATCCCGCCGATGATTGTCGAGCCCGAGCGAGACGTGCCAGGGATCAACGCGAAACATTGAGCGAGGCCGACTTTCAGCGCGTCCATTGCGCTCAGGTCGTCCACGCTGGTCACCCGCGCAACCCTGGCTTGTCCGCCTTCGCGAGCTTGCGCGCGCTGGCGCGCTTCTGCCCACAAGATGACGACGCCGCCCACCACCAGCGCGAACGCCACGGGCACCGGCGAAAACAGCGCGGCCTTGATCGACTTTTCCAGCAGCAGACCGAGCACGACCGCCGGAATGGTCGCGATGATCACGTTCAACGTAAAGCGCCGCGCTTCCGGACGGCTCGGCAGGCCAGTCGCCACGCTGCCGATGCGGCGGCGAAACTCCCAGCACACCGCCAGAATCGCGCCGAGCTGAATGACGACGTCGAAGGTCTTAGCGTGTTCGTCGGTGAAGTTGAGGAGACTCCCCGCGACGATCAGGTGCCCTGTGCTCGACACCGGCAAAAATTCCGTCAAGCCTTCGACGACGCCCAGAATCAACGCCTTGCAAGCCAATAACCAGTCCATCCGTGCCCCTCATCGTTTTCGTTTGTCGATTGTCGGAACTGGCACGGCCGGCACGACGACGCACGGCCCTGCCGGCCACGCGCAACGTCATTTCTCGACGATTTGCACGCGTATGCCGTTTGTAAGGATGGTGATTGTACCGGGTTCGTAATTAACTCCGGCAAATTGAAGTTGTTCCGGCTTGAATGTATAGATCGGGTAATTGCTCAACAACTGCGTGGCGAGCACGGCGGCGGCGGCGTTGATCTGTTGCGTATAAGCCTGCGCCTCGCCGCTCACGCTGACGTTGTCGACATTGGGCGATTTCAGCACGACGGATTTGCTCGCGGCGTCGTACGCGAGTTCGCTCGACAACGTGAAGACGCCGTCGACCGGCTGCGGCATGAACGGGCTCGCGAGGTGCGCATCGAGCTTCACCGAAATGCGGTTCGCGTCGGGCAGCAAGCCGACCACCGGATGGCTCAGCGCGACGTCGAATACTTGTGAGACAGTGCGTTGATAAGGGAATTTGCGCTGCACGGCGTCCTGCACCTGCTGCTGCGAGAACGTGTAGTGCGACGGAATGAACGGAAAGATCGACGCGGCGCAGGCCGTGAGCGAAACAATGCCAAGCGCGCCGGCACCGGCCAGCGCTGCGAGCAGAAAACGGCGCCTGGTGGGCGCGACAAGTCCAGTCATACACAATCTCCGATCAACCACCATTGAGAGCCTGCCTCGGTCCAGGTACTTGCTTTAATCAACTTCGGGCCGAGTCTGCGCTTCGAGCAGCGTGAGCCATGCAAGCGCTCTTCCTCTGTCCGGCCCGCACATTTCCAGCTGCGGCTGCAGCCCCGAGCAGCATGCCGGCCGCTCGGGCCGGCCGAAGATCGCGCATCGCAAGTCTTCGCCTAGTTGCACGCAGCGCACACCCGCCGGCTTGCCGTTCGGCATGCCCGGAATGGGACTTGAAATCGACGGCGCGATACAACACGCGCCGCAATCGGGGCGGCACGCATGATCTGCCACATCAAACGGAGAGTCGCGGTTCGTCACGCGATCGCGCACATCACTCACTACATTGTCCTTAAATCGAAGAGCGGCGCATCGCCACCCGACCCGCATTGTGCCACTGCGTCGCGTGCGACCTTTTTACACAATCCGGCGCGAGACCGCTCACGTAAACTCGACTGACCCTCAAGGCCACGCTCGTGAGGCGCCGCGAGTTCCGTTCATCAATGCGGGAAACAGCGGAGTTCCCGCCTCTTTGCCGGTGGCCATCACAACGAGCCCTTCATGACCACCGCCAATTCGCTGTTTCGCCCGGATCTGCTCGCCAAGTACAGCGCGAACGGCCCACGCTATACGTCCTATCCCACTGCCCTTCAGTTCCGCGACAACTTCTCCGTTGCCGACTATTTACGCGCCGCAGCGGACCCTGGCGCATCGGCCGCGGACCTCTCGCTGTACTTCCATATTCCGTTCTGCGACACGGTTTGCTTCTACTGCGGCTGCAACAAGATCGCGACGAAAAACCGCGCGCGCGCCCGCCCCTACCTCGAACAGTTGAAGCGCGAAATGGCCTTGCAGGCCGCGTGTTTCGATACGCGCCGGCCAGTATCGCAATTGCATCTGGGCGGCGGCACGCCCACGTTCATGTCGAACGATGAACTGGCCGAGCTGATGAGCGCGGCTCGCGAGCACTTCACCTTGCTGCCCGACGACGAAGCCGAATATTCGATTGAAGTCGATCCGCGCGAGGCTTCGCCCGAGACCATCGCGCATCTACGCAAGCTCGGCTTCAATCGCCTCAGTCTCGGCGTGCAGGACTTCGATCCGCTCGTGCAGCGCGCCATCAACCGCATTCAGCCGCTCGACATGACCGCCTCTGTCATGCAGGCCGCGAGGCATACAGTCTTTCATTCGATCGGCGTCGATCTGATCTACGGCCTGCCGCATCAAACGGTGGACAGCTTCACTCGCACGCTCGATACGATGATCGAACTCGCGCCTGATCGCCTCTCCGTGTTCGCGTATGCGCATATGCCGCAGCTCTTTAAAATGCAACGTCAGATGGACGCTGCCACGCTGCCCTCGCCTGCAATGCGGCTCGCTATCTTGCAACGGGTAGTCGAGCGTCTGACAGCGGCGGGCTACGTCTACATCGGCATGGATCACTTCGCGCTGCCCACAGACGAACTGGCGCGCGCGCAGGCACAGCGAACCTTGCACCGCAACTTCCAGGGCTACAGCACGCGTGCCGAATGCGATCTGATCGGCTTCGGCGCGTCGTCGATCGGCAAGGTCGGCGACGTCTACGCGCAGAACGCAAAAGACCTGCCCGCGTACAGCGCGGCGATCGACGCCGGCAAACTGGCAATTGCACGCGGTGTACGCCTCACCGCCGACGACCGCCTGCGCCGCGACATCATCACCCAGTTGATGTGCAATCTGGAATTGCGGTTCGACGAATTCGAAGCGATGTACGGCATCCGCTTCGCCGATACGTTCGAACCCGAACTCGACCGCTTGCGCGGCTTCGAGCAGGACGGCCTCGTGTCGCTGACCGAGCGCAAGCTGGAAGTACAGACGGCCGGGCGCATGCTCGTGCGCAACATCGCAATGGTGTTCGACCGCTATCTCGGCCAACAGACGCTCGAACGTTTCTCGCGCACTGTTTGACGGCATGGCGCGCGGTGGCTGCAACCGGCTTGCCCGTCGTCGAATTTTCGGCCATAATCTGCGTCTTCGCCACGCGCCAGCATCTCGCGCGTGCGCTGCAAGACCTGCCCAGGTGGTGAAATTGGTAGACGCAGGGGACTCAAAATCCCCCGCCGCAAGGCGTGCCGGTTCGATTCCGGCCCTGGGCACCAAATATTTTCGTGGTCAGCACGAAATCAGCGGTGAATTAGCCGCAAGATGTATCGCAAACCCGCGCAAGCCGAACGCTTCGCGGGTTTTTGCTTTTCGGCGAGCACGGCTCTCGCCTTGCTCGCCTCATCCTCCTAGCGTCCCACCACCCGCGCGGCAACATGCGCCGCCGCGCGACGACGCTTGAACGCATAGCCCGCCCACATCACCACGAGCCACACCGGCACGAGCAGCACGGAAACCGACAAGCCTGGGGTCATCGCGAGAATCACGAGGATCAGCGCCATGAATGCGAGGCAGATCCAGTTACTGACGGGAAACCAGAACGACTCGAAGACGAGTGTCTCGCCCGCTGCGACCATCGCCCGGCGCGACTTCAGATGCGTGAGGCTGATCAACGCCCAGTTCAGCACGAGTGCAGCGACGACAAGCGCCATCAGCAAGCCGAGCGCCTCGGCGGGAATCAGATAGTTGACGATCACGCAGGTGAACGTGGCCAGCGCCGATAAGCCGATCGCCATATACGGCACACCGCGCCGGTCGACCTTCATCAGTGCGCGCGGCGCATTGCCCTGTTCCGCGAGGCCGTACAGCATGCGGCTATTCGCGTAGACGCCGCTGTTGTAGACGGACAGCGCCGCGGTCAGCACCACCACGTTCAGCACGTTGGCGGTCAGCGTCGAACCGATCTGCGAAAAGATCATCACGAACGGGCTGCCGCCGGCCGCCACTTCGTTCCACGGATACAGCGACAGCAGCACCGCGAGCGAGCAGATATAAAAAATCAGGATCCGGTAGATGACCTGATTCACGGCCTTCGGAATGCTCTTTTGCGGCTCGTCTGCTTCCGCTGCGGTGATGCCGATCAGTTCCAGCCCGCCGAACGAAAACATGATGACGGCGAGCATCGTGAAGAGTCCGTGGAACCCATGCGGGAAAAATCCGCCATGGCTCCAGAGATTGCTGATCGATGCCTGCGGGCCGCCATGTCCACTGACGAGCAGATAGCCGCCGAACAGGATCATGCTGATGACCGCCACGACCTTGATGATCGCGAACCAGAATTCCGTCTCGCCGTATGCTTTGACGTTCGCGAGGTTGATCGCGTTGATGCCCGCGAAGCACACCAGCGCCGACACCCACGTCGGCACACCGGGCCACCAGTAATGAACGTATGTGCCGACCGCCGTCAATTCGGCCATGCTAACGAGCACGTATAGCACCCAGTAGTTCCAGCCAGACAGAAAGCCGGGAAAGTCGCCCCAATACTTGTACGCGAAGTGGCTGAACGAGCCGGCCACGGGTTCCTGCGCGACCATTTCGCCCAACTGCCGCATGATCATGAACGCGATGACACCGCCAATTGCATAGCCGAGAATCATCGAAGGGCCCGCGGCCTGCAATACGCTTGCCGAGCCGAGAAAGAGTCCCGTGCCGATCGCGCCGCCCAATGCGATGAGCTGGATGTGGCGGTTCTTCAGCCCGCGTTTCAGGCCGTCTTGCTGTAGTGCATTGTCCAAATTGCGCCCCAGTGTATGGATTTCGATCGCCGGAGCGGACTTGTGGTCCGCTCCGGCAGAACCGAAAATTTTACCTCGGCCGAAATTGCCCAAATACTGGTACCAACCCGCGCTTTGTCTCGCACGCACCGGCACGGGAGGATAGCGGTTGTCACTGCCGCACCGCTTCTGTATGTTGCCGTAGTCGGTTCGATGCCTCAGGAGATGCAACATGTCACCCAAACACCTGTTTTGCGCCGCCGTCCTTTGTCTCGGTTTTGAAAGTCTCGGCGTCTTTGCGCAAAACGTCGCACAGAACACAGCGCCTGCGGCCACACCCCCTGGTGCACCGGCCGCGGAACGCACGCCCGAACCCGCCCAGTCCGCCGAGCCGGTTGCTCCGCCGGCAGCCGAAGCCAGCCCATCTGCAGTGCCTTCCGCCGCCTCCGGGGCGCCCGCTACAGCCTCGGCCACCAAGCCCGCCATCGCGGCGATAACAGGGCCGGTGCGCAATGTCGTGCTGGTTCACGGCGCGTTCGTCGACGGTTCGAGCTGGAATGGCGTCGTCGCGAAATTGCAGCAGAAGGGCTATCACGTGAGTTCGGTGCAAAACCCGCTTACCTCGCTCGCTGACGACGTCGCCGCGACGCGTCGTGTGCTTGCTCGCCAGGCAGGCCCGACGATGCTCGTCGGCCACTCATGGGGCGGCGTCGTGATTACCGAAGCGGGGGCGAATGCGCCGAACGTCGCGGGGCTCGTGTACATCGCGGCAATCGCACCGGATCTGCACGAGTCGACGATGGACCTGCTGAAGCGCGGCGCGCCGATGCCCTCGGGTCAAAGCATCGTCAAGGACGCGAGCGGTTTTCTGTGGCTGGACCGCAGTAAATACCACGCCGACTTCGCCGCCGACGTCCCCGAAAATCTGACGCGTGTGCTGTCGGCCGCGCAAGTACCGATCGCCGCCAAGGCCTTCGGCGAAACGGTGAGCCAGGTCGCGTGGAAAGAGAAGCCCTCGTGGTACGTGGTGACGACCAAAGACCGCGCAGTGTCGCCGGACGTCGAGAGATTCATGGCAGAGCGGATGGGCGCGAAGATCGTGCCGATGGCGTCGAGCCATCTCGCGCCGGTGTCGCATGCGGGCGCGATTGCCGACGTGATAGACCGAGCCGCGCGCGAATTGAGCAGGCAGCAGTAGTACAGCCGTTCAATTACTCGCGGCGGGTCTGCAAACGCAAACGCTATCGCAGCATGAACGACATCGCGGATAAACAGTTGAGCATGCGCACCGCATGTTCAGCCGATTCCGCGCCAAAGCGCAACGTGACGGCATCGACACGCGTGATCGTCGGCCACTGGCAAAACAGATCGGCTAGTGCGCTCGTCTGCACGCGCAATTCGCACTCGACAGGCTTAGCCGTGCCGCGTGTAGCTTGCGAAGGGTGACCGTTGGCGAGATGCTGCTGCACCACCTCGCGTGCAGTGCTTCCGATAGCCGCGCGAGCGCTGGCCGGCGACTGCGTGACGCCGCTCGCGTGTCCGGTCGCACTCTTCGTCACGACGAAGCGCGCGCCTGGAAAGCGCGGCGCGGTTTCGTCGGCGAAAACGTCGTCGCCGGATAAAAGCGCTACCTGTGCGCCATATTCTTCCGCCAGCGCGCCGTAGAGCCCCGCCTCGCCCACCTCTTCCCCATTCAACGACACGCGTGCAAACGCGAAACTATTGATGGTATGCGCGAGGATGCCGCGCGTTTGCGACATTGCGTGATACCCAATCATGAACACGAGCGCGGCGCCGTATTCCAGACCAGCCATCATGCCGAGCGTGCGCGGCTTGCCGAGCACCACCTGAGCTCGCGGGTCGAGCAGGTCGGGCAGCAGATTGCGAAACCCGCCGTGCGAATCGTTGACCCACACTTGAGTCGCGCCGCCGGCGAACGCACCTTCGATCGCCGCGTTCGCTTCGAGCGTCATCCAGCGGCGCGCGGCTTCGTATTCGCCGTTGCCCGAGCGCGTTTGTTCGGGATGAAACACGCCGGCAATCCCTTCGATGTCGGCGGAAATAAGGACTTTCATCAGGACTTTCTTTTCAGTAAATGCGCGAGGTCGGGAGCGCTCTCGCCCAATGATAGACGCCGATGTCCATCGCGGCCGGTCACGGACTCCGCGCTCCACAACGCATCGAGAATCGCCTGTTCGACGCTGTCGGCGCAGGCGCGAAAGAGCGGGTCCATGTGTTGATCGGCGAGCAGAGGCGGGAGGGCGATGAATTCGGCGATATGCGGCACCGTATAAGCCGTTGAAAAAGCGAACGCAATATCCCCGCTACCGTGACCATAGACGGAACCCGTGCGCGCAAGGCCCGCGGCCGCGCGCAAAGAAAGGCGCTTGAGTTGACGCGCGTCGAGCGGTGCATCGGTTGCGACGATCATGATGATCGAGCCTTGCTCGGGCTTCGCGACATCCGCACGTTTGCCAGCCGATTCCGCCTTCTCTGTTGCCGCACGCCTGGCAAGAATTCGCCCGAGTGGAGTACCGTCGACAATTAGCATCGGCAAACGGCCGAAGTTGGCGAGCACGAGCGCGCCCACTGTGTATTCACGTTGACCGATCCGCACCACGCGAGAAGCGTTGCCAATGCCGCCCTTCAGATCGAAGCACGACATGCCGCGCCCCGCTCCGACCGACCCGCTCGCAACGCTCGTACTCGCCGCGTCGTATGCCTCATTGAAGTGCTGCTCGCCGATGGCTAACGCCTGGATATCGTTCAGGTATCCGTCGTTGCATTCGAACACCAGCGGATTGATGGTCGGCCACTCGCGGCCAATGCACGGATTAGCGCGTATGGCCGCGCGAATCTGCGCCTGCGCCACAGCGGCCACGCCGAAAGTATTGGTCAGCGCGATAGGCGTTTCGAGCGTGCCCAGTTCGTCGACCTGCACGAGGCCCACGCTCTTGCCAAAGCCATTGATTACCGACGCCGCCGCCGGCACCTTGTCGAGAAACGGATCACCTGCATGCGGACGAATCACGGTGACGCCGGTTTGTAGCGCGCCTTCATCGAGCGTGCAGTGTCCGACGCTCACGCCATGCACGTCGGCAATCGTGCCCAGCGGCCCGCACTGCAACTCGCCGATATGCGGCGCATCCGGCAAATTGTGCAAACCCGGCAACTGCGTCGAACTCATGGGCGATCGAGCTTCGGATCGAGCGCATCGCGCAAGCCGTCGCCCAGCAGGTTGAACGCGAGCACGGTCAGGAAGATCGCGAGACTCGGAAACAGCGCGATATGCGGAGCGGTGACCATATCCGCGCGTGCTTCGTTGAGCATTGCGCCCCACTCGGGCGTTGGCGGTTGAGCGCCCAGTCCGAGAAACGACAGGCTAGCGGCGGTGATGATCGACGTGCCGATACGCATCGTGAAGTACACGACCACCGACGAGATCGTGCCCGGCAATATATGACGCACGATAATGGTCCAATCCGACGCGCCGATACTGCGCGCCGCTTCGATATACGTGAGCTGCTTGAGCATCAGCGTATTGCCGCGCACGAGCCGCGCGAAGGCTGGAATGCTGAAGATCGCCACCGCGCAGATCACGTTGATCATGCCGTTGCCGAGAATCGCGACCACGCCGATTGCAAGCAGAATGCCGGGAAAAGCGAACAGCACGTCGGCCACACGCATGGTGATGCGATCCCACCAACCTTCGTAGTAGCCTGCGAGCAGCCCGAAGAAAGTGCCGATCACCGCGCCGATCGCTACAGACAAAAAGCCGGCTTCGAGTGAAATGCGTGAGCCCGCGAGAATACGGCTGAAAATATCGCGGCCCAACGAATCGACGCCAAACCAGTGCGCGGCCGATGGCCCTGCATTCAAGGCGTCGTAGTCGAAGAAATTCTCAGGGTCGTAGGGCACGATATGCGGCGCGGCAATCGCGATCACGACCAGCAGCAACACGAAAATGCCGGCGGCGAGCGCGACGTGCTGCTTGCGAAACTTGCGCCAGAACTCGCTCCAAGGCGTGCGGATCGCGCGCTCTGCGCCGGAAGGTTTGGCCGCATCCGGCCCGGTGGCTGTCGTGCTCATGCAGGCCTCACTTGAAACGGATGGTCGGATTGATCACGGCGTACAGCACGTCGACGACCAGATTGATGATGATGAATTCGAGCGAGAACAGCAGCACCTCGGCCTGAATCACCGGATAGTCGCGCATCGACACCGCGTCCACCAGCAAGCGCCCGAGGCCCGGCCAGTTGAACACGACTTCGACCACGATCGAGCCGCCGAGCAGAAAGCCGAATTGCAGACCCATCATCGTGACGACGGGGATCATTGCGTTACGCAGACAGTGTTTGACGATCACGAGCCGCTCGGGCACGCCCTTCGCGCGCGCGGTGCGCACGAAGTCCTCGTTCATCACCTCGACGAACGATGCGCGCGTGAAGCGCGCCATCACCGCCGCAACCGCCGCGCCGAGAGTGAGCGAAGGAAGTATGTAGCTCTGCCACGAGCCGTCGCCGACAATAGGCAGCCAGCCGAGCTTCACCGAGAAAATCTCCATCAGCAGCATGCCGAGCGCAAATGCGGGAAAGGAAATACCCGACACCGCGAGCGTCATGCCGAGCCGGTCAGGCCAGCGGTTACGCCACACCGCCGACACGATGCCGATACCCATGCCCATCACGACCGCCCATACCATGCTTGCGAGCGTGAGCAGCAGCGTCGGCATGAAACGCTCGCCGATCTCCTGGCTAACGGGCCGCTTGCTGCGCGTGGACGTGCCGAAATCGCCGTGCGCGATCTTCACGAAGAAGTGCGCGAACTGCTGCGGCATCGGCTTGTCGAGTCCGAGGTCCGCACGCACCAGTGCGACGGTCGCTTCGTCGGCATCGGGACCGGCGGCGAGCCGCGCCGGATCGCCCGGCAACAGATGCACGAACAGAAAGACCAGCACCGCGACGATAAAGAGCGTCGGCAGCAAACCAAAGAGACGTTTGACTAGGAAGTTCAGCATTGAAGCTCAATCCGGCAATGAAGCGGGCAACGAGGTGTCATGTAGGGCAGCGATACGCGAGCGCGGCGCCGCATGTCCTGATGCAACATGCAGCGCCGCACGGTCAACTCATCACTTGACCGCGATCTCGTCGAAATTGAACGAGCCGTCCGGCGCGACATAAGCACCCGACAGACGCTTGCTGCGCGCATACACGACCTTTTCCTTGACGAGGAAAATCCATGGCGCGTCGGCCCAGATGCGTTTTTGCGCGTCCGTGTAAAGCGCGGCCTTCTGCGTGCGATCCGTGGTTTCGAGCGCCTGCTTCAGGTCGCCGTCGACCGTATCGTTCTTGTAGTAGGCGGTATTGACCATCTTCGGCGGGAACGAGACCGACGCGAGCAGCGGCGTGATCGCCCAGTCGGCTTCGCCTGTGGACGACGACCAGCCCGCGTAGTACATGCGCACCGGCGCGGTCGCCGCGTCTTGCGCGCTTTCTACCTTGGCTACGCGCTGGCCGGCTTCGAGCGCCTCGACCTGCGCCTTGATGCCGACTTGCGCCAGTTGCTGCTGCACGAACTGAATGACCTTCTGCGCGGTCGAGTAGTTATACGCGGACCACAGCGTGGTTTCGAAACCGTTCGGGTAACCCGCTTCCTTCAGCAACGCGCGAGCCTTCGCGGGATCGTACGGCCAGGGCCCGAGCTTCACCGCGTAGTCCACGCCTTGCGGCACGACGCCGTCGGCAGGCGTTGCATATCCGGCGAACACGACTTTGGTCAGCGCCTCCTTGTTGACCGCGTAGTTCAGCGCCTCGCGCACTTTCGGATTGTCGAACGGCTTCTGATTCATGTTCAGGCTGATGTAGCGCTGAATGATCGACGGCGACGCGATCAGATCGACCTTCGGGCTCGACTGCAATTGCGCGGCCTGCTCGAACGGCACCTGAAACGCGAAGTCGGCTTCGCCCGTGCGCATCAGCGCGGCGCGCGTGTTGTTGTCGACCACCGGCTTCCAGTCGATTGCATCGACCTTCGGATAGCCCTTCTTCCAGTAGCCGCCGAACTTCTTCACCGTCAGGTCACCTGCCGGGTCCCACTTCACGAATTCGAACGGGCCCGTGCCGACCGGATGGAACGCAATGTCCTTGCCGTACTTCTTCAGCGCGTCCGGCGAAATCATCACCGCGGACGGATGCGCAAGCACGTTGACGAAGGCCGAGAACGGCGCCTTCAGCGTGATCTTCACCGTGTACGGATCGACCACTTCCGTCTTCTCGATGCGGTTGAACATGTTGTAACGCTTCAGCTTGTTCGCCGGATCCGTCACGCGGTCGAAGTTCGCTTTGACTGCGGCGGCATTGAAGTCGCTACCGTCCTGGAACTTCACGCCGTGACGCAGCTTGAAGGTGTAGACGCGCGCGTCCGGGCTCGCTTCGTAGCTATCGGCGAGCACGTTGACGAGCTTCATGTCCTTGTCGAAGCCGAAGAGCCCCTGGTAGAACGACTTGGCTACGGCTTGCGACAGCGTGTCGTTCGCATCGTACGGATCGAGCGTGGTGAAGGTCGAGGCGACGGCCATCACCGCGGTGGTTTCGGCGTGCGCCATATTGCCCGCGAGCATCGCGAACATTACCGCGCCGCCGCTGATCAGCGCGCGCAAACGGAACGTGGAAGACGGGACCGGCAGGTTCATGAGTGTGCTCCAGGCTGCGAAAATGAAATGGTTTAAGTTGCTGCGAGACGATTTGCTTTAGGTTGCTTTACGTTGCTTTAAGTTGCCGCATCGGATTTTTGCGTCCGGCTTGTTGTCCGGCTTTGTTCCCCGGATCTTGTGTCAGGGCTGCTTGCGTGCCGGCTACGCCTGGCTCCGCTGGCTGCGCTCATCGCCGTTCAATACGCGCCGCCGACGCGATGTTGTGCGACGAAGTGCCCCGGACCCACGGCGACGAGCGGCGCCACGGCCGGTTCATCGTTCAATGAGCGGATCGGGCTCGGGATTTCATCGGCGGCGAGCATCCGTTTCGCGTGACGTCGCGCGGGATCGGCAACCGGTACCGCGCCCATCAACTTTCTCGTGTACGGATGCTGCGGCGCCTCGAACACTGCGCGGCGCGGACCGATCTCGACGATCTGGCCGAGGTACATCACCGCAACGCGATGACTGACGCGCTCCACGACCGCCATGTCGTGCGAGATGAACAGATACGCGACGCCGAGCTCGCGCTGCAGATCGAGCATCAGATTGACGATCTGCGCTTGCACGGAGACGTCGAGCGCGGAAACGGATTCGTCGGCAATCACGACTTTCGGATTCAACGCGAGCGCGCGCGCAATCGCGATGCGTTGCCGCTGGCCGCCGGAAAATTCATGCGGGTAACGGCGCGCGGCTTCAGGCGGCAAGCCCACTTTTTCGAGCAGCCACGCGACCCGCGCCTGCGCCTCGGCGCCTTGCGCGACGCCGTGCACGAGGAGCGGCTCCATGATCGAGAAGCCAACCGTCAGCCGCGGGTTGAGCGACGCAAACGGGTCCTGGAAAATAAACTGGATATCGCGACGCAGTGCCTGCAACGCAGGTCCTGTGAGCGAGCTGATTTCCTTGCCGTCGAACTCGATCGAACCGCTCTGACTTTCCACGAGCCGCAACAGCGAGCGGCCCGTGGTCGACTTGCCGCAGCCCGACTCGCCGACTAGCGCGAGCGTTTCACCCGGCCGCAGATCGAAACTGACTTTTTCGACTGCATGCACGCGGCCCGTCAGGCGGCCAAAAAGCCCGGTCCTGACCGGAAAGCGCGTGACCAGATCGCGCACGCGCAGAATCGGCGGCGTGCTTTCGTCGACATGCGGTTGCGTTTCCTTCGCGACGGCGGCTGCAGGGCGCACGGGTTCATCGGCGCCGCTCGCGCCCGCCTGCTCGACCGTCAGAATCGGAAATTTCGCGGGTTGATCGGTGCCTTGCATTGCGCCCAAACGCGGCACGGCGGCGAGCAGCGCCTTCGTATAAGGATGCGACGGCGCCGCGAAGAGCGCGTCCGACGCACCCTCTTCGACCTTCTCGCCGCGATACATCACCAGCACTCGGTCCGCCACTTCAGCGACCACGCCCATGTCGTGCGTGATGAAGATCACGCCCATGTTCATCTCGTCCTGCAGGCCGCGAATCAGTTGCAGGATCTGCGCCTGAATGGTCACGTCGAGCGCGGTGGTCGGTTCGTCGGCGATCAGCAACGCGGGCTTGCACGACAGCGCCATCGCGATCATCACGCGCTGGCGCATTCCGCCCGACAGTTGATGCGGAAACCGCGCCGCCACGCGCCGCGCCTCGGGAATGCGCACGAGTTCGAGCAGACGCAGTGTTTCCGCGAATGCCGCCGAGCGGCTCTTGCCCTGATGCAGCGAGATCGCCTCACTGATCTGGTCGCCCACCGTGAAGACTGGATTGAGCGAGGTCATCGGCTCCTGAAAAATCATCGCGATGTCGGCGCCGCGAATCGAGCGCATCGTGCCGGACGACGCTTTCGCGAGGTCGAGCACGCTGCCGTCGCGGCGCCGGAATGCGATGCTGCCGCCGGCAAGGCGCCCACCGCCATGCTCGATCAGCTGCATCAACGCGAGCGATGTCACTGATTTTCCTGAACCCGATTCGCCCACTATCGCGAGCGTCTCACCGCGCTCGACTGTCAGCGACAGATTGCGCACCGCGTTGAAGGTGGTCTCGCCGCTGCGAAACGCGACCGACAGGTTGTCGACTGCAAGCACGCGTTGCGTCGGCAGGTTTTCAGTAATCGGGCTGGCGGTGTGCGATGAAGTCGGCACAATGATTCCTTTGAATTCGAACGCGCTAGCGGTCTTCAGCAGTGTTCAGGGTAACGAACTAACGGTAGATCGCCGTCGTCGGCGCCTCGCCAAGACGCACGAAACCGCGGTACATACCCTCGGTATTGAACGGCAACGCGATATTGCCGAGTGCGTCGACGGCGATCAGGCCGCCGCGGCCGTCGATCCTGGGCAGGCGGTTCATCACGACGTCATGCGCGGCTTCGTGCAACGACACGTTGCGGTAGGCCATTTGCGCGGCGACGTCGTAAGCCGCGACCATGCGCATGAACATTTCGCCCGAGCCGGTGGTCGAGACCGCGCAGGTTGCGTCGTCCGCATAGCAGCCCGCGCCGATCAGCGGCGTATCGCCCACGCGCCCGACCTGCTTGTTGGTAACGCCGCCCGTCGACGTCGCCGCCGCAACGTGGCCGTGCCTGTCGAGTGCGACCGCGCCGACAGTGCCGAACTTGCGGTTCGGATCGATCGGCTCGTGCGGCATGGGATCGCTATTGTCTGCAGACGACGGCGACGCGGCGAGCGACGCGCCGTCGTGATCGAGCATTGCGCGCTGCTGATCGCGCGCGAGCAGCCATTGACGATAACGCGCTTCGGTATCGAAGTACTGCGGTTCGACGAATTCAAGTCCCTGCGCGGCCGCGAAGCTTTCCGCGCCTTCGCCGGTGAAGAGCACATGTTCGCTGCACTCGAGCACGCGGCGCGCGGCCAGAACCGGATTGCGCACACGCTTCACGCAACAGATCGCGCCGGCCTCGAGCGTGCTGCCGTCCATGATCGCCGCGTCGAGTTCATGCGTGCCCGCTGCCGTGTAGACCGCACCCCGGCCCGCGTTGAACAGCGGGCAGTCTTCGAGCAACCGCACGGCCTCGCTGACTGCGTCGAGCGCGCTGCCGCCGTCTGCAAGCACGCGTTGACCGGCAGCGAGCACGGCGTGCAGAGCCGCGTGGTATTCGGCCTCGGCACTGGCCGACAGCGACGCGCGCAGGATCGTGCCCGCGCCGCCATGAATGGCAATGACTGCGTTGTCGTTCATCGTTTGAGTTTGGATTTTGCCTGGGTGGTGCGAGGGTTCGGTACTGCGCCTACTGACGTACGCGCAGTGCGCGCCGGTTCGCGCACGGCTTCACCCGCCCCACTCGCGGATGCGGACAGCGGATCGGTGAGCCACGGCAATACGAACTCGGTAACGTCGGCGGCTGCCTTCACCGAGCGCTTCGCCCGATAAGCGACCGCGTCGCATAGCGCTTCTATCACGGCAAGAACAGCGGCATCCGCGTTCGCCGCGAGGCGGCGTTCAGAGCGCACGTATAACGAGAGATCGGCGAACTGCGCGAGCGGTGAGCGCGGTCCGTCGGTCAGTGCCAGCACGCGCGCGCCGCGAGTTGCCGCACGACGCGCGAGCTCGATGGTGTCGTCGACATAACGTGGAAACGCGATGCCGATCACGAGGTCGCCCTTGCCGCAGTTGAACAGGCGCCGCGCCGCATGCGACGGTCCGCCGATGAACGCGAGCGATTGCACGTTGTCGTGATACGCCATCAGGCCGTGCTCCATCAACCCGGCCAGGAACGCGCTCGTACCCGCGCCCAGCACGAACACACGCCGCGCGGCGAGGATCGCTTCGACCGCGGCCTCGGCGGCGGCGCTGTCGATCGCCGTGCGGGTCAGGTGCAGGTTGTTGCTTGCCTGTTCGAGCGACGCGTCGACCACGTCGTCGCCCGCAGCGAGCGACTCCTGCGCGCTACGCAGCCGTTCGACCGGCGCGAGCGTCGCCTCGAAGCCGCGCACGAGCGCATCGCGGAACTGTGGATAGCCGTCGAAACCGAGCGCGCGGGCAAAGCGATTCGCGGTCGCCACCGACGCGCCGACCACGCTCGCCAGTTCGTCGATTCGCATGGTGGCCGCGCGGAACAGATTGGCCAGTACGTACTCGCCCATACGCCGATGAATCGGCGTGAGCGTTGGCATGGCCGCCTCGATGCGCGCAGCGATGGCCTGCTCGGCCGGATTGGATGCAACGGACGGTTGATGAATCATGCGAGCGAAGCGGCGTGGTCAGCGCGGCAGTGTGTCGAGGTGTAAGCAAATTGGATGAAAGTATATTTACATGAAATTGGTCCGAGAAAAAATTCATTTTCATTTTTTGGGGGTTTGCCCTGGCGCTCGTCCTGCGCTGAAGTTGATCTTCAGCAAGCCGTGACGCGTTCCTCGGGAATGCGCGCGAGCCGCGCTGCAGGCGACATCGCGATGATCGACGCCTGCACGAAAAAGGCCGCGGCGGCGGCGATCAGGCAGGCGTCCATGTTCCAGCGCGCGCTGATCGCCGCGCCGAGCAGTGCGCCTGCCGGCCGCGCGCCATAGGTCGCCGTGCTGTTTAGCGCGGAGACGCGGCCCATCATCCGTTGCGGCGTGATGGCCTGGCGCAGCGTGGTCGAGCCGACCACCCACAGGATCGGTCCCGCGCCGAGCAGAAAGAAGCTGAGCAGCGCCAGCCAGAACGACGGCGCGACGAGCGTCCCCACCATCACGAGCGACGCGAGCAGCCCGCACGACGGCCCGATCAGGAGCACACGGCCGAACGCGAGGCGTCGCGCGACGGCGGGTGCGGCCAGCGCGCCGCACACCATGCCGACGCCATACGCACCCAGCGTGATGCCTACCGCCGAGGCGCTCAATCCCAGCCGATGCACCGCGTACGGCACATACACCGCTTGCAGCACGAAAAAGCCAAGGTTGAAAAATACGGCCGTCGCAAGCATGGGAAGCAGCAGCGAGTCGCGCAATACGAAGCGCGTACCCTCGCGCAACTCCAGCATGAAGTGACGCGCAGGCGTCGCCGTGCGCGGCGGTTCGCGCAGTCCCGCAAGCAAACCCACCGCGAGCGCGGACAACGCGGCCGCGCAACCGTATGCCCATCCCGCGCCGATCCATCCCACCAGCAGGCCGCCCAGCGCCGGCCCAGCCGAATACGCGACGCTGCGCGCAAGTTCGAGACGGCCGTTCGCGCTGGCGTACGCTTCGCGCGAGACTATCGACGGCACTAGCGAAGGCGCGGCGACGTTGTAGGCCACTGTGCCAGTCGCGGCCACGAAGCCCAGCGCGGCGAGCAACGGCAGGCTGAGCGCATGGGTCATCAGAAGCAGAAGCACGCAGAGCATTGCGACGACGCGCACGCTTTCGGCGAGCGCCATCAAGGTGCGGCGCGAGCGGCGGTCGGCCCATACGCCGAGCGGAATCGACAGCAACAGGAAAGGCAGCGTCTGCGCTGTCTGCAGAAGTCCCGTGCCGCGTGCGTCGGCGCCGAGCGCGAACACGGCGACGAGCGGCGCGGCGGCGAGGCTGATCTGCTCAGCGGATTGCGCGACGAGGTTAGACCACGCGAGCCGCTGGAAAGCGGCCGGCAAAAGGACACGGGATGAAGACGGCGAGGCGTGCATCGATGGCTCCGGCAACGAAAGAGGAGCGACCATCGTGGCCGCGAACCCACCGCGGGACGCCCCGCTTCTTGCGGTGTTATTCTTCGCTCGCCATGAATCTCGAAAGCATTCTCTTCACCCAGGGCTTCGGCTCGCGCCGCCAATGCCGCGCGTTGATAAACGACGCTCGCGTGAGCATCGGCGGAACGCTGTGCACCGACGCCGACGCCGATTTTCCGACTGACGATGCGTCGTTCTGCTTCAGCGTCGACGGCGTGGTCTGGCCGTATCGCGAGCGCGCATATCTCCTGCTCAACAAGCCGGCCGGCTACGAGTGCTCGCGCGATCCGCAGCATCATCTGAGCGTATTCAGTCTGCTGCCGCCGCAGTTCGCCGAGCGCGGCGTGCAATGCGTCGGCCGGCTCGATCAGGACACCACCGGCTTGCTGCTGCTCTCCGACGACGGCAAGTTCGTCCACATGTTCACGTCGCCCAAACGCAAGGTCCCGAAGGTGTATGTCGCGACAACCCGTCATGCGATCGACGACGCGCAGTTGAGCGCGCTGCGCAATGGCGTGTTATTGCACGGCGAGTCGAAGCCGGTCGCGGCAGTCGCGGCCGACGCACGCGGCGAGCACACATTGGCGCTCACCGTCATGGAAGGCAAGTATCACCAGGTCAAGCGGATGATCGCGGCGGCCGGCAACCGTTGCGAAGCGCTGCATCGCGAGCGCGTTGGCGGACTCGCTTTGCCCGCGACCCTCGCGCCAGGCGCGTGGCAATGGCTCGACGAAGCCGACCTCGGATCTTTACGGAGCGGGTAAACCGGTAGGTCACGCGCAACCATCTGACAAGATTAGGAAAGCCCTGTGCGCACGCGCACATTCGCGCGACCGCGCATGCGATCGACGCTGCGCTGCAGCATGCTCTTCATCAGGCCGCGCCCTATACTCGTTTAAACAAAGACTACAAAGAGTTCAAGGAGCGGCCATGATCGTCCATAACGGAGTCATGCTCTCGTACGTGTTGCCGGCGTTCGTATGTGTCGGGTTGCTAGTGATCGGCGGACTGCTGATCGTCATGCGGCTGCGGCACAAATACGATCCGAATCTGATCGGCGCGTTGATCGGCGGAATGTTGTGCTTCCTGCTGCTTGAAGCACTGCCAGCGCTGACGTGAGTCACGACGCGCGCTGCCATGCGGTGCTGTGGTGTGCCGTGCGGCGACGCTTCACCAAGTTGTCCGGCCGACGCCCGGCGGACTTTCTTTGCCGCTGCGTCGCCAGGCTTTTGAGGCAACGCGATACCTCTGCCGGGCCTTCACGGCGTGCTTGCAGCGCCCATAGCAGCGTCTTTAGCCACTTCCCCAGCGCCTGCCGCTTGCTGCAGAAAATCTTCGACGCTCGGATAGCGCAGGCGTATGCCTAGCTCTTCTTTCAGGCGGCGGTTCACGAGCCGTCTCGACTCGCGCATGAATGACAGCAAGGTCGGCTCGATCTGCTCTTCAGCCTGAGCCCGCGTGATACGCGGCGCACGCGCCAAACCAAACGCGTCGGCGACAAGATCGAAGTACTCACCCATTTTCAGCGACGAGTCGTCGGACGCGTGAACCACGCGCGCCGGCCTGCCGCGAGTGGCGAGGCGCACGAGGATCGCGGCGAGGTCGTCCGCATGAATGTGGTTGGTGTAGACGTCGTCGGCATCGACTAGCGCCGGTGTGCGTTTTTCAAGCCGCGCGAGCGGCAGACGATTGGCTGCATAAATGCCCGGAATCCGCGCGATGCTCGCAGCAATCGACCCGCGAGCGGTCGCGCGTCGCAATTGCTGTTCGGCCGACACGCGACGTTTTGCACGCGCATTGGCCGGTTCCGTGACGCGCGTCTCGTCGATCCACGCCCCGCCGCAATCGCCATAGACGCCTGTCGTGCTCGCATACACGATGCGCAACTGCGCTCGTGAAGCGGCGGCGCGGCGAAGGCCGTCGGGTACAATATCGGCTGGTTCCGGGAGTGGCCGTGCTTGTGCCCATGAAGCGCGCGCGCGGCGCAAGCGCCCGACCGGCGCGATGGTGGCGCGGGTCCCATGCGTGCGTGACACCGCGCGAGCGCGGCGCATCGCGAGAGCTGATAGCAACGCGCGAGTGCGGCGGTCGTCGTCGCCGGTTTTCTGCGGCGGCGCCAGATGCAGCACTGTGGGCGCGAGGCCCGCGAGCCGTTTCAGGCTGCGGCGTTCGTCGAGATCGCCGACCAGCGGCGAAACGCCCGCGGCACGCAACTCGGCGCTGCGCTCCGCATGGCTTGTCAGTGCAAAGACGTGGGCGCGCTGCAACAGCGGTACGCAGCGCATGCCGACATCGCCGCAACCTACGATCAGCACGCGCGGACGGCGGAAGTTTCGTGTGGCTTTCATGGTGCACGCATTGTAGCCGTCAAGCTCGCGGGGCGCCGGGCGACAATACCGCTGGCTCCGACGATCCCGGCTGTGCGTGCCCCGTCTCTCCGTTTAACGATTACCGACTTTTCGACTTCGAACACTTTATGGCATTCAACGTCACGCTCCGGCAAAGCGGCCGGCAGTTTCAGGTAGAACAGGACGAGCCGGTGCTGAACGCCGCCTTGCGTCAAGGCATCGGTCTGCCGTATGGCTGCAAGAACGGCGCGTGCGGTTCGTGCAAAGGCGCTGTGGTCAGCGGCCAGGTCGAACAGCGCGCACATTCGTCGTCGGCTTTGTCGAACGAAGAAAAAACGCGCGGCATGGCGCTCTTCTGCTGCGCAACGGCGTGCTCCGATCTCGAGATCGATATCCGCGAAGTGGCAGGTGTGGGCGACGTGCAGGTGAAAAAACTGCCGTGCCGTGTGAATGCGATCGAGCGCAAGGCCGACGACGTCGCCGTACTCAAGCTGCAATTGCCTGCTAACGAACGTCTGCAATATCTTGCCGGCCAATACCTCGAATTCATTCTGAAGGACGGCAAGCGCCGCAGCTATTCGATGGCGAATGCGCCGCACGCCGAAGGCCCGATCGAATTGCACATTCGCCACATGCCTGGCGGCGCCTTCACCGACCACGTGTTCAACGCCATGAAGGAGCGCGATATCCTGCGCTTCGAAGCGCCGCTCGGCACGTTCTTCCTGCGTGAAGAGTCGGACAAGCCGATCGTGCTGCTTGCTTCGGGCACCGGCTTCGCGCCGCTGAAGGCAATCGTCGAGCATGCGGTGTTCAAGAACCTGAACCGCCCGATGACGCTGTACTGGGGCGCGCGTCGCAAGAAAGATCTGTATCTGCTCGAACTGGCCGAACAATGGGCGCGCGAAATCCCGAACTTCAAGTTCGTGCCGGTGCTTTCGGAGCCGGACGCGAGCGATGCGTGGACCGGCCGCGTGGGCTTCGTGCATCGGGCAGTGATCGAAGACCTTCCCGACCTGTCCGCGTATCAGGTATATGCGTGCGGCGCGCCGGTCATGGTCGAGTCGGCACAGCGCGATTTCACGCAGCATCACAGCCTGCCCGAAGACGAGTTCTACGCGGACTCGTTCACGAGCGCCGCTGACCTGGCGAACGCGGTTTAACTCGAAACCCGCTGAAAGAAACGGCCCGCTCGTAACAACGAGCGAGCCGTGCCTGAGACAACATGTCAGCATGAATACAGGCGCGAAAAAACTGCCAGACGCGCCCATCGCGATGAATTCGTGCAAATTCAAGGTTTACACCAGCGCTTTTATTGTCGTATTCTTTCGCGCATGAACCGCATCCAATCCGAACTTCGACGTCGCCGCTCGCCGCTTCCCTAGGGACGCCGCCGGCTTCGTCACGGATTCGCGCTACAACAAAGCGCAAGCTGTTCGAATCATGAAAGCCACGGCATGCCGTGGCTTTTTTGTTTTTCCTGCCCGTTTGCTCATCGGCTGACGTGCGCCAACGCCTTATCCACCTCTTACCCGCTGTCTGGAGCCTGCCGTCATGAATTTCAATGAATATCCGATCGAGTCGCTGATGTACATCACCAACCGGCCCGAAATCGTTTTCACGCACGGCAAGGGCTCGTGGCTCTACGACAACAACGGCAAGCGATATCTGGACTTCATTCAGGGCTGGGCGGTCAATTGCCTGGGTCATTGCAACGAAGGCATGATCGAAGCGCTGAACCAGCAGGCGAAGCTGCTCTTCAATCCGTCGCCGGCTTTCTACAACGAGCCGATGGCGAAGCTCGCGGCGCTGCTCACGCAGCATAGCTGCTTCGACAAGGTGTTCTTCGCAAACAGCGGCGCCGAGGCGAACGAAGGCGCGATCAAGCTCGCGCGCAAGTGGGGCAAGAAGTTCAAGGACGGCGCATTCGAAATCATCACGTTCGATCACAGCTTCCACGGCCGCACGCTCGCCACGATGTCGGCAAGCGGCAAGCCGGGCTGGGACACGATCTACGCGCCGCAAGTGCCGGGTTTCCCGAAAGCGGATCTGAACGACATCGCGTCGGTGGAAAAGCTCATCAACGCGAAAACGGTCGCGGTGATGCTCGAACCGATCCAGGGCGAAGGCGGCGTGATTCCGGCAACGCGCGAATTCATGCAGCAACTGCGTGAGTTGACCCGCAAGCACAATGTGCTGCTGATCGTCGACGAAGTGCAAAGCGGCTGCGGCCGTGCCGGCACGCTGTTCGCGTATGAGCTGTCGGGCATCGAGCCGGACATCATGACGCTCGGCAAGGGTATTGGCGGTGGCGTGCCGCTCGCGGCGCTGCTCGCGAAAGCTGAAGTCGCCGTGTTCGAAGCAGGCGACCAGGGCGGCACGTACAACGGCAATCCGTTGATGACCGCGGTCGGTTACTCGGTGATCTCGCAACTCACCGCGCCGGGCTTCCTTGAAGGCGTGCGTGCGCGCGGCGAGTATTTGCGCGCGAAGCTGCTCGAGTTGTCGGAAGAGCGCGGTTTCAAGGGAGAGCGCGGCGAAGGTCTATTGCGTGCGCTGCTCCTCGGCAAGGACATCGGCAACCAGATCGTCGAAAAGGCGCGTGACATGCAGCCCGACGGTCTCCTGCTGAACGCGGCGCGTCCGAACCTGCTGCGCTTCATGCCTGCGCTGAACGTCACGAACGAAGAGATCGACCAGATGATGGCGATGCTGCGTTCGATCCTCGACACGCTGTAATTGCACAGAACGCGTATGACGACGACCGCGACCGCAACACTCTCTATCCGCCGCTTCGACGCGAGCGACACCGACGCGGTGGTCGCGCTGTGGCAGCAGGCCTTCCCGGAATACAGGGACGTGACGAAGCCGCAGCGCAACCCGCATCTGTCGATTGCGAACAAGCTCGCGACGCAGCCCGAGTTGTTCTTTGTAGCGGTGCTGGCTGAGCGAGTGGTCGGCACGGTGATGGGCGGCTACGACGGTCATCGCGGCTGGCTTTATTCACTCGCGGTGGACGAGTCGTTGCGGCGACATGGCATCGGCTCGCGTCTCGTCGCACACGTCGAAAATGCGTTGACGGCGCTTGGTTGCCCGAAGCTGAACCTGCAGGTGTTGTCCGCGAAGAGCGACGTCCGCGCGTTTTACGAGGCGCTCGGTTATCGCCCGGATGCGGTGGTCAGTTTCGGCAAACGTCTTGGTGAGTTGGCGGACTCGCCGCCGGTTTAGTTTTCAGGCGCTTCATGCGTCGTAAAAAGAAAAAGGCCGCATGCGTTTGACTCACGCATGCGGCCTTTTTACATCGGCGGTTCAGCTTGAAGGGCTATTTACCCCGCTTATTCACCCAGATAAGCCGCCCGGACCTTCGGATCGTCCAGCATCTGCTTCGCGTCACCCGACATCGTGACGAGACCCGAGTCCATCACATAGCCGCGATTCGCCGCCTGCAACGCAAGACGCGCGTTCTGCTCGACGAGCAGCACGGTCATGCCTTCAGCGGAAATTGCGCGCACCACTTCGAAGATCTTCTCGACCATGATCGGCGACAAGCCCATCGACGGTTCATCCAGCAGCAGCAGCTTGGGACGCGAGATGATCGCGCGCGCCATGGCCAGCATCTGCTGCTCGCCGCCCGAGAGCGTGCCCGCGTATTGCGTGGCGCGCTCTTTCAGACGCGGAAAGAAACCGAACATACGGTCGACGTCGGCCTTGATGCCGTCGTTGTCGCTGCGCAGATACGCACCCATCTGCATATTCTCGACGATCGACATGCGCGCGAAGATACCGCGACCTTCCGGCACCATCGCGAGGCCGCGCTTCAGAAGCTCATGCGGCGGCACGCCCTTGATCGACTGACCCATGTACTCGATGTCACCTGCGGCATACGGCTTGAGCCCGGTGATCGCCTTCATCGTCGTGGTCTTGCCCGCGCCGTTCGCGCCGATCAGCGTGACCAGCTCGCCCTGGCCGACCTCGAGGTCGATGCCCTTCACTGCCTGGATGCCGCCGTAATTGACCTGCAGGCCCTTGATTTTCAACATTGCTTGCGTCGTGGACATCAGTGGACTCCTGCACCCAGATAAGCTTCGATCACCTTCGGATCCTTCTGCACGTCTTGCGGCAGTCCTTGCGCAATCACCTTGCCGTAGTCGAGCACCGTCATCTGGTTGCACAGACCCATCACGAGCTTCACGTCGTGCTCGATCAGCAGGATCGTCTTGCCGTCGGCGCGGATCTTGTCGAGCAGTCGCGTGAGTTCGACTTTTTCCGTTGCGTTCATGCCGGCAGCGGGTTCGTCGAGCGCGAGCAGCTTCGGATCGGTTGCAAGCGCACGCGCAATTTCGAGGCGGCGCTGGTGGCCGTACGACAGATTGCGCGACGTGTAGTCCGCGTACTGCGCAATGCCGACGTACTCCAGCAGTTCGATCGCGCGCTCCTTGATCTCACGCTCTTCCTTGCGCTCGGCCGGCGTCTGGAACACCGCGCCCAGCAAGCCGTGTTTCGTGCGCACGTGCCGGCCGACCATCACGTTTTCCAGAGCGGTCATGCCACCAAAGAGACGGATGTTCTGGAACGTACGGGCAATGCCCGCCTTCGCCACCTGATACACCGCGGTCGGCGTGTAGTTCTGGCCGTCGAGCTTGAAGTCGCCCGAGTCAGGCGTGTACAGGCCCGTGATCACGTTGAAGAACGTTGTCTTGCCGGCACCGTTCGGGCCGATCAGACCATAAATCTGGCCGGCCTTGATTTCGAGGCCGACGTCGGACAGTGCCTGCAAACCGCCGAAGCGCTTGTTGACGCCCTTTACCGACAGTCGAATGTTATCGCTCATGTTTTTTCTCCCTGTCCGTCAGGCGCGCACCGGCTTCTTGCCGCTACGCTTCGACAGTTTCGCAATCTTGTCTTCGTGCTTCGGCGACGGCCACAAGCCTTCCGAGCGATACAGCATGATGAGCACCATCGCGAGTGCGTAGACCAGCTGGCGGATCACTTCGGTGTCGACGATTTCATGGCCGAACAGCATGTGCTGCAGCGGACCCATCGTCGAGCGCAGGAATTCCGGCAGCACGGCGAGCAGCACCGCGCCGAGAATCACGCCAGGAATGTGGCCCATGCCGCCCAGCACCACGCACGCCAGCACGACGATCGACTCCGGCAGCGTGAACGATTCAGGTGACACGAAGCCCTGGAACGCGCCGAACATCGCGCCCGACAGACCGCCGAACGACGCGCCCATCGCGAACGCGAGCAGTTTCACGTTACGCGTGTTGATGCCCATCGCCTTGGCGGCGATTTCGTCTTCGCGGATCGCGGCCCATGCACGGCCGATACGAGAGTGCTGCAAACGCGTACAGACCCAGATCACGAGCAGCGCGGCAAGCACGAACAGGTAGTAGTACGAGTACACCGACGGGAACTGGAAGCCGAACAGCGAGTGCGTCTGCGCGAGACTGAAGTCGCCCAGGTGCACCGAATCGATCCCGGTAATGCCCTTCGGGCCGTTGGTGATGTTCACCGGACGGTCGAGGTTGTTCAGGAAGATCCGGACGATTTCCCCGAAGCCCAACGTCACGATGGCGAGGTAATCGCCTCGCAGACGCAGCGTCGGCGCCCCGAGTATCACGCCGAAAAACGCCGCCACCGCCATCGCGCACGGCACGATGATGAGAAACGGCACGTGCAGTCCGTTCGGTGCGAGATGCGCGATCCACTCGAACTGCGAGGCCAGATGCGGCGAGGACAGCAGCGCCGCGGTATAGGCGCCCACCGCGTAGAAGGCGATATAACCCAGGTCGAGCAGGCCGGCAAAGCCGACCACGACATTGAGACCGAGTGCCAGCATCACGTACAGCATCGCGAAGTCGAGCACGCGAACCCAGTAGTTGCCGCCGGCGGTGCCGATGATCATCGGCGCAGCGATCACGAAGAACGCGGTGATGATGCCGACGGTCAGCGTCTTCGCCAGGTTCTTCTCGGGAATGAGCGTCGTGGACGGCTCGATCGGTTGAATTGAGGTCATTTGATTTACTCCTTGGCCTGGATCAAGCGCGATCCGCAACGCGTTCGCCGAGCAGACCCGACGGACGGAACACCAGCACGATGATCAGCACGATGAACGCAAACACGTCCTGATAGTTACTGCCGAACACGCCACCGGTCAGGTTGCCGATATAGCCGGCGCCCAACTGTTCGATCAGCCCCAGAATCACGCCGCCCACCATCGCGCCGCCGAGATTGCCGATACCGCCGAGCACCGCCGCGGTAAAGGCCTTCAGGCCGGGGATGAAGCCCATGTAGAAGTGCGCGTTGCCGTATTCGGACGCGATCATCACGCCGGCGAGCGCAGCAAGTGCCGAGCCGATCATGAAGGTGGCCGAGATCACGAAGTTCGGGTTCACGCCCATCAGCGAGGCGACGCCCGGGTTCTCGGCGATGGCGCGCATCGCGCGGCCGAGCTTGGTCTTGTGCACGAGCAGCAGCAGGCCTGCCATGACGAGGAACGCGACGACGATGATCACGATTTCAGTCATCGAGATCACGGCGCCAGGCGTCGTGTCGGTGGCCTTGATCACGTTCAGCGGATCGGTGGGCAGAAGCTGCGGGAAAGGCAGCGGGTTGCGCGACCAGATCATCATGGCGAGCGTTTGCAGCAGGATCGACACGCCGATCGCAGTGATCAGCGGAGCGAGACGCGGCGCCTTGCGCAGGGGCCGGTAAGCCACGCGCTCGATCGTGTAGCCCACCACCGCGCAAACCACGGCGGCGATTGCCAGCGCGATGCACAGCGTCGGCACATTGCCGAGGCCAGGGAAGTGGTTTTGCAGCACGCCTATGGCGGAGAGCGCGACCATCGCGCCCACCATCAACACATCGCCGTGAGCGAAGTTGATGATGCCAAGAATGCCGTAAACCATCGTATAGCCCAGTGCGATGATGGCATAAACGCTGCCCAGCACCAGTCCGTTTAGGATCTGCTGGATGAAGATATCCATTTAATGCTCCTTAGCCCGTGCGACTGGATTCGCGCTCTTCATCAGCCGGTGGGCGGTGATGCGTTACGGAATCTCAACGGCACTGCGGGTACTGATGTAAAAGACCGGTAAGGGTTTATCCGCCGCCGGTTTGCCCAGACGACTGGGTCACAGTCGCAGGCTCGCCTTCAGCGGATGCAAAAACGGCACCGTTGGGTGGTTCGGTGCCGTCAGGCTGAACGTCCCGTCATCACATCTTCACGACGTCGAGAACCGCTTTCTTGCCGTCCTTGAAGTCGTAAAGCGTAATGGCGCCCTCTTTCAAATCACCCTTGTCGTCGAACGCGATGCGGCCGATTACCCCGTGGTAATCGGTGGACGGCATCGCAGCCAGCACCTTGGGCGCCTCGATCGAATTAGCGCGCTTCATTGCATCGACAATCACGTACACAGCGTCATACGTGAACGGTGCGTAAATCTGCACCGGCGTGTGGAAGCGGTCCACGTACTTCTTCTCGAAGTCCGCTCCCCTGTCCATTTTCGAAAGCGCGAGTCCCGCTTCCGAACAGACCAGGTTTTGCACTGCGGTTCCCGCCAGCTCCCCCACCTTGTCGGTACACACGCCGTCGCCGCCAAGGATTTTTGCCCTGATACCGAGCGCCGCCGCCTGTTTGGCAAACGGCCCGCCCGTCGCGTCCATGCCGCCGAACATGATGGCGTCCGGATGAACACTTTTGATCTTTGTGAGGATGGCCCGGAAGTCCGTGGCCCGGTCGTTCGTCGCTTCCCGCGCGACGATCTTCGCTCCGCTCGCCTCGACGGTCTTCGCGAATTCGTCCGCGAGCCCCTTACCGTAGGCGGTTGCATCGTCCACGACGGCGATGCGTTTGGCGCCCAACGCCTTCGTGGCGTAATTGGCGAGCGCCGGACCTTGCTGCGCGTCGGTCGCGACGACGCGGTAGGTCGTCTTGAAACCTTGCTGCGTGTACGCCGGGTTCGTCGACGAAGGCGAGATCTGCACGATGCTTGCGTCGCTATAAATCTTCGAAGCCGGAATCGAGACACCCGAATTCAGATGCCCGACCACGGCCACCACGTGATCGTCCACGAGCTTCTGCGCGACCGCCGTACCGGCCTTCGGATCCGCCGCGTCGTCTTGCGCGTCGAGCTGCAAGTCGATCTTGTGGCCGTCGATCGTCAGTCCTTGTGCGTTGATTTCCTCGACCGCGAGACGCGCGCCGTTTTCATTGTCCTTGCCCAGATGCGCGATGCCGCCCGTCAGCGGGGCTGCATGGCCGATCTTCACAACGATTGCTTCGCTCGCCGGCGCAGCGGATGCCGCCACTGCCGCCGATGCTCCTGCTCCCGCCTCGCCATCCTGTTTTTTGCCGCACGCGGTCAGCATCGCAACCGCGGCCGCGATGGACACGGCGTAAGCAAACTTGACTCGCATTAAATAGGTCTCCCGCGCCTTGCAAAATCTATTGTTCGGGACCCTAAGGCCTTGAGAACGCGCGCATTGTAACTCCAATTTTGCGACGGGCAATATTGTTGAACCGGCAGGGTTTTCCTGCATTGCAACCGCTTTTCAAGACCGCATTGAAGCCGAAGGCGCAACCCGGTTGCGACTGATTTTCGTGCATCAGTTGCACCAGCGTGGGACCCATTGGCATCAAGTGTTGCAGACGCGTTGTTCGAGCCCCGGTCGGACCGCGCTTTCGCTTAAATCATATTTAAACGGCGCTGCGTCCATCTCGGCACCATGTTAGTGCGTCAAAATAGTTTGCGGCCGGATCAAACGTCATAAAACGGGGTCATAGTCATCAAATTTCAATAAACGTCGGATCGGATTCGCGAAAAAATATCGAAATGGGACGCCAAAAATCGGTGCCTCACTCGATATGGCACCAATTACGAACGGCGCCCGCCGGCCACGGGCAAAAAAAAGCGCGCCCGAGGGCGCGCTTTTTTGACAATTGCAAAAGGTCAGGCTGGCAGACCCAAGCCACGCGGCAACGGGAACGCGATGTTTTCCTCAATGCCTTCGAGCGCGCGCACGTTTCGCACGCCAAGCTCGCGCAAGCGGGCAATCACGGCCTGCGCAAGCACTTCGGGAGCCGAAGCACCGGCAGTCACGCCGATCCGGCGCTTGCCCTCGACCCATGCAGGATCGATCTGGTCGGGCGAATCCACCATATAGGAAGGCACGCCGAGCTTTTCGGCGAGTTCGCGCAGCCGGTTGGAGTTCGAACTGTTGGGGCTGCCGACCACGATCACCAGGTCGCACTGCGGCGCCATGAATTTGACGGCGTCCTGGCGGTTCTGCGTGGCGTAACAGATGTCCTGCTTCTTCGGCTCGCGAATGGACGGATATTTCGCCTTGAGCGCGCCGATGATCTCCGCTGCGTCGTCGACGGAAAGCGTGGTCTGGGTGACGAACGCAATCCGGTCTGGGTGGGCCAGTTCCAGCGCCTGCACGTCTTCGATGTCCTCGACGAGGTACATGCCTTCGCCCGCCTGGCCCATCGTGCCTTCCACTTCTGGATGGCCCTTGTGACCGATCATGACGATGTCGAAGCCGTCTTGCCGCATCTTCGCCACTTCGATGTGCACCTTGGTGACGAGCGGGCAGGTGGCGTCGTAGACGCGCAGCCCGCGCGATTCGGCCTCGCTGCGCACCGCTTTCGAGACACCGTGCGCGCTGAAAATGACCGTATTGCCGGAGGGCACCTCTTCCAGACGCTCGATGAAAATAGCGCCCTTCTTGCGCAGATCTTCGACGACGTAGGCGTTATGGACGATTTCGTGGCGCACGTAGATCGGCGAACCGTGCAGCTTGATAGCCCGCTCGACGATCTCGATAGCCCGATCGACGCCGGCACAGAAACCGCGCGGCTGAGCCAGCAGGATCTCCGTTTCGGCAAGGGTCGTATCCGCGATGATCATGTTTAAAGAATCCCGATGATTTTCACTTCGAATGCCAGCGCCTGGCCGGCAAGCGGGTGGTTGAAATCGAACAGGGCCGACGTTTCGTTCACTTCTTTCAGAACGCCAGCGTAGCGGCCGCCGCCCGGCGCGTTGAATTCGACCAGGTCGCCTGGCGAAAAATCCTCGCCGATCATGCTGTTTTCTCGCAGCGTGGCCAGAGACACGCGCTGGATCAACTCCGGATTGCGGGGACCGAATGCGGCCCCGGGGGCTAGCTGAAAGGTCGAATGGTGGCCGACCTTCAAACCCATCAGAATGTCTTCCAGCGGCGGTGCGAGTTGCCCCGCGCCGAGCAGCAGCGTGGCGGGCTTGTCGTTGAAGGTATTGATGACTTCGGCGCCATCGGCAAGGGAAAGCCGGTAGTGAAGCGTCACGTGTGAACCGGCCTTCACTTCGGAAATGTCGATGATGCTCATGCAATGCTCGCTCAGTCGAAGCGCGCTCTCACGCGTGCGCCGCGGGGCGCAGCTGACGCGTGCGGCAAACCGTCGGCATGCCGTGCGCAAAGCGTCTATTGTAAGCCACATGGCTGGCCTCGGCTTGCGTCCGTCGCGCGCACCGGGCCGAACCCCAAGCGGAGGAATTGTCTGTATATGTCTGATTATGCGTCGACGATCGACGAACCAATGTTGGATTTCGCTCGTTCGCCGCAGGGTGCTTCGGCGCCCACGGCGGACAGATTGCGTCGCAGGCGCAAATGGCCTAAGCGTGACATGCCGCGTGAGCGGCTGATTGACCAGGGCCCTAGCGTACTGTCAGACACTGAAATGATCGTGCTGGTACTGGGCTCCGGCTTGCCGGGCCACGATGTTTTCAGCGTGGCTCGCGAGTTGCTCGACCGTTTCGGCTCACTGCGGGCAATGCTCGACGCGACTTACACGGACTTCGACGGGCTGCGCGGCATCGGGCCCGCGAAAAAAGCGCAATTGCTCGCGATCATGGAAATGGCGCGCCGCTCGCTCGTCGACAAAATGCGCCGCCGGTCGCTCATGAATTCTCCGGAAGCGGTCGAAAACTACCTGCGCCTGCTCATAGGCGGCCGTCCGCACGAAGTGTTCGTGTCGTTGTTTCTGGACGCCCGGCACCGGCTTATCCGCAGCGAGGAAAGCGCGCGCGGGACGCTCACGCGCATGGCGGTGTATCCGCGTGAGATCGTGCGGCGCGCGTTGACGCTCAATGCCGCGAGCCTGATCGTCGCGCATAATCATCCGTCTGGCGCTGTGCGGCCGAGCGCGAGCGACTGCAGCCTGACGCGCGCACTGCGCGAAGCGCTTGCGCTAATCGACGTTCAACTGGTCGATCATCTGGTGATCGGCTCCGACAGCGTATACTCCTTTGCCCGCGACGGTTGGCCCTGACGTTGGACCATGCGTCGACGCCTGCAGCTCGCCCCGAAACGGTACGGAAAAAGCACGAACGGCAAAGGAAAAGGCCCTGCGCCGTGTCTTGCTGCCGCAAATAAGGTTTGATTTTGCGGCTTTTTTTCTGCTAGAATTCCGGTTTGCCTGTTTCCAACCCCCTGTTCCGAAGCCACCAAGGCGTTCCGGAAAGGATACGTGCCTGAATTTCAGCGCGACTCTTTTCTTTTCGGGAAACTTTCACGGCGTTCGAACTCAGAATTAGCGTATTAGGAGTGCTCTCATGGCACGCGTATGCCAAGTAACTGGGAAAGCGCCGATGAGCGGCAACAACGTTTCCCACGCGAACAACAAAACCAAGCGCCGGTTCCTGCCGAACCTGCAAAGCCGCCGCATTTGGGTGGAAAGCGAAAACCGTTGGGTGCGTCTGCGTATTTCGAACGCCGGCCTGCGCCTGATCGACAAGAACGGTATCGACGCTGTGCTCGCAGATCTGCGCGCACGCGGTGAAGCCTAAGGAGTAAATCATGGCGAAAGGCGCACGCGACAAGATCAAGCTGGAATCGACCGCAGGCACGGGTCACTTCTACACGACGACGAAAAACAAACGCAACATGCCGGAAAAGATGCTGATCAAGAAATTTGATCCGGTCGTCCGTAAGCATGTTGAGTACAAGGAAACCAAGATTAAATAAATCTTGGCTCCTGCCGCCTGACGACGGCAAGACATACACAAAAAGCCTCGCATTCGTGCGAGGCTTTTTGCTTTGGACTAACCAAACCAGCTGACCCTGAGTCGCCATCGTCGGCGATACAGAGTCTTATAACCTTCAGCCAGCTTTCCCTCGACCGTCGCGGCGCGTATCCTTTCCCGTTTTAGCAGCGCGTAAATCGCACGCTGCTACAGCAAAACGAAAGACGGAGATGCGAGCAATGGAATTCGATGTGGCGATTGTCGGTAGCGGTCTCGCGGGACTGAGCGTCGCGCTCAACCTCGCGCAGACGCGGCGGGTCGCGGTGATCGCCAAGCGGTCGATAACCGAGGGTGCGAGCGATTGGGCGCAAGGCGGCATTGCCGCGGTGCTCGATTCGGCGGACAGCATCGAGAATCACGTGCGCGATACCCTCGTTGCAGGCGCCGGCTTGTGTGATGAAGCCGCGACGCGTTTCATCGTCGAGCACGGACGCGCTGCTATCGAATGGCTGATTGAACAAGGCGTGCCGTTCACCAAAGACGACTCCGCGGAACTCGGCTTCCATCTGACTCGGGAAGGCGGCCATAGCCATCGGCGGATCATTCATGCGGCGGATGCGACGGGCCATGCGGTAGTCGCCACGCTGAGCGAGCGTGTGCGGCAGCATCCGAACATCACACTGCTGGAAGATCACTACGCAATCGACTTGATCACGTCTGACCGGCTCGGACTGCCGGGCCGCCGTTGCCATGGCCTGTACGCGCTCGATGTAGAAAGCGGACGCACCGTCACGATCGAGGCGCCGCATACGGTGCTTGCCACCGGGGGCGCCGGCAAGGTCTATCTGTACACGACAAATCCCGATACCGCGACGGGCGACGGCATCGCGATGGCATGGCGTGCAGGCTGCCGGGTCTCGAATATGGAATTCATCCAGTTCCATCCCACCTGCCTCTTCCACCCGTACGCAAAGTCGTTCCTGATCTCCGAAGCGGTGCGCGGCGAGGGAGGCGTCCTGAAGCTGCCGGACGGCACGCGGTTCATGCCGAATCACGATGAACGCGCCGAACTGGCACCGCGCGACATCGTGGCGCGCGCGATTGACTTCGAGATCAAGAAACGCGGCATAGATTGCGTATATCTAGATATCAGCCATCAGCCGGCGGACTTTCTTCGCGAGCATTTTCCAACGATCCTCGCTCGGTGCCTCGAATTCGGTATCGACATCACGAAGGAACCGATCCCCGTAGTTCCGGCGGCACATTACACGTGTGGTGGCGTGGTAACCGACCTGACCGGCCGCACCGATCTCGCAGGGCTCTATGCAGTCGGCGAAACATCTTGCACTGGATTGCACGGCGCGAACCGCCTTGCCAGCAATTCGCTGCTCGAGTGCCTCGTGCTTGGCCGCTCGGCGGCACGTGCGATCGAAGAAGAGGGATTCTGCGGCGCCGTCCACGCGCCTTTGCCAGACTGGGACGAGAGCCGGGTTTCGGACCCCGACGAAGAAGTGGTCGTCGCACACAATTGGGACGAGCTTCGCCGGCTCATGTGGAACTACGTCGGCATCGTGCGCACGGACAAACGCCTCGCGCGAGCCAAACACCGGCTGGCGCTATTGCGCGACGAGATTCACGAGTATTACGCGAACTTCAAGGTGAGCCGCGATTTGCTCGAGTTGCGCAATCTGGTGGACGTAGCCTCGTTGATCGTGGACGGCGCGCGCTCCCGGCGCGAAAGCCGCGGCCTGCATTTCAGCCGCGACTGGCCGGCAACTTTGCCGAAAGCGCTGCCGACCGTGCTCTCGCCCGAGCACGTCCGAAACCGCAACGTATGATCGAAGGCGAAACGCCACCGCCGGCTCCGGGCCGGCGGTGGCGTTCTATAAGCAAGAATTTCCGTCAGACGATCCGCAAAGAGTAGTCGGTCGCTCGTACGTCCTTCGTCAGAGCGCCGATCGACACACGGTCGACGCCCGTTTCCGCGATAGTCCGCACTGTTTCGAAGTTCACGCCACCCGACACTTCCAGTACGGCGCGCCCCGCGGTGATCCGCACCGCTTCGCGCATCGAATCGAACGAAAAGTTGTCGAGCAGAACAGACTCCGCGCGATGCGCCAATGCCGTTTCCAGCTGCTCGAGCGTCTCGACCTCGATCTGGATAGAGACGCCCGCGTTGAGCGCGAGCGCGGCGTCCATAGCCGCCCCCACTCCGCCAGCAGCAGCAATGTGGTTTTCCTTGATCAGAATGCCGTCATACAACGCGAGCCGTTGATTCGCTCCGCCGCCCACGCGCACCGCGTATTTCTGCGCGAGCCGCAAGCCGGGCAACGTCTTGCGCGTATCGAGAATGCGGGTACGCGTATGAGCGACCGCATCGACGTACCGGCGCGTGGCGCTCGCCACGCCTGATAAAAGCTGAAGGAAGTTAAGCGCGTTGCGCTCGGCAGTGAGCAGCGCACGGACCGGTCCACGCAGTTCGCACACGGGAGTGTCTGCTGTCATCCGGTCGCCTTCGCGGTAAAGCCACTGCACCTCGATCCGCGAGTCCACTTGCCGCAAAACCGCGTTGAACCACGACACGCCGCACAGCACCGCATCTTCACGGACGACGACACGCGCGCGGCGCACGTCGTCGGCGGGGACGAGGCGGCCGGTCTGGTCACCCGTGCCGACGTCTTCCGCAAGCGCGTCGGCGACGTTGCGCGCGAGCGCTGCGTGGAACGCTGCGCCGTATTGCGCATGGATCTCGGCGAAGAGTGGCGACACGGCTTCGGCGTGACTGTATGCCGCCGAACGGGGCACTGCTGAACTATGCGCTGCCGCGTTCATCAGGCGGCTCCCACGTTCGAATACAACTGCGCGTCGCGCGCCAGATCGCCGCTCGCCTGCACGCGCTTCTTATGGCGCGCCGCAAAGTCCAACATACGGTCGATCGGCACACGGGCCCGCTCCCCAACAGCGCGTTCGACGAAAATCTCGTTATGACCGCGTTCGAGGACGTCGGCGAGATTCGCGAGACCGTTCATAGCCATCCACGGGCAGTGCGCGCAACTCTTGCATGTCGCGCTGTTGCCGGCAGTAGGCGCGGCAATCAGCGTCTTGCCGGGCGCAGCGAGTTGCATCTTATGGAGGATGCCGAGGTCGGTTGCGACGATGAAGTGCGTCGCATCCAACTTCTGCGCGGCATCGATCAACTGAGTCGTGGAGCCGACGACATCCGCCTGCGCCACCACGTTGGCTGGAGACTCCGGATGAACCAGGACTTTAGCTCCTGGATATTCGGCGCGCAGCAAATCGAGTTCAATGCCCTTGAATTCGTCGTGTACGAGACACGAACCCTGCCACATCAGCATGTCCGCGCCGGTCTTGTTCTGGATGTAACCGCCAAGGTGCCGGTCAGGCGCCCAAATGATCTTTTGGCCGCGCGCGTGAAGGTCGGCCACGATCTCCAGTCCGATCGACGATGTCACCATCCAGTCTGCGCGGGCTTTAACGGCCGCGCTCGTATTCGCATAAACGACCACCGTGCGGTCTGGATGTGCGTCGCAGAAAGCCGAAAACTCATCTACCGGACAGCCGAGGTCCAGCGAACATGTTGCGTCGAGATCCGGCATCAGAATGCGCTTGTCCGGGCTGAGAATCTTCGCCGTCTCGCCCATGAACCGCACTCCCGCCACAACGAGAGTCTGGGCCTCGTGATCGCGCCCGAAGCGGGCCATTTCAAGTGAATCGGCCACGCAGCCGCCTGTTTCGTCGGCCAGCTCCTGCAATTCGGCGTCGACATAGTAGTGGGCGACGAGCACGGCCTTCTCGCGCTTGAGCAATGCGCGAATGCGCTCTTTCAGCGCCACTTTTTCCTGCGCCGACGGCACCTCGGGCACCTTCGCCCACGCCTGCCCGATCCCGCAGGAGGTCCCCTGCGCCAACGGCCGGTCGTATTCCACGGCCTTGATCGCCTGCTGATCCATGATCTCTTCTGCCCTCGCTTTGCCGCCGTGGAATACCCATCGCGTCATGCAAATTCCGCGGCCCAAAAAGCAAAACCCCGCCAACGCGGGGTTTTGTGACGTAACGAAATTTTAATGGATTTCGTGACTAAGCATAACGGCGCAGTCGCATTGCGAACTCCTGCAGCGCCTTGATGCCGCTCGCTTCAGCGCGATGGCACCAGTCCTGCAACTGCGCCAGCAACTGATCGCGCGACGCATTCGAGCGCTCCCACATTGACGCAAGTTCGTTACGCATGTCGATGTAGGTCTTCAATTTCTGGCTGTTCGCGAAGATTTGCGGCAGCAGACGCTTCTGCGGCTCGTCGAGCCCGGCTTCTTCTTTGTGGAACCAGCTGCGCGCCCCGCGCATGACCTGATATTTCTCGCGCGCGCCCACTTCCTTCAGATGCGCGAGTTCCTGACGATACGCACGCTTGAGCGCCTTGCCGTAACGCGCCATCACTTCGTAACGGTTAGCCAGCACGGCTTGCAACGTGTCCTGATCGAGCACCATCTTGCCCGTGGTCAGACGCGGCGTGGGCGCGACCTTCTTCACCTTGGCAAGGCGGAAAGCCGACATGATGCGGATGTACATCCAGCCGATGTCGAACTCGTACCACTTGTTCGACAGCTTCGCCGAGGTGGCATACGTGTGGTGATTGTTGTGCAGCTCTTCACCGCCGATGATAATGCCCCACGGGAAAATGTTCGTGCTGGCGTCCGACGAGTTGAAGTTGCGATAACCCCAGAAGTGCGCGAGACCGTTCACCACGCCGGCTGCCCAGAACGGAATCCACACCATTTGCACCGCCCAGATGGTCAGGCCGACCACGCCGAACAGCGCGACGTTCAGCACCATCATCAGGCTGACGCCGAGAATCGGGTACTTCGTGTAGACGTTGCGTTCCATCCAGTCATTCGGCGTGCCGTGACTGAACTTGCGCATCGTCTCTTCATTTTTCGCTTCGGTGCGGTACAGTTCCGCGCCTTCGAGCAGCACCTTCCAGATGCCGCGCGTTTGCGGGCTATGCGGATCTTCCTCCGTCTCGCACTTCGCGTGGTGCTTACGGTGGATAGCCGCCCATTGACCGGTCAGCATGCCCGTGGTCATCCACAGCCAGAATCGGAAAAAATGACTGACGACAGGGTGCAGCTCCAGCGCGCGGTGCGCCTGGCAGCGATGCAGATAAACCGTCACACCGATGATCGTGACGTGTGTCACGGCGAGCGTGTACAGAACAAGTTGCCACCACGAGAAGCGCATCAAACCGTGGGCAAGGAAATCGAGCAAAGAATTCAACAAGGCAATTTACCTGTGGAACGAGAGACACGAGACACCCGCGAACTGCGCGTGTCAAGAAAGTGAAAGCATACAGCGGGATTGGACGACATTCTACTGGAAGCGTTCCAAGTGTTTGTAACAAATAGAGATTTTTTGTGCAGCATCAACGGAAATAGCCCCGCGGCAAGCCCTCTTAGACTCATCAGTGCCGTGCGAGTGCCCGCTAAATAGCGTTGCCAGCCTGATCAGCCATCCCGTCAGTCACATTTACCGATCTGGACAACGCGCCTCCGACATTTGCTATGTCAGCCGCATTCCCGACAATGCGGACTTCGCGTTGCGCGAAAGGAATGGAGATGCCGTGTGCGGAAAAAAGCTGCCAGATGTTGCGATTGACCGCCGAGCGGACGGCTGATGTGCCCGTTGCCGCGTCGGCAATCCAGAAGCCTAGTTCCAGATTGATGCCATCGGCGCCAAAGCCTACGAGATAAGGCGTGGGCGCGGGGTCCGTCAGTACGCGGGGCACGCCGTCCGCCGCTTGCGCGAGGAGCGCCATGGCCTGCTCGACATCGGCGGTGTAGGCGATCTGCACGGCCGCCTTCGCATAGCCACGCGTCAGATACGACGACTGATTCTGCACGACGTCGGTAATCAGTTTTTCGTTGGGAATGAGCGTTTCGATACCGTCAAGACCGCGCACGACCGTATATCGGGTGCGGATCTGCGTGACCATGCCTTGCAGGCCGCTCACGTTGATCGTGTCGCCGATTCGCAGCGACCGGTCGATCAGGATGATGAAGCCCGACACGTAGTTGCTTGCAATCTTCTGCAAACCGAACCCCAGCCCCACGCCCAGAGCACCGCCGAACACGCCGAGCACGGTGATGTCGATGCCTACAAGCGACAAGCTGATCAACACCGCCGCCAGTACAAACGCCGCGCGGCCGACACGCGCCACCACGACTTTCAGATTCGCGTCGAGCGTCGCGGCGCGCATCAGACGGTCTTCGAACGCCGAGCCGAGCCACATTGCGACGATCATCGTCACGCAGACCCACAGCAGGCCCGTGACGAGCGAGAGCAGCGTCATGTGCGCGTTGGCGACACGAAAGTGCACGCTCGCCATCCACGCGATCACGTCGTCCTGAATGCCCATCACGGTGAGCACCATCGCGACCCACACGCCCAGAGAAACGATCTTTTCGACGAGGAAAAGCCACGGGTGAGTCTCCCCGTCATGGCTGAAGACGCGCCGCGCGAAGAAAAACACGATGTAAATCAAGCCGATGCCGAAGAGCGGCACCAACGCGAGATCGAGCAGTGACGTGTGGATGAACCGCCCGGCGATCGCCCGTGCGATCCACACCAGCACTGCGCCGATCAGCGGGAAAAACGCGCGGTTCAGGCTTTCCGCGCCAAAGCGCAGCGTCTGATAGCGTGTTTGACGGCGCAAATCGAGCGCCCGTCGCAGCAGCTTGGCGAGTAACCAGGCGAGCGCGAGCGTGGCAATCAGCACCCCGACTTGCCAAAGCATGACGGGCTGGCCGAAGTCGCGCGCGAGATCGCCGAACAAATGAGAAAAGATACGGTTTTGCATGATGTTGCCGGAATGACCGGCTGACGGTTCGGCTCGCGGTTCGGGTAGTCGATCCGCGAGCCGGCTGGCCTATTGCGGGCTCAGCTCTGGCGTTCGAGCACGGCGGCGAAAAAGCCGTCGGTCGCGTGGCGGTGCGGCCAGAGCGACAGATAATCGCCCATTTCGAGATCGATGCGCTGCTCGGCCAGCACCTCGCGCGCGGGCACGAGCGCAAAGTCCGGATGATCTGCGAGGAACTGCTGGACGACCGCTTCGTTCTCCGCTTCCAGGATCGAGCAGGTTGCATACACGAGGCGACCGCCCTTTTTCACCAGACGCGCCGCGCTCGCCAGAATCGACGCCTGCTTGGGTGCGAGTTCGGCGACCGACTCCGGCGACTGGCGCCATTTCAGGTCCGGGTTGCGGCGCAGCGTACCCAAACCGCTGCAGGGCGCGTCAACCAGCACCCGGTCGATCTTGCCGGCAAGCCGCTTGATCTTGGCGTCGTGTTCACTGTCGATCAGTACCGGATTCACGTTCGACAAACCGCTGCGCGCAAGTCGCGGCTTGAGCTTGGCGAGACGCCGCTCGGAGATGTCGAACGCGTAGAGACGCCCGGTCGAGCGCATCGCCGCGCCCAGCGCCAGAGTCTTGCCGCCCGCGCCCGCGCAGAAGTCGACGATCATCTCGCCGCGCTTCGGCGCAACCAGCGAGCACAGCAACTGGCTGCCTTCGTCCTGCACCTCGACCCAACCCTGCTGGAACGCGTCGAGCTTGGTGAGCGGCGGCTTGCCCACCACCCGCACGCCGAACGGCGCGAACGGCGTTGCGCCGGCTTCGATGCCGGCTTTCGACAGCGCGTTCAGTACGTCGTCGCGGCTCGCCTTGATCGGGTTCGCGCGCAGATCCAGAGGCGCCGGGTAGTTCAACGCGGCCGCCAGTTGAGCCAGTTCGGCCGGCTCAAAACGCTTTGCGAGCGCCTGATAGATCCAGTCGGGCAGGTTCAGGCGAATTCGCAGCGGCAAGCTGTCCGGGTCGATCATCGCGACGTGCTCGAGCCATTTCGACTCCGCGTCCGACACGAACGGCTTGAGCGCCGTGCGGCCGGCCGTCTGCATCAGGCCGAGCAAGGCCATGCGGCGGGCCGGGCTGCCCGCGCCGCTTTCGGCAAGGTGCGCAAACTCCATCCGGCGACGCAGCACCGCGAAAACCGCCTCGGCAATCACGCCGCGCTCGCCGTGCCCGAGCTTCGGATGTGCGCGAAAGAAACGGCTCGTGGTAGCGTCGGCTGGGCCGTTCAGTCGAAGGACTTCAGCCAGCAAAGTCTCAGTTTGTCCAATCAGAAAACCATGTAATCTCATGCGCCCTCTCCGGCGGTGTGACCGGCAAAGAGCCATTGCGGCTCCGGCGGCGTAAGCGTGACGCGCAGGCCATCCAGAGCGAGACGCCCTTCGACGAACCAGCGCACCGCGCGTGGATAAATAATGTGTTCAGTTGCAAGCACGCGCTCGGCGAGCGTGGCGGGCGTATCGCCGGCCTCGACGGGCACCGCCGACTGCGCGACGATGGGCCCGTGATCGAGCTGCGAAGTAACGAAATGCACCGACGCGCCGTGCAGGCGCACGCCGGCGTCGAGCGCCTGCTGATGCGTTTTCAGTCCCGGAAAGCTCGGCAGCAGCGACGGGTGCACGTTCAACATGCGCCCCGCATAACGGTCGACGAAACCGTCTGTCAGCACGCGCATAAAGCCTGCGAGCGCTACCAGATCGGGCGCGAAACGATCGATTTGTTCAGCGAGCGCGGAGTCGAAGCTGTCGCGATCGGGAAACTGGCGGTGATCGACCACCGCCGTGGCAATGCCGTGCGACGCCGCGAACGCAAGGCCCGCGGCATCCGGACGGTTGGCAATCACGGCAGCGACTTGCGCCGGCCAGCCTTCGTCCGAGCAGGCTCGAACGATAGCTTCCATGTTGCTTCCCCGCCCTGAAATCAGGATGACGAGTTTTTTCATGCGCGGATTTTATCATTCGGGGGCACCCAAACCGCGACGCGCCGCCGTCCCGTGCGCCGAGCGTTTATAATCGTTTGTTTTGCGGCACCTCGCCCGCTCTATCCCGACGCGCTATCGTGAGAGTCTTCCGCGGTCTTCCCAATGCTGAAAGCCGTGCGCCCTGCGCACTGACCATCGGCAACTTCGACGGTGTCCACCGCGGCCATCAGGCTTTGCTCGCGCACGTGCGCGCGGCGGCCGACGCGCGCGGCCTGCCCGTCTGCGTGATGACCTTCGAGCCACACCCACGCGAGTTCTTCAATCCCGCCGGCGCGCCGCCACGCATCGCGATGCTGCGCGACAAGCTGGAGGCGCTGCGCACCAACGGTGTGGACCGCGTCGTCGTAGAACACTTCAATCACACATTCGCGAGCCAGTCGCCGGATGCGTTCGTCGAACGGATCATCGTCAACGGGCTGCACGCGCGCTGGGTGATGATCGGCGACGACTTCCGCTATGGCACAAAGCGCGCGGGCGACTTCGCGTCGCTAAAAGCCGCGGGGCAGCACTACGGTTTCGAAGTCGAACAAATGGCAACGGTCGCCGATCCGTCCGGCGCGCGCATATCCAGCTCAGGGGTACGCGCGGCGCTGGTGGCCGGCGATCTCGACGCGGCGCGCGCCGCGCTGGGCCGCGATTACCTGATCAGCGGTCACGTCGTGCACGGCATGAAGCTCGGCCGCGATCTCGGCTTTCCCACGCTAAACCTGCCGATCGCGCACAAGCGTCCGGCGCTCGCGGGCATTTTCGTCGTGCGCGTGCATGGCGTGGCGGACGAACCGCTGCCGGGCGTCGCGAGCCTCGGCCTGCGTCCAACCGTCGACGATTCCGGCCGCGTGCTGCTCGAAGTGCACCTGCTCGACTGGCACGGCGACGCATACGGCAAGCTCGTGCGCGTCGAATTCCTGAAGAAGCTGCGTGACGAGGAAAAGTACGTCGACCTCGAAACGCTCACGGCCGCCATTGCGCGCGACGTCGCCAACGCGCGCGCTTGGTTCGCGGCCGTCGGCGCGGGTACACCGGGCAGCCGTTCCACCGGTTTCGCCACGTCGGCCACCGACCGAATTAGATAGCCGCCGCGGTCCATGCGCGCTGATTGCCGCAAGGACCGCCGCTCTCGCGCGTCGAAAGGCGTCCGTGCATCGCGCGACATACCTGCCGGGCGCGCCCCACGCTCTCGCGCATCGTGCGCAACCCGCGCCCCGCTGCGCTTATAAAGAATTCACCGCGACCACATCATGAGCAACAAGAAAGCCGATTCGAAACCGCCGTCACGTTATCCCGTGAACCTGCTCGACACGCCGTTCCCGATGCGCGGCGATCTGCCCAAGCGCGAGCCGCAATGGGTCAAGGAATGGCAGGAACGCAAGATCTACGAGAAGATCCGCGCCGCCAGCAAGGGCCGCAAGAAATTCATCCTGCACGACGGCCCTCCGTATGCGAACGGCGACATTCACCTCGGGCACGCGGTGAACAAGATTCTGAAGGACATGATCGTCAAGGCGCGCAACATGGCGGGCTTCGACGCGGTCTATGTGCCGGGCTGGGACTGCCACGGCATGCCGATCGAAATCCAGATCGAAAAGCAGTTCGGCAAGTCGCTGCCCGCCGCCGAAGTGATGCAGAAGGCGCGTGCCTATGCGACCGAGCAGATCGAAAAGCAGAAGGTCGGCTTCCGTCGTCTGGGCGTGCTCGGCGAGTGGGACAACCCGTACAAGACGATGAACTTCGCAAACGAAGCCGGAGAAATCCGTGCACTCGCGAAGATCATGGAAAAGGGCTACGTGTTCCGCGGCCTGAAGCCGGTCAACTGGTGTTTCGACTGCGGCTCGGCGCTCGCTGAAGCAGAAGTCGAGTACAAGGACAAGACAGATCCGACCATCGACGTGCTGTTCAGCTTCGCCGAGCCGGAAAAGACCGCACAGGCGTTCGGTCTCGCCGCGCTGCCGCGCAACGAAGGCGGCATCGTGATCTGGACCACCACGCCGTGGACGATCCCCGCGAATCAGGCGCTGAACCTGCATCCGGAAATCGTCTACGCGCTCGTCGACACGCCGCGCGGCCTGCTGATCCTCGCCGAAGAACGCGTCGAAGCATGTCTGAACACATATGGCCTGGAAGGCTCGGTCGTCGCGACCACGCCCGGCGCGAAGCTCGTCAATCTGCGTTTCAACCATCCGCTCGCGTCCGCTCATCCGGGCTACAAGCGGACGGCGCCGGTCTACCTGGGCGACTACGTCACGACCGAAACCGGCACGGGCGTCGTGCATTCGTCGCCGGCCTATGGCGTGGAAGACTTCGTGTCCTGCAAGGCACACGGCATGGCCGATTCCGACATCATCAATCCTGTGATGGGCGACGGCCGTTACATCGAATCGCTCGCGCTGTTCGGCGGCCTGTCGATCTGGGCGGCCAATCCGCAGATCGTCGAAGCGCTGCAAGGCGCCGGGTCGCTGTTGCGCACCGAGAAGTACACGCACAGCTACATGCACTGCTGGCGCCACAAGACGCCGATCATCTACCGCGCCACGTCCCAATGGTTCGCCGGCATGGACGTGAAGCCGAACGATACCGACAAGACTCTGCGCGAAACCGCACTCGAAGGCATCGAAAACACGGCGTTTTATCCGTCGTGGGGCAAGCAGCGCCTCTTCAGCATGATCGCAAACCGTCCCGACTGGACACTGTCGCGCCAGCGCCAATGGGGCGTGCCGATGGCCTTCTTCGTGCACAAGGAAACCGGCGAACTGCATCCGCGCACGCTGGAGTTGCTGGAGGAAGTCGCGAAGCGCGTAGAAGAGGCCGGTATCGAAGCATGGCAAACGCTCGACCCGCGCGAATTGATCGGCGACGACGCTAACATGTACGAAAAGAACCGCGACACGCTCGACGTGTGGTTCGATTCCGGCACCACGCATTGGCACGTGCTGCGCGGCTCGCATAAAGACGAGCTGCAATTCCCGGCCGACCTGTATCTGGAAGGCTCGGACCAGCATCGCGGCTGGTTCCATTCGTCGCTCTTGACCGCGTCCATGCTCGACGGCCGTCCGCCGTACAACGCGCTGCTCACGCACGGCTTCACCGTCGACGGCGAAGGCCGCAAGATGAGCAAGTCGCTCGGCAACGGTATCGATCCGCACGAAGTGGCGAACCGGCTCGGCGCAGAAATCATCCGCTTGTGGATCGCGTCGACCGATTACTCGGGCGAGCTCGCTATCTCCGAAGAAATCCTGAAGCGCGTGACCGAAGGCTATCGCCGCATTCGCAACACGCTGCGCTTCCTGCTCGCGAATCTGTCGGACTTCGACTTCGAGAAGAACGCGCGCCCGGTCGAAGACTGGCTCGAGATCGACCGCTACGCGGTGGCGCTGTCGGCGAATCTGCAAAATGACATCCTCTCGCATTACGACAAGTACGAGTTCCACCCGGTCGTCGCGAAGCTGCAAACGTTCTGCTCCGAAGACCTCGGCGGCTTCTATCTGGACGTGCTGAAGGACCGCCTGTACACCACGGCTGCGGATTCCGTCGCGCGCCGCTCGGCTCAAACCGCGCTGTATCACATCGCGCAAGGCCTGCTGCGTCTGATGGCGCCGTTCCTGTCGTTCACAGCCGAAGAAGCGTGGAAGGTGTTCCAGCCGAACAGCGAGACCATTTTCACCGAGACGTACCACGCGTTTCCGGCGGTGCCGGACGCAGGCACGCTGCTCGACAAATGGACGTTGTTGCGCGCTGCCCGCGGCGACGTGACGAAGGCGCTGGAAGAAGCGCGCGTCGCGAACCTGATCGGCTCGTCGCTGCAGGCGGAAGTGGAAATCCGCGCGAGCGGCGCACGTTACGACGCGCTGACGAGCCTCGGCGACGACCTGAAGTTCGTGCTGATCACGTCGGCGGCGAGCGTCGTCAAGGTCGAGAGCGAAGACGAAGAAGGCGTCGAAGTGATCACGTCGAAGTATCTGAAATGCGAGCGCTGCTGGCACTATCGTGCGGACGTGGGCGCAGACGCGGAACACCCCACGCTGTGCGGCCGCTGTGTCAGCAACCTGTTCGGTAACGGTGAAGCGAGGAGCGCGGCATAATGGCGAGAACCATGGCGAAAACCACATCGAAAGCTTCCGCCGGAAACAGTTCGCTGGCGCCCTGGCTGGGCGTCGCGCTGATCGTGATCCTGTTCGATCAGTTGACGAAAATCGCGGTGCAGAAGGTGTTTGCTTATGGCGTCGCGCATGAGGTCACGTCGTTCTTCAACCTGATTCTCGTGTACAACCGCGGCGCGGCATTCAGCTTCCTCGCAATGGCTGGCGGCTGGCAACGCTGGGCGTTTACCGCGCTCGGCGTGGTCGCCGCGCTGGTGATCTGCTATCTGCTCAAGCGCCACGGCGGGCAAAAAATGTTCTGCACCGCGCTTGCGCTGATACTCGGCGGCGCGCTCGGCAATGTGATCGACCGGCTCGCGTACGGCCACGTGATCGACTTTCTGGATTTCCACGTGCGCGCGTGGCACTGGCCGGCGTTCAACCTGGCCGACAGCGCGATTACGGTCGGCGCGATTCTGCTCGTAATCGACGAGTTGCGGCGCGTACGCGGCTCGCGTTAAGGTCGCGATAGCGGTCGCCTCACAGCGCGAGGCCGCGGTCGCCTTTCGACCGCTCGCCTCGTGCCAGAAGTCCGCTTTGACGGCCGGCAACGGTGCAAGCGCGCCGCGCTCGGCCACCACGCTTTGTCGGAGGCTTTCGTTGGCAACCGCAGAACTCGCAGGGAAACACCTCGTCCTCGGTATGACGGGCGGCATTGCCTGCTACAAGATCGCCGAACTCACGCGCCTGCTGACCAAGGCCGGCGCAACCGTGCAGGTCGTCATGACCGAAGCGGCCACGCAGTTCATCACCCCGGTGACCATGCAGGCGCTGTCTGGCCGGCCCGTCTACACGAGCCAGTGGGACGCGCGTATTGCGAACAACATGGCGCATATCGATCTGTCGCGCGAAGCCGACGCGATCGTGATTGCGCCTGCCTCCACCGACTTCCTCGCCAAACTCGCACACGGCATGGCCGATGACCTGCTCGCTACGCTATGCGTCGCGCGCGATTGTCCGCTGCTCGTCGTGCCCGCGATGAACCGGCAGATGTGGCAAAACCCGGCCACGCAGCGCAACGTCGCACAATTGCGCGCGGACGGAATTGAAGTGCTCGGGCCGGACTCCGGTCCTCAGGCTTGCGGCGAAATCGGCGACGGGCGCATGCTCGAAGCCGCGGCGACCTATGAGGCGATCGCGTCGTTCTTTGCGCCGAAAATTCTTTCGGGCCGGCGCGTGTTGCTGACCGCCGGGCCGACGTTCGAACCGCTGGACCCGGTGCGCGGCATCACCAACCGATCGAGTGGCAAGATGGGGTTCGCGCTGGCCCGCGCCGCGCAACAGGCCGGCGCCGACGTGCATCTCGTCGCCGGTCCTGTCGCGCTCGAAACACCGTGGGGCGTGTTCCGCGAAGACGTGCAGACCGCCCAGCAGATGCACGATGCCGTGATGCGCGCGGTGACAGATGCGGACATCTTCATCGGCGTAGCCGCGGTCGCTGACTGGCGCGTCGATCACCCGAGCGACCACAAGATCAAGAAAAGCGCGGATCGCGCGTTGCCCACTTTTTCGTTCGTCGAAAATCCGGACATTCTGGCCTCGGTCGCGAAGTTGCCGCATCCGCCCTTCACCGTCGGCTTCGCCGCGGAAAGCGGCGATCTCGAAGTGCATGGCGAAGAAAAACGCGTGCGCAAAAACGTGCCGCTTCTGATCGGCAATCTCGGGCCGCTCACATTCGGCATGGACGATAACGAGGTCATCCTGTTCGAAGCGGGCGGCGCCACCAGGCTGCCGCGCGCGGACAAGCAGACGCTCGCGCGCGCGCTGATCGCGGAGATTGCGAAGCGTCTGCCCGACACAAGTTTGATTCGCTGAGCCGGCGGTCCGGCGCCGGCATGCAGTCGCCGCAAGCAACGCGGCGAAGCGAATGACCCATCTGGAGCACACTGACATGACGCTACTTTCCGTGCTCGATCAAACGCCCGTCATTTCAGGGCACTCGGTGGCGGACGCGATTGCCGCCACGGTAGAACTCGCGCAACTCGCCGACGATCTCGGCTACACGCGCTACTGGTGCGCTGAGCATCACGGCTTACGTGGCGTGTCGAACCCGTGTCCGGAAGTGATGCTCGCGCGCCTTGGCAGCGTCACGCGGCGCATCCGGCTGGGCTCCGGCGGCATCATGCTGCCGTACTACAGCCCGTTCAAGGTCGCCGAGCAATTCATGATGCTGGAGGCGCTGTTCCCTAACCGCATCGATCTCGGCGTTGGGCGCGCGCCCGGCGGCGACATGCGCACCGCCCAGGCGGTTGCTGCGGGCGACTACAACCGCGGCGAAATCTTCCCGCAACAGGTGGCCGATCTGCTCGGCCTGATGCACGGCACGCTGCCTGCCGATCACGTCGCGCGAGGCGTACTGCTGCAACCGCAAGTTGCCACGCGTCCGCAGCTGTGGATGCTCGGTTCAAGCGAATTCGGCGGGTTGCTCGCTGCGCAGCTCGGAATCCGCTTCGCGTTTGCGCATTTCATCAACGCTCATTTCGGGCATCAGGTCGCGCACGCGTATCGCGAGCGTTTCAAGCCGAGCGAGGAAACGCAGCAATCGTATCTGGCCGCCGCCGTGTTCGTGATTTGCGCGGACACCGAACAGGAAGCCGCTGATCTGGCGAAAGCCGTCGATCTGCGTCGGGTGCAAATGGCTTATGGCCTGAACGAACCGATTCCGACTATCGAACAGGGTGTCGCGCAGGAGTATGGCGAGCGCGAGAAACTGGTGATAGACCGCGAGAAGCCGCGCAGTATCATCGGCACGCCCGAAGTCGTGACCGAGCGCCTCCATGCATTGCAGGAGCAGTTCCAGGCCGACGAGCTCATCGTGCTTACCGTCGCAGGCAGCTATCGCGCGCGCCTGCGTTCCTATGAACTCCTTGCCGAAGCGTTCCATCTCGGGCGCCCGGCTTCAACTTCTTAAACCTTCGAACCTGCATGAAACTCGACCTGAAGATTCTCGATGCGCGCATGCGCGACCAGCTTCCTGCCTACGCGACGAGCGGTAGCGCGGGGCTCGATTTGCGCGCGTGTCTCAAAGAGCCGTTGACGCTCAAGCCCGGCGAAACCGCACTCGTGCCGACGGGGCTCGCGATACACGTGGGCGACCCCGGCTATGCCGCGCTGATCCTGCCGCGCTCGGGTCTGGGACATAAGCACGGAATCGTGCTCGGCAATCTGGTCGGCCTGATCGATTCCGATTATCAAGGCGAACTGATGATCTCGACATGGAACCGCGGCCAGACCGCGTTCGTGCTCAATCCGATGGAGCGTCTCGCGCAACTCGTGATCGTGCCGGTCGTGCAGGCCGAATTCAATATCGTCGATGAGTTCGAGCAAAGCGAACGTGGCGCAGGTGGCTTTGGCAGCACCGGCAAGCACTGAACTGAACAGCGCAAATGAAAACGGCGTGGACCTTGCGGTCCACGCCGTTTTTTCTGTGGCGAGTACGCTCGACGCTTACTCGACTTCGACCGCTTCCGGATTCGGATTGCGCGGCGCCGGATGCTCGTCGAAGGTCAACTGGACCTTGTCTTCCGCATCGACGTCGACCGAAACACGGCCGCCGCTCATCAGCTTGCCGAACAGCAGTTCGTCGGCCAGCGCACGGCGAATCGTGTCCTGAATCAGACGCTGCATTGGCCGCGCGCCCATCAACGGATCGAAACCGTGCTTCGCGAGGTGCTTGCGCAACGCGTCGGTGAAGAGCGCATCGACCTTCTTCTCATGCAACTGATCTTCCAGTTGCATCAGGAACTTGTCGACCACGCGCATGATGATTTCTTCATCGAGCGCACGGAAGCTGATTGTCGCGTCCAGACGGTTACGGAACTCCGGCGTGAACATGCGCTTGATGTCGACCATTTCGTCGCCGGTTTCCCGACGATTCGTGAAGCCGATCACCGACTTGCCCATCGCCTCGGCGCCCGCATTCGTCGTCATGATGATGATGACGTTACGGAAATCCGCCTTGCGGCCGTTGTTGTCCGTCAGCGTGCCGTGGTCCATGACCTGCAGCAGCACGTTGTAAATGTCCGGATGCGCCTTCTCGATTTCGTCGAGCAGCAGCACGCAGTGCGGCTTCTTGGTGACAGCCTCGGTCAGCAACCCGCCCTGGTCGAACCCGACATAGCCTGGAGGCGCACCGATCAAACGGCTGACCGCATGACGTTCCATGTACTCGGACATGTCAAAGCGGATCAACTCGATACCGAGCGTGAACGCCAACTGCTTGGCCACTTCTGTCTTACCGACGCCCGTGGGACCCGAAAACAGGAACGCGCCGATCGGCTTATCCAGCTTGCCGAGACCCGCACGCGCCATCTTGATTGCGGCCGACAGCGCGTCGATAGCCGGGTCTTGCCCGAACACCACGCTCTTCAGATCGCGATCCAGCGTTTGCAGCTTGCTACGATCGTCTTGCGACACGCTTTGCGGCGGGACGCGGGCGATCTTCGAGATGATTTCCTCGATCTCGTTCTTGCCGATCGTCTTCTTCTGCTTCGACTTCGGCAGGATGCGTTGCGCCGCACCGGCTTCGTCGATCACGTCGATCGCCTTGTCCGGCAAATGACGATCTGTGATGAATCGTGCCGACAACTCCGCTGCCGCCGACAGCGCGCCAGACGAATACTTCACGCCGTGATGCTCTTCGAAACGCGACTTCAGGCCGCGCAGAATCGCCACCGTCTGTTCGACAGACGGCTCAGTCACGTCGACCTTCTGGAAACGGCGCGACAATGCCGCGTCTTTTTCGAAGATGCCGCGATATTCGGTGAACGTGGTCGCGCCGATGCACTTGAGCGTACCCGACGACAACGCCGGCTTCAGCAGGTTGGACGCGTCCAGCGTACCGCCCGACGCGGCGCCAGCGCCGATCAGCGTATGAATTTCGTCGATGAAAAGAATCGCGTGCGGGCGTTCCTTCAATTCCTTGAGGACCGTCTTCAGGCGTTGCTCGAAATCGCCGCGATACTTGGTGCCGGCCAGCAGCGCGCCCATGTCGAGCGAATACACTTGAGCGTCGGCCAGAATATCCGGCACTTCGCCGCGCGTAATTCGCCACGCCAGACCTTCGGCGATCGCCGTCTTGCCGACCCCCGCCTCGCCAACTAGCAGCGGATTGTTCTTGCGGCGGCGGCACAGCACCTGGACCACGCGCTCCACTTCCGACTCACGCCCGATCAGCGGATCGATGCGGCCGTCTTTCGCCATCTGATTCAGATTCTGCGTGAACTGGGCGAGCGGAGTTTCTTTCTGCGCGGCGGCTTCGTCGGACTCGGCATTCGCGTCGCTCGCTTTCGCGGCGTCGGTGCTGCTCGTCTTGGCGATGCCGTGCGAGATGAAATTGACCACGTCCAGACGTGTCACGCCCTGCTGTTGCAGGTAGTAGACCGCATGCGAGTCCTTCTCGCCGAAGATCGCAACCAGCACGTTCGCGCCGGTCACTTCCTTCTTGCCATTCGAGGTGGACTGAACATGCATGATCGCGCGCTGAATCACACGCTGGAAACCCAGCGTGGGCTGCGTGTCGACGTCGTCCGTGCCGGGCACGGTAGGCGTGTTGTCATGAATGAAGTTGCGCAGGTTCTGGCGCAGATCCTCGATATTGGCCGCGCATGCACGCAACACTTCCGCCGCTGTCGGATTGTCCAACAGTGCCAGCAAAAGATGTTCGACCGTTATGAACTCGTGCCGCGCCTGGCGTGCTTCCATGAACGCCATGTGCAGGCTGACTTCCAGTTCCTGGGCAATCATGCTTCCTCCATCACACACTGCAGCGGATGCCCGGCCTGCCGTGCGTGGGTAACGACTTGCTCGACTTTGGTCGACGCGATGTCCCGCGTATAGACCCCACAAACTCCCCTGCCCTCGCGATGCACCTTCAACATAACCTGTGTTGCGGTTTCACGATCTTTATTGAAATATTCCTGCACGATCATCACGACAAATTCCATTGGCGTGAAGTCGTCATTCAGCAGCACCACCTTGTACATGGATGGCGGCTTGAGCTTTTTCTCCTGCCGCTCCAGTACGGTGCCGTCCTGCTTGTCCGGGATAATCGCCATACACCCATTCTAAACATCTAGGACAGGCCCGCAATCCTGTCAAAACCCGGCAAACCGGCCGGTTCACCCGAACGCCGCCGCTGGCGGAAACTCACCGCCTGCATGCGCCATTCGACGAGCCGATTGCGGTGCCGGCCCCCTATCCAGATCATGCGTCGCGGCCGTGCTGCGCCGCAGTCGGATCGAGTATCGCACAACCTGCCGGAGCTAGCTGACCGCCACTCGTTCGCCCATCTCGCGGCGAGCGACCCGCAGAACAGCAAGTGAGTCGATTATGCGACTTTTCAAGACGCCCCGCTTGCGCAACCGCACATAACAAAAGCGGGAAAAACCCTGGAAACCGCCTGTTGGCAACGCGTGTAACGCCATCTCAAAATTTTCTTGACACTCGAATAAAGAGCCTCAACAATCAAGCTGGCACTTTTTTCACTGCGCCAAATTCGAAAAAATGCCGATGGTGAGCTTGTGAGGAGGGAGCGGCTGCATCGCGCGGTCGTCGAGCTTTTCGAGGGCTCGTGGTAGTGACATGAGTTACAGGGGAAGTTGGAATGGCAACTGGTACGGTCAAATGGTTCAATGACGCAAAAGGTTTCGGATTCATCACGCCTGACGAAGGTGGTGAGGATCTGTTTGCACACTTCTCGGCCATCCAGATGAATGGGTTCAAGACCCTCAAGGAAGGCCAAAAAGTGACCTTCGAGGTCGTGCAAGGCCCGAAAGGCAAGCAGGCATCGAACATCCAGGCACCCGCCTGACACGTGTTCGGTACCCGTCCTTTTGAAACCCGGCTTCGCGCCGGGTTTCTTTTTGGGCGTCACTTCCTGTTAATCCCAATCCCGTTGCAAATAGATCGACGTCCCAAATATCGGGCAGTCGGTCATGCAGGCTCCTCGTTTGCCTCGCCTCGCGTCATCGCGCACTCCGCCTTCAGCCGGTATGCGTCGGTCACGAAACCTCATATCGACCGGTTAGCGTAAAAAAACCCGGCTGCCTGAAAAGCGCAACCGGGTTCCTCGCGATGCCAGCAGGGCGGCTTGCCACGCGCCGCTTACATGTTTTCGATCATCACCTGGCCGAATCCCGAACACGAGACCTGCGTCGCGCCTTCCATCAGACGCGCGAAGTCGTAAGTGACCCGCTTTTGCAGAATGGACGTTTCCATTGACTTGATAATCAGATCCGCGGCTTCCAGCCAGCCGATATGGCGCAGCATCATTTCCGCGGAAAGAATCTCCGAACCCGGATTCACGTAGTCCTTGCCCGCGTATTTGGGCGCCGTGCCGTGAGTGGCCTCGAACATCGCGACCGAATCCGACATGTTCGCGCCCGGCGCGATGCCAATCCCGCCGACCTGCGCGGCCAGCGCGTCCGACACGTAGTCGCCGTTCAGATTGAGCGTCGCGATGACGTCGTATTCAGCCGGGCGCAACAGGATTTGCTGCAGGAACGCGTCGGCGATCACGTCCTTCACGACGATGTCGCCGCCCGTTTTCGGGTTCTTGACCTTCATCCACGGACCGCCGTCGATCAGCTCGGCGTTGAACTCCTTCTGCGCGAGCGCATAGCCGTAGTCACGGAATGCGCCTTCCGTGTACTTCATGATGTTGCCTTTGTGCACGAGCGTGACCGAGCGGCGATCGTTGTCGATTGCATACTGGATCGCCTTGCGCACGAGACGCTCCGTACCCTCGCGCGACACCGGCTTGATACCGATTCCCGATGTGTCGGGGAAGCGGATCTTCTTCACGCCCATCTCTTCCTTCAGGAATTTGATGACCTTTTTCGCCTCTTCGGATTCGGCCGGCCATTCGATACCCGCGTAGATGTCTTCCGAGTTCTCGCGGAAGATCACCATGTTGGTTTTCTCCGGCTCGCGCACGGGCGACGGCACGCCCTTGAAGTACTGAACCGGACGCAGGCACACGTACAGGTCGAGTTCCTGACGCAGCGCGACGTTCAGCGAGCGGATGCCGCCGCCGACCGGCGTGGTGAGCGGCCCCTTGATCGACACGACATATTCCTTCAGCACCTGAAGCGTTTCTTCCGGCAGCCATACGTCCGGACCGTAGACCTTGGTCGACTTCTCGCCCGCGTAGATTTCCATCCAGTGGATTTTCTTTTTGCCCGCGTAGGCCTTTTCCACTGCGGCGTCCACGACCTTGATCATGACGGGCGTGATGTCGACACCGGTGCCGTCGCCTTCAATAAACGGAATGATCGGCTGGTCGGACACGTTGAGCGAGAAATCCGCATTGACGGTGATCTTGTCACCACCGGTCGGAACGTTGATGTGCTGATACGGCATGATCGGACTCCAGTGAAGGCTGTGCTGAAAGCTGATGGGAGACTGCGAAAATGGGCGCTCCTCGCTACGCGCAATGCCGGACGCCCGCAAGCGGCCTGGCCGTTATTCTAGCCCACGCGGGCGCTGCACCGAGGCGAGAGCGGCTCGGGGTTTTCCAACATGAAGCGCCCACGACCGCCACGGCCGAACGTCGTGTCTTACACAAGACTCAGCGCTTTCGGACACGCGCTATGCTTTATGATCGCGCCATCGACTACAGGCCCGGGCGTGTTCTGTTTGCGCATCGGCGCTTCACGCCGCAACGGGCGTCGCACGACTCCATCATTTCTTATGCGCCTTCTCGCCCTGAACAAGCCGTTTGGCACGATCTGCCAGTTTTCCGCGCACGAGACGCGCGCTTCGCTGGCCGACTGGGTGAAGGTACCCGGCGTCTATCCAGCCGGGCGTCTCGACTCGGACAGCGAGGGCCTTCTGCTTCTCACCGACGACGGCGCGCTGCAAGCGCGTATCGCCGAACCGCGTCATAAGCTTGTCAAGCGCTACTGGGCGCAAGTGGAAGGCACCGTCGATTCCATCGCGTTGAAAAAGCTCGCGCGCGGCGTCGATCTGGGCGACTACGTGACGCAGCCCTGCCGCGCCGACTATGTCGAGCCGACCGACACGCTTTGGGCCCGCACGCCGCCGATCCGCTATCGCGCCGCGATTCCCACCACGTGGATCGAGTTGTCGATTACCGAAGGCAAGAATCGCCAGGTGCGCCGCATGACGGCCGCGGTCGGCTTTCCGACGCTGCGTCTCGTGCGTGTCGGCATCGGCGCACTCGATATTTTTTCGCTTGGTCTGCAGCCAGGAGAAAGCCTCGATCTGCCGCTGAAAGCGCCTTGGGAAGGCTACGCCTGAATCGCTAAGTCATTGTCTCCGTGAGCAAAACGGCGCGTGAAACTCGCGAGTGAAAAACCGTGAAACACCGGCATTCGCGCAACTCGTCGAAAGCCTGGTTCACCTCAACGTCCCACATCGAAACTTTCCGGAAAATTCACGTCAACCGGTGCGCGAGCTCACGCGTTATTCGACGCAGATGCCGCTCTAAGCCGTCCGGCATTCAGCCTTAAGGGCCTTTGTACAAGCCGCATGCGCGGTCCGTGCGGGCAGTCTGAGCGCTAGGCGGGCGCGTCGAAAAATTTGTTCGACGCACCTGTCAACCGAAAGGTGGATGGCACGTTTACCGACATGACTCAAACATAACCGGGTCATTTGGTTAATTAACTAAAGCTGAGGATTTGCAAAATGAACAAACTGATCGCCGCTCTGGTCGCTGGCCTCTTCGCAACGGCAGCATTCGCACAAGCTTCGGCACCGGCAGCAGCTTCGGCAGCTCCGGCAGCTGCTGCTTCGTCGGCTAAGAAGACCACGAAGCACGCTCACAAGAAGTCGCACAAGAAGGCAGCAGCAGCTGCTGCAGCTTCGGGCGCTTCGGAGTAAGTTTGTTGTAAAGACGCAGTCAAGAACTAGCTTCATTGCCGTTCTTACGGCGTTGAAAGGCAGATCACCGCAAGGCGATCTGCCTTTTTGTTTTTGACGCGCTCGCGTAACATTCCCCGGTTAATTTCAGCAAGGAGTCATGCCGTGCGATTTTCCATGCGCTCGTTGATGGCGCGTTTCGCCGTTGCCGCAATCCTGCCGTTCGCGGCGGTGTCGTTCGCCGCTTTGAGTGCGGCCCCCGCTCATGCGCAGCAAATGCCGGCCGGCGCGAAACAGCCTGGCGAATTTCCGCGCGCGAAGCTCACCGCCGGCATGTTCGTGATCGACGCGGCCGTCGCCGCCAACGACGCGGATCGCGAGCAAGGTCTGATGTACCGCACGAACCTGGCGCCGAACGAAGGCATGCTGTTCGTCTTCAACGAGAATGCCGTGCATTGCTTCTGGATGAAGAACACGTTGATCCCATTGTCGATTGCATTCATCAGAGCCGACGGGACCGTGACCGACATCGACGAAATGCAGGCGGAAACGACCAACAATCACTGCCCGAAGAATAACGGCGTCTATGCGCTCGAGATGAGCAAGGGCTGGTTCACGTCGAAGGGTATCAAGCCTGGAATGAAGATTCAGGGGCTGCCGGCTGCGCAGTAACTAGCGCAACTGGCGCACGAGTTGCACGGCAGTTCGCGGGCCGATCATCGCGCAGTGCTCCATCGCAAACACCGCCCCAAACACCGCCCCGTTCCGCAGCGGCAGCGCGCCTGATAAGCCAGCCGCTTCGTCAGATCCACCACCGCAAAGCCGTCGCCTTTCCAAAGGCGGCGGCTTTTGTCATTCTTGCCGTGCACTGCCCGTCATTCTTGCGTTACGGCACCGCCGCGCCCCGCCCCGCCCGGCCAGCCCGCGCCTGGCAAGATTCCTGCAAAAGACGGGCCGACGCGCTATCCTAGTATTCTTAGCAATGCAGCATCCCGCGGTCCGGGCGGCACAGACTGCCGCCCGCCAACCGTTTCAGGCGCGCTATTCCAAGGAGGTTCACGTGCCCCGCAAGACTCCCATCGAGCGCTACCGGAATATCGGCATCAGCGCTCACATCGATGCCGGCAAAACCACCACTACCGAACGCATCCTGTTCTACACCGGTGTGACCCACAAGATCGGTGAGGTTCACGACGGTGCGGCGACGATGGACTGGATGGAACAGGAGCAGGAGCGCGGCATCACGATTACGTCGGCAGCCACCACCGCCTTCTGGAAAGGTATGGCCGGCAACTACCCCGAGCATCGGATCAACATCATCGACACGCCGGGGCACGTCGACTTCACGATTGAAGTCGAGCGCTCCATGCGCGTGCTAGACGGCGCCTGCATGGTCTACGACTCGGTGGGCGGCGTGCAGCCGCAATCTGAAACCGTCTGGCGTCAGGCGAACAAGTACAAGGTTCCGCGCATCGCGTTCGTCAACAAGATGGACCGCGTCGGCGCAGACTTTTTCCGCGTGCAGCGGCAGATCGGCGAGCGGCTGAAGGGCGTCGCGGTGCCCATCCAGATTCCAATCGGCGCGGAAGAACACTTTCAGGGCGTGGTCGATCTCGTCAAGATGAAGGCGATTTTCTGGGACGAAGAGAACCAGGGCATCAAGTTCGAATACCGCGACATTCCGGCGGAGCTCGCTGACACCGCGAAGGAATGGCACGACAAGATGGTCGAGGCCGCCGCCGAGGCGAACGAAGAACTGCTCGATAAATACCTGGGCGGCGAAACGCTGACCGAAGAAGAAATCAAGCACGGCATCCGCGCGCGCTGCATCGCCAATGAAATCGTGCCGATGTTGTGCGGCAGCGCGTTCAAGAACAAGGGCGTGCAGGCAATGCTCGACGCGGTGATCGACTATCTGCCGTCGCCGGTCGACGTGCCCGCGATTACCGGTCACGACGAACACGACAAGGAAATCGAGCGTCACCCGAACGACACCGATCCGTTCTCGGCACTCGCCTTCAAGATCATGACCGACCCGTTCGTCGGCCAGCTGATTTTCTTCCGCGTGTATTCGGGCGTCGTGAATTCGGGCGACACCGTCTACAACGCGATCAAGGAAAAGAAGGAACGTCTCGGCCGCATTCTGCAAATGCACGCGAACGAGCGCAAGGAAATCAAGGAAGTTTACGCGGGCGATATCGCGGCGGCAGTCGGCCTGAAGGAAGCGACTACCGGCGACACGCTGTGCGATCCGAATAACGTGATCATCCTCGAAAAGATGATCTTCCCTGAGCCCGTGATCTCCCAGGCCGTGGAACCGAAGACCAAGGTCGACCAGGAAAAGATGGGCATCGCGCTCAATCGTCTTGCGCAGGAAGATCCTTCGTTCCGCGTGCAAACGGACGAGGAATCCGGTCAGACGATCATTTCCGGCATGGGTGAGCTGCACCTCGAAATTCTGGTCGATCGCATGAAGCGCGAGTTCGGCGTGGAAGCGACCGTCGGTAAGCCGCAGGTCGCCTATCGCGAAACGGTGCGCAACAAGGTCGAAGACGTCGAGGGCAAGTTCGTCAAGCAATCGGGTGGCCGCGGTCAGTACGGCCACGCGGTGGTCACGCTCGAGCCGGCGCCGCAGGGCAAGGGCTACGAATTCGTCGACGCGATCAAGGGCGGCGTGATTCCGCGCGAATACATTCCGGCGGTGGACAAGGGCATTCAGGAAACGCTAAAGGCCGGCGTGCTGGCGGGCTATCCGGTAGTCGACGTGAAAGTGACGCTGACCTTCGGTTCGTACCACGACGTCGACTCGAACGAAAACGCGTTCCGCATGGCCGGCTCGATGGCGTTCAAGGAAGCAATGCGCAAGGCGAAGCCCGTGCTGCTCGAGCCGATGATGGCCGTCGAGGTGGAAACGCCCGAAGACTTCATGGGCAACGTGATGGGCGATCTCTCCAGCCGCCGCGGCCTCGTGCAAGGCATGGAAGACATTGCGGGCGGCGGCGGCAAGCTGGTGCGCGCCGAAGTGCCGCTCGCGGAAATGTTCGGCTACTCCACGTCGCTGCGCTCGGCCACGCAAGGTCGCGCCACCTACACGATGGAGTTCAAGCACTATGCTGAAACCCCGAGCAACGTCGCCGAAGCCGTGATCAACGCGAAGCACAAGTAGGCGCTGCGCTAATGAAACAAGCCTGCGTGCCGCAGCATGGCCACTCAGGCTGACCGGCCAAAGCCCGTCCTTCATGGACGGGCTTTTTTTCGTCCACGAAGACGCAGGCGGTCCCTCGCCCCACAGACGTTTTTTAACGTGTAAAAATGCCGAACGGCGCCGCGGCCCTTTCCACGACGAATGTCAACGCAAGCCACGAGGAGACATGCGATGAGCCAGGATCACGAACATCCGCATTACAAGGACGAGCGCGACAAGCAGCAGGCCACACCCGTCGATTGGCGCGAGCACGGCGTCAAGGTGATTCGGGGCGATCAGCTCGACACCAACACCGCGCAAACGCCAGGCATGAATCGCGCGGCGGCGATCAATGCTGCACGCGTCGGCGCGCAAAAAATCTGGGCCGGCACGGTGACGATCCATCCGAATGCGAAGACCGGCGCACACCATCACGGCGCGCTCGAAAGCGTGATCTATGTGGTGCGCGGGCAGGCGCGGATGCGGTGGGGTGAGCATCTGGAGTTCACCGCTGAAGCCGGTCCTGGCGACTTCATCTTCGTGCCGCCGTATGTGCCGCATCAGGAAATCAATGCGAGCACCGACGATCCGCTCGAATGCGTGCTCGTGCGCAGCGACAACGAAGCGGTCGTGGTCAATCTGAATATCGACGCAGTCGAACAACCGGAAGCGGTGTATTGGGTCGATCCGATTCACAAACATCCGCACGATCACTAATCACTTTCACGCGACTCATGACGCCGACTGCTTCGCTGCGCCCTCGCCTTCTCACGCTGTACGCAGTTCTGATCGCGGCCAATCTGGGCGCATGGGCATGGGCGCTGATTGCGTTTCGCCACTATCCGCTGCTGCTCGGTACGGCGCTGCTCGCGTACGGTTTCGGTCTGCGCCATGCAGTCGACGCCGACCACATTGCCGCTATCGACGCCGTCACGCGCAAACTGATGCAGACCGGCAAGCGGCCGCTCGGCGTGGGCCTGTCGTTCTCACTCGGACATTCGAGCATCGTGATTCTCGCGACGCTCGGCATCGCGTGGACCGCGCATTCGCTGCACGGCCGCTTCGAGACGTTCAAGGCCGTGGGCGGCACCATCGGTACCCTTGTTTCGGCAACATTCCTGCTCACGCTCGCGGCCGTGAACCTCGTGATTCTGCGCGACGTGTGGCGGCGCTATCGTCATGTCCAACGTGACGGCGAACTGGCTGCTGCTGCGTTCGACACTGACCATGCAGCCGGTCCTGGAGGCTTGTTGTCACGCGCGTTGCGGCCGCTGTTCCGGCTCGTGACTAAAAGCTGGCATATGTACCCGGTCGGCGTGCTGTTCGGACTGGGCTTCGACACGGCAACCGAGATCGGCTTGCTTGCAATTGCCGCGTCCGAAGCCGGCAAGGGCTTGCCGTTGTATTCGATCCTGGTGTTTCCTGCGCTTTTCACCGCAGGCATGACGCTCGTCGATTCGACGGATAACGTGCTGATGGTCCATGCATACGGCTGGGCCATGGACGACCCCAAACGCAAGCTCTACTACAACGCGAGCATTACCTTCGTGTCGGCGGTCGTCGCGATCGTGATCGGCGGCGTAGAGGCGTTGGGACTGCTGTCCGACAAGCTCGGTCTGAACGGGGGAATATGGGATGCGGTGACGAACGCCAATGAGCAGTTCGGCGTGCTCGGCTACGGCATCGTCGCGGCGTTCATGGCGTGCTGGATCGGCTCGGTGCTGTTTCATCGCTGGAAGCGCCCAGCCATCGCGGCGCGGTAATTGCGTCCACATCGACGCGCGCGTTTGCTGCGGCCGGTAAGCTTTCCATCGCTATCGCACCGGTTCGTCCACTGCGGCGCCGACAGCGGCAGGCGCGCCTCGCGAGAGGCGCCGAACGTGCCACGGCAATGTCGCGCTCACCGTTGTGATGACGACACACACCGGCCCTTTTATTCACGGATCGCCAACACGACACCGCCGCAAGCGCTCCATTCCGCGAGCAATCGCTTAAACTGAAGCCGCCTAATATCGTCACAAGCATCGCCGCAATCGTGCCGCCTCGCAGCCTGACTGTCGCGCCCGGCGCGGCTTCTCAGAACCGGCAACCGAACGGACTGGACATTCCATCGATGAAGACTCCCGCTGACCGATTCCCCGCTCTTGACCTCCTCCGCAGCACCGCCGACGCGTACGGCAATCACGCAATCGACGAATTTCTCGCCGGCCGTATCACTCGCCGCGATCTGCTGCGCTACGCGAGCGTGATCGGTTTGTCGCTCGTTGGCGGCGGCGTGCTGAATCTCCCGGCAGCGCATGCACAAGGTCAGGCAAGCGCGGGCGGTCCTTCGAACCAGACGATCCGGGTCGCGCATCTGACGCCTACGGGCGCCGTCGACCCGTTGACCGTGACGGATGCCGCGAGCCTCGCGCTACTGAATCAGACCGGCGAATTCCTGATCGACGACGACGGCGAAAAGCTCATGCTGAAGCCGGCCCTCGCGCTGTCCTGGAAGCCGAACGACAAGGGCGACGTGTGGACGTTCAAGCTGCGCGAGAACGTCAAATTCCACGACGGCCAGCCCTTCACGGCGAAAGACGTGGTCGCGACATTCGACCGGCTCGCCGATCCTGCGACCGGCTCGGCGGCGCTCTCGGTGTTGAAGGGCGTGTTGTCCAAGGGTGGCGCGAAGGTGGTCGACGAGCACACCGTCGCGTTCCACCTCGACGCACCGAACGGCAATTTCCCGTACTACGTTTCCTCGGACAATTACAACGCCGTGATCTTGCCCGCGAACTACGCGGGCGGTTATGAAAAGAGCTTTATCGGCACCGGTCCGTTCAAGTTCGAAAAGTATCAGCCCAAGGTCGGTGCATCGTTCGTGCGCAACCCCGACTATTGGGGGGAGAAAGCGTTACCGCAACGCGTACAGTTCTCCTTCTACGCGGACCAGCAGGCGCAACTGCTCGCATTGCAAGGCCATCAGGCCGACGTGATGGGCACCTTCACCGTGCAAGGCGGCGCGGCCATTCTGAACAATCCCGACTACAAGGCAATCGGCGTGAAGTCGAGCGCGCATCGGCAGATTCACATGCGCAACGACAACCCGCTTTTCAAAGACAAGCGCGTGCGTCAGGCGCTTGCCCTATCGATCGATCGCGAGGTGCTGGTGCGCGGCCTCTTCAAGGGACGCGCGCAACTCGGCAACGACAGCCCCTTTGCGCCGGTGTTTCCGTCGTCCGATGCGGGTGTTGCGCAGCGCAAAATCGACGTAGCGAAAGCGAAGCAACTGCTTGCGCAAGCGGGCGTGCCCAACGGTTTCGACGTGACGCTGACCACTGAAAAATACATGGAGATTCCCGACCTCGCGGTCGTAGTGCAGAACGCGGCCAAGGCGATCGGGGTGCGCATCAATCTGAAGGTGGAGAGCCAGTCGCTGTATTACGGCGCGGGCACGCCGGGCAAATCAGACTGGCTCGACTCGCCGCTCGGCATCACCGACTACGGTCATCGCGGCGTGCCGAACGTGTTTCTGAATGCGCCGCTCACGAGCAGCGGCACGTGGAACGCCGCGCACTTCAAGAACCCGCAATACGATCAACTGGTCGCGCAATTCGTCGCGGCCATCGACCTCGCATCGCAGAAGAAAATCTCCGGCCAGATCCAGACGCTGCTGCTCGATGAAACGCCGATCATCATCCCGTTCTTCTACGATCAGTTGATCGCGATGCGCAAGGGCGTGAACGGCGTGCGCTTCACCGCGCTCGCGCAGCTCTACTTCGACCGTGCGGTGTTGAGCGCGTAAGCGTCTCGCATCGGCGCGCAATTCTTCGGCAAGCGTTCACGATGTCGACCACAGTGAGTTCTCCCGCCTCGTCCCCGAAGGGCAATGCCGGCCGCGTCGTGCGTTTCCTTGCAACGCGCGTGGGGCTGTCGCTCATCACGCTATGGCTGTTGTCCGTGATCGTATTCGCCGGCGGGCAACTGCTGCCCGGCGACATCGGTCGGGCGGTGCTCGGGCCGCTCGCCGACGCACGCGCGGTGGCGGCGCTCAATCATCAACTCGGCGCCGACCGTCCGCTAATGACGCAATACGTCGAGTGGATTTCGCATTTCGTGCGAGGCGACATGGGACTTTCGTACGCTTATCGCGAGCCGGTGAGACCGTTTATCGCCGATGCACTTGCGCATTCCGCGAAGCTCGGCCTGCTCGCGTTCGTCGTCGTGGTGCCACTGGGCATTGCGGGCGGCGTGTGGTCCGCGATGCACGCAGGACGCTGGCTGGATCGCACGATCAGCATTGCGGGTTTGTCGGCGACCGTCGTGCCGGAGTTCGTGTCGTCGATCGTGCTGATTCTCGTGTTCGGCGTGTGGCTGCGCTGGCTGCCTATCGAAGCTGCGTATGCGCCCGACGCCGGCGCGCTCGAACAACTGCGTCATCTGATTCTGCCGGTGCTGCCGCTGGTACTGGTGTTCTTCGGCTATATCGCGCGGATGGCGCGCGCCGGCACCGTCGAAGCGCTCGACGCCGACTACACGCGCACAGCGATCCTCAAGGGCTTGCCGCGTCACACCGTGATCTGGCGGCACGTGTTGCGCAACGCGCTGCTGCCGACCATCACCGTGGCCGCCACTCAACTCGGCTACATGATTGGCGGCCTCGTGGTGGTCGAGACACTCTTCCACTATCAGGGCATCGGCTCGCTGATCTACAACGCCGCGAAGGCGAAGGACTTCCCGATGCTGGAGGCAGGTGTGCTGACGGTCGGCGTGGTCTATACCGTCGCCAATCTCGTCGCGGATGCGTTGCACGTGCTGCTCAATCCGCGCCTGCGCGTGAGGAGCGCCGAATGAGCACCATTGTTCCGCCGGCCGCACCGCGCGCCACAAGCGAGCCGCGCTTCGATCAGTTGCGTGTGTTGCTGCGCTCGCCGACGTTCGTGGTGGGCGTGCTCATCGTCGTGTGGTGGATCGTATGCGCGATTGCCGGGCAATGGTTCGTGCCTGTTGATCCGTATGCGTCCGACCCGCTCAATTCACTCATGCCGCCCGACCGCGCGCACTGGTTCGGCACTGACCAGTTGGGCCGCGATGTGTTCTCGCGCGTGATCGTCGGCGCGCGCGACATTCTCACGATTGCGCCGCTCGCGACACTACTCGGCACGGTGGCGGGAACGTCGCTAGGTCTCGTCGTCGGTTACTTCGACGGCTGGGTCGATAACGTCGTGGGCCGCGCGATCGACGCGGTACTCGCGCTGCCGCTCGTGATCGTCGCGCTGCTCGCGCTTGCTGCGGTGGGCGCGTCGAACCTGACCGTGATACTCGTGATCGGCATCACCTTCACGCCGATTACCGCGCGCACCGTGCGCGCCGCCGTGTTCGCAGAGCGGCATCTCGACTACGTCGCCGCCGCGCAACTGCGCGGCGAACGCGCGCCGTACATCATGTTCGCCGAAATTCTGCCGAACGTGCTGCCGCCGATCATCGTCGAGGCGACCGTGCGGCTCGGTTATGCAATCTTCGCGGTAGCCACGCTGTCGTTTCTTGGCTTCGGCATTCAACCGCCTTCAGCCGACTGGGGCCTCGCGCTTTCCGAGTCGTACACGCTGATGGCGGGCGGCGCGTGGTGGACCGTCGTATTCGCGGCCGGCGCAATTGCGACGCTGGTCGTCGGCGTGAACCTCATCGCCGACGGCGTACAAGGCGTGCTCGACCGATGAACGGACCTCCGCCCTCCTCGTTCCCCGCCTTCGACGTGTCGAAGAGCGACCGCACGGATGCGCTGACCGTCGTCGGGTTGACGGTCACATACCGGATGCGCGGTCGCGATCGCGAAGTCTTGCAGGACGTATCGTTTCGCGTGCGGCGCGGCGAAGCCTACGGGCTCGTCGGCGAATCGGGCTGCGGCAAGTCGACCGTCGCGATGGCGGCGCTGCGCTATCTGCCGCGCAATGGCAAGGTGAAGGCGGGCAAGATCGTCATCGCCGGCGCCGACGTCAACAAGCTCGACGCCGACGCTTTGCGCACGATGCGCGCCAACACCATTTCAATGGTCTATCAGGACCCGGCGCGCGCGCTGAATCCGTCGTTGACCATTGCACGGCAAGTGTCCGAAGCGTTCGAAGCCGCCGGCGTCGCGCCCGATGAAGCAATGCGACGCTCGCTCGAGATGCTGCAGCGCGTGCGCATTGCATCGCCGGAACGGGTGATGGACAGCTATCCTCATCAATTGTCGGGCGGCATGCAGCAGCGCGTGGTGATCGCGATGGCGCTCGCGTCGAACCCGGCGCTGCTGATTCTCGACGAGCCGACCACCGGGCTCGACGCCACCGTCGAGGCGGAAGTGCTCGATCTGGTTGCGCAACTGCGCGCGGAACTCGGTACCGCCGTGCTGTTCATCAGCCACAACCTCGCGGTGATCGGGCGAATGTGTGAGCGCGTCGGCGTGCTATACGCAGGCAAGCTCGTCGAGGAGGGCGCGACGCAAGACGTTTTCACGCGGCCGCGTCATCCGTACACCGTGGGACTGTTGCGCTGTCTGCCCACCGTGGGACGCAGCAAGGATACCGAGCGGCTCGATACCATTGCAGGCGGCTTGCCCTCGCCTGGCTCGGTGACCCAAGGCTGCATCTACGCGGAGCGCTGTCGTCTCGCCGACGACCGGTGCCGCCGCGAAGCGCCGCCGCCGTACCGCGTCAGCGCGGCGCATGGCGACCAGATGTCGCGCTGTCACTATCACGAGCGCGCGATCGAGTTGCCGCGCGCGCTCGCGCAAGCATTGCCCGAGCATGGCCTTGCGACTGCGGACAAAAACCCGCGAGAAATCGTCTTGCGCGCCGAGAATCTATCGAAGACTTTCCATGTGTCCGGCACAGCGCTGCGCGCCGTCGACAAGGTTTCGCTCGATCTCGCGGCCGGCGAAACGCTGGGTCTCGTCGGCGAATCGGGCAGCGGCAAGACGACGCTCGCGAAACTGATGCTCGGCCTTCTCGCGCCGGACGCAGGCAGCGTGCTCGAACTCGACGGCGCGCCGCTCGCCGCACGCGTCACGCGGCGCAACGACGAGCAGGTCAAGTCGCTGCAGATCGTGTTCCAGAATCCGGACTCGGCGCTTAACCGCGCGCATTCTGTGAAGCGGCTGATTGGCCGCGCGTTGTCGCGTCTTGCGGCGCTGCGCGGCGCGGCCATCGACGATCGGCTTGCCACGTTGACGGCCGCCGTGCGTTTGCCGGAGCGCTATCTCGGCTCGCGCACGCGCCAGCTTTCCGGGGGACTCAAACAACGCGTGGCCATTGCGCGCGCGTTCGCCGGCGAGCCGCGCGTGGTGGTGTGCGACGAACCGACCTCCGCGCTCGACGTCTCCGTGCAGGCGGCAATCCTCAATCTGCTTGCCGATCTGCAGCGCGAGCGTGGCGTGAGCTACGTATTCATTTCGCACGATCTGCACGTCGTTCGGTATTTGTCCGATCGCATCGCCGTGCTGTATCTCGGCAGACTGCTTGAAATCGGACCGGCGGCCGCGGTATTCGACGGGCCGCAGCATCCGTATACGGAAGCGCTGCTGTCTTCCGTGCCGACACTCGACGGCCACGGGACCGTGGCCCGAGTCCGCCTGTCGGGCGATCTGCCGAGCGCCGCGTCGCCGCCGTCCGGCTGCGTGTTTCACACGCGTTGTCCACGCAAGCTCGGCGCGATCTGCGAACAGCAGGACCCGCCGTTTGCCGAGGCAACCGATGCAGCGTATGTGTCCCACGCGACCGGTTCAGCCCGCGAGGCTACGAACGGCATCGGCCGCAACCATCTGATCCGCTGCCACATTCCGGCCGACGAACTGCGGGCACTGCAAACCGCGTCGCGCGACCAGGCAAACGACGAAGCACGCGACGTTGCCCGCGACAAGCCCGCGAGTCCCGCCAACGGTGCCGGGCGAGACTCATAGCGCCACTTCATAAGCGTTGTTTGCGGCCGTAGTGCTGCCCACTGTTGAAGCTCACGCATCGAGGCTTTCTGTGTTTGCTTCGAAAGTAAGGCACCGCGGCGAATGCGCTACTGCCCCTTTCGCTTTCTCGCCTGCACGCCGACATGCGCGACAAATGCCACGAGCCGGCGCGGCGCATACGTCCGGAACCAAAGCGCGGCAATTGCCTCATATCAGTTTCTACGTTCGATATGAGGGCACCACAACATGCAACGAAACGTCCCCTGCCCCGCGGCACGCGCGGTCGTCGGCCTCGCAGCGGCCGCTGCTCTGAGCCTCGCCTCGCTCGCCAATGCGCAGACCGGCGGGCAAAGCACGGCACCGACGGCGCAGCCGCTGTCGCCCACGATGTCGCAAGCCGCGCCGCCTGTGGACCCCAGCTTCTCCGCATACTCGCTTGCGCAAGCCTGTAAGCAGAAGAACGACAACGTTGCGCACGGTCAATGCGTGGGCGCGATCCGCGGCATCATCCACGGTTATCAGTACGGTGTGCTGTTCCTCGGCCAGCGCGCGTCTTTGCCTGCCAACGAAACCCAGCGCGTGTCGCTGTGTCTGCGCAATACACCGGTTTCTTCGATCGTCGACGAATTCGTCGCGGACGCGGGCCAGGTCAACGAAGATTCGCTCAAGCACACGCCCGCCGAAGTCGCGGTGCTGGGCTCTGTGCATCTGCATCACAATTGCAATTGACGACACTGAGCAGCGTCGCGCACGGCGGTTTTCCTGTCGCGACTTGGTGTGCGTAGTAGGCGGCACGCCAAGAATGCTCTGAACACCGCCGGGCGCTCACTGCGCCGCGATACGTCTGCGGCGCGCGCCTGGCTCAAAGCATTTCAAGCGGGCGCTTGCCGCGCGGCGGCTTGAAATAGCTGTCGATGGCCGCGAGTTCCTGAGCGTCGAGCCGCAGTTGCAGCGCACGATGGTTGTCGCGCACGTGCTCGACGCGGCCCGTCTTCGGAATGGCGAACACGCCCGGCTTCTGCAGCACCCACGCGAGCGCCACCTGAAACACGGAGACGCCGCGCGCGCTAGCGATGTCGTCGAGCGGCGAGCGCTTCGGCAGACGTGCGTGATCGACGGGACTGTAGGCCATTGCCGGCATATTGCGCTCGGCGAGCCACGGCAGCAGATCGAATTCGGGCCCGCGCCGCGCAACGTTGTAGAGAATCTGGTCCGTCGCGCACGCCGTGCCGCCGGGCGTAGCGATGAGTTCTTCCATGTCCTCGGTATCGAAGTTGCTCACGCCCCAGTGGCGGATCTTCCCCGCGTCGCGTAACGCTTCGAACCCGGCGACTGTTTCTTCGAGCGGGATCGAACCGCGCCAATGCAGCAGATACAGATCGAGCCGATCGGTCTTCAGACGTTTGAGGCTCTGCTCGCAAGCAGAAATCACGCCGCGCCTGCTTGCGTTATGCGGATAGACCTTGCTAACGAGGAACACCTGATCGCGCAGTCCCGCGAGCGCTTCGCCCAACAACAGTTCGGCTGCGCCGTCGCCGTACATTTCCGCGGTATCGACGAGCGTCATGCCAAGCTCGACGCCCAAGCGGATCGCGTCGATCTCGGCCGCGCGGCGCGCCGGCTGCTCGCCCATTTCCCACGTGCCTTGCCCGAGTTTGGGGATGCGCTCGCCGTCGGGCAGGCTCACGCTTGCGATATCGGTCGTCATGTTGACTCCTGAAGTGACTGACTGTGGACTGTGGCCGAACGTGTGACCACGCGCCAGCGCCGAACCAACGCGCGGCGGTGCTGCGAGAAAGCGTATCGACGAGTTTAGCGGTTGCAGGACCGGCCGACAGGCCATCAGGCAAAAGCCCGCTATAACGTAGCGCGCCGATGTCTTAGAATTGCTCCTCGCCCTTCTAGCGTAAGCCCCATGACCTCTGCCTCGGAAGACCGCTGGCGCGATCTGCGCCCGGACCCGGAAAACGACACACCGCTTTATCTTCAACTTGCCCGCAAGCTTGGCACGGCCATTCACGAGAACCGCTGGAACGCCGGCGAGGCGCTGCCGTCGGAGCGGGTGCTTTCGGAGGCGCTCGGCGTCTCGCGAATCACTTCACGCAAGGCTATCGCGCTACTCGTCGAGCAGGGATTGATTCGACGCACGCAAGGCGCCGGCAGTTTCATCACACCACGTTATGAAGATCCGCTGTCGCGTCTGTCGAGCTTCAGCGAAATGTTGCGGCGGCGAGGCTTTACGCCGAGTTCGAAATGGCTGTCGCGCGAAATCCTGCCGGCCAATCGCGAAGAGGTGATCCAACTCGGGCTTTCGCCGGCTGCGGCCGTGACGCGGCTGCGGCGTTTGCGTCTCGCCGACGGCATCGTGATGGCGGTCGAGAATTCCACCTTCCCCGCTGCGGTGATTCCCGATCCGCAGGCGATCGGCGATTCGCTTTACACCTATCTGGAGAATCGCGGACTGACGATCGTCCGCGCACTGCAGCATTTCCGCGCGGTCAATGCGAGCGAGGAGATCGCGCAGCAAATGAGCATCGCGCCGAACGAAGCGCTCCTGCTGATTAAGCGCGTCGGATATACGGCCGACCAGCGCGCTATTGAATTGACCGACACGTATTGCCGCAACGACTACTACGATTTCGTCGCGGAGCTCCGCAAATAGGCGGTTCTGTCACGAGCGGGCCGACGCAGCGACGCAGTTCCGCTACAGCCATTTCGCGTCGTGCGCGCCGATACGCGACGGCGGCAGCCCGAGGAAAGCCGGCGTCTCTTCCAGTTGTTCGGCCGGTTGCACTGCCTGTACGCGACCGAAATCCGAATCCACTGTGACGAGGCAGTCGCGCACGTCGTCAAGCGAAACATCGGGGGCTTGCCACCCGTCGGCGATTTCGCCGAACGATTGCAGCCATTGGCCCGTCTGCGCGAGCGAGACTTTGACGTGCCAGCTCCCGCCTTCGGTGGCGCGTCGCGCCAACGCAGCCATGGCACCGAAAGCGGCGAGATAGCCAGTCGCGTGATCGAGCGCCTGACACGGCAGATGTCTCGGCTCGGTCGATCCAGCCGCGGATTGCTCGGTCATCGCGATGCCGCTCGCGGACTGCACGAGGCTATCGAAACCGCGTCGCGAGGCCCACGGCCCTTCGTATCCATACGCACACACCGACACATAGACAATGCCGGGCCGCAAGCGCGCCACGTCCTCGGGACCGAATCCGCGGGCAGCCAGCGCTCCGGGCCTATATGCCTGCAAAAAGACGTCGGCGTCGCGCGTCAAACCGCGCAAAATCTCGCGCCCCGCCGCGTCGCGCAGATCGACCACGGCCGAGCGTTTGCCGCGCCCGTTGTCGATCACGAGCGGCGCAATGTTCGGCAGATGCGGCCCGTTGATCATCAGCACCTGAGCGCCATGCTGCGCAAGCGCTCGCCCGGCGACTGGTCCTGCGATGATGCGCGACAGGTCCAGCACCCGCACGCCGGACAGCGGCCGGCTTCCAGTATCGCGCGATGACGGCTCGAACGACCGCGGGGACGTGGGCAATGCTGGCGGCGCATCGCCGATCCGCTCTATTTCGAAGAGCGGCAAACCCGCGATCGCTTTCGCCTGATCGAGCGCGGCCCATTCGCCGGGCGAGCGGATCAACGCGGCGCACAGGCCCGCATCGGCGAGAGTCTGATCGAGCGTGGCGCCGTCCCAGCCGCGAATTGCCGCCGCGACCGCGGCACGATCGTTCTGGCAACCGAGCACCTTCAACACGCCGTTCAGGTGATGCGCGAAATTCGTATGCAGTTGAATCCAGCGGCCATCTCCCGTCTCGTAGAAACCCGTCACCGGATCGCGGAGCGCAGGCGGCGGCCCGTCGTCGACGCGCAGGTAACGTTCGCTGCGGAACGAAGCCAGCGCGCGCCGCATGTCCACCGTCACTCGCTGCCCGTGCCTCGTTCGCAACCGATGGTACTCAGCCGCCGCCAAACCCACCGCTGCGATGGTCGCGGACGCCAGCGCCCCGACCCGGAATACCGACGGCAAGCCCGGCTCCGAGCCGGTGAAATGTACGGAACGAAGCGCGGCTGGCTCGCAGTTCGCGAGGCTCCAGATGTGGTCGAGCGCGAGTTCGGGCGTCATGTTGTTCACAGTCGAGTAACGGAGATGCGATCGAGTCTAGAATCGCGCCTTGCGTTAATCAATCTTGATTATGATAATCAATATATATTGATTTCTTTGGTTGACCTCTACTTTGCCGCGCATTCCTGTGCCTTTGCCCGACTCGTTGACCGCCCGCGAAGCCGCCGCTGAACTCGGCATCAGCCTTGCCACGCTTTATGCGTATGTGAGCCGGGGCTTGCTGAGCTCGTCGCCGGACGCACAAGGCAAGCATCGTCGCTACGACGCACGCGAGGTGCGGCGGCTCGCGCGGCGCAAGGAAGACGGCAAACGCGCGGGCAAGGTCGCGCAGAAAGTGCTGGACTGGGGCGTGCCGGTGCTCGAGTCGTCGATCACGCTGGTCGCGCAGGGGCGCCTGCGATATCGCGGGCATGATGCGACGGCGCTCGCGCGCACCGAATCGCTGGAAGACGTCGCCGCGTTGTTGTGGGAGTGCAGCGCGGCGCGCATTGCGGACGCGCCGGCCGCGCCGATCGCCGCCGCTCAATGGGCCGCGTGGCTGAAACTGTGGGGCGACAATACGCCGCTCGATCGCGCGCTGGTGCTGTTGCCCGCGGCGGCGGCACAAATGCCGCGGGTGTGGGCGCTCGGTCGCGATGCGCAGCTGGACAACGCCTGCGCCGTGATGCGGCTGCTGGCCGCCGCGATGATCTCGGCGGCGCCGTCGAATGCGCCGCTGCATCGGCAACTGGCATCGGCCTGGCAGGTGCGCAGCCGCCAGCAAGCGGGGCTGCTGCGCGCGGCGCTTGTCGCGTGCGCGGATCACGAACTGAACGCGTCGACGTTCACGGTTCGCTGCATCACGTCGACGGGCACTCATCTGTTCGGGGCAGTCGCGGGCGGTCTCGCCGCGCTTGCGGGCCCGCGCCACGGCGGAGAAACCATGCGCATTGCCGCACTATTGGACGAAGCCTCACGCGCCGCCGATCTCGATCGTTATCTGGCTACCCGCTTGTCGCGTCACGAGCAAGGCACGCAAGGGCCAGTGCTGTCGGGCTTTGGGCATCCGCTGTATCCGGACGGCGACCCGCGCGCGCGGCTCCTGCTGGAGTTGTTGCAGGACTGTGCGCCAGCCCGCTCGCCGCTCCCCGAGGTGCTGACGCTCGCGCGAGCGGTGCGCGATACGACCGGCGCCGAGCCGACCGTCGACTTCGCGCTTGCGGCCATCGAGCGTGTGCTCGGCTTGCCGACCGGCGCCGCCTTCACGCTTTTTGCAGTGGGGCGAGTGGTCGGGTGGATTGCGCACGCAATGGAACAGGCGCGCGACGGCAGCCTGATCCGGCCGCGAGCACGTTATGTTGGCGAGCTCGAGGCTTGAGCGGCGGGAAGCCAGCCGCCCCTCGCGCCGGTACTTCTGCCGGTATTTCTGCGGTTCCTTCTGTCAGGCGGCGCCGAGCCAGCGCGGCAGCCAGTTCGGTGTCGGCACGCCGAGCATCGGCTTGATGGTTCCGCGCTCCGATCCGCTTGCGAGCGCGAAGCGCGCACCATCACGCCCGGCGCTGATCCACGCCACGGCCCGGCGCGGCAACTCGATCGATTCACCCGTGGCAAGCCAGTAATCTTCGCTGTCGCCTTCGACTGTCAGCCAGATCTCACCCGAGATCACTTTGAAAGTGGACGGGCGTGCGACATGCCAGGCCGCGGCCGGCTCTTCATGCTCCAGTTCGAAAATTCGCACTTCACGCATTGCCGTTCTCCTTCAAAAGGGCTTCTCTGTTGTATGGATTATTGACGTGCGATGATCGAATACCCATGCACAGTTCCGAACACTTTCGTCGGAACTGTGCAGCTGAAAAACCGAACAGTTGGCGCGCGACGGCGCCGTTTGTCCGCCCAACGCGTTCGTGAAGGAAACCGTATGCGACTCGATATTCAGCTGGACAGAGACAATGGTGTGCCGCTGACCGAGCAGATTGTCGCCGGCGTGACCGCGTGGATCCGCTCGCGCGCCGCGCATCCCGGCTCGAAATTGCCGTCGATCCGCCAGTTCGCAGCCGACTATGGCGTGAGCCGCTTTCCGGTGATCGAGGCTTATGACCGGCTCGTGTCGCTCGGTTACGTCGACTCGCGCCACGGCTCGGGCTTCTACGTGGCCGACCGGCCGCCGGGCGGCGCGCAGTGCGACGGCACGTCGGACCCGCGCCGCGCCGAGGACGAGTCCGACCACCTGCTCCAGCAGTTCAACCATCCGGGCGAAACGCTGAAGCTTGGTAGCGGCTTCATTCCCGAGCCGTGGCGGGACACCGACAACATCGCCCAGGCGATACGGCACGTGTTGCGCACCGATCCGGCCAGCATGGTCGACTACGCAACGCCGCTCGGCAACTTGAGCTTGCGTGAGCACTTGCAGGCACGAATCGCGCAACTGGGCATCCGCGCGGACACTTCGCAGATTCTCATTACGAACGGCGCAAGCCAGGCGTTCGATCTGCTGATGCGCTACATGCTGAAGGCGGGCGACACGATCTTCGTCGAGGACCCCGGCTACTACAACCTGTATGGCCTGCTGAAGCTGCACGGCGTCCGGCTGATCGGCATTCCGCGTACGCGGAGCGGTCCGGACCTCGACGTCATGCAGGCGCAGTTGAAGCGGCACAGGCCGAAGCTGTTCTTCATCAACACCGTGTTCCACAATCCGACTGGGACGACGGTTGCCCCGCCGGTGGCGTTCCGTCTGCTGCAACTCGCGCGCGAGCACAACTTCACGATTATCGAAGACGACATCTACGCCGACTTTCAGACCGACATCACGGACCGCCTCGCGACGCTCGATCAGTTGGAACACGTGATTTATATCGGCGGACTGTCGAAGACACTGTCGTCGTCGTTGCGCATCGGCTGTGTCGTGGCGAGCCACGCGATCATCAAGGATCTCGTCGATATCAAGATGCTGACTAGCATCGGCGGGTCGCTCTTTGCAGAGACGGTGACGGCATCGCTACTCGAGCGCGGCGCATACCGCAAATATCTCGAGCGACTGCGGCGTCGTATGCGCGATGCGCTGGGCTCGACGATACAAACGCTAGAAGATGCCGGTTGGGAGGTGTTCGAGAAACCGGTTGGAGGCAAATTTCTGTGGGCTCGCGTGCCGCACGTGGACAATGCGGAACGGCTGGTGGAGTGCGGTGTGCCTTTGGGCGTGACCGTTGCGCCGGGCAGCTATTTCCGGCCGGGCATGGAACAGAGTCCGTGGATCCGGATTCACGCCGCGTTCGGAAACGAGCCGAGGGCGCAAGCGTTTTTTCGAGCGGCGGCGGCGTTGCGGGGGTAGAGGGGCGGTTGCGGGGCTGGGAGCCTGTCAGAATTTTAGTGTGCCGAGGTCATGAGACGATAACGGAAACAACGTCCTATGACCGAAGCAACTGTGACTAAGAAGATCAAGAACCCGAAGGCGCCGAAGCTGTTTCCCGATGAACTGATCGATCAACTGCTGGCGCAGATTCAAAACAAGGATGCGGAGTCGGTTCTCGGCGAATCGGGCCTGGCCGGGCAACTGAAGAAGCAACTGGCTGAGCGCATGCTGGCGGCGGAGCTCACGCATCACCTGGAGAACGAGGTTGAGCAAGGCAAGGCCGGCAACCACCGCAACGGCACGAGCCATAAGACGGTCATCACGCCCAACGGCGAACTGAATCTGGATATCCCGCGTGATCGGCAGGCAACGTTCGAGCCGCAACTGGTCGGCAAGTATCAACGCCGGCTGCCGGGCTTCGACGATCACGTCATCAGCATGTACGCGCGCGGCATGAGCGTGCGCGAGATCCAGGGCCATTTGCTGGAACTGTATGGCCTGCAGGTGTCGCCCGATCTGATTTCGACTGTCACCGATGAAGTGCTGGCCGAGGTCGAACAGTGGCAGCAACGCCCGCTTGAGGCGATGTATCCGATCGTGTATTTCGACGCACTTCGGCTGAAGATCCGCGACGAAGGCACGGTCAGGAACAAGGCGGTGTATCTCGCGCTGGGCATTCGCGCCGACGGCCGCAAGGAAGTGCTGGGTTTGTGGATCGAGCAAACCGAGGGAGCCAAGTTCTGGCTGAAGGTCTTCAACGAACTGAAGAACCGTGGCCTGCACGACATCCTGATCGCGGTGGTTGACGGTTTGCGCGGCTTCCCGGAGGCGATCGAAGCGGTCTATCCGGCCGCCCAGATTCAGACCTGCATCGTGCATCTGATCCGCAATTCGCTGAATCTGGCGAGCTGGAAGGACCGCAAGCCGTTGGCGGCTGCGCTCAAGCCGGTCTATCAGGCCGCCTCGGCCGAGGCGGCGGCAGTGGCGCTCGACGCCTTTGCGCAAAGCGAATGGGGCCGCAAATTCCCTACCGTCGCGGCCATGTGGCAACGCCAATGGGAACAGGTGATTCCCTTCTTCGCCTATCCCCCCGAGGTGCGTCGAATCGTTTATACGACCAACGCCATCGAGAGCATGCACATGCAGTTGCGCAAAATCGTCAAGAATCGCGGCCACTTCCCCAGCGACGAAGCCGCCAGCAAACTGCTGTATCTGGCCTTGCGCAACATCGAAAAGGATTGGAAGATGCCGCCTATCACCTGGCGGCAAGCTGTCAATCAGTTCGCCATTCTGTTCGGCGAGCGATTCACCGCCGCCATGAGCTGAGATTTTTTAACCGACCTCAGCACACAAAATTCCTGACACCTCCGGGGCTGGGGTTGGGGTCGGGCTCTGCCCTTCCTGCGTCGTCGGCTGCTTTTCCCTAGAATAGCGGGTCCTTGCCGTCCTTGCGCCTCGCCGCTACTTCATGTCCACGCCGCCAACTCCACCCGCCTCGGCAACCGTCGCAGCCAGCGCCCCTTCCGCCCGCTCACTGACGGTGATGCTTTGGCTCGTCGCGACCGGCTTTTTCATGCAGACGCTCGATTCGACGATCGTCAACACCGCCCTCCCAGCGATGGCAACGAGCCTCGGCGAACTTCCGCTGCGCATGCAGTCGGTCGTCATCGCCTATTCACTGACGATGGCCGTGATGATTCCCGTGTCCGGCTGGCTCGCCGACAAACTTGGTACGCGACGCGTGTTCTTCAGCGCGATCCTGGTTTTCGCGGTCGGCTCGTTGCTGTGCGCGAACGCTCATACGCTGAACCAACTGGTGGTGTTCCGCATCGTGCAGGGCGTGGGCGGCGCGATGCTGCTGCCGGTCGGGCGGCTCGCCGTGCTGCGGACGTTTCCGGCCGAGCGCTATCTGCCGGCGCTGTCATTCGTTGCCATCCCCGGACTGATCGGTCCGTTGATTGGCCCGACGCTTGGCGGCTGGCTGGTGAAGATTGCATCCTGGCACTGGATCTTTCTAATCAACGTGCCCGTGGGCATCGCCGGATGCATCGCCACATTCATATTCATGCCGGATAGCCGTAACGAACAGGTCGGCAAGTTCGACGTCAAAGGCTACCTTCTGCTCGTGGCCGGCATGGTGGCGATTTCGTCCGCGCTCGACGGACGCACCGAATTCGGCATTCAACACGCGACCGTGCTCGTGCTGCTGATCCTGAGCCTGGCGTGTTTTGTCGCCTACGGTTTGCACGCGGTGCGTGAGCCGTCGCCTATTTTTTCGCTCGATCTGTTCAAAATCCACACCTTCAGCGTCGGACTGCTCGGCAATCTATTCGCGCGGATCGGCAGCGGCGCGATGCCGTATCTGATTCCGCTGCTATTGCAGGTGAGCCTCGGCTATAGCGCGTTTGAAGCCGGCATGATGATGCTGCCCGTCGCAGCTGCGGGCATGGCGTCCAAGCGCCTCGTGACGACGCTGATCATTAAGTACAGCTATCGCCGCGTATTAATGACCAACACGGTTCTTGTCGGCTTGACGATGGCGAGCTTCTCGCTCACCAGCGCGGGCCAGCCATTATGGTTGAGACTTGTGCAACTGGCATTGTTCGGCGCAGTCAACTCGATGCAATTCACCGCGATGAACACCTTGACGCTCAAGGACCTCGGGACCGGCGGCGCAAGCAGCGGCAACAGTTTGTTCTCCCTTGTCCAGATGCTGTCGATGAGCCTCGGCGTGACGGTGGCCGGCGCCCTGCTCGCCACGTTCACGGGCCTCTTGCCACGCGTGACAGCCGCTAACTCGCTGCCCGCGTTTCATGCGACGTTCCTGTGCGTCGGCATCATCACCGCAGGATCGGCGTGGATCTTCGCGCAGTTGTCGCCTGATATTCGGACGCCCGCGAAAAAGACCGACCCTTCTGAGCGCACCTGAGTTTTTTAGGTTGGCTTGCGGTGGTGGGGTTGGGTTGCGGCGTTGGTTGGGGCGTTGGCTGTCGGCGGGCAGCGATAGTTGATGCCAGTCAAAGACGTTAGCTGTTGGTCGTCGACAGCAGTCCGAGCACCTGACACAACTCCCCGCAGAGCGCCTGCCGGACTTTCTCGACGGCAGCGTGGCCGCCAACACCGGGCTCTGCCGCAGGGCGCAGCCCGCACCAGCAAAGTGCGAATTATCTCGCGAGCGCCCGGGTTGGCGCACAATGTTCCCCGATCCCTCGTAGCAATCGCGCGCGCACGTAGCGTCTCTGCATGCGCATAATTCTTGCTCCTCTATCCTGTAAACTTACGTATCGCGCATGCACACCACGTCGAGCATGCAATCGCGTTGCCCTTCACACGACTGACATGATGAGCATGATCGAACTCGATCCTCCCGGTTTCCAGCCTCCCCGCCCGATGGCCGGCGACGAAGGCTCCCGGCGCACCGTTCTTTACGGCGGCTACACCGTCTTCAGCGTGTTCCAGCCGGTTTTCTCGGTATCGCACCGGCGCGCAATCGGTTATCACGCGTCGCTGCGCGCCCACGACGAGCACGCGGTGCAAGTCCCCTCGCATGAGGTCTTCACGCAGGCCGCGCGGCGCGGTGACCTGCTCGAACTGGGTCGGCTGGCCGAATCACTTCACCTTGGCAACTTCAACGCGTTCGACAGTCACGATGAATGGCTCTTCCTAAGCCTTCACCCGGCCGCACTGATGGACACCAGTTATGGCGACGCACTCCTGGCCGGCCTCAAGGCGTTGGGTTTGCCGCCACAACGCGTTGTCCTGGAAGTGTCCGAACAGGCGGGCGGCGAAACAACACGTTTTGCCGAGATCATCGACGCACTTCGCAAGTCAGGCTTTCTGATCGCGCTCGACGGCTTTGGCGCCAAGCATTCGAACATTGACCGCGTCTGGAACCTGCGCCCCGACATTGTCACGCTCGATCGCTGCATTCTTGCGCAAGCCAGCGAGCATTCGCACATTGAACGCGTGCTGCCCGGCCTCGTCTCGCTGCTGCACGAGTCCGGCCAATTGGTGCTGATGGGTGGCCTCACTACCGAACGTGATGCGCTGATCGCTCTCGAATGCAACGTCGATTTCGTGCAGGGCGCCTTCTTTGCGGGTCCGAGCGTCGATGCGGTCAAGCCACAAACCGCTGCTGGTTTGATGGACTCCCTTTCGGCGGCGTTGCGTGAGCGGGTTGCAGCGCGTGAGCGCGCGCAGGCGACGCGGCTGGCGCCGTACGTGACTGCGCTCCAAACGGCAGCCGCAGAGCTTGTAGCTGGGCGGCCTGCTGCCGAGGCGACTGCGCCGTTGCTGAAACTCGGCGAGACAGCACGCTGCTTCATTCTGGACGGCTCAGGACGGCAGATCGGCGACAACGTGCTGCCTCCCGGGCGCGCCTCGCAACGCGCCAAGCGCTTCCGACCACTGTTGCATTCGGAGGGCGCAAGTTGGGAGCGGCGGCCGTATTTCATCCAGGCAATGCGTGTGCCGGGTCAAGTGCATCTAACACCTCCCTATCTTTCGATCAACGAAGCGCACTTGTGTGTGACTGCCTCAATCGCCGCGCATACGCCGAAGGGCACTCAGGTGCTATGCGTAGACATCAACTGGGAAGTCGCGGCTCATCGCAATTGACTGCGCCGGGTTGCGCGTAATCCGCGCCAGCAGCTCAGCGACCGCTGCGCGGGCTAAAACGCGGTTGGCGGCCCGAAGCCGCGACGCGCTCGTTACCGCACGCAACGAAACGATCTTCTGAGCGCCGTTGGTCGCGTCGCAGACCGGGCCGTGTGTCCGACTGCGCCTCTCGCCGCTTGGGTGGCTGTGGTGTGAGCCTTCCGTAGAGACGTCGATCAACGCGACGACCTCGCCTTCGATAAGGAAAGCGATGGACGGCGCTCCGCCCACCGACACCAGTTTGACGTGGCTCGCCCGCCCCGCCAGCGACGTCACCTTCTCGATCCAATCGCCGAATGTAGAGCCGAATGTAGACTCCTGCTCCCAGGCAGGTGCTTGGGCAACCGCCTGTGCCGGTATTCCCGGCGAGTTTGTTACAGCGTCCGCACCTCCACGTGTAACTGAAGGCGTGACCAGAGGTGCGGGCGAACTTGCCACAACATTCAGCGCCCCGAACTCCGGCTCGTCGCTAACGACTACCGGTGTGTCGCTAAACAGGTCGAGCAAGCTAGCCCGGTCTTGCGCCTCCAACGCGCTGCGCAAACGCTCGACGATCCGCGCGTGAGCTTGGGCGTCGGGCCTTTGCAACGGCGCGCCCGCACGCTGCAATCGAACTCTTGCTCGATGGACTATCTGCCTGCAACTTGCAGGCGTACGCTCCAGGATCTTGCCGATCTCGGCATAGTCACAATCAAACGCTTCGTGCAGCACGAACGCCGCGCGCTCATCCGGTTTGAGACGCTCAAGCAGTAGCATCACGCCATACGACATTTCCGCGGCGCGTAAGGCGAGTTCTTCGGCCGATGGTGCGACTTCGTCGAGCCAAGGCTCCGGCAACCAGCCAGTGGCCTGCGATTCCCGCTCGCGCTGCACATTTCTCAGACGGTCGATCGCCGTGCGCGTGGTCAGCGTGGTCAGCCAGGCCGCCGGCGTTTGCACTTCACGCGTGTCGGCAAGATGCCACTTCAGCCAGACGTCCTGCACGATGTCTTCTGCCTCCGCGCGACTGCCCAGCATGCGATACGCCAACGCGATAAGACGGGCGCGCACCGCACCGAAGCTGGATGCCTTGTCGATTTCGTGTTCTGTCATGCGTTGACCTCCAGATCGTGCGTGATAAAAAGCGCGTGCGCTGATATGCAGGATGCTCCGTCGGCTCACCGCAAAAGGGCATCCATTGCAGCTTGACGCTTGGGCAACCCGTTGCGTGACAGGCGCGCCAAAAAATACTTATGTCACGCGGCCGACAGCGGGATCGTCATAGGGACAGCAGCCCACTTCCGCGAGGCAAGAATGCATTCCAATTACCCATCCGTCACAGGTCTCGGGCTCGTCCCAACCGTCATAGAGCAGTCCGGTCGCGGTGAGCGCGCCTACGACATCTATTCTCGTTTGTTGCGCGAGCGCATCGTGTTTCTAGTGGGGCCCGTGAACGAGCAGTCGGCCAGTCTTATCGTGGCGCAACTGCTATTCCTCGAATCCGAGAACCCCGACAAGGATATTTCGTTTTACATCAACTCGCCGGGCGGCTCGGTTTACGACGGCCTCGCCATTTACGACACCATGCAGTTCATCAAGCCGGAGGTGTCGACGCTATGCACCGGCTTTGCTGCAAGCATGGGCACGTTCCTGCTGTGCGCCGGCCAACGGGGCAAACGGTACGCATTGCCTAACGCACGCATCATGATCCATCAGCCCTCGGGTGGTAGCCAAGGCACGGCGGCAGATATAGACATTCAGGCTAAGGAAGTGCTCTACCTGCGCGAACGCCTGAACGCGATGATGGCCGAACGGACGGGACGAAGCATCGAGGAAATCGCGCGCGACACAGACCGCGACAATTTCATGTCAGCCCTCGCGGCAAAAACCTATGGCCTCGTGGACGAGGTATTGGAAACGCGGGCGGCGATAAGCCCGTTTCCTGCCGCGCCAGGTAAGCGCCACGATCTGTAGGTCGGCGCGTTGAACTGCGTTGTCTCGACAAAAGCTGATCAGCTTCGCTGGAATCGCTATCATGGTCGCGATTCGTCGACATCGACGAGCGCTTCAATGGAGATTTACATGGCGTCATCCAATGAAACCGTCAGCATGGCGCTCTTCTGCGACTTCGAAAATGTCGCGCTGGGCGTGCGCGACGCGAAGTACGACAAGTTTGATATCAAGCTGGTGCTCGAACGTCTGCTGCTCAAGGGCAGCATTGTCGTAAAGAAAGCGTATTGCGACTGGGATCGCTATAAGAGTTTCAAAGGCGCAATGCACGAGGCCAACTTCGAATTGATCGAAATTCCGCACGTGCGCCAATCGGGCAAGAATTCCGCGGATATCCGGCTGGTCGTCGACGCGCTCGACCTTTGCTACACCAAATCACACGTCAATACATTCGTCATCATCAGCGGCGACTCGGACTTTTCACCGCTTGTGTCGAAACTGCGCGAAAACGCGAAACAGGTGATTGGCGTCGGCGTGCAGCAATCCACGTCAGACCTCCTAATCGCAAACTGTGACGAGTTCTTTTTTTACGACGACCTCGTCCGGGAAAGTCAACGGACAGTTGCGAAGCGGGAATCGTCAAGGCCGCAGAAGGCGGCTCAGCCGACCGGCAAGCCATCGCAGGAAGAAGATAAAAGCCGCAGCAAGGAAGACCTCGAAAAGCGTCGCACTAAAGCCGTCGAGATTGCAGTGCAAACGTTCGACGCACTCGCTTCCGAGCGCGGCGACAGCGGAAAAATCTGGGCGTCAGTACTGAAAAACGCCATCAAGCGTCGTAAGCCTGATTTCAACGAGACGTATTATGGCTTTCGCGCGTTCGGCAATCTGCTGGAGGAGGCGCACGCGCGCGGACTGCTGGAATTCGGCCGCGACGAGAAGTCAGGCGCCTATGTGTACCGGAGCACGGTCTCGAACGTGCTCGGAGAAAGTGCGGGCGAGCAGGCGACTGAACATGCGAGCGAACGTGCCGATACCGCACAGGTTGCTGAACAGCTTGTCGAGCCTAAGGCGGCTGAAACGGTGACAGCCGAGACAGGCGGTAAGCATGATCAGCGTCGTCGGGGCCGTGGCAACCGGAAAGGAGGAGCGAGCCAGCAAGTCACGCGCGAAGTCGCACAGGAAAGCCCCTACGAATCCGCCGGAACCTCTGCTCGACAAGACGACTACGGCGCGGCCAGTCAAAGCGATCCGGATACTGGATTGAGGCAGGCACCCGCGCAGGCAAGCATGGATTCCTCGTCGGAGTTGCTTCAAGCACCCGCCGCGCAACCGGACAACATGACGACTAGCGAAGCCGAAGCAGTCGCGAGTGCCGAGGCGGAGCAGGCGGACGACACGCAGACTCAACGTCGTAGGCCGCGCGAACCGCGCAAACCGGCCGCGAAGAAAGCGCGAAAGACTGCAGCACAAAAATCGGACAGTGCCGCGGAAACCGCGCCGTCAGTTGCGGAATCGTCAGCCGTCGCAGAGGAAACGCCAGCGCCGAAGAAGAGAGCCGCACGAAAGACGGCATCGTCACGCAACCGCCGGCCGCGCAAGACGGCGGGAAGCAGCGACGCGGAATAGCTCGCGCCATTCATCCATCTGCGCATGTGCCGGACGCGGCTCATGCGCGCGTATGCAAGACCTACGGTCAGTAGTACGGATAAGGCGAGTACATGACCGGCGGCGGCCCGTAATAACGCGGCGGCGGAGCGACATAGACGGGCTGCGGCGCATACACCGGCTGCGGCGCGTAGACCGGCATTTGCGGCTGCGAGATGGTGTTGCCTTTCGACGTCATGCACTGCGCGTAGGCTGCGTCATACCGTGCCTGGAGGCTGTTCGCCGAGTACTGTGCGCCATTCGCGCCAGCAGCACCGCCGATCAGTAAACCGCTGCCCGCGCCGATGGCCGCGCCCGCGCCGGGGTTGCCCGCCGCCGCGCCCAACAGTGCGCCGACTGCCGCGCCGCCGAACGTGCCCACCGCTGCGCTGTTGACACTGCTCGTGGTCGCGCTCTGCGAGGCGCCGGCTACATCGGACGAATGGAACGCATAGTCACGGCAAGTGTAATCGTCTTGCTGGAACTGACTGAGCGGCTCGCCACTGCGCGGCAGAGCCACCACCGTGGGACCGCTCGGCGGCACAACGGCGCAGCCGCCCAGCAGTGCAAGCGCAACGGCCCCGAGAGGCAGCGCGGCGCGCACTGGTTTTAGACTTGAAATCATGATGGCGCGAGTAGCAAGGAATTGGGAGAACACACGTTAGACCAATCGGCGCGCGCTATGTTTACCGAACAGTTACCATATGTTTTGCGCTGACACACAAAGCCGCGCAAGCGGCCTAAGCAGCGCCCCTTTTATACTCGCACGATTACGACCGGTGACAAAGTTGCTGTAAGCACGCGAGCCGTAAATTGCAGCCAGCGAGAAAAACAAAAGCCCTCACACGGAGGGCTTCTATTTCTGCTTACGCTTAAGGCTCAAATCGCAACCAGCTTAGAGTCTGAGCACAACGACACTGCCGTTTATTAACTAAGCCGCGGGATCGTTGCTATGCTCACTGTCGACTCACGCGAAGTTTTTCGACGCGAATTCCCAGTTGACGATGTTCCAGTAAGCTTCAACGAACTTCGGACGTGCGTTGCGGTAGTCGATGTAGTACGCGTGTTCCCACACGTCGATCGTGATCAGCGCCTTAGCGTCCGTGGTCAGCGGGGTAGCTGCGTTGCTTGTCGACACGAGGTCGAGCGAACCGTCTGCCTTCTTCACGAGCCATGCCCAGCCCGAGCCGAACGTGCCGATAGCGGTCTTCGCAAACTCTTCCTTGAATTTGTCGAACGAGCCCCACTTGGCGTTGATCGCGTCGGCCAGCGCGCCGGTCGGAGCGCCGCCACCTTGCGGCGACAGGCTGTTCCAGAAGAACGTGTGATTCCACACTTGAGCCGCGTTATTGAACACGCCGCCCGACGACTTCTTCACGATTTCTTCGAGCGACAGATTCTCGAATTCCGTGCCCTTGATCAGATTGTTCAGGTTGGTCACATAGGTCTGGTGGTGCTTGCCATAGTGAAACTCGAGCGTCTCTTCCGACATGTGCGGAGCGAGTGCGTTTTTCGCGAACGGCAGCGGCGGGAGCGTATGTTCCATGGTGCTTTCCTTCAGTCTGTATCTGTTGTGGGGAGTCTGCGGATAACGCTTCAGAGCACTCGATTGTAGGCGACTTGGAATAACCCCGCAAACGAACGGACTTTATGTCCGGCATCGGCGAATTGCCTGCAAAACCGCGTAATTACTGCTCGCGTTAGACCTGAAACCGGTACAACGCACAGTCAAAAGTACGCGCGCTGCATGGTGTCAGCGCAATGTCAGAAACCGTCCGCGAGACGTGGTTGCACATCCGCGAGCGCGACATCGGCGGCGCCTTCTGCGAGATGCACGGTCAGGCGGCGGCCAGGTTTCAACGACGACGGCGCTCGCACCGCACGACCGGATTGGGCATCGAGCACCGCGGCATAGCCGCGCTCGAGCGTGCGCTGCGGACTCAGCACTTCGAGCCGTGCGGCCAGTGTCGAGATGCGCGAGGCCTGACGCTCATGTTGGCGTAACAGCGCGGCATCGAGTCGTTGCGTGAGATTGTCGAGTTTCGCCTGATGCGCGGCGAGGTCGGGACGCCAACGCTGCCAACGCATCTGCAGCAACGAAAAACGCGCTCGAGCGTCGCGCACTGGTCGCGCGCCCGCCGACGAGAGCCGCGCGCTCAATTGCTGCAGGTGCATGCGTTGCCGCGCAAGACGCTCGGCTGGCGACACGAGCCGGCGCGCAAGCCAGTCGAGTTGCTGGGCGCGCCGCTCCATCATCCGGCCGAAGCCGCGAGCGAGCGCGGCGTGCCGATGATCGAGTTCGCGCAACAACAGCACGCGTTGCGGGCTTACCAGTTCGGCGGCGCCCGTGGGTGTCGGCGCGCGCATATCGGCGGCGAAATCGGCAATCGTAAAATCGGTCTCGTGACCGACGCCACTGACCACCGGCACCGCGCTTTCTGCAATCGCGCGGGCCAGCACTTCTTCGTTGAAGGCCCACAGATCTTCTATCGAACCGCCACCACGGCATACGATCAACACGTCCACCTCACGCCGCGCGCTGGCCGCATCGACCATCGCCGCCAGCTTTGCGCTCGCGCCCACACCTTGCACCGGCGCCGGATACACGATCACCGGAATATGCGGCGCGCGACGTGACAGCGTTGTAAGGACATCGCGCAGCGCAGCCGCCTGCAACGAGGTGACAATGCCGATTGCACGCGGATGCGAAGGCAACGCGCGTTTGCGCTCTGCGGCGAAAAGCCCTTCGGCCTCCAGCTGCGCCTTGAGCCGCAGAAACGCTTCGTAAAGACGCCCCTGCCCGGTCCTCCGCACCGCCTCCACATTGAGTTGCAACTCGCCGCGCGGCTCGTACATCGTGACGAGGGCCCGCACTTCGATACGGTCGCCGTCCTTTGGCATGAAGTCCGCGTACTGCGCACGGCCGCGGAACATCACACAACGCATTTGCGCCTGCGCATCCTTGATTGAAAAGTACCAGTGACCGCTCGCGGCACGCGTGAAATTCGACACCTCTCCTGCGACCCACACGAGCGGAAACGAGCGTTCAAGCATGGTGCCGATCGCTCGGTTCAAAGCGGAAACTGGAACGACGACTTCGCCGCCGGGCAGCGTCGGCGAATTAAAAGAACTATCGGAATTCATGCATGGAAACCTGTTGGGACTGGCCGGACAGACGATAGACCGAGCAGCCATCGGCGTCCAGCAGGCCGCGCAAAATGTCAAAAGTGTCCACATGTCGGGACTTACCAAGCCGATGCCGCCAAAGAGACCGCAGGACTACGAAAATCCGAACCATCTCGTTGATTTATATGAATTTTACTGATGGGCAATGAGAATGATTGCCGATGCGAAGGGCTTGCAACGGCCTTCGCGGCCCGGTGGCGGTGCAGTTCTCCACAAAGTTATCCACAGGCCGCAAATAACCGGCTAAACGAAACCGATGCATCGGATGTCGTGCCCGCGACTTGCGGGCTGGGACGCGTGCGCGCTAGAGTGGCGGGTTGCACAGCACAGCAGACCCGGGCGGCGCTTAGGCGCGGTGTCGACCCGCTTGCGCCCTTTCGTGCTCAACCTGTGCTCACTCGGCCCCACACTTCGACCGTCCGGAGAATCGCGTTCATGCCTGTCCCGCGCATTGCCCCTGGCGCCTTCACGCCGCTGCACCTGAACCGACGCGCGAGCGGTGCGCCGCTAGCTCGTCCGCTTTGCCGATGAGCGGAATTCTCGATCGCCTGGAAACGCGGGTTACCCGCGAGTGGCAACACCGCGGACCCCTCGCATGGTCGCTGACGCCTCTTGCCTGCATGTTCGGCGCAGTCGCCGGGATGCGCCGCGCCGCATTCTCGCTCGGCTGGCTGAAGTCGGTGCGCGTGGGCGTGCCTGTGGTGGTGGTCGGTAACGTGACAGTCGGCGGCACCGGCAAGACGCCGACCGTGATCGCGCTAGTCGAAGCGTTGCGCGGGGTCGGCTTCAATCCTGGCGTCGTGTCGCGCGGTTACGGCGCACGCGTGAAGACGCCCACGCCGGTGACGCCTGCATCGGCAGCAAGTGTCGGCGGCGACGAGCCACTGCTGATCTCGCGCCGCACCGGCGCGCCAGTCTGGGTGTGCCCGGACCGCGTGGCGGCTGCGCAGGCGTTGTGCGCGGCGCACCGGGACGTCGACGTGATTGTCAGCGACGACGGCCTCCAGCATTACCGGCTGGCACGCGACGCCGAACTGGTCGTGTTCGATCACCGGCTTGGCGGCAACGGGTTTCTGCTGCCGGCAGGGCCGCTGCGCGAGCCGCTCTCGCGTCGTCGAGACGCCACGCTGATCAACGACCCGTACGCGAAAACGCTGCCTGCGTGGCCGAACACCTTCTCGCTGCAACTCGCACCCGCCGACGCGTGGCATCTCGGGAATCCCGCGCTGCGCCGTCCGCTCGCGCAGTTCAGCGGCGACCGGGTGCTGGCCGCCGCGGGCATCGGTGCGCCGGAACGTTTCTTCGCTACGCTGCGCGCCGCGGGCCTTGCGCCTGAAACTCGCGCGCTGCCGGATCACTACGCTTTCGAGCGCAATCCTTTCACCGACGCTGACGCCGACGCCATCCTGATAACCGAAAAGGATGCGGTAAAATTAGGGTCCTGGCGCGACGCGCGCATCTGGGTCGTTCCCGTGGAAGCCGCGCTCGATCATCGCCTCATTGCATTAGTTGTGGAGAAAGTCCGTGGACGCTCGCCTGCTTGAAATCCTCGTCTGCCCGATCTGCAAGGGCCCGCTCAGCTACGACCGTGCCGCGCAGGAACTGATTTGCAACGCCGACAAACTCGCGTATCCGATCCGCGACGGCATCCCGGTGATGCTGGTCGACGAGGCGCGCCAAACTGTCGAAGGCACGCCGGTCGACCTGAATCCTGGTTCGGTCGCCTAACGCGGGTCTGGCTAGCGAAGGGATATCGCGTAGAGCGCATTTGGGTTAATGCCTGACAGGTGGCGCAAAGCGCGCCGCGAGCGCGGATGCATCGTGGGCTGGTTTCTGTGCCCGTTGCATTGTCGATCTGCCGCCGGCAATGTCGACTTCGCGTTATCGGCCAGGTCTTGGGCTTTATCCGTGCAAGCCCGGTTTGCCGGCTCCCGTGTCTCGCGTTTGCTGGCTCAGTCCCACCGCGTCCCTGCTCCCGTCCTCTCCACCCTTGCGCGCATCTCTCCGATGAATCACACCAACCCCGCCACGCCCCCGTTCATCGCCGTTGTGCCCGCGCGCCTGGCGTCGAGCCGATTACCCAACAAGCCGCTCGCCGATATCGGTGGCAAGCCGATGGTGGTGCGGGTCGCCGAACGCGCACGCGAGTCGGGCGCGCAGCAGGTGTTGATCGCGTCGGACGCCCAGTCGGTGCTCGATGCGGCCAGCGAGCATGGGTTCGATTCCGTGTTGACGCGCGCCGACCATCCGTCGGGCACGGACCGCCTTGCCGAGGTTGCGTCGCAATTCGGTTGGAGCGACGAGACGATCGTCGTCAATGTGCAAGGCGATGAACCGCTGATCGATCCGGCTCTCGTGTGCGGCGTCGCGTCGCACCTCGCGGCAAGAAACGACTGCGCGATCGCTACTGCCGCGCATCCGATCGTCGACGCGGCGGAGATTTTCAATCCAAACGTGGTCAAGGTCGTGCTCGATGCGCGCGGCGTGGCACTGTATTTCTCACGCGCGCCGATTCCCTGGGCGCGCGACGCTTATCGGCCGCACTGGCCCGACGTCGCGTCGATGCCCGTGCCGCCCGCGCCCGCGGTGGTTCATCGGCACATCGGGCTGTATGCGTATCGCGCCAAGTTCCTGCGCACGTATCCCGATCTCGCGATCTCGCCTATCGAACAGGTCGAAGCGCTCGAGCAATTGCGCGCGATGTGGCACGGCGAGCGCATTGCGGTCCTGATCACGCCCGAGGTGCCGCTTCCGGGCGTGGACACGCCCGCGGATCTGGCGCGCGTGCGGGCTTTATTCGGGTCTTGAGCGCAAAAACCCATGGCATAATCGGACGCTTGTGCGCACCTCCCGTTATTCGCGAGAGCCTGGGTTTGCCCCGTCGCGCCGTGTGTGTTTCTTGCAGCGCCGTCTTCGACGTGCAGCGCGAGACCAGACGGTAGCCGACGCGGGTCCCTCGTCCTCGTGGGATGCTTGCAGCGCCCCAAAGAATTCACATAGATCTGGAGATACACATGCGTTTGATCCTTTTGGGTGCGCCCGGCGCGGGTAAAGGCACTCAGGCAAACTTCATCAAGGAAAAATTCGGCATTCCGCAAATTTCCACCGGTGACATGCTGCGCGCGGCCGTCAAAGCTGGCACGCCGCTCGGCCTGGCAGCAAAGCGCTTTATGGACGCTGGTGAACTGGTCACAGACGAACTGATCATCAACCTGGTGAAAGAGCGTCTGCAACAACCGGACTGCGCCAACGGCTATCTGTTCGACGGCTTTCCGCGCACCATTCCGCAAGCAGAGGCGATGAAGCAGGCGGGCGTCGCGATCGACTACGTGCTGGAAATCGACGTGCCGTTCGACGAGATCATCGTACGTATGAGCGGCCGCCGCTCGCACGCGGCGTCGGGTCGTACATATCACGTCAAGTTCAACCCGCCGAAGGTCGAAGGAATCGACGACGTCACCGGCGAGCCGCTGATCCAGCGCGAGGACGACAAGGAAGAAACGGTCAAGAAGCGTCTGCAAGTGTATGAAGCGCAGACCAAGCCGTTGATCGAGTATTACAACGGTTGGGCGAAAAACGGCGACGCAAGCACGCCGCTGCGGGCGCCGCAATACCGTCGCATTTCGGGCCTCGGCACGGTCGAGGAAATTCGCGACCGTGTGTTCGACGCGCTGAAGTAATCGGCCCCTTAGCATTCGCTGACACGAAAAACCCGCCCTCTTCGGCGGGTTTTTTATTGCGTTTCCGCACGGACGTTTTTATTTGATCTCCGGCGATGGCGTTGTGGGATTATCAATCATCGAAAGCCGATTCAATCTGACTTACCTACCATATCGAGCAAAGGAGGAAACATGGAGATTCGCGACAACGTATTCCTGATCACCGGCGGTGCATCGGGTCTCGGGGCCGCCACCGCGCGCCTTCTCGCGGAGAACGGCGGCAAGGTCGTGCTGGCCGACCTCAATCAGGATGCCGGCGACGCCCTTGCCAAAGAACTCGGCGGCATTTTCGTCAAATGCGACGTGAGCCGCGAAGACGACGCGACGCAAGCAGTTGCCGCTGCAACGAAGCTGGGCACGCTGCGCGGCCTCGTGAATTGCGCGGGCGTTGCGCCCGCCGTCAAAACGGTCGGCAAAGACGGCCCGCATCCGCTCGACTCGTTCACGCGCACGATCTCGATCAACCTGATCGGCACGTTCAACATGATCCGGCTCGCGGCTACCGCCATGTCGAAAAACGAGCCGAACACCAACGGCGAACGGGGCGTGATCATCAATACCGCCTCGGTCGCCGCATACGACGGTCAGATCGGCCAGGCAGCTTATGCGGCGTCGAAGGGCGGCGTGGTCGGCATGACCTTGCCTATCGCGCGCGACCTGTCGCGCAATGCGATCCGCGTCATGACGATCGCGCCGGGCATCTTCGAAACGCCGATGCTGCTCGGCATGCCGCAAGAGGTGCAGGACGCGCTCGGCGCAATGGTGCCGTTCCCCCCGCGCCTCGGAAAGCCGGCGGAATACGCAATGCTTGCCAAGCAGATTTTCGATAATCCGATGCTCAATGGCGAAGTGATCCGTCTTGACGGCGCCATTCGCATGCAGCCGAAGTAACAACCGCCTGCGCCGCAAATTCCTGCGGCGACAACGAAAAACGCCTGCACATGACGCATGTGCAGGCGTTTTATTCTGAAGCGCTCGCGAGCGCCGTTCGCTATTTGCTAGTCGCGATCGTTATGCTGCGTGCGCTGACGCAGTTCCTGCAACTGTGACTCGACGACCGTCGCGTCTTCGGCATCCGGGCGCTCGCCCAGATAGCGCTCGAGGTCTTCGAGCGCCGGGCGCAGATAGTCGAGGCGCGCGTACGCGAATCCGCGGTCGCGAATCTCTTCGATACTCTCCGGCAGCAAAATCGTGAGGCGCTGCTGGACGGCAAGCAGGCGCTGCCAGCGCTCCGTCTGCAAATACGTGGACTTCAGATTGCGCAACATACGCGCGATGATTTCGCGCCGCGTGGCCGGCTGCAGCAGCATGCGCAGCGCTCTGCTCACCGATTCGCCAGCCGAAGCGACGTACGGCTCCAGCATGTCGACCATTTCCGACTCCGACAGCGAATGTCCGCTGGTCGGATCGAGCATCACGTCGCCGTCAGGTGTCGTTACGCGTAACAGGAAGTGTCCCGGAAACGACACGCCGCGCGCCGGGATGCCAACCTGCTCCGCCATTTCCAGATACAGGACGGCGAGCGAAATTGGAATGCCGCGGCGACGCTTGAGCACCGCGTTCAGGTGGCTGTTGTCCGGGTCGTAATAGTCGTTCAGATTGCTCGCGAATCCGAGCTCGCGGAAGAAAAACCGGTTCAGAACGCCGACCTTCTGACGGATGTCGGCGTCCTCCGGCATGCGGCGCTGCAGGCGCACCACGAGTTCGTCGATCTCGGCCAGCGTGCCTTGCAAGTCGAGGTCGGGGTAAGCATCTTGCGCGAGCGAGAGCGCCGCCTCCGTCAGCGGCAAGCTTTCGTCTTCGGCGACGAGCGTGCTGAAATAGTCGAGAACCCGCGTCATCGTAATCACTTCACTCGCCTTTTGAAATACGCGTATTTGAAGCCCATCAGCCAAAGCATACCGAAATATAGCGCGGCGAACAGCACGAGGCAGGCGCCCAGCAGCGCGATACGGTCGATCGGCCGGTCATGCATGCCGATCCAGTCGAAGCTCTGAGCGAGCCAATGCATCAGGCCGGCCAGCACGAGGCACGCACCGAGCAACTGCACGAAAAACTTGAGCCAGCCGCTCGACGGCATATAGATACCGCGCTTGCGCAATCCGAGAAACAGCAACAGCGCGTTGCCGCAAGCCCCGAGCCCGACACTCAGCGTGAGCCCTGCATGCGCGAAGATCGGCACGAACACATAGTTGCTCAACTGCGTGAGCACCAGCACGCCGATGCCGATTTTCACCGGCGTCTTGATGTCCTGCTTCGCGTAAAAACCCGGCGCGAGAATCTTGATCAGAATCAGGCCGATCAGGCCAACGCCGTAGGCGGCGAGCGCACGCCCCACCATGACGACCGAGTTGCCGTCGAACTTGCCATAGTGAAACAGCGTGGCCGTCAACGGTTCGGCGAAGAAGAAGAGCGCGACTGCGCTTGGCGCGGCCAGCAGGAACGTGACCCGCAAGCCCCAGTCGAGCAGCGACGAATATTCGTGAGGGTCGGCGTCGACATGCGCCTTCGAGAGACTCGGCAGCAGGATCGTGCCAAGCGCCACCCCGAGCAACGCCGTGGGGAACTCCATCAGCCGGTCGGCGTAGTTGATCCACGAGACGGCGCCCGGCCCGATCCGCGACGCGATGTTCGTGTTGATGATGAGGCTGATCTGCGCAACGGACACGGCGAACATAGCCGGCACCATCTTCGAAAGCACGCGCTTCACGCCGCGATGCGCGAGCGCGCGAACCGGATTGAGGCCGATGCGCGGCACCATGTCGATCTTCTTCAGACCGGGCAACTGCACGAGGAACTGCAACAGGCCGCCCACGATCACGGCCCACGCGAGCGCATAGACCGGCGTGTGCATTCGCGGCGCAAAGAACACCGCGGCGACGATGAACGCGACGTTGAGCAAAACCGGCGCGAACGCGGGCAGCGAAAAATTCTTGTACGTGTTCAGAACGCTCGACGCGAGAGACGTGAGCGAAATGAAGATGATGTACGGGAACATGATGCGGGTCATCGTGACCGCGAGCGCGTAGGCCTGGCCTTCGTGGGCGAGACCCGAGGCAACCACGAACACGACGCCCGATGCGCCCAGGACGCCGATCAGCGACAGCACGGCGAGCGCCCAGGCGAGCACCGTCGAAGTGGCGTCGACGAGCGCCTTGGTGGCGTCGTGCCCCTGCTGGTTCTTGAACTCGGCGAGGATCGGCACGAAGGCCTGCGAGAACGCGCCTTCGGCGGAGATGCGGCGCAGCAGATTCGGAATTCGGAAGGCGACGTAGAACGCGTCAGTGTATTGACTGGCGCCGAACGCGCGGGCGATCAGCGTTTCGCGGGCCAGTCCGGTCACGCGCGACAACAGCGTGAAGCCGCTGACCGTCAGCAGGGCTCGGAATAGATTCATGGGGCGCTTATTATAAGGGTGCCGCAGATGCGGACGACGAGCCGGAAGCGATTCGGACCGATTTACCCGGCAGACGTTCGCGGCGCGGCGGCGAATTGCGTCGTTTTTTGTTGCGTCGCGCACGGGCGGTTGCGAATGACGTAGGTCCGCGGACAGCGTTGGGACCGCGGGTCACGAGATCCTGCCGACCAAGGCGCGGCACGCAGGCAGCGCATTCCCGTTGCCACGTCCATGATTTTGTTGCTATAATCGCCGGTTTCGAAGCTCGCTCAGTTCTCGGACGGCTTCCGGATAGGGCTGAGGCTGGCACCAGTTATCTGCTGCCGGTCTGCAATACGCCGGAACATGGCGCCGCAAACATCGGCCCGCCTTCGCGTAGTTCGACCGTTTTTCGACACTTTTGCGCTCTTGGGCAATCGCTTCCAAGAGTTCGGATCTAAAAGCAGCGCCTCACCACTTGAAGGTCAGGTACTGGAAACAGGAACAGGATAAGGAACCGTCATGGCTAACTCCGCACAAGCACGCAAGCGCGCCCGCCAGGCCGCCAAGGCAAACTCGCACAACTCGGCACTGCGCTCGAAGTTCCGCACGGCTATCAAGGCAGTGCGCAAGGCGATCGACGCCGGCGACAAGGCTAAGGCCGCTGAAATCTTCCAGGCATCGTCGAAGACCATCGACATCATCGCCGACAAGAAAATCGTTCACAAAAACAAGGCAGCTCGTCATAAGAGCCGCCTCGCCGCAGCCATCAAGGGTCTGCAGGCGTCCGCAGCACAGTAATTCCGGTCAGCCCGCTTCGGCGGGCTACCTCCTGTTTCCGCTGCGCATGAAAGCCCGCTTTGGCGGGCTTTTTTGTTTGCTGCGAAAGACTAGAGAGCGGCCTTGGATCCGCCCCCACGCCGGCACAAAAAAACCCGCGATCAGCGGGTTTTTTGCATTCTGAAAAGCCAGCGCAGCGTGCCTTAAATGACATGCCGTTTGGCTTGCGGCGGCGGAGCATGCTCGAGTTCGAGTTCGCACGCTTCGGTCACCACGAGGTCGTTGTCTTTCGCGAAGTTCATGACAAAGTCGAACGCCATGGGCTCGATGTCCCGCAAGCGCGAATCGAGAATCACGCACTTGAGGTCGCCAATCATGGTTGGCCGGACGTACACCGAGTACTGCATGTAGGCGTGCGGGCCTTTCCGCGCACCCGGCCCGAACGATGACATCACACCCGCGAGCCGCTCCGACCAGTCGCTCGGCCGGAATTTCTTTCCCGTCGACGTGATGCCCTGAATGAAATATTCGGTTGGAGCTGCTTCGGCCATGTAGGAATACCTGTGTGACTGCCCAGCGGACGACGGCGACAGCAAGCGATAAAACGGATTTCGAAACCCTGAGCCTCGCGTGTGAGCCGCTCCAGAGAGCCGCGCCGACGGAGACCGTGAGGCGGGCTGAGCCGCTGTGACGCACGTGGAGACGGCGCACCGCGAACTGCCCTTCCGACCGCGCGAGCCATACGAGCCGTGCCCCCGCCGAAGCGAAGCACCGGCCTGCTGGGCCTTGGAATAACCCGCAGATTATAGCGCAGCGGGCCTTTTTCCGCACTGCACACAAGCTCGCTTCGACAGCACAACTAGGCTTTCAAAGCGCTTTCCCGGCCTTTTCGCCGACTCGTCAAATGAGGCGAAATCCTTTATGCTGCATTGAGTTACCACATAACGACGGCGGCGCCGTCCGGCAATCCTGCCGGGTGAGACCGCCGTATTTGTTTCATGACCGCCAAGAAAATTCGCCACTATCTGCAGTTCAAGGATTTCTCGCTAGACGACTACGAGTACGTGCTGGAGCGCGCGCGAATTCTGAAGCGCAAGTTCAAGAACTACGAGACTTACCATCCGCTGCACGACCGCACGCTGGCGATGATCTTCGAAAAGAATTCCACTCGCACACGCCTCTCGTTCGAAGCCGGTATTTTCCAGTTGGGCGGCCATGCCGTCTTTATGAGCACACGCGACACGCAATTGGGTCGCGGCGAACCCATCGAAGACGCAGCGCAGGTAATTTCGCGCATGGTCGACATCATCATGATCCGCACGTTCGGTCAGGACATTATTCAGCGCTTTGCCGAAAATTCGCGCGTGCCGGTGATCAACGGTCTCACGAACGAATATCACCCGTGCCAGGTGCTGGCCGACATTTTTACGTACTTCGAACATCGCGGTCCGATCCGTGGAAAAACGGTTGCGTGGGTCGGGGACGCCAATAACATGCTGTACACATGGATCGAAGCCGCGCAGATTCTCGGCTTCAAGCTGCGCCTGTCCACGCCGCCGGGCTACAAGCTCGACCGCGCGTTGGTCGCAGCGGAGAGCACGCCGTTTTTCGAGGAGTTCGACGATCCGAACGAAGCTTGTGCAGGCGCCGATCTCGTCACTACCGACGTGTGGACCAGCATGGGCTTCGAAGCGGAAAACGAAGCGCGCAAGAAGGCCTTTGCCGACTGGTGCGTCGACGCGGAGATGATGTCGCGCGCCAATGCGGACGCCCTCTTCATGCACTGCCTGCCCGCCCACCGCGGCGAAGAGGTGAGCGCGGAAGTGATCGACGGCCCGCAAAGCGTCGTGTGGGACGAGGCCGAAAACCGTCTGCATGTGCAAAAGGCGTTGATGGAATATCTGCTGCTGGGCAAGCTCAATCACTGAGCCGGCCGCTTTGCAGCCACTGCGTGAGGCGCGGCCAGGCGTTGACTGGAGCCACAAGGCATCGGCGCCGCGGCTTCGCACAAAGCCCAATGCGCGGCTGCACATCCAGTCGTCAATCGGGCCGCAAGTGAGCGTGCAAATGCGCCGTCGCCCGGTCGTGAAAGCCGCAAAATGCGGCCACGCAGCCGTTTAGTGTCAAAATAGTTGTTTTCCGCGCTCCGGGACCGCCGGCGCGCCTTGTTTTCCCGCTTTTTCCAGCTACGAGTTCACCATGAGCGATATCAAGAAAGTCGTGCTCGCCTATTCGGGCGGCCTCGACACCTCCGTCATCCTGAAGTGGTTGCAGGACAACTACGACGCCGAAGTCGTCACGTTCACGGCCGACATCGGCCAGGGCGAAGAGCTGGAACCGGCGCGAAAGAAGGCACTGCAACTCGGCATCAAGCAGGAAAACATCTTCATTGAAGACCTGCGCGAAGAATTCGTGCGCGACTTCGTGTTCCCTATGTTTCGCGCCAACACGATTTACGAAGGCGAGTACTTGCTGGGCACGTCGATCGCGCGTCCGCTGATTGCCAAGCGTCAGATCGAAATCGCGCGCGCCACCGGCGCGGAGGCGGTGTCGCATGGCGCAACCGGAAAGGGCAACGACCAGGTTCGGTTCGAACTCGGCTACTACGCACTCGAGCCGGGCATCAAGGTGATTGCGCCGTGGCGTGAATGGGATCTGTTGTCACGCGAAAAGCTACTCGCCTATGCGGAAAAAGCTGGCATTCCGATCGAAATGAAGCACAAGCAAGGCGGCGCGCCGTATTCGATGGACGCGAACCTGTTGCACATCTCGTTCGAAGGCCGTCATCTGGAAGACCCGAAAGCGGAAGCCGAAGCCGACATGTGGCGTTGGACCGTGTCGCCCGAACAGGCTCCGGATCAGGCCGAATACGTCGATATCGAATACGAGCACGGCGACCCGGTCGCGGTGAACGGCAAGCGCCTCTCGGCGGCGGAAATGCTCACCGAGTTGAACCGTCTTGGCGGCAAGCACGGCATCGGCCGTCTCGACCTGGTGGAAAACCGCTATGTAGGCATGAAGTCGCGCGGCTGCTATGAAACGCCGGGCGGCACGATCATGTTGAAGGCGCACCGCGGCATCGAGTCGATTACACTCGACCGTGAAGTCGCACACCTGAAAGACGACCTGATGGCCCGCTACGCGTCGCTGATTTATAACGGCTACTGGTGGAGCCCGGAGCGTCGCGCGATTCAGGTGCTGATCGACCACACGCAGGAGAAAGTCAACGGCTGGGTGCGTGTGAAGCTGTACAAGGGCAGCGTGTCGGTGGTCGCTCGCGATTCGAAGGAAACGCTGTTCGACAAGACCATTGCAACGTTCGACGACGACGGCGGCGCCTACAACCAGGCCGACGCCGGCGGCTTCATCAAGCTCAACGCTTTGCGTATGCGCATCGCGGAGAACGCCCGCCGTCAGCGCGGTTAAGCCGGAAGCTCGGCGATGCCACTTCGCGCCGTGTGAAGTTCCGCGCCGACACATGCACTCGGCGCGGCTCACGGTAGCGGACGGCGACGACCTGAGCCGCGACCGACGCGTGGTGTGCTGAAAGCGCGGCTGACGCCGCAACGCAGGCATACAAAAAGGCGCCGGGGCCAAAAAGCCCCGGCGCCTTTATTTTTTCCTTACCGTCAGACAGTCCTCGGCTTGTGAGACCGGCTTACGCCGTCCACTTAGGCTCGGCGACGCGCCGCCCGTAATCACACGCACACGGGCTCGGCTTCCAGTTCGACGCCAAATCTCGCCTGCACATCGCGTTGAATTGCTCGTGCAAGCGCCAGCACATCAGCCCCGCTCGCACCACCACGATTGACCAGCACCAGCGCCTGGCGCTCGTGAACGCCAGCGGCGCCCAGCGCACGGCCCTTCCATCCGCAACGGTCGATCAGCCAGCCTGCCGCAAGTTTCACGCGCCCGTCGGGCTGCGCGTACGAAATCACGTCCGGCTCGCTGCTTTTCAGCGCCGCGAACTGCGCGGCGTCTATCACCGGATTCTTGAAGAAGCTCCCCGCGTTACCCAGTTCGAGCGGATCTGGCAACTTGGCGCGCCGCACCGCGACGACGGCGTCGAAGATCGCCTTTGCGTCGGGTTGCCCGCCATTGGCGGCATAGCCGTTCGCGGCGAGTTCACGCGCCAGGTCTGCATAACCCGCGCGCGGTCGCCACATCTTCGGCAAACGGAAAACGACCGACGTGATGACGAAACGATCGCGCCCTTCGCGCTTGAAAAAGCTGTCGCGGTAACCGAACGCGCAGGCGTGCGCATCGAACTCGACCGTCTTACCCGACGCAAGCTCGACGGCCCGCAGCGACACGAAGCGCTCGCACATCTCGAGGCCGTACGCGCCGATGTTCTGGATCGGCGCCGCGCCCACCGTCCCGGGAATCAGCGCAAGATTTTCGAGACCGGGTAGCCCTTGAGCGAGAGTCCACGCAACAAAGTCGTGCCACGGTTCGCCGGCCGCCGCTTCGACATACACGGCGTCGGCGTCTTCGCGCACGATCCGACGCCCGCGCAAGGCCACGAGCAGCACCAGTCCAGCGAAGTCGTCTGTCAGCACGACATTGCTGCCGCCGCCGAGCACGAGACGCGGCAAGCCGGCCGCGCGCGGATCGCGCACCGCGGCGAGCAATTGCGCTTCGCGCTCGATGCGGCAAGCCCACTGCGAGCGGACGTCGAAGCCGAAAGTGTTGTGGGCCTTGAGCGGATAGCCGGCAACGAACTCGGCGGAATCGGTGTGAGACATTGGATGAGAACTATCGGGCGACGAGCCGAAAACGGCTTCGGGCTGCGGCCGCGCGGCGGCCTTAGGCAAATGGGGGCGGCGTCGGTAAAATGACATCGGTCCGTGATTATAGCGAGTGCCACACGACGAGCCGACCGGCTGCGTCGCGCACCGCCGCACTATTGGGAGAATGCAATGCCATCGTTTGACGTCGTCTGCGAAGCGAACATGATCGAAGTCAAGAACGCGATCGAGCAGTCCAACAAGGAAATCTCAACCCGCTTCGACTTCAAAGGGTCCGACGCGCGCGTCGAACACAAGGAAAACGAAATCACCGCCTACGCGGACGATGACTTCAAGCTCGGCCAGGTGAAAGACGTGCTACTGTCGAAAATGGCGAAGCGCAACGTGGACGTACGCTTTCTCGACTACGGCAAGATCGAGAAGATCGGCGGCGACAAAGTCAAGCAGGTCATCAAGATCAAGAAAGGCGTGTCCGGCGATCTGTCGAAGAAAATCGTGCGACTCGTGAAAGACAGCAAGATCAAGGTTCAGGCGAGCATTCAGGGCGACGCGGTTCGCGTCACCGGAACAAAGCGCGACGATCTGCAAAGCGTGATTGCGATGCTGCGCAAGGACGTGACCGACACGCCGCTCGACTTCAACAACTTCCGCGACTGAGCGTTTGTTCAAGCGCCACAGCGCGTAAGCCATGGCGGGCGTTGCTGCGGCGAGCGCATTGCAAACGCAAGCAACAGTTGCAAAGGCATGGCAGCCGCAGCACGCAGCCGCGCGCGGCCGGAACCCAGCCGCTCAACGATCCTCGCCTGCCCCCGCGCCGGCAGCCGCAGCCGCCTTTTTCTTGTCGCCGATGCGGCTTTCCTCGCCGCGCATCAGCTTGGCGATGTTGCCGCGATGACGCCACACGAGCAGCGAGCTCATCACGACAATGGCCAGCGCAATGATGTGCGGCCCGAACAGGAAGCCGTCGAAGATCGGCGCGAATACTGCCGCCGCCAGCGCGGCAAGCGACGAATAGCGCGTGAAGAACGCCACGATCAGCCACGTGAGCAGCGTCGCCACGCCCAGGATCGGGTTGATGGCGAGCAGCACGCCGGCCGCCGTTGCCACGCCCTTGCCGCCCTTGAAGCGGAAGAACACCGGGTACAGGTGGCCCAGAAACACGGCGACACACGCAATCGCCACCGACATATCGTCGAGCCCGTAATGGGCGCCGAAATGCACGACGAACCACACCGGCAGCCAGCCTTTGAAGGCGTCGCCGATCAACGTCAGGATCGCGGCCTTCTTGCTGCCGCTGCGCAATACATTCGTCGCACCAGGGTTGCCCGAGCCGTAGGAGCGCGGGTCGTCGAGCCCCATCGCGGCGCTCACGATCACGGCGAACGACACCGAACCGATCAGGTAGGCAACGACAGCAACGATCAGGTTTTGCATCTGTGACTCTTAAAAGGATCGGCGGTCTGCAACTGGATACCTCAACCGCTCGGGGAACGAAAATCGCAACGGAACGCGACGCAATGCGGCGGGCCACAGAGGCGCACCGAGCGGCGCACATTCTACCGAACGCGCGCTCGCTACGAACATTCAAGCAAACGTCAATCGACGCTCGCGCACTGCACCGGCTTCGCTGCCAGCAGGTCGGTGAGCACCTTCGGCTCGATGCTGACGAGAAAGCCGCGCCGGCCGCCGTTCAGCCAGATTCTGTCCATCTCGAGAATGCTCGACTCCACGTACACCGGCATCTGCTTGCGCGTGCCGAACGGCGAGGTTCCGCCGATCAGATAGCCGGAATGACGGTTCGCCACCTCGGGCTTGCACGGCTCGACGCGCTTCGCGCCAATCTGCCGCGCGAGGTTCTTGGTACTGACAGTACGGTCGCCATGCATGAGGACGATGAGTGGCTTGGCATGCTCGTCTTCCATGACCAGCGTCTTCACCACATGATGTTCGTCTACGCCCAGCTGGCGAGCCGATTCACCTGTGCCGCCATGCTCCACATAATCGTATGGATGCTCGCCGAAAACGACGCCATGACGGCGCAGGAACTGCGTGGCAGGCGTTTCGGATACGTGTCTGGATTTGCTCATCGGCGCATTGTAATGGCGAGTTTGCACAACGGCTATTTGCCGAATGGTCAATTGTGCGGCTCGATGCATTGTGGCACGATCGTTCGAAAATCTTCCGGCGCGATGCACGCCGGGCACACAATCGCATTTAGGAGACGCTCTTGAGTACCGCTTCGCCTTTACGCCCCATGATCGACGTTCCCGCGCTGCTGGACGCCCTGCCCGCGCGCATCTCCGATATTCCCGCGCTGGCGGCCGGGCGCGATCCGCAACACGTCGCGTTGATCGAAGACGGACGCCGTCTCACCAACGCCCAACTGGTTGGGGCCGTCGAAGCCACCGCTGCTTTGCTTCACGATTGGGGCGTGCGTGGCGGCGACCGCGTCATGATCGTGGCGGAAAACAGCATCGCGCAGATCGTGCTGCTCTTCGCGACCGCGCGGCTCGACGCCTGGGCGCTCGTGTCGAATGCGCGCCTGTCGGCGTCCGAGCTCGACGCGATTCGCGCGCACGCGCAGCCGCGCGTGACGGCCTACGCGGTGGAAAGCTCAGTCGATGCTGGTCAGCACGCGCAGCGTCATGGAGCAAGCGCAGCGCCAGACGTCGCGCCGGGTATCGGCGCGTGGTCGTTCACGGTGGACACGTCCGCGCAAGCCGAACCGGTGGAAGCCGCGAACGACCGCCAATGCGCGGCGCTCATCTACACGACCGGCACGACCGGCGCGCCAAAGGGCGTGATGCTGTCGCATCGCAATCTGCTGTTCATCGCCGCGGTATCGAGCCGTCTGCGCCAGGTCCGTCCTGACGATGTCGTCTACGCCGTGCTGCCGATCTCGCATGTGTACGGCTTTGCGTCTGTGTGTCTCGGCAGCCTGTACGCTGGCGCGACCTTGCGCCTCGCGCCGCGCTTCGCGCCGGAAGCAGTGCGGCGCGCGCTTGCCGACGAACGCGTGTCGATTTTCCAGGGCGTGCCAGCCATGCACGCGAAATTGATCGAACATTTGCAGACGCACGGGCATCCGTGGCACGCGCCGTATCTGCGCTTCATCTATTCGGGGGGCTCGCCGCTCGACGCCGCGCTGAAAGCGCACGTCGAAAGCGTCTACGGTCTGCCGCTGCATAACGGCTATGGCATGACGGAGAGCAGTCCCACGGTTTCACAGACCATGCTCGACGCGCCGCGCCGCGACTGCTCGGTGGGCGAGGTCATCCCCGGCGTCGAAGTGCGTTTCGTCGGCCTCGACGGCGCCGATGTCGCGGTCGGCGAAACCGGCGAGCTGTGGGTGCGCGGCCCGAACGTGATGCTTGGCTACTATCGCAACCCGCAGCAAACGCGCGCCGCCGTGACCGAGGACGGCTGGCTGAAAACCGGCGACCTGGCGAGGCAGGACGCCGACGGCGCGCTGCATATCGTCGGACGCAGCAAGGATTTGATCATTCGCTCCGGCTTCAACGTGTATCCGGCCGAGGTCGAGCACGTGCTCAACGCGCATCCGCAGGTCGTTCAGTCGGCGGTGATCGGACGTCCCGTCGAGGGCAACGAAGAGGTTATCGCGTTCATCGAACTGGCGGCGAATGCAAGCGTGACGCCGGCCGAACTGCTTGCCTGGTGCGTAGAGCGCCTCGCGCCCTACAAGCGGCCCGCCGAGGTAAAGGTGCTTGCCGCGTTACCGGCTGCATCGACGGGCAAGATTCTCAAGCACCGGCTGCGCGAATTCCTTTGAAGCCGCAACACGTCGCCAGCGGCAGCGATTAGCTCATACCACGTTCACCCACGCGGATGATGCTGCGCATGCAGCGACTTCAGCCGCTCGCGCGCCACGTGGGTATAGATTTGCGTGGTTGAAATATCGGTGTGCCCGAGCAGCAATTGCACCACGCGCAAGTCGGCGCCGTGATTGAGCAAATGCGTTGCGAACGCATGCCGCAACGTGTGCGGCGACAACGGCGCGTGCACACCAGCCACCGCCGCATGTCGCTTGATGATGTTCCAGAACTGCTGGCGCGTCATGCCCTCGGCACGGCTCGTGACAAACAGCGCGTCTGCCGCGCGCGCGCCGAGCAGCGCCGGGCGTGCGTCGCGCAGGTAGCGCTCGATCCAGCCGTGCGCCTCTTCGCCGAACGGAATCAGCCGCTCTTTCGAGCCCTTACCCATTACGCGAACCACGCCTTCGTTCAGACCGACTTCCACCGTCTTCAGCGTGACGAGTTCGGTAACACGCAAGCCGCTCGCGTACATGAGTTCGAGCATCGTGCGATCGCGCAGACCCAGGGCGGTCTCGATGTCGGGCGCGCCGAGCAACGCCTCGACCTGCGCTTCACTGAGCGTCGACGGAAAACGCGGCGGTTGCTTAGCCGAACGGATGCGCAACGTCGGATCGACTTTCGCGCGATGCTCGCGCACGGCCCACCCGTAGTAGCGGCGAAACACCGAGAGGCGCCGATTCGCGGACGTCGATTTGTCTTTCTGACGCGCGGCGCTGTACGCGTTCAGATCGGCCTCGCCGGCGGTGTCGAGCGATGCGTTGCGCGTTTGCGCGAGCCATTCGCTAAAGAGACGCAGGTCGCGACGGTATGCGTCGAGCGTGTTCCGCGACAGGCCGTGTTCGAGCCAGAGCGCGTCGCAGAATGCGTCGATCGACGCGGAACTCGTCGCGAACAAAGGCGACGATAGCGGCGAAGGCGATTGCGCGCTCGCGTCTTCAACCAGGGTATCGCTCATGCGTAGAGAAGGCCTTCATGCGTCAGCAGCCAACGCTTGACGTTGCGAAAGAAACCGTCTTCGGCGTGATGCGCGAATCCGCCGATGCCGCTCGAACTCACCACGCGATGACATGGAATGACAATGGGAAAGTAGTTGGCGCCGCACGCCTGGCCGACCGCGCGCGGCACACTGCCGAGCTGCCGGGCGAGCTGGCCGTAGGTCAGCACGGCACCCGGCGGAATCTCGCAAATTGCCTGCCACACGCGCCGCTGGAAAGCGGTGCCGACCGGCGCGAGCGGCAGTTCGAATGTCGCCGACGCCTCGCTGAAATACCGCTCGATCTGCTCGACCGCCTGTCGCGCCAACGGCGTGTCGGGCGCGACGTTCTGCATCGACTCGGGCAAATAGACGATCTCGCGCACGGCCTCGCCTTCCAGGCGAATGCCGACCTTGCCGAACGGCGCGTCGATCACTGCGTTGAACATGGCGCCTCCTGGCTCGCGCGACGATGATTCGAGACGTACAACAGACTCGCGGATTGCCGATACTTTACGCCGCTTTTCATGCCGCTTCGAGCGCCCATTGCACGTGCTCGCGCACCACGTGAGAAGAGTCGCCGGCGCGGCGCTGGAGCGCCTCTACAATTGCCCCGCGAGCGTCCGCACTCAAAGTCTCGCGCGGCGCACGCAGCGCGTTGCCCATGCCCACGGCAAGGTTGCGTAGCCAGCTTTCGTAGCCGATACGGCGAATCGCACTGCCCTGCATGCGCGTGTCGAACTCGTCCGCGCTCCAGCCGAACAGTTCCACCAGCGACGCGCGATCGAGCCCGTGCCGCACGTCGAAATCGGCGACCGGCGCAGCCTGCGCGAACTTGTTCCACGGACACACGAGCTGGCAATCGTCGCAGCCATAAACACGATTGCCGATCAGCGGACGCATGTCGACGGGAATACTGCCCTTCAACTCGATGGTCAGATACGAGATGCACAAGCGGGCATCCACCTTGTAAGGCGCGACGATCGCGCCTGTCGGACATGCGCCGATGCAGCGCGCGCAACTGCCGCAATGCGAGCCCGGCGTTTCGGGCGCGCGCTCGGGCGTCGTCTCCGCGTCGGTCGGCAAAGGCACGTCGACATAAATTTCGCCAAGGAAGAACAGCGAACCCGCATCGCGTTGCAGCAGCAGCGTATGTTTGCCGCGCCAGCCGATGCCGGCCTTTTGCGCAAGCTCCACTTCGAGCACCGGCGCGGAGTCGGTGAACACGCGATAACCGAACGCGCCAATCTCCGCCTGAATTTTCTCTGACAGATGTTGCAGACGGTTACGCATCACCTTGTGATAGTCGCGGCCGCGCGCATAAATCGACACCACCGCGGCCGACGGATCGGCGAGGCGCGCATGCTCGACAGCCCGCCAGTCCTCGCTGGGCGGCACTTCCTGCGGTTCGCTTTCGCCCGGCTTTCCGCTCATTGCATGGGCGGGCAAATAGGCGATGCGAGCGGTAATCACACGTAGCGTGCCGGCCACAAGCTCGGCAGGCCGCGCGCGTTTCATACCGTGTTTCGCCATATAATCCATCTCGCCGTGGCACCCCGCTTCCAGCCAGGCTGCAAGCGGCGCTTCGGCAGCGGAGAGATCGGTATCGCTAATGCCGATCGCCCCGAAACCCAGTTCACGGCCCCACGTCTTGATGTTTCGCGCGAGCGCATGCAGCGCCGCTTCATCGAATTGACGCTCGGCGCGCGCCTCGTCACAAGACGTTGGCGCATTGGGCGCAGGGGACACGGGAGACTCCGGACTTCGGTTCATCACGCCATTTTACGAGAATGCCTGACCATCCCGATCGCGCGATCGCGCCGCCCGCCGAAGTTCTGCTCGAACGCGCCTTCACGTTCGTGGACGAAGCCGCCACGCTCGCATTCGGCGAGCGCTTCGCACGGGCCATCGAAAGCGTCGCCGTCGCAGCGCAAGGCCAGGGCAGCGGCCAGGGTGCTCAGGCATTCCACGGTCTACAAGTACAACTGGTCGGCGATCTCGGTGCCGGCAAAACCACACTCGTGCGCGCCACGTTGCGCGGCCTCGGTCACACGGGCCGCGTGCGCAGTCCCACGTACACGCTCGTCGAGCCCTACGTGCTCGAACGACCCACCGGGGAACTCGCGCTTTATCACTTCGATCTGTACAGATTCACCGATCCGGCCGAATGGGCCGACGCCGGCTTTCGCGAGTATTTCGACAGCGGCGCGGTCTGCCTCGTCGAATGGCCACAACGCGCGGGGCGTCTTCTCGGCGTGCCGGATCTCGTCTTCTCGCTCGACCTGGATAGCGAGGGCGACGGCCGCGTACTCGTCGCACGGGCATACAGCGAAACAGGAAAGGCATGTCTCGAAAGATGTTGATCAAACCGTTCCGCTCGATCGAATCGGCGGCCACCGCAACGCATAACTGGCGGCGCCGGCAGATTCTGTGCGCGGGCGCATCCACGCTTGTGCTCGGTCTCGTCGCACCGCGTCTTGCACTGGCCAGCTCGGTGCTGGGTGTGCGCGTATGGCCCGCACGCGACTACACGCGGGTGACGATCGAATCCGATCAGCCGCTGCAAAACGCGCAACAGCTGCTTCAAGGTCCGGACCGGCTCGTGGTCGATCTCAGCGGCCTCGATCTCGATCAGGCGCTGAAGGACCTCGTCTCGAAGATTACGCCAAACGATCCGCAGATCCAGTCGGTGCGAGTCGGCCAGTTTCAGCCGCACGTCGTGCGTATGGTGTTCGACCTGAAGGGCTCGGTGAAGCCGCAGGTGTTCGCACTGCCGCCTGTCGGCGCGTACAAGTACCGGCTGGTGTTCGACCTGTATCCTGCCGTCGCACCGGATCCGCTGATGGAACTGCTCGCCCAGAGCGAGCGCAAGCAGCAAACGCTGAACGAAGAAAACAGCGCGCCGCCGGCCACGTTGAGCGGCCCGGGCACGACGCCGCCGGTCGCCGACAACAGCGAAGCGTTCTTCGAGCGTTATGCGCAAAACGGCGGCAGCGGGTCGGCGCCGAGCGTGCCACGTCCGCCCGCGCACGGCGCACCCACGCCACTGCCGCCGATCCCGCCGATCATCGCAAAGCCGGCGACACCGGGCGCTCCCGCGTCGCCGCCCAGCGCAATCGCGCGCAATAAAGGCAGCGGTAGTAACAGTGGCAACAGCGCTAACAGCCTGGGCAACGACGACGACGCCAGCGACGACACCTACACGTTCACCACGCCGAAGCCCGGCAAGAGCAACACGGTCCGCCTTCTCACGGTCGCGATCGATCCAGGGCATGGCGGCGAAGATCCTGGCGCAATCGGCGGCTCGGGCACTTACGAAAAGCACGTCGCGCTCGACATCGCCAAGAAGCTGCGCGCGAAGATCGACGCGCAGCCGAACATGCGCTCCATGATGACTCGCGACGCCGACTTCTTCGTGCCGTTGAACGTGCGTGTGCAAAAGGCGCGGCGCGTTGGCGCTGACCTGTTCGTGTCGATCCACGCGGACGCGTTCACCACGCCCGACGCGCGGGGCTCGTCGGTGTTTGCGCTGTCGGAGCACGGCGCGTCGAGCGCAGCCGCGCGCTGGATGGCGAACAAGGAGAACTCATCGGATCAGATTGGCGGCATCAACATCAAGTCCGCCGACGCGACCGTCAACCGCGCACTGTTCGACATGTCCACCACCGCGCAGATTCGCGACTCGATGCGCTACGGCAACTTCGTGCTGAAAGAGATCGGCGGAATCAACAAGCTGCACAAGGGCTCGGTCGAACAGGCGGGATTTGCGGTGCTGAAGGCGCCGGATATTCCGTCGATCCTCGTGGAAACCGCGTTCATCAGCAACCCGGACGAAGAACGCCGCCTGAACGACGACGCGTATCGCGACAAGATGGCGGACGCGATCATGACGGGCATCAAGCGTTACTTTGCGGCGAACCCGCCGCTCGCGAAAAACCGCATGACGTAATGCGCGTATAGCGCGCTGTTATACGACGATGCAAAAACGGCCGCAGCAATGCGGCCGTTTTTCCTTCCTTTCTCGTTCAGTAGCGCGATTCAGCGCGCCGGCGACAGGCGCTGAGCGACCCAACCGCCGAACACGTTGACCGCGAGCCCTGCCATCACCAGTACCGCCCCGGCGACCTGCGCGCCGGAAAGCCGCTCGTCGAGAAAGAGAGATGCAGACGCCAGGCCGACGATCGGCACGAGCAGCGAAAACGGTGCGACCTGGCTCGCCGGATAGCGCGACAGCAGACGGCTCCACAAACCGTAGCCGATCAGCGTGGCGATGAACGCGAGATAAACGATCGCGAAGATCGACATGGCGCTGATACCCGACAGCGCTGCAGCGATTCGCTGCGGGCCCTCCAACGCATACGACAGCGCCAGGAACGGCAGCGGCGGAATCAGGCTGCCCCACACCACGAGGCCGACCAGATCCACCTTGCCGACTTTCTTCGTGACGATGTTGCCGAGCGCCCACGAACACGCGGCGCACAGCGTGAGAAGGAAACCGGCGAGCGTCATGGCGTGACCGCCTTGCATGCCTATCACGGCGAGCCCGGCAGCTGCAATCAGCAAACCGGCGACGTTCGGCAAGCGGAAGCGTTCGTGCAGAAAAAACGCCGCAAAGATCAGCGTGAAAAATGCCTGCGCCTGCAATACGAGCGACGCGAGCCCCGCAGGCATGCCGACGTACATGGCCGAGAACAGGAAGGCGAACTGCCCTAAGGAGATCGTCGTTCCGTACGCCAGCAGCCAGCGCCACGGCAATTGCGGACGCTTGACGAAAAATATCGCCGGAAACGCGGCGAGCATGAAGCGCAGCGCGCCTAGCAGCATGGGCGGCACGCCATGCAAGCCCACCTTGATCACAACGAAATTGACGCCCCACGCGATCACCACGATCAGTGCGAGCAGCAGGTCCCTGGGTGACATCCCAGTCTCCAATTGATTATTGAACCTGCGAGTTTAGCGGAGGGTGGCGGGGCACGTGATTGTTCGTGCTACGGATTTTCGGAGCAGGACTGTGCTGCGAAACGTCGTCGTTGCGCCCTCCGCAGTAGAATCGTCCATTGAGAAATTTCTTCCTCCTTATTCAGCCGAGCCCGCCCATGTCCTCTTCGATCAAAGCAGTTCTCAAACCGCATCTGCGCGATGTCGGCAGTCTGACTGTGCGGCGCGTGCTGCCTGCAATGGCCGCGCGGCTGATCGGACCGTTCATCTTTTTCGACCACATGGGACCGGCGACGCTGGAACCGGGCGTCGGCCTCGACGTTCGTCCGCACCCGCATATCGGTCTCGCCACGGTGACCTTCCTGTTCGAAGGTGCGATCATGCATCGCGACAGTCTCGGCTCCGAGCAGAAAATCATCCCCGGCGACGTCAACTGGATGACGGCCGGGCGCGGCATCGTCCACTCCGAGCGTACGCCCGCCGAGGACCGCGCGAACGGTCAGACCATCCACGGCATTCAGACGTGGGTCGCGCTGCCGCTCGAAGACGAAGAGGTGGAGCCGTCGTTCGCGCATCACGTCGCCGACACGCTGCCCGTGGTCGAGCGCAACGGCGTCACGCTGCGCGTGATCGCCGGCACGGCCTTCGGCGAAACCTCGCCTGTCACGACGTTTTCCGGCACGCTTTATGTCGCCGGCGAGTTCGCGCCGGGCAGCGCCTTCGCGCTGGAACCGGAGCATGAGGAACGCGGCGTGTATCTTGTCGACGGCGATCTGGAAATCGACGGCACGCCGCTCGAAGTCGGCCAGATGGCAGTGCTCGCGCTCGACGAGACCGTTACCCTCGCGAGCACGCACGGTGCGCGCGTGATGGTCCTGGGCGGCGAAAAACTCGACGGTGAACGCTTTATCGAATGGAATTTCGTCGCGAGTTCGCGCGAGAAGATCGAAGCCGCGAAAGTGGCATGGACCAATCAGGAGATGGGCAAAGTGCCGGGCGAAACCGAATGGATTCCACTGCCGCAAAAGAAATGACGGCCAGTCCCGGCGACGTCGCGGCGCGCATTGAACATTGAATCCACGCCGCTCGGCCCCAACTAGCAGACAAACCGTTTTTATCGACGAGGACGCAATGGACACCACTCTGGCCACATTCGAAAAGGACGTCATCACGGCGTCGACACTGGCCCCTGTGCTGGTCGATTTCTGGGCGCCGTGGTGCGGCCCCTGCAAGACGCTCGGCCCGATGCTGGAGAAGCTCGAAGCCGAAGCCGCCGGGAAATGGAAGCTCGTCAAGGTGAACGTAGACGAGAATCAGGAACTGGCCGCGCACTTCCAGGTGCGCAGCATCCCGCACGTCATGGCGTTTGCCGACGGCCAACCGGTGGATCAGTTCATCGGCGTGCTGCCTGAGGGCCGACTGCGCGAATTCATCGAGCGGCTCGTGCCGCAAGGCGCGGATGCTGCGCGTCTCGAGGCACAGACCGCGCTCGAGGAAGGTCGCCGCGAAGACGCTTACGATGCGCTGGAATCCGCGCTCGCCTACGACCCGGGCTTCGACGAAGCACGCATGGATCGCATCGAGATGCTGCTTGACGACAACCGCATCGACGAGGCGCGCAACGAAGTCGATCTGCTGTCGCCGAAAACCACGCAAGGCATCGACGCGCGCTTCAACGCGATCAAGACGCGGCTCGACGCCGTGGATGCCGCCGCCGACCTGCCGCCCACCGATGCGCTGGAAGCGCGCGTCGCAAGTCATCCGGACGATCTGGAGGCGCGTTTCGATCTGGCAAGCGCGCTGATCGCACGCCGCAAGTACGCCGACGCGCTAGAACATCTGCTGGGCATCGTGCAGCGCGACCGCACGTTCCGCGACGACATTGGCCGTAAGACCATGCTCTCGGTGTTCGATCTCGCCGCGCATCAGCCAGAGCTGGTGTCGCAATGGCGGCGCAAGCTCAGCGCGGCGCTGTACTGAAGCGAGTCTAGGCACCCAGATTACGCGCGTGCGGCGTCGGGCTGAATTCCGGCTCGTGCCGCACGCCGCTTGCCGCGCTAGAAACGCATCACCCCGCCTGTTTCGTCAAGGCACGCAGCACATGCGCGGCGGCGGCGAAACCGAAACTCGCCGTCACGCAAACGCTCGAACCGAAGCCCGCACAGTTCAAGCCGATCGGCCCCGTATGACCGGGCGACGTGGTGACGTGCTCCGCTTCCGCATCGATATCGCAGACCGCCGCCTCCGGGTAGATGAGCGGCTCGTCGGAATACACCGCGCTCACCTTGAATCTAGCTTTCGGCCCGCGCGGAAACCCATGCTGCTTTCGCAACTGCCCACGCACCTTGGACAGCAACGGGTCCTGAATCGTCAACGCGAGATCGTCGATGCGAATGCGCGTCGGATCCAGCTGGCCGCCCGCGCCGCCAATCGTGATCAACGGCTGCTTGCGCTCGACGCACCACGCGATCAGCGCGGTTTTGGTGCGCACGCTGTCAATCGCGTCGATCACATAGTCGAAGCCGCCGCCGAGCGTCGCCGCGAAATTGTCGGGCTCGACAAAGTCTTCCACGAGGCGCACGTCGCAGAACGGATTGATTGCCGCGATGCGCTCGGCCATTGCTTCGACTTTCGGTTTTCCGTAGTTGCCGTCGAGCGCGTGAATCTGCCGGTTCGTGTTGCTCTCGGCGACATTGTCGAGATCGATCAGCGTCAATGTGCCGACAGCGCTGCGCGCCAACGCTTCGGCCACCCACGACCCGACTCCGCCGATCCCGATCACCGCGACATGCGCGCTTTCGAAAGCGGCGAGCGCCGGCGCGCCGTACAGACGCGCAATGCCGCCGAAGCGCCGCGCACGGTCGGCGGTTTCACTCCCGTCGAGGCTGGTAGTAAGATCGGATTGCGCGGTGGTCGACATGATGGGGCTCATTGAACAGGCAGAAAACGGACGCGCTTTCAGATCGCGCAGCCGTATTTTGCCTGAACGCCTGAATGAGCATTGCCGCCGCAATCACCCTGTCGCGCTCCGGGGCATTACCCGATCATGCACGCCGGGCCTGCGTCGCGCTTGATCCAGTCGCGCGCAAAAAATTAATGCCTTAGCTATACTGCCCTGACTGTAGCGTTCGCATAACAACATGACCTCACTCGCCGAACTTCGAAAAAACTATTCGCTGGGTTCTCTGGACATCGGCGACGTAGATCGCAACCCGTTGCGGCAATTCGACGTCTGGTTTCAACAGGCTGTCGACGCGAAGCTGCCCGAACCGAATACGATGACGCTCGCCACCGTCGACTCACGCGGCCGGCCTTCGGCGCGCATCGTGTTGATTAAGGGCGTCGACGAACGGGGCTTCGTGTTCTTCACCAACTACGAAAGCCGCAAAGGCCGCGAGCTAGCCACCAATCCGTACGCGAGCCTGCTGTTCTACTGGATCGAACTCGAGCGCCAGGTGCGCATTGAGGGGCGCGTCGTCAAAACGAGCGCGGAAGAAAGCGACGCGTATTTCGCGTCGCGTCCGGCCGGTTCACGAATCGGCGCATGGGCATCGAATCAGAGTCAGGTGATTGAAAGCCGCTCGCAGCTCGAAACCCGCGAACGCGAAATGCGCCTGCAATATGGCGATGAGCCTCCCCGTCCGCCGCATTGGGGCGGTTATCGTTTGGTGCCCGAAGCAATCGAATTCTGGCAAGGTCGGCCGTCGCGTTTGCATGACCGCCTGCTTTACACGCGCGTAAGCGAGAACAGCGACTGGCAGATCGCCCGTCTGTCGCCGTGAATCGACACAAACAATGTCGCCAGCGCGCAGCCAACGCAGCAGCGCGCGGCACACGGATCGCATCTCGCGGCATGGGAGTCGCGCCGCACTGATTTGCGCTCCACACAAGCTTCGCTTTAGTTCAACGGACACGGAGAGATCGCATGTTCTGGGAGAAAAAGCTGGCGCAGTGGGTGGAAGAAGTAAAGACCAGGGCTGACTTACCAGCACGTCTGGTGCTGTGGGACGGCCAGCAACACGACTTCGGGCGGTTCGCCGCGCCTCAGGTCACGTTGCATGTGAAAAGCGCGACGGCGCTGCCTTACCTGCTCGAACCGAGCCTCGACAATCTGGGCGAGGCGTACGTCAAGGGCAAGATCGACATCGAGGGCAAGCTCTCGGACATCATCAACGTGGGCTATCAGCTCGCGCGCAATACCGTCACCAGTGCGAGCAAACTCGCACGCATGCGGCGCTATTTCCAGCATTCGAAAGCGTCGGACCGGAAGGCGATCCAGTATCACTACGACGTCTCGAACGAGTTCTACAAGCTGTGGCTCGACGAGAACATGGTGTACTCGTGCGCGTACTTCGAGAACGGCAACGAAGATCTGGCGACCGCGCAGATCAAGAAAATCGACCACATCCTCACCAAGATCCAGTTGCAGCCGGGGCAGCGCCTGCTCGACATCGGCTGCGGCTGGGGCGCGCTGGTGCTGCGCGCAGCGCAGAAATTCGGTGCGCAATGCGTGGGCGTGACGCTGTCGCAGAACCAGTTCGATCTGGCCACGGCGCGTGTGAAAGCCGCGGGCCTCGAAAATCAGATCGAGATTCGTCTGCAGGATTACCGCGACGTCGAAGGGCAATTCGACCGCATCACGAGCGTGGGCATGTTCGAGCACGTCGGACGCAAAAATCTGCCGGGTTATTTCAAGAAGATGCATGACCTGCTCGCCGACGACGGCGTCGCGATGAACCACGGCATCACGTCGAGCGACTCGGATAGTGGCGAAACCGCGCTTGGCGGCGGCGAGTTCATCGACCGTTATGTGTTTCCCGACGGCGAGTTGCCGCACATCAGCCTCGCACTCGAATCGATGCAGCGCGGCGGGCTCGAAGCGGTTGACGTCGAAAGCCTGCGCCGTCACTATGCGCACACGCTCGACATCTGGGCGGAGAATTTCGAGGCGCATGCGGAAGAAGCCCGCAAGCTCGTCGACGACGAAAAATTCCGCATCTGGCGCGTCTATCTGGCCGGCTGCGCGTACGCATTCGAAAACGACGACGTCTCCATCTATCAGGTCGTATGCCGGAAGGCCGGCCGCAGCGCTAAAACCCTGCCGTGGTCGCGCCGTTACATGTACGAGAAGCCGCTGTGACGTGAGCACCGCAGCGTCGTGCACCAGCGTGCCGCCGCGGCGCAAACTACTGAACAGCAGGTCGAATCTCGATGGGCCAGAGCGGGACAAGCGAAGTCGAACAGGCGCTGGGCGAGCCGGAAGCGCCACTCCAGGCGGACGTGCAAAGCGAAGCGGTGCAGTTCGATCTGTTCGGAATGCCGGTGGAACCGGCGGTTGCATCGGCGGAAATCGGAGCGCGCGCGAAGCCTTCGGGCATTGTCTCCGGCGATCCATTGCCGCACGCGCAGGAGGCCGCCTCTCAGTCCCCGCCCGCCAGCCCCGCCCCCGTGTCGGAGCCGGCGAGCCGGCGCGGTGCGCGCGAGACAGCCGCCGCCGCGTCGCTGTGGCAGCAGGACGAGCAACAAGACGGGCAGCAGGACGAAGCGCCGGCGTTCGCCGCAGCAAACCCGCTGCAAGCCAATACGCCCCAAAAGCGCCGCACGAAGGAAATCCTCGCCGCCCCGCCCTCGCCGGAGCTACTCGCGCTCGCCGCGCAACTGCCGCCGCACGTGCACCTCGGCACATCGACATGGTCGTTTCCCGGCTGGAACGGCATCGTGTACGGCGATGAGTACAGCAACAGCAAGCTCTCGCGCGACGGCCTCACCGCCTACGGCGCGCATCCGCTGCTCAAGACAGTCAGCATCGACCGGTCGTTCTATCAGGCGCTCACGGTCACTGAATACCTGCGCTACGCACAGCAGGTGCCCGAGCATTTCCGCTTTATCGTAAAAGCGCCGATGACGATCACCGACGCAACGGTGCGCGCCGAACGCGGCGAGCCGGTGTCGCTGAACCCATGCTTTCTCAACGCGCAGATGGCGATCGACGATTTCGTCACGCCGTGTCTGGAAGGTCTCGGCGCAAAGGCGGGCGCGCTGGTGTTCCAGCTGTCGCCGCTGCCCGACCAGATGCTCGCGCAGCCGGCCGCGTTCATAGAACGGCTCGGCGACTTTCTGACGGCGTTGCCGAAGCTGCCGCAAGGCACCTGCTATGCGATCGAAATCCGCGACGCCAGTCTGCTCACGCCGCGCTTCATTCGTACACTCAAAGTGGCGGGCGTGCGCTACTGCGTGGGCATCCATGCGCGGATGCCCGACCCTCTGCGGCAGGCTGCGGCGCTCGCGCTGCTGGACGGCGAACCGGCCGGGCCGCTAATCGTTCGCTGGAGCCTGCATGGCGGCTTCAAGTACGAGCAGGCGAAGGCGAAGTACGAGCCGTTCGACCGGCTCGTCGACCAGGATCCGGCGACGCGCGCGTCGCTCGCCGAACTGGCCGCGCGTTATGCGCTTGCCGGCCAGCCGGTGGTGATCGCGGTCAACAACAAGGCTGAAGGCTCAGCGCCGCTCAGTTGTGTGGAACTGGCGCGCGAAATCGTCGAAGCCTGTGCGCGGCTTGCACACGAGCACGAAGATGTCGGCTCCCTCCCCGTCAGCTCGCCTTGATGCGGTGCGCGAACTTCTGACGGAACTTCGCTACTTTCGGCGCGACCACGAACGAGCAGTAGCCCTGATTCGGATGCTGCGCAAAATAGTTCTGATGATAGGCCTCGGCGGGCCAGTAGTTGCCGTCGAGCGGCAGTACCTGCGTGACGATCTGGCCGTCGTAGATGCCCTGCTCGCCGATTTCGCGGATTGCCTGCAAAGCCGTCTCGCGCTGCGCGTCGGAGTGCGTGAAGATCACTGAGCGGTATTGCGTGCCGACGTCGTTACCTTGACGGTTCAACTGCGTCGGATCGTGGATCGCGAAGAAAATATCGAGAATCTCGCGATAGCCGATCTTTGCCGGATCGAAATCTACCTTGACGACCTCGGCGTGGCCCGTTGCGCCGTCGCACACCTGCTCATACGTCGGACGCTGCGTCTCGCCGCCTGCATAGCCCGACTCCACGGAGTTCACTCCCTCGACGCCCAGATAAACCGCTTCGAGGCACCAGAAACACCCGCCACCCAAGGTGGCGACTTCGCCTGTCTGACTCATGCTGCTCGCTCCTTCAAGCTCGTGATCGGCCTATGCCGCTTCCGCTTCGCTACAGCGCTTATGGTGCCGGCGCAGTGTTCAGCTTAGCGGGTTTTGCGATGCGCCGTTCTGTGTCCGGCCGGTGCATCGCGATTGCAGTTAAAATTGGGGCAAATCGACGATTTTCACTATGACTTTTGAATTATCTGTTTCCCGCTGTGCGGGCAAGCGCTTTAGCGCGGCTTTCCGCCCACGTGCATCCACGGCGTGCGCGCAATGAAGCGAGCCAGCCCGCCCAATTTCGACCAGGCCGCCTTCCGGCAGGCGCTCAGCCAGTTTGCTACCGGCGTCACCGTGATCACAACGCGTGCGGCGTCGGGGCAGTTGATCGGCATCACCGCCAGTTCGTTTAATTCGGTTTCGCTCGACCCGCCACTGGTGCTGTGGAGCCTCGCAACGCGCTCGGCGTCCATGCCGGTGTTCCGCACGAACAGCCATTACGTCGTCAATGTGCTGGCCTCGTCGCAACTCGATCTATGCAAGCGGTTTGCCACGGTCAAAGGCGATCGGTTCGAAGGCGTATCGCACGCGGCGGGCGACACGGGCATGCCCGTACTCGACGGCGCGCTAGCCTGGTTCGAGTGCCATAACCGCAGCCGTTACGAAGAAGGCGACCACGTGATTTTCGTCGGCGAGGTGGAACGTTGCGGCGTGCATGAGAATGCGGCGGAGATCGCGCCGCTCGTGTTTCAGAACGGCCAGTTTCACGGACTCAAACCACTGTAGCTGCATTCAGCAGCTGCAACGGCGCCAACGCGAGGCAGCGCCTCAACGATCGTTGTGCGGCGCGCCGTGGCCGCCGGTTTTCGTGACCAGCGACACCGGCACGCCCGAATCTTCCTTCAAAGTCTGCAACACGATATTCGAGCGAATATCCATCACTCCCGGCGCCTTATAGAGACGCTCCAGGACGAAATCCGAATAGTGCTTGAGGTTGTGCGCAAGAACGCGCAGCAGGTAATGCGTCTCCCCTGTCACGACAAAGGCGCCGACCACTTCCGGCCAATCGCGCAGTGCATCCGCAAAGCGCTCGTGCCAATTCTGCTGGTCGTTGCGCATCGACACCTGCACGAATGCTTCCAGTTCGAATCCCAACACCTCGCGGTTTAGACACGCGCGGTAGTGCTCGATGACGCCCTGCTCTTCGAGTAGTCGCAAGCGCCGCAGGCACGCCGACGGCGACAGCGAGATGCGCTCCGCGAGATCGAGATTGCTGATTCGTCCTTCTTGCTGGAGCACCGTCAAAATACGGCAATCGGTGGCGTCGAGCGAGATCGCGTTCATATTCGGTCTCCCTTTCCCATTTGTCTCAAATTATGTTCCAAGACACGGCTCGGAAGGAGATTTTTTCGCAATCACATTTCGCGGTCAGACACCTATCATTCCCTATAGACATCAACCGCAGATGGAGACATGCAGACACTCTGGGACATAACCCCCGCCGTCGATACGGCAACGCCGGTCTGGCCTGGCGACACCCCCGTTGGCATTGAGCGCGTCTGGCGAATCGAGGCCGGGTCGCCCGTGAACGTCGCACGGCTGACTCTCTCGCCGCACACCGGCGCCCATACCGACGCCCCCTTGCACTACGACGCAGCAGGCGCCGCCATTGGCCATGTACCGCTCGACATCTACCTCGGACGATGCCGCGTGATTCATTGCATCGGCGCCTCGCCTGTTGTGACGCCACAACACCTAGATGGTTTGCAGGGCGACTTGCCACCGCGAGTCTTACTGCGAACTTACAGAAATGCGCCGACTGCGGCGTGGGACAGCGGCTTCTGCGCCGTCGCGCCTGAGACGATCGACCTGCTGGCGACGAAGGGCGTCAAGCTGATCGGCATCGACACGCCTTCGCTCGATCTGCAGGAATCGAAAACGATGGACGCGCATCACCGCGTTCGCGCGCACGGCATGGCTATTCTCGAAGGCATCGTGCTCGACGACGTAGCTCCCGGCGACTACGAGCTGATCGCGCTGCCGCTGAAACTGACCACGCTCGACGCAAGCCCCGTGCGCGCAGTGCTCCGCGCGCTTCCTGACGCGTACTGATTGTCGAATCCGCATCATCCGACTGAACGAGACCACCATGAAACACCGCGAAGAAGCATTGGCGCTCGATAGCGCCGACCCGCTCGCGACATTACGCGACCAGTTCGCGTTGTCGCCGACCACCATTTACCTCGACGGCAATTCGCTCGGCGTGCCGCCAGCCGCAGCGGCGCAACGCGCACAAACCGTGATCGCCGCCGAATGGGGCGAGGGTTTGATCCGCAGCTGGAACGCCGCGGGCTGGTTCGCGTTGCCGCGGCGCCTCGGCAACAAGCTTGCGCCGTTGATCGGCGCGGCTGAAAACGAAGTGGTCGTCACCGATACGATCTCGATCAATCTGTTCAAGCTGCTGTCCGCCGCGCTGCGGCTCGCGAACGCACGCGACCCGCAGCGCCGCGTGATCGTCTCGGAGCGCTCTAACTTTCCGACGGACCTTTACATCGCGCAGGGCTTGATCGAGCAGCTCGACCGCGGCTATGAACTTCGACTGGTCGACGACCCGTCCGAGTTGCCCGACGCAATCTGCGAAGACACCGCGATCGCGATGATCACGCACGTCAACTACCGCACCGGCTACATGCACAACATGGCCGCGTTGACCAAACTGATTCACGACAACGGCGCGCTGGCGCTGTGGGATCTCGCGCATTCGGCCGGCGCCGTGCCGGTCGATCTGAACGGCGTGGGTGCCGACTATGCAGTGGGTTGCACGTACAAATACCTGAACGGCGGCCCGGGCTCGCCCGCATTCGTCTGGGTGCCGCAGCGCCATCAGAACGATTTTGCGCAGCCGCTTTCCGGCTGGTGGGGGCACCGTGCGCCGTTCAAGATGGACCCCGCATATCAGCCCGACGACGGCATTGGCCGCTTTCTGTGCGGCACGCAGCCGATGGTCTCGATGGCACTCGTCGAATGCGGACTCGACGTCTTCCTGCAGACCGACATGCAGGCGATTCGCCGCAAGTCGCTCGCGCTGACCGATCTGTTCATCGAACTGGTCGAGACCCGTTGCAGTGAATTTCCGTTGAAGCTCGTCACGCCGCGCGCACATTCACAGCGCGGCTCGCATGCGAGCTTCGAACATCCGCATGGTTACGAGGTCATGCAGGCGTTGATTGCGCGCGGCGTGATCGGCGATTATCGGGAGCCGCACGTATTGCGCTTCGGCTTCACGCCGCTGTATACGCGCTTCGTCGATGTATGGGATGCCGTCGAAACGTTACGCGAGGTGCTCGTGCGCGAGACCTGGCGAGCACCCGAATTCGCCGCGCGCAGCGCGGTGACCTGAGGAGCGCGCGATGAACGATCATATGCAAACGCCGGGCTTGCCCGAAGAAAAGCCCGCGCAAGGTTGTCCGTTCGGTCATGGGCGCGCTGCGTCCGCTTCCGCTGAAGCGCCGGCTACGAACGCTGCTTCAGCCGATGGCTGGCACGACGCACAACTCGACTTTTCCGAGTCGATGAGTTACGGCGATTACCTGTCGCTCGGCACGGTGCTGGATGCGCAACATCCTTTGTCGCCCGATCACAACGAGATGCTGTTCATCATTCAGCATCAGACGAGCGAATTGTGGATGAAGCTCGCGCTCTACGAGTTGCGCGCCGCGCTGGGCGCTGTGCATCGCGATGAGTTGCCTCCGGCGTTCAAGATGCTTGCCCGCGTCTCGCGGATCATGGAGCAACTGGTGCAAGCCTGGAGCGTACTTGCAACGATGACGCCTTCTGAGTACACGTCGATGCGTCCTTACCTGGGCAGTTCGTCGGGGTTTCAGTCTTACCAGTATCGGCAGATCGAGTTTCTGCTTGGCAACAAGAACGAGCAGATGTTAAAGCCGCATGCGCACCGTGCTGAAGTGCTCGCCGAGGTGAAGGCTTCTCTCGAGTCCCCGTCTTTCTACGATGAAGTAGTGAAGCTGCTGGCGCGTCGCGGGTTCGCGATCTCTCCTTCGCGACTCACACGCGACTGGACGCAGCCGACGGTTCATGATGCTTCCGTTGAAGCGGCCTGGCTGGAGGTCTATCGCAATCCTTCGAAGCACTGGGAGTTGTACGAGATGGCCGAAGAACTGGTCGATCTCGAGGATGCTTTCCGGCAGTGGCGGTTCAGGCATGTGACTACGGTCGAGCGGATCATTGGGTTCAAGCAGGGAACGGGCGGGACAAGTGGGGCGCCGTATCTGCGCAAAATGCTCGACGTGGTGCTGTTTCCTGAGCTTTGGCATGTCAGGACTATGTTGTAGTTGTGTTGTAGTTGCTGAGCGCTGCCCCGCACGGGGCAGCGCTCATAAACCACGGTGACATCAAGGAAAGGCCTGGGGTTGAAGAACAGCAATCGCCACGAGACCAACATCACCTCGCAGTAAATCCCCCATCGACAGCCAACGAAACCCCACTCACCATAGAAGCCGCATCGCTCAACAAGAACGCTACGACCGAAGCCACCTCAGCGGGTTCGGCGAATCGCCCGAGAGGAATAGCCTTGAGAGCAGGCTCCCGCTTCACAGGATCGCTCCAGGCCTGCACGGCCATAGGTGTCAACGTCACAGTGGGATTAATGCTATTCGCGCGAATTCCGAACGGCCCCAATTCGATGCACAAGGCTCGCGTCACCGCATCCAACGCCGCTTTTGAAGCCGAATAGCTCAGATGGTCGTCAAGCGCCACGAGCGCCGCCTGACTCGACACATTGACGATGCTGCCAGCCCGCTTTGCCTCGATCATTCCTCGCGCCACATGCTTCGCAACCAGCACGGCGCCGCGCGTGTTCACTGCCATCACGCGATCGAAACTCGCGGCGGTGGTATCCACTGCCCGTTCGAGCAACGCGATTCCTGCGCAATTCACGAGACCGTCGAAAGGACCGAGCGACGCAAACGCATCGTCGATTGCAGCCTCGTCGCTCACGTCGAGCATCAACGGCTCGCAGCCGGTCTCTTCAGCGAGGCGCGCAAGCTCGCTGACATTGCGCGCCGCCGCCACCACGTTCGCGCCGCAAGTGCACAACATCTCGACCGTCGCGCGGCCGATTCCGCTCGAAGCGCCCGTCACCAGTATCGAGCGGCCAGAAAAATCGAAAGTAGCATTCATGATGTTTGCAAGCGATGCATGACCGGTTTCAATGCCGGATAGAGATCCGTGTAGATGCCGAAGCGCTGTTCATAGAGGGCCATTCGCGCGGCGTCCGGTTGCGCACGCTCGACCAGCGTGACCCATCCTCCCTGCGCCGCTTCCTGCGAAATCAGTCCGACGCCCAGCGCCGCGAGCAATGCGGCGCCCATTGCCGCCTCGACTTCCTGCTCGATGGTGTAGACCGGATAGCCGGTGATGTCGGCGATGATCTGCATCCACAAGTCGGAATGCGCCGCGCCGCCGACCACCACCAGTTTGTCTTCCAGCGACTGCGCGCCTTTGCGGCCCGCCTCTATGTTGTGCTTCAACGCGAACGACACGCCCTCCAGTACCGCGCGATATAGATGCGCCCGCGTATGGAACAGACTTAGGCCGACGAATGCGCCGCTCGCCTTTGCGTCCCAGACGGGGCTGCGTTCCCCCATCAAATACGGCAGAAACATCACGCCATCGGACCCGGCCGGCACCTTCGCGGCGTTGTCCTCAAGCAGCCGATGCGGATCGCCATGAGGCGTCGCGCGCGCAGCTTCGATCTCCGCATGGCAGAACTGATCGCGATACCAGGTCACGGACGCCCCGGCGGTAATCGCGCCGCCGAATACATAAATGTCGCGCTGGCCGTTGAAAACGTGAGGCATGCTGATCAATCCGTGGCGGGCATCCACCGTCTGATTGATGTATCCCCAGCACATGCTCGTGCCGATCATCGCCACATGCTGCCCCGCGCGGCTCACGCCGGCCGCGAACGTTGCGACGGCCGCGTCCACACCGCCCGCGACGATCGCCGTGCCTGCCGCGAGTCCCAATTCTTCAGTCCACTGCGATAGCAAGCTGCCCACGACTTCAGACGATTCAACGAGGCGCTCCGGCATCATCGTTGCGGGAATGCCAAGCATGTCGAGCGCCTCGTCCGACCAGTCGCGCTTCGCGATGTCGTAAATGCCGCCGATATTGCCGGCGGAACTGTGATCGACTGCAATCTCGCCGGTCAGCATGTAGATCACATACGCGTTCGGCGGAAGAAAATAACGTGTTTGCGCCCATACGTCCGGCTCGTGATCGCGCAGCCACAACATCTTCGTGTAGCCGTAATAGCTGTCCACGCCGTTGCCTGTGATCGTGTAGAGCCGATCGAGGTCGACGTTGTTGCGCACCCACTCGACCTGATCGGTCGCACGCCGGTCCATCCATATGAGGCAGGGATAGAGCGGACGCATATCGCTATCGACAGGAATGCCCGAGCCGCCATACAGACTGCTCACGCACACAGTCTTGATCGAACTTGCCGCGACGCCCGCCTCCTTTGCCTTGCGAACGCACGCGGCAATGCATTCCGTGACCGCCTTGAACCACACGGCGGGCCACTGTTCCGCCCATAGCGGCCTGGGCGTATCCGGCTGGTAGCTCGACGCATGGTGCGCGACGATGGCCCCATGCTGATCGACGAGCAGCGCCTTCGTGCTCTGCGTGCCGATATCCACGCCGATGACGTAATCCATACAGTCTCCGTTTATATGCCGCTCCGGTTTCCGCCCAGGCGCAGGCTCAGGCGCGCGGCTTCATGAGTACTTTGATCGAATCGAGCGAATTGGCGATCTTGATCGCTTCATCCCATTCTTCCAGCGAAAAGCCGTGCGTGACAATCCCTTTCGACGTAACGAGTCCGCGCGCGAGCAGATCGATCGCAATCGGATAGCAATACGGGCCGAGATGCGCGCCGCGCACGTCGAGTTCCTTGCGATCGCCGATCACCGACCAGTCGAGCGTAGTATCCGCGCCAAACACCGAGAACTCGACAAAGCGCCCGAGCTTGCGGATCAGATCCATGCCCTGATTCACGCCGATCGGTGCACCGGTCGTTTCAATATATACGTCGCAGCCGTAGCCGTCGGTAAGCGAATGGATGATTGCGAGCGCGTCGTCAGTTTTTGGATTGATCGTGACGTCCGCGCCGTATTCGCGCGCAAGCGCCAGGCGCTCTTCGACGAGGTCGATCACCACGAGCTTCTTCGGCGTCTTCAGATGCGCGACTTGCGTCATCATCAATCCGAGCGGCCCCGCGCCGGCAATCACAACCACGTCGTCCAGTTGCAAGTCGCCGCGATTGACGGTGTGAATCGCGCACGCGAGCGGCTCGATGATCGCAGCGTCTTCCAGTGAAATCCCGTCGGGAATCTTGTGGACGATTGCTGTCGGCGGAATGCGCATGTACTCGGCCATGCCGCCGTCCGCGACTTCGCGCTGGAACCCGAAAATGTTGTGCACTTCGCACATCCAGTATTGGCCCGACTTGCAATAGCGGCACTTTGCGCACGGCACGATCTGTTCCGCGATCACACGGTCGCCGACCTTAACGCCGAAATGCTCGGCCGCGCCGTCTCCGAGCTCCTGCACGAAGCCGAAGAACTCGTGGCCCGGAATCACTGGCGCCTTGACCCACGGGCTTGGACCGCCCCAGAACATCTTCGCGCCCGAATGGCATTTGCAGTCGCTCGCGCAGATGCCGCACGCCGCAATACGGATCACCAGTTCGTGCGCTCGCGCACGCGGTTTCGCGACCTGTTCCACGCGATAGTCCTTCGGTGCGTGGCAAACAATCGCGGTCATGTTCTGCTTGTCGGATGAAGTAGATTGATTCGTCATTGCAAATCCTGCCTGAAGTGGAGATCAGATGGAAATTCGAGCCTTACTTTCTACGGTCACGGCTGATGTAAATCGCGAGCAGAATGATTCCGCCCTTGATCACGTTCTGCACATACGGATTCACGCCGACCATGTTCAGCCCGTTGTTCAACACGCCGAGCAGCAGCGCGCCGATCAACGTGCCGATGATCGAGCCGCGTCCGCCGGAAATCGAAGTGCCGCCCATTACCACGGCGGCGATGGCGTCGAGTTCGAAACCCACGCCCGCATTCGGCTGACCGCTCATCAAACGTGCGGTCAATACGATGGCCGCGAATGAGGACGTCAACCCTGCGATCGTGTAGACGATCAGCTTCACGCGCGCCACGCGCACGCCGGATAGACGCGTCGCCTGTTCATTGCCGCCGATCGCATACACGTACCGGCCAAACGGCATGCGCTCCAGCAACACCCACGCGATGACATAGATCACCGCCATGATCACGACCGGCGCCTGAATGCCGAGAATCTTGCCGCTGCCGAAAAAGCTGACCCAGTCGGGCAAACCGTCGATCGGATACCCGCCCGTGTAGATCAGCGCCAGACCGCGCGCAATGCCCATGGTCGCGAGCGTCACGATGATCGGCGGCATGCCGGCGAACGCGACGAAGAAACCGTTGGCCGCGCCGAAGCCGAGGCCGACGGCAACGCCCACCGCCAACGCAGCAAGCGCATTCATGCCGGCCACCATCAAACCGGCGGCGAGCGTGCCTGCCAGAGCCATCACGGAGCCCACGGACAGATCGATGCCGCCGGTCAAAATCACGCACGTCATGCCGACCGCGATGATTGCGTTGATCGACACCTGGCGCAGTACGTTCTCGATGTTGGCGCCCGAGAGGAAGCTGTCGCTCGCGAACACCATGACGATGCAGACAACGAGCAAGCCGATGAACGGATAGAACAGCGTGGAGCGCTTCAACGCGGCCCATGTAAAGCGCACCGGCGCGCCGGGCGTGTCACTACTGACGGTCGATGTTTTCGGCGAAGAAGAAGGATTAGGCGTGTTCATGCTGGGCTCCACGAGTGCCGGCGGTTGCATAGGTCATCACGGCGTTAGAGTCGATCTGGTCGCCTTCGAGCAGCGCTTCGATGCGACCTTGGCGGAACACGGCGACGCGGTCGCACATGCCGACGATCTCCGGCAGTTCGGACGAAATCATGATGATCGAATAGCCGCGCGCAGTGAGTTCGCGCATCAGCAAATAGATCTCCGCCTTCGCGCCGACGTCGATGCCGCGCGTCGGTTCGTCGAAGATCAGAATGTTGGTGTGATGGTTCAGCCAACGCGCAATCACCACTTTCTGCTGGTTGCCACCCGAGAGCGTCGCGACTTCGGTGTGCATGGTCGGCGCTTTCACACCCACGCGCTTCATGATGTCGGCGGTGGCGCGCGCTTCGCTGCGCTGATCGATGAAGAATCGGAGCGAGCGATACTTGCCGAGGTTGTTGATCGAGATGTTCTGCTTGATCGAGAAGTCCGTAATCAACCCTTCCGTCTTACGGCTTTCAGGAAGAATCCCCACGCCCGCGCGCAATGCATCGGCCGGATCGGACAGATTGGCAGCCTCGCCGTTGATGCGAATCTCCTTCACATAGGCCGGGTCCGCGCCGATCACGGCGAGCGCGGTTTCGGTGCGGCCCGAACCCACTAGTCCGGCGAAGCCGAGAATCTCGCCTTCGCGCAGTGTGAATTGCAGCATCGGGCTGTCTTTCAGCAGCTGCAGCTTCTGCACGTCCAGTACGATTTTCGCGTCCGGCCGCAACGGCGGCTTTGGTGGAAAGCTGCTTTCAATGCGGCGCCCCACCATCATCTCGACGAGGCGGCCCACGTCGGACTGCGCAACTTCCGTCATGCCGACATACTGGCCGTCGCGCAACACCGTGATGCGGTCGCATACTTCGAAAATTTCTTCGAGGTGGTGAGAGATGAAAATCATCGCGACACCCTGCTTTTTCAGGTCGCGCATGATCGCAAACAGATGCTCCGCTTCGGCAGGCGTGAGCGTCGCAGTCGGTTCATCGAGAATGAGGATGCGCGCTTCGAGCGACAACGCCTTACCGATTTCGACGAATTGCTGCTGCGCGATCGAGAGCTCGCGAATAGGCACCGACAGGTCGATCGAAACGCCAAGCCGCCCGAAAATTTCCGCAGCTGCGCGCCGCATCCCGCCGCGATTGAGCAGGCCCAGGCCATTCTTCATTTCGCGGCCCAGGAACATGTTCTCCACGGCGTTCAAATACGGAATCAGACTGAATTCCTGAAATACGATGCCGACGCCGGCAGCCACCGCATCGTGATAGTTCGCGAAGTGGCGCGGCTCGCCTTCGATCGTGATCGTGCCTTCGTCCGGCTGATAAATGCCGCACAAGATCTTCATCAACGTCGATTTGCCCGCGCCGTTCTCGCCGAGCAGCGCATGAATCTCACCGCGTGCGATCTCGAGGTGAATGCCTTGCAACGCCTTCACGCCGGGAAAGCTCTTGGTGATGTTGTCGAGCTTGAGAATCGTGTCCATCGGGTGCTCCATCACTGCTCGCCGCCGCGCATCAGGAATCGAAGCGCGGCAGCGGGCATTCGGCTTACCAGCTAAAACCCTTGGCATTGCTCTTGTCGATCATCTTCACGTCGACGGGAATCGCTTTCGGCACATTGGCGCCCCACTTCTTCGCGTACGCGATGCCCAGTGCGATACGCACCTGGTCAGCAGGAAATTGCGCAGACGTCTCGACGAATTTCGAATTCGGCTTCTGAATCGCGGCAATCGCTTCGGGCGCACCGTCGACGCTCGTCAGCTTGATGTCTTTGCCCGACGACTCGATCGCCGATAATGCGCCCATCGATCCGCCATCGTTCACGCTGAACACGCCTTTCAGATTCGGATGCGCCTGGATCATGTTTTCGGTCACCGACAGCGCCGTCGCGCGTTCCTGCTTGCCGTTCTGCGTGTCCACGAGCTTTACGCCGGGCGACTTCGCAAGCGCGGCCTTGCAGCCGCGCACGCGCTCGAGAATCGGCACGACCGGAATGCCGTCGAGAATCGCCACTTCGCCGCTGCCGCCGATCGACTTCGACAGATACTCGCAGGCCATCTGCCCAGCGTCGAAGTTCTTCGAGCCGACGAACGAGTCGACCGGACCATTTGCGTTCGCGTCCACGGCGACGACCACGACGCCCGCTTTCTTCGCGGACGTCACCGCCGATTGAATGCCGGTCGAATCGGTCGGATTCACGAGCAGAATGTCGATCTTCTTCTGCAGCATGTCTTCGACGTCGCTCACCTGTTTGCTCACGTCGTGATGCGCGTCGGTCACGATCACCGTTGCGCCGGTCGACGAGGCCGCGTCGTTGAGGGCCTTCTGCATCGTCACGAAATAGGGATTATTCAGTTCCTGAAACGTCATGCCGATCTTGAGCGGCGCTGCCTGCGCGGCAGGCGCCGCGACCACGGACAGGCTGAATGCGAGGCTCGCGTACAACACGCCGCGCCGCGCGAAAGTATTCAACGATGCGTGTTTGAAGGTGGTTTGCGTCATGGTTGTCTCCGTTCTTGAAGTGAGCACGTCCGTCACGCTGCCGTCGGGCAGCGCGATACGTGTTGAAACACAGGTGAAGCAGAACGCCTTGCTGGCAAGCGAGGCGTATGAACAAGGTAGGCGTTACGTTGGCGGATACGCAGAGGCGGCAGGACGCGGCAGACCCGGCGCGAGCACGATGGCGGGCGCATCGTCGATGCCCGCGCCGCGCGCCGCGGCTTCTTCCGATGCATCGCGGCTCGCGTCGTTCAGTTGCTGATAGCGGCGGAACCTCGAAGGCGCCATGCCTTTCACCGCGAGAAACTGCCGGTTGAAATTCGACAGATTGTTAAAGCCCGCCTTGAAGCAGATGTCGGTGACGCTGAGTTCGCTATCGGTGAGCAACTGACATGCGAGATTGATGCGCATGCGGTTCACGTATTGCACGAACGGCAAGCCCGTATGCCGACGGAAATAACGCGAAAAGGCGCTCACGCTCTGACCGGCCAGTTGTGCGAGATCCGATTCCCGCAGCTCGTTCGCGAGGTTCTTGCCGATATACGAGAGCACATGATTGATACGCGTCGATGCAAAGCCCGTTGAGTCGGCCTGATACGCGGGACTCGCGAGCGTCTCGCGATCTTCTGCGCCCATCAGGATTTCGAGCATCGACATGAAGAGCACGAGACGGCGCAGCCCGCGCGCCGCCAGCAACTCGAGGAAGAGCGGCTGGATCGCGGCGCTCGTGCGGGCGCCGAACGACACGCCGCGGCGCGAGTCGGCGAGCAACGCCTCGACCTGACGCCACTCGGGGAAACTTTCGAGGCAGCTCGACACGAACTCCTGGCCGAACTGCACGACGAGATTGCGCTGCGCGATGCTCTCGCCCTCAGGCACGTCGCTCACCCAGTTGTGCGGCAGGTTCGGGCCCATCAACACGAGGTTGCCCGGCGCGAAGCTGCTGATGTGATCGCCGACGAACATCTTGCCCGTGGTCGCCACGATCAGATGAATCTCGTACTCCGGGTGAAAGTGCCAGCGTACCGTGCGATACGGATAGCCGTGCGACCACACTTTGAACGACTCGTCGCGGCGTACGGCCACGATCTCCAGATCGGGTTGCACTGTCTGCCTCCATGATGCGGCTCACAAGGATGCCGCTCGTCTTCTTCGTGTACAGCGAAAAGTAGCCTCCAAACGCGTAAGCCACCACTAAAAATGAGACTGCGGACCGATACTTTTTTGCATTCGGGTAAGTCCTGGCGGGTTCAACGTCAAGAATGATGCAATGCAAAAACGTGCGACGAAGCGCGTCGCCCGGTCATTCAACGTGTCAGGCGACCACGCGCCGCCGCGCTGCGCCACGAAAACCCTGTGCAGCCGCCTTGACTTTCATTTCGCCGGGTACGATCATTCGCTCACATACAGAGCAAATGCTCTAACTGAAGAAAAGACGCGCGCGACAAGCCGCGCGAGCCAGATACATGGAGACGCACATGAGCAGCGGGCAAGATAGCGGCGCGGCCGCACACGTAATCCTGCATATCGGCGCGGGATCGTTTCATCGCGCGCATCAGGCGTGGTATCTCCACAGGTTGAACGAAGCGAATCTGCCGGGCGAACCGCACTGGTCGCTCACCGTGGGCAATATCCGCAGCGACATGAACGCGGTGCTCGAAGCGCTCGCAGCACAAGATGGCGTCTATACGCTCGAAACCGTCACGCCTCAGGGCGAACGCGCGTACGAGACGATCCGCTCGATCGAGCGCGTCGTGCCGTGGACCGAAAGCCTCGACGCGCTGATCGAAGCCGGTGCCGACCCGGCCTGCAAGATCATCTCGTTCACGGTGACCGAAGGCGGCTACTATCTCGACGAACATGACCAGCTCGACACGGCCAACCCCGATCTCTCGACCGACCTGAAAGGCGGACATACCACTATCTACGGCGCGCTCGCGGCGATTCTCGATGCGCGCATGAAAAACGGCGCGGGTCCGGTCACGCTGCAAACCTGCGACAACCTGCGACGCAACGGCGAGCGTTTTCATGCGGGCATGAGCGCGTTTCTCGAACTACGCGGCGCGGGTGAACTGGCGCAATGGTTCGACGACAATACCGCGTGTCCAAGCTCGATGGTCGACCGCATCACGCCGCGCCCGACACCTGACGTGAGAGAACGTGTGAAGGCCGCGACGGGCGTGGACGACGCGTGCCCGGTAATGGGCGAAGCGTTCATTCAATGGGTGATCGAAGAGCGATTCATAGCGGGCCGTCCGGCATGGGAGAAAGTCGGTGCGGAACTGGTCGATTCGGTACTGCCCTACGAAGAAGCGAAGATCCGCATACTCAACGCGACGCATAGCTGCATCGCGTGGGCCGGGACGCTGGTCGGCCTGAACTACATCCACGAAGGCACGCAAGACGCAGACATTCGCAAGTTCGCGTTCGACTACGTGACCGAAGACGTGATCCCCTGCCTGTCGCCGAGTCCGCTCGACCTGGAGCGTTATCGCGATGTCGTGCTCGAACGCTTCGGCAATCCTTATATCCAGGACACCAACCAGCGCGTCGCCGCCGACGGCTTTTCCAAACTGCCTGGCTTCATCGCGCCGACGCTCGCCGAATGTTTCGAGCGCGGCGTAACGCCCGCAGCCACCGCGATGCTGCCGGCTCTGTTCTTCCGCTTCCTGGAGCGCTGGCAGGCGGGCACGCTGCCTTACACGTATCAGGACGGCGTGATGGACGAGCGCGTCGCGCGCGGCTTCTTCGCCGCGCCCGATCCTTTGCAGGCATTCGCGGCGGACCGTCTGCTATGGGGCAGCATGGCGCAAACGCCGGAGCTGGAATCTGCTTTGGCCGGTGCATTGGCGCGTGTCGACGTCTGGCTCGCCAAACGCGCGCACGCGTAAGAAACACCGTACATCCACGTTCGAATTCACGCGCGGTGCCAGGCTTAATGCGCATGGCACCGCGCGCCGTGTGCGGCTAAAGTAGCGCATCTCTAACGACGAAGGTTTTCCGCCCATGTATCTCGGCATCGACCTCGGCACGTCCGAAGTGAAAGTCCTGCTGCTCGCCTCCAACGGACGCGTGATCGGCACCGCGGGCTCTCCGTTCACGGTTTCGCGTCCGCATCAACGCTGGGCGGAGCAGAATCCCGAAGACTGGTGGGAGGGCACGCAGAGTGCGCTTGCCGCATTGCGCGCGAAACATCCGGACGAGTTCGCCCAGATTCGCGGCATTGGCCTTTCCGGGCAGATGCACGGCGCCGTGCTGCTGGATGCCGAAGACCGCGTGTTGCGACCCGCGATTCTCTGGAACGACATGCGCAGCGACAAGGAGTGCGCCGAGCTCACGGAGCGCGCGCCAGACCTGCATAGCGTCGCAGGCAATCTCGCCATGCCGGGCTTCACCGCGCCGAAACTGTTGTGGGTCGCGCGTCACGAACCCGACATCTTTGCGCGCACTGCCTGTGTGCTCCTGCCGAAAGACTACCTGCGTCTGCAGCTGACGGGCGGCAAGGTCTCGGATCCGTCGGATGCGGCCGGCACGCTGTGGCTCGACGTCGCAAAACGCGACTGGTCCGATTCGCTGCTTGCGGCCTGCAACATGACACGCAAGCAGATGCCGAGCCTCGCCGAAGGCAGTGCGCCGTCGGGCACGTTGCTGCCGGAACTTGCGCGCCAATATGGTCTGGCCGACGGCGTAATCGTCGCGGCCGGCGGCGGCGACAATGCAACCAGCGCAATCGGCATCGGCGCGACGCAGCCGGGTGACGGCTTCGTGTCGCTCGGCACGTCCGGCGTGTTGTGCGTGGTCGGCGACAGCTTCCGGCCGAATCCTGCTTCCGCTGTGCACGCGTTCTGCCACGCGATTCCAGACCGCTGGCATCAGATGAGCGTGGTCTTGTCGGCGGCAAGCTGTTTGCGTTGGGTCTGCAAGCTCACCTCGACCGACGAACCCACGCTGCTCGCTGAAATAGAAGCGCTGCCCGCAGAAGCGCTCACCACCGCACCGCTCTTCTTGCCGTACTTATCCGGTGAGCGCACGCCGCACAACGACCCGTATGCGCAAGGCGTGTTCTTCGGCATGAACCACGCAACAGACCGTGCGCTGCTCGGCTACGCGGTGCTCGAAGGCGTGACACTCGCACTCACCGACGGTCTCGACGCGCTGCGCGCAGCCGGCACGGAAGCAAAGGCGCTGTCGCTGCTCGGCGGCGGCGCACGCAGCGACTACTGGGCACAGTTGCTCGCCGACGCGCTCGACACCGCCACGCGCAAGCACGGCGGCGGCGAGACCGGTGCGGCGCTCGGCGCGGCCCGTCTCGGCTGGCTCGCGGCGGGCGGCGATCCGGCGACCGTGCTCAGCAAACCGCCGATCGAAAAGGAGTTCACGCCGAACCCGCGCCGCCACGCTGAATTGCGGACGCGGCTCGACGCTTATCGTGCGCTGTACCGTCATGTGCGGCCGCTATTCGACCCCGCGCGCGAGCGGCTCGCCTGAAACGCATGGCAACAGCGCAAACCGCAACCGGCGGCGCCTGAAGGCGCGCGCCGGCTGCCACTATCGGCGCCCTTCAAGCGAATCGTCACCGTGCCCAAGTCCACAGAAAAACTAGATCTTGCTACTCGCGCCGCGTGGCTCTACTACGTCGCGGGCAATACCCAGAACGAGATCGCTGAGAAGCTGCAGGTGTCGCGCCCGGTCGCGCAACGGCTGGTCGCGTTCGCGGTGGAAAAAAATCTGATCCGCGTACGTGTCGATCACCAGTTGGCGGACTGTTTGTCGCTCGCCGATCAACTGTCGAAACGCTACGGTCTCGCCATGTGCGAGGTGGTGCCGATCGACAGCGACACGCCCGATGAAGTCGATCGCAAGCTCGCGGTCGCGGGCGCGCAGGTCATGGAACGTTACCTCGCCGAAGAAAAGCCGATGGTGGTTGCGGTGAGCAGCGGCCGGACACTCAAAGCCGCGGTCGATCAGATCGCGCAGCTAGACCGTCCGCAGCACCGGCTGGTGTCGATGGTCGGGGCCATCGCTCAGGACGGCTCCTCGAACCGCTATGACGTTGCGCTGCACATTTCGGAGAAGACTGGAGGCAAGCATTTTCTGCTGCCCGCGCCGTTGATTGCCGATACCGAGGCCGAACGCGCGCAGTGGTGCAATCACCGGCTCTATCGGATCGTCGAATCGCTGTCGGCGCAGGCGGACGTCGCGTTCGTCGGCATCGGCAATATAGGGCCGAAATGCCCGCTGCACGAGGACGGCTTCATTACGTCGGCCGAAGTGAAGGAACTCATGCAGAACGGCGCGGTGGCCGAAATGCTCGGACTGCCCATCGACGCGGCCGGTGCCCGCGTCGAATCGCCGACGGGCCGGCGCGTGACGAGCATCGAAATCGATTCGCCCCCGCTGCGGCCAACCATTGGTTTTGCGGGCGGCAAGCGTAAGCGTGAAGCACTGATTGCAGTGCTCAAGGGCGGCTGGCTGTCGGGGCTCGTTACCGACGAACTGTGCGCGCGGGCGGCTCTCGAAGCTTAAAAGAGCGCCCGGCGTATTTGAGCGGGGCGTTAGCTCAGCGCGGACCACACGCGCAGGCCGCCGTATCGTTGAAACAAACAGCAGGAAGGCCGCACTCGCGCCTTCCCGCCACGTCAAGCCGCCAATACTTCGACGATCTTCCGCTGGAACGCCTTGCCTTCGCTATCGAACAGATGGCAATGCTCGGGCGTCGCGCCGAGCTTTTGCGTCTCACCCTTCGCATGACGTTCAAGCGGCGGAATGCGTGCAATCAGACCGTCCGGCGCGACGCTCGACTCCGCGTACAGATACGCTGCGTCGCCGAGCGATTCGACGGCCATCGTGCGGGCCGATACACCGTCGTCCGTCATACCGACATGCAAGTGCTCGGGGCGGATGCCCACGGTCACTTTGTCGCCCTGCTTGACCGCGCCAGGCTCTACCGCGACGCGCTGCGTCTCGCCGGTTTCATAGCGCACTGTCACGCCGTCGTGCGTGACCGATTGCACGACGCCTTCCATGAAGTTCATTTTTGGCGAGCCGATGAAACCCGCGACGAATCGATTGGCCGGCGCGTGATACAGCATGGTCGGACTGCCGACCTGTTCGAGATTGCCCGCAGAGAGCACGACGATCTTGTCGGCGAGGGTCATCGCTTCGACCTGATCGTGCGTCACGTAGATCATCGTGGTCTTCAGTTCGTCATGCAGGCGCGCAAATTCCAGCCGCATTTTCACGCGCAACGCGGCGTCGAGATTCGACAGCGGTTCGTCGAACAGAAACACTTTCGGCTTGCGGGTGATCGCGCGGCCGATTGCGACGCGCTGGCGCTGACCGCCCGATAGTTGCTTGGGCTTACGGTCCAACAGATGATCGATATGCAGGATCTTTGCCGCGTTGCGCACGGCCGCGTCGATCTCCGGCTTCTTCGTGCCGGCGAGCTTCAGGCCGAACGCCATGTTGTCGTACAGCGTCATGTGCGGATATAGCGCATACGACTGGAACACCATCGCAATACCGCGCTTCGCGGGCGGCACATCGTTCATGCGTGTGCCGTCGATGGTGAGGTCGCCACCGCTGATGTCTTCGAGGCCGGCGATCATCCGCATCAGCGTCGATTTACCGCAACCGCTCGGACCTACGAACACGACGAATTCGCCGTCCGCGATGTCGAGGTTGATGTCGCGCATCACTTCGGTGTCGTCGTAGGCCTTCCGGATATTGCGCAGAGTTACGCTTGCCATGATGTGTCTCCGTGTAATGCTGTGTGTTGCTTGTCTATTGCCATGTTGCGTTTGCTCGTTGCCGCCGCGCTGGTCGCACGTTCGTCGTGCGTCGCGCCGCCCGCGCTTACGGCGCCGCGGCCGTCGCGCTCAACGTCCACTGCGCGACCAGCTCCGGCAACTGATGCATGTCGTCGAATACATGCCGGGCACCGGCCGCATGCAGTTTGTCGATTTGCGCGTCGCTCGCATGACCGCCGCCGATGAATCCCAGCACAGTCATTCCTGCCGCGCTCGCCGCCGTGACGCCGGTCACGCTGTCCTCGACCACGAGGCATGCAGCAGGCGCGAGCCGCAAACCCTTCGCCGCCGCCAGATAGACATCGGGCGCGGGCTTCGGATTGGCCACACTATCGGCGCAAAACAGACGGTCGCCGAAAAATCTCACGAGCCCAGTACGCGCAAGAACGGTCTGCACGTAAGGCCGAAAGCTGTTGCTCGCGCAACCTTTGATGAGCGGGACCTGCGCCAGCGCCTGCTCGATGCCCTGCACTGCCGGCGCCTGCATCGCCGCTGCTTCCACGGACCGGCGGATCGCGTCGATGTCGTCGAGGCCGAGGCTTCTGCCGAGTTGCATCGCCGTGCCTTCCAGCACTTTTTCGATGCGCAACCCGAGTAACGGCAGCACGACCGGTTCGATATTGGCGCCCGGCCAGCGCGCTTCAAGCTCATGCACGAGCATGCGCGCAGCCACCGCCTCGCTGTCGATCAATACACCGTCGCAATCGCAGATCAGCGCGAAATTTCCTGCACTGGTGCCTGCCGTCATTTGACCGCCCCGAACGTGAGGCCGCGCACGAGTTGCTTCTGCGAGAGCCAGCCGACGATCAGGATCGGCGCCACCGCAAGCAGCGAAGCCGCGGACAGCTTGGCCCAGAACAGGCCCTCAGGACTGGAGTACGACGCGATGAAAACCGTGAGCGGCGCTGCGTTGGAACTCGACAGGTTGATGCTCCAGAATGCTTCGTTCCACGAAAGGATCACGAGCAGTAGCGCGGTGGAAGCGAGCCCCGGCAGCGCCATCGGCATCAGCAGATAGACGATTTCCTGCCAGGTCGCCGCGCCGTCGATACGGCCCGCTTCCAGAATGTCGCGTGGAATTTCGGCGAAGTACGTGAAAGACATCCACACCGCAATCGGCAGATTGATCAGCGTATAGACGATCACGAGACCTGAAACCGTATCGAGCAAGCCGCTGTTTTTCCAGAGCAGATAGATCGGCACGAGAACACCGACCGACGGCATCATCTTGGTCGAGAGCATCCACAGCAGCACTTTTTGCGTGCGACGTGTCGGGAAAAACGCCATTGCGTATGCCGCCGGCACGGCGAGAATCAGGCACAGAACCGTCACGCCGACCGAGATCAGGATCGAATTCCACGCGAACGAGAAGTAGTTGCTGCGCGCGAATACCTCGCGAAAACTGTCGAACGTCGGCGTAAAAAATAGCGACGACGAGTACGCCTGCTGTTCCGTCTTGAATGCGGTGATCGTCATCCAGAAGATCGGGAAGAACAACAGCAGCGCGACAAGCCAGGCGAGCACGCCGGGAATGCCGCGACGGATCGCGGCGAACGGCGACTTCGCCGGCACGGTCATGGGCGCCGTGGTAGACGCCGGAGTAGAGACAACCTGGCTCATTTTTCGTACTCCCCTTTGAGGTTCTTCGCGAGCATCCGCACGAGGAAGAACGACACGATATTGGCCAGCACGACAGCGAGAATGCCGCCCGCCGAGGCGAGACCGACGTCGAACTGTTGCAGGCCGAGCGAATAGATCAGGTACGACAGGTTGGTGGTCGCGGTGCCGGGACCGCCACCGGTCGTCGTATAGATTTCGGCGAAGATGGACAGCAGGAAAATCGTCTCCATCATCACCACCACGGCAATCGCACGTTTCAGGTGTGGCAGCGTGATGTAGAAGAACATGGAGAATGGACCCGCTCCGTCGATGCGCGCCGCTTCCTTCTGCTCCTGATCGAGCGACTGGATCGCCGTGAAGAGAATCAGAAACGCGAACGGCAGCCATTGCCACGCGACGATCATGATGACCGCAGTCAACGGATACTCGGCGAACCAGTCGATCGGCTGCAGGCCAATCGCGCGCATGCCGCTCGCGACGAGGCCGTAGACCGGATGCAGGATCATGTTCTTCCAGATCAGCGCGCTCACCGTAGGCATCACGAAGAACGGCGCGATGGCCAGCAACCGCGCGACGCCCTGCCCGTAGAACTTGCGGTCGAACAGGATCGCCATTAGCACGCCGCCAACCACCGTGATCACGAGCACCGACACGATCAGTTGCAACGTGTGGCCGATCGACGGGCCGAACGACGGATCGCTGGCGAGAAACTGATAGTTGTCGAAACCGGCGAAACCCTTCAGGTCGGGATTCAGCAGGTTGTAGCGCGAGAACGAGAACCAGATCGTCATCGCGAGCGGAATCGTCATCCACAGCAACAGCACCGAGACCGACGGCGACACGAGCCAGCGCGCGGAATTGGCTTTGCGGACTTCACGTTCTTTTTCTGTCTGGGGATGGGCATGCATGAGAGGTAGGCGCAGAGGACGCATGATTGACCACCTGTTCGGTAATGCGCGGGCGGCACGAACCGCATGAATCGCCATATCGCTATGAAGACGAGTCGGCGTTGCGGCGTATGCGCGGCCGTGACGGCCCGCTGTGCTGCGTGAGCCGGCCGACGGGCGTCAGCCGGCACGCGCCACGTAACTGCAGTGGCGAGCTTTCCGATCTACTCTTCGTTACTTCTGATATCCGGCCTGCTTCACCGCGCGATCCGCGGTGGCCTGGCCTGCCGCCAGCGCCTGGTCGACCGTCATCTGACCGGCAATTGCGCCGGAGATGCTTTGACCGACAACGGTGCCGAACGACTGGAATTCAGGTATCCCAACGAATTGCACACCGGTGTACGGCACGGGCTTCGCCGTCGGATGCTCCGGATCGGCCGTTTCGATCGCCTTGAGCACGAAGTCGCCGAACGGCGCGGCCTGCTTGTACTCGGGACGTGCGTACGTCGATTGGCGCGTTCCAGGCGGCACCGATGCCCAGCCTTCATCTTTCGCGACGAGCTCGATGTACTGCTTCGACGTGGCCCACGTAATGAACTTCTTCGCTGCGTCAGCCTGTTTGGAGGACTTCGGAATTGCGAGCGCCCACGCCCACAGCCAGTGCGAACCCTTCGGCGTAACCGCGATTGGCGCCGCGGCAAAACCGACCTTGTCCGCGATCTGCGACTGCTGTTTGTTGTACAGCATGCCCGCGGCCACCGTCGCGTCGATCCACATTGCGCACTTGCCCGAGGACATCAGCGTCAGGTTTTCGTTGAAGCCGTTCGAGCTCGCTCCCGGCGGCCCATTCTTCTTCAACAGATCGACATAGAACGTGATCGCCTTCTTCCATTCCGGCGAAGTGAGTTGCGCGTGCCACTTTTCGTCGAACCAGCGGCCACCGAACGTGTTCACCACGGTCGTGCCATACGCCATGTTTTCGCCCCAGCCCGCCTTGCCGCGCAAGCAGATGCCGTACATGCCGTTGGCTTTGTCGGTGAGCTTGTCGGCGAATTGCGCGATCTGGTCGTAGGTCGGCTGATCAGGCATTTTCAGGCCCTTCGCCGCAAATAGGTCTTTGCGGTAGTACGTCATCGAGCTTTCGACGTAGAACGGCAGCGCGTACAACTGGCCGCCGGCAGAGAGGCCGTCGCGGGCCGTCTTCACGACGTCGTTCAGATCGTAATCGGCGGGCAGGTTCGTGAGCGGCGTGAGCCAGCCGCGCTTGCCCCACTGCGGCGTTTCATACGCGCCGATCGTCATCACGTCGAACTGGCCGCTGCCGGTGGTGATGTCCGTCGTGGCGCGCTGACGCAGCACGTTTTCTTCGAGAATCACCCAGTTCAGCTTGATGTCCGGATTCGCCTTTTCGAATTCGGGCGACAGCTTCTTCAGCTCGATCATGTCCGGATTGTTCAGCGTCGCGATCGTCACCGTGGCCGCCGACGCACTCAGCGCGAAGCATGCAGCGGCGCCTGCGCTAACCGCCTTGAGCGCGGATTTGAGGGCTGGTTTCATGTGTGTTGTCTCCTTTCTCGTGCGTTATGTGATGCTGCGTTTGTTCTACGAAAATGACGCTGGATAACGCGGGTTCAGCCGCTCAACTCATCCAGTTTCCGCCGTCGACGTTCAGGGTTTGCGCCGTAATGTAGTCAGCATCCGCGGATGCGAGGAATAGTGCCGCGCCGGTCAGATCGTCGGGAACGCCCATGCGCCCAAGCGGCACCGCTTCGCCGACAAGGCGCTTCTTCTCGCCGAGCGGCCGGTTCTCATAGCGGGCGAAAAGCGCATCCACTTCTTTCCACATCGGCGTATCGACGACACCCGGCGCGATGCCGTTCACGTTGATCTTGTGCGGCGCGAGCGCCAATGCAGCAGATTGCGTGTAGCTGAGGACGGCCGCCTTTGTCGCGCAGTAATGCGACACGAGTGCTTCTCCGCGCCGCCCAGCTTGCGACGACATATTGATGATCTTGCCGCCGCGGCCTTGCTCGACCATCTGCCGTGCGACGGCTTGCATGAGGAAGAACATGCCCTTCACGTTGACCGCGAAGAGGCGGTCGAACACGTCCCACGATTCGTCGAGGATCGGGCGCATATCGAACAGCGCCGCATTGTTGAACAGGATATCCACGTGGCCGAAGCGCTCCAGCGTGCTCGCCACGATCCGCTCGATGTCCTCGCGGCGAGTGACGTCCGCGCTGACCGTGAGCACGCGCTCGCCGTATGCGGCGCGCAGCGCGTCGCCGAAACTGTCAGCCGGCTTCACGTCCACCAGCACGCATTGCGCACCTTCGTCCAGATAACGCCGCGCCACGGCTTCGCCGATTCCGCTTGCCGCGCCTGTCAGGATGGCCACCTTGTCTTGCAATCGTGCCGACACGCTTTGTCTCCGATTCGTTTCGCTTTTTGGAGGCGCGGTGAGCGAACGCTCATTGCGCGATCAATTGCTCTGTTTGTGATCGAATGATCGGATACGCACCCGGTCATGTCAAGGCGCTCTCTCAGATTTCGATGGTGCAGCGCGGAACGAGCGCGCCCGACGGTTGCAGCGCTCTCGGGTCCGACCGGTGACAAAAAAACAAGATACGTTATATCATTGCGACCTCGCGTCACGAGCCGCCCTTACATCCGCCTGACGTCACCGACAAGGAGATCCGCGCTGATGACTACATCGACTGCAGAACATCATGCTGTGCGGCTTGCGCATGCCGAAGCGCATGCCGCGTTGCACGGCTTGGCCCTGACGCCGCTGCGGCGTCAGGTGTATGCGGCGATTGTCGCGAGCGAACGGCCTGTCGGCGCCTACGAGTTGCTCGCCGCGCTCGAACCCGAACGCGGCCGCGTACCGCCCACCACGGTCTATCGCGCGCTCGATTTTCTGCTCGCGCATGGCTTCGTGCATCGCATCGAGTCGAAGAACGCGTTTGTCGCCTGCTGCGAGGTCGGCGTGCCGCACTGCAGCCAGTTTTTGATGTGCGACCGCTGCGGGGCGACCGTCGAGATTCCGGGCGACGCCCTCGCCGGGCAGTTGTCGCATAGTGCGCCGGCACACGGCTTCGAGGTACATCGTGCGGTCGTCGAATTGAGCGGCCTTTGCGCACGGTGCGCACGCGCGACGCGCGCCACTGCGTCCACATGAACCATCGCTTCACGTTTGCCATTCATTCAACCCTCACGCAGCAGGACACATAATGAAAAAGACCGGCACGAGGTTGTTCTCGAAGTATGTCGCCGCGGTTACAGCCGCCTTCGCGTTAAGCCAGGCAGCATTCGCCGCGGATGCGAAAATCCCGGTGGTCGCCGCGGAAAACTTTTATGGGGACGTGGTGCAGCAGCTCGGCGGCGAGAGCGTCGACGTGACGAGCATTCTCAGCAATCCGGACCAGGACCCGCATCTGTTCGAAGCCAGCCCGAAGACGGCTCGCGCGTTGCAACACGCGAGCATCGTGGTCTACAACGGTGCCGACTACGATCCGTGGATGGTGAAACTGCTGGCGGCTTCGAAAGGCACGAAGCGCGCGACGATCGTCGCGGCCGACCTTACCGGCAAGAAGAGCGGCGACAATCCGCATCTCTGGTACGACCCGTCGACCATGCCCAAGGTGGCGCGCGCGGTGAACGAGGCGCTCGTCGCGGCTGACCCGGCGCACAAGTCGGCGTACGATGCGAATCTCGCGAAGTTTCTGGATTCGCTGAAGCCGGTGGAGGCGAAGGTTGCGGAGTTGCATGCGCGCTATGCCGGCACGCCGGTCACGGCAACCGAGCCGGTGTTCGGCTATATGTCGGACTCAATCGGGCTGAGCATGCGCAACATGCGCTTTCAGCTGGCGGCCATGAACGAAACCGAAGCGAGCGCGTCCGACATCGCCGCGTTCGAACGCGATCTGCGTGAAAAGCGCGTGCGCGTGCTGATCTATAACAGCCAGGCAACCGAGGCTCTGACCAAACGCATGTTGAAGCTCGCGCAGCAATCGAAGGTGCCGACCATGAGCGTCACCGAGACCGAGCCCGCGGGCAAGACGTATCAGACGTGGATGCTTTCGCAGCTCGACGCGCTCGGCGCAGCGCTCGCCCAAGGCGGCGCGGCCGGCGCGAATGCGGCGGCGGCCAGCGTCAAAGGAAAAACGCAATGAATGTCACTGGCCGCAGTACGCCAGCCAATCTGTCAGCAAGTGCAGGTATGAGCCGCGCGCCCGTGCTCGAAGTCGATCACGTCACGCTCGAACTCGGCGACCGCACGATCTTGCGCGATGCCGGCTTCGTCGTAAATCAGGGCGAATTCATCGGCGTACTGGGGCCGAACGGCGCCGGCAAGACCACGCTGATGCGCGCGGTGCTCGGCCTCGTACCGGCGGCAAGCGGCTCGATCCGCGTACTGGGGCAGCCGGTTGAGCGTGGCAACTCGTCGATCGGTTATATGCCGCAAACGCGCAGCGCGCTCGCCGGACGGCGCGTGCGTGGCCGCGATTTCGTGGCAATGGCGGCCGACGGCCACCGTTGGGGACTACCGCACGCAGACGCCAGGACGCGCGCGGACGTCGAGCGCGTGCTCGAACTGGTCGACGGCCGAAAACTCGCCGAGCGCCCGTTATCCGAACTCTCAGGCGGAGAGCGGCAGCGCCTGCTGCTCGCGCAATGTCTGCTCGGCGCGCCGAAACTGCTGCTGCTCGACGAACCGCTCATCAGCCTCGATCCCCATCATCAGAAGAGCGTCGTCGAACTCGTGCGGCGCGTGCAGCAGGAACTCGGCATTGCCGTGCTGTTCTCGGCGCACGAACTCAATCCGCTGCTCAACTCGCTCGATCGCGTGCTGTACCTCGGCAGCGGCGTGGCCGCGCTCGGCACCGTCGACGAGGTCATCACCCGGCCCGTGCTGTCGCGCCTCTACGGTTCACCCATCGACGTGATGCGCGTGAACGGCCGCATCTTCGTGATGTCGGGCGGCGTCGAAGTAGAAAAGCACGATCACGAACATGAACACGACGGGAACGGCGGCCACTCGCATTCCCGTGGTCATTCGCACGGAACCTCGCACGGACCCGCGCACGGCCATTCACACCAGCACGACTCACGCGACGGACATAAGCACGATGTTTGAATACGACTTCATGGTGAACGCGTTCGCCGCGTCGGGAATCGTCGCGGTGCTCGCGGGCGTGGTCGGCTATTTTCTCGTGATGCGCGGACAGACCTTCGCCGGCCACGCGCTTTCGCACGTCGGCTTCACTGGCGCGACCGGCGCCGTACTGATCGGTATTTCGCCGATCTGGGGCATGGTCGGCTTCACGCTCGCGGCCGGCATCGGCATGGGCGCACTCGGCGAGCGCCTTGCCGGACGCGATGTGGCGATCGGCGTGATCCTGTCGCTGTCGCTCGGCTTCGGCCTGCTGTTTCTGCACTTCTTCACCGCCTACGCGACGCAGGTCACAGCGCTGCTGTTCGGCAACGTGCTCGGCGTAAACGAGTCGACGCTCGCTGTGCTGGCCGCCTTGGGCGTAGTCAGCCTGCTCGCGCTCGCGGCAATCATGCGCCCGTTGCTGTTTGCTTCGCTGCAGCCTGAACTGGCCGAAGCAAAGGGCGTGTCGTTGCGTCTCGTGTCGGTGCTGTTTCTCGCGATTGCCGCGCTCGCAGTGGCCGCGTGCACGCAGATCGTCGGCGTGCTGCTGGTCTTCACGCTGATGGTCGGCCCGGCCGCCGCCGCGCAAAACATGACGACGCGGCTTTCCGCCGGTCTGGTGCTCGCCGCCGGGTTCGCGTTGCTGCAGGCGTGGCTCGGCGTGACGCTCGCGTTCTATACCGATTGGCCGACCAGCTTCTGGATCACTGCGCTGTCGGCGGTGGTGTATGGCGGAAGTCTGCTGAAGCGCCGCTAAACCCAAAGGCGCTAGATGGGGATGGCGGCCCGCAACGGCGCCGCCATCGGTACAAAAGATTTCAGCCGACCAGGACCTTCGCGTGATGCGCGATGTGGTCCTGAATGAAGGTCGAGATGAAGTAATAGCCGTGGTCGTAGCCCGCATGGCGGCGCAACGTCAGCGGTTGGCCCGCCTCACGGCATGCCGCTTCGAACACGTCCGGGTACAACTGCTCGGCGAGAAACTGGTCGGCCAGTCCCTGATCGACCAGAATTCCCTCTGCGAACTGGCGCGATCCGCGCCGCACGAGTTCGCTTGCGTCGTATTCCTTCCACGTCTCGCGGTCCTCGCCGAGATAGCCGCTGAACGCTTTCTCGCCCCAAGGGGCACGCGTGGGCGCCGCGATCGGCGCGAAGGCCGATACCGAGCGATAGATGTCCGGATTGCGCAGCGCCATCATTAACGCGCCGTGACCGCCCATTGAATGCCCGAAGATGCCGAGCCGCGAGCCGTCGACGGGCAGTTCCTTCAGCACCGTTTCGCGCAGCTCGTCGCGCACGTATGAGTACATCCGGTAGTGCCGCGCCCACGGCTCCTGCGTTGCATCGACGTAAAAGCCCGCGCCCACGCCGAAGTCCCACGCGGCGCTCTCGTTCGGCACGCCCGCGCCCCGCGGGCTCGTATCCGGCGCGACGAGCGCAACGCCATGTTGCGCGGCGAAGCGCTGCGCGCCGGCCTTGATCGGAAACGTCTCTTCGGTACAGGTGAGCCCCGCGAGATAAAACAGCGCGGGCACCTTCGCATCTGGCTGCAGGGCCTGCGGCGGCAGATACACCGAGAAGCGCATGGGCAGGCCGACGGTCCGCGACTCGTGCCGGTAAAAGCGCTGTTCGCCGCCATGACAGGCGTGCGACGACAGTAGCTTAAGCATCGTCTTGCTCCTTGTTGGTCGCTTTCATTGAGTCGCTTTCATTGAGTCGCTTTGATTGAGCCGAGTTAATACAGCACGACCGAGCGGATCGACTCGCCTTTCTTCATCAGGTCGAAGCCCTCGTTGATGCGCTCGAGCGGCAGACGGTGCGTGATGAGATCGTCGATGTTGATCTTGCCTTCCATGTACCAGTCGACGATTTTCGGCACGTCGGTGCGGCCACGCGCGCCACCGAATGCGGAGCCCTTCCACTCGCGGCCCGTGACGAGCTGGAACGGACGTGTGCTGATCTCCTCGCCCGCCGCTGCCACGCCAATGATGAACGACTGACCCCAACCCTTATGTGTGCATTCGAGCGCCTGGCGCATCACCTTCGTATTGCCGATGCATTCGAACGAATAATCCGCGCCGCCATCGGTAAGCTGCACGATGTGATCGACCACGTTCTCGACTTCGTTCGGGTTGATGAAGTGCGTCATGCCGAATTTTTTCGCGAGTTCCACGCGGCCCGGATTGATGTCCACACCGATGATCTTGTCCGCGCCCACCATCTTCGCGCCTTGAATCACATTCAGACCGATGCCGCCGAGCCCGAATACGACCACATTCGCGCCCGCTTCCACCTTCGCCGAATACACGACCGCGCCGACGCCCGTCGTCACGCCGCAGCCGATATAGCAGATCTTGTCGAACGGCGCGTCTTCACGCACCTTGGCAACCGCAATCTCCGGCACGACGATGTAGTTCGAAAAGGTGGACGTGCCCATGTAGTGGAACAAAGGCTTGCCGTCCAGCGAGAAACGCGACGTGGCGTCGGGCATCAGGCCCTTGCCTTGCGTCGAGCGGATCGCCTGACACAGGTTGGTCTTGCGCGACAGACAGAATTTGCACTGACGGCACTCCGGCGTGTAAAGAGGAATGACGTGATCGCCCTTCTTCAGCGTGCCGACGCCCGGACCCGTATCGACGATCACGCCCGCGCCTTCGTGGCCGAGAATCGCCGGGAAGATGCCTTCGGGATCGGCGCCCGAGAGCGTGTAGTAGTCGGTGTGGCAGATGCCCGTCGCTTTCACTTCGATCAGGACTTCGCCTGCGCGCGGTCCTTCGAGATCGACTTCTTCGATCGTCAACGGTGCGCCGGCTTTCCATGCGATTGCTGCTTTGGTCTTCATCGTGAATGCTCCTGTGAGTCTGTGAATGCGACGCGCGTCGAGGCCTGCAACATGGCGACGCGCGAATATACGGGGATCATGCTGCGGCCGATGCCTGCGCCGCGCGAGCTACAGGCTAACGCATGAAAAGCGTCATGGTATTGCAAAGTGCGTCGCGGCATTGTCAGCAGGTGACATTACCGCTCTGCTCATCAGGCGCCGCGGGTGCGTCGAACCACGTTTCGACGCGACCATACAGATCCAGAAAACGTGCATAGCGTTCAGCGAGCGCGCGATCGCCTCGCGGGCTCGCCACGTGTGTCGCACCAGGCGCGAGCGCAGCGAGATCGTGCACATGCCAGTGACCGCTTGCAATGCCACCTAGAATGGCCGCACCGCGCGGGGCGGCATTTGGACAGTCGACCGCGTGCAGTTCCGCATTCAGCGCATCGGCAAGCAACTGGCGCCAGCGGGCATCGACGGAACCGCCTCCGGCAAGCTTCAATGACGTCACTGTTGCGCCGCTCGCGCGGACCGCATCGAGCCCCGCGCGCAGCGAAAAAGCGACGCCTTCGAACGCGGCGCGCATCATCGCGCCGCGCGTGTGATCGAGAGCAAGGCCGAGCCAGCCGCCGCGCGCCGCAGGATTGAGCCACGGTGTGCGCTCGCCTGTGAGGTACGGGAGGAAGGTCAGCGGCGCTGTCGCTGCGGCGGCGTTGGCGTGAGCGTTAGCGTCGATGTCGGAGCCGTGGTTTGCGTGCTCGCCGAACGCTTCGGCATAGGCGTCGCTCCATTCGTAGCATAGCCATCCGCGCGCCCGCTCAAGCGCAATGCCTACGTTCTGCATGGCCGCCATCCGATACCAGTGATCGCTCGCCGCGCGATAACGATGCAAGCCTTTCACCGCCTGCGGCTCATGCTCGGCGAGTACGACGATCTGACCACCGGTGCCCGTCGTCAGAAGCGCGTCGCCGTCGCGTGCAATGCCGCTGCCTAGCGCAGCGCATGGGGTGTCGGCGGCACCCGTCGCAAGCACGATCCCCGCGCGCAAACCCAGCGCCTGCGCCGCACTCTGCGACAACACGCCCGCGGCTGCATAAGACGGCCCCAACGGCGGGAACCACTCGTGCGGAATGCCGAGCCGTTCGGCCAGCGCCGCGTCCCACGTGCCGTCAGGATCGGCGAGCGCGGTCGCGCAGGCGTCCGACGGATCGGTTGCGACCGCCCCGCCCAGCGCGACGCGCAGCCAGTCTTTTGGTTGCAATACCCAGCGGGTACGGCGCGCGGACTCCGGTTCATGCAACACGATCCAGCGGAGCAACGGACCGGCCATGCCTGGCGCCACCGGGTTGGGCTGCGGCTCGGGCCACGCGTCGAGCAAAGTCCACGCGCGCGTATCAGGCCACAGCATGGCAGGCCGAACGGCATTGCCGGTTTCGTCGATCAACACGACGCCGTGCATTTGCCCCGACAAGCCGATCGCCTTGACCTCGCGACGCAAGCCGTCGGGCAAGCGGGCAGCCGCTTCGCACAGCGCGCGCCACCACGTCTGCACCGACGTCTCCGCCCAGCCGGCGTGCGGCGTCTCAAGGCGATAAGCGACGCTCGCGGCGGCCTGTTCATGGCCGTCGTCATCGACGATTGCAACTTTGAGGGAGCCGGTGCCGAGGTCGATGCCGAGAAAGCTCATGAGTGATGGAGCGTCGTCAGTTAGGGTGTCAGTGAGAGCACGCAAACCGTGCTGTGAGCGCCGACTTTTGCCAGTCGCGCGATGTGTGCAAACCAAGGGCTGCCGCATGCGCAAAGCGGCCAGATTGCGGGTAAACCCCGGTCGGCGGCGAGTTTCGTGAAAACACGACTATGTGCCAGCCCGGATACACCTGATCGATTCTCACATATATCGCGGCGGCTCGGGCATGCGCACAACCGCGCGCGCATCGCGGCTGCAAGGGGCTGACCGCCGATGAACCCGCCGCTCTCGTCGATTCCGTCTTTCAAAACGGGCTTGCGCATATCGTCACCGGGAATGCCGGAATAGGCCCCAGCGGTCTTGTTGCGCTTTTTCGTCCCCGATACCTTGGAGTCCATCCCAAAACTAGATTGTGGAGAGAGACGTTATGCAATCGAACACGGTTCACCCGTGCGACGAGCGGCTGCCTGCGGGCCAGTTGCTCACCCTCGGCATCCAGCACGTTTTGGTGATGTACGCGGGCGCTGTCGCCGTCCCGCTGATCGTCGGCGCCGCGCTGAAACTGCCGAAAGACCAGATCGCGTTTCTGATCAGTGCCGACCTGTTCTCGTGCGGCATCGCCACGTTGATCCAGACGCTCGGATTGTGGATTTTCGGCATCCGGCTGCCGGTCATCATGGGCTGCACGTTCGCCGCAGTCGGTCCGATGGTCGCGATCGGCACGAATCCGTCGCTCGGCATCCTCGACATCTTCGGCTCGACGATTGCCGCCGGCGTGATCGGCATCCTGCTTGCGCCGGCTGTGGGCAAGCTGCTGCGCTTCTTTCCACCGGTGGTGATCGGCGTGGTGATCTCGGTGATCGGGCTGTCGCTGATGGGCGTCGGCATCAACTGGGCGGCCGGCGGCGTGGGCAATCCGGACTACGGCAACCCGGTCTACCTCGGGCTGTCGCTGCTCGTGCTGATGTTGATCTTGCTCATCAACAAGTTTGCCAAGGGATTCATTGCGAATATTTCCGTACTGCTGGGCATTGTCGCGGGCTTCGTGATCGCGCTGGCGCTCGGCCGCGTCAACATGGAAGGCGTCACGCACGCACCGTGGGTCGGCTTCGTGATGCCGTTCCACTTCGGCCTGCCGCACTTCGATCCGTTGTCGATTGCGACCATGGTCACTGTGATGTTCGTTACCTTCATCGAATCCACGGGCATGTTCCTCGCGGTCGGCGATATGGTCGATCGTCCGGTCGATCAGAAAGCGCTAGTGCGCGGCCTGCGCGTGGACGGACTCGGCACGCTGATCGGCGGCATCTTCAACTCGTTTCCGCATACGTCGTTCTCGCAGAACGTCGGCCTGATCGGCGTCACGGGCGTGAAGAGCCGCTTTGTCTGCGCGATGGGCGGCGTGATCCTCGTGTTGCTCGGCCTGTTTCCGAAGATGGCGCAAGTGGTCGCGTCAGTGCCGGCTTTCGTACTCGGCGGAGCGGGCATTGTGATGTTCGGCATGGTCGCAGCCAATGGCATCAAGGTGCTGTCGAAGGTCGACTTCGTAAGGAATCACCACAACCTGTTCATCGTTGCGGTGAGTATCGGGCTGGGACTGGTACCGGTCGTGTCGCCGCACTTCTTCTCGAGACTGCCGCCCGCGCTGTCACCGCTGCTGCATAGTGGAATCCTGCTGGCTTCGGTATCCGCGGTCGTGCTGAATCTGATTTTCAACGGCGTCAAAAGCGAGAAGAAGGCGCAGTGCGAAATCCGCAAGGCCGGCCACGATTTCGACGGACGCGGCGGCAACGATCAACCTCGCGACGAAATGCTGCGCGCGGCGGACCTGCATTGAAAGTGAGGGAGCCGACGTTGAATCGGTGAAGCCTTGGGTTTTTTTGCAATGCCTCGCAAGCAGGCGCGCCCTGCTCGTTCCGCTCACCGCTGTAAAAGAAAACGCCACGGCATGCCGTGGCGTTTTTTTCTCGGGTCGCTTAGCCGTCGACCTGCTTTAACAGTCAGCCGGCGGTCGCAGCGGAAGCCGCTGCCGGCGCACTTGCCGCACCGTAGTCGACGGGTGCGTCGGCCGGACGCGGCTGATCGCCGCTATGCTCGATCCAGCCGCCGCCGAGCGCCTGGTACAACGTCACCAGGTTCTGCAGACGCTCCATGCGCGCGGTAATCAACGACTGCTGCGCCGAATACAAAGCGGTCTGCGCGGTCAGCACCGCGAGGTAACTGTCGACCCCGTTCGTATAGCGCAGATTCGACAGATCGAGCCGGCGCTGTTCTGCAAACGCGTTGCGCTCGAGCGACTGGATCTGCTGATCGTATGTGCCGCGCGCGGCGAGCGCGTCTGCTACCTCGCGGAAGGCCGTCTGGATCGCCTTTTCGTACGTGGCGATCTGGACGTTCTTCTGGATATTCGCGAGATCGAGGTTGGCCAGGTTCTGACCGCCTTCGAAAATCGGCAGCGTGATCGACGGCGCGAAACTCCACGCTGCCGAACCCGGCTTGAACAAGCCGCCGAGCGTCGGGCTCAGCGTGCCGAAGCTACCCGTGAGCGAAACCTTCGGGAAGAAGGCCGCGCGCGCAGCGCCGATATTCGCATTGGCCGCAAGCAGATTCTCTTCGGCCTCCATGATATCGGGACGACGAGTCAGCAGATCGGACGGCAGACCCGCCGGAATATCCGTGAGCAGATTCTGGTCGTTCAACGAGAGGCCGGGCGCGAGGCCGGCGGGCAACGGCTCGCCGACCAGCAGCACCAGCGCGTTTTCCGCCTGGGCCCGCAGACGCGCCTGCGCTTGCAGGGCCGCCTCTGCCTGCTCGACCACGGTCTGCGCCTGGCGAACATCGAGTTCGGAGCCCGTGCCGTTGTCGAACTGCAGCTTCGTGATGCGATACGACTCCTGCGCGGTCTTGAGCGTGCCTTGCGTGACCTTCAGCAGATCGTCGAGTTCGAGCACCGTCAGGTACTGATCCGCCACCTGCGAGACCAACGCGATTTCAGCCGCCTTGCGCGCTTGAGCCGTGGCCAGGTACTGAGCCAACGCCTGGTCCTTCAGGCTTTGAATACGCCCGAAGAAGTCGATTTCCCACGATGCGTTCAGGCCGACCGAATACGAATTCGAGATCGTATTGCCAAACACCGTCAGATCTTTCGGCGTCCGCTGCTTGCTTTGCGATGCCGCGGCGTCGAGCGTCGGGAACAGCCCCGCGCGAACGATCCGGAACTGCGCCTGCGACGCCTGCATGTTCAGCACCGACACGCGCAGATCGCGGTTGTTCTTCAACGCGATCTCGATCAACTGCTGCATGCGCGGATCGATGAAGAAATCGCGCCAGCCAATGTCGGCCGCCGCCAGGCCGTTCGCGCTGCGCGCACCGGAGCCGTCAGGCTGCGTTGCGCCCGGCTGCGTGTCATACACGCCGCCGGTCGGGAACGTGCTCGTCACCGGCGCGGCGGGGCGTTCGTACTTCGGCGCCATCGTGCAACCGGCAGCGAGGAACGCGACCGCCACTGCAATCAAAGAGTGTTTTTGCATCTCAATGTCCGTCCTTGCCCGAGCCATTGGTGTCGGAACCGCCAGCCGCTCCGCCACCTTGCGGATCATGCGGATGGTGCTCGTTGTAGTGTGCGAGCGCCGCGTCCGGGTCTTCCTTCTCGCCGCCGAACTTCGCGCGGATCACGACGAAGAACATCGGGATCATGAAAATCGCGAGGAAGGTCGCCGTCAACATACCGCCGATCACGCCCGTACCGATTGCGTGCTGGCTCGCCGAGCCCGCGCCGTTACTGATCGCGAGCGGCATCACGCCGAGAATGAACGCGAGCGACGTCATCAGAATCGGACGCAGTCGCAGACGTGCCGCTTCCAACGCGGCCTCGACCGGACCCATGCCCTCGCTCAGCTGCAATTCGCGCGCAAATTCGACGATTAGAATCGCGTTTTTCGCCGAGAGCCCCACTGTTGTCAGAAGACCGACCTGGAAGAACACGTCGTTCTCGAGCCCACGCAGCGTGGCGGCCAGCAATGCGCCGATCACGCCGAGCGGCACCACCATGATCACGGAGAACGGAATGGACCAGCTCTCATACAACGCCGCGAGACACAGGAACACGACGAGGATCGAGATGCCGTACAGAATCGGCGCCTGCGAACCGGACTGGCGTTCCTGCAACGACAGGCCTGTCCATTCGTAGCCGACACCCGCGGGCAGCTTCGCCACGAGCGCTTCCATTGCCGTCATCGCTTGGCCCGTCGACTTGCCCGGTGCCGCCGCGCCCTGGATTTCCACCGCGGAGATACCGTTGTAACGCTCGAGTTTCGGCGAACCATAGGTCCACTGGCCGCTTGCGAACGCCGAGAACGGCACCATGCCGCCTGCCGTGTTGCGCACGTACCAGCTGTTCAGGTCTTCCGGCGTCATACGGAACGGTGCATCGCCTTGCATGTACACCTTCTTGATCCGGCCGTCGGTATCGAGGAAGTTGTTCACGTATTGCGACGCCCACGCGATCGAGAACGTCTGGTCGATTGCGGACAGCGATACGCCGAGTGCCGAGGCCTTTTCGTGATCGATGTTCACCTTGAACTGCGGCGTATCGTTCAGGCCGTTCGGGCGTACCTGAGCCAGCGTCGGATCTTGCGCGGCCATGCCCAGCAGCATGTTGCGCGCTTGCATCAGCTTTTCGTGGCCGACACCCGCGCGATCCTGCAGCTCGAAGTCGAAGCCCGCAGCCGTGCCGAGTTCCGGAATGGACGGCGGATTCACCGGATACACGAGTGCACCCTTGTAGCTGCCGAAGTGCATGAAGAGGCGGCCCACCAGCGCCTGCACCTTTTCATCCGCGTGCTGACGCTGCGCGTAGTCCTTCATCCGCACGAACACGAGACCGGCGTTCTGACCGCGGCCCGCGAAGCTGAAGCCGTTCACCGTGAAGGTGGATTCGACAATCGCCTTTTCGCCGTTGAGCAGATAGTCCGACACGTCTTTCAGCGCGCGCGCCGTGGTTTCCTGCGTGGAGCCCGAAGGCGTTTGCACCAGCACGAACATCGTGCCCTGGTCTTCGTCCGGCAGGAACGACTTCGGCAGTTTCACGAACAGCAAACCAACCGCGAAGATCACCACCATGTAGATGATGAGCCAGCGGCCTGAGCGCTTGATCACGTGGTGCACGCCCGAGTGATACTTGTCGCGGCTCTTGTTGAAGTTCCGGTTGAACCAGCCGAAGAAACCCTTCTTCTCTTCGTGATGATCTTGCGGAATCGGCTTGAGAATCGTCGCGCACAAAGCCGGCGTCAGAATCAACGCGACCAGCACCGACAGCACCATGGCGGCCACGATGGTCAGCGAGAATTGCCGGTAGATAGCGCCGACCGAACCGCCCGAGAACGCGACCGGCACGAACACCGCCGACAGCACGAGCGCCACGCCGACGAGCGCGCCGGTAATCTGGTCCATCGCCTTGCGCGTGGCTTCACGAGGGGATAAGCCCTCTTCCGCCATCACCCGCTCGACGTTTTCCACCACCACGATCGCGTCGTCCACCAGGAGGCCGATTGCCAGCACGAGCCCGAACATGGACAACGTGTTGATCGAAAAGCCCACCATGCTCATGACCGCGAACGTGCCCAACAGCACCACCGGAACTGCGATGGTCGGGATCAGCGTGGCGCGCAGGTTCTGCAGGAACAGGTACATGACCAGGAACACCAGCACGATACCTTCGAGCAGTGTCTTGACCACTTCTTCGATCGACAGACGCACGAACGGCGTGGTGTCGTACGGATACTGGACGACCAGGCCGTGCGGGAAGTACTTCGACAGTTCGGCGACCTTCGCGCGCACCGCCTTCGCCGTTGCGAGTGCATTCGCGCCGGTGGCGAGCTGGATACCGAAGCCGGCGGTCGGCTGACCGTTGTACTTGGTGTCGAAGTTGTAGTTTTCGCCACCGAGCTCGACGCGCGCGACGTCCTTGATACGGACCTGCGAGCCGTCGGGATTGACCTTCAGCAGCACGTTGCCGAACTGCTCAGGCGTATTGAGCAGCGTCGCTTCCGTGATGGTCGCCTGCAACACCTGCCCCGGCACCGACGGCGTGCCGCCGAGCGAGCCGCCGGCGACCTGTACGTTCTGCGCCTGCAGCGCGGTCTGCACGTCTACCGGAGTCAAGCCGAAGTTGGTCAGCTTGTTCGCGTCGAGCCAGATTCGCATTGCGTACTGCGAGCCGAACAGCGTGACCGTACCCACGCCGTCGATACGGCTCACCGGGTCCTGAATGTTCGACGCCACGTAGTTCGCGAGGTCGTACTTGCTCATGCTGCCGTCTTCGGACACGAACGCCATGACCAGCAGGAAGCTGCTGCTCGACTTCGTGACCTTCGTACCCAGCTGCTGAACCGCTTGCGGCAGCAACGGAGTGGCGAGCTGCAGCTTGTTCTGCACCTGCACCTGCGCGATGTCAGGATTGGTGCCGGCCGCGAACGTCAGCGTGATGGTTGCGGTACCCGAGTCATCCGAAGTGGACGACAGGTACAGCAAGTGGTCGAGACCACTCATCTGCTGCTCGATCACCTGCGTAACGGTGTTTTCCACCGTCTTCGCCGAAGCGCCCGGATACGTTGCGCTGATCTGCACAGCCGGAGGCGCGATGGTCGGATATTGCGCGATCGGCAATGTGAACACCGACGCGATACCCGCGAGCATCAAAATGATGGCGATCACCCATGCAAAAATCGGGCGATCAATGAAGAACTTTGCCATGTGGCGGGCTCCCTGTTATTACGCGCCCGATGCAGCGGAGGCAGGTTGAGCCGTCTGCGCACTGCCGCTGGCGGCCGGCGCACCTTGAGCGGCTGCGCCGGAGGCGGGTGTAGCGGGAAGTTGCGCGGCAACGGTCTTGACCTGCATGCCCGGTTTCGCCTTGTCGGTGCCCTGCACGATCACGCGGTCGCCGGGTTTCAGGCCGCTCTCGACCACCCAGTTCGAACCGTACGTGCCCGAGGTGACGAGTTGACGCAACGCGACCTTGTTGTCGTCACCGACGACGAGCGCAGTAGGCTGACCCTTCTGGTCGTGCGTGATACCGACTTGCGGCACGACGAGCGCGTTCTCATTCACGCCTTCCTCGATCTTCGCGCGCACGAACATGCCCGGCAGCAGCACCTTGTCCTTGTTCTGGAAGATCGCGCGGACCGTGACAGAGCCCGTGCCCTGGTCGACCGTCACGTCGGTGAACTGCAGCTTGCCCTTTTCGGAATACGTACGGCCGTCTTCGAGAATGAGCGAAACCTTCGCGGCGTCAGGGCCGTTCGTCTTGAGACGCCCTTCCTGCATCTGGCGGCGCAACTTCAGACCTTCGAGGCTCGATTGCGTCAGGTCGACGTAGACCGGATCGAGTTGCTGCACGGTGGCGAGCAGGGTCGCGGCGCTCGCCTGAACATAAGCGCCCGGCGTGACTTGCGACACGCCGATCTGGCCCGTCACGGGCGAGGTCACGTCGGTATAGCCCAAGTTGATTTGCGCCGTCTCGACAGCGGCCTTGCCTGCGGCGACGTCCGCTGCGGCCTGGCCTTGCGCGGCTACAGCGTTGTCGTAGTCCTGCTTGCTGACCGCGTTGGCCGCAACCAGCACCTTGAAGCGGCTTGCCTGCGCCGTGGTGGATGCGAGGTTGGCCTGCGCCTTGGCAAGCGTCGCCTTCGCGTTGTTCAGCGTGGCGATGTACGGCGCCGGATCGATCTTGTACAGGCGCTGGCCTGCCTTGACCTGGCCGCCTTCGGTGAATTCGCGGCGCAGAACGATGCCGTCCACCCGCGCACGCACTTGCGCGACGAGGAATGCACTGGTGCGGCCCGGCAATTCAGTGACGACAGGTACGGTAGTCGGCTGGACTGTGACGACGCCGACTTCGGGCGTCTGTTGCGGCGGGGCAGATTGTTTTGGTCCGCATGCTGCCAGCAATATGGCAGCCGTCGCGGCACTGATTAAGCGGAATGGAACCCGTTCGACGCGCATGGAGCGACCTCTGTCTATGACTGAGAATGAAAAAGTGCGCGCATCCCTACCCCGGGGACGACGGCGCACACATGCGTCTTGCGACGCTCGACCGAAAGCCCATGGTTGCCGGCAACAGTTGCGAGGCAACCTGAACCAAATGCGCCATACCGGGAAATGCCGCACCGCGCCGCCCGTTGAAGCACGGCGCGTAAGCGTTCTGAAGACAACAGTGACGGATATTAACCGGTCGTCACAGCTTGGGCTATCCGATCGTGGGGTGCTATTATATATACATTCACGAATGGATGTAAAAGTGCGTTACTTCTCTTGCGGGGCGGGGACCCGGAAGAAAGCTTCGCCAAACGGTTCAAGGCAAACGGATTGTCATCGAGCGCACTTAAAAAGGCTCGGGAAAACCCGCAATCAGGGCAAGTTATACAAATATGGTCAGAAGAACCAAAGAAGAAGCGCTGGAGACGCGCAACAGCATCCTCGACGCAGCCGAGCGGGTCTTCTTCGAAAAGGGTGTTTCGCGCACTTCGCTCGCCGACATCGCACAGGCGGCCGGCGTCACGCGCGGCGCCATTTATTGGCATTTTTCCCACAAGAGCGATCTGTTTACCGAGATGTTCGACCGCGTGCTGCTGCCGCTGGACGAACTCAAGGCCGCGTCGCTGGACCCGAACGAGCCCGATCCGCTTGGGCGGCTGATGGAAATCTGCATCGTCTGTGTACGCGATACCGCGACCGATCAGCGGCGCCGTCGCGTGTTCGACATTCTGTTTCTAAAGTGCGAGTTGGTCGAAGAGATGGGACCGGTGATGGTCCGCTACCAGACCAATATGCGCGAGGCGCTGATCAAGATCGAAGGCGGCTTGCGCAACGCGATCTCGAAAGGACAATTGCCGGCAGACCTCGATACGAAGCTCGCTGCCGCCATGGTGCATGCGTTTGTCGGCGGGTCGCTGCGCGACATGCTGTTTCTACCCGACGCCACGGATTTCACCGCGCTCGGCGAGCGCATGGTCGAAGGTATTTTCGACGCATTACGTCTGAGTCCGGCGCTGCGTAAGTCGACGTGAAGCGGCGGCTGCGGGCCGCTCGGGCGGTGTAGTTTGCGGCTGATCGAGCGGTGGCTGTCGTTGTCGGCAAACTTCCCATTTGACGCAAACGGCCGCGCCCGCTCTCGCAGCGCTCGTTGTCACGCTGGACCATCAGCGATTTCGGCTGCGCGCCTTCTGATTCGACGCATAAATGTTGCCGCGCTCTAACGGCACACCGCTACTGACGGCGGCAAGCCATTCGTCGGTGCTCGCCACCGCCGCAAAGCGCGATTGCAGCACCACACTGAACACGCGATGAATGTCTTCCGCGCTCGCAAAGCCCGCGCTGTTTTCATACGGCACGGAGCCGGTTGCATCGTGCAGGAATTCGACGGCGAGGCCCGCGTGGACCGCGTGATTGATCGTCGATGCATCGCAGTTGTGCGTCATGTAACCCACTACCGTCACCGTGTCGATTTGCCGTGCTGCCAGCCAGTCGGCGAGGTCCGTGCCGGTAAAGGCGCTCGGCAGCGACTTTTCCACATAATGATCGCGCTCACGGGAAGCGACCACCGGGTGCAGTTCGGCTGCCGCGGTCCCGCGCGCGAACAGCGGCGAAGTGGCCGGCGCGAAGTTCTGCACGATCACCACCGGCACGCCGGCGGTGCGCGCGGCGTCGATCGCGCGTCCGATGTTGGCTAGCGAGCTTTGGACGTCGGGATACTCGATCGGCAGATTGCCCGTTACGTATTCGTTCTGCACGTCGATGACGATCAGCGCACGGCGTGGTGTGGTCATGGCCAGACTCCTGGAAAAGATTGACGAGGTCGCGCGCCAGAGCCCCGCTAGCTTCAGGCAAGCGAGGCCGCCGCGATGACGCATTGTTCGCCTACGCCCGTTATGCCAACAGCGGCCCGACTGACAATCTTCGCTAGAATCGGGCCATCGTCGTCGCTCTCATAAGGTGCCTGACTCATGGCTACACCTGCCGCCGCTTCTGCCCCCGTCGCCGCAAAGCCCCGCGGACAGCGAACACACATCGTCGCTGTGATCGCGTTCGACCGCATCAGCCCATTCCATCTTTCCGTGCCATGCGTGGTGTTCGGCGAGGACCGCAGCGACGCCGGCGTTCCCGGCTTCGACTTCCGCGTGTGTGCAGCGGAAACCGGCCCGCTGACGACGACCGCAGGATTCTCCATTGCCGTGACTCACGGCCTCGAAGCGCTCGCCGAAGCCGACACGATCATCGTGCCGAGCTGGCGCGATCCCGCCGAGCCGCCGCCAGCCGCTTTGCTCGACGCACTGCGCGCGGCGCACGCACGCGGCGCGCAACTCGTCGGCCTATGCCTCGGCGCGTTCGTGCTGGCTGCCGCCGGCATTCTCGACGGCCGCCCGGCCTCCACGCATTGGGCATGGGCGGACGACTTCGCGGGCCGTTACCCGCGCGTCCGGCTCGATCGCGACGTGCTGTATGTCGACGACGGCAACGTGCTGACGTCGGCGGGCACGGCTGCCGGCCTCGATTGCTGTTTACATGTGCTGCGCAAGATGTGCGGCGCCGAGGTAGCGAACTTCGTCGCGCGGCGGCTCGTCGTATCGCCGCACCGGCAAGGCGGCCAGGCGCAATACATCCAGCAGCCGCTGCCGCCGAACGTCCGCGAGGACCGGCTCTCGGGCCTGCTCGACTGGGTGTGCGGCAACCTCGACGCACCGCACACGCTCGACAGCCTCGCGGCGCGCGCGCTGATGAGCCGGCGCACCTTCACGCGACGCTTCAGGCTCGCCACCGGCACGACCGTCGGCGCGTGGCTGCTCGCACAACGGCTCACGCGCGCGCAGCAGTTGCTGGAGAGTTCGGATCAGTCGGTGGAAGCGATTGCGGGCATCGCCGGGTTTGGGTCGGCGGCGTCATTGCGTCAACATTTCGCAGAAGCCTTTCGAACCTCGCCCTCAGCATGGCGAAGAGCGTTTCGCGGCGTATGAGACACAGCGCTCACGCAAATGCCGCGTGACACGCTAATGGCAATGAAGACGCCGGGTGACACATTGAAAGCGAAGCATGGCATCGACGTCGCGAAGCAGCGCAGGTGAAAAGCGACGCGCTTTCGTAGTCGCTCACCGCGAATTCGTAGTCGCGCCCGCACGACACTCGACCCCGCACGCTGCGCAACCGTTCCGCGCGTCCAAGCCGCTCGCGCGCCGGTCGAGGCGCGAAGAACAAGCGGGCCGCCCTCAGTGCTCGCTGATCCAGCGCGCCACATACAGCAGAAGCGCGACGAGAAAAATCATCGCCGCCCACGCCCAGTTCGGCATGGCGTGAGGCGTCGGCTCGGGGTGCGAGACGCCGTGCGACACGCTGGCAGCGCGTCCGGCAAGCGGGTTGCCATGTTCGGCGCGGGTGCGCCGCGAAACGCCGCTCAGCGTGATAGGCCGCAAAAATACATGCTGGCGACGCGCGGCCGAACCGCGCGCGCGGTTTGGTCCCTGCCCATGCTTCGCCCGCACTACTGCGCTGAATTCGGCGAAGAAATCGTCGGCGAGATGGTGAAGCGCGTTTTCCAGCTGACGCGTGGGCAGTTCAGCGAGCGGCCCCGAAGACGTCGCCCAGATCGTGTAATCGATCCGCGTGCCGCGCTCCCTGCTGCCGAGCGCGCCCTCTTCCGCGCGCAGGCGCACTTCGATCTGTCCGCGCAGTGAGCCGATACCTTCGGCGCGCGCCTTGAAATTGATCGTGCGGCGCTCCGCGTCGGCAGGGCCGGAATCCTGACCCGCGACGTGCGCGCGCGCTTCGTAACGCGCACGCAGCGGCCCGAGGGGCACCGTCATAGCCAGCGCGTATTCGCCGTGCGACAGGCGCGTGAACGACTCGCAGTTATCGAGGCTGGCGCGCAGGAGCGCGAGGTCTTGCAACGCGTCCCAGACATCGGACGGCGCAAGTGGAATCCGTAACGCGTCGTTCAGTTCCATCCCAGCCTCCGACAGACGCGCGACAGCGGATCAGGAAGTCTGATCGATGCGGTCGACGCGCGATGAGTAAAACGCGAGATATCCCTGGATCGGGGCTGCCTGTTCGAACGGCGTCTCGTAAGTCCATACGGCGTTTTCGATCAAGCCGTCTTCGGTGCGCAGGTGGTAGTACGATGCGTCGCCCTTGAACGGACAGTGCGACGTGTGCGTGGAGCGTTCGAGCCGCGCCATGTTCACGTCTTCACGCGGAAAATAGAACACGTCGGGCAGACCGGTTTCGGCGAGCGTGAGCGCCGCGTGCGTGTCGGCCATCGTCACGCCGCCATGAATCACCCGCACCCGGTGATGATTGCCCGTTATCGTAATGGCGTGCCCGCCGGAGGGTTTGTCCGGGTTTGCGTGAGGTGTCAAGGCATCGCTCATGTCTCGGCTCCGTGAAAGTGTGCGGTCGTGCATACAGCAAAGCCACGGGACGGGCCCGTGGCTTCATTATCGGTCAAAGTCCTCGCGAGTGCGCGGCCTCCGTGCTGCATGCCCGACAAGTCCCGGCTTTACTGCGTGTTCCAGTAGAACGCCGCTTTCGCCGTGCCCTTCGCGGGCACCGTCAATGCCTTCGACTGGTCGCGGTCCTTGTAAGTCGCGTGCACCGTGTAGCGCCCCGGGCGCAGCTTCACGAGCATGTAGGGTCCGCGCGACGCGGTGCTCAACACCTCGCCGTTATGCGCGTCGACGATCCGCACGTGGACGTCGGCCAGATAGTCCGAGCCCGGTCCCGTAAAGCGCAGTGACAAGGGCCATTGGCTTTGCGCCTGCTGCAGTGCCTTGGACTCGTCCAGACCGACGCCGCCCGAGACGAACGACACGTCGCCTTGTTGCTGGATTTGCGGCAGACCTCCGCCGTTGGCGTTGCCTGCGCTCGTCTGGTCGGCGGTGGTGCCGCCGGTTACTTCGCTCGCCTGCTGCGCGTATGCGCCGCCCGCCAGACCGAGAGTGAGCGCCACGCTGGCCGCGGCGGCTACGATCTTTCGCTGAGTGCGTTGGTTCTTCATCGGTTTGCTCCTTATTGACGTCCTTATCCGTTACCCGTCGATGGGACCGGATTCAATGTCGATGCAACTGCCGTGCCACGCGGCCGCTCGACAGCACGGCGAATCGCCTGTTTCGCACGTCACACGCCGCAAAGCGCCCGGTTTGCGGCTTCCGGCACGGAAAGAAAAATGCCGGTCTGTCTGCAGTAAGTGCAAACAGACCGGCAAGCGTTACTCGATGCTGTTTATCGACCAGTCATGACTGACCGGACGTCGATCAACCCAGATCGACCGGCACGAAAATCTGCGCGTTGTCCCGCTGGATCAGCAACGCGATGCTATTGCCCGCGCCGGAGACCATCTGCTTCAACTGATCGACGCTCGTCACCGGCCGGCCGTTGACGGCGAGAATCACGTCGCCCGGCTGGATGCCCGCGCTTTCTGCCGCGCCGCCCGACTGCTGCACGAGAAGACCGTGCGAGATCGAAGCGCTGCTCTTTTCCTCGGGCGTCAGCGGACGCACGGCCACGCCCAGACGCCCTTGCAACTGCGCGGGCTGATCGGTCTTGTCCGAGGCCAGTTTTGCGTCCGACAACGAGCCGATCGTCACCTTCAGATCCTTCGTTCCTTTGTCCCGCCACACCTGCACTGTGGCCGTGCTGCCGGGCGCGAGCCCTGCCACCTGTGAAGGCAGCGCCGATGAATCGCCCACCGGATCGCCGTTCACCGACAGAATCACGTCTCCCGGCTGCAACCCCGCCTTCGCGGCAGGACCGTCCGGATCGACCGAGCTGACAAGCGCGCCTTGCGGTTTCTGCATGCCGAACGAATCTGCCAGCGTCTGATTCATGCTTTGCACCGCGACACCCAGGCGCCCACGGCTCACGTGACCCGTCTTGACGATGTCGTCCTTGACCTTGATCGCCTCATTGATCGGGATTGCGAACGAAAGCCCCTGGAAGCCGCCGGTCTGCGAGTAGATCATGGAGTTGATACCGATCACCTCGCCCTGCAAATTGAAGAGCGGCCCGCCGGAGTTGCCGGGGTTCACCGGCACGTCGGTCTGAATGAACGGCGTGTAGTTTTCGTTCGGCAGCGAACGCGATTTCGCGCTGATGATGCCGGAGGTCACCGTATTGTCGAAGCCGTACGGCGAACCGATCGCGACGACCCACTGACCGACCTTGCTCTGACGCGGATCGCCGATCTTCACTGTCGGCAGATTGCTTGCGTCGATCTTCAGGACGGCGACGTCCGACTGCTTGTCGGCGCCGATCACCTTGGCTCTGAACTCGCGCTTGTCGGTCAGCTTCACCGTGACGACGTTGGCGCCGTCAACCACGTGCGCATTGGTCAGGATGTAACCGTCGTTGCTGACGATAAACCCAGAACCGAGGCTTGCGCTCGGCTGGTCGGGCGCATCGCCGCCGTCGCCGCCTTGCACGCCCGGCATGCCGCCAAAGAAATGCTTGTAGAACTGGTAGAACGGGTCGCTCGGATCGATCGGCAACTGATTGCCGCCGCTCATGCCGCCATTGCCGCCGTTGTTGCGCAGCGCCGCGCGCTTCACGACGTGCTTTGCACTGATGTTGACGACCGCCGGTCCGTACGTTTCGACGAGACCGGAGAAATCGGGAATGCCGGTTTTCGCGGCAGCTTCGGCGGGCATCATCGCCGCTTGCGCCGGCGAGATGACCTGGGGCGCGGGCACGTCGCGATGGCCCGCCACATAGCCGGCGGAAAGCGCAACGGCGACAGCCGCTGCAACAGCGCTGCGAGACAAGGTTTTCGCGTTCATCGTGTACTCCTGACTGGAGAAAGAAACTCGGATGTCAGGAAGCGTACGGGGCATCGCTTAAAAGAGTCTTAAGCAGCGACAGATCGTGTTTTGGCCTTCTCTTCAGGGGTTTTCTGCATCAGGCAAATCGAAAGCATTGGTTCAGAAGCGTACCGTGACCTCCAAGCCGCCTGCCGACGATTTGTTGAGCGACACTGTCGCGTGATGTTGCGTCGCGATTCGCCGGACGATCGCGAGGCCGAGTCCGCTGCCGGCCACATCGGTACGTACGCGATTTTCGCCGGCGCCCGCGCGATAGAAACGGTCGAAGACGCGCTCGCGTTCCGCAGGCTCGATGCCGGGCCCGCTGTCGGCGATACGCACGACCGGATGACCCTCTTCGACATGCAGGCTCACGTCGACGCGCCCGCCTCGCGGCGTGTACTTGGTCGCGTTATCCACGAGATTGTTGAACATGACGCGCAGCGACTCGGGATCACCGATCACGGTAGCCGCTTCGCTCGCCTCGATGCCGAGGTCCACGCCGCGATTTTCAGCAAGCGGCGCATAGGTCACCACGCAGTCCTGCAGCAACGAGCGCAAGTCGACGGCGTCAGTTACGCCGAGGCCGTCCGGTTCCGAGCGCGCGAGCGCGAGCAGTTGCTCGGCAAGGCGCGTCGCGCGCGTCACACCCGCTTGCAGGTCGGCGAGCGCTTCGCTGCGCGCCGCGTCGTCTTTTGCCCGCGCCACCAGTTGCGATTGAATCTGCACGGCGGCAAGCGGCGTGCGCAGTTCGTGCGCGGCGTCGGCGACGAACGCCTTCTGGATGTCGAGCGCGGTGGCGAGCCGCTGCAACAGCCCGTTCAACGCGCGCACGAGCGGCTGCACTTCGAGCGGCAGGCGCTGATCGGGCAAAGGATCGAGCGCCTCCGGATGACGCGTGTCGAGCGCGCTCGTCACGCGCCGCAGCGGCCGCAACCCGCGTCCGATGATCACCCACACCGCGAGCCCGAGCGCCGGCAGCAGCACGATCAACGGCCACAACGTGCGCAATGCGACGTCGGCGGCAAGGCGGTTGCGCACCGACAACGGCTGCGCCAACTGCACGACGTTATCGCCGACGATCGCCCCGTACACGCGCCAGTCGCCGCGATCCGTATGCTCGGTCGTGAAGCCCAGTTCAGCGCGCGGCGCGAGCGGCGCGCGAGGACGCGAGTAGTACATCAGCACGCCGTTGCGATTCCAGATCTGCAGCACGATGCCTTCGTCGCCGGTATCGCGCGAGCCGAGCACTTGTGAGAATGGTTCGGACGGCAGGGCCGCCGCGATCTGCTCCAACTGGTAGTCGAACAGTTCATTCGCTTCGGCAAGCGCCTGGCGGTAAATCAGCCAGCCAGCAACGCCGACGCCGAGTAACACGAGCGCGAGGAGCCACACCAGCAATTGACGGCGGATCGAACGCATCGGCTCAGGCTTCCTTGGCAATCATGTAGCCAAGGCCACGCACGTTGCGGATCAGGTCCGCGCCGAGCTTCTTGCGCAGCGCATGAATGTAGACCTCGACGGTATTGCTGCCGATCTCCTCGCCCCAGCCGTACATTTTTTCTTCCAGCTGGCTCTTCGAGAGCACGGCGCCGGGCCGGGCGAGCAGCGCTTCGAGCAGCGCAAACTCTCGCGCCGACAAGGCCACCGGCGCGCCGTCGAGCGTGACCTGATGCGACGCGGGATCGAGCGTCAGATTGGCGTGGCGGATTGTCGAATCGCTGCGGCCCGATTGACGACGGATCAGCGCGCGCATACGCGCGCCAAGTTCGTCGAGATCGAACGGCTTGACGAGGTAATCGTCCGCGCCGGCGTCGAGACCCTTCACGCGGTCGGCCACCGCGTCGCGCGCCGTGACGATCAGCACCGGCAAAGCGTGGCCGCGCGCGCGCAGCGTGCGCAATACGTCCAGACCGTCGCGCTTGGGCAGCCCAAGGTCGAGCAACACGAGGTCGTAGGGCTGGCTGCCCGCCGCGCTGAGCGCCGCTTCGCCGTCTTCCACCCAGTCGACCGCGAAGCCTTCGCCGCGCAGCGCCTTGCGTACGCCCTCGGCGATCATCCGGTCGTCTTCGACTAGCAAGATGCGCATGGTCCCGTTTCCTCAACATTCGATGATGCCGCATTCTAGCGCCCGCTCTGCGCGTGCGCGCCGTGTGGCGCTTTTTTCACCGCAGGCCGGCGGCATGTCACTACAATGGGCGCTTTGCGTCGCGCGGCGGTTTTGAGGCTTGACTCACGTAGTTCGCAAGCAATGCGCGCCAGCTCGAATGCTTCAACGCCGCATGCGCAATGACGCACCCGCTGACGCGCTGCGAACCTTCGTGCGGCGCATCTCCACTGCTTTGAATCGCCGCGTGCTGCACGCCCTGACATTTTGCTTTCTCGCCCGTCCATGACGCACGCTTTCCTGTCTTTCGCCGCACGCCATCTTCGTCAAGCGGCGCTGCGCACGCGCTTAACGTCGTCGTTCATCGCATCCTTGTCCGCCTGCTCTGTTTCTGCCGCGCCGCGCCGCGCGGCGCCGCACGCGAGCGCATGGCTGCTCGTTTGTGCCGCGCTCGCCGGTGGCGCGTCGCTGCCGCTTGCCGCGCAGGCGCGCGTCAAGGCGGCGCATCCGAGCGTCAACGTCAGCACCGTGCTGCCGCAATCGGTCATGATCGGCTTGCAGCGCGCGCACGTGCCGTTGTCGTCGATCAGCGTGGTCATCGAAAAAGTCGGCGATCGCACGCCGATCGTCGCGCTGAATGCGGGCAAGCCGATGATGCCCGCCTCGACGATGAAGCTCGTCACCACCTACTCCGGTCTGTCGATTCTCGGCCCCGACTACCGCTGGCGCACCAACGCGTACGCCGACGGCACAGTCGACGCCAACGGCGTGCTGCACGGTAATCTGTACATTCAAGGTACGGGCGACCCGAAGCTCGTGCCCGAAGAACTCATCGACCTCGTGCAGAAGATTCACAAGGCGGGAATTCGCGGTATAGATGGCGCGCTCGTGCTCGACAAGCGCTACTTCGATCCGTCGACGCGCGATCTGCCGCCGTTCGATGACGACGCGAGCGCGCCATATAACGTCGGGCCCGACCCACTGCTGTACGCATTCAAGTCGCTATCGTTCACCTTGACGCCTTCATCGGACGGCACCGTCACGATCGACGTACTGCCCGCGCTTGCACAGTTGCAGATCGACAATCAGATGCGCGCGGTCAACGGCCCGTGCCGCGGCGAAGCGGCATCCGTGTCGCCCACCGTCACGCCGACGCCGAACGGTGCCCTCGTCGCATCGTTCGCCGGCGACTATTCGGTGCGCTGCGGCCCACGCACCGTCAACGTCGCGGTGCTCGATCATTCGGCGTTCTTCGCGGGCGGCTTCCTTGCTTTGTGGCAGCAGACGGGCGGCACCTTTAGCGGCGCGACGCGTGAAGGCGCCGTGCCCGTCGGCGCAAAACTGGTGGCCACGCATCAGGGGCCGGTGCTGTCAGATATCGTTCGCGACATCAACAAGTTCAGCAACAACACCATGGCGCGAAACCTGTTCCTGTCGATCGGAGCGGCCGAAGAAAAAGGGCCTGCGACGCCCGCCAAGTCCGCCCGCGCGATCGAGGCGTTCCTGCGGCGTGACAGCATCGACATGGAATATCTGACGCTCGACAACGGCTCAGGCCTCTCGCGCGAGGAGCACATCACCGCGCTGTCGCTCGCCGACCTGCTGCAACGCGCCAACGCGAGCCCTGTCGCCCAGGTGTTCGTGCAGTCGCTGCCGATCGCCGGTGTCGACGGCACCATGCGCAACCGGCTGACCAACCAGGGTGCGGGCGGCAACGCGCAGATCAAGACCGGCACTTTGCGCGACGTGCGGGCGATCGCGGGCTACGTGGCATCGGCGGACGGCAACAGCTACGTGGTGGTGAGCTTCATCAACGATCCGCACTCCGAGGCCGCGCGCGCCGCGCACGACGCGCTGCTCGAATGGGTGTATCAGGGACCAAACCAAGGCTTCAGCAGAATCTCGGTGCCTGCCGCGGAATCGGCCAGCGTGGCACCACATGGCAAGCCCAGGAAAAACCCGCGCAAACACGACGCGCATTGAGGATTCCTTCTAGCGAAGGCGGCGCGCGGTGAGACCTTAAGCGTGTACGCTGTCGAGCAGTGTTCGAGACGCGCTGCACGCTCGCACAGCAACACGACAAAACACCGCGGCATATCACGCGGCGACAAGGGACCACGGAGGAAGACACCATGCAATTCGACGCCGAATTGCTGCTGCTCGCCATGGCGCCAGTCTTTCTCGCATGTATCGGCTGGGAGGCGTGGCACCTGCGGCGAACGCGCCCCGGCGCGCGGCTTTACAGCTGGCGCGATACGCTGTGCAACGCAGCGCTCGCGCTCATGCAGCAAGCTGCCGACAAGCTCGCCTGGCTCGCGATCATCCCTGTTTATGCGTTCTTCTACGATCGCTACCGCGTCTACACGTGGCACGCAGGCTGGCTTTCGTTTGCCGTGCTGTTCGTCGCGCAGGATCTGCTCTACTACGTATTTCACCGTTGCAGCCACCGCGTGCGATGGCTGTGGGCCGCGCATGTCGTGCACCACTCGTCGGTACGAATGAATTTTTCGACCGCGTTCCGCCAGAGCCTGATGTATCCGGTGGCTGGCATGTGGCTCTTCTGGATTCCGCTTGCCGTACTCGGGTTTCCGCCGAAGCAGATCGTCGCCATCGTGCTGATCAACCTGGGCTTCCAGTTTTTCGTGCATACGCAGGCGATCGGTAAATTCGGCAGCAAAGCGGGCAGCAAGCTCGGCTGGCTCGAGTACGTATTCAACACGCCGTCGATTCACCGTGTGCATCACGCGCGCAATGACCGCTATATCGACCGCAATTACGCTGGCGTGCTCGTGGTGTGGGACCGGCTGTTCGACAGCTACGTCGACGAGGACCCGCGCGAGCCGCCCGTATACGGCATCGTGGAGCCGCTCGATACGTATAACCCGCTGAAGGTGACGTTCCACGAATGGGCGTCGATGGCGCGCGACTTCGCGAGCGTGCACGGCGCGCGTAACAAGCTGCGTGCGCTTTTTGCACCGCCCGCGTGGGCAGCCGATTATCACGCGCGCCGCAGCGCCGGCTCAACGGCCACGCTTGCGCACGCAACCATCAACGACAACAACGATACGGCCGCGTATTCCGCACGACGCAGACCGTAGAAGATTCTGTAAGCTGTCGTCACGCCGCCGACGCGGTGGACGCGGCCTGCAATATATGGCGCAAGGGCCAAACATACGAGGAGATGTAGTCAATATGAAGCACACAGCATCGAGGAAACAGCATTGGTTGCGCCTCTCGCAAACCGCCATCGCGAGCGCGGCGTTTGCGCTGCTCGCCGCGTGCGGCGGTGGCAGCGACAATAACAACAACGCCAGCAGCACGCCTGCGGGCGGCGTCAAGTTGCAAGTCGTTTCGTTCGGCGACAGCCTGTCGGACGCCGGCACCTATTCGCCGGTGATTCAGGGCAGCTTCGGCGGTGGCCGCTTCACGACCAATCCGGGCGAAGTGTGGACGCAGAAAGTGGCCGAGTATTACGGCGACACCTTGAAACCGGCATACCTCGGCGGCTTCGGCCAGCCGCTGGTCGCAACGGGCGGCTACGGTTATGCGCAGGGCGGCTCGGACGTCGTCAATGCTCAAGGCAAAGGCTGGGCGCCTAACAACATGGCGGCCACGACGGTGCCCATCGTGACTCAGGTCGCGAACTACCTCGGTGCCCATTCGAGCTTCAACGCGAACCAGCTGGTGCTCGTGAACGGCGGAGCGAACGACATCTTCCAGTTCGCGGAAAACACCGCTAACCTGACCGCGCTCGGCACCGCGCTACAGACGCAATACCCACTGCTCGTGCAGGCGGGCAAGCTGCCGAACACACAGGCCGGCCAGGTCGCGTTTATCGTCGGCTATCTGCAACAGCTGCCTAACCCGCAGGTCGCTCAGGCCGCCGCCCAACTCGCCGCGCAAGTCAAAACGATTGTTGGCGCGGGTGCGACCCACGTGGTGGTCTCGACTGTGCCCGACATCGGCAATACGCCGCTTGGCGTCGCATCCAACGCGAAGACACCGGGTTCCGCCGCGCTGCTGTCGGGAATCGCCGCTGCGTATAACTATCTCTTCGTTCAGAACCTCACGGCGCTCGGCCTCGTGGGCACGGGCAAAGTGATCGTGGTCGATGCATTCGCGTGGCAGGATCAGCAGTTGCCGAACTACAAGGCGCTCGGCTTCACGGTGTCCAACACTGACACTGCGTGCAACCTGAGCGCGATGCAGGCCAACGCAACGGCCTACGCCCGAGCCAATCCCACCGCGACGAACGGCCTGACTCCGGAGCAGTACGGCAGCCAGTTCGCCTCTTCGCTGTTCTGCTCGCCGCAAACCTACACGGTGGCCGGTGCGGACCAGACCTACATGTTCGCGGACACGGTCCACCCGAGCACGCACATGCACGCGTTGTTCGCGCAGTATGTCCAGCAGCAGATCGCGGCGACCGGTCTCGGTAAATAAGTGGAGTTTCGGGAGACCGCGCGTGACGCGGTCTCGAGCTGCGAACGTTGGAATGCGAAACGCCTGGCTGATCGACTGTGCGAGTGTGTCGATTGCAGCCAGGCGTTTTTTTATTGCGCGCTTCTCCGCTACTTTGGAGCGCTTCGGGAGACGCGAGAGTTCAGGCGTGGCTTTGCGCTTCGAACGCCGCTGCCGCGCGGCCCAGCCGATCATTCACGGCGATCCATTCGATCGTATCCGGCAATTTCTCGATCAAAATGCGCGTGACGTCGGCACGATCGAGCGCCCGCAACAACCCGTACAGCTCGCGTGCATACACATGCGGATCTTCGGGGGCCGCGATGAAATGCACGCCTTCGGCGTCGGCCCAATGCCCCGCGCGCGAAGCGCGGGCGACCAGTGCAACGCGCTCGCCCGGCGCGCGGGCGGCCAGCATTGGTTCCAGTTCGGTGAACGACAACAGCGCCAACGGCGTGCGAGGCGCGTAGTGCGCCTTCAGCGTTCCGGACGCACGCGGCGCCGTTGCGTCGGAGCCGTCGGGAAGGCGCGGCGCTTCACCGAGCACGTCGGCAATGTCTTGCGGCGTGACGCGGCCCGGTCGCAGCAAAGCTGGAAAACCACGCGACAAATCGACGATTGTCGATTCGATACCGACGTCGGACGCGCCGCCGTCGAGCACATGAATCGCGTTGCCGAACTCCTCGCGAACATGTTGTGCGGTGGTCGGACTCACGTGTCCAAAGCGATTCGCCGAGGGCGCCGCGACGCCGCCATGTCCGTCGCGCAACGCGCTGAACGCCTGCAACAACGCTTGCGCTACAGGATGCGAAGGACAGCGCAGTCCAACCGAATCCTGCCCGCCGCTGACCGCCGAGGGTATGCGAGCGGCGCGCTTCAGGATGAGCGTGAGCGGCCCAGGCCAGAACGCGTCGATCAAACGCTGCGCTTCCTGAGGCAAATGCTCGACCCAATATTGCGGATCGCCCTGCGGAGCCAGATGCACGATCACCGGATGATTCGCCGGCCGGCCCTTCGCCGCATAAATGCGAGCCACCGCTTCTGGGTTCTCAGCGTCGCCGCCGAGCCCGTAGACCGTCTCCGTGGGAAACGCGACGAGGCCGCCTGCGTCGAGCAGCGCCGCTGCGTGCTCGATTTGTTCGGCGCTCACGGGCAGAGCATTTGCGGCGTCTGCGCCGGGTTGGGCGGGTTGCTGTTGATCGGGCATGGCTCGCGCGTTAACTCGTGGCGATGTGGAGCAGCCGCGCACAGTCGCGCCCCGCCGTGCGTGCTTCTTCGAGCGTCGCAGCCGTGAAATTCACATGTCCCATCTTGCGGCCGCAACGGGCTTCTTCCTTGCCGTACAGGTGCAAACGCGCCGCCGGCATCGCCGCCACCTCGTGCCATGGCGGCGTGACCGACGCGCCCTTCGGGCCGGCCGGGAACCAGACGTCGCCGAGAATGTTCAGCATGACTGCCGGCGAATGCTGGCGGGTGTCGCCAAGCGGCATGCCGGTCATTGCACGCACCTGCTGTTCGAACTGGCTGGTCGCGCAGGCGTCGACGGTGTAATGCCCGGAGTTGTGCGGACGCGGCGCCATTTCATTGGCCACGAGCGAGCCGTCTTCGAGAATGAAGAATTCGACACAGAGCACGCCGACATAGCCGAGCTTGTCGGCGATTTGCAGCGCGGCTTGTTGTGCCTGCTCGACGAGTGCGGCGCTTGCGTCCGGCGCCGGAACGATGGTGTGCGACAGCACGCCGTCGCGATGCGTGTTTTGCGCGAGCGGGTACACGACCGAAGCGCCGCTCGCCGCGCGCGCGATCAGCGCGGAAACTTCGAACTTCAGCAGCAAGCGTTTTTCCAGCACGCAAGGCACGCCGGCGAGCGACGCATACGCCTCGCGCACTTCGGCGGCATTGCGCACGCGAACCTGGCCCTTGCCGTCGTAACCCATGCGAGCCGTTTTGAGGATGCCGGGCAGCACGGCTTCGAGCTTCGCATCGTCAAGCGCGGCGAGCGCGTCCGACGATTCGATCACCACGTGCGGTGCGACCGCCACGCCCGACGACGCGATAAAGCGCTTCTCGGCAATGCGATCCTGAGCTACGGCGACGCACCGGCCGGCCGGGCTCACGAACGTGGTCTTCGCGAGGAAGTCGAGGCTCGCGGCCGGCACGTTCTCGAATTCGGTCGATACCGCCGCGCATAGCCGGGCGAGTTCGGTCAGCGACGCTTCATCGTCGTAGGCCGCGCGCAGATGGCGGTCGGCGACCGAGCCCGCCGGGCTGCTTTCGTCCGGATCGAGCACGGCGACGCGGTAGCCCATTGCCTGAGCGGCAAAGCAGAACATGCGGCCGAGCTGGCCGCCACCAACCATGCCGAGCCATGCGCCGGGCAAAATCGGTGAAACCGGTGTGTTGTCTGGGTTCATCTTAGTGGTCGGTCGCGACCGGGTGTGCCCGCAGTTCTGCAACTCCTGCAATGGCAACCGTCCGGCCGGTGGGTCTGACAGAGGACTGTGTGTATCAATCGAGCCGTTACTGAGTCTGTTTTCAGCAGGTGCATCGGCCCATTTTTCGGCGCGTGCTTACAGCGCCGGCAATACCATTGCGTGGGCCGCTTCGTTCTGGCGCACGCGGAACGCCGCGAGCTTCTCGGCATATTCGCCGCTCGTGCCGCTCAGGATCGAGACCGCGAACAGCGCCGCATTCGCCGCGCCCGCTTCCCCAATTGCAAATGTGGCGACGGGCACGCCTTTCGGCATCTGCACGATCGAGTGCAACGAGTCGACACCCTTTAGATACTTGCTCGCCACCGGCACGCCTAGCACCGGCACCGTGGTCTTGGCCGCCAGCATGCCCGGCAAATGCGCCGCGCCGCCCGCGCCCGCGATGATCGCCCGGATACCGCGCTCGCGCGCGCTTTCAGCATAGGCGAACATTTCGTCCGGCATGCGGTGCGCGGAGACGACCTTTGCCTCGTAGGGCACGCCGAATTCCTGCAGAATCGCGACGGCGTTCTTCATTACTTCCCAGTCGGAACTGGAGCCCATCAACACGCCGATAACCGGCGCGCCATGCGTGTGGGCGGTCTGTGCTTCACTCATCTTGCGGCTTCCTTTTCTCGAACGGCGCGGATCTGGTCAGGCGAGCTTCTGCCCGGTCAGGCGTTCGAGCGCTTCCTGGTATTTCTCGCCCGTCTTCTGGATAACGTCGTCCGGCAGCTTCGGCGCGGGCGGCTCTTTCGCCCAGTCCTGTGTTTCCAGCCAGTCGCGCACGAACTGCTTGTCGAACGAAGGCGGATTGGTGCCGACCTGATACTGGTCGGCCGGCCAGAAGCGCGACGAGTCGGCGGTGAGCGCCTCGTCCATCAGGTACAGCTTGCCGTGGTTGTCCAGACCGAACTCGAACTTCGTGTCGGCGATGATGATGCCGCGCGTGGCGGCGTAATCCGCAGCTTCCTTGTACAGCCTGATCGAAATGTCGCGGATCGTGGCCGACAGTTCGGTGCCGATGCGACGCTCCATGTCGTTGTACGTGATGTTTTCGTCGTGATGGCCCATCTCAGCCTTGGCTGCGGGCGTGAAGATCGGCTCAGGCAGCTTTTGCGCGTTTTGCAGACCAGCCGGCAATTCGACGCCGCACACCGAACCCGTGGCCTGGTAATCTTTCCAGCCGCTGCCGGCCAGATAGCCGCGCACCACAGCTTCAACGAGGATCGGCTCGAGGCGCTTCACGACGACCGCGCGGCCTTTGACCTGCTCGACTTCGTCCGCCGCCACCACCGATTCCGGCGCCACTCCGGTCAGGTGATTCGGCACCACGTGCTTGAGCTTTTCGAACCAGAAGTTCGCCATTTCGTTGAGCACGCGCCCCTTATTCGGAATCGGCTCGCCCATGATGACGTCGAACGCCGACAGACGGTCGGTCGTGACGATCAGCAACTGGTCGTTGCCCACTGCATAGTTGTCGCGGACTTTTCCGCGGCCGAGCAGCGGCAGCGAGCGGAGCGTGGATTCGTAGAGGGTAGACATCGTCGTGGTTCGCTAAAAGTAAGGCAAAAAGTGTGACCGGAACAAAAGGGAAACGCCGTTCCCCGGATGATGCGGGAACGGCGATCTAACGACAACCTGGCCAGACGGCCAGGTGCAGAGCCTGCGCTGACGCAAATACCGCTTAGCGGACGACCTGTGCAAGCTCGCCCGACTTGTACTTCTCCGCGATTTTATCAAGCGAAACGGGCTTGATCTTGCCAGCCTGGCCTTCGCAGCCAAATTGCGTGTAGCGTTCGATACAGATCTTCATTGCAGCTTCACGCGCCGGCTTCAGATAGTCGCGCGGATCGAACTTGCCCGGATTGGTCGCCATGTAGCGCCGAATTGCGCCGGTGATTGCGAGACGCAGGTCGGTATCGATGTTGACCTTCCGCACGCCGTGCTTGATGCCTTCCTGAATTTCCTCGACCGGCACGCCGTAGGTTTCCTTCATATCGCCGCCGAATTCGCGGATTTCCGCGAGCAGTTCCTGCGGCACCGACGACGAACCGTGCATCACGAGGTGCGTGTTCGGAATGCGCTGGTGAATTTCCTTGATGCGCTGGATCGACAGAATGTCGCCCGTCGGCTTCTTGCTGAACTTGTATGCGCCGTGCGACGTGCCGATTGCGATTGCGAGCGCGTCGCACTGCGTCAGCTTGACGAAGTCGGCGGCCTGTTCCGGATCGGTCAGCAATTGCTCGCGGGTCATGGTGCCTTCCGCGCCGTGGCCGTCTTCCTTGTCGCCCTTCATGGTTTCCAGCGAGCCGAGCACGCCGAGTTCCGCTTCGACCGTCACGCCGATCGAATGCGCGGCTTCCACGACCTTGCGCGATACGTCGACGTTGTACTCGTATGAAGCGACCGTCTTGCCGTCGGCTTCGAGCGAGCCGTCCATCATCACGCTCGTGAAGCCGCTGCGGATCGCCGCCATGCAGACCGCCGGCGACTGGCCGTGGTCCTGGTGCATCACGACGGGAATGTGCGGATAGGACTCGACCGCTGCTTCGATCAGATGGCGCAGGAACGCCTCGCCCGCGTACTTACGCGCGCCGGCGGAAGCCTGCATGATGACCGGGGCATTGACCTTGTCGGCCGCCGCCATGATCGCCTGCACCTGCTCCAGGTTGTTCACGTTGAATGCCGGAAGGCCGTAGCCGTTTTCAGCGGCATGGTCCAGCAGTTGACGCATTGATACGAGAGGCATGCTGTAACTCCTTAGATTGAAACGAATTCTTGTGCCGCCGGCATCTTGTGGGCGATCTTGTCGCGAAGCAAGCTGCATACCCGTGCGCACCCGTTCATTCACGCCACGCACGCACTCGCGGCGGGTGCACCGCCTCTCGCGGGGCCTGACAACCTGCTTCGTTCGATCCAGCCAGTACCGGTCATGCAAAGCTGTCGACCGGAGTCGCTCTAGCGCGTTACTCCGATCTCATGCAGGGCGGTCGACCGGAGCGGGTGGCAACCACTCACCCCGGTCCGCCGGGCATGCGATCAATACGGCTCGCCGACCCGCACGATCTTCAGCGTGTTCGTGCCGCCGGCCTGCCCCATCGGCTCGCCGACAGTCAGCACGACCATGTCGCCACGCGACGCGTACCCCTTGCTGACCACCGTCTCCAACGCCTGTTGCAACGCGGTGTCGCGGTCGGTGTTGGTGTCCAGATGCAGCGACGTCACGTTGCGGTACAGCGCCATTGCCCGCTCGCTGCCGACCCGCGGTGTGAGCGCGAAGATCGGAACGTGCGTCCAGTGACGCGACATCCACAGCGCGGTCGAACCCGATTCGGTCAACGCGACGATCGCCTTCGCGCCAAGGTGAAACGCCGTGAAGAGCGCGCCCATGGCAATCGACTGGTCGATGCGCGTAAACGTGCGATCGAGGAAATCCCGGTCCAGCTCCGACTGCTCGGACTTCTCGGCTTCGACGCAGATCGCGGCCATTGTCTCGATGGTCTGCACCGGATACTTGCCCGCCGCCGATTCCGCCGATAGCATCACCGCGTCCGTACCGTCTAGGACCGCATTCGCGACGTCCGATACTTCGGCGCGGGTCGGCACCGGCGCGTAGATCATCGACTCCATCATCTGCGTCGCGGTGATCACGAACTTGTTCGACTCGCGCGCCATACGAATCATGCGCTTTTGCAGCGCGGGGACTGCGGCATTCCCCACTTCCACGGCGAGATCGCCGCGCGCGACCATGATGCCGTCGGATGCGTCGAGAATGCCTTGCAGCGCAGGAATGGCTTCCGCGCGCTCGATCTTGGCGATCATCTTCGGCTTGATGCCGTAAGGTGCGCCGGCGATGTTCGCCAGCTGGCGAGCCATTTCCATGTCGGTCGCGTTCTTCGGGAACGACACCGCGACAAAATCGACGCCGAGCGACATGGCCGTGCGGATGTCTTCCATGTCCTTGGCGGTCAACGCGGGCGCCGACAGACCGCCGCCCTGGCGGTTGATGCCCTTGTTGTTGGACAGGTCGCCGCCGATCTTCACGATCGTATGAATCTCGTTGCCGATCACGCGCTGAACGTTTAGCACGATCAGACCGTCGTTGAGCAGCAGCACGTCGCCAGGCTTCAGGTCGCGCGGCAAGTCCTTGTAATCGAGTCCGGCGCGCTCCTGGTTGCCGAGCTCGCAGTCGGCGTCGAGGATAAACGGCTCACCCGCGACGAGCGAAACCTTGCCGTTTTCAAATTTGCCGACCCGGATCTTCGGGCCTTGCAGGTCCGCCATGATGGCGACCTCGCGGCCCGCCTGGCGAGCCGCCTCGCGCACGAATTCGGCGCGCTGGCGGTGGTCGTCGGCCGTGCCGTGCGAGAAATTGAGCCGCACCACGTCGGCGCCTGCCTGAATCATTTGCAGCAGGATCTCCGGCGTGCTGGAAGCCGGTCCGATGGTAGCGACAATCTTGGTGGCGCGATGCATGAGTCTCCTCGTCTGGATGGGATCGCTGGAAAGAGCGCTGCGAGTCGGATGCGGAGGCTGCGCACCGAAAGATGCTGCCAGGGGCTGCGCGCCGGTTGAAACCAGCGTCGCTTTATGGGGTGAAGCAGTGTTCGAAACCAGCACGTGAGGCGCCGGTGAGGGAGCGGGCGCGACTTGCGGATCGGGGAGTTCTGCCGACGGGCGGGCCGATTCGCTAGTCCGGTCGCCGGCCAATCGAGAGGTGTCGCCCGCAGTGGTCGACTCCGCGAGCTCGGGAGACGTCCCGGATGTTTCTTGCTGACTGACAGCGTGGGCGGCTTCGCCGACAGCCGCAACCGCGGCGGCAACCGTGTCGGCAAGCGCCGACTCCGGGGCCGCCATCGCTGCCGTTGCCACATCGGAGCGCGTGGCGCGCTCCCCTGCCGCTCCTGTTGCGGTGTCGCGCGGCTTGCCGCGCTGACCGTCCGCTTTTGCAGATTTCGACGTTGGTGAGCGCGTCGCCACGTTAAGCCCGCGATTCCAGTACTTCAACGGCGGGCAGCTTCTTGCCTTCGAGGAACTCGAGGAAGGCGCCACCGCCCGTCGAGATATAGCTCACCTTGTCGTGGATGCCGTACTTGGCGATCGCGGCAAGCGTATCGCCGCCTCCCGCAATCGAGAACGCGGGCGATCTCGCGATGGCGTCGGCCAGTGTCTTCGTGCCATTGCCAAACTGGTCGAATTCGAACACGCCGACCGGGCCGTTCCACACGATGGTGCCGGCTTTTTCCAGTTGCGCGGCGAGCGCCTTCGAAGTTTCCGGTCCGATGTCGAGGATCAGGTCGTCGTCTTCAACATCGGCGACGGCCTTGATTTCAGCTTTGGCGGTCGGCGAGAACTCTTTGGCCGTGACCACGTCGGTCGGGATCGGCACCGATGCGCCGCGTGCTTTCGCCGCGTCGATAATTGCCTTGGCTTCGTTCACCAGATCCGCTTCCGCCAGCGACTTGCCGATCTTCAGACCGGCCGCCAGCATGAACGTGTTGGCGATGCCGCCGCCCACGATCAGCTGATCGACCTTCTCGGCCAGCGACTTCAGAATGGTCAGCTTGGTCGACACCTTCGAGCCCGCGACGATCGCAACCAGCGGACGTTTCGGCGCGCCGAGCGCCTTGCCGAGCGCTTCCAGTTCGGCGGCAAGCAGCGGGCCGGCGCAAGCAACCGGCGCATATTTCGCGATGCCGTGCGTGGTGGCTTCAGCGCGATGCGCGGTGCCGAACGCGTCGTTCACGTAGATGTCGCAGAGCTTCGCCATTTTCTGCGCGAGCTCGTCGGAGTCTTTCTTTTCGCCCTTGTTGACGCGGCAGTTTTCCAACAGCACAACGTCGCCCGGCGCGACGTTCACGCCGTTTTCAACCCAGTTCGCGACGAGTGGCACGTCGCGGCCAAGCAGTTCGGCGAAACGCTTTGCGACCGGCGCGAGAGAATCTTCCGGCTTGAAGTCACCTTCGGTCGGACGTCCCAGGTGCGACGTGACCATTACGGCCGCGCCAGCGTCGAGCGCTGCCTTGACCGCCGGCACAGAGGCGCGGATGCGGGTGTCTTCGGTGATGTTGCCTTGATCGTCCTGCGGCACGTTCAGATCGGCGCGGATGAACACCCGTTTGCCGGACAGCTTGCCTTCGGCGATCAGATCGGAGAGACGCAATACCTTGTTCATGGGCGTTTGTGTGCGAGTTGATGAGAAGGCGGTGGCGGACGTCGCTCAGGGCTTTGGGCGCGGTGAACTCCAGCGCGTCGGCACGGCGGCTCCACAAAGTCGGGGGCCGGCGGCAAGGCCGCGGCGCAGGCGCCAGGCATCGGCGCGATCATCCCGGAAAGGGCCATTTTAACTGATCCGAACTGCCTTCTGACCCGCGAACGGGCGAATGTCCCGTATTTGGACACCGCGCTGCATGCCGCAGCGCAGCATCGGCCGCACCGGAGTTACATGAAGAGCCGCAACATCGTGAACACCACCATTCCGACGACGATCGTGCCAAGCATGGTGCGGCGCCACAAAAACCACCCAAGCCCGGCAAGCGTTGCATAGAACTCGTGGTTGGACGGCGCAAACGACAGGCCCTCGGGCGTTGCGAGTACGTCGGGCAGCACCACCGCCGCGAGCGCTGCGGCCGGCGCATAGCGCAGCATGCGCTGAACGCGCGCGGGTAAAACCGTGCGCTCGCCGCCGATTAGAAACATGGCGCGTGTCACCGCGGTGACGATGGTCATGCCGATGATTGCCAGCCAGATTTCCGTAGATGTCACCGCGAATCTCCCGCGCCGCCGCGAATGCGCCGTAAGTCGGCACGCTCAACCATCAGATCCGCAGCACTGCCCGCGATTATCGCCGCGATCACCGCGAGCGGCAGCGCGAGCCGGTACGGAAGATCGAACGCGAGGAGCGAGACGACGCCCGCGATGGCGACCGCCACCAGTGTGGAGCGCGTCGCGATTGCCGCCACCATGATTGGCAGCAGCGCAAGCGTGCCGGCGAGCGCCAGGCCCCAGTTGTCGGGAATCAGGCTCGCGAGCAGGATGCCCGCGATCGACGCGACCTGCCACGACAGCCAGCTGCTCAACGCCATGCCCCAGAAATACGCCTCCTTGCCGGGGACGTAGCCGGTCGGGAAGTTCTTCTTTACGAACAGCAGATAGATCACGTCGCCGTTGAAGTAGCCAAGCGAGATGCGCCGCCACATCGACAGATAAGAAAAATGCGGCGCGAGGCCGACGCTGAAGATCACGAAGCGCAGATTGACCATGGCGGCCGTGAGCAGCACGGTCCAGACCGGCAGCTTCGCGGCGAGGAGCGGCAGCACCGCCAGCTGCGACGAACCGGCGTAGCACAGCAGCGACATGGCGAGCGCCTGCGGCAGCGTGAGCACGGACTTGCTCATTGCGATGCCGGTGACGAGGCCCCACGAGCAGATTGCCATGAGCGTTGGCGAATAGTCGCGAGCGCCTTCACGGAAGGCACGGCGATCGGTATCTGACAGACGAGCGAGCATGAGGCGAAAAAGCGCCAGCGCAGGTGGCCGCGATGAGGGAAATGGGCGCCAGGTCGTCAAGCACCCGCTGGCGCGTCCGGATGTGAATTATGCGTCTGCCGAATTATAGCGCCCGAAGTGCGTCCAAATGCCCGTTCCGTGTGCAAAAGACGCTAAAATAACGCTCTTCGCCGCACCCCACCGGAAGCCGCCGGCACGTACCGGCTTTCCCGCCCCTTAGGGGGCCTGACGCGAGGCGACGGGCTTGGGGGCTCAGATAAACACGCACCTGCTGGAGAATCGTATGTCAATGGCCGACCGCGACGGCAAGATCTGGATGGATGGCAAGCTGATCGACTGGCGCGATGCCAAGATCCACGTGCTGACCCACACGCTGCATTACGGCATGGGCGTTTTCGAAGGCGTGCGCGCCTACAAAACAGCAGACGGCGGCACCGCGATTTTCCGTTTGCAGGAACACACCAAGCGTCTGCTGAACTCGGCCAAGATTTTCCAGATGGACGTGCCGTTCGACCACGAAACGCTCGCCGCCGCGCAGCGCGAGGTGGTCCGCGAGAACAAGCTCGAGTCGTGCTATTTGCGCCCCATCATCTGGGTCGGCTCGGAAAAGCTCGGCGTCTCGGCCAAGGGCAACACCATCCACGTGGCGATCGCGGCGTGGCCGTGGGGCGCTTACCTCGGTGAAGACGGCATTGCCAAGGGCATCCGCGTAAAGACTTCGTCGTTCACGCGGCATCATGTGAATGTGTCGATGGTCCGCGCGAAGGCGTCGGGCTGGTACGTGAACTCGATTCTCGCCAACCAGGAAGCCATCGCCGACGGCTACGACGAAGCGCTGCTGCTCGACGTCGACGGTTACGTGTCGGAAGGCTCCGGCGAAAACTTCTTCCTCGTGAACAACGGCAAGCTGTACACGCCGGACCTGTCGTCGTGCCTCGACGGCATCACGCGCGACACGGTCATCACGCTCGCCCGCGACATGGGCATTCCGGTCATTGAAAAGCGCATCACCCGCGACGAGGTCTATACCTGCGACGAAGCGTTCTTCACCGGCACCGCCGCAGAAGTCACGCCGATCCGTGAACTGGACAACCGCACGATCGGCGCGGGCGCGCGCGGTCCGATCACGGAGAAGCTGCAGTCGGGCTTCTTCGATATCGTCAACGGCAAGAGCGAGAAGTACGCGCACTGGCTAACCAAGATCTAACGCGCGCCGCGCCTGGCTTCGGGCTGCCTTCGTTTGACGACGGCCCGGGACGGCGCGCCGCACGCACCCTGCATACAACGAGAAAGTCTCATGAGCGATATCAAGGAAATGCCGCTGGTCGAACTGACGGCGAAAGACCTCCCGGCGTACTGCCCGAATCCGGCCATGCCGCGCTGGAGCGCGCATCCTCGCGTCTTTATCGACGTCACGCACGGCGAAGCGCGCTGCCCCTATTGCAGCACCCGTTACAAGCTGCGCGACGGCGAAGTCATCAAGGGCCACTGAAGCTCGCGCTCTGACTCGCTCGTCTGCGAAGTTGCCTGTCGTTGCCTGCGAAGTTGCCTGTCACTGCCTGTCCGACTGATCGCGTGGATTCGCAACGCGCGGTGTCGCGAGACTCAGCCTCGCATGCGTCGCCTCGGCGCGTTGCTTTCCGTTGCGCTCCATTGCGCTCCGTTGGCAGCGCGTTCGAGGCATCGCGAGCAGACGGGCAAGCAGCAGCAAGGCAGCCACGCGGCGTGACAGCCATGACGGCATCGCGTCGCCTCGCTGACGGCTTCCCCTTTCACTTTTACCTATCCGAAGCGCAACGCGCATCGCGCGCGGCGCTTCGTTTCGACACCGGACAATCACTCTGATGCGTCGCGCGTTGGTTATCGCACCGAACTGGATCGGTGACGCATTGATGGCGCAGCCGCTGTTTGCGCGCCTCGTGAAACTGCATCCCCGCATCGCCATCGACGCGGTCGCGCCCTCCTGGGTCGCGCCCGTGCTCGAACGCATGCCGGAAATCCATGATGTCTACGCGACGGACCTCGCGCACGGCAAGCTGCAGATGCTGCGCCGCTGGCAACTCGCGAGCGACTTGCGTGACGTCGGCTATGACGCGGCGTACGTGTTGCCGAACTCGTTCAAGTCGGCGCTGATTCCGTGGATGGCGGGCATCCGCTTGCGGATCGGCTATACCGGCGAAAGCCGTTTCGGCCTGCTGAACGTGCGCCACGCAAATCCGCGCAAAGACGAGCGTCCGCCGATGGTCGGCCACTACGCCGCCCTCGCCTACGCTCCGGGCGCCAAAATCCCCGACGACCTGCCAATGCCGCGGCTCGACGCCGACCTGAACGAAGCGTCACGCGTGTCGGCGCGCTTTAACCTCGACACGCGCGTGCCGCTGCTCGTGTTCTGCCCCGGCGCGGAGTACGGCCCGGCCAAGCGCTGGCCGCCCGAGCATTTCGCGGCGCTCGCGCAAATGGTCGGACAGTCGTTCCCGTACACGCAGATCGTCGCGCTCGGCTCCCCGAAGGACGCGCCGCTGGCGCAGGCGATCGCCGAGAAAGCGCCCAACGTGCGCAATCTGTGCGGACAGACGGCGCTCGGCGAAGCATGCGCGCTGATCGCGCGAGCCAACGCGGTCGTCACGAACGATTCGGGGTTGATGCACGTCGCCGCGGCGCTGCGCCGGCCGCTCGTGGCCGTCTACGGTTCAACGGATCCGCGCCACACGCCGCCCTTGTCGGAGCTCGCGAAGGTACAATGGCTTCATCTCGAATGCAGCCCCTGTTTTCAGCGCGAGTGTCCGCTTGGTCATCTGAACTGTCTGAAGCAGTTGAGCGCCGAGCAGGTTTTCGGCGATCTGCGCGGCATGTTGCTCGCGCATCGCTGAGCCGGCTGACACTCGTACGCAGCACTCGCACGCAACACCGCACGCCCCTGAGCGCGTCGCGTCATGTTCACGCCTTGCGGCGCGGGCATTCTGGCGCACGGGGCGATTGTCCGGTGCGCCGGACTGTCCCGCTGACCGCTGCCCCGCAACCGCGCGCCGCGCACAAGAGACTGACGAGCCATGCCACGTTTTGCCCATATCTTCGAAGCTGCCGCCGATACCCTCAACGCCTATTACCAGGCTGTCGCCGAGGTCAATATCGACAGCCTGATGGGCCTGTGGATCGATGAAGAGTTCGTCAGCTGCATCTGTGCCGACGGCTCGCATTTGCACGGCCTCGAGAGCATTCGGGCCGGCTTGCAGATCCAGCTCGAAGCCGCGCCGGTCTCGATCGAGCCGCTCGACATTCGCGTGTACGACAGCCTCGGCACCGTCGTCTACGCAATCGCGGAAGCGCATCGCCCGGTCGATCCGAAAGCCTTGCCTGCAATGGTCTTCACCACCTACGTGATGGTTCACGAACGCGGCGAGTGGCGCATCGCGCACATTCACGCGAGCCCTATGCCGAACGAAGCAGCCAGCCAGTTCGCCACGAAGATGCGACATGGCCAAGGGTCGCTTCACTGACGCGCGGTCGGCGCCGCCGCACTCTCGCTCCACGACCGGCATGAGCACGCTCCGCAGCAAGTCCTCATCGGCAACGATGCAAGACGGATCCACGTCTTCGGGCGCGACGCGCGCCGAAGCTGCTGTCGAAGTGGCCATCGACCTGCTCTACCGCGCACCGCTCTGGCTGCCGAACAAGCATGTGCAGACCATCGTGCCGTCGCTGTTTGCCCGACGTCCGGCGGTGGCGTTCCGCCGTGAGCGCTGGGACACGCCTGACGGCGACTTCATCGACGTCGATTGGGTCGTGCACGGCAGCGAGCCGCGCCCGACGCTTGCAGCGGATACGGCAACCCCAGTTCCGGCCGCCGACGCACCGTTGCTCGTCCTGTTCCACGGCCTGGAAGGCAGTTCAGCATCGCACTACGCGTCCACGTTGATGGCGGCCGCGCGCGAGTACGGCTGGCACGGCGTAGTGCCGCATTTCCGCAGTTGCAGCGGCCCGCTGAATCGCTTGCCGCGCTTTTATCATCTCGCCGATAGCAACGAAGTCGATTGGGTCCTGCGGCGCCTGCGCGCTGTGCATCGCGGGCCGATCGCCGCAGCGGGCGTCTCGCTCGGCGGCAACGTGCTGCTGCGCTGGCTCGGCGAGCAGCGTGAGGACGCGGCGTCGATCATCTCCGCCGCCGCCGCGATCTCCACGCCGATCGACGTGCACGCTGGCGGTCGAGCGTTGTCGCAGGGCTTCGGCCTCGTCTATACGCGCAACTTCCTGAAGACGCTCAAGCTGAAAGCTTCGCAGAAGCTCGTGCAATTTCCGGGTCTTTTCGACCGCGACGCGATGCTTGCAAGCCGCACGATGTACGAGTTCGACAACGTCGTCACCGCGCCGCTGCACGGCTTTCGCAATACTGACCACTATTGGAGTGCGGCAACCACGCGACCGTTGTTGCCTCACATTCAGGTGCCCACGCTCGTGCTGAACGCGCGGAACGATCCGTTCCTGCCGGCCGAGGCGTTGCCGTCACAGCATGAGGTGTCGGCGGCGGTGGAACTGGATCAGCCGCGGCACGGTGGCCACGCCGGCTTCATGACCGGACCGTTTCCGGGCCGCATCGACTGGCTTTCGAGGCGCGTGCTCGGCTACCTGGAGCAGCACGTCGATCATGGATGACATCGTCAAGCAGGCGTTGGCCAAGTGGCCGAACGTACCGAGTTGCACCGGCTGGCTGATGCTCGACCGGCGCGGCAACTGGCGTATGCGCGACGAGGCCGCGCAGGCGAGCGGTTCGTCGGGCGTGCCGATCCGTCACGAGGCGTTGCTGGGCTTCATCAACCGCAATTACGAGCGCGACGAACGCGGGCAATGGTTCTTTCAGAACGGTCCGCAGCGCGTATATGTGGAACTCGGTTACACGCCCTGGGTCGTGCGCCTGGTAGTCGAACCCAACGGCACGCTGGCGCTGAAAGACCACGCAGGCAACGATTTCGAGCCGTCGGCGGTATTGGCCGATGACGAAGGCGGCATTCTGTTCGCCGACACCTCCGCGCAGCCGCGAGTGGCCGTGTTGCACGATCACGATCTCGAAATTTTCGCGGATCATGCAGCGCTCGCCGAAGATTCGCTGAGCGGCGAATTCCACTGGAACGACGGCGTGAAGCTGTCGCTGGAGCCCGTGTGTCGGGCGGATATTGCGTCGCGCTTCGGCTTTGTGCAAAGTCCGGCGGCGAACGCTTGAGGCAGAAGCCTTTGGCAATCTGCCGCGCAACCCGTGCGGCTCACGCGCGCGCATTCAATTGACAGCCGCGCCTCTCACCATGCTCGCGTAGCGCGGAACCGCTCAACCCGCGCCTAGCCCTTCTCGTCGAGCCGCTCTTCCTGGTAGCGCTTCTCCATCTCATGCAGTCTGGCGTCGACGGTCGCGAGGTCGTAATAGCCGATCGTCTTCATATCACGCGCGTCCTTCAGTTGCCGGATCGCCGACGGCCACGCGCCTTCGAGCGCGAACTTTTCGGCGAGCGCCCGACGCCGCGTGAGCGCGTCGCCAGTCCCCACGCTTGCCTGCGCAAGATACAACCACCATGCGGGCTGATCGGGCTGCGCCTGCGTCTCTTTCTGCGCTAGCGCCTGGGCTTCGGTAAATCGCCGCAACGTCAGCAGCGTGCGTATGTGCATGTCGATAGCGGCATGCGACTGTGGCCAGCGCTTTTGCGCGAGGTCGGCGAGACGGACGGCTTCGTCGTCATGGCCCGCGCGCCGCGCGATGTCGGCGGCCAGCACGTCGAGGCTTGGCGAACTGCGGCCGGCGTCACTCGCCGCCTGTGTGACCGCGGCAAACGCCGCGCGTGACGACGCCAGCGAAGCCGCCGCGTCGTCATAACGTTCGAGCAGCATCTGGCCAAACGCAACGCCATACCAGTTCGCCGCGATGTTCAGCGCGGTGCGGTCCTCGATCTCGGAGCGCATCCGCGAGATCTCGTCCGCGTACTCGCTGCGGGAGCGGTCCTGCAACAGACGCGCTCGCGCACGCACGAACCCGTATTCGGCGGCCTGATGCGGCTGACGGTAAGGCGCGCGGCGAGCGCGGTCCTCCATGTCGGCGATCCGCTCGCCAGTCAGCGGATGGGTGCGCGCATACGCCGGTATCCCGGTGTCGCTCATTGCCGCGCGGTCGAGCCGGCCGAAAAACGTAATCATCGAATAAGGATCGTAGCCTGCGCCCGCGAGCAGAAGAAAACCGACGCGGTCGGCCTCGTGCTCAGCGGATCGCGAGAAACGCAACTGGTTGTCGACGGCATAAGCCTGGCCGCCAAACGCGATCGCGCTGCCCAGGTCGCCGCTGTGCGCGAGCACGCCCGCGAGAACGCCGAATAGCATGCTGGCGAGCGCGGCGTAGGTGCTGCGCTCACTGGCGGTGATCATTCGCGAGATATGGCGCTGAAGGACGTGCCCCATTTCGTGACCGAGCACGGACGCGAGTTCGGACTCGGTTTGGGTGGCGACGATCAGCCCCGTGTTCACGCCGATGAAACCGCCTGGTAGCGAGAAGGCGTTGATTTGCGTGTCGCGCACCGCGAAAAGATCGAAGTCCGGGCGATAGCCGCCGATATAGAGCGCGTTGGCCGCCGCCGCGAGCTTCGCGGCGACTGAGTTGAGATAGTCGCGTACCAGCCAGTCGTCGAGATAGTCCGGGTCCCGGCGCAAGTCGCGCATGACGCGTTCGCCGAGCTTGCGCTCCGCCTGCGGCGTAAGCGAGCCCGAGCCGCCGCTGCCGAGATCAGGTAGTTGCTGCGCGGCAATCGGCGCGCGCCAGCCGTCGTTGCTTCCGCCACCGGCCGAATTGCCGCCGCGGTTCAAGCCAAAATTGCCGGAAAAGCGGCTTTCCGCGCCGCCGTACACGCCGAACACGCCTTGGGCGATCTCAGGCGGCACCATCGGATCGGAGTAAGACTCCACCGGCCCGCTGACGAGCGGCGGCTCAGCGGACTGCGTAACGACAGGCGCGACGCCGGACGCGGCCCGCGCTTGCGCGAACGCCTCGGGCGGCGCCGCAAGCGCGACACACAGCAACGCAGCAAGGAACCGGTTCGGACACATTGCGAGTTCGTATGACGGATTCGGAAAGCGACGCCGTCCGCTCAAGGACAAGCGGTCTAAGATAAACGGGCACGCCGCAATTGTAATCAGCCGTTGCGCGGATCCGGCTCGCTCGTGCAAGCCAGACGTCCGCGCCGCACTGCTATGATAGGCGCCCTCTGAAGGAGCCAACCATGCCTGAACTCACTCATTTCGACGCTGCCGGCGACGCGCACATGGTGGACGTCGGCGGCAAGCAGGAGACGAAGCGCATTGCCATCGCACGCGGTTCGATTCGCATGCTGCCGGAAACCTTCGCATTGATCCGCGACGGCAACGCCAAAAAGGGCGACGTGATTGGCGTCGCGCGCATTGCCGCAATCCAGGGCTCGAAGCGCACCGCCGACCTGATTCCGCTATGTCATCCGCTTGCGCTCACGCGCGTCAAAGTGGATTTCGAACTCGACGAGACTCTACCGGGCGTGCATTGCACCGTGCAGGTCGAGACGCTGGGCAGAACCGGAGTTGAGATGGAGGCACTCACCGCCGTGCAGGTTGGACTGCTGACGGTGTACGACATGTGCAAGGCGGTGGATCGGGGAATGACAATCACCGATGTGAAGGTGCTGGAGAAGCATGGCGGGAAATCGGGGGATTGGGTGGCGGGCTGAATACCCACTCATGTCGCCCCGCTTCGACTCATCTTCAAACGACTGCGCGGCTCAATCCTCGTCGCTGTCGTCGTCCGGCGCGACGTCGCCCGAAGGTATGCCATAACGCTTGACCAGTTCCGCCTTGAAGCCGGCGAGCGTTTTCTGCTCATCGCAGAGTTGGTACAGGTAGCTCAATTGCGAAGGCCAGTCCTTCAACTCCTGGGCGAAGATTTTCAGTCGCTCAACGGTGTCGAATGCCGCGGCCGTATCGCCGCTCAACGCCTGCAGCACCGCATAACGACGCAGCACGGTTTCGCCGGGCAACAGCGCCATCGCCTGCCGGTGCATCGCGAGCTTGTGTCGCAGATCCGTCGAATCCATCGGCAACAGTGTGGCCATACCGTATTCGCCCCATGCCTGGAACAGGAACGACGGATCGGCGCGATATTGTTCGGCCGGACGCGAGCCGTAGTACAGCACCTCGGCGCGCGCGTAATCGCGATAAACAGGATACAGCGCAGCAATGCCGCCGAACACGACCACCGCAAACGCGCCGAACGACAAGCGCGCGGGCACGAGACGCAGCGGGCGCGTCTCCAGCAGGCCGAACACGAACATGGCAGGCAGCAGGAAGAACATGTACTGCTGGGGATATTCGACGAGCGCATGCATGACGAGCACGCCGATCAGCGCGATGCCGAAAACACGCGCGGCGCTCTGCGGCGCGCGCACTACCCGCACCAGCCACGTAACGAGACCAAACAGCACGATCGCGAGGCCGATCAAGCCTGTCTTCGCGAGCAGGTCGATAAAAATGTCGTGTGAATTGTTGGCGATCTCGACCCCGCCAAGGGTCTTCGCGAACTGATACTGGTAACTCGGAAACTCGCCCCAACCGACGCCCATCAGCGGATGGGTCCGGAACATCGTCCAGCCGTATTTCCAAAGCGCAAGCCGCGGCGCGATTTGGCCGGCATCCTTGAAGCGATCGGCCGCGGACTGCCCCAGCTCCAGGTGATAACGCACGTTGGCCCATCGAATCAGCGCGTTGACGACAAAGAACAGCACCCCCAACGCGATCGGAATAAGCCACTGACGATGACTGCGGCGCAATTGCGGCTCGGCGCGAGTCTGCGCAAACGCCATCCAGAAACCGGCTACCACGATCACGCCCATTTGCAGCCACGGTCCGCGCGAGACAGTCAGCGCGAGTCCGACCGCGAAGAGCGTGGACACCAATGCCCAGATGGCGACGGCGATCCGGCGTGTCTGGACGAGAAACAGTGCGCCCGCCATCGCGAACGCGATATAAGTGGCGAGGTGATTCGCCTGCGCCATGTTGCCGAACGGCCGGCGCTCGACGGTCACGTTGTATGCAACGACCAGCGGCGATACTCGCGCCTCGAGATGAAAAAGCTGGATGACCTGGCAGAACACCGCGTAAAGACCGCCGACGACCAGCGCTGAGGCGGCCCACCGGAGCGCCGTCTCATTGAGCTTCGCGCGTACGAAACCGTAGCCCGCATGCGTCGCCATGAAAGCGGCGAGCAGAAAGCCGCCGCCGAGCCAGTTCATCGACGGCTGGGAGACCGGCAACACCACCGACTGCGCGATTAGCAGCAAGCCGAACAGGAACGGCACGAGTGCGACGACGGGAGACGCAAAGCCGATACGCGGCCGCGAACTCGCGATCAGGAAGACGACGCCCGCGCCCATCAACAGGTACAGCGCGAGCGCGGTGAACTCCGCGTAAAACGTCGGAATCGGATAGGTATGGTTGACGACTGCATAAGGCAGCACCAACGCGAGAGCCAACAGAACGAGAGAAAGGTAGCGCGCGAAAGGGGTGGGCATCGAATAAGCGGTGGGCGTCAGGTAGGGTAGCCCCCCTTCCTTGCGGAACAGGGGCCCCCTAAGAACCGTACGTGCGAGTTTCCCCGCATACGGCTCAAGCCTACATATTTCTTTACAAAGCCCCGTCAGTGCAACGACGGAGCCGGCTTAGTTACCACAAGTTTACCAACGTGTACCTGCCGGTGGCAGTCGGGGTGCAGCAAAACCCTGTTCGACAGAGCGTTGGTCCCACCATGCATCCGATATTCCAGATGATGGTCGTGCCAACTGGTCTCGTTCGTCAGAGCCCAGCCACAGTGCGCACACAAGCCGCTCTGTGATTTGTACAGCGCCACCCATTGCTTGCGATAACGCATCGAGTACTCCATGCGATCCTGCCGCAATTGCTCGCTGTACTGCTCCCACAATGGATCAAACGGATTGAATTCCCCTTTGACCTTCCTGTGGCGCCTGATGTCCGTACCGCTGATCTGGTACAACTCAAGCAAACCCTTGCTGCCGTCCTCTTGAACTACGGGAGCGGCGAACACCCAATGCCGATTGCCAAGCGAGTGAAAGTACTTCCGTCTCACCCACTCCGCGCTCTTGTTTGGATGCCTCCGCTTCGACCACCGCCAGAGCCTGTAAAACACCAACGACTCCATGCGGCTATACGCCTGCTTGGCTACTACAGGGCTGTGATATTGCGCCCAGCCTCGTAGCATCGGATTCAGCAATCGGATCAACTCCTCCTGCTTTACCGCCTTGTGACCGCTGATCGTATCCGCCACCTTGCGATAGAACGTCTGCACGTTCTTCCTGCTCGGCTTGATGAGCAGCGTTCCCGAATACTTCCGGAAGTTCCACCCAAGGAAATCAAAGCCTTCGTCAACGTGAACGATCCGGGTCTTCTCCTCCGATAGTTGCAATCCCCGTGCTTCAAGGAAAGTTTCTATCCAAGGCCTGACTTCGTGTTCCAGCATCTCTTTCGAGTCGCCAGTGATGACGAAGTCGTCCGCGTATCGCACCACATTCACTTTTAGCTTGTTCGCTTTCCCGATCCCAAATTTCGCACCGAGGTACGCAATCAGTTCACGTTCCAGCCCGTTCAGCGTCACGTTTGCCAGCGTCGGAGAGATGATGCCTCCCTGCGGCGTACCGGCCTCCGTCGCCTGTAGCTGCCCTTTGTAAATCAGGCCAGCCTTCAACCATTTGCGAAGGATCACTTTGTCCATCGGGACATTGTTTTCCAGCCACTCGTGGTTGATGTGGTCAAAGCATCCCTTGATGTCCGCTTCAAGTACCCATTGCGCTGAACGACGACGGGCCATGACAACGAAAATCTGAGACATGGCATCAGCCGTCGAACGATTGAGCCTGAACCCATAAGAGTTCGGGTCACTCGTCGACTCTGCTACCGGCTCCAAGGCAAGCAGATACAAGGCTTGCATCGCCCTGTCCTGCATGGTCGGAATGCCCAGAGGGCGCTCCTTCCCGTTGGCCTTGGGGATAAAGACTCTCCGTAGAGGCAGAGGCTTATACCCGTGCCGCTTCAACCTGCCGACAGCAAGCCACCGGCTTTCAGGCGAATCCCATAGCTCGCGATCAACTCCAGCCGTTCGCGCACCCTGGTTCTGCGTAACACGTCGTACCGCATACAACTTTGCGGACAACGTGCGAGTCAGCATCCGTTGCAAGGCTTTCACCCTGCGCCAGTCACTTTCTCGCGTCGCCTTCGCAATTCGAATCTGCATCCCTCTCACGTTCCGTTCAACCCGACGCCAATCTACGGCGTGCCAGTTGTCCGGCGCGTGGGAAAGCGCAGATCCGGACTTCCGACCAGATACTTTCATGCTGCTCTCCTACCTGGAAAAGTCCCCAGACAGAAGGCGCATCTCCCCCAGCGGGGCAGATACACCCCGCTGGGGAACAACAAAACTCAATGCAGGCGCATGCACCTGCATCTGACCAAGTTACAGAGGGTAGTCAGCCGTCTTGCGACGGTAGACCAGACGGAAGTCTGCCCGCTTTCGCGTGGGGTGATGTCCCAACCCCTATCCGAACCATTACAGCCCGGCTTTCGCTTTTTCCGTCCTCCCATACCTGCACAATCAACAGCGTCCCTTGCGGTTCGCCTGCCAGCCTTACTGCGCTGGCAACCATACAGGCTTACCACGTTCCCGGCATGTCACACGACTGACGTAGGTTCTGCCTCTTCCCCGGTGGCTAAGTGACGACGTAATCCGACGGTTGAGCGGATTAACCAGCCACGTACCTTTTGGTTAGAGCCCAATGTTCAAGCAGCTTTGGCTCCTCAGTGCTTACGAGGTTTATCAGCAGTTCACTTACATTAACCCTATCAGCCAGCCTAGCTCCTCAACCCCCTTGCTGCTGGGAGTCTCCAGATCGTTCCTCGCGGAGCCGATCTGCCCGAAACGTCCGGGGGCTACATTGTCAGAAGAGCTTCACACCCCACCGTTGCCAGTGACGCATGTCTTCCTAGGCTACTGCTGGTCGTACAGCAGGTTCACTTCCTCACCCGGACATCAGGTAAGGCAAAACAATGACACACCGAGCTTTCGCTCGTATCGGTTTGCGAATCCGTTGCTGTTGAAAGCGCAGGAATTGCACACGACATCCCGCCTGGTCGGCGGAGATGAAGCCGCTGACTGGGCGGGGCCTGACGGTAATCAGGTCAATACAATGCGATCCTCCGGCTGGACAAGCCCGGGTCACGCTTCACAAAAATATGGGGCGTAGTCCCGAAGGACCACACACTCAGCTACTAGAAATCGCCCCCGAAGGGGCCTCAAGCGCATCTTTACTGCAGTCGATGCTCGTAACGTGAGCGAACGGACACGAGCGTGCGTGTCGCACCAACCGGCGCACTATACAAAAAAATCCTTGTGCTGTGCGCCGGCCCTGCCGAAATATCCCGAAAATCAGCGATTTACGCTCGAACTGCCCGCCATGCGCCCGCCCGTTGCATTACGTGCGGCACTCGGGCGGTGCAAGGTTCGACGACAGCGTAGGCGCGTTGACAGGACTCGGTCCTGCGCCTGGCGCCGGCAAAGAGGACGCCGTTTTACCGCCAGCGAAGCATTCCCACGCGAGCGCGCCTGCCTGCACCGAACCCTTCGTCAGCGCAACGCGTGCGGTGGGTGCATCGACGTTGTCGGGCACCGACGGTACAAGCGTGATCGTGTTTGAGCCGGACGGAGCCACACGTGTCGTGAAGGCGACGGTGATCTGACCCGTGTCGTCGTCGACATGGACGGACTCGACGTTGCGCGTTGCGGGCGGCGACGCATAGCCCCCGCTAAACGCGTTGCCGCTCGCCGCGTTTTCCGATACGGCGAGTCTCGCCGACGCCGCAAGCGACAAGCCCTCCCCGACACGGCTGCGCGCCAGATAGTCCTGATACGCGGGAATCGCGTAGGCCGCGATCACGCCGACAATCGCGAGCACGATCATCAGTTCGATCAGCGTAAAACCGAGGCCGAGGCGCCGGCACGCGCGCGCAAATGTAGACGACCAGCGTGCTCGCGTGAGCCGCGACTGTGAGATCAGCGCGGACTGAGAATATGGGGAATAAGGCAAAGTGACGATCATCGGCAGGCTCCAGAAACGAAAAACGCCTGCCCCACGGATCGGGAACAGGCGCTTCCATCGTAGCGAGCGACGCTCGTGTCACATAGTCGGCCGAATGGCTAATGTTGAGCCGCCGCGCGATTCGCGTTGCGGCGCTTGATCAGGTAGCCGAGGATCACGACGAACAGCGCACCGGCGATGCTCATGCCATATTCGGCTACGGACGTATCGAGGACCGGCCAACGGTCGCCTGCCGGATCGTTGATGATGAGCCCGCCCGCGATCCAGCCGAGCAACGCGGCGCCGAGCGTAATCACGATCGGGAAACGGTCCAGCAGCTTCAGCACCAACTGGCTGCCCCATACGATCAACGGAATGCTCACCACCAACCCGAAAATCACGAGCGCTAGGCGATGCTGCGGGTCGGCGGCCTCGGCTGCGCCTGCGATGGCGATCACGTTGTCGAGACTCATCACGGCATCCGCGACGATGATCGTCTTGATTGCCGCCATCAGCTTGTCAGCGGGCTTCACGTTCTCGTGCGCGTCGTGCGCTGGCGCCATCAGGCGAACCCCGATCCACAACAGCAACAGCCCCCCCGCGAACTTCAGCAGCGGCACGTCGAGCAGCGCGACCGCGAACGCGATCAATACGACACGAAGCAGGATGGCGCCCGCCGTGCCCCACAGCACGCCCTTCGTGCGCTGGGCTGGCGGCAGGTTGCGGCAGGCGAGCGCGATCACGACGGCGTTGTCGCCACCCAGCAGGATGTCGATGACGATGATTTGAATGACTGCGCCCCAATGGAGCGTGGCGAGGAACTCGAACATGAACGGAAGAATAGAAGGGAACGGGAAGCGCGGCCAATTAAAAAAGCGGAGGAGTGTTTAACTCCCCCGCTCTTGAAACCGCACGCTAACGAAAGGATCTCGTAAGCGTATCAAAAAAGGCGCTCGAACTGGGCGCCAGTTTCGATTTACAGCATGGCCTTCAGAAGACGCGCCATTTCCGACGGGTTCTTCGTGACCTTGATGCCGCATGCGTCCATGATTTCCAGCTTCGCTTCGGCCGTATCGGCACCGCCCGAGATCAGCGCGCCGGCGTGGCCCATGCGCTTGCCCGGGGGCGCCGTCACCCCAGCGATAAAGCCGACAACCGGCTTCTTCATGTTGCCCTTGATCCACTCAGCCGCGTTCGCTTCGTCCGGACCGCCGATCTCGCCGATCATGATGACGGCGTCCGTTTCCGGATCGTCGTTGAACATCTTCATCACGTCGATGTGCTTCAGACCGTTGATCGGGTCGCCGCCGATACCGACTGCCGACGACTGACCGAGGCCGATCGCCGTCAACTGGCCGACTGCTTCATACGTCAGCGTGCCCGAACGCGACACGACGCCGATGCGGCCCTTGCGGTGGATGTGGCCCGGCATGATGCCGATCTTCAGCTCGTCCGGCGTGATCGTGCCCGGGCAGTTCGGTCCGAGCAGCAGCGTCTTGCGGTTTTCGCGACGCATGCGGTCCTTGATCTCGATCATGTCGCGCACGGGAATGCCTTCCGTGATACAGATCGCGAGATCCAGGTCGGCTTCGACTGCTTCCCAGATTGCGGCAGCAGCGCCCGCCGGCGGCACGTAAATCACCGACACGGTCGCGCCCGTTTCAGCCTTGGCTTCAGCGACGCTCGCGTAGATAGGAATGCCTTCGAAGTCTTCACCGGCACGCTTCGGGTTCACGCCGGCAACGTACGCTTCGCGGCCGTTTGCGTATTCACGGCAAGCACGCGTGTGGAACTGACCGGTTTTGCCGGTGATGCCCTGCGTGATGACCTTGGTGTCTTTGTTAATCAGAATCGACATGTATTGACCTCTGTTCGTTTGGCGTCGCGCGGGGGCGCCACTGGACGACACGTTCGCCGCCAGCGTCGCTCGCGCGATGCCATTCGTAATCCTGGTTAATCCTGGTAAACGCGCTGTGGACTAGGCTTACGCCTTGCCCGAAGCGGCCGCGACGACCTTCTGAGCCGCTTCTTCCATGCTGTCAGCCGCAATGATCGGCAGACCGGATTCAGCGAGCATCTTCTTGCCCAGGTCTTCGTTCGTGCCCTTCATGCGGACCACGAGCGGCACCTTCAGCGACACGGCCTTCGACGCCGCGATCACGCCTTCCGCGATCACGTCGCAGCGCATGATGCCGCCGAAGATGTTGACCAGAATCGCGGTCAGGTTCGGGTTCTTCAGCATGATCTTGAACGCTTCCGTGACCTTCTCGGTCGTGGCGCCACCGCCCACGTCGAGGAAGTTCGCCGGTTCGCCGCCGAACAGCTTGATGGTGTCCATCGTTGCCATTGCGAGGCCGGCGCCGTTCACCAGACAGCCAATGTTGCCGTCGAGCGAGATGTACGCCAGATCGAACTTCGACGCTTCGACTTCAGCCGGATCTTCTTCGTCCAGATCGCGATACGCGACGATTTCCGGATGACGGAACAGTGCGTTCGAATCGAAGTTGAATTTCGCGTCGAGCGCGATGACCTTGCCGTCGCCCGTCAGGATCAGCGGGTTGATTTCGGCGAGCGATGCGTCGGTTTCCCAGAATGCCTTGTAGAGGCCTTGCAGGATCGCGCGCGCTTGCGGGATCGATGCGTCGGGCACGCCGATTTTCTTCGCGAGGTCGTCAGCTTCGGCGTCCTTCAGGCCCGTCGACGGATCGACCGCAACCTTGTGGATCAGCTCGGGCGTCTTTTCCGCGACTTCTTCGACGTCCATGCCGCCTTCGCTCGATGCCATCACGACGATCTTCTGCGAAACACGATCGATCACGAGGCCGACATACAGTTCCTTCTTGATGTCCGCGCCTTCTTCGATCAACAGGCGATTCACCTTCTGGCCTTCCGGACCAGTCTGGTGCGTGACGAGTTGCATGCCGAGGATCTGGTTCGCGTATTCGCGAACCTGTTCCAGCGACTTGGCAACCTTCACGCCGCCACCCTTGCCACGGCCACCCGCGTGGATCTGAGCCTTCACGACCCAAACCGGGCCGCCGAGCTCTTCCGCGGCCTTGACCGCATCATCCACCGAGAAGACCGGCTTGCCGCGCGGTACCGCGACGCCGAATTTCCGCAGGATTTCCTTACCCTGGTACTCGTGAATCTTCATGCGTGATTCCCTTCAGTCTGAGAGTTGGATTGAACTTCGTTTCCGCTACCGTCCAACATGCCGGGCGCATTGCCCCTGCCTTCTTGGCGGGCCGCCCCGTTGTCTGGCGATGCCGGGCGGTCAGCTGGGCGTGGCGCGTAGCCATACCAGCGCGGGTAAAACTTCTGCACTGCCTCCCCGTCGAAACGCAGTGCCTGGCAGCGTCCCAACTGGAATGGCGGTTTGTCGTTTAAACGTTCGGCGGTACCGTCGGCCGACTCATTTTCTGAACTGGCGCTCGCGCCTGCTGCCTTGTCACCGGTATCCCACACGTCGCCGGCAAACGCCTGGATAGCAGCGGTCGGCAGGATCGCGCACAACTCGGTGAGATGCGTGCAACCAGCCGTGCCGGCCAGCAAACGGGCAGCATCGCGACGGAAGTTGTGAAGCAGATTGAGCCCGATGAGGGCACGGTAGGCAGGATTGCTGGCTTGGCATAGCCCAGGATAGGGCACCCAGTCGGACGACGCCTCGGCGTCGACGACATTGAGCTTGCGATCGATGGTGATGCGAAGCCAGAGTTCATGGATCGGTTGACCATTGGGCCGGACGCCCGACGCAAGCGCCACATCGCGTGGCTTTTCGTCGGTCAAGCACGCTTCCACATCCCACAGGCCATCGGCTCGCTCAAAAGCTTCCGCTCTGATTGCGCGGCGATGGCGCAATTGACGGGGCACTGGCGAGGAAAGCGGCATGCGGAAAGGAAAGGCCGAATTGGAAAACGCGTGAATTTTAGCATACTGGGTATTTGAGACAGCCCCGAATGCGGCGGAACGGCCTGCGGGCCGCCCAGAGCCGGTTTCGTGCTCGACGACGCTGTGCGCGCGGTCGCGGACTACTCCCCTGCGTGCGCCTAGTCACCGCTCCATCCTTCGTCGATGCCTTTGAGGATTTTGCCGATGGTGGCGCCCGAGAAACCGCGCGATGCAAGAAAACGCGCCTGCTTCGCGCGCTCCGCCGATGTCTGTGGAAGTTCGCCGAACTTCTTGCGCCACACCGCTTGGGCGCGCGCAAGCTCGGTTTCGCGCAATTGGGCGCTCGCCTCTTCGACGAGCGTTTGATCGACAGAATGTTGCTTCAATTCGCCGACGATCCGGCTCGCGCCCATCCGCGACGACCGGCGATGAATCAGACTTTCGGTGAAGCGCGAATTGGACAGCCAGTTCTCGGCTTCCAGCGTATCAAGCAGCGTATCTAGCGAGTCGTTCTCTTCGACGAACGGCTTCAGCTTACGCGCAAGTTCGCTGCGGCTATATTCGCGACGAGACAGATAGCCGAGCGCGCGACCCTTAAGCGAACGTGCGGGACGTTGGGATTTTTTCGCTTCGTTTTGCCCGGATTTCGCGTCGGCGGATGCTCGGCGTGAGTCACGTGAGCGGCTATACGTGGGCTCAGTAGCCGTGGTATTTCCTGCAGTCTCGAATGGGTCCGAGAAATCCGCGGAATTTGGGCTAGCAGGCGGGTTTTGGGACTGGGCACGCCGCGGGCCACGGCCCGCAGCGCGATCATGCGCGTCGAACGATTCGGACGGATCGAACGAATCGTTCTCGTCATTACGCGGGCCGCCCGCGTTGCGTCCGGTCTCGGACAGTGGCCGGCCCTTGCGTATCACGTAATGGTTACTCTTCTTCGCCCGCGACTTCTGCGCCTGCGCCGGTCACCGCTTCAGCCATTGCATTCACGCCCAGCGATTCGCGGATACGGTTTTCGATTTCACGAGCGATGTCCGGATTCTCGCGCAGGAATTCGCGCGCGTTGTCCTTACCCTGGCCGATACGCTCACCGTTATAGCTGTACCACGCGCCGGCCTTGTCGACGATCTTGGCTTGCACGCCCAAGTCGATGACTTCGCCCTGACGCGAAATACCCTCGCCGTACAGGATGTCGAAAATCGCCTCGCGGAACGGTGGGGACACCTTGTTCTTGACCACTTTCACGCGCGTTTCGTTGCCGATCACTTCGTCGTTCTTCTTGATCGAACCGATGCGGCGAATATCCAGACGCACCGACGCGTAGAACTTCAGCGCGTTACCACCCGTAGTGGTTTCCGGGTTGCCGAACATCACGCCGATCTTCATGCGGATCTGGTTGATGAAGATCACGAGGCAATTCGTGCGCTTGATCGTGCCAGTGAGTTTGCGCAGCGCCTGCGACATCAGACGCGCTTGCAGACCCGGCAGCGAATCGCCCATTTCGCCTTCGATTTCAGCCTTCGGCACGAGCGCCGCGACCGAGTCGATCACGATCATGTCGATCGAGCCCGAACGCACCAGTGCGTCGGCAATTTCCAGCGCCTGTTCACCCGTGTCCGGTTGCGAAACCAGCAGGTCGTTCACGTTCACGCCGAGCTTGCCCGCATACTGGATGTCCAGCGCGTGTTCGGCGTCGATAAACGCTGCCGTGCCGCCCAGCTTTTGCATTTCAGCAATAACTTGCAGCGTCAACGTGGTTTTACCCGACGACTCCGGACCGTAAATTTCAACCACACGACCACGCGGCAAACCACCGACGCCAAGCGCGATGTCGAGGCCGAGCGATCCCGTTGAAACGACCTGGATGTCTTCGACTACCTCACCTGCGCCGAGCCGCATGACCGACCCTTTGCCGAACTGCTTTTCGATCTGCGCGAGGGCGGCAGCGAGTGCCTTGCTCTTTTCAGCAGTCAGTCCAGCCGAGCCTTTCTTGCTTTCTTCCATGAATCGTCCTTTGCTATGATGAACGGCGTCTGAGGCAGATGTGCGGCCCACCTTTTGAAGGACAGCACACGAAACCCAGACACTGTATAAAAAAACAGTGGTTTTGGCAAGCGCGATTCTCATGCGAACACGCATGTTTACCGCCGCGCTGCCCAAATCACCCACAATAATTTTCGGAGACCGCTGTGCGCCGCGGGGACACCCGAGGTGCCGGCCAAGCCTTGAGCTGGCGCACCATGCGAATTCTGATTGCCGAAGACGACAGCATACTCGCGGACGGTCTGGTTCGATCACTCCGCCAATCGGCCTATGCTGTCGATCACGTGAAGAGCGGCGTGGAGGCCGACACCGCGCTGTCCATGCAAAGTTTCGACCTGCTGATTCTCGATCTCGGCCTGCCGCGCATGTCCGGACTCGAGGTGCTGCGCCGCTTGCGCGCCCGCAACTCCAATCTCCCCGTACTCATCCTGACCGCTGCAGACAGCGTCGACGAACGCGTCAAAGGCCTCGATCTCGGCGCCGACGACTACATGGCCAAGCCATTCGCGCTCAACGAACTCGAAGCGCGTGTGCGCGCGCTGACGCGGCGCGGTGCGGGCGGCGGCCCGACGGTCGTGCGGCACGGTTCACTATCGTTCGACCAGGTGGGCCGGATCGCCTATATCAACGAGCAGGTGATCGAGCTCTCGGCGCGTGAACTCGGACTGCTCGAAGTGCTGCTGCAGCGAATCGGGCGTCTGGTTTCGAAGGAGCAACTCGTCGATCATCTGTGCGAATGGGGCGAGGAAGTCAGCAACAACGCGATCGAGGTTTACGTGCACCGGCTGCGCAAAAAGATCGAGCCGAGCGGCGTGCGCATCATTACCGTGCGCGGGCTCGGGTACTGTCTCGAGAAGGCGGTCGCGCCCGCAAACCCCAATACGAACGCCGCCGCGTCCACGCCCGCCGAGCCCGAACCCGAGCCGCCTTCGTCGCCGCAGTCAGACGGGATGCCGGCAAGCCACCACTACAAATAGAGCACACCCATGTCCGCACCCGCCGATCGCGCGACGGCCCGCGCGGCGGACCTCGACGAGGCGCGCGACGAGCGCTACGCCAATCCGTTCGCTCCGCCCGACGAAACCGAAGCCGCAGCCGCAGCCCGCCCGCGCTCGCTCTTCGGCGAAATTCTCGACTGGATGCTCGCGCCGCTGTTGCTGCTGTGGCCGATGAGTCTCGCGGTGACTTATCTCGTTGCCAAATCGATCGCGAACGGACCGTTCGACCGCGCGCTCGAAACCGACGCCTATGTGCTCGCGCGCCAGATCCACCCGGTCAACGGCGTGGCTGAACTGACGCTGCCCGACTCCACACGCGACTTTTTGCGCACGGACAACGTCGACAGTGTTTTCTATCAGGTGCTCGGCACGCGAGGCGAACTGGTGGCGGGCGAGCGAGACATGCCGCTACCGCACGAAGAAGACCGGCCGCAACCGGGGCTCGTCGCATTTCGCGACGACATGCTGCGCGGCAACGACATCCGCGTGGCTTATACGACGGTCGAGTTTCCGCAGACGCCCGGCGCCGAGCCCGTGCTGGTGCAAGTCGCGGAAACGCTCGACAAACGCAGTCAGCTTGCCAACGACATCATCAAAGGCGTGATCCTGCCGCAGTTCGTGATCCTGCCGCTCGCCATCCTGCTCGTGTGGTTCGGCCTGTCACGCGGTCTCGCGCCGCTGCACGCATTGCAGGCGCATATCCGCGCGCGGCGCCCTGACGACCTGTCGCCGCTGGAAGCGCGTCGCGCGCCTCCGGAAATCGAGCCGCTCGTCACGTCGTTCAACGATCTGCTGACGCGCCTCGAACAGAACATGGAATTGCAAAAGCGCTTTATCGCCGACGCCGCGCATCAGATGAAAACGCCGCTTGCCGGCCTGCGGACCCAGGCGGAGCTGGCGTTGCGGCAGGACGCGTCGGCGGAAGTGCATCGCTCGCTCGAGCAGATTGCGACGAGTTCGGAACACGCGGCCCGCCTCGTCACGCAGTTGCTGGCGCTTGCTCGCGCGGAAAACCGCATGTCCGGACAGATTTTTACGCCGGTGGAAGTGACAGAAGTGGCCCGCAACGCCGTGCGCGACTGGGTGCAGGCCGCGTTCGCCAAACAGATGGACCTCGGCTACGAAGCGCCGGACGAGCCCGTCGAAGTCGAAGGCAATCCCGTCATGCTGCGCGAAATGTTGTCGAATCTCATCGACAACGCCATTCGCTATACGCCGGCGGGCGGCCGCATCACGGTCAGGGTGCGGCACGAGAAAGCCGCGCGGCTCGTGCATCTGGAGGTGGAAGATACAGGCCTCGGCATTCCGGTGGCCGAACGTTCGCGAGTGGTCGAGCGGTTCTACCGGATTCTCGGCCGTGAGGGCGACGGTAGCGGCCTCGGGCTTGCGATCGTTCGCGAGATTGCGACGATGCACGGCGGCGAGCTGACTATCGACGACAACGTCTATCAGAACTCTCCGCAGCTCGCGGGAACGCTCGTACGCGTCAGTTTACATGTGCTGGAACGGGGCAGGACTTACCCTAACGTGAACTGACCGCGACGGGTGTCAAATGGCGAGATAGGCGGCGTTCATGCGCAACCAGGCGGCGTTGCAGGTTGATTGACGAATTTTCACGACATTCCGCCGGCGCGTCAAAAGCTGCGGCAGCAGCCGTTCATGTCAGAAGGCCGTAAGTTTTCACTCCAATAATCGGTTGCACGGGAACGCCGCGGGCCGGCGCACCGCGTGCATATCAATATTTGGAGACGACATATGGCTACCGTTGGCGGACACATTTCGCCCGTGCCCATGACGCGCGATGAGAAGCGGGTGATCTTCGCGTCGTCGCTAGGTACGGTTTTCGAGTGGTACGACTTCTATCTGGCCGGTTCGCTCGCGGCCTTCATCAGCAAGAGCTTTTTCTCGGGCGTCAATCCGACTGCGGGCTTCATCTTCACGCTGCTCAGTTTCGCTGCGGGCTTCGCAGTCCGGCCATTCGGCGCAGTGGTGTTCGGGCGGCTCGGCGATATGGTCGGCCGCAAGTACACGTTCCTCGTCACGATCGTGATCATGGGTCTGTCGACCTTCCTGGTCGGCTTCCTGCCCGGCTATGCGGCGATCGGCATTGCTTCGCCGGTGATTTTCATCGCGATGCGCATGCTGCAAGGCCTCGCACTCGGCGGCGAATATGGCGGTGCTGCGACGTATGTGGCCGAACACGCGCCGCCGGGACGTCGCGGCTTCTACACCGCGTGGATCCAGACGACTGCCACGCTCGGCCTGTTCCTCTCGCTGCTGGTCATTCTCGGCGTGCGCACGTCAATGGGCGAAGACGCGTTCGGCGCATGGGGCTGGCGGATTCCGTTCATTGCGTCGATCCTCCTGCTGGGCGTTTCGGTGTGGATCCGCCTGCAGTTGCACGAATCGCCGGTGTTCGAGCGCATCAAGTCCGAAGGCAAGACGTCCAAGGCGCCGCTTTCCGAGGCGTTCGGCCAGTGGAAGAATCTGAAGGTCGTGATTCTCGCGCTGATCGGCCTGACCGCCGGCCAGGCCGTGGTCTGGTACACGGGCCAGTTCTACACGCTGTTCTTTCTGACGCAGACACTGAAGGTGGACGGCGCGACGGCCAACATCATGATCGCCATTGCGCTTCTGATCGGCACGCCCTTCTTCCTGTTCTTCGGCTCGCTGTCGGACCGGATCGGCCGCAAGCCGATCATCATGGCCGGCCTGCTGATCGCGGCACTCACGTACTTCCCGCTGTTCAAGGCGCTGACGCACTATGTCAACCCGGCGCTTGAAACGGCCACGGCGAAGGCGCCGATCGTCGTGATCGCGAACCCGGACGAATGCTCGTTCCAGTTCAATCCGGTCGGCACGTCGAAGTTCACGAGTTCGTGCGACATCGCGAAGAGCGCGCTTTCGAAGTCCGGCTTGAACTACGAAAACGTCGCGGCTCCGATGGGCACCCTTGCGCAGATCAAGGTCGGCGATACGGTGGTCTCCACCTATGACGGCAAAGCCGCCGACGCCAAAGATCAAGGCAAGGTGTTCGACAAGTCTCTTTCGACGGCGCTGAAGTCCGCCGGTTATCCGCCGAAGGCCGATTCTTCGCAGATCAACTGGCCGATGAGCGTGGCGATTCTGACGATCCTCGTGATTTACGTGACGATGGTCTACGGACCGATCGCGGCGATGCTGGTCGAGATGTTCCCCACTCGAATCCGCTATACGTCGATGTCGCTGCCGTATCACATCGGCAACGGCTGGTTCGGCGGCTTCCTGCCGGCCACGGCGTTTGCGATCGTCGCGGCGAAGGGCAATATCTACTCGGGCCTGTGGTATCCAATCGTGATCGCGCTCATCACCTTCGTGATCGGCATGCTGTTCGTTCGTGAAACCAAAGACTCGGACATCTACGCAAAAGATTGAGGCGCCTTGTTCAGGCGGCAACTGAAAAAGTTGGGCGCCGGGGGTTGACAGCCCTCGGCGCTATCCTCATAATCTCGCTTCTTTCGGCGAATTAGCTCAGTTGGTTAGAGCGACGGAATCATAATCCGCAGGTCCGGGGTTCGAGTCCCTGATTCGCCACCAGTTGCAAGAAAAAGCCGCTGATCCGCAAGGTTCAGCGGCTTTTTTGTTTTACACCCGCAACTTCAAGGAGGTTTCTTGATGACGTTTCGCACCGCCGCGCGCGCCGTGGCCGCCGCATCGATTGCGCTTCTCGGCGCCGCTTCCGCAACTGCCGTTCTGGCGCAAACGCCGACTGACAATCAGTGGCGCGCAAGTCAGACCACGTTGTCGACACTCCTGCAAAACGGCTACAAGATCGTCGCCGTCGTCAATACGCCTCGCGGCGCCGGCGGCCCCGCCGACACGATATTCGTGCAGCGCGATCAGAGCGCTTTCAAATGCATCGATCCACAAGCGCCGGAAGCGGGCAAAACCGCGCCGGGCTGCTATGAACTTGCGCCGCCGTCGGGCACGGCTACAGGCTCCGAGGCGAAATAGCATGCGACCGGAAGCGGCCGCGCCAGTTGCGTCGTTCAAACGCAGAGCAGGCGGTCACTTCGACGCCGTTCAACCCGCCGGCCCAGCCGACAATTCGCCAGCGGTTCGAACTGCGGCATGCCAGCTTTAACTGCATGAACCACACAGTTGGCGTCAGTGGTCGCTTATCTAAACGACCTCACGCTGACGCACATCGCCGCGACCTGCCGGTCATTCCGTCACTGCTGACACTCCGCCAGACGCATAAGACGCCAGACGCTTCGACGGCACATGCGACGATGAACCGATCACGCCTCGATGCGGGCCCGCGTCACGCTGAGCAGGCGCACCATTGCGTCGCGCGCCGCGTCCGCGTGGCGGTCACGAATCGCCTCGAACACCGCCGTATGTTCGGCGAGTGAAGCGTTGAAGACGGCCGCGCGTTTCGCATTCAGCCGAAGCTGCGCCTCGAGCGTGCGCTCGATCAGCGTGCCGAGCGGTATCAGCAATTCGTTGCTGCACGCAATCAACACGTTCAGGTGAAATTGCAGATCGGCCCGCACCCATTCATCGACATTGCGTGCACCGGCCATCGCGGCGTGAGCGGCCGCAAGTGCGCCGAATGTCTCGTCGGAATGCGAAGCGGCCGCGAGACCCGCGGCATACGGCTCGATCATCTCCCGCATTTCCTGCAGCTTGAGCGCGAACTGCATCGGCTCGGCGACGCGTGAATACCAGTCGAGCACGTCGACATCGAGCAGATTCCACGCGTGTCGTGGCCGCACCCGCGTGCCAACGCGCGGGCGCGATTCGATCAACCCTTTCGACGTCAGCGTGCGCAGCGCCTCGCGCAACACCGTGCGGCTCACGCCAAACGCGTCCATTAGCTCCGCCTCACGCGGCAGAATCGAATCGGGCGCGTAATCGCCGCGCAGAATCGCAGTAGCCAGCCTGTGGGCGACGCGCCCATGCAGATCGTGCTGAATAGGTTCCTCCTTGCGGCGTCGCCGCTCAACATGTGGCCAATAGTACTATTAATAGTACTGTAGCGGCCTTTTGTTGTAGCATGGGGATCCTCGAATATTTGGCATGCGATCGGAGACGCACACTATGAAAATCACCAAGCTCGAAACTTTCATCGTTCCACCGCGCTGGTGTTTCCTGAAGATCGAGACCGACGAAGGCATCGTCGGCTGGGGCGAGCCGGTAGTCGAGGGCCGCGCGCATACGGTCGCGGCAGCGGTTGAGGAGTTGTCGGATTATCTGATCGGCAAAGACCCGCTTCTAATCGAAGACCACTGGCAGGTCATGTATCGCGCAGGGTTCTATCGCGGCGGTCCGATCACGATGAGCGCGATTGCCGGCGTCGACCAGGCGCTGTGGGACATCAAGGGCAAGCATCACGGCGTGCCAGTGCACGCGCTGCTCGGCGGCCAGGTGCGTGACCGCATCAAGGTGTATTCGTGGATCGGCGGCGACCGCCCGAGCGACGTCGCAAACAACGCGCGCGCCGTGGTCGAACGTGGCTTCAAGGCCGTCAAGATGAACGGCTCGGAAGAACTGCAGATCATCGACACCTTCGACAAGGTGCAAGGCGTCATCAACAACGTCGCGGCGGTGCGCGAGGCGGTAGGGCCGGACATCGGCATCGGCGTGGACTTTCATGGCCGCGTGCATAAGCCCATGGCCAAGGTGCTGGCGAAAGAACTCGACCCGTACAAGCTGCTTTTCATCGAAGAGCCAGTGCTTTCGGAGAATGCAGAAGCGCTGCGTGACATCGTCAATCAGACGAACACGCCGATCGCACTGGGCGAGCGTCTCTATTCGCGCTGGGACTTCAAGCACATTCTGTCCGGCGGCTATGTCGACATCATCCAGCCAGACGCATCGCATGCGGGCGGGATCACCGAGTGCCGCAAAATCGCGTCGATGGCCGAAGCCTACGACGTCGCGCTCGCGCTGCACTGCCCGCTCGGCCCGATTGCATTGGCAACCTGCCTGCAGATCGATGCCGTAAGCTACAACGCGTTCATCCAGGAACAAAGCCTCGGGATTCACTACAACCAGGGCAATGACCTGCTCGACTACATCAGAAACCCGGAAGTCTTCAAATATGAAGATGGCTTCGTGTCAATCCCGCAAGGCCCGGGCCTCGGAATCGAAGTGAACGAGGAGAAAGTGCGCGAGATGGCGAAGGTCGGCCATCGCTGGCGCAATCCGGTCTGGCGTCACGCGGACGGCAGCGTCGCCGAGTGGTGATCGCTTCACTCGCTTGCTGACTGACGCCGCCTGCGGGCGGCGTCCTCTTTTGTGCGCCGTGACGGATCACAGCGCTGCGACTTGCGTCCCCTCTGGCCTTGCCCGATAGGCTTGCTTGCCCTTTGTTCGGCATCAGACAGATACATGGCCTGCTCCTTGCTGAAATGCGTCCAAACAACGAATGCATCGGGGAGTCTCATGGGCGAATTCATTCCGGATTATCTGCTGCGCGAGCAGGCAGCCGTCGGCGCGCTGGTGCTGTTCGGGGTGCTTCGCGTGATAGGCGCGGCCATTGCATACGAACGCGGGTGGCGCATCGCGGCGATCGAAAAATGGTTTGTCGTCGCCGCCGTCGTGTACTGCATCCCCCAGCTTTTCGATCTGCTCATGCATGTCTACGGCGGACATGCCGCAGCAGCCGAATTCGAAGGCAAAGTAGCTGGCTGCGCAATCGCGCTATTTTGTGCGCCGATTCTCGGTCACAGGCTGGGTCTCGAATGAATTGGCTGATCGGTCGAATGCTCGACACGCGATTGTTGACGCGAGTTGGTCATCGCGCCGCACGTTGAAACCGTGCGGCGCATTCTTACGCGGAGTCAGAGACGCCTACTGACAATACAGCCCGCGCGGTGGTGCCGGTCCCCTCGCGTTTTAGAACTCAGTTCACCACCGCGAACGCCGGCACGCTATGCGACAGCGCTGCGGCAGCGACGAGAACGCCGATCATGGCAAGCGCTTCCAGATAAAGCACGTTGGTGAACGTATGGGCGTCCATCGTCGATGCGGTACGGCGCAGACGCGGAAGCGCAAGGAAGCGGTTGAGGCCGCCGAGCACGAGCGCGAGAGCGACAAGCGAAAGCTTGAGGATCAAAACGTGGCCCCATGTGCTCGACCCGATCGCCTCGAATGAGCCACCGGAGCCGCGCACTGCGTTAAAGATGCCGGAGAGCAGCACGAATCCCACCGCGACCACCGACACGTTCGACACCTGCGTCGCTGTGCGGATCAATATGCCGCGAGCGGTCGACGTGCCGAGCGCCGGCAGCACTCCCAGGCCGGCTGTAATTGCGAGGCCGGCCCACACGCTGGTCACGAGCACGTGAAGCGTTTGCATTGCGATGGCCGCGGATGCCGGGCCCGCGTCCACCGCGTGCCCAAGCGACGCCTTGCCTGCGGCGATCGCGATCACCGCGAGCCACAGCAGCGCGTTGCGCAGCATGCCGCTATGAGCCGTCATTGCCGTGCCCAGCAACACCAGTGCGCCCGCGAACGCAATGCTCCAGCCGTAGCCGACATGCGTTTGGGTGAGCACCGTCGGCACGAAGGCAAATGCGGCGGGAAGCGCAACGCCACTCATCGACGCCGCCTGATACAACAGCCAGCCGAGGTCCGCGAGCACCAGGACGACGCTCGCCGTCAGCATTGAACGTTGCGCGCGCAACCAGGCGGCACGCCCTGGCGCGATCTTCGCCTTGGCGTCGTTCGCGAGCCACGCGCCGAGCAATGCCGAACCGACGGCAAACGCAAACGCGACATTCATGAGCGCGGCCATGGCGACCTGCCCGATCCACAATCCGTCGATGCTCATTTGACGATGAACGCAAAGTCGCCTTGCGTGCGATGACCGTCGGTTGCCACGGCGGTCCAGTGCACCGCGTAGCGTCCCGCGCCCAACTGCGGCAGCGGCAGATGCATGACACGCGCGTCGTGCTTGTCGACTTGCGACGCAGCGGGCGCGGCTGCCTTGCCGTTCGCGTCGTTCAGCGCGATTTTGCTGAAGGCCGGCTCAAGCGGCTCGCTGAAGTGCAGGGTGACCTCTGCAGGTGTCGCGACTTCGGCGTTGGCTGCGGGTTCGCTGGAAACGAGATGCGCATGTGCGAATGCCGAGGACGTCATAACGAGCGCCGCGGCGCCGAGCGCGGACGAAAACCACGCCGGACTGAAAAGATTGATTAGCTTCATGTAAGGCCGATAGCGGATGAACGGGAAAACGGCGGGCGCCTGCCGGACCGGTTGAACCGGGTTCCTGGCCGCGGACAGATCTCGTCCGCGATTCGGCGCCCGGAAGTGTACGCTTCGATGGCACGCGCGCGGGTCGGTTCAACATCGAGCGGACAAAAGTTTGCCGGGTACAGCGATTGCAACCGTGCACGACGCAGCGAAGTCTGAAAGTCGCGGCGGTTCGGTATGGCGATACGCGTCAAACTGTCGCACGCCTGAGACGGCCGCAAGCTTGTCGAATGTGGCAAATAGTCATCATCACCCTTCGATGATAGAATGCTGCGTCGCCGCAGCGCCGGCTGCCCTTCACACCGAGCCGCTCGAAGTTCGGTCAGGTCCCCGATTTTGATGGAGTTACGCGTGTCTTCAAGACGCATTTTCCGCCCGTTGCTTGCCCTTCTGCTGATCGGCTCCGCGGGTGTCTATAGCGCTGCGAAAGCGCAGACTCAACCGAAGGCCCCCGATACTATGGAAGCGCGCGTGCAAGGTTGCACGGCCTGCCACGGCACGCACGGTCAAGGTACTGACAACGACTACTTCCCGCGTCTCGCGGGCAAGCCGGCCGACTATCTGTACAACCAGTTGCAGAATTTCCGCGAAGGGCGCCGCAAGTACCCGCCCATGAATTACCTCGTCACGTATCTTTCCGACGACTACCTGCATCAGATCGCCACGTACTTCTCGAAACAACGTCCGCCCTATCCACAGCCGGCCAAGCCGACGGTGTCGTCGACCACGCTCGCTCGCGGCCAGCAGATCGTGCTGAACGGCGACGCGTCGAAGCAGATTCCGGCTTGCGCCGCCTGCCACGGCAAGGGTCTGACCGGTATGGAGCCGGCAATCCCGGGTCTCGTCGGTCTGCACTCCGACTACATCAGCGCGCAGCTCGGCGCATGGCGTTCGGGCACGCGCCACGCAATCGCACCGGATTGCATGCACACCATCGCCACTCGTCTCACAGACGAAGACGTGAACGCGGTCGCTGCCTGGCTTTCCACGCAACAGGCCCCACAAAACCCCGTGCCGGCTCCGGCCCGCTCGATGAAGACTCCGCTTGCCTGCGGCAGCGAACCGCAATAAGGCACCGGGAGAGACACTCAAATGAAACGCAAGTCTTTGTTCGCCCTCTCGGCAGTTGTCGTTGTTGCGGCTGCTGCACTCGTTCCCGTCCTGTGGTCGGGCGGCGACAATCTGCATAACGGCTCGGCTGTGGCGGCAACGCCCGCCGACCAGGCTGCGCTCGTGAAGAAGGGCGAATACCTCGCCCGCGCCGGCGACTGTATCGCCTGCCACACGGTCCGCGGCGGCAAGCAGTTCGCCGGCGGCCTGCCCATGGCCACGCCGTTCGGCACGATGTTCACGCCGAACATCACGCCTGACGATCAGTACGGTATCGGCAAGTGGACGCAGGACGACTTTTACCGCGCCATGCACACCGGCCGCTCGAAAGACGGCAGCCTGCTCTATCCGGGCTTCCCGTTCACGAGCTATACGAAGGTCACGCGCGCCGACTCGGACGCGATCTATGCGTATCTGCGCTCGGTCACGCCGGTCAACGTCCCGAGCCGCCCGCACGAACTGAAGTTCCCGTTCAACCAGCGCAACATGCTGATCGGCTGGCGCACGCTGTTCTTCCGTGAAGGCGAGTACAAGGCGGATCCGACCAAGTCGGTCGAGTGGAACCGCGGCGCGTATCTGATTGAAGGCCTCGGCCATTGCGGCATGTGCCACACGTCGATCAACGCCATGGGCGGCCCGGTCAGCTCGGCGGCTTTTGCTGGCGGCCTGATCCCGCTGCAGAACTGGTACGCACCGTCGCTCACGTCGAACAAGGAAGCGGGTCTCGGCGACTGGGAAACGAAAGACATCGCCGATCTGCTGAAAACGGGTGTGTCGAACCGCGGTGCGGTCTTCGGCCCGATGGCGGAAGTGGTTCACAACAGCCTGCAGTACATGACCGATGCGGACATCAACGCAATGGCCACGTACCTGAAGACGATTCCGCAGAAGAGCGAAGCACCTGAACCGCTGCAACTGGAAACGTCCGAAAAGTTCGGCGGCGAACTGTTGAAGCAAGGTCAGAAGATCTACGCTGACAACTGCGCGAAGTGCCACGCGGACAACGGCCTCGGCCAGCCGCCGGCCTTCCCGCCGCTCGCGAACAACCAGTCGATCCAGATGCCGTCGGCGGTCAACCCGATCCGCATGGTGCTGAACGGCGGTTATCCTCCGAGCACGGACGCGAATCCGCATCCGTATGGCATGCCGCCGTTCGCGCAATCGCTGTCGAATCAGGAAGTAGCCGCTGTCGTCACGTATATCCGTATGTCGTGGGGCAACCACGGCACGGCCGTGTCGCCGCAGCAAGTGTCGGATCTGCGTTCGGCGCCGCTCGACTAAGCAGCGTTCGATGCACCGGGGGCGCGGCCTGCGAAATTCGCGGCCGCGCCCTTCGTTTTTTGAGGACCGGTATCATGAGGCTTCGGCAACACATGCCTCGATGAAACCGTGCAGGAGGAAAGACCCGTGCATGTCGGTGAGCGTTTCAACAGCATTACCCACCTCGTCGGCGCCGTGCTGTCGGTGGCGGGGCTGGCTACGCTCGTGACGATGGGTGCGGTAGAGGGCGACGCATACAAGGTAGTCAGCTTCAGCGTGTACGGTGCGATGCTGTTCGTGCTGTATGCTATCTCGACGCTTTACCACAGCGTGCGCAGTCCCCGTATCAAGGCAGTGCTGCAGAAATGCGACCATTCGGCGATCTATCTGCTGATCGCCGGAAGCTACACTCCGTTCACGCTTGTCACGTTGCGCGGGCCGTGGGGCTGGTCGCTATTCGGCGTAAGCTGGGGGCTTGCTGCTCTCGGCATCGTGCAGGAACTGACGCTCGGGCGACGCACCCGCAGCGTTTCGATGGTGCTGTATGTCCTGATGGGATGGCTCGCGCTCGTGGCCGTCCGCCCGCTGGTTCAAGCATTACCGGCTGCGGGCACTGCCTGGCTCGTGGCCGGCGGGGTCATCTACAGCGCCGGCATCTACTTCTTCATCAACGACGAGCGCATCCGGCACGGACATGGTATCTGGCACCTGTTCGTACTGGCGGGCAGTCTGTGTCAATTCGTCAGCGTTGCGCGCTATGTCGCGTAACGTCCACGGCGGCGAAATGCAACTTAAGGCCAGTCAACGTGTCTGCATAGCGCGTTGAAGCATTCGGCACGCATCCGAGCGTGCCGCCGATTTCTCTGCGAACGGAACTGGGCTTCGGCCTTGATCTCGATCACGCCATGCGGCGTGTTCATGCCGCATTTGTGCCCGCTGGGGGCCCACGTGTGCCGCTCGCGAAACTGCATTGCAAAGAGTTTCTATGTCTTTTGATTCCCTCGGCTTGTCCGAACCCCTGGTCCGCGCTGTACACGAACTCGGCTACACCACTCCGACTCCCATCCAGACGCAAGCGATTCCCGCTGTGCTGAACGGCGGCGATCTGCTCGCTGGTGCGCAAACCGGCACCGGCAAGACGGCCGGTTTCACGCTGCCAATCCTGCAACGTCTCAATTCCATGCCGCCGCACGCATCCGCGTCGGGTAAGCGTGCGGTCCGCGCGCTGATCCTCACGCCTACGCGGGAACTCGCTGCACAGGTCGAAGAAAGCGTGCGCGCCTACGGCAAGTATCTGAAGCTGAAGTCGACGGTAATGTTTGGCGGCGTCGGCATCAATCCGCAGATCGGTGCGCTCAGAAGCGGCGTGGACATCGTCGTCGCAACGCCTGGCCGATTGCTCGACCATATGCAGCAGAAGACCATCGACCTGTCGCATCTCGAGATTCTCGTGCTCGACGAGGCGGATCGGATGCTCGATATGGGCTTTATTCACGACATCAAACGCGTGCTGGCCAAGCTGCCGCCGAAGCGCCAGAACCTGCTCTTCTCGGCCACTTTCTCCGACGAGATCAAAACGCTCGCCGACAATCTGCTCGACTCGCCGGCGCTGATCGAAGTCGCGCGCCGCAACACGACGGCGGAAACAGTCGCGCAGAAGATTCACCCGGTGGATCGCGACAAGAAGCGCGAGTTGCTCACGCACCTGATCAAGCAGCACAACTGGTTTCAAGTACTGGTATTCACGCGCACCAAGCACGGCGCCAATCGCCTTGCTGAACAGTTGACCAAAGATGGCATCAGCGCGTTGGCGATTCACGGCAACAAGAGCCAGTCGGCTCGTACGCGTGCGCTTGCCGAGTTCAAGGACGGCACGCTGCAGGTGCTGGTCGCGACCGACATCGCCGCGCGCGGTATCGACATCGATCAGCTGCCGCACGTCGTCAACTTCGATCTGCCCAACGTGCCGGAAGATTACGTCCACCGGATCGGCCGCACGGGTCGCGCGGGAGCGACGGGCGAGGCAATTTCGCTGGTGTGCGTCGACGAACTGCAATTGCTGAAGGACATTGAGAAGCTGATCAAGCGTCCGGTGCCGCAGGAAGTGATCGCCGGGTTCGAACCGGACCCGACCGCGAAGCCGGAACCGATTTTGCGTCGGGGCCAGGGCGGTGGCGGCGGCGGTCGTTCGCCGCGTCAAGGTCAAGGTGCGCCGAAGGCTGGCAACGGCGGCGCGGCAAAACCAGCGCAACGCTCGGGGCAACGCCCGGCGAACGGCCAGCAGCAGCCGAAGCCGCAAGCCGCGAAGCCGGCCGGCAACGGTGGCCAGCCGCGCCGCGACGGTCAGCGTCAGGACGACCGTCCGCGCGCTCTTGCTCATGAAGGTAGCGGCGCGCAGCACGCGCCGCGCAAACCGCAGAGCGGCAATCCCGGTGCATTGCTCGGCGGCGCAAAGTCGCGCAACGACTCGCCGCGCGGGGGCAACCCGGCGCGCAGCGGGCAGCGTGGTCGTTAAGGTCGGAGGTTGAGGCGTTGGGCGGTTAAAGCTTCGGGCAGTTGAGACTTCGGTCGGCTGAGGCTTCGGGTCGGCTGAGGTTGGCAGTGAAGGTTGCCGGCTCCCAGGTCGGCCGCTGACTACCGCCGCCCAGCCCGGCGACAAGCTCCGACACCGTCAAGCCTCGCCATCAGTCGCTGCACGCAAGACGCGCTATGCGGCGCCCAAAGCCGCAAAGCCCTCCTGGTCACCACCCAGCAAACACAGCCCCAGCACCGGCGCCAAGCTTCACCTCAGCCCCCCACCGCCGCGGCCCGTTTCAGCTGCTCGATCTGCCGCTCCCATCGGTCGAGCACCTTCTCCGCCCCTTCTTCCAGTTCAAACGTAATGCCGCTTGTCAGGCGCGCGTAGCGTACGCTTTGCGTTTCGCCTGAATCGATCGTGCAGCTCATATAAACGAGACCACTGTCGTCGCCATCGGCGGGCGGCAGGGGCGCGACGAGCAACTGCACCTGATAAAACGCCCCTTCCAGGACGAAGCTCACTGCCGCCCGCCCGCTTTGCGCGATTGCGCGCGCCGCCCGGGCTTGCGGCCACAGCGCGATACAAAGCGTGCGCGAATCGGGCGCATACAATTCGCCCGCGCCGAGCAGCGATGTGCGGATATGCTGATTCGCGTCGACGGTCAGCAGCGAGGCCGTGAAACCGGTCTTGCTCGCGAGCGACGAGCCGTCGAATAGCGCGCGAACCGCGTCGGGCCATTCGTCGAATGCAGTCTGTTCGAGCGGGCGCTGGGGCAAGGAGGAATCGCTCATCGCATGGGTCCGGTTAAGAGGCAAGCCTCCATGATGCCCTGAAACACAAATGGCCCGCATAGGCGGCCCATCTTCTACGCCGGCGAACTGCCGACGTACGCTCTACCGTTTAACGGAAAAACACATGCTGTGTGATCTTGGCGAGCGGGTAATGCACCCCGGGCTGAATCTTCGCCGGCAAATCGAGCGGTTTGAGCAGCATTTTCACGCACATGTCAGCGGACAGATTACGCCGCACGAGTGCATTAATCCGCGCGGCCCGCTCGCGGTTGTAAGCCTGGTCGCGCACGCGCTCCGGATAACGAATCGCGAACACATGACGCAACGCGATTTCCGAGTCTTCGTTCTTGATCTCCATTACACGACGCATTAACGCGCCCAGAACGGCAAGCCGGCCATTGCCCTCGATCTTGTTGTACTTCTTGAAGTACTTGAAAAAGTGTTTGTAATGACGGACCTCGTCGGTACGAATGTTGTCGGTAATCTCCTTGAGCACCGGTTCATCCGAACACTCGCCAATCGCGCGATACAAAGTGGCCGTACCTGTTTCGACGACGCACCGCGCCACCATTTCAAGTGCGCGGGTTTTTTCGAAATCTTCCACTGAACACGTTAGCGAATATTCTTCCATGAAATTACGGAACGCCGTGTCCCAATCGTATTCTGGCCACACGTAAGCGATATACGTTTTGAGTGCGCGGCCGTGTTGCATTTCCTCGGGCTCCCACTCGTTGTTGAGCCACGCGGAAACTTCCGGATCGCCGTCGAAAAACTTGCTCAGATTACTGGTGTAAAGATCGGTGCCGCTTTCAATAAATGAAGCGGCGCACAGCAGCAATAACAGGTCTTCGTTCGCGACCGCTTTCTGGCGATCAATACGCGTGAGGTCTATGTCCTCGATCCGCCAGGGCATGACATGGTTCAGCTCTGTGTGCATCGTGTCTTGCTCCGAAAGCTGTATCGACTCGTGGAGCATGCTTGGAACCGCTGCTATCGCGCTACCTCGCGTTGCGGTTCGCCGTGTCGGATACAGCGCCGTGAATTAGAGTTAACCCCTTGTGTCTGCATCTTAGCCGCAGTTTCGCAAGTCTGCAGACAACCCAGCACAGACCCTACCGATTGGCCAGGGTTCCAATTTCACGATAGACGAAAGTTTCGGTGAGGCAAGCACGATTGCACGGCGCACGAAAAAGCCAGCTCAACGAGCTGGCTTTGCTTCGCGAAACGCGACAAACCGCGACTCGAAAACTACGACGCACGGATACTTCGAGTCACCTTTCCAGCTACCTCTCGCGCCCCGCTGAAAAAGGCGCCGACGGGCGTCAGAAGCCGGCGGCCAAACCGTCGCGGCGGCTGTCGCTGGCGGCCACGTAACCACGCTCCGGATCATTGCGATCGAGCTTCCAGATGTACTGGCCGGAACCAAAATCCATGTAAGGATCGTCGACGGATTTGATCGTGTGGCCGAGCTTCTGCAACCCTGCTGCCGTCTTTGCGTCGAGCGTCGATTCAATGTCGATCGTGAAGTCGCGGTTGACCTTCCAGCGCGGTGCGTCGCATGCCGCCTGAGGCTGCTGACCGTAGTCGAGCATGCGCACGACAGATTGCAAATGCCCCTGGGGCTGCATGTCGCCGCCCATCACGCCGAAGCTCATGACCGCCTCCTGCTGCCCGTTCACCTGCTGCGTGAGGAACGCCGGGATGATCGTGTGGAACGGACGCTTGCCGCCTTCCACCACATTGGGCGACTTCGGATCCATCGAGAAACCGCAGCCGCGATTCTGCATGGAGATGCCGGTATCGGGCACCACGATCCCCGATCCGAAGCCCATGTAGTTCGACTGAATGAAGCTGACCATCATGCCGCGCTCGTCCGCCACCGACATGTAGATGGTGCCGCCTGCCTTCGGCATGCCGAAATCGAATTGTGTCGCGCGCTTCTGATCGATCAGCTTCGCGCGCGACGCAAGGTATGTGTCGTCGAGCATCTGCTCCGGTGTAACTTCCATAGAACGCGGATCGGCAACGTAGCGATAGACGTCGGCAAACGCGAGTTTCATTGCCTCGATCTGGAGGTGCTGCGACTCCACGTTGTCGACCGTCAATTCCTTCACGTCGAACTGTTCGAGGATGCCAAGTGCGATGAGCGCCGCGATGCCCTGCCCGTTCGGCGGAATCTCGTGCACGGTGTACCCGCGATAGTCCTTGCCGATCGGCTCGACCCAATCCGCGCGATAGTTGCGCAAATCGTCGACGGTCAGCGCGCCGCCGCATTCACGCGAGAACGCGGCGATTCGCTCGGCAATCTCGCCTTCGTAGTACGCGCGCGGGCCTTGCTCCGCGAGCTTGCGCAGCGTCTTGCCGTGGCCGGGAAAACGCACGAGTTCGCTCACTTCGGGCGCGCGGCCGCGGGGCATGAAGGTGGACGCGAACCCAGGTTGGTCCTTCAATTCCGGAACCGCCGCGGCCCACTTATGAGCGACGATGCTGGCCACCGCGTGACCGCGCTCGGCAATTTCGATGGCCGGCTCCATCAGATCCGCGAACGGCAGAGAGCCGAATTTCTCGTGCAGCGCTTCCCAGCCCGCAATGACGCCAGGAACGGTGACTGCATCCCAGCCGCGCTTAGGTTGAATCGCGAGGCCGTCTTCCTCGCCGTATTTGCGCTTGAAGTAGTCGACGCTCCACGCCGCCGGCGCCACGCCCGATGCATTCAGGCCGTGCAGCTTGCGGCCGTCCCACACGAGCGCGAACGCGTCGCCGCCAAGACCGCAGGAGACCGGTTCGACGACCGTGATCGCGGCCGCGGCGGCGATTGCAGCGTCGACCGCGTTGCCGCCTTTCCACAGCATGCGCAGACCCGCCTGGGCGGCGAGCGGATGCGACGTCGAAACGATGTTGCGCGCGAACACGGGCAAGCGCGGAGTCGGGTAAGGGTTCTGCCAGTTGAAGCCAGTCATGTCGAACGCTCTAGAAAGCACGGTCAGGCGACGCCAGCCGCCGGACACAATAGGAAAGGTGAAACGCGGACGGAACAGAAAATCTTCGATTGCAGCGCGAGCGGCCGCAAAACGCAAATTCATTTATCGCATGGATAAATGCGCCTCTGTGCGGCGCGCGCAGGCTTATGCATGTCGCACGACCTGGCAGACGACCCGCGCGATGGTCTTACAATACACGCACACTCGCATACGCATCCCGCCCACGCCGACTGCGGCAGGCCGATAACAACTCATCACCGAGACCCATGACCCGAGACCCCCGCCTCACTCTCAATGCCCGGCAACAGGAACTGCTGGAGTGGGTGCAACGTGACGGCTTCGTGACCGTGGACGACCTCGCAGCACACTTCGACGTGACACCGCAGACGATCCGCCGCGACGTCAACTGGCTCGCCGACATGAATCTGCTGCGTCGTTATCACGGCGGCGCGAGCCTGCCGACCAGTTCCGAGAACGTCTCGTACACGGCGCGGCAGCGCATGTTCCACGACGAAAAAAGGCGCATCGCGGCGCTAGTGGCCACTCATATTCCCGACCAGGCGTCGCTCTTCATCAACCTCGGGACCACCACCGAGGAAGTCGCGCGCGCGCTCAACCGGCATCGCGGATTGCGCGTGATTACCAACAATCTGAATGTCGCGAGCATGATGAGTGGCTATCCCGACTGCGAGGTGCTGGTGACGGGTGGCATCGTGCGGCCGTGGGACAAAGGCATCGTGGGCGAACTCGCCATCGACTTCATCCGCCAGTTCAAGGTGGATTTCGCGATCATCGGTACCTCGAGCATTGAACCCGACGGAACCCTGCGCGATTTCGATACGCGCGAAGTGCGCGTGGCCGAAGCCATCATTCACCACGCACGCACCGTTTTTCTCGCCGCCGACAGTTCGAAATTCGGCCGCCCTGCGCTGGTTCGTCAAGGACATCTCGACCAGATCGACGCCCTGTTCACCGACGCCGCCCCGCCGCCTGACATGGCGGAGACGCTCACCGCCGCCAATTGCCAGGTGTACGTGGCCAGTTGACCAGGCAGTTGCGGACATGTTGCAGCGCACGCAAAACTTCAAGTGAAATCAAGGATTTGGCCGCGGCGAATAACCGCCTCTGCGGGGGGCGCTTGTCAAAGGGAAAATTTGCAGGGGCCAGTTTGGTGTTTAACGTTTGCTTGACTACACTCCAGTTCCCCGGCGTTCATTGCGTGCCCGCGTGTCGCCGGTGCTAAGTAAACCTGTCGTAGCTGCACCTCCCGCCCCATCTTTTTGCGGACCACCCGGCCATGGCTGTCGCCATGCATGCCAGTCGCCGTCGAGGCTGTCCGCGTTTGCTTGACATGGAGAGAAACGATGCTGAGTCCGCACGAATTCGCCACGTTGTTGCTCGTCAAGGACGCTCCCAATCAGGTGGACATGGAGCGAGAAGAACTCGACGCCCTCCTCGAACGCCAGCTTGTGCAACTGGAGCGTCTCGCCTCGGGCAATGAACAATGGCGTGTAACGGAATCCGGCGATAGCGCACTCCGAGCAATCAAACGCCTTTCCTGATAACAACCCGCGCATCGTCGGGCTGATTGCCGGTTCACGGCCGGTGGGGCTGCCAGTTCAGCCGCACGCGCACGGCCAACCATCGAGCCGGCCTGGTCCATTCTGTTTGTGTCGACGTGGGCGCCCGCAACGGCGCCCACTTTCATTACGGCCGCGCCACCGATGACCGGTTGACCGCCCAGCCGCCGCTACCTAACGACAAACCTCAACCGCTGCGCAACGTCGGATCCACTGCGGCGCGCCAGCTGATTGCTCGTGCGCGCTGCTCCGTGAAGAACGCAACCCACTGATTGCGAATCTGCGGGTCGGTACTCGCCCCCTGGCTCGTGTAGCGCTGCGCGATTTCCGTCTGGAACGCGCAGTAATCTTCCTTCGACAACCGCCCGCGCCGGTTCGCCACGTAAGCGTCGAACAACGTCGCATACACGCCTTGGGCGTCGTTGCCGTAATCGACCGTCTGGGCGCTGCACATCTGCTGCAACGACGCGAACGACGGCGCGCCCATCGTTCCGCTCAAGCTCGGCGAAGCAACGCACCCTGCGAGAAGCGCTGCAGCGCCCACCATGAAAAGTACACGCATGAAATCACCCTGGAATGGCTACTGCCAAGAGTATCGTCCGTGGCCGCAGGTTGCGCCACTGCCTTAGCCTTTCGATAGAGGCGCACGTCAAATGCGCGAACTTTACTTTTTCGAATATGTTCATTAAAGTTCGAAAACGAACACTATCGGTTCGATAGGGTTCGGACAAAACTTTCGGATAAGTCAGGAGACGCAGCAGGTGACGCAAGGCACGAGATACGATTTGCTCGTCGTGGGCGGCGGGATCAACGGCGCAGGCATCGCACGCGACGCGGCGGGCCGAGGCCTGTCCGTGCTTCTGTGCGAGCAGGACGACCTGGCAGCGCACACGTCCTCGGCGAGTACCAAACTGGTCCACGGCGGTTTGCGCTATCTGGAATACCGCGAATTCGGACTGGTGCGCAAAGCGTTGCAGGAGCGTGAGACGTTGCTGCGCGCCGCGCCGCACATCATGTGGCCGCTGCGCTTCGTGATGCCGCACATGCCCGATCTGCGTCCCGCCTGGCTGATTCGCGCCGGTCTTTTCCTTTACGATCATCTCGCCCGGCGCGAACTGCTGCCCGGCTCGCGCGGCATCGTGATGCGCAATCATCCGGCCGGCGCGCCGCTCGTCGAATCGATCAAGCGCGGCTTCGTGTACTCCGACGGCTGGGTCAACGACGCTCGCCTCGTCGTGTTGAATGCGCTCGACGCCGCCGAGCACGGCGCGAAGATTCTCACGCGCACCAGGCTGCTGAGCGCCGTGCGCGCAGGCGGCGAATGGCGCGCGCAACTCAAACGCGCGGACGGCACGATCTTCGACGTACGGGCCGCGTCGATCGCGAACGCCGCTGGCCCGTGGGTCGGCGAACTGCTCCAGGGCGCGCTCGGCCGCGCGGCGTCGCACAGCGTTCGACTGGTCAAGGGCAGCCACATCGTCACGCGGCGCCTGTTCGAACACGACCACGCGTACATCTTCCAGAATCCGGACAAGCGGATCATCTTCGCGATTCCGTACGAGCACGACTACACGCTGATCGGCACAACCGATCTCGAATATCGCGGCGACCCCGCGAAAGTGGCAATCAGCGCCGACGAAACGCAGTACCTGTGCGACTCGATCAATCGCTACTTCAAGCAGAAGATCTCCCCGGCCGACGTGCGCTGGACCTACTCGGGTGTGCGGCCGCTGCTTGAGGAAGAAGGCGCGGACAATCCGTCGGCGGTGACGCGCGACTATTCGCTCGAACTCGACGCGCCGGCGGGCGAAGCGCCGCTGCTGTCCGTGTTCGGCGGCAAGATCACGACCTTTCGCAAGCTCGCGGAAGAAGCCGTCGACAAGCTTGCGCCTGCTCTCGGCAGCGACGCGCCTTCGTGGACGGCCGGCGCACCGTTGCCGGGCGGCGATATTCCGCAGGCAAACTTCGAGCGCTTTCTCGCTGGATTGAAGCAGCAGCACGCGTGGTTGCCGCCCGACCTCGCGCATCGTCTGGCCCGTGCCTATGGCACGCGAGTGAAGAACGTGATCGGCGACGCGCGCTCGCTGGCCGGTCTCGGCCAGGCGTTCGCGCCTGGTCTCTACGAGGCCGAGCTGACTTATCTGCGCGACACCGAATGGGCACGCAGCGCGCACGACGTGCTATGGCGCCGCTCGAAGCTCGGCCTTCACGTCGAGCCGGGCACGCTCGACTCGATTACACGCGACATCGACGCATGGTTCGCTCGCCAACCCGAGCGACAGAGCGCCTGACCGGGTGAAAGTCCGCGCGCTCGCAGCGTAAAAAAAACGTTTCACCCCTCGGCTGCATCGAGCCGGCTGCACCGACCCGAGCGGTCGCGGCCGCTTGGAACGACAAGCCGTTCCCGTCGCCGGTAAGCTGTTACGGCGATTCATAAAACGCATGGAGAAGAGACAATGCAGGATCAGTACATCCTCGCGCTTGACCAGGGCACCACCAGTTCACGCGCGATGCTGTTCGACCGCCTCGGCAACGTCGTGTCGACGGCACAGAAGGAGTTTGAGCAGATCTATCCGCGTCCGGGCTGGGTCGAGCACAACCCGCAGGAAATCTGGTCGACGCAGGCGGGCGTCGCTGCCGAAGCCGTGACGCGCGCCGGGATGAACGGCACGTCGATCGCCGCCATCGGCATTACGAATCAGCGCGAAACCACGATCGTCTGGGACCGCGAGACCGGCCATCCGATCTACAACGCGATCGTGTGGCAGGACCGCCGCACCGCCGACTTCTGCGATCAGCTCAAGGAGCAAGGCCTCGAAGCCAAAGTTCGCGCGAAAACCGGCTTGCCGATCGACTCGTATTTCTCGGCGACCAAAATCCGCTGGATTCTCGACAACGTGGAAGGTGCACGCGAAAAAGCGAAGCAAGGCCGCCTCGCGTTCGGCACCGTCGACAGTTGGCTCGTGTGGAATTTCACCAAGGGCGGCCTGCATGTGACCGACGTGACCAACGCGTCGCGCACCATGCTGTTCAACATCCACACACTGAAGTGGGACGACGAACTGCTCGACGCACTCGACATTCCGCGCAGCATGCTGCCTGAAGTGCGTCCTTCGTCCGAAGTGTATGGGCCTACCAAGACCACCGTATTCGCCTCGAAGATTCCGCTCGCGGGCATTGCCGGCGACCAGCACGCCGCGCTCTTCGGCCAGATGTGCACCGAATCCGGCATGGTGAAGAACACCTACGGCACCGGCTGCTTCCTGGTGATGAACACCGGCGACAAGCCGATTGAATCGAAGAACAATCTCGTCACCACGATTGCGTGGCAGATCGGCGATCAGATCAACTACGCGCTCGAAGGCAGCATCTTCATCGGCGGCGCGGTCGTGCAATGGCTGCGCGACGGTCTGGGCATCATCAAAAACGCGGCTGAGATCGAAACGTTGGCGCGCGGCGTGCCGCATTGCGACGGCGTCTATCTGGTGCCCGCGTTCGCCGGGCTCGGCGCGCCGCACTGGAATGCGCGCGCCCGCGGCACGCTGTTCGGCGTGACGCGCGGCACGACGTCGGCGCATATCGCTCGCGCCGCGCTCGATTCGATTGCGTATCAGTCACTCGACGTTCTGAAGGCGATGGAAGCCGACTCCGGCATTCGCATCGGCGAATTGCGTGTGGACGGCGGCGCCTGCGCGAACAACCTGTTGATGCAGTTCCAGGCCGACATCCTCGGCGTGGATGCGGTTCGCCCCAAAGTGTCGGAAACCACTGCGTTGGGCGCGGCGTATCTGGCGGGCCTCGCAGTCGGCTACTGGAAAGATGTGGACGAACTGCAAAGCCAGTGGAAGCTCGACCGCCGCTTCACGCCCGCGCTCGACCAAGCGGATGTCGAGGAATGTCTCGACGGCTGGAAGCGCGCGATTCGCGCGGCCAAAGCATGGGCCGACACACCTTGAGAGCAGTGGTCGCGATGGGCGCGGCGAAGCGTTCGCCATGAGGCAAGTCCAACCAGGATGAATGCGGCCGCGACCGCAGCGCGATGAAAGCGCGATCCGATCGCGACACAACCGCAACGAATCAAAAAAAACCAACGACGAGGCGGCAAGCACCAGGCCACGAAACGCGACCAGGCTGCCCGTCCAGCGGTTTTCCCAACAACAATATTTCGGATACCCAACAATGTCACCATACATTGCGGAATTCATTGGCACGGCACTCGTCGTGCTGCTCGGCGACGGTGCTGTCGCCAACGTGCTGCTCGCGCGCACCAAAGGCAAGGGCGCCGATCTGATCGTGATCGTGATGGGCTGGGCAATGGCCGTTTTCATCGCGGTCTACGTCACTGCATCGTACAGCGGTGCGCACCTGAATCCGGTCGTGACGGTCAGTCTCGCGCTCGCTGGCAAGTTTGCGTGGGCCAAGGTCCCCGGCTATATCGCGGCGCAAATGCTGGGCGGGATGGCCGGCGCGTTGCTCGTGTGGGTCGCGTATCGCCAGCACTTTGCGAAAGAAGGCGACGCCGACGTCAAGCTCGGCGTGTTCTGCACCGCGCCGGCGATTCGCAGCGTGCCTCACAACCTGTTGACCGAGATGATCGCGACCTTCGTGCTGATTCTCGGCGTGCTGTATCTCGCCTCGCCGCAGGTCGGTCTCGGTGCGCTCGACGCGCTGCCAGTCGGCCTGCTCGTGCTCGGCATCGGCATCTCGCTCGGTGGCCCGACCGGTTACGCGATGAGTCCGGCGCGGGATCTGTCGCCGCGTCTGATGCATGCGCTGCTCCCGATTCCCGGCAAGCGCGACAGCGACTGGCGCTATGCATGGATTCCGGTGTGCGGGCCGCTCGTCGGCGGCGCGGTGGCGGCGGCTCTTTATCTGTATCTGCATACGCGCTGATCTCGCCGCGCGGAGGTGAATAGCCGACGCGCGCGAGGATCGCTGGCGATGGAATCGGTGGAATGCAGCGGAAAGCGGCTGCGCGACGCTTGCCGCGTCAAAGCACGTATCATGGCGCTTTCACCCGGCGTGCATGGGCCGGCCATTCCGGCCCACGCGCCCCCGCTTTCCGTTCCTTCAGGCATGATCGACCATCTCATTTGCGACTGCGACGGCGTACTCGTCGACAGCGAAGTCATTGCTGACCGCGTCATGTTCGAGACGCTATCGGCGACTTTCCCCGGCCTCGACTTCGAACCCATCGTCAAGACGGCCTTTGGCCAGCAAACGTCGCGCTTCCTCGAAGGCATCGAGAAAGCGTTCGACATCGCTCTGCCGCCCGATTTCCTGAACACGATTGAACACAATGTCGAGCTCGCGCTGGCCGCGTCGCTCAGTCCGATCAACGGTGTTCGAACTGCGCTGCAACGCGTGACGCTGCCGGCCGCGGTCGTGTCGAACAGCCGCATGTCACGCGTGACGGCGTCGGTGCAGCGCGCCGGACTGCAGCAGATTTTCGGTGAGCGCATTTTCAGCGCCGAACAGGTCGCACGTCCCAAACCTTTCCCCGATGTGTACCTGTTTGCTGCGCAGACGCTCGGCGTCGAGCCATCGCGATGCATCGTCGTGGAAGACAGCGTGGCGGGTCTGAACGCGGCGCGCGCGGCGGGCATGAAGACGATCGCTTTCGTCGGCGCGAGCCATATTCCCGACGGCTACGCGGACGCGCTGCGCAAGATGGGCATGACGCGCATCATGAAACACATGGACGAATTGCCCGCGTTGCTCGAAGCGGGCGTGCGGGGAGAATTCGGCGACGTGCAGTCGTAGCGACTTCGCCGAAGGTAACGTTCAAGAAGACAGGCCGACCGTATGCGGTCGGCCTCGTGCTTTGAGTACAACGTGCTGCAAAAGAGCCGAAAGAGCCCGTTAAAGAGCGACGTCGATGAGCGCGTTGATTCAACGCGCCGCCCGAACTACATCCTTGGGTTCACGCTTCCTGCTCGACGCATTCACGCGCCTCAGCCAACGCGCGACGGAACTCGGCCAACTCGGCAATCGTCAGCATCGGCAGATTGTGTTGTGCGGCAAAGCGTTCGACGTCCGCGCCGCGCGTCATCGTGCCGTCAGCGTTCATCAATTCGCACAGTACCCCGGCCGGCTTCAGACCCGCGAGAATCGCGAGATCCACCGTGCCCTCCGTATGTCCGCGCCGCGCAAGCACGCCGCCAGGCATCGCACGCAACGGAAACACGTGGCCGGGGCTCACGATGTCGCCGGGCTTCGCCGTATCGGCAATGGCGGCGCGAATGGTTGTCACGCGGTCGAGTGCGGACACGCCGGTCGTCACGCCTTCGCGTGCTTCGATCGAAACCGTGAACGCCGTGCCATGACGGCTTTCGTTGTTGGCGACCATCGGCGGAAGTTCGAGCGCGCGGATCTTCTGGTCGGGCAGGCACAGGCAGACGATCCCGCTACATTCGCGAATCAGCAGCGCCATTGTTTCGACGGAAAGACGCTCCGCGGATACGATCAGGTCGGCCTCGTTCTCGCGGTCATCGTCGTCTTGCAGCACGACGGCGCGGCCATCGCGCATTGCTTGCAGCGCGGCGGCGATACGCGGCGGAACGGATTCGGTGTCGAGCAGCGGGAGATCGGCGAATGCATCGTCCGCAATCGTCGAGGGGGCAGGAAAAGTAGCAAAGGACATAGTTGAAACGCTCATCGCAAAAGTGGGGCGAAAAACGTTTCAGGGCATTGCAAACAGACAAAGACGCGCCGCGAACCGCCTCTGCATAGTCGAAGCGGCGTTCATGCACCGCCCGGACCCGCGAGCGGCGCCACGGAGACGAACATGACTATCTGCACATCTTCTTCCATCCGGACTGTGACCGTCGGCTCTGGCTTCTCACCAGATCTGCTGACCCCGCGGCGGCTTCCGGTTCACTGAAAGCCAGACTACTGCGGGCGCTCGCGGGCTCGCCGGCTCACGCTTTCGCGTTGCCGGCATACCGCCGGTGGGGAATTTCACCCCGCCCTGAAGACGCACTGATTGCCGGATAACCGGCGGGCCAAGCATACAACAGTCGCGCGCGAACTGCAGTGCAACCCTACTGCGCAACGGGATTCGCGGTGAGCGCCGTGCTCATCCATATTTCTGACTTCGAGACGCTGACCAGCGAGACGACGCGCCGCCCTGCGTTCGATCAAACCGGCGCCGCATCGCGCGCCGTGTCCGGCTGCGAGGGCACGTCCCAACGCGGCGGCGTCTCGGCCTTCAACGTTACGCGAAACGCGCGCGCCTCGGTGTCGCCGGGATTGCGCAGGCTATGCGGCTGATCGGCGTCGAACACGATCGCGTCGCCCGTGGCCAGCAACTGACGTTGATCGTGCACGCTCACCTCGAGCGTGCCCTCACTGACGACGAGGTTCACCGTCGTGCCCGGCGCGCGACGCGTGCCGGGTTCCGTGTGCAACGGCGCGATGCGCAATTCGTGGAATTCGGCGGCGGTCGGTTCGGTATCGGGATAGAGCGGACGAGCCGAATAGCGTCCGTTGGAACTGACGACGCGCGACGAGCGCTCCGCCGGCAAGTGTTCGAAGCCGTTGGTCGCGTGACGTCGCAGGAATGCCGCGACCGACACTTTCAACGCGGCCGCCACTTTGCAGAGCACCTTGATCGACGGCACGCTGCGCGCCGACTCGATCTGCGCGAGCATGGCGCGCGACACGCCGGACGCGCGTGCGAGAGCATCGAGCGACAACTGGCGTTCGGCGCGCAAGCGCGCGAGATTGACGCCGACGAGATGTTCGAGTGCATCGAAGGGTTCAGCAGCACGCGGCGGCGCATCGGTATCAGCGGTGGGATCGCGAACCAGCGCAAGCGGGGAATGCATGATTGCCTCCAGAAGCGCCGCCGGACGGCGGGCAAGCAGTTAGTGGAAGCAAGATAGCATCGCGCCCCGCCGTGCCCAACGAAGTTATCTTCACACTGTTATCAGCATTGCGGAGGACGTTTCTCGCAAAGCTTGTGCGGATTTTTCATATGGGCGCGGCTTCGCTTTTCGTCAGAGCGCGCCCGTCCACTGCAGGCAACAGCGCTTGCACTTCCTGAGCACTCAAGCCCGCTCGCGCACTTCCATGTCGCGCCGATTGACCGGCTGCGGCACCGGCCGATCCATGCGCGATGCCAACCAGGTCAGCAACAGAGCCACGACGCTCACGGCCGCGGCAACCCATGGCAATGTATCCAGCGAATGGCCGTGATCGATCACGAGACCTCCCAGCCACGCGCCGCCCGCATTGCCTACATTGAACGCGCCAATGTTCAGCGTCGACGCGAGATTCGGCGCCTTGGCGGCCTTCTCGACCACGCGCATCTGCAACGGCGGCACGGTCGCGAAGGCGGCAATGCCCCACACGAACACTGTGATTGCCGCGGCCACGGGCGAATGACTGGTACGCGCGAAGATCGCCATCACGACCGCGAGCGCGGCGAGAATGCCCATCAACGAGGGCATCAGCGCGCGGTCCGCGAGCTTGCCGCCGACCGTGTTGCCGATCGTCAGCCCCACGCCGAACAGCACCAGGATCAGCGTGACGGCACGCGGCGAGAAGCCGCTCACCTGCTCCAGAATCGGCGCGATATACGTGAACACGACGAATACGCCGCCGAAGCCGAGCACCGTCATCGCAAGCGCGGTCCAGACTTGCGGGTCCTTCAGCACGCGCACTTCATGACCGAGACCAGCAGGACCCGAATCGTGGCGATTCGGCACGAGTGCCGTCACGCCTGCGAGCGACAGCACGCCGAACCCGCTGACAATCCAGAAGGCCGCGCGCCAGCCGAACTCCTGGCCCACGAAAGTACCGAACGGCACGCCGAGCACGTTGGCAAGCGTGAGGCCGGTGAACATCAACGCAATTGCGCTCGCGCGCTTCTCGAGCGGCACGAGCGACGCGGCCACCACTGCGCCAATGCCGAAAAACGACCCGTGCGCGAACGACGTCACCACGCGCGCGATCATCAGCACGGAATAATCCGATGCAATCGCACACAACGTATTGCCGACGATGAACACGCCCATCAGCAATTGCAACGCGAGCTTGCGCGGCATCCGGCTCGTGACGACGGCGAGCAGCGGCGCGCCGACCGCGACGCCGAGCGCATACCCGCTCACCAGCAATCCCGCCGACGGAATCGACACCGCGAGATCGCGCGCGACCTCGGGCAGCAAGCCCATGATGACGAACTCGGTCGTCCCGATAGCGAAGGCGCTGATCGCGAGCGCGAGTAATGGAATTGGCACTGTTGTTCTCCAGGTTCTACGGTTGAGCGTGATGCAGCGCCGTCACGAACTCGACGACGACACCCGGCGTAAGCGCCACGAAAATCTGCATGGCGGCTTCTTGCGGGCCCATCGGCGGCACTTGCGCCGTCCGATAGTCGACGCCGGTTGCCCGCAGGCGCGCGAGCAGCGCCTGCCACTCGACGGCGCTTTCCAGACGGAATGCAATGTGGTCGATGCGCGGCGCGGCTCTCATCGAGGCGTCCGGCACCGTGCTCTCGACCAGATGGATCACCGGGCTGCCGTTGGCATACAGCCAGTAGCCGCCGACAGAAAACGCCGGACGGGCGCCCTGCGTCAACCCGACTACATCGACGAAGAAACGCCGGGCCGTGTCGAGATCGGCTGTGACGATAGTCGCGTGATCGAGTTGCATGGCTTCGGTCGGCTGACTGCGCCGCATCGGTTTTCGAGGCTTGCATTGTGACCGCGACGCGTCAATTTGATAATTGGCGTAGTATTTGAAGCATTTTCAAATGCGATTTGAAGAACGCAATGGATAACCTTGGCGACATTCGTCTCTTCGTAGAAGCCGCGCAGCACGGCAGTCTGTCCGCGGCGGGCCGCAAAATGGGGCTGACACCGGCCGCTGCTAGCGCGCGCCTCGCGAAACTCGAAGCCAGCCTCAAGGCGCGCCTGTTCGAGCGCACCACCCGCCAGCTGCGACTCACCGACGAAGGCCGTCTCTACTTGAACTGCTGCCGCCAGGCGCTGCAATCGCTAGACGACGCAAAAGCCGCGCTGCAAGCAGGGCAAGGGGTGGTGCGCGGCAAGGTGCGCGTATCCGCGACGTCGGACTTCGGCCGCAATCTGTTGATGCACTGGCTCGACGAGTTCAACGCGCTCTACCCGGAAGTGACCTTCGCCCTGACGCTGTCGGACTCTCTGTCGAATCTGGTGCAGGAGGACATCGATCTCGCGATCCGTTTCGGCGTGCCGCAAGACAGTTCGCTGGTCGCGCGCAAGCTGGCGCCCAACCGGCGCGTGCTGTGCGCATCGCCGGAATATATCGCACGCAAGGGCGAGCCCAAAGACCCATACGATCTCGCCAATTTCGATTGCATCGTGCTCAGCACCGGCTCGGGTCCGGTGAACGAGTGGCGTTTCACGCGCGGCGACGAAGTGCAGCAGTACACCGTGCCGTTCGAAACCGCGCGCGAGACCAACGACGGCGCCGTCGCCCGCGAATGGGCGCTGCGCGGCTACGGCATCGCAATCAAGTCGATGTGGGACGTGCAAGCGGATCTGCGCGCCGACGGCCTGAAAATTCTGCTGCCTGAGTGGCGCTATCCCGACGCGCCGCTGCACGCGCTCTACCACCGTAACCGTTTCATGGCGCCGCGCGTGCGCGTGCTGCTGGATTTCCTGAGCGAGCGCTTCGCGCAAGTGTCCGACGAACTGGAAAGCCTGCTGGGCTTGCCGCCCGACGTGCCGCCAGACGTGCCCACACACGTGCCGCGGGCCGGAACGGGCGGACAAACTGTATCCGGCGAAGGGCTATAATGTTGCGTTACGCTGCGAGCGGGCGCGGTGAGCGGCTAGACATGACTGGAATGACGGTCCCTGCCCGCCCCAGTGCGCTGAAAGTGCCGGCCGTTTCGAGGCTTCGCGCACGTTTTCGCATCTCCTTGACCCCTAATACGACGCCCCCAGATTAACCACTGCGACCGGCGAAATTCGATGACCAAGAAAGTTTATGTAAAGACCTTTGGCTGCCAGATGAACGAGTACGACTCCGACAAAATGGTCGATGTACTGGGCGCGGCTGAAGGGCTCATCAAGACGGACACGCCGGAAGACGCGGACGTCATTCTGTTCAACACCTGCTCGGTACGCGAGAAAGCTCAGGAAAAGGTCTTCTCCGACCTCGGCCGCGTTCGCGAACTGAAAGAAGCGAACCCGAACCTGATTATCGGCGTGGGCGGCTGCGTGGCGAGCCAGGAAGGCGCGTCGATCGTAGCGCGCGCGCCGTACGTCGATCTGGTGTTCGGGCCGCAAACGCTGCACCGTCTGCCGCAAATGATCGACAAGCGCCGTGAAAGCGGCCGCGCGCAGGTCGACATCACTTTCCCGGAAATCGAAAAGTTCGACCATTTGCCGCCGGCTCGCGTCGACGGTCCGAGCGCGTTCGTGTCGATCATGGAAGGCTGCAGCAAGTACTGCAGCTATTGCGTGGTGCCCTACACGCGCGGTGAAGAAGTATCGCGTCCGCTCGACGACGTGCTCACCGAAATTGCGGGCCTCGCTGACCAGGGCGTGCGCGAAGTCACGCTGCTCGGTCAGAACGTGAACGCGTATCGTGGCGCGCTTACCTTGGGTTCGTCCGAAATCGCCGACTTTGCGACGCTGATCGAATACGTTGCGGATATTCCGGGGATCGAGCGGATTCGCTATACCACGTCGCATCCAAAGGAATTCACGCAGCGCCTGATCGACACCTACGCGAAGGTGCCCAAGCTCGTGAGTCACCTGCATCTGCCGGTGCAGCACGGCTCCGACCGGATTCTCATGGCGATGAAGCGCGGCTACACCGTGCTCGAATACAAGTCTGTGATCCGCAAATTGCGAGCTATCCGCCCGGACCTGTCACTTTCCACGGACATGATCGTCGGCTTCCCCGGCGAGACGGAAGAAGATTTCGACAAGATGATGGCGCTCGTGCACGAGATGAAGTACGACACGAGCTTCTCGTTCATCTACAGTCCGCGCCCGGGCACGCCGGCTGCGAACCTGCACGACGACACGCCGCGCGAAGTGAAGCTGCGCCGCCTGCAACATCTGCAAGCCACGATCGAAGAAAACGTGCAGCGAATCAGCGATTCGATGGTCGGCAAGGTGGAGCGCATTCTGGTTGAACGCCCGGCGCGTAAGGATCCGAACGAACTCGCGGGCCGCACGGAGAACAACCGCGTAGTGAATTTTCCGGCGCCGTTGGCTTCGCATGCGCGGCTGACCGGTCAAATGGTCGACGTGAAAATCGTCAAAGCGTACCCACATTCACTGCGTGGGGAGCTCGTGCTGGTGCACGACAATGCAGCGGACAACGCAAGCGCTGTCACGCATTGACCGACTGACAACTGACAGAGCGGCGCGGCCGGGCCGCGCCACGCGCCGCCCGACGCACCCGAGTACTGAAACCGACAGGATCGAATCACCGCCTTGAAAACCACTCAGCCGCATCTGGAATTCACTGCTCCGCGCGACGACAACGCGCGGCTCGCCAACCTCTGCGGACCGCTCGACGAAAATCTGCGGCAAATCGAGCAGGCGCTCGACGTGACGCTGCAACGCCGCGGACATCGCATTACGATTCGCGGACGCGGCGCCAAGCTTGCGCTTACCGCTCTCGAAAACTTCTACAACAACGCGCGCGAGCCGCTGTCGGTCGACGACATTCAGCTTGCGCTCGTCGAAGTGCGCCACCCGGCGCGGCATCGCACCAACGGCAACGGCAATGGCGACGAAGCGGGCGAGCCGGGCTTTCCCGGCAATCCCGACCATCCGTTCGACCAGCCCGCCGACAGCGACGAAGACGACCTCGAAGAACTCGGTCCGAAACTGTACACACGGCGCGCCGATCTGCGCGGCCGCACGCCGGCGCAGCGCGAGTATCTGAAGCAGATCATTTCTCACGACGTCACGTTTGGCGTCGGTCCGGCCGGCACGGGCAAGACCTATCTAGCGGTCGCCTGCGCGGTTGACGCGCTCGAACGCGATCAGGTCAAGCGCATCGTCCTCACGCGCCCGGCCGTCGAAGCGGGCGAGCGTCTGGGCTTTCTGCCGGGTGATCTCGCGCAGAAGGTCGATCCGTACCTGCGTCCGCTGTACGACGCGCTCTACGATCTGCTGGGCTTCGACAAAACCGCCAAGATGTTCGAGCGGCAAATGATCGAAATCGCGCCGCTCGCGTACATGCGCGGCCGCACGCTGAATCACGCGTTCATCATTCTCGACGAAGCGCAGAACACCACGCCCGAGCAGATGAAAATGTTCCTCACGCGGATCGGCTTCGGCTCGAAGGCCGTGGTGACCGGCGACACGACTCAGGTCGACTTGCCGCGCGGGCACAAGAGCGGGCTCATCGAAGCGCAGCAGGTTCTGTCCGACGTGCGCGGGATCGCGCTCACGCGCTTCACCAGTGCGGACGTGGTGCGGCATCCGCTCGTCGCACGAATTGTCGAGGCGTACGACGCGCATTCGCAGAAAACTGCCAACCCGGCGGATTCGCGTTAATGCGGCTCGACGCAACCGATAATCCGCTGAATGCGCGGCCCACGGACCGGCTGTGTTCCGCGCCTCGCTTCACGCATCACTTCAAACCAGCATGACCCGCGCCCCTAAACTGACGCTGAACCTGCAATTCCCCGCGGCCAAGGCGTGGCCCGAGCACAAGGCACTGCTGCCTCGCGCCACCGTGGCAAGCTGGATCAAGGCTGCGCTTTTCGCGGACGGCGAGCTGACCGTGCGTTTCGTCGACGCGGAAGAAGGCCGGACGTTGAACCGCACGTATCGCGGCAAGGATTATTCGACCAATGTGCTGACTTTCGCTTACGCGGAATCGGCAGACGATCCGGTGACGGGCGATCTGATCCTGTGCTGCCCCGTCGTGGAGAAAGAAGCCGCCGAGCAGGGCAAACCGCTCCTCGCGCACTATGCGCATCTGCTCGTGCACGGCACGCTTCACGCTCAAGGCTACGACCACGAAGTCGAGGAAGAAGCCGAGGAAATGGAAGCGATCGAAACGGAAATTCTCGGCAAGCTCGGCTTTCCCGACCCTTATCGCTAACCGTCGCCCGGACCGAACCGTGAGCTCATCCTCCTCTGACGCCGACACGCGAACGCCCTGCCCGGACTATCCTCCCGCGCTCGGCGAGTCGCGGCTGCTGACGGACGAGGAGTTGCGCGCGTCGCTCGAATGCACGCTGCGCGATTGGGATCGACAGAGCGACTTATGGCTGTTCGGCTATGGCTCGCTGATCTGGAATCCCGGACTGCCCACCGTCGAAGCCACGCGCTCGAAGGTGCATGGTTATCACCGGGGCCTGTATCTCTGGTCGCGCGTAAATCGGGGCACGCCGGAACAGCCGGGCCTCGTGCTCGCGCTCGATCGCGGCGGCTCCTGCACGGGCATTGCGTTTCGTCTCGCGGCGCAAGGCGCCATGCCGCATCTCGAAGCGCTCTGGCGCCGCGAGATGGCGATGGGTTCGTACCGGCCAGCATGGCTGCCGTGCCTGCTCGCCGACGGTCGGCGCGTCGATGCACTTGCGTTCGTCATGCGCCGCGACGTGCCGAGTTACACGGGCAAGCTGGGCGACGAAATTGTCAAAACGGTGTTCGGCTGCGCACGCGGCCGCTATGGCACGACACTCGACTATGTGAGCCGCACGGTTCACGCGCTGCGCGAAAGCGGCATGCCGGACCGGGCGCTGGAAGCGCTACTCCAGCGCTGTCAGGCCGACAGCGACGAGCCCGCTTCCGCGGGCGCTGAGATGCGCAGGCAGCCGCAAGCGGGTAAGTGAGGCTCAACAAAGCGTCAGTAAGCGCTAGTTGAGCGCCGCGCCGTTTTTTGTTCCGAAACGCTTTCCATCCGGTAATCAGTTAGGATTGACCCATGGCCCGCGCCTTGCGGCGCAACGGTGTCAGCCCGGTTTCATTCATCGCCAAGTGCGGCGGGACACGGTCCTGCCATGTGCCTGGTGTATCCTTAATGCTCTGCAACAGCGCGCCCAGTCTTGCCGGGCGCACTACCATGAACGACACGTATCCCAGTCGACGCCACACCGACAAACCGCAGGAAAAACGCTCGCTGCTCGAGCGTCTTACCGATTTCATCTCGCCCGAGCCCGACTCGCGCGCCGAACTTCTGGAAATTCTGCAGGACGCGCACGAGCGCAACCTGATTGACGCCGACTCGCTGTCGATGATCGAAGGCGTATTCCAGGTCACCGAACTCAGCGCACGCGACATCATGGTGCCGCGCGCGCAAATGGACGCGATCAACATCGCGGACAATCCCGCAGAATTCATCCCTTACGTGCTGGAAAAAGCGCATTCGCGCTATCCGGTGTATGAAGGCAATCGCGACAACATCATCGGCGTGCTGCTGGCGAAAGACCTGCTGCGTTACTACGCGGAAGAAGAGTTCGATGTGCGCGGCATGTTGCGCCCCGCCGTCTTTATCCCCGAATCAAAGCGGTTGAATGTGTTGCTGCACGATTTCCGGGTGAATCGCAATCACCTCGCGGTGGTGGTCGACGAATACGGCGGCGTAGCCGGTCTCATCACTATCGAGGACGTGCTGGAACAGATCGTCGGCGATATTGAAGACGAATACGATTTCGACGAAGAAAGCGGCAACATCATCGCCTCGCCGGACGGACGCTTCCGTGTGCGGGCGCTGACCGAAATCGAGCAGTTCAACGAGGCATTCGGCACACACTACCCGGACGAAGAAGTCGATACGATCGGCGGACTCGTCACGCATCACTTCGGGCGCGTCCCGCATCGCGGCGAGAAGGTTCGCATCGACGATCTCATTTTCGAGATTCTGCGGGGCGACGCCCGCCAGGTTCACATGTTGCTTGTGCGGCGCGACCCGCTTGCCGGTCAGCGCGAGCGCGAAGCGCAGCACGTGCAAACCTGAGCACCTGAGCGACCCGGCTGCTCCCGCTTCAAGCCGCCGATGCCTACCCGCCGGCTCAGCGGCCTGACTTTTCAATTTGCCACTCCTCACGCCGACCGCGCAACAATGGCCGACCCGATTACTTCCCGCTCCCGTCACGGCACGAGCGCTTCTGCCGCCAGACCCACGCGAGCGCGCACGCTTCCCCGCTGGCATTATCTCGTCGCGCTGGCGGCCGGCGCGGCCAACACGCTGTCGTTCGCACCCACGCCGCATGGCGGCTGGCTCGAACTTGTCATCTTCGTGTTTTTCTTTGGCTGGCTGACGCGCACCACGGGCTGGAAAAGTGCTGCCCTGACAGGCGGCGCGTTTGGCTTCGGCAACTTCGTGAGCGGCGTCTGGTGGTTGTACGTCAGCATGCATTTTTTCGGCGGCATGCCAGCGCCGCTTGCCGGCACGGCTCTCGTGCTGTTTTCGCTTTATCTCGCGCTGTATCCTGCTTTGGCCGCGGGCATCTGGTCGTTCTGCGCCGGTCACGCCCGCAATGGGTCGTCGAGTACCGATACGCCGTTCTCGCCGACGTGGCATGGAGCGCTCGCGTTCGCCAGCGCATGGGCGATCGGCGAATGGTTGCGTGGCACGGTGTTCACCGGTTTTCCGTGGCTCTCTAGCGGCTACGCGCAAGTCGACGGCCCGTTCGCGGGATTTGCGCCGCTCGCGGGCGTGTATGGCGTCGGTTGGGTGCTCGCGCTCGCAGCGGCGTTGGTCGTGCAGGCGGTCGTTGCTCTGCTGCGCCGTCGGCGCGAGGCTCGCGAGGCTGCGTCCAGCGGCGAGCATACCCGCGGCGGCACTTCGCGGATTGCCGCGCCGGCCGGCGTCGCGCTGGCGTTGATCGCGGCAGGCCTGCTGCTGCCGCTCGCCAAGTGGACTGTTCCTGCCAACGCGCCGTTGTCCGTGCGGCTCCTGCAAGGCGACGTCAAACAGGAAATGAAGTTCGAGGAAGCGGGCATGCGCGCCGCCATCGATCAGTATCAGCAGATGATCACCTCGAAGGCCGCCGACCTCATCGTCACGCCGGAGACGGCCATTCCCGTGCTGGCGCAGCAGTTGCCGGCGCCGTTCGCGTCGGCGGTGCGCAGCTTCTCGGACTCCACCGGCAGCGCGATCCTGTTTGGCGCAATTGGCGGCTCCGTCACGCCCGAAGGCCGCGTGGTCGACTACACGAACAGCCTGTTTGGCGTGACGCCCGGCACACGCGACATCTACCGCTACGACAAGCATCACCTGGTACCGTTCGGCGAGTTCGTACCGTGGGGCTTTCGCTGGTTCGTCAACCTGATGAGCATTCCGCTCGGCGACTTCGCCCGCGGCGGTCCGGTGCAAAAGCCGTTCATCGTGCACAACCAGCCGGTCGCGGTCGACATTTGCTACGAAGACATTTTCGGCGAAGAAATTGCGCGGACCATCCGCGAAAGCGATACGCCGGCGGGCGTGCTGATCAACTCGACCAATCTCGCCTGGTTCGGCGACACGATCGCGCTCGACCAGCACTTGCAGATAGCGCGCATGCGCTCGCTCGAAACCGGCCGCCCGATGCTGCGTGCGACCAACACGGGCATGACGGCAGCGATCGACGCCGACGGCAAGGTGCTCGGACGGCTCACGCCCTATACGATCGGTTCTCTCGACGTCACCGTGCAAGGCACGGCCGGCCGTACGCCATATGTGACGAGCGGCAATAACACGGTGCTCGCCGTTTCGTTATTCCTACTCGCATTTGGCTTTGCTTTCGGGCCGGGCAGGACCTTCCGGAGAAACGGTAAATCCGGGAACGGTGAAGCATAAGCAATAAAAAAACGCGCGCTGCGGCATGGCCGCAAGCGCGCGTTTGGTGAACCACGCGAGCGTTACTGATTCGAAGCAATACGCTGCTGAATATGCTGCGCGCGTGCAGGCGACGCCGGGTGCGAACTCAACATACTCGATTTTCCGCCGTCTATTTGCGCGAGTTTGTTGAATGCCGTGACAAGGCCCGACGGATCGAGATTTTTCTTTTTCTGCAAATCGAACGAATAGTCGTCGGCGGCACTTTCCTGAGTTTGCGAGAACTGCGCGTTAATCAGCTTTTCGGAAAAATCGCCCAATTGCGAACCGGACAGCGCACCCGCAACGCCGCCCGCCGAAGAAGCGACCGAACGCGCCGCCGATGTCGCATACGCAACCTGCATTGCCTTCTTCGTATGGCCGAGCGCCACGTGGCCCATTTCATGGCCGACCACGCCGCGCACCTCGTTGTCGTTCATCATGTCCATCAGACCGCTGTACACGCGCACGCAACCGTTAGCCATTGCCCACGCGTTGACGTCCTTCGTCATGTACACCTTGTAATTCACCGGCGTGCCGTTGATATTGTCGCCCAATTGCGCGGCAATCTTGTTTACACGCTTCTGGTATTTGCTATTAGCGGGCGCGATCGTGTTTTCGCTGTCGAGTTGCGCGCACGATTTGTCGGTCAGCGTGCGCACGTCGGCGTCGGAAAGCGTAGCCGCTTGCGTGACCAGCTGGCCCGATTGAACCAGTGCCGACGGATCCAGGCTGCTCACATTCGAGCACGCGGCAAACAGCGAGCAGGCGGAGGCGGCAATAACAAAGCGATACGTTTTCATCATGAAAGTCTCTTTGTGGTGTATTCGTTTTGACGACGCATAACGCGTCGCCTATTCGCAATGGCCGCTTTCGGCGCTGAAACATGCCGGATAAATAACCGTAGAACCATTCCCCACGCGGCAGACGAAAAAAAGCGCCTGACGGGAGGCGCTTTTTTACCACAAACGAAAGCATTAATTCATTATTTTGAAAGACTGATTAACGCAATTTTGCAAACTTGCTGTAATCGCGGGCAACCTGCTTTATCGGCTCAGTCAGTTAACCGGCACAGTATCAATAAACGACGGGCGCAACGAAAGCTTCTGAAAATGCTTGTCGAGATTCGGGTGCGACTCGCGCCAGTTCAGTTCGGGCATGCGGAAGTCGAGATAGCCCAACGCGCAACCCACGGCGATATCGGCGAGCGTGTAGTGATTTCCCGCGCACCACGGCTTGCTGCCCAGCCCCTGAGACATGGCAACGAGCGATTCGTCGATCTTGCGCTGCTGCCGCGCCACCCACGCGTCGACCCGCTGCTCCGGCGTGCGCTGCGTGCTTTCAAGGCGGATCAGCACGGCGGCGTCCAGCAAGCCGTCGGCGAGCGCTTCCCAGCAACGCACCTCGATGCGCTCGCGCCCCGCTTGCGGAATCAGCTTGCCGACCGGCGACAGCGTGTCCACGTATTCGCAGATCACGCGCGAGTCGAACACTGCTTCGCCATCTTCCATCACGAGGCACGGGACTTTGCCGAGCGGATTGAAGGTGTGGATGCGGGTATCCGGCGCCCAGACGTTCTCGGGCACCAGCTCGTAGTCGATCTTCTTGTCGGCCAGCACGATGCGCGCTTTGCGCACGAACGGGCTGGCGAGCGAACCGATGAGTTTCATCATTGCCATCTGCCTTTTTCTGAATCCGGCGAAAGTATAAGTGCTTGGCGCCTTGCGCGAGCGGCCCGTGCGCTCTCTGCGAGCCGCATGCACGTCCGCTGTGGATGGATTGCAACATTGCCGCGCCGCCCGGGCGCCGTCTAGCCGGCCGAACGGCCAACGCGCCGGTCGTTCGGCGTCGGCATAGGCACGAAATGACTCTGTGCATTGGGCGCTACAATCGCACGATGAACCAGCCGACCGAACCCACCATTGCCATCGACGTCTACCGTACACGCCGCGAGCGCGTACTCGCCGCGCTGCGCGCAGCGGGCGGCGGTGTCGCCATCGTGCCGACCGCGCCCGAAGCGCTGCGAAACCGCGACGCGGATTATCCGTACCGGCACGACAGCTACTTCTACTATCTGACCGGCTTCACCGAGCCCGAAGCGCTGCTCGTGCTCGACGCAAGCGCCGCAACCGGCGAGCCCGCGTCCATCCTGTTCTGCCGCGAGAAAAATATCGAGCGCGAAACGTGGGAAGGCTTCCGTTTCGGGCCCGACGGCGCGCGGGTAGCCTTCGGATTCGACGCCGCGTTTCCGTTCGGCGAAATCGACGCGCACATGCCAAGGCTGCTCGCGGACAAGCCGTCGCTGCACTACGCGCTGGGCGCGTCGGAGAAACTCGACGGCCAGGTGCGCAGCTGGCTCGAGGCCGTGCGCGCTCAAGGCCGCAGCGGCGTCGCGGCGCCCATGGCCGCGCGCGATCTCGTGCCGCTGCTCGACGACATGCGGCTCATCAAGGACGACCACGAACTGGCGATCATGCGCCGCGCCGGACAGATTTCCGCGCAGGCGCACCGCCGGGCGATGACGGCGTGCCGCCCCGGCGTGCGCGAGTACGAACTCGAAGCGGAGCTGCTCTACACGTTCCGCAAATTCGGTGCGCAGGCGCCCGCCTATACGTCGATCGTCGCGGCCGGCGCCAATGCTTGCGTGCTGCACTATCCGGCCGGTAACGCGATTGCGCGGGATGGCGATCTCATCCTGATCGACGCGGCCTGCGAACTGGACAGCTACGCATCCGACATCACGCGAACGTTCCCGGCAAGCGGCCGCTTCACGCCGGCGCAGCGCGAGCTTTACGACATTGTGCTCGCCGCGCAGCAGGCGGCTGTCGACGCAACGCGCGTCGGCGCGAGCTTCGACGATCCGCATCAGGCCGCCGTGCGCGTGCTGTCGCAAGGCTTGCTGGACACGGGCATTGTCGAGCGCAACAAATTCGCTTCTGTCGACGACCTGATCGCCGAGCGCGCCTACGCGCCGTTCTATATGCACCGCACCGGTCACTGGCTCGGCATGGACGTGCACGATGTCGGCGACTACCGTGAACGCGGCGCGCCGCGCGACGAAGCTGGCGCGTTGCCCTGGCGCACGTTGCAGGCTTCGATGACGCTGACGATCGAGCCCGGCTTGTATATCCGCCCGGCCGAAGGCGTGCCCGAGCGCTACTGGAACATCGGCATTCGCATCGAGGACGATGCGATCGTCACGCCAGCAGGCTGTGAACTGATGACGCGCGACGTGCCGGTCGCCGCCGACGAGATCGAAGCGCTGATGCGCGACGCCCGCGGCTCATGAAACGAGGAAGTAACCCGCAATGAACGATGTCTCCCCGTCCACGGTGATCCTGAGGCCGGCCGCACTCGATCAGGCATTCGATTTCGACGTGACGATCGTGGGCGCCGGGCCGGTGGGGCTCGCGCTTGCCGGTTGGCTGGCACGCCGCAGCGCGACGCGCGCGCTCAAAGTCGGCCTCGTGGACGCCCGCGAGCCCGAAGATTCGATTGCCGATCCGCGCGCGATCGCCGTCTCGCACGGCAGCCGCATGATCCTGGAGCCGCTGCGCTGGCCCGCCGACGCCACCGCGATCCAACGCATCCACGTATCGCAGCGCGGTCGTTTCGGCCGCACGCTGATCGACCACGCTGAGCACGGCCTGCCGGCGCTCGGCTATGTGCTGCGCTATGGCTCGATCGTGCATGGCCTCGCCGAGGCCGTGCACGCGACGCCGGTGCACTGGTTCCGCTCGACCTCCGCCGCCGCGCCCATTCAGGAAAACGACGGCGTCACGCTGCCGATCGAAACCGCCGGCGTCACGCGCCGCTTGCGCACACGGATTCTTGTGAACGCGGAAGGTGGCCTGTTCGGCGACCAGAAAAGCGGGCACGGCGGCGCAAAGAGGCGCGCAGCCGCGGCCGTCGGCGCAAGTACCGAGAACGACACCGAAGCAGACGACGGGCGCGACCCCGAAGCGCACACGCGCACATCGGCGTCGAACGACGCCGGCGAGCATGCCGGCAAACGCTCGGACAAACAGGGCACGCAGAGCACGCGCGACTACGGGCAAACAGCGCTGGTCGGCACGGTGACCGTGTCGGCGCCGCAACCGCATGTCGCGTGGGAACGCTTCACGCCCGAAGGCCCGATCGCGTTGCTGCCGATGGGCGGCGTGCGTGGCGCGGACTACGCGCTCGTGTGGTGCTGCTCGCCGGACGAAGCCGCGCGCCGCGCGCAACTCTCCGACGACGATTTCCTGCACGAACTCGGCAGCGCGTTCGGCGGTCGCATGGGACGCTTCACGCACATCAAGGGGCGCGCGTCGTTCCCGCTCGGCCTGAACGCCGTCGATACGCTCGTCAAGGGTCGCGCTGTCGCAATCGGCAATGCAGCGCAAACGCTGCATCCGGTAGCGGGTCAAGGGCTCAATCTCGGCTTGCGCGACGCGCATGCGCTCGCCGACGCGTTGTCGGCGGAAGGTCCCACGCCGCTCGCGCTCGCGACGTTCGCGCAGCGCCGCGCGCTCGACCGCCGCATGACGATCGGTGCGACCGACACGCTCGCGCGTCTTTTCACCGTCGACTTCGCGCCGCTCGCGATCATGCGCGGCCTCGCGCTGACCGCGCTCGAATTCGTGCCTCCTGTGAAAACCGCGCTCGCGCGTCAGATGATGTTCGGGCAACGCCGCTGAGCAAAGACGCGCGGCTCGCATCCCGGTCTACGCGCGGCTCCGCTTTCGTCGCGCCTTTGCCGCCCGAGCCTGGTTCGGCGAGCAGCCAGAACTCTATGACGCCGACCACTTTCATAGAAGATTTAATGGGTTACAGCACTCGCAGGTCCGGTGCGGGTTATCTGTTAACGCTAAAATAGCGATTTTCCCTCGCATTTCGCGAACGCTCCGATTGACAACACTGTGCAATCGGTCGCTGGCGCGTCCATGTCATGCCCACTCTCGGCCCGCACAATCTACGCAATAACCTGTTCGTCGCGCCCATGGCCGGCGTGACCGACCGTCCGTTCCGGCAGTTGTGCAAACGGCTGGGCGCGGGCTATGCCGTGTCCGAAATGGTCGCGTCGAACGCGCAGTTGTGGAAAAGCGAGAAGACCATGCGCCGCGCGAATCACGCGGGCGAGGTCGAGCCAATCGCCGTGCAGATCGCCGGCGCCGATCCCGCCATGATGGCCGAAGCGGCCCGCTACAACGTGGCGAACGGCGCGCAGATCATCGACATCAATATGGGCTGTCCGGCCAAAAAGGTCTGCAATGTGGCGGCCGGCTCGGCCCTGTTGCAGAACGAGCCGCTCGTGCAGCGCATTGTCGAGGCGGTGGTGAGCGCGGTGGGCGTCGGTCCCGACGCGGTGCCGGTCACGCTGAAAATCCGCACCGGCTGGGATCGCGAGAACAGGAATGCGCTGAACGTCGCGCGCCTCGCGGAAAACGCCGGCATTTCGATGCTGACCGTGCACGGCCGCACCCGCGCCGACCTGTATCACGGCGACGCTGAATACGAGACCATCGCTGCAGTAAAGGCGGCGGTGCGAATTCCGGTGGTCGCCAACGGCGACATAACGTCGCCGGAGAAAGCGCGCCACGTGCTTGCCGTCACGGGCGCGGACGCCATCATGATCGGCCGCGCGGCGCAGGGGCGCCCGTGGCTGTTCCGCGAGATCGAACATTTCCTGCAGACGGGCGGGTTGTTGCCGCCGCCGCGCATCGACGAAATCCAGCAGGTCATGAACGAGCACCTGGAAGATCACTACGAGTTCTACGGGGAATTTACCGGCGTTCGCACTGCGCGCAAGCACATCGGCTGGTACACTCGCGGCCTTTCCGGCGCCAACGTGTTCCGGCATCGCATGAATACGCTGGACACCACGCGCGAACAACTCCTCGCCGTCAACGAGTTTTTCGACGCACAGAAGGCGATCTCCGACCGCCTCGTCTACGTCGACGAAACCGTCGGCAACTCCGGCCCAGACAATACGGGCGAGGACCACACAGACCGACTAGCAGCATGAGCAAGAATAATATCGAACAATCTGTCCGCGACAGCCTGGGCGTGTACTTCCAGGATCTCGACGGCTCGAATCCGCACGACGTGTACGACATGGTGATTTCGTGCGTTGAAAAACCCCTGCTCGAAGTGGTGCTCGAGCAGGCCGGCGGCAATCAGTCGCTGGCCGCCGAGTATCTCGGCATCAACCGCAATACGCTGCGCAAGAAGCTGCAACAGCACGGTTTGTTGTAGCTCGAAGTAGTTTTCTCGCGCCCTGCCACGTTTCCCTTCGGCTTTTCGTCTTCATCATGATCAAGCAAGCGCTCATCTCCGTTTCCGACAAGTCCGGCATCGTCGACTTCGCCAAGTCGCTGTCGGATCTCGGTGTCAAGATCCTGTCGACCGGCGGCACCGCGAAACTGCTCGCGGACGCCGGCCTCTCCGTCACCGAAGTCGCCGACTACACGGGCTTCCCGGAAATGCTCGACGGGCGCGTGAAGACGCTGCATCCGAAGGTGCACGGCGGCATTCTCGCGCGCCGCGACCTGCCGGAACACATGGCCGCGCTCGAGAAGCACGACATTCCGACCATCGATCTGCTGGTCGTGAACCTGTACCCGTTCGTGCAGACGGTGTCGAAAGAAGAATGCTCGCTGGAAGACGCAATTGAGAACATCGACATCGGCGGCCCGACCATGCTGCGCTCCGCCGCGAAGAATCATCGCGATGTGACCGTGGTGGTCGATCCCGCTGATTACGCGGTCGTCCTCGAGGAAATGCGCGCGAACAGCAACGCGGTGTCGTACAAGACGAACTTCCGTCTCGCGACCAAGGTGTTCGCACACACCGCGCAGTACGACGGCGCGATCACGAACTATCTGACGAGTCTCACCGACGAACTGCAGCACGCGTCGCGCAACGCCTATCCGGCGACCTTCAACCTCGCCTTCAACAAGGTGCAGGATTTGCGCTACGGCGAAAACCCGCATCAGAGCGCCGCGTTCTATCGCGACCTGTCGGTGCCGGCCGGCGCGCTCGCGAACTACAACCAGTTGCAAGGCAAGGAACTGTCGTACAACAACATCGCCGACTCCGACGCGGCGTGGGAATGCGTGAAGACCTTCGACGTGCCGGCCTGCGTGATCGTCAAGCACGCGAATCCGTGCGGCGTGGCGGTCGGCGCGGACGCGAACGAAGCCTATTCGAAGGCGTTCCAGACCGATCCGACGTCGGCGTTCGGCGGCATCATCGCGTTCAATCGCGAAGTGGATGAAGCGGCGGCGCAAGCGGTGGCCAAGCAGTTCGTCGAAGTGCTGATCGCGCCGTCGTTCAGTGCCGAAGCGCGCCAGGTTTTCGCGGCGAAGCAGAATGTGCGCTTGCTTGAAATCGCACTGGGCGAAGGCCATAACGCGTTCGATCTGAAGCGCGTGGGCGGCGGCCTGCTGGTCCAATCACTCGATTCGAAGAACGTGCAGCCGCGCGAGCTGCGCGTGGTCACGAAGCGTCATCCGACGCCGAAGGAAATGGACGACCTGCTGTTCGCATGGCGCGTGGCGAAGTACGTGAAGTCGAACGCAATCGTGTTCTGCGGCAACGGCATGACGCTCGGCGTCGGCGCCGGCCAGATGAGCCGCGTGGACTCGGCGCGCATCGCGAGCATCAAGGCGCAGAACGCCGGTTTGAAGCTGAGTGGCTCGGCGGTCGCGTCGGACGCGTTCTTCCCGTTCCGCGACGGCCTCGACGTGGTCGTGGCAGCGGGCGCGACCTGCGTGATCCAGCCGGGCGGCTCGATGCGCGACGACGAGGTGGTGAGCGCCGCTGACGAACACAACATCGCGATGGTGTTGACCGGCGTGCGTCATTTCCGGCATTGATTCGGGTTTGACGAGCGGCGTGTCATTGCAACATCCGCAGTAGGCGACGATAGAACGGCCCGGTGGAATTTTCCGTCGGGCCGTTTTGTTTCCGGACGCCCGGGCAACGCCGACTGAGTCGTCAGTCCGGGGGATCCTTGCGCTCGTAGCCGTCCCTCACGTCCGGGTGCTGGCTGATGTAGGTGCCAAGGCCCTCGCCTTGCTTCGCGAGGCGCTTGAGCGCAGCAACATGTTTCGCGCCGACGCTCTGTTTCGAATACCAGTAGGTCGTGCCCGAGTTGAAGCGAGCGGCGACGAAGTTATCGCCGATTTCGTAAGCCACGACGCCCGATTTTCCGCTCCTGTTCCCATAGCGCTGCATGTGCGATCGCCTCCCTGTGCCCACGGCAGCAGTTTTTATTCCGCCTGCCCCGCCACATGCGGACCGCCGCGCGGCGTGTGTGTTGTAGTATCGCAGGCACTTGGTTTTAACCGCATCTGCGGCACTTCATGAGAATTCTCGGCATCGACCCCGGCTTGCGCGTGACCGGCTTCGGCGTGATCGATCAAAGCGGTCACACACTGAGCTATGTCGCGAGCGGCATCATCAAGACCGCTGACGCCGATTTGCCGTCGCGGCTCGGCACTATCTTCGAGGGTATCTCGACGCTGATTCGGCAGCACTCGCCGGATCAATCGGCGATCGAAAAGGTGTTCGTCAACGTCAATCCGCAATCCACGTTGCTGCTCGGCCAGGCGCGCGGCGCGGCCATCTGCGGACTCGTCGCGGGCGGCGTGCCGGTCGCCGAATACACTGCCCTGCAGCTGAAGCAGGCGGTAGTCGGTTACGGCCGCGCGACCAAGGAACAGATGCAGCAGATGGTCGTGCGCCTGCTCAATCTTTCTGGCGTGCCGAGCACCGACGCCGCCGACGCGCTCGGCATGGCCATTTGTCATGCGCATGGCGGCACGACATTGAGCACGCTAGGTGGCATCGCGCCATCGCTTGCAAAGAAAGGACTGCGCGTGCGGCGCGGGCGTCTGGTTGGCTAATATTTCTGTGCCGCCCGCCGTTTCCGTGCCGCCCGCCGCTTTTTTCGCTTGATGCAATGACTGGCCTTAAGCGGCGCACACGCCCTGCGCTACACTCGCCCTTTCTCTCGAATCTGAATTCGCCATGATCGGTCGCATTGCCGGCGTTCTGCTGGAAAAAAACCCGCCGCATCTGCTCGTCGACTGCAACGGTGTCGGCTATGAAGTCGATGTGCCCATGAGCACGTTCTACAACTTGCCGTCCACCGGCGAACGCGTGGTGCTGCTCACCCAAATGATCGTGCGAGAAGACGCGCATCTGCTCTACGGCTTCGGCACGACGGAGGAACGCTCCACTTTCCGCGAGTTGTTGAAAATCTCGGGCATCGGCGCGCGCATGGCGCTAGCCGTGCTGTCCGGCATGAGCGTGCACGAGCTTTCGCAGACCGTCACGCTGCAGGACGCCGCGCGCCTCACGCGCGTACCTGGCATCGGCAAGAAAACGGCAGAGCGACTGCTGCTCGAACTGAAGGGCAAGCTTGGCGCGGACCTCGGCGCGATGGCCGGCGCGGCGTCGGCATCGGATCACGCATCCGACATTCTCAACGCACTGCTCGCATTGGGCTACTCGGAGAAAGAAGCGTTGGCGGCGATCAAGAACGTGCCGGCCGGCACCGGCGTTTCGGAAGGCATCAAGCTCGCGCTCAAGGCGTTGTCCAAGGCCTGAAGCCGGGGTCTCGGCGGCGGCCTCGCCGTGCTCGGGCAATGACGCCCGCGTGATGTGAGGTCGTCTATCGGGTCGACGCGCATTGGCCATTCGGCCGGGTTTCCCGACCGTCCTCGCGCGGTACAATGACCACATGATCGAAACCGACAAACTCGCCGCCGAGCGCATCATCGCGGCCACGCCCGTCTCGCCGAACGAAGAAGCGTTCGAACGAGCGTTGCGACCGCGCCAGCTCGAAGAATATGTCGGGCAGGAAAAAGTGCGCGGTCAGCTGGAAATCTTCATTGAGGCAGCCAAGCGCCGCTCCGAATCGCTCGACCACGTGTTGCTGTTTGGGCCGCCGGGCTTGGGCAAAACCACGCTCGCGCACATCATCGCGCGGGAAATGGGCGTCAATTTGCGGCAAACTTCCGGTCCGGTGCTGGAGCGCGCCGGCGACCTGGCCGCGCTGCTGACCAATCTCGAAGCCAACGACGTGTTGTTCATCGACGAAATTCACCGGCTTTCACCGGTCGTCGAAGAAATTCTGTACCCCGCGTTGGAGGATTATCAAATCGACATCATGATCGGCGAAGGGCCGGCCGCGCGCAGCGTCAAGCTGGACTTGCAGCCGTTCACGCTGGTCGGTGCGACTACCCGCGCGGGTATGCTGACCAATCCGCTGCGCGATCGCTTCGGCATCGTTGCACGGCTGGAGTTTTATAACGCCGAGGAACTCGCGCGCATCGTCACGCGTTCGGCTTCGCTGCTGAATGCGCAGATTCATCCTGACGGCGCGTTCGAAATCGCCAAGCGTGCGCGTGGCACGCCGCGTATCGCCAACCGGCTGCTGCGCCGCGTGCGCGATTTCGCCGAAGTCAAAGCCGACGGCAACATCACCGCCCAAGTCGCCGACGCGGCGCTCAGAATGCTCGACGTCGACGCGGTTGGCTTCGACCTGATGGACCGCAAGCTGCTGGAAGCGATTTTGCACAAGTTCGACGGCGGACCGGTCGGCGTAGACAACCTTGCAGCGGCCATTGGCGAAGAACGCGACACTATTGAAGACGTGCTCGAGCCGTATCTGATCCAGCAAGGCTTCCTGCAACGCACGCCGCGCGGCCGTGTGGCCACGCTGCTGACTTACCGGCACTTCGGGCTCGCGGCGCCGGACGCGTCCAGCACGTTGCCTGGGCTGTGGGACTCGGCTGCGACCTGAAGCCGGATCTCGGCGCGAGCGGCTATTCCGGGGCCGGTTGAGCAGCCTGGCGCGCGTGCCGGCCGTCGCGGCCTGTTATCAAATTAACGGGATGAACGGCGTGTTCGAACGCCCGCGTCGTCGGCTACTGCGGCGCGCGGCATCGGATCTTCGCTCAACGGCGTGACACGAGTTCACGTAGCGTGGCGCGAGTGATTAACACCCCGGTTCCGGACCCTTCTTCAAGCTATCGTCGGCGCCAGGCGCGTCGAGATGCGCGATGTCTCCCCACGACACCACCGTCGCACGGCCGTTGTCGAAGTCCACCACATTCACGCTAGTGTTCAGCAGCGTGTAGTCACGCGGCGCATCGAGCGGTAAACCGCATGCAAAGCGACGCACACAATCGAGCACGCCACCGTGCGCGACGCAGGCTATTCGCCCGCCCGGATGCGCGGCGACGAGCGGTTCGATCGCGTGCAGCACGCGGTGGTAGAACGCGCGCTGCGACTCGCCTGCCGGCGGCGTGAAGCCGGGGTCGCGGGTTTGCCAGTGTGCGTATTCGTCCGGGAAACGCGCGGCGATTTCGTCACTGTCGTGACCCTGGAACGCGCCGTATGAGCGCTCGCGCAACCCTTCGCGCAAATGCACGGGAAAACCTAACGCGTCCGCGACGGGTTGCGCGGTTTGCCGCGCGCGCTGCAAGTCGCTCGAATAGATCGCATCGAGCCGCGCGCCGTGCTTCACTTCATCGGCGATGCGGCGTGCGAGGCTTTGCGCCTGCGCAAGTCCCACCGCCGCGAGCGGGATGTCGATGTGCCCTTGAATGCGTTTGATGCGGTTCCAGTCGGTCTCGCCGTGCCGGATAAACAGAATCTGCGTGGTCATGGGATCCAGTTGGGCGCTGTTGGCCGGTTGTGCCGAACCGCTATGGTTGCAAGAGCTGCGCGAAACTCAGGCGTTGGTCTGCAGCCAGAACGTGACCGGCCCGTCGTTGACGAGCGACACCTGCATCTCGGCGCCAAATTCGCCGGTCTCGACGATAGGATGCTTTGCACGAGCCGCCGAAACAAAGTAGTCGAACAGGCGTTTGCCCTCGTCTGGCGGCGCGGCCGGCGTGAAGCTCGGGCGCAAGCCGCTGTTGGTGTCCGCGGCCAACGTGAACTGCGAAACCAGCAGCAGGCCGCCAGCGCGGCCGGCGCCGTCCAGGTTTTGCACAGAAAGATTCATCTTGCCTGCGGCGTCGCTAAACACGCGGTAGCCGAGCACTTTGGCGAGCAGACGGTCGGCCGCCGCTTCGGTGTCGCCGCGCTCCGCGCACACGAGCGCGAGCAGGCCCGCGTCGATCGCGCCTGTCACGCGGTCGGCCACGCGCACTTCGGCGCGCCGCACGCGTTGGATCAACGCGATCATCGGGCCGGCTCCGGCTGCGAGGGTCGTTTCATTGCCCGCACACTTACGCAGTCAGCGTGACGCGCGCAAAGCGGCGCTTGCCGACCTGCACGACGTACTCGCCCGACTCGACCTTCAGGCCCTTGTCCGACACGGTCGCGCCGTCGATCTTCACACCGCCCTGCTCGATGTTGCGCAACGCTTCGCTCGTCGACGGCACAAGGTTGGCCTGCTTGAGCAATTGGCCGATAGCTAGCGGTGCGCCTGCCAGCATCACCGCCGGAATATCGTCCGGCACGCCGCCCTTCGCGCGGTGGTTGAAGTCTTCCAGTGCACGCTCGGCATCGGCCTGCGAATGAAAGCGCGCGACGATTTCCTGGCCCAGCATGACCTTGAAGTCGCGCGGATTGCGGCCGGCCTCGATCTCTTTCTTGAAGCCTGCGATTTCGTCCATTGGACGGAACGACAGCAATTCGAAGTAGCGCCACATCAACACGTCGGAAATGCTCATCAGCTTGCCGAACATCTCTGTCGGTTTTTCGCTGATGCCAATGTAGTTGTTCTTCGACTTCGACATCTTCTCGACGCCGTCGAGGCCTTCGAGCAGCGGCATCGTCAAAATGCACTGCTGCTCCTGGCCGTACTGCTTCTGCAGTTCGCGACCGACCAGCAGGTTGAACTTCTGATCGGTGCCGCCGAGTTCCAGATCGGCATTCAGCGCGACCGAGTCATAACCCTGCATCAGCGGATACAGGAATTCGTGGATAGAAATCGGCACGCCGCTCTGAAAACGCTTGGTGAAATCTTCGCGTTCGAGAATTCGAGCGACCGTGTAGCGCGACGCGAGCTTGATCATGCCGTCGGCGCCGAGCGGCATCGACCACTCGCTGTTGTAGCGGATCTCGGTCTTCTCGCGGTCGAGCACCAGCGCGGCCTGCTCGAAATACGTCTTCGCGTTCGATTCGATCTGCTCGCGCGTGAGCGGCGGGCGCGTGGCATTGCGGCCCGACGGGTCGCCGATGAGCGACGTGAAGTCGCCGATCAGAAAAATGACGGTGTGACCGAGATCCTGCAACTGCCGCATCTTGTTCAGTACGACCGTGTGGCCGATATGAATGTCCGGCGCGGTCGGATCGAGCCCGAGCTTGATACGCAGCGGCGTGCCGGTCGCCGCGCTCTTCGCGAGTTTTTGCGCGAATTCTTCTTCGATCAGCAATTCGTCGACGCCTCGCTTGGTGACGGCGAGCGCGTGACGGACTTCGTCGGTGATCGGGAAGGCGGGGGCGGCGTTAGGCTTGGTGGACTCGGTGCTCATGCTGGAAACGGGAAGTCGCGGAAAAGGTAGATTGTCCCATAGATGCGCGCCGCCGCGCCCACCGGCAGGGGCAACGCGCCCCCTGCCGGTGCGAGTTGCAGGTCGCATCCCAACTGCAGCGCGTCGCTTCGGCAGGGACGCGCTTTATATTCGAGGGCGCTTGCATCGATAATCTGCTAAAACCTTCGCAAAGCAGCGGCAATGAAAGAGCAACGAACCATGACCAAGAGCAGCAACGTGGCGCAAGACCCCGCAGACGGCGTCTACTTTGGATTAATGTCCGGCACCAGCATGGACGGTGTGGACGGCGTGGCTGTCCGGTTCGCGCAAGGGAAACCGCCCCTGGTGCTGGCCGAGGCGTTCGTCGGCTTTGCAGCCGGCTTGCGCGACGCATTGTTCGCGCTGCAGCAGCCGGGCGAGAACGAGATCGAAAGGGAAGCGCTGGCCGCCAACGCGCTCGCCACGCGCTATACGGTGTGTTGTCACGAGCTCCTGCGCGGCTGCCACGTTTCCGCCGCCGAAGTGCGCGCGATCGGCGTGCATGGGCAGACGGTGCGGCACAGGCCGGAAAAAGGCTACACGCGGCAGATCAACAACCCGGCGCTGCTCGCCGAGATGATGCATATCGACGTGGTCGCCGACTTCCGCAGTAGGGACGTCGCGGCTGGCGGCCAGGGCGCGCCGCTCGTGCCGGCGTTTCATGCGACCATCTTCGGCGCGAAAGACGAGACGCGCGTGGTGTGCAATCTTGGCGGCATCAGCAACATCACCATTCTGAATGCGACCGGCAGCGTGCGCGGCTTCGATTGCGGGCCGGCGAATGCACTTCTCGACGAATGGGCGCAGCGCCATCTCGGCAAGCCATTCGACGAAAACGGTCAGTTCGCGGCAAGCGGCCAAGTGGACCAGTCACTGCTGAATGCGCTGCTCGACGAGCCGTTTTTTGCGCAACAGCCGCCTAAAAGCACCGGACGCGACCTGTTCAACGCCGAGTGGCTCGACGCCAAACTGCGCCCGTTTGGGGACCTCGCGCCGGCCGACGTGCAAGCGACGCTGGTCGCGCTGACCGCTGTGACAGTGGCGCGGGAGATCGAGCGGCACGCGCCGGACGCCCGAGCGGTTTACGTGTGCGGCGGTGGTGCGCGCAATCCGGAGATATTGAAGGCGCTGCAGCAGGCACTGGAAGACAGCGGCGTAAGCGGCGTTCCCGTGATGACGACCGACGCCCTCGGCGTGCCGCCGAGCCAGGTCGAGCCGCTGGCCTTTGCATGGCTCGCGATGCGCTGTGTCGCGCGCCTGCCGGGAAGTTTGCCGGCTGTTACCGGCGCGAGCGCGGAACGCGTGTTGGGAGCAATTTACCCGCGTTGACGCGGTGGTCGTCGAGCGAGCGCGGTGGCCCACGTCGCGCGGGCGCGCGTCTCGTCGGCGTGCACAGGCAATAAAAAACGGGGCGCGAAGCCCCGTTGCTTTCCAACGCTTTGTGTGTCCGTTGTCAGACCGAGAACGACGAACCGCAACCGCACGTGGTCGTCGCATTCGGGTTCTTGATCACGAACTGCGCGCCGTTGATATCGTCCTTGTAGTCGATCTCAGCGCCGACCAGATACTGGTAGCTCATCGAGTCGATCAACAATTGCACGCCGCTCTTGTTCATGACGGTGTCGTCTTCGTTGACGGCTTCGTCGAACGTAAAGCCGTACTGGAAGCCGGAACAGCCGCCGCCCTGCACGAAAACGCGCAGTTTCAGGTCCGCATTGCCTTCTTCTTCGATCAGTTGCTTGACCTTGTCAGCCGCTGCGTCGGTAAAGACGAAGGGGGCGGGCATCTCGGTCACGGGTGTGTCGGTGACTGCGTTCATTCGAACTCTCCAAAAAGCTTCTAACCGCTATTGTAGGGCTGATCTCAATATCGTGCCGAAGCCCACAAAATCAATGGGTTCTTAGAGTCGCCCTGATCGACGCTGCCGTTGCGCGCGCAGTCTGCCTACATTGGCGCCGCAACGGGCCGAGCAGCGACCGCGCCATTACCCAATTGGCGCCAATGATCATAAAAAAAAGCCGCCTTCGCGACAGCGTTGGCGGCTTTTTGCTGCGTTCCGACCCTGGAGCCGGTGCGCACCCGAAGCGATTAACGCTTCGAGAATTGCTTCCTGCGACGTGCCTTGTGGAAGCCGACCTTCTTACGTTCGACTTCACGAGCATCACGCGTAACGAAGCCAGCCTTCGACAGTTCCGGCTTCAGCGTTGCGTCGTAGTCCATCAGCGCGCGGGTGATGCCGTGGCGAACCGCACCGGCTTGACCCGTTTCACCGCCACCGTTCACGTTGACCTTGATGTCGAACGTGACGCCGTGGTTCGTGAGTTCCAGCGGTTGACGAACGATCATCAGCGACGTTTCGCGCGAGAAGTAATCGGCGATAGGCTTGCCGTTCACAATGATCTCGCCCTTGCCTGCCTTGATGAACACGCGTGCGACGGCGCTCTTGCGGCGGCCCGTGCCGTAATTCCAGTTACCGATCATGTGGGCTCCCCTTAGATCTCGAGCGCTTTCGGCTGTTGCGCCGAATGCGGATGCGTTGCTTCAGCGTAGACCTTCAGCTTCTTGATCATCGCGTAGCCGAGCGGGCCCTTCGGCAGCATGCCCTTGACCGCTTTTTCGAGCGCGCGGCCCGGGAAGCGTTCCTGCATCTTGCCGAACGTCGTTTCATAGATACCGCCCGGGTAGCCCGAGTGGCGATAGTACTTCTTGTCAGTAGCCTTGTTGCCCGTGACCTTCAGCTTGCCGGCGTTGATAACGATGATGAAATCACCGGTGTCGACGTGCGGAGTGAATTCAGGCTTGTGCTTGCCGCGAAGACGGTGTGCCACTTCGCTGGCGACACGCCCGAGAACCTTATCCGTCGCGTCAATCACGTACCATTCGCGCGTCACCTCATGGGCTTTTGCGGAAAACGTCTTCATGATCGATCCAAAAAAATTGCTGCGCCCAATGTGTTTTTTCCTGCTTGTAGTGTGCGCATCGAGGCGCGTGCAGGCTCTCCCTGTTCTTCCTCCGCGGGCGCGAATGCGGAAAAGCCCTGAATTATAAAGGAATTTGCGACGTCAAGTCAAAACGTGCTGGACTTGGTACCAAATCTGCCCTCGTGGACCTTCGGAGCGCGTAAGAACTAGGCGAAAAAAAACCCGAACAAGTGGTTCGGGTTTAATCCACCAAAGGAGGAGGTGGAGGAGACAGCGGAGGTTGCGAACTGCCGCAACCGATGACGCAATTATATGAAGCAAGCTTGTGCAACGCAAGAACATTTGCAATGTGAAATGTGATTTCATAATGCGGTGCACGGGTGTCAAAAGAAACGTCCGCTCAAGTAGTTACAGCGGCGAGCCATACGCGGTTCTGCGACGCAAGCCAGCGCTACTAGAGTAAAACCCCTAAACACCGGAAAATCTTCCGAACGTCGTCCCAACATGCCGCGGTGCAGCATGAGAGACGTCGATTCGCATATTTGGCTCGCGAGTCGCCTCGGGCGGATGCTGGATCGCCGGGCTACAATGCCGTCTCGATATAGCGATGCGCGGTGGAGTACAGCATGGAATGCAAAGTGAGCTGGATGGGGCAAGACGGGATGGCGTTTGCTGCTGAGACGGGCAGCGGCCACCTGGTTGCGATGGACGGCGCGCCCGAGGGCGGCGGCCGCAATCTCGCACCGCGTCCGATGGAAATGGTTCTGCTCGGCACGGGCGGTTGCACCGCCTACGACGTCGTGATGATCCTGAAGAAAAGCCGCCAGGAAATCGCGGGCTGCTCGGTGACGCTAAAGGCCGAGCGCGCCAGCGAAGATCCGAAAGTGTTCACGAAGATCCATTTCCACTTCACCGTGACCGGCAAGAATCTGAACCCGGCCACCGTGGAACGCGCGATCAACCTGTCGCACGACAAATACTGCTCGGCGTCGATCATGATCGCGAAGACGGCCGAACTCACGCACTCGTTCGATATTGTGGCGAACTGAGCGCAGTGTCACGGCGAAAGCACGAGCCGCGCGGGCTGTCCTGGCCGAAGCCCCGCACGGAGAAACGAAAAATGCCGGCGCTCTGAAAAGACGCCGGCATTTTTTATGAGGTGGCAAAGCAGGCCGATAAGCCGGATTCTGTGCACGCGCAACGTCCGAGGACGCGACGCGCGTGGCAGCCATTCCTCTAGGCGAGTCATTACTGACACGCTCAAGCTTCCTACCCGCAGACGAGACGGGGGCCCCGTCCTGCATCTCGAAGATGCGCGCCTGCCTACTTGGAATTGCTCCGGGTGGAGGTTACCGTGCCGGTCTGCCTTGCAGCAGCCGCGGTGCGCTCTTACCGCACCGTTTCACCCTTACCTGATCCCGACTTGCGCCGGGCCATCGGCGGTTTGCTTTCTGTTGCCCTGTTCCGCGTGTCGCCACGGATGGCCGTTAGCCATCACCCTGCCCTGTGGAGTCCGGACTTTCCTCGCCCTCTTTGGCCGAAGCCGCTGAGGCCGCGACTGCCTGGCCTGCTTTGCTGGCGCCGATTTTAACATCTGCGCGCCGGCCGGAGCGGAACACAGACTTATCGTCGTAAAACCCGGGGGTCTCGTTGTCGGGCCACCAGCCCGGAATTCCGAGCACCGGAAGCGGCGCGAACAGCCTGCTCGTCAGCGCGTCGGTGGTCAGCAACGCGGCGCTGACGGCCTCGTCCAGCCACGCGTCGCGGGCGGCGGCGTTCCATTCGAAGTATGCCGACGGTACGTCGACGATCCATGCATGCCCGGTGCAACCCTTGAACGGCGCGATGAGTTTTTCCAGCAGCGCATGGCCGAAGCAGCGCACCTCACAACTCGAACCCCATGCGTCGCGCCGCTGGAGCAGTAACGTCTGCCAGTCGAAGCCGCGCAGCGCGGCGCTCAACGCTGGATCGCTACACGCAAACAGCAGTGCGTTTTCGTCGAAGAGAGTCAGCGCATCGCGCACCCTGCCGCGCGTCGAGCCGACGCCGAGCAGGTCGATCGCCGCCGACTGCCGTGTATTGAGCGCGGCCTTGATGCGCGGGAAGGCGAACCACATCGACGCGTTGAAGAAGTCGTGCAGATTGTGGCGTGTCGGCACGCAGCCAGTCGACGCGATGTGCCCTTCGTAGGCGGCGCCAGGCGGGAGTTCGTCCTGCGCGATGAACGCAAGACGTTGGCCACGGCCCGTGGTCTGACACGTGCCGGCGGCGTCGGCATTCATTTCGGCGAGCAATGCGGCGTAACTCGTAAGTGCGGCCCGCTGCCAGCGCTGGCCGCGTCCGGCGAACTGCGCGAACCACGGCTTTGACCAGTCGATGGCGGCGAAGCGCGCCCCGGCGTCCGCTGCCGGCACCGGTTCTGCACCCACCTGTGCCGCCGCGCCTTCGCCGTCGACCACACCCGAGCCCGCTTCACTCTGCATCTAGCAAAGCCTCAAATCAGCCGCCAACCGATCGACTCACCGCCGCGCAGCGGTACAACAGGCGTATCGCCGACTGGCAGTTCAGCAGGCAACGTCCACTCTTCCCGACGCAGCGTGACCTTCTCCTGATTGCGCGGCAGACCGTAAAAGTCCGCGCCAAAGAAGCTCGCGAAGCCTTCGAGCTTGTCGAGCGCGCCCGCCTGGTCGAAGGCTTCGGTGTACAGCTCCAGCGCGTGCAGCGCCGTATAGCAGCCGGCACAGCCGCAAGCGTGCTCCTTCAAACCCTTCGGATGCGGCGCGCTGTCGGTACCCAGGAAAAAACGTGGATTACCCGAGATTGCCGCTTCGACCAGCGCGACGCGGTGCGTCTCGCGCTTGAGCACCGGCAGGCAGTAGTAATGCGGGCGAATGCCGCCCTGGAAAATCGCGTTGCGGTTGTACAGCAAGTGGTGTGCGGTGATCGTCGCGCCGAGGAGGTTCGGCGCAACGCCTGCTTCGCGGATGTAGTCGACCGCGTCTTTGGTGGTGATGTGCTCGAACACCACCTTCAGCGCGGGGAAGTCGCGGCGCAACGGCGTCATGACCCGGTCGATGAACACCTTTTCGCGGTCGAACAGATCGATCGACGAGTCCGTCACTTCGCCATGCACGAGGAGCGGCATGCCGGTCTCCTGCATCACTTCGAGCGTTTTCGCGCACTTCATGATGTCGGTCACGCCGGCGTCCGAGTTGGTCGTAGCGCCCGCCGGGTACAGCTTCACGCCATGAACGAAACCACTGTCGCGGGCGCGGCGGATTTCGTCCGGCGGCGTGTTGTCCGTCAGATACAGCGTCATTAGCGGCTCGAATTTTGCGCCGGCCGGGATGGCGGCCACGATGCGCTCGCGGTACGCCTGCGCCATCGCCGTGGTCGTGACCGGCGGCTTCAGATTTGGCATGATGATCGCGCGAGCGAACTGGCGGGCTGTGTCCGGCAACACGGCTGCAAGCATTGCGCCGTCGCGCACATGCAAGTGCCAGTCGTCCGGGCGTGCGAGCGTGATCGAGTCGCGGGAATCAGGGGAAGCGTTGGAATCGGTCATGGCGAGAGGAGAGCGAGAGCGGAACAGGGGCAGCTGAAAATGCGAGCAATGCGCCAGCAATGAGGTCAAACCGCCGTGTTGCGGCCTGAACACACGTCTATTTTGCTATTTGGCGTTTCTGGCTCGGTGATATGCTTGGACAATCATCATTGTAACGGCTCGCCCCGTTCACAGGCTTACCCGCAACATGTGCCAACTTCTCGGAATGAACTGCGCCGCGCCGACGGACGTCACGTTCTCGTTCACCGGCTTTGCGGCGCGAGGCGGCGTCACCGATCACCACGCCGACGGCTGGGGCATCGCCTTCTTCGAAGACAAAGCATGTCGCCTGTTCATCGACCATCAATCGTCGGCCACCTCGCCGATCGCCGAAATGGTCAAGCGCTATCCGATCAAGTCGAAGAACACCATCGCGCATATTCGCAAGGCGACGCAAGGGCACATCCTGCTTGAAAACTGCCACCCGTTCATGCGCGAACTGTGGGGACGCCACTGGATCTTTGCGCACAACGGCGATCTGAAAGACTTTTCGCCGGTGCTTTCGGGCGTCTATCAGCCAGTCGGCACGACGGACAGCGAGCTTGCTTTTTGCGCATTGCTCGAGGGTCTGCGCAAGGCGTTTCCCGGCGCGCAGCAACCGCCGCTCAATGAACTCTTCGCCGCGCTCGAAACACTCACGCGCGAGATTACGCAATTCGGCGTGTTCAATTTTCTGATGTCGAATGGCCAGGCGCTGTTCGCGCATTGCTCCACGCATCTGCACTACATCGTGCGGCGCTGGCCTTTTTCTACCGCGCATCTGGTCGACGCCGACGTCTCGATCGACTTCGCCAAATACACCACGCCCGAAGACCGCGTTGCGGTAATCGCGACGCAGCCGCTGACCGACAACGAGGTGTGGAGCGCGTTCGAACCCGGCGATCTGTTGATGTTCCAGCACGGCGACGTCATTGGCCGCGTCAATGTGCCTGTGCCGGCTTCGGTGCTGGAAAAGCTTCGCAACCCAGCGCTGGATGCGTCCGCTTCGGCGAGCACGATCGCGGCATCAACGCCGGCCGCCCCCGCCATAGAAGCCGAAGTCGATCTCGAAGCGGCGGACGACGCCGCGGCGTTCGAGTCCTGATCACACGCAAATCAGCCGCGTTTCAGCAATAAAAAAGCCGCTCTTTCGAGCGGCTTTTTGTTGCGGCCCTAGCGGGCAGTCGCGTGCGAAACGACGCGACACTCGCAATCTCAGTGCAGGATCTTCGCGAGAAAATCCTTTGCGCGATCGGACTTCGGATTGGCGAAGAAGTCTTCCTTGCGGTCGTCTTCCACGATCAAGCCCTTGTCCATGAAGATCACGCGATGCGCGACCTTCTTCGCAAAGCCCATTTCGTGCGTCACGCACATCATGGTCATGCCTTCCTGCGCAAGTTCGACCATCACGTCGAGCACTTCGTTGATCATTTCCGGGTCGAGTGCCGACGTGGGTTCGTCGAACAACATCGCGATCGGATCCATCGACAACGCGCGCGCAATCGCCACGCGCTGCTGCTGACCGCCCGACAACTGGCCTGGAAATTTGTCCGCATGTGCGCGCAGACCGACGCGATCGAGCAGCTTCAGCCCCTTCGCCGACGCTTCGTCTTTCGAGCGGCCGAGCACCTTGATTTGCGCGAGCGTGAGGTTTTGCACGATCGACAGATGCGGGAACAGCTCGAAGTGCTGGAACACCATGCCGACCTTCGAACGCAGCTTCGACAGATTGGTTTTCTTGTCAGTCAGCGATTGGCCGTTGATGACGATCTCGCCCTTCTGAAACGGCTCAAGACCATTGACGGTCTTGATCAGCGTCGACTTGCCCGAACCCGACGGTCCGCACACCACGACCACTTCACCTTTTTTGACTTCCGTCGTGCAGTCCGTCAGTACCTGAAACTGGCCGTACCACTTCGAAACATTCTTGATAGAGATCATCTTGCGACCTTTTTCTGAAGACCTTTGACGAGGCTCGACGCGATCACGCAGATCACGAAATAACACGCGCCCGCGAACAGTACCATCTCGACATTCGTGCCGTCACGATCGCCAATATTCGTGGCGGTGCGGAAGAAGTCGGCGAGGCTGATCACGTAAACGAGCGACGTATCCTGAAACAACACGATGCCCTGCGTGAGCAGCAGCGGCACCATTGCACGGAACGCCTGCGGCAGCACCACCAGACGCATGGACTGCGCGTAGTTCATGCCGAGCGCGAACGACGCGTTGACCTGCCCGCGCGGCACGGACTGAATACCCGCGCGGATGATCTCGGAATAGTACGCCGCCTCGAACAGCGAGAAAGCGACCATCGCGGACGCGAGACGAATGTCGATATCCGGCGACAGACCGAGCACGTTCTGCAGCACCTGCGGCACGATCAGGAAGAACCACAGCAGAACCATCACCAGCGGGATCGAGCGAAAAATCGTCACATAGCCCTTGGCGAACCACTCGAAAGGCTTGAACGACGACAACCGCAACATGGCGAGGACCGTGCCCCACACAATGCCGATCACGATTGCGATGAGCGTGATCTTGAACGTGACCACCGCGCCGGTCCACAGCGTGGGCAGTGCACCCGGAATACCGCTCCAGTCGAAGTGGTGCATCACTTGCCTCCGATATAGCCGGGCAACCGGGTCTTGGCTTCGACCCAGCGCATCAGTTGCATCACGACCAGATTGATCAGCACGTAGGCCAGCGTGACCGCGATAAACGACTCATACGTCTGCGACGTGTAGTCGACGAGTTGGCGTGCCTGAGCGGACAGATCCAGCAGACCGATCGTGGACGCCACCGCCGAATTCTTGAAGATATTCAGAAACTCCGACGTGAGCGGCGGCACGATGATCCGATACGCGACGGGCAGCAGCACATAGCGGTATGTCTGCCATTGCGTAAAGCCCATTGCGAGACCCGCGGCGCGCTGGCCGCGCGGCAATGCGTTGATGCCCGAGCGCACCTGCTCGCACACGCGCGCGGCGGTAAAGAGCCCGAGACAGATGATCGACGACGAGAAGAACTGCGCGCCAGGCGGCAGTTGCTTGAACCAGGTGCCCATCGAGACCGGCAGTAATTCGGGTATCACCAGATACCAGATGAAGAATTGCACGATCAGCGGGATGTTGCGAAAAATCGCGACGTAGAGCGTGCCGATGCCCGACGCCCATTTGTTCGGTACCGTGCGCAGCACGCCGAACAACGAACCGACGATCAACGCGATCACCCATGCCGACAGCGACACGGTAATCGTCACCCAAAAGCCCGACAGCAGCCAGCCCAGATAGGTGGTCGGCTCGCCGGTGGAGACCGGACTCAGCAGAATGCCCCAGTTCCAGTGATATGACATGACCAAGACTCCAGCAAAAAGAAACGGAAGAAGCGCGTGGCCCCTTCCGTTTCGTTCAGCGTTTCAAAAAAACAGCTAAGGTTTAGTCGATCGCCTTGTCATTCGGGCTCTTGAAGAGCGCCTTGATGTCGTCGCTTTCCGGGAAGTTCAGGTTCAGGCCCTTCGGCGGAATCGGCGTTTCGAACCACTTCTTGTAGATCTGATCGGCTTCGCCCGAAGTTTCGACCTTCGCGATTGCGTCGTCGACAACCTTCTTGAACTCCGGATCGTTCTTGCGCAGCATGCAACCGTAAGCTTCATGCGATTGCGGCGCGCCGACGATCACGAAATCGTTGGGCGTGTTCGATTTGGCGCGCTCGCCGGCGAGCAGCGCGTCGTCCATCATGAAGGCAGCGGCGCGACCGGTGGACAGCGTCAGGAACGACTCGCCGTGGTCCTTCGCGCTGATGATGTTCATGCCCATGCTCTTGTCCTGATTCATCTTGCGAAGCAGGCGCTCGGAGGTGGTGCCGGCGGTCGTGACGACCGTCTTGCCCTTCAGGTCGGCCCAGTCTTTAATGCCCGAATCTTTCTTGGTCATCAGACGCGTGCCGATCACGAAGATCGTGTTCGAGAACGCCACCTGTTGCTGGCGCTCTGCATTATTCGTGGTGGAGCCGCATTCCATGTCGACGGTGCCGTTCTGCACCAGCGGAATACGGTTTTGCGACGTGACCGGCGTCAGTTTCACCTTCAGGTTCGGCATGTTCAGCTTCTGCTTGACTGCCTCAACCACCTTCAGTGCGAATTCCTGCGAATAGCCGATGACGTTCTGCTTGTCGTCATAGTAGGAAAACGGAATCGACGATTCGCGATGACCCAGCGAAATAACGCCCGTGTCCTTGATTTTCTTCAGCGTACCGGCGTCTTGCGCGTGCGCGCCAACCGTAAACAGTCCGAGAGTCGCGAGCAGCAGCGCAGCCTTTTTAACCTTCATGTTTGATCTCCTTGGCAAGAACCGGCGCCAGTTTAGCAAAGTAATTATTCTGAAAGTATGGCTATAAACCATTGTTGTTGCGCGCACGCCGCTATTGCCTGGCGGCGCTTCGCACAGTCGGCCGGGGTTTCGGCATATACAAAGGCGGGCGGCATCGTAACGATGCCGCCCGCCGGGCAAAACACGCGCTCTTGTGGATCGCGTTCAAGCATACGCATTCACGTGAAATGCGCGACGGATCGGTAAGGTAACAGACCCGCCGTTTCCTGCAATTACAATCTGCGATCAGGGATACAGGCCGCGCATTTCGCGCGCTTGCAAAATCCGCTTACACGCGACGATGAACGCCGCCGTTCTCACCGACACGTTCTGCTCGCTCGACACCTGCCACACAGCGGCGAATGCTTCGCGCATCACGCGTTCGAGGCGCTGGTTGATCTCGTCTTCGGTCCAGAAAAAGCTCGAGAAATCCTGCACCCACTCGAAGTAAGACACCGTAACGCCACCCGCGTTGGCCACCACGTCCGGAATGACGAGGATGCCGCGATCGTGCAGGATGTCGTCGGCCGCCGTAGTGGTCGGGCCGTTTGCGCCTTCCACGACGATCTTCGTCTTGATCTTGCCGGCGTTCTTTTCGGTAATCTGGTTTTCCAGCGCAGCCGGGATCAGGATGTCGGATTCGACGGTCCAGAATTCTTCATTCGTGACCGCGTCGGCTTCAGGGAAACCACCGACGCCGCCCCTCTTCGCGACGTGATCGAGCAACGCAACCGCGTCGATACCGCTCGACTTGTAGAGCGATCCAGTGTGATCCTGCACTGCGACCACCTTCGCGCCGGCTTCCTGGAACAGACGCGCGGCGATCCCGCCTACGTTGCCGAAACCTTGCACGGCAATGCGAGCTCCTTCGATGTCGAAGCCGATGCGGCGTGCCGCCTCGCAACCGACCACGAACACGCCGCGGCCCGTCGCTTCGCGGCGGCCGAGCGAACCGCCGAGCGTGATGGGCTTGCCGGTCACGACGCCGGTCGCCGTTTGGCCCTGGTTCATCGAATACGTGTCCATCATCCACGCCATGATCTGCTCGTTCGTGTTCACGTCCGGCGCGGGAATGTCGGTATTCGGTCCGATGATGATGCCGATTTCGCTGGTATAGCGACGCGTCATGCGCTCCAGTTCGCCACGCGACAAAGTGCGCGGATCGACACGGATGCCACCCTTCGCGCCGCCGTAAGGAACGTTCACCGCAGCGTTCTTCACCGACATCCACGCGGACAGCGCCATCACTTCCGACAGCGTCACGTCCTGGTGATAACGCACGCCGCCCTTGCCCGGACCGCGCGACACGTTGTGCTGCACGCGGTAGCCCTCGAAGTGCGCGACGGTGCCGTTATCGAGTTCGATAGGCACGTCGACGATCAGGATGCGCTTGGGGCGCTTCAGGGTTTCGAGCCAGCGGGACAACGAGCCGAGGTACGGCGCGACGCGGTCGACCTGGCGCAGGTAGTTACCCCAAGGGCCGAGGTCTTCGCTATTCAGGTAGGAGGGAACGGACTGCAACGTTGAGGCGGATTGGGCGACTTGCTGCTGGGAAGACATGAACGCTCCGGCGTTGTTCGAATAGCAGCATTGTCGAAAAACGCCGTTTTGAAATCCAATGCCGTTTCCTTATCCGATTATGTTTTTTTTGCATAACCCGAGAAAAGCCGCAAATTTGCGTCGTAGGCAAGCAGGTTGGTAACGGGTCGCTTCAAGAGCTGCCATGCGCGAGTTCTTCCGACACCACGTCCCACAACTGCCGCACGAGGATTTGCCGCGCGTCGTCGCTCTTCGCGGCCAGTTTGTCTCGATACAGGCGAATTTCCATTGTCAGCGTGAGTTGGCCTTCGGGCGTGCCGCGCGTGCCGCGATCGAGCCGGATCAGCTTGCCGTCCGCGACCGCGTCTTCCACCGCGCTGTGCGGCAGGAAGGCGATGCCGTGACCGGCCAGCGCCATCGCCTTGAGGCCTTCCGCCATGTCGGTTTCGTAGAGCCGGTCGAGATAGAGGCGTTCGTGCGCGTTCGCGAGAATCACCTCGGTCATGCGCCCGAGATACGCGTTCGGCGTGTACGACAGGTACGGCGTCGGCGCTTCGGCCGTGCCCGGCAACGTATGACGCGGCCGACCTGCGCGCCCCGGCGCGGAGAATGGGCTGATCGGCTCGTTGCCTAGCGTCAGCATGTCGTAGCGGCCGGGATCGAGCGCGACTGGGTGACTGGGATGGTGATAACCCATCATCAGATCGCAACCGCCTTCCACCAGCGACAGCGCCGCGTCGTGCACGTTGAGCGCGCGCAGCCGCGTATGGATCGGGCCCATTTGCGCTTCGATGCGTTGAAGCCAGCGCGGGAAGTACGTGAGCGACAGCGTGTGCGGCACGGCGAACTCGATGGTCGCTTGCGGCGTCGCTGTGTGGCCGCGCAGGAGTGCCCGGGCTTCGTGGAACTGCGAGAGCATCGCGAGCGCCTGCTCGTTGAAGACCTGCCCCGCCGCCGTGAGCCGCGTCGGATAAACCGAGCGGTCGATCAATTCGGTGCCGAGCCACGCCTCGAGCGCCTGAATGCGCCGCGAGAACGCCGGCTGCGTGACATGACGCAACTCAGCCGAGCGGCTGAAACTGCGCGTTTCCGCGAGCGAAACGAAGTCTTCCAGCCATTTCAGTTCCATGCGAAGCCTGCTGCCGGCAAGAAAGAAGAAGTCAGCATTCTAGTGGGTGTCGAGGCGACACCGGCGTTGGCCGCGAAGGCTTTATCGCAGCTTGGCCAAAAAATCGGATTCCGCCGATAGGCCCGCGCGCCGCGCATCGCTATCTTGCGTCGGCGCGAGACGCGGGCGGTCAACCCTCGTTGCGCTACACCGCCACCGCGGACACGGCCGGCACACGTCGGTCATTCCTCTACCCACGTCACCTCACCTTGCCGCGCAACACGGCCCCGCCCATGCCGCCACTCGTTTCGATCATCACGCCGACCGCCAATCGAGAGCACCTGCTGCCTGCCATCACGCGCTGCGTGTTGCGCCAGCGAGTCGACTGGGAATGGCTGATTCTCGATGACAGCGCCGTGCCGAGCGCGTATCTGCTGGCGCTGGCTTCGCAGGACGCACGCATTCGCTATTTTCATTCGCCGGCGCGAATGTCGATCGGCTCGAAGCGTAACTTTTTGATCGGCGAAGCGCGCGGTACGGTGATCGCCCATTTCGACGACGACGACCACTATGCGCCGCATTACCTCGCCCACATGGTCACGACGATGCGTGAAAACCGCGCCGATCTCGTCAAGCTGTCGGGCTTTTTCATGTATGCACCGCACACACGATTCTTCGGCTACATGGACCTCAACGCGAAAGTCGGCCTGCATTACGAACTGAGCGGCCAGTCGGTCAGTCATGTGGAGTTCCACGAAAAAATGCAGATAGGCGCGGACTTCGTGCTGTTCTACGGCTTCTCATACGTGTACGAAAAGGCACTGGCTGCGGTGTCCGCCTTCGACGATATCGACCTGTGCGACGACGAAAGTTTTATCCGGCCCGTGGTCGAAGCAGGCCGCAAAGTCATTGCCGCGGACGATCCGCAGGCGAGTTGCCTGCATATCGTGCATCCGGGCTCGACGTCGCGCTGTTTCTCGCGCTACTCGATGCCTTCGTTCATCCTGCCTACGCTATTCCCTTGCTACGAAGGCTCGCCGGCTTGAGCGTCGCAGGCTTTCGCCGCGGCACGTTCAATGAAGGCTGACGGCCGGCGCTCCGGCCGGATGCTGGTCTGGTGGTAAAATCCGCGGTTCCCTCCGTTCCGATCCGCTCACCGTGAGTTCAGTGAGCGCTCAACGCCTAGAGCCAGCCGCCATCATGTTCGACACCCGCCCCGACACCCTGTTCGCGCTGAATGCGCTCTCTCCGCTCGACGGACGCTATGCGTCGAAAACCGAAGCCCTGCGCGACTGGCTCTCGGAAGCCGCGTTCATGCGCAATCGCGTGACGGTCGAAATCCATTGGCTGATCGCCCTTTCGCGCGCGGGTTTCGCGGAAGTGCCGCGCTTTTCCGATGCCTCCGAGCAATTCCTGCTGCAACTGGCCGAGCGCTTCACCGCGCACGACGCCGCGCGCATCAAGGAAATCGAGCGCGTAACGAATCACGACGTGAAAGCGGTCGAGTACTGGCTGAAGGAATCGGTCAAAGGTCAGGAAGAACTGGAGCGCGCGAGCGAGTTCATCCACTTCGCGTGCACGTCGGAGGACATCAACAACACGTCGCACGGCCTGATGCTTGCGGGCGCCCGCGAACACGTCATTTTGCCGGCGCTGCGCACGGTGCATCAGAAGCTCGTTGCACTCGCTCACGCGCAAGCGGAGCAGCCGATGCTCTCGCGCACGCACGGCCAGCCGGCTAGCCCGACAACGCTCGGCAAGGAGATCGCCAACGTGGCCGCGCGCCTCGAACGCGCGATCGACCGTATCGCGAAGGTCGAACTGCTCGGCAAGATGAACGGCGCGGTCGGCAACTTCAACGCGCATCTGTCGGCGTATCCGGAGTTCGACTGGGAAGCGTTCTCGCGTGAAGTGGTCGAACAGCGTCTGAAGCTCGCATTCAATCCGTACACGATCCAGATCGAGCCGCACGACTACATGGCCGAGCTGTTCGACGCGGTCGCGCGCGCAAATACGATCCTGCTGGATCTCGACCGCGACGTGTGGGGCTACATTTCGGTCGGCTACTTCAAGCAACGCACGAAGGCCGGCGAGATTGGTTCGTCGACGATGCCGCACAAGGTCAACCCGATCGACTTCGAAAACTCCGAAGGCAATCTGGGTCTCGCAAACGCCACGCTGCGACATCTCGCCGACAAGCTGCCGGTTTCGCGCTGGCAGCGCGACTTGACCGACTCCACGGTGCTGCGCAACATGGGTGTCGCGTTCGGTTACTCGCTGCTCGCGTACGACTCGCTGATCCGCGGTCTCGACAAGCTCGAAGTGAACGCGCAGCGCCTGAACGAAGACCTCGACAATTGCTGGGAAGTGCTGGCCGAGCCAGTGCAGACGGTGATGCGCCGCTACGGCATTGAGAATCCGTATGAGCAGTTGAAGGAATTGACGCGCGGCAAGGGCATCACGCGCGAGGCGTTGCAAACGTTCGTGGGCGGCCTGGCCATTCCGCAAGACGCGAAAGACCGCCTGCTTGCCATGACGCCGGGTTCGTACATCGGCAAGGCCGTCGAACTGGCGAAGCGCATCCGCTAAACGCCGTCGTCATTCTGCAGGGCAAAAAAAAGCCGCTCAATCGAGCGGCTTTTTTCATCTCACCGGCAAACACTGCGCCAGAACTTACCGTTTTTGGACCTGCTTCAACACCTCGTCCACGATCTGTTCCGGCGACAGTTCAATGCTCACCGTCACTGCCTCGTCTGCACCCGGCTCTTCAAGCGTATCGAGCTGGCTCTGCAGCAGCGACGGATCGAAGAAGTGCCCGGTACGCGTGGTCAGACGTTGTTCCAACACCTCGCGCGAGCCCTTCAGATAAACGAAGCACACGTCCTTGTCGCCGTCGCGCAGAATGTCGCGATACGAGCGTTTCAGCGACGAACATGTGAACACCGCTGTCTCGCCCGCCTTCTGCTTTTCTTCGATCGCGGCGCGGATAGTTTTGAGCCACGGCCACCGGTCTTCGTCGGTGAGCGGAATGCCGTGGTGCATCTTCTCCTTGTTGGCGGCGCTGTGGAACGCGTCGCCGTCGGTGAACGCGCAGTGCAGGCGTTCCGCCAGCATCTCGCCAATTCTCGTTTTGCCGGCGCCCGACACGCCCATTGCGATCAGAATCATCAAAAACTCCTTACAGGACCGCCGCTAGCGCGAAGGTCAAGCCCAAACCCATCAACGAAATGATGGTCTCGAGGAGCGACCATGTCTTGAAGGTCTGCCCCACCGTCATACCGAAGTATTCCTTGATCAGCCAGAAACCGCCGTCGTTCACGTGCGAGAAAATCAGCGAGCCCGAGCCCGTTGCCAGCACGAGCAATTCCGGCTTCACTTGCACACCGCTTGCCGCCGCGATTGGCGCGACGATGCCGCAGGCAGTGGTCATTGCGACCGTCGCCGAGCCCGTGGCAAGACGAATCAGCGCCGCGACCAGCCAGCCGAACAGCAACGGCGACAAGTGCGCTGCGGTGGCCGCAGCAACGATTTCCTTCGAAATGCCGCTATCCATCAGCACGCGCCCAAAACCGCCGCCCGCGCCAACGATCAGCGTGATGCCCGCGATCGGCGCAAGACATTCGCCGCAGAATTTCTGGATCTGATCGCGATTGAAGCCACGGCTCGCACCGAAGGTCCAGAAGCTGACCAGCACCGCGATCAGCAGCGCGACGTCCGAGTTGCCGACGAAATGCAGCAGGTCGTTCGGCAAGGTCTTCGGCGTGAACACCAGGTCCGCCCAGCTACCCACCAGCATCAGAATCACAGGCAGCAGAACCGTGAAGAGCGTGATGCCGAAGCTCGGCAGTTCGCGCTTCGGCGCCGTGTTCGTTGCACCATTTTTCGCCGCGTCGTCGTGACCGAGGAATTGCGCGGCCAGCGCGTTTTCTTGCGGCAGCTTGACGTAGCGGCTAATCAGCAGCGCAAACAGCGGACCGGCGACGATAGCGGTCGGCACGCCGATAATCAGACCATAGGCAATCGTCTTGCCGATATCGGCGTGATACTGCTGCACTGCGAGCATTGCGGCCGGATGCGGCGGAATCAGCCCGTGCACGACGGACAGACCCGCGACCATCGGCAGGCCGACCAGCAGCAGCGATTTATTGGTGCGCTTCGCGACGTTGAAGGCAATCGGAATCAGCAGCACGAAGCCGACTTCAAAGAACACCGGCAGACCGACGATGATCGCGACGACCATCATCGCCCAGTGAATATTCTTCTCGCCGAACCAGTTGATGAGCGTCGTGGCGATGCGTTCGGCGCCGCCCGATTCGGCCATCATCTTGCCAAGCATGGTGCCAAGCCCCACCACTACCGCGATGTGACCCAGCGTGTTGCCGTTGCCCGTTTCGAACGATTTGACGATGGTCGCCATCGGCATGCCGGACGCAAGCCCGAGCAGCAGCGACACGATGATCAGAACGAGGAACGGATAGACCTTGTAGCGCGTGATCAACAAGATCAGCAAGGCGATGGCGATTACCCCGAATACCAGCAGCGTGCTGCCGTGAACAGCTTCCATGAAGCTCCTCCTTTTTGCGTTATTGATTGTGGGTGCGCAAGACAGCAGCCACCTCGTCTCATGGCGACCGGCACGCATCAGAACTATGCGAACCGCGCGGACGCTGAATTTTACTGTTTGTTGTCTCGAAATGCCCGCGAAACTAACGAGCATATTTGCAACGAAGCCTCGCCGCGACAGCCGGAGCGGCTGTATCGACGAGGCTTTTTGCTTTCCTGGTTCGCTGACCGGGCTAGATGCGGCGGATAGGAACTAGTGAGCGGGCGCGGCCAACTGGCTAGCGGCGCGCGCAAGACGCGTGACTTCTTCCCAGTTCTGCGCGGCCAATGCAGCTTTCGGCGTGAGCCATGATCCGCCGACGCACACCACATTCGGCAACGACAGAAAGTGCGTGGCCGTTTCCGCGGTGATGCCGCCGGTCGGGCAAAACTTCAGCGTCGGGAACGGGCCATGAAAAGCTTGCAGCATTGGCACACCGCCCGCTTGCTGCGCCGGGAAAAACTTCACGATCTCGTAACCGAGTTCGAGCGCGGTGATGATGTCGGTCGGCGTCATCACACCAGGCAGAAGCGGCAGTCCGGCGTCCTGCGCGGCTTTGTGCATGTCCTTCGTGAGGCCCGGCGAGACACCGAACTGCGCGCCTGCTTTCTTCGCCTGAGCGCAGTGCTCGGGCCGGGTGATCGTGCCGACGCCGACCACGATGTCATCGGCAAGGTGGCTTGCGCGCTCAATCGCTTCCAGGCCGGCAGCCGTGCGCAGCGTGATTTCGAGCACCTTCACGCCGCCCGCATGCAATGCGCGCGACACGTGTTCGCCCTGCTCGGCGGAATCGAACGCAAGCACCGGAATCACCGGACCAAGGCGCACGATATCGCTTACTGTTTTCGACGTCATTGTCAAACTCCTTGTTTCTGCCAGCTGCCGGTTGGCGCGCTTGGCTGGCTGGATGGCTGGCTTGATTGATTGCCGTTTTTTCTGGCGACTCAGTTCGCCCGGCGAGGGTACCGCTTACCCCGCCTGCGTGGTGCTCGCAACAGTCACGCCCGGCTCACCCACATGGCTCGCAGCAGGGGCGATGTGCTCGCCGTGCGATGTCGCACGTTCGCCCACCATCGGCCCGAACACCGACGCGCCCTGCTCCGCCGGCGCTGCCGCCGCGCGAAACACACCGAACAGCTCGCGGCCAAAACCGACTTCGTTCTCCGCCTGATGCAGCGGCACGGCGTTCGGGCGCGCAGCCCATTCGGCCGGGTCGATCTCGATGTCGAGCACGCCAGCTTCGGCGTCGATCACCAGCATGTCGCCGCTGCGCACCTTGCCGATCGGACCTTGCAGCAGTGCTTCCGGCGACAGATGGATCACCGCGGGTACCTTACCCGACGCTCCTGACATGCGCCCGTCGGTGACCAGCGCGACATGGAAACCTTGATCCTGCAACACACCGAGCAGCGGCGTCAAACGATGAAGTTCCGGCATGCCGTTTGCCCGCGCGCCCTGGAAACGCACCACGGCAATGAAGTCACGCTTCAGTTCGCCGTTATCGAACGCTTCCTGCACGGCTTCCTGCGAGTCGAATACGATGGCCGGCGCCTTCACCTTGCGATGTTGCTGCGCGACGGCCGAGATCTTGATCACGCCGCGTCCAAGCTTGCCCTGCATCAAACGCAGGCCGCCGTCCGCCTGGAAAGGCTCCTTGATGCCGCGCAACACCGCGGTGTCTTCGCTGGCCTGTACGCCTGGAACCCATTGCAGCTTGCCGTCGAGCAGCTTCGGTTCTTCCGTGTAGTGATGAAGTCCCTTGCCCGCCACCGTGTTGACGTCTTCATGCAGCAATCCACCTTCGAGCAGATTGCGCACCAGGAACGCCACGCCACCGGCGGCGTGGAAATGATTCACGTCGGCTTTGCCATTCGGATAGATCTTCGCGAGCAGCGGCACCGCTTGCGACAGCGTGTCGAAGTCGTCCCAATCGATCACGATGCCGGCGGCACGCGCAATCGCGACGAGGTGCAGCGTGTGATTGGTCGAGCCGCCTGTCGCCAGCAGAGCGACGATTCCGTTGACGATCGCTTTCTCGTCGATCACGTGACCAATCGGCATGTAGTGGCCGCGCTCGACGGTGAGGTCGAGCACGCGGCGCGCGGCCTGGGCGGTCAACGCGTCGCGCAACGGCGTATGCGGATGCACGAAAGCCGAGCCGGGCAGATGCAGGCCCATGATTTCCATCAGCATCTGGTTGCTGTTCGCGGTGCCGTAGAACGTGCAGGTCCCGTGGCCGTGATAGGCGGCGGCTTCCGCTTCGAGCAGCGCGTCGCGGCCGCACTGGCCGGTTGCGAACTGCTGGCGCGTCTTGGCTTTGTCGTCGTTCGAAAGACCGCTCGTCATGGGGCCGGCCGGCACGAAGATGGTCGGCAGATGGCCGAACTGCAGCGCGCCGATCAACAGGCCCGGCACGATCTTGTCGCAGATGCCGAGGCACAGCGCCGCGTCGAACATATTGTGCGTAAGCGCAACCGCAGTGCTCATCGCGATGACTTCGCGCGAGAAAAGCGACAGCTCCATGCCCGCGTTGCCTTGCGTAATGCCGTCGCACATGGCCGGCACGCCGCCCGCGAACTGAGCGACACCGCCGTTCTCGCGCGCGGCCTGCTTGATGATGTCCGGGTAGTTTTTGTACGGCGCGTGAGCCGACAGCATCTCGTTGTACGCGGAGACAATGCCGATGTTCGGTTCACGAATTTGCTTGATGACGAGCTTGTCATTGCCTTCCAGGCCCGCGAAACCGTGGGCCAGATTGGCGCAGGAAAGCGCGCCGCGCGCCGGGAACCTGCCCTGCGCCTCGTGAATACGCGCGAGGTACGCCTCGCGAGTCGGCTTGCTGCGTTCGACCACGCGCTGCGTGACCTTTAACAATTGCGAATGCGGGGAAACCATCGGAGCTCCTTCGTCGCTGGCGGCAGGCGCGCGGACATGATGCGAGATAGATATCGCGGAGAGTCGAATCAACCAACGACGGCAATGTTAGTAGAAAAACTACACGTCCGCAATCGGAATCCCTGCTGCAATGCGACATCGGCAATTCCGCTGAACGCCTTGCTGACGGCTGATCCGAGAGATTGAGCAAAGAGCTAAGGGATAACACCTACGGCGGATATGTAGTTTTTGTACATACTAGGCAATCAGTTATAGTCCACGCATTCTTCAGCATAGTGCGAGATTTCCGATGATGCTGTCCCAGGTTGAAGAGATGCGCGAGCAGCTGCGCCCCTCCGAGCGCAAGCTGGCCGATTACGTGATCGAGGCGCCGCGCGAGGTGCTCGATCTTTCGATGACGGAAGTCGCCGCGCGTGCGGGCGTGAGCCAGCCGACCATAGCGCGTTTTTGTCACGCGCTCGGCTTCTCGGGATTCCGCGAGTTCAAGATCCGGCTCGCGCAGGGCATTGCGACTGAAGTACCTGCCGTTTACCGGGACGTGCGCGCGGACGAACCGGCGCCGGGCGTCGCCGCCAAGGTGTTCGACCGGACGATCGGCGCGCTGATCCAGGTGCGCAACAATCTGTCGTCGGATAGCGTCGCGGCGGCGATCGACGTACTCGCCCAAGCGAAGCGGATCGAGTTCTACGGCGCCGGCGGATCGGGCATCACCGCGCTCGACATGCAGCACAAGTTCTTCCGGCTGGGTATGCCTAGCGTCGCTTATTCGGACCCGCATACGTTCCTGATGTCGGCAGCGATGCTCGGCCAGGGCGACGTCGTGGTCGCGATTTCGAATACGGGGCGCACGCGCGATATCGTCGATGCAGCCAGGTCGGCTGTGGCGGGCGGCGCAAAAGTGATTGCCGTGACGCATGGCAACTCGCCGCTCGCGCGGATCGCGTCGGTAGGACTATTCGCCAACATCGACGAAGACACCGATATCTTTTCGCCGATGACCTCGCGCACTTCGCATCTTGCGATCGGCGACATTCTCGCTGTGGGCGTCGCGCTAAAACGCGGGCCGGAGCTTGCGGAGAAACTGGCGGATGCGAAAGAACTGATTGCGCGCAGAAGAATTGGGACAGACGGATGAAGGGTTGCGCAGGGGAGCAATCCCCTTTCACTGCGTGTTGCTTTACCTGAATGCAAAACGGGCTCCCAAGGGAGCCCGTTTGTTTTGTGTCGCTCGAAGGACACTTGGCTAATCACAAGTCTGCGTCGCCCGAGGTCAGCGCCATCAGCAAGCGGCCGCGAATGCGCGCGACCACCTCCGACCAGTCGCCGCCCGGAAGCCGACGGAACAGACGCATTGTCGGATACCACGGACTGTCATTGCGCGTGTAGTGCCAGCGCCAGTCGCCGAAGAACGGCAGCATCAACCACACCGGCTTGCCCATTGCAGCCGCCACATGTGCAACCGATGTATCCACGGTCAGCACGACGTCGAGCGCGGCGATCGCGTTGGCAGTTTCGTCCATGGTGCGCAGCGAAGCGCCGACATCGTGGAAGTTCGGCAGACGCTTCGCGTAGGTCGCAGCTTCGTCGGCACCTGCGCCCTTCTGCAAACTGAAGAACTCCGCGTCATCTACCTTGAACAGGTCGTCCAGCACAGAAAGTGACGGCAACGACCGCTGCCTGTCGTTCTCATGGGTCGGCGCGCCTTTGAACACGACGCCCACTTTCAGCTTGTCCTTACTTTTCGTCAACGCAGCGAACCCGGTTGTGCCCGGCGCATGCAGGTATGGCACGGACTTCGGCAACGCTTCGAGGTCCAACGCGACGTGAGCCGGAATCGCATGCGGAAACACCCAGTAGTCGTGCGGCGGCAGCTCGGCGGCTTGCGCGACGCTGAGCACCGTGTCGGCCTCTCCCGAGCGCTCGAACAACGCCACGAGCGGTGCCTGACATACCACCGACACCTGCGCAGCGCCACATTGCTCACGCAGAATACGCGCGAATCGCAAGAAGAAGATTTCGTCGCCGAGACCGAACTCGCTCCATATCACGATTGACTTCCCGCCGAGCGGCTCGCCGGACCAGGCAGGAATCGTCGACGGCGGTTGCACTGTCGTGCGGCGCTGCCATCCGAACTTGCTCATCCACGATTCGCGCGTGCGGAAGCCTTCCTGTATCTTGCCTCGCGCGATGGTGTGCAGCGCGAGATAGAGCCGCGGCAGATGCTGATCCGGCAGACATTCGATGCATTGAGCCCACAGTCGGTCGATATCTTCGATGAGATCCCAGCGCAACCATGCAAGCATCGCGCCGTGGTAAACCTCGAAGCGGTACGGATACGTTTTCACGGCGAGTCGCCAGGCACGCAGACTTTCCTGCGCGTCTCGCGCCTTCGACGCAACGTTCATCATCTCGCGCGCGCTCGGTACCGCGCGCTTTCGCAGCACGATTTCGATCGCACATTCGGCGAGACCACGCGCTGTCTGATCGACATTCGCGCGCCGCTCATCGTAATTCTCACGCACCAGAGTTACGCGTTCGCACGACGCGACCGGCGCGAATGCACGCACCAGATCCAGCACGTTCACCGAGCCCGGCAGCGTTTTCTCCGGCTTGCAGATCGTGAAGCTGACCTTGTGCTCGCGATTGAACGGGCTCGGCCATTTGCCCTTCTCATACAGATCTTCGTCGGGAACGGTCAGGATCGCATAGCCGCCCGGCTTCAGCAGTTCCAGCCATCTGGCGAGTCCCTGAAACGGATTGGCCAGGTGTTCGAGGCAATGGCTCGAGTGCACGAAGTCGAACGATGCGTCCGGTGCGCCCGCCATGCGAAGCGCGTCGCCTTGTGCCTTGTCCCATGACACGATCTCCGTCACGCGCGGAAAGGCGTGTGCATGCGCGCTCAAGGGGTCGTCGCCGGCGCCGATGTCGATGCCTTTGCCCGCGAAGTAGTGCTGCTGGAACGACGGGTCGCGTGCGCGACGCATAGCGGATTTGCTGGTCTCTTTCATGTTCGTCTCACTGCGCTCCATGCAGCTTGTCGAGCCACAACGCTTGCATACGCTCACCCAGGATTTCCGGACGTCCGTGGAAGATCAGCTTTTCAATGGCCTTCGGGCCTGCCATTGCCGCGGCCAACTCGCGTCGTTCGTGCGCGTTTTCGATCAGACGCAGCGCGGAAGCCTTGTATTCGTCGTTCGTCTTCGTGATGGTCCACTCTGGAAAACCGAGGCGGCGGAACATACCTTCGTCGATATGTTCATGCACCTCGCGGCCTGTCTTGCAGACACCCACGAGCCCGGCCCAGACCGTATCGACGATTCCGTTCGTGTTGCCGAACGGGAACGGGTTCAGGAACATGTCGCAACCGGCGATCACCTTCATGTAACCGGCGTAGCCTTGATGCTTGTGAACGACAGCATTTTTCCCAAGCAATCGACGTATCAGGTTGCGCACTTGCGGAAATACGAGACCCGTCGCCTGACCTACCAGGAAATGGAACTCCACCGGCACGCTTGCTTCGCGGGCAATCGCTGCGCACGTGTGCAGGAAACCTGGGTTGAGCTTGATCGTCGTGCCGGCCACTGCAATTTTCACGACATTGGACGGCTCTTTCTCAGCCGGCAGTTCCAGTTCGAGCATGGCGGCCGGCGCGCGATACGGCATGCCGTCCGAAGGCAGCTTCAACAGCTTTTCGCTGAAGCATGCTTCGTCGCCCACATAGTCTTCTTCGACCACGACGTAATCCATTGCATGACCGTGGGTCGTGGCCGGATGACCCAGCGCCATCAATTGCAAAGGCGCGACGCGCAGGCACGCGAGGACCATCGTGATCGGGAACATGCCGACGCTCGGCATGTACATCTGCTGCGCGTTGCGCGCCTCGCTCGTGTCTCGCGCATGACGCGCGGCTTCCCACACGTTCGCGCCTTGCAGCGGGATGAACTCATGAAATACCGCCTTGCCGGCGTCGTCAACACGGCCGTCGTAGCCCATGCCGATCAGGTGGAACTTGTCGCGCATCGCGACGAGCGTCTGCGAATGCGTGCGATAGATCGAGTGGTTCTTCGAGAACCATTCGAGCACGACCAGAAGCACCGGCTTCTCACCCTCGACACCAGCGGCCGTGCGCGTGACGTCCGTAATGCCAAGCGACTCGAGCTTGCGGCGAATCAGCGCGTTAATCGGCTTCTTGATGTCGTGCTTGGCCGCCATGTCCGCGTAGCTGCAGTGCATGTAGACGTCGTGCAAGACGCCCATCGGCAGGGAATCGATGCTGTCGATCTGCTCGAGCCGCTCGGGCAACCAACGCAGCAGCAGTTCGCGCTTCTGGTGCGCCGACGGCGTGCCGAGAAAGCGCGACGACATGATCGTCATCGCAAGAGATGCGGCCATCGTCTTGTCGAGTTTCCACAGCGCGTCCCAGTCGAGACGGACTTCCGACTCCGGCAGATAAAACAGCTGGAACTTGCGGACTTCGCTGTTGCGCAGCTCGATGGCATTGCGCGCGTGCTCGTCGACGCCAAGCGACCGAAGAATGTGATCGGCGTTGCGGAACGGGCTCGCGGCAAACATCGCGGCAAGCCAACGCTGGAACAACGCCGTGCGAACGATACCTGCGTCGGAGAACGTGAACTTCGGATCAGTCACAAGGCTCGTGATTGCGGACGTGAGACGTGCGAGCAGGTGATCGTCCATGATGTCCTGGGCTTCATTCGATTGAGCCCAGACGTCGACGTCCATCAGGATGCCGTAATGCTGGTCGATCTTGCTGAGCAGCTGAAGCAGTTCACGGCTCGCCTTTTCGTGTTCACGGCGGTACGTTGCGTACCTTGATTGACGGTCATCGTGTTGGTGTTCTGCGAAATGCTCGCCTGACCTGCCATCACCTGGCCGTTGGTCGGCAGCGACTGCGCGCGGCTCACCGACGGCTGAAATGCGACGAGCGCGACGGCCATGGCGGTCATCGTGGAAACGACGCCCAGTTCGCGGCCCGAAGGACCCACGCCGGCGCTTTCACCTGCTTGCTTACCTTGACTCGCGACGTTTTCCGCGACAGCGACGAGCATGCCGAGACGTTTGCTAAATACCCGGCGGAACCGATTCTTTTCATGAAACACTCATAATTAAGTTGGACACACGACAACCGCGCACTGCGGCTCGACATTGAGCGAAGCGGGGCTATGCCGTCGTGCTTTGCTAATGTTCGAAGTTGAGAATATGAGACGCGTCCAACAGACAGAATCAGACGAGGACTAAAAGCGCGTCCTGCGGCGGCAGGCGTTTGCAGACAAACGTGGAGTCGATGCGGCGCGCTTTAGGGCGCAGAGGCGGGCTTGCCGTCTAGCAGGCTAGCGGCGAGAGAATGGAAGAGTCCGTGAGGCGCTTGCGCGATGGACGCAAGCAAGAAATTCGATGCGAAGCGAGTCCGCCGATATTAGCGGCGAGGGATGCCGCGCACGGACAAGCGCGGCAAATGTGCCGCACCACAATTCTGAAAAGTCTTAACGAAGGCGGCAGGGTTCAGCGCCTGAAATCGGTGGGGAAGCGGAAATTTAGGATGCCCACAGAGTGTGCGGACCGCTTCTAAGGAGCAAGCTTCACACATTCACTCTTGTAGCTGAGCGGCGGGGGAATGCCGCGTCGCTGAAGCCAAGCCACTACGTTAGTTGTCACGCTGCGAGCGACACTACCCGCAGCGTGACATGCGAACAATTAGTCATCCGACACGCTCGGCGTGTGACTCACATCAAAACGGCTTGATGACCACCAGCGCGACCGCGGCCAGCATCCCGAGCACGGGCAGTTCGTTGAACATCCGATACCACTTGTGCGTGCGGCGGTTCTGCCCGCGCTCGAATGTCCGCAGCAACACGCCGCAGTACGCGTGGTAAATCACCAGCAGCGCGACGACGCCGACCTTCGCGTGAATCCAGCCCTGTCCTTGTCCGATTCCCACGACGAGCCAAAGCCACAACCCGCAAATGAGCGCCGGCGCTGCGATCAACGACATGAAGCGAAACAGCTTGCGCGCCATGATCAGGAGACGCTTCACCGCCGCCGGCTCGGTTTCCATCGCCAGGTTGACGAAAATGCGCGGCAAATAGAACAGACCGGCAAACCAGGAAGCGACCAGAACGATATGAAACGTCTTGATCCAGAGCATCGGATGTCCTTGGGTGCGTGTTGAGTGTTGTAACCAGCGTGTCGTGGTCAGCCTGTGTTGACAGCCTGTTGTGACCAGCGGCGGCAATCATGGCGGCCATCCATCGCGACGCACAGTGACCGACGGTCGCGGCAACGTCAGGAGGCGTAGGCAGGCGGACAAACGTGGCCGCGTTGCACGGCCACGCCTACCGTTGGATGAGCGCTTATTGACGCCCTTCGCCATGCCCGAGCACGACATACTTCAGCGACGTCAAACCTTCCAGTCCCACCGGACCGCGTGCATGAAGCTTGTCATTTGAGATGCCGATTTCGGCGCCAAGGCCAAACTCGAAGCCGTCGGCGAAACGGGTCGATGCATTCACCATCACGCTTGCCGAATCCACTTCGCGGAGAAAACGCATGGCGCGGTCGTGGTCTTCGGTGACGATTGCGTCGGTGTGCTGCGAGCTATAAGTGTTGATGTGCTCGATCGCCGCGTCCAGATCGTCGACCACCTTGATCGCCAGCACCGGCGCGAGATATTCGGTGCGCCAGTCGTCTTCCGTTGCATCGACCAACGGGCCCACGCCCGCGTCGGCCAGCACCGCACGCGCCGCCGCGTCCACGCGCAACTCAACTTCTTTCTCGCGATACAGCCTGCCAAGAGGCGGCAACACCGTCGATGCGATATCACGCGCGACGAGCAGCGTCTCCATCGTGTTGCAGGTGCCATAGCGGTGCGTCTTGGCGTTGTCGCAAACCGTCAGCGCCTTCGCGAGATCCGCGCGGTCGTCCACGTACACGTGGCAGATGCCGTCGAGGTGCTTGATCATCGGCACTCGCGCTTCGTTCATCAGCCGCTCGATCAGACTCTTGCCACCGCGCGGAACGATCACGTCGACGTACTCGCTCATCGTGATGAGCTTGCCGACCGCGGCGCGGTCCGCGGTTGCGACGACCTGCACGGCGTCCTGCGGCAAACCGGCAGCTTCGAGCCCCTCGCCGATCAGCTTCGCGAGCGCCGTATTGCATTCCAACGCTTCCGAACCGCCGCGCAGGATCGTGGCGTTGCCCGACTTCAGGCAGAGCGCGGCGGCGTCGATCGTCACGTTAGGACGCGATTCGTAGATGATGCCGATCACCCCGAGCGGCACGCGCATCTGCCCGACCTGAATGCCGCTTGGCCGGTACTTCAGATTGCTGATCTCGCCGATCGGGTCGGCGAGCGCCGCGACCTGGCGCAGGCCTTCGACCATCGTTTTCAGCGCTTTATCCGACAAAGTCAGCCGGTCGATGAAAGCCGCGTCGTGGCCTTTGTCGCGTGCCCGCGCGAGGTCACGCGCGTTGGCTTCCTTGAGCAACGCGGCGTCGCGCTCGATACCCGCTGCGACCGCCGCGAGTGCAGCGTTCTTCGCGGCCGTCGACGCCCGCGCCATCGCACGCGAGGCCTGGCGGGCGCGGCGGCCGAGGTCGGTCATGTACTGGTCGATATCCATGTGATTCTCGTGATGGCGCGCACGTCGACGTGCGGCGCAAAGGCTGATTAGCGAATGATTCAACGATTGTAAGTCGGGGCAACGCGCTCTGCTTGCGATGGTGGCCAGCGCTATCTATCCCGCGGAATCCGCCGACTCTTCAGCACGCGAAGCCCGGCAGGCTAAAGCGAACTAGTGGTCCGGACGGTTCAGCCGTCCGCCAGAGCCGTGGCGATCGTCATGCCCTGCGTGTGCCCACACCGAATGTGACCACGGCCTGGCCTGCATTACCGGATCACGCCGGCCTGCGTGCGCCCGCTGCGGCTCCGGCTGCTCCTCGAGGTCGCGGCGGCGGAACAGGCGCCGTTTTCGGCGACGCGACCGTCATCGCGAGTTCAAACAAGCCGTCCCAAGGATCGGGCGGCGGGTCATTGCGATGATTGCCAGGCGTGCCGCCCGACAAGCCCTTGACCTGGCGGTCGAGCCGCGCCGCCAGCGCCAGCGCTTTTTCAAGCGAGGCCTCGGTAACACGTGACAAAGCCGGCCCGATCAACCGCTCGCGCGGACCCCAGACGCGGTTTTCGCGCACCAGCATCGCGAGCGGTTTGCCGGCCGCGACGCCGCGTTTGATGCGCAAAAGCGTACGCAATTCTTCGACGACCGCCCACAGCACGAGGACCGCGGCTTCGCCTTCGCCGCGCAGGCCGTCGAGCATGCGCGACAGACGGCCGACGTCGCCCGCGAGCATCGCCTCGTTCAGCTTGAACACGTCGTAGCGCGCGACGTTGAGCACGGCGTCGTGAATCTGCTCGAAGCTCAGCGAGCTGGCCGGATAAAGCAAGCCGAGCTTCTGAATTTCCTGATGCGCCGCCAGCAAATTGCCTTCGACACGCTCGGCGATAAACGCGAGCGCGCGCCGCCCTTCTTCCCCGGCGGCGACCCGCTGGCCTTGCGCCGCGAGCCGCTGGCCGACCCAGTTGGGCAACTGCGCGCGCTCGACCGGATCGATTTTCAACGCGACGCCCGCGTCGGCAAGCGCCGTGAACCAGGCGGATTTCTGCGTGGCCGCGTCGAGCCGCGGCAGCGTGATCATGGTCAATACGTCGTCATTGACGGCGGCCGCCAGCGCTTTCAGGGCGTCTGCGCCTTCTTTACCGGGCTTGCCCGACGGAATGCGCAGTTCGACCAGTTGACGGTCACCAAACAGTGACATCGACTGGCTCGCGCCCAACAGCGAACTCCAGTCGAAACCGCGCTCCACGGTGAACACGGAGCGATCGGTGAAGCCGGCCGCGCGCGCCGCCGCGCGAATCCGGTCGCACGCTTCCTGCGCGAGCAGATGCTCGTCGCCGTACACGACGTACAGTCCGGCGAGTCCCTTGGCGAGATGCGCTTCGAGCGCGTCAAGTCGCAGTTGCATGGCTATGTAGTTCTCAGATCCCGTCGACGCCCGCGCTCACAGCGGCGGCGGCGGCAAAGGCGCACGCGGCGCGACGGCCGGCACCTGCTCACCCGGCGCCGGATGCAGCGAACGGACGCTCGAAAGACGGCGCGTGAGCTGGTCGATCGCGTCGTTTTCCATATCGGCGAAGAGGATGTCCGACTCGGCGGCTTTCGCTTGCGAGTACTTGTCGCTATAGGTCATCGCGCGGTTCAGTGCGATCACGCTCGGCGGAATCAGCACCGTGCCGTCCTTGCCGATCAGCGAGTAGTTCATGGAGAGATTCAATTGATACTCTTCCACGACGCCCAGTGAGTTCAGCGTCAGCGTGCTGTAGCCGCGGCCTTCGGTAATCTGCAACGTAGCGTCCGCGCTGGTCACCGAGTTCACCACGACCGTGTCGCTGCCGCCTTGCACCATGCGCGCGAGCCGCGCGTTCGCCGATGCCGAACCGCCGGCGACGAACAGGCGCTTGAACGCATAGTCCTGCTGGCCGCGCAATTGGAAACCGCACGCGGACAACATCAATACGCTGCAAGCCAGCGTCAAAAAAAACGATCTGCGAGTCACATTGGCTCCTGGTTCGCAGTGGGTTCCCGGCGAGAGGCACGCGCCGCCGCACGCGACGGCGCTATGCCTGTTGACAGATGCTGCTGGCTCGTCAAACGACCACGTTCACGAGGCGGCCCGGCACCACGACAATCTTCTTGGGCGCCTTGCCTTCGCTGAATTTCGCGACCATTTCGTGCGCGGCCGCCAACTGCTCGATCGATTCGCGCGACGCGTCTTTCGACACCGTCAGCGCGCCGCGCACCTTGCCGTTCACCTGCAGCACGAGTTCGATCTCCGATTGCTCGAGCGCCTTCTCGTCGACCTTCGGCCACGGCGCGTCGAGCAGCGAGCCGAACTCGTCGGCGTAACCGAGTTCCTGCCACAACTGGAACGTGAGGTGCGGCACGACCGGATACAGCACGCGCAGCATCACACCATAAGTTTCGCGCAACACAGCAGGCTGCGCGTCCTTTGCGCTATCGAGCGCATTGAGCATTTTCATCGCGGCCGACACGACCGTGTTGTACTGCAAACGCTGGTAGTCGAAGTCAGCCTGTTTGAGCACGCTGTAGATTTCGCGACGCAGCAGTTTGTCAGCGTCCGCGAGTTGCGCGACGTCGAACTGGCCGCCCGCGCGCAGCGCCGCTTCGTTCGCGTGACCGAAGCTCCACACGCGACGCAGGAAACGGCTCGCGCCTTCCACGCCCGAGCCCGACCACTCCAGCTGCTGCTCGGGCGGTGCGGCGAACATGACGAACAGACGCGCGGTGTCCGCGCCGTGCTGATCGATCAGCGATTGCGGATCGACGCCGTTGTTCTTCGACTTCGACATTTTCTCGACGCCGCCCAGCACGACCGGCAGGCCGTCCGAATTCAGCACCGCACCAACCGGGCGGCCCTTGTCGTCGAAGGAAACGGTGACGTCGGCCGGGTTGTACCAGGTTTTCTTGCCCGTTGCGTCTTCCCGATAGTAGGTTTCGTTCAGCACCATGCCCTGCGTGAGCAGGTTTTTCGCCGGCTCGCCGAACTTGACGAGACCGAGGTCGCGCATCACTTTGGCCCAGAAGCGCGAGTACAACAGGTGCAGAATCGCGTGTTCGATGCCGCCGATGTACTGGTCCATCGGCGCCCAGTAGTCGGTGCGCTCGTCGACCATGGTCGGTGCGCCCGGCGATGCATAGCGGTAGAAGTACCACGACGAATCGACGAACGTGTCCATCGTGTCCGTCTCGCGTTTGGCTGCGCTGCCACAGGTCGGGCAGGTGCAGTTCACGAACGCTTCGGACTTCGCGAGGGGATTGCCCGTGCCGTCCGGCACGAGGTCCTCGGGAAGCACGACAGGCAAGTCTTTTTCCGGCACCGGCACGTCGCCGCACTTGGGGCAGTGGATGATCGGAATCGGCGTGCCCCAGTAACGCTGGCGCGACACGCCCCAATCACGCAGACGCCACGTGATCTGCTTGTCGCCCAGGCCCAGCGCCTTCAGGTCGGCGGCGATCGCGTCTACTGCCTGTTCATAGTTCAGGCCGTCGTACTTGCCGCTGTTGACGAGCGTACCGCCCTTCTCGCCGTACCACTCTTCCCAGGCCTGCGTCGAAAATTCCTTGCCTTCGACGGCCACCACCTGTTTGATCGGCAGGCCGTATTTCTTTGCGAACGCGAAATCGCGCTCGTCGTGCGCCGGCACGCACATCACCGCGCCTTCGCCGTAAGTCATCAGCACGTAATTGCCGATCCACACTTCGACCGGTTCCTGCGTGAGCGGATGCTTGACGAAAAAGCCGGTGCGCATGCCCTTCTTTTCCATGGTCGCGACGTCGGCTTCCGCCACGCCGCCGCGCTTGCATTCGTCGATGAACGCCTGCAGTTCCGGCTTGTCTTTCGCGAGACGCGTGGCAAGCGGATGCTCGGCCGCGATCGCGGCGAAGGTCACGCCCATGATCGTGTCGGCGCGCGTGGTGAACACACGCAACAGCTTCTGTTCGCCGTCGATTTCATACGGGAAACCGAAGTTCACGCCGAAGCTCTTGCCGATCCAGTTCTGCTGCATGATCTTCACGCGCTCTGGCCAGCCGAGGCCTTCCAGATCGTTCAGCAATTCGTCTGCGTACTGCGTGATGCGCATGTAGTACATCGGGATTTCACGCTTCTCGACGAGCGCGCCCGAGCGCCAGCCGCGACCGTCGATCACCTGCTCGTTCGCGAGCACCGTTTGATCGACCGGGTCCCAGTTGACGGTGCCGGTTTTCTTGTACGCGATGCCCTTTTCCAGCATCTTCAGGAACAACCACTGGTTCCACTTGTAGTAATCGGGGCTGCAGGTGGCGACTTCGCGCGACCAGTCGATTGCGAGGCCCATGGACTGCATCTGCTTCTTCATGTAAGCGATGTTGTCGTAGGTCCACTTTGCCGGCGGCACGTTATTAGCCATCGCGGCGTTTTCAGCCGGCATGCCGAACGCGTCCCAACCCATCGGCATCAGCACGTTGTAGCCGTTCATCCGCAGATAGCGGTACATCACGTCGTTGATCGTGTAGTTGCGCACGTGCCCCATGTGCAGCTTGCCCGACGGATACGGCAGCATCGAGACGCAGTAGAACTTGGGCTTGTCGGTGGTTTCCGATGTCTTGTACGCGTCGATGGCGCGCCATTGCCCTTGCGCGGCGGATTCGACGTCGGAGGGAACGTATTTTTCGTGCATGGTGTGATGGGATCGCTGGGTTCGGTGCTTCCGCACCGGCCGCTTGGTGCTTTTGCTGGATGAAATGGCGTCGTTTCCCGTACTGCGGGGAAAGGGCTGATTATACCGTTCGCGGACGGCTGCGCCGCGCGGCGAGCGCCCGCGCGCCTACTGCTGCGAGCCCGGTGGCGGCGGCTCGGTCACAAAGCCGATGCGCTCAAGACCGGCCTGCTGCGCGGCGCCCATGACCTGCGCGATCACCTCGTAGCGCGTATTGCGCTCGGCGTGCAGATGAATTTCGGGCTGGTCGGCCTGCTTGCCGGCTTGCGCGAAGCGCGTGCGCATCTGCTCGAGCGTGATGACGCTGCCGTCCCAGTACAGCTTGCCGGCGGCGTCGATTGAAAGAGAAATGGTTTGCGGCGTTTCGCGCGCCGGCGCCGACGCGACCTTCGGCAGGTCGAGCCGGATCGCGTGCGTGAATAAGGGCGCGGTAATGATGAAAATCACCAGCAGCACTAGCATCACGTCGATCAGCGGCGTCATGTTGATCTCGGCCATCGGTGCAGCCGTCTGCTTTTTCTCCAGTCCGCCGAACGCCATGCCGCCTCCTTATGTCGTGACGCGCGCTTAGTGCCCTATTGCGCTTATTGCCCTTAGTGAGTCGTGGCCTGCGGACCGCGCACCGGTGCTTGCGGCTGGCCCACGGGCGCGCACACGTACGCGTGCAGGTCGTGCGCGAATCCGTCGAGTTCCTCCGACAGTTGCCGCACGAGGCGCCCCAGCACGTTGTAGGCAAGCACTGCGGGAATCGCCACCACGAGGCCGAAGGCCGTCATGATGAGCGCCTCGCCGACCGGCCCGGCGACGTTCTCGATCTGCGCCTGACCGCTCGCGGCAATGCTGCCGAGCGCGTGATAAATGCCCCAAACGGTGCCGAGCAGGCCGACGAAAGGCGCCGTGCTGCCCACCGAAGCGAGCAGCACCTGGCCGAATTCGAGCCTGCGCTGCGACGCATTGAGCGCCTGACGCAACGCGCGAACCACACGCTCACTGCGCTCGACGCGCGCAAGCAGTGCGCCGGGAATATCGACTTCGGCTGCATGGAGCGCCGCTTCCGCAAGCGGCGCGAAAACGCGCTCGCGGTCGGCGCGTTTCAATTCGGCGACGCCTTCCGCGAGGGTCGGCGCCTGCCAGAAGCGCGCGACAGCGCGCGTCGCCTGACGTTTGGCCCGCACCAGCACCCAGGCCTTGACGATCAGAAAGCACCAGCTCGCAATCGACATCGCCAGCAGCACATAAGCGACACCATGCGTGATCGCGTCGCTCGTTTGCAGGTAATGGATGATGCTGCTGCCGCCTGCCATCTGATTTCGCCGGGGAAAAGTGAGTTCGTGCGGATAAGCAAGCTGTGCGCGCCGCGTTTAGCGCAGGCCGAGCACGTCTTGCATGTCGAAGAAGCCGGTCTGGTGGCCTTCGAGGAAACGCACGGCACGCAGCGCGCCCTGTGCGTACGACAGGCGGCTCGCCGATTTGTGCGTGATTTCAATGCGCTCGCCGATGCCGGCGAACAGCACCGTATGGTCGCCGACGATATCGCCGCCGCGGATCGCCGAAAATCCGATCGTGGACGGATCGCGCTCGCCGGTCACGCCTTCGCGGCTATAGACCGCGCAGTCGTCGAGATTGCGCCCGAGAGCGTTGGCGATCACTTCGCCCATCGTCAGCGCGGTGCCCGACGGCGCATCGACCTTGTGACGATGATGCGCCTCGATGATCTCGATGTCGTAGCCGGTCGCGAAATGCTTCGCGGCGTACTCGAGCAGCTTGAGCGTAACGTTCACGCCCACGCTCATATTCGACGCAAACATGATCGCGATGTTGTCCGCCGCGCCGCGCAGTTGCGCCTTCTGCTCATTGTCGAAGCCGGTCGTGCCGATCACCATTTTCACGTTGTGACGCTGCGCGGCTTCCAGATGCGTCAGCGTGCCTTCAGGGCGCGTGAAGTCGATCAGGTAGTCCGATTCCGCGAACACACGTTCAATGTCGTCAGTCAGAATCACGCCCGTCTGTTTGCCGAGAAAGGCGCCAGCGTCCTGACCGAGTTGCGGAGAACCCGGACGGTCGAGCGCGCCCGACAGCGTGGCGTCGGAATCGTTGAGAACGGTTTCGATGAGCATGCGGCCCATACGGCCCGATGCGCCAGCAATCGCAATTTTCATGGTACGAGGGTTCGAAAGACACAGCCCGGCAGAGGCGGGCAAAAGCGGCGGCGGGCAGCACGCCCTCGCACCGCGCGGGACTGGAACAGCAGAGAATCCGACGGCGCCGCGCGAAGCCCGAAGCGACTTTGGAGTGACACTCCACGGCGGGCGAATGCGCAGCGGCCGTCTTAAAACAAGGACAGCGCTATTACTGGCTCGTTCCCGAAGTGGACGGCGTGCCAACCGGCGCATTCTGCGTCGGGCCGCTGCTTTGCGAGCCCGTCGGCCCGACCGGATTGTCCTTCGACGACGGCGATTGCGGCGGCGGCGGACGGTGGAACTGGAACTGCGGCTGCCCACCGGACGTCGGGCCTTGCGGCGGGATGCCGCCGGCATTCGCGGTCGGAGCGGTTGAGCGCACCGACGACGGCGTATTACGCGACGGCGCTTGCACCGCATTCGTCGCACGATTCGCGGCTTGAGCGGCTTCAGCGTTCGCGTCGGTGGACGGCGCGGCCGCTGCGGCAGCACCTTCGACGGACGGCGGACGCGCGGTGTCGACCGTGACCGGCGCCGTGGCTACCGGCGCGCTTGCCTCGCCCGTGCTGCTCGCTACGCTCGCCGCGGCCGCCTTTTTGCCGCGCTTGTCACCGTCGATCTCAGCAAGCAGTTCGAGGTTGGACGGCAGATCTTCGCCGCCGCTCCAGCTGGCGACGCGATCGCCTGCGAAGTTGACCACGAAGTCGCGCTGCTGCACGACGCTAGTCGAGCCACGCTTGAAATAGAACACGTAGTCCCAGCGATCTGCGTGGAACATGTCGGTGAGCAGCGGCGTGCCCAGCAACTGACGCACCTGTGCGCGCGAAAGGCCCACCTGCATTTGCGCGGCGGCTTCTTTCGAAACGAAGTTGCCTTGCACAACGGTAATCCGGTACGGCGTGATGCTTTGAGCAACCCGCTGAGTGAGGCTGTCGTACGTGGAACATCCTGCAAGAATCGCGACAGCCGCAACAGCGGTCAAGGTACCCCGCATGCGGCTCCCCCGGTAGATCAGTTGAGATTTTGAAATCATTTCACTCACCGTGCGGGCCCGCTGACGAGCCGCGCGAGTTTCATTCCATCGAAGATGACCAGAACGGCAAAAACACATTACTATGAGAGCCCAGCATTGTACTCTAGGGATCCCTTGTCATGACCAATCCAACCGATCTCAAGAACATCGGGCTCAAGGCGACCCTTCCGCGCCTCAAAATCCTCGAGATTTTCCAGCACAGCCCGGTGCGTCACCTGACGGCCGAAGACGTGTACCGCAACCTCCTGCACGAGGAGCTCGATATCGGTCTTGCCACCGTCTATCGTGTGCTGACGCAATTCGAGCAGGCCGGCCTGCTCTCGCGCAGTAATTTCGAATCGGGCAAGGCTGTTTTCGAGCTGAACGAAGGGTCGCATCACGACCATCTGGTGTGCCTTGATTGCGGCCTCGTCGAAGAATTTTTCGACTCCGAAATCGAGAGTCGTCAGCAGTCCATCGCGAAGGAACGCGGCTTCAAGCTGCAGGAACACGCCCTGGCACTTTACGGCGCCTGCACTAAGGAAAACTGCCCGCATCGCAAGCATTGACGTGGTGTCGGCCGTGTCGGGGGGCGCGGTCGAACGATTAGCGATCAGCAGAAAAATGGCCCGGCCGGGTTGAATCGGCCGGGCCATTTTTTTGGTCGGGCGAACTTCTTTGCCTTAAACGCCGCGACGTCCGGCGTCTATTTCGACACTCGGCAGGCGTAAAAAAGCCGCTCCGAAGAGCGGCCTTTTTCCCAACCGCCAGCATTGCGCCGACGGCGTCCGGAAAAGCATAGAACGGCTTACTTCGCGTTGGCGAGCGCCACGGCCGTGTCCAGCATGCGGTTCGAGAAGCCCCACTCGTTGTCATACCAGCTCGACACCTTCACCAGGCGGCCCGACACCTTGGTCAGCGTTGCGTCGAACGTCGACGAAGCCGGGTTGTGGTTGAAGTCGATCGACACCAGCGGCGCGTCGTTGTAGCCGAGGATGCCTTTCAGCGCGCCTTGCGACGCTTCTTTCATGATCGAGTTGACTTCCTCGACCGTGGTGTCGCGTGCGGCGATGAACGACAGATCGACCACCGACACGTTGATGGTCGGCACGCGAATCGCGTAGCCGTCCAGCTTGCCGTTCAGTTCCGGCAGCACCAGGCCGACAGCCGACGCAGCGCCCGTCTTGGTCGGGATCTGGCTATGCGTGGCCGAGCGCGCGCGGCGCAGGTCTTCGTGGTACACGTCCGTCAGAACCTGGTCGTTCGTGTACGCGTGAATGGTCGTCATCAGGCCGTTTACGAGGCCGATCTTGTCGTTCAGCGGCTTGACGAGCGGCGCGAGGCAGTTCGTCGTGCACGATGCGTTCGAGATCACCGTGTCCGATGCCTTCAGCACGTTGTGGTTCACGCCGTAGACGATCGTTGCGTCGACGTCCTTACCGCCCGGCGCCGAAATGATGACCTTCTTCGCGCCGCCCTTGATGTGCGCGCTTGCCTTTTCCTTCGTCGTGAAAAAGCCCGTGCATTCCATCACGACGTCGACGTTCAGCTCGCCCCACGGCAGTTCAGCCGGGTTGCGGTTGGCCAGCACGCGGATCTTGTCGCCGTTCACAACCAGGTAGTCGCCGTCCACCGACACTTCGCCCGGGAACTTGCCGTGCGCGGTGTCGTATTGCGTCAGGTGAGCATTGGTCTTGGCATCGCCCAGATCGTTGATGGCGACGATTTCGATATCGTGCTTCTTGCCGTTTTCATAGAAGGCGCGCAGCGTGTTGCGGCCGATCCGGCCGTAGCCGTTGATTGCAACGCGAATCGTCATGATCTATCTCCTGATGACTAAAAAAATACGTCGATGTTCGTCTGACCGGCTGCGTTGCCGCGCGTTCGTGCTCCTGCTGCAGCCGTGCGGCAACGCTTTGATTCAGATCAGCCGAGTGCGGCTTTGGCCGTCTCTACCACGTGTTCGACGGTGAAGCCGAAATGCTTGAACAGCACGCCAGCCGGGGCCGATTCGCCGAACGTGTCGATGCCGACCACGCCGCCTTCCAGACCCACGTACTTGCGCCAGAAATCCGTCACGCCCGCTTCGATCGCGACACGGCGCACGCCTTGCGGCAGCACGCGTTCGCGGTATTCGGCATCCTGCTTGTCGAAAACCGTGGTGGACGGCATGGAGACGACGCGCGCCGCGATGCCCTCGCGCGCCAGCGGCTCGACCGCCTTGAGCGCCAGTTCGACTTCCGAACCAGTGGCCATCAGGATGATTTTGCGCGCAACGATCTCGTCGTTCCAGTCGCGCAGCACATAACCGCCCTTCTCAATGTTAGCGATCTGCGCGTCGGTGCGCTCCGAGAACTGCAGGTTCTGACGGCTGAAAATCAGGCACGACGGGCCATGGTGTTCGACCGCATGAGTCCACGCCACCGCCGTTTCGACGGTATCTGCGGGACGCCACACCTGGAGATGCGGAATCAGACGCAAGCTCGCTACGTGTTCGATCGACTGGTGAGTCGGGCCGTCTTCGCCGAGACCGATCGAGTCGTGCGTGAACACGAAAATGGACGGCGCCTTCATCAGTGCGGCAACGCGCAGCGCGTTGCGGCTGTAGTCGGAGAACGTCAGGAACGTGCCGCCGAACGCCTTGAAGCCGCCGTGCAGCGCAACGCCGTTGATCGCGGCGCTCATGCCGAACTCGCGCACGCCGTAGTTGACGTAGTTGCCCGCCGCGCGGCCTTCGCCGTTCACGCGAACCGGCTTCGCGGCCTTCCAGTTGGTCAGGTTCGAGCCGGTCAGGTCGGCCGAGCCGCCGAGCAGCTCCGGCAGCACTGCGGACAATGCCTCGATGGCCTGCTGCGATGCCTTGCGCGTCGCGACCGTTTCTGCACGCTCGTTCGCGCCGGCGATGATCGCCTTCGCCTTTTCCTTCCAGTCAGCGGGCAGTTGCTTGCCCATACGACGCGTGAATTCAGCCGCTTCTTGCGGATATTTCGCCGCATACGCCGCGAACGCCTTATCCCAGTCGGATTCGAAACGCGCGCCCGCTTCCTTCGCGTCCCACGCTGCGTAGACTTCCTGCGGAATCACAAACGGCTCCCACTTCCAGCCGATAGCCTCACGCGTCGCCGCAATTTCCTTGTCGCCGAGCGGCGCGCCGTGCGAGTCGTGGCTGCCGGCTTTGGTCGGCGCACCTTCGCCGATCACGGTCTTGCAGCAGATCAGCGTGGGTTTGTCCGATTGCTTGGCCTTTTTGATGGCGGCGTCGACTGCGTCGACGTCGTGGCCGACCACGTTCGGAATCACGTTCCAGCCGTATGCTTCAAAGCGCTTCGGCGTGTCGTCGTGGAACCAGTGCACCACTTCGCCGTCGATGGAAATGCCGTTGTCGTCGTAGAACGCGATCAGCTTGTTCAGCTTCAGCACGCCCGCGAGCGAACACGCTTCATGCGAAATGCCTTCCATCAGGCAGCCGTCGCCGACGAACACATACGTGTGGTGGTCGACGATCTTCGCGTCGGGCTTGTTGAATTCGGTGGCGAGCAGCGACTCCGCGAGTGCCATGCCGACCGCGTTCGCCAGACCCTGGCCGAGCGGGCCGGTGGTCGTTTCGACGCCCGGCGTGATGCCGTATTCCGGGTGGCCCGGCGTCTTCGAATGCATCTGGCGGAAGTTCTTCAGTTCGCTGATCGGCAGGTCGTAGCCGGTCAGGTGAAGCAGCGAGTACAGCAGCATCGAACCGTGGCCGTTCGACAGAACGAAACGGTCGCGGTCCGCCCATTGCGGGTTCTTCGGATTGTGGCGCAGATGGCGCGACCACAGGGCCACGCCGATTTCGGCCATGCCCATTGGCATGCCGGGGTGCCCGGAATTCGCTTGTTGAACGGCGTCCATGGACAGCGCGCGAATTGCGTTGGCCATCAAGGAAGTGGGTGCGGGAGACGGGGTCGTCATGTCGAGTCCGGAGACAGAGTCAGAAAGCGATGTGCGCTTGAGGCCCGGAAGCTCGGCGGCCAGTCCGCTTCGGCGCACGGTGCGGCGCCGGAAGACGCGAAACGGGCAGAGCAAACGGACAAGGCTGAAAGCGTGCCATTCTAACAGAACGTTGTGTCGCTCCCTGTGCGCAAAGCCGCATGGCGGGCGCCGCCCGGTGCCTCCAGAGATCGGCTGATTCGTTCCGCATCGTGGGGCGCGCACGAGACCGTGCGGCGCGTCGCCCTTACAATCGGGCAGCAGAAACCAACCCGTTCACACTGGGCAAACCACCTTGAGCGCTACTTTGCTGTTCCACCCGAGTCCGGACGCTGTCTACGGATTTCCGGACGCGTCGCTGATCGCACGCGTCGATTCGCCGTATCAGCGCATCGAGGTGTGGGATACGCGCCAGCTCGGCCGGATCTTCACGCTGGACGGCCGTCCCATGACGTCCACCGGCGACGAATTCATCTATCACGAGTGCATGGTGCATCCGGCGGCGTTGGCGCATCCGGCACCGAAAGCCGCGCTGGTGCTAGGCGGAGGCGACGGGGGCGCCGCGCGGCAACTGCTGGCGCATCCGGGCATTGAAAGGATCGTGGTCGCCGAACTCGACGAACAGGTGGTTCGCCTGACACGCGAACACCTGCCCGAAGTACAGGGCGGCGCATTCGACGATCCGCGCGTCGAACTCGTGATCGGCGATGCCGCGCATTTCGTGACCGCGGCCGCGCAAGCCCAGTCTGCGCAGTTCGATCTGGTCGTATTCGATCTGACGCCGCCCGACTCGCCAGCGGCCGGCCTGTACACGACCGCCTTCTACAGTCAGCTCAAGCGGGTGATGAGCACGAACGCCGTGCTGTCCGTCCATCTGGGCTCGCCCTATTTCCACGCCGAACGCATTGCCGCCCTGCTTGGCGATCTGCGCGGCGCGTTCGCGGTCGTACGCACCATGAACACGTATGTCCCGCTATACGGCTCGTTGTGGATGATGGCGACCGCCAGCGACACGCTCGATCCTGCCGCGCTGACGGCGGATATCGTGGCCGAGCGCCTCGCCATGCGAGGAATCGACGCACGGAAGCACTACAGCCCTGCCGCGCATGCCGGACTCTTTACGGCATCGCCGTCGGTGCAAGATAAACTAGGTCAATTCTTAAAGCCGTCACACTGACGCACGGGCAAAATGCACGGCTTCGCCGGAGTGCGCTATCTCTTTGCCGATGCGCAATCCGTTGCCGGACGCCCGGCATGCGCCCAATAACCCTAGATCTGGAGAACCCCATGACCGCCTCCCGCCCAGCCGGTGTGCCCTGGTTGACCCCCTATCTGACGGTACGGGACGCGCGAGCCGCGACTGCCTTTTACACCGCGGCATTCGGCTTCGAATTGCGGGACAGCGTGCAGGACGACGGCATCGTCATGCATGTCGAAATGACCTATCAAGGTCAGTTGATCGTGATGTTCGCGCCAGAAGGCGCGTTCGGCTCCACCGCAAAAACACCCCGCAGCGCGGGCGCGATCGCGCCGCAATCATTCTATGTCTACGTCGACGATGTCGACACGGTTTACGCCCGGGCGCTTGCCGCCGGCGCCAAATCGTTGAGCGAGCCACAGGACCAGTTCTGGGGCGACCGCTTCGCCCAGGTCGAGGATCTGGACGGCTACCGTTGGGCGCTCGCTCGCCACCTTTCGTGAACTAATGAGTATTTTTCTGATGCCTCGCTTCTTCGTCGGTACGCCTCTTTCGCCCGACGACATCATGCAACTTCCCGATGACGTCGTACGGCACGTCCTCGTGCTGCGCTTGCAGACCGGTGACTCCATTGTGCTTTTCAACGGTGAGGGCGGCGAATACAGCGCCGAACTCGTCGCAATCGAACGCCGCACGGTCACCGTGAAGGTCGGCGAATTCCGCAACATCGAAGTCGAGCCGCCGTATCGGCTCACGCTCGCTCAGGGCATAGCAAGCGGCGACAAGATGGACTGGCTGATCGAGAAGGCCGTCGAACTCGGCGCGTCGAGCTTCGTGCCGTTGACCACCACGCGCAGCGTCGTGCGTCTGAACGGCGATCGTGCGCTTCGGCGGCATGCGCACTGGGAAGGTATTGTGCGGGCGTCGTGTGAGCAATGCGGACGCAACCGCCTGCCGACAGTCATGCCGGTACGGGAAATCGCCACCTGGCTCGCCGCAATGCCGCGCGTTCCCGCAGAAGACGAACTGCGCATTCTGTTGTCGCCACGCGCGAGCATCCATTTTTCAGCGCTTCCGACGATTCCGCCGAAGGGGCCCGTCACCGTGCTGGTCGGCCCCGAAGGCGGCTTTTCCGCCGCGGAAGAAGCCGCCGCGACGGACCACGGATTTCAGGCGGTCGGGCTCGGACCGCGCGTGTTGCGCACCGAGACCGCTGGCATGGCGGTTCTGTCCGCACTCGCGGCTGCGTGGGGCGGCTGGTGAGGTGGTGATTTCGTTGGCGCCTGAGCCCCTAGGCAGCCGCAACGGCAGCGATCGAAGCCGACGGCGGCGCACGCAATAGGAGCGCCAATGGCGCCACCCAGTGCCACTGACGCTAAGCGCAAGCCCGATCCGCCAAAAGCAAAGGCCCGCCAGTTGGCGGGCCTTTGCGATTCCGGCTGTGGCCGAACTGAGAAGCTCGGCTCAAAGCATTCAGGCGAACGAATAAAAGACGCGGAACGCAACCTTGCGCTCGGCCCAGAATTCGGCCGCTTCGCGAAACACGTCGAGCAGCGTCTCTCGCCCTTCCTTGTCGAATTTCTGCGCGACGGGCAATTGCTCGAGCACGATTACAAAGCCAGGCTGGGCACCGGCCTTATGGACCAAGTCGGTTAGGCAATCGTAGAGCGCGTCATAATTCTTGCCGAAATGTTTCGGAAACAGGAACGATGTAGCGATGGTTTCCAGGACTTCCTGCTTGGATTGCGCGTTTGCGCAATACGCGTAGAGAAAGTGCTGTCCGAGTCGATTCGCCTCGTCGGCGAGATCCTGAACGCGAAACGCGCGGATCGACTGTACGATGTTCGGTCGTACGGTCTTGAAAAGACTCATGGGCTCCTCGTTCGATGAAACCACACTGTCAGCTTCGCTCCGGTTCTCACGGCCCTGCTCGCCGGCGCGCATCTTCATGACGCGCTGGAAAAGATTGCCGTCGCCGGCCGCGAAAAGATCCGTCGCGACTCCGGTGTCGTGCGCGTAGACGTTGTCGCTCATGCCGTTCATCCCGATGTCATTCAACAATACGATTAAAACTGGTGTAATGGTCGTCCGAGTAGTAACAATTGTCGGTGCGCTTCAGCGGACCTCCGCAGACGATGCGACGCGCCCCGCGATTACGTGAACGAGGCGTGGGAACGGTGTATTCGTGGTAAAAGCCGCGCCGGTTGGGCGGTAGCAACCGTTCGCGGTTGCCGAACACGACGCCGTCCTTTTCATACGGGTAAGGCCCGCCAGCGGCAATCAAGTTCAATGTATTGACCGCCTCGCGGGGCAACTGCGCCGCCGCAATGGTGCCTTGGCCCTGTGCATTCGTGCCGGTGGGTGCCGGGTAATTGCGCGCGATGGCGTGAGGCACGGGGCCGCAGAAAACGCACAGCGCAATAGCACTGATCAGCACGCCCTTGATGCGCTGCCATCTGCGTGCCATTACCAAGTTTCCCGGCTGTTAGATCACGAGTTTTACGACCATGAAAGTCGTAAGGGTATCGCTAATGGTCCCCGGAATCAACGTTCGCCGGAGTCGCAAAATGATCCGATTCGACGCGAAAGCCCCACCAGCAGTGCTTTGACGACTTTTGACACAAAATTTATCCAAGGCGCGCTAACATTAGCTCAACCAAGCAAAAGACGTAGCAACACCGGCTTTTCCACGCGGAATGCCGGGCGCTGAATTCTTGCAAGGAAGTCTGTTGTTTGCCGTTTTGGGCGGCTATCCCCTGTTCGCCCTAAGGCGTGCCCATTGCGGGCACGCCTTTTTTTTTCGTTGGACGAGGCCGGCAGGAGCCGCCGGCAAGCTTCTCCGCCAACCACGCCGGCGGAAGCCGGCGCCGGTCAGCGTGGACGGAGCATCAACGGGCCGCGATCACATCCGCAACCAGCAACGCCGTCATGTTGACGATGCGTCGAACCGTCGCGGAGGCCGTCAGCACGTGCACCGGCTGCGCCGCGCCCAGCAGCATCGGGCCAATGGCGATGTTGTTGCCCGCCGCCGTCTTCAGCAGGTTGTACGAGATGTTGGCGGCGTCGATGTTCGGCAGCACCAGCAGGTTGGCATCGCCTTCGAGCGTCGAGTCGGGCAGCACTTCGCGGCGCAAATTGGCGTCGAGCGCGACGTCGCCGTGCATTTCGCCGTCAACCTGCAATTCGGGCGCGCGTTCTTGCAGGATCGCGAGCGTATCGCGCATTTTCTGGGCGGTCGGCGCATTGCTCGAACCGAAGTTCGAGTGTGACACCAGCGCGACCTTCGGCTCGATACCGAAACGGCGCACTTCCTCGGCGGCCATGATCGTGATCTCGGCCAGCTGCTCCGGCGTCGGGTCCACGTTCACGTGCGTATCGACCAGGAAAATCTGGCGATTCGGCAGCACCAGCGCGTTCATCGCGGCATAGACGGCGCAACCTTCGCGCTTGCCGATCACCTGGTCGATAAAGTGCAGATGGCGGTGCGTCGTGCTGATCGTGCCGCAAATCATGCCGTCCGCCTCGCCTTTTCTGACCAGCATCGCGCCGATCAGCGTGGTGCGGCGGCGCATTTCGAGCTTGGCCATCTGCGCGGTGATGCCCTTGCGGGACATCATCTTGTAATACTCCTGCCAGAAGTCGCGATAACGCTCGTCATGGTCCGTATTGACGACCGTGTAATCCTGACCTGCGACGAGACGCAGACCGTAGCGCGCAATGCGCTGCTCGATCACGGCCGGACGGCCAATCAGGATCGGCTTAGCCAGCTTTTCGTCGACGATGATCTGCATGGCGCGCAACACGCGCTCTTCTTCGCCTTCCGCGAACACAATGCGCTTCTTCTCCGGCTCGACGCCGCGCGCCAGCTGGAAGATCGGCTTCATCGTCGTGCCGCTGTGATACACGAACTGCTGCAGATGCTGCTCGTAGGCATCCATGTCCTCGATCGGACGCTCGGCGACACCCGAATCCATCGCGGCCTTCGCCACTGCCGGCGCGACCTTGACGATCAGACGCGGGTCGAACGGCTTCGGAATCAGGTATTCCGGACCGAACGAGAGGTCCTGAATGCCGTAAGCCGTCGCGACGATGTCGCTCTGCTCCTGGCGCGCCAGTTCGGCAATCGCATTGACCGCGGCGATTTCCATTTCCCGCGTGACCGTGGTCGCGCCCGCGTCCAGCGCGCCGCGGAACAGGAACGGGAACACCAGCACGTTGTTCACCTGGTTCGGGTAGTCGGTGCGGCCCGTGCACAGCACGGCGTCCGGACGCACTTCGAGCGCCAGTTCCGGCAGGATTTCCGGCGTCGGGTTAGCAAGCGCCAGAATCAGCGGCCGTTCCGCCATCTGCTTGACCATCTCCTGCTTGAGCACGCCGCCCGCCGACAGGCCCAGGAACACGTCCGCGCCGCCAATTGCCTCTGCGAGCGTGCGGGCCTCGGTGTCACGCGCGAAGCGTTCCTTGTCCGGGTCCATCAGTTCGACGCGGCCCTTGTAGACCACGCCGGCCAGATCGGTGACCGTGATGTTTTCGAGCGGCAGCCCGATATCGACGAGCAGGTCCAGACAGGCCAGCGCCGCCGCGCCCGCGCCGGAGGAGACCAGCTTGACGTCCTTGATGTCCTTGCCGACAACCTTCAAACCGTTCGTGATCGCCGCCGCGACGACAATCGCCGTGCCGTGCTGATCGTCGTGGAAGACCGGAATCTTCATGCGCTTGCGACATTCGCGCTCGACGATGAAGCAGTCCGGCGCCTTGATGTCTTCGAGATTGATACCGCCAAACGTCGGCTCGAGCGCCGCGATCACGTCGACGAGCTTGTGCGGATCGGACTCGTTCAACTCGATATCGAACACGTCGATGCCGGCGAACTTTTTGAACAGCACCGCCTTACCTTCCATGACCGGCTTGGATGCGAGCGGGCCGATATTGCCCAGGCCGAGCACCGCCGTGCCGTTCGTCACGACGCCGACCAGGTTGCTGCGCGCCGTGAAGCGCGCGGCATTCAGCGGGTTCTCGACGATTTCTTCACACGCGAACGCGACACCTGGCGAGTACGCCAGCGCGAGATCGCGCTGGTTGATCATCTGCTTGGTGGGGGCGATCGCGATCTTCCCGGGGGTCGGGAATTCGTGGTAATCGAGGGCGGCTTCGCGGAGTTTGCTATTGACGGGAGTCGACATAAGGCGGGCTTCGAAGTGCGGATTAGAATAGATGTTCGACGGCATTGTAGCCCCAATTGCCGGCTCGATTCCTTCAATACGGGTACAACTGCCGAGACTGAAACGTAGCGAAAGGCGGTCGTCCCTTCACTTTTCCTCACAATGCTTTCAGAGTTCTCGCTGATTGAACGTTTCTTTGCGCGCCGCGCGGCGGGCAAGGCGTCGGCGGCCCCGACCGGTTCGCTAGGCATCGGCGACGACTGCGCGCTGCTCGCGCCACCCGCGGGCGAAATGCTGGCGATTTCGACAGACATGCTGGTGGAAGGCCGCCACTTCTTCGCGGATGTCGATCCGGAGGCGCTCGGACACAAGGCGCTCGCCGTCAATCTGTCGGACCTCGCCGCGATGGGCGCGCAACCGCAGGCGTTCACGCTCGCGTTCTCCTTGCCCAAGGCCGATGAAACGTGGCTCGCCGCATTTAGCGAAGGACTGTTCGCGCTCGCCGAGCGTCATGGCTGTGCGCTGATCGGCGGCGATACGACCGGCGGCCCGCTGAACCTGTGCATCACCGTGTTCGGCAGCGTGCCGCCGCAAGCCGCACTGCGCCGCGACGCCGCTCGAGCGGGCGACGACATCTGGGTGTCGGGCACGCTCGGCGACGCGCGTGCAGGCCTCGGCATCCAGCGCGGCGAGTGGACCGCCGATGCCGGCGACGCCACGGCGTTTCGCCGCGCGCTCGAACGCCCGGAGCCGCGCATCGCGCTCGGGTTGGCGTTGCGCGGCGTCGCCCATGCGGCGCTGGATATTTCGGATGGGCTCGCCGGCGACCTCAAGCACATTCTCGATCGATCGAATATGCAGGCCACCGTCGACGCCGACGCGGTGCCGCGTTCGTCCGCACTGCGCAGGCTGCCGCTCGGAACGCAGCGGCGCTGCACGCTCGCGGGCGGCGACGACTACGAGTTGTGCTTCACCGCGCCGCCGGCCGCGCGCGACGCCGTTCAGGCCGCCGGCCACAGGGCGGGCGTGCCCGTCACGCGCATCGGTACAATAAGCGCTCTCCAAACGGCGGACGACCGCCCGGCGATCGACTGGCGCGACTCTGCCGGCGCGCCGCTCTCCCTGACGTTGCAAGGCTTCGACCACTTTCATGCAGACTGATCGCCCGCTCACGCCCGCCGACAATCTTGTCGGCGGCCAGCCGCCCAAGCCGCAACGCCCTCAGCCGCGCCGCGCGACCGCGCGCTTCATGTTGTCGCACCCGCTGCACATTCTGTCGCTTGGTTTCGGCAGCGGCTTGTCGCCGATCGCGCCCGGCACGATCGGCACGTTGTTCGCGTGGGCCTCGTTTGCCGTGTTCAGCCGCTATCTGACCGTGATCGAGTGGGGCGTGCTGATCGTCGTCGGCTTCGTGGGCGGCATTGCGATTTGCGGCTTTACCGCCAGGAAGCTCGGCACTGACGACCCATCGCCGGTCGTGTGGGACGAAATCGTCGCCTTCTGGCTCGTGCTGCTGATGGTCACGCCAGTCACGCTGACAGGCCAGTTCTGGGCGTTCATCGTGTTCCGCTTTTTCGACATGGTGAAGCCGCCGCCCATCAGCTATTTCGATCGCCGGCTGAAAGGCGGCTTCGGCATCATGTTCGACGACCTCGTTGCCGCGTTTTTCACCTTGCTCGTGATTGCGCTCTGGCGCATGTCCGTTTAACCGCTCCGCCCCGTTCCGGATTGACGCCATGCCTACCGATTCCGTCGTTCACCAGCTCGCGATCCGCGTGAGCAACCGCCTGCGCGACGAGCGCCTGATGCTTGTCACCGCCGAGTCGTGCACGGGCGGCATGGTCGCGACCGCGATCACCGACATCTCAGGCAGCAGCGGCTGGTTCGAGCGCGGCTTCGTCACGTATTCGAATCAGGCCAAGAGCGAAATGATCGGCGTGCCCGCGGACATGATCGACAAGTACGGCGCGGTCAGCGAGCAAGTGGCGCGCGCGATGGCGGAAGGCGCGCTGCGCAACAGCCGCGCCCAGGTTTCGTTGTCGATCACGGGCGTCGCCGGCCCGGGCGGCGGCACGGAGACCAAGCCGGTCGGCATGGTGTCGTTCGGCTGGAGCAACCGGCTGCACACATCGGTCGAAACGAAGATTTTCAAAGGCGACCGCGAACAGATTCGCGTGCAGGCCGCGGCGCACGCGCTGCGCGGCGTGCTCGCGCTGCTCGACGAACGCGAACATTGAGTTTCATTGAAGGCGGGAACCCGATGCGCGATTCGCACGCAGCCAGAGACGAACTGATCCACCGATTCGATCTGAAGCCGCATCCAGAAGGCGGATTTTTCAGCGAGACCTACCGGTCGGCGGAGCGCGTGAGCCGCGCGGGCGGCTCGGCCGAGACGCGTTCGGCGTCGACGGCGATCTACTACCTGTTATGCGGCGGCGCGCATTCGGCGTGGCACCGGATCAAGTCCGACGAGGTCTGGCATTTCTATGCAGGCGAACCGCTGCATGTCCACGTGCTGGACGAGTCCGGCGTCCTCGTTACACATCGGCTCGGCAACGCGTTGACTCATCGCGACACCGTGTTCCAGGCGGTGGTGCCCGCCGGTTTGTGGTTCGCCGCCGAATGTGCAGACCCGGCGACGTTCGCGCTCGTGGGCTGCACGGTGGCGCCCGGTTTCGAGTTCAGTGAATTCGAGCTTGCGGATGTGGATGCGTTGAAAGCGCAATACCCGCAGCATGCCGCGCACATCGAGCGGCTCGGGCCGGCCGCGGACTAAGCCGGCCCCCTTCACCAACTCACTACGTGATTCAACGGAATGCGTTGATCCGGTCGCGCGTCTCCATGGCGGCCTTCGCTGCCGCTTGAGCGAAATCCTCGCCCTTGCCTGCATAGATGATCGCGCGCGAGGAGTTGATCAGCATGCCCGTGCCGTTGGCGGTGCGGCCCGCGCTCACGGTCGCCTGCACGTCACCGCCCTGCGCGCCGATGCCCGGAATCAGTAGCGGCATATCGCCGACAATTCCGCGCACCGCTTCGATTTCCTTCGGGAAAGTCGCGCCGACCACCAGAGCCAGCTGGCCGCTCGCATTCCACTTTTCCGCCGCCAGTTGCGCGACGACTTGATACAGCGGACGCCCCCCCGTTTCCAGGAATTGCAGGTCAGAGCCGCCCGCGTTCGACGTGCGGCACAGTACGATCACGCCTTTGCCTTCATGCTGCAAATACGGCTCGATCGAATCGAAGCCCATGTACGGATTCACCGTCACCGCGTCCGCTTGATAGCGTTCGAACGCCTCCCGCGCGTATTGCTCCGCAGTGCTGCCAATGTCGCCGCGCTTCGCGTCGAGAATGACCGGCAAGCCCGGATGATGTGCGTGGATGTGCGCGATCAGCTGCTCAAGCTGGTCTTCCGCGCGATGCGCCGCGAAATAGGCGATTTGCGGCTTGAACGACGACGCATACGGTGCAGTCGCGTCGACGATCTCGCGGCAGAAGTCGAAGATCGCGTCAGCGCGGCCGGCAAGCGCGCCCGGAAACTTGCTGGGCTCCGGATCGAGGCCGACGCACAGCAGCGAGTTCGTGCGCTGCCACGCGTCGTTGAGTGTCTGGATGAAGTTGGACATGGTGAGTCTCGCGGCGAGCCGGTAGTCGGAAGAGGCGCGTATTTTACCTGTCCGGCGTGGGCGGGCGGCGCGGCTCCCTTCGCTTCACTCGCTTCACTCTTCTGACTCCGTTCAGCGCGAGCCCTTCGAGGCGCCGCGAGTCACCAGACCGCGCTCTACTGCCGACGCCGCGATCCTCGCGCGCCCGGCATCGAACGCAAACCGGTACGTTCAACGGTAAAGCGGAACGTCCGCACGAGTTGCTCGCCACACCCAAGCAGCGTCATGCCGTTTTCGCATGCGCCGCCGGCAAGATTCATCGCGTTGATCGGATGATCGACGGGCTCGAAGCAGAAGAAATCCTCGCCAGGAGGCGTGTACAGCACGTAGTAATCGGTGTCGGCGGCAATGTTCAGCGACAGCCGGCGCTTGGGCCACACCACGGCCGCCTGCCCGCTCCACCCAGTGAATGCATGATTGACGATGGTTTCCGGCAGCGGATAAGCGACGCCGAACTGCCACGCCGGCGGCGCCTGAACGTGGCGGACCGGCAGCCAGTCATCGCCGGCGAGCCATAGACCGCCTGCCGCAGCCGACAGTTCCGTGTCGGCGTCGCGCACGAAAAACGGATGCACGCCGAGCCCGAAAGGCAACGCCTCGCGGCCCGCGTTCTCGATTTCGAGCGTGATGACGAGCGACGGGCCGTCCAGCTTGTAGGTCTGCGCCGCGCGAAACGCGTAGGGCTTGCCGTCACGGCGATCGAGCGTGAGCCGCACGTTCTCCCGGTCTGAATCGACGACATGCCACGCCGACTGCCAGCCGTCGCCGTGAATCGGAAACGGCTCGTCCGCGCGATTGCACGCCACGTCGACACGCCGCCCAGCGAAATTGAAATGCCCGCCGCCGATACGGTTCGAATAGGGCAGCAGCGGATAACAGGCGAGTTCGTTCGGTTGCGTGTCGGCGGCGACATGGCGGCAGCGACGAAAAATCGGCGTGAGCGCGCCGTCGTCGCGCCAGTCGAAGCGCGTGATTCCGCCACCCAGCGTCGGCGCAACGTCGAGACGCAAATGTGCATTGGCGAGCGTAATGCACGCGACGTCGCCGGCCGAGGTCTCACCGACCGCTACCGCCGACGTGCTCGGCCCCGGCAACACCGGATTGGCCGCCGCCGCGAGTCGCGAGCGCCGGCTCTGAGCGCTTTGTGATGTTTGGGACGAGGCGGAAACAGGATTCGCAACAGTCATATCTGCTCCTTCGAGAGGCTGGGACGTTGCCGTCGTGGCTGACGGGTGCTGTCGGGCGATTTTCTTGAACAGGTCGCCTCTGGTCCGAACTGCTTGCTGCCGTGTTGCGCGGAATGCTCGGTTGTTGCTGGTTGCTGTCAAGCACGGCTCGTCACTGCAGCCGCGCGTTTTCGTTACTGAATCAACCGCGAAGCAGCGTCATTCTGCGCTACGCTGGCGCGCCCTGGAACACCGGCTCCGGCAAACCGCGCCGCGCAGGTGTCGCGACGAACACGCCGCCCGCCCGCGAATCGCCGGCAAGCGCCGCTGCGTCGAGACCGACGCGCGCACTCGTGATGTACAGCGTGCCCAGTTGCGCGCCGCCGAGCGCAACGCAACTCGGCTGCGCCGTGGGCACTTCCACGCGCTCCGTTTCGACGCCGTCCGCGCCGTAACGCACGACGCGTCTGCCACCCCACTGCGCGTTCCACAAGCCGCCGTCGCGATCGACAGTCGAGCCGTCGGGTTCGCCAGTGGCGTCTGCGAGGCGCACGAAAAGCCGGTCGTTGGCAACGCCGCCGTCCGCACGATAGTCGCACGCGCGGATCTCACGTGTGGGCGAGTCGCAGTAATACATCGTCGCGCCGTCGGGACTGAACGCGACGCTGTTGGAAATGGCCGGCGCGGGCAGCGGCAGACGCTCCAGCGACAGGTCGTGATTGAGCCGGTAGAACCCGCCGATCGCCTGCAACGGCGAACCTTCGTCTTTCGTGCCGAACACAAAACGCCCCTGACGATCACAGCGGCCGTCGTTCACCCTCGTATTCATACCCGCTTCCACATCGACGATGTGCCGCGTCTGTCCCGTCGCAATGTCGAAGAAGGCGAGCTGCGAGGCAAGGCCGAGCAACAGGTAATGCGGATCGGCACACAGCGCAAAGGTGGCGAGACGTTCGGGCATCGGCCAGAAAGTGCTGCGGCCGTCGCTCGGGTCGTAGCGCCACAAACGCGCACCTTCGATATCCGTCCAGTAGAAGCGGCCGGTTCTCGCGCACCATGTCGCGCCTTCGCCCAACGTGCACTTGGTGTCGAGCAGCAGCGCCGCGCTTTTTGTAAATTGCGCACCGGCGTGCGGGCGCGCGCTTGCCGTCATGCCCAGCCTCCGTCCACGACGATGTCCTGCGCAGTGATCATTCTGCTGTCGTCGGCGGCGAGGAAAAGCGCCATACGGGCGAGGTCGTCCGGCATGAGTTCTGCGTAGATGCACTGCCCTTCCTTGATCGCGCGGCGACCGGCATCGTCGAGCCACAGGCGCTTCTGCTTTTCCGTCATCACCCAGCCCGGCACCAGCGTGTTCACGCGAATGTTGAAGTGCCCCAGGTCGCGTGCAAGACCGCGGGTCAAACCCTGCACCGCCGATTTCGACATCACGTACACCGGATAACCGCCGTTCTTCAACATCCAGCTAATCGAGCCGAGATTGATGATCGAACCGCTGTTCGCGGCTTTCATGTCTTCCATCACCGCCTGCGCGGCAAAGAACTGGTGACGGATGTTCACCGCGATGCCAGCGTCGAAAGATTCGCGCGTGACTTCGCCGATCGTGTGACGCTTGTCGTTCGCTGCATTATTCACGAGCGCCTGGATCGGGCCGAGGGCAGCTTTCACGTCGGCGATCGCTTTTTGCAGCGCGTCGACGTCGGTCAGATCGCAGGGCAGGAAAAGCGGCTTATGCTTCGAGTCGCCGAGTTCGTCCGCCAGCGCTTCGCCCGCGGTTGCGTCGATATCGAAGAACGCAACGCGCGCGCCCTGCGCCGCGAAATGCTCGACAAACGATGCGCCGATACCGGTCGCGCCGCCCGTAATCAACACCGTGCGGTCGACAAGACTAGGGTAGCGCGCGAATGCGCTGTTCGCGAGACGCTCGTTTGCATTGGCCGGAGACGACATCGTTCGATTCCTTTTAGAGCGAGATGATTAAGCCGGGATTAGTCGCGCGAACCGCGGTTCTTCAACTGGTCGAGCAGCACGGCTGCGAGCAGGATCGCGCCACGCACGAGGTACTGATAGAACGCGTCGATGTTCATCAGGTTCATCACGTTCTCGACGGTGCCCATGATCAGCACGCCGATCACGACGCCGGAGATCGTCGCACGTCCGCCGAGCAGCGACACGCCGCCGAGCACGCACGCCGAAATCACGTTCAGTTCGAAGCCTTGCGCGGCATTCGGCTGTCCCGACGTGATCCGCGACGCTAGGATTACACCTGCGAGCGCGGTGACGGCGCCCTGAATCAGGAAGATGTACACGCGTGTGCGCTCGACGTTGATACCTGCGAGCCGCGACGCTTCCGGATTGCCGCCGATCGCAAGCGTATTGCGGCCGTACACGGTCTGATTCAGCATCACGCCGAACACGATGAAGCACAGCAGCGTGACCCAGATCGGCAGCGACACGCCGAAGAAGCTCAAGCCGCCCAGCGCAATGAACGTATCCGACGACACACCCACCGCCTGACCGTGCGACACGATAAAGCCGAGGCCGCGCACGATTTCCATCGTTGCGAGCGTGGTGATCAGTGCGTTGATGCGCAGATACGCGATCACCGCGCCGTTGACGAAGCCGATCACCGCGCCGGCCGCCACTGCGGCAACGATCGCGATGAACGTATTGTCGGTCGCGTTGAGCACCATCGCGCACAACACGCCAGCAAACGCGACGGTCGATCCGATCGACAAGTCGAAATCTCGCGACGCGAGACAGAACATCATCGTGCACGCGACCATGCCGATCTGCGAAATGGACAGCGCGAGGCCGAGCATGTTCTCGATCGAGAAGAAGTGGTCTACGGTCAGCGACATCGTCACGAACATCACCACGAAGATCAGGATCAGGCTGTACTCGGTGATTTGCTGCCACCACTTCGCCTTGTCGCTCGTCTGCGGGATCAGCGCCTCAGCCGCGCTCTTGGCGGCCTGTTGCGTGAGGTTTTCTCTAGCTTGCATGATGAAGACTCCTCCCGTTCCCCACGGGTTGCCGGACTTTCGTCCAATGATGTTCAGGCCGCCTGTTGAGCGGCAGTTCCGGTTGCGGGCAGTGCGGTCGAGCTTTGCGGCAACGCGAGGCTCAACACCGCTTGTTCCGTTGCATCCTTGCGCGACAGTTCGCCGGCAATGCGGCCCTGGCGCATCACGACGATGCGGTCGGACACGCCCAGCACTTCGGGCAGTTCCGACGAAATCATCACGATCGCGCAGCCGCGTTCGGCAAGCTGGTAAATCACGTTATAGATTTCGTGCTTCGCGCCCACGTCGATGCCGCGAGTCGGTTCGTCCAGAATCACGACCTTCAGATCGGGTTCGGCGAGCCAGCGCGACAGAATCGCCTTCTGCTGATTGCCGCCCGAAAGAAAGCGGATCTTCTGGCGGCGGCTCGGCGTCTTGATCTTCAGCAGCTTGATGAAGCGGTCCGCGGTTTCCGCTTCTTTCTTGCGATCAAGGAAGACGCCCGCGCGCAGATAGTGACGGCGGCAGCTGATGTTGATGTTCTCCGACACCGTCGCCATCGCGACAATGCCTTCTTCCTTGCGATCTTCCGGACACAGTACGATGCCGTGGCGAATCGCTTCACCGGCGCTTTTCACTCGAATCGTCTTGCCGTCGAGCACCAGTTCGCCGCCCTTCTTATGCTCCGTGCCGTAGACGAGATGCATCAGTTCGCTGCGGCCTGCGCCCACGAGGCCAAAGAAGCCGACAATTTCGCCGCGCCGCACTTCGAAGCTGGCCGGCTGCGAGAGCGCATGGCCTTCGATCGCCTTCGCCGCGAAGCGCACTTCGCCGAGCGGCCGCTCCGAATAGTTGTAAATGTCCGAGATCTCACGCCCGACCATTTCGCTGACGATGGTGTCGCGCGACACGCCTTCGAGCGTCGGATGCGAAGCGATCTTGCGACCGTCACGGAAAATCGTGCACGCGTCGCAGAGTTCGTAAATTTCGTCCATGCGATGCGAGATGTAGATCATCGCGCGGTTGTCGGCGCGCAGATCGCGCACCAGCTTGAACAGCACTTCGGTTTCGCGATGCGACAGCGAACTGGTCGGTTCGTCGAGCGCGATCACGCGAGCGTTGCGCAGCAATGCCTTGCAGATTTCCACCATCTGCCGTTGCGCGATGGAGAGCTTGCGCAGCTTCGCGTTCGGGTCCAGCGCGACGCCCATTGCTTCGAGACGCTCGCGCACGAAGCGCTTCGCATCGCGCTTGTTGACCCAGCCGAACGAATTCGGCAACTGGCCTAGCAGCAGGTTTTCCGCGACGGTCAGATCGGGCACGTACTGCAATTCCTGGTGAATCACCGCGATACCCGCCGCGATCGACGAAGCCGCGCTCGTAAAGCGCACTTCTTTTCCGTCGATCATCACGCGGCCCGAGTCTGGCTGATATTCACCACCGAGTATCTTCAGCAGGGTCGATTTCCCTGCGCCGTTTTCGCCCATCAGGCCGTGCACCTGGCCGACGTTGACGTCGAAGGACACACCGTCGAGCGCGCGCACGCCTGGAAAGACTTTGCCGATATTGTCAAAACGTAGCGTCGCTGACACTTCGCCTCCTCGCTGTTTCATCTCGGCCGCGCCTCGCTGGGCATCGTAGTTCGACACCTGCAACGCATGGCCTATGTCCTGTTGCTCATGTTCCGTTTCAGTTGCCGGCGCGCGCACCGTAGGCGACGCGCCGGCAATCCTTCATTGCAGCGCGCGTTACTTCGAAGCAAGCCCCATCTTCTCGCGCACTTCGCCGACGTTCTCACGCGTGGCCAGCATGCCGGTCGTCAGCGTGAGCGGGGGCGGCGCCTTGCCTTGCGTGATCCAGTCGTACATCAGCGTCGCGGTTTCCTCGCCGTGGCGCTTCGGGCTGATGATGACCGTGCCGAAGAAGCCCGTCGGGTTCGGCTTCTTGAACTCGTTCAAGGCCGAATCCGAACCGCCGATGCCGATGCCGATCATGTTGTCGGCCTTGAAGCCGCGCCCTTCCGCTGCGCGCACCGCGCCGAGCACGCCTTCGTCGTTCAGCGCATACGCGACCCAGTGCTTGAACTGCGGGTTCTTCGTCAGCGCGATGTTGGCGGCGTTGAACGCGTTTTCCGTGTCGGTCTTCGCTTGCGGCGCGGCGATCACGTTCGCTTTCGGGAAGCCGGCGGCGAGCAGCGCGTCGGTTGCGCCGCTCGTGCGGTCATGCGCGGTCGGGAGTTGTTCGTAGGTCACGTCGATCGCGCCCACGTCCTTCATGTCCCAGCCGCGCTTCTTGATTTCTGCGGCCAGACCGTCGCCGACCTGCTTGCCAATGTTGTACGCCGAGATGCCCATGTGCGGCACCGACGCGATCGGCTTGCCCGCGCCGTCGACCAGGCGGTCGTCCACCGTCATCATCTTCAGGCCGTCGGCTTTCGCTTTGGCGACGATGCCCGGTCCGAGCTTCACGTCAGGCGTGCAGATCACGAAGCCTTGCGCCTTTTGCGCCGACAGGTTGTCGATCGCGCTCATCACCTTTTCGCCCGACGGCGCGCCGATCTTCACCAGCGTGAAGCCCTTTTCCTTGGCGGCAATTTCGGCGAACTTCCATTCGTCCTGGAACCACGGTTCTTCCGGCTGCTTGACGAGGAAACCGATCTTGACCGGATCGGCGGCTTGCGCGACCGGCGCGTTGAAGACCACACCCGCCGCCGCTGCTGCCAGCGTGAGGAAAATTCTACGTTTCATGTTGCGTGTCTCCTGACTAATTGATAACGAGAAGGTATCGGCCGCGTCTTCTTGTACCGGTTGTGACACACGCGGCCAGCGCGTCGTCCGGTGAAACGGTGCTACGTTTTTCTGGTTCGCTTTGTACGGCGTTTCTTTTTTGCTCTACTGCCCGCTTTTCTGGCCGGTTGCTGCCCGGTCGCCGGCTCAATCGTGATAAAGCACGGAGCGGCCGCCGTCGACGGTGATACACGTAGCGTTGATGAACGGCGCTTCATCCGATGCGAGAAATACCGCCGTCATCGCTACTTCTTCCGGGCGGCCGATGCGTTTCATCGGCTGCAAATCCATCGTCGCCTGCCGCGCGGCGGCCGGGTCCGGCTGTTCGTCCCACCAGTCATGCGTCAACTGGGTTTCGATGTAGCCCGGCGCGATTGCGTTGACGCGCACGTTGCGCGGCGCGTACTCGATGCCGAGCGCGCGCGTGAGGCCAATCACGCCGTGCTTCGCGACCGGGTACGGAAAACAACCGGGAATGATCTTGAACGCATGCGTCGACGCGATGTTCAGGATGCTGCCCGCGCCGCGTTCGACCATACCCGGCAATACCGCGCGGCAGCCGTTCCAGACGCCGTCGAGATCGACCGCGAAGCAGCGGCGCCAGTCGTCGTCGGTCATGGTCAGCGGGTCGCAAAACACGTTGATGCCCGCGTTGTTCACCAGCACGTCGAGCGGCCCGAGCGTTTTTTCCGCTTCGCTCACCGCGTGCTGGACCGAAGCCGATTGCGTGACGTCCGTATGCACAGCCAACACGCGCGCCCCGGTTTCCGAACTGATCTGCTGCGCCGTCTCCCGCGCCGTGTCGATGTCGAGTTCGGCAAGCGCCACCGCTGCGCCTTCGCGCGCAAACGCAAGGGCAATCGCCGCGCCGATGCCGCGCCCCGCGCCGGTGACTAATGCGACTTTGCCCGCCAGGCGTGTCATTTCTTCACACCTGCGCGCGCAACGCGCAATCCGTTGATAAAGGCCTTCGCGTGCGAAGCCGTCACCGCCGCGCTCTGGCCCGGCTTATAGAGCGCAGAGCCGAGACCGAAGCCGTTCGCTCCGGCGCTCAGAAACGGTCCCATGTTGTCAGGTGCGATGCCACCGACCGGTACGAGCGGCACCTGCGCCGCGATCACCGCGCGCCAGGCCTTCACCACCTGGCAGCCGAGTTGTTCGGCCGGGAACATCTTCAATACGTCCGCGCCGTTTTTTAGCGCGATGAACGCTTCAGTCGGCGTGGCGACACCGGGCGCGCAGGCCATGCCTTGCGCTTTGGCGGCGACGATGACGTCCGGATCGCTGTGCGGCATCACGATCAGTTCACCGCCGGCCGACTTCACGTCGTTGACAAAACTCGGATGCAACACCGTGCCCGCACCGACGATCGCATCGGCGGGTAGCGCCTTGCGGATAGCCGCAATGCTGTCGAACGGCTGCGGCGAATTCAGCGGCACTTCGACGATGCGAAAGCCGGCTTCGTACAGCGCCTGTCCGTGCTCCGCCGCATCGGCGGGCGTCACGCCGCGCATGATCGCGATCAGCGGACATGCCTCGAACGCGGCGATCAAACCCGCGTGCGGCATATACGGAGCGGGCAGATTGATGTGAGGTTGCATGTCGGTTCCTTGTTTCGTGGATGGCGGCGCGCTGACTAACCGGCCTGCGCTGCATGGGCGGCCGGGTTGACGAGCCCCGCCTGCGACGCGAGGCGCCACAGGCCGCGCTCGGTCGCCTGCTTGACGAGTTCGGCCTGCGTGCAGCCGAACTGTGCGAGCGCGACTCGATAACGTTCGCACAACGCTTCGTTGCCGATCAGGCGCAGGCTCTGTCCCGCAAGCGAGCTTTGCTGCTGCTTCAGCACGGTTTCGAGGCCGGCCAGTTCATGCCCGATCAGCAGACCCGATAGATAGTCCGGCTGCTGCTCGCGCGAAAGTTGTCCTGTGAGACCGAGCGTGCGCGAGCTGAAGACCGTCGCCAGCACGCCCGCCTGTCCCTTGTCGCGCGCGATGTTCACGCCGCGCAGAAACGCTTCGGAATCCGGACGGTCGGGCGTGACCATCGTGCGGCCGAGAATCGTGTGCTCGCGCAATGCGCCGAATACTTCGCCCGTCATGAACGTATGAAAACGTTCGATACGCCCGGCCTGCACCACCGCCCACTTCGCGTGCGTGCCGGGCAAGCCGATCAGCGCGCGCTTGCTGCTGTCCGCGTCGCGGGAATCCTCGCTTAATGCGCCGAAGATCTGCGTTTCTTCGCCGCGCATCACGTTGGGCAACTCACCGCGTTGCAGCACGCCGGGGATGATATGCAGCGTCGCGCCGCAAGCCGCCTTCACGCGGACGATGCCCGCCGCGAGCGCATCCGCATTCGCGGGCGCATCGACGTAGGGCGCTTCGAGCCAGCCTTGCGCGCTGCCGACCATGCCCGCAGCAATGACGGGTGCGCCGGGCGTGGCCTTGAGCCAGGCGCCGCAGGCGTCCTCGAATGCGGCGTCGAAACCGCCCTGCTCCGCGCTGCGCGGCAGGTTCATGATGCCGGCCGTCGATGCGCGCGTCGCCAGCACGTTGCCGGACGCGTCGTACAGATACGCGCGCAGCGACGTCGTGCCCCAGTCGAGCGCAATCAGCGCCGCGTGACTGTTCGCTTCGGCATTCGCTTCTGCGTTAGTTTCGGCGTTCGCTGGTGCGCTGGCCGCGGCGGCGCCGACCGCGACTTGCGCGTCCGACGGCGTGGGAGAACCCGCGTGTTTCATCGCTTGATCCTGCGGGTTGTGGGTTGCGGGGCTCGCCAGCCGAGTTCTTCGGAGATCGCGCGCGCTTCGCGCTGCACGACCGGAATCAGTTCGTCCATGCGCTCCAGCGACATATAAGGAATCGTGCTGGCCACCGACAGCGCCGCGACAACCGCGCCCGACGCATCGCGCACCGGAGCCGCGACGCAGCGAATCGACGCTTCGTTTTCCTCGAGGTCGAACGTGTAGCCGCCGGCGGCGTAGTTCGTCATGCGCTGCATGAAAGTCTGCGCGTCGGGACGGTTGTCGGGCTTGAAGGTAACGCTGGCAAGCGCGCGTCGCGATGCGTCGAACAGCGACTGCCAGTGCTCCGGCGTGAGATCGAGCATCATAGCCTTGCCGATTCCGGTCGACGCCAGCGGCATCCGGTGACCGACGCGTGAACGCATTTCGAGTCCGCGCGTGCCGGGAATCTTGTCGATGTAGAGCACGTCGTCGCCATCGCGCACGCCGAGGTGAATCGTGTCGAGCGTCTGTTCCGCGAGCGATTCGAGATGCGGGCGAGCGACCGCGGTGAGCGGCATCTGTTCGAGCGCGATGGTGCCCAGTTCGATCAGCTTGGGGCCGAGCAAATAACCGCCTTGCACCTGACGCAGGTAGCGCGCCTGCACGAGGCTGCTGACCAGCCGATGCGTGGTGCTGCGCGTCGTGCCGAGCGCGGCCCCGAAGGTACGGAGATCGCGCACGCCGGCGGCAGCCGCTTCGAGAATCGCGAGGCCGCGCAGAAGCGTCTGCGTGCCGGCCTGTTGCGGCGTGATGTCGAGCAGCGTACTCGGCAACGCAATTCCGTTCACAACGGCAGGCTGAGGCGTGGCGCGTGGCGCATTGGTTGCGGGCGCCGTGCGCGGCGTGGCGCTAGACGCGTCATGGTCGGCGTGTGGCGCCAGTTCGGCTTCGGCTGCGCTTTCGGCGTGGTTGGGCATCGCTTTGTTCATGGCGATTCGCTTGTCGGTGGTTTCTGCGCTTACAGCGCGGGGCCGGAGAGCGGGCCTTGGGTGTGCGCGGCGGCGTGGGCGCGGGGGTGCTGCCTGAGGGCTTTGGTAGGCATGGTTTGGCTTGTCTCCGGTTTTTTTGCTGTCGCAGAATTTTGGTTCCTGCTGATGGAGTGGATTGTAGGGGGGTTTTTGAGAAAGCTCCAATATGTGATTTGTGTGGTCAGATAATGGGATTTGTTGTTGCCGCGGGCTTGTGGGGTGTTGGTGGGTCTGGTGTTGAGGACCTTTGGCCTTTCCTTGATTTCGCGGCGGTCTATTGGCGTTGCCCCTGTGCGGGGCGGCACTTACTTTCTTTGCATGCCGCAAAGAAAGTAAGCAAAGAAAGCGGCTCACACCGCTAGCTCGTAAGCGGGTCCCCTGGCTCGGAGGGGGCAGTGGTGCATCTGGAATCCGTGCTCTCGCACACTCCGCCTCGGCGACAAGGCAGTCATACCTCCCGCCTCGCACTGCGTGCTCGCCGGATAGGTCCGCTTAGCACCAACGGCTCGCGATTGGCGCCGTCGCCGAGCGCAGGCAGCGTCGTGGCGAGACAGACGGCGATGGGAAACGGGAAAAGAAGTTTGAACGGCAGCGGTTCTAAGAACGACCGCTGCGGCGCGCGAAGCGTCGCCGGAAGAATGACTGCCTTGTCACGGGGGCGGAGTGCGCGAGGGCACGGACTCCAGATGCACCACTGCCCCCTCCAAGCCAGGGGACCCACTTATAAGCTGGCGGTTTGAAGCCGCTTTCTTTGCTTACTTTCTTTGCGGCATGCAAAGAAAGTAAGTGCCGCCCCGCACAGGGGCAACACCAGCAGACCACCGCGAATTCAAGGAAAGGCCAACGGGTTCAGAAACAAAACACCGCAAACAAAAACCTACTCGGGCAACTCAGCCGCCCCCATCCTTCGGGCAATCACCCTGGACCTCTGCGCCAGATACGCGGACCCGCGATGCTCGTCGTAATACTTCGGCTGCTGCAGCATGACCGCGAGCCGCGCCGACTGCGCCGCTGTCAACCCGCTCGCCGGCGTCTTGTAGTAATAACGCGCCGCCGCCTCGGCGCCATAAACGCCATTGGCCCACTCAACGGAATTCAGGTAAATCTCGAAGATGCGCTCCTTGTTCATCAAGGTGTCCAGCATCCACGTGATGATCAGCTCCTGCGCTTTACGTATGTAACTCTTCTCGCGCGACAAGAAGAGATTGCGGGCGAGTTGCTGCGTGATCGTCGAGCCGCCTCGAACGATTTTGCCCTTCGCCTTGTTGCGCTCCCACGCCTGCAGGATCGCATCGGTTTCGTAGCCGTTGTTGTTGACGAAGTTCGCATCTTCGGACGCAATGATCGCCCGCTTCAGGTTGCGCGAAATCTGGTCGTACGGCACCCACGTGTGCTGCATCGAAAGACCAGGCTTTTCCTGCGACAAGCGCCACGCGTCGGAGCGCATGTAAGCCGTCGAACGCGGATTGACATAGTTCCACACCGCAATCTGCGCGAAGTAGAACACCTGCGTCGAGAGCCACGCAAAGACGAGCACTGCGACAAGATAAGCGATCCATCGCGCCGGACCTGGCCGGTTCGTGCGTCGCGTGGCTGTCATCGTAGAGTCGGTCCTCGAGTTCGTGGGGCGTCTGACGAAAGCTGTCTCAAGCGTGCGACGACGCCGTCAGCAACGCGCGCAATTCGGCCAGCACAGGAACGCTGTCGGGTCGCACGCCGCGCCACACGTAAAACGATTCTGCGGCCTGCTCGACCAGCATGCCGAGGCCGTCGGCGCCCCGCGCTCCGAGCTTCTGCGCGTGCTCCATGAACACCGTCGGATGCGCGCCGTACATCATGTCGTACGCAAGCGTGCTGCTGCCGAACGCGCCGTCGTCGCATTCCGGCAACGATGCCTCCAGACTGCCCGCAGTGGCATTCACGATCACGTCGTATGCGCCCGGCTCTATCGCTCGCGCGTTGCCGCCGCTCAGACGGCACGCAATGCCACTCGCGGCTTGTGCGAACTGATCGACCAGTGCCTCGGCCTTCGCGGCCGTCCGGTTAACGATGGTCAGCGTGTGCGGCGCGCGATCCAGCATGGGCAGCACCACGCCGCGCGCGGCGCCACCTGCGCCGAGCAACAGAATGCGCGCCCCTTTCAACGACACGCCGAGATTCACCTCGATGTCGCGAACGAGACCGAAGCCGTCGGTATTGTCGCCATACACGCCGTTCGGATCGATGCGCAAGGTATTCACCGCGCCAGCAGCGGCCGCGCGGGGCGACAGGCTGCTGGCGAATGCGTGCGCGTCGAGCTTGAACGGCACGGTCACGTTCAGCCCGCGGCCGCCTGCTTCGATGAAGGCGCGCACGTGCGGCACGAAAGCGTCCACCGGCGCGAGCAACGCGCTGTACTCGACCGGCTCGCCCGTTTGCGCGGCAAACCGGCTGTGAATGAACGGCGACTTGCTGTGGCCGACCGGATTTCCGATCACCGCATAACGGTCTTTCATTTCGGCCCCGCTCATCGACCCGGTTCCGTGATGCGCTGCTCGGCGGCGGCATCGCTCGAACCATTGTCGTTATCGGCGCTGTCCGCCGAGGTTGCGCCGCTTTCCGCACCGTCGATATCGGCTTCCGCTTGCGCCTCGGCTTCGCTTTCGGCGCTTTCATCGGACGCCTCGACGATTTCCTCTTCGCCCTCTTCCGCTTCGTCCGCGTCGTCGGCCTCATCAGCTTCGGCGCCGCTCGTGACAGTCGGAGCGTCGAGCACATGCAGAAGACGCACGGACGCCTCGACGGTCAACTCGTCGATCGACATCACCTCCATCTGAAGACGCGTGCCGCGCGCATGCACGCCAAGCCCCGGCACATGCAGCAGCAGCGGAATCTCTTCGAGCCGCACGAGGTCGCCCTTCACAACGGACGCCACCACCTGCTTGCGGTTTTCCTGCTTCAGCCAGCGCAGACACCAGAAATATTCCATGCGACGCTGATGATCGGCGTACGCGCTGTACGTGTCGTCGAAACCTTGAACGACGGCGAACAGGTCGGCATCTTTGGGCTTGAACGGCGCGGCCAGCTTCGCGGTTACGCCGTGTTGGACGCAGGCGAGCAACTGCCACTGGTTCACCAGGTCGACGTAACGGCGCAGCGGCGACGTGCTCCACGCATATTGCGTGACGCCGAGCCCTTCGTGCGGCGCGGCGTTCGTCTGCATGCGGGTGCGCTTGGGGCCGGTGGGTGCGCCGAACGCGCGCTGTGTGCGATAGATGCCCGGCACGCCGTGGTCGTGCAGAAACGCGCCCCATGACGAATTTGCCAGGATCGCCAGTTCGGCGACGATCGTGTCGAGCGGCGAACCGCGCCGCCGCGGCGTGATCGTGATGTGCTCGCCCTCGACGTAAAAGTTGAAGTCGGTATTGCGCTGCACCTCGCGGCGCAGACCATAACCCGCGCGCGCAGCCTGACGCTTCTCGAACAGCGCCTGCGCGAACGGCCACAAAACGGCGATATCTTCCTTGTGCGAATAGTCGCCCGTGCCCGCGGCGAGCGCCTCTTCGGTGACCAGTTCATCGAGCGTGTTGTGCCGCAGATTGTTCTTCACGAACACGCGCTCCGCACGCGTTTCGCTCGCCACGATCTCCTGCGTCTCGCGATTGACGATCACATACAGTGAAAGCGCCGGACGCAAGCCGCCTTCGGCGAGCGTGAACGCGTCCACCACGCTATCGGGCAGCATCGTGATCTTGTCGCCCGGCATGTACACGGTCGACAAACGTGTGCGCGCGATGGCGTCCACCTCGTCGCCGCGTTGAATGCCAAGCGCCGGCGCCGCGATGTGCACGCCGATCCGCACGCGGCCGTCCGCGAGATGCTCGACGGAAAACGCGTCGTCGATCTCAGTGGTCGTAATGTCGTCGATGGAGAACGCCTGCACGTTCGCTTCGGGCAGATCTTCGGGCACGCTGCCGGGCGTGACAAGCGGAAAGCCGGTGCCGTGTGGGAAAAACTCCGACAGGAATTTAGCCTCGTGCAAAGCTCGTGCCGACGGAATCGCGCCGCACTCGAGCATGAGACGCGCTTGCGAAATGCCGCGCGCAGCCGCAGCGGCTTCGAGCGCCTTGTACTCGATCGTGTTCTTGTCGGGCTTGGTGAGCAACGCGAGCGCCGTCTTGCCGGTGAACGCCTCCGGCAAGCGGCCGGCCTTCAGTTCCTCTTCGTAGCCTTGCTGCACGAGCGCCTGCTGACGCTTACGCTCAAGGCCCGCGAGCGCCATTTTCAGCTGCTCCTGCGGCGCGCGTTGATACATGCCGCGGCCCTTGCGGCGGAAATATACCGGCGCACCGTGCATGCGCAGCACCAGCGCCGCGCGTTCGATCGGGCCAAAGCGCTCGCCGAAATACTCCGCGCCAAGCGTGGCGAACGGAAATTCGTCGTCGGGCGCGCATTCCCACAGGAAATCCAGGTCGATCTCCTGAGCAACGGCGTCGGCCTGCTGCATCAGTTCGGCCGCACCCGGCTTTTCGAATTCGATCAGCACGTCCTTCGCGCGCACCTTCGCGCGCCGGCCGCCCGGCAACTCGACCTGAAAAGCATCGCCTTGGCGCGACAGCACACTGCCTGCCTTGAAACTTCCCGATTCCTCGAAGAAAACGTTCACTCAATACTCTCGTCTGACTTGCATCCGCCGGCGTGCACGGCACGGCAACGTATTCGTGATAATGGATCCGCCGCGCGTGAGGCGCGCGTTGGCGGCATGAATCTAATAGTTGGCTGCGCTCCTGCTGCTGGGGCGGTGCCATTGCGTCGGCGGCTTTGGTTCGGGGCCGGTTCTGCGCAGTTCTGCAAGCTTTCAAGCCCGCTCGCGACCGCACTCAGGGCTCAATATCAGTCCCCGCTCCGCACGCCTACCGACCGTCAAGCAGCCTCGCGTGGCGCCGGCGGCTCGACGTCTTCTGCGTCGCAAAACGCCAGTACGTCGTCGACATAGTCGGCGAACTCGCTGATCGCGTGGTCGCTCCCTTCGATCAGCGTAGTGCGCGCGCCGCGATAGTGCGCGAGCATTTCACGGTAGTCGAGCACTTCGTCGCCGGTCGCCGCCAGCAAATAATAACGTTCGGGGCGCGTGATGGACGTCACACTGAGCGCGCGCAGTTCGTCAAGATGATGCGGTTCGACGACGATACTGCCGCCGCCGTGCCACAACGGCTGTTCGCCGAGATAGGCGCTCAGGTCGCGCTGCGGCACGACCGCCGGATTCAGGAGCACGGCCGGCCAGCCGTGCTTTTCCGCCAGATAGGTGGCGAAGTACCCGCCGAGCGAACTGCCGATCACCGTCACGCGCTTTGAACCGGCGGCGGCCACGAGCGCCTCGGCGAGCGCGACCGTCTCAAACGGTGAAACGGGCAGCATCGGGCAGCACCATTCGTCGCTGCGGCCGAGCTCCACGAGCCGCGCCGCGAGCACTCGCGCCTTGAACGAATTTGGCGAAGAACGAAAACCGTGCAGATAAAGAATCACGAAGCGCCTCTCGCGGACAGGGCGTCGAGCAGTTTCTGATGCACGCCGCCAAAGCCGCCGTTGCTCATCACCAGAATCTGATCGCCGGGGCGCGCTGCGTGGACCACGGCTTTGACCAGCGCGTCGAGATTTTCGAAGGCTTGCGCCTTGCCGCCGAGCGGCGCCAGTGCCTCGCCCAAATTCCAGCCCAGCGCGTCGCGGCCGCTCGGTGCGCCGTAGCCGAACACGAGATCGGCGTCTGCGAGACTTGCCGGAAGTTGCGCCTTCATCACGCCGAGCTTCATCGTGTTCGAGCGCGGCTCCAGCACGGCGAGAATCCGCGTATTGTCGCGGCCCACACGCGCCCGCAGTCCAGCCACCGTGGTGTCGATCGCGGTTGGGTGATGTGCGAAGTCGTCGTACACCGTCACGCCGTCTACGCTGCCGCGCACTTCCATGCGCCGCTTCACGTTGCGAAAACTCGACAGCGACTTTGCGGCCTGCGCCGGCGGAACGCCGACATGGCGCGCGGCCGCAATCGCGGCGAGTGCGTTCATGCGGTTGTGCTCACCCTGCACCTGCCACTCGACCACGCCGACGCGCTCGGCGTTGTGATACACCGCAAAACGTTCGTCGACGGGCACACCGTCCTCCGCGGGTAGGGTTTCCCAGCCGCCCTGCACGCCGAAACGCTCCACTTCGCTCCAGCAGCCGCGCGTCAGCACGCGTTCGAGCGGGTCTTCCCGGCCGTTCGTCACAACACGACCGATGCGCGGCACCGTGCGGATCAGGTGATGAAACTGCGTCTCGATAGCCGCCAGATCCGGGAAGATGTCGGCGTGATCGAATTCCAGGTTGTTCAGAACTGCGGTCTTCGGTCGGTAGTGGACGAACTTGGACCGCTTGTCGAAGAAGGCCGTGTCGTACTCGTCGGCTTCGATCACGAAGAAGCTGGAATCGGTGAGCCGGGCGGAAACGCCGAAATTCAGCGGCACACCGCCAATCAGAAAACCGGGATTGAGACCGGCATCTTCGAGCAGCCATGTGAGCATGGAACTGGTGGTCGTCTTGCCGTGCGTACCGGCCACGGCGAGCACCCATTTGCCGTTCAGCACGTGTTCGCCGAGCCACTGCGGGCCGGACACATACGGCAGGCCACGGTCGAGAATCGCTTCCATTAGCGGGTTACCGCGCGACACCACGTTGCCGATCACGAACAGGTCGGCGTTCAGACCGTTCAACTGGTCCGCGTCGTAGCCCTCGATCAGACGGATGCCTTGCGCTTCGAGCTGCGTGCTCATTGGCGGATAGACGCCGGCGTCGCAGCCCGTCACCGTGTGGCCCGCGCCGCGCGCGAGGACCGCGAGACCGCCCATGAACGTGCCGCAGATACCGAGGATGTGGATATGCATAAGCCTGTCGTGCCGCGCGGGCGTTTTTTTCCTGAAAGGCCCTTACCTGGCGGTTCGTGCCAGGCCCCCGCAGGGGCAAGAAAACTTGTGGGGCGGCCCGGCGTTTTCCTGAGAGGGATGGGAGAGCGGGAGCGGCCAAAAGAGCCGTCCGCGAAGGACGTCATTGTAACCGACGCCTCCCGAACCCCTAAGCGGACTCGCCCGCTTTGGCCACGCCCGGCAGCCGGCCAGCGCCGCCGGAAAGGGCTGTCATCAATCTCTAGTATGATTGACGGATGGTTCGCAAATCACATTTTGATCCGCAGCGCGTGCGCGAGGAAATCGCCATTGCGGCTGCGCGCCTGATCGCCGAAGACGGTCTCGACTATGCAACGGCCAAGCGCAAAGCGGCTCGACAAGTCATTGGAGAAAGCCGGATTGCCGGCGAATGGCTGCCTGATAACGATCAGATCGAGGAAGAAATCCGCGAATATCAATCGCTCTTTCAGGGCGACAGCCAGCCGGCGCTGCTGCGGCGCCTGCGCGGCATCGCGGTCGAATGGATGGAGCGGCTCGCGCCTTTCAACCCTTATTTGACGGGCGCAGTGCTGGGCGGCACGGCCGGCGAGCATTCGGACATTCATCTTCAGGTGTTCTGCGACAACCCGAAAGAGGTAGCCATCTACTTCCTCAACGCGAACATTCAATACGACGTCTCGGAAACGCGCCACTTTGCGGGCCGCGGCTACGTCGAGACACTGAGCTTTCTGTGGCGGCCGGCAAGCGAAGGGCGCGACTCGGAGCCCGTAGGCGTTCATGTCGCGCTTTATGAGGCGGACGACCTGCGCGGCGCTGTCAAAGCCGACGCGCGCGGGCGCACGGCGCGCGCGAATCTTCAGACCGTCCAGTCGCTGCTCGCAGCAGGCGGCGTAGCGCCTTCACCCAACTAGACACATGATGAACACCAGACGGATTCTGATGGGGGCGCTCGTCGCCGGAGTCGCGGCAGGAAGCGGCGTCCTCGCCAATTACTGGCTGAACGGCGACGACGGTTTGACTGCGACCGCTCACGCCGCCGGTTCCGCGTCGAGAGAAGGCGCTGTTGCCCAGCTTTGGGCGGCCCCGGTCACTACCGCGGACGGCAAGCCCGGATCGCTTTCCGTGCTGAAAGGACGCCCGATCGTCGTCAATTTCTGGGCTTCGTGGTGCGGCCCGTGTGTCGAGGAAATGCCCGCGCTCTCGCAACTTCAGCGCGATTACGCGAAGAAAGGCATCCAGTTCGTTGGACTTGGCGTCGATTCCGAGAAAAACGTGCAGGCCTTCCTACAAAAAGTGAAGGTGGCCTACCCGGTTTACGTGACGGGGTTCGGCGGTGCCGACCTTGCGCGGTCGTTCGGCAATACGGCGGGCGGCCTGCCGTTCACCGTCGTAATTGATGCAAAGGGCAACATTCGGTCGACAAAATTAGGCCAGATCGATCCCGTCGCCTTAAAACAGACCCTCGACGCGCTGTAAATTTCTCAATCTTTTGGCAGCGGTTTTGCAGAGAAAGGCACAAAATTCGGAGCAAATCCGCCGGATTTGCGAGAAATTAGGCGCCCGGCGCCCAGCTCCAAACAGCTTCCGAACGCTTCGTCCGTGCAGGAAACTAGACAAGTTTCTCTAATCAGCGCTAAAGTGCGCCCAATTCCACGGAAAAAGAAGCGACCATGACGCGACTGCTGGTACTGCACGGCCCCAACCTCAACCTTCTCGGCACCCGGGAACCCGAGGTTTATGGCCGCGTGACCTTGCCGCAGATCGATCAGGCACTATCCGACCGCGCCGCCGACGCCGGCGTAGAACTCGCGTCGTTCCAGAGCAACCATGAAGGTGCTCTGGTGGATCGCATCCAATCCGCCCGGACAGAAAAAACCGATTTCATCCTGATCAATCCGGCTGCGTACACGCACACGAGTGTCGCCATCCGGGACGCTCTCGCGGGCGTCGGCATTCCGTTCGTCGAGATTCATCTGTCGAACGTGCATCGTCGTGAAGCGTTCCGGCATCACTCGTATTTTTCCGACCAGGCTGAGGGCGTGATCTGCGGCCTCGGCTGGAAGGGTTATCTGTACGCACTCGAATTCGCGCTCGACCGGCTGGCCGCCGGTTCGTCGCGGGGCTGAAATACAAACACGTCTAATTTGCGCCGGCCGCACACGCGCCGGCACTCCACGCATAGAAAAAAGGGGCTTCCTGATGGATCTACGCAAACTGAAAACTCTGATCGATCTCGTGTCGGAGTCCGGCATCTCGGAACTCGAAGTGACCGAGGGCGAGGGCAAGGTTCGCATCGTCAAGAACGCGCCGCCGGTTTATGTGCAGCCGTCCGCTTCGTACGCGCCGCAATACTCACAGCCGGCCCCGATGGCAGGCGGCGAAGCGCCCGCCGTAACGGCGGCAGGTGCCCCGGCCACGCCGGCAGCCGCCGCGCCGCAAGGTCATGTCGTAACCTCGCCGATGGTTGGAACGTTCTACCGTGCCCCGTCGCCGGGTGCCGACCCGTTCGTCCAGGTCGGTGACACGGTCAAGGAAGGCCAGACGATCTGCATCATCGAAGCAATGAAGCTGCTCAACGAAATCGAGTCGGACAAGTCCGGCGTCGTGAAGGAAATTCTCGTCGAAAACGGTCAGGCGGTCGAATACGGCCAACCGCTGTTCGTGGTCGGCTAACGCGGCGCATTGCGCCCCGCTGTGCGCATGCCGCCCCGCGCGCCGTTGCACTCGGCGCGCGCCCGATCCTCTGAGGCAGCCGGTGTTCTGAGCAACCCGGCGCCCATTGATGAGTCGAAAACCCGCTATGTTTGAAAAAATTCTCATTGCCAATCGTGGCGAGATCGCGCTTCGCATCCAGCGCGCCTGCCGCGAACTGGGCGTCAAGACGGTCGTCGTCTATTCCGAAGCCGACAAGGAAGCCAAATACGTCAAGCTCGCCGACGAAGCCGTCTGTATCGGCCCGGCGCCTTCGAATCTGAGCTACCTCAATATGCCGGCGCTGATCAGCGCGGCGGAAGTCACGGACGCCGAGGCGATTCACCCCGGTTACGGCTTTCTGTCGGAGAACGCCGACTTTGCCGAACGTGTCGAGCAATCCGGCTTCACCTTCATCGGTCCGCGTCCGGAAACCATCCGGATGATGGGCGACAAGGTGACTGCCAAGCAGACCATGATCAAGACCGGCGTGCCGTGCGTGCCGGGTTCTGAAGGCGCATTGCCGGAAGATCCGAAAGAGATCGTGAAAATTGCGCGGCAAGTCGGCTATCCGGTCATCATCAAGGCCGCCGGCGGCGGCGGTGGCCGCGGCATGCGCGTCGTTCACACCGAAGCGGCGCTCGTCAACGCGGTCAACATGACGCGCGAAGAAGCCGGCCGTGCGTTCGGCAACCCGCAGGTCTACATGGAAAAATTCCTGGAGAACCCGCGGCACATCGAAATTCAGGTGCTGTCCGATTCGTTCAAGAACGCAGTCTGGCTCGGCGAGCGCGATTGCTCGATGCAGCGCCGCCACCAGAAAGTGATCGAAGAAGCGCCGGCACCTGGCATTGCGCGCCGTCTGATCGACCGCATTGGCGACCGTTGCGCGGATGCGTGCAAGAAGATGGGCTATCTTGGCGCCGGTACGTTCGAATTCCTTTACGAAAACGGCGAGTTCTACTTCATTGAAATGAACACGCGCGTGCAGGTCGAGCACCCGGTGACCGAACTGATCACGGGCGTCGACATCGTCCAGGAACAGATCCGCATTGCGGCCGGCGAAAAGCTCGCGTTCCGTCAGCGCGACATCGTGTTCAAGGGCCATGCGATCGAATGCCGGATCAACGCTGAAGATCCGTTCAAGTTTATTCCGTCGCCGGGACGTCTCACGTCGTGGCACATGCCGGGCGGCCCGGGCATCCGCGTCGATTCGCATGCCTACAATGGCTATTTCGTGCCGCCGAACTATGATTCGATGATCGGCAAGCTGATCGCTTACGGCGCCACACGCGAGCAGGCAATCAAGCGGATGCGCATCGCGCTGTCGGAAATGGTCGTCGAAGGAATCCAGACGAACATCCCGTTGCATCGCGAGCTGATGCTGGATGCGAAGTTCGTCGAAGGCGGCACGAGCATTCACTACCTCGAAAACCGGTTGGCCGCGAAGCTGCAGGCCGCGCCGGAAGAAGCGTAAGTCATGAGTTACCGGGAACTGGTCGCTGAATTGGCTCGCGAGCATGCAGAGGAATTTTCCGACGCGCTGCTCGAGTTGGGCGCGCTGTCCGTATCGGTCGAAGATGCGGACGCCGATACGCCCGACGAGCAGCCGCTTTTCGGCGAGCCCGGTCTCACGCCCGACCGCACCGCGTGGCAGCGTTCGCGCGTGATCGCGCTGCTCGCGGCGGAACATGAACCGGCGGTGCTGCTCGCCGCCGCTGCGAACGAGGTCGGCCTTCCGGCGGCGCCGTCGTTCACTGTGCGTGACGTTGAAGAACAGGATTGGGTGCGTCTCACGCAGTCGCAGTTCGATCCGATCCCGATTGGCGAGCGCATCTGGGTCGTGCCTTCGTGGCACGACGCGCCGGACCCCAACGCGCTGGTACTCGAACTCGATCCCGGCCTCGCGTTCGGCACCGGCAGCCATCCCACCACGCGTCTGTGCATGGAGTGGCTGGAGCAATCGGTGAAGCCTGGACAATCCGTGCTCGACTACGGTTGCGGCTCCGGCATTCTCGCGATTCTCGCGAAAAAATGCGGCGCCGATCCGGTGTACGGCATCGACATCGATCCGCAAGCGGTCGAGTCGGCGCGTCATAACAGCGAGCGCAACCGCGCCGAAGTCACCTACGGTCTGCCCAACGAATGCCCCACCGGCGAGTTCGACATCGTCGTCGCCAATATTCTGTCCAATCCGCTCAAGCTGATGGCCTCGATGCTCTCGTCGAAGGTCAAGCCGGGCGGCCGCATCGCACTGTCAGGTATTCTGGCGCGCCAGGCCGATGAAGTCGCGCAGGTGTACGCGCGATGGATCGACATCGGCGTATGGCGCGAACACGAAGGGTGGGTATGTCTGACGGGAACACGCCGCGAAAGCCATTAGAATAAGGCGTATTGTCCAACCAACGGCCCCTCGGCTAACCGGCTCAATATGCTTCTGGCGACGCGCTGTCCCTTCTGTGAAACCGTCTTCCGCCTGCAACCGACGCAGTTGGCGCTGCGCCGCGGCCTCGTGCGTTGCGGGCAATGCCATGAAGTATTCGACGCATCCGGCAGCCTCTTCGACATAAGCGAGGGCGGCGACTTCTCCACCGCCAGACAGGTCTCCGCAGCCGCGGCAATCGAAGCGCTCTCCGGCGTGCGTCCGAGCGGCGCCGACTTCAGCCCCGCCGCCTGGGATCCCTGGGCGCCGCGCCCCACGCCGCTCTTCGAGGAACGCTTCCGTCATAACGCACAGAACGTCGCGGCCCAGCCCGGCCACACCAGCGCAGGCACCGCTGGCGCGCCTGGCCATGCCGCGACGGAGCCCACGTCACCGCCGGGCGCCCCCGGCACCGCGGCGCCGGCCGACCACGAACCGCTGCTCGCGGACGCGCCGCTCGAACCCTTCGCCTATGAAGCGGAGCCGCCCGCCGAGGAAGCGCCGCGCGTGTGGCACAAGACCGAACGCCCTTCCGATTTTCCAATCGACGAACCGGTGCTCAACGAGTCGGGTGCGTTCCATGGATTTTCGGATAACGAACCTCATTTCGGAACGACCGGCGTAGGCGCGGCCGGCCTCGGCGCAACGCATCCGCACCCCTATTCCGCCGATCCCGACCTGCGCGGGCCGACTCGCGCGGCTGCGACGCCGAGCGGTGAACCGTTCTCGGTGCAGCCGCCGATCAGCGACGACATGGATCCGTTTCCGGTCACGCGGGAGACGCGCGCCGCAGAACCACGGCGCCTCGCATGGATCATCGGCGGATCGGTGGCGGCAGTCTTGCTCGTCGTCGCGTTGCTTGCGCAACTCGCGTGGTGGCAGCGTGAAACGGTACTCGTCTATCTGCCGGGTACCCATGCGCTGTACGCGAAGGTGTGCGCGTCGCTCGGCTGTCAGCTCACCGCACCGCACGATATCGACGGCTTGCAGGTAGAGCCGTCCGATTTGCGGCAAATCGACGGGCCGCACAAGCTCGAGTTGCGAATGCCGCTGCGCAACCGCTTCAATGTCGCGCTGGCCTATCCGGCGATCGAACTCACGCTTCTCGACGATCAGAACAACGTGGCGTTGCGCCGCGTGCTGTTCCCGCAAGACTACGTTGCGCCGGGTACGCCTATCGCAGCCGGCCTGCCGCCGCACATGACGCAAACCATGATCGTGCACCTCGATACCGGCAACGCGGTCGCCTCCAATTTCCGCGTACAGATCTTCTATCCGTAACGCATCCCTGCGCGCTCGCGTCGAGCGGGCGCGTTCACCGTCATCACAGACGAACTTTCGGAGCACAACAACATGAGTCAAGTCACGCTGGGTGGTAACCCGATCGATGTAGCCGGCACCTTCCCGTCGGTGGGTCAGAGCGCTCCCGCTTTCTCGCTGGTCGGCAAGGACCTCAAGCCGCTGTCGCTCGCCGATTTCGCCGGCAAGCGCAAAGTGTTGAACATTGTCCCGAGCCTCGACACGCCGACCTGCGCGACGTCGACCCGCAAGTTCAACGAAGCCGCTGCGAAGCTGAGTAACACCGCTGTGATCGTCGTGTCGGGCGACCTGCCGTTCGCCGCCTCGCGCTTTTGCACGACGGAAGGCATCGAAAACGTCGTCACGGCCTCGACTTTCCGCGGCCATGAATTCGCGCAGGCGTATGGCGTCGACGTGACGAGCGGTCCGCTCACGGGTCTCACGGCGCGCGCGGTTGTCGTGATCGACGAGAACGACAAGGTGGTTCATGCGGAACTGGTCGACGAAATCAAGAACGAACCGAACTACGACGCAGCACTTGCCGCGCTGAAGTAAAACCTCAGCACCCGAAGACTCCGGCGCCGCGCTTCACGCGCGGCGCTGTCACGTCCTCACCACCTATTTCTTCATTTTTTACAGGACGCTCGCCTTGGCTACGCTGATTTGCGGCTCGCTCGCCTACGACAACATCATGACCTTCGAAGGCCGCTTCCGGGAGCACATCCTGCCGGAGCAGGTCCACATCCTGAACGTGAGCTTTCTCGTGCCGACGATGCGCCGCGAGTTCGGCGGGTGCGCGGGCAACATCGCGTATTCGCTGAACCTGCTGGGTGGCGACGCGCGCATCATGGGCACGCTCGGCGCGGTCGACGCCCAGTTGTACATGGACCGGTTCGCGCAACTCGGGCTATCGACGGAAAACGTGCTGGTCGTGCCGGGCACCTATTCGGCGCAGGCCATGATCACCACCGACCTCGAAAACAATCAGATCACCGCGTTCCATCCGGGCGCGATGATGCAGTCGCACCTGAACCGCGCGGACGAAGCGAAAGGCATCACGCTCGGCATCGTCGCGCCCGACGGTTACGACGGCATGATTCAGCATTCCGAGCACCTCGCCGCGGCGGGCGTGCCGTTCATCTTCGATCCAGGTCAAGGTTTGCCCCTCTTCGACGGTGCTGCACTGCGGCGCATGATTGAACTTGCGACTTACGTAGCTGTCAACGATTACGAAGCCAAACTTGTGAGCAACAAGACAGGTTGGTCGATCGAAGAGATCGCCGGCAAGGTCGAAGCGCTCATCGTCACGCTCGGCGAACACGGTGCGCAGATTCATCACGCGGACGGCGTCGAAGAGATTCCGGCCGTTAAGGCACAGCAGGTGCTGGACCCTACAGGATGCGGCGACGCGTTTCGCGGCGGCTTGCTGTACGGCATCGAGAACAAGCTCGGCTGGGCGACCGCCGGCCGTCTCGCGAGCCTGATGGGCGCGCTGAAGATCGAGCATCAGGGTCCGCAAAACTATGCGCCCACCCGGGCGCAGATCAACGAACGGTTCAAGCAGGCGTTCGGGTACGACCTGCCGTAATACCGAAGCTATTGGAGTTAGGGAATGAGAATAACGAGTCGCCTGATGGTGGCCACCTTGATCGCCGGTTCGCTGGTCATGTCGGGGTGCGCATACAACAGCAGCTCTGCCGACGTTTACACGGCGTCGCAGGCACAGCGCGAAGAAACGGTCCGCATGGGCACGGTCGACAGTGTGCGCGCAGTCAAGATCAGCTCGAACAACGGCCAGCCGAGCGGCATTGGCGCAATCGGCGGCGGCGCTCTCGGTGCAGTGGCGGGCAGCACTATCGGCGGCGGCACGGGCTCGATCATCACCGGGATCATTGGCGGTCTGGCGGGTGCGGTGGCCGGCAACACGGTCGAGAACCGGGTGGCCGTGCACGACGGTCTGGAAGTTACCGTGCGGCTCGATAACGGCGACATCCGCGCGATCACGCAAAGCTCAACCGGCGAGATCTTCCGTGCCGGCGAGCGCGTTCGGCTTCTTTCCAGCGGCGGCGTTACGCGCGTCACGCATTAAGGTTCCCCTCTCGAACGGCCAGGCATAACGCGGCCGCGTCGACCTCACACGCATGCCCTCCCCTGTGCATGCGTTTTTTTTCGCCTGCGCGCGGTGCGTGTGTGGCTGCATCCGTGGGGTTGATTCCGCGTGCCGACGTTCCCCGTTATGCACCGACGAAAAAAAATCCCGTCGCCGGAAACCGGCAACGGGACCCTGACCGGGTAGCGCTCGCGAAGCTACGTTGAGCGCCACTCGATCATTGGACGCATCGTGCGATGCGTCCATGCACTCCTACTGCTTACTGACCTGCTAACTGCCCGAGTTACGGACGGCTGCCCGTCGGGAACGGCCATGCCGCTGCCGGGTTCAGCGCGGTCTTCACCGTCGCCGCCGGTGCGCTCGAAACAGAAGTCGCAGCGGGTGCAGGCGCAGCCTTCTTGGCGACAGCCTTCTTCGCAGGGGCAGCCTTCTTCGCAGGAGCAGCGGCCTTCTTCGCAGGAGCAGCCTTCTTGGCAGGCGCAGCCTTTTTAGCAGCAGCCTTTTTCGCGGGCGCAGCCTTCTTGGCGGCAGCCTTCTTAGCAGGCGCGGCTTTCTTCGCAGCAGCCTTCTTCGCAGGCGCGGTCTTCTTGGCTGCGGCCTTCTTAGCCGGTGCAGCCTTCTTCGCTGCTGCCTTCTTCGCCGGTGCTGCCTTCTTTGCTGCGGCCTTCTTAGCCGGCGCTGCCTTCTTCGCTGCTACCTTCTTTGCCGGTGCGGCTTTCTTCGCTGCAACCTTCTTAGCCGGTGCAGCTTTCTTCGCTGCTACCTTCTTAGCCGGTGCAGCTTTCTTTGCCGCGACCTTCTTAGCCGGCGCTGCCTTCTTCGCTGCTACCTTCTTTGCCGGTGCAGCCTTCTTCGCCGGAGCTGCCTTCTTTGCTGCGACCTTCTTTGCTGCAGGCTTCTTAGCGGCGGCTTTCTTTGCAGTTGCCATCATTTTCTCCTTCAGGTTTTCAGATGAGAGTCAGTTCAAACTACACCCTTCGTCAAAACCCGCTTCCCGCGGACGCTTCTCAGGGCGCGCGCTACGAAGCGGGCTATTCATCGGCGTACGCAGGTGCCGCGCGCTTACGCTAATGAATGCGGTAAGGCGCGCCGTGCCCGAAGGCACCGCGCGCCAAATGTCATCGGTGTTGGGTTTCAACACCGGCAATTGCTTGATCGAGCCGCCGGCGATAACGCCGGCGACTTTTTCCGGGGGGAAGTTTGCCCATCCCACTGAAGGGTTCGCAAAGTGCCTGTCATGTTTGTGGGCCGCGAAGGCACGCGGCGCACCGGGCACGCTTTGCATCAGGCGGTTCAGCTCCTAAACATAATTGCCGCGGCCAAGGCTCACGGCATCCCCATCGATGAATGCATCTACGACACGAACCCGGATCACTCCCAGGTCAGCGCGCCGCCAGTCTGATATTCGATCACACGCGTCTCGAAGAAGTTGCGCTCCTTCTTCAGGTCGATCATCTCGCTCATCCACGGGAACGGGTTTTCCTCGTTCGGGTACAGCGGATCGAGACCGATCTGCTGGCAACGGCGGTTGCAGATGAAGCGCAGATAACTCTTGAACATCGACGCATTGAGGCCGAGCACCCCGCGCGGCATCGTGTCTTCTGCGTAACGATATTCAAGTTCGACCGCTTGCTGGAAGATCTCGCGGATTTCCGCGCGGAACTCAGCCGTCCAGAGTTGCGGGTTCTCAAGTTTGATCTGGTTGATCAGGTCGATGCCGAAGTTGCAGTGCATCGACTCGTCGCGCAGGATGTACTGGTACTGTTCCGCGGCGCCCGTCATCTTGTTCTGACGGCCGAGCGCCAGAATTTGCGTGAAGCCGACGTAGAAGAACAAGCCTTCCATCACGCAGGCGAACACGATCAGGGAGCGCAGCAGCGTCTGGTCAGTCTCGAGCGTGCCGGTCTGGAAACCCGGATCGGTCAGCACGTTGATGTACGGAATGAGGAATTCGTCTTTCGCGCGGATCGAGGGGACCTCGTGATACGCGTTGAAGATTTCGCCTTCGTCGAGGCCCAGCGATTCGACGATGTACTGATAGGCGTGTGTGTGGATCGCTTCTTCGAACGCCTGGCGCAGCAGGAACTGGCGGCATTCGGGAGCCGTGATGTGGCGGTAGGTGCCCAGCACGATGTTGTTGGCGGCGAGGGAGTCGGCCGTGACGAAGAAGCCCAGGTTGCGCTTGACGATGCGGCGCTCGTCTTCGGTCAGCCCGTTCGGGTCTTTCCAGAGGGCGATGTCGCGCGACATGTTCACTTCTTGCGGCATCCAGTGGTTGGCGCAACCAGCCAGATACTTTTCCCAAGCCCACTTGTACTTGAACGGCACCAACTGATTCACGTCAGTCTGGCCGTTGATGATGCGCTTGTCGGCGACATTCACTCGCGCTTCTGAAACTGCAGCAGTTCCAGCAGCATGAGCAACGGGAGCGACAGCGATGTCGTTCGCGAAGATGTCTTGAGCCGAGGGAGCATGAGGAGCGGAACGCGTTCCGACTTGCGAACCGACAGCCGGTCCCGCAGCGTTGCGCAACACGTTCGGTTGCGTAGCGCTCGAGGGAGTTACGGCAGTGATCTCGTCATCCCAGTTGAGCATAAATGTCACCATCAATTTAGAACGGTTTGTACCATCTTTTCACGAGCGATAAAAGAGTCCACTCGCGAAAAATCCTGTTTTCGATTCGCGTTGCTACGTTCATACAACACTTTGTTCAACAGACTGTGTGCATTGCCTCGTATGAAGCGAGTTGAACGTGTGTCGCCGAGGTGCTTCGCGAGTTCGAAGAGCAACGCGTTGAAGCGTCGTTTCGCTGCTCTATCTATCTGTATTGCGGAGTGCGTTTGCTGTGTCTTGCACTTCTCTGCGAGTTGCCGGTTCGTCAGCGCTAGCGAGATGAAGTTCAATGCAATGCGTGGCGATGCGTGTGGCCGACTGCGTTGTTCGCTCCATCGGTCGAAGCGTTGGGTCGCGCGCCCGGATGTTGTCTCGCGCGCTTTGTGAAGTGCCGACTCGTTGCTTCGTTGCTTCGTTGCCTGGCTTCGTTGCTTCGTTGCGCTTGTCGCCCGGCTTCGTTGCCTACGCTTCGTTGCGTGGATGCTTCGCTTCGTTGCGTCGATGAGCGGTGCGGCCTCGCTGACTTCGTCTATCTTGCTTGTCGCGCCGCTCGTCGGTTTATATCTGCTTCATCTCTATCAGGTTCGTTGATCGCTGCATGCGGGTCTTTACCTGGAACCCGTCAGCAAGCAACGAACCCGCTTGCTGCTCGGCCCTTACTGGCAAGCCTCGCATTCGTCGAAGCCGGGGTCGCCCGGACGCATCATGCAGACGGGACCGTCTGCTTCGGGTGCCGCTTCCACTGCGACTGCCGGCGCTGCCGCTGCTGCTGCCTGAAGGCCGCCGCCGTTGCCGAGTGCACCACCGGCACCGCCGCTCGCGCCGAAACCGCCTGCCGCGCCGCCGCCGACGCCACCCGTGCCTTCACCGCCGCCCGAGCTCACTGCGTTGAGCGCGCCGTGAGCGACTGTCGATTTCTCGACGTGCGTTGCCGCCATCGTGCGGAGGTAGTACGTGGTCTTCAGACCGCGCACCCATGCGAGCTTGTAGATCTCGTCGAGCTTCTTACCCGATGCGCCGCCCATGTAGATGTTCAGCGACTGCGCCTGGTCGATCCACTTCTGACGGCGCGACGCCGCTTCGACGAGCCACTTCGGATCGACTTCGAACGCGGTCGCGTAGATCGCGCGCAGGTCGGCCGGGATACGGTCGATGCGCGAGAGCGTGCCGTCGAAGTACTTCAGGTCGGCGACCATCACTTCGTCCCACAGGCCGCGCGCCTTCAGGTCACGCACCAGGTAGTCGTTGACCACCGTGAACTCGCCCGACAGGTTCGACTTCACATACAGGTTCTGGAACGTCGGTTCGATGCAAGCCGACACGCCGATGATGTTCGAGATCGTCGCCGTCGGCGCGATCGCGATGCAGTTCGAGTTGCGCATGCCGTAAGTGGCGATGCGCTCGCGTAGTTCCGTCCAGTCCATCGACTCGCTCGAATCGACTTCGACATAGCCGCCACGCGCGTCGGCCAGCAGCTTGACCGAGTCTTGCGGGAGGATGCCGCGATCCCACAGCGAGTCGCGGTAGCTGGAGTAGCGGCCGCGTTCTTGCGCCAGTTCGGTCGACGCGTAGTAAGCGTAGTAGCAGACCGCTTCCATCGACGTGTCGGCGAACTTGACCGCTTCTTCAGACGCGTACGGCGTGCGCAGCAGATGCAGGCAGTCCTGGAAGCCCATGATGCCCATGCCGACCGGACGGTGCTTCAGGTTCGAGTTACGCGCCTTGGCAACTGCGTAATAGTTGATGTCGATCACATTGTCGAGCATGCGCATTGCAACGCTGACCGTGCGCTTGAGCTTGTCATGGTCGAGCGCGAGCGTGCCGTCGGCCTGTTCCTTCAGATGCGCGACGAGGTTCACCGAGCCCAGGTTGCAGACCGCGATTTCCGAGTCGCTCGTGTTCAGCGTAATTTCCGTGCAAAGGTTGGACGAGTGGACGACGCCGACGTGCTGTTGCGGCGAACGCACATTGCACGGATCCTTGAACGTGATCCACGGGTGGCCGGTTTCGAACAGCATGCCGAGCATCTTGCGCCACAGTTGCGCCGCGGGCACCTTCTTGAACAGCTTGATCTCGCCGCGCGCGACCTTGTCTTCGTAAGCCGTGTAAGCCGCTTCGAACTCGGCGCCGAACTTGTCGTGCAGGTCCGGGCAGGTGGACGGCGAGAACAGCGTCCAGTCGCCGCCTTCCATCACGCGCTTCATGAACAGGTCGGGAATCCAGTTCGCCGTGTTCATGTCGTGCGTGCGACGACGGTCGTCGCCGGTGTTCTTGCGCAGCTCGAGGAACTCTTCAATGTCCAGGTGCCACGTTTCCAGGTACGCGCACACCGCGCCCTTGCGCTTGCCGCCCTGGTTCACGGCGACAGCCGTGTCGTTGACGACCTTCAGGAACGGCACCACGCCTTGCGATTTGCCATTGGTGCCCTTGATGTGCGAGCCGAGCGCACGCACACGCGTCCAGTCGTTGCCCAGACCGCCGGCAAACTTCGAGAGCAGCGCGTTTTCCTTCAGTGCTTCGTAGATGCCGTCCAGGTCGTCGTCGACCGTGGTCAGGTAGCACGACGACAGCTGCGAGCGGCGCGTGCCCGAGTTGAACAGCGTCGGCGTGGACGACATGAAGTCGAAGCTCGACAGCACGTTGTAAAACTCGATCGCGCGCGCTTCGCGGTCGATCTCGTTCAGCGACAGGCCCATTGCGACACGCATAAAGAATGCCTGAGGCATTTCGATACGCACGCCGTCGTGGTGCAGGAAGTAACGGTCATACAGTGTCTGCAGACCGAGATAGCCGAATTGCAGATCGCGGTTGTTGTCGAGCGCGGCACCCAGGCGCTTCAGGTCGAACTGCAGCAGCTTGTCGTCGAGCAGCTCGGCTTGCACGCCGCGCTTGATGAACTGCGGAAAGTACTCGGCATAACGCTCGCCCATTTCGGCTTGCGTGACTTCTTCTTCGAGAATCTCGCGGCGGATGGTGTGCAGCAGAATGCGAGCGGTGACCTGGCTGTACGCCGGGTCTTTTTCGATCATCGTACGGGCAGCCAGAATCGCCGAGTCGTAGACCTGGCTCATCGGCACGCCGTCGTACAGATTCTTCACCGTTTCCGCGACGATCGGCTCCGCGCTCACCGCGTCACCCAGGTTCGCGCAAGCGGACTCGATAATGCCGCGCAGCGCAGCGAGGTCGAGCGGACGCGTCACGCCATTGTCCGTGACCGTGAGGCCCGGCGTGCCGGCGGCAGCGTGATCGTCATGAGCGCGCGCCTGCGTGCGCTTCTCGCGATACAGCACGTACGCACGTGCGACGTTGTGCTCGCCGCCGCGCATCAGCGCGAGTTCGACCTGATCCTGAATGTCTTCGATATGGAACGTGCCGCCGTTCGGACGGCTGCGCAGCAGCGCGCGCACCACGTTCTGCGTCAGTTGTTCGACCAGTTCACGCACACGCGCCGACGCCGCGCCTTGACCACCGTTGACGGCGAGAAATGCCTTCGTCACGGCGATGGCGATCTTCGACGGTTCGAACGACACCACGCTGCCATTACGACGGATCACCTTGTAGTCGGCGTACGTCGCTTGCGGCGCGAGCGCTTGAGTGCCTTGTGCCTGGCCGAACGCCTGGCCAGTCGGTGATCCCTCATACCGGGTCGTCACGTTGTCGGTGGTTTGCATGTGCAAAGCTCCTGGTCCTGGAAATGTTGCGGCGAGTGCCGCGGATTAAAACGAACGCTGCGCCGCCGCGTGCGCAAGCGAGGAGGTGCAGGAAAAAGACCGGCCTGGGCGGCTGGCGGGATGCGACTGCGATGAAGCCTGATTCGAATTGAAAACGGTCTTCGTCGTATGCGTCGCGATCACTCTCAGCCCCTTTCCTGATGCTTTTGGTTGCCGCCGGCTGGTCAGGTCCGGCTGCGCTGCAGGATTATTTTTCGCTGCCTGGAATGCTTGCGGCGCCGTGCTCAAAGAGCGGGGCGCCGCGACTTGTGCAAGTAGTTATGCACTCGGTTATTCACACAGTTATACACAGGACACACAATATCTAGTGCGTAACTGAATTTGTGGCACCAAGTATAGTGGAGATTCGAGACAGGTCAAACGGTTTTATTTGCTTTTGAAGTCTTGACTTTTGCACCGCGCGGCGCGAAGCGCTCCACCCGCAGAAGCAGGCAGAGCCTCGCTCTGCGGCTCACGCGCGACGTCGCGCAAAGTGCCGTTACAGCGTTCTGGAAAACTTGAGATAGGGGAAATACCGATCCGCCAGCAACGTATCGCGTTGCAGACGCGCCCACTCGAAATGTGGTCCTGGATCAGTCTTGCGACCAGGCGCAATGTCGGAGTGCCCGGCAAGCGCTTCGATCGGATAGCGAGCTGTCAGCGCACTGACGAGCGAGCTGAGCGTGCGGTATTGCGCCGCCTCGAAAGGAGTCGTGTCACTGCCTTCCAGTTCGATGCCGATCGAGAAATCGTTGCAACGCTCACGGCCGAAGAAGTTCGATGGGCCTGCGTGCCATGCGCGCTCATTGCACGACACGAACTGCTCGAGCGCGCCGTCGCGATGAATCACGAAGTGCGCGGACACCCGCACGCCGCGCAGATGCGCTTCGTAATAAGGATGCGCGTCACAATCGAGCGTATTGAGAAACAGTTCGGCGATCGCCGTGCCGCCAAACTGGTTAGGCGGCAGGCTGATGTTATGGACCACGATCAGAGTCGGCACCGCGCCTTGCGGCCGTGCTTCGAAATTCGGCGATGGCAGCCTGCGCGCTTGTGCGACCCAACCGTCTGCGTCGACGGCGAACGCGATGCTCATCGGGCGTCGCGGCCCGTGGGTCGTGCGCCGTGCCGCCGCGCGTGAGCGGCGCTGCAGAACGGTTGCCCGGCGACGACCACCGAGTCGCTCTTAGGCGCATGCACGCCGCACTCGACGCAACGGATCATCGGCTCGGCGAGTTGAGGCGGTTGTGCGGGACGCGCGGCACCGTTGCCATTGCCGGCGGCGCCCGATGCGCCTCGCGCGCCGCCGGCGCCGGTGCGTTGTGCCGAGTGCGCGTCATGACGGCGCAGCGCCTTCACGAGCCACTGGCCGACGAAGAACAATATGATGAGCAGAAAAATTTGTCGCATGGGGCACGCTCACACTACAGCACGGTGCAACAGCACCTCGAAAACAAAACGGCTGCCGACGTACGCCAGCAGCAACGCGACGAACGACGCCAGCACCCAGCGCAATGCAGCACGGCCGCGCCAGCCGGACACTTTGCGCGCCGTCAGAAGCGCGCCGAACATGACCCACGAAAGAATCGCGAACACGGTCTTGTGATCGAGACGCAGCGCGCGGTCGACCAGTTGCTCGCTGAACAGAATGCCCGACACGAGCGTCAGCGTGAGCAGCACGAAGCCGGCGCCGATCAGACGGAATAGCAACTTCTCGAGCGTGAGCAACGGCGGCAGCGTGTCGAGCCAGCTGGACAGCCAGCCGTTGCCTGCCGCAGCCACGTTCCGCTGCGCGATTCCGCCGCGCATTGCGTGAAGACGCCGCTCGACGAGCAGCATCAGAATGGCGTGCAGCGCCGCGATCGCGAACAGACCATAGGCGATGTTGGCGATCAGAAAGTGCAGCTTGAACATGGGTGCGGCCGAATACGGCAGCACACGCACGCCGTTGAAGGCGAGCGGCAATAACGAGGCGACGCAGGCGAGCGGCAATACCAGCAGACGCAGTCCGTCGAGCGGGAAAAAGAAGCTTTCTATCCAGTAGATGCCCGCGCCGAGCCAGAACATGGCGGACAGCGCAAACGCAAAGCCGAACACCATGGCGTTCTGCGGGAAGATCGTGGTATGCAGCAGCACGCCATGCGCGAGCAGCGCGACGAACAGCAACGTGCGGCCCGACGAACTCATGCCCGAAGCTGCCGAGCCGGCGAACCCGGACTGTGCCTGTGTGTTCGCGCCGGTGGTCGCGGCAGCCGGCATTGGCGGAACGCTTTCCAGCACGGGGCGCGACCCGGCGTGCCGGTGCGAGCGCCAGCCGGCTATGGCGAGTCCGCCGTACAGGAGCGCAGTGAGGGCATACAGTACAATATCCATATTCGAAGTTTACACTAGGCCCCTGATCCGCGACGTCTTCCACTTCGCGCTCGCCCGGGGCCGCACTGTTCATCGCTCCCCATGCTCGACAATCTGACTCAACGGATGGCGCGCGTCGTCAAGACGCTGCGCGGCGAAGCCCGGCTCACCGAGGCGAACACCCAGGAAATGCTGCGCGAGGTGCGTCTGGCGCTGCTCGAGGCGGACGTGGCGCTGCCCGTCGTGCGCGAGTTCATCGCCAAGGTCAAAGAGAAGGCGCTCGGCGAAGAAGTGATTAGCAGCCTGTCGCCTGGTCAGGCACTCGTCGGCGTCGTGCAGCGCGAGCTGACCGCCGTGATCGGCGGCGACTACGAAGGCAAAGCCGCCGAGCTGAATCTCGCCGTCACGCCGCCGGCCGTCATTCTGATGGCGGGTCTGCAAGGCGCGGGTAAAACGACCACGGTCGGCAAGCTCGCCAAGCTGCTGCGCGAGAAGTACAAGAAAAAGGTTTTGACCGTTTCGTGCGACGTCTATCGCCCCGCTGCTATCGCGCAGTTGAAGACGGTGACCGAGCAGGTCGGCGCGGACTTCTTCCCGTCGGAACCGGATCAGAAGCCGGTCGACATCGCGCGCGCCGCGGTCGACTGGGCCAGGCGTCATTATCACGACGTGCTGCTGGTCGACACGGCCGGCCGTCTAGGTATCGACGAAGCGATGATGCAGGAAATCACCGCGCTGCACACCACGTTGAAGCCGGCGGAAACGCTGTTCGTCGTCGATGCAATGCTCGGCCAGGACGCGGTCAACACCGCCAAAGCATTTAGCGACGCGCTGCCGCTCACCGGCGTGGTGCTCACGAAGCTCGACGGCGACTCGCGCGGTGGCGCCGCACTCTCGGTGCGTCACGTGACGGGCAAGCCGATCAAGTTCGTCGGCGTCGCGGAAAAGCTCGACGGTCTTGAAGTCTTCTACCCGGATCGTATGGCGAACCGGATTCTCGGCATGGGCGACATTCTCGCTCTCGTCGAGGAAGCGCAACGCGGCGTGGACGTTCAAGCCGCACAGAAGCTCGCCGATAAGGTCAAGAAAGGCGGCGACTTCGACCTCAACGATTTCCGCGCACAACTGACGCAAATGAAGGGCATGGGCGGTCTCTCTTCGTTGATGGACAAGCTGCCCGCGCAATTCCAGCAGGCCGCCGCCGGCGCCGACATGAGCCAGGCCGAAAAACAGATGCGCCGCATGGAAGGCATCATCAACTCCATGACGCCGCTCGAGCGCGCCAAGCCGGATCTGATCAAGGCGACGCGCAAGCGCCGCATCGCCGCAGGTGCGGGTGTGCAGGTGCAGGAAGTCAACCGCATGCTGAACCAGTACGATCAGATGCGCACCATGATGAAAAAGCTGAAAGGCGGCAATCTGCAAAAGATGATGCGCGGCATGAAGGGCATGTTGCCCGGCATGCGCTAAGCTTTAGCAAGACGGCGGCGCGCGGGTTGCCGACCCGGCCCGCAGCCACCGTCACCATGGGAACTTCCTTCAGGGCGTTCTCACTCACACTATGTATACAGTTACCGCCCGCCAGACGTCATGAACCGCGAAGAAGCTCTCCACATTTTTAGCCACTCCGAAGAAATCGTTTCGGCCGACGAGGTCAACGCGTCGATCAGCGGCATGGCGACCTCCATCCGCAACGAAATGAGCGAGGACTTTCCGCTCGTGCTGTCGGTGATGGGCGGCGCCGCGGTGTTCACCGGCATGCTGTTGCCGCACCTCGATTTCCCGCTCGAGTTCGACTACATCCACCTCACCCGCTATCGCAACACCACAAAGGGCGGCAACGAGATGCAATGGCGCGTGGCGCCGGCCGAGTCGGTGAAGGATCGCGTGGTGCTAGTGCTCGACGACATCCTCGACGAAGGCGAGACGATGGCCGCGATCCGCGACCGCATCCTCGCAATGGGCGCCAAGCGCTTCCTGAGCGCCGTGCTGTGCGAAAAGATCATTCCGAAAGCCAAGCCGCTGCGCCCCGATTACTGCGGCTTCGAAGTGCCGGACCGCTACGTTTTCGGCTGCGGCATGGACGCCAAAGGCTACTGGCGCAACCTGCCGACTATTCGCGCGTTGACTGAAGGCGCGTGACTTGCCCGGCGCGCAAATCACGAGATAAAAAAAGCGGCCCACTGGGCCGCTATTTGTTGCGTCGAATGTTGCTTGCGGGGTTTCACTCAACTGAGTTCGACTCAGAGATCCGTCCACGTGTTGCCAATTGCCGCTTCGACTGACAGCGCGCGCCACTCACAGTTGATGCACGAACGCGCGGATACCGCCAAGCATCATCTCCACTGAGATCGCCACCAGCACGAGTCCCATTAACCGTTCAAATGCCATCATGGTTCGCTCGCCGAGCCAGGCCTGAATACGCTCGGCCAGCATCAGCACCACTGCGCAGACGATCATGGTGACGGTCAGCGCGCCGATCCATTCGAACATCTTGCCGGGCGCCTGCGACGTCAGCAGCATCACGGTTGCGAGCGCCGACGGCCCTGCCAGCGCCGGAATGGCAAGCGGCACGATCAGCGGCTCGCCGCCACGCACGTCGCCGCCAAAAGGGCCGTCAGGATGCGGGAACACCATACGCAGCGCAATCAGAAACAACACAATGCCGCCGCCGATGCGCAACGACTGGTCGGTGAGACTCATCATGCGCAAAAACGCGTCGCCGACGACCATGAACACCAGCAGGATCGCAAACGCGATCGCGACTTCTCGCAGAATCACCGCGGTGCGCCGCTTCGGCGACACACCGCGCAGACAACTGATGAAAAGCGGAATGTTGCCGAGCGGGTCAGTGATCAGGATCAGCAGCACGGTCGCGGACAGGAAGGTGTACTCCACCGTCCGCCCCGCTTAGCGCGCCAGCGCCGCGCGAACCTTCTCGATCACCGTTTGCGCGGCTTCATCGACCGGCAGCAACGTCGCCTCCGCGTCGCGGCGGCCCTGATATTCGAGCTTGCCTTCCTTCAGGCCACGATCGCCGATCACGAGACGATGCGGCACGCCGATCAGCTCCCAGTCGGCGAACATCACGCCGGGGCGCTCGCCACGATCGTCGAGAATCACGTCGATGCCCGCTTCGACCAGTTCGGCGTAGAGCTTGTCGGCCTGCTCGCGCACGGCTTCGCTGCGGTCATAGCCCATCGGGCACAGCACGACTTCGAACGGCGCGATCGATTCCGGCCAGATGATGCCCTTGTCGTCAAAATTCTGTTCGATCGCGGCGCCCAGAATACGCGTGACGCCGATGCCGTAGCAGCCCATTTCCATAGGCTGCGGCTTGCCGTTTTCGTCGAGGCACGTTGCGTTCATCGCTTCCGAATACTTGGTGCCGAGCTGGAACACGTGGCCGACTTCGATGCCGCGGCAAATGTCTAGCACGCCGTTGCCGTCCGGCGACGGATCGCCCTTTTTCACGTTGCGAATATCGGCAACGACCGGTTCCGGCAGATCGCGACCCCAGTTCACGCCCGTGGTGTGGTAGTCCACCTCGTTCGATCCCACCACGAAGTCGCTCATGTTCGCGACCGTGCGGTCCGCCACGACTTTCACCGGCTTCTTTGTGTTGAGCGGACCGAGATAGCCTGGCGGCGTGCCGAACGTTTCGATGATCTCGGCCTCGGTCGCCATGCGGAAATCGGCGAGTCCCGGCAGCTTGCTTGCCTTGATCTCATTCAGGTCGTGATCGCCGCGCAGCATCAGCAACCAGATGGTCGGTTCGGCGCCCTCGTTTTCGGTGGCGAGCACGATCGACTTGATGGTGCGCTCGAGCGGAATGTTCAGCAGTTCGGCGACGGCCTCGCACTTCGCCTTGCCGGGCGTCGGCGTCTTTTTCATCTGCTCGGTGGGCGCCGCGCGCTGTGCGTAGAGCGGCAAAGCTTCGGCCGCTTCGACGTTCGCGGCGAAGTCGGACGTCGGGCAATAGGCGATTGCGTCCTCACCCGTATCGGCGATCACGTGGAATTCATGCGAGCCGCTGCCGCCAATCGAACCGTTGTCCGCCGCGACCGCGCGGAAATCGAGACCGAGGCGCGTGAAGATGCGCACGTACGCGTCGTACATCTTGCGATATGACTCGCGCAGGCCTGCCGCGTCCTTGTCGAACGAGTACGCGTCTTTCATGATGAACTCGCGGCCGCGCATCACGCCGAAACGCGGACGGATTTCGTCGCGGAACTTCGTCTGGATCTGATAGAAGTTGACCGGCAGCTGACGGTAGCTCTTGATCTGCCCACGCGCGATGTCTGTCACCACTTCTTCGTGGGTCGGTCCGATCACGAAGTCGGATTGCTTGCGGTCTTTGAAACGAAGGAGTTCAGGGCCGTATTTTTCCCAGCGACCCGACTCCTGCCACAGCTCGGCCGGTTGCACAGCCGGCATCAGCAGTTCAATCGCGCCTGCCCGGTTCATTTCCTCACGCACGATCGCTTCCACCTTGCGGATCGAGCGCAAGCCGATCGGCAGGTAGTTATAGATGCCGCCGGCGACGCGGCGGATCATGCCGGCACGCACCATGAGCTTGTGACTGACGATCTCGGCGTCGGCCGGAGCTTCTTTCAGGGTGCCGATAAAGAAACGGGAAGCTTTCATTCAGATTTTCCAAAAGCGGCGGCTCCGGAGGGACCGCCCGAAAGGGTAAAAACGGGGAAATCGATACGGCTGCCTGGCCGGGCCCGCCCGGTTCGCCATTCCGGCGCAAGGGCCGCCGCCGGGGCGCACAAGCCGCCGTGCAAAGTCTTTCGCACAAGGGATCAGGCACGCAAAGACGGACAGGCTACCGCAAAGCAGGCCTTTTGCGGCGAATCGTTCCAATCTGGTGCGAATCGGTGCGTCGGGTCCGTTATCTGTTTATAATCAAAGCAATTTTAAAGGATTCGAAGGTGGTTGTATGCTGGATCGTGAAGGCTTTCGCCCGAACGTCGGCATCATCCTCTTGAACGCGCACAACGAGGTGTTTTGGGGCAAACGGCTCCGTGAACATTCCTGGCAGTTTCCGCAGGGGGGCATCAAGTACGGAGAGACCCCCGTGCAAGCGATGTATCGGGAGTTACACGAAGAAACCGGTCTGCTTCCGGAGCACGTCAAGGTGATTGGTCGCACGCGCGACTGGTTGCGTTACGAGGTGCCTGACAAGTTCATCAAGCGCGAGGTACGCGGTCACTACCGCGGCCAGAAACAAATCTGGTTCTTGCTCCGAATGGTAGGACGCGATTGCGACATCTGCTTGCGCGCCACAGACCACCCGGAGTTCGACGCCTGGCGCTGGAACGAGTATTGGGTACCGCTCGACTGTGTGATCGAGTTCAAGCGGGATGTTTATCAGTTGGCGCTGACGGAGCTATCCCGTTTCATGCGCCGCACTGCGCCGCGTGCGGAAAAACCTGGCGGGCACCACGGGCCGCGTTATCCCCGGATAGCGTCGTCCATGGAAAGTCCGCCGGATTCCACGGTAATGACGGTGACCACGGTAACGTCCGTCAGAATCGAAACTTCGGTTCACACGACAAGCGTGTCCGATTGCGGCGAAGCTGCCGGCTCGGGGAACGAGGCCGGCACCGTATCGGAACTCGACGACGACTCGGCTCGCGAGGCTGCGGGTTCGATGTTCCGTCATCACGGCGTGCGCAACTGACCATTCTGCGTGGCCGTCTACGTCGCCTTTGTCGTCTATGCGGGCGCGGCTTCTTGAGCCGCGCCCGCTTTTTCGAGGAAACCATATTGAAAGCACTTGCTCTCGTCGTGGCGTGCGTCGCCACCGGCGCTCTGCTGACTGGCTGTTCGAGCGCCGGCACAGCCACCAACAAGGACGACAGCGCCTTTGCCTATTTGCTGGACCGGCCGAGCAATTGGGTCGAAAACAAGGTCGAGACTTTGCCACCGCTGCCGCAGGACTCGAACCTGCTGCCTTTCGAGGTGTCAGGCAATACGCCGCTACATTTCGCGATCGACAAGAACTCGCTGACTGTCGGCTCCGACGGCGTCGTGCGCTATACCGTGGTGGTGACGAGCCCGAGTGGCGCGCGCAACGTGAACTATGAAGGCATCCGCTGCGACAACTATGAATGGCGCCTGTATGCCGGCCTGAACGCGGATCATGACGATTGGGACAGGACAGTCGCGAACGACTTTACGCGTATCGAGAATGGTGCGCTGAACGCGTATCACGCGGCGCTGTATCAGGACTATCTGTGCGCAAACAAGATCCCGACGGGGAGCGCAAAGACGATTGTGGAGAACATCCGCTACAAGCGCACGGCGACTTCGTTGATTCACTGACGCTTCGCCGACGCGCCAGAAAAAAGCCGTTCCTGCATCTCGCTGGAACGGCTTTTTCACATGTTGCGCGTGAGCCAGTTAGCTACTCAAACCAGCACCAGGTTGTCGCGATGAATCAGTTCGGGCTCTAGCATATAGCCGAGCACTGATTCGATCTCGCCGCTCGGACGCCGCTGGATCAGCTTTGTCTCTGCACTGCTGTAGTTGGTGAGGCCGCGCGCCACTTCCCGGCCCGCTGCGTTGAGGCACGCGATCACCTCGCCGCGAGCAAAGGCGCCCTGCACGCCGACGATGCCAATGGGCAGCAAGCTCTTTCCGCCTGCCGTCAGTTTCTCCACGGCTCCGTCGTCGATCACGACGTGGCCGCGCACCTGCAAGTGATCGGCCATCCATTGCTTCCGCGCCGCCATGCGCGCGGTGCGAGCGATCAACTGCGTGCCGATCGCCTCGCCAGACGCGAGCCGCGACAGCACGTCCGCTTCGCGCCCGCTCGCGATCACCGTGTTTGCGCCGCTGTGAGCGGCGCGCTTGGCGGCGAGAATCTTGGTGAGCATGCCGCCGCGACCGAGGCTTGAGCCGGCGCCGCCAGCCATGGCTTCCAGGTCAGGCGCGCCGGCATCTGCCTGCTGAACGAGCGTGGCGTTCGGGTCCTTCCGGGGATCGGCGGTAAAAAGCCCTTGCTGATCAGTGAGGATAATGAGCGCGTCACCCTCAATGAGATTCGCGACCAGTGCGCCCAGCGTGTCGTTGTCGCCAAACTTGATTTCGTCGGTGACGACCGTGTCGTTCTCGTTGATGATTGGCACCACGCCGAGCCGCAGCAGCGTCAGCAACGTGGAGCGCGCGTTCAGATAGCGCTCGCGGTCTGCAAGGTCGGCATGAGTCAGCAGGATTTGCGCGGTTTGAATCGAATGCTCGGCGAAGCGGCTCTCGTATACCTGCGCGAGGCCCATTTGACCGACAGCGGCGGCCGCCTGCAATTCGTCGATCTCGCGGGGGCGCTTGCTCCAACCGAGCCGCTGCATTCCTTCGGCGATGGCGCCGGAACTGACCAGCACCACTTCCTTGCTCTGCGCGCGCAGTGCGGCAATTTGCGCAGCCCAGCGGCCGATCGCAGCATGATCGAGGCCGCGCCCGTCATTCGTGACGAGGCTCGAGCCGACTTTCACTACCAATCGCCGTGAATCTGCGATGACGGAACGCATTGTGCGCAGCTCCCAAGATGACGCCTGACGCGCGCCGCCAACCCGCAAAGGCCCGGCGCCCCAATTGTTTAGCCCTGCGGATCGGCGCTGGATTCGCTAGCGGCGGCAGGTGCTTCCGGCTTATCGCGAAAGCGTACGTCGGCGGCGAGGTCTTCGGCTTCGGCCGCGCGCTGCGCTTCGGAATGGGCCGCGATGTAGTCGAACACCGCATAGCATAGATTCTCGCAACCCTGACCGGTCAGCGCCGAGATTTCGAAGACCGGGCCGTCCCAACCGAAACCTTCGATAAACGCCGAAACGCGCGCTTCACGCTCGTCCTCGGGGACCATGTCGAGCTTGTTGAGCACGAGCCAGCGCGGCTTCTGATACAGGAGCTCGTCGTACTTGCGCAGTTCGTTGACAATCGCCTTGGCTTCCGCGACTGGATCGACCGCTTCGTCGAACGGCGCCAGGTCGACGATGTGCAGCAGCAAGCCCGTGCGCTGCAAATGCCGCAGGAACTGGTGGCCGAGGCCCGCGCCTTCCGCGGCACCTTCGATCAGACCCGGAATGTCGGCGATCACGAAGCTGCGGCTCGGACCAACGCGAACCACGCCGAGATTCGGCGCAAGCGTAGTGAACGGATAGTCGGCGATCTTCGGCTTCGCGTTCGACACGGAAGAGATGAACGTGGACTTGCCCGCGTTCGGCATGCCGAGCAGGCCGACGTCGGCCAGCACCTTCAACTCGAGGCGCACCATGCGTCGCTCGCCCGGCTTGCCGTCGGTTTTCTGACGCGGAGCGCGGTTGGTGCTGGATTTGAAGTGCAGATTGCCGAGACCGCCCGCACCGCCCTGCGCGATCTGCACGCTCTGATTGTGCTCGGTCAGATCGGCGATCAGTTCGCCGGTTTCCATGTCGGTAATGGTGGTGCCGACCGGCATGCGCAGCGTGATGTCGTCGCCGCCCTTGCCGTAACAGTCTGCGCCGCGGCCGTTCTCGCCGTTTCGCGCCATGTGTTTTTTCGCGTAGCGGTAGTCGATCAGCGTGTTGATGTTGCGGTCTGCTACCGCAATGACGCTGCCGCCCCGGCCGCCGTCGCCGCCATCCGGGCCGCCGAACGGAACAAACTTCTCGCGGCGCATCGACGCGCTGCCATCCCCTCCGTCGCCGGCGATGACTTCAATCCTCGCTTCGTCAATGAACTTCATGCGTAACTCCGTCCCGTGGTGTACTGCCAGATGGTGCTGCTGAATACTACTGGATGCTGCTATTTTGCCGCGCCCGTCGCGCGTTGATCAATCGACCGAACGGCATAGGCGCAGTGCCGAAATTGCAGCGCCGACGTCCCTTGCCGCAATAAAAAAAGCCCCGCTAACTTCGCGGGGCCTTTTTCCGGTCCTGAAGCCCGTGCCTGAGTGAACTCAGACTGCTGCCGGGACGACGTTGACCATGTGCTTCTTCGCGGCGCCTTTCGTCGAGAACTGAACGTGGCCGTCCGTCAGCGCGAACAAGGTGTGATCCTTGCCAATGCCGACGTTCTCGCCAGCGTGCATACGCGTGCCACGTTGACGAACGATGATGCCGCCAGCGTTGATAGCCTGACCGCCGTACACTTTCACGCCAAGTCGCTTCGACTCGGAGTCGCGGCCGTTCCGGGACGATCCGCCTGCCTTTTTGTGTGCCATTTGATTTGCTCCTTAACCGGTGCGCTTACGCGTTGATCGCGTCGATGCGCAGTTCGGTATAGTTCTGGCGGTGGCCGCCATGCTTCTGGTAGTGCTTCCGGCGACGCATCTTGAAGATGGTCACTTTCTTGTGACGACCTTGCGACACGACGGTAGCCTTGACGGAAGCCCCACTGACCAGCGGCGCACCGAACTTAATCGATTCGCCTTCGCCCACTGCGAGAACCTGGTCGAGCGTGATTTCAGCGTCAATGTCTGCCGGTATCTGTTCTACTTTAAGTTTTTCGCCGACGGCAACTTTATACTGCTTGCCACCGGTTTTTATGACCGCGTACATTGAGAACCTCACTCTGTGTTCATTTTTCCCACGCACCGCGCGCGGAAACCCGTGATTATACATAGAGTTAGCTGCTCGGTCAAAACTCATTCAGAGCGGCCCTGCGTTCCGCCCGGGTGACGCGCAGCCGAGCGCCTGGCGGTGCCCACGAGCGCGCCGCGCGGCAGTCCGCGACCCGGACCAACCGCGATTCGCCTTATAATTCGCGGCACTACCCAATTCAGCCATCATGTCGTCGACTGCCACCACCTCCTCCAACGCCGCCAGCCTGCTCGCTCCGATCGCCGAAGACATGCAGCAGGTGAATCGCGTCATCCGGCACCGTCTTGCGTCCGAGGTGATGCTGATCAACCAGATTTCCGAGTACATCATCAGTGCCGGCGGCAAACGGCTGCGGCCAGCCCTGCTGCTCTTGGTGGCCGGCGCGCTCGGCGAGACCACGGGGCATCGGCACGAACTGGCGGCGGTCGTCGAATTCATCCACACGGCAACCCTGCTGCACGACGACGTGGTCGACGAATCGGATCTACGGCGCGGCCGCCAGACCGCCAACGCGCTGTTCGGCAATGCGGCGAGCGTGCTCGTCGGCGACTTTCTCTATTCGCGCTCGTTCCAGATGATGGTGGGAGTGGGCAAGATGCGCGTCATGGAGATTCTGTCGGAAGCCACCAACATCATCTCCGAAGGCGAAGTGCTGCAGCTGCTGAACATGCACGACGCCGACGTGGACCAAGCCCGCTACATGCAGGTGATCCGCTACAAGACTGCCAAACTCTTCGAGGCCGCGGCTCAGCTCGGCGCGGTGCTGGCCGGCGCAGATGCCAGAACCGAAGCAGCGGCGGCGGAATTCGGCCGGCGCATCGGTACGGCTTTCCAGATCATGGACGACTGGCTCGACTACACGGGCACGGCCGAGTCGATGGGGAAAAATGCCGGCGACGATCTGCGCGAGGGCAAGCCCACGCTGCCGCTCATCTATTTGATAGAGCGCGGCACCCCCGAGCAGTCGGCTCTCGCTCGCGAGGCCATTGAGCAAGGCGGCACCGACCGTTTCGACACGATCTTCGAGGCGATCACACGGTCCGGCGCACTTGATCACACGCTCGAATGCGCGAAACAGGAAGCGCAAGCTGCGGCAGCCGCGATTTGTTCGTTTCCTGATTCCATTTACAAAGAAAGCCTGCTAGAATTATGTTCTTACTCGACGGCGAGACAGTCTTAAACAAGACTCAAACGCTGGTTAAGTCTGAATCGAGTCTGCAGTACACATCGGGGTGTAGCTTAGCCTGGTAGAGCGCTACGTTCGGGACGTAGAGGCCGGAGGTTCGAATCCTCTCACCCCGACCAGATTCGCCTTGTTAGTTCAAGGCTCGAAAAACCGCCCAGCTTGCTCGGCGGTTTTTTGTTTTTGCGGCCCGATCTTGTCGCCCTGCTCGCGGCACCCGCAGGCAGTTCAGGCTGAAGCCTCCCGGCTCGCAACTTCCCTGGTGGCGGGTTGCTCCGCCCCCTCTGCTATATTCTCCCCATCCTTTTCCCCTCTTCTATTCTTCACGACGCGTGGAACAACTTCCCTTATGGGCGCAGATTGGCGCCGTCTTTCTGCTGCTTATCTGCTCGAGCTTTTTCTCCATTTCCGAAACGGCGATGATGGCGCTCAACCGCCATCGCCTGAAGCACCTTGCCAACAAGAATGCGCTCGGCGCGAAGACCACTCAGGGTCTCCTGGCGCACACGGATCAACTGCTGAGCGTCGTGCTGATCGGCAACAATCTGTTCAACACCATCATTCCGGTGCTGACTACTTCGATCGCGCTGCATACGTTCGGTCGTAACAACGTGGTGCTGTCTATCGCGACCGGCATCGTCGCGTTTCTGATTATCGTTTTTGCCGAGATCACGCCGAAGATCGTCGGCGCGACGTTTCCCGAAAAGATCGCGCTGCCCGCCAGCCTGCTCATCGCGCCGATGATGCGCATTGCCAGGCCGCTCGTCTGGTTCGTCAATCTGTTCGCCACCGGCATCTTGCGGGTGCTGCACATCAACACAAAAGGCGCGCGCGATCAGCGCCTCTCCACTGAAGAACTGCGCACCATCGTGCTCGAGTCCGGCAGCTTCATGCCGACCAAGCACCGGAGCATTTTGCTGAACCTGTTCGACCTCGAAAACATTTCCGTCGACGATGTGATGATCCCCCGGCGACGTATCGAGGCGCTCGACTTCGACGCGCCGTTCGAGCAGATTCTGCACCAGCTCGAAACCTGCTATCACAACAAGCTGATCGTCTATCAAGGCGACATTGACCGCGTGCTCGGCGTGCTGCACGTTCGCAAGACACTCGCCGCGCTGCACAACCAGGAGCTGGAACGCGAGACGCTGCGCGAACTGCTCGCCGAGCCGTACTTCGTGCCGACCGGCACGCCGGTGTTCCAGCAATTGCAGTACTTCCAGGAGAGCCGGCATCGGATCGCGCTCGTCGTCAACGAATACGGCGAGTTGCAAGGGCTCGTCACGCCGGAAGACATCATCGAGGAACTGATCGGCGAGTTCACCACGTCGATCCCGCGCGGCGCCAATTCGCGTGGGGGCTGGAACGAGCTGGGCGAATGCATCGTTTCGGGAAGCATGCCGCTGCGTGAACTGAACCGCTGGTTGCAACTTTCGCTGCCCACTGACGGCCCGAAAACGCTTAACGGGCTGATCCTCGAAATTCTCGAAGACATTCCCGATGGCGATGTCTGTGTGCAGATCGGCGACGTAAAGCTCGAAGTGATGCGCAGCGACGACCAGGCGATCCGCACCGTAAAGCTGTTCAAGCCGCCAGCGCGCGTGAAGGGCGGCAAGGCGCTGTTGGGCTAAGTGCCTACCGCTCAAGGTTGAGGCCGTAGCACACCCCAGCATCGCATAAGCCCGTGCCGAGTGCCATTAGCCGAACGGCCGAGTGGCGGCGCCGACCGCCTTGCTCGAAGATGAAGCCGTCGTGTTCTACAGGCGGCTAGTCGCCGGCTCTTCATGCAAGCTTCTTTTCAACCCGCGGCCTTGCTGCGGCCACTACCGGCAGGCAGCGAGAGCGCCTCTCGCAATAAGCCGAACGCGCGCACCGGCGAAACCGACGGCGTTGCCGCACTGGCCCACGATCCCGACAACGCCCCCGCCGTGCGTCTGCTGACTGACACGCTGCGGGAAGCGACACGCCGCAACGCATCGGATCTGCACATCGAACCAGCGGAAAACGGCTGGCGGGTGCGCTTGCGCATCGACGGCGTGTTGCATGAAATCGCGACGCCGCCCGCCCATCTGCGGGACGCCTTTATCACGCGCGTGAAGGTTCTGGCGCGCATGGACATCGCCAAGCGGCGTGTTCCACAGGACGGCCGGCTTCGGCTCGCCACGTCGCCAGGCAGGATCGAGGACTACCGCGTCAACTCGCTGCCCACGCTGTTCGGGGAAAAGCTCGTATTGCGCAGGCTCGACGCGCTGCCAACCGATCTTTCGCTCGACTCGCTCGGGCTCGATGCACAGCAGCGCAATGCCGTCGATTCTGCAATTCGCGCGCCGCACGGCCTGGTGCTCGTCACGGGGCCGACAGGCAGCGGCAAGACGCTGTCGCTGTACTGCTTCCTGAATCTGCTCAACAGCGAGTCGCGCAATCTTTGTTCCGTCGAAGATCCGGCGGAAATCCAGCTGGCCGGCATCAACCAGGTCAGCGTGCGTGAAAAGGCCGGGCTCACTTTCGCCGTCGCGCTGCGTGCCTTTCTGCGCCAGGATCCGGACGTCGTCATGGTTGGCGAAATACGCGACGAGGAAACCGCCGACGTCGCCGTAAAGGCCGCGCTAACCGGCCACCTGGTGCTGTCGACGTTGCACACGAACGACGCGCCAGCCGCTGCAGCGCGTCTGATCGACATTGGCGTGGCGCCATATAACCTCGCGGCCGCCCTGCGCATGGTGACGGCGCAGCGACTGGTGCGCCGCCTATGCACAGCCTGCCGGACGCCCGCGCCGCACTCCCCCGCGGCACTTCGTTCCGCGGGCTTCGCCGAAGAACAGGTCGACGGTTGGCAGCCCTACGCTGCGAAGGGCTGTGCGGCTTGTCACGGCATTGGCTATCGGGGCCGCGTCGGCGTGCATCAGGTCATGCCCGTATCCGATGCCATGCGTGAGTTGATCGTCGCGCGAGCGGGAACGCACGACCTCGCGCGGCAGGCGCGTAGCGAAAACATCGGCACGCTTCGCAACGCCGCGTTGGCTCGCGTGCGCGACGGCACGACGAGCCTCGCCGAAGCACTCGCCGCCACCGAGGTCGCGTGAGCAATACCGTTACACATCGCCCTGCGTCGACCGACACGCGCTTCCGATGGCACGGTGTCGATCCCGACGGAAACCATAGAACGGGCTTGCTCATTGCGCCGGATGCGGGCACCGCTCGCGCTCTGCTCAAACGCGACAACCTGTTCGTGGTCGATCTGAAAGCCCACGGACCCGCGCCGCGCCCGAAAGCAACTACCGCAGACGTCACGCTGTTCACACGCCAGCTAGCAAGCCTGCTGCGCGCCGGCTTGCCGCTCGCTCCCGCACTGGACCTACTGGGGCAGGCGCAAAGTTCGCGCCGTCCCGGCATGCCGCGGATCGTCGGCGCATTGGCTCGCGACATCACGGCCGGCCTGCGATTTTCGGCTGCCTTGCAACATCATCCCTTGCAGTTCAACGCTCTGTATTGTCAACTCGTCGAAGTGGGCGAGGCTGCTGGCGCTCTGCCCGCAGTTCTCGCGCGTATCGCCGACGACCGCGAGCGCGCCGCCGCGGAACGGGCGAAAGTGCGCGCGGCGTTGACCTATCCTGTCGTAATCTTGCTGTTGGCTCTGGCAATCACCGCAGCTTTGCTCGTGTGGGTGGTACCGACTTTCAAACAGATCTTCGATGGATTTGGAGCGCGTTTGCCGGCGCCAACGCAGTTTGTAGTAGCGCTATCGTCGGGTGCAGCGCAATGGAGTGTGCCCGCCATCGCGGTCGTCGTCGCGGCGTATTTCGCGGCGACGTTTCTCCTGCGGCGTTCCGAAACGGCGCGCATCCGTTTCGCGCGTTTATCGCTGAAAATACCGATTGCCGGTTCACTGCTGGCCACGCTCTGCGCCGCTCGGTGGAGCCGCGCGCTCGGCACCTTGCTGTCGGCCGGCACGCCGCTCGCCGACGCATTCGATTCGCTGACTCACGCCACGGGCAACGCCTTTTTCGATCGCGCAACCGTGGACATCGCGGCGCGCCTGCGGCGCGGTGAACGGCTTGCAGCGGCCATGCGTTCGGCAAGCTGCTTCCCGCAAGATGTCGTGCAGCCGGTCGCCGTTGCCGAGGAGTCCGGAGCACTCGACACCATGCTTCTCGACGTGGCGTCGCTGGCCGATCGTCAGGTAGACGAAAAGATCGGCACGCTGTCGAGTCTGTGCGAACCGCTCGTCATCGTTGTGCTGGGGGTGCTGGTCGGCGGGCTTGTCATCGCGATGTATCTTCCCATTATTCAACTCGGCAACGTGGTGTAGCATCGCAGCCGAATCCACCGTTTCGTCCATGCAGGCAGCTCACCCACTCGTGCCAGAAACCTCCTCCACCGTGCTTTCGGGCTCGCTTTCGAACCTGCTGCCGGATCATTTCGCAGCGGGTCTCGGTCAGGCATTCGGCAGCCTGCCGGCCGCCTTGCAGTTTGCTTTTGCGATCGTATTCGGGCTCGTCATCGGCAGCTTCCTGAACGTCGTCGTGCATAGAGTGCCGATCATGCTCGAACGCGCGTGGCGCCTGGAAGTGAGCGAGGCGACTAACCAACCTCTCGAAGAAGACGGCCTGCCGGCGCGCTACAACCTATGGGTGCCACGCAGCGCCTGTCCTCACTGCGGGCATGTGCTGCACGCATGGGAGAATCTGCCGCTGCTCAGCTATGTGCTGCTGCGCGGTCGCTGTTCCGCATGCGGGGCGCGCGTGAGCGCACGTTATCCGCTCCTCGAACTCTGCACTGCAGCCCTCGCGGCCGGCGCTCTCGCGCTGTTCGGTCCGACGCTCGCCGCGCTCGCCGGGTTCGGACTGTGCGCCGCCCTGCTGGCGATGAGCGCCATCGACATCGACACGCATCTGCTACCGGACTCGATGACGTTGCCCCTGCTTTGGGCAGGCATCATCGTCAACTTCTACGGCGTGTTCGCAAGTCTCCAGGATGCCGTGCTCGGCGCCATTTTCGGCTATCTCGTGCTGTGGGCCGTGCATTGGCTGTTCCGGCTCGCGCGAGGTATCGACGGCATGGGTTACGGCGACTTCAAACTGCTCGCGGCGCTCGGCGCGTGGCTTGGGTGGGCGGCGCTCCCTCAGATCGTGCTGGTCGCCGCCGTCGCGGGCGCGGTCGTCGGTCTTGCGGCAACGTGGCGCGGCCGCATGCGCTTCGAAGAGCCGCTGCCTTTCGGGCCGTTTCTTGCGGCAGGCGGCGTTCTCACCTTGTTTTTCGGCACACCGCTTTACCTGGCTCTCGGAGGCTGAAGCATGTTCGTTGTGGGACTCACAGGCGGCATCGGCAGCGGCAAATCGACTGTTGCCGATCTGTTCGCGGCGCACGGCGTGCCGCTCGTCGACACCGATCTGATCGCGCATCGCATCACCGCACCGCACGGCATGGCGATGCCCCGGATCGCCGCCGAGTTCGGCAACGAGTTCGTCGCCGCGGACGGCTCGCTCGACCGCGCACGCATGCGCACGCTTGTATTCAGCGACGACGCGGCGCGCAAGCGGCTCGAGAACATCACGCATCCGCTAATTCGCGCAGAAACGGAACGCGAGCAACGCGAGGCCACCGGCCCTTATGTGATCGTTGTGGTTCCGCTACTGGTGGAGTCGGGCAGCTGGAAAACCCGCGTGAATCGCGTACTCGCCGTGGATTGCAGCGTGGAGACGCAAATCTCGCGCGTAATGACCCGCAATGGTTTCAGCCGCGAACAGGTGCTCGCGATCATCGCCCGCCAGGCTACGCGCGAAGCGCGGCTCGCCGCCGCAGATGACGTGATCGTCAACGACAATGCGCCGCTCGGCGCGCTCGAAGCGCAGGTCGACGCGCAGCATCGCGCATACCTGGCGCTGGCGCGCGCAGAGCCCGCGCGACCTATTGGCGCGAAACGTTGAACTTTGGCTTTAGCTGTATGCCGAAGCAGCGGAAAACCATGAAAAACGCGCCCAAAAATGTGCAAAAACCCGCAGGAAAAGCGCGTGATTGCTAGGGTAGTCCCACGGCATTAGAATGTCCTGCATTCCCGTCACCGACCACGCCCGAGGCGAGCCCGCTTGATCCTTTACGAGTACCCCTTCAACGAGCGAATCCGGACGCTATTGCGCCTCGAAGACCTGTTCGAGCGCTTCACGTTTTTTCTGACGCAAGAAGACGCCAGGGAACATCATGTCGCACTCACCACGCTGTTCGAAATCTCAGAGGTGGCGGGTCGCGCGGATCTCAAGTCCGACCTGATGAAGGAACTCGAACGGCAGCGGCAAACGCTCGCCCCGTTTCGCGGCAATCCGGGAATCGAGCAGAGCGCGCTTGAAGCAGTGCTCGGCGAAATCGAGCACACATTAGCGGGACTTTCGCAGATGCAGGGCAAGACGGGCCAGCATCTTGCGGAGAACGAATGGCTCGCGAGCATCCGCAGCCGGGCGATCATTCCGGGCGGCACCTGCAAATTCGACCTGCCCTCTTATTACGCGTGGCAGCAGCTGCATCCGGATCAGCGTCGTCAGGACATTGCCAAGTGGGTCACACCGCTGCTGCCTTTGCGCGACGCGGCCACGATCGTGTTAAGGCTTGCACGGGAGTCGGGGCAGGCGTCGAAGGTTATGGCCATGGCAGGCAGCTATCAGCAAATGCTGTCGGGCCGCTCGTATCAGTTGATGCAGGTGCGCGTGGCGCCCGAACTGCGAGTGATTCCCGAGGCCAGCGCCAACAAATACATGCTCTGGGTGCGCTTCACGGTGCAGGACGGCGATCTGCGTCCACGTGCCGTCGATGTGGATGTGCCCTTCCAGCTCACGCTTTGCAGCCTGTAAGCAAGCCCTTCGCAAGCGCTGCACGGACTCAATAAAGCGGTCGGCTTGCTCGCCGCGCCTTTAAAGCGGTAGCAAAAGCCCCTATATTCGTTACTTGTTCCATTTGTACTGACCGCCTGACCGTATGCCAACCGTCGTCAAATGCCCTACTTGCGGAAAGGACGTCCGCTGGACGCCCGAAAACCGCTTCCGCCCGTTCTGCTCGGACCGCTGCAAACAGATCGATCTCGGCGCGTGGGCCGCTGAGAAGTACAAAATCGGCGGGACCGATCAGGAAGCGCCGTCAGACGAGGCGCCTGGCGGCGACTACAACCCGCATTGAGCGCGCGGGCGCGTCGTCCGCTTGAACCGCGGTCAGCGTTTCTCCGACGCGAGCCACTCCAGCACGGGAATGGTCGCCGGCAGGAGCGGCGCAACCTCGGCCGGCAGCGCCTGCCACGCGAACGCCTGGCCTTCGCGGCCGTGCGGCTCGCCCTTCCACTGCGTCACCTTGCAGAAAAAAAGCCGCACATAAGCATGCGGATAATCGTGTTCGAGCGTATGCCAAAGGTGGCACGCTTCCACTTCGATGCCCAGCTCTTCATGTAACTCGCGGGCAAGCGCCGCCTCGACCGATTCGCCCGTTTCCAGCTTACCGCCCGGAAATTCCCAGTAGCCCTCGTATGGCTTGCCCGCCGGACGCTGCGCCAGCAGATAGCGCCCGTCCGGCTGCACCAGCACGCCGACGGCGACTTCCGTCACCGGACGACCGGCCGAGTTCGTCTGCGCGTCGCTCATGCTTCGGATTTCCGGCCGGACCAGTCGCGCGCAAACTGCCACGCGACGCGCCCCGAGCGCGAACCGCGCTCGAGTGCCCACACCAGCGCGTCGCCGCGCGCGGCTTCAACTTCAGCGTCATTGCAGCCGAAATGCCGCAGCCAGTGGCCGATGATCGACAGGTAGTCGTCCTGCTTGAACGGATAGAAGCTGACCCACAGGCCGAAACGTTCCGACAGTGAGATCTTTTCTTCGACCAGTTCGCCGGGATGAATCTCACCGTCTGACGTGTGCTTGTAGGTCTCGTTGTCGCTCATGTACTCCGGCAGCAGATGGCGGCGGTTCGACGTCGCGTAAATGAGCACGTTGTCCGATTGCGCGGCAACCGAGCCGTCGAGCGCAACTTTCAGCGCCTTGTAGCCCGACTCGCCGTCTTCGAACGAGAGGTCGTCGCAGAACACCACGAAGCGCTCCGGCCGCTTCGCAATCAGTTCGACGATGTCGCCCAGGTCGTGCAAATCGTCCTTGTCCACTTCGATCAGGCGCAAGCCGTCTTTCGCATACGCGTTCAGGCACGCCTTGATCAGCGACGACTTGCCGGTACCCCGCGCGCCCGTCAACAGCACGTTATTGGCCGGAAGCTTGTGGACGAATTGGCGCGTGTTCTGTTCGATCAGCGCTTTCTGACGGTCGATGTTTTGTAGATCGTCGAGCGTGATGTCGGAGATGGCCGGCACCGGCTGCAGGTAGCCGCGCCCCTGGCGTTTGCGCCAGCGAAAAGCGACCGCCGCCGCCCAGTCGATCTCAGGCGCGGCGGGCGGAAGCATCGCTTCCAGGCGGACGAGCACGGCTTCGGCACGTGTCAGAAACTGTTCGAGTTTGTCCATAACAATGAGTGAGCAGCCAGAGGCCGCATGATGAACCTGGTTAGGAGCGGTAGTCGGCGTTGATGCTTACGTAGTCGTGCGACAGATCGCAAGTCCAGATCGTGGCTTGCGCATTGCCGCGGCCGAGCACGACGCGAATGCCGATCTCGCTCTTCTTCATGACGCGCTGGCCGTCTTCTTCGCGGTACGCCGGATTGCGGCCGCCGGCGGTCGCGACCAGCACGTCGTCCAGATACAGATCGATCTTGCCGACGTCGAGATCGTCGATGCCGGCATAACCGATAGCCGCGAGAATGCGGCCGAGGTTCGGGTCCGATGCATAAAAGGCTGTCTTCACGAGTGGCGAATGGCCGATCGCATACGCGATCTGCCGGCATTCACCGACGCTCGAACCGCCTTCTACGTGCACCGTCATGAATTTCGTCGCGCCTTCGCCGTCGCGCACGATCAGCTGCGCGAGCGTCTGTGCGACCTCGGTCACCGCGTCGCGCAACGCTGCGTACGCGGGCGAGTCGGTGGACGTGATCGCCGGCAGGCTCGATTTGCCCGATGCGATCAGGATGAACGAATCGTTCGTCGACGTATCGCCGTCGATCGTGATGCAGTTGAACGAGCGGTCTGCAACGTGTTTGACCAGCGCGTCGAGCACCGGCTGCGCAAGCGCCGCGTCGAACGCGAGGAAGCCGAGCATGGTCGCCATGTTCGGCTTGATCATGCCGGCGCCCTTGCTGATGCCGGTCAGCGTGACCGTGTGGCCGTCGATCGTGACCTTGCGCGAGGTCGCCTTCGGCAACGTGTCGGTGGTCATGATCGCCTGCGCGGCGTCGTACCAGTTGGCTTCCTTGCGGTTCGCGAGCGCGGCCGGCAAACCCGCCTTCAGACGATCGACCGGCAACGGTTCCAGAATCACGCCCGTTGAAAACGGCAGCACCTGCTCCGGCGCGATGTCGGCGAGGCGCGCGAGTTCCACGCAGGTTTCGCGAGCCGCCACCAGACCCGGCTCGCCGGTGCCCGCGTTCGCGTTTCCGGTGTTGATCACCAAGGCCCGAATCGGCTTGCCGCCAGCGCGCACCCGTTCCAGGTTCTCGCGGCACACCGTGACCGGCGCCGCGCAAAAGCGGTTTTGCGTGAAGACGCCGCCTACCGTCGCGCCTTCATCGACGGAAATGACGAGCACGTCCTTGCGGTTCGGCTTGCGAATGTTCGCCTCCGCCCAACCGAGCGTGACGCCGGCGACGGGATGCAGTTGAGCGGGATCGATCGAGGGGAAATTGACAGCCATGGTCGCGACCTGTCGAAGAAAATGCCGGCGAGTGCCGGCATTGAGGGAAACGGAACTAGTAGCTCGGCCAGATGCCGGACCACCGCGAAATCAGCAACACAACACGGTGCAAGAAAGACTGCGTCATGCGACGCGGCGCGCTCGTAAGCGCGCCGCCCAAGGCATTATGCGATCTTGCCGTGACACTGCTTGTACTTCTTGCCGCTGCCGCACGGGCACGGATCATTGCGGCCGACCTTCGGCACATTGTCCGTACCGACAGGCGACGCCGTTTGCGGCGACGAGCCGTGGCTCATCGCGTCGCCGATCATCGCGGCGGTTGCGGCCTCTGCTGCAGCAGGCGCCGCGGACGAAGCTTCGGCAAATTCGGCGTGACGAAACTCGACGTTCTCGAGGTGGCCGCCCTGCTCTTCCATCTGTTCGGCCGCCTGCTCCAACTGCTCGGGCGACTGGATCTGCACGTTCATCACCACGCGAGTGACTTCGAGCTTCACCGCGTCGAGCATGGCAGCAAACAGTTCGAAAGCCTCGCGCTTGTATTCCTGCTTCGGGTTCTTCTGCGCGTAGCCACGCAGATGGATGCCCTGACGCAAATGGTCGAGCGCGGCGAGATGTTCGCGCCAGCTGCGGTCGAGCGTTTGCAGCATGATCGAACGTTCGAACGCGCTGAACGACTCGCGGCCGACCAGTTCGACCTTGGCTTCGTATGCTTCGTCTGCAGCGGCTTGCACCGCTTCGAGAATTTCGTCGGATGTGATCGAATTCGACTCGTTGATCATTTCCTGGATTGCAAGGTCGAGCTGCCATTCGTTGCGCAGCACTTCCTCCAGTTCCGGCACGTCCCACTGTTCTTCAATGCTGCCCGCCGGCACGAACTGGTGAACGATCTCGGCGATCACGCCATGACGCATCGCGCCGATGGTTTCGGTAATGTCGTTCGCCTCGAGCAGTTCGTTACGCTGCTGGTAGATCACCTTGCGCTGATCGTTCGAGACGTCGTCGTATTCGAGCAGTTGCTTACGGATATCGAAGTTGCGCGCCTCGACCTTGCGTTGCGCCGATTCGATGGAGCGCGAAACGATGCCCGCTTCGATCGCCTCGCCTTCCGGCATCTTCAGGCGGTCCATGATCGCGCGCACACGGTCGCCCGCGAAAATGCGCAGCAGCGGATCTTCCAGCGACAGATAAAAGCGCGACGAACCCGGGTCACCCTGACGGCCCGCACGGCCGCGCAACTGGTTGTCGATCCGCCGCGATTCGTGACGCTCCGTGCCGATGATGTGCAGACCGCCCGCGGCCTTTACCTGATCGTGCAGCGCCTGCCATTCGTCATGCAGCTTCTGGATGCGGCGCTGCTTTTCGTCCTCGGGGATTGTCTCGTCTAGTTCAATGAACGACGCCTGTTTTTCCGCATTGCCGCCGAGCACGATGTCAGTGCCGCGACCGGCCATGTTCGTGGCGATCGTAATGCGCTTCGGACGGCCGGCTTCCGCGACGATCTCCGCTTCACGCGCGTGCTGCTTCGCGTTGAGCACTTCGTGCGGCAAACCAGCCTGCTTCAGCAGGTGCGAGAGCAGTTCCGAATTTTCAATCGACGTGGTGCCGACCAGCACCGGCTGACCGCGCTCGTAGCAATCACGGATGTCGCGGATCACCGCGTCGTAACGTTCCTTGGCGGTCTTGTAGATCTGATCCTGCTTGTCGATCCGCTTGGGCGGACGGTTGGTCGGGATCACGACCGTTTCGAGACCGTAGATCTCGTTGAATTCATACGCTTCCGTGTCGGCCGTGCCGGTCATGCCGGACAGCTTGGCGTACATGCGGAAGTAGTTCTGGAACGTGATCGACGCGAGCGTCTGGTTCTCGCTCTGAATCTTCACGTGCTCCTTCGCCTCGACAGCCTGGTGCAAGCCGTCCGACCAGCGGCGGCCTGCCATCAGACGACCGGTGAATTCGTCGACGATGATCACCTCGCCGTTCTGCACCACGTAGTGCTGGTCTTTGTAGAACAGCGTGTGAGCGCGCAGTGCGGCGTACACATGGTGCATCAGCGTGATGTTCTGCGGCGCGTAGAGGCTTTCGCCCTCGCCGATCAGGCCCCACTCGGCGAGCAGGCGCTCCGCTTTCTCGTGACCCGATTCGGTCAGGAAGACCTGGCGGCCTTTTTCGTCGAGCGTGTAGTCGCCCGGCTTTTCCACGCCTGTGCCGTCAGCCTTTTCTTCGCCGATCTGGCGCTCGAGCAGCGGCGGCAGCGCGTTCATGCGCACGTAGAGTTCGGTGTGATCTTCCGCCTGACCGGAGATGATCAGCGGGGTACGCGCTTCGTCGATCAGAATCGAGTCCACTTCGTCGACCACGGCGAAGTTCAGCGCTCGCTGCACGCGGGCTTCCGGCTCGTACACCATGTTGTCGCGCAGGTAGTCGAAGCCGAACTCGTTGTTCGTACCGTACGTGATGTCGGCCGCGTATGCCTGCTGCTTCATCTCGTGGTCCATCTGCGACAGATTGATGCCGACGGACATACCGAGGAAGTTATAAAGGCGCGCCATCCACTCGGCGTCGCGCTGGGCCAGATAGTCGTTCACCGTGACGACGTGAACGCCGCGGCCCGACAGCGCGTTCAGATACACCGGCAGCGTGGCCACGAGCGTCTTGCCTTCACCGGTGCGCATTTCGCCGATCTTGCCGTAGTGCAGAACCATGCCGCCGATCAGCTGCACGTCGAAGTGGCGCATTTTCAGCACGCGCTTGCTCGCCTCGCGGCAGACCGCAAACGCTTCCGGCAGCAGTTTATCCAGCGACTCGCCGCTCGCGACGCGTTGGCGGAACTCGTCCGTTTTCGCGCGCAGTTGATCGTCCGTCAATTGCTCGATCTGCGGTTCGAGCGCATTGATCGCCGCGACGGTCTTTTGATATTGCTTGACTAGCCGCTGGTTGCGGCTGCCAAAAATCTTCTGTAGAAAACCGGTGGTCATCGGATCGGTGTCTGCGTCGCGGCTTCGGCTGGGTTGCGGCGTGCGATTAAAGCACGCGCGCTCCGGGGTCGGAGTGGCCTCGGCGGCTTAGTCCAAGAGTGAATTGTCGGGTAGCCCGACCTTCTTACGAAGATCGGGCCCCCCGAGAACCGTACGTGCGAGTTTCCCCGCATACGGCTCAAATCTACAAACAAAGTTCTGTCTACGACAGAACCGGCTTAGTTACTACAAGTTTACCAACGTGTACCTGCTGGTGACAGTGCGGGTGAAGCAAGACCCGGTTGGACAACTTGTCTGACCCGCCATGCATCCGATATTCCAGATGATGGTCGTGCCAGCCTGTTTCGTCCGTCAAGGCACAGCCGCAGTGCGCACACAGCCCGCTCTGCGACATGTACAGCTTTGCCCACTGTTTCCGGTAGCGCATCGAATCCCACAGACGCGTCTGCCGCAGTTGCTCGCCATATTGCTCCCACTTCGGATCAAAGGGATTAAATTCTCCTTGGATCTTCTGGTGTCTCCTGATCGTCGTACCGCTGAGTTGGTACAACTCCATCAGACCCCAACTGCCATCGTCTCGAACCGTCCGGACCGCAAACACCCACTGTCGAGCGTCGATTGAGTGGAAGTACTTCTGTCTCACCCAACTGCTGCTCTTTCGCGGATGCCGCCGCTTGGACCACCACCAGAGCCTCCGAAACACCAGATGCTCCATGTGGGTGTACGCCTTTTTGGCCGTAACCGGATGGTGATACTGCGCCCATCCGCGCAACATTGGATTTAGCAGTCGGATCATCTCCTCCTGCTTCACCGTCTTGTTGCTGCGAATCGTTTCCGCCACCTTGCTGTAGAACGCTTGCGCGTTCTTCTTGCTCGGTTTGATGAGCATCTTTCCCGAGTACTTCCGGAAATTCCACCCAAGGAAATCGAAGCCGTCGTCAATGTGAGTGATCCGCGTCTTCTCCTCCGATAACTGCAGTCCCCGAACCGCAAGGAATGCCTCTACCCAAGGTCGGACCTCGCACTCCAGCAACTCACGCGAGTCGCCGGTGATTACAAAGTCGTCCGCGTACCGCACCACATTTACTTTGAGCCTTCGAGCTTTCATGATCCCTAGTTTTGCACCGAGGTGCGCCTCCAGTTCTCGCTCCAGCCCATTCAGCGTTACGTTTGCCAACGTCGGGGAGATGATGCCTCCCTGCGGCGTACCGGCCTCAGTCGCCTGTAGCTGCCCCTTATAAATCAGGCCAGCCTTCAACCATTTCCGGAGGATTACTCTGTCCATCAGGACATTGTTTTCCAACCAGTTATGACTGATGTGGTCAAAGCATCCCCTGATATCCGCTTCGAGGACCCATTTGGCAGAAGCCTCTTGGGACATACAAACGCGGATTTGGGCCATCGCATCAGCGGTCGAACGATTTAGCCTGAACCCGTAGGAATTCAGGTCACTCGTCGACTCCGATACGGGCTCCAAAGCCAGCAGATGCAGAGCTTGCATCGCCCTGTCCCGCATGGTCGGAATGCCCAGAGGGCGTTCCTTCCCATTGGCCTTGGGGATAAAGACTCTCCGTAATGGCAGAGGCTTGTATCCGCGCCGCTTCAACCTGCCGATGGCTTCCCACCGGCTTTCAGGCGAATCCCACAGCTCGCGATCGACTCCAGCCGTTCGCGCACCCTGGTTCTGCGTAACACGTCGTACCGCATACAGCTTCGCAGACAACGTGCGGGTCAGCATCCGTTGCAGGGCTTTCACCCTTCGCCAATCGCTTTCCCGCGTCGCCTTCGCAATTCGAATCTGCATCCCTCTCACGTTCCGCTCAACCCGTCGCCAATCTATGGCGTACCAGTTGTCCGGCGCGTGGGAAAGCGCAGATCCGGTCTTTCGACCAGATACTTTCATGCTGCTCTCCTACCTGGAAAAGTCCCCAGACAGAAGGCGCATCTCCCCCAGCGGGGCAGATACACCCCGCTGGGGAACAACAAAAACTCAATGCAGGCGCATGCACCTGCATCTGACCAAGTTACAGAGGGTAGTCAGCCGTCTTGCGACGGTAGACCAGACGGAAGTCTGCCCGCTTTCGCGTGGGGTGATGTTCCAACCCCTATCCAAACCATTACAGCCCGGCTTTCGCTTTTTCCGTCCTCCCATACCTGCACAATCATCAGCGTCCCTCACGGTTCGCCTGCCAGCCCAACTGCGCTGGCAACCATACAGGCTTACCACGTTCCCGGCATGTCACACGACTGACTTAGGTTCTGCCTATTCCCCGGCGGTATCACTAACGACGTAACCCGAGATTCGAGCGGGCTATCCAACCGCATACCTTTTGGTCAGTGCCTATCAGCAGCTTTGGCACACAATGCTAACGAGGTTTATCAGCAGTTCACTTCCGTTAACCCTATCAGCCAGCCTAGCGCCTTACCCCCTTGCTGCTAGGAGTATCCAGACCGATTCCTCACGGAAACGACCTGCCCGAAACATCCGGGGGCTACATTGTCAGAAGAGCTTCACACCGCACCGTTGCCAGTGACGCATGTCCTCCTAGGCTACTGCTGGTCGTACAGCAGGTTCACTACCCTCATCTTCAGCAACGAGGTCGAACAATGACACACCGAGCTTTCGCTCGTATCGTTTAGCGAAACCCTTGCCTGAAGGCTCGGGAATTGCAAACATCACCCCGCCCTGTCGGCGGAGGTGAAGCCGCTGACTGGGCGGGACCTGACGGTAATCAAGTCCATGCAACAAGGTCCCCGGCTGATTGCTCCGGTTACCCATTTCACTACAAGGATGCTTCCCATAGGGTCGCATCTGCTTCTTAAAGTGCAGCCCACAAGGTGGCCGCCTGCGGAGGGCATGGTGAGTTGCCTCAATAACCCTCTAGTCGATGCTCCGTAACGTGGAGCCGCCGGACACGAGCGTGCGTGTCGCACCGAATCGGGCATTTTAGCACGCGCCCCCGCCTGCGCTGATGTCGCCGGCAAGGCAGCGGAGCCCGCCGCGCCGCGCTTCGGCGGCGTACACACGGGCGGGTCTGCGTGCATCCCGCGCGGTACAATCGGGGCGTGTTCGCGCATTGGGTGCGAACGCGCCGCCACTGTCAAACATGAGCCGTTTCCCCTCGTTTTCAAGGCCGCCGCCAAAGCAGTTCAGCGTGCGCCGGCCCCAGCCGGTAGTCGAAGTGCTCAATCGCACCGACGCGTTTGCCGCGCTGCGCGCGGGCGTCGAGCAGATTGCCGCTTTGGAGAAAGATTTGCGGGACCTGCTGCCCGACTATCTGGCGACGAGCGTGGAACCCAGCTTTATCAAGGAAGGCGTGCTGGCGCTGTTCGCCGCCCACAACGCGCTGGCGGCGCGACTGCGGCATCTGGAGCCGCGGCTGCTGTCAGACTTGCAGCAGCGCGGCTGGCCGGTCAACGCGCTGCGCATCCGGGTGCGGCCGCAACCCGCGAAGGAGCCGCCGCCGGTCAAGCAGGCGCGCATGACGCCTGTCGGCGCCGAGGCGCTGCACGCGCTGAGCGAATCGCTTGCGCCCTCGCCGCTGCAGGAAGCGCTGGCGAAAATGGCGGCGCGGCATCGGAGAAATCGCTGAACAAAAGAAAAAGCGGCTCATTTGAGCCGCTTATTTTTCGCGCGTTCGCTTCCGAGATTTCACCGAAGACGTGAAGCTAAATCTTCACGCAAAAGCCGTCTGCGTCTCATAAGCGAAGCCGCGCGGCGCCTTGCGCGTGTCGTCGAAAGTGACGATCTCGTACGAATCTTCATGCGCGAGCAGTTCCCGCAGAAGCGCGTTGTTCAGGCCATGGCCCGACTTGTACGCGTTGTACGAAGCGAGCAAAGGATGGCCCACCACGTACAGGTCGCCGATCGCGTCCAACATCTTGTGTTTGACGAACTCGTCGTCGTAACGCAGACCGTCGTTGTTCAGAATGCGGTACTCGTCGAGCACGATCGCATTGTCCATGCTGCCGCCGCGTGCGAGCCCCAACTCACGCATCATTTCCACTTCGTGAGCAAAACCAAACGTGCGTGCGCGGGCGATTTCGCGCACGTACGACGTATTCGCGAAATCGACTTCCAGCGCCTGGCCGGTCTTATCGACAGCCGGGTGACGGAAATCAATCGTAAACTTGAGCTTGAAACCGAAAAACGGATCGAGCCGGGCGAATTTTTCGCCGTCACGAATCTCGACCGGCTTGGTGACCTTGATGAATTTCTTCGCTGCGTTCTGCTCTTCGATTCCCGCCGATTGAATCAGAAACACGAACGAGCCGGCGCTACCGTCCATGATCGGAATTTCTTCAGCGGTGACGTCGACATAAAGGTTATCGATGCCGAGTCCGGCGCAGGCGGACATCAAATGCTCGATGGTAGAGACGCGCGCGCCGTCTTTCTGCAATACGGAAGCGAGACGTGTATCGCCAATCGCCATTGCCGACGCGGGAATGTCTACCGGCGTGGGCAAATCCACGCGCGAAAACACAATGCCCGTGTCCGGCGCTGCCGGGCGGAGCGTCAGGTCGACCTTACGGCCGGAGTGCAAGCCGATGCCGACCGTCTTGACGATTGATTTGATGGTGCGCTGCTTCAACATGGTGATCTTTTATTCGATTGAAAATCCCAATCGGGACTTTTTGTTCCATAGCACGAATTATACTCCATAACCCTAAGGAGCGTCTTCGCACGGAACGTATCAATCTGTTTCGCTGCGTTACCCACATTATTCATTGGGCGCCCGTGAGGGAAAGCGTGACGGGCCGACGTCCGGAACGGAGGCGTTTCCGGTCGTCGGCCCGCGTAACGGCCTGTCACAAAAGCGTCGCATTCACTGTTGCCGCGGTACAACGCGGTTTTCCGCGTGCCGCGTCAGTGTGATGACGCCGCCATAACTAGCTCAACGTAGCGAGGATACTCCTTGCATCGCTCACTTCGAATTTGCCCGCAGCCTCGACGTTCAGCGTCTTGACCACGCCGTCGTCGACAACCATTGCGTAGCGCTGGGAACGGATCCCCATGCCGCGCGCCGACAAATCCTGCTCGAGACCAAGCGCTCGTGTGAAAGCCGCACTGCCATCCGCCATCATGCGCACCTTGCCCGAGGCGTGCAGATCGCGTCCCCACGCGCCCATCACGAACGCGTCGTTCACGGACACGCACCAGATTTCGTCGACGCCGAGCGCGTGCAACTGCTCGGCGTATTCGACATAACCCGGTACGTGCTTGGCAGAACAGGTCGGCGTGAACGCGCCAGGCAATCCGAAGATCACCACACGCTTGCCCGCCGTCTGCTCGCGCACGTCGAAGCTATTAGGCCCGATCGTGCAGCCCGCGCGCTCGTCTTCGACATACTCGAAGAGCGTTGCGTCGGGCAGCTTGTCACCAGCTTGAATCATGCTCAGTCCTTTGCATCGATGCGAAGCGTCTCTCGCACGTCATCGTGTCGCAGTGAATCGGCGACAGTTGCCCAAGCCGCTTCATTTTCCGAAGAGGGCACTTGTCCTTGCCGCGAATCCGACGATACGCGGCTTGTTTGCCGTTCACCCGCCACGCTCGTGCATTCGTCCGCCAACGCCCTGGAACAGGCGCGGCAGCGAAAGCCTGCCCGTGCGCTCAGTCCGCCTGCTTACGCAGGAATGCCGGAATGTCGTACGTGTCGACGCCCTTTTCCTGCAGCGCCTGCACGTGCGAAGCCGCGGTGTCGCGCGACGTGCGCCACACAGCCGGCGTGTCCAGCGCGCCGTAGTCGGCGGTGCTTGCGTGCGACGGCGTTGCGTAGGCCGCGTGTTGCGTGCTGATCGGCTGATTGTCGGTGCCGGTGCGCAGCAGCGTCATCGGTGCCGATTGCTGCTTCTTCGCCGCGCGGCCGAGACCCGTTGCCACGACCGTCACGCGCAGCGCGTCGCCCATTGCATCGTCGTACACCGCGCCGAAAATCACGGTTGCGTCTTCTGCAGCATAGCTCTTGATGGTGTTCATCACTTCGCGCGTTTCGGACAGACGCAGCGAACGGCTCGACGTGATGTTCACCAGCACGCCACGCGCGCCCGACAGATCCACACCTTCCAGCAGCGGGCTGGCAACAGCCTGCTCGGCAGCGAGACGCGCGCGATCGACGCCGGCAACCGTCGCCGTGCCCATCATCGCCTTGCCCTGCTCGCCCATCACCGTCTTCACGTCTTCGAAGTCGACGTTCACCAGACCGTCGACGTTGATGATTTCCGCGATGCCGGCAACTGCGTTGTTCAGAACGTCGTCTGCGCACTGGAAGCACTTGTCCATCTCGGCGTCATCGCCCATCACCTCGAACAGCTTGTCGTTCAGGACGACGATCAGCGAGTCGACGTGATCCTCCAGTTGCTGCGAACCGGCTTCTGCCACACGCATGCGCTTGCCGCCTTCGAATTCGAACGGCTTGCTGACCACGCCAACGGTCAAGATCCCCATTTCCTTCGCGATCTGCGCGACCACCGGCGCTGCGCCCGTGCCCGTGCCGCCGCCCATGCCGGCCGTGATGAAGACCATGTGCGCGCCGCGCAATGCGTCGGCGATGCGCTCACGTGCTTCCTGCGCTGCGGCGTGGCCCATCTCCGGCTTGGCTCCGGCGCCCAAACCCGTGTTGCCCAACTGGATCACCGCGGTAGCGCGCGAACGCGACAAAGCCTGCGCGTCCGTGTTCATCACGATGAAGTCGACGCCTTGCACGCCCTTGTTGATCATGTGCTGAACGGCATTGCCGCCAGCGCCACCTACTCCGACCACCTTGATGATGGTGCCGTTCGTTTCGGTTTCCAGCATCTGGAATTCCATGTTGCCTCCGTCAAGATAAAAAATTCAGCCACTCGGCCGTTATTCGGCAAGAGATCGGGCAACCCCCTGTCGCGCGCCGGCCGCCGGCACCAGCGCGTATTTCTGAAACTGTCGAAAACCCGTTGAAACCTGCTCGGTACAACAAATTCTTAAAAGTTGCCGAGGAACCAGTCCTTCATGCGCGTGAACACTTGCCCCATCGAACCCGACTGCACCGCCACCTTGCGGCCGCGCATGCGTTGCGAGCGTCCTTCGACGAGCAGGCCCATCGCCGTCGAATAGCGCGGGTTGCGCACCACGTCGGCAAGACCGCCCGCGTATTCCGGCACGCCGATCCGCACGGGCTTCAGGAAGATGTCCTCGCCCAGTTCGACCATGCCGGGCATCATCGACGCGCCGCCGGTCAGCACCACGCCGGAGCTCAGCAGTTCCTCGTAACCCGACTCGCGCACGACCTGCTGCACGAGCGAAAACAGTTCTTCGACACGCGGCTCGACGACCGCCGCCAGCGCCTGGCGCGACAGCGTGCGCGGGCCGCGCTCGCCGAGACCCGGCACCTCGATCATTTCGTCCGGATCGGCCAGCGCCTGTTTGGCGATGCCGTAGTCGACCTTGATGTCTTCCGCGTCCGGCGTCGGCGTGCGCAAGGCCATGGCGATGTCGCTTGTGATCTGGTCGCCGGCAATCGGAATCACCGCCGTATGTCGGATCGCGCCTTCGCTGAAAATCGCAATGTCCGTCGTGCCGCCGCCGATGTCGACCAGCACCACGCCCAGTTCCTTTTCGTCCTCCGTCAGCACCGCGAGCGACGACGCGAGCGGCTGCAGAATCAGATCGTTCACTTCGAGCCCGCAGCGGCGCACGCACTTCACGATGTTCTGCGCCGCGCTCACCGCGCCAGTGACGATATGCACCTTCACTTCGAGCCGGATGCCGCTCATGCCGATCGGCTCGCGCACATCTTCCTGACCGTCGATGATGAATTCCTGCGTGAGGATATGCAGCACCTGCTGGTCGGTCGGAATGTTGATCGCCTTCGCCGTTTCGATCACGCGCGCCACATCGGCCTGCGTGACTTCCTTTTCCTTGATCGCCACCATGCCGCTCGAATTGAAGCTGCGGATATGGCTGCCGGCAATGCCGGTGAAGACGTTCGTGATCTTGCAGTCGGCCATCAGCTCGGCTTCTTCGAGCGCGCGCTGAATGGACTGCACGGTGGCTTCGATATTCACCACCACGCCTTTCTTGAGCCCCTTCGATTCGCTCTGGCCGAGGCCGATCACCTCGTAGTGACCTTCGCCCTTCAGCTCGGCGACGATGGCCACCACCTTCGACGTCCCGATGTCGAGGGCGACCAGCAGATCTTTATAGTCTTTACTCATAGCGTGCTCATTGCGTGTGATGTCCGTTTACTTCTTGCCCTTGTCGGGTTCGCTGATAAAGCGCATGCCAGCGGCACGAATCGCGAAACCGTTCGGATAGCGCAAGTCCGCATACTCGATATCCTTTCCCCAACGTTGCGTCACCGCGTTCCAGGCCGCGGTTAGGCGCTTGCTCCGATCGAGCAGCGTGTCCTGATTGCGCTCGCGCCCCAACTCCACCTGCATGCCGTTCGACAGCTTGACGGTCCACGCGTAACGCGGCGACAACGTCACTTCTTCGGGCGTGGCGCCAAGCGGCGCGAACCACTTCTGAAAGTCGTGATAACGCGCGACCACTTCTTTCGCCGTACCGTCCGGGCCGTCGAATGCGGGCAAGTCCTGCTCCAGCTCGCCCTGGTTCGCGGTGAACAGATCGCCGTCGACGCTCACCAGTTGATCGCTGCCCCACGTGCCAAGCGGTTTGTACTCTTCGAGCGTGACAGCGAGCGCATTCGGCCAGACGCGCCGCACGCTCGCGTGACGCACCCACGGCATCTGCTCGAAGGCTTGCCGCGCGACGTCGAGATCGACCGTGAAGAAGTTGCCCTTCAGCCGCCCAACCACGCCTGCGCGCACCGTCGGCGAATTGATATGCTCGGTATCGCCGTCGATCTGGATTTCGCGCAGTGCGAAATTCGGGCGCTGGATCAGCCAGTAACCGCCCGCCGCCAGCAGCACGAGCACCAGCAACGCATGCAATGCGTTGGCGGCGAAATTGAGCTGGCGAACGTTGTTCCACATGGTGTTGCTTTCGGGTTGCCCCGGTTAGTGCTTCGGTTAGTGCTGCCCGTTAATCCTTGAGCGTCAGCGCCAATACGCCGACAACCAGTTCCTGATAACTGATGCCCACCGCGCGCGCCGCTTTCGGCGGCAGCGAGTGATCGGTCATGCCGGGCGCCGTGTTCACTTCGAGGAAATACGGATTGCCGTCGGCGTCCAGCATGAAGTCGGCGCGGCCCCAATCGGTGCAGCCGAGCACGTCGAACGCACGTCGCGCCAGCACTTTCAGGCGCGCTTCGTCGTCGGGCGTCAGACCGCACGGAATCAGATACTGCGTGTCGTTTGCGATGTACTTCGCGTGATAGTCGTAGAACTCGCCTGCCGGCACGATGTGGATCACCGGTAAATCCAGGTCGCCCGCAATGCACGCCGTGTATTCGCCGCCGCCTTCAATGCTCTTTTCGACCACCACGATCTTGTCGTACTTGACCGCTTCGACGAGCGCAGCCGGCAATGCGTCGGCGCTTTTCACCTTGATGACCGCGACGCTCGAGCCTTCGCTTGCCGGCTTCACGAAAAGCGGCAATCCGAGCTTCGCGACGATGTCTTTCGCGCGCGCTTCGTAGTCGTCGCCACGCAGTACGGCTTCGAACGGCGGTGTCGGAATACCGAGTTGCTGCCACACGAGCTTGGTGCGGAATTTATCGAGCCCGAGCGCCGAGCCAAGCACGCCGCTGCCCGTGTACTTGATGCCGTAAAAGTCGAGCGCGCCCTGAATCTGGCCGTTTTCGCCGTAACCGCCGTGCAGCGCATTGAACGCGCGCACAAAGCCTTCTTCCTTCAACGCGGCAAGCGGACGCTCGGCCGGATCGAACGGATGCGCGTCGACGCCGGCATCGCGCAGACCCTGTAAGACGAGGCGCCCGGAATTGAGCGACACCTCGCGCTCGGCGGAATTCCCACCGAGCAGCACGGCCACTTTGCCGAATTGTTTAGCGAGTTGATCTGACTGGATACTGCTCATCTCACACCTTCGTTTCGAGAGCGAGACGACCCGGCACACTGCCGATCGACCCCGCACCCATCGTGATCACTACATCGCCGTCGCGCACGAGTGCTGCAAGCGCGTCCGGCACTTCGTCCACCGTATCGACGAACACGGGTTCCACCTTGCCCGCCACGCGCAACGCACGCGCGAGCGCACGGCCGTCCGCCGCGACGATCGGCGCTTCGCCCGCCGAATAGACTTCGGTCAGCACGAGCGCGTCAACTGTGGACAGCACCTTTACGAAATCCTCGAAACAGTCGCGCGTGCGCGTGAAGCGGTGAGGCTGGAATGCGAGTACCAGACGCCGCCCCGGGAATGCACCGCGCGCCGCCGCGACCGTTGCCGCCATTTCGACCGGGTGATGGCCGTAGTCGTCGACCAGCGTGTATGCGCCCGACGTGTTGCCTTCCCCGACCACCGGCACTTCGCCGTAGCGCTGAAAACGCCGGCCCACGCCGTTGAAATCGGCCAGCGCCCGCTGGATGTCGGCATCTTTCACTTCGAGTTCGGTCGCGATCGCGATTGCGGCCAACGCGTTCTGCACGTTGTGCTCGCCCGGCAGGTTCAACACGATGTCGATTGGCGGCGCGTCTTCGCGCATTGCCGTGAAATGCATCTTGCCGTCGCGCGCCTGAACGTTCACCGCCCGCACCTGTGCATCCGGGGCGAATCCGTAGCGGATGATCGGTTTCGACACGAACGGCAGAATCTCCTTCACGTTCGGATCGTCGACGCACAGCACTGCGATGCCGTAAAACGGCAAACGGTGCGTGAATTCGATAAATGCCTGCTTGAGCCGCGCGAAGTCGTGGCCGTAGGTGTCCATGTGATCGGCGTCGATGTTCGTAATGACTTCGATCACCGGAAACAGATTCAGGAACGACGCGTCCGACTCGTCCGCTTCCGCCACGATGAAGTCGCCGGTGCCGAGGCGCGCATTCGCGCCCGCGCTGATCAGCCTGCCGCCGATCACGAAGGTCGGGTCGAGCCCGCCCGCGGCGAGCACGCTTGCCACCAGCGACGTGGTCGTGGTCTTGCCGTGCGTGCCGGCAATCGCAATGCCCTGTTTCAGCCGCATCAGTTCCGCGAGCATCACCGCGCGCGGCACGATCGGAATACGGCGATGACGCGCCGCCAGCACTTCGGGGTTGTCGCTACGTACCGCGGTCGAGACGACCACAGCGTTAGCGCCTTCTATGTTCTCCGCGGCATGACCGATCGCAATGCGCGCGCCGAGCGCGGCGAGTCGATCGGTAACCGCATTGCTCGACAGATCCGAGCCGCTCACGTGATAGCCGAGGTTGACCAACACCTCCGCGATGCCGCTCATGCCGACACCGCCGATGCCGACAAAGTGAATGTGTTTGACGATGTGTTTCATTGCTTTCCTTCTGGGCTCGCGCCCGAAATCGAACCCGCCACAGTCGCGCAAATCTTCGCGACCTGTTCCGTGGCGTCGGGTTTCGCGAGCGAGCGCGAACGCTCTGCCATGTCCGCGAGACTTTCCCGCGTCTGGCTGCGCAACCAGTCGGCGAGTTTTTCCGCCGACAGATCGCGTTGCTGCACGACCAGCGCTGCGCCGTTATCGGCGAGAAACGCTGCATTAGTGGTCTGATGATCGTCCACCGCGTACGGGAACGGCACGAACAACGCGGCCACACCTACTGCTGAAATTTCGGACACCGTCATTGCGCCCGAGCGGCAAATCACGAGATCGGCTTTCGCATAGGCGCTCGTCATGTCGTCGATGAACGGCACGAGTTGCACGTCCGCGCCAGTTTGCAAGCCAGCCGCCGCGTAGTTCTCGCGCAGCGCGTCGATATGTTTGGCGCCGGCCTGATGCACGATGCGCGGCCGTTCGTTCGCACCAAGCAGCGCGACCGCGCGGGGCACGACTTCGTTGAGCGCCGCAGCGCCGAGACTGCCACCGACCACCAGCACATTCAGCGGACCGTTGCGTTCTGCATAGCGTGCTTTGGGCGCAATCGCGCGCGCAAGTTCCGCACGAATCGGATTACCGGTCCATTCGCCGTGCGGCAACGCATTCGGAAATGCAACCAGCACGCGTCTGGCAAGCTTCGCGAGGACCTTGTTCGCGAGCCCTGCAATCGAATTCTGTTCATGCAGCACGAGAGGACGGCCGCTCAATGCGGTCATCAACCCCGCCGGAAACGTGATGTAACCGCCCATGCCGAGCACGACATCCGGCTTCACGCGACGCAGCACGCTCAGACTCTGCGTGCATGCGCGCAGCAGATTCAGCGGCAACATCAGCTTGGTCTTCAGGCCCTTGCCGCGCAGTCCGCCAAAGCGTACGTACTCCATGGGAATGCCATGCTTCGGCACGAGCGTGGCTTCCATGCCGGCAGGGTTGCCGAGCCATACGACTTTCCAGCCCCACGCCTGCATCAGATGCGCGACCGCGAGCCCGGGGAACACGTGTCCCCCGGTGCCGCCGGCCATCACCATCAGCGTGCGTTGCTGCATGAGGGTCATACCTTCCCTCCACGCATCAACATGAATGAAAACCGGTTGTGGCTGCGGCCGCTTCGCTTAACTTCGCGCGCCTTGCGCACGAAGTTAGCCTTCGCCGAAATCGTGCGTTGCTGCGTGAGGGTCATACCTTCCCCCCACGCATCAACACACGATTTTCATAGTCGACGCGCATCAACACCGCGACGGCGACGCAGTTCAGCAAGATGCCGGAACCGCCATAACTGACGAGCGGCAACGTCAGGCCTTTAGTCGGCAGCAAGCCGAGGTTCACGCCCATGTTGATAAACGTCTGCGCGCCGAACCAGATGCCGACGCCCTTCGCGACCAGGCCCGCGAACGTGCGGTCGAGCGCGAGCGCCTGACGGCCGATCTCGAACGCGCGGCGCACTATCCAGTAGAACATCAGGATCACGACAAGCACGCCGACAAAGCCGAGTTCCTCGCCGATCACCGCGAGAATGAAGTCGGTATGCGCTTCGGGCAGATAGTTGAGCTTCTCGACGCTGCCGCCGAGACCTACGCCGAACCACTCGCCGCGGCCGAACGCAATCAGCGAGTGCGTCAATTGATAAGCTTTGCCCTGCGCGTAACGGTCGTCCCACGGGTCCAGGTAAGCGAAGATCCGCTCGCGCCGCCACGGCGATGCCCACACCAGCAAACTGAATGTGCCGACCGCGGTCGCGACGAGCCCGCCGAACAGCTTGCCGTTCACGCCTCCGAGAAACAGCAGACCCATCGCGATCGCCGCGATCACCATGAACGCGCCCATGTCCGGTTCGAGCAGCAGCAACGCGCCGACGAAACCCACCGCCATTGCCATCGGCAGGAAGCCTTTGGCGAAGCTGTGCATGTATTCCTGCTTGCGTACCGTGTAGTTCGCCGCGTAGATCGTCACCGCGAGCTTCATGATTTCGGACGGCTGCATGTTCGTGATGCCGAGCGGAATCCAGCGGCGCGCGCCGTTCACGCCCTTGCCGACGTGCGGAATCAGCACGATCACCAGAGCGACGAGCGAGATCAGGAATAGCTTGGGCGCGTATTTGTCCCAGGTCGAAATCGGAACTCGGAACGCCACGACGCCGACCACTGCTCCCATGACCACGAAAATGATCTGGCGCACGAGGAACGCGTAGTCGCGGTACGACGCGTACTTCGGCGAGTCGGGCATCGCGATCGACGCCGAGTACACCATCACCACGCCCAGGCCGAGCAGCGCGACGACCACCCACAGCAGCGAATGATCGTAGTCGAGCATGCGCGAGCGCAACGGCCGCACACCGTTGACGGCGCTCGCGAGACCGCTGCCGCCCGTGCGGCCGGCAGCGCGCGTGGCGCTTGCCGGGTCGCCATTCGCGGCGGCGCGTGAACCGAATCGTTCGGACCAGCTCATATCATCGTCCCCCGTTCGGCCGCGATTTCTTCTACCGTGCTGCGAAACACCGCCGCACGATGCGCATAACCCTTGAACATGTCGAAGCTTGCACAAGCCGGTGACAACAGGATGGCGTCGCCCGGTTGCGCGAGCGCCGTTGCCGCACGCGTCGCTTCTTCGAGCGTGGCGTGGTCAGTCATCGCGATGCCGGTCTCTTCGAGCGCCGCGCGAATCTGCGGCGCGTCACGGCCAATCAGCATTACTGCGCGGCACCAGCGCATGACCGGCGCGGCAAGCGGCTCGAAGTCCTGGCCCTTGCCGTCGCCGCCTGCAATCAGCACGACGCGCTGCGCGAGACCGTCGAGTGCGGCAACCGTCGCGCCCACGTTAGTGCCCTTGCTGTCGTCGACATAATCAATGCCGTCGATCGATGCGATCAGTTCCACGCGATGCGGCTCGCCGTGATACTCGCGCAAGCCATGCAGGAGCCGCGCGCCGGGCAGGCCAATGGCGCGCGCGAGTGCATAGGCGGCAAGCGCGTTGGCCGCGTTATGCAGACCGCGAATGCGCAACGCGTCCGCCGGCATCAGGCGCTTCAGCGCAATGTTCGGCGGCGTAACCGCTTCGTTCTTGCGACGACGCTTCGGCGCGGGTTCGTCGCTCGCGTCAAGATCATGTGCTTCGACGAGCCAGATCATGCCGTTATCGCGCAATAGACCGTAGTCGCCGTCGCTCTTCGGTTCGGTTACGCCGAAGGTCACGACTTCGATGTCCCCAGCGTCGGAAGGCGCGAGCGCCATCACGCGCGCGTCGTCGCGATTGAGCACGCGCACCGTTTGTGTACCGAAGATCCGGCCTTTCGCGGCAGCGTACGCGTCGAGCCCGCCATGCCAGTCGAGGTGATCCTGAGTGATGTTGAGAATCGCCGCGGCGTCCGGCTCGAACGTATGCGCTGTTTCAAGCTGGAAGCTCGACAGTTCGAGCACCCACACGTCGGGCAGTGCGGTGTTGTCGATCGCTTCGCTCAGTTTGTCGAGCAGCGCGGGGCTAATATTGCCCGCCACTGCGACTTTCTTGCCCGCACGTTCGCACAGCAGGCCCGTCAGGCTGGTAGTCGTGGTCTTGCCGTTGGTGCCCGTGATCGCGATGACTTTCGGCGCGTAGCCGCTCTCGCCGAGCGTTTTCAACGCTTGGGAGAACAGTTCGAGCTCGCCCCACACGGGGATGCCCCGCTCGCGGGCTGCGGCGATCAGCGGCAGCAGGTCGGCGGCGAGCGGCGACAAACCCGGGCTGATTGCAACGAGCTCCACGCCTTCGAGCAACACCGGCGAAAACGGGCCGCCGACGAACGCAGCGTCGACGCCATGCGCTTCCAGTGCGGACAGATTCGGCGGTACTTCGCGCGTATCGGCCACACGCAGCCGACAGCCGTGCCGCGCGCACCAGCGCGCCATCGCGAGACCGGATTCACCCAGTCCCAGCACGAGCACCATCGGCTTTTGCCGATCCCGAAACTTCTCGCCGAACATCGCCTGCTTCCCCTAATACCTGCTTAACGCAACTTGAGCGTGGACAATCCGAACAGACACAACATCAACGTGATGATCCAGAAGCGCACGACCACTTGCGTCTCCTTCCAACCCGACAATTCGAAGTGGTGATGCAGCGGCGCCATCTTGAACAGACGCCGGCCCTCGCCAAAACGGCGCTTGGTGAATTTGAACCACGCCACCTGCAACATCACCGAAAGCGTTTCCGCGACGAAAATGCCGCCCATGATGAAAAGCACGATTTCCTGGCGCACGATGACCGCGACCGTGCCGAGCGCGCCGCCGAGCGCAAGCGCGCCGACATCGCCCATGAACATTTGTGCCGGATGCGTGTTGAACCAGAGGAACGCGAGCCCCGCGCCGCCCATTGCCGAGCAGAAAATCAGTAATTCGCCCGCGCCGGCGATATGCGGAAACAACAGGTATTTCGAGTAGACCGAGCTGCCCATCACGTAAGCGAACACGCCGAGCGATGCGCCGACCAGCACGACCGGCATGATCACGAGCCCGTCGAGACCATCAGTGAGATTGACCGCATTGCTCGCGCCGACGATAACCAGATACGTCAGTACGATGAAGCCCCACACGCCGAGCGGATAGCTGATCGATTTGACGAACGGCAACATCAGGTCGGCACGCGCGGGCAAGCCCATCGACAAGCCGCTGCGCACCCACGCCATGAACAGGTCGAACACACGCACGTTACTCGCCTCCGACACGCTGAACGCGAGATACACCGCGGCGAACAGACCGATCACCGACTGCCAGAAATACTTTTCGCGCGACGACATGCCGCGCGGGTCTTTGTAGACGACCTTGCGGTAATCGTCGACCCAACCGATCACGCCGAAGCCGAACGTAACCAGAATCACGATCCAGATGAAGCGATTGGTCAGGTCCGCCCACAACAGCGTGGCCACGGCGATGCCGAGCAGAATCAGCACACCGCCCATGGTCGGCGTGCCGGATTTCACGAGGTGCGTTTGCGGACCGTCTTTACGAACAGCCTGACCGACCTTCATGGCGGTCAGCTTGCGAATCACCGCCGGGCCGCAGACGAGCCCGATCAGCAGCGCGGTGATGGTCGCCATCACCGCGCGGAAAGTGAGATAACTGAACACGCGCAAGAAGCTTGCGTCATTCTGCAGCCATTGCGCCAGCGCCAGTAGCATGCTTCGGTCCTTCTATTTCAGTGTGCGGCGGGCGTACTGCCCGCTGCGTTGGGTTGTGGACTCGTAACGGCGTCCACCACGCGCTCCATCTGCATGAAGCGCGAGCCTTTCACGAGAAGCGTTGCAGCGGCGCCGAAGCCGGCCTGCTGCAATTGCGCGACCAGCGTGCCGATGTCGGCCACGTGATGCGCGCCAGCGCCATACGCGGTGCAGGCGTCGCGCGAGGCGTCGCCCATTGCATACAGCGCGTCGATACCGCGTTCCTTCGCGTATGCGCCGATCTCGCGGTGGAACTCGGGACCGTTGTCGCCGACTTCGCCCATGTCGCCCATGACGAGCACACGCGGCGAAGCGTGCGACGCGAGCACGTCGATCGCGGCGCGCATCGAGTCGGGATTCGCGTTGTACGTGTCGTCGATCACCGTTGCGCCGGCTAGCGTGCCGAGCGCGGCATGCTTGACCTGCAAGCGGCCTTTCACCGCGCCGAACGATTCGAGGCCGCGCTTGATCGCATCGAGCGAAACGCCCGCGGCCAGAGCGGCCGATGTCGCGGCCAGTGCGTTGTGCGCGTTGTGATTGCCGAGCACTTGCAGCGTGATTTCGACATGGCCTTGCGGTGTGTCGACGCTGAGCAGCTTGCCGTCGAACCTGCCGGTGACGGCGGCTTCGGTCGCGCGTTCGTCGCTGTTCAGCGCGAAGTCGACGATCCGGTTGCCGGTCGCGGCCACGCGCCAGATGCTGGCGAAGGCGTCGTCCGCAGGGAACACGGCGACGCCGTCCGGATTCAGTGCATGAATTACGCTCGCATGCTCGAGCGCGACCGCTTCGACGGTCGCCATGAATTCCTGATGCTCGCGCTGCGCGTTGTTCACGACCGCAACCGTCGGCTCGGCGATCTTCGCGAGCAACGACGTTTCGCCAGGATGATTCATGCCGAGCTCGACCACGGCCAGCCGATGCGCGACATTCAGACGGAACAGCGTGAGCGGCAGGCCGATATCGTTGTTGAAGTTGCCCGCGGTCGCGAGCCGTGCATCCGCTCCAACGGCGGCGGCGAAGATCGACGCGATCATTTCTTTGACCGTGGTCTTGCCATTGCTGCCTGTCACGGCGACGAGCGGCATGCCGAACTTGCGACGCCAGCCGCGAGCCAGCGCGCCCAACCCGACGCGCGTATCGGTCACGCGCAGCGCCGGCACGCTCCAGTCTTGCGGCGCGCGCGAAACGAGCGCCGCCGTCACGTTGCGCGCTGCAACGTCGGCGAGAAAGTCGTGCGCGTCGAAACGCTCGCCCTTGATCGCGACGAAGAGATCGCCCGGACCCGCGCTGCGGCTATCGGTCGACACGCGTTCGAAGGTGACGCTGTCGTCGCCGACCACGGTCGCGCCAGGAATCAGCGCCGCGGCTTCACGCAGCGAGAACATTGGATTTCCTTGCCCGCTCATTCGCCACCTCCGCGTGCCTGCGTCGCCCGCGCGGCGAGCGCGAGACGGGCGTGATCCTGATCGGAGAAAGCGCGCTTCTTGCCCATGATTTCCTGCGTTGCTTCGTGCCCTTTTCCGGCCAGCACGATGACGTCTTCTCGCGCGGCGCTGCGGATCGCCTGAAGGATCGCGCTCGCGCGGTCTTCGATGCGACGCGCTTTCGACGCGTCTTTCATTCCCGCCGCGATCTGCTCGATGATCGATTGCGGATCTTCGCTGCGCGGGTTGTCGCTCGTGACTACGACGCCGTCCGCGATCTTCTCGGCGATTGCGCCCATCAGCGGACGCTTGGTCGCGTCGCGGTCGCCGCCGCAGCCGAACATGCAAATCAGTTCGCCGCCGCGCGCGGTTGCCATCGGGCGCAGCGCTTCCAGCGTTTTTTCAAGCGCGTCTGGCGTGTGCGCGTAGTCGATCACGACGAGCGGCTCGTCGTTCTGCAAGCGGCCGCCGAGGCGTTCCATCCGGCCGTTCACCGATTCGAGCTTCGCCAGTTGGGCGAGCGCGGCGTCGAACGGCATGTCGGCGGCAAGCAATGCGCCGAGCACGGCGAGCAGATTGCTCACGTTGAACGCACCGAGCGTTTGTACTTCGACGTCGGCCTCGCCCCAGTCGGACGTGTTCAGATGAAACGCCGTGCCGGTCGCGGTGGCGCGCACGTTCGACGCGAGCAACCACGCGTCCGCTTGCGGCTCGCTTTGCCCTGCACTTTGCGACGCGTCGTGCGGCGCGGAGTCGAGGCCGTAAGCGATGGTGCGCGCGTGGCCTCGAGTGCTGACAAGCAGACGGCGGCCGGCCGCATCGTCACGATTGATCACCGCCGCGCGCAGTTCAGGCCACGCGAAAAGACGCGCCTTCGCCGCTTCATACGCTTCGAAAGTGCGGTGATAGTCGAGATGATCCTGCGTGAGATTCGTGAACACGGCGATGTCGAACGCCGTGCCGTTCACGCGCCCTTGATGCAGCGCATGCGACGACACTTCCGTTGCGACTGCGCGCGCGCCGGCGTCGCGCAATTGCGCAAGACTGCGCTGCAATTGCGGCGCGTCGGGTGTCGTGAAGCCGGTGTGCACCAGTTGCCCCGGCAAACCGGTGCCAAGCGTGCCGACGATCGCGCAACGTGTGCCGAGGGCCGTAAGCGCCGCAGAAATCCACTGACTGCACGAAGTCTTGCCGTTCGTGCCCGTTACGCCGACCGTCAGCATGCTGTCGCTCGGATCGTTGTACCAGGCACTCGCGATTGAACCGGCGAGGTCGTTCAACGCCGGCACCGCAAGCGTCGTAGATGCATCGATCGCGCCGTTGAATCCTTCGGCCTGAACGAGCACGGCGGCAGCACCGCGTTCAATTGCACTGTCGATGAACGGACGGTTGTCCGCGCCATCCACTGCGTAGGCGAAGAATGCGTCGCCGGCGGCGAGCGAACGCGTGTCGGCGTGCAGATGAGCGCCGGGCTGCACGCGTGCGCGCAGCCAGCCCAGCGCTTCGGCGATCTCCCGATGCGCCGGATGATTGTTGCGCAGCGCGCTCATCGAACGACTCCCGGATGGCTCTTCGCGTTCGCGGAAATCGTCATCTTCTTTGCGCCGGCGCTGGTCGAGATCTTTTTCGCAGCAGACGGCGCGGGCGTTGCAGACGGCGCGGGAGATGCGGAATCGTCCGACACCACCATTTGCTTGACCGGCATTTGCGGCGGCACGTTCAGCGAACGCAGCGTATCGCCGACGATGCCCGAGAACACGGGCCCGGACACCTGACCACCGAAGTGGCTACCTGCGGTCGGCTCGTCGACCGATACCGCGACGACGATACGCGGGTTCGGCATGGGCGCCATACCGACAAACGACGCGCGATATTTCGAGTGGTCGTAACCATGCGGACCGTGCTTATACGCCGTACCGCTCTTGCCCCCGACGCGATAACCCGGCACCGCTGCATCCGGCGACGTGCCGCCCGGCGAGACGACCGTTTCGAGCATCGCGCGCACTTCGCGGGCGGTAGTCGGCGAGAAAATCTGCGGACCCGTTGCCGGCTGATCGCCAGGCGTGCGGAAAATCGACACCGGCATGATCTGACCGTCGTGCGCGATGGCCGAATACGCGCGACCCAACTGGAACAGCGACACCGACAGGCCATAGCCGTATGACATGGTCGCCTGCTCGATACGGCGCCAGCTTTTCCACGGACGCAGACGTCCCGCCGCCGCGCCGGGGAAACCGACCTTCGGCGCCTGACCGAGACCGATGCTCGTGTACATATTCCACATCTCTTCGGGCTTGAGCTGCATCGCAATCTTCGTCGCACCGATGTTGCTCGACTTCTGGATCACGCCGCCGACGGTCAGGACACCGAACGCGCTGTCGTCGGTAATCGGCGCACCGTCAAGCACGAAGCGGCCGCCGCCTGTATCAACCAGTGTAGTCGGCGTGACGCGGTGCAGATCGAGCGCGAGCGACACCGTGAAGGGTTTCATGATCGAGCCCGGCTCGAACGTGTCGGTCAGGATGCGATTGCGCAACTGGTCGCCGGTCATGTGCGACCGGTCGTTCGGGTTGTAGGTCGGGTAATTGACGAGCGCCAGCACTTCGCCGGTCCGCACGTCGATCACCATTGCCGCGCCGGCCTTCGCCTTGAATTTTTCGACGGCCGCTTTCAGGTTCGTGTACGCGATGTACTGGATCTTGCTGTCGATCGACAGATCCACGTCCTGGCCGTTGTGCGGCACGACCTGCTCGTCCACGTCCTCGATGATGTGGCCCATGCGGTCCTTGATCACCCGGCGGCTGCCCGACATGCCCGCCAGCAGCTTCTGATCGCCGAGTTCGACGCCTTCCTGGCCTTCATCTTCGACGTTGGTGAAGCCGATCAGGTGAGCGGTGATCTCGCCTTCCGGATAGAAACGCTTGTACTCGTCGCGCGCGTAAATGCCCGGGATGTCCAGCGCCTTTACCTTCTCGGCGATGTCGACCGGCACCTGACGCTTGACGTACACGAAGTTCTTGTCTTCCGAGAGCTTCCTGCGCAATTCCTTATCGGTCATGCCGAGCAGTTTGCCGAGCGCGCCCAGCTTTTCCGCGCCGAGATCGTCCGGCACCGATTCCGGAATTGCCCAGATGGCGCGCACCGGCAAGCTCGTGGCCAGCACGAGACCGTTGCGGTCGAGAATCTTGCCGCGCGTGGCGGGCAATTCCAGCCGGCGCTGATAACGGATTTCGCCCTGCTTCAGATAGAACGCGTTGCCGGGGCCCTGAATCCAGAAGGCGCGCGCGGTCAGCGCGACGAACGCCATGAAAAGCAGGAACACGACAAGCTTGGAGCGCCACATAGGCAAGCGCACCGACAGGATCGGATTCGCCGAGAAAGCGACGCTCTTGCGAGCCGACGATTTTTTCATCGCACGCCTCCGCTGCGGCTCGTTGCAGGCGCGGACGCCGGACCGGAAGTCGGAATTGGCGCGTCTTCAGCCTTCGCCGAGCCCGGATCGAGCGTCAGATATTGTGTACGGCCGGTCGAGACCGATTGCATTTTTAGCGACGCGGTAGCGATCTGCTCGATGCGCGACGTTTTCGACAGCGCGCTCTGCTGGTATTGAAGCTGCGAATAGTCCTGTTGCAGCTGGCGCTCCTGAGACTGCGCGCGCTGCAACTGGATGAAGATCTGGCGCTGCTGATTGGTTGCGTTGACGACAGACAAGGCACAGCCCATCACGATCATCAGCAGGAAAATGTTGAGACGATTCATGGTGCGATTCGCTCCGCCACGCGCATCACGGCAGAACGGGCGCGCGGGTTGGCGGCGACTTCAGCGTCGCTTGCAAACACACGGCCGATGATTTTGAGCGGGGGACTCGGCAGGTCGACGGCGCGAATCGGCAGGCGACGATCGACCGCAGGCGTACTTGCGTGCGCCTGCATGAATCGCTTGACGATCCGGTCCTCGAGCGAATGAAAGCTGATGACCACCAGCCGTCCCCCTTGCTCCAGCAGCGCTAACGCTGCTTCTAAAACGACTTGCAGCTCCGCAAGCTCTTGATTGATGTGAATCCGTATAGCCTGAAAGGTGCGGGTTGCCGGATCCTTGCCCTTCTCACGGGTTTTGACGACGTTAGCCACGATTTGGGCAAGCTCGCCCGTGCTGACGAGAGGCCCAAGACGGCCGGACTCTGCCCGGCGAGCAACAAGCGCCTTTGCAATCTGAAAAGCAAACCGTTCTTCCCCATAATCTCGTATCACCTCCGTCAGTTCCTGCACCGTGGCCCGCGCCAGCCATTCAGCAGCAGACTCGCCGCGCGTCGGGTCCATCCGCATGTCGAGCGGGCCGTCGGCGCGGAAACTGAAACCCCGCTCCGGGTCGTCGACTTGCGGCGACGACACGCCCAGATCCAGCAAAACACCCGACACCCGTTCAATCCCGCGCTCCGCAATCGCGGTGCGCAGTGAAGCAAAACTCTCATGCACGATGCCAAAGCGCGGATCGGCGATCTGCTGCGCCGTGGCGATCGCGAGCGGGTCTTTGTCGAAAGCGATCAACCGCCCCGACTCGCTCAGCTTCTCCAGCACCAGCCGGCTGTGACCGCCACGCCCAAACGTGCCGTCTACATAAACGCCGTCCGCGCGAGTGACCAGCGCGTTGACCGCTTCTTCCAGCAGCACCGTGCGATGCTGCAATTCGCTTCTCATCGCAGATGCCATATATGTATGCCGCGATCAGAACGTGAAATTCTTTAACGCTTCGGGCATGCCCTCGGCGATCGCCGCCTGTTCCTTCGCGGCGTAAATTTGTGCGTCCCACAGCTCGAAGTGGCGGCCCATGCCGAGCAGCGTCACTTCTTTTTCCAGCGTGCCGGCGGCGCGCAACTCCGGCGACACGAGCACACGGCCCGCGCCGTCCATGTCCACGTCCATTGCGTTACCGAGAAAAATGCGCTTCCACCAGGCGGCGTTCATGGGCAGCTTGTCGACTTTGTCGCGGAAGATTTCCCATTCCGGGCGCGGAAAGAGCAACAGGCAGCCGTCCGGGTGCTTGGTGATCGTCACCCGGCCCTCTGCCTGTGTTTGCAGCGCATCCCGATAGCGGGACGGAATTGACATCCGTCCTTTCGCATCGAGAGTCAGCGCCGACGCCCCTTGGAACACTTAGCTCTCCCTCTTGACCGGCGCTTTTGAGCCGGCTGCCCGATTCGTAAAAATCTACCCGAAACCGCGTGTCAGATCACACAAAAATACACTTTCTCACACTGTCTCCCACTTTAGAGGAACGCTAAACGGGGGTCAAGGGAGACAGACGGTTTTTCGGCGAAATTTGTTTGTTAGAACAAGGACTTAGCGCGACTCGTTCATGTCAGACATAAAACGGAAAATCGTTATAAATGAACGAGCTACTGCGGCTTGTGAAGGTGATACGTGAAAAGTACGAGGGAAAGGCGCGGACCGTAAGCGATCGCGGCAGGCGGCTGGGAGGTGTTAGGCGGGGATTAGGGGATCGAGCAAGGACGACGCCCTGGGCGTCGTCCCACATACGGTAGTTCGGGGCGGTTTCGGGCAGAAAACCGACGTCTGCGGTCTCTTATATGTAGTAGGCGGTACGGGTCATCACTTTGGACATCGCACGCATCAGCGCGCGCGCTGGGAATGGCAGCTCGATGCCGCCAGCGTCCATGGCGGCCTTGCCATGCTCGGCCTCGTCGGCCCGCATCTGGTCGACAATAGCACGCGACTCACGGTCGGCGGCAGGCAAACGGTCCATGTGGCTATCCAGATGCTGTTCGACCTGGCGCTCCGTCTCCGCCATGAAGCCGAGACTGACGCGGTCGCCCAGACGTCCGGCTACGAGGCCGATGGCGAGCGCGCCCGCATACCAGAGCGGATTCAGCAGACTCGGGCGCGAGTCGAGTGCCTGAAGACGCCTGGCCGTCCACGCGAGATGATCTTCTTCTTCGACTGCGGCCCGATCGAACACGGTCCGCAGCGATGGCGACCTCGTCGCGAGCTTCTGCGCCTGGTAGAGCGCCTGTGCGCAGACTTCGCCCACGTGATTCACGCGCATGAGACCTGCGGAGTGGGCGCGCTCGGCCGGCGACAGCTCGGGCACCTCACCGTATGCAGTCGATTCTTGCGGAACCGGCAACGGACGGCTCATGCGTGAGACGCCGGTCATTGAGCGTAAACCCCGATCAAATTCAGTAATCAACTCGTCCAGAAACATTCGGCACTCCCTGATTCGACATCCAGCTCCCCGCTCCGCGCTGCCTGTGCAGCAAGCCTTTGCGGAAGAAAACGCAGTCTCCGGCGAGGCCGGATCTGGCCTTCGGAGACATCAAAATTTCGATTTTAGATCATGTTGCGTAAACGAAACAGGAGCCTTCCAGACGCCCTCCTTTTTCTTTGTGCCATGTAGCCGTTTTGTTACATTACGTGCAACTTCTCGCGAAGTTGGACAAGCAAGGCCTCAACGCTACATAAATATTCGCCTTGTACAAAAGATTCGTAATCCTTGGAGATCATTCGATGAAAAAGTCGCTTCTCGCTCTCGCAGCACTGGGCGCATTCGCAGGCGTCGCACATGCTCAGAGCAGCGTGACCCTGTACGGTATCATTGACGAAGGCTTCAACATCAACACCAACTCGGGTGGCAAGCACCTGTACAACCTGTCCAGCGGTGTTATGCAAGGCTCGCGTTTCGGCCTGCGCGGCACGGAAGATCTGGGCGGCGGTCTGAAGGCACTGTTCGTGTTGGAAAACGGCTTTGACGTGAACAACGGCAAGCTGGGTCAAGGCGGCCTGATGTTCGGTCGTCAAGCATACGTCGGTCTGTCGAGCCAGTTCGGCACGGTCACGCTGGGTCGTCAGTACGACTCCGTCGTCGACTACGTTGGTCCGCTGGAAGCCGGCGACCAGTGGGGCGGCTACATCGCTGCTCACCCGGGCGACATCGACAACTTCAACAACGCATACCGTACGAACAACACGGTCAAATACACCAGCGCGGATTACGCCGGCCTGAAGTTCGGCGGCACGTACAGCTTCGGCGGTGTTGCGGGCAACTTTACTTCGAACCAGATCTGGTCGTTGGGCGCTGGCTACAACAACGGTCCGCTGGTCTTGGGCGTCGGTTACTTGAACGCACGTACGCCGGCAGCTTCGGGCGGCCTGTTCAACAACGGTGGCACGATCGCGACGAACACGCCGGCGACCCCGACGGCTGCAGCAAACTTTGCAGTGACGTCGCCGGTCTACGCTGGCTTCTCGTCGGCTAACACGTACCAGGTGGTCGGTGCAGGCGGCGCATACACGTTCGGCGCGGCAACGGTCGGCCTGACGTACTCGAACATCCGCTTCGCCAACTTGGGCGCTTCGTTTGCATCGCCGTTCAAGGGTCAGTCGGCTACGTTCAACAACGCGGAAATCAACTTCAAGTATCAGTTGACCCCGGCGTTGCTGGTCGGCGCGGCATACGACTACACGCGCGGCGCAGACATCGCTGGTGCATCGCGTGCTCAGTACCACCAAGGCGCACTGGGCGTGGACTACTTCCTGTCCAAGCGTACCGACGTCTACGTGATGGGCGTGTACCAGCACGCTTTGGGCGACACGCTGACCGCTACCGGCGCTGTGACTTCGGCCAAGGCTGGCATCAACGGTCTGTCGGGCTCGCAGAACCAGAACCAACTCGCGGCTCGCGTCGGCATCCGCCACAAGTTCTAATAAGTCGTAAATACGCAGTTTTGCCTCAAAGGCGCCTTCGGGCGCCTTTTTTTATGGGTCCGGCGAGCCGCGACGCTTGCGGGCTTTGCGTTTGCGATAGCGCAAATAAAAAGCCCGGCAGACTGTTCGTCTGCCGGGCTTTCTGGTCTTGCTAGCCGGAACTCGTTGAGAGCCCGGATTTAATTAGTGCCTTACGTTCATGCACGCCCGTCGCGTAGCTCGCGCCGCAAGATCTTGCCGACATTGCTCTTCGGTAGCTCGGTGCGGAATTCGACGATCTTTGGCCGTTTGTAGCCAGTCAGCTGCTGCTTGCAGTAGGCGAAAATATCCGCGTCGGTGAGCGCGTCATCCTTCCTGACGACGAACAGCTTAACCGCCTCACCTGAATGCTGGTCGGGCACGCCGACCGCAGCCACCTCGAATACGCCGGGCAGCCTGGCCACTACGTCCTCGATCTCGTTCGGATAAACGTTGAAGCCCGAAACCAGAATCATGTCTTTCTTGCGGTCGACGATCTTCACGAAGCCCCGCTCGTTCATAAAGCCCACATCGCCCGATCTGAAGAAGCCGTCCGACGTCATGACCTTGGCCGTTTCGTCTGGCCGGTTCCAATAGCCGGCCATGACCTGCGGACCGCGAATGCAAATCTCGCCGGGCTGGCCAAGTGGGACCTCGTTGCCTTCGTCGTCCCGAATCGAGACTTCGGTCGACGGCAGCGGCAGACCGATCGTGCCGCTATATTCCGTTACCGTCACCGGGTTGCAAGTCACACACGGCGACGTCTCCGACAGGCCATAGCCCTCGATAATCGGCGTATGCGTGTTCTCGAACCACCGTTTCGCGACGGCTTCCTGAACCGCCATCCCACCACCGTTGGCCGCGATCAGTTTGGAGAAGTCGAGCTTGTGGAAGTCCGGGTTGTTCAACAGCGCGTTGTACAGCGTGTTGACCGCAGGGATCGTCGTGATCGCATAGCCTTGCAGAGCCTTGATCATCCCGGGGATATCGCGTGGGTTCGGGATCAGAACGCCCAAGCCGCCCGTGCGAATGGTCAGCAGCCCACACACTGTCAGCGCGAAGACGTGATATAGCGGCAGCGCGACAACGGTGACGAACTGCTCGATGTCCGTACGATTTGCGCGAACCGGATTGAGCCAGATTTCCGATTGCAGCACGTTGGCAATAAGATTCCGATGCAGCAGTGTCGCGCCCTTGGCCACGCCTGTGGTGCCGCCGGTGTACTGCAGGAATGCGACGTCGTCCGGGCCCTGTTGAACGGGTTTGAAAGTCTGCCGTTCGCCTTCCGCGATTGCGGCGTTGAATTTGACGTGGCCCGGCAAACTCCAGGCCGGCACCATTTTCTTCACCTGACGCACGACGAAGTTCACAACCGCGCCTTTGACGCCCATCAGATCGCCCATTGCCGCGACCACGATATGCTTCACGGTGGTATTGCGCACAACTGCCTGCAAAGTCACCGCGAAGTTTTCGAGCAGGACGATTGCTTCCGCGCCGCTATCCTTCAACTGATGCTCGAGCTCACGCGGCGTGTAAAGCGGATTGACGTTCACGACCACGTAACCCGCGCGCAAGATTGCAGCGATCGCCACCGGATACTGGAGCACGTTCGGCATCATGATCGCGACGCGAGCGCCACGCGCAAGACCCTTCGACTGAAACCAGGCGGCCAGCTTGCGCGAAAGCGCGTCCAGCTCGCCGTAGCTGATCTCTTTTCCCATGCAGACAAACGCGGGCTTGTCGCGGTGCTCGCGAAACGCCTCTTCGAGCAGTTCCGCGACGGACGAATAGCGGGTTGGGTCGATCTCTGCGGGAACGCCGGGCGGGTAAGATTTCAGCCAGATTTTATCCATGCAGCGTCTCCTTCTTTATTTTCGAATGGTCGTGCTAAAAACGCATCGTAGCATGGGGACCCCTGCGGTAATGGCGAGTGACGGCGTGGTTAGACTGCTGCCTCGAACGTTCTGAGGCTTCCGCGGCGCGGCGTGGCTGGATGGAAGAAATTCGTCAGACGCGCTCGACCTGGACCAGGCAGTCGTAGAAGGTCGCCGATCCACCGAGATCGGTCAGCGCCTGGCTCGTAACCTGATTTGCGTTGCGGCCATCGGGCGCCAGTTTCTTCCACCAGATCGACAGGCCGACCACGAGGCCTTGACGCGCCCGGTCGGTGACACGGGCGCGCGCCTGCATTGAGCCGCGGTCGTTGAAGATACGCACCTGGTCACCGTCGACAATATTCCGCGATCCGGCGTCTGACGGGTGAATGTCGAGATGTGGCTCACCTTCGGTAGACCGCAGGCTTTCAACGTTGACGAAGGTGCTGTTCAGGAAGTTGCGCGCGGGCGGCGAGATCATCGCAAGCGGGTAGCGAGCGGCGAGTTCGGGCGCCGACTCCGCAGATTCATACGGCGGCACGTAGTCCGGAAGCGGATCGAGCCCCTGCTGCGCGAGCTGTTCACTGTAGAACTCGCACTTGCCCGAGGGCGTGCGAAAGCCGCCTTCGGCAAAAGGCGCGTCGGGGAGGTTCAGCTTTGCCCAACCGACCCGTTTGAGCGATTCCCAATCGACGCCTTCAAGCGTCTTGTCTTGCCAACGCAAAGCGCTGCGCGCAACGGTTTCGTCGCTTTCGAACAGCGACGGCTCATCCAGCCCCATCTGACGCGCCAGGCCGCGAAAGATTTCAGTATTGGGACGCGCGTCGCCGACAGGAGGAATTGCAGGCACGTTCACCATGACGTGCGTGTGGCCGTACGATTTGTGCACGTCGAGATGCTCCAGTTGCGTGGTGGCCGGGAGGAGCAGATCCGCATAGTCGGCGGTGTCGGTCTGGAAGTGCTCAAGTACGATCGTGAACAAATCTTCGCGTGCGAACCCTGCAGCGACGCGTTCAGAATCAGGTGCAACGGCAACAGGATTCGAGTTATAGACGACGATCGCCTCGATCTTCGGACCGAATGCCGCGTCGCCCGGATGCAGCAACGCGTCGCCGATTGCGTTCATATTGATTACGCGGCTGGGCTTGGTCGGCCAGCCTGGCATCAGGTCGGGACGCTGCAATGCATGCGAGTCGACCGGCGCCCACCCTGACGACGACAACAAGGCGCCGCCTGCCCGCTCGCGCCACGCGCCGGTCAGCGACGGCAAGCACGCAATGGCGCGCACGGCATTACCGCCGCCGCGCACTCTTTGCAGACCATAGTTCAGGCGAATCGCAGCCTTTTTCGTGCTGCCGTAAAGTCGCGCCAAGTCGACGATAACCTGCTCGTCGATGCCGCAAATCTCGGCGACGCGGGACGGCGGATACCCGAGCGCCCGCGCTTTCAGCTCATCAAAGCCCAGTGTGTGCGCCGCGATGTAAGCGTGATCGAGCAGATCTTCGGAGATCAGCACGTTCATCATGCCGAGCGCGAGTGCGCCGTCGGTCCCGGGCTTCAGCGCAATGTGTTGATGGCACTTCTCGGCGGTCAGCGAGCGATACGGGTCGATCGCAATGAGTCGGGCGCCCTGGCGCTTGGCCTGCTGCGCACGTGTCCAGAAGTGCAGGTTCGACGTGATCGGATTCGAGCCCCAGATCAGGATGACCTCGCTTTCGTCGAAAAACTCCGTGAGCATGCCGATGCCCGCGCCGTACGTGTATTTCAAGCCCGCCGCGCCAGCCGCTGCGCAGATCGTCCGATCCAGCTGCGATGCGCCGAGCTTATGGAAGAAACGTTGAGCGATGCTGTCGCCTTGAATCAGGCCCATGGTGCCGGCGTAGCTGTATGGCAGGATCGCCTCCGGCGCGCGCTGCGCTATCTCCGACAGATGCTTCGCGCCAAGTTCAAACGCCTCGCTCCAGCTGATGGCTTCGAAACGCCCTTCGCCCTTGCGGCCAATGCGCCTCATCGGCGTTGTCAGACGGTGCGGATGGTGAACTCTCTCTGCATATCGACTGACTTTGGTGCACAACGCGCCTTGGGTTGGCGGGTGGTCCGGGTCACCGACCACTTTGACCGCCCGACCAGCCTCAACTGTTACACGCATCGCGCAGGTGTCGGGGCAGTCGTGTGGGCAAACTGCGCGAGCGAATTCAGTCGGAGCGTTCATGGGGTAACCATTCAGGGGACGGGAAGTACGGCGTAACGCCGGATTTTATTACGTCCGTCGGCGCTTGCCTGCATGCTGCCGCCAAAAAGGCTTCGGCGTAGAATCGTTAGCACTGCGTCCGGGCGCAACTCGCCCGAGCGATTCCTTGCAAGTCAAAAGCTAAAGCGCATCGACACTCTATTATGAAACTGATCCCCGAAATTCAAGCTGCTCACGGAGAAATACAGAGTCTTCGACGAACGATCCACGCTCACCCCGAACTGCGTTACGAAGAGACTGCGACCGCTGATCTCGTCGCCAGAACGCTTGAGTCGTGGGGCATAGAAACTCACCGTGGATTGGGAAAGACAGGCGTAGTTGGCGTCCTCAAACGCGGAAACAGTACACGTTCTGTCGGTCTGCGCGCCGACATGGATGCGCTGCCAATCCAGGAACTGAACAGCTTCGAACACAAATCGAAAAACGACGGGAAAATGCATGCGTGCGGCCACGACGGCCATACAGCAATGCTGCTCGGCGCGGCGCGACATCTTGCGAAACACGGTGACTTCGACGGCACCATCGTATTCATTTTCCAGCCTGCCGAAGAAGGCGGCGCCGGTGCCCAAGCGATGATCGACGATGGATTATTCGAGAAATTCCCGGTCGACGCAGTGTTCGGCATTCACAACTGGCCGGGCATGCCTGCCGGCAAATTTGGCGTGACTGAAGGGCCGATTATGGCCTCCAGCAATGAGTTTCGTATCGAGATCAAAGGCGTCGGCTCGCACGCAGCGCTACCGCACAATGGTCGTGACCCGGTATTTACCGCCGTGCAGATCGCTAACGGATTGCAGAGCATCATCACGCGAAACAAGAAGCCGCTTGATACGGCGGTGCTCTCAATCACCCAGATTCACGCCGGCGATGCGGTCAACGTCGTTCCTAACGATGCTTGGCTCGCGGGCACAGTGCGCACGTTCACGACAGAAACGCTCGACTTGATCGAAGCGCGCATGCGCAAGATCGTAAAAAGCACGGCGGAGGCCTATGATTGCTCGGCCGAGGTGCACTTTCACCGGAACTACCCACCAACGATCAACAGCGGCGAAGAAGCCCGCTTCGCGGCGGCCGTAATGAAGGAGATCGTCGGTGCAGAGAACGTCGACGATTCCGTGGAACCCACGATGGGTGCCGAGGACTTTTCGTTCATGCTGCTGGCGAAGCGAGGGTGTTACGCGTTTCTTGGTAACGGCGACGGGGGCCACCGCGATGCGGGCCACGGTGCGGGCCCGTGCATGCTGCACAACGCCAGTTACGACTTCAACGATGAACTGCTTCCTATCGGCTCGACGTATTGGGTGCGACTTGCACAGCGCTTTCTGGCGGGGAGCGATACGACGGATCGATGAAGTTCAGATGGCACGTCGCGCTGACGTGCTGGTTGATCCGCTGATGGACGACCAGGAACTGGACTCGCGGCAGTCTACCGGCGCGGTGTACCGGGAAGGCGCGGTGCGCGCGTGAGCCGCGACGGTGCGGATCTCGGGCGGGCTTATCTGGAGCTGACGGGTTATGCGAACGCGCTGCGGATCGGCAGGCAGTGAGGCTGCAAGGTGGCCTCGCTGTCTTAGCGTCGCGTTTTTTCGCCGCGTAAACGCAGAAACCCCACCTTTGCTGGGGTGGGGTTTCTGGTGCTGCTGGGGAGCCTGACGATTACCTACTTTCACACGGGCAATCCGCACTATCATCGGCGTGGAGTCGTTTCACGGTCCTGTTCGGGATGGGAAGGGGTGGGACCGACTCGCTATGGTCATCAGGCTTTGACGGGTTGCCGTACTGCCTTTGGGGCAATACAGCCAATCGGGAAGAAGTAGTTTCTGGTGATGCTCACCAGGCGATGCGGGGTTGTGCTGTATCGGGCACAACATCGATCTCTCAACCGTGTGTGGTCTGCATAAGACCCTGCGCGTGGCGCAGGGTGGGGCATCCATAAGTGCTGAAGCACTAACGGCTGCCGAGACACACCTGTTATAGGATCAAGCCTTACGGGCAATTAGTATCAGTTAGCTGAGCACATTACTGCGCTTACACACCTGACCTATCAACGTCCTGGTCTTGAACGACCCTTCAAGGGGCTCGAAGCCCCGGGGATATCTCATCTTAAGGCGAGTTTCCCGCTTAGATGCTTTCAGCGGTTATCTCTTCCGAACATAGCTACCCGGCGATGCCACTGGCGTGACAACCGGTACACCAGAGGTTCGTCCACTCCGGTCCTCTCGTACTAGGAGCAGCCCCCTTCAAATATCCAGCGCCCACGGCAGATAGGGACCAAACTGTCTCACGACGTTTTAAACCCAGCTCACGTACCTCTTTAAATGGCGAACAGCCATACCCTTGGGACCGGCTACAGCCCCAGGATGAGATGAGCCGACATCGAGGTGCCAAACACCGCCGTCGATATGAACTCTTGGGCGGTATCAGCCTGTTATCCCCAGAGTACCTTTTATCCGTTGAGCGATGGCCCTTCCATACAGAACCACCGGATCACTATGACCTGCTTTCGCACCTGCTCGACTTGTCGGTCTCGCAGTTAAGCACGCTTATGCCATTGCACTATCAGCACGATTTCCGACCGTACCTAGCGTACCTTCGTACTCCTCCGTTACACTTTGGGAGGAGACCGCCCCAGTCAAACTGCCTACCATGCACTGTCCCCGATCCGGATTACGGACCAAGGTTAGAACCTCAAACAGATCAGGGTGGTATTTCAAGGATGGCTCCACGCAGACTGGCGTCCACGCTTCACAGCCTCCCACCTATCCTACACAGACCGGTTCAAAGTCCAATGCAAAGCTACAGTAAAGGTTCATGGGGTCTTTCCGTCTAGCCGCGGGGAGATTGCATCATCACAAACACTTCAACTTCGCTGAGTCTCGGGAGGAGACAGTGTGGCCATCGTTACGCCATTCGTGCAGGTCGGAACTTACCCGACAAGGAATTTCGCTACCTTAGGACCGTTATAGTTACGGCCGCCGTTTACCGGGACTTCAATCAGGAGCTTGCACCCCATCATTTAATCTTCCGGCACCGGGCAGGCGTCACACCCTATACGTCCACTTTCGTGTTTGCAGAGTGCTGTGTTTTTATTAAACAGTCGCAGCCACCAGTTTATTGCAACCCCTTCACCCTCCTGGCGCAGGCCAGTCAAGCTACAGGGGCGTACCTTATCCCGAAGTTACGGTACCAATTTGCCGAGTTCCTTCTCCCGAGTTCTCTCAAGCGCCTTAGAATACTCATCTCGCCCACCTGTGTCGGTTTGCGGTACGGTCTTGTTGAACTGAAGCTTAGAGGCTTTTCCTGGAACCACTTCCGATTGCTTCGTCACCGAAGTGACTGGCCTCACACCCTTGAATTACGCGCCCGGATTTGCCAAAGCGCCTTCTCCAATGCAAGGACCGGGACTTCCAACACCCGGACAACCTTCCGCGATCCGTCCCCCCATCGCATTCAACAATGGTGCAGGAATATTAACCTGCTTCCCATCAGCTACGCATTTCTGCCTCGCCTTAGGGGCCGACTCACCCTACGCCGATGAACGTTGCGTAGGAAACCTTGGGCTTACGGCGAGGGGGCCTTTCACCCCCTTTATCGCTACTCATGTCAGCATTCGCACTTCCGATACCTCCAGCACACTTTCCAGTGCACCTTCGCAGGCTTACGGAACGCTCTCCTACCATGCACATAAATGTGCATCCGCAGCTTCGGTATATGGCTTAGCCCCGTTACATCTTCCGCGCAGGACGACTCGATCAGTGAGCTATTACGCTTTCTTTAAAGGATGGCTGCTTCTAAGCCAACCTCCTGACTGTTTTAGCCTTCCCACTTCGTTTCCCACTTAGCCATATTTGGGGACCTTAGCTGGCGGTCTGGGTTGTTTCCCTCTTGACACCGGACGTTAGCACCCGATGTCTGTCTCCCGTGATTGCACTCTTCGGTATTCGGAGTTTGCTATGGCGTAGTAATCCGCAATGGACCCCACAACCATGACAGTGCTCTACCCCCGAAGGTGATACACGAGGCACTACCTAAATAGTTTTCGGAGAGAACCAGCTATTTCCAGGTTTGTTTAGCCTTTCACCCCTATCCACAGCTCATCCCCTAACTTTTCAACGTTAGTGGGTTCGGACCTCCAGTACGTGTTACCGCACCTTCATCCTGGCCATGGATAGATCACCTGGTTTCGGGTCTACACCCAGCGACTGAACGCCCTGTTCGGACTCGCTTTCGCTACGCCTGCCCTAATCGGTTAAGCTTGCCACTGAATGTAAGTCGCTGACCCATTATACAAAAGGTACGCCGTCACCCCTTACGAGGCTCCGACTGTTTGTATGCATGCGGTTTCAGGATCTGTTTCACTCCCCTCCCGGGGTTCTTTTCGCCTTTCCCTCACGGTACTGGTTCACTATCGGTCGATCACGAGTATTTAGCCTTGGAGGATGGTCCCCCCATCTTCAGACAGGATTTCACGTGTCCCGCCCTACTTGTCGTACACCTAGTTCTTCCTCGCTGTTTTCGTCTACAGGGCTATCACCTGCTATGGCGGCACTTTCCAGAGCCTTCGACTAACAATGAAGATAAAGAGTACAGGCTGCTCCCATTTCGCTCGCCACTACTCTGGGAATCTCGGTTGATTTCTTTTCCTGCGGTTACTTAGATGTTTCAGTTCACCGCGTTCGCTTCACATGACCTATGGATTCAGTCATGGATACTCCATACGGAGTGGGTTTCCCCATTCGGACATCTACGGATCAAAGCTCGTTTGCCAGCTCCCCGTAGCTTTTCGCAGGCTACCGCGTCCTTCATCGCCTGTGATCGCCAAGGCATCCACCACATGCACTTGTTCGCTTGACCCTATAACGGGTGTGTCTCTGTCGATTCACAATCGTTACAGGTTGAGTATTCGTGTTGCGCCGTATTCCAAAGCAATCTTTCGATCACTTAAAAATACATCGATACAATCACAACCCTGATTCACCTACTCATGTACCCATCTCTAAGTACACTTTCGTGAATCTCTTTACTACTTCTTCCTGATTGTTAAAGAACGTTCAGCCGATAGCGCGATTGCTGTAACCGCGTATCCTTACTGACTGGCTCAATCGCCAATGCACAACGCTCTGTGTACCTGACACAGAACCCTACGCATTGAGGATTGGTGGAGGATGACGGGATCGAACCGACGACCCCCTGCTTGCAAAGCAGGTGCTCTCCCAGCTGAGCTAATCCCCCAGTCATACAGTGACCCCAGAGGTATTCAGACGCCCAGCGCACCAGACAAGACAGTGGTGGGTCTGGATGGATTCGAACCATCGACCCCCGCCTTATCAAGACGGTGCTCTAACCGACTGAGCTACAGACCCCTGAGTCTGTCTGCGTTTCTTTACTACTACAGCCGATAAGCGTGAGCGCTCAACGTTTGACACGTCTAGCTCGAGAAAGGAGGTGATCCAGCCGCACCTTCCGATACGGCTACCTTGTTACGACTTCACCCCAGTCATGAATCCCACCGTGGTAAGCGCCCTCCTTGCGGTTAGGCTACCTACTTCTGGTGAAACCCACTCCCATGGTGTGACGGGCGGTGTGTACAAGACCCGGGAACGTATTCACCGCGGCATGCTGATCCGCGATTACTAGCGATTCCAGCTTCACGCACTCGAGTTGCAGAGTGCGATCCGGACTACGATCGGTTTTCTGGGATTGGCTCCCCCTCGCGGGTTGGCGACCCTCTGTTCCGACCATTGTATGACGTGTGAAGCCCTACCCATAAGGGCCATGAGGACTTGACGTCATCCCCACCTTCCTCCGGTTTGTCACCGGCAGTCTCCCTGGAGTGCTCTTGCGTAGCAACTAGGGACAAGGGTTGCGCTCGTTGCGGGACTTAACCCAACATCTCACGACACGAGCTGACGACAGCCATGCAGCACCTGTGTTATGGCTCCCTTTCGGGCACCCCCACCTCTCAGCAGGGTTCCATACATGTCAAGGGTAGGTAAGGTTTTTCGCGTTGCATCGAATTAATCCACATCATCCACCGCTTGTGCGGGTCCCCGTCAATTCCTTTGAGTTTTAATCTTGCGACCGTACTCCCCAGGCGGTCAACTTCACGCGTTAGCTACGTTACCAAGTCAATGAAGACCCGACAACTAGTTGACATCGTTTAGGGCGTGGACTACCAGGGTATCTAATCCTGTTTGCTCCCCACGCTTTCGTGCATGAGCGTCAGTATTGGCCCAGGGGGCTGCCTTCGCCATCGGTATTCCTCCACATCTCTACGCATTTCACTGCTACACGTGGAATTCTACCCCCCTCTGCCATACTCTAGCCCGCCAGTCACAAATGCAGTTCCCAGGTTAAGCCCGGGGATTTCACATCTGTCTTAGCGAACCGCCTGCGCACGCTTTACGCCCAGTAATTCCGATTAACGCTTGCACCCTACGTATTACCGCGGCTGCTGGCACGTAGTTAGCCGGTGCTTATTCTTCCGGTACCGTCATCCCCCACGGGTATTAACCACGAGGTTTTCTTTCCGGACAAAAGTGCTTTACAACCCGAAGGCCTTCTTCACACACGCGGCATTGCTGGATCAGGCTTGCGCCCATTGTCCAAAATTCCCCACTGCTGCCTCCCGTAGGAGTCTGGGCCGTGTCTCAGTCCCAGTGTGGCTGGTCGTCCTCTCAGACCAGCTACAGATCGTCGCCTTGGTAGGCCTTTACCCCACCAACTAGCTAATCTGCCATCGGCCGCCCCTGTAGCGCGAGGTCCCGAAGGATCCCCCGCTTTCCTCCGCAGAGCGTATGCGGTATTAATCCGGCTTTCGCCGGGCTATCCCCCACTACAGGACACGTTCCGATGTATTACTCACCCGTTCGCCACTCGCCACCAGGGTTGCCCCCGTGCTGCCGTTCGACTTGCATGTGTAAGGCATGCCGCCAGCGTTCAATCTGAGCCAGGATCAAACTCTTCAGTTCAAACCTGTTACTGTTTTCGGTTGTTTTACCAACCGGTCGCTCACTCAACGTACTGACGAAGTGTTCAACCATCTCTCGATGACCAAACCTTCCTTTCATTACTGTGTGAGACTTGATACTTTCGCTTTATGTGAATCCGAAGATCCACCCGCGTCGCGCATCAAGCGCCCACACTTATCGGCTGTTAGTTTTTAAAGATCGGTTCGCCTCACGCCGCGCTGCCTTACCACACCTACCCGGCACCGCTTCGTTCTGCGTCGCTGCATCTGCAGCAGAGAAACGAGATTATGAAGAACTCCGGCTGCGCCGTCAACAGGTTTCTGTTACTGCCTGAACCCGCTGCCACCGCTCGAAGCCTTGCCACTACTGGCTTTCCCGCTTCCCGTGCCCCGGCGTCCGGAGCACGAAAGAGCGAGATTCTAGCGAGCCGGCCAGCACCTTGCAAGCGTTATTTTGACAAGCGTATTAACGGTGCTTGAAAACCGGTTTGCGCTTCTCCACGAACGCCGCCATCCCCTCTTTTTGATCTTCCGTGGCAAAGAGCGAATGGAAGAGGCGACGCTCGAAATGCACACCTTCGGCAAGCGTCGTTTCGTATGCACGATTGACCGACTCCTTCACCATCATGACTGCCGGCAGCGGAAACTCGGCGATAGTTGCGGCGGCCGCGATCGACTCGTCAATCAAAGACGCAGCGGGAATCACGCGCGATACCAGCCCGGCGCGCTCTGCTTCAGCGGCGTCCATAAAACGCGCCGTCAGACACAGGTCCATTGCCTTAGCCTTCGAAACCGCGCGCGGCAGGCGCTGCGTGCCGCCAGCCCCCGGCATGATCCCTAATTTGATTTCCGGCTGGCCGAACTTCGCCGTGTCCGCGGCGAAGATCATGTCGCACATCATCGCCAATTCGCAGCCGCCGCCCAGTGCAAATCCCGCCACCGCTGCAATGATCGGCTTACGAATGGAGCGAACCGTCTCCCAGTTACGCGTGATGTAGTCGCCCTTGTAGACGTCCATATAGGAGTATGTCGACATCATTCCGATGTCGGCGCCGGCCGCAAACGCCTTTTCGCTGCCGGTCAACACGATCGCGCCAATCGCGTCGTCCGCATCGAACTCGCGCAGTGCCGCTCCGAGCTCGTCCATCAAAGCATCATTCAAAGCGTTCAGTGCTTTAGGACGATTCAACGTGACGAGGCCGACCCGCCCGCGCGTTTCGACCAGAATATTCTCGTAAACCATGCCGCCTCCTAGTGGTTAATCGACCGCGAAAACGCTTCGCGCAGCCATCTTAATAATGCTAACATTCCCCAACCAACCGGTCGGTCAATTATTAGACAGGCTTTTCCCAACGTACACCAAGCCCTCTGCCATGACACATCCGTTATTCACCAAGCATGAAGACACGCTGCAAAAGGCGCTCGCCGCGGTCGAAACGCGCGGTTACTGGAGCCCTTTCGTTGAAATGCCCAGCCCGAAAGTGTACGGGGAAACAGCCAACGCGGACGGCGAAGCCGCGTTCAAAGCGCATCTGAACGCAACGTTCGAGTTGGGCCAACCGTCGACCGGAGAAACCGTTGGCGCTGAAGTATCACCGTTCGGATTTCCGCTCGGCATTCGATACCCTAAATCGGATCCCGACGCCCTGCTGGCGGCCGCTGCGGACGCGCAACGCGACTGGCGCGCTGCAGGCCCCCAAGCCTGGATCGGCGTATCGCTCGAGATTCTCGCCCGCTTGAATCGAGCCAGCTTCGAGATCGGCTATAGCGTGATGCACACAACCGGTCAGGCCTTCATGATGGCCTTCCAGGCTGGGGGCCCGCACGCGCAGGACCGGGCGCTCGAAGCCGTCGTATACGCGTGGGACCAATTGCGCCGCATCCCCGCCGACGCCCACTGGGAAAAACCGCAAGGCAAGAACCCGCCTCTCGCCATGCACAAGCGCTACACGATCGTACCGCGAGGCACCGCGCTCGTTCTCGGCTGCTGCACGTTCCCGACGTGGAACGGCTATCCGGGGCTGTTCGCCGACCTCGCAACCGGCAACGCCGTGATCGTCAAACCACATCCCGGCGCAATTCTGCCGCTCGCCGTGACCGTGCGAATTGCGCGGGACGTTCTACGTGAGGCCGGTTTCGATCCAAACGTCGTCACGCTACTAGCAACTGAACCGAACGACGGCGCGATCGTCCAGAGCCTCGCCGTGCGCCCGGAGATCAAACTGATCGATTTCACCGGCAGCACGCAAAACGGCACGTGGCTCGAACGCAATGCGCATCAGGCGCAGGTCTACACCGAGAAAGCCGGCGTGAATCAGATCGTGATCGATTCGGCCGATGACATCAAAGCCGTCGCTCGCAACATTGCCTTCTCGCTCGCGCTCTATTCCGGCCAGATGTGCACCGCGCCGCAAAACATCTACGTGCCGCGCGGCGGCATCCGGACTGCGGACGGCACGCTCAGCTTCGACGAAGTCACTCAGGCCATTGCCGGCGCCGTGCAGAAACTGGTTGCCGACCCGGCCCGCGCCGTGGAACTGCTGGGCGCTATCCAGAACGAAGGCGTCGCCCAGCGGATTGACGAAGCCGCGAGGCTCGGTCGCGTGCTGGTCGAAAGCCGGGCGCTCGCGCACCCGGCTTTCGCCGGTGCCCGCGTGCGCACGCCGCTCGTGCTACAGCTCGACGCCGCAACCGACGGTGAGCAGTTCACCAAGGAATGGTTCGGCCCGATATCGTTCGTTATCGCCACCGACTCGACCGCTCACTCCCTCGATCTCGCCAGCACCATCGCAGCCGAGCACGGCGCACTCACCCTGTCCGTCTACAGCACCGACGAAGCCGTGCTCGACCAGGCACACGAGGCGTCGATTCGCGGCGGCGTTGCGCTATCAATCAATTTGACGGGCGGTGTGTTCGTCAATCAGTCGGCAGCTTTCTCTGACTTTCATGGCACCGGTGCGAATCCGGCTGCAAATGCCGCGCTCGCCGATGCGGCCTTCGTCGCGAATCGCTTCCGTGTAATTCAGAGCCGCGTTCATGTTGAACCGAAAGCCGCGCCAGCGATAGCTGGCTGAACGTCATAAGACAAACGCACGGCTTGTCCTATGCCGTTTGGCCGAATGGACCACGCCGTGCGCGCCAACTAACATGAGACATCGGATCGGCCCGCCCGCCGGTCTTCCCAGCAGGAACCTTATGAACGACGCCTATATCTGCGACGCGATTCGCACTCCCATCGGCCGCTACGGCGGCGCCCTGAAAGATGTCCGGGCCGACGACCTCGGCGCCGTGCCGATCAAGGCATTGATCGAGCGTAATCCTGGCGTGGACTGGCGTGCCGTCGACGACGTGATCTACGGCTGCGCCAATCAGGCCGGCGAAGACAACCGCAACGTCGCTCGCATGTCGGCGTTGCTCGCGGGACTGCCGGCAGACGCGCCCGGCGCGACGATAAACCGGCTGTGCGGCTCTGGCATGGACGCCGTCGGAACAGCCGCGCGCGCGATCAAGGCAGGTGAAGCGCAGTTGATGATCGCCGGCGGAGTCGAAAGTATGACTCGCGCGCCGTTCGTCATGGGCAAGGCGGCGAGCGCATTCGCGCGGCAAGCGGAAATCCACGACACGACTATTGGCTGGCGTTTCGTCAATCCGCTAATGAAGCGCCAGTACGGCGTCGATTCAATGCCTGAGACCGCGGAGAACGTGGCTGAGCAGTTTGGAATCAGCCGCGCCGATCAGGACGCGTTCGCGTTGGCCAGCCAGCAGAAGGCTGCCCGCGCGCAACGCGACGGTACGCTCGCACAGGAGATCGTCGGCGTGGAAATCGCGCAGAAAAAGGGCGATGCGATTCGTGTGACGCTCGACGAACATCCGCGGGAAACATCGCTCGAAAGCCTGGCCAGGCTCAAGGGCGTCGTCCGCCCCGACGGCACTGTAACCGCAGGCAATGCGTCGGGAGTGAACGACGGCGCTTGCGCACTCCTCATCGCCAGTGAACAGGCGGCCGACCAATATGGCCTGCGCCGCCGCGCACGTGTGGTGGGCATGGCAACGGCGGGCGTCGAGCCGCGCATTATGGGCATTGGGCCGGCACCTGCCACGCAAAAGCTGCTCAGGCAACTCGGCATGACGCTCGATCAGTTGGACGTGATCGAGTTGAACGAGGCGTTCGCATCGCAAGGCCTCGCAGTTCTGCGCATGCTCGGTCTGAGCGACGGCGACCCGCGCGTCAATCCCAACGGCGGAGCAATTGCGCTCGGCCATCCGCTCGGGGCATCGGGCGCACGCCTTGTCACGACCGCGCTGCATCAGTTGGAACGCAGCAACGGCCGCTTTGCGCTCTGCACTATGTGCATCGGCGTCGGCCAGGGCATCGCGCTCGTAATTGAACGGCTCTGACCTCTTACATAAGCGCCGCAGCCTGGCGAATAGAGACCTTGAGGAGACACCCAATGTCATATGAAGCGATCGGCCTCGACATCGACGCAGCGAGCCGCGTAGCAACCATCACGCTGAACCGCCCGGACAAGCTCAACAGCTTCACGCGTGCAATGCATCAGGAGTTGAACGCAGCGCTCAGCGAGGTCGAAACCTCGGGTGCCCGCGCTCTCGTCCTGACGGGCTCGGGGCGCGGATTCTGCGCAGGGCAAGACCTCGCCGACCTCGACTTCACGCCCGTCGCCATGACCGATCTGGGCGAATTGATCGGCTTGCACTTCAACCCTTTGATCCGCCGCCTGCAAGCGTTGCCGTTGCCCGTCATAGCGGCAGTCAACGGTACGGCCGCGGGCGCCGGTGCAAACCTTGCGCTCGCTTGCGACATCGTGCTCGCGGCTCGTTCGGCCAGTTTCATCCAGGCATTCGTGAAGATCGGCCTCGTGCCGGATTCGGGCGGCACCTGGTTCCTGCCACAGCGGGTCGGCATGGCACGCGCATTAGGACTTGCCATTACCGGCGACAAACTCAGCGCCGAAAAAGCCGAAAGCTGGGGACTTATCTGGCAAGCGGTCGACGATCAGAAACTGGCGGCAACCGCGGCCAAACTGGCTGCGCAACTCGCGCAGCAACCCACGCGCGCCATCGCCGCAATCAAGCAGGCCATGCGCGCCGGCGCAACTCAAACGCTCGATCAGCAACTCGATCTCGAACGCGATCTGCAACGCGAACTGGGTGCCTCCCACGACTATGCAGAGGGCGTGCAAGCCTTCGTCGAAAAACGCGCACCACGTTTCGAGGGCCGCTGACATGTCGACGCAACCTTCGTATCCCGCCGAAATAACACCGGACGAACTCGCCCGCGCGACCGCTGCCGCGATGTACGAAAACGATGCGTGCAGCCGCGCGCTCGGTCTCGAAATTCTGGAAGTACGCGCCGGCTACGCACGTTTGCGCATGGCCGTACGGGACGACTTCCTGAACGGTCATCAAATCTGCCATGGCGGCCTGATATTTACGCTCGCCGATTCGACCTTTGCGTTCGCCTGCAACTCGTACAACCTGAACACCGTCGCGTCAGGATGCTCGATCGAATTTCTGCGACCCGTGCATGGTGGCGACGTGCTCACCGCAGAGGCGGTCGAGCAGACATTGAGCGGCCGCACGGGCATTTACGATATTCGAGTAACCAATCGGGCGGGCGATACGGTCGCGATGTTTCGCGGCAAATCGGCGCAGATCAAAGGCAATGTGATACCGCCGATAGCGTCCGGCACGGCAGCAGCGGCACCGGACTAAGACGCAGGAACGTCGGCATGACAGACAAAGAGGCGCACGCAAGGCGCTCCTCGCAAGAGTCGCCAGTCCATAGCCGCCATTGAGCGGTGACACCGACCACCGAGCCCCCGCAGAGGCGCAGTCGGCGAACGCCGCACCTAGTTTCGCGCGTGAGCGCAACGCATACCAGACCTGAGCATTGAAGCAGCAAGGAGACATTCGATGACCACTGCCCTTCCCCTCGATCCGATCGAGACCGCCAGCCGCGACGAGCTATGCGCGCTTCAACTTGAACGGCTCAAATGGTCGCTGAACCACGCTTATGAAAACTCACCGGTCTATCGTCGCAAGTTCGACGAAGCCGGCGTCCACCCGAGCGAACTGACCACGCTTGCGGACCTCGCCCGCTTTCCATTCACGACGAAAAAAGATTTGCGTGACAGCTATCCGTTCGGAATGTTTGCCGTGCCGCAAGACAGAATCTCGCGCATTCATGCTTCGTCGGGCACGACCGGCAAGCCCACCGTCGTGGGCTACACCGCGCGCGATATCGACACGTGGGCGAATCTGGTTGCGCGTTCAATCCGCGCCGCGGGCGCCAAACCCGGCGACAAAGTTCATGTGAGCTACGGATACGGGCTGTTCACGGGCGGCTTGGGCGCCCACTACGGCGCAGAGCGCGCCGGCCTCACCGTCATCCCGTTCGGCGGCGGTCAGACTGAAAAACAGGTGCAACTGATCCAGGACTTCCGGCCCGACATCATCATGGTGACGCCGAGCTACATGCTCTCGATCGCCGACGAACTCGAACGCCAGGGCGTCGACCCGGCCAGTTGTTCGCTGCGTATCGGCATCTTCGGTGCGGAGCCGTGGACGAACGACATGCGTCATGCAATCGAAAAGCGCATGGGGATCGACGCTGTCGACATCTACGGCTTGTCGGAAGTGATGGGCCCCGGCGTGGCGTCGGAATGCGTCGAGACGAAAGACGGCCCGACGATCTGGGAAGATCATTTCTACCCAGAAATCATCGATCCCGAAACGGGCGAGGTGCTTCCGGACGGTGAACTAGGCGAACTGGTGTTCACGTCGCTGACCAAGGAAGCGTTACCCATTATCCGTTACCGGACGCGCGACCTCACGCGTCTTTTGCCGGGCAGCGCGCGCACCATGCGTCGCATGGAAAAGATCACCGGCCGCTCAGACGACATGATGATCGTGCGCGGAGTCAACGTGTTTCCCACGCAGATCGAGGAACTGCTGCTCAAGCAGCACGCGCTCGCGCCTCACTATCAAATCGTACTCACCAGGGAAGGTCCGCTCGACGTTTTGACGCTGAACGTGGAGCCTTGTCCGGAAACGGCGCCGGACACGTCCGTGTTGAACACGGCCAAGCAGGCGCTGGCCTATGACATCAAAGCGCTGATCGGCGTCAGCGCTGTGGTGAACGTGCTCGCGGTGAACGGGATTGAACGCTCGGTGGGCAAGGCGCGCCGGGTAGTCGATAAGCGCAAGTCGGGGCTGTAAGCAGCGCCTCGGAATCGCGCGAAGCTACGCCGCGGGAAAAGCGGCGGTCAGCCGGACCGCCGCACGACAGCCACTTCCGGCAAGGTTTTGCGCGCCCTAGCCCAGGTCAGGAGTTCGGCAGCAGCAACCACATCCGGCCGCCCTGCTTCATTTTGCCGGCGAGATCGCCGGCGTCGTCGCCGAGGCCCCAGAAGTAGTCTGCGCGCACTCCGCCCTTGATCGCGGAGCCGGTGTCCTGTGCAAACACGAGACGGTTCATCGGCGAATTTGTCAGCGGACGCGTGGTCTGCAAAAACACCGGTGTACCGAGAGGGATCGAAGTCGGATCGACGGCAATGGAACGCTCCGGCGTCAGCGGCACACCCAAAGCGCCGATAGGTCCGTCGGCGCCGGCTTTGGGCATGCCCTCTCCTGACGGCATCTCGCGGAAAAACACGAAGCGCGGGTTCGTATCGAGAAGCGCATCGACCCGATTCGGGTTCGCGCGCGCCCATGCCTTGATGCCTTGCATGGTGGCCTGCGCGGGGGTGAGTTCGCCGCGATCCAGGAGCCACCGTCCGATGGATTTATACGGCTGGTTGTTCGTGCCGCCAAAACCGAGGCGCATCACGCTTCCATCTTCCATCACAATGCGCCCGGAGCCCTGCACTTGCAGGAAGAACGCTTCAATCGGGTCGTCCACCCAGACGAGTTCATTGCCGTTGAGCACGCCCATGCGTTCCAGCTGCGCCCGCGGCGGCATCGCCGCGCCAGGACGATAGCTGGAAGGCCAACGATAAAGCGCCGTCTGATACACGCCGTGGCGGGTGCGCGAGCCGCGCAACAACGGCTCGTAGTAGCCGGTGACGAGTCCGTCGAGCGTGCCGTCGGTATTCGCTAGCTGAAAGGGTGTGAAATACGCTTCAAAGAATGCACGGGCGCTGGTCGCGTCGAGATCGTCGAGTTGCGCCGCCGCAGCACATGCCCGCGCCCAGTTCGCCTGGCGCGCAAGCCTCACGCAGTTCTGCCGCAATGCCGCTGTTGCGCCGATCAGCGAATCGTCCTGCCAGCCGGGAACCTGCTGCCAGGCGACCGGCGTGAGCCGCGTCGCCGAGATCTGGCCAGGAATGATCGCCGCGCCCGTGGGAGGCGAAACCACAGGTCGAACCGCACCGCCGCCACCGCAGGCGGCGAGAATCGCCGCCACTGAAAGCGCGCTGAGCCAAGCCCCGGTCGCGCGGACATAACGCCTACAATGTTCGTTCTTAATGGAAACCGCCATGTCTGATCTGTTCGACGAATACCCGATGCTCATCTTCGCGCTGGAATCGCTTCTCGCGCTGTTCCTGCTCGTGTTCATCGTTGTGTGGACGTCGTCTGGTAAAAAGAAAGCGGCGCGCGCCAGCAGCAAGGAAACACAGAAGCCGCAAGAACCGCGCTGAAGCGGCGCAGATTCACGCATTCCACGGCGCGCATAGAACCCGCGCACAGAACCGTTAAAGACCGTGAACCGCGCTCACGGTTCAATGCAATGTGCGTGGCATGCGCAGAATGAACTCCGGCACTGGCGCGTCGAAACGCTCGCCGTCTTCGGCCACGCAGAAATACTCCCCGCGCATCGTGCCGACCGGCGTCGCAATGACCGCCCAACTCGTATATTCGAACTGCTCGCCGGGCTTCAGCAACGGCTGGTGCCCGACCACGCCCAAACCCTTCACTTCCTGCACGGTCTTGTCGCTATCCGTGATCACCCAATGCCGCGCGATCAATTGTGCAGGCACCTGACCGGTGTTGCGGATGGTCAGCGTATAGGCGAACGCATACTGGCGGCGCTCCGGGTCCGACTCTTCGGGCAGGAATTGCACCTGCGCCGACACGCTGAATTCGTACTGGCTCATCCTGATTCCAATCTGGTGAAACGGGGCGACAAAATCGCTGGAAAGCCCGAGTGCCAATGGCTTAAGCGGCCATTGGCGACGCAGCGCCATGGTTTGGCATTCTGCGTCATGCGCGACATGCCCGCAACCGGACATATCCTTTGGCCAGGGACGCTTAAGGCGTTTTGCCATCCTCGCGGCTCAAGCCCGAGGCTGCGCCGCGCGTCGTTCCGGCGCCCGCCCGCCGCTTCGCGCGTGCGCGACACAACACGGTAAAATGACGCTTTCCCGCTTGCATCCGCCCGCCGCCATGACGCAATTTCGAATCGCTCCCAGCATTCTGTCCGCCGACTTCGCCCGCCTCGGGGAAGAAGTGCGCAACGTCGTCGCCGCCGGCGCCGACTGGATCCATTTCGACGTGATGGACAACCACTACGTGCCAAACCTGACGATCGGCCCGCTAGTGTGCGAGGCGATCCGTCCGCACGTGGACGTGCCTATCGACGTGCATCTGATGGTGCGTCCCGTCGACCGCATCGTGCCGGACTTCGCGAAAGCGGGCGCGAATCTGATCAGCTTCCACCCGGAAGGCTCGGACCACATCGACCGAACGTTGTCGCTGATTCGCGATCACGGCTGCAAGGCGGGCCTCGTGTTCAACCCCGCCACTTCGCTGAATTACCTCGATCACGTAATGGACAAGCTCGACCTCGTGCTGATCATGTCGGTCAACCCGGGATTCGGCGGCCAGTCGTTCATTCCCGAAGCGCTGAACAAGCTTCGCGAAGCGCGCAAACGTATCAACGCGTACAAGGAGCGCACCGGCCGCGAGATTCATCTGGAAGTGGACGGCGGCGTGAAAGTGGACAACATCGCCGAAATCGCGGCGGCCGGCGCGGATACCTTCGTGGCTGGCTCGGCGATCTTCGGCCAGCCGGATCACAAGGTCGTGATCGACAAGATGCGCGCCGCGCTCGCCAACATTCAGCACTGACACTCGCGCCACATGACCGCTTCGTTCCCTGCCCCGACTTTCAACGGCCCGCGCCTGCAAGCCGCGATCATCGACCTGGACGGCACGATGGTCGACACCGCCGACGACTTCACCGCCGGCCTGAACGGCATGCTCGCGCAACTCGACGCAGTCGAAACGTCGCGTGAAGAAGTGGTCGGCTATGTCGGCAAAGGCTCCGAGCATCTGATCCGCAGCGTGCTGGCGCCGCGCTTCGAGGCTGAGCACGCGCAGGACCGTTTCGACGAAGCGCTCGCCATTTATCAGGCCGAGTACGCGAAGATCAACGGCCTGCACACACGCCTTTATCCAGATGTGGAAGCCGGCCTCGTCGCGCTAGGCGACGCCGGCCTGAAGCTCGCGTGCGTGACCAACAAGCCGCATCGTTTCGCGCTCGAACTGCTGCAGCAATATGGGCTCGCACAATATTTCAGCGTCGTGCTCGGCGGCGACAGTCTGCCGAAAAAGAAGCCGGACCCGCTGCCCATGCTCACCGCCGCCGCGCAACTCGGAGTGGAACCGCGCGCCACGGTCGCCATCGGCGATTCGGAAAACGACGCGCTGGCGGGCCGCGCGGCAGGCATGGCGACGCTCACCGTGCCCTATGGCTACAACCATGGGCAAGCTATACAAACAATAAAATCCGATGGTATAGTTGCCTCGCTGCTGGACGCCGCCAAGGTGATCGCAGCGCACCAATCCACGACTTGAAAAGTCCTTCATCCTCATGTTTCTGAATAAAAAACGGAGTCTGATTAGCATCGACCGGGGAGCCTGGCCCTGGCGTCGCTGGTCGCGCTAACCTCGCCTGAGGTACGCTGAAGCTCGTCTTCGGCAACCGTTTTTTACTTCGCTGCGCTCACGCGTTTTTCCATCGTTCTGTTTCGCTGCATCGGCTGATTCCGCCTGCGTGTACCCACAAAAAGTACGTGCGTACATGTGTGGCTGGAACTCCGTGCTCGCGTCGATGGGAAAATCGCGCCGGTCGGTTCATCATCGAAAAACGCACGAACGCCTGACCGGCCGCGCAATGCCCCGCTTTGTCCGACGCACGCTGCCGCCGGACCTACGTACAGGATCGGAACATGACCGAACTCGAATTCCAGTCCCTCGCCAACGAGGGCTTCAACCGTATTCCGCTGATCGCCGAAGCGCTCGCCGACCTCGAAACGCCGCTCTCGCTGTACCTGAAGCTCGCGCAACCCGAGCGCAACGGCGCGAATTCGTTCCTGCTGGAGTCGGTCGTGGGTGGCGAGCGCTTTGGCCGCTATTCGTTCATCGGACTGCCGGCGCGCACGCTGCTGCGCACGCGTAACGGCGTGTCGGAAGTGGTACGCGACGGCAAGGTTGTCGAAACGCACGAGGGCGATCCGCTCGAGTTCATCCAGCAGTTTCAAAGCCGTTTCAAGGTCGCGCAGCGGCCGGGCTTGCCACGTTTCGCCGGCGGCCTCGCCGGCTATTTCGGCTACGACGCGGTGCGCTACATCGAGAAAAAGCTCGCGCATAGCGCGCCGAAAGACGATCTGAATCTGCCGGACATCCAGTTGTTGCTGACCGAGGAAGTCGCGGTGATCGACAACCTCGCGGGCAAGCTGTACCTCGTGATCTACGCCGACCCGACGCAGCCTGAGGCTTACACGAAGGCAAAGCAGCGTCTGCGCGAACTGCGTCAGCGTTTGCGGGCAACGGTCGAGCCGCCGGTCACCTCGGCGAGCGTGCGCACCGAGACGTACCGCGAGTTTGCGAAAGACGACTATCTGGCCGCCGTGCGCAAGGCGAAGGAATACATCGCCGCCGGTGAACTGATGCAGGTCCAGGTCGGCCAACGTCTGACGAAACCGTATCGCGACAACCCACTGTCGTTGTATCGCGCGCTGCGTTCGCTCAATCCGTCGCCGTACATGTATTACTACAATTTCGGCGACTTCCACGTGGTAGGTGCGTCGCCGGAAATTCTCGTGCGTCAGGAAAAGCGCGGCGAAGATCGTATCGTCACGATTCGTCCGCTCGCCGGCACGCGTCCGCGCGGCAACACGCCCGAACGCGACGCCGAACTCGCCACGGAACTGCTGAACGACCCGAAGGAAATCGCCGAGCACGTGATGCTGATCGACCTCGCGCGCAACGACGTGGGCCGCATCGCGCAGATCGGCTCTGTGGTCGTCACCGACAAGATGGTGATCGAAAAGTACTCGCACGTGCAGCACATCGTGAGTTCGGTTGAAGGCAAGCTGAAGCCCGGCACCACCAATTTCGACGTGCTCCGCGCCACTTTCCCCGCCGGCACGCTGTCGGGCGCGCCAAAAGTCCGCGCGATGGAATTGATCGACGAACTGGAACCTGTGAAGCGCGGCCTCTACGGCGGCGCAGTCGGCTATCTGTCGTTCACCGGCGAAATGGATCTGGCGATCACAATTCGCACCGGCGTGATCGCGAACGGCAATCTGTATGTGCAGGCGGCGGCGGGTGTCGTCGCGGATTCGGTGCCGGAATCCGAATGGCAAGAGACCGAGAACAAGGCGCGCGCCGTGTTGCGCGCGGCAGAGCAGGTTCAAGACGGCCTCGATAGCGACTTCTGACCGGAGACACACCATGCTGCTCATGATCGACAACTACGACTCGTTCACTTACAACCTGGTGCAGTACTTCGGCGAACTCGGCGAAGACGTGCGCACCTATCGGAACGACGAAATCACGCTGGACGAAATCGCGAAGCTCAACCCCGAGCGCATCTGCCTGTCGCCCGGCCCAAGCAATCCGCAACACGCCGGCATTACGCTCGGCGTGCTGCGCGAGTTCTCGGGCAAGACGCCGATTCTCGGCGTGTGCCTCGGCCATCAGGCGATCGGCGAAGCGTTCGGCGGCCGCGTCGTACGCGCGCAAACCATCATGCACGGCAAGGTCAGCACGATCCAGACCGATTGCAAAGGCGTGTTCTCGGATTTGCCGAAGCATTTCGTCGTGACACGCTACCACTCGCTCGCGATCGAACGCGAATCGCTGCCGGACTGTCTCGAGGTGTCGGCATGGACCGAAGACGGCGAAATCATGGGCGTGCGTCATAAGGAACTGGCCGTCGAAGGCGTTCAGTTCCATCCGGAATCGATTCTTTCCGAACACGGCCATGCGCTGCTCGAAAATTTCGTAAAGCAGTCAAAAGCGAAGCCGGCCCAACGCACCGCCTGATGAAGCGAGAAACCATCATGACAATCACGCCGCAAGAAGCGCTGCAACGGACCATCGAGCACCGCGAGATTTTCCACGACGAAATGCTGCATCTGATGCGGCTCATCATGCGCGGCGAACTTTCGCCCGTCATGGCGGCCGCGATCATTACAGGCTTGCGCGTCAAAAAAGAGACCATCGGCGAAATCACCGCCGCCGCCACGGTGATGCGTGAATTTGCCCGGCACGTGGAAGTGCAGGACAACTCGAACTTCGTCGATATCGTCGGCACCGGCGGAGACGGTTCGCATACGTTCAATATCTCGACGGCGACAATGTTCGTGTCCGCCGCAGCTGGCGCTAAAGTCGCGAAGCACGGCAACCGCGGCGTGTCGAGCAAGTCGGGCAGCGCAGATGTGCTCGAAGCGCTCGGCGTGAATATCGACCTGCAGCCGGAACAAGTCGCAGCGTCGATTGCCGAAACCGGCATGGGTTTCATGTTCGCGCCGAATCATCACCCGGCGATGAAAAACATCGCGCCGGTGCGCCGCGAACTCGGCGTGCGGACCATCTTCAACATTCTGGGTCCGCTGACGAATCCGGCAGGCGCGCCGAATCAGCTGATGGGCGTGTTCCATGCGGATCTGGTCGGCATTCAGGTTCGGGTGATGCAGCGCCTCGGCGCAAAGCATGTGCTCGTGGTGTACGGTATGGACGGCATGGACGAAGTGTCGCTCGGCGCGGCCACGCAAGTCGGCGAGTTGCGTGACGGCGAAGTGCGCGAGTACGAGATTCATCCGGAAGACTTCGGCATGCAGATGGTGTCGAATCGAACGCTGAAAGTGGCGGACGCTACGGAATCGAAAGCAATGCTGCTCGAAGCGCTCGACAACAAACCGGGCGTCGCACGCGAGATCGTTACGCTGAACGCGGGCACGGCGCTGTACTCGGCGAACGTGGCGTCGTCGATCGCTAACGGCATCGAGCTTGCACGCGAAGCCATCGCCAGCGGCAAGGCTCGCGCAAAAGTCGACGAACTGATCCGCTTCACGCAGCAATTCAAGCACTAATCACGCAGCAACCAACGTAGCGAGATTCTTATGAGCGACATCCTCGACCGTATCATCGCGGTCAAACGCGAAGAAGTCCGCGCCGCTGAACAAAGCGCGCCGCTCGAAGAGCTGCGCCTCGAAGCGTCGTCGCGCGATATTCGCGATTTCGTCGGCGCTCTGCGCGCAAAACATGCGGCCGGTCTCGCCGCAGTGATCGCCGAGGTGAAGAAAGCGAGCCCGTCCAAAGGCGTTCTGCGCGAGAACTTCGTCCCTGCGCAAATCGCGCGTTCGTATGAAACGCACGGCGCGGCCTGCCTGTCGGTATTGACCGACGTGCAGTTCTTTAAGGGCAGCGTCGCGTATCTGGAACAGGCGCGCGCCGCGTGCCAGTTGCCGGTGCTGCGCAAAGACTTCATCGTCGATCCGTACCAGATTGTCGAGGCACGCGCGATGGGCGCCGACGCGATTCTGTTGATCGCCGCCGCGCTGGAAACTTCGCAGATGCAGGACCTCGAAGCGCTCGCGCATTCGCTCGGCCTCGCGGTGCTCGTCGAAGTGCATGACAGCGACGAGCTGATGCAGGCGCTCACGCTGAAAACACCGCTGATCGGCGTCAACAATCGCAATCTGCGCACTTTCGAGACGTCGATCGAAAACACCATCGGCATGCTCGAAGCGATTCCCGACGACCGCATCGTGGTAACGGAATCTGGCATTCTGTCGCGCGTCGATGTCGAAAGGCTGCGCGCGATGGACGTGAACACGTTCCTCGTCGGCGAGGCATTCATGCGCGCAGATGAGCCGGGCGTGGAGCTTGCTCGCATGTTCTTCCCGGGCGCGGCGTGAGCATGCCGCAGCCCATGTAGCACACAGGCAGCGGAGCACGACATGGCCATGGAACGCGAGATCAAGTTGCTGCTGCCGGCCGCGCAAGTGAACGCGGCCGGGCAGTGGTTCGTCGCACGCACTGGCAACGAGGGCCGCGCGATCAAGCTGTCGAATATCTACTTCGACACGCCGCAACTCACGCTGGCAGCCTCAAAGAGCGCGTTGCGCCTGCGCCATACACCCGACGGCTGGCTGCAGACGTTCAAGACGGTAGGCAGTGCGGCAGACGGCTTGCACAGCCGTCACGAATGGGAAATGCCCGTCGCGGGCGAGGCGCTCGAGATTGACGCGTTGCTGCGCGAATGCGACGAGCCCGCCGCCGCACAAGCGTTGCGCGAAGCGGCGCCGCAACTGATCGAACTGTTTCGCACGGACTTCACACGCACGCTGTGGCAAGTGAGCGTTGACGGCTCCGAGGTGGAAGCCGCAATCGACCAGGGCAACGTGCTGGCCGAAGTGAACGGCGAATTGCGCCGCGCGCCTATTTCGGAAATCGAACTCGAACTGAAGTCCGGCGACGAAGCCGCGCTGCACGCGCTTTCGAGCGAACTCGGCAAGCAGATCGCCGGCCTCGCGCCCGAGAACATCAGCAAGGCGCAGCGCGGGTATCAATTGCGCGCGGGCTGAGCGCGGGTTGCGTCATCGCCGCGCGTTCGCCGCCTACAGTGCGCGCCGCCGCCTCGGCTTGAGTCACACCGCGTTTGCTGCGACACTTCTGCGCCATGACTACTGCATCCCGCCCCCGCTCCGCGCCGTCACAAGCATCATTATTCGGCGACGCCGCGGCGCCGACCGGCACTTTTCCCGCCGAGTCGCAGCCGCAATCCCAGCAGCCAGCCGGCACGCCGCCCACGCTCGAAGAACAGTTCGCCGCGCTACCGGCTGAGTGGCGAGCGCACCTGAAGTCTTTCATTGAAAGCGATGCCTACGCGCCGCTCTGCCGTTTTGTCGACGGTGAGCGCGCGGCCGGCAAAACCGTTTATCCCACCGACGTGTTCCGCGCGCTGCGGCTTACGAGCCCCGATGAAGTGAAGGTCGTGATTCTCGGCCAGGACCCGTATCACGGCGAGGATCGCGGCACGCCACAAGCTCACGGGCTCGCATTTTCAGTCGCGCCGAACGTGCGCACGCCGCCGTCGCTGCGCAACATTTTCAAGGAAATTGCGGCAAGCCTCGGCCACGAACCGCCTCGTCACGGTTGCCTCGACACGTGGGCGAAGCAAGGCGTACTGCTGCTGAACACGGTGCTGACCGTGGAGCGCGACTCTGCCGCCAGCCACGCGAAGCGCGGCTGGGAAAAATGCACAGACTCGCTGATTCACGAACTCGCGATGCGTCACGACGGTCTCGTGTTCATGCTGTGGGGCGCCCATGCGCAGGCGAAGCGCGCGCTGCTCGGCGGCAAGTCGCACTACGTGCTGGAGGCGCCCCATCCTTCGCCGCTGTCCGCGCATCGTGGCTTTCTCGGCTGCGGACATTTCGCGAAGGCAAACGAGTACCTCGTGAAGCATGGCCGCGAGCCGATCGACTGGCGCCTGCCCGAAGAAGCGCAAATGCTGGCTTAGCGGCTCCTGTCTGCAAACCGCGGCAGAACCGGCGCCAGGAAACAAAAACGCCACGGAATTTATTTCCGTGGCGTTTTAGTTTTCAACGCTCGCAATCGGCTTAACTTGCGAACCTCAGCAGCAAGCCAAAATCGCGAACCAGGCAGCGAACCTGGGCCGCGACCTCGTCAGCCAACTCAAGCAGCCGCGATCGCTTCGCGCGCCGCAGCCAACGCCGCGCCCGCTGCGTCCGGGCCCATGTTCAGACCTTCGGCGTAGATGAAGTTCACATCCGTCATGCCGATGAAGCCAAGGAAGCTCTTCAGATACGGCGTCTGGCTATCGTTCGGCGTGCCCGCGTACTTGCCGCCGCGTGCGGATACGACGTACACCTTCTTGCCCGTCACGAGACCTTCGGGGCCGTTCGCGGTGTAGCGGAACGTGATGCCGGCGCGGGCGATGAAGTCGAAATAAGTCTTCAGTTGCGACGAAATGCCGAAGTTGTACATCGGCGCGCCGATCACGATGATGTCGGCGGCTTGCAGTTCCGCGATCAGCGCTTCGCTGCGCGCGGCAATCGCGGCTTGCTCGGCGGTGCGCTGATCAGCCGGCGTGAAAAACGCGCCCAGAATGGCGTCGTCCAGATGCGGCAGCGGTTCGGCTTGCAGGTTACGGACGACGACTTGCGCGCCCGGATTCGATTGTTGCAGCTTTTCGGTCAGCTCGTTGAGGAGCAGCGTCGAGTTCGCGCCTTGCGAGCGGGCTGCCGAGTTGATTTGCAGGATCGTGGTCATGGTTGACTCCAGTGGGGGGCGCGCTGTGTTGCGCGAGTGGAGCCATTGTGTTTTTTTACCGATCCGGGAAAAAGCCGTCCGGCAGCGACGGATTGTTGCAGTGATAGAACAATCCGCCGGCCGCCGACCGGAATTGACGTCGGCGCGGATTACGATCAGCTTGTCAGCCAGCGCTCGCGCGCCTTGCGAGGGGCGGGACGCTGGTCGGCGACGGTGAGCTTGTAGCGTGACACTTCAGGCCCTTCCAGCGTGAGTTGCGCGGTGCGCAACTCGTCGCGGCGGAATGCGTGAACTTCCACTTTGGCTCCCGCCTGATAACGGGCGAGCAGTGTGTCCAGATTCGAGCCCGTCACGCGCAGGCCGTCGAGCGCGATCAGCACGTCGCCGGCCGAGAGCCCCGCTTTCTGGGCTGCGCTGCCTTCGTGGACAGCCGTCAGCGTACAGTCCGCGCCGCCGCGCACGCGCACACCGAGCGACGGTTTGCCGCTCTTGTCGACTTCCGGCGCGAGCGTGACGCCGAACGGTTCCAACAGTGTTTCGAGCGGCAAATCGCGCGTTCCGTGCACCGCTTCCGCAAACAGCTCGCCCAGGTGCACGCCGGTCGCTTCTGCAAACAGTGCTTCGACCTCGCGTTCGTCGACGCCCACCGGCTTGCCGCGGTAAAAATCGCGGCCAAAGCGCTGCCACAGCAGACGCATCACGTCGTCGAGCGACTTGCGATTGCTGGTCTGCGCGCGGATTGCCAGGTCGAACGCGAGCGCCACGAGCGAGCCCTTCGTGTAATAGCTGACGATGGCATTCGGCGCGTTCTCGTCCTGCCGGTAGTATTTGACCCAGGCGTCGAACGAGCTTTCCGCGACGCTCTGCTTCAGTCGCCCGCTGCCGCGCTGCACGCCGCCGATCACCTTGCCGAGCAGGCCAAGATAATCGTCGACTGAAATCAGGCCGCTGCGCACGAGAATCAGGTCGTCGTAGTACGAGGTGAAGCCTTCGAACAGCCACAACAGCGACGTGTAGTTCTCGACGGAAAGGTCATACGGCGCAAAAACCGCGGGCTTGATCCGCTTCACGTTCCACGTGTGAAAGTATTCGTGGCTGCACAGGCCGAGGTAGGTCCGATAGCCTTCCGTCAGCGCGTCGCGGCCTTGCACGGGCAGATCGCCGCGATTGCAGATCAGCGCCGTCGACGCGCGGTGTTCGAGGCCGCCGTAGCCGTCCGTGACAGCTTGCGTCATGAACACGTAGCGATCCACAGGCGCTTTCTTCGACTTCGGCTCGAAGAGCGCGATTTGCGCTTCGCAAATGCGCTTCAGGTCGGCGCTGAGCCGGGCCATGTCCAGCCCGATCACGCGCCCCGCGATCACGACGTCGTGCGGCACACCGTGCGCGTTGAACGTCGCCAATTCAAATTTGCCGAGCGTGACAGGATGATCGATCAGCTCATCGTAATTCTGTGCGCGATATTCCCCGAAGCCGTAACGCTTCGTGCCGCGCGCTTCTGGCAGCGCCGTCGCGACGCGCCAGTTGCGATACGCCGCGCCCTCCGGTTTCTGGATATCGACCACGCACTGCGCTTCCTCGTGGCCGAGCGGCGCCAGGAACACGCTCGTACCGTTGAAAAAACCCGTGGTGTCGTCCAGATGCGCCGCCCGCACCGACAGATCCCACGCATAGACCTCGTAGCGCAGCGTCAGCGCGCCTTTCACCGGCGCCGCCTGCCACGTGTGCTTGTCCGTTTTCTCGACACGCACCTTGCGGCCCGCGTCGTTGAAGGCGCGCAGCGTCACGATGTTGCGCGCGAACTCGCGCACCATGTAGCTGCCCGGAATCCATACCGGCAGCATGAAACGCTGCCCGGCGAGATCGGGATCGGCAACGGTGACGGTAACTTCGAACAGGTGAGCGGCGGGTTGCTTGGGAACGATGGTGTAGCGGATCGGCTTCATCGGCGGCGATTGGTGGTTTTGGCTGATTGTTGGGGGCTTGATGCGAAAGGAGGCGCCATTTGCGCCTCCTTCGGTTTGGTCAGTGCCGCGTGTGTCAGTGCACCGCTGCCATTTCCTTGTCGAGCCGGTCGGCCGGCACCGCGCCCGGCAGGCGGCGGCCGTCGGCGAGGAACACGGTAGGCGTGCCTTCCACGTTCATCGCATGTCCGAGCGCGAGATTCTTGTCGATCGCGGCGGTGTCGCAACTGCCGGCGGCCGTGGGCGCCTGATGGTCTTGCATCCACGATTCCCACGCCTTCGCGCGATCAGTCGAGCACCAGATCGACTTCGACTTGGCGGTCGAGTCGGGCGACAAAACCGGGTACAAGAACGTGTAGACCGTCACGTTGTCGATCGACTTCAGCGTGGTTTCGAGCTGCTTGCAGTACGGGCAGTTCGGGTCGGAGAACACCGCGATCTTGCGCGATCCGTTGCCCTTCACGACCTTCACCGCGTTGGCGAACGGCAGGCTCGCGAAGTCGATCCGATTGGTTTCCGACAGGCGCGCTTCCGTCAGATTCTTGCGCGTCTTCGTGTCGACCATGTCGCCGAGCAGCACGTAGTCGCCGTTGGCGTCGCTGTACACGATCTGGCTGCCGAGGTTCACTTCATACAAGCCGGCAATCGGCGACTTGGTCACGCTCTTGATCGTCACGTCCGCGAGACGCGTTTGCAGCGTGGCCTTGAGTTTGTCGGTGGACTGGTCGGCTTGCGCGGAGCAGCCGATGGTGACGGCGGCAATCGCAAGCATGGCGGTCGCCATGCGGAAGGTTCGTTTCATGCTGAATTCCTGGTTCAATCGCGCGCTGCGCGCGTTGGGCGTTCATGCCGTTGCCCTCCTTTGCGTGGGAAGGCCGCAGCAACTGTGCGTTCATGATACCTGTCTCACCGGTTCGGCATGCCGCGCCGGGTTAGAGCCGGGTTGAAGCCGTCATGCGGCCCGCCTTTCAGCCGAGCGCGGCCGACACGAGCCAGCGCTTGATGAACGGCTGCGCACCGACGAAAGCCATGCCGCTATTGCGCACGATCTTGGCCAGCGGGCCGGGCACGGAAAACAGTTTCTGCAGACCGTCGGTGGCGATCATCAGCGCACGAATATCTTCGCGGCGCGCGCGTTCGTAGCGCCGCAGCAGGACCATGTCGCCGAGATCGCGAAACGACTCCTTGCCCGCGACGACATCAGCAAGCGCAGCGACGTCGCGCAGACCGAGGTTCATGCCCTGTCCGGCGAGCGGATGGATCAGATGCGCGGCGTCGCCGACCAGCGCGACGCGCGGCGCCACCAGGCGGTCGACAGTTTGCAGCGCGAGCGGGAAGCCCTGTGCCGGCGTCACGCAGTCGAGGCCGCCGAGCTGGCCGCCCGTCACGCGCTCCACTTCCGCTGCGAGCTGTGCCGGATCGAGCGCGATCAGCCGCTCGGCGTGCTCCGTGCGCGCCGACCACACGAGCGACACGTGACCGTCAGGCATGGGCAGCAGCGCGATGATCTCGCCGTCCTTGAACCATTGGTAAGCGGTCTCGCCGTGCGGTTTCTCGGCCTTGAAATTCGCGACGACGCCGGTCTGCCGGTAGTCGCGCCGGTTCATCTTCGAGCCGATCTGTGCGCGGACCCATGAATGCGCGCCGTCTGCGCCGACGAGCAGCTCCGCCACGAGCACGCTTCCGTTCGCGAGACCGACGCTCGCGCTGTCGGCGGTGAAATCGAGCGCTTGCGCGCGGCTGTCGATCCACGTGAGGTTCGGCTGGAAGCGCAGCGCCGCATCGAGCGCGCGCTCGATCACCGACGACTCGACGATCCACGCCAGTTGCGGCACCGAAGCCTGAAACGCGGAGAAATGCAGTTCGGCGTGGGCGTCGCCGTAGACGCGCATGTCGTAGACAGGACCGAGCCGCGACAAGTCGAGCGCCTGCCAGACACGTAAGCGCTCGAGCAACGCTTGCGAACTCGACGACAACGCATACACCCGCGAGTCGAACGAAGCGCCGGCGGCGAGCGGCGCGCAGGGCTGCGCGAGCAGCGCGACGCGCAATCCGCCTTGCGTGAGCGCAAGCGCCGCGGTCTTGCCGACCAGCCCACCGCCGATCACGGCGGCATCGAAAGTCTGATGGTGTGCGTTCATCCGCGCATTATAGCTGCGGGGTTGCGAGGGACGGATCGCGCGCGCAGCTTTCTGAAGCCACGTCAAGAAGCTGATTGGAACGGGTTACAATTGCGTTTTCCGTGACAGAACTCGCCCAGAATCGTCGAGGCAACACCCGCTCTGGCGTCGCGTCCCGCTCCGCTGCGTTCCCTTTGCCGCCAAACGCGGTGGCTTCCCGAATCCTGCACACAGCGTCGAGCGCATCACGCAATTTATTGAATTACTGAAGGATTTCCATGAGCCTCAAATGCGGCATCGTCGGCTTGCCTAACGTCGGCAAGTCCACTCTGTTCAACGCGCTGACCAAGGCGGGCATCGCCGCCGAAAATTACCCGTTCTGCACGATCGAGCCGAACGTCGGCATTGTCGAAGTGCCGGACGCGCGCCTGAAGGCGCTCGCCGAAATCGTCAAACCCGAGCGCATTCTGCCGGCCGTCGTCGAATTCGTCGACATCGCCGGTCTGGTGGCGGGCGCGAGCAAGGGCGAAGGCCTCGGCAACCAGTTCCTCGCGAACATCCGCGAAACCGATGCGATCACGCACGTTGTCCGCTGCTTCGAAGACGAAAACGTGATTCACGTGGCCAACAAGATCGATCCGTTGTCGGACATCGAGGTCATCAACACCGAACTGGCGCTCGCGGACCTCGCAACGGTCGAAAAAGCGCTCGCGCGCTATTCGAAGGCCGCCAAGTCGGGCAACGACAAGGAAGCCATCAAGAACGCCGCAGTGCTGGAAAAGGTGCGTGCGCAACTGGATCAGGCCAAACCGGTCCGGGCGCTCGATCTGTCGGACGAAGAAAAGGCCACGCTCAAGCCGTTCTGCCTGATCACGGCAAAGCCGACCATGTACGTCGCGAATGTGAAAGAAGACGGCTTCACGAACAATCCGCATCTGGACGCGGTGACGAAGTACGCGGCGTCGGAAAACGCGCCGGTGGTCGCCGTCTGCGCGGCAATCGAAGCGGAAATCGCCGACCTCGACGAAGCCGATATGGAAGTGTTCCTCGCCGACATGGGCATGGAAGAGCCGGGCCTGAATCGCGTGATTCGCGCCGGCTTCAAGCTGCTGGGCTTGCAAACGTACTTCACGGCCGGCGTGAAGGAAGTACGCGCATGGACCATTCATGTGGGCGACACGGCGCCGCAAGCGGCGGGCGCGATCCACACGGACTTCGAGCGCGGCTTTATTCGCGCGCAGACCATTTCTTTCAACGACTACATCGCCTATAAGGGCGAGCAAGGCGCGAAAGAAGCCGGCAAGATGCGCGCCGAAGGCAAGGAATATGTCGTGCACGACGGCGACGTGATGAACTTCCTGTTCAACGTGTAACGCCCGGCGCTTTCCGCGAGCGCCTGCCGGCTGATACTTGGCTGCGTTGCCGCACGCGGCTCCCGCCTGTAATACATCTATCAAAGCCCGCTTCGTGCGGGCTTTGTGCTTTTTTGCGGGTTTAGGAAGTGTCTGGCAATGCTCTGCTATCCATGCCGGGCGCGTCTGGATTGCTCGCAGGTTCGAGGGTCATCTCGGGCTCGCCGAGTATTTGATCCAACCGCAAATGTTTCAATTTCATGACATGCGATGTTAAATTGCGGCAGTCGGCGCCACAGTAAAAGCGACGCCGGACTGTCATCGAACACAAATAGAATCGCGCGATTCGCAATTGCGCCCTTTCCGCATTTGCTTTGCTGAGACGGGAGGTGGCGCTTTAGCGCTAACTCCTTCCTATCGATCGCTTTGCATGGGATGGGACTAAGCGCTGAAGCGCTAACTCCCATCGACCGCGTTGCATGGGATGGGAGTAAGCGCTGAAGCGCTAACTCCCATCGACCGCGTTGCATGGGATGGGAGTAAGCGCTGAAGCGCTAACTCCCATCGACACAGGAGACTAATCGATGAGTTTGAAGCCGCTGTTCCGTTCGCTTTCCGTTGCCGCCGTGCTGGGCGCGGGCATTATGGCCACCAGCCAGACGGCCCAGGCCGCCACCGAAATCCAGTTCTGGCACGCAATGGAAGCCGCTCTGGGCGAACGTCTGAACGATATCGCCAACGCGTTCAATGCGTCGCAATCCGACTACAAGATCGTGCCGGTGTTTAAAGGCACTTACGACCAGACGCTTGCCGCCGGCATCGCCGCCTACCGCAGCGGCAACGCGCCAGCCGTCCTGCAAGTCTACGAAGTCGGCACCGCGACCATGATGCAGGCGAAGAAGGCTGTTATTCCCGTATCGGAAGTGTTCAAGCAAGCCGGCGTGCCGCTCGACGAGAAAGCGTTCGTGCCGACCATCGCCAGCTATTACAGCGACGCCAGAAGCGGCCAGTTGATCTCGATGCCGTTCAACAGCTCGACGCCGGTTCTCTACTACAACAAGGACGCGTTCAAGAAAGCCGGCCTCGATCCAAACCAGCCGCCGAAGACATGGGCCGAATTGCAGGTCGACGCGCAGAAGCTCAAAGCCTCCGGCATGGCGTGCGGTTATTCGTCGGGCTGGCAAAGCTGGATCCAGTTGGAGAACTACAGCGCGTGGCACGGTGCGCCGTTTGCGTCGAAGAACAATGGTTTTGACGGCGCCGACGCGCAACTCGAATTCAACAAGCCGCTGCAGGTCGCGCACATCCAGTTCCTGCAGAACATGCAGAAGGATGGCTCGTTCACCTACGTTGGCCGCAAGGACGAACCCGTCTCGAAGTTCTACAGCGGCGATTGCGGGATCATCACGAACTCGTCGGGCTCGCTTGCCACCATCAAGAAATACGCGAAGTTCAACTTCGGCACCGGCATGATGCCTTACGACGCAAACGTGAAGGGCGCGCCGCAGAACGCGATAATCGGCGGTGCGAGCCTGTGGGTGTTGGCGGGCAAGGACCCGGCTGTCTACAAGGGCGTGGCGAAATTCCTGTCGTATCTGTCGTCGGCGCCGGTGGCCGCCAAGTGGCATCAGGACACGGGATACCTGCCGGTCACGACCGCCGCTTATCAGTTGACGCAACAACAGGGCTTCTACGAGAAGAACCCGGGCAGCGACACGGCCATCAAGCAGATGCTCAACAAGCCGCCCCTGCCGTACACGAAGGGCCTGCGTTTGGGCAACATGCCGCAGATCCGCACGATCATCGACGAAGAGCTCGAACAGGTGTGGGCTGAGAAGAAAACGCCGCAACAGGCGCTCGACTCAGCGGTTTCGCGTGGCGACGAGTTGCTGCGGCGCTTCGAAAAAGCCGGCAGTTAAGCGCAGTATCGGTCTGCGCAGCTCGTGTAGACCATGCGGTTCATGCAGCAATAGCGGTGAACAACCGCAACCCGGCGCAATAAAAGCATAAAGCCAGTCGGCAGGGTTTCGGCGCAATCGCGTCGAAACCCGCTTGCAGCAACCCTTGGGAATCTTCGATGGAAAAGCGCTCCCGCTTCGGCACCAGTCTGCTGCCCTACCTGCTCGTCGCGCCGCAACTGGCGATCACGGCGCTGTTTTTTCTGTGGCCCGCAGGCGAAGCGCTGTGGCAATCCACGCAAAGCCAGGACGCGTTCGGCACCTCGAGCGAGTTTGTCGGGCTCGCCAACTTCCGCCAACTATTCGCCGATCCGCTCTATCTGTCATCGTTCAATACGACGTTGATTTTCTGTGCGCTCGTCACCGTTTCCGGCCTCGTGATTTCGCTGCTGCTGGCCGTCTGCGCTGACCGCGTCACGCGCGGCGCGAAGGCTTACCAGACGCTGCTGATCTGGCCGTATGCAGTCGCGCCGGCAATCGCGGCCGTGTTGTGGTCGTTTCTGTTCAACCCGAGTATCGGCCTCGTCACATTCGCGCTCGCAAAGTACGGCATCGTGTGGAACCACGCGCTCAATGCGGGACAGGCGATGTTTCTCGTCGTGCTAGCCTCGGTGTGGAAGCAGGTCAGCTATAACTTCCTCTTCTTCTATGCGGGCTTGCAGGCGATTCCGCGCTCGTTGATCGAAGCCGCGGCCATCGACGGCGCCGGTCCCGTGCGGCGCTTCTTCGGCATCGCACTGCCGCTGTTGTCGCCGACCAGCTTCTTCCTGCTGGTCATCAACATCACCTACGCATTCTTCGACACGTTCCCCGTGATCGACGCGGCGACCGGCGGCGGTCCCGCGCAATCCACGCGCACGCTGATCTACAAGATTTTCGCGGAAGGCTTCCAGGGACTCGACATCGGCAGTTCCGGCGCGCAGTCGGTGGTTCTGATGGTGATCGTCGTCGCGTTGACGGTCGTGCAATTCCGCTTCATCGAACGCAGGGTTCAATACTCATGATCGAAAACCGCCGCGGTTTCGACCTCTTCTGCCACGCGGTGCTGATACTCGGCGTCGCGTTGGTGGTGTTTCCGGTGTACGTCGCGTTCTGCGCGGCGACCATGAGCGAGCACGAAGTGTTCACCGTGCCGCTCTCACTGGTGCCGAGTTCACATCTCCTGGAAAACGTTGCGACGGTCTGGGCGCACGGCAGCGGGAACGCGGCGGCGCCCTTCGGCCGCATGCTGTTCAACAGCCTCGTCATGGCGCTTGCCATTGCTATCGGCAAGATCGCCGTGTCGATGATCTCCGCTTTCGCGATCGTATTTTTCCGCTTCCCGTTTCGCAATCTGTCGTTCTGGCTGATCTTCATCACGTTGATGCTGCCGGTCGAAGTCCGCATTTTTCCGACCGTGCAAGTCGTCTCGTCGATGCACCTCAGCAATACCTATAGCGGCTTGACGTTGCCGTTGATCGCCTCGGCCACTGCCACGTTTCTCTTCCGTCAGTTTTTCATGACCTTGCCCGATGAGTTGATGGAAGCCGCGCGCATCGACGGTGCGAGCGCCATGCGCTTCTTCTGGGACGTCGTGCTGCCGCTGTCCAAAACGAACATGGCGGCGCTGTTCGTGATCACGTTCATTTACGGCTGGAATCAATACTTGTGGCCGATTTTGATCACGAGCCAGCAGTCGCTGACTACGGCCGTGGTCGGCATCAAGAGCATGATCGCGTCGGGCGACACCGCAACGGAGTGGCATCTGGTGATGACGGCGACGCTGCTCGCCATGCTGCCGCCGCTCGCCGTCGTGCTGACCATGCAACGCTGGTTCGTGCGCGGACTTGTCGATGCGGAAAAATGAAAGCGCCTCGCCAGCGCATCAACGCATCAATGCACTGACGCCGCACAGGCAACAGATAAACGACACGAAACGAAGGGCTAAAACCGCATGGCTGCACTGACACTGCAAGGCGTTAAAAAAACCTACGACGGCAAACAGTTTGTGTTGCATGGCATCGACGTCGACGTGAACGACGGCGAGTTCGTCGTGATGGTCGGGCCGTCGGGTTGCGGCAAATCCACATTGCTGCGGATGGTCGCTGGGCTCGAGCGGATCTCCGAAGGAACCATCTCGATCGCCGGCAAAGTGGTCAACGAGCTGGAGCCGAAAGACCGCAACATCGCGATGGTGTTTCAGAACTACGCGCTTTATCCGCATATGAGCGTGGCGGAAAACATGGGCTACGCGCTGAAGATCGCGGGCGTCGACCGGGCGCAGATCGCGCAACGCGTGAACGCCGCCGCGCAGATTCTCGAACTCGAACCGCTGCTGCAACGCAAGCCGCGCGAGCTGTCGGGCGGACAGCGTCAGCGCGTGGCAATGGGCCGCGCGATCGTGCGCGAACCCGCCGTGTTCCTGTTCGACGAACCGCTGTCCAATCTCGATGCGCGTCTGCGCGTGCAAATGCGGCTCGAAATCCAGCGGCTGCATGCGCGGCTCGCGACAACGAGCCTCTACGTGACGCACGATCAGATCGAAGCAATGACGCTGGCGCAACGTGTGATCGTGATGAACAAGGGTCACGCCGAACAGATCGGCGCGCCAACCGAAGTCTACGAGCGGCCCGCAACCGTGTTCGTCGCCGGCTTCATCGGTTCGCCTGGCATGAATCTGCTGGAAGGCCGGGTGTCCGACGACGGTTCGACTTTCGATGTGGCGGGCAACGGTCCGCAGTTGCCGCTCGCCGGCGTCGCGTCGATTGGCCGCGAAGTCGCCAAAGGACGCGAGTGGACGCTAGGCATTCGTCCCGAGCACATGAGTCCTGGGCAGGCCGATGCGCCGCATACAACGCTCACCGTCGATTCATGCGAGTTGCTCGGCGCGGACAATCTCGCGCACGGACGTTGGGGCAAGCACGACGTGACGGTGCGATTGCCGCACGCGCACCGGCCGGCGGCCGGCGAAGCGCTGCAGGTCGCGCTGCCCGCCCGGCATCTGCATTTCTTCGATCCGGCAAGCGGGCGGCGGGTGAACTGACAGACGCGGTCACAACAACAATCCATAAAAATGATGCAATGCATTGGCTCGAACGCCGCTCGCTGCGGCGTTGCAGTCCTGGCGGCGCTGCTGGTCGGCATGTCGCCGGCTTTCGCATATGTCGCGCCGGGTACGACGCCCGGCGAAGCCGACCTCAGCAATCACAACACCTACACCAATCGCGACGGCAACACGGTCCATGCGCCGGCCCGGTCGCTGTCAGGCAAGGCGCCTGAAGGCGCGACGGCGCGCTGCCGCGACGGCAGCTACAGTTTCAGCCGGCATCACAGCGGTACATGCTCGCGACACGGCGGCGTAGCCAGCTGGCTGTAGATCGCACACAGCCTCGGAGCAACCGCAACCGCGCATGCCTCACCGCCCGCCGCGCGCTCACGCCGAAGTACAATGCCATCTGCACACGGCCCGCGCGCGGCCGTCGGTGAGCAGAACACTGCGCTGGACACCGCGCTCGACACCGCGCCGGCCAACGCCGGGCGCTCCGCCCGGCCATGACGTCGCCGTAACACCGCCGTGGCACCGGTTACCCATCCACCCGCGACTGCCCGCCCCCTCGCGGCCGGCGTCGCCAACGTCTCGCAAGCAAATGGCCCAATACGTCTTCACCATGAATCGGGTCGGCAAGATCGTGCCGCCCAAGCGTCAAATCCTGAAAGACATCTCGCTGTCCTTTTTTCCCGGCGCGAAGATCGGCCTGCTCGGCCTGAACGGCTCGGGCAAGTCGACGCTGATCCGCATCATGGCCGGTGTGGACAAGGACATCGAAGGCGAAGCCACGCCAATGCCGAACCTGAACATCGGCTATCTGCCGCAGGAACCTCAGCTCGACCCGAACAAGACGGTGCGGGAAACCGTTGAGGAAGGTCTAGGCGACGTGTTCAATGCGCAGAAAAAGCTCGATGAAATCTACGCGGCCTACGCGGAGCCCGACGCCGACTTCGACGCGCTCGCTGCCGAGCAGGCCAAGTACGAAGCGATTCTCGCGACAACCGACGGCGGCAGCGCCGAACAGCAGATCGAAATCGCCGCCGACGCGCTGCGCCTGCCCGCGTGGGACGCGAAAATCGAACATCTGTCGGGCGGTGAAAAGCGCCGCGTCGCACTGTGCAAGCTGCTGCTCGAAAAGCCCGACATGCTGTTGCTGGATGAGCCGACCAACCACCTCGACGCCGAATCGGTCGACTGGCTCGAACAGTTCCTCACGCGTTTTCCCGGCACCGTCGTCGCGGTCACGCACGATCGCTACTTCCTGGATAACGCGGCCGAGTGGATTCTCGAACTCGACCGCGGCCACGGTATTCCGTGGAAGGGCAACTACAGCAGTTGGCTAGATCAGAAAGAAGAACGCCTGAAGCAGGAAGAGTCGTCAGAATCGGCGCGTCAGAAGGCGATCAAGAAGGAACTGGAGTGGGTGCGGCAGAACCCGAAGGGCCGTCAGGCGAAGTCGAAAGCGCGTATCGCCCGCTTCGAGGAACTGAACAGCCAGGACTATCAGAAGCGTAACGAAACGCAGGAAATCTTCATTCCGGTCGGCGACCGCCTCGGCAACGAAGTGATCGAGTTCAAGAATGTCAGCAAGTCGTATGGCGATCGTTTGTTGCTCGATAACGTCAGCTTCAAGATTCCGGCGGGCGCGATCGTGGGCATCATCGGTCCGAACGGCGCCGGTAAGTCCACGCTGTTCCGCATGCTCACCGGCCGCGAAGAACCCGATTCGGGCGAGATCGTGAAGGGCCCGACCGTGAAGCTCGCTTACGTCGATCAAAGCCGTGACGCGCTGGACCCTTCGAAGACCGTGTTTGAAGAAATCTCCGGCGGTGCCGACGTGCTGACGGTCGGCAAGTATGAAACGCCGTCGCGCGCGTACATCGGCCGTTTCAACTTCAAGGGCGGCGATCAGCAGAAGATCGTCGGCAATCTGTCGGGCGGCGAGCGCGGCCGTTTGCATCTTGCTAAGACGCTGATCGCGGGCGGCAACGTGTTGCTGCTCGACGAACCGTCGAACGACCTCGACGTGGAAACGTTGCGCGCGCTCGAAGACGCCTTGCTGGAATTTGCCGGCTCGGTGATGGTGATCTCGCACGATCGCTGGTTCCTTGACCGCATCGCCACGCACATTCTCGCGTTCGAAGGCGATTCGCAAGTTACGTTCTTCGACGGCAATTACCAGGAGTACGAAGCGGACAAGCGTGCACGCCTTGGCGAAGAAGCCGCGCGTCCGAAACGTCTGCGTTACAAGCCGATTACGCGCTAAGACTCGCCGCGTAAAAGTAGCTGCGGCCTGCTCGTCGGGAGACGGGCGGGTCGCTTCATGCAGGTCGCCCCATGCGGGTCGCCTCTAACGGCTTGCGTCGGCGGTACTGCGATTGGCCGCAGCAAACATCCGCTCGATAGCAGCCGCAGACGCCACATGTCGGCGACGTGGCGACGGGGCACAGCCATTGCTCACCTGGGCGTGCTATATGTCGATTCGCGCCACGCGTCCACCACGCGCGCATCCATCACCGCCACGCCGCGCACACGGCACCGAGGAGCACAGCATGGCAATGTCGAAGGGCAAACGCTGGATCGTTGCCGTGGGCAGCGTGCTGGTTGTGCTCGTCGTCATTGCGCTCGGTCTGCTGCAATACGCGCAGCGAGAAGTGAAAGAGCGCGTGGTGACGGCGCTGGGTCCACTGGGCAGCGCGCAAAGCATCGACGTCGGCCTGACCTCGGTTCATCTCACCAACGTGCTGTTGAAGGCGCCGCCAGGCTGGCCGGCCGGCGATCCATTGAGAGCCGACGAAATCATTATCACGCCGGATATCCGCGACCTGCTCGCGCGGCGCATGCATTTTCGCAATGTCGTCGTTCGCGGTTTCGATATGGCGGTGCTGCGAACTCAAACCGGTACGATCCGCCTGCTTCCGAATTTGCGACAGTCGGTCACGAGCGCGAACGACGACGCGAGCAGTACCGCCGCTGGCGCAACGCCCCGCGAAAAACAGGTCGATCACATCAGCCTGGAGCAGGGGCGGTTCCATTTCTATGACATGACCGTCGGTCCGCCCGCCTACAAGGTGACGGTAAGCAACGCAAACGCGACGGTCGACAACGTTCATCTGCCGGCCCTCACCGAGCCGACCAACGTCAGTGTCAGCGGCTCGATCAAAGGGCCGTCGCACACGGGCACGGTCACATTCGGCGGATGGATCAAGATCGCCAGCAAGGACTCGCAAACGACGAGCACGCTGCGCGGCGTCGACGTCGTGATGCTCGATCCTTACCTCGTTAAGAAAGCCGGGGCCGAGGCGCGAGTGACGGGCGGCACGGTCGACCTGAGCGTCGAGTCGTCGGTGCGCAACTATCAGTTGCATGCGCCGGGCACGATCACGGTTCACCAGTTGCAACTCGCGGACACCGGCAGTCCGCTCGACACCTTCATGTCGATTCCGACGAAAGCCGCCGTCGCCGCACTGAAGGCTCGCAACGGCGACATCACGCTGCACTTCGTGCTCGACGGCAACTTGCGCGATCCGAAATTCTCAGTGCAGGAAGGTTTGACGACTCGCATCGCCGCCGGATTCGCGAAAGCGCTGGGCGTCAGTGTGGAAGGCGTGGCAAAAGGCGCGGGAGAAACCGTGAAGGGTTTGGGTAATGCTTTGAAGAATTTGCTCGGGCAGTAGACTTCGCGCGACGGGAAGTCACTCGCGGCGACACGAACGCGCTACACATGTCGCGTACTGCATGACGCGCGAGCGACACTCGCCTCGTCAGACCGGTAAACCCAGTTCCCGCAGTTTCGCTTCTGTTTGCGCGGCGTTCGTGTGATGCACGCCATGCCAGCCGAGTGCGGTGGCGGCTGCAGCGTTCTTCAGGTTGTCGTCGATAAACACTAGTTCGCCCGGCTCGACGCCTGGTAGTTGCACGTCGATCCGCTCGCGCATTGCCGCAAAAATCGCCGGATCGGGTTTCACCAGCCCCACGCGGCCGGAGACGACAATGTCCCGAAAGCGTCGCAGCACCGGGTAGTGCTCCCACGCATACGGGAACGTCTCAGCCGACCAGTTCGTCAGACCGAAAAGCGGGACTTCCGCGGCTTCGAGCTTTTCCATGATCGCCACGCCGTCTTCCAGCACCCCGGCCACCATCTCGTGCCAGCGCTCATAGAAAGCTCGGATCAGCGCTTCGTGATCAGGAAAGCGGGCGACGAGTTCTTCCGTCGCCTCGACGATAGGCTGCCCGCCGTCCTGACGAATCACCCAATCCATTGAGCAGACATGTGTCAGGAACCAGCGTCGCTCGGCTTCGCCGGGAATCAGTTGGCGGTAAAGATATTCGGGACTCCAGTCGATCAGCACGCCGCCGAAATCGAACACGACTGCCTTGATGGCCATGCGCTCTCCTTTAGCTATGCGGTTGCCATTGCGGTTGCAGCGCTCACACGGGCTGGGTGCGCAGTTCGAGCCATGCCTTGGCGTCGCCCGAAACATGCGGCGACAGACGCGCGCGCACCGTATCGTGATAGTCGTTCAGCCACGCGCGCTCGTCGTCGCGCAGCAGCGACAGGTCGAGGCACCGCGTGTCGATCGGGCAAAGCGTTAGCGTCTCGAACTTCAGGAAGTCGCCGAATTCCGTCTCGCCGGCGGGCACGTTCAGCACCAGGTTCTCGATGCGCACGCCCCACTTGCCCGGCCGGTAGATACCCGGTTCGACCGAGGTGATCATGCCTTCTTCCATTGCCGTCCACGATTCGGCAGGCGCGTAGTGCGAAATTACTTGCGGGCCTTCGTGCACGTTCAGGAAATAGCCGACGCCATGACCGGTGCCGTGGCCGTAATCGGCGCCGGCTTCCCAGATCGGCGCGCGAGCGATTGCGTCGAGCATCGGCGAACGGATGCCGCGCGGGAACCTGGCGCGCGACAATGCCATGGTGCCTTTCAGCACGATCGTGAAATCGCGCCGCTGTTCGTCGCTGACGGTGCCGACCGGCACGACGCGTGTGATGTCCGTCGTGCCGCTTAAATACTGTGCGCCGGAGTCGACCAGCAACAGGCCGTTGCCTTCGATTACCGCATGCGATTCGTTAGTGGCGCGATAGTGGGGCATTGCGCCGTTCGCGTTGAAGCCCGCAATGGTCGCAAAGCTCAGCGACACGAAGCCGGGACGGCGCGCGCGCGCCGCCGTCAGACGTTCGTCGATAGTGAGTTCGGTGATCGTCTCGCGGCCCAGTGCGCCTTCGAACCACGCGAAGAATTCCGCCAGTGCGGCGCCGTCCTGCTCCATGGTCTCGCGCACGTGCCTGGCCTCAGCCTCGGTCTTGCGCGACTTGAAGAACGTGGACGGATTGACTGCCTCGACTATCTTTACTGTCGACGGCACCGATTGCAGCGAGCCATATGTAATGCGGCGCGGGTCGATGAGCAGCGTCGTGCCGGCGGGCAGCGCAGAGAGCGCCTCTGCGGCCTTCGCGTATGGCTCGACGCTGACGCCGTCGCGTGCAAGAGCTTCGGCGAGCGCCTGCGGAACCTTGCCGTCGGCAATGAACAGCGACGCGCGGTTTTCGCCGATCAGCGCGTGCGCCACGAAGACCGGGTTGTAGCTAACGTCGGCGCCCCGCAGATTCAGCAGCCACGCGAGGTCGTCGAGTGTGGAAATGAAGTGCCATTGCGCGCCCTTCTCCGCCATTGCCCGGCGGACCTGCGCAAGCTTTTCGGAACGCGCGACGCTTGCATGCGGCGCCGCGTGCTCGAACACGGCGGCAACCGGCAGTGTCGGACGCTGTGGCCAGATCGCGTCGAACAGATCGACGTCGGTGCGCAGCTTCACGCCGCGCGCCGTGAGCGCCTGAGTCAGAGCACGCGCAGCCGCCACGCCGAGCACCGCGCCGTCCACGCCGACCGCGCTACCGGGCGCAACGTTCTGCGCGAGCCAATCGAAATGCGGCGCGGTTTGCTGGCCGCCCGTCATTTTCATGAGCTGAACGCCAGTGCCCGCGAGCTGCGCGTTGGCCTGCTCCCAATAGCGGCTGTCCGTCCAGACGCCTGCAAAGTCCGCCGTGACGACGAGGGTGCCCGCCGAGCCGGTGAACCCGGAAAGCCATTCCCGCCCCTGCCAACGCCCTGGCAAATATTCGGACAAATGCGGATCCGCCGACGGCACGAGGTAAGCGGCCACGCCTTCGCGTGCCATCGCGCTGCGCAACGTGGCGAGGCGTTCGGGGATGGGAGAGGTATGGGGAAGTCGGGCATTCATGGAAGTCACCTGCAAATATTCATCGACGGGAAAGCGAGCCGACCGTCACGGCGACGGCGATCATGGCAATGGCCGTGCAAACAGGCCATTCGAGCGTCTCACCGTCATGGAAAAGGCCAATCACATTGCCGGCCATGCGCGCGACGCTCGCGCCCACTATTCCGGCAAGCACCGCCACCCACAAGCGGGCGCGGCTAGAGCGGTTCAAGCGGCGCAGCGGATGCAACCACCACCCCGCGATACCGATTGCTGCCCCCAACACCACGATTCCGGGCCAGCCCATTAGTGGCCGGTCTCGCGCAGTTTCGGATTTGTCTCATGGGCGCGAGGCTCGACGACAGCTAGCATTTTTGTCTCTTTCTCAAAAAATCAGCACGGCGCTTTCCGCACAGCGGTTGAGTTTAGGGGTCGGGGTGACGTTAGGCAAGCTATAGGCCTTACGGAAAAGCCTGGTTCCCGGCCGTCGTCGAGCTCAACGCGCCCATGCGAATTGCCCTTATCGAGCCGGATACAAGTCACGCCAAACTGGTCACTCGGCTTGTTTTCGCCGGCGGCCACGTGTGTCAGCACTTCACTACCAGCGTCCCTTTCCTTGCACAGGCTGCAGATCAGTTCTTCGATCTGCTGATCACCGAAAACTGGGCCGGCGATCATTCAGCCGAAGACGTAATCGCGCACGCCCGCGCGATCCTGCCCAGCCTGCCGGTTATCGTGTTGATGACGGAGCCGCGCGAAAGCCAGATCGTCGCCGTGCTCCATGCGGGTGCCGACGACTGCGTGACCAAACCGGTCCGTGGCCCCGAGATGCTCGCGCGAGTAGACGCGCTGCTACGGCGCGCGGGGCTGCGCCGGCCGCCCAACCGCCGGCACGACGTGATTCGCGGCTATGCGTTCGATACCGGAAACTTCGCCGTGACGTTCCGTCACCGCACGGTCACGCTGACGCCGAAGGAATTCCGCTTCGCGCTGCTGCTGTTCTCCAATCTGTCGCGGCCCGTGTCGCGCGCGCACATCCTCGAAACCGTGTGGGCGCGCCGCCGCGACGTAAAGTCGCGCACCGTCGACACCCATGCGTCGCGCGTGCGGTCAAAGCTGGAACTGCGCCCGGAGTTGGGCTATTCGCTAACGCCGCTCTACGGCTATGGCTATCAACTGGACGCATTCCCGCCGGAAGCAGTTGCCGCGCCCGGCTGAGCGCGCGTCACAATGTAAGAATCGTGAAAACGCTATAATATCGAGCTAAACCATAGCTCCCCAGAATGCAGCTCCTAACGATCGGAATCAATCACCACACTGCGCCTGTCGCCTTGCGCGAACGCGTGGCGTTTCCGCTCGAACAGATCAAGCCCGCACTGGACACTTTCAAAAGCGTCTGGCTGGGAGCCACAGCCCGCACCGCGCCTGAAGCGGCGATTCTGTCCACCTGCAATCGCACCGAACTCTACTGCGCGACCGACGACCAGGCCGTGCGCGAAGCCGCGATCCAGTGGCTGTCCCGTTATCACAACCTGCCCATCGAAGAACTCGCGCCGCACGTCTACGCGTTGCCGCAGTCCGAAGCCGTGCGCCACGCATTTCGGGTCGCGTCGGGCCTGGATTCAATGGTGTTGGGCGAGACGCAAATCGTCGGACAAATGAAGGACGCCGTTCGCACGGCATCTGAAGCCGGCGCGCTGGGCACCTATCTGAACCAGTTGTTCCAGCGCACGTTTGCCGTCGCGAAGGAAGTGCGGAGCACGACCGAGATCGGCGCGCAATCCGTTTCCATGGCCGCCGCCGCGGTCCGGCTGGCGCAGCGCATCTTCGACAAGGTGTCGAACCAGCGCGTGCTGTTTATTGGCGCCGGCGAAATGATCGAGTTGTGCGCGACGCACTTTGCCGCGCAGCAACCGCGCGAACTCGTGGTCGCCAACCGCACGGCTGAGCGCGGCACGCGGCTCGCCGAGCGCTTCAACGGACGCGCCATTCCGTTGTCCGACCTGCCGACTCGCATGCACGAGTTCGACATCATCGTGTCCTGCACGGCTTCCACGTTGCCGATCATCGGTCTCGGCGCAGTGGAGCGCGCGGTGAAAGCGCGTCGCCATCGGCCAATTTTCATGGTCGATCTGGCGGTTCCGCGCGACATCGAACCGGAAGTCGGCCAGCTCGAAGACGTGTTTCTGTACACCGTCGACGACCTCGGCGCGATCGTCCGCGAAGGCAATGCGTCGCGACAGGCCGCCGTTGCGCAGGCCGAAGCGATCATCGAAACGCGCGTGCAGAACTTCATGCAGTGGCTCGAAGCGCGCAGCATCGTGCCGGTGATCCGCCATATGCATACGCAAGCCGACGTACTGCGCCGGGCCGAAGTCGAACGTGCGCAGAAAATGCTCGCGCGGGGCGACGATCCTGCCGCTGTGCTCGAAGCGCTTTCGCAAGCGCTCACCAACAAACTGATTCACGGTCCGACCCACGCGCTCAACCGCGCGAGTGGCGAGAACCGCGACACGCTCATCGAGTTGATGAGCGGGTTCTACAAACACTCCGGTTCCACGGAGCGTTAGCGGCGCACATGCCGCCTGTCCGCGCCACCCGCAAGTGGCCCGCGACGTGCTTCTGCCTTGGGGCATCCGCCCACTTCCTAGTTGTCGTCCTTGCCGGAGTCCGCTCCGATACCCGCCTGATGAAAACGAGCATGCAACGCAAGCTCGACCAGCTGACTACCCGGCTGGCCGAACTTAACGACCTGTTGAGCCGAGAGGACATCACAGCGAACCTCGACCAGTATCGCAAGCTCACGCGCGAACACGCCGAGCTCGGACCGGTTGTCGAGCAATACGCGCTCTGGCGCCAGGCCATGCACGACGCCGCCACCGCGCAGGAACTGCTCGCGGATGCTTCCATGCGCGAGTTCGCGGAAGAAGAAATTCGCGCGGCCCGCGAGCGGATGGAACAGCTCGGCGGCGAACTGCAGAAAATGCTGCTGCCGAAAGACCCGAACGACGACCGCAACATCTTCCTCGAAATTCGCGCGGGGACGGGCGGCGACGAGTCCGCGCTCTTCGCCGGCGATCTTTTGCGCATGTATCTGCGTTATGCCGAGCGTAATCGCTGGCAGGTCGAGATGATGTCGGCAAGCGAATCCGACCTGGGCGGCTATAAAGAAGTGATCGTGCGAATCGCTGGCGAAGCCGCCTATTCGAAGCTCAAGTTCGAGTCCGGCGGCCACCGCGTGCAGCGAGTGCCGGCAACCGAAACGCAGGGCCGCATTCACACGTCCGCGTGCACGGTCGCCGTGATGCCGGAAGCGGACGAAATCGGCGAGGTCGAAATCAATCCGGCGGATCTGCGGATCGACACGTTCCGTGCGTCCGGCGCCGGTGGTCAGCACATCAACAAGACGGACTCGGCCGTGCGCGTTACGCACTTGCCGACGGGGATCGTCGTCGAATGTCAGGACGACCGTTCACAGCACAAGAACAAAGACCGCGCACTGAAAGTGCTGGCGGCTCGCATCAAGGACAAGCAGTCGCACGAGCAACAGGCAAAGGAAGCCGCCACGCGTAAGAGCCTGATCGGCTCGGGCGATCGCTCCGAGCGGATTCGCACCTACAACTTCCCGCAAGGACGTCTGACAGACCATCGGATCAATCTGACGCTGTATCGCCTCGACGCGATTATGGACGGTGACCTGGACGAACTGATCGGTGCACTCGTCAGCGAGCATCAGGCCGAGCTGCTCGCTTCGCTTGGCGATGCGGACTAAGCGTCCATGACGTCGAACGCCTCAGCCGATCGCGAAGATGCGGCCACGCCCGCCGCGCTGTTGCGCGCCTCGCCGCTGCCGTCGCTGGAAGCGCGGATTCTGCTCACGCATGTGCTCGGCTGGCGGCAAACGCAACTGATTACGCGCGCCGACGAAGCGCTCGATAGCGAATCAGTTCAGCGCTATCTGGCATTACAAGCGCGTCGCGTAGCGGGCGAGCCGGTGGCGCAACTTGTCGGTATCCGCGAATTTTTCGGGCTCGAGTTCGAGGTCACGCCGCATGTGCTGATTCCCCGTCCCGAAACCGAATTGCTGGTCGAAACGGCACTCATCGCGATGGAAAACCTTGCACGCCCGCGCGTGCTCGATCTGGGCACCGGCACGGGCGCAATCGCGGTGGCGATCGCGTCGATGCGTCCGGACGCACGAGTCAGCGCGCTCGACCGTTCGGCGGAGGCACTTGCCGTCGCCTCGCGCAACGCCGCGCGCCTGCTCGATCCGAACCGGCCAGGCGGCGCCGTGACATTCGCACAAAGCGACTGGTACGACTCGCTTGACGCGGCACTTCGGTTTGAGGTGATAGTGAGCAATCCGCCGTATATCGCGAGCGGCGACCCGCATCTTTTGCAGGGCGATCTGCGCTATGAACCGCGCGGCGCGCTCACCGACGAAGCCGACGGCCTCAGCGCGATCCGGGCGATCGTCTCGGGCGCGCCTCGTCGTCTCGCCGCAAACGGCGTACTGTGGATGGAGCACGGCTACGATCAGGCTGAAGCCGTGCGCGCGCTCCTGATCGCGCAAGGTTTCACGCAGGTCCAATCGCAGCGCGATCTTGCGGGCATCGAGCGGATAACCGGCGGTCGGCTCGCTGACTGACAAAGCCTGGCGTCAGTCGCCACAGCCGTCGCAATAGCCGCGACGAGCAAATGGGCAAAGCGGTCGTCGGCTGGCGCAAGCGAAATCCGCTATCATTTCAGCCTATTCTCTACACATACCGGAACCGCAAGGTCAGTCATGGATACGCAACAACGCATCAAGCAAATCGTCGACGAAAACAACGTCGTGCTCTTCATGAAGGGCAGCGCCCAGTTCCCGATGTGCGGCTTTTCGGGCCGCGCAATCCAGATTCTGAAGGCATGCAACGTCAACGAATTCAAGACGGTCAACGTGCTCGAAGATGACGAAGTCCGTCAGGGCATCAAGCAGTTCTCGAACTGGCCGACCATTCCGCAGCTTTACGTGAAGGGCGAATTCGTCGGCGGCTCGGACATCATGATGGAAATGTACGAATCGGGCGAATTGCAGCAACTGTTTGCCGCAGCCTGACCGTCTGCTTCAAAGCCGATCCTGGAAGGCGCCGCGAGCCATGGAAACACGCGCTGCGGCGCCCCGCCGGCTGATTGTCGCGATCACCGGCGCGACGGGCGCCATTTACGGCGTCCGTCTGCTGCAGACGCTGCGCAAGCTCGGCGGCGTTGAAAGCCATCTGCTGATCTCCAGCGCCGGGTGGCTGAACATTCAGCACGAATTGAATCTGGGCAAGCAAGACGTCCATCCGCTCGCCGATGTGGTCCATTCGGTGCGCGATGTCGGCGCAAGCATTGCGTCTGGATCTTTCGCGACCGACGGCATGATCGTCGCGCCGTGTTCGATGAAAACGCTCGCGAGCGTCGCGCACGGTCTGTCCGACAATCTGATCACTCGTGCCGCCGACGTCACCCTCAAAGAGCGCCGCCGGCTCGTGCTGCTGGTGCGCGAAACGCCGTTCAATCTCGCGCATTTGCGCAATATGACCGCGGTCACCGAAATGGGCGGCGTGATTTTTCCGCCCTTGCCTGCTTTCTACAACCAACCTGCCACCATCGACGAGATGGTCGATCACACTGTTTCCCGCGTGCTCGATCTGTTCGCGCTCGGGCCCGCCTTGTCGCCTGCGTGGGCGGGACTGCGCGGCGCTGACGAGTAATTCCCGCTCGGCTTTCGCGTATGGATTCGCGGCGGGCGCGTCTTCACGGTTCCAGATACGCTTGCCGGGAATGCCGGCCGCAGCGCTTGCGGTCGATCATTGCCAACCGTTGGAAGATAATCAAATCCGGTTTGAGCCGTTTATCAAACAGCGGTGCGGCTCTATATTGGCAGTAACCGAACTTTCGAGCGCGCCTCACGGCGCCCCGCTGCCATGAACCGCTTACCGTCGCTTTTTCTTTCCCACGGCGCGCCGACGCTGCCGATCGACCCATCGCTGCCGTCCGCTGAATTCGGCGTGCTCAGTTCGCAATTGGCGCGGCCTGAGGCCGTGTTGATGTTGTCAGCCCATTGGGGCACGGCGCAGCCGGTCGCGAGCACATCGACAGAACCCGAAACCATCCACGACTTTTACGGCTTTCCGCGCCAGCTGTATGAGATTCACTATCCGGCGCCGGGCGCGCCCGACCTCGCGCGACGTGCAGCCGTTTTGCTCGGCGATAGCGGCATTCACGCCGACGTACAGCCGCACGGACTCGATCACGGCGCATGGGTGCCGATGTTGCTAATGTTCCCCGACGCCGATGTGCCCGTCGCACAGTTGTCGATCCAGCCGCACCTGGACGCTGAACATCACTTTCGCGTCGGCCGCGCGCTGCGCTCGCTCAGGCAGCAAGGCGTGATGGTGATCGGCTCCGGACAGATCACGCACAATCTGCGCGCCGCGGATTTCTCCGCGCGACCCGAAGATGCCGACCCGCGCGTCGCCGAGTTCACCGACTGGTTCGAAGCGAGGCTCGCCGCGCATGATATCGACGCGTTGCTCGACTACCGCCGTCAGGCGCCGCACGCGGTGTTGATGCACCCGACCGACGAGCATCTCCTCCCGGTGTTCGCAGCGCTAGGCGCGGCCGACGACGATTATTCGCTGACGGTTCAATCGCTTGGCACGTATCAGCGTTCGCTTGCCATGACGAACTACGTGTTTGGAACAGCCTGATCGGCGACATGGCCGCGTGCGCCGCAAGCGCAGACCAGGCAAACCGCTGCAAAACAAAAAACCCCGCCTGAGCAGAACTCAGGCGGGGTTTTTTACGTCATGCAGGACCTTGAACGGCCTGGGCAGCGCCTTAATGCGCGCCGATTCCCTCGAGCACTTCGTCGTGTGTCTGACGCTCTTCCAGATATTCCGAGCGGTAGCCGCTGTGCACGCCCCAGTAATAGAACACGAGCGAGAACGCAATCACGACCAGCATGTCCCAGCCGTACGGCAGGATGCCGTGGCCGCCGAACTCCTTACTGCCGATCAGCGACAGAATCGCCATCACCGGCAGATAGGCGACCAGCCACCATGCCGCCTTCAGATCGCGGCCCCAGCCGGCAAAACCGGACTTCGCCTGGAAGTAGAAGTACACGGGCAGCGCGACAACCATCAACAGGATGATCTCGCCCGTCAGCGGCCATTTGGCCCAATAGAGAATCAGCGATGCGCACACGAACGCGAACGGTGCGATCACCTGCATACCCGGGATATGCAGCGGGCGCTCGAGGTCGGTCGCCGCGCGGCGCAGCGCCATCAGGCTGATCGGGCCGGTCAGGTACGAAATCACGGTCGCAACGGAAATCACCGCCGCGAGCGAACTCCAGCCGCGGAAGAAAAACAGGAAGATGAACGAGACCAGTAGGTTGAACCACATCGCCGGCCGCGGCACGCCGTAGAACGGATGCACGTTGCCGAAAATCTTCGGCATGGTGTTGTTGCGCTCCATCGCGTAGATCATGCGCGTGGTGGTCGCCATGTAGGTCGTGCCGGTGCCGCTCGGGCTAACGAACGCGTCGACATACAGAAGAATGGCCAGCCAGTTCAGATTCAGCGCGATTGCCAGTTCCGCGAACGGCGAAGCGAAATTGAAGTGGCTCCAGCCCTTCATTACGTCGGCGGGGCTCACCGCGCCGATATACGCGACCTGTAGGAGCACGTAAATCACGAGCGCGAGCAAGATCGAGCCGATCACCGCAAACGGCACGCTCTTGGCCGGATTGCGTGCCTCACCGGCGAGGTTGATCGGGCTCTGGAAACCGTTGAACGCGAACACGATGCCGCTCGTCGCAACTGCGGTCAGCACAGCCGACCAGCCGTAGGGCGCGAAGGTGCTCGTTTCACCAAAGTTTTCCTTGTGAAAGCCGGTCAGCATCAGGCCGAGAATCGTCGCGCCGGGAATCAGGAACTTGAAGATGGTGATTGCCGAGTTGGCGCGCGCGAAGAGTTTCACGCCCCAATAGTTCAGCAGGAAGTAAACGATCACGAGGGCCGCCGAGAGCAGCAGCCCGTTCGTTGTTAATGAGCCATCGACGAATAGCGCGTGCGTCCACTCGTAGGGCCACGTGCTCATGTATTGAATGGATGCCTCGGCTTCGATCGGAATCACCGAAACAATGGCGATCCAGTTCGCCCATGCGCTAATGAAACCGACCAGCGCGCCGTGCGAATACCGGGCGTAACGCACCATCCCGCCGGACTCAGGAAACATTGCACCGAGTTCGGCGTAGGTCAGTGCAATAGCGAGAATTACGACAGCGCCGATAATCCACGCGCAGATCGATGCCGGGCCCGCGATTTTCGCGGCCTTCCAGGCGCCGAACAGCCAGCCGGAGCCGATGATCGAACCCAAGCCGGTCAGCATGAGTGCGAACGGCCCGATGTTCCGTTGTATAGAACTTTTCACGTCTTCTCCTGTTTCAGAACCATGTCGGCACCCTACGACCGGCGCTCGTGGCGCTGAAAACGGGTGACACGCATGTATGCGCGGCGGTTATCCTAGGTGCAACCGGCGCGGGCGCGTAGTTTAACGGTTGCACCCGGCGCCTGCAGTGAAACTCAGGGTTCTCCCTAGCAAAAAAGACGCCCATCCAGCAAGGTTTGTAAGCAACTTTTCATTGCGCTATCGCGAAATTTTGTAAAGTTGCCGCCCGAGTGTTGACCTTCTCTCGAAATCGCCGTATAACGTTCGGGCAGGATTTCAAGCGGCGAGTGAATTGGTCTTTCGTAGTTCGCCCATCAACGGTACTCCGGTTGGTCCCATTACCCCCTTCCTTGATTTTCATGCACCCATTGGGCTTCGGCCTTATTTACCATCTTTAGGAACAAGTAATATGGAAACCGGTACCGTCAAGTGGTTCAATGACGCAAAGGGCTTCGGCTTTATCACGCCTGACGGCGGCGGCGAAGATCTGTTCGCGCATTTCTCGGAAATCCGCACGGAAGGCTTCAAGACGCTGCAAGAGAATCAAAAGGTCACGTTTGAAGTGAAGACGGGCCCGAAGGGCAAGCAAGCTGCGAACATCAAGCCGGTGTAAGCGCTACGCTGCTTCCTTCTGGACGCAAAAAACCCCGCCATGGCGGGGTTTTTTTATATCGGTCTCCATTGCAAGCGGTGATTATCTTCGCAGTATGCGAGCGATGATTTCCGCTTATGCGAACACGCGTTGCGCGTGAATACCGAGTCCCGTTGCGACACTCGCCAGACGATCGCCGAATACTGCTTCCGCATCCGGAAACGCCTGCGCCAATGCGCCGGACAGAAACGCGAGCCCCGTCGAGCCGCCCGTGAAGTAAACCGCGCTTACGTCGCGGATCGAAACACCGGCCGCCTGCACCGTGTCGCGCGCAGCCGCCACGATGCGGCGCGTTTCTTCCTGACCCGCTTCGATAAGCTGAGCTTCGTCGAATGCAAGACGCAGATCGTCCTCCACTTCGTCGAGGTCGATCACGGTTTCGCCGCCTGCCGCGACGCCGATCTTCGCTTCTTCCGCGTGCGCCGCCAGCGCATGCCCAAGGCGCCGCTCCACCACGCGCATCAAGCGGTCATGGTGCTTGACCTCGGTGAACAGGTGCCGCATGAGCCCCAACTCGCTGACGCGCTTCGGCGCATAAACGGTGTTGATCAGATGCCAGGTCGCCAGATCGAAATAGACGCGGTTCGGAATCTCGCGGCCTTCCGGATCGAGCGTCTGATAGCCGAGTTCGCGCAGAATGGTCGTTAATTCGACGCGGCGGTCGAAGTCTGTGCCCGCGACGTGTACGCCGTGGTGGGCGAGCACATCGTCTTTGCGCTCCACGCGCTTCATCCGCTCGGGGCCGACGCGCACCAGCGAAAAGTCCGATGTACCGCCGCCGATGTCGGCCACCAGCACGAGCCCCTCGCGCGTGAGACGCGATTCGTAGTCGAATGCGGCGGCGATCGGCTCAAACTGAAAGTGAATGTCTCGCAAACCGACCGCGCGCGCCGCCGTTTCAAGCTGCTTTTGCGCCATCTGATCGGCGCGCGGATCGTCGTCGACGAAGAAAACCGGGCGGCCGAGCACCGCGCGATCGATCGGCGCCCCGGCGCTTTTTTCCGCAGAGCGTTTCAGATGGTCGAGGAAAATCGCAATCACATCGGTGTACTTGATCGCGGAGCCGTCGCCGAGATCGGTCGAGTTGTCGGCAAGCGGCGAGCCCAGAATGCTTTTCATCGAGCGCATCAGCCGGCCGTCGAAACCGTCGATGTACGCCGCAAGCGCCGCACGCCCGAATTCGCGCGTGTCCTCGTCCGTATTGAAGAAAACGGACGTGGGCAGCGTCGTATAGGCGCCTTCGACCGGCGCGAGCCTGAGCGCAGCGCCGTCGGGAACGGCTACGGCCGAGTTGGAAGTACCGAAGTCAATCGCGCAATAGTTCATGGCAGGAATCGCCGCTAACGGCTGGCGCGGACAGGAAGGGGGAGCGGCTTTGTATCACGAAAGCCGGATCAGCATCAACTTGCCAATAGAAGCGCAAGCTGGCAACTGCGGAATACAAATTGCTGCCTCCTGCTGCCTGAGTGCCGAATTCGGGGCACTGAGTCAACCGGACTTCACCGGCAAAGTGTCGCCGCAAAATTATCGCCACCAAGGAGACCTTCAGCAATGAGCGCGCCGCCTGTCGCCGATGCCGAGCGCAAAACAACAGCGACTATCGAAACCGATCTGCCGTCGCGGCTCGACCGGCTGCCTTGGGGGCGCTTCCACACGCTGATCGTCATAGCACTAGGCGTGACATGGCTGCTCGATGGACTCGAAGTAACACTGGCCGGGGCGGTCGCGAGCGCGCTCAAGGCGAGTCCGGCGCTGCGTTTCACCAATGCGGACGTGGGTCTCGCCGGCAGCGCTTACATCGCCGGCGCCGTACTTGGCGCGCTCGGCTTCGGCTGGCTCACGGACCGCCTGGGCCGTCGGAAGCTGTTTTTCATTACGCTGGGGCTGTATCTCGCCGCGACCGCTGCGACCGCGGTTTCGTGGAATCTCGCCAGCTTTCTGCTGTTCCGCTTTTTGACGGGCGCGGGCATTGGCGGCGAATACACCGCGATCAATTCGACGATTCAGGAATTCACGCCGCCTCGCGTGCGCGGCTGGGTCGATCTGGCGATCAACGGTACCTTCTGGGTCGGCGCCGGGCTCGGCGCGGCGGGCTCGCTGATTCTGCTCGATCCTCACGTGGTGCCGGGCGACTGGGGCTGGCGTGCGTGCTTTTTCATCGGCGCGGCGCTCGCGCTGATCGTGCTGCCAATGCGTATCTGGGTGCCGGAAAGCCCGCGCTGGCTGCTCACCCACGGCAACGAGCGGGACGCGCACGCGATCGTCGACGGAATCGAAACGCGCTTTCGCAACGAAGGCCACACGCTTTCCACGCTTGGTCTCACGCGTCTGCGTCTGCGCGCGCGCGGATACACGCCGCTGCGCGAAGTGTTCCACACGTTGTTCAATCTGCACCGGCGGCGAGCGCTGCTCGGCCTGTCGCTGATGACCGCGCAGGCGTTTTTCTACAACGCAATCTTCTTCACCTATGCCCTGGTGCTGACGGATTTCTACGGCGTGCCCGGCGACCACATCGGCTGGTACTTGCTGCCTTTCGCGCTCGGCAATTTTCTTGGACCGTTGCTCCTTGGCCGGCTGTTCGACGTGATCGGGCGGCGCAAGATGATCGCGTCGACCTACGCAATTTCGGCGATTCTGCTGACAGTCAGCGGCTACCTTTTCGAGCAACACATGCTGACGGTCGTCACCCAGACGATTGCGTGGATGGTGATTTTCTTTTTCGCGTCCGCCGCGGCAAGTTCGGCCTATTTGACGGTCAGCGAATCGTTTCCTCTGGAGATCCGCGCACTCGCGATCGCCGTGTTCTATGCGTTCGGCACGGCGCTCGGCGGGATTGCCGGACCGGCCTTCTTCGGACGGCTGATCGACACGCATCAACGCAGCGAAGTGTTTTCGGGCTATCTGGTCGGGTCGGCGCTGATGCTCGCGGCGGCCGTGATCGCGGCGGTGTGGGGCGTGGACGCGGAGCGCAAATCTCTCGAACATGTGGCGGCGCCGCTTTCGAGCGTAACCGACGACGCGCCGTAGAAACGTCGACGCAAAAACGCGCGGTCTGCGCCGCGCGTTCCTGTAAAACGGTTGAAGCTGACGGACTTGCTCAGAACGGCTTCTTCCAGCCGCCGCCGTAGGCGATCTCCGCCAACGGCAGACGCTGCCGCACCGACTTTTCGCGTTCGCGCAAAACCGGGTCGAGCTTCTCGACATCGCCGAAATGGCCCAGCGAAATGAAGGCGATCGGTTCGACGTCGGTCGGGAGGTCAAAAGCCTTGCGAAACGCGTTCGGGTCGAAGCCGCTCATCTGATGCGCGGCGAGGCCGAGCGCGTGCGCTTGCAACACGAGCGCCATCGCGGCCGCGCCTGCGTCGTATTGAGCACAGCGGTTCACCTCGCCCTTGTTCGTGCGCGTGAGTGTGGTAACGGCGATCAGCACGGGCGCGGGCGCGTTCCAGGCCTGGTTGAACGGCACGAGGGTGGCGAACGCCTGCTTGAACGCGACTTCGTCGACGCTGCGATCGAACACAAGAAAACGCCACGGTTGAGCGTTATACGACGAAGGTGCCCAGCGTGCCGCTTCCAGCACCGCGTGCAGGTTCTCGCGGCTCACCGGCTCGCTCGAATACGCGCGCGGGCTCCAGCGACCGGCAATCAGCTCGTGAATGGCAACTGCGGAAGGGGCGGGTTTGTGGGCCATGCGCTTCTCTCGGTAGAAATTCATGATCGCGGGCGGCTGCCCGAAGGTCACATAGCATAACCGGGGTTCGGCGCGCGCGCTGCATGAAGCGAGCGGATAGATTTTCCGTAGCGTGGAAAGGCGCAGGCGCTCTGCCGTGCGCCGCGTCTTTCCGTGTAACCGGTCTAGGCCGCCTGAGGCTGCGGCGCCTTGGCGGGACGATTGATGCGCAACACGATGACGGCGGCCACGAGGCACAGACCGCCGGAAATCATCGACGCCACGGTGTAGGTGCCGAGGCTCGCGCGCAGCATGCCCGCGCCGAGCGCCGCGAACGCCGCGCCGAGTTGATGCCCGGCAACCACCCAGCCAAACACCACGGGAGCCGCCTCCTTGCCGTAGACGTCCGTCGCGAGACGCACGGTCGGCGGGACGGTCGCAATCCAGTCGAGCCCGTAGAACACAGCAAAGAGCGGCAAACCGAAAAAGTCGATGCCGAAAGCGTGCGGCAGATACATGAGCGACAAGCCGCGCAGTCCGTAGTACCAGAACAGCAGCACGCGGCTATTGAAGCGATCGGACAGCCAGCCGGAGAGCGTCGTGCCGAACAGATCGAAGATGCCCATCGCGGCAAGCAGCGACGCGCCCTGCACTTCCGACATGCCGTAATCGCCGCACATCGCAATCAGGTGCGTGCCGACGTAGCCGTTCGTGCTCGCCCCGCAAATGAAAAAGCTGAAGAACAGCAGCCAGAAATCGCGTGTTTTGCTCGCCATGGCGAGTGTGCCGAAGGCGATCGCGAGCGGATTCTGTTTTGTCGCCGTCGCGGACACCGGTGCGTCGTGCGGCTCGCCGTAAGGGCGCAGCGCGACGTCGGACGGCCGTTCGGGGAGCAGGAACGCAACCAGCGGCAGCACGATCGCCGCAACCGCCGCGACGACCCACACCACCTGGCGCCAGCCGTAGTGCTCGACGATGGCCGCGAGCATCGGCAGGAACACGAGTTGGCCGGTCGCGGAACTGGCGGTCAGAATCCCCATGACGAGTCCGCGATGCGTGGTGAACCAGCGTGTCACGACGGTCGCCGACAACGACAGCGCTGCCACGCCCGTCGAACCGCCAACCATCACGCCCCAGATCAGGATCATCTGCCAAGGGTGTGTCATGAGCGACGACAAGGCGACGCCCGCCGCCATGGTGCCGAGCGCAATGAGCAGCGTGGGGCGCACGCCGAAACGCTGCATCGCCGCAGCCGCAAACGGCCCCATTAGCCCGTATAGCGCGATGTTCACGGAGATTGCCAGCGAAATGGTGCCACGGCTCCAGCCAAACTGATGCTCGAGCGGGACCATCATCACGCTCGGTGTAGCGCGCGTGCCCGCCGCCGCCAGAAGCACCAGAAACACCACGGCCACGGTCAACCAGCCGTAGTGGAAACGCCTGCCTATCAGTCTCGCTGCCCAGTTCATCGGCTCTCCTGTCGGCGTCGTCAGATTCGCCGCGCCGTTCGCATTATTACGGTTTGAGTAAGGGACTTGTGACAGATCAGTCACAATAGTGTTGCGATCTTAGTTACCGGTCGGTAACATGTCAAGGCGTCAATTGAATTTGGGAGCACCCATGTCTGACAGCGAAGGCTCCAAGCGAGGCTCTACAGCGGGAAATGCTGCTTCGTCCCGCTCGCGGCGAGCACGCGGTGGCCACACAACTGGGCCGGAGGCGCAACAGCATCTGTTACGCGCGGCGGATGAACTGTTCTACCGTGAAGGCGTGCGCGCGGTCGGCGTCGATGCGGTCGTCGAGCGCGCTGGCGTGAACAAGATGAGTCTGTACCGCCAGTTCTCGTCGAAAGACGATCTGGTGATGGCTTATCTGGAGCGCAAAGAGGCTCAGTTCTTCGGCTATGTCGAAGCGAGCTTCGCGAAGCATTCCGGAGAGCCCGCAAAGCAGCTGCAGCAATATTTCGACGATCTCGCCGCGCGGGCGTCGGCGGAAGGCTATCGCGGCTGTCCGTTCGTGAACGTCGCGGTGGAGTTCCCCGATACCGCGCATCCTGCACGGCAATTCGTGTTCCGGAACAAGGAGCGTTTGCTGGCACGCCTGACGGAGTTAGCAGGTGCCGCAGGCGCTGACGATCCTGAGATGCTCGCCAGTTCCCTGGCTTTGTTGATCGAGGGCGTGTATGCGGCGAGTCAGACCTACCGCGCTGGATCGAGTCCCGTGCACGCCGCGCCGAAAGCCGCCGCGCAGCTTATCGCCGCGGCGTGTGGCGGGAAAACGGGGCGTTAGCCGGCAGCGGATTGCGCGTGGCCCGGCTTTGGCTCTTTCGCGGCTTCGTTGGCCGTTTCGTTGTGCCGTTTATTCCGCGGCGTTGCTCGAGGCAATCGCGCACTGGCTCGGCACACGCGCCGTTAGAATGGCTCTTTGCCGTCTTTTCCCTTTTCGCAGCCTGCCATGACGTTGTCCCCTGAATCGCACGACGCTGTCGTTGCCGCCACCCGTCACTGGCTGACGGAAGCCGTGATCGGACTCAATCTGTGTCCGTTCACAAAGGCCGTCCATGTGAAGGGACAAATCCGCTACGCGGTTAGCGCCGCGACCGATCTGGAAGGTGTGCTAGCCGACCTAGAAACCGAGCTCAACGGTCTCGCCGCCGGCGACCCCGCCGCTGTAGATACCACCCTACTGATCGTGCCTCAAGCGCTAGAAGATTTTCTGCAATATAACGACGCACTTTTTTTCGCAGAAAGAATGCTGAAGCAGCTTCGCCTGACTGGCATTATCCAGATCGCCAGCTTTCACCCGTCTTATCAGTTTGAAGGCACCGAGCCGGACGATATCGAGAATTACACCAACCGCGCGCCCTACCCGATTTTTCATCTGCTTCGAGAAGACAGTATTGAACGCGCGGTTGAGGCATTTCCCGATCCGGAAGCTATTTATGAGCGCAATCAGGAAACGCTTCGGCGAATAGGGCTGGTCGGCTGGAATAAATTAATGAAAACGTGATTCAAGCGGAAACGAAGAATCTCTCTTTCAATTCCTCGATACCGAGCGTTTGCATGACCTCGTTGAGCCGCTCCGCCGGGCGCCGCCGCGGCAGGTCCTTGAATTGGGCGATGATCAGCTCGTTTTTCATCGAATGTTCCCAACCCACGAGTTCGGTTACGCTGACCTGGTAACCGTGCGCCTCCAATTGAAGGCAGCGCAGCACATTGGTAATCTGGCTGCCGAATTCCCGCGTATGCAACGGATGCCGCCAGATTTCAGTCAACGCACTGGCGAGCGATTTACTTTTGTTTTGACGTAAGACGCCCGCTACCTCAGCCTGACAACACGGCACGACGACGATATATTTCGCGTTCTTTTCGAGGGCGAAGCGAATCGCGTCGTCCGTTGCGGTATTGCAGGCGTGCAGCGCGGTAACAATATCGATCCGCGACGGTAAGCGGTCGGACGTAATAGATTCCGCCACCGACAGATTCACGAACGACATACCCTTGAAGCCAAGGCGCGCCGCCAATTCCTCCGACCGCGCGACAAGCTCCTGGCGCGTTTCGATGCCGTAAATGTGCGACGCCCCACCCGCGGCATCCTGAAATTCCTTGAAGAACAGGTCATACAGGATAAAACCTAGATATGACTTGCCCGCGCCGTGATCGACAAGGGTGATTGCCCCCTGCTGGTCCTTCAGATCCTTGAGGAGCGGCTCGATGAACTGGAACAGATGGTAGACCTGTTTGAGCTTGCGGCGGCTGTCCTGGTTCATCTTGCCGTCGCGCGTCAGGATGTGAAGCTCCTTGAGCAATTCGATGGACTGGTTCGGTCGGATTTCGTGGGTTTTGCTGGACATCGTGGGGGACCGGCGTCAATTGCGACGCGAACGTGCGTCAGGTGACGGAAAAAGGAAGAAGTTGCTGCCAGTTTACCCAAACCGCGGCCCGCTCACCGAAGAGCCGCGAAAAACCTGCAGGAAGTGCAGCAATCCTGGAACACTTCCTGCTCGCCAGGCACGACGCGGGACGTTCACGTATGGCGCAGAAACCGATTCGCGCTGCCGGAGTCCCAAGAACGTAAGCCGTGGTGCCTATAACAATAAGCTGTCGGTCGTGGTAACGGACACACGACCCTGATGCAAGTGGGGAGGGCGGCCCAGTGAGATGGGCCGAACGTTACGTCACCGGCAGCGCGCCGCGATCTCAACTGAACGTGCGCCCGGATAATAGAAGAGGCAGCAATGGATACGGTACCCAACGGAAACGTCGAACAGAAGTTCCAGGAAATGATGGCGAAGCTCACCGCCATGCCCGCCTGGTCGGAAAAGCAGCAGCTTGAACTCGAGATGGCCCGCGACATCTCCACCGAAATGCTTCGCCTCGCGGAAGTCATGCGGGACGGGAGCGTCGACATGGAAACGTGTCTGACACTGCTCAAATACGCGAAAGTGCTCGACTTCGTGATGACGACGCTGGCTTCACGGCGCGATATCAAACCGCAAACGCTGCGGGTCATCTTCAAGCTTGCGGGCCTCAAGGTAGACGAGGCTTATCCGAGCTGAGGTCCGGCGAGGAATCGCGGACATATCGAACCCACATAGCGACTCGCGCGAGCGGCCACCCGCCGCTCGCCTCCCCTGCGAGTCACCGTGGTGGCTCCTTCTTCCAGAACACTCGATTCACGCGCGCGGCGCTTCCACCGGCGGCGTGCCATCGTGGAAAAGCGTCCTCAATTGCTGGCGCAGTTCAGGCGAGTCGTCGTGCTTGTGCACGCTGACGGCATGTTGCACGGCTGCGTTGAGCAACTCGTCTTCGCTATCGGCCGATAGTGCGACCGTGCAGTTCGTTTCGCTCGGGAACTCCCGGCAGTCGATGTATTTGCGGGTCATGGCAGTCTCCTTGATCGATATGTGTGACCATCCACGCTGGCACAAGGCTCAAACCGAAGCGCACCGCTCCCGATGCCATGGCATGCGGCGCCCGGACAGCGCGGTCGCTTGTATTGACGCGGGAATGGCGCGGGGAATGACACGAACGCGCCCAATGGAAGGTGTCCAAAAATTATAGTTGGCGATGCTGAATAACAAAGCCGTGGAGCGGACAAGCCCGGGACCAGGCGCGCCTGAATGTAGCGTTCTGACGCCCGGTTAGCGATAGGTGCGTTTGCTCCGCGCTGGATGCGGTGTGAAAATAGCGGGCTTCGTGGGCTGTTGAGGGTCCAGCGCCTCCGCACTGCCACCGTAGTCGTTTGTCACACCCTTCGCACCGTGCACGCGTTAGCGCTGCCGGCGCGCCGCCTCTTTCGCTCATCTGCAGGCTCGCATGTCCTCTTCCCTCGATTCCGCCCGCGTCGCCGTCATCGGCGGCGGACCCGCTGGCCTGATGGCCGCCGAGGCGCTTCGCCTGCAAGGCGTACAGGTCGACGTCCATGACGCGATGCCCTCGGTGGGCCGTAAATTCCTGATGGCTGGCAAAGGCGGCATGAACATCACGCATTCGGAGCCGCTCGAGCCGTTTCTCGATCGCTACGGCCGCCGCCGCGAATGGATTGCGCCGCTGCTGCAGACGTTCGGGCCGGACGCGTTGCGCGGCTGGCTGGGAGAGCTTGGGGTCGAGACGTTCGTCGGCAGTTCGGGACGCGTTTTCCCCACCGACATGAAAGCGGCGCCAATGTTGCGCGCCTGGCTGCATCGATTGAGGGATGCAGGCGTGCGCTTCCACATGCGGCAAAAATGGATCGGCTGGCAGATCGAAGATGCGACCGCCGACGCGCCGTCGGCGGCGCACTCCGCGCATACCCTTGTGTTCGCCACGCCCGACGGCGAGCGGGCCGTGACCTATGACGCTGTCGTGTTGGCACTTGGCGGCGCAAGTTGGCCTCGCCTCGGATCGGATGCCGCCTGGGTTCCGTTGCTCACCTCCCGCGACGTACCCGTTCGGCCACTGCAACCTGCAAACTGCGGCTTCGACGCGGACTGGAGCCCTTACCTGCGCGAGCGTTTCGCCGGTCAGCCGGTGAAGTCCGTCGCCATTTCACTCACCGATGTAGACGGAAAAGTCCACAATCGACAAGGTGAAATACTTTTGACGGAAACGGGCCTCGAAGGGAGCCTGATCTATGCGCTTTCCGCCGCGATTCGCGAGCGAATTCGTGCTGACGGAGAACTCACTATCGCCCTGGACCTGGCGCCAGGCTTGCCTTTGGAGCGAGTGATGTCAGAAGTCACGAGGCCGCGCGGCTCGCGGTCGATATCAAGTCATCTGCAGGGAAGGGTTGGGATTAGCGGTGTCAAACTCGCATTACTGCACGAGATGCTGCCGAAAGACGTGTTCGCGGATGCCCCACGTCTCGCGCACGCTATCAAGGCGCTCCCGGTGAAACTCTTACGCGCCCGGCCGATTGCAGAAGCGATCAGCAGCGCCGGGGGCATTCCGTTCGAAGCGCTGGACCATCATTTGATGATCCAGCATTTGCCCGGTGTTTTCTGCGCGGGCGAAATGCTGGATTGGGAAGCGCCGACAGGCGGCTATCTGCTGACTGCGTGCTTTGCGAGCGGTCTCGTCGCTGGGCGCGGCGCCGCAGCGTTCGCAGGGGCGCGCGGCGCGTCGCAGTAAAGCGGGCGCCGCGTCAGATTCAAACTCGCGTCAGGGGCGCGCCCTCAACCGCCACAGCGACGTAACTTCGGCCACCCGCGCTGCATGCAACGGGTCCGTCTCGTCGGTAGATTTGGGATGCCTCGGACGAATGTCCTCGCGCCCGATCACAGTTAAGCCGGCCTCGTCGATCGCGGCGAGCAACCACTCGCGGGTGCGCAAACCGAGATGCTCCGCGAAGTCCGACAAAATGAGCCAGCCTTCGCCGCCCGGCGACAAATGCTCGGCCAGGCCGTTGAGAAAGCCCAGTAGCATTCGGCTTTCCGGATCGTAGACCGCATATTCGATCGGTGATGCGGGCCGCGCCGGCACCCACGGCGGGTTGCAAACCACCAGCGGCGCGCGGCCTTCAGGGAACAGATCCGCTTGAACGACCTCGACCTGCTGTTCGTAGCCGAGGCGCGCAATGTTCTCCCGAGCGCAAGCAAGCGCTCGTGGGTCCTGGTCGGTGGCGACGATCTTCTTCACGCCGCGCTTTGCCAGCAACGCCGACAGCACGCCAGTACCGGTGCCGATATCGAACGCCTTGTTCAACGAAGGCAGCGCAGTCCGAGCAACGAGATCCACGTATTCACCGCGCACCGGCGAAAACACGCCGTAATAAGGATGAATGCGATCGCCGAGCGCGGGAATTTCCACGCCCTTTTTGCGCCACTCGTGCGCGCCGATCAGTCCGAGCAGTTCGCGCAACGACACGACCGACGCTTCATTGGTCGGCGGTCCATAGGTCTCGATGCACGCCTGTTGCACGTCGGGCGCGCGGCGCAGCGGAATCACATATGACGCGTCAAGCGGTATCAGGATCATGCCGAGCGTGCGCGCACGTTGCGACTGCGTCTGCCGGTGCAGATTGAACGCCTCCAGCGGCGTTGCGCCTTGCTTGCGCGGCTTGCGTTCCAGACGTCGCGTCACCGCCTGCAACAGTTGCCGCGCGTTCTGGAAATCCCCGTTCCACAGAAGCGCGGTGCCTTCGCACGCGAGCCGGTAGGCGGAGTCGGCGGTGGTCCGGTCGTCGGCGACGATCACGCGTTTGGGCGGGGGCACCGCCGCTTCGGAGCGCCAACGCGCGGTGCGGGGGCCGTCGGCTTCGGGCCAGGTGATACTTGCAGGGCTGGTCATGATGAGGTGGGTCGTGTTGCGAGAGCGACGCGGTAAGACGTGGCTTGGTTGGACGGCGCTATGCGCTGGTGTGCGCGGGCAGCGTGCATGAGCGAACTGTAGTGCCGGCCCGACCCGAATAGTAACCCCTGCCGCCCCGCCTCACGGCATCGTATTCGCCACGCCGTTCGCAGCGAACGTAGACGATTTTGTCCACGATCGACAAGGTGAAAGAGATATGGCGATTTTGAGGCTTAAAAACCGCTCACCGAGAAGCGAAAAACGGTGATGGTTCGCGTGTGGGCCTCGTAGCGACCGACCAGGTGCCCAATGAGCGCCAAATAAAAAACGGGGTTTCTGACTGAACAGAAACCCCGTTTCGTACTACTGGTGCCGGCTGCAGGACTCGAACCCGCCACCTCATGATTACAAGTCAAGCGCTCTACCTGATGAGCTAAGCCGGCATGAGGCCGTGATTCTACTTCATTTTACGATCTTAAGGCGAGCCCTACCGCCACCTTTTGAACCGTCGTCGTCGGGCTGGTCGCCCTCCGGCGTCTGGTCAGCTTTGGCGGCGCTGTCAGGTGCGGACGGACTTTCGACCGCACGAGGCGCACTGGGAGCGACCGGCGCGGCGGCCGGCTCGACCGTCTCGGCGTCGGCGCCCGAATCCTGCGCCTCGCCTCCGGTCGACTCGACCGGAAATGCCATGCCCTGCCCGTTTTCGCGCGCGTATATCGCGAGGATATTGGCGACTGGCACCTCAATCTTGTGCGACTTGCCGGAGAAACGCGCGCTGAATTCGACCCACTCGTTGCCCATTTGCAGCTGGCTCGTAGCCTCGAAGCTGATGTTCAACACAATCTCGTTGTCGCGCACGAATTGCCGCGGCACACGCGTCTGATTGTCGACGCGCACTGCGATATGCGGCGTGTAGCCGTTATCCGTGCACCATTCGTACAGCGCTCGCAGCAGGTACGGCTTGGTGGAAATCTCTTGCATCAGCAGTCCTCTTACCGGGCGCGGACCCGCGCGCGAGACGCCGCGCGAAGCCCGCAACCCAAAGCCACACTCAACGACGCATCACCTTTTCCGACGGCGTCAGCGCCTCGATATAAGCGGGACGGCTGAAAATGCGCTCGGCGTACTTCATCAGCGGCGCCGCATTCTTCGACAGTTCGATGCCGTAGTGATCGAGACGCCACAGGAGCGGCGCGATCGCGACGTCGAGCATCGAGAACTCTTCGCCGAGCATGTACTTGTTCTTCAGGAAGATCGGCGCGAGTTGCGTCAGGCGATCGCGGATGGCGAGGCGCGCTTTCTCGTGATTCTTCTCCGCGGCCTTGCCCTTTTCGTTTTCGAGCGTGCCGACGTGGACGAACAGTTCCTTCTCGAAGTTCAGCAGGAACAGACGGGCACGCGCGCGTTGAACCGGGTCGGCCGGCATCAGTTGCGGATGCGGAAAGCGCTCGTCGATGTATTCGTTGATGATGTTCGATTCGTACAGAATCAGGTCCCGTTCGACGAGAATCGGCACCTGACCATACGGATTCATCACGGCGATGTCTTCCGGCTTGTTAAACAGGTCGACGTCGCGGATCTCGAAGTCCATGCCCTTTTCGAACAACACCAGCCGGCAACGCTGGGAGAACGGGCAAGTTGTGCCGGAATACAGAACCATCATGATTTACGTTTCCTCAAAAAGCTGAAGGGCCAGCGCGCGGAAAAACCGTTCAACAGGTTTTTCCTGGCGCCGGCCCCACGCCGTGTAGCGGCGTGATTATTTGATATGTTTCCAGTACGCGGCGTTCAGTCGCCAGGCGAAAAAGCTCAAAATACCGAGGAACATCAGCACCCACACGCCAAGCTGTTTGCGGGTTTTCTGAGTCGGCTCGGACATCCAGGACAGATACGACACAAGGTCGGCCACAGCAGAATCATAATCTACCGGCGACATCGTCCCCGGAGTGACCTGCTGGAAACCCACAAATTTGTGCACCGTTTCGCCCGTTTTTTCGTCGACTTCTTCACCGAACTTCGCGGTACGTTGCCCCTGAAGCTGCCACAACACGTGAGGCATGCTCACGTTTTCATACACCAGATTATTCCAGCCAGTCGGCCGCGTATTGTCGCGATAAAAGCTGCGCAGATACGTGTAGAGCCAGTCCTTGCCGCGCGCCCGCGCTTCCACCGACAAATCCGGCGGACTTGCGCCGAACCACGCCTTCGCGTCGTCCGGGCGCATTGCCACGGTCATCGTGTTGCCGACCTTGTCGGTAGTGAAAAGCAGGTTCGACTGAATCTCGGCTGGCGCAATGCCGAGATCGGTCAGCCGGTTGTAGCGCACCAGATTCGCGCTGTGGCAATTCAGGCAGTAGTTTACAAACAATTGCGCGCCGTGCTGCAAAGAAGCGAAATTGTCCGCGTTATCCGGCGCGCGGTCGAGATGAACATTCTCGTCCGCATACGCCGGGCCGCTCAGCACCGCGAGCAGTGTCGCGCCGATCAGCGCGCACGTCGAAAGCAGTTTCTTCATCTTCGTGTTCTCCTCGCTCGCCATTAGTGGGACTTGAACCGCACCCGCTCGGGCGGCTGCTTGAACGTGCCAAGCCTCGTCCAGAACGGCATGCCGAGGAAAAACGCGAAGTAGATCAGCGCGCACACCTGCGCAATCAACGTGGCGGCCGGCGACGGCGGTTTAGTGCCGAGGAAGCCCAACGTCAGGAAAGCGAGCACGAAGATCCCGTAAAACACCTTGTGGAAGAACGGCCGGTAACGAATCGACTTGACCGGCGAGCGGTCCAGCCACGGCAGGAAGAAGAGCGAAATCACCGCGCCGCCCATCACAACCACGCCCCAGAACTTCGACTCGGTGAAGGCCATTGCCAGAATCACGAGCACCGCAAGCACCGGCAAACCCAGTTTCCACTTGCCGCGGGCGCGCACCAGCGCGAGCAGGCCGAGCAACGCGATCACGATCATCAGCACGATCTTGAACGGATCGGTCGTGGCGCGCAGCATCGCGTAAAAGGCCGTGAAGTACCACACCGGCGCGATTTCCTGAGGTGTTTGCAGCGGATTCGCGGGGACGAAGTTGTTGGCCTCGAGGAAGTACCCGCCCATTTCCGGCGCGAAGAAAATAATCGCCGCGAAAATCATCAGGAAGATCGACACGCCGAAGAAATCGTGCACCGAGTAGTACGGATGAAACGGGATGCCGTCGAGCGGAATGCCGTCCGGGTCTTTCTTCGCCTTGATCTCGATGCCGTCCGGGTTGTTGGACCCGACTTCATGCAGCGCGACCAGGTGAGCGACGACGAGCCCAAGCAACACCAGCGGTATCGCGATCACGTGGAACGCGAAGAAGCGGTTCAGCGTGACGTCCGACACCACGTAGTCGCCGCGAATCCACAGCGACAGGTCCGGCCCGATGAACGGAATCGCCGAGAACAGGTTGACGATAACCTGCGCGCCCCAGAACGACATCTGGCCCCACGGGAGCAGGTAACCGAAGAACGCTTCGGCCATCAGGCACAGGAAGATCGCGCAGCCGAAAATCCATACGAGTTCGCGCGGCTTGCGATATGAGCCGTACATGAGGCCGCGGAACATATGCAGATACACGACGACAAAGAACATCGACGCGCCCGTGGAGTGCATATAGCGGATCAGCCAGCCCCACGGCACTTCGCGCATGATGTACTCGACCGACGCGAACGCGAGCGTCGCGTCGGGCTTGTAGTTCATCGTGAGGAAAATGCCGGTGACGATCTGATTGACCAGCACCAGCAGCGCCAGCGAGCCGAAGAAGTACCAGAAGTTGAAATTCTTCGGTGCGTAGTATTCGGAGACGTGCTTTTTCCAGGTGGACGTTAGGGGGAAGCGCCGGTCGATCCAACCGACCAGCCCGGTCGTCTCTACTTCGTGTTCGATCGCCATTACGCTTCTCCTTTCTCGTCCTTGCCGATCACGAGCCCGTTGGCTCCCGTGAACATGTAAGGCGGGATGTCGAGGTTCTGCGGCGCAGGTTTGTTCTTGAAGACGCGGCCGGCCATGTCATAGGTCGAACCGTGGCACGGGCACAGAAAGCCGCCTGGCCAGTCGTCAGGAAGATTGGGCTGCGCGCCCTCCATGAAGCGCGGCGTTGGCGTGCAGCCCAGATGGGTGCACACGGCAACGGCGACAAATATGTTCTTGCGGTCGGTGCGTGCACGGAATTCGTTGTTGCAGTACTCCGGCAATGGCATCGAAAAGACGTTCTTGCTGTGGGGATCGGCTACTTCGTTATCGGCTTTCTGGACATCGGCAAGCATCTTGTCGGTGCGGTTGATGATCCACACCGGCTTGCCGCGCCATGCAACGGTCATCATGTCGCCGGGCTTCAGATTGCTGATGTCCACTTCGACCGGGGCACCTGCTGCCTTGGCCTTTTCAGATGGTGCAAACGAACTAACAAAGGGTACGACAGTGGCAACGCCTCCTATGCCACCTGCTACGGTCGTCGCTATCAGCCAGCTACGGCGGCTGCCGTCGACGCGTTCATCTTCCTTGTCTCGCATCACACGCCCCACTTCTGAGTTGGATTTTTCCTTCACGTCGCTTCTACCGCCGCTAGTTTGCTCGAATGGAGTCGCCATTTACAAGGGCCGATTGCCAAAAACCGTGCGAAGCCCTTGATAGGTAAGGGTTTCTCCGTACGGATCGCAAACTTTTTCGCACCTCCTTTTAAGTGTCCCCTCCGTTATTCGTGCCTTTTGCTTAGCTAATGCCTATTTGCTGATTCAAGCGAATCAAACCGGATTAGGGATATCGATAAAGAGGTGTTCGATATCGAACTGCTCGGACAAGTGCTTGCCCACCGCCTGCACCCCGAAGCGCTCCGTCGCATGATGCCCGGCCGCGAGAAACGCGACGCCGCTTTCCGCCGACGTGTGCATGACCGACTCCGACACCTCGCCGGTCAGATAAACGTCGGCGCCCGCGTTGATCGCCGCGTCGAACATGCCTTGCGCAGCGCCCGTACACCACGCGACGCGGCGCAGACTGCGATCCGGGTCGCCAAACACGAGCGGCGTGCGGCCAAGCGTCTGTTCGATCTCGGCGGTGAAGTGCGCGAGCGTGATCGGCATCGCGAAGGTGGCGAGCCAGCCGAGGTCGTTCTCGCCGAAGCGCGCGTCGCTGATCCAGCCCATCTTCGCGCCTATCTGCGCGTTGTTGCCCAGTTCGGGATGGTCGTCGAGCGGCAAGTGATAAGCGAACATGTTCAGGTCGTTCGCGAGCAGCAGTTTCAGGCGCGCGTATTTGCGGCCGGTGATCTGCGGCGCCTCGTTGCGCCAGAAATAGCCGTGATGGACAAGCACGGCGTCCGCGCCCCAGTCCAGCGCGGCCTCCAGAAACGCCACCGAGGCGGTCACGCCCGTTGCGAGCTTGTTGATCTTGCGACGCCCTTCGACTTGCAGGCCATTGGGGCAATAGTCCTTGAAGCGCGCGGTTTCAAGGAGATTGTTCAAGTACAATTCAAGTTCGATCCGATCCATATAAACCTCTAGTCTTCAGATGCTTAGACGCTTTTGGCTGTTCTTTGCCCAAGCGGTGACTGTGCTGTTGGCGCTGATGTTCATCATCGCGACCCTCAAACCGCAGTGGCTCCAGCGTCAAGGGCAATTCGGCAAGCAACTTGCCGAACCGATCGTCGCCTTGCGGGAAGTGGCACCTGGCATGGGTAGCGGGCCCGCAACGGCGTCTTATGCAGACGCCGCTCAAAAGGCCATGCCTGCGGTCGTCAATGTCTTTTCCAGCAAAGATGGCTCGCTGCCGCCGGATCCGCGCGCGAAAGATCCGCTGTTCCGCTACTTCTTCGGCGACAAGAACAATCGCAAGCAGCGCGAGCAGCCGGCCGCGAACCTCGGCTCCGGCGTGATAGTGAGTTCGGAAGGTTACATTCTAACGAACCAGCACGTGGTCGACGGCGCCGATCAGATCGAAATCGCGTTGGCCGACGGCCGCACCACGAACGCCAAGGTGATCGGCATCGACCCGGAAACGGATCTGGCCGTGCTGAAGGTCAACATGACCAACCTGCCCACCATCACCTTGGGTCGCATGGAACAGACCCGCGTTGGCGACGTCGTGCTCGCGATCGGTAATCCGTTCGGCGTCGGGCAGACGGTCACCATGGGCATTGTCAGCGCGCTCGGTCGCAACCATCTCGGCATCAATACATTTGAAAACTTCATTCAGACCGACGCGGCGATCAATCCCGGCAATTCGGGCGGCGCACTGGTCGACGTGAACGGCAATCTGCTCGGCATCAACACCGCCATTTATTCACGCTCCGGCGGTTCGCTCGGCATTGGCTTCGCGATTCCGGTGTCAACGGCGCGCAGCGTGCTCGAGAGCATCATCACCACGGGTTCGGTCACGCGCGGCTGGATCGGCGTTGAACCTCAAGATGTCACACCGGAAATTGCCGAGTCGTTCGGGCTCGAACAGAAGTCGGGCGCGATCGTCGCGGGCGTGTTGAAGAACGGTCCGGCCGACCGCGCCGGTATCAAGCCAGGCGACATTCTGATGAGCGTGAACGGCCAGGAAATCACCGACACGACCCGCTTGCTCAATGTGATCGCGCAGATCAAGCCGGGCACGGCCGCGAAGGTGCACCTGGTGCGCAAGAACCGCGAGCTCGATCTCGACGTGACCATCGGCAAGCGCCCGCCGCCGCCGAAACAACCCGTCGAAGACAGCGACCAGCAGGACGACGACGGCGGTTGAGCTCTGCCGGGTGCCGAAGCCATGTGGGATTGAGGCAGAACGCGGAACACAAAAAAGGGCAGCCCATGACGGACTGCCCTTTTTGTTTTGGCCGCGCTGTGTAATTGCTGCCGCGGTACTACCGCAAGATCGACACCAATTCACCGCTAGCCTGTCACCGATCGACAGAGCCACGGCAACACCGTAGCGGGTTCACTTCAGGCCGGCGGCGTCGCGTCTTCGACAACCGCGGGCTGCTTGCCGACGATCAACCGCGCGGCGATGATCCCCGCCTCGTACAGCACGATCAGCGGAATGGCGAGAATAAGTTGAGAGAACACGTCTGGCGGCGTGACCACCGCCGAAATCACGAACGCGCCGACGATCACATACGGCCGGATCTCCTTGAGCTTCTTCAGCGTCACTACGTTCATGCGCACCAGCAGCACGACGACGATCGGCACTTCGAACGTCACGCCAAACGCAATGAACATAGTGAGCACGAAGCTCAGATAGTTGTCGATATCGGTCGTCATCTCCGCGCCCAATGGCGCGTTGTAATGGGCCATTACGCGAAAGATCGTCGGGAACACGACGAAGTACGCGAACGCCATGCCGCACAGAAAGAGCGTATAGCTGCTGCCGACCAACGGCCCGACCAGCTTCTTTTCATGCTGATAAAGACCCGGTGCGACAAACGCCCAGATCTGATAAAGCACGATGGGCAGCGCGATCACGAAAGCCACCAGCATGGTCACTTTCATCGGCACGAAGAACGAGCCGGTGACGTCGGTCACGATCATCTTGCCGTCTTTGGGCAGGTTCTGCATCAGCGGCCGCGCCAGCAGCCGGAAGATATCCGGCGCCCAATACACCAGGCCGACAAACACCACGATGACGGCAAGGCCCGCGCGGATAATCCGGTCGCGCAATTCAACGAGGTGAGAAATGAAGGTCTCTTCAGCGCCTTCGTCCTGACTTTTCTGGGGGTCGCTCACACCGGCCCTCGGTTAGAGATTGTCGTTCTGGTCATCAGAAAAACCGCGTCGGACGACGCATGCTGGCGGGCGTATGCCGCGCGACGCGCGCCGCGCCCGACTGCACGCGCGTGCGGCGCGTGGTTGCGCGCTTGTACCAGGTTGGCATTGCGGTTTGCTTGACTCGCCAGTTCTTGCGCTTGAGCGCACCGGCTGGCGCGCTGCCTTGCCACGGAGTATTGACGGCGTCTTCGACCGCACCGCCCGCAATGCTCGGCGACACCGACGTGCCGCTGTTCCACGCGTCGTTCAGTTCCGTCTCGTGCTTGCGCAGGTTTTCCTGCACGGAGGTCTGGACATTGCTGGCCGCCGTCTCGAACTCGGTTTTCATGCGACGCAGTTCGTCGAGTTCGATTTCCCGCGTGACTTCCGACTTGACGTCGTTGATATACCGCTGAGCGCGACCGAACAGGGCGCCGGCCGTGCGGGCGACGCGCGGCAAGCGCTCAGGGCCGAGCACGACTAGCGCGACGACGCCAATCAGCGCCATCTTGGTTAGACCGAGGTCCAGCATGGAGGGAAATGTCCGTCAGTAACGCGGTTGGCCCGCGGCTTAGCGGTAGTCGCCCGAACGCGGGGCCTTTTCCTTTGCTTCCACATCGACGGCGCCGTTGCGCGGCAGTTCGCGCTGCTGCGTCTCGGCCGGTGTTTCGCCTTCCTTCATGCCTTCTTTGAAGCCCTTTACGGCGCCACCCAGGTCGCCGCCGATATTGCGCAACTTCTTCGTGCCGAACACGAGTGCCACGATCAGCAACACGATCAACCAATGCCAAATACTCAACGAACCCATGACTACTCTCCTTAACCCCGACGCCGCACGTGATGCGGCAAAAATCGTCTGCCTTGCGGCGTGAATCGAAGCAGATGCGCTTCTTCTACGTTACAGCGGCACAGTGCATATTGTGGCCATGCGATCGCGTCGCCGAAATTACAACGCAGCAAAAACAACGCCGACCCCATGGGCCGCTCGCCCGATCTTCGCAGTCAGCCCATGCGCTGCCACGGGCGCGGCCCCGCCAGGATGTGCGCGTGCAGGTGATAAACCTCCTGCCCACCGCCCGGCCCCGTGTTGATGACCGTGCGGAAGCCCGTTTCGCCACCTGTGTACGACACGCCCAACTGGTCGGCAAGACGCGCCGTCAAAACAAGCATTCTACCAAGCAGCGGCGCATCGCTCTCGGTGCAGTCACTGAGGGTGGCAATGTGCTTGCGCGGGATCACCAGCACATGGGTCTCGGCCGCCGGACGGATGTCGCGGAAGGCGACGAACTCGTCGTCTTCGTGGACTTTAGTCGACGGAATCTCGCCGGCGGCGATCTTGCAAAAGAGACAGTTCGGGTCGTGGCTCATCGTATTCCTAACGCGGTAATGCCAAGCATGACTGGACGCGGTCCGTCGCGGCTCCGCAATCGTCCTTAACGTCAGACGAATTCAGAACCACGAACGCGGATTCGCGAGTGGCTTGTTATCGTACAGATACAGCCACCCTTTGATAATACGGTACAACATCCAGATGCTCACCGCCCACAGCACCGCAACACCGATCACCACGAACAGCAGCAGCCCGCCTATCGCATAGCCCAGCAGGCCGATCCAGAACGTGCGGATTTGCCACTCGAAGTGGGCTTCATACGGCGTGCCCGCGGCGTCGCTCCGCTTCACATAGTTGATGATGATCGCGACGAGGATGGTCAGCCCGCCCGTCAGCCAATGCACCGCATACAGCGCGTACAGCACGTGCGTCAGCGTGCGCAGGCTGCGTTCCCGCTCCGGCTCCATCGCGTGGCGATACGCCGGCCGCGGATAACTCTCATGCGACTGTTCCATGCTTGCGTCCTCCCGAGGATGCGTTTGCGATGCGTTCAGTGCAATGTGGGCTCCGGCGCGCGCCACTTCAAGACAGTACGGGAAAACATCGACGAAGAATGAGGTTCAGTCGCCGTTCTGTTCGCGCTCGCGGCTCTTGCGCAGCGCCTTTTCTTCGATGCCGGACATACCTTCGCGACGCTCGAGTTCGGCGAGCACGTCGGCCGGGCTCAGATCGTAGTGCGAAAGCATCACGAGGCAGTGGAACCACAGGTCCGCGACCTCGCCGACGAGCGCCTTCGTCGCGCCGCCATGGCGCGTGTCCTTGGCTGCCAGCACGACTTCGGTGGCCTCTTCGCCGATTTTCTTGAGCACCGCGTCGTCGCCTTTGTGGAACAAGCGCGAGACGTACGACACGTCGGGATCGCCGCCCTTGCGGCTGTCGATGATCGCCGCGAGGCGCATCAGCGTGTCGGTCGTGGACGGCGTGGACGGTGTAACTTGCGTGGTCTGCGTCATTTGTAGATGTGTTCGGGGTCTTTCAGCACGGGATCGACGGCGATCCAGTCGCCATCTTCGGCCGTGCCTTCGAATTTCTGGAAAAAGCACGAGTGACGGCCGGTGTGGCACGCAATGCCGGACACCTGCTCCACTTTCAGCAGCACGACGTCTTCGTCGCAATCGAGCCGCACTTCATGCACATGCTGCACGTGGCCGGACTCTTCGCCTTTGAACCACAAGCGCTGGCGCGAGCGTGAGAAGTACACCGCGCGGCCCAGTTCGATGGTCTTTGCCAACGCCTCGCGGTTCATCCACGCGAACATCAGCACGTCGTTCGTCGACGCTTCTTGCGCGATGACCGGCACGAGGCCGTTCGCGTCCCATTTGACCTTGTCGAGCCAATTGACTGCCGTTGGATTCACCACGTCACAACCTCACCGAAATGCCTTGCTCGGCCATGAAGCGCTTGGCCTCGCCCACTGTGTGCTCGCCATAGTGGAAGATGCTCGCGGCAAGCACGGCGTCCGCGTGGCCGCTCGTGATGCCGTCGGCGAGATGCTGCAGATTGCCCACGCCGCCCGACGCGATCACCGGAACCGGCACCGCGTCGGACACCGCGCGCGTGAGCGCGAGGTCGAAGCCGCTCTTCGTGCCGTCGCGGTCCATGCTGGTCAGCAGGATTTCGCCCGCGCCGAGTTCGGCCATCTTGCGCGCCCATTCGACCGCTTCTAGGCCGGTGGCCTTGCGTCCGCCGTGCGTGAAGACTTCCCAGCGCGGCGTCTCGCCGTCCGCCGAAACGCGTTTGGCGTCGATCGCGACGACGATGCATTGCGAGCCGTATTTGTCGGTAGCGTCTTTCACAAGCTGTGGATTCGCGACCGCCGACGAGTTCATGCTGATCTTGTCCGCGCCCGCGTTCAGCAGACGGCGCACGTCTTCGACAGCGCGCACGCCGCCGCCGACCGTCAGCGGAATGAAGACCTGCGAGGCGACCGCTTCGATGATCGGCAGGATCAGGTCGCGCTGATCCGAGGTAGCGGTGATATCGAGGAAAGTGAGTTCGTCCGCGCCCTGATCGTCGTAACGCCGCGCGATTTCGACCGGGTCGCCCGCGTCGCGCAATTCGACGAAGTTGACGCCCTTGACCACGCGGCCAGCGGTGACGTCGAGACAGGGAATGATGCGTTTAGCTAGAGCCATGATCTTGCAATTCTGCCAATACCGCTGATGAGGCCGCTCACTTCGGACTGAAGCGAGCGGCATGGTCCGGCGCGGGAGGCCGCGCCACGCCGGATGTATTCCGCGCAACCGAGCCTCGAACCGCTACGGGAGCGCGCCGCTGGAACACGCCGCCAAGTGCGCTCGAGTGCCGGAAAGAAATCCGGGCGCGAACGCGTCAAACCTGCCAGTCGCATCGCGACGACAGCGGCGCCACGGTTCAGGCGTCGTCCGATTCGCGCAGCCGGTCCGCCAGTGTTTGCGCAGCCGCAAAGTCGAGGTCGCCCGAGTAGATTGCCCGGCCGCAGATCACGCCTTCGATCCCTTCGTCCTCGACTTCGCATAGCGATTCAATGTCGGTCAGGTTCGACAGCCCGCCGCTCGCGATCACCGGAATCTTCACCGCGCGAGCAAGACGCACGGTCGCTTCGATGTTGATGCCTTGCAGCATGCCGTCGCGGCCGATGTCCGTGTAAATGATCGACTCGCAGCCGTAATCCTCGAACTTGCGCGCGAGATCGGCGACTTCGTGGCCCGTCAGCTTGCTCCAGCCGTCGGTCGCGACCTTGCCGTCTTTCGCATCCAGACCGACGATGATATGGCCGCCGAACGCCGTGCACGCGTCCTGCAAGAAGCCCGGATTCTTCACCGCCGCGGTGCCGATGATCACGTACTCCAGACCGTCGTCGAGATAGCGCTCAATCGTGTTCAGGTCGCGGATGCCGCCGCCGAGCTGCACGGGAATCTCGCCGCCCACTTCCTCGATGATTGCGCGAATCGCTTCTTCGTTCCTCGGCTTGCCGGCGAACGCGCCATTCAGGTCGACGAGGTGCAGACGGCGCGCGCCGCGCTCGACCCAATGTCGGGCCATAGCCGCCGGTTCCTCGGAGAATATCGTCGCCTGGTCCATATCGCCCTGTTTGAGGCGTACACACTGACCGTCTTTCAGGTCGATGGCGGGGATCAGCAGCATAGCAATCGGGTGTTGTGTGGGAAGGGGTTGAAGGTCGGCGGCAGCGGCTGGTAGGTCAGCTCGCCAGAACGCCGTCTCGCTAGTTTAGTACAACTCTTTCGGCGGCCTTGCGTACTGGCAGGGCCGCGCGAAATCACGGTGCAAAAGCTGTGGCGCGCGGCAGGGGTCCCGCTCGTGGCGGAACGATGCACGGCAACGGAACGGACAAAGGCGCTCACGGGTTCCAGTGCACGAAGTTGCGATACACGCGCAGCCCCGCGTCGGCGCTCTTTTCCGGGTGAAATTGGGTCGCGAAGATGTTATCCCGCGCCACCGCCGAGGTAAAGGGCACACCGTACACGGTTTCGCCGGACGTATGCGCGGGATTTTCCGGCACCACGTAGTAGCTGTGCACGAAGTAAAAGAATGCGTTGTCCGCCACGCCGTCCCACAGCGGATGCGGCAGCGCCTGACGCACGCGGTTCCAGCCCATTTGCGGCACCTTGAAGCGCGAGCCGTCGTCCTGCACCTGGCCTTCCAGATCGAAACGCAGCACTTTGCCCGGCAACAGTCCGAGGCCTGGCGTGTCGCCCTCCGCACTCCAGTCGAACAGCATCTGTTCGCCGACGCAGACGCCCATCAGCGGCTTCACGCGCGACGCTTCCACGACTGCTTCCTGCAAGCCGGACTCCGCGAGACTGCGCATGCAATCGGGCATTGCGCCCTGGCCCGGCAACACCACGCGATCGGCCGCACGAATCGCTTCGGGCTTGTCGACGATCGCCACATCCGCTTCCGGCGCGGCCTTGCGCAAGGCCTGCGCCACCGAGCGCAGGTTGCCCATTCCGTAATCCACAATCGCTATCGAAGTTTTCATTTCAAGTTAGGCAGCAAAGCCTTCAATCCATCGACGATGAATTCCACCGCCAGCGCCGATAACATCAAACCCATGAGCCGCGTGCCGATGTTGATACCCGTGCGACCAACCCAGCGGGCAATCGGTTCGGCAAGACGCAGCGAAAAAAAGCAGATCGCCGCCAGAACCGCGCCGATCACGATCAGGCTGATCCGGTCGTACCAGTGCGGCGAGCCGGCTGCATAGATGATCGTGGTGCTGATCGCGCCCGGGCCGGTCAACAGCGGGATCGCCAGCGGCACGACCGCGATGTTGTCCTTCTGCTCTGCCTCGTGGCGTTCTTCGGGCGTCGAACGGCTATTGCCGATCTGCGCGTTCAGCATGTTGATCGCCATCAGCAGCATGATGATCCCGCCGCCTACTTCGAGCGAACCGACCGAAATGCCGAAGAAGCTGATGATCTGCTGCCCGAGCATCGTGGTTATCGCAATCACGCAGAACACCGAGATCGCCGCGATCCGAATCGTTCTGCGCCGCTCGACGTCGCTCTGATTCGCCGTCAGGCTCATGAAAAACGGAATGGCGCCGATCGGATTGATCAGCGCGAGCAGCGAGATAAACGACTTCAGAATATCCATTGAACACCGGGCGCGCGGATTGCGCGACCCCGGTCCTGGTAAATGCGTCGCTTAAAGGCTGCCCTTGGTCGACGGAATCTGTCCCGCCGCGCGCTCGTCCAGCTCGACAGCCATGCGCAGCGCACGACCGAAAGCCTTGAACACCGTTTCCAGTTGATGGTGAGCGTTCAGGCCGCGCAGGTTGTCGATATGCAGCGTGACGCCCGCGTGGTTCACAAAGCCGCGGAAAAATTCGATCGACAGATCGACGTCGAACGTGCCGATGCGCGCGCGCGTGAACGGCACGTGAAATTCGAGTCCCGGACGGCCGGAAAAGTCGATTACGACACGTGAAAGCGCTTCGTCGAGCGGCACATACGAGTGGCCATAGCGGCGAATGCCCTTTCGGTCGCCGATTGCTTTTGCCACGGCCTGACCGAGCGTGATGCCGGTGTCTTCGACAGTATGGTGGTCGTCGATGTGCAGGTCGCCATGCGCTTCGATGTCGAGATCGAACAGGCCATGCCGCGCGATCTGGTCGAGCATGTGGTCCAGAAACGGCACGCCGGTGGCCAGCTTTTGCTGACCGGTGCCGTCCAGATTGATCTTGACACGGATCTGCGTTTCGCTGGTATTGCGAACGACTTCCGCAAGGCGCATGGTAATTCCTCGAATCTAGCTGTGAAGCGATAGTAGTGTGGGGTGGGAGCGGCGAGCCGCTGCTTGCCGCGGCTTGTCGCCGTTCGCTCAGTGCAGCACGAGTTTCAGCGCGGCGAGCAATTGGGCGTTTTCTTCGGGAGAACCGACGGTCAAACGCACACAATTGGCGAGCAGTGCATGCATTTTACTCACGTTTTTGATCAAAACCCGCGCGGCGAGCAGGGTTTCGAACAGAACCGAAGCGTCGGGCACGCGCACCAGCAGAAAGTTGCCGGCGCTCGGGAACACTTCGGCGCCCGGCAATTCGGCCACGGCCTGCGCGAGTTTCGTGCGCTCGTCGCGCAATTGCGCGGCTTGCGAGTCGAGCATGTCGACGTGATCCAGCAGGAAGTCCGCCGCCGCCTGGGTCAACACGTTGGTGTTGTAGGGCGGGCGCACCTTGTCCAGTTCGGTCAGCCAGGCGGGCTTGCCGACCAGATAACCGAGACGGATGCCGGCGAGACCCAGCTTCGACACCGTGCGCATCACGACGACGTTGTCGAACGCGTCGGCGCGCGGCAGCCAGCTTCGCTGCGCGAACGGCTGGTACGCTTCGTCAATCACCACGAGACTTTTCGTCGCTGCGGCGATGATGCGCTCCATGTCGGCATCGTCGAATAACGTGCCCGTGGGGTTGTTCGGGTAGGCGAGATAGACGACCGCTGGCTCGTGTTCCGCGATTGCCGCGAGCATGGCTTGCGTGTCGAGCGTGAAGTCGGCGTTCAGCGGCACGCCGATGAACTCCAGATTCGCGAGCTTCGCCGACATCTGATACATGACGAAGCCCGGTACCGGCGCCAGCACCTTGGCGCCCGGCTTCGCGCACGCGATCGACACCATACTGATGATCTCGTCGGAGCCGTTGCCGAGCAGCACGTCGCAGCCGGCCGGCACACCCATTACGCGCTTGATTTTCTCTATCAGCGCTTCGGGGCGCGGCGCCGGGTAACGGTTGAGCGCGACGCCCGCCAGATGCTCGCCAAGATGCGCGGCCAGCACCGGCGGCAGCGGAAACGGGTTTTCCATTGCGTCGAGCTTGATGTAGCCGGTCGCGTCTGCAACGGGATAGCTCGTCATCGCGAGCACGTCGCGTCGGATGATGTCTTGAGGTGTCGTCATAGGTCAGTTGGCTGGCCGCGCGTGTCGCACGCGTCTGGCGCATGAAACGCGTCGGACGCGCCTTGTTTTGCAGCGGCTCGCCGCGTCGGGTTGGTCTGCGTTGTCGTTATTGGATACGAGTTCGTCAACAGGAGTTGCGCGGTAAGCGGCGAACCGTGCGGCATCGATGCATTGGCTGCGTACCGTTCCCGCCTTGTGCGCAGTTCGGGCGCCGGTCACTCGAGTTGCATAGGCCGCTTCGATCGCCGCCGCTGTGATCAGCCGGTCAACCGATTCGCGTAGCCGCCTTGCCGCTCCAGCCGCGCTCAGCCGCTATGCCGCATCCGGTACTCGGCGCTGCGCGCGTGCGCCTGCAAGCCCTCGCCGTAAGCCAGTTCGGCGGCGATCTCGCCAAGCGTCTGCGCGCCTTCCGCGCTCACTTCGATCACGCTCGAGCGCTTGAAGAAATCGTAGACGCCCAACGGCGACGAGAACCGTGCGGTGCGAGACGTGGGCAAAACGTGGTTCGGCCCCGCGCAGTAGTCGCCGAGACTCTCGCTCGTATAGCGACCGAGGAAAATTGCGCCCGCGTGGCGGATCAACTGCCCCCACTGATGCGGCTCCAGCGCCGAAATTTCGAGGTGTTCCGGCGCGATGTCGTTGGCGATCGCGCAAGCCTCCGCCATATCGCGCACCTTGATGAGCGCGCCGCGCCCTTCCAGCGACGCCTGGATAACATCCCGGCGCGGCATGGTGGGCAAGAGTTCGTTGATCGCGTCGTTCACGCGGCCGATGAACGCGTCGTCCGGGCACAGCAGAATGGACTGCGCGAGCTCGTCGTGCTCGGCTTGCGAGAACAGGTCCATCGCGACCCAACGCGGGTCGGTCGTACCGTCGCACAGCACGAGAATTTCCGATGGCCCCGCAATCATGTCGATGCCGACTGTGCCGAACACGCGCCGCTTGGCCGATGCCACATACGCATTGCCCGGACCGCAAATCTTGTCGACAGCCGGCACGGTTTGCGTGCCGTACGCGAGCGCGCCGACGGCCTGCGCGCCGCCAATCGTGAATACTCGATCCACGCCGCCGAGCAAGGCCGCCGCCAGCACGAGCGGGTTCTTCACGCCGTCCGGCGTGGGCACCACCATGACGATTTCGCGCACACCGGCCACGCGCGCCGGAATCGCATTCATCAGCACCGACGACGGGTACGCTGCCTTGCCGCCCGGCACGTAAATGCCCGCGCGATCGAGCGGCGTGACCTTCTGGCCGAGCACGGTGCCGTCGGCTTCCGTGTATTGCCAGCTATGGCTGCCACACTCGATCTTCTGCTTCTCGTGATAGCCGCGCACGCGCGCCGCCGCCGCTTCGAGCGCCGCGCGCCGCTTCGGCTCGAGACCTTCGAGCGCCGCTTCGAGTTCCGACATCGGCAGCTCTAACGCGGCAACGCTGTTCGCGCTCAGGCGGTCGAAGCGGTTCGTGTATTCGAGCACCGCCGCGTCGCCGCGCGCCTTGACGTCGCTGAGAATCTGCGCGACCGAGCGCTCGATTGCTTCGTCTTCGCTCGCCTCGAACGCGAGCACCGCATGCAGTGACTTCTGGAAGTCGCGAGCAGTGGAATCGAGTTTGCGAATCTTGATAGACATACGGGTATCCGTTTCGGTAAGGCGCGCTTTAGAGCAAAGTCAAACTGGCTCGATCCGCCTGTCAGGCCGCGGCAAGACCGGCTTTCGTCGCGCGTTCGAACGCGTCGAGAATCGGCCGCAATGCGGCGCGCTTGAGCTTCAGCGCCGCCTGGTTCACAACGAGGCGCGACGAAATCTGCATGATCTCCTCGACCTCCACGAGATTGTTGGCGCGCAACGTGTTGCCCGAACTGACCAGGTCGACGATGGCGTCCGCGAGTCCGACGAGCGGCGCCAGTTCCATGGAACCGTACAACTTGATCAGGTCGACGTGAACACCCTTGGCGGCAAAATGCTCACGTGCGGTTTCGACGTACTTGGTTGCCACGCGCAAGCGGGCGCCCTGGCGCACCGCGTTCGCATAATCGAAACCCGCCGCAACCGCGACCGACATCCGGCAGCGCGCGATGTCCAGATCCACCGGCTGATACAGGCCGCTGCCGCCGTGTTCGAGCAACACGTCTTTGCCGGCCACGCCGAAATCGGCCGCGCCGTATTCCACATAGGTCGGCACATCGGTCGCGCGCACGATGATCACGCGCAGATTAGCGTCGGTAGTCGGCAAAATCAGCTTGCGCGAGGTCTCCGGATCTTCGGCTACTTCTATGCCGGCTGCAGCCAGTAGCGGCAGCGTTTCCTCAAAGATACGCCCCTTCGACAAAGCAAGCGTAAGCGGCGCGCTGACCGCCGGCGAGCTCGACGTTTGCGGCATCGAACTCATGCCTGGCTCCCGGCGATGCGGCGCACCTTTGCGCCAATCGCGTTGAGCTTGGTTTCCATGCGGTCATAGCCGCGGTCGAGGTGATAAATGCGGTCGATCAGCGTCTCGCCTTCCGCACGCAAAGCAGCGATCACGAGACTGGCCGACGCGCGCAGGTCCGTTGCCATCACCTTGGCGCCGGAGAGCTTGTCGACGCCGGTCACGAGCGCGGTCTTGCCGTCGGTTGTGATGTTGGCGCCGAGACGGTTCAACTCCTGCACGTGCATGAAGCGATTTTCGAAGATCGTTTCGACAACCTGCGCCTTGCCGTCCGCCACCGTATTCAGCGCCATGAACTGCGCCTGCATGTCGGTCGGAAACGCCGGGTACTCGGAAGTGCGGAACGACACGGCATTCGGACGCTTGTCCATGCGCACGCGCATCCAGTCGTCGCCTTCCTCGATTGTCACGCCGGCTTCGCGCAATTTGTCGGTCACCGCTTCCAGAATCTGTGGACGCACGTGGCGCAAGGTGACGTCGCCGCCCGCCGCGGCCACCGCGCACAGGAACGTGCCGGCTTCGATCCGGTCCGGAATGACGGTGTGCTTTGCACCGTGCAGCTTGTCCACGCCCTGAATGACGAGGCGGTCAGTGCCGATGCCCTCGATCTTCGCGCCCATCTGCACGAGCAGATGCGCAAGGTCGCCGACTTCGGGTTCGCGCGCCGCGTTTTCGATGATCGTCTCGCCTTCCGCAAGCACCGCCGCCATCAGCAGGTTTTCGGTTCCGGTCACCGTGATCATGTCGGTGATGATGCGTGCGCCCTTCAGGCGCTCCGCGCGCGCTTCGATAAAGCCGTGCTCGATGGTGATCTCGGCGCCCATGGCCTGCAGGCCCTTGATGTGCTGATCCACCGGGCGCGCGCCGATCGCGCAACCGCCTGGCAGCGACACGCGCGCGTGGCCGAAACGCGCGACCAGCGGGCCCAGCACCAGGATCGACGCGCGCATGGTCTTCACCATCTCATACGGCGCGACGAGGTTATCCACCTTCGATGCGTCGAGCGACACGCGCCCGTTGCCGCTTTCAATGCGCACGCCCATCTGGCCGAGCAGCTTGAGCATCGTGCGCACGTCCTGCAAATCCGGCACGTTATCCAGTTCCACCGGCTCCGCGCTCAGCAGACTGGCGCACAGGATCGGCAGCGCCGCGTTCTTCGCGCCCGAGACAACGACCTCACCCGACAGCGGGTAGCCACCTTCAATGACGAGTTTGTCCATGCCTGTCTGTTCCTGATCGACCCGGACTTCAGCCGGGACTGCTTTGAATGTGTTCGACGCGCCGCTGCCGGCGTCGCGCCCTTCCTGAGTAATTCGCACTAAATTTCCAGATTACGCGTTCTGCCATTCGGCGGGCGTCAGCGTTTTCATGCTGAGCGCGTGGATTTCTTCGCGCATGCGGTCACCGAGTGCCGCATACACGAGTTGATGACGCTGGATCAGCCGCTTGCCCTCGAAGCTCGGGGAAACGATGGTCGCAAAGAAATGCTGACCGTCGCCTTCGACTTCGAGATGCTGGCAGGCAAGCCCAGCGGCGATGTATTGCTTGACCTGTTCGGGAGTCGGCAACATGAGAAAAGCTCCTGTCAGTGGCGCAGCTTGTAGCCGGACGCGAGCATGCGCATCGCCACCACGGCCAGCACCACGAAGAAACCGGCGACAATCGCGAGGCTCACGAGCGGATTGATATCCGACATCCCGAAGAAACCGTAGCGAAAGCCGTCGATCATGTAGAAAAAAGGATTGAGCCGCGACACCTCGCGCCATACCGGCGGCAACGTATGTGTGGAGTAGAACACGCCCGAGAGAAACGTGAGCGGCATGATCAGGAAGTTCTGGAACGCGGCGAGCTGGTCGAACTTTTCGGCCCAGATACCCGCAATCAGACCCAGCGTGCCGAGAATCGCAGCGCCGCAAATGGCGAACAGAATGATGTATAGCGGCGCGACGAAACTGATCGGCACGAACCAGATCGTCACGATGAACACACCGAAGCCGACCGCAAGCCCACGCGCGACCGCCGCGAGAACGTAGGCACCGAACATCTCGTAATGCGACAACGGCGGCAACAGCACGAACACCAGATTACCGGTGATTTTCGACTGGATCAGCGACGACGAACTGTTCGCAAACGCGTTTTGCAACACGCTCATCATCACGAGGCCTGGAATCAGGAAGCTCGTGTATTCGACGCCCGGATAGACCTGTACATGGTCGCGCAATGCGTGGCCGAAAATGGTCAGATACAGCAGCGCGGTGATGATGGGCGCCAACACCGTCTGGAACGACACCTTCCAGAAGCGCAGAATTTCTTTGTAGAACAGCGTGCCGAAACCGCTATAGCCGCTCATGCGAGCCCCTCGATCACTTCCGGACCGTTCATCACCTGAACGAAAACGTCTTCGAGGTCGGCTTTGCGGACCTCGATTTCTTCGAATGTGCAACCCGCCGCACGGCATTGCGCGAGGATTTTCTCGACCTCGTCATAGCTCGTGAGACGCAGCAAGTGCTGACGGCCGTTGCCATTGCCCGCGCCGCCCTCGGCTTCGAGCGGCCGCAGTTCGGCCGGCAGCACGCCTTGTGCGAAGCGCACGAACAACTGCATGCCGGCAAAGCGTTGCAGCAAGGTGCTCGTGCGATCGAGCGCTACCACTTCGCCGCGGCGCAGCATCGCGATGCGGTCGCACAGCGATTCGGCCTCTTCCAGATAGTGCGTGGTCAGCACGATGGTGTGGCCTTCGCGATTCAGGCGCGAGATGAATTTCCACAGCGTCTGGCGCAACTCGACGTCGACGCCGGCCGTCGGCTCGTCGAGCACGATCACGGGCGGGCGGTGCACCAGCGCCTGCGCGACGAGCACGCGGCGCTTCATGCCGCCTGACAGTGCGCGCATGTTGGCGTCGGCTTTGTCGGTGAGATCGAGATTGGCCATGATCTCGTCGATCCACGCGTCGTTGTTGCGCAGCCCGTAATAGCCCGACTGGATACGCAACGTTTCGCGCACGGTGAAGAACGGATCGAACACCAGTTCCTGCGGCACCACGCCGAGCGCGCGGCGAGCCGCGCGGAAGTCGCCGACCACGTCGTGGCCGCGCACGGCAATGTTGCCCTCGTCGGCGCGCGCGAGGCCAGCGAGAATGCTGATGAGCGTTGTCTTGCCCGCGCCGTTCGGACCGAGGAGCCCGAAGAACTCGCCTTCTTCCACCGAGAGGCTGACGCCCTTGAGCGCCTGCAAGTCTTTGTAGCGCTTTTTGACGTTACGAATTTCTATGGCTGACATGACAGTGCGCCACGTGCGACGCGGCGCTTAAAGGAGCCCTGGGCGGGCGCAAAATGCGGGAAAGAAACGGAATTGGGGCCGGTTAGGCGGTCCGAACCGCGCCCCAAAAAACGCTTGATTATAGGGCAAAACGCAAAGGCCCTATCTCAGTAGCGGGGAGTGCGGAACGGCGCGATGAACGCTTCAGGAGAGCGTCAATGTCGCGCCGACAGCAGCGTATCGACGCCGTAGGCTTGCGCAAGACTGGCAAGGCCAGCCGGCAAATTGAGGATCTGGAAGGCGGCGCCGCGAGCCTGAGCGGCTCGCTGCCATGCGAGGAGCACGGCGAGCGCCGACGAATCGAACTGCGTAAGCGGCGCGCAATCGACCGCGCCCGCGCCCGCGGCAATGCGCTCAAGACCCGCCGCAAGCGCGGCATTCGCGCTCGCGTGGGTCAGCGTTGCGCCGCTCGCAAAGCGATTTGCGACGGGGCTCAGCACTTCGCTCACGACTGCTTGCCCGCGGCGAGTTGCTGATTGCGCTGCGTGAGGAACTGGATCAGCCCGTCCACGCCCTTCTGCTGGATCTGCTCGTTGAACTGCTGCTGATACGCCTGGATCAGCCACGCGCCGAGCACGTTGATGTCATAGACACGCCAGCCTTGCGGCGTCTTGTAAAGACGATAGTCGAGCTGGATCGGCGAGCCGTTGTTCAACACGACGGAGCGAACCACCGTGTCGGTGTCATCAGGATTCATGCGGAACGGCTTGTACTGGATCTGCTGGTCGCGCACCTGAGCAAGCGCGCCCGAATACGTGCGAATCAGCAGCATCTTGAACTGTTCGACGACCTGGTTCTGCTGCTCAGGCGTCGCCGTGCGCCAGTTGCGGCCCATTGCCAGCTGCGTGGTGCGGCGGAAATCCGTGTACGGCAGGATCTTCTGGTTGACGAGTTGCGTGATGTGCGAGATGTCGCCCTGCTGGATCGACTTGTCGGCATGTACGGCGTCGATCACCTGCTGCGTGACTGTTTTGACCAGAACGTCCGGCGCGCTACTGTCGACAGTCTGCGCAGAGGCACCCAAACTCGTGAACGAGAACAGCGCAACAAACAACGGAATCAGGAAAAATTTTTTCATATCGAGCCTTGCGTAAAAAATAGTGCAACCGTTTGAACCGACATTAACACGCGAGTTCAGCGGCAATCCATGCGCAAACTGCGAGAGTCGTATCGATCTGTTACGGCCACGCGGTCAGCGCAATTTGAATGACGGGATGTTGAACCGTGTGGGCGGCACAAGCTGTCCCGCCGGGATCTGCGTGGTTTCGGGGCCGCCGTTCAAATCGAGCGGCGGCGTTTCCGAGCTGCCCGAAGCGGACTCGGGCGCCGCGGCGTTGTTAGCCGTTCCGGTTCCCGAAGCGGCTTGCGGCGGCGTGGCGGCGCTCGCACCCGACGCGGCCGACGCCTTTGCGGCAGCACTGTTCGTTCCAGCCGCGCCCGCCGTTCCCGTCACCGCGCCTGCCGGCGCACCGGCGGCCGTGCCGTCGACGTCTTCGTATTTCGGCAGCGGCGCTTCGTCGCCATAGTTCGGCAACGCCTGCGACTGCTTGCCGTCCGACAGCAGATACTGACGACGCTGCAAATACGCGTTACGCACGAACGAATACTTGTCGAGCGCAGCGCCTTCCAGCACATCGCTTGCGTTAAGCAGATTCGCGCGCGTATTGACAATGTTGAGGCCGTACAGCGCCCAGCTCAAACCCGCCGGATCCACATAACTGAGCGGGTTCACATAGTAATTGCCGATGGAACCCACCGCGTCGCGCACCGTGCTCGGCCCGAACAGCGGCAGCACCAGGTACGGACCTGCCGGCACGCCATAGTGGCCGAGCGTCAGGCCGAGGTCGTTGTCGTGCTTGGGCAGCTTGGCGAGCGTCGCCACGTCGAACAAACCGCCGACACCGAAGACCGTGTTGATCACGATCCGCATGATGTCCTGCACGCCGTCGGTGATCTTCAACTGCAGCAGATTGTTCGCCGCGATGTAGACGTCGCCGATGTTCGAGAAGAAGTTAGTCACGCTGTCGCGAATCGGCTGCGGCGTGATGAACACGTAACCCTTTGCGACCGGCTTCAGCGCGTACTGGTCCAGCTTGTCGTTGACCGTGAAGATCGTGCGGTTCAAGCCTTCGAGCGGATCGCCCTTGGTGGGCGTCTGCACCGTGGTACAGCCCGCGAGCAGCGCGGCAGCGACGGCCAGTTTGGCCACCCGGAAGGCGCCAGCGCTCCCAGCGTGTGTGGTCTGCATTATTGTTCTCCTTATTGACCGGCGGAGCCGGAAGCAGGCAAAGCCGCCGCAGAGGCCGCGGATCCCGCGCCGGGCTTCGACGCCCCCGAATCAGCCGCTTTGCTATAGAGGAACTGTCCGATCAGGTTTTCGAGCACGATTGCCGATTGCGTCATCGAGATCGTGTCGCCGGCTTTGAGCATCTCGGAGTCGCCGCCCGGCTCCAGGCCAATGTATTGCTCGCCGAGAAGGCCCGAGGTCAGGATCTTTGCCGACGTGTCTTTCGGAAACTGGTATTGCTTGTCGATGTCGATAGTAACGACCGCCTGATAGGCGTTGCTGTCAAAACCAATCGAGCCGACGCGGCCAACCGTCACGCCCGCGCTCTTCACGGGCGCGCGCGCCTTCAATCCGCCGATATTGTCGAACTTCAGCTTAACCGGATAGGTCGCCTGGAACGACAGCGAGCTCATGTTGCCGGCCTTGAGCGCGAGGAACAGCAACGCCACAAAACCCAACACCACGAACAGGCCGACCCAGAAGTCGAGAGCAGTCTTTTTCATCGTCATCCCAAAGTGAATCTGCCGCGCCGTTACTCCGCCGCGCGCGCCACTGACGCGCCGCAGCGGAAAACATGCAGCGCAGTCTTAGCTGAACATCAGCGCGGTCAGCAGAAAATCGAGGCCGAGCACCGCAAGCGACGCGTACACAACGGTCTTCGTCGTGGCACGCGACACGCCTTCCGGCGTCGGCTTGGCTTCATAGCCCTGAAAGAGCGCCACGAACGTCACCGCGAGACCGAACACCACGCTCTTGACGACACCCGCGCCCACGTCGCGCCAGACATCCACGCCGCCTTGCATTTGCGACCAGAACGCACCGGCGTCCACACCGATCAGCAGCACGCCGACCACATAGCCACCCGCAACGCCTACCGCGCTGAAAATCGCGGCGAGAATCGGCATGGCAACGATGCCGGCCCACAGGCGCGGCGCGACCACGACCTTGACTGGATCGACCGCCATCATTTCCATCGCGGTCAATTGCTCGCCGGCCTTCATCAGGCCGATTTCAGCAGTGAGCGAGGTGCCCGCGCGACCGGCGAACAGCAGCGCCGTGACTACCGGCCCGAGTTCGCGCACGAGCGACAGCGCGACTAGCAGCCCAAGCGCCTGCTCGGAGCCGTAGCGATTCAACGTGTAGTAACCCTGCAGGCCGAGCACGAAGCCGACGAACAGCCCCGACACCGCGATGATCACCAGCGAATAATTACCTACGAAGTGGATCTGCTTCGTGACAAGACGCGGGCGGCGCAGCAGTGGGAAAAACTCGAGCACGAGGCGCAGGAAAAAGCGCGTCGCATAGCCGGCCGTGCCGAGCACGTCGAGCACCGAGCGGCCGACCGAGCTGATCAGTGAACCGATCATGACTGACCTCCGCCGACGCCGAAGTCCGCCGCCAACGGCGTCTTGCTCGGATAGTGAAATTTGAACGGGCCGTCTGGCGCGCCGTCGATAAACTGCCGCACCGTCGGGTCCGTGGACGCACGCAGTTGCGCAGGTGTGCCCTCGGCGTGGACGCCGCCGTTGGCCAGGAAATAAACGTAATCGGCGATCGCGAACGATTCCGGCACGTCGTGCGTCACCAGAATGGACGTCGCGCCGAGCGCCTGATTGAGCGCCCGGATGAGGTTCGCCGTGATGCCGAGCGAGATCGGATCGAGGCCGGCGAACGGCTCGTCGTACATCATCAGTTCGGGGTCGAGGGCGATGGCGCGCGCCAGCGCCACCCGCCGTGCCATACCTCCCGAAATCTCCGAGGGCAGCAGATCGCGCGCGCCGCGCAGGCCGACCGCGTTGAGCTTCATCAGCACGAGGTCGCGAATCAATTCCTCGGGAAGCTCCGTGTGCTCACGCAGCGCAAACGCGACGTTCTCGAACACCGACATGTCCGTAAACAGCGCGCCGAACTGGAACAACATGCCCATCTTGCGGCGCAACGCGTACAGGCCCTCGCGCGACTGTGCGCCGACGTTCTGGCCGTCGAACAGGATCTCGCCGCGCTGGGCGCGCACCAGACCGCCGATCAGCCGCAGCACCGTGGTCTTGCCACAACCCGAGCCGCCCATGACCGCGACGACCTGACCGCGCTTGAAGCGCAGATTCAGGTTCGACAGGACGAGCCGGTCGCCGTAACCGAAGTCGACATTGCGCAGCTCGAGTAAGGTCTCGGAGGGGGAAGACACTGACTGACAGTCCTTTTACACGGAAGGCCGAATTATAGGGCCATCATGCAAAAGTTGCCGTGAGGTGCCCTGTCCCTTAACGAATCATCGGGATTATCGCGTAAACCCTTGCTGCAGTGCGAAAACTGCGGCAGCGGGATCGGCGGCTTCGGTCACTGCGCGCACGACTGCGGCGCACCCCACGCCGGTCGCGAGCACCTCGGGCAAGACCTGCAGGTCGATCCCACCGATTGCGACCAGCGGCACGACGCCGTCAAGCAGCCGGACATAGCGGGCGAGGCGCTTGAGGCCCTGCGGCGCTGTGGGCATCACCTTGGTCGTGGTCGGAAACACCGCGCCCAACGCGATGTAACTGGGGCGAAAATGCAGCGCTTTCAGAATTTCGTAGAAACCGTGCGTCGAGAGTCCGAGCCGTACCCCCGCCGCGGCGAGCGCCGACAGATCCGCGGTATGCACATCTTCCTGGCCGAGGTGCACGCCGTAGGCGCCTGCATCGAGCGCGGCCTGCCAGTGGTCGTTGATGAACACCTGCGCGTCGTGTTGACGCCCCGCAGCAACGCAGCGAGCGATTTCGCGCTCAAGTTCGTCGGCGGGATGGGCGGACTTCCGGCGCAGTTGCACCGTTTTCACGCCGAAGCCGACCACCTTTTCGACCCACTCAGCGCTCGGCAGAACCGGATAGAGCCCGAGCCGCTCCGGGCAGCGCGGAAAGGCTTGGGCCGGCGCTTGCGGCAAACCGGCGAGGCGAGGGAAAGTGGCCAGATCGCACGGGAAAGCGTCACCCGCGGCGTTGGTCCGGGTTTCGTCGCCGTCGCGCCACGCGAGCGCCAGCACCAACGCGTCGTGCGGATCGAAACCGCAATCGAGAAATGCGGCCAGCGCGGGAATCCAGTCTTCCGCGAGATGCCCTTCAAGGCGATATTTCTCGCCGCCCAGGTGCAGCGTGGCCTTGTTCTCGGCGGCTTCGACCACCGCCGCGCCCTTTACCAGCCAGTGCGCCATCTGCTCGCCGTGTCGGGCGGCATCGGTGAGTACGATCAGGTCGCCGCCGTTCGGCTCGTCCGGCGCGGTCAGACAGATACGCCACGGCGCGTGGGTAGGCGGCCAGTCGCCAAGGCGCGCGCGGATGCGCTCGGTCGCCTCGGTGAGTTCGTCGGCGGGCGGCCAGAACAGGTCGCGGTCTTTCAAAGCCAATGTTTGCGTCATGCCGCGCTCCCGTCCTGATGCCAGAACGGCATGCCGACCACCGGCGTGCTCGCGTGCGCGCTCTCGCGCTCGGCCATCGGTCCCGCGAGAAACGCCTGGCGCCCCGCTTCGACGCCCAGCGCGAAAGCGCGCGCCATCGCGTCCGGATGCGTGGCCTGCGACACGGCCGTGTTCAGCAGCACCCCGTCGAAGCCCCATTCCATCACCTGCGCCGCATGCGACGGCACGCCAAGTCCGGCGTCGACAATGAGCGGCACGTCCGGCAGCCGCTCGCGCAGCACGCGCAAGCCGTACGGATTGATGACACCCTTGCCGGTGCCGATCGGCGCGCCCCACGGCATCAGCGCTTCGCAACCGGCATCCAGCAGACGGCGGCCGATCACGAGGTCTTCGGTGCAATACGGCAGCACCTTGAAGCCGTCTTTGACGAGCTTCACGGCCGCTTCGATCAGACCGACCGGATCGGGTTGCAACGTGTAATCGTCGCCGATCAGTTCGAGCTTGATCCACTCGGTCTCGAAAATTTCACGCGCCATGTGCGCAGTCGCCACGGCCTCGCCGACGGTCAGGCACCCTGCCGTATTGGGCAATAGCGGCACGCCATGGCGCTTGAGCAGATCGAAGAAGCCGGCTTCCGCGCCGCCTTCGCTCATCTGCCGGCGCAGCGCGACCGTCACCATGCCGGGTCGGGCTGCGTCGATGGAATCCGACAGCGATTGCAGCGACGGGTAACGCGACGTGCCAAGCAGCACGCGGCTCGCGAAGGGTTGGCCGTACAGCGCGAGCGCGTCGGCGGCCTGTGGGGTAGTCATTTGCATGTCCTGGTCTCCTGCAATGCGTGGCGGCTTAGCCGCCGGCCACGGGTTGCACGACATCGAGCTTGTCGCCCGGTTGCAGCGCGCGCGCCGCGTGCTGCGTGCGTGCGACGAAATCGCCGTTGAGCGCGACGGCGAACGGCGGCCGCGCGCCGTAGGCAGCGAGCGCATCGGCGACAGTCGCGCCTTCTGGCAGCGACAGCGGCTTCTGGTTGATGTGAATGTCCATGATGTTCGAATACGGTTCAGTCGATGGCTAAAGCACAAGCGTGCTAACGGCACTGCTGCACGGTTCGGCGCTCATGCCGGCTCCCGCGCACAATCGTGCTGGAAAAGCTCGCTCCAGCGCGCGCCGCGCTGCCAGTCCGCGAATGCGTCGGCGTTGCCGATGCGCCCCTCCAGCAGCGCCGACGCGAAGCGCACGGCTTCGTCGGCGACTTCGGGCACGATCATGTAGCCGTGCCGGTAAAGGCCGTTCACCCGTAGCGTCTGCGCGCCGTCCCACAGCAATGCCGGCCGATGATCCGGCAAGGTCGGGCGGCACTGCGAATTCAACTCCAGAATGCGCGCCTCGCCAAAGCCCGGATGCACGGAAAACGCAGCGCTCAGAAGCTCCAGCGCGGAACGCACGCTGACGGGCGACATGTCCTCGCCTTCCACCTCGGTTGCGCCGATCACGTAGAGATTGTCCTGCTTCGGTGCAATGTAGAGCGGATAGCGCGGATGCAGCAGCCGAACCGGGCGCGTCAGGTCAATGCCTGGCGCATGCACGCGTGCGACTTCACCGCGAATGCCCCGCAGTGTTGGCAGCGCGGCTTTTGCGCCGAGGCCGCGGCAGTCGATCGTGACGCGAGCGGGCGGCAGCGCAGCGTCGCTAACAGGTGTATTCCAGTGAGTCTGAACGCCGCGTTGCGCAAGCCCCGCTGCAAGCGCGCGAAGCACCTGGCGGTTATCGAGCTGGCCCTCGCGCGGCAGGAGCCACCCTTGACTAAAGCGTCCCGCCAGCGCCGGCTCGGCTGCACCGAGCTGGGCGCCGGCCAGCGGGACGAAGCCGCCGTCCAGCAATTCGGCCGGCGCGTTCGAGCGCACGCGTCGTTCGAACAATGGCGCCTCGGTGCGATCCGCGTGATGCCAGACGACGAGCGTGCCATTGCGCTGAAAGAACACCGGTTCGGGCAGTTCAGCCAGCACTTGCGGCCACGTATCGAGCGAAGTCGCGCCCAATCGCGTGATCAGAAGTTCGGCACTCGCGGCTTCGGCGAGCGGCGCCAGCATCGCGGCGGCGACCCACGCGGCGGCTTGCGAACCGGCTGCGTCGCCGCGTTCATAAAGCGCGACGCGATGCCCTTGCCCGGCGAGCCGCCACGCGACGAGGCGTCCGCACAGGCCGCCGCCGAGCACTGCGAAATCGGGTTGTGCAGAGCGGCTCATCGTGCGCACTCCCATCCAATGCACCGCGCAACGGCAACGCAGTGCACGCCACCGGCGACGTGACAAGGAGCAAGAAACATAACTGAAGAATAGGCGGTCATCGAGTCCTTTCCGTACGGCCAAAAAGAAGCGCGTACCCAGGACGAAACCGGCGGGCAAGGCCGGCCAGGCAATAGCGTGCTTCAATGAAGAACGCCGCCCGGCGGGGAATGGAAGACTGGTTGCTTCCGGAAACTTCCCGCGCCGGTATTACCCGGATCGGGTGCAAAGGGTCTCTCTCAGCCTCGCTGCCGCAGCGTGAAAATCACGCCGCTCAAGTGCGAAGCACCCCTGTTTCGTCGAAGGTCATTAGACCATAAAAGGCGCGGCGCTCGCAAACGAGCGGCGCGCGGCATTGCACGCGCCTTGATCCGGCACCGGGTTGGGCGTCACCCATATCGGCGGCGCGGCGCTCTGGCACAATGCCAGCAGAGATGGCGCGGCGAACGCGGCACGACGCGAGTCCTGGCGGCGCGAAGTCGCGGCGACGCAGGCGAAACCCCCGCGGCGCGATCGCCGGAAAACTCGCGCCGATCATTAATTTTCGCTTAAGGGCTTCGCGCCAGAATCGGCAATCGCACCGGTGGTGCTTGCCGGGTGACGCCACCCGCACACGCACGAATATTCGCAACGGGCCGGCCTGCGTGGGTCGGCCCGAATGGAACAGCACTCCTCAGGACGCTCATGACAACGAATACATCCGCCAGCCGCGCGCTGCCGCCAGACGAGAAAGTCTCCGCCTGGAGCCTGATCAAGCCCTACTGGGTGTCGGAAGAACGCAAGACGGCGTGGGCCTTGCTTCTCGCGATCATCGTGATGAATCTGCTGGTCGTGTGGATCAACGTCCGGCTCAACCGCTGGAGCGCCGACTTCTACAACGCGCTGCAAACCAAGAACGTGCGCGACTTCCCGCATCTGCTGATGGTGTTTTCGGGCCTCGCCTTCGGCTACATCATTCTCGCGGTCTACGGGCGTTACATGCGGCAGATGCTCGGGTTCCGCTGGCGTCAGTGGCTCACCACGCGCTATCTGAACGAGTGGCTGCACGACAGCGCGTTCTACCGGATCGAGCGCGACCGCCTCGCCGACAACCCCGACCAGCGGATCAGCGACGACCTTCAGTCGTTCGCCACCACGACGCTGTCGCTCACGCTCGATCTGCTGTCCACGGTCGTCACGCTAGTGTCGTTCATCACGATCCTGTGGTCGCTCGCCGGCGCGCTGACCATCGCGCTCGGCGGCGTACCGCTGCAGATCCCCGGCTATATGGTGTGGGCGGCCGCGCTTTACGCGGTGGTCGGATCGCTCGTGATCCAGAAAGTCGGCCACCCGCTCGTGCCGATCAACTATCAGGCACAGAAAGTCGAGGCGGATTTCCGTTTCGGCCTGATCCGTCTGCGCGAAAACGCGGAGCAGATCGCGTTCTACAACGGCATGGACACGGAGAAGAAAAACGCGCATTCGCTGTTCGGCCGGATTCGCGACAACTGGTGGCAGGTCATGAAGTACACGAAGCGATTGACCTTCGTGCTCAGCTTCTATGGCCAGATCGCAATTATTTTCCCGCTCGTCGTGGCCGCGCCGCGTTATTTCGCGGGCGCCTTCACGTTCGGCGTGCTGATGCAGATTTCGAGCGCGTTCGGCACCGTCAGCGATTCGTTCTCGTGGTTCATCAACAGTTACTCGACACTCGTCGAGTGGCGCGCGACCGTGAACCGGTTGCGCGAATTCAAGCGGGTCGTGCATGCGCCGCACCTGAAGGAATCGGTGTCGCCGGCCACCGCGCACGGCGGCATCAACCTGCATTTCGTCGACGCCGACTCGCTCACCACCGACCGCCTCAAACTCGCGCTGCCCAACGGCACTCCGCTATCGCGCATCCGCGATATCGCGATCGAACCCGGCTCACGGTGGCTCGTGCGCGGCCCGTCGGGCTCGGGCAAGAGCACGCTGATGCGCGCGCTCGCCGGCCTCTGGCCATTTGGCGACGGCTCGATAGACGCACCGGTCAACGCCCGCATGATGTTCATCCCGCAGGTCAGCTACATGCCGATCGGCACGCTGAAGGCTGCGCTCACCTATCCGTCGGCAGCCGACACTTATACCGACGAGGAATGCCGCGAGGCGCTCGTCACCTGCCATCTGTCGCAGTACGCGGACCGTTTGCAGGAATCTGGGCACTGGACGCGCATGTTGTCGCCGGGCGAGCAACAGCGCCTTGCCGCGGCACGCGTGCTGCTGCACAAGCCGGACTACCTGTTCCTCGACGAAGCGACGAGCGCGCTCGACGCCGAAAACGAAGCGCGGCTCTATCGCCTCTTCACCGAGCGCCTGCCGAAGGCGGCGATTGTCAGCGTCGCGCACCGCGAATCGCTTGCTGCGTTCCATGACGAGACGCTCGAAGTCGAGCGTGCCAGCGAAGCGGTCGCCGCATGACTTCCGGCAGCGGTGCGACGAGCGGCAGCAACGCGGCTTTCGAGCGCGTCGTACTGATCACCGGCGCGGGGTCGGGCATCGGGGCCGCGCTCGCCCGACGGCTCGCCGCCCTGCGGATGGTCGCGCAGGAGACAAGCGCCGCGATCGGCGCTCCACGCACTGCGCTGATGTTGCACGCACGCGGCGCCGATCACGAATCGCGTCAGCGTCTCGCGCAAGTTGCCGCCGAGTGCAGCGCGAACGGGGCGGCCTGCGCCACCGTCTTCGGCGACCTCGCTGAGCGAGGCGCAGCCGAACATGTGGTGCATCAAACGCTCGCGACCTTTGGCGCGCTGGATCAACTGGTCGCCAACGCAGGCCACGCGCAGCGCCAAACGCTGCAGACACTCGACCTCGACACGTTGGGCGCGGCCTTCGCAGCGATGCCCGCCGCGTTCGCAGCGCTTGTGAAACGCGCCACGCCGGCACTCGAAACATCGAGGCGCGGACGCGTGGTCGCGCTCAGTTCATTTGTCGCACACCGTTATCGCGCCGACGCGCCATTCGCCGCCACAGCTGCCGCCAAGGCGGCGCTGGAATCGCTCGCGAAAACCGCGGCCGCCGAACTCGCGCCGCATGGCGTGACCGTGAATTGCGTGGCGCCAGGCTATACGCGCAAGGATCGCGGGCCGAGCCCCGATAACGCCGCGGTGTGGACGCACGCGGCCGAGGCGACGCCGCTTGGCCACATCGCCGAGCCGGCCGATGTCGCGGCACTGATTGCCTTTTTGCTTTCCGACGAAGCGCGTCACATCACCGGCCAGGTGATTCACGTCGACGGCGGTTTGACCCTGGGTTGAACCACCGGGCTGAGTCACCGACGCCACCGACGCGATCGTCTCGCGGGCGCACATCCGCGCAAGATCCGGAAACACGAAAGAACCGTTCGAAAGCATTTGCGAAGCGAGCGAGCTTTTCCGCCCTTTGAAAAGAGCCGACAACAGCGACGATAGTCGTGCGAGCCGTCCCCGCGGCCCGCAGTCATTCACTGCTAACGGACTCTTCGCTCATGTCACTCGATCGCCGCTCTCCTCATTTCACTCACCGCCTCGCGCTTGCTCTCGGCACGGCCATGCTGCTCGCGAGCGCCGCGCAAGCAGCACAAACCACTTCGCCCAACGAACCGGCTGACGTGTGCCCTGCGCTCAAGCACATCGTCGAGGCGTCCGACTTCAAGCAGTTGCATACGCAACCGGCCGCACAACTGCCGGGCGTCGCAAGTGCGGAAGATTGCCGCTCCAACGCGCACGCGTACGACTGCCACTGGCGCACGCACTGGCAGGCCGACGGAGTGGTCAACGATCCGCTCGAAGAAATCGGCGCGGACATCGCCGCCTGCTTTCCGAACGTCGTGCACGACGTCAATACGCCGACACGCCAGCACTTCGTCGTCACGACCGCCGAGCGACGCGTCAACGTGACGGCGAGCGTGCAAGGGCAGAACGAATTGCGTCTTCGCGTCTCGCGCTAGGCGTCGGGACGATGCGCGCCTTCCTGCGTCTCGCGCAGACGGTCGATCTCTGTTGCCTGTCCTCATCGCCATCTGGCTCTGCTTCATGACCTTCCTGCCTGGCACACGCGCTAACGCCTTCACGCGAGCACCTCGTGCGGCCTGGACCAGGTTGCGGCGGCCGAGCGCAAAGCTCGTTGCCTGCACCACGCTGACGGTGGGGCTGAACGGCTGCGCGTGGACGCTGATCCAGGCAGCCGACGCCACCGGCTCCGTGATCCAGGCCGGCTATGCGATCGCCGCCAACTATTCGTCGCCGACCTTCGTGAACGGCCGTCCCGCCGATGTGCGACATGTCTGCATCGAAGTGAATCAGACGGTGTCGGTGGGCGACTTCGTGCCGGCGCTGCAACTCGCGCTGGATCGGCGCGGCATTCGTTCGGATGTCTACAACCCCGGTACTTCGCCCGCCGGCTGCGAGGCGCGCCTCGTCTACAACGCCGCGATCGACTATGGCCGCCGTTCGTTCAGCGACGAGTCGATCCAGTACCTGTCGATCATCGACTTGACGCTCGTGCAGAGCGGTCGCGTCCTCGTCACCGCGCGCTATCAGACGGGCGGCCTGAACACCGACCGTTTCTCTTCGGCGTCGACCAAGCTCAATGGCCTCATCGACAAGATGGTCGTCGATCAGACCGACTTCAGCCGCCAGACGCTGCAAACAGTTCAGACCTCGCAGGTCAATTGAACAGCGCTCATTGCTCGCGCACTGTTTGTCTTACTCAGGAAAGGTTTGGAAAGCATCAACCGCTTTGCTGCGCTCGCGCCGATCACTAAGATGATCTGAATGAACCAATCCATTCTGGTCGTCGACGACGACCCCGTCGTACGTGAGCTCGTCAGCCAGTATCTGGAAGGGCGCGGCTTCAAGGTCGCCACGCTCGAGCATGGCATGGCACTGCAGCGCAAGCTTCAGGACGAGCGCCCGGCGCTGATCGTGCTCGACATCATGATGCCCGAGCTCGACGGCATCAGCGCGCTGCGCGCGTTGCGCGTCGCGGGCGACGATATTCCCGTGATCCTTCTCACTGCGCGCGCGGATCCGATCGACCGCGTGATCGGTCTGGAACTCGGCGCGGACGATTACCTCGGCAAGCCGTTCGAACCGAGTGAACTGGTGGCGCGAATTCGCACGGTGCTGCGGCGTCGCGGCTCGGTTGCGCCGAGCGCACCGGAACAGCGCGCGCCGTATCGCTTTGGCCGCTTCGAAGTCAACTTCCCGGCGCGCGAACTGCGCCTCGACGGCGAGCGCATCACGCTGCGTTCGAGCGAATTCGCGATGCTGAAAGTGTTCGTCACGCACGCGATGACAGTGCTCACGCGCGCGCAGCTGCTCGAAAAACTGCACGGCAATAGCGAGGCGCATCGCAACCGCAGTCTCGATGTGTCGATCTGGCGCTTGCGCCGTCTGATCGAGGTCGATCCGTCAGAGCCGCGCTATGTGCAAACGGTGTGGGGGCGCGGCTACGTGTTCGTCCCGGACGGCGAGATCGGCGCGGCTGAGCGCGGCCCAACTGCGCTTTCACAGTAAGCGTGACAAGCGCCGCAGCGACACGAGGTTAGACTCAAGCACGACGCGGACATAACAGAGAGGCGGCGCAAATACAGCCCGCCGCGTTGCGTCGCGCCCACTTCAAAAAGTCAGCACGCTAAGAAACATTCGTTGCAGCCAACCCATGGTGGTCGCATCGGGGAGCATCCCCACGCCCGCCTGTTCGATGCGTGCATTTGCGACCTTGCTGGAAGCCACGTAGTTACCTGCTTCGATATCCTTAGGATTGATGACGCCCGACAGTCGCAGCCGGTCACGGTTGCCGCTCATCGAAATGATTTTTTCACCGGACACGACCAGGTTGCCCGTGGGCATCGTGCCGATCACCGTGACGGCGAGCGTGCCGGTCATGCCGCTCGCGTCGGTCAGGCTGCCCTGCCCTTTGAACTCGGTGCTTGCTGAACCGACGTTGAAGAGTCTTGCGAGCCGGGCGGCGGCTCCGGTCGAATGATCGGCGGCATCCGCAGTGATGCTGCTTGCACGGCTTGCCGCTGCAGTCGAACTATTGTTGCCGCTATATGACTCCGACAGGCGAATCGTGAGCACGTCGCCAATGTGCTGCGCGCGCGGCGTCTCGTACAGCACCATCAGCGTGCCGGCCTGGTAGATCGCGCCCTGCGTGTTGACGTTCAGCGGCGCGGACACGAGCGGCGGCGCCATCGGCGTTTCGACGATTGACTTCTGTCCGCTGGAGCAAGCCGATAGACCCACCACCGCGCACATCGCCGCGGAAAAACGAAGCTTAGGCATTGTTTTACTCCCTGGCCTGATCGGCCTCATCTTCGAGTGGATTGGCTGTCAAGGGCGCATGGCGCCTCAACCGGCTTCCGCATCGCTTGCCTGCCACTGCCGCACTACCGACTTGACCCACGCGTCGGAACCCTTGAGCAGGTAAGTCAGCGTGCCGTTGCGAGTGCCGGGCAAAAAACACAACGTGATCGAACTCACCGCGTTCTCCCATACGTAGACCGGCAGCGCGCCTGGCGCCGTCACGTTCTGAGTCGCGTGACGCGGCGGGCCATAGCGCTCCGCTAGCGCCTCGCGCAAGTCCTCGGCAGTGACTTCGTCGATCACGAATGAGATTTCGTACAGACGCAGCGCGCTTTGTTCTTCGCGCTGCGTTTCGGTCCTGCTTTCGCTTCGTCCCCCGATACGCGCGAAGCGCAGCACGTGCTCGGACGCCGGCGCGCCATCGACCACCGCTTGCGACAGCGCCCAACCGTTGTCGTCGCGATGTGCCCAGCGGCACGCGACCGTCAAACTCTCGTGCGACTTCAGCCGCATGCCGAGCACGCCCGCCTGCACATCCGTCTCGCAGACCGGCACGCTGCCGATCGGCGTCGCGCGCACCTTCGAGCCCGCGCGGAATTCGTCGAGCGTGATGCCAAGCGCAATGCCGCGGAAGGCGAACGGTGTGTCCTGCGCGCGCCGCCGCGCGTCGGCCAAAGCGTCCTTCGACGCAGGAGCCGCCGCGCTGGCTTCGCGCGCCGCCGGTTGCGCCGGCACAGCCAGCGAAAACGTGCTGCAAACGAGCGCCAACGCGCAGGCAATCCGTTGGGGAGTCATGATTCAGTCGATCGCGGATGAACACATGTCGAACGGGCTGGCCGCCGCATGGCCGACGACCGGGATGATTTTCAGCGTGGCTGAAGTGAGCCGGCAGGGCAGCGCGGCAACGGCACAGCCGCCGAGCGGCAACAGCACCGCGCCGAGCGCGAGCCACACAGCGGCGCGGACGAAACGCTCAACGATTTTCGGAGTCGACACGCGGGCCTCGGCAGATCAGGCCGTCGTGTTGACGTGGTGACCGACGAGGCCCGCGGGCGCCGAAGGCTGCGGCTGCGTTGCGGAAGCCTTGGCTTGCGCCGCGCCGCCGATACTTGCGGAATTGCCTGCAGACGTGGGCTTTTCCGTCGTTTTGGTGGGCGCGACTGCAGAGAAGTGGGTGGAACTGAGGTTGCCTGGAACGGTCATGATGAGCCTCGCATGGTTTGGCGGAATGTCGGTCTTGCGCCGTCTATGCCGGACAGGGCCGTTAAGCATTTGCGGCGTGTGGCGCTACGTATTGCAGGACGAATCTTCGCGCCGCCGGGGCCGTGGCGATGCACGAAGAAAGACGCGCTTTCCGGCGGTTCTTACGACCGGTTTCGAACGATTGCCACTACTTCCCGGTGTGCGCAAACTGTTTCCGGAAAGCGGCCTGCGGCATGAGAAAGCCGTTCGACGCGATGCGCGACGTTGGCGGCCGCGTGGTCATCGCGTGGTCATCGCGTGGTCATCGCAGAGTCACCGCGTTGGCAACCGCGTTGCCAAATATGGCAGCGGTGAAATATGCTGTGTGCCTTGGGTGACGGGACTTACGCGCCAACGCGTCGATTCCGCGCAGCGCCGGGTAAGCATTGGTAAGAAAACAGTCGGCCGCGCGTTGCGCGCGTCAGTCTAGAATTTCGCCATGAATCCACAGGTCCTTATCGTCGACGACGATCCGGTCGTACGCGATCTGCTTTGCAAGTTCTTGCAGTCGAACGGCTTCGACGCGTCGGTGCTGCATGACGGCACCCATCTCCAGCGCAGGCTCGAGCGCGAACGGCCATCGGTTGTCGTACTCGACATCATGATGCCGAACACCGACGGCCTACGCGCGCTCACCGCGCTGCGCGCCGCCGGTGACGACATTCCGGTGATCTTCGTCACGGCGCGCGGCACGGTGGCGGACCGCATAGTCGGGCTCTCGCTCGGAGCAGACGACTATCTGACCAAGCCCTTCGATCCGCGTGAATTGCTCGCGCGCATCCACACCGTTCTGCGCCGCCGCGGCCCTTCGACTACCAGTGCACCCGAAGCGCGCAAACCGTACAAGTTCGGTCCGTTCGAACTGGACTTCGCCACGCGCTCGCTTTCGCGTGCGGACTCGAAGCTCCCGTTGCGCGACAGTGAGTTCGCGCTGCTGAAGATCTTCGTGAACAATCCCTATAAGGTGTTGTCGCGCGTGCTGATTCACGACCTCGTGCATCGAGACAATCTCGCATTCCGCGACCGCAGTCTTGATGTGCCGATCTGGCGGCTGCGCCGCGTGATCGAGGACGATCCGTCCAATCCGTGCTATGTGCAAACAGTGCGCGGCAAGGGTTACGTCTTCGTGCCCGACGCAGACGGCACACCGTTCTCCGACGAGGCCGCCTCGAACGCATGAGAAACCCGCTGAACACGCTGTTCGGCAGAATGGCGTTGCTTTCGACGGCGGTGCTCTTCGCGATTCAGGCCGGCTGGTTCGTTCTCGTGGTGATGCAGCCGCCGCGTCATGAAGTCGACGGCTTTGCGCGCGGGCTCGTGCTGGTGCTGCAGGCGATCAACGGTGAGCCGATCAAGGGCGCCGCCCTCGCGCCCGCCATGCGCGTGCATCTCGTTCCGACCTGGAACATGCCGCCGAGCATCCATCTGCACGAACCGACGGAACGTCTCGTCGCCGACCTGGCGCGACGCCTGCGCGACGACCTCCCGCCCGGCACGAAGATCGCCGTCGACGACCTGCGTCCGCCGCAACTTTGGGTGTTGTTTCCCGGCAAGTCGAACTGGGTAGTGCTACCGGTCGACCTTCCACCGCCGCCGCGCTTTCTGATCGAATCCGTTTCAATGCTGGCCGCCGCGCTCATCCTGTCGCTGTTCGCGGTCTGGCAGATGCAGCGACCGCTGTCGCGCGTCGCCGATGCCGCGCGTGAGTTCGGTTCAGGCGTCCGGCCACAACCCGTCACAGTGCAAGGTCCGCGCGAACTGCGCGATCTGATCGGCTCGTTCAACGACATGATGCGGCGCCTGAACGAAGCCGGCGACGATCAGGCCGTCATGCTCGCCGGTGTCGCGCACGACCTGAAAGCGCCGCTCACGCGCCTGAAGTTACGCGCGAGCGTTCTGGTAGAAGAAAGCGAACGTGCGGGCTTGATACGCGATGTCGACTCGCTGACGAACATCGTCCAGCAGTTTCTCGAATTTGCCGGTCAATCCGCCGACGCGGGGCCTGCAGTAGAGGTCGACGAGTTCCTGCGCGAACAGTTTTCCGCGAGCGACGGCTTCGCCGAACAAACGGACAGCGGCGACGGCATGGACAGCACTTCCAGCGCCGGGGAGACGCCGCTCTTCGCGCTCCATCTGCGCGCTGGCCCGGCGTTCAAGCTGCCGCGCACGCTGCTTGACCGGCTCGTGACGAACCTCGTCGACAACGCTTTGGAACATGGCGCGCCGCCGGTCGACATCGCCACCGAACGCGGCGACGGGTGTTGGCTCATCAAGGTGCGCGACCATGGCGCGGGCATTCCCGACGAGCGCATTGCCGCGGCGATGAAACCGTTCGTGCGGCTCGACGCCGCGCGGGGCGGCGAAGGCCATTGCGGCCTCGGCCTTGCAATCGTCGCGCGGCTTGCGCACGATCGCGGCGGACGTTGCCATGTACGCAATCACGCGCAGGGCGGCCTGGAGGTGTGTATCGAATTACCGGCTGCGTCTGCCGCGACCGCATAAGGCGCTAGCTGTTGCCGCGAATGAGCGCCGCGACCGGTCCGCTTACGTCACCTTACCGGATCGCTTATCGCGTGGCCGGCGGCCGTATAGTCGGCCCCGGCAACCTCGATGCCGCCCTTCTCAGTCCGCCCGCTTGTTCGGGGCGGATTTTTTTTCCCACGGTTTATACGCGGGTTCCATGCGCGGATTCGTCCGGCTCCAGCGAATGACTTTCCCTGCGCTCTTCAAACGACAAGCCGGCTGCGCAAACTCTCGATAGCCGACTCCGACACGCCAAGGCCTTCGGTCAGATAGCGCGTCATCGTGCCGTAGCTTGCCTGCACCTGATCGAAGCCCGCCTGCAGATAGCTTTCCTGAACGCCGAGCAAGGGCTCCTGGATCGCGGCGAGCGCATCGCCCTCCTGCGCACGCAAAGTTTCCTTCTGCGACCTGATCGCCTGTGCACGATAGACGTTGCTCAGCAGGTAGTCCTGCATGATGACGTCGAGCGGCACGTTAGCAATGCTCTGCAACAACGCGGCAACCCAACCCGCGCGATCCTTACCGGCGTTCGAATGGAACAGCTGCGCGCCCGCGCCATCGGCCAGCTGACGGAGCAGCGCCCCGTAGTTCGCCCGCTGCGCGGCGCCGGTTACATAGGCGCGAGCCTCGGACTCCATGAACGCCGTCGCGCCGCCCGCAGAATTGAAGGCGGGCGTGATGAAGTCGCGAGCGCCAAGTACATTCAACGTCTGCGATACGGTGGCACGCGGCAGGATATCGGCCGTCCGCTCGATCTCGCCTGGCGTGCGCAAATCGAAGATGCTGGCAATGCCGAGACTTTCGATTTCGGTCCGGTCAGCCACGCTGAGCGCGAGCACGTTCGCGCGGAAGAACACGCCTCGACGCATCGTTTTGCCGTCGGCAGTTGGATAACCTGCGGCTGCGCCCGCGACATCGCGGAAATTGTCGACCGAGGCCAGTCGCGGCGTCTCGCCCTGCTCGCTTTCCAGGTTGCCGCCGCCGCACGCGGAGAGCAGCGAACCGCCGATACCGGACGCCAGCAGCACGCTTGCGGAACCCTTCAGGAACGTCCTGCGCGACCCGCTCGCGGCAAGTTGGCGCGCGGGCACGGCCACGCGCGCAAAGTGGCGGCAAGGTTCCGGGCAGATTTTCGCGGTGGCGGACATTAGGCGATGAGATGTAGCGGGCGCGAGTGTGAGCGAATAATGTGCAGCCAATGCGCTGCGTGCGCAGTGTAACGGCGTTCATTATCTTTTTGGTTACGGCGTATTAGTTCGTAAGCAACGGCTTTTGCGAGCTTTCGCCCTCTTGCATGCATCGGCCGGTATGCCGTCCGGCGTGCGTTCACCCGATCCGTTTCTCACGCATCTCGTCTGTTATCTACTGCTTACCCTTTGCTGCCATGATCGCTGCGATGTTCGCTGCCATTTTTGACCACAACTGGCCGCATGTTGCCTCGTCCCCGTAGAATAGAAACACCTCCCACGAGCCGCCGGCACACAAAAAACCAGGAGAACACAACAAACATGCCCTCTCTCCAATGGTTCACCGAACTGACGCAGCGGGAACGCCGCACCCTTTACGCCGGTTTCGGCGGCTATGCGGTCGATGCGTTCGATTTCATGATCTACTCGTTCCTCATTCCGACGCTGATCGCGACGTGGGGCATGACCAAAAGCGAAGCGGGCATGATCGCCACGAGTTCGCTCATCTCGTCGGCGTTGGGCGGCTGGCTTGCCGGCATTCTGGCCGATCGGTACGGCCGCATCCGCGTGCTTCAATGGACGATCGCCACCTTCGCGCTATTCACGTTTCTGTCGGGCTTCACGCATTCATTCTGGCAGTTGCTCGCCACACGCACCCTGCAAGGAATCGGCTTCGGCGGTGAATGGTCGGTCGTGACGATCATGATGGCCGAGACGATCCGCTCGCCGCAGCATCGCGCGAAAGCCGTGGGCACCGTGCAAAGCAGCTGGTCGTTCGGCTGGGCAGCGGCGGCGATCGTCTACTGGGCATTTTTTGCGTTGCTGCCTGAACAGTATGCGTGGCGTGCGTGCTTCTGGATCGGTCTGCTGCCCGCGGCCTGGATCATCTACATTCGCCGCAACGTCAGCGACCCCGACATCTATCTGCAGACACGCCGTGCACGTGAGACCGGCTTCGAAACTGCGCATTTCCTGCAGATTTTCTCGGGGCCGCACTTGCGCATCACACTACTTGGCAGCGCGTTGTGCACCGGCATGCTCGGCGGTTATTACGCGATCACCACGTGGCTGCCCACCTATCTGAAGACCGTGCGTCATCTGTCCGTGTTCAACACGAGCGGCTATCTGATCGTGCTGATCGTCGGCTCGTTCACCGGTTATATCGTGGGCGCGATCTTGTGCGACAAGATCGGACGCCGCGCGTCCTTCATTCTGTTCGCGATCGGCTCGTTCGTGCTCGGCATGGTCTACACGATGCTGCCGATCACCGACGGCATGATGCTTGCGCTCGGATTTCCACTCGGCATAGTCGTGCAAGGGATTTTCGCGGGTGTGGGCGCCTATTTGTCGGAGCTTTATCCCAATGCGATTCGCGGCTCCGGGCAAGGCTTCTGCTACAACCTTGGGCGCGGCTTCGGCTCGTTCTTTCCGATCCTCGTCGGCACACTTTCGCAGGGCATGTCTCTGGTGAAGGCAATGGGCATCGTCGCCGGTGCGGGTTATCTGCTCGTGATCGTCGCCGCGGTGTGTCTGCCAGAAACCAAGGGCAAGGTGCTCGGCACGGCCAGTCCTGCCGCCTGACTTTGTCGTTGATTTCTGCCGCTGATTTCTGCCCGCTGATTCCTGCCGTCTAAGCACATGAAAACGATTGTTCTGGGAGGCGGCGTGATCGGCGTCGCTACCGCTTTCTACCTGCGCCAGCAAGGCTGCGAGGTCACGGTGATCGAGCGGGAGCCGGACGTCGCGCTCGCCACGAGTTTCGGCAACGCGGGCGTGATCGCGCCCGGCTACGTGACGCCGTGGGCCGCGCCGGGCATGCCGGCCAAGATCCTCAAGTACCTGTTCAAGCCAGCGTCGCCGCTCATCTTCCGTCCTACCCTCGACCCGGCTCAATGGCGCTGGATCGCGCGCTGGTTGCGCGAATGCGACCTCGAACGCTTTCGCGTCAACAAGCAGCGGATGCAGCGCATCGCCTATTACAGCCGGGACTGCCTGCACGAATTCCGCAGCCGTCATCCGTTTGATTACGGGCGCAGCCAAGGGTATCTGCAACTCTTTCGCAGCGAGTACGACGTCGAACTCGCGCAACCGGCGCTGGCTGTGCTGCGCGACGCGGGCATCGCATATCGGGAAGTGAACCCCGCGCAATGCGTCGATATCGAGCCGGGTTTGCGCTGGGCGCGCGCGAGTCCGGTCTCGGGCATTCATCTTCCCGACGACGAAGCCGGCGACTGCGCCCGCTTCACGCGCGAATTACGAGCTATCTGCGAGCGCCACGGCGTGCAGTTTCGCTTCGACACGCGCGTGACATCGCTCGACGTGCAAGGCGGTGCGGTCCGCGGTGTGCGTGTGGAAAGTGAAGCCGGTGGACGACCGGACGGTGCAAACGGTGCAAACGGTGCAAATGGCGCCGCTGAAATCGTACAGGCCGATAGCGTCGTGGTGGCGCTGGGCGTCGACAGTGCGGCGCTGCTTGCACCGCTCGGCGTGAAGGTGCCGCTCTATCCGGTGAAGGGGTATTCGGCAACGCTGCCCGTGATCGATGATGAGAAAGCCCCACGGGCCGCGCTCATGGACGAGTCGCTCAAGACAGCCATCACGCGCTTTGGCAACAACCTGCGGGTGGCGGGCACGGCCGAGTTGGGCAACCGGCAGACCACGCTGCGCGAGCAGGCGCTACAAACGCTGATGAAAGTGCTGGATGACTGGTTTCCGCATGCCGCCGCGCCGACGTCCGCACACTTCTGGGTGGGTCGCCGCCCGATGACGCCCGACGGCGCACCACTGCTCGGACCTTCGGGCATCGACAATTTGTGGCTCAACCTGGGGCACGGCTCGACGGGCTGGGCGATGTCGATGGGCTCGGCGCGGGTGGTCGCCGATCTGATCACGCGGCGCAAGCCGGAGATCGATCTCGACGGGCTTACGTTGGCGCGTTATGGGAAGTGACGCGGCGGGCTGAATCACAAGCAGCACATATGAAAAAACCGGGTCACCCTGTCGGGTGCCCGGCTCTGTTTTATCGCATTGATGTGCCTTCTGACGTGCCGCTTCGTGCACCGCTTAACGGACGACGCCGTTGCGGCAAACCAGCAGCGACGTTTAGCGCGGCAGGTCCGAATGCCCCATCAGGAAAGCATCGACCGAACGTGCGCACTGACGGCCTTCGCGAATCGCCCACACCACGAGCGACTGGCCGCGGCGCATATCGCCGGCAGTGAACACCTTGTCCACCGACGTGTAGTACGCCTTGTCACCTTCGGTGGTGGCCCGCACGTTACCGCGCGCGTCCTTGTCGACGCCGAAGGCTTCCAGCACAGGCGATACCGGCTGCGTGAAGCCCATGGCGAGGAGCACCAGGTCGGCCTTCATTTCGAACTCGGAGCCCGGCACTTCGACCATCTTGCCGTCCTTCCATTCGACGCGCGCCGCGATCAACTTCTCGACTTTGCCGTTCTTGCCTTCGAGGCGCTTGGTCGCGACAGCCCAATCGCGCGAACAGCCTTCCTCATGCGACGACGACGTGCGCAGCTTGATCGGCCAGTACGGCCACACGAGCGGCTTGTTCTCTTCTTCCGGCGGTTGGGGCAGCAGTTCGAATTGCGTGACACTTTTCGCGCCGTGACGGTTCGACGTGCCCACGCAGTCCGAACCGGTATCGCCGCCGCCGATCACGACGACGTGCTTGCCCTTCGCGAGTAACTGGTTCGGGACTTTGTCGCCGGCATTGACCTTGTTCTGCTGCGGCAGGAATTCCATCGCGTAATGGATGCCTTCCAGTTCGCGGCCCGGCACCGCCAGATCGCGCGGCGTTTCCGAACCGCCGGCTACCACGACCGCGTCGAAGTCTTCCTTCAACTGGTCCGGCGTGATGGTTTCCTTTGCTGTATTGCCGATGTAGGCCGGCAGCGAATCGGCCTTACCGACGAACACGTTGGCGCGGAACGTCACGCCTTCGGCTTCCATCTGGCGCATACGGCGATCGATCAGCCACTTCTCCAGCTTGAAGTCGGGAATGCCATAGCGCAGCAGACCGCCAATGCGGTCGTTCTTCTCGAACACCGTCACATCGTGACCGGCGCGCGCGAGTTGCTGAGCGACCGCCAGACCGGCAGGACCGGAACCGACCACGGCAACCTTCTTGCCGGTCCTGTGCTTCGGCGGCTGCGGCGCGACCCAGCCTTCGGCCCATGCCTTGTCGATGATTGCGTGTTCGATCGACTTGATGCCGACAGGGTCGTCGTTGATGCCGAGCGTGCATGCCGCTTCGCACGGCGCCGGGCAGATGCGGCCCGTGAACTCCGGGAAGTTGTTCGTGGAGTGCAACACCTCGATCGCCGTCTTCCAGTCCTGTTGGAACACCAGGTCGTTGAAGTCCGGAATGATGTTGTTCACCGGGCAGCCGTTGTTGCAGAACGGAATGCCGCAGTCCATGCAACGTGCGCCTTGAACCTTCGCTTCGTCGTCGGTGAGTGCCGCGACGAATTCCTTGTAGTGCTTCACGCGTGTGAGCGGAGCTTCATACGCCTCGTGGCGGCGCTCGAACTCGAGAAAACCGGTTGCCTTGCCCATGTGGTTCTCTTCTCTATCTGTATCTAGGGGGTGATCTGAACCCGCCGCAGCGCGCCGTTGAAGGGTCGCGCGCGGCAGGTACGGCTAAAGGTGACGTCTCTGTGCGAAAGCAGTCGAGCGGTCTGCGCTCAGGCGGCGAGAACTTCTTTATTCGCCTTCTTCGCTGCCATTTCGCCCAGCGCGCGCTTGTACTCGGTCGGGAACACCTTCACGAATTGACGGCGCGACGCGTCCCAGTTTTCGAGCAGCGCTTTTGCACGCGGCGAGCCCGTGAACTGGAAGTGACGTTCGATGAGACCCTTGAGCAGCGCTTCGTCGGTCGCGCCGGCGTGCCACAGGCTTTTGTCGACGGTGCGCTCCTGTTCGGCCTGCTGCAGAACCGGCTCGAGCGCAACCATCGACTTGTTGCACTTACCCGCGAACGTGTTGTCCGGGTCGTACACGTAGGCGATGCCGCCCGACATGCCGGCCGCGAAGTTACGGCCGGTTTCGCCGAGCACGATGACCGTGCCGCCCGTCATGTATTCGCAGCCGTGGTCGCCCGTGCCTTCGACAACCGCCGTCGCACCCGAGTTACGCACGCAGAATCGCTCGCCAGCCACGCCGCGGAAGAACGATTCGCCTTCGATCGCGCCATACATCACCGTGTTGCCGCAGATGATGTTCTCTTCCGACTTGCCGCGGAAATCGTTCGTGGGACGGATGATGATGCGCCCGCCCGACAAGCCTTTGCCGACGTAGTCGTTGCCGTCGCCGACCAGATCCAGCGTGATGCCCTTCGCGAGGAACGCGCCGAAGCTCTGACCCGCAGTACCCTTCAACTGGATGTGAATGGTGTCGTCGGGCAAGCCGTCGTGGCCGTACTTCTTCGCGATCGTGCCGGACAGCATCGCGCCGACCGTACGATTGACGTTGCGCACCGGCTGGATGAACGAGACGTGCTCGCCGTTCTCGATGGCCGCCTTCGCTTTTTCGATCAGCGTGTGGTCGAGCGCGCGGTCCAGACCGTGGTCCTGGTCTTCCACATGCTTGCGCGCGACTTCAGCCGGCACTTGCGGCAGATAGAACACGCGCGAGAAGTCGAGACCCTTCGCCTTCCAATGCTCGATGCCCTTCTTCGTGTCGAGCAATTCGGCGTGACCGATCAGGTCGTCGAACTTGCGAATACCCAGTTGCGCCATGATTTCGCGCGCTTCTTCCGCAACAAAGAAGAAGAAGTTGACGACGTGTTCCGGCTGGCCCTTGAACTTGGCCCGCAGCACCGGGTCTTGCGTCGCGACGCCGACCGGGCAGGTGTTCAGGTGGCACTTGCGCATCATGATGCAGCCTTCGACGACGAGCGGCGCCGTCGCAAAGCCGAACTCGTCGGCGCCGAGCAGCGCGCCGATCACGACGTCGCGGCCGGTCTTCATCTGACCGTCGGCCTGCACGCGGATACGTCCGCGCAACTGGTTGAGAACCAGTGTCTGCTGCGTTTCGGCGAGGCCGAGTTCCCACGGCGTGCCGGCATGCTTGACCGACGACAGCGGCGACGCGCCGGTGCCGCCGTCGTGGCCTGCGATCACGACGTGGTCGGCCTTCGCCTTGGCGACGCCCGCTGCGACCGTGCCGACACCGGATTCCGACACCAGCTTCACCGACACGCTAGCCGCCGGATTCGCGTTCTTCAGGTCGTGAATGAGCTGCGCCAGATCTTCGATCGAGTAGATGTCGTGGTGCGGCGGCGGCGAAATGAGACCGACACCCGGCACCGAGTAACGCAGCTTGCCGATGTACTCGGACACTTTGTGGCCCGGCAACTGGCCGCCTTCGCCCGGCTTCGCGCCCTGCGCCATCTTGATCTGGATCTGATCGGCCGAGGCGAGGTATTCCGCCGTCACGCCGAAACGGCCCGACGCGACCTGCTTGATCTTCGAGCGCAGCGAATCGCCTTCCTTCAACGGGATGTCGACAATCACCTCATCGCCGATCACGGACTTCATCGTGTCGCCGTTCTTGATTGGAATGCCGCGCAGTTCGTTGCGATAGCGGTTTTCGTCCTCGCCGCCTTCGCCGGTGTTCGACTTGCCACCAATGCGGTTCATCGCGACCGCCAGCGTGGCGTGCGCTTCCGTGCTGATCGAGCCGAGCGACATTGCACCGGTGGCAAAACGCTTGACAATTTCCTTCGCCGGTTCCACCTCGTCGAGGGGAATCGCCTTGGTCGGGTCGAGCTTGAATTCGAACAGACCGCGGAAGGTCATGTGACGCTTGGTCTGGTCGTTGATCAGATGCGCGTATTCCTTGTACGTCTGATACGAATTGCTGCGCGCCGAGTGTTGCAGCTTGGCGATCGCATCCGGCGTCCACATGTGTTCTTCGCCGCGCACGCGGTACGCGTATTCGCCGCCTGCGTCGAGCATGTTCGCGAGGATCGGGTTGTCGCCGAACGCGTCGCGGTGCAGACGGATCGCTTCTTCCGCAACGTCGAAGAGACCAATGCCGCCGACCTTCGACGAAGTGCCCTTGAAGTACTTTTGCACAAGATCTTCAGCAAGGCCGACTGCTTCGAAAATCTGCGCGCCGGTGTATGACATGTAGGTCGAAATGCCCATCTTCGACATGACTTTCTGCAAGCCCTTGCCGACTGCCTTCGTGAAGTTGTAGACCGCCTTTTCCGGCGACAGGTCGCCCTTCAGGCCGGCTGCGAGCTGGCCGAGCGTTTCCATCGCCAGGTACGGGTGCACGGCTTCCGCGCCGTAGCCGGCCAGCAGCGCGAAGTGGTGCGTTTCGCGCGCGGAGCCGGTTTCGACGACGAGACCCGTGCTGGTACGCAAGCCTTGCTGCACGAGGTGCGTGTGAATGGCCGCCGTGGCGAGCAGCGCCGGAATCGCGACGTTGTCGCGGTCGGTCTTGCGGTCGGACACGATCAGCATGTTGTAGCCGGACTTGACGGCGTCGACGGCTTCCGCGCACAGCGACGCGAGACGCGCCTCGATGCCTTCCTTGCCCCACGCGACCGGATAGCAGATGTTCAGTTCGTACGAGCTGAACTTGCCGCCCGTGTACTGATCGATCGCGCGGATTTTCGCGATGTCCTTGAAGTCGAGCACAGGCTGCGACACTTCGAGACGCATCGGCGGGTTGATGTTGTTGGTGTCGAGCAGGTTCGGCTTCGGTCCGACGAACGACACGAGCGACATCACCATGTTTTCACGGATCGGGTCGATCGGCGGGTTCGTGACCTGCGCGAACAGTTGCTTGAAGTAGTGATAGAGCGTCTTGTTCTTGTTGGACATGACCGCGAGCGGCGAGTCGTTGCCCATGGAGCCGACCGCTTCTTCGCCGGCTTGCGCCATCGGCGCCATCAGGAACTTGAGGTCTTCCTGCGTGTAGCCGAACGCCTGCTGGCGATCCAGCAAAGCAGCGGCTTCGCGGCGCTCGGTCGCGACGTCTTCGGCCTTCGGCTCGATCTCGTCGAGCTTGATGCGCACAGCGTCGATCCAGCTCTTGTACGGCTTGGCGTTCGCGAGGTTGTCCTTCAGTTCCTTGTCGTCGATGATGCGGCCGTGTTCCATGTCGATCAGGAACATCTTGCCCGGCTGCAGACGCCACTTCTTGACGATCTTCGACTCAGGGATAGGCAGCGTGCCCGCTTCCGACGCCATGATGACGAGGTCGTCGTCGGTCACGATGTAGCGCGCCGGACGCAGCCCGTTACGGTCGAGCGTCGCGCCGATCTGACGGCCGTCGGTGAACGCGATCGCAGCGGGGCCGTCCCACGGCTCCATCATCGCGGCATGGTATTCGTAGAACGCGCGGCGGTTGTCGTCCATCAGCGTGTGCTGTTCCCAGGCTTCCGGGATCATCATCATCATTGCGTGGACGAGCGGGTAGCCGGCCATCACCAGCAGTTCGAGACAGTTGTCGAACGAGGCGGTGTCCGATTGGCCCGGATAGATCAGCGGCCACAGCTTCGGCAAATCGTCGCCAAGCACGTGCGACGCGATTGCGCCGGTACGCGCGTTCAGCCAGTTGACGTTGCCCTTCACCGTGTTGATTTCGCCGTTGTGGGCGATCATCCGGTACGGGTGGGCCAGTTCCCAGGCGGGGAACGTGTTGGTCGAAAAGCGCTGGTGCACGAGCGCGAGCGCCGAAACGGTGCGCTCGTCCTGCAGGTCGCGGTAGTACACGCCGACCTGACCCGCCAGCAGCAGCCCCTTATAGACGACGGTACGTGCCGACATGGACGGCACGAAATATTCCTTGCCGTGCTTGAGCTTGAGCGCCTGAATGCGGTGGCTCGCGGTCTTGCGGATCACGTAAAGCTTCCGCTCCAGCGCGTCGGTCACCATGATGTCCTTGCCGCGACCAATGAAGATCTGGCGGATCAGCGGCTCGCTCGCCTTGACGGTCGGCGAAATCGGCATGGTATGGTCGACCGGCACGTCGCGCCAGCCGAGCACCACCTGGCCCTCGGCCTTCACCGTGCGCTCCAGCTCCTGTTCGCAGGCAAGCCGCGACGCGTGTTCCTTCGGCAGAAACACCATGCCGACGCCGTATTCGCCGAACGGCGGCAACGTCACGCCCTGCTTGGCCATTTCCTCGCGATAGAAACCGTCCGGAATCTGAATCAGGATGCCGGCACCGTCGCCCATCAACGGATCTGCGCCGACGGCGCCCCGGTGATCGAGGTTCTCGAGAATCTTCAGGCCTTGCTCGATGATCTCGTGGCTCTTCTTGCCCTTGATGTGAGCGACGAAGCCGACGCCGCAGGCGTCGTGTTCGTTTTGCGGGTCGTACAACCCTTGGGCGGCGGGAACCGGGTGAACCGGTTGCTGGCGATCGTTCATGGGGACACCGTCTGTGAGGGGCCGACAGGCCGTTAAACCGTTTTTCTATTGCCGCACGTGCACACCCGCAACGGCTGAGACGCCTTCGACGCTGCAACGTACGCAGTTCAAAAACGCCGGAATTCGGAATATACGCGACGAATCAACGGAATAGCAAATAAAACGTTATGGTCGATCCCTAATTATCAGTTTGGTGCATTGCGGGTATTTTTTATTGGTTCCATATCAAATATGGGGAAAATAAAACGGCATGTCGTGATGCCGTTTGAAAGACAAACAATTGATTCGATTCGCTTATTGCGCCTGCGGGGTCTCCCGGACCTTGCGAGGCCGCCCACGGGGCAGCGGCGATACGCGCCGGTTCGCCGCCCGGGCCGCCCATTCACGGTACGTGTCGCTGCCGAGCACCCAGCCTTTTAGCGTGGCCTGCTGAAGCTGGCTTGCCTCTCGTTCGTCGAGCGGCTGCTCGCACAACTCGCGGTACGCGCGCTGCCTTTCGAACGGCGTGTTGCCGAGTGACCAGTAGAGCGGATGGTCGGTGATCAGGCTGTCGAGCGTGAGACCGATGTGATGACGGTAGCTCGACCAGCGGTAGTCTTCTGGCGCGCTCGCGAGCTGCATGCGCACCGGGCACATTTCGACGACGCGGCTCGCAAGCAGAAAATACCGCTCGCCCTCGATCACCGTCGCGCGATAACGACCTTCCCATAACGTGCCGCGTCGCGCGTAACGGCGGTTAAAGTGCGCCACATAGCGGCGCCCGACCGCCTGCATCGCTTTCGGCAGGCTCGACTCCTCCGTTGGAGTCACGAGCAGTTGGACCGCGCCCGGCATCAACGCATAAGCGTGGATCGATAAGTGATGATCGCGCGAAGCCGCTTTCATACAGTCGATGAAGAGTTCGTAGTCCTGGTCGTCGACGAACGCAGGCTGCTGATCGAGTCCGCGGAGGATGACGTGCTGCGGCTGGTCAGGAACATAAAGACGTGCAAGCCGTGCCATGCTGAAGTATCCGATAGTCGCGTTGGTACATACCCGAAGGTCCGAGGAGCCGCATGCGCCGGAGGTTCGACGCGGCGCGGCCAGGCCAGGAAGCGCGCCCGGCTTAGGGAGAAAACTCTAACCGGCGCGTATGGTTAGTTTCAAACGTTGTGGTCATAATGAGCGGGCCTTTTTTGGAGGAGCACATATGAAATTAAAACAGGCCGTAACGGGGATCGCGGTGCTAGCCAGCATGACAACAGCAGCACACGCGCAATCGGCCGGTAGTTTTTTCGTCTCAACAGGGTGGTTCCATCTTGCGCCTCAATCGAGTAGCCAGCCCCTGCAAGTAACGAGCATTGGCGGCAGCCCGACCAACATCACAGAAGCCAATACCGGAGCCTCACTGAGTTCGGCCGACACCATTGGCGTGACCGCCGGTTACTTCATTACCGATCACATCGCCACCGAATTCGTGATTGGCTACCCGCCTTCGTTCGACCTGAACGGCACCGGTAGCCTCGAACAATTCGGTAAGCTGGGTCAGGCAAAGCAGTGGAGCCCAACGCTGCTGTTCAAGTACTACTTCAACGCTCCCACTGCCACATTCCGTCCGTATCTCGGTATCGGCGTGAGCCGTATCTGGTTCACCGACGAGAAGATCACCAACGGAGCATTCCAGGCGAACGTCCTGCATGGTCCGACCAGCGTCACTACGGATAGTTCGTGGGAGCCGGTGTTTAATGCGGGTTTCACTTACGCGTTCAATCAGCACTGGTTCGCGGGCGTGTCGGTGTCGTACCTGCCGCTCAGCACCACGGCAAAACTGAACACGCAGGCGCAGACGCCGGTCGGCACGCTCAATGTGCAGTCGCAGACCAAGATCAAGCTGAACCCGATCGTTACCTACGTCAACATCGGTTACCGCTTCTAACACGGCTTGTAACACCGTTCCTCACGCGTGGAACGCTGTGGTTTAGGGTAGTCGAATTCGCGGGGCTTGAACAACGCCGTCATTTATCCAATGGCGGCGTTTTTTATTTTGTGCCGCCAGGACAGCCGCGCGCCGCCTTTACCGATGCAGCGCGTCGCAGCCCGGGTGTGTTTGTAAAACTGACCCGCAAGCGTTGTGCTTCGTGCAATATCTGCTGACGATTTTCGCCCGGCGGCACCGTGCGCCGGGCATTTGGGTTTGGCACCGAAGTTGCGTCCTGCTGGTGTTTCCTGCGTTGCGATGTGGTTTAAGCGTAACCGTGAACGTGGGCCTTTTTTACCCTCATCGACGGAGCGACTATGACAGCACTTCCGAATACGCGAGATGCCCTCGGCGAATCCTGGACCAGCACGAGCCGCCGCGCGCGGCGTATTGCGCGCCACAGCCGCGACGCGGCTGAAGACATTGCTGGCGAACTTCGCACGCTAATGTCGGAGCTCGAATCCACGCTGGCCGAAGGAACCCAGGCCGATGCAGTAGCGCTGCGCGGCAAACTGCGCAAGCAGCTCGACAACGCCCGCGCCCGCATGAACGACACGCGCGAGGCCGTACGCGAACGCGCGAATGTAGCGCTCTCGGACGCGGACGACTATGTGCATGAAAATCCGTGGCAGACGCTCGCGATTGTTGGCGGCGTCGCGCTGATCGCAGGCGCGTTGTTCGCCTCGCGCATGCGCTGAATGTTGCGCTGAACCGTGCGCTGAATGTTGCGCTAAAGCGCGCTTGAGCTTGCGCGGAGAAGAGCGCTGAGCAGTGTGGCTCAAGCGCGCGGCCGGGCTGCATGGCGTTAGTGTCCCGTTGCATCGACGCTGTGCAGCCCGATGTGGGAGATCGCCAACCCAGGCGGTCTCTGCCGTGCCTCATCTGCCCGGTTCACCCGAGTTGCGCCCTGCCGTGGCTCTCGCTTGCCACGGCTCGTGCTCGCTCAGTTATCGTCGATCACAAAGAGACGCTGGTACTCCTTCAGCGCGTACCGGTCCGTCATGCCTGCGATGTAATGCGCGATAAGCCGAGGTTGCTGCGTGGTGTCGGTGGACTGGTAGCCCGGAGGCAGCAGCCGAGGATCTTCGGTGAACGCGTCGAACAGACCGACGACCACGCGGCGCGCCTTGTTCGCCATCCGCATCACGCGGTAATGGCGGTACAGGTTCTTGAATAGAAAACGCTTGAGCGCTGCAGCCTGCGCTGCCACCGCTTCGCTATGCGCGACGATCGCCGGCGCGGCGCGCACGGCGTCGAGCGAATCCGGCGCATGACGGGTCAGGTTGAGCTTCGTGGTGTCGATTAGATCGACAATCAGCGTGTTGATGATGCGCCGCACCGTCTCATGGATCAGCCGGCGGCCTTCGATCTGCGGAAAATCGCGCCGCGCGGCTTCATAGTGTGTTTGCCACAACTCAACTTCGGCGAGTTGCTCGACGGTCAGCAAACCGGAGCGCAAGCCGTCGTCCACGTCGTGATTGTTATACGCGATCTCGTCGGCCACGTTCGCGATCTGCGCCTCGATGGACGGCTGGCGTCCTTCGAGAAAACGCTCGCCCAAAGCACCCAGCCGACGCGCGTTTTCGCGCGAGCAGTGCTTGAGAATGCCCTCGCGCGTTTCGAAACACAGATTCAGGCCGTTGTACGCGCCGTAGTGCTCCTCGAGATCGTCAACCACCGCGAGGCTTTGCAGATTGTGCTCGAAGCCGCCGTGCTCGCGCATGCATTCGTTCAGCGCATCCTGGCCGGCATGTCCGAAGGGCGTGTGGCCGAGATCGTGCGCAAGTGAAATCGCTTCGACGAGGTCTTCGTTGACACGCAGGTTGCGCGCCACCGAACGTGCAATCTGCGCGACTTCGAGGCTGTGCGTGAGACGCGTACGAAACAGGTCGCCCTCGTGATTCACGAAAACCTGCGTCTTGTATTCGAGCCGGCGGAACGCCGTTGAATGAACGATCCGGTCGCGGTCGCGCTGGAATTCGGTGCGCGCGCTCGGTGGTGCTTCCGGATAGCGGCGCCCGCGCGAGAGCGCCGAATGCGCGGCATATGGCGCGAGGTGCGCTTCGAGCGCTTCCTGCGTCGGGACGCCGAGCGCTGCGGCGTTCGCCGCGGGTTCCTGCTTTACATCGTCGCTGCGCCTGTCTGTCACCGGGTTCTCCGAAACATGGGCGGCGCCGGTCGACGCCGTGCGCGGCGCCTCGCTGCCAAAGCCGGCCGTCAGACGGCGGCGGCCAGCGTGGCGTGCACCTCGGCGTCGGGCGCCTGGGTGATGAGCGTCTCACCGAAACGCTTCAGCAGAATGAATTTGATTGCGCCGGCTTCCGCTTTCTTATCGACTCGCATCAGTTCGACATAGCGCGACTCGCCGAGCGCCGGCGCGCGGGTGGGCAAATGTGCGGCGACGATGACGTCGACGAGTCGCTTGCGCGACGCTTCGTCCAGATAGCCGAGGCGCACCGACAGGTCCGCAGCCATCACCATTCCGCAGCCGACCGCCTCGCCATGCAGCCACTCGCCGTAGCCGAGTCCGGCTTCGATCGCGTGGCCAAAGGTATGGCCGAAATTGAGAATGGCGCGCAGTCCGCCTTCGCGCTCGTCCTGCGCGACCACGGACGCCTTGATCTCGCACGAGCGCTTGACCGCTTCGGCGAGCGCATCCGGCTCGCAGCGATTCAAAGCCTCGACATTGGCTTCGATCCAGCGGAAAAAACCGGCGTCTGCAATAGCGCCGGTCTTGATGACCTCGGCCACGCCCGCCGCCAGTTCGCGCGCGGGCAGCGTGCGCAGCGCGCCGATGTCGGCGATCACGGCCTGCGGCTGATAGAACGCGCCGATCATGTTCTTGCCGAGCGGATGATTGATACCGGTCTTGCCGCCCACCGACGAATCCACCTGCGAAAGCAACGTGGTCGGCACCTGAATGAACGGCACGCCGCGCATGTAGCAGGCAGCCGCGAAGCCCGTCATGTCGCCGATCACGCCGCCGCCTAACGCGATCAGCGTGGTCTTGCGGTCGGCGCGCGAGCCGAGCAGCGCGTCGAAGATCAGGTTCAGCGTTTCGAGGTTCTTGTGGGCCTCGCCATCCGGCAACACGACAGTGGACACCTGCTTGCCGAGCGGCGCGAGCGAGGCGCGCAACCTGTCGCCATAAAGCGGATCGACGGTGGTATTGGTGACGATCGTGACCGAGTTGCCAGCGATGTGCGGCGCGAACAGCGCGGTCTGGCCGATCAGGTCGGCACCGATATGAATGGGGTAGGCGCGTTCGCCCAGTTCGACATTGACGGTAATCATACGGCCCATTATGACGCAGGATGTTTGGCGACGCCGGCCATCTCGAGCTGCATCAGAACCATATTGACGAGTCCGTTGACGGAAGGCCGGCCGGTTTCAATCACGAAATGCGCGCACTCGCGGTAGAGCGGATCGCGTACTTCGTAGAGCGCTTCGAGGCGCGCTTTGGGGTCTTCCGTCTGCAGAAGCGGGCGATTTTTGTCGCGCCGGGTCCGCAGCCACAGATCGTGCGGATTGGCGCGCAAGTAGATCACCACGCCCCGGCTTTGCAGCGCCTGCCGGTTTTCCGGCCGCAGCACCGCGCCGCCGCCGGTCGCGAGTACGATTCTGTCGCGCCCGGTGAGCTCGGAAATCACGCTCGCCTCACGCTCGCGAAAGCCGGCTTCGCCCTCCAGCTCGAAGATCACAGGAATGCGCGCGCCCGTGCGCGCTTCGATTTCATGGTCTGAATCGAAAAACGGGCGATCGAGACGGCGCGCAATGGCCCGGCCCACGGTGGTTTTTCCTGCCCCCATGAGCCCTACAAAAAATACATTGGCGTGTGCGTCCCGCGCTTGCAACGGTGTCCTCTGGCTAATCCGGTATGGTTCGTGCCGCAGCTTACTGGCAAAGCGGCTGCCTTGTCGAGCCTGCGCGGCGCCGCGTTGGAACGGCGGCAGCGTGCCCCTAATTCGTCTGAACGACGCGCGGCGTGATGAAAACTGCCAGTTCGCTGCGCTGGTCGCGATGAGCCCGATGGCGGAAAAGCGCACCTAGAATCGGTATTTTGCCCAGGAGCGGCACCCGAGTCACATCGTCCCGGCCGTCGGTCGCGTAAATTCCTCCAATCGACACCGTACCACCGTCTTCCACTTCGACCCGAGTCTGCACGTGCTTCGTGTTGATTGCAGGCCCGGCGTCGGTCTGTTCGCCGACGCTGTCCTTGGCAACATCCAGGTCCAGCACGACGCGGCCGTCCGGCATAATCTGCGGCTCGACTTCGAGCTTCAGCGTGGCGCGGCGAAATTGCACACCCGACACGCCCTGCCCGACTTTGGCCTGATAAGGCAACTCGGTGCCTTGTTCGACCACGGCCTTCATCCTGTCGGCGGTAACGACGCGCGGACTGGAGACGATTTCCCCGCGCCCCTCGGCCTCCAACGCGCTCAGCTCGACGTTCAGAAGCCGCGTCGCGCCCGCCGCGAACAGCGTCAAGCCGGCCGTCGCCGCGTCGAAACCCGCAATCGGGCGGGCAGACAGATCGTAGACGAGACCGTCCTTGCCGCCGCTCAAACCACGCGTGGTGCCGTCGGCGTTCGTACCGGCCATAGATAGCCGCACGCCGAGATTGCGAGAAAAACCATACTCACCTTCGACGATGCGCGCCTCGATCAGCACCTGGCGCGTCGGTCGGTCGACGGAAGCAAGCAGTGCGGCGATCTGCGCGAGGCGCCCCTCCAGATCCGTGACGAACAGTAGATTGGTGCGCGGATCGGCGGTCACCGCGCCGCGTTTGGATAACACCCGCTGGTTGCCCGAGCCGGTCAGCAGGCGTCGCACGTCCTCGGCGCGCGCGTAGTGCAGCTCGAACGTGCGGCTTGCGAGCGGCTCGAGATCCGCAGTCCTCGCATGCGCCTCGAAGCGCTGCCGTTCGCGCGCGGCCAGATCTGCGATCGGCGCAACCCAGACCACGTTGCCGCGGCGCTCCATGGCGAGACCGTTGACGTCGAGCAGCGTGTCGAACGCGACCCGCCACGGAACCTTGTCCAGTCGCAGCGAAACGGCCCCGCGCACTCTCTCGCTCGCGACGATGTTCAAGCCGGTGAACTGTGCGAACGCGTTCAGCACGGCGCCGAGTTCGGCGCGCTGAAAGTTGAGCGAGATCGGCTTGTCGTCGGCGGCAAGCGACGCGTCGGCAGCGGTTTTCGGAGCGCCGCTCAGACGCGCGAGCGGAGGCAATGGCACCGGCGGGCCTTCGAGCGCCGACGCGCTCGCGCCGGCATGGCTGGCGGCGGCAGGTTGCCGGCCGAGAGGCACTGAGCCATCGGCGTCGTCCATTGCATCGTCTGTGTGGCTTTGCCCGGCCTCCGTCGGCGTGCGTGAGACGGCGGTGGCATCCGCGGAATCCTCGCGGAACGGGTTCGGTGTTTCGGAGGCTGAACCGCTAGGCAGCGGCGGCGCATTGTATGGCGAGTCGGACGATGCCACCGCATCGTCGAGCGGCATGTAGGCAGGCAACGGAGGCAGCGATGGAATCGCGGCACCTGCCGCGCCGGTGGTTAGCGCCGCGCCGAGAGACAAGGTCACCCAAAGACCCACACGGACGCAGGCACGAACACTTAAGACTCCAGCAACACCGATAGATGCATGCCGGTCGCCGCGAAATAGCTCCGTTGTGCTCATGACGAGGCCTCCGCGAGCTCGAGCGTCCGCGTTGCAGCGCCTTTGGCGAGCGTGATGCCGAACGTGTCGAAGCGCGTGACGCGCTCGTCGCCGATCTGCTGGCCGGACGCGACAGTGGTCGCGCCCTCGGGCGTATCGAACAATGCGAGACCGTGGGCGCGATCGTGCAGCAATCCGACAAGACGTAGTTGCGGCTGTCCGGGCAAATCGATAGTCGCCTGCATTTGCGCGGGCGAGAAGGGATCGAAGAACACCACATCTTCTTCGTCATCCGAATCAAGGCTCGCGTCGGCAAGCTCCTGCGTCGTGAGGCTGGCAGACGCCGGGCGTAAACCGCTGTACACGCGCAGTGCCGCACTCACCGAAAGCGCAGACCCGTCGCGCTTGATGACGACATCGACGGGAACCATCAGTACCGGCAGTTCGATCAGTCCGCGCATGAACGACATCAGGTGAATGAAGTCGGTGCGCGCGGCAAGCTGAAGGGGACGCTCGCTCTGAGCGCCCGTACCGCTCGCGGCGCCGGGCTCGACCGCCAATAACGCCACGCCGTTCTGCGCGGCGAGTTCTGAGACGACGCGCACGTCATCGGCCGAAGTCCATTGCTTCGACGCACGCGAAGCAGCGACTATGGCAGCGGGGGCGAACTCTGCCGCGGCGGCTTCGCGACGCAGCGACGGCAATTGCGCAAGCGCTCGCCTTGCGTCGGCCAGATGCTCCGCGCTTGCAAGTAGCGCCGCGCGGCTCGCTGCCAGACGCCCCAGATCGGCCACAATCCAGCCGTGCGCCCCAAGGCTGAACACGACGAGCGCAATCAACAACGCAATTGCCCAGCGACGACGCGGGCTCCACGTATGTAGCGGCGCGCGCAGACGCCTGAGCGCATACGACAGCGACACTCGTGGCCGCGGCACGCCGCTGAATCCGGCAAATGTCGTACTCATTTCGAACCTCCAATGTGCTCGGCTTTTGCTTTTTGCGATGCCGCGACGCCAACACGTTTGTCCGCCACATTCGCAGCGCCCTCCCAATGCAGGCGAGCGCCAAACTCAAACGCAGCGGCTGCTCCTGCGCTTGCATTCGCTCCTGGACTCACATGCGGCGACGAGCGATGCGACTCGCGCATTTCCGCACCCGTAACACCGGGAATTCCACCGAGACGCTTAAGCCACTGCGCAGAATCGATATGCGCTCGAGAGGTCGCCACCAGTTCCGTCTCGTGCTCGCGCTGGCGAAGTTGCTGCAATAAAACGCCGTCGCCGGGTTCGAAACTCAGCGCGTCCAGCAGGTCGCGCAGATACGTGAGCGGCTCGGACAAACGCTTCGCGCGAGCGGCCTTGTCGCGCTGCTCGTCGCGCGCCTGTAGCAGGCGCCCATGCTCGGCGAGCGGCGCGGCGAGTTGCGCAAGCGATTGCTCGATAGAAGCACGCTGTGACTCGAGCCGCGCCTTTTCTATCGCCTGATATCCGGCTAGCGCGAAGACCGCTGCACAACCGGCCAACGCTGCAATCGCCAATGTCAGCAGACATCGCCGACGCGCGAGCCGGGCCTTGCGTTGTCGATGAGGCAGCAGATTGAAACCGCCGAGCCATGGCTTGACAGGACGAACGGCGCGCCGCCCGCGCATGTCGCGCCCGACATGAAGTTGCGCCGCTGCGTTAAAGCGGCCTGCATCGAAAACTGAGGCGCTCATTCGAACACCCCGCGCAACGCGAGTCCGAACGCGACGGCGCCTGCCGCTTCATGCAGAAGCGGATCGTTCAATTGACGTGCTACCGAGCCCAGCGCCGCGCACTCGAACGGCAGGACCGTGCAGCCCAGGATGTCTGCGATATCCGCGATCGAGAAGCCAACGCCCTCCAGCAGTTCCACCTCACCGCTCACGAGCGCGCAGTCGAGCATCGGACCATGCGCGAGGTCGCGCAACGCGTCTGCGAGATCCGAATGTTCCGGCGCGGGGTAGTGCATCTCGGCTGCGATAGTGTCGTCGACGAGACGCCAGCCATGCACGCCGTCGTTGCCGATCCATAACGCGACATACGGTTCGTGCGGATCGAGTTCGTGACTCGCCGCATAGCGCATGGCCCTCAGCGCAGCATGCGGTTCGCCGTCGATCGCTGTGAGTGAAATGCCCGCGGCAGCTGCGCATTCGATCCGCGCTTCGAGATGTTGGCGCCCGGTCGCGGCAATCGTCACGGAACGAGCGAGCGAGGACCTCTCGTCGACGAACCAGTCGACGGCCAGCGCGTGACGCTCGAGTCCTGCGATGCGCTCCACTTCGTTCATGACCGCAGGTTCGACTTCGCCGAGTTCGTGCCCGCCGTCTTCCGCGCAACCGCTTTGCATCGCGAGCCGCGCGAGCGGCACAGTGGCGGTCAACGTTGCTGATGCGGGCACGGCCATCGCGCATCGCAACGCCTGTGTCGCGCACGAGTGAGGCATATCGGCGAACGCGTCGCGCAACGCGCGAGCGACCGACTGCCGGTCAGCGATCTCGTTGCCGGCCATCGCATTCGCGGGAAGCGGCACTGTGCACGCATACTCGATCTGCATCGAAGCGCATGCGCGTGCACGCTGACTCACTACGACGAGCCGCACGTTTTGCGAACCCACGTCGATACCTGCAGCGAAACGCTGCACTCCTGCCTGCACGGCTTCAAGCCATGAATTTCTTAACGTCATCACGCCCTCCCTGAGACTCACGCGGCGAACCATTCGAGCGCGAGTAGCGAGGGAGAATTGTGCGTAAGCACGCCGCTGGGCGACACTCAGCCAAACGGCCAACGTTGAAGAGCGGCCGCCCCGACGTTCGTCAAAGCAGCTACAGTAAAGCCTCATTTCACGCGGTGCAGAGACTTGTAAAGAACTGTCGGTAAGCACGCCGAAAGCTGAAAAGCGGGGCGGCTATAATCGCGGGACTGTTTTTTGGTGCCTATATGCAATCCACGTCTCCGCCGCCCGCGCCGCAGAAGCGCAAACGCCCGTTGTGGCTCAAGCTGCTGCTGGGCTTTTTCGGGTTGATCGTCGCGGGCATTGTGTGCGTGCTGCTGGTGGTCGGCTATGCGCTCGTCGTGGCCACGCCCAACCTGCCCTCGCTTGACGCGCTCACCGACTACCGGCCGAAAGTGCCGCTGCGCATCTACACCGCCGACCACGTGCTGATCGGCGAGTTCGGCGAAGAACGGCGCGACATCGTCCGCATTCAGGAGGTGCCCGATAGCCTGAAGAAAGCCGTGCTTGCAATTGAAGACGCGCGCTTTTACGACCATGGCGGTGTGGACCTGACCGGTATCGCTCGCGCCGGCATCGTCGCGCTGACCAATGGCCATGCGACGCAAGGTGCAAGCACGATCACGATGCAGGTCGCGCGCAACTTCTTCCTTTCGAGCGAGAAGACCTATACACGCAAGATTTACGAGATGCTGCTCGCCTACAAGATCGAGTCGAAGCTTTCGAAAGATCAGATTCTCGAGGTCTACATGAATCAGATCTATCTCGGTCAGCGCGCGTACGGTTTCGCGAGCGCGGCGCGCGTGTACTTCGGCAAGGACATGAAAGATCTGACGCTGGCGGAGTCCGCCATGCTGGCGGGCTTGCCGAAAGCGCCGTCCGCGTATAACCCGGTGGTGAATCCGAAGCGCGCGAAGGTACGTCAGGAGTACATTCTTCAGCGCATGTACGAGTTGCATTACATCAACCAGCAGCAGTACGACGAAGCGAGCCGTCAGGCTCTTGTCGTAAAGGGCGCTGGCAAGGAATTCAGCGTGCACGCCGAGTACGTTGCGGAAATGGTGCGGCAGATGATGTACGCGCAATACCGAGAGGAAGCGTACACGCGCGGTCTGAACGTAGTCACGACGATCGACTCCGCGGATCAGGACGTCGCCTACCGCGCATTGCGCAAAGGCTTGATGGACTATGAGCGGCGCCACGGCTATCGAGGACCGGAAGCGTTCATCAATCTGCCGTCCGACGCGGACGACCGCGAGCAGGCCATCGACGACGCATTGCTCGAACATCCGGACAACGGCGAAATCATTGCGGCCGTCGTGACGGAGGCGAGCCCGAAGCAGGTGCAGGCGACGTTCATCGACGGCAATGTGGCGACCGTTCAGGGCGACGGCCTGCGCTTTGCACAGTTTGCATTGAGCGCGCGCGCTCAGCCGAACCAGCGCGTGCGGCCGGGCGCGATCGTTCGCCTCGTCAAGAACGACGACGGTCAGTGGGCAATCACGCAACTGCCGCAAGTAGAAGGTGCGTTTGTTTCCGTGGTGCCGCAAGACGGTGCGATTCGCGCGCTCGTCGGTGGCTTCGACTTCAACAAGAACAAGTTCAACCATGTCACGCAGGCATGGCGTCAGCCGGGCTCGAGTTTCAAGCCGTTCATTTATTCGGCTTCGCTTGAAAAAGGGCTTGGACCGGCAACCGTGATCAACGACGCGCCGCTATTTTTCAGCGCAGCGGAGACGGGCGGCCAGGCGTGGGAACCGAAGAATTACGGCGGCGGCTTCGACGGCCCGATGACCATGCGGACCGCGTTGCAGAAGTCCAAGAATCTGGTGTCGATTCGCATCCTCAACCACATTGGTACGAAGTATGCGCAGCAGTACATCACGCGCTTCGGGTTCGATGCGGACCGTCACCCGGCTTACTTGCCCATGGCGCTGGGCGCGGGTCTCGTCACGCCGCTGCAAATGGCGGGTGCATTCTCGGTATTCGCAAACGGCGGCTACCGGATCAACCCGTATCTGATTGCTGAAGTTACCGATCCGCGCGGCGTCGTAGTCGCGCATGCGCAACCGCTCGTCGCCGAGCAAAGCGCGCCGCACGCCATTGAACCGCGCAACGCCTATGTGATGAACAGCCTGTTGCAGAGCGTCGCGCAGCGAGGCACCGGCGCCAAGTCGAACGCGCTCAAGCGCACGGACCTCGGCGGCAAGACGGGTACGACGAACGATTCGCGCGACGCGTGGTTCGCCGGTTATCAGCACACGCTCACCGCCATCGCGTGGATCGGCTACGACAATCCTCGCAGCCTCGGCGACAAGGAGACCGGCGGCGGCCTCGCGTTGCCGGTCTGGATTGAGTACATGGGACGCGCGCTCAAAGGCGTGCCGGAGTACAAGATGCCGATGCCCGACGGAGTGACCGAGGTCGGCTCGGAACTGTATTTCGACGAGTTCACGCCAGGCCACGGTTTCGTTGGGACGGTCGGCATCAGTCAGGCGGCACTCGACGAAGCAAGCGCCGCGTCCGCCGCACCGGGACAAGTCGGCGAGCAGGAGAAGCAGGACATCATGAATCTGTTCCGCGCGCACTAACCCAGCGCCCTGAACGCCGCAAAAAAAAAGCCGCCGCGCAGTTCCCGCGCGTCGGCTTTTTGTTTTGTTAAGCGTCTAACCACTCGATGCTGGGTTCACGCCTCGAAATGCACCGGCTCGCCGGCCTGCTCCGTCGCGTACTCGGACAGCGCCGCGAAAAACTCGTTGCCGCTGCGCGTGTCGCGCCACTCGCCATCGACAAAACGATAGTGGAAACCGCCCGCTTTCGCGGCTATCCAGATCTCGCTCATCGGCGGTTGCAGATTCACGATGATCTTCGAGCGATTCGCGAATTCGAGGGTCAGCACATTGCCGCTGCGCTCGAGTTCGATGTCGGCCTCGGTGTCGTCCAGCGCGCGCTCGATGGCGGCTAGCGCGGCCTCTGCACGGGTCAGGTAATCACTATCGGACATGCTAAACTCCATCGATTATTTATTCAGGGACAGTCATGCGAGTCGTATCTCGGATGCGCGCGGCGGCGCCCGGCCGCGCGATTGTAGCGGGTTTAGCCATTCTCGCAGGTTGCGCACTCGGTGGCTCGCTCGCCGGCTGCGGACAACGCGGTTCGCTCTATTTGCCTACCGTGCCACCTTTGCCGGCCAAGCCCATCGACCGCACACAGCCGCCGTCTCCTGACGAAGTACAACCCGGCGCCGAAACCGCGTCCGACGCAGACTCCATTCCTGACACTTCCGGCACGCCGCTCTCGCTCGCGCCCGCGAACGAACTGTCGGCGTCTCCTTCATCCGCTGGTTCCGCTGCTTCGGCTTCGCAGCCCGCTTCCGCCGCTACTCCCGTTCAATAAGACCTCCGCATGACTCGACCTGCATTTGACTACGTCAACGGCGTGCTTCACGTCGAAGGCGTGTCCGCCGTTTCGCTCGCCGAACAGTTCGGCACGCCGCTTTATGTGTACTCCCGGGCCGCGCTCACCGACGCGTGGAACGCGTACGCAGGCGCGTGCGCCGGCCGTCGCGCGAGCGTGCACGTGGCTGTAAAGGCCAATAGCAATCTCGCGGTGCTGAACGTGTTCGCGCGTCTCGGCGCGGGCTTCGACATCGTGTCGGGCGGCGAACTGGCCCGCGTGCTGGCGGCCGGCGGCAAAGCGGAAAACACGGTGTTTTCCGGCGTCGGCAAACACACGAGTGAAATGCGCGAGGCGCTCGCGGCGGGTGTGAAGTGCTTCAATGTCGAATCCATTCCGGAACTCGATCGCCTGAACACGGTGGCCGGGGAAATGGGCAAAAAGGCGCCCGTCTCGCTGCGCGTGAATCCCGACGTCGATGCGAAGACGCATCCCTACATCTCCACTGGGCTGAAGTCGAACAAGTTCGGCGTCGCGTTTGAAGATGCGCGCGCCACGTATCAGGCGGCCGCAGCCATGGCGAACCTTGAGGTTGTCGGCATCGACTGCCATATCGGCTCGCAGATAACCGAGATCGCGCCTTATCTGGACGCGGTCGACAAGCTTCTGGACCTGGTCGAACTGATCGAGAAAGACGGCATTGCGATTCGTCATATCGACGTGGGCGGCGGCCTCGGCATCACCTACGACGACGAAACACCGCCGGACATCGGCGAGTTCGTACGCACGGTGCTCGATCGCATCGAGGCGCGGGGTCACGGCCACCGCGAGGTGTATTTCGAGCCGGGCCGCTCGCTAGTTGGCAATGCGGGCGTGCTGCTCACGCGCGTCGAATTTCTGAAGCCGGGCGCTGAGAAGAATTTCGCCATTGTGGACGCGGCTATGACCGAACTCGCCCGCCCGGCAATGTACGAGGCGTACCACGCTATCGACGCCGTTGTTGAGCGCGACGTCCCCGCTCATGTGTACGACATCGTGGGACCGGTGTGCGAAAGCGGCGACTGGCTGGGGCGCGAACGGCTGCTCTCCGTCGAGCCCGGCGATCTGCTCGTGATTCGCTCGGCAGGCGCCTACGGCTTCGTGATGAGTTCCAACTACAACACCCGCCCGCGCGCAGCGGAGGTGATGGTTGATGGTACACAAGCGCATGTAGTTAGGGCGAGAGAAGAAGTCCAGCAGCTCTTCGCGGGCGAGACGGTTTTGCCGGCGTAACCAGCGCCGCAAGTCCGCTTCAAATGAAAAAGGCGATGCCATTGCGGCATCGCCTTTTTTTATTAGCGCTCACGCTCGCGCGCAGTCAGCGCGGCTTCAACTTGCGCCGCTCGCGAAGCCACACAATCAGGCGCCAACCCAGCAGCGCCAACATGATCGCGCCGTAGATTTTCGGCAGGATCAGGTCGTGCTTGCCCGCTTTCATCGACCAGAAGTGCAAGATCGCCAGCGCGCCGATCGCGTAGATCGCGCGGTGCAACGTCTGCCAGCGGCGGCCGAGCTTGCGCACCATCGCGCGCGGCGACGTCGCGGCCAATGCGATCAGCAACACGAACGCTGCAAAGCCCACAGTAATGAACGGCCGCTTGCCGATGTCCTTGACGATCTCCGCCACGTCGAACCATTTGTCAAACCAGAGATACGTCGTGAAATGCAGTGTTGCGTAGAAAAATGCGTATAGCCCGAGCATGCGGCGAAACCGCACGAACGCCGCGATGCCTGTGAGCCGGCGCAGTGGCGTCACAGCCAGCGTGATGCAGAGGAACACGAGCGTCCACAGGCCCGTTGAGCGCGTGATGAACTCGATCGGGTTCGCGCCGAGCCGGTCGGTCACGCCGAACAACACGATCCGCGCCAGCGGATACCACGCCGCGATGAACACCGCGATTTTCGCGGGCACGACCCAGCGCGAGCCAGCGGCGGGACGCTTTGCCGATGCCGTGGCAGGTGCATTGGCTCGCGGCGCGCTGCGCCCGGTATGAGTGACAGATTGGGTATCAGAAGCCATCGTCATGTCGCTCAAAAGTTCTTCTTCAGGTCCATGCCCTGATAAAGAGACGCCACCTGATCCCCGTAGCCGTTGAACAGCAGCGTCTTGCGCTTGGGCGTGAAAAAGCCGTCTTCGCCGATGCGCCGCTCAGTCGCCTGACTCCAGCGCGGATGGTCGACATTCGGGTTCACGTTCGAATAAAAACCGTACTCGCTCGACGCATAGGTGTTCCAGCTCGTCGCAGGCTGTTTCTCGACAAAGCGGATTTTCACCAGCGACTTCGCGCTCTTGAAGCCGTATTTCCACGGCACCACCACGCGAACCGGCGCGCCGTTCTGGTTCGGCAGCACCTGACCGTACACACCCATGGTGAGCAGCGTGAGCGGATTCATCGCCTCGTCCATACGCAAGCCTTCGGAGTATGGCCAGTCGAGTATCGGCGTGGAGAGTCCCGGCATCTGCGACGGGTCGGCCAACGTAATGAACTGAACATATTTCGCGTTGCCGGTCGGCTGCACGCGCTTGATCAGCTCGGCGAGCGGCACGCCGATCCACGGGATCACCATCGACCAGCCTTCGACGCAACGCAGCCGATACACGCGCTCCTCGAGCGGCGCGAGCTTGAGCAGTTCGTCGATGTCGTAGACCTTCGGGTTTTTGATCTCGCCTTCGACACTGACCTTCCACGGCCGAGGCCGCAATGTTCCAGCGTTATGTGCCGGATCGGACTTGTCGGTACCGAACTCGTAGTAGTTGTTGTACGTGGTGATGTCCTTGAACGGCGTGATCTTGTCCAGCGCGACGAACGTCGCGTTCGTTTTGGCCGCCAGTTTCTGCGCTTTCGGGTCGGTCGAGGTGTAGGCCGCCAGCGCTTCGCCGTTCACGGCGATCAGACCGCCGAGCGCCAACGCGCCTGCGGCCTGCAGCACGCGCCGCCGGTTCTCGAAAATGTGCTGCGGCGTGATTTCGCTGCGAGCGATATCGTCGCCGGTAAGTTGAATTCTGTCGCTTCGCTTGATCCACATCATGCTGCTCCTTGCCGGCCGCCGCTTTAGACATCTAACGGGGCCAGGGTGATGATCGCTCGTCGGGCCATCCATGCGTACTCACATGACGAACACATTTGGCGTGCAAATATTCCGCCGGCCATAAAAAAACCGCCGGTGCGAAACACGCGGCGGTTCTTTGTCGGTTGGGAACAGCGGAAATTACAGTTTGCCGTAACTATGCAAGCCCGACAGGAACATGTTCACGCCAAGGAACGCAAAGGTCGTGACGAGCAGGCCGGTCAGCGCCCACCACGCGGCGACCGCGCCGCGCAAGCCTTTCATCAAGCGCATATGCAGCCAGGCTGCGTAGTTCAGCCAGACGATCAGCGCCCACGTTTCCTTGGGGTCCCAGCTCCAGTAGCCGCCCCACGCTTCCGCCGCCCACAGCGCGCCGAGAATCGTCGCAATCGTGAAGAACGCGAAGCCGACGGCAATCGACTTGTACATGACGTCGTCGAGCACTTCGAGCGCCGGCAGGCGGTCGGCCAACATGCCGCGCTCCTTTGCCAGATAAGCGACTGCGACCATTGCCGACAACGCAAAGCTACCGTACCCGATGAAGTTCGCGGGCACGTGGATCTTCATCCACCAGCTTTGCAGCGCCGGAACGAGCGGCTGGATCTGCTGCGCGTCGCGCGCGACCGAATACCACATCAGGAAACCGACAGCGGCGCTGATCACGAGCAGCACGAACGCACCGAGCGCGCGCGTGTTGTAGTGCTGTTCATAGTAGAGATAGAACAGCGCGGTGATCAGGCTGAACAGCACGAAGACTTCGTACAGGTTCGAAATGGGAATATGGCCGACGTCCGCGCCGATCAGATACGACTCGTACCAGCGCACCATCAGACCGACGAAGCCCATCAGCACGGCGGCCCAGGTCATTTTCGAGCCGATCGCGGCGCCGGTGGGCGAGCGCGAGAGCAAGCCGATCCAGTAGAAAACGGTGGCGAACACGAAAAGCGCGCTCATCCACAGAATCGCGGACTGGCTCGACAGGAAATACTTCAGGAAGAAGGCATTGTCGGCCCGGCTCAGATCGCCGTGATAGATCTGGATGGCCAGCAGCGACAGTGCCGCAATGCCCACCATCAGCGGACGCACGGGCTTCCAGCGCCAGCCGAGCACGACGAAGACCGGCACCGCGCACACCAGCACCAGTTTGTCGTAGTAATTCATGTACGGGTAATAGCGCGACAGCGCGAACCCGGCGCCCGCGACCATGGCGAGGGCGAATAGCCAGTCGACGATGCCAAGCCGTTTCAGGAACGGCCGCTCGTCATATTGGGCAGCGTTGAACGCTTCGTCCGCAGACGCCTTGGCGGGTCGGGCGGATGACGGGGAAGATGAGGAAACCTGAGTCAAGTCCATGGTATTACCGGGTCGAATCTTGTGAGCTTGCGGACGGCGTGCCGGCGGTGCCGGACGATGCATCGGTGAGCTTCGCGCCCAACGCGGCGCCGACCGCGTCGCGCGTCTGAACAAATTCTTTTTCGAAGTCGAGCGTTTTGCGCGCGCTCGACATGGCCATCACGACATTGGTGCCCTGCTCAGTATCTTTGAGCCAGAACCACAGGCGCCGTTCGCGGACGTAGAACATCGAAAAGATGCCCAACACGAGAAGCAGGCTGCCAAGATACACGACTTTTTTGCCGGGCGCGCGCGTCAGCTGAAATACCGAGGCTTGCACCTGCTTGAAGGAGTCGAGCTGCAAGTAGACCGGCGATCCATACAGAAAGCTGTCGGATATCGCATTGATCGAGCTTTGTACGAAGCGGCTCGAATCCGCGTTGGCCTGCGCTTCTGGCTCACCGACTTGCTGGCGCGACAGTTGCCAAAGGTCCCACATCGAGCCTTCGAGCATGCGCAGCAAGAGGCCTGCAGCCTTTTCCTGCTCGCCTTTCGGCACCGAATGGTCGATAAATCCGGCGATGGCCTGGAAGCCGCCGACTGGCTGGCCGTTCGGCATTTTGACGGAGTTGTCAGCGCCAGCAAAAAGGGTCAGCACGCGCAGTGCGCTCTCTTCCAGGTGCTGCTGCAATTCCGTGTTCGCTTCGGGCACCGAGCGCTGGGCGAAGCGGTGAGCGGCTTGCGCGCGCATTCCGGGGTTCTCGAGCGTTGCGCGCAGGTTCATCCAATCCTTGACGGTTCCGCCGCTGTCGGCGGGAATGCGCAGATAGCGGAACGGATCGTCGGGATTGAGGCGCATGCCGGCAAGGAAGAATCGTTCCCCGGCAACCGCCACCGGCAGCATGTAGTTGTTGTATTCGCGCGCCTGGCCGTCCTTATCGCGTACCTTGTACTGCACCGACGGGCCGACGTTATGCAGGTCGAGCGGCTTGGACGTCTTCGCGCCCGAGCCGAGCCGCTCGTCGAATGCTTCTTTCAACGAGCGATGGGCGGCGACGCCACGGGCGTCTGTCTGGCCGCTGCCATTGGAAATGTTCTCTACGTTGATCGCGCGGAAGTCGGTGAACTCGACGGTCTGCCCGTCGGCAAGCGACGTGGCCGAACTCAACGGCGCATTGCCTCCGATCGTGCCGCCGAAAGGCGCGGTTTTCGCGCTTGGGCCTGTCATCGGATAGGCCGTCATCTGCATTTGCGAGCCGCCGTCCTGGAAGCTCGATTGATAGATCGACACGCCGTCGTATTCGAACGGCTTATTCACCTCGATACGAGCCGGCACGCGCGCGCCGGTCTTGTGATCTACCACGACGATGTCGCTAGCGAACAGCTTCGGCATGCCCGTCGAATAATAATCGACGATGAATTTTTGCAACTCGATCGAAAACGGCAGGTCCTGGATCAGCGAGCCGTCCGGCTGGTTGAGGATCGCGGTGGACACGTGCTGCCCTTCCGGCACCCATGCGTATCCGCGGAACGTCGGATTTGATTGCGACAGGCGATGCTCCGGCGGGATGTCATTGATTACGGTGTTCGCGCGGATCGGCGATTTGTCGAACAGCCACATTTGCAGTTTGATCGGCAGATTGCTGTCGAGCAGGCCGCCAAGGCAAATCACCACGATCGCAATGTGCGCGGAGATGTAGCCGAGTTTGGTCAACGCGCCGCGCTTGGCCGCGATCAGCGTGGCGCCGTCCGACTCGCGCGTGACGAACTTGTAGCCGAGCTTGGCGGACAGTCTGGCGAGCACTGCCGACGTCTGGGCACGCGTGCCGTGCACCGCGAACTCGCCCTTGTGATGGAACGCGCGGAGGCTGGCTTCGCGGACCTTGTCTTTCCAGCTCTTTGTGTCGGCGATCATTTTCGGCGCGTTGCGGATCACGCACAGCGACACCGACACCATCAGAAAGCCGAGAATCAGCATGAACCACCACGAGCTGTAAACCGTGTAAAGGCTTAGCGCGCGGAAGATATCGGCCCAGAACGGCCCGAACTGGTTGACGTAATTGGGATAGGGATCGTCCTGCGTAAGGACGGTGCCGATAATGCTGGCGATCGACAGGATCACGAGCAGCGCAATGGCGAAACGCATCGAACTCAATACTTCGACAACGCTGCGCACAATGCGATTGCTCGACTTCGACTGCAAACCCGACGTGGTGACGCTCATTCATACTCCGACTGAACAGCAAAAAAGGGTGAAGGGCGACCGTTGACACGACGCCCCCACCCTTTTCTTGTTTTTTACCGGCCTCGGCGGGCCGGTTGCAATTGCGCGCGAACCTCTTAGTGCAGGCCCGCGATGTAATCGGCCACAGCTTTGATCTCGCTGTCCGACAGACGCGATGCGACAGCATGCATCGCCTCGTTGTTGTTGCGCGCTCCGGGGCCCTGCGTGAACGCGTTCAGCTGCGCCACCGTGTATTCAGCCCATTGGCCGGACAAGCGCGGATATTGCGACGGAATACCCTGACCCGTAGGCCCGTGACAACTCGCACAGGCCGGCACGCCCTTGTCCGCGATGCCGCCTCGATAAATCTTCTGCCCGAGCGGCACCGTGTCCTTGTTGTGCGCGTAACCGGGCTTTGGAGCCTGCGCCGCGAAGTAGGCCGCGACGTTGACCATATCCTGGTCGGAGAGCGCGGCCGCCATAGCCGTCATGATCGCATTGTTACGCGCGGGCTGCTTGGCGCCGGGCTGCGGCTTGAAATCCTTGAGTTGCTTGACGAGATAGTCGGGATGCTGGCCCGCCAGTTTTGGGTATGCGCCGCCGGCACTGTTGCCGTCTGCGCCGTGACATGACGCGCAAACTTGCACTGCGATTGCCTGCCCCCGATTGACGTCCGGCTTTGCCGGATCTGCTGCTCGTGCCTGAATTGCCAAACTTGAAAGACCTGCTGCTACATGAAAAACCATCAGAGCCTTGCACAGTCGATTCATTCGCACACCCTGTCTCGTCTTGTGGATTTTAGAGGTTTTGCACAATACGACGGCGACCCGAGTGACCGCCAGGAGCCGCCGAGGCACGCGGGCTGGCCCCCTCAGGTTTTCAGTAAACCATCGTATTGTACAATAACTCGCTAATCGCTAAGACGCCAGTCGGGCTTGACCCGTCCCCACTCCGGGTTCCCCGGCGTCTCGAAATCTGGCCTGATCATGTCCTTCCTGCTCCACCAATCCCGCTTTTTCACGACCGTCAATCACCTTCGTGATCTGCCGGCCACCGCTCAGCCCGAGATTGCTTTTGCCGGGCGCTCGAATGCAGGCAAGTCGACGGCCATCAATATCCTGTGCAATCAGAAGCGGCTCGCGTTCGCGAGTAAGACACCGGGACGCACGCAGCACATCAATTACTTTTCCGTCGGCAAGGCGGACGAACCCACGGCCCATCTTGTGGATCTGCCCGGATACGGCTATGCGGAGGTGCCTGGCGCAGCCAAGGCTCATTGGGAGGCGTTGCTTTCCACGTACCTGCAATCGCGTTCGCAATTGCGCGGCATGATCCTCATGATGGACTCGCGCCGGCCGCTGACCGATCTGGATCGGCGAATGATCGAGTGGTTTGCTCCGACCGGAAAGCCGATCCACGCGCTGCTCACAAAATGCGACAAATTGACGCGTCAGGAAAGCGTGAATGCGTTGCGCGCGACACAGAAGGGTTTTGACGAATATCGTGCCGCGGGCTACCAGGGCGAGCTGACGGCGCAACTCTTCTCGGCGCTCAAGCGGGTAGGTATCGACGAAGCTCACGAACTGATTGAAAGCTGGCTGATCCCCGAAACGAAGGGCACGACCGACGCCGCACAGTAACCTCGCGGTGTGTTTGCTGAAAGCCTGAACGCGCCCTTTTCGCCGCCCATAAAAAAACCCGCCGCTTTAACGGCGGGTCAAACAGCCTAATCGAAAAACGACAGGCACCCGCTCAGGGAGGAGAAGCGGGGAGGTCAGCGCCAAGCGCCTTGCTCGATCGGTATGATATACCATTGTCTTGAAAAGTTTCCGTGAGCGGGCGTCGGCTCCCGAGCACCTCTCCGGGTACTGTCCTACGTCAAGACATCCACGATCTTCAATTCCATGAGCTTCTACCCGCACTATCGTCCTCGCCGCATGCGCCGCGACGACTTCTCGCGCCGCCTGATGCGCGAGAACATCCTCACCACCAACGATCTGATTTACCCCGTCTTTGTAGTCGAAGGCACCAACGTGCGGCAAGCCGTGCCGTCGATGCCTGGCGTCGAGCGGGTTTCGGTCGACTTGCTGATGAAAGTCGCTGAGCAATGCGTCGAGCTCGGCGTGCCGGTGCTGTCGCTGTTTCCGGCGATCGAACCGTCGCTTAAGACGCCCGATGGCCGCGAAGCCACCAACGCCGCGGGTCTGATCCCGCGCGCGGTTCGCGAGCTGAAGAAGCACTTCCCGGATCTGGGCGTTCTCACCGACGTCGCGCTGGATCCGTACACAAGCCACGGCCAGGACGGCGTACTCGACGAAAACGGCTACGTGATCAACGATGAGACCGTCGACATCCTGATCGAACAGGCACGGGCGCAGGCTGAAGCCGGCGTCGATATCGTTGCGCCCTCGGACATGATGGATGGCCGCATTGGCGCCATCCGCGAAATGCTCGAAAGCGAGGACTATGTCCACACGCGGATCATGGCTTATGCAGCCAAGTTCGCGTCCGCGTTCTACGGCCCATTCCGCGACGCCGTGGGCTCCGCGACAAACCTCGGCAAAAGCAACAAGATGACGTACCAGATGGACCCCGCCAACTCCAACGAGGCGTTGCGCGAGGTGCAAGCGGACATCAACGAAGGCGCGGACATGGTCATGGTCAAGCCGGGCATGCCGTACCTGGATATCGTGCGCCGGGTGAAGGACGAGTTCCAGTTCCCGACTTACGTCTATCAGGTCAGCGGCGAATACGCGATGCTGAAGGCAGCAGCTCAGAACGGCTGGCTGGACCACGACAAGGCGATGATGGAATCGCTGCTCGCCTTCAAGCGCGCGGGCGCGGACGGCATTCTGACGTATTTCGCGCTGGATGCAGCGCGGATTCTTCGCTCGCAGAAGTAGGTTGCGCCGCGCTTGGCGGCAGCTAGCTCGTCTGGCTCGCTCGTAACGGCCTGAGTCAATTCATGTGCGGGTTCAGCAAGGGCAAGAACGTAAAACGGAGGCGGACTTTTTGGTCACGCCTCCGTTTTTTATACACTCGCGCTTGCCGCTCGTTCATGCGGTCAATGCAATCACGCCTGAGGTCGGCTCGCCCGTTCGAGCGTGCGCAGGAATTTGTCGGCCGACTCGTAACCGACGACGCGCAGTACCTCCTTGCCGCCGCGGTCGAAGAAGATAATTCCCGGCGGGCCGAAAAGGCCAAAGCGCTTGAGCAGTGCCTGGTCGTCGGTGTTGTTGGCAGTGACGTCGGCGCGCAGCAGATTCATCTCCTTCAATTTCGCCTGGACGCGCGGGTCGCTAAAGGTGAATTTCTCCATCTCTTTGCAACTGACGCACCAGTCGGCGTAGAAATCGAGCATCGCCGGCTGCGCGGCGGCTTTGACGGCTTCATCCAGTCCGACGGATGATCGCACCGGTTGAAACGCCAGATCGCCCTGCGACGCACTCTGGGGCGAGCCAGCCGCACGATCCGGTACCGGCGCGCCCCCGCGCGTCGCCAGCACAGCCAACGGACGCAACGGATCTGACGAGCCAGCCGCCAGGCCAACGAGCAGGACAGCGGCCCAAACAGCCAAGGCGGCGCCGATACCGCGGCCAAGCCGGCGCCATATCGACGCTTGCGCCAAAGGTGCCGAAAAGAGGCCCAGCGATGCCGCGGCGATCAAGAGCCAGAGTGCACTCAGGAGCATGGCAGCCGTTGCTCCGAGCACCGGCCAGACGATCCAGAGCGCCGCGGCGAGCAGCACGACACCGAACAGCACTTTGACGCCGTCCATCCACGCGCCGGCGCGCGGCAGCAAGGTTCCGGCGCCAAATCCGATGATAAGCAGCGGCACGCCAAGCCCAAGTCCCATGGAGAACAGCGCGGCGCCACCGAGCACCGCATTCCCCGTGTGCGCAATGAAGGCGAGCACCGCGAAAAGCGGCGCAGTCATGCAGGCACCCACGACCAACGCGGACAGCGCGCCCATTCCGGCAACGGCTGCAAACTTGCCACCGGAGCGCCGCGCCGACACGTGCGAAACGCCCTCCTGCCAACGCTGCGGCAATGCGATATCGAAACCCGCAATCAGCGTGAGCGCAAAAACGGTCAGTAGCACGCCGAACGCGCCCAACACCCAGGGATTTTGCAGCCACGCGCCCAGACTTTGCCCAACGAGCGCGGCGGCAATTCCGAGGGCGGTGTAGACGAGCGCCATTCCGACTACATAGGCGAGCGATAGCGCCAAGCCCCGAGCGCGCGTGACCCGTGCGCCCTCGCCGATGATGATTGCCGACAGAATGGGAATCATCGGGTATGAGCAGGGCAGCAGGCTCAGTACCATGCCCGCGACGAAGTAAAGCCCGATGATCGTGAGGAAACCGCCGCCCTGCAGAAGCGATTGCGCGTAATCGGCGTTGGTCGCGCGCTCGTACCACGGCGTATCACTCGCCTTCGATTGCAGCGCGGCCGCGCTGCCCGCCGGTTGCAGAGCAGCACCGCTTACATGGTAGACGCGCTCCATCGGCGGATAGCAGATACCGGCGTCCGCACACCCTTGGGATGTCACGGCCAGATCGAACCCTCCGGCGGCCTGCTTAACCGGGATGCGGATCGTCAGTTCGTTGCGATACGTCTCGACGTTCTTGTTAAATGTCTGATCGAACTTGATATGGCCCGCCGGCAACTGCGGCTCACCAATTGTCGCGTTTCCACTGCGAGTCGCGAACGTGAAACGCTCCCGGTACATGTAATAGCCGTCGGCAATTTTGTACGTAATGTCGACTTCGCCCGGCTTTTCTGCCGCACTGAACTTGAACGCTACAGCCGGATCGAGGAAGTCGTCTGCCGCACCCGCGAGGTTGCAGAACTGCGCCAGGATCAGGCCGGCAAAGAGGAGGAACGCGGCACGAAGCGCATGGCGCGCGCGCCCGTCGAGACAATTAAACATGTAGGGGGCGTTGGGTTTCTGCAAGGATCCACTGACCATAAGTGGCCGAGGCCATGGCTTGCCACGACAGAATTTCCGGCGTGTCGTACGGATGGTGCGTCTGTATGTACTGCTCAAGCTCAAGAGCGCGGGCAGCGCTGGTCTTGAACAACAACTGTATTTCTTGCGCCGTTTCGACTCGCCCTTGCCAGTGGTAGCGCGATTGCACGGCTCCGAGTTGCGTTACGCAGGCGCACAGCCGGGCGGCCAGCGCGTCTGCGGCGAGCTTGTCAGCAACGGTCGCGTCGGGCACCGTCGTCAGGATCAAGGTAACACTCACGCTCACTGAAAGCTCCGGCAAAGCACGATTCGGGTGCCAATATCGTATCACCTGGCAATGAAGTGCCGCAGGCAGCGCGGCCCCGCGCGTGCGGCATTTGGTCACTGCGGATTGACTGGCTCCGCGCTTGAACATGGATTCCGAAAGCGCTGCAGCCGCTTTGGTCGCTTGAGGGCTGCATGTTGTAGCGATGCGGCCCGTTGGTCATACGCGCTTTGACCTGCCATTGCGCTTTTCGAACGGCTTTTCCGACGAAACCCTGCGATTCACGGGGACATTTGCCTAGCCAAAAAACAAAACCCCACGCTTCTAGAAACGTGGGGTTCGTCTGCATTCTTTAGCCAAGCGTGACGCTTGGCTTTTTAGTGCGCTGAAGCTTATTCGGCTTCTTGCACTTCAACTTCTTCAACTTCCGGACGATCGAGCAATTCGACCAGAGCCATCGGTGCATTGTCGCCGACGCGGAAGCCGAACTTCAGCACGCGCAGGTAGCCGCCCGGACGGGTAGCGTAGCGCGGGCCGAGGACTTCAAACAGCTTCGTGACCGAGTCACGGTCGCGCAGGCGGTTGAATGCCAGACGGCGATTTGCCAGCGACGGCTTCTTGCCCAGCGTGATCAGCGGCTCGACAACTTTACGGAGTTCTTTCGCCTTCGGCAGCGTGGTCTTGATGACTTCGTGCTCGATCAGCGAGTTGGACATATTACGGAGCATTGCCAGACGGTGGCTGCTCGTGCGGTTCAGTTTCCGCAGACCATGACGGTGACGCATGTTGATTCCTTCGATTCAGAGTTTTGGTCCAGCTCTTCTATCGCGCTCGCTCTACTGCAAATTCGAGTGCACGGGCCGGTAGTTGAAAAAGGCAAGACGCGGATTTTAAAGGAAAATCCGCGTCTTTGCCAGTGCAGCGACGGGTTCTGTCCCGGGACGGAGCGCCGATTTATTTGTCCAGCCCAGCGGGCGGCCAATTTTCGAGCTTCATGCCGAGCGTCAAACCACGCGACGCCAGTACTTCCTTGATTTCGTTCAACGACTTGCGGCCCAGATTCGGCGTTTTGAGCAACTCGTTTTCCGTGCGCTGGATCAGATCGCCGATGTAGTAGATGTTCTCGGCCTTCAGACAGTTCGCGGACCGAACCGTCAATTCGAGATCATCGACCGGACGCAGCAGGATCGGATCGATCTGCGGCGCGCGCGACGGCGCTTCAGCCGTTGCTTCGGTGCCTTCCAGTGCAGCGAACACAGACAGTTGATCAACCAGAATGCGAGCCGATTGACGGATCGCTTCTTCCGGCGAGATCACACCGTTGGTTTCGATGTTCATCACGAGCTTGTCGAGGTCGGTACGCTGTTCGACGCGCGCGCTTTCAACGGCATAGCTCACGCGGCGAACCGGCGAGAACGACGCGTCCAGCACGATACGGCCGATGATCTTGGCCGACTCTTCGCCGTAACGACGCACATTGCCCGGCACGTAACCGCGGCCCTTCTCGACCTTGATCTGGACATCGAGCTTGCCGCCCTTCGACAGATGCGCAATCACGTGATCAGGGTTGATAACTTCGCAATCATGCGCGAGTTCGATGTCGCCAGCGGTAACAACGCCTTCGCCCTCCTTGCGCAGCGTAACCGTCACTTCGTCACGGTTATGAAGCTTGAACACTACGCCCTTCAGGTTCAACAACAGGTTGACCACGTCCTCTTGCACACCGTCGAGCGTCGAATACTCATGTACGACGCCTGCGATCGTCACTTCGGTCGGCGCGTAGCCGATCATCGACGACAACAGCACGCGCCGGAGCGCGTTACCCAAGGTGTGGCCGTAACCGCGTTCAAACGGTTCCATGACCACTTTCGCGTGGCTTTCGCCCAGCGATTCAACTGCGATGATCTTGGGCTTCAACAAACTGGTTTGCATAGGTTTTCCTTTTCAATACCCTCGGCTCGTTACACCGATAAGGCTGACCGGTAACAACCTGAAAATAAACAGCCGAGACTCCCCCTTGCGCAACGCAATCGGGGTGCCCCGGCCATTAATCCGATTACCGCGAATACAATTCGACGATCAGGCTTTCGTTGATATCGCCAGCGATGTCGCTGCGTTCCGGCTTGGACTTGAACGTCCCTTCGAACTTCTTCGAATCGACAGCGACCCAGCTGGGCATGCCGCCTTGTTCAGCCAGCGACAGCGCTTCGAGGATACGCGCTTGCTTCTTCGATTGTTCGCGCACTGCGACGACGTCGCCTGCCTTCACTTGCATCGACGGGATGTTCGACACAACGCCGTTCACCGTGATCGCCTTGTGGCTCACGAGCTGACGCGCTTCAGCACGCGTCGAGCCGAAGCCCATGCGATACACGACGTTATCCAGACGCGACTCGAGCAATTGCAGCAGGTTCTCACCCGTGTTGCCCTTCAGACGGTCGGCTTCAGCGAAGTAACGGCGGAATTGGCGCTCGAGGACACCGTAGATGCGCTTCACTTTTTGCTTTTCGCGCAACTGCGTGCCGTAGTCGGACGTACGTGCACCCGACGTGCGGCCATGCTGGCCAGGCTTGCTGTCAAGCTTGCACTTGTCAGCGAGCGAACGACGGGCGCTCTTCAGGAACAGGTCAGTGCCTTCACGGCGGGACAGCTTGGCCTTAGGGCCGATATAACGTGCCACGTTGATTCCTTCGTTGATTGATCACGCGAATGCAGGCACTCGCGCTAGTCCGAACCCTTTGGGTCGAACAGTGGGCTTAGTCAATTCAATAGCGCAAGCAGCCTGTTTCGCCGGTTACTAGATCCGGCGGCAACAGGCGCTAGCGAAAACAGCGTCTTAGATACGACGACGCTTCGGCGGACGGCAGCCGTTGTGCGGGACCGGAGTTACGTCGGAGATCGCGGTGATCTTGATGCCAAGACCATGCAACGCGCGCACCGCCGACTCACGGCCAGGACCGGGGCCTTTGATCCGCACTTCGAGGTTCTTCACGCCGTATTCCATCGCCACACGGCCAGCCGATTCGGCTGCCACCTGGGCTGCAAACGGGGTCGATTTACGCGAACCCTTGAAGCCCTGACCACCCGACGTTGCCCAAGCAAGTGCATTGCCTTGACGATCGGTAATCGTGATGATGGTGTTGTTGAACGACGCGTGAACGTGAACCACGCCCTCGGCGACGTTCTTCTTGACCTTCTTGCGAACGCGTTGCGCCGCGGAGTTGTTCGAAGCCTTAGCCATTACGTTTTCCTGTAACTGTCAGTTCCGCTTACTTCTTCAGCGATTGCGCTGCACGACGCGGACCCTTGCGCGTACGGGCATTCGTACGCGTACGCTGGCCGCGCAGGGGCAAGCCCTTACGATGCCGAACGCCACGGTAGCAGCCGAGATCCATCAGGCGCTTAATGTTCATCGTCGTTTCACGGCGCAGATCGCCTTCAACGATGAACTTGCCGACTTCTTCACGCAGCTTTTCGAGGTCTGCGTCGTTCAGGTCTTTGACCTTCTTCGAAAATGCCACACCAGCAGCGACGCAAATGTCGCGCGAGCGCGTGCGGCCGATACCGTAAATAGCCGTCAGGCCGATTTCAGTATGCTGGTGATTCGGGATGTTAACCCCTGCGATACGAGCCATTGTTTTTCCTCAAACAAAAAGCGCAAGCAAAAGCGCGGCGTTCAGCCTTGACGCTGTTTGTGGCGCGGATCAGAGCTGCAAATCACGCGCACAACGCCTTTGCGCTTGATGATCTTGCAATTGCGGCAAATGCGCTTAACCGATGCCATCACTTTCATGATATTACCCTTTTTTCAAATCACTTCGCCCGGAACACGATCCGCGCACGCGACAGATCGTAAGGCGTCAATTCAACCGTCACCTTGTCGCCCGGCAAGATTCGGATGTAGTGCATCCGCATCTTCCCGGATATGTGTCCCAATACGACATGGCCGTTTTCCAGCTTCACCCTGAAGGTAGCGTTAGGCAGGTTTTCGATGACTTCACCCTGCATCTGGATAACATCGTCTTTGGCCATAAGTCCTTTCAACGCATCGGGACGCCGCCGCCTTTGAAATTAGCTTTCTTCAGCAGCGATTCATACTGTTGCGACATAACGTACGACTGCACCTGCGCCATGAAATCCATTGTGACGACGACAATGATCAGCAGCGACGTTCCACCAAAATAAAACGGCACGTTCCAGCGCAGCACCAAGAACTCGGGCAGCAGGCAAACAAACACGATGTAGATCGCACCGGCCAGCGTCAGACGCGTCAGGATGCGGTCGATATATCGCGCCGTTTGATCGCCCGGGCGGATGCCAGGAACGAATGCGCCACTCTTCTTCAGGTTGTCGGCCGTCTCCCTGCTGTTGAACACTAGTGCAGTGTAGAAAAAGCAGAAGAATACGATCGCCAACGCGTACAGCAACACGTACACGGGTTGGCCGGGCTTGAGGGCTTCGGCCACATTATGCAGCGTGTCTGCGAACCAACCGGTACGCGACCCCGAACTAAACCAGTTCAGGATGGTTGCCGGGAAGAGAATGATCGACGATGCAAAGATCGGCGGAATCACGCCCGACATGTTCAACTTCAGCGGCAAATGCGAGGATTGACCGCCGTAAATCTTGTTACCGACTTGCCGCTTTGCGTAGTTCACAAGGATCTTGCGCTGGCCGCGTTCGATGAACACCACCAGATACGTCACAGCAGCAATCAGTGCAACGACAATAATCGCCGAGATGATACTCATCGAGCCGGTTCGCACCAATTCAAAGAGACCACCGATTGCATTGGGGAAACCCGCTGCAATACCGCCGAAAATGATGATCGAGATACCGTTGCCGAGTCCGCGCTCCGTAATCTGCTCACCGAGCCACATCAGGAACATCGTGCCCGTCACCAGCGTCACGACCGTCGTCAGCCGAAACACCATTCCCGGATCGATCACGAGAGCCGGCTGATTTTCCAATGCCACGGCGATGCCGAATGCCTGGAACGTCGCCAGCAAGACCGTGAAGATCCGCGTGTACTGCGTGATCTTCCGCTGCCCCGCCTGCCCTTCTTTCTTCAGCGCTTCCAGCTGCGGCGAGACAATCGCCAGCAACTGCATGATGATCGACGCCGAGATATACGGCATGATCCCAAGCGCGAAAATCGTGAACCGCGAAAGTGCGCCACCCGAGAACATGTTGAACATGCCAAGGATGCCGCCCGACTGGCTCTGGAACAACTTTGCCAGTTGGTCCGGGTCGATACCCGGCACCGGAATGTGCGCGCCGATGCGGTAGACGACCAGCGCCAGGAGCAGAAATACTGCCCGCCGACGCAGATCGCCAAACTTCGCCGCGCTGCGACCGGGTTTTGCGAGACTCGGGCTGTTAGCCAAGTACCTTCTCCGATGCAAATGCTAGTGACGGCAAATAGCTTGCGCGTTACTCGGCAAAAGAGCCGCCGGCTGCTTCAATAGCAGCGCGCGCACCCTTCGTCGCACCCAGACCCTTCACAACGATCTTGCGCTTGAGCTCGCCCGTCGCGATGATCTTGGCGCTCTTGATCAGCTCACCAACCAGACCGGCTTGCTTCAAAGCCAACAGGTCGATTTCATCAACCGGCAGCTTTTCCAGATCAGAGAGACGCACTTCACCGACGAATTCCTTCGTCAGCGAGGTGAAGCCACGCTTCGGCAGGCGACGTTGCAGCGGCATTTGACCGCCTTCGAAGCCAACCTTGTGAAAGCCGCCCGAACGCGACTTCTGACCTTTGTGACCACGGCCGGCGGTCTTGCCCAGGCCAGAGCCGATGCCGCGACCAACGCGACGCTTTGCGTGCTTCGCGCCTTCAGCCGGCTTCAGGTTATTCAATTCCATTATCAACTCCTTGAGTCCCGGTCAGCCGCTTAGCTGATGACCTTAACGAGGTACGAAACCTTGTTGATCATGCCGCGCACGGCCGGCGTGTCCTGCAATTCGCTAACCGAGTTGAGTCGGCGCAGACCGAGGCCACGCACCGTTGCACGGTGCGTTTCGCGGGTGCCGATCAGGCTCTTGACGAGCTGGACCTTGACAGTTTTATCAGACATGGTGTCCACCTTAGCCCAGAATATCTTCGACGGACTTGCCGCGCTTCGCCGCGATGTCGCCCGGCGTGGACTGCTTGCGCAGACCGTCGAGCGTTGCACGAACGAGGTTATACGGGTTCGTCGAACCGTGGCTCTTGGCCACAACGTTCTGCACGCCCATCACGTCGAACACTGCGCGCATCGGACCGCCAGCGATCACACCGGTACCATCCTTCGCCGGAGCGAGGAGGACCATCGATGCGCCGTGCTTGCCGTGCACTTCGTGTTGCAGGGTACCGTTCTTCAGCGGCACCTTGAACATGTTGCGGCGGGCTTGTTCCATCGCCTTCTGGACAGCGACAGGCACTTCCTTCGCCTTGCCCTTGCCCATACCGACGCGGCCATCACCGTCGCCGACCACGGTCAGTGCGGCGAAACCGAGAATACGGCCACCCTTCACGACCTTGGTCACGCGGTTGACCGAAATCATCTTTTCACGCAGGCCGTCGTCGCGTTCGTCAGCCTGAACTTTCGCTTGCATCTTTGCCATGACGAATTCTTCCCTTAGAACTTGAGTCCGGCTTCGCGCGCCGCATCAGCCAGCGCTTTCACGCGGCCGTGGTAACGGAAACCCGAACGGTCGAAGGCGACGGATTCGATGCCGGCAGCCTTAGCCTTTTCTGCGATGCGCTTGCCGATCAGCGTGGCAGCAGCGACATTGCCGCCCTTGCCCGTTTGATCAGCCAGTTGCGCACGCACTTCGGCCTCGAGCGTCGACGCGCTGGCGAGCACCTTGGTGCCGCACGGCGAGAACACTTGCGCATAGATGTGCGTATTCGTGCGATGCACGGCGAGACGCGCGACCTGCAGCTCAGCGATCTTGATACGCGTCTGACGAGCGCGGCGCAGGCGAGATTGAGTCTTATCCATGATTGCGCACCCTTACTTCTTCTTCGTTTCTTTGAGGATCACGACCTCGTTGGCGTAGCGCACACCCTTGCCCTTATAGGGCTCCGGCGGACGATAGCCGCGCACTTCTGCAGCGACCTGGCCAACTTTCTGCTTGTCGATCCCCTTGATCACGATTTCGGTTTGCGACGGGGTCTCAGCCTTGACGCCTTCCGGCATCTGGTGCACCACGGGGTGCGAGAAACCCAGCGACAGGTTCAGCTTGTCGCCTTGCGCCTGTGCGCGGTAACCGACGCCAACCAGCGTCAGCTTGCGCTCGAAACCCTTCGTCACGCCGTTCACCATGTTCGCCACCAGTGCGCGCATCGTGCCCGACATCGCATTCGCTTCGCGGCTTTCGTCAACCGGCTCGATCTTCAGAATGCCGTTGTCGTTCACCACTTTCACGAGGCGGTTAGCCGCCTGCGTAATCGTACCCAGCGGGCCCTTGACGGTAATGCGATCGTCGCTCAGGGCCACTTCTGCGCCTTGCAGCGCGATCGGGCTTTTACCTACTCGAGACATGTTTCTCTCCTTTCGGCCTTAAGCGACGTAGCAGATGACTTCGCCGCCAACGCCCGTTGCGCGCGCCTTGCGGTCCGTCATCACGCCCTTCGGCGTCGACACGATTGCCACGCCCAGGCCATTCATGACCACGGGGATGTCGTTACGGCCGCGGTACACACGCAGACCAGGCTTCGAGACGCGCTCAATGCGCTCGATCACCGGACGGCCAGCGTAGTACTTCAACACGATGTTCAATTCAGACTTCGCACCTTCGGACTTCACTGCGAAATCATCGATATAGCCTTCGTCCTTCAGGACCTGCGCAATCGCAACCTTGACTTTCGACGAGGGCATAGTCACCGAGACTTTCTCAACCATCTGCGCGTTGCGGATGCGAGTCAGCATATCGGCGATAGGATCACTCATGCTCATTTACGTTTCTCCTATTACCAGCTCGCCTTGGTCAGGCCAGGGATCTCGCCGCGGAACGCGATTTCGCGAATCTTGTTACGCGCCAGCCCGAATTTACGGAACGTACCGCGCGGACGACCAGTAATCGCGCAACGGTTGCGCTTACGGGTCGGGTTAGAGTTGCGCGGCAGTTGTTGCAGTTCCAGACGTGCTGCGTAATGCTCTTCGTCCGACTTGCTCATATCGCCAATGATCGCCTTCAACTCTGCGCGCTTGGGCGCGTACTTAGCGGCGAGGCGAGCACGCTTCTTTTCACGTTCGATCAGTGCCAGTTTAGCCACGGTAACCTCAGTTTCTGAACGGGAACTTGAAGCTGGCGAGCAGAGCCTTTGCTTCGTCGTCGGTCTTCGCAGTCGTCGTGATGCTGATGTTCAGCCCACGCAGTGCGTCGATCTTGTCGTAGTCGATTTCGGGGAAAATGATCTGCTCTTTCACACCGATGTTGTAGTTGCCGCGACCGTCGAACGCACGACCCGACACGCCACGGAAGTCGCGCACACGGGGGAGCGCAACCGTCACGAAACGGTCCAGAAATTCGTACATTGCCTGACCACGCAACGTGACCATTGCACCGATCGGGTATCCCTGACGGATCTTGAAGCCAGCGATTGCCTTGCGTGCCTTCGTGATCACCGGCTTCTGGCCTGCGATCTTCGTCAGGTCGCCAACGGCGTTTTCGATGATCTTCTTGTCAGCAACCGCTTCGCCAAGGCCCATGTTCAGGGTGATCTTGGTGATGCGCGGCACTTCCATCACGGACTTGTAACCGAACTTCTCGATGAGGCCGGGTACAACCTTTTCTTTGTAAAACTCTTGCAAACGAGCCATTTTTTTACTCCGCAGCGTCAGGCGCTCAGCTCGGCACCAGTCGTCTTAAGGAAACGGACCTTCTTGTCTCCTTCGACCTTGATGCCTACACGCGACGCCTTGCCATTCGCGTCGACCAATGCGACGTTCGAAATTTGCAGCGGCATCGTCTTGGCTTCCACACCACCCGTCGTACCCTTCATCGGGTTCGGCTTGACGTGTTTCTTGACGAGGTTGATACCCTCGACAATGACCTTGCCTTCGCCAACGGACAGCACGACGCCGCGCTTGCCTTTATCTTTGCCGGTGATGACGATAACTTCGTCACCTTTGCGAATCTTGTTCATCGCGACTCCTTACAGCACTTCAGGTGCCAACGAAACGATCTTCATGAATCGTTCGCTGCGCAACTCGCGCGTGACAGGCCCGAAAATACGGGTGCCAATAGGTTCGAGCTTGGCATTCAACAACACTGCGGCGTTGCCATCGAACTTGATCAGCGAGCCGTCCTGACGGCGCACGCCCTTGGCGGTGCGAACCACCACGGCGTTATAAATTTCGCCTTTCTTCACGCGCCCGCGCGGCGTTGCTTCTTTGACGGTCACCTTGATGATGTCGCCAATGCTGGCATAACGACGCTTCGAGCCGCCGAGCACCTTGATGCACATGACTTCACGCGCACCCGTGTTGTCGGCCACTTCAAGCCGAGTTTCGGTCTGGATCATGGTTTATCTTTCCCAACTTAATCCGGTCACACCACCATGGCGTACCCGGTCAGTCTTGGTCCCGTCAGCCAATCGGCTGCTTGGGTTAGAACAGCAGCGACGGCAAACGAAACCCGCCATCGCAATCCGGTGAATCCTTCGGGACAGACTGGCGCCTGAACCGCTTCCCCCACCAACTTCGCCCGCGACGGGGCTCCCATAAAGAGGGAAGACCGAGATTATAACAAATAATCTCGGTCTTGCAAGCGAAATCTACTGCGATTTCAACAACTTCTACTGCTCAGCGGCGTCAGATGACGCGAGCAGCCTCGACCAGGCGAGCCACAACCCAAGCCTTCGTCTTTGAAATCGGACGAGTTTCCTGGATCTCAACGAGGTCACCCTCGTTGTACGTGTTCGCATCGTCGTGCGCGTGGTACTTCTTCGAGCGCACAACATACTTGCCGTAGATCGGGTGCTTCACGCGGTGCTCAACCAGCACGGTGACCGTCTTGTCCATCTTGTTGCTGACGACCTTGCCGACCAGCGTCCGCTTGAGCGAGGTTTTTACGCTATCGTTCATTTCTGGTTCGCCTTCTCAGTCAGGACGGTCCGCACACGTGCGATGTCGCGACGAACCTTCTTCAGCTGGCTCGTGTTCGTGAGCTGCTGGGTCGCGAGTTGCATGCGCAGGCCGAATTGCGCCTTCAGCAGGTCCGACAGCTCCTTGTTGAGCGCGGCCTGATCTTTCTGGTGAAGTTCGGAAGCCTTCATCATTTGCTCCTTAGGCGCCGAGCTGACGCACGATGAAGGTCGTCTTCAGCGGCAGCTTAGCTGCAGCCAGACGGAACGCTTCGCGTGCCAGCTCTTCGGTTACGCCGTCCATTTCGTACAGCATCTTGCCCGGTTGAATCTCTGCGACGTAGTACTCAGGGTTACCTTTACCGTTACCCATACGTACTTCAGCCGGCTTGTGCGAGATCGGCTTGTCCGGGAAGATGCGGATCCAGATGCGGCCACCACGCTTGATGTGACGCGTCATTGCACGACGTGCCGCTTCAATCTGGCGCGCGGTCAGACGACCACGACCGATAGCCTTCAGGCCGAACTCACCGAACGACACCGCGTTACCGCGGGTAGCGACACCGGTGTTACGACCTTTCTGCTCTTTGCGATACTTTCTGCGTTTCGGTTGCAGCATCGTTATTCTCCAGTCTTCCCGTCGCCACCAGCACCGCCAGCACGACGAGGAGCGCCACGGCGTGCACCTGCCGGGCCACCACCTTCACCATCGCGACGCGGACGGCGATCGCCACCCGGACGTGCGTTGCGACGCGGACGCTTTTCTTCGGCGACTTCTTCAACCACCGGTGCGTCGTTGCGGCCGAGCGTATCGCCCTTGTAGACCCACACCTTCACGCCGATGATGCCGTACGTCGTTTTGGCTTCCGAAGTCGCGTAGTCGATATCTGCGCGCAGCGTATGAAGCGGAACGCGGCCTTCGCGATACCATTCCGTACGAGCGATTTCGATACCGTTCAGACGACCAGCGCTCATGATCTTGATGCCTTGAGCACCCAGACGCATCGCGTTCTGCATCGCACGCTTCATCGCGCGGCGGAACATGATCCGGCGCTCGAGCTGTTGCGTGATCGAGTCGGCGATGAGTTGCGCATCGGTTTCCGGCTTGCGGATTTCTTCGATGTTGACGTGGACCGGAACGCCCATGCGGCGTTGCAGTTCCGACTTCAGCAGCTCGATATCCTCGCCCTTCTTACCGATGACCACACCCGGACGCGAGCTATAAATCGTGATGCGCGCGTTTTTCGCCGGACGCTCGATAACGACGCGACCAACCGAAGCGTTCTTCAGCTTCTTCTTCAGGTATTCACGAACACCGATGTCTTCCTGCAACATCGCCGCGAAATTGTTGTTGTTCGCGTACCAACGCGACGCCCAATTGCGGCTGACGGCCAAACGGAAGCCAGTCGGATGAATTTTCTGTCCCATCGTATGACCCCTTAATTCCCGACCGTCACAGTGATGTGACAGGATTGCTTCTCGATGCGGTTACCGCGGCCTTTAGCGCGCGCGGTAAAACGCTTGAGCGACGCAGCCTTGTCGATGTAAATGCTCGTGATCTTGAGCTCATCGATATCGGCGCCTTCGTTATGCTCCGCATTCGCGATCGCCGACAGCACGACCTTTTTCACGATTCCCGCAGCCTTCTTCGGCGAGAACGTCAGAACGTTCAGCGCCTTGTCGACCGGCAAACCGCGGATCTGGTCAGCCACAAGGCGCGTTTTCTGCGCCGAGATGCGGGCACCGCGATGAATTGCTTTCACTTCCATCTTGAGCCCCTTATTTCTTAGCCTTCTTGTCGGCTGCGTGACCCTTGAACGTACGGGTCAGTGCGAACTCGCCAAGCTTGTGGCCGACCATGTTTTCCGAGATGTACACCGGAACGTGTTGACGGCCGTTATGAACGGCGATCGTCAGACCGATGAAATCCGGGAGGATCGTCGAGCGACGCGACCAGGTTTTGATCGGCTTCTTATCCCGCGAAGCTGCTGCCGCCTCAACTTTCTTCAGCAAATGGGCGTCGCAGAACGGACCTTTTTTTACAGAACGTGCCATTGCCTACTCCTTAACGCTTGTGACGGCGCTGGACGATCATGCTCGTCGTGCGCTTGTTGCTGCGGGTGCGATAACCCTTAGCAGGCGTGCCCCACGGGCTCACCGGATCGCGACCTGCAGCCGTCTTGCCTTCACCACCACCGTGCGGGTGATCGACCGGGTTCATTGCAACGCCGCGCACCGTCGGGCGGATACCGCGCCAGCGGTTTGCGCCAGCCTTACCGATTTGACGGAGGCTATGCTCTTCGTTGCCAACTTCACCAATCGTCGCGCGGCACTCAACGTGGACGCGGCGGATTTCACCCGAGCGCAGGCGGACCTGTGCGTAGATGCCTTCACGAGCCAGCAACATCGCCGACGTACCAGCCGAACGCGCCATTTGCGCACCCTTGCCCGGCAGCATTTCGATGCAGTGGATCGTCGTACCGACCGGAATATTGCGGATCGGCAGCGTGTTGCCTGCGCGAATCGGCGCTTCCGAACCGGACATCAGCTGCTGACCGACGGTGATACCCTTCGGAGCGATGATGTAACGGCGCTCGCCGTCTGCATACAGAACCAGCGCGATGTTCGCGCTACGGTTCGGATCGTATTCGAGACGTTCGACCTTCGCTGCGATACCGTCCTTGTTGCGACGGAAATCGACGACACGGTAATGATGCTTGTGACCACCACCCTTGTGACGCGTAGTGATGTGGCCATTGTTGTTACGGCCGGCGGTCGAGGATTGCGAGTCGAGCAGCGGTGCGAACGGCTTGCCCTTGTACAGATCCTTGTTGACCACCTTGACCATCGCGCGGCGACCCGGCGAAGTCGGCTTAACTTTAACGATTGCCATGATTACTTGGCCTCCGCTTCAAAGTTGATTTCCTGGCCGGGCTTCAGGCAGACGTATGCCTTCTTCACGTCTTTGCGCTTGCCCATGAAGCGGCCAAAGCGCTTGGCTTTGCCCTTCGAGACCAGCACGTTGACGGAATTGACTTCCACCTTGAACAGCAGCTCGACTGCAGCTTTCACTTCCTGCTTCGTGGCATCGGGCGCGACTTCGAACACGACTTGCTCGTTCTTGTCGGCCACCAGCGTCGCCTTTTCGGAGATCACCGGCGCGAGCAGGACCTGCATCAAACGATGATCGTTTTTGCGAATCTCGCTCATGACAGCAACTCCTCGATCTGGGCGACCGCAGCCTTCGTGATCAGGATCTTCTTGAAGTAGATCAGCGACAGCGGGTCGGCGTAACGCGGCTCGACAACCGCCACATGGGCGAGGTTGCGCGACGCGAGGTACAGGTTTTCGTCAACCGTGTCGGTAATCACCAGCACGGAGTCGAGACCCATCGCCTTGAATTTTTCGGCCAGCAGCTTGGTCTTCGGCGCTTCGAGCGTGAGCTCGTCGACCACCGAGATACGGCCTTCGCGGGCCAGCTGCGAGAAGATCGAGCAGAGACCTGCGCGATGCATCTTCTTGTTAACCTTGTGCGAAAAGTTTTCTTCCGGCGAATTCGGGAAGATCCGGCCACCGCCGCGCCACAACGGGCTCGACGACATACCGGCACGGGCGCGACCCGTACCCTTCTGACGCCACGGCTTCTTGGTCGTGTGCTTGACTTGCTCACGATCCTTCTGCGCGCGGTTGCCGCTGCGGGCATTCGCTTGATACGCAACCACCACCTGGTGAATCAGGGCTTCGTTGTAATCGCGGCCGAACACGACGTCCGACGCGCTAACGCCTGCACCTTCCTGACCATTGGCATTCAGGAGCTTAAGTTCCATTATTTCGCTCCTTTCACGGCACGCGTCTTCACGGCCGGCGTAACGAATACCTTGCCACCTTTCGCACCCGGAACGGCGCCCTTAACCAGCAACAGCTTGCGGTCAGCGTCGATACGAGCGATTTCGAGGTTTTGCACCGTTACCGTGTCGTCACCCATGTGACCAGTCATGCGCTTACCCGGGAAAACACGACCCGGATCCTGCGCCATACCGATCGAACCCGGCACGTTGTGCGAGCGCGAGTTACCGTGCGATGCACGGCCGGATGCGAAGTTGTAACGCTTGATGGTACCGGCGTAGCCCTTACCAATCGACACGCCTTGCACGTCGACCTTCTGGCCTACTTCGAACAGGTCAGGACCAACTACGGCGCCGTTCGACAACTCGGCAGCCTTAGCGGCGTCGATCTGGAATTCTTTGAGGATTTCACCGGCTTGAACACCGGCTTTGGCGAGATGACCGGCCAACGGCTTCGTCACACGCGATGCACGGCGCGTACCGAATGCAACCTGCACGGCCGTGTAGCCGTCGGTTTCAACAGTCTTGATCTGCGTCACGCGGTTGTCGGACACGTCCAGCACGGTAACGGGAATCGAATCCCCTTCTGCCGTGAAGATACGGGTCATGCCAACCTTGCGACCTACGAGTCCAAGGCTCATCGTTTTCTCCATTCCCGACTGCGATTGGTCGGGGCTAATTTACAAAATGCCGGTGCCGTTTCGGGCATGAATTCATGCTGCAGCACACCGACTTTTTTGCGCAAATGCGCGAAAAGCCTTGCATTATAGCGAGGCTTTTCGTTTTCCGCAAGCAATCAAAGACTTAGCGTTGCCAGCAGCGCTGAGCAACGCTCGAAGCCTTTATTGCAGCTTGATTTCGACGTCCACGCCAGCCGGCAAGTCCAGCTTCATCAGTGCGTCGACGGTCTTGTCCGTCGGATCGACGATGTCCATCAGGCGCTGGTGCGTGCGGATTTCGAGCTGATCGCGCGACGTCTTGTTGACGTGCGGCGAACGCAGGATGTCGAAGCGTTGAATGCGGGTCGGCAGGGGAACCGGACCACGAACGATTGCGCCAGTCCGCTTTGCCGTGTCGACGATTTCAGCAGCCGACTGGTCGATCAGGCGATAGTCGAAAGCCTTCAGGCGAATGCGGATTTTCTGGTTCTGCATGACAATTCCTTGGAAAAGAGCGAGGCGGTATTGCGCCGCCAGATAGTAAAAGAACGTAGAGCCGGGCGCCCGCCAGGAGCCGGTGCCCGGCTCCGGGCACCACATACTACAAAGTCAATCCGCGATTTTACTCGAGAATCTTGGCAACGACACCAGCGCCAACCGTACGGCCGCCTTCGCGGATAGCGAAGCGCAGACCTTCTTCCATCGCGATCGGGTTGATCAGCTTCACCGTGATCGACACGTTGTCGCCCGGCATGACCATTTCCTTGTCCTTCGGCAACTCGATCGAGCCCGTCACGTCCGTCGTACGGAAGTAGAACTGCGGACGATAGTTGTTGAAGAACGGCGTGTGACGGCCGCCTTCGTCCTTGCTCAGCACGTACACCTCAGCCGTGAAGTGCGTGTGCGGGTTGATCGAACCCGGCTTGGCCAGCACCTGGCCACGCTCCACATCTTCGCGCTTCGTGCCGCGCAGCAGGATACCAACGTTGTCGCCCGCCTGACCCTGGTCGAGCAGCTTGCGGAACATTTCCACGCCCGTGCAGGTCGTCTTCACCGTCGGCTTGATACCGACAATTTCGATTTCCTCGCCGACCTTCACCACGCCGCGCTCAACGCGACCCGTCACCACCGTGCCGCGACCCGAGATCGAGAACACGTCTTCCACCGGCATCAGGAATGCGCCGTCCACTGCGCGCTCCGGCGTCGGGATGTACGTGTCCAGCGCGTCGGCCAGATTCATGATCGCCACTTCGCCCAGCTCGCCCTTGTCGCCTTCCAGCGCCAGCTTGGCCGAACCCTTGATGATCGGCGTGTCGTCGCCCGGGAAGTCGTACTTCGACAGAAGCTCGCGCACTTCCATCTCGACCAGCTCCAGCAGCTCAGCGTCGTCCACCATGTCGCACTTGTTCAGGAACACGATGATGTACGGCACACCGACCTGACGCGCCAGCAGGATGTGCTCACGCGTTTGCGGCATCGGGCCGTCAGCGGCCGAGCACACCAGGATCGCGCCGTCCATCTGCGCGGCGCCCGTGATCATGTTCTTCACATAGTCAGCGTGGCCCGGGCAGTCAACGTGTGCGTAGTGGCGGTTAGCCGTTTCGTACTCGACGTGCGCCGTGTTGATCGTGATACCACGCGCCTTTTCTTCCGGTGCCGCGTCGATCTGGTCGTATGCCTTCGCTTCGCCGCCGAACTTCTGCGTCAGAACCGTCGTGATCGCTGCCGTCAGCGTGGTCTTGCCGTGGTCAACGTGACCGATCGTGCCGACGTTCACGTGCGGCTTGGTCCGTTCGAATTTACCTTTAGCCATGTTTCTCTTCTTTCAAAAAGTTAATCGTTGAATGACTTGCCGCGCAATTACTTCGACTTCGCGTTGATGATCGCTTCTGACACGTTACGCGGTGCTTCGGAGTAGTGCTTGAACTCCATCGTATACGTTGCGCGACCTTGGGTCAGCGAACGCAGCGACGTCGAGTAGCCGAACATCTCGGACAGCGGCACTTCGGCGCGAACAATCTTGCCACCGCCAACCATATCGTCCATACCCTGAACGATACCGCGACGGCCCGACAGGTCGCCCATCACGTTGCCCATGTAGTCTTCCGGCGTTTCGACTTCCACAGCCATCATCGGTTCGAGGATGACCGGTTGAGCCTTGCGCATTGCTTCCTTGAACGCCATCGAGCCGGCCATGCGGAACGCATTTTCGTTCGAGTCAACGTCGTGGTACGAACCGAACGTCAGGTGAACCTTGACGTCGACAACCGGGAAGCCCGCCAGCACGCCTGCCTTCAGCGTTTCCTGGATACCCTTGTCCACCGCGGGGATGTATTCGCGCGGAATCACACCGCCCTTGATCTCGTCGAGGAACTCGTAACCCTTGCCTTGCTCGTTCGGCTCGAGCGTGATGACCGCGTGACCGTACTGGCCGCGACCACCCGACTGCTTGACGAACTTGCCGTCAACGTCTTCTGCCTTGCCACGAATCGTTTCACGGTAAGCAACCTGCGGCTTGCCGACGGTCGCTTCCACGCCGAATTCGCGCTTCATACGATCGACGAGAATTTCCAGGTGGAGCTCGCCCATGCCCGAAATAATCGTTTGGCCCGATTCTTCGTCCGTTTGAACGCGGAACGACGGATCTTCCTGTGCCAGACGGTTCAGCGCCAGACCCATTTTTTCCTGGTCGGGCTTCGTCTTCGGCTCAACAGCCTGCGAAATCACCGGCTCCGGGAAAATCATGCGCTCGAGCACGATCGGGCTTTGCGGATCGCACAGCGTGTCGCCGGTCGTCGCGTCTTTCAGGCCGACTGCTGCAGCGATGTCGCCCGCGCGAACTTCCTTGATTTCCTCGCGCTGGTTCGCGTGCATCTGCAGAATACGACCCAGACGTTCCTTCTTGTCTTTCGTCGCGTTCAGCACGGTGTCGCCCGAATTGACGACGCCCGAGTACACGCGGAAGAAGATCAGCTGGCCGACGAACGGGTCGGTCATGATCTTGAATGCCAGAGCCGAGAACTTCTCGTCGTCAGCAGCGCGGCGCTCGCCTTGCTCACCGTTTTCCAGCTCGCCGGTAACCGGCGGGATGTCGATCGGCGACGGCAGGAAATCGAGCACGGCGTCCAGCATGCGTTGCACGCCCTTGTTCTTGAACGCGGTGCCGCACAGCATCGGCTGGATTTCGCAAGCAATCGTACGGTCGCGCAGACCCTTGATGATTTCCTCTTCCGTCAGTTCGCCCGACTCGAGGTACTTGTTCATCAGATCTTCGCTCGACTCAGCCGCCGCTTCGACCATCTTTTCACGCCATTCATTGCACGTGTCGGCGAGGTCGGCCGGAATTTCTTCGTACGAGAACTTGGTGCCCTGGGACGCGTCGTCCCAAATGATCGCTTTCATCTTCATCAGGTCGACAACACCCGTGAAGTTTTCTTCCGCGCCGATAGGCACCACGACCGGAACCGGGTTTGCCTTCAGACGCAGCTTCAGCTGGTCGTAAACCTTGAAGAAGTTCGCGCCGGTACGGTCCATCTTGTTGATGAACGCGAGACGAGGAACCTTGTACTTGTTAGCCTGACGCCACACGGTTTCCGACTGGGGTTGCACGCCGCCCACAGCGCAGTACACCATGCACGCGCCGTCGAGCACACGCATGGAGCGCTCAACTTCGATCGTGAAGTCGACGTGGCCCGGGGTGTCGATGATGTTGATGCGGTGCTCAGCGCGGTCGCCGGCCATGCCTTTCCAGAACGCCGTCGTAGCAGCCGACGTAATCGTGATGCCGCGTTCCTGCTCCTGCTCCATCCAGTCCATGGTGGCAGCGCCGTCGTGAACTTCACCAATCTTGTGGTTCACGCCGGTATAGAACAGGATGCGCTCGGTCGTCGTCGTCTTGCCGGCGTCGATGTGAGCGCTAATACCGATGTTACGGTAGCGCTCGATAGGTGTCTTGCGAGCCACTTTGATCCTCTATGGGGATGACGCGATGCGAGAAAATACCCATCGCGCTGTAACACAAACGGGCGAGGCGCTTTGTAAGCGCACCCGCCCGGAATTTCTTTCCGTTTTTGTCTGCTAAACCCGGATTCGGGAAGCTTAGAAACGGAAATGCGAGAACGCCTTGTTGGCTTCTGCCATCCGGTGAACTTCGTCGCGCTTCTTCATTGCGCCGCCACGGCCTTCGGCCGCTTCGGAAAGTTCACCTGCCAGACGCAGGGCCATCGACTTCTCGCTGCGCTTCTTCGCGGCTTCACGCAGCCAACGCATCGCCAATGCCATACGACGCGACGGGCGCACTTCGACCGGAACCTGATAGTTCGCACCACCAACGCGGCGGCTCTTGACTTCGACCACCGGCTTGACGTTGTTGAGCGCTACCGTGAACACTTCCAGCGGGTCCTTGCCACCCTTGGTCTGGATCTGTTCGAAAGCGCCGTACACAATGCGCTCGGCAACCGACTTCTTGCCGGAGAGCATCAGCACGTTCATGAACTTAGCTACATCAACGTTACCGAACTTCGGATCCGGCAACACTTCCCGCTTGGGGACTTCGCGACGACGCGGCATGTTTCTTCCTTTAACTTTTCAGTTGGAGCTGTTTTAGCCCCGCGGCCACCAACTAACCCGATTCATCTCTAACGACTTACCAGCCTGGTCGGGTGACCACTTACTCGACAGCACCGGCGATTCCGGCACCACCGCTATTACCGCCTTTGCAGGCGACCTGAACTACGGACCGGCTGATGATTACTTGCCGGCCTTGGCACGCTTCGCACCGTACTTCGAGCGAGCCTGCTTACGATCCTTGACGCCCTGGGTATCCAGCGAGCCGCGAACCATGTGGTAACGCACACCCGGCAAGTCCTTCACACGGCCGCCGCGAATCAGCACGACCGAGTGTTCCTGCAGGTTGTGGCCTTCACCACCGATGTACGAAATGACTTCGAAACCGTTCGTGAGGCGCACTTTCGCAACTTTACGCAGTGCCGAGTTCGGCTTCTTCGGCGTCGTGGTGTACACACGGGTGCACACGCCGCGACGCTGGGGGCAGTCCTGCAAGGCCGGGCTCTTGCTCTTCGTCGTTTCCGACGCGCGGCCTTTGCGAACCAGTTGATTGATGGTTGGCATTGTCTATTCCTGAAATTGAACAAAATCGACGCATCTGTTTCCGGGCAAAGCAGAAACGATTGCGCATCGAACTTCCGGCTTCGACTACAAGCACGTGGACAGAGTCCGCGCGCGAGCATTCCAAAGACCGGAACCTAGCATAATATTCCGAAAAGGCTAAGCGAGTCAACAGGTTGCAATGTTTCGCAGACCTGCGCACGTTGGCCGGCGACGGCGGCCGACCTAATCAGCGGCAACGACTTCGAGCAGTTCGTCCCCGAAACGATCGAGCTTGCGCGCGCCCATGCCCGGAATGCCCCGCAAATCCTCAATGGAATCCGGGCCGTTTCGAGCGATCTCCGCAAGCGTCGCGTCGTGGAAAATCACATAGGCGGGTACGCCGTCGCTCTTCGCGGTTTCCGTGCGCCATGCGCGCAGCCGATCCCAGCGCGCGCGCTCCCGCGGTCCCATGCCGATCGTCGGGTCCGCTCGTTCGCTGGTTCGACCAGACGACTGGCGGGTACGCGTGGGCTTCACGTAACGGCGCATCGTGACGTTTTGCTCGCCCTTTAAAACGGGCTTGCTAGCCTCGGTGAGAACGAGCGAGCCGAATCCTTCGTGATCGACGGTCAGATAACCGAACGCCACCAACTGGCGAAACACCGCGCGCCACTCCGGTTCGCCGAGTGCTGCGCCAATGCCGAATGTGGTCAGTTTTTCGTGCCCGCGCTGCAGGATCTTCTCGCTGCGATTGCCGCGCAGAATGTCGATGAGATGGCCCGCGCCGAAGTGAAAACCGCTCGCCCGCTGCGCGCGAAAGACACACGACAGGGCCATCTGCGACTCGCGCGTCGCGTCCCACGTGTCGGGTGGCTCAAGGCAGTTGTCGCAATTACCGCAAGGTTTGCTCGATTCGCCGAAATACGCGAGAAGGCGCACGCGCCGGCACGTCGCCGCTTCGCACAAACCAAGAAGTGCATCCAGCTTGCCGGTCTGGACGCGCTTGTGTGCGTCGTCTGCGTCAGACTCGTCGATCATCTTGCGCTGCTGGACGACGTCGCCTAAACCATAGGCCATCCATGCATTGGCCGGCATGCCATCGCGGCCGGCGCGACCGGTTTCCTGGTAATACCCTTCGACACTCTTCGGCAAATCGAGGTGAGCGACGAACCGCACGTCCGGCTTGTCGATGCCCATGCCGAATGCGATCGTCGCGCACATCACAATGCCTTCCTCGCGCTGAAACATCTCCTGATGTTTCTGGCGCGTCTCGAATTCCATGCCCGCGTGATACGGCAAGGCGCGCATGCCCTTTTCTTTGAGCCATTCGGCGGTCTCTTCGACTTTGCGCCGCGACAGGCAATAGACCACCCCAGCGTCGGTCGTACCGTCCGCCCGCGTGTGTTCGGCGCGAATAAAGTCGAGCAACTGCGTGCGCGCGTTGTCCTTTTCGACGATGCGATAACGGATATTGGGCCGGTCGAAACTCGAAACGAAAATGCGCGCGTCGTCGAGTGCGAGACGGTGAATGATTTCGTCTCGCGTGATGGCGTCCGCGGTCGCGGTCAGCGCAATGCGCGGCACATTCGGGAAGCGCTCGTGCAGCACCGACAGCTGAATATATTCGGGCCGGAAATCGTGCCCCCATTGCGAGACGCAATGCGCTTCGTCGATCGCGAAAAGTCCGATGCGGGTGCGCTCGAGCAACTCCTGGAATCGAGGCGTCATCAAACGTTCGGGCGCCACGTAGAGCAGATCGATGTCGCCGTCACGCAGCGCACGCTCGGTAGCCATTGCCTCCGCGCTCGAAAGCGTGGAGTTCAGGTAAGCGGCGCGCACGCCGACTTCCGTGAGCGCGGCGACTTGATCCTGCATCAGCGCGATCAACGGCGAGACCACGATACCCGTGCCGAAGCCGCCTTCGCGTCGCACCAGCGACGGGATCTGATAACACAGCGACTTCCCGCCGCCCGTTGGCATCAGCACGAGACAATCGCCGCCGCCAGCGACGTGTTCGACAATTTCGCCTTGCTGTCCTCTGAACGCGGGGTAACCAAAAACTTCGTTGAGGATTTCGAGCGGACGGGACATGAATTTGAGAGAAGCAGCGTAAAGCGGGTGACACGAATTTTACCAACGCATTCGCGCTGCGCCCGCGCTTTGCAACAACGTTAGCCATCTGGCCTGCCAATGGACAAGAACGCGTAATAAAGCGGCGCAAAAAAAAGCCGCTCAGTCGAAACTGAGCGGCTTCGCTGGCTAGAGCCCCAAGCGGCTTACGCCGCTGGGACTTATTCGCCTGAGTGCTGCTGTTCGGCGGCCGGGGTTTCCGGCGTACCGAATTCGAACGACTCTTCCGCTGCGATCTGATCGAAACGCTCGCGGTCGGACAGTTCCTTGCTCTTGCGTGCCTTGTGGAACGCGAGACCCGTACCGGCCGGAATCAAACGGCCGACGATCACGTTTTCCTTCAGGCCACGCAGATCGTCGCGCTTGCCCATAATCGCCGCTTCGGTCAGCACGCGGGTCGTTTCCTGGAACGATGCCGCAGAGATGAACGAATCGGTCGACAGCGACGCCTTCGTGATACCGAGCAACACGTTTTCGTACGTTGCCGGACGCTTGTCTTCCGCGATCATACGGTCGTTCTCGTCGAGCATATCCGACCGCTCGACCTGTTCGCCCGGGATGAAACGCGTATCGCCGTTGTCCGTAATCTGCACGCGGCGCAGCATCTGACGAACAATCACTTCAATGTGCTTGTCGTTGATCTTCACGCCTTGCAGACGGTACACGTCCTGCACTTCGTCCACGATGTAGCGCGACAGCGCTTCGACGCCCTGCAAACGCAGGATGTCGTGCGGATCCGCCGGTCCGTCCACGATCATTTCGCCCTTGTTGACGACCTGACCATCGTGAACCAGAACCTGCTTTTCCTTCGCGATCAGGAACTCGTGCTGGTTGCCCTCGAGGTCCGTGATAACGAGACGCTGCTTGCCCTTCGTGTCCTTACCGAACGACGTCGTACCCGTGACTTCCGCCAGGATACCTGCGTCCTTCGGCGAACGTGCTTCGAACAGTTCCGCCACACGCGGCAGACCGCCGGTAATGTCACGCGTCTTCTGCGATTCAGTCGGGATACGTGCGAGCACTTCACCGACCTGCACTTGCTGACCGTCCTTCACGGTGATCAGAGCGCCGACCTGGAAGCCGATCTGCACCGAATGCTCGGTGTTGGGGATCTTCACTTCCTCGCCGTTCGCGTCGAGCAGCTTGACCTGCGGACGCACCGTCTTCGAAGCTTGCGAACCGCGGCGCTTCACGTCGATCACGACAAGAGTCGAAAGACCCGTCACGTCGTCGATCTGCTTCGCAACGGTCACGCCTTCTTCGACGTTCTCGAACTTCACCGTACCACCGTACTCGGTGATGATCGGACGCGTCATCGGGTCCCACGTCGCCAGTTGCGTGCCGGCCTTGATCTGCGCGCCGTCCAGCTGCAACAGCGTCGCGCCGTACGGCACCTTGTGACGTTCGCGCTCGCGACCGTGGTCGTCGGTGATCATCGCTTCGCCCGATCGCGAAATGACGATCTGCTCGCCCTTCGCGTTAGTGACGTAACGCATCGTCGACGTGAAACGCACCGTACCGTTCGACTTGGCTTCAACCGACGAAGCCACTGCCGCACGCGACGCCGCACCACCGATGTGGAACGTACGCATGGTCAGCTGCGTGCCCGGCTCACCGATCGACTGAGCGGCGATCACACCGACTGCCTCGCCGACATTCACGAGCGAGCCGCGGCCCAGGTCGCGGCCGTAGCAAGCTGCGCACAGGCCGTAACGTGTTTCGCACGTCAGCGGCGTACGCACGCGCACTTCGTCGATGCCGAGGCGCTCGATTTCTTCGACCGCATCTTCGTCGAGCAGGCTGCCCGCTTCGTACAGCGTTTCCTGCGATTCCGGATTGACGACGTCAGCCACCGCCACGCGACCGAGGATACGATCACGCAGCGCTTCGACGACTTCACCGCCTTCGACCAACGCCTTCATCGCCACGCCGTTGGACGTACCGCAATCGTCCTCGACCACCACCAGATCCTGCGTCACGTCGACGAGACGTCGCGTCAGGTAACCGGAGTTTGCCGTCTTCAGTGCCGTATCAGCCAGACCCTTACGTGCGCCGTGGGTCGAGATGAAGTACTGCAACACGTTCAGACCTTCACGGAAGTTCGCCGTAATCGGCGTCTCGATGATCGAGCCGTCCGGCTTCGCCATCAGGCCACGCATACCGGCCAGCTGACGAATCTGAACTGCGGAACCACGAGCGCCCGAGTCCGCCATCATGTAGATGGAGTTGAACGATTCCTGACGCGTTTCGTTGCCGTCGCGATCCACCACCGGTTCCGTCGACAGCTGTTCCATCATCGCCTTGCCGACCGCTTCCGACGTTGCCGACCAGATGTCGACCACGTTGTTGTAGCGCTCTTGCGACGTGACGAGACCCGACATGTATTGACGGTCGTATTCCTTCACCTTCTTCGCAGCGTCGCCAACGATGGTTTCTTTCTGCGGCGGCACGAGCATGTCGTCGACGCAGATCGAGATACCAGCGCGCGTGGCCAGACGGAAACCCGACTGCATCAACTGGTCGGCGAAAATCACCGTTTCACGCAGACCGCACTTGCGGAATGCGGTGTTGATCAGACGCGAGATTTCCTTCTTCTTCAGCGGCTTGTTCAGCACCGAGAACGGCAGGCCCGGCGGCAGAATTTCCGACAGGATTGCACGGCCGACGGTCGTCGCGTACAGCGAGATCTTCGGCACGAACGCCGGCGCACCTTCCGACTTGTCTTCGTTGTGGACCATTTCGGTGATCCGCACGTTGACGCGCGAGGCGAGCTCGACTTCCTTGTTCTCGTATGCACGCAGCGCTTCCGAAACGCCGGTGAACGTCAGGCCTTCGCCCTTCGCGTTCACAGCTTCACGGGTCGCGTAGTACAGACCGAGCACGATATCCTGCGACGGCACGATCGACGGATCGCCGTTAGCCGGGAACAGCACGTTGTTCGACGCCAGCATCAGCGTGCGCGCTTCCATCTGCGCTTCGAGCGACAGCGGGACGTGAACAGCCATCTGGTCACCGTCGAAGTCGGCGTTGAACGCCGCGCAAACGAGCGGGTGCAGCTGGATTGCCTTACCTTCGATCAGCACCGGCTCGAAAGCCTGAATGCCAAGACGGTGCAGCGTAGGCGCACGGTTCAGCATGACCGGGTGCTCGCGGATCACCTCTTCCAAGATGTCCCACACCACCGGCGTCTGGTTCTCGACTTCCTTCTTCGCAGCCTTGATGGTGGTAGCAACACCCATCACTTCCAGCTTGTTGAAGATGAACGGCTTGAACAGTTCGAGCGCCATCAGCTTCGGCAGACCGCACTGGTGCAGCTTCAGCGTCGGGCCGACCACGATCACCGAACGGCCCGAATAGTCGACGCGCTTACCGAGCAAGTTCTGACGGAAACGACCGCCCTTACCCTTGATCATGTCAGCGAGCGACTTCAGCGGACGCTTGTTCGCGCCGGTCATTGCCTTACCGCGGCGACCGTTGTCGAGCAGCGAATCGACGGCTTCCTGCAGCATCCGCTTTTCGTTGCGGACGATGATTTCAGGCGCCTTCAGTTCGAGCAGACGCTTCAACCGGTTGTTACGGTTGATCACGCGGCGATACAGGTCGTTCAGGTCCGACGTCGCGAAGCGGCCGCCGTCCAGCGGCACCAGCGGACGCAGTTCCGGCGGGAGCACCGGCAGCACTTCGAGCACCATCCAGTCAGGCTTGATGCCCGAACGCTGGAAAGCCTCGAGCACCTTCAGGCGCTTCGCGTACTTCTTGATCTTCGCTTCCGAACCCGTGTTCTTGAGTTCGGTACGGAGCATTTCGACCTGTTCGTCGATATTGATCGCGCGCAGCAGCTCGCGAACGCCTTCCGCGCCCATTTCGGCACGGAATTCGTCACCGTATTCTTCGACCTTGTTGTAGTAATCCTCTTCGGTCATGATCTGCCGCGCTTTCAGCGGCGTCATGCCCGGATCGATCACCACATATGCTTCGAAGTACAGCACGCGTTCGATGTCGCGCAGCGTCATGTCGAGCACCATGCCCAGACGCGACGGCAGCGACTTCAGGAACCAGATGTGCGCAACCGGCGAGGCCAGTTCAATGTGGCCCATCCGTTCGCGACGCACCTTCGCCAGCGTCACTTCGACGCCGCACTTCTCGCAGATCACGCCACGGTGCTTCAGGCGCTTGTATTTGCCGCAAAGGCATTCGTAGTCTTTGATCGGCCCGAAAATCTTCGCGCAGAACAAACCATCGCGTTCCGGCTTGAACGTCCGGTAGTTGATGGTTTCCGGCTTCTTCACTTCACCGAACGACCACGAACGGATCTTGTCCGGCGAGGCCAGACCGATCTTGATCGCGTCAAAAACTTCAGGTTGTTGGACTTGCTTGAATAGATCGAGCAAAGCTTTCATCGCTTCTCTCCAGTAGTCCGATTAGTTGCGGTCGAGGTCGATGTCGATACCGAGCGAGCGGATTTCCTTCACCAACACGTTGAAGGATTCCGGCATGCCTGCATCGATCACGTGATCGCCCTTGACCAGGTTCTCGTACACCTTGGTCCGGCCTGTCACGTCGTCCGACTTCACCGTCAGCATTTCCTGCAGCACGTACGATGCGCCGTACGCTTCGAGCGCCCACACTTCCATTTCACCGAAACGCTGGCCACCGAACTGCGCCTTACCGCCCAACGGCTGCTGCGTCACGAGCGAGTACGGGCCCGTGGAACGCGCGTGCATCTTGTCGTCGACCAGGTGGTGCAGCTTCAGGTAGTGCATGTAGCCGACCGTCACCGTACGTTCGAACATTTCGCCGGTCCGGCCGTCGTACAGACGAACCTGATTCTTCGACGGCGTCATGCCGAGGTTCTTCGCGATGTCGTCCGGGAACGCCAGATCCAGCGCGCGCGACATTTCTTCTTCCGTCGCACCGTCGAACACCGGCGTTGCGAACGGCACGCCTTCGCGCAGGTTCTTCGCCAGTTCCACGATTTCGTCGTCGGTGAAGCTGTCCAGCTCTTCGGCGCGGCCCGACTCGTTGTAGATCTTGGTCAGGAATTCGCGCAGTTCAGCGATCTTCGCCTGACGCTGCAGCATTTCGCCGATACGCCAGCCGAGACCCTTCGCGGCCCAACCCAGATGCACTTCGAGAACCTGACCGACGTTCATCCGCGACGGCACGCCGAGCGGGTTCAGAACGACGTCAGCCGGACGGCCGTCGGCCATGTACGGCATGTCTTCAATCGGCACGATCTTCGACACGACACCCTTGTTACCGTGACGGCCGGCCATCTTGTCGCCAGGCTGCAGGCGGCGCTTCACTGCCAGGTACACCTTGACCATCTTCAACACGCCCGGCGGCAGTTCGTCGCCTTGCGTGAGCTTCTTGCGCTTCTCTTCGAACGCCAGATCGAACTGGTGACGCTTCTGTTCGATCGAGTCCTTAATGGCTTCGAGCTGTGCCGCTGCTTCTTCGTCCGCGAGGCGGATGTCGAACCAGTGGTAATGATCCAGATCTTGCAGGTAAGCCTGTTCGATCTTCGTGCCCTTTGCCAGCTTCTTCGGACCGCCGTTCGCGACCTTGCCGTCGAGCATACGTGCGAGACGCTGGAACGCGTCGCCTTCCACGATGCGCAGCTGGTCGTTCAAGTCGAGGCGATAGCGCTTCAGTTCATCGTCGATGATCTGTTGCGCACGCTTGTCGCGCTGAATGCCTTCACGCGTGAACACCTGAACGTCGATCACCGTACCGCTCATGCCCGACGGCACGCGCAGCGACGTGTCCTTCACGTCCGAAGCCTTTTCACCGAAGATCGCGCGCAGCAGCTTTTCTTCCGGCGTCAGCTGGGTTTCGCCCTTCGGCGTGACCTTGCCGACCAGCACGTCGCCTGCTTCGACTTCCGCGCCGATGTAGACGATGCCCGACTCGTCGAGACGGCCGAGTTGCACTTCAGCCAGGTTCGAGATGTCGCGCGTGATTTCTTCCGGTCCGAGCTTCGTGTCGCGAGCCACGACGTTCAGTTCTTCGATGTGGATCGACGTGTAACGGTCGTCGGCAACCACCTTCTCCGAGATCAAAATCGAGTCTTCGAAGTTGTAGCCGTTCCACGGCATGAACGCGACCAGCATGTTCTGGCCAAGAGCCAGTTCACCCAGATCGGTCGATGCGCCGTCAGCCAGCACGTCGCCACGCGACACGATATCGCCGACCTTCACGATCGGGCGCTGGTTGATGTTCGTGTTCTGGTTCGAACGCGTGTACTTGATCAGGTTGTAGATGTCCACGCCGACGTCGCCAGCAACGGCTTCATCGTCGTTCACGCGAATCACCATACGGCCGGCGTCGACGTAATCGACCACACCGCCGCGGAATGCCTGAACCGTCGTACCCGAGTCGACCGCCACCGTGCGCTCGATACCCGTACCCACCACGGCCTTTTCAGGACGCAGACACGGCACAGCCTGACGCTGCATGTTCGAGCCCATCAAAGCGCGGTTCGCGTCGTCGTGCTCGAGGAACGGAATCAGCGATGCTGCCACCGACACGATCTGCGACGGCGCCACGTCCATGTACTGGATGCGATCCGGCGTCACCATCAGCGTTTCGCCCGCTTCACGCGACGACACGAGTTCGTCGGTCAGCGTACCGTCTTCAGCCACTGCCGCGTTCGCCTGAGCGATCACGTAACGACCTTCTTCGATTGCCGACAGGTAATCGATCTGGTCGGTCACCTTGCCGTCCACGACCTTGCGATACGGCGTTTCGAGGAAGCCGTATTCGTTCAGGTGCGCGTACAACGCGAGCGAGTTGATCAGGCCGATGTTCGGACCTTCAGGCGTTTCGATCGGGCAGACACGACCATAGTGCGTCGGGTGGACGTCGCGGACTTCAAAGCCTGCGCGCTCACGCGTCAAACCGCCCGGGCCAAGTGCCGAGACACGGCGCTTGTGGGTGATTTCCGACAGCGGATTCGTCTGGTCCATGAACTGCGACAGCTGCGACGAACCGAAGAACTCGCGAATTGCCGACGAAATCGGCTTCGAGTTGATCAGGTCGTGCGGCATCAGGTTTTCGCTTTCGGCCTGGCCGAGGCGTTCCTTCACAGCACGTTCGACACGCACGAGACCGGCGCGGAACTGGTTTTCCGCCAGTTCGCCGACGCAACGCACACGGCGATTGCCCAAGTGGTCGATGTCGTCGACTTCACCCTTACCGTTACGCAGTTCGACCAGAATCTTGATCGTGGCGAGGATGTCGTCGTCTTGCAGCGTCATCGGGCCAACGATTTCATCGCGGCCGACACGGCGATTGAACTTCATACGACCCACCTTGGACAGGTCGTATGCGTCTTCGCTGTAGAACAGACGGTTGAACAGTGCCTCGACCGCTTCTTCGGTCGGCGGTTCGCCCGGACGCATCATGCGGTAGATCGCGATGCGAGCGGCCATCTTGTCCGCGGTTTCGTCGATACGCAGCGTCGACGAAATGTACGGACCTTGATCCAGATCGTTCGTGTAGAGCGTCTGGATGTCTTTGATCTTCGACTCGCGCAGCTTTTCGAGGACGGTCTCGGTGATTTCGTCATTCGCGTTGGCGATGACTTCACCGGTGTCGCCGTCGACGACGTTTTTCGCCAGCACGCGGCCGAGCAGATAGTCTTCCGGGACCGAGATGAACTTGGTCTTCGCGTTGTCCAGATCGCGAATGTGCTTCGCGTTGATCCGCTTGTCCTTCTGGACGATCACGTTGCCATCACGGTCCGTGATGTCGAAGCGCGCGACTTCGCCACGCAGACGCTCCGGCACGAACTCCATCTGCGCGCCTTCCGGCATCAGCGTGAAGTTATCGAACACGAAGAAGTTTGCGAGGATCTGTTCCGGCGTGAGGCCGATTGCCTTCAGCAGGATCGTGACCGGCATCTTGCGGCGACGGTCGACGCGGAAGTACAGCACATCCTTCGGGTCGAACTCGAAATCGAGCCACGAACCGCGGTAAGGAATGATACGTGCCGAAAACAGGAGCTTGCCCGAGCTGTGCGTCTTGCCCTTGTCGTGTTCGAAGAACACGCCAGGCGAACGGTGCAGCTGCGAAACGATCACACGTTCCGTGCCGTTGATGACGAACGAACCCGTCGGCGTCATGAGCGGAATTTCGCCCATGTACACTTCCTGTTCCTTCACTTCCTTGACGACCGGCTTGCTCGGCGACTCCTTGTCGAGCAGCACCAGACGCACTTTGGCGCGCAGGGCGGAGCAGTACGTCAAACCGCGCTGCTGACATTCCTTGATGTTGAATGCCGGCGGCGACAGCATATAGCTGACGAACTCGAGACGTGCGAACCCGTTGTGCGAAACAATCGGGAAAACGGATGTGAACGCGGCTTGCAGGCCTTCCGGCTTGCGTTGCGTGGAGGACGTGTCTGCTTGCAGAAACGTGCTGAATGATTCAAGCTGGGTAGCCAGCAGGAAAGGTACTTGGTGAACGATGGGGCGCTTCGCAAAACTCTTGCGAATACGCTTCTTCTCGGTGAAGGAATATTGCATACGATCTCCGAATCACGGCGGGCATTGTTGTCGAGGCAGGATACCTTGATGAGACAACCCGAGTGTTCACCGACTGAGACCCGATGGCCGTCCGATGGCTTGAACGAGCCTAGAAGCTTGGTGGTTGGCCTCTACCAACCGCTGGCTGACGGCAGCGGATGCCTGTCGCATGGAACCTTAACCGCTACCCGACCAAACTTGCCTTCTGCAGTCGCTTCAGAAGACAAAGAGAAGCGCCGGTCAATGTTGCCGATAGGCGGTTTTCTTTGGCTTCTGGGAGTCGCATTGTTGCTAAACAACGATGCAAAAACGCGTCCCCCACAAAGCACAAAAAGGCCGGCGGTGGAAAACCGCCAGCCTTCGCACAGCGCGCTGAAACTTACTTGATTTCAGCCTTCGCGCCGGCTTCTTCCAGCTTCTTCTTCGCTTCTTCAGCAGCAGCCTTCGGTACCGATTCCTTCACAGGCTTCGGTGCACCGTCGACCAGGTCCTTCGCTTCCTTCAGGCCGAGACCCGTCAGTTCACGAACTGCCTTAATGACGGAAACCTTGTTCGCGCCAACTTCAATCAGGTTCACCGTGAATTCGGTTTGCTCTTCAGCTGCAGCAGCGCCGCCGCCTGCACCTGCGGGGCCTGCCACTGCAACAGCAGCTGCCGACACGCCAAACTTTTCTTCGAACGCCTTAACCAGCTCGTTCAGTTCCAGAACCGACATCGAGCCTACGGCTTCGAGGATGTCTTCTTTTGCGATTGCCATTTGAAATACTCCTAAATTGAATTCGGATACAGCTAGCGATCAATTACGCTCGGCTGAAGTGCATTACGCAGCGGATTCTTCGCCTTGTTTCTTTTCTGCCAGCGCGGCCAAAGCGCGCGCGAAGCCAGAAACAGGTGCTTGCATAACGAACAACAGCTTGGAGAGCAGCTCCTCGCGGCTCGGGATGTTGGCCAGCGCTTGCACGCCCGCCTTGTCCATCACGTTGCCTTCGTAGGCGCCAGCCTTGATGACCAACTTATCATTGCTCTTGCTGAAGTCATTGACGACCTTAGCAGCAGCAATTGCATCTTCAGAGATGCCGTAGATCAGGGGGCCAGTCATCTGCTCTGCCAGCGGAGCGAACGGGGTACCTTCGACAGCGCGACGCGCCAGCGTGTTTTTCAACACGCGAAGGTACACCTGTTGCTCACGCGCTTTCGCGCGCAGCTTGGTCAGATCGCCAACCGTGATCCCACGATACTCAGCCAGAACCACGGTCTGGGCTTTCGCGACTTGCGCGGCAACCTCAGCGACGACGGCCTGCTTGCTTTCTTTGTTGAGTGGCACGGTTAACCTCCAGATTCGATACACGCAGCGTGCGCCTTGTGTACCGCGTTCAATAACGGCGTCCGACCAGTCAGGAGTATTTCGACCGCCCGACACCCGCATTGCTGCAAGCGTCTGACGACTTCATCACTACAAAACCTTTTCGGGTTCGCCATCTGCGTTGGCTTTACATTAAGAGCCCGCCTACTTGCTGCGTGCCCGCCAACGGTCTTTGACAACCGGCTGCGAGATGCCAACTACTGCCACCTCGCAACCGCCCAAAGCCCATAAACGCCCCGACTTTCGTCGAGGCGAAGAATTACTTACTGTGCAGCGAGCGACGTCTGATCGACGCGAACGCCGACGCCCATCGTGCTCGACAGTGCAACCTTACGCAGGTAAACACCCTTGCTGGTTGCCGGCTTAGCCTTCTGGAGCGCGTCGATCAGAGCGCTCAGATTGCTACGCAGAGCCGTCGGTTCGAACGAAGCACGACCGATCGTGGCGTGGATAATACCGGCCTTGTCGACACGGAATTGCACCTGGCCAGCCTTGGCATTCTTCACGGCCGTTGCGACGTCCGGCGTGACCGTACCAACCTTCGGGTTAGGCATCAGGCCTCGCGGGCCGAGGATCTGACCGAGCGTACCGACCACGCGCATCGTGTCCGGCGAAGCGATCACGATGTCGAAGTCCAGATTGCCAGCCTTCACCTGTTCAGCCAGGTCTTCCATACCGACGACTTCAGCGCCGGCTGCGCGAGCCTGTTCAGCCTTTTCGCCCTGTGCGAACACGGCGACGCGAACCGACTTGCCCGTCCCTGCCGGCAGAACGACCGAACCGCGGACCACTTGGTCCGACTTCTTCGCGTCGATGCCGAGTTGCACTGCCACGTCGATCGACTCGTCGAACTTCGCGCTTGCGCACTCCTTAACCAGCGACAGCGCGTCGTCGATCGGGTACAGCTTCTGACGGTCAACCTTTGCTGCAAAAGCCTGCAGACGCTTAGAAAGCTTAGCCATTTACACGCCCTCCACGGTGATGCCCATCGAGCGGGCGCTACCAGCGATCGTACGAACCGCTGCATCCAGATCAGCCGCGGTCAGATCGGGCATCTTGGTCTTGGCGATGTCTTCAGCTTGAGCGCGGGTGATCTTGCCGACCTTGTCGGTGTGCGGCTTGCTCGAACCCTTGTCGATCTTAGCTGCCTTCTTGATCAGAACCGTTGCCGGCGGCGTCTTCAGGACAAACGTGAAGCTCTTGTCAGCAAACGCGGTGATCACGACCGGAATCGGCAGACCCGGTTCCAGTGCTTGAGTCTGCGCGTTAAACGCCTTGCAGAACTCCATGATGTTCAGGCCGCGCTGGCCCAGTGCCGGACCGACCGGCGGCGACGGGTTGGCTTTACCTGCAGGAATCTGCAGCTTGATAAAGCCGATGATTTTCTTTGCCATGTTGAAAACCTCTTTGGAACGTCATCTTGCAAGCGAACGTTCAGTGAGTAGTAGCGCGCGTTCGCCGGAAACCCGAGTACTTGCGCTCCTCAACGGCCATTACGCGGACCGTAAGCGCGAAATACGAAACGCGCCGACCGGCGCGCTGCGTAGAATCTGGATTACAACTTCTCGACTTGGCCGAATTCCAGCTCGACCGGCGTGGCGCGGCCGAAGATTGTAACGGAAACACGGACGCGCGACTTTTCGTAATTCACTTCTTCGACGCTGCCGTTGAAATCGGTGAAAGGACCGTCCTTCACCCGAACCATCTCGCCTACTTCAAACAGGGTCTTCGGACGCGGTTTCTCCACACCCTCCTGCATCTGCGACATGATCTTCTCGACTTCGCGCGGAGAAATCGGACTCGGCCGATTACGCGCACCGCCTACGAAGCCCGTGACCTTCGCCGTGTTCTTCACGAGGTGCCACGTCTCATCCGTCATTTCCATCTCAACCAGTACGTAACCGGGGAAGAAACGACGCTCAGTCACAGATTTGTGACCGCCCTTTACCTCGACCACCTCTTCGGTCGGGACGAGGATTTGACCAAACTGGTCTTGCATGCCGGCGCGCTCAATGCGCTCCTGAAGCGCACGCTGCACGCTCTTCTCCATACCGGAGTAGGCGTGCACGACGTACCAACGTTTGCCGCTCGGAGATGCCGGAGTATCGCTCATATCATTTCCAACCCAGAATCACCGAGAAAATCGCCCATTCGATGGATTTATCACTAACCCACAGAAAGATCGCCATCACGAACACGAAGCCGAAAACCACCAAAGTCGTCTGAGTTGCCTCTTTGCGAGTCGGCCAGACGACCTTGCGGACTTCCTTGTACGAGTCTTTGGCGAAAGCGATGAAACCCTTGCCAGGCGCGGAGAGAAGACCGACTGCAACACCCGCGATTGCACCAACAGCCAAGGCGGCTCCGCGGACGTACCATTCCTGACCATTGAGCCAGAAGAACCCCACGAACCCGGCCAAGACCAGCAATACGCCCGCGACGAGCATCAGCTTGTCGCCGGATGTATTTACAGTTTCGACGGAAGGATTCGCCATAACACCTTAACGAAGCGCCACAGTTGACGCGAGAGTTGGCAGGGGCAGAGGGAATCGAACCCCCAACCTTCGGTTTTGGAGACCGACGCTCTGCCAGTTGAGCTATACCCCTAAACCATTTGGGGTTGACGACACCGCCAACCCCGAAACTACAGATTAACGAGAACTATCTGGCGTTACTCGAGAATCTTGGCAACGACACCAGCGCCGACGGTACGGCCGCCTTCGCGGATAGCGAAGCGCAGACCTTCTTCCATCGCGATCGGGTTGATCAGCTTCACCGTGATCGACACATTGTCGCCCGGCATGACCATTTCCTTGTCCTTCGGCAACTCGATCGAGCCCGTCACGTCCGTCGTACGGAAGTAGAACTGCGGACGATAGTTGTTGAAGAACGGCGTGTGACGGCCGCCTTCGTCCTTGCTCAGCACGTACACCTCAGCCGTGAAGTGCGTGTGCGGGTTGATCGAGCCCGGCTTGGCCAGCACCTGGCCACGCTCCACGTCTTCGCGCTTCGTGCCGCGCAGCAGGATACCAACGTTGTCGCCCGCCTGACCCTGGTCGAGCAGCTTGCGGAACATTTCCACGCCCGTGCAGGTCGTCTTCACCGTCGGCTTGATACCGACGATTTCGATTTCCTCACCGACCTTCACGACGCCACGCTCAACGCGACCCGTCACCACCGTGCCGCGACCCGAGATCGAGAACACGTCTTCCACCGGCATCAGGAATGCGCCATCCACTGCGCGCTCCGGCGTCGGGATGTACGTGTCCAGCGCGTCGGCCAGATTCATGATCGCCACTTCGCCCAGCTCGCCCTTGTCGCCTTCCAGCGCCAGCTTGGCCGAACCCTTGATGATCGGCGTGTCGTCGCCCGGGAAGTCGTACTTCGACAGAAGCTCGCGCACTTCCATCTCGACCAGCTCCAGCAGCTCAGCGTCGTCCACCATGTCGCACTTGTTCAGGAACACGATGATGTACGGCACACCGACCTGACGCGCCAGCAGGATGTGCTCACGCGTTTGCGGCATCGGGCCGTCAGCGGCCGAGCACACCAGGATCGCGCCGTCCATCTGCGCGGCGCCCGTGATCATGTTCTTCACATAGTCAGCGTGGCCCGGGCAGTCAACGTGTGCGTAGTGGCGGTTAGCCGTTTCGTACTCGACGTGCGCCGTGTTGATCGTGATACCACGCGCCTTTTCTTCCGGTGCCGCGTCGATCTGGTCGTATGCCTTCGCTTCGCCGCCGAACTTCTGCGTCAGAACCGTCGTGATCGCTGCCGTCAGCGTGGTCTTGCCGTGGTCAACGTGACCGATCGTGCCGACGTTCACGTGCGGCTTGGTCCGCTCAAACTTACCCTTGGCCATTTTCGACTCCTAAGAGGATTTTTCCGTACGTTGCGCCGGGCGCAAACAATCACCGAGTACTTCTGGTGCCCATGGGCAGGATCGAACTGCCGACCTCTCCCTTACCAAGGGAGTGCTCTACCACTGAGCCACATGGGCGCTACTTTTGTGTGCTGGAGCGGGTGAAGGGAATCGAACCCTCGTCGTAAGCTTGGAAGGCTTCTGCTCTACCATTGAGCTACACCCGCAAGGTCATGGATTCCCAACAACTGCTTCAACTTGCATTCTGGTGGAGGAGGTTGGATTCGAACCAACGTAGGCGTAAGCCAACAGATTTACAGTCTGCCCCCTTTAGCCACTCGGGCACCCCTCCGCAGAGAACTGATGATTATGGGGGAACAACCGCTCGATGTCAAGACCTGCCTGACTATTCCAACCCAAACGCTCTCACTTATATGTAGTGATCACGGTGCTGCGCGTAAACGCAGAAACCCCACCTTTGCTGGGGTGGGGTTTCTGATGCTGCTGGGGAGCCTGACGATTACCTACTTTCACACGGGCAATCCGCACTATCATCGGCGTGGAGTCGTTTCACGGTCCTGTTCGGGATGGGAAGGGGTGGGACCGACTCGCTATGGTCATCAGGCTTTGACGGGTTGCTGGGTCGCCTTTGGGGCGGCACAGCCAATCTGGAAGAAGTAGTTGAGAGGATGCCTCTCGTTTTGCACGTTCAGCACGTGCGGGTTGTGTTGTTTCTGGCACAACACTGATCTCTCAACCTGGGTGTCTGGCGCGAACTCACTGCGAGTTCAAGCGCATCCCCTTCGGGGATCGGACCAGTGTAGGCGCTGAAGCGCCAACGCTGGTCGAGACACACCTGTTATAGGATCAAGCCTTACGGGCAATTAGTATCAGTTAGCTGAGCACATTACTGCGCTTACACACCTGACCTATCAACGTCCTGGTCTTGAACGACCCTTCAAGGGGCTCGAAGCCCCGGGGATATCTCATCTTAAGGCGAGTTTCCCGCTTAGATGCTTTCAGCGGTTATCTCTTCCGAACATAGCTACCCGGCGATGCCACTGGCGTGACAACCGGTACACCAGAGGTTCGTCCACTCCGGTCCTCTCGTACTAGGAGCAGCCCCCTTCAAATATCCAGCGCCCACGGCAGATAGGGACCAAACTGTCTCACGACGTTTTAAACCCAGCTCACGTACCTCTTTAAATGGCGAACAGCCATACCCTTGGGACCGGCTACAGCCCCAGGATGAGATGAGCCGACATCGAGGTGCCAAACACCGCCGTCGATATGAACTCTTGGGCGGTATCAGCCTGTTATCCCCAGAGTACCTTTTATCCGTTGAGCGATGGCCCTTCCATACAGAACCACCGGATCACTATGACCTGCTTTCGCACCTGCTCGACTTGTCGGTCTCGCAGTTAAGCACGCTTATGCCATTGCACTATCAGCACGATTTCCGACCGTACCTAGCGTACCTTCGTACTCCTCCGTTACACTTTGGGAGGAGACCGCCCCAGTCAAACTGCCTACCATGCACTGTCCCCGATCCGGATTACGGACCAAGGTTAGAACCTCAAACAGATCAGGGTGGTATTTCAAGGATGGCTCCACGCAGACTGGCGTCCACGCTTCACAGCCTCCCACCTATCCTACACAGACCGGTTCAAAGTCCAATGCAAAGCTACAGTAAAGGTTCATGGGGTCTTTCCGTCTAGCCGCGGGGAGATTGCATCATCACAAACACTTCAACTTCGCTGAGTCTCGGGAGGAGACAGTGTGGCCATCGTTACGCCATTCGTGCAGGTCGGAACTTACCCGACAAGGAATTTCGCTACCTTAGGACCGTTATAGTTACGGCCGCCGTTTACCGGGACTTCAATCAGGAGCTTGCACCCCATCATTTAATCTTCCGGCACCGGGCAGGCGTCACACCCTATACGTCCACTTTCGTGTTTGCAGAGTGCTGTGTTTTTATTAAACAGTCGCAGCCACCAGTTTATTGCAACCCCTTCACCCTCCTGGCGCAGGCCAGTCAAGCTACAGGGGCGTACCTTATCCCGAAGTTACGGTACCAATTTGCCGAGTTCCTTCTCCCGAGTTCTCTCAAGCGCCTTAGAATACTCATCTCGCCCACCTGTGTCGGTTTGCGGTACGGTCTTGTTGAACTGAAGCTTAGAGGCTTTTCCTGGAACCACTTCCGATTGCTTCGTCACCGAAGTGACTGGCCTCACACCCTTGAATTACGCGCCCGGATTTGCCAAAGCGCCTTCTCCAATGCAAGGACCGGGACTTCCAACACCCGGACAACCTTCCGCGATCCGTCCCCCCATCGCATTCAACAATGGTGCAGGAATATTAACCTGCTTCCCATCAGCTACGCATTTCTGCCTCGCCTTAGGGGCCGACTCACCCTACGCCGATGAACGTTGCGTAGGAAACCTTGGGCTTACGGCGAGGGGGCCTTTCACCCCCTTTATCGCTACTCATGTCAGCATTCGCACTTCCGATACCTCCAGCACACTTTCCAGTGCACCTTCGCAGGCTTACGGAACGCTCTCCTACCATGCACATAAATGTGCATCCGCAGCTTCGGTATATGGCTTAGCCCCGTTACATCTTCCGCGCAGGACGACTCGATCAGTGAGCTATTACGCTTTCTTTAAAGGATGGCTGCTTCTAAGCCAACCTCCTGACTGTTTTAGCCTTCCCACTTCGTTTCCCACTTAGCCATATTTGGGGACCTTAGCTGGCGGTCTGGGTTGTTTCCCTCTTGACACCGGACGTTAGCACCCGATGTCTGTCTCCCGTGATTGCACTCTTCGGTATTCGGAGTTTGCTATGGCGTAGTAATCCGCAATGGACCCCACAACCATGACAGTGCTCTACCCCCGAAGGTGATACACGAGGCACTACCTAAATAGTTTTCGGAGAGAACCAGCTATTTCCAGGTTTGTTTAGCCTTTCACCCCTATCCACAGCTCATCCCCTAACTTTTCAACGTTAGTGGGTTCGGACCTCCAGTACGTGTTACCGCACCTTCATCCTGGCCATGGATAGATCACCTGGTTTCGGGTCTACACCCAGCGACTGAACGCCCTGTTCGGACTCGCTTTCGCTACGCCTGCCCTAATCGGTTAAGCTTGCCACTGAATGTAAGTCGCTGACCCATTATACAAAAGGTACGCCGTCACCCCTTACGAGGCTCCGACTGTTTGTATGCATGCGGTTTCAGGATCTGTTTCACTCCCCTCCCGGGGTTCTTTTCGCCTTTCCCTCACGGTACTGGTTCACTATCGGTCGATCACGAGTATTTAGCCTTGGAGGATGGTCCCCCCATCTTCAGACAGGATTTCACGTGTCCCGCCCTACTTGTCGTACACCTAGTTCTTCCTCGCTGTTTTCGTCTACAGGGCTATCACCTGCTATGGCGGCACTTTCCAGAGCCTTCGACTAACAATGAAGATAAAGAGTACAGGCTGCTCCCATTTCGCTCGCCACTACTCTGGGAATCTCGGTTGATTTCTTTTCCTGCGGTTACTTAGATGTTTCAGTTCACCGCGTTCGCTTCACATGACCTATGGATTCAGTCATGGATACTCCATACGGAGTGGGTTTCCCCATTCGGACATCTACGGATCAAAGCTCGTTTGCCAGCTCCCCGTAGCTTTTCGCAGGCTACCGCGTCCTTCATCGCCTGTGATCGCCAAGGCATCCACCACATGCACTTGTTCGCTTGACCCTATAACGGGTGTGTCTCTGTCGATTCACAATCGTTACAGGTTGAGTATTCGTGTTGCGCCGTATTCCAAAGCAATCTTTCGATCACTTAAAAATACATCGATACAATCACAACCCTGATTCACCTACTCATGTACCCATCTCTAAGTACACTTTCGTGAATCTCTTTACTACTTCTTCCTGATTGTTAAAGAACGTTCAGCCGATAGCGCGATTGCTGTAACCGCGTATCCTTACTGACTGGCTCAATCGCCAATGCACAACGCTCTGTGTACCTGACACAGAACCCTACGCATTGAGGATTGGTGGAGGATGACGGGATCGAACCGACGACCCCCTGCTTGCAAAGCAGGTGCTCTCCCAGCTGAGCTAATCCCCCAGTCATACAGTGACCCCAGAGGTATTCAGACGCCCAGCGCACCAGACAAGACAGTGGTGGGTCTGGATGGATTCGAACCATCGACCCCCGCCTTATCAAGACGGTGCTCTAACCGACTGAGCTACAGACCCCTGAGTCTGTCTGCGTTTCTTTACTACTACAGCCGATAAGCGTGAGCGCTCAACGTTTGACACGTCTAGCTCGAGAAAGGAGGTGATCCAGCCGCACCTTCCGATACGGCTACCTTGTTACGACTTCACCCCAGTCATGAATCCCACCGTGGTAAGCGCCCTCCTTGCGGTTAGGCTACCTACTTCTGGTGAAACCCACTCCCATGGTGTGACGGGCGGTGTGTACAAGACCCGGGAACGTATTCACCGCGGCATGCTGATCCGCGATTACTAGCGATTCCAGCTTCACGCACTCGAGTTGCAGAGTGCGATCCGGACTACGATCGGTTTTCTGGGATTGGCTCCCCCTCGCGGGTTGGCGACCCTCTGTTCCGACCATTGTATGACGTGTGAAGCCCTACCCATAAGGGCCATGAGGACTTGACGTCATCCCCACCTTCCTCCGGTTTGTCACCGGCAGTCTCCCTGGAGTGCTCTTGCGTAGCAACTAGGGACAAGGGTTGCGCTCGTTGCGGGACTTAACCCAACATCTCACGACACGAGCTGACGACAGCCATGCAGCACCTGTGTTATGGCTCCCTTTCGGGCACCCCCACCTCTCAGCAGGGTTCCATACATGTCAAGGGTAGGTAAGGTTTTTCGCGTTGCATCGAATTAATCCACATCATCCACCGCTTGTGCGGGTCCCCGTCAATTCCTTTGAGTTTTAATCTTGCGACCGTACTCCCCAGGCGGTCAACTTCACGCGTTAGCTACGTTACCAAGTCAATGAAGACCCGACAACTAGTTGACATCGTTTAGGGCGTGGACTACCAGGGTATCTAATCCTGTTTGCTCCCCACGCTTTCGTGCATGAGCGTCAGTATTGGCCCAGGGGGCTGCCTTCGCCATCGGTATTCCTCCACATCTCTACGCATTTCACTGCTACACGTGGAATTCTACCCCCCTCTGCCATACTCTAGCCCGCCAGTCACAAATGCAGTTCCCAGGTTAAGCCCGGGGATTTCACATCTGTCTTAGCGAACCGCCTGCGCACGCTTTACGCCCAGTAATTCCGATTAACGCTTGCACCCTACGTATTACCGCGGCTGCTGGCACGTAGTTAGCCGGTGCTTATTCTTCCGGTACCGTCATCCCCCACGGGTATTAACCACGAGGTTTTCTTTCCGGACAAAAGTGCTTTACAACCCGAAGGCCTTCTTCACACACGCGGCATTGCTGGATCAGGCTTGCGCCCATTGTCCAAAATTCCCCACTGCTGCCTCCCGTAGGAGTCTGGGCCGTGTCTCAGTCCCAGTGTGGCTGGTCGTCCTCTCAGACCAGCTACAGATCGTCGCCTTGGTAGGCCTTTACCCCACCAACTAGCTAATCTGCCATCGGCCGCCCCTGTAGCGCGAGGTCCCGAAGGATCCCCCGCTTTCCTCCGCAGAGCGTATGCGGTATTAATCCGGCTTTCGCCGGGCTATCCCCCACTACAGGACACGTTCCGATGTATTACTCACCCGTTCGCCACTCGCCACCAGGGTTGCCCCCGTGCTGCCGTTCGACTTGCATGTGTAAGGCATGCCGCCAGCGTTCAATCTGAGCCAGGATCAAACTCTTCAGTTCAAACCTGTTACTGTTTTCGGTTGTCTTACCAACCGGTCGCTCACTCAACGTACTGACGAAGTGTTCAACCATCTCTCGATGACCAAACCTTCCTTTCATTACTGTGTGAGACTTGATACTTTCGCTTTGCGCCAGACCCCGAAAGGCCCGGCTCGCGTCGCGCATCAAGCGCCCACACTTATCGGCTGTTAGTTTTTAAAGATCGGTTCGCCTCACGCCACGCTGCCTTACCACACCTACCCGGCACCGCTTCGCTCTGCGTCGCTGCATCTGCAGCAGAGAAACGAGATTATGAAGACTCTCTTCCGTTTCGTCAACTAAATTTTTTCGCTTTCGCTTAAAACCTTGTTGACTCAACCGCCGCTGGTTTCCGCCGCGGCCCTCGTTCGCAAACGAGGAGGCGAATCATAGGTCACTCACAGCCTCATGGCAAGGGTGGCGATAGCTTTTCGACGGACTTATTTGCGCATCGAATTTACTAGCGCCTCGACAGGCACGGCGCCGGCCATGGCAGCGTACCCGGCGTCGCTCGGATGGATGTGATCGCCGCTATCGAACTTGCCCTGAAGACGATCCGGTTGCGCCGGATCGCGAAGCGCGGCGTCGAAGTCGACTACGCCGTCGAAAGCGTGGCTCGACCGGATCCAATCGTTCACCGCAAGGCGGATATTTTCCCGCTGCGGTGGGAGCGACGCGGGCGTCAACGTTCCGCCGAACACCCTTACACCGCCGTGTCGCGCCGCTGCGATGACTCGCTGATAGCCCGCAATCAGGTCGGCCGCCGTCACCGAGGCATGCGGGAAGTCGCAATCAAGACCGTTGCGTGCCGGCATGGCCGCGAAATTGATATCGTTGATGCCGATCAGAACAACGACTGCCTTGACGCCCGGCCGTTCGAGTACGTCGCGGCCAAAGCGCGTCATTAGCGCGTCGCCATAGCAGGGGGAATCGTTCAGCAACCGGTTTCCGCTGATGCCCAAATTAACCACGGCCGTCGACCGGTTCCCCGAAGTGGCCAACCGGCGGGCAAAGACGTCGGGCCATCGCCGATTCAGGTTCAGGCTGGAGCGCATGCCGTCTGTGATCGAATCGCCGATCGCCGCAATTGCGGTCGCTTCAGGCGCCGCGTACACCGACAACGCCGTCGCCCATACATATTGAGTGAAGCGCGCGCGAAACGCCTCTGCGCCCGAGTCCGCGGCATGGTTGCCCGGCGCCGAAACGTAACTGAGCTGGTTGGCAACGCGATGCCATGCCACGATCCGCTGTTCCGGACCCATGAATGCACTGATTGAATACGGGGCGCCCGCGTCGATGTCCATCGCAATCGGATCGCTGTCCAGTTCGCGGCCTGGCGGTACGCTCACGGCGCCCCTGCCATTGAAGGTCACCCGCGCGCCGCCGTTTGCGGAAGCCGCCGCGCCGCCAGTGGACCGCGCGATGCGCAGATCTTCGATCACGAGCGGCGTCTTACCGTACTCGTTACTGAGGTGGATTCGCGCAGACTTTCCAGACAGCGTCGGATAAACGATCTGACGGACAGTGCGCCCAGCCACTTCCGGCGCACGGTACAGCGGCGGCAAATCGGACCGCTGCGGAATGGGTTGCAGCGCCGTAGCCCACGCGGTGACCCAATGCGCCGGGGCATCGGCGGCAGCGGCAGCGGCAGTGGATGAAACGGCAAACTGGCAAAGCAGCGCCGCGCCGCATGCGGCGGCGAAAGAACGAATGGTCATTCCGATGTCTGGCTCGAAGCAAAACGGGCATTGTGCACGATCGGACCGTCCAACGCGGCGCGCAGTGTCATCGCGACAACCCCGCAGCGCGCGCCCCGCAGCCTGCTGCCAGTAGCAGCCCAACTCACTTACAACGCCGCTTTCGCCCCACTCATCTTCAAAGCGAGCGCCTCGGCGACTTCGATCCCGTCGATCGCAGCCGAATAGATGCCACCCGCGTAGCCCGCGCCCTCTCCAGCCGGATAGAGACCCTCGACGTTCATGCTTTGATAGTCCTCCCGGCGACGCACCCGAATGGGCGACGAGGTCCGCGTCTCCACCCCGGTCAACACGGCGTCGTGCATCGCGAAACCGGCGATCTTCTTGTCCATTTGCGGCAGCGCTTCGCGAATTGCCTCGATCACGTAGTCCGGCAAAGCCGTGCTGAGATCCGTGGGATGTACGCCCGGCTTATAAGACGGCACCACGGAACCCAGCGACGTGGACGGCCGCCCAGCAATGAAGTCGCCCACCAGCTGGCCCGGCGCCATGTAGTTTCCGCCGCCGAGCTCGAACGCCCGTTCTTCCCACTTGCGCTGGAACGCGATCCCGGCAAGCGGTCCTCCGGGGTAATCGTCCGGAGTAATGCCCACGACGATCCCCGCGTTCGCATTGCGCTCAGCGCGCGAGTACTGGCTCATGCCATTGGTGACCACGCGTCCGGGCTCGGATGTCGCGGCGACCACGGTACCGCCCGGGCACATGCAGAAGCTGTACACCGCACGCCCGTTGCTGCAGTGGTGCACGACCTTGTAGTCCGCGGCGCCCAACTGCTTGTGGCCGGCAAACTTGCCGAACCGGCTACGGTCGATCAAACCCTGCGGATGTTCGATCCGGAACCCCAACGAGAACGGCTTCGCTTCTATATAGACGCCGCGTTCGTGCAGCATGTGGAACGTATCGCGCGCGCTGTGGCCAACGGCCAGCACGACATGATCGCAGCGCAGCGTTTCGCCCGTTGACAGCTTCAGCCCGCGCACCTTCCCCTGGTCGATGTCGATATCGTCCACGCGCGTCTCAAAGCGCACTTCGCCGCCCAGTTCGTGAATGGTCGCGCGCATCTTCTCGACCATGCTCACCAGGCGGAACGTGCCAATATGCGGCCGGCTCAGGTACAGGATGTCTTCCGGCGCGCCGGCGCGCACGAACTCATCCAGCACTTTGCGGCCGTAGTGTTTCGGGTCCTTGATCTGGCTGTAGAGCTTGCCGTCGGAGAAGGTGCCCGCACCGCCCTCACCGAACTGCACGTTCGATTCCGGATTCAGCACCGACTTGCGCCACAGTCCGAAAGTGTCCTTGGTGCGCTCGCGCACCGCCTTGCCTCGTTCGAGAATGATCGGCCGGAAGCCCATCTGCGCGAGGATCAGCCCCGCGAAAAGTCCGCAAGGGCCCATGCCGATCACCACGGGACGCGGCGTCGCGAACTGCGCCGGCGCCTTCGCGACGAAACGGTACGTCATGTCCGGTGTGAGCCCGCAGTGCGGAACGTCGGCGATTCGCTTGAGCGCGGCCGCTTCGTCCGCGACTTCCACGTCGACTATATAGGTGAGCTTGATGTCGGCGCGCTTGCGCGCATCGTGAGCCCGCCGGAATACCGTGTATCGGACGAGCCCGTCGTCAGGCACGCCGAGTTCCGCGAGGCGCGCGCGGACGGCGGCTTCGAGCGCGCTCTCGGGGTGATCGAGCGGGAGTTTGATTTCGCTGAGACGTAACATGAGTACCGAGGATGCAGGAAGGCCGCGAATCGCGGCCAATTCGCAATTTTATAGGTTATGCGTCGGCCCGGGGACTCGCCGGCGCGGAAACGGCCCGCCGCGATAGTGCGGCCGCAGCAGCGACGCCCGGCTGGTCTCAAAAAAATCTATTAACCGACCGGTCGGTTGGTTTATACTGTTCGCACCAGACAACTCCCGCAAAGAGAGTCCCCATGTACACGCAATCCCTGGATATTCCCGGCAACGTCGCTTCGCTGGACGCTGGCGCGGCGTCGCCTGAGCAGACCCAGTTCGACGCCGTAATGGCCGCCGACGGCAAGATCGAGCCGCAAGACTGGATGCCCGACGCGTACCGCAAGACTCTGGTGCGCCAGATTTCGCAGCATGCGCATTCGGAGATCGTCGGCATGCTGCCGGAAGGCAACTGGATCACGCGCGCACCAAGTCTCAAGCGCAAGGCGATCCTGCTCGCCAAAGTGCAGGACGAAGCGGGTCACGGTCTCTATCTATATAGCGCGGCAGAAACGCTCGGCGTCTCGCGCGACCAGCTGGTTGCGGCGCTGCATTCTGGCAAAGCGAAGTATTCGAGCATCTTCAATTACCCGACGCCCACGTGGGCCGACGTCGGCGTGATCGGCTGGCTGGTCGACGGCGCGGCAATCATGAACCAGATTCCGCTGTGTCGTTGCACGTACGGCCCCTACGCCCGCGCGATGATCCGCATCTGCAAGGAAGAGTCGTTTCATCAGCGCCAGGGTTTCGACGCGTTGATGGCGATGATGTCGGGCACCGAAGCTCAGCGCACGCTTGTCCAGCAGGCGGTGAACCGCTGGTGGTGGCCGGTGCTGATGATGTTCGGGCCGAGCGACAAGGACTCGATCCATAGCAATCAGTCGTCGAAATGGGGCATCAAGCGTATTTCGAACGACGACCTTCGCCAGAAATTCGTCGACGCCACCGTCGATCAAGCCAAGGTCCTCGGCGTCACGCTGCCCGACCCCGACCTCAAATGGAACGAGGCGCGCGGCCATTACGACTACGGCGACATCGACTGGGAAGAATTCTGGCGCGTCGTGAACGGCGACGGTCCGTGCAATCGCGAGCGTCTCGGCACCCGCGTCAAAGCTCATAACGAGGGCGCCTGGGTCCGCGAAGCCGCCCTCGCCCACGCCGAAAAGCAGCGCCAGCGCGCACAACAGCACGCCGCCTGACAAGCGCGGCACGCCCGGCAAAGAATCAGGAGATCAGGAATGAACAATGAATGGCCAATCTGGGAAGTCTTCGTGCGCAGCAAGCAGGGACTCGACCATAAGCACTGCGGCAGCCTGCACGCCGCCGACGCGCAAATGGCGCTGCGCATGGCGCGCGACGTCTACACGCGCCGTCAGGAAGGCGTGAGCATCTGGGTCGTGCCGTCTTCGGCGATTACGGCGTCTGCGCCGCAAGACAAGCCCGAACTGTTCGACCCGGCCGGCGACAAGATCTATCGCCATCCGACGTTCTACACGCTTCCCGACGAAGTCAACCACATGTAAGCGCGGCCATGAACATCACGCCTGAACATCTGCAATACGTGCTGCGCCTCGCGGATACCGCGCTGATACTCGGTCAGCGCAATAGCGAGTGGTGCGGCCACGGCCCGATTCTCGAAGAAGACATCGCGCTGTCGAACATGAGCCTCGATCTGATCGGCCAGGCGCGCCTGCTTTATACGCACGCGGCCTCGCTCGAACAGCAGCTCACCGGCAAGACGCGCTCGGAAGACGATTACGCGTACTTTCGCGCCGAGCGTGAATTCGCCAACTACACGCTCGCCGAACTGCCGCACTGCGGTCCGCTGTCGGCTACCGCGCAAGCCGAGAAGGACTACGCGGTCACGATCGTCCGCAACTTTCTGTACTCCACGCTGATGGCGCATCTGTGGACGGCGCTCACGCAATCGACGGACGCCCAGCTTGCCGCGATCGCGTCGAAGTCGATCAAGGAAGCCAGCTACCACGTGCATCACGCGAGTGAATGGCTGATCCGCTTTGGCGACGGCACAGAGGAATCGCATCGGCGCGCGCAGGCTGCGCTGGACTATCTGCTGCCGTACACGCGTGAGTTCTTCAGCACCGATCCTGTCGAAGAGACCATCGCCAGCTCAGGCATTGGCCCGCTGACCGCAGATCTCGAAGCCGCCTGGCTCGACGACGTTCGCGCGACGCTCGAGCAAGCCACGCTCACGCTGCCCGAAGCAGTCAAGCACATCACGACTGGTAAGCACGGCGAGCATTCCGAACACATGGGCTTCGTGCTGGCCGAAATGCAAAGCCTGGCTCGCCAGCATCCCGGCGCCCCCTGGTAATACGGACCATTCGACGATGACGACCTCGACTACGACGCAACGAGCCGACGTATCTGTCCAACGCGCGTGGGCCGTGCTCGAAGCGGTGCCTGATCCGGAGATTCCGGTGGTGTCGATTCGCGAACTCGGCATATTGCGCGATGTCCGGCGCGCCGAGGACGGCGCACTCGAAGTCGTAATCACGCCGACCTACTCCGGTTGCCCGGCCATGTCGCAGATCGCGGAAGACGTCGCGCATGCGCTCGACGTCGCGGAACTCAAACCGTACCGGATCTCCACCGTCATCGCGCCCGCATGGACCACCGACTGGATGACGGCCGACGCCCGTGAAAAGCTGCGCGCCTACGGCATTGCGCCGCCCACGGGCAATTGCGGGTCGGCGACCGGACCGGCCGGCGCACAGGAAAAAGTACTGCGCTTCGTGCCGCGCGCGCTGCCCGCGCCGTCCTGCCCAAGGTGCGGCTCGGCGCATACAGAACGACTCGCGCAGTTCGGCTCGACCGCTTGCAAAGCCTTGTACCGCTGCATCGACTGCCGCGAACCCTTCGACTACTTCAAACCATACTGATATGGCCACTCCGCAATTCCATCCGCTGCGTATCCGCGAAGTGCGGCCAGAAACCGCCGACGCCGTCTCGGTCGCGTTCGAAGTTCCCGTGGAACTGCGCGAGCTTTATCGCTTCACGCAGGGCCAGTTCGTCACGCTGAAGACGCACATCGACGGAGAGGAAACGCGCCGGTCGTATTCGATCTGTGTGGGCGTCACCGACTACGACCGCGACGGCGAACTTCGCATCGGCATTAAGCGCGTGCGCGGCGGACGCTTTTCGAACTTCGCTTTCGATACGTTGCAGCCGGGCCACACGATCGACGTCATGACGCCCGACGGCCGCTTTTTCACCCTTTTGAACGCGGATCACGGCCAGCAGTACGTCGCCTTCGCGGGCGGCTCGGGCATCACGCCGGTGCTCGCGATTATCAAGACGACGCTCGAGTTGGAACCGCGCAGCACCTTCACGTTGATCTACGGCAACCGCAGCGTCGACCAGATCATGTTCGCGGAAGAGCTGGAAGACCTGAAGAACCGCTTCATGAACCGCTTCGTGCTCTATCACGTGCTGTCGGACGACCTGCAGGACGTCGAACTGTTCAATGGCGTACTCGACCAGCAGAAGTGCGCGGCGTTCCTCGACAGCCTCGTGCCGGCGGATGCCGTCGACGAAGCGTTCATTTGCGGTCCTGCGCCGATGATGGACGCCGCCGAGGCCGCGCTGAAAGCTGCTGGCGTGCCGTCCGAAAAGGTGCACGTGGAACGCTTCGGCTCGCCGCTGCCCCAGGCGGGCGTGCCGCCCGTCGAAATCACCGAAGACACGCCCGCTGCGGACCTCGAAATCGTGCTCGACGGCAAGCGTCGCAAGCTGCGTCTGCCGTATCAGGGCGTGAGCGTACTCGACGTCGGTCTGCGCGCCGGCCTTGCGCTGCCATATGCATGCAAAGGCGGCGTCTGTTGCACCTGCCGCGCCAAAGTGGTTGAAGGCGAAGTGCGAATGGAAAAGAACTACACGCTGGAAGAGCACGAAATCCGCGACGGCTTCGTGCTGACGTGCCAGTGCCATCCAGTCAGCGACCGCGTGGTGGTGAGCTACGACGAGCGCTGAGCGTGCTTGGGACTTGATGCCGCGAAGCTTTGAGCCGTTCCGCGATCCGCTTACACTAGGGGCCGCTCGCAACCGGACCGTTGAGTCCGTCTTGCGAGCGGCCCCTTTGGCAATCGCCCAACAAGAATCCACTCACGGCCGATGAGCACCATCCATCTCACCAACGGCGATGTCGCCGCAGAATCATTGCGCACCGCGTTGCGCGAAGTGGGACGCAATGATCGCGTGCATGCACTGCGCGACGATCTGGCGGTCGGTCCGCTACGCGGCATCGACGACGGCCCCGAAGTGCGCGCCGCTTTCTGGGACCGCGTGAGCACCGACACGAAGCGCGACTTCCTTCGCGAGTTCCGGGAGCAGGCTGCTGCGCTGCAAGCCATTGCGCGCGACGACGCAAGTCTGGTGGTCTGGCATGGCGAAAGCGCATCCGATCAATTGATGCTTCGACGCGTGTGCTATTACTTGCGCAACAATCCCCAACGTCTGAACGAAGTGCGTCTGTCGATTCGCGACCTCACCGACGCCGGCGCCTGGGCGCATAGCCGCAGGGACCGCGCGACGTCCGTCGGCATGTTCGCGCCGGCCGTTTTGCAGGCGCGGTTGCCCGACGCCGCACCCATTTCCGTCTTGCGGATCAGCCGGCTCGCGCTGGAATGGCAGGAAGCCAAACATGCGAACGGCGAAACGCGGCGTTGGCGCGACAACACGTTCACGAGCGGCAGCTTCGCCGATCTCGACGCGCTGATACTTGAGCACGTCACCGCCGACTGGCAACCCGCCGCCCGCGTGGCCGCCGAGGTGATGACCGCTGAGTTGTGGTTTCTCGTCAGCGACAGCATCGTGCTCTGGCGCTTCCGCGAAATGGCCGCGACCCGCCGCATCAGGCTGCGCGGTGACGCCAACGCATGGCGCACGCTGGAACTGTGCGCAGCGCTCGCAGCTTGTCCACATCAATAAACACACACCATGGCCCGCACCCGAGCCCCCGACCACGAAACCCAGCGCGAACAGATTCTCGAACTGGCGGCAGCGAAGTTCGCGCAGACGAGTTATCCGAGCACGTCGATGTCAGACCTCGCCGCGGCGAGCGGCACGTCGAAAGCGCGCCTGTACCACTATTACGCGAGCAAGGAAGCGATCTTGTTCGATCTACTCGACCGTTACACCAAACGGCTGATGCTGATCATTGCGGAGGTCGAAGGCGCGAGCCAGCGTCGCGGCCTGACTGAGCGCGAGACTTTCGCGGAACTGATACGCGCCTTTCTTTCAGAATATGAAACCTCGCACAGCCGGCACGTTGCGCTGCTGAACGACGTGAAATATCTCGTCGACGCGCAGCGCGAGGTGATCCTCAACCGCCAGCGCGATGTCGTGGCCGCGTTTGCGCGGCAGCTGGCGCGCGCTTATCCGGAGCGCGCCACGCGCGAAAACCAGACTGCATTGACGATGATGGTGTTCGGCATGATCAACTGGACGTTCACCTGGCTTAAAGCGGGCGGCCGCATGGGCTACCGGGAATTTGCGGAGCAGGTTGTGGCCATGGTGGATCACGGACTGGGCTCGGCGGCCGTGAAATAGCGCAGGACAGCGGTCTGCGAACTGGAATGCGCGTAAGTTGCGCGGGTGCGACAACACGCACGAACGCTCGTTCTTTTAAATTTGTTCTTCTAAATCAATTACTTAACAACAAAGCACCCGAATTTTAGACAGCAACCTCCAAGTTTGGTACGGGTTTTCCCTAGTGCCGGATTCGCATATCCGTTACAATCGTTTTTGCGGTGCAACAACGCCGCACGATCACAAGGAGAACCTGACCATGAACCTGATTACACCCCGCGCCGCCGAACCGATCGTCGCGCACGATCGCGCATCGCCGCCAGCCGGTCGTGCACCTGCTCTGGTTCGTGAACTCACTGCGATCGACCGTGAACGCCTGCTGGCTCACTTTCTCACGCTAGACGAAGACGACCGCTTGTTGCGCTTCGGGCAAATCGTGCCGGACCACGTTATCGAGAATTACGTGCGCGCAATCGATTTCACGCGCGACACCGTATTTGGTGTGTTCGACGATCAACTACAACTTACTGGCGTCGGTCACCTCGCTTACCTGCCCGCTGAAGGCGACAAGCGTACGGCGGAGTTCGGCGTGTCCGTGCTCGAAAGCGTGCGCGGCCAAGGTATCGGCTCCAAGCTGTTCGAGCGCGCTGCAATTCGCAGCCGCAACACGCACGTCACCATGCTGTACATGCACTGCCTGTCGCGCAATTCGACCATGATGCACATCGCGAAGAAAGCGGGCATGAAGATCGAGTACGCGTACGGCGAAGCGGATGCCTATCTGACGCTGCCGCCGGCGGATCAGACCAGCATCATTACCGAGATGCTGCAGGAACAAGCCGCGGTGTTTGACTATGCGCTCAAGCGTCAAGCGCGGCGTGCTTCGAAACTGCTGGAAAGCTTCATGCCGACAGCCGCCGCAGCCTGACCACTCGGCGGCAGCGAGCGAACGGCGAAAAGGGCAGCCTCAGGGCTGCCCTTTTTCCATCCTGCGTGGATCTGCACTCACGCCCTACAAGATCGGCAACGCGGTCGTCTCCTTGATCTTTTCGAGCGAAAAGCTCGTCTTCACGTCAATCACCGACGGGTGATGCAACAGCTGGTCCTGCACGAAGCGCGAAAAGTGCGCCATGTCTTCCACCTGTACGCGCAGCAGATAGTCCATGTCGCCAGTCATAGCGTGACAAGCCACCACCTCCGGCCATGCCTGAACGGCGGCACGGAAAAGATCGGCATGCGTCGCGTCCCCGCGCGGACTCAGCGCCGGCCCGCCGCGCTTTTCCAACCGCACATTGACGTACGCGAGCAAATCAAGCCCCAGGCGCTTGGCATCCAGCAACGCAACGTAGCCGCGGATCACGCCGCTCTCTTCGAGCCGCCGTATGCGTCGCAAACAGGGACTCGGCGAGAGATTGATCCGTTCGGCAATTTCCTGATTCGATAGCCGGCCGCTCTCCTGAAGAATCGCCAGAATACGCCGGTCGATCGCATCTATCTCTATATTGGCCACTTTCTGCCTCGTGCTCCGTACATGGAGCTAGAAAATAGCGCGAGCGTAGCTCGACGTGATTAAGTTCGCAAGTTTTCGCCGCGCAGCCGCCTTTACACTTGCGTCATTCGGTCGCGGTGGAACATCCGTAGCCGCGATACCGGCGCGACGCGCCCTCGACATGGAGACAGACAATGCAGGTTGCAACTTGGGAAAATCCGGTCGGCACAGACGGCTTCGAGTTCATCGAATACACCGCACCCGATCCGAAGGCGCTGGGCAGGCTTTTCGAGCAGATGGGCTTTACCGCCGTTGCGCGGCATCGCCATAAGGATGTGACGCTATACCGGCAAGGCGACATCAATTTCATCGTCAACGGTGAGCCGGATTCGTTCGCGCAGCGCTTTGCGCGCTTGCACGGCCCGTCGATCTGCGCGATCGCCTTCCGTGTGCAGGACGCGGGGAAGGCTTACCGGCAGGCGGTCGAAAAAGGCGCATGGGGCTTCGACAACAAAACCGGCCCCATGGAACTGAACATTCCCGCGATCAAAGGCATTGGCGATTCGCTGATTTATTTCGTCGACCGTTGGCGCGGCAAGAACGGCGCAGCGCCGGGCAGCGTCGGCGATATCGATATCTACGACGTCGACTTCGAGCCGATTCCCGGCGCGAATCCCAACCCCGTCGGTCACGGCCTGACGTACATCGATCACCTCACGCACAATGTGCACCGTGGCCGCATGCAGGAATGGGCTGAGTTCTACGAACGCCTGTTCAACTTCCGCGAAGTGCGTTACTTCGACATCGAAGGCAAGGTCACGGGCGTGAAGTCCAAGGCAATGACGTCGCCGTGCGGCAAGATCCGCATTCCTATCAACGAGGAAGGTTCGGAAACGTCCGGCCAGATCCAGGAATACCTGGATGCGTACCGCGGCGAAGGCATCCAGCACATTGCGCTGGGCAGCAACGACATTTACCGCACGGTCGATGGTTTGCGAGCGGCGAACATCTCGCTGCTCGACACGATCGACACGTATTACGAACTGGTCGACCGCCGTGTGCCGAATCACGGTGAACCGCTCGACGAACTGCGCAAGCGCAAGATCCTGATCGACGGCGCGCCGGACGACTTGCTTCTGCAAATCTTCACCGAGAACCAGATCGGCCCGATCTTCTTCGAGATCATTCAACGCAAGGGCAATCAGGGTTTCGGCGAGGGCAACTTCAAGGCGCTGTTCGAATCAATCGAACTGGATCAGATCCGCCGCGGCGTGGTGCAGGACAAAGCGTGATTCGTGACGCCGAGGCCGTGAATCGGCCGTAAGCTCCATTACGCAGCGATAAAACGAAAAGGGCGAGGATCGTACGATCCTCGCCCTTTTCGTATTCGCCGCCGCTAGACTTCAAGCGACGGCGGGTTAGCCAGCGATACGCCGCATTAGCAGCGCGTCAGGAATTCTGGTCTTCCTTGTCAGACGCGCTCTCGCGCGCGGTGCGGTCGATAGCGATGCGCGCGGGCGCAACGACTGCCGTACGGCTAATGGCGCTCGACGGCGCCCCCGTGCCCGCATTTGAGCGAACCGGCGCACTGATTGCGAAAAATGCGGCCGACACCATCAGGAAGGTCTGGATATTTCTAGTGTTCATGCGTACTCCTTTTCTAACTGCCCTGTTGTCCTGAAGCGCCACAACATGCAGCGCGTTACACAGACATTGCTCACAGGTGCGCTATTAGACAGACTTGTCGCCTGCGGTTCCGCGAAATTGTAGCTTTTACAGCTTGTTACACCGGTTCCCTCAAGCGTCAGGTGAAGTTGGCGCAAGCGCGCGCAATGTCCCGAGGCGCAGCACCGCGATCGACCGCTGCGGCGGGTTTTTACCAGTGCTACCATCACTTAAAACAAGTCAATATGGCGACCCCGGCCATACGCATTCACAAGATGCCGCGGCCCATAAGTTTTGGCGATCCCAAACTGGGTGGAGGAGTACACATAATGAATGCCCCGCTAGACGCAGGTCAGCGAGCCTCGCTCGAAGCCGCTCTATCTTCCGTCACGCTCGACGACAAATACACCCTCGAACGCGGCCGCGCGTACATGAGCGGCATCCAGGCGCTGGTGCGTCTGCCGATGCTGCAGCAGGAACGCGATCGCGCCGCTGGACTCAATACGGCCGGCTTCATTTCCGGCTACCGTGGATCGCCGCTCGGCGGGCTCGACCAGTCTCTGTGGAAGGCGAAACAGCATCTCGCGTCACATCAGGTCGTGTTCCAGCCCGGCGTCAACGAAGACCTCGCGGCAACCGCCGTCTGGGGTTCGCAGCAGGTGAATTTGTACCCAAGCGCCAAATACGACGGCGTGTTTTCGATGTGGTACGGCAAAGGCCCGGGCGTCGACCGTTCGGGTGACGTCTTCAAACACGGCAACTCGGCGGGATCGTCGCGGCACGGCGGTGTGCTGGTGCTCGCCGGCGACGATCACGCGGCCAAATCCTCCACGCTTGCGCATCAGTCGGAGCACATCTTCAAGGCCTGCGGCCTGCCGGTGCTGTTCCCTTCGAACGTTCAGGAATACCTGGACTTCGGCCTGCATGGCTGGGCGATGAGCCGCTACTCAGGTCTGTGGGTCGCGATGAAGTGCGTGACCGACGTCGTCGAGTCGTCGGCTTCGGTCGACATCGATCCGCACCGCACGCAGATCGTTCTGCCGGACGACTTCGCGATGCCCGAGGGCGGTCTGAACATCCGCTGGCCGGATCCGCCGCTCGCGCAGGAAGCGCGTCTGCTCGACTACAAGTGGTACGCGGCGCTCGCCTACGTGCGCGCAAATAAACTGGACCGCGTCGAAATCGATTCGCCGCATGCGCGCTTCGGCATCATGACCGGCGGCAAAGCGTACCTGGACGTGCGTCAAGCGCTGACTGACCTCGGTCTCGACGACGAAACGTGCTCGCGCATCGGCATACGGCTATATAAAGTGGGTTGCGTGTGGCCGCTCGAAGCCCAAGGCGCGCAAGCCTTCGCTCGCGGCCTCGATGAAATTCTCGTGGTCGAGGAAAAGCGCCAGATTCTCGAATACGCAATCAAGGAAGAGCTTTACAACTGGCCTGACGCGCAGCGTCCGCGTGTGTTCGGCAAGTTCGACGAGAAAGACGGCGCGGGCGGCGAATGGTCGGTGCCGATGGGCAACTGGCTGCTGCCGGCGCATTACGAGCTATCGCCCGCGATCATCGCAAAGGCGATCGCCACGCGGCTCGACAAGTTCGACCTGCCCTCGGACGTCCGCGCCCGGATTGCCGCGCGCATTGCAGTGATCGAAGCGAAGGAAAAAGCGCTCGCGCGTCCGCGGGTCGAAGTCGAGCGCAAGCCGTGGTTCTGCTCCGGCTGCCCGCACAACACGTCGACCAATGTCCCGGAAGGCTCGCGTGCAATGGCCGGCATTGGCTGCCACTACATGACGGTGTGGATGGATCGCAGCACGAGCACCTTCAGCCAGATGGGCGGCGAAGGCGTCGCGTGGATCGGCCAGGCGCCTTTCACGAACGACAAGCACGTGTTCGCCAATCTCGGCGACGGAACCTATTTCCACTCCGGCCTGCTGGCCATTCGCGCGGCGATTGCTTCGAAAGCGAACATCACTTACAAGCTGCTCTATAACGACGCCGTAGCGATGACGGGCGGTCAACCGGTCGACGGCGTGCTGACCGTGCCGCAGATTACCCATCAGCTGGCCGCCGAAGGCGCGACGAAAATCACGATCGTGACGGACGAGCCTGAAAAATACTCGGGCAACGTGGGCCTCGCGCCGGGCATCGACATCCACCATCGCGACCAGCTCGACGAAGTGCAGCGCCAGCTGCGCGAGATCCCAGGCACGACGATCCTGATCTACGACCAGACCTGCGCAACCGAGAAACGCCGCCGCAGGAAACGCGGCGCGTATCCGGACCCGGCGCGCCGCGTGGTGATCAACGAAGCGGTGTGCGAAGGTTGCGGCGACTGCTCCGTGAAATCGAACTGCCTGTCGGTCGAGCCGCTCGACACTGAATACGGCACGAAGCGCCAGATCAATCAGTCCACGTGCAACAAGGATTTTTCCTGCGTGAACGGCTTTTGCCCAAGCTTCGTTTCCGTGGAAGGCGGTCAGTTGCGCAAGCCGAAAGCCGCGTCGGGCATCGTCGCTGACGCCATGCCGCCAGTACCGGAGCCCGCACTCCCGTCGATCGCACGTCCCTACGGCGTGCTCGTGACAGGCGTGGGCGGCACGGGCGTCGTGACAATCGGCGCACTTCTCGGCATGGCCGCGCATCTGGAGAACAAAGGTGTCACCGTGCTCGATGTCACCGGCCTCGCCCAGAAAGGCGGCGCCGTGATGAGCCACGTGCAGATCGCGAACAACCCCGGCGACATCCACGCCACGCGTATCGCAATGGGTGAAGCGAGTCTCGTGATCGGTTGCGATGCAATCGTCACCGCCAGCGACGAATGCGTGTCGCGGATGCAAGCCGGCCGAACCCGTGTCGTGCTGAACAGCGCGCACACGCCGACCGCCGAACTCATCAAGAACCCCAACTGGCGCTTTCCGGGCAGCAGCACAGAAGCCGACGTTCGCGCGGGCGCGGGTGACGAATGCGTCGATACAGTCGACGCCAATCACTTCGCAGTGGCCTTGCTCGGCGACGCGATCTACACGAACCCGTTCGTGCTCGGTTACGCATGGCAACGTGGCTGGGTGCCGTTGACCTATCAGTCGCTGATGCGAGCTATCGAGCTGAACAATGTGCAGGTCGAGAAGAACCGCGCGGCATTCGAATGGGGCCGTCGCGCGGCGCACGATCCGGTAGCACTGCGCAAGTACGCGCAATCGCAAGGTCGGGCAGACACGTCCGACACGCCAAGCGGAAAGATCATTTCCCTGCATACGCCGAAGGCGCTCGACACGCTGATCGACAAACGCGCGACTTACCTGGCCGCATGGCAAAACGACGCGTACGCAGACCGTTACCGCGCGCTCGTATCGCAGGTGCGGGTGGCCGAGTCGGCGCTCGATTCGATCGACGGCCAGTTGCCTCTCACCGAAACGGTCGCGAAGAATCTGCACAAGCTGATGGCCTACAAGGACGAATACGAGGTCGCGCGCCTGTACAGCGACCCTGCGTTCATCGAAAAACTCAAGGCCAGCTTCGAAGGCGACTGGAAGCTGCACATTCACCTCGCGCCGCCGATGTTCTCCAAAAAGGACGCCCACGGTCACCTGATCAAGAAAAAGTATGGTCCCTGGGTGTTCAGCGCGATGCACGTGCTGGCGAAGTTCAAGTTCCTGCGCGGCACCGCGCTCGATGTGTTCGGCAAGACAGAGGAGCGTCGCACCGAACGCGCGCTGATCGGCGAGTACGAAGCCTTGGTGCGGGAACTGATCGGCGGGCTGACCGTGCAGAATCGCGACCTGGCGGTGGAACTCGCGAATCTGCCGGACGGTATCCGCGGCTTCGGGCACATCAAGGAGAACAACCTGAAGGGTGTGCGCGTGAAGTGGAACGAGTTGCTGACGCGCTGGCGCTCACCGCAAGCCGGAACGACGCAGCACGCAGCCTGATCGCCGTGTTGACTGCGGCGAGCGCGGCCGCCGCCGCGCTCGCGCTGCACGCATAAAAAAACGCCACGGAATCTCTTTCCGTGGCGTTTTTATTTTCGCGGCGCTAGTCACCCACACGCTCGCGAGAACGGAGCGCCCCAACGGGCGCCGCCTCGCTTACTTGCTGTTCACCGACTTGCGCGCGTTTGCCGAGGCCACCGCCGTCATGTTGATGATCCGGCGCACGGTTGCAGCCGGCGTCAGCACATGCACCGGCTTTTCGGCGCCCAGCAGGAACGGCCCGACCGTCACGCCTTCGCCGCCGACCATCTTCAGCAGGTTGTACGCGATGTTCGCCGCTTCCACGTTCGGCATGATCAGCAGGTTGGCTTCGCCCGAGAGCGTCGTGCCGGGGAACGCAGCCTTGCGGACCATTTCCGACAGCGCCGCGTCGCCGTGCATTTCGCCGTCGATTTCGAGCGTCGGCGCGCGTTCCGCGATCAGCTTGCGAGCCGCGGCCATGCGTTGCGACGACGCAGACGGCGCGCTGCCGAAGTTCGAGTTCGACAGCAGCGCGACCTTCGGTGTGATGCCGAACTTCTCGATTTCGCGCGAAGCCAGCATGGTCATGTCGGCGAGCTGCTCGGCCGTGGGCGTTTCGTTCACATACGTATCGCAGATGAACAGATTGCGGCCCGGCAGCATCAGCAGATTCATGGCGGCGAAGTTCTGCACGTTATCCGCCTTGCCCAGCACCTGTTCAATGAACTTCAGATGCGTGTGGTACTGGCCGATCATCCCGCAGATCATGCCGTCGGCTTCGCCGAGGCGCACGAGGATCGCGCCGATCAGCGTGTTGAACTTGCGCATCGCGGCTTTCGCGACGTCCGGCGTCACGCCTTCGCGCGCACCCAACTCGTGGTACGCCTGCCAGCATTGCTGATAGCGCGGATCGTCTTCCGGATCGACGATCTCGAAGTCTTCGCCGCACCGGAGCTTCGAACCCATCTTCTTCAGACGCATCTCGATCACCGACGGACGGCCGACCAGAATCGGCTTGGCGATCTTTTCCAGCAGCACGAATTGCGCGGCGCGCAGCACGCGCTCGTCTTCACCTTCGGCGAACACGATGCGAGCCGGCTCCGACTTCGCCGCCGCGAACACCGGACGCATCACCATGCCCGTGCGGTAGACGGTGGTGCCGAGTTCTTCGCGATATGCGTCCATGTCCTTGATCGGACGGGTCGCGACGCCCGAATCCATTGCCGCTTGCGCGACGGCCGGCGCGATCTTGATGATCAGACGCGGATCGAACGGCTTGGGAATCAGATACTCGGGACCGAATTCAAGCGAGTGGCCTTCGTACGCCTTTGCGACTTCATCGCCCTGATCCGTTTCTTCGGCGAGCTCGGCAATCGCGCGCACGCACGCGAGCTTCATTTCTTCCGTGATCGTGGTCGCGCCCACATCGAGCGCGCCGCGGAAAATGAACGGGAAACACAGCACGTTGTTGACCTGGTTCGGATAGTCCGAACGGCCCGTCGCGATGATGCAGTCCGGACGCACTTTCTTAGCCTCTTCCGGGCGGATTTCCGGCTCCGGATTGGCCAGCGCGAGGATCAGCGGCTGCGTGCCCATTTCAGCGACCATCTCCGGCTTCAGCACGCCCGCGCTCGAGCAGCCGAGGAACACGTCGGCGCCGCGAATGGCGTCAGCCAGCGTGCGTGCTTCCGTGCTCGCCGCATAACGTTCCTTCGACGGATCAAGATTGCCGCGACCTTCGTAGATCACGCCCTTCGAGTCGACAACGAGAATGTTCTGCTTCGACAAACCGAGGTTCACCAGCAGATCCAGACACGCGATCGCAGCGGCGCCCGCACCGGAACACACCAGTTTCACTTCGTCGAGCTTTTTGCCGACCACCTTCAGGCCGTTCAGAATCGCCGCGGACGCGATGATCGCCGTGCCGTGCTGATCGTCGTGGAAGACCGGAATCTTCATACGCTCGCGCAGCTTCTTCTCGATGTAGAAGCACTCGGGCGCCTTGATGTCTTCCAGATTGATGCCGCCGAGCGTCGGCTCGAGCATCGCGATGGCTTCCACCAGCTTGTCCGGATCGGACTCGGCGAGTTCGATATCGAACACGTCAATGCCGGCGAACTTCTTGAAAAGGCAACCCTTGCCTTCCATGACCGGCTTCGCCGCGAGCGGACCAATGTTGCCAAGACCGAGCACGGCTGTGCCGTTCGTGATCACACCGACCAGGTTGCCGCGCGAGGTGTACTTCTGCGCGTCGAGCGGCTCGTCGTAAATTGCCATACAGGCTGCAGCCACGCCCGGCGAGTAGGCGAGCGACAGGTCGAGCTGATTCGATAGCGGCTTGGTCGGCGTGACCGAAATCTTGCCGGGCTTCGGATTCTGGTGATATGCGAGGGCGCTTTGCTTCAGTTGTTCGTCCATTTTTTGCCTGCGAGACGTAAGAAATTGGGCCGGCACACCGCAACGTTGGCGTCGCTTGCATCTATCGAATGGATAATCGACCGAGGCGATTTTCGCGTGCGCCGGTTAGGCGCGGCGTCGGTCCTCGGCGGAGGGCAGGACGATGCGGAGTGCTACGCGGGTCGGTTAGTGTACACCCCACAGGAGTCGATGGACTGACTGGTTAACACCGCTCGCCATTGGCGAAACGCCCGCCAGTCATGCTGCGGCGCCGCATCAGAGCTGACGCGGCAGCCGGCTATTCGAGCTCGACGCCGCGCCGTTCGGGGATCAGGAACAATGTTGCGAGCACATCGAGTAGATAGATCGATGCCAGCGACAGCAGCGCGGCGCCAAACGAATAGCGCGCGGCCAGCGCGCCCACCGCGACCGGGCCAAAGCCGCCAACCGCCCGGCCGACATTGAAGAGTACGTTCTGCGCGGTCGCGCGCGCATCGGTGGGATAAAGCTCGGAGATCAACGCGCCGTAGCCGCCAATCATTCCGTTGACGAACACGCCCATCGCCGCGCCGCCGATCAGCAGTGCCGCGGGCGTTGTGAGATGCGCGTAGACGAAAACCATGACGACCGCCCCTGCCTGATAGAACAGAAACGCAGGCTTGCGACCGAAACGATCAGCGGCAATGCCGAACAGCCAGATGCCGCACGCCATGCCGATCACCGTGGCCGCCGTCCACACGCCCGATTTCGTCAACGAATAGCCGAAGGTCTTAGACAGATAGCTCGGCAGCCAGATCATCAGACCGTAATAGCCGAAGTTCTGCACCGAGCATAGGATCGCCACACCGAGGCTCGCGCGCGCCGTGCGTCCGTCGGCTATCAGCAGTTTTAGCGGCAGCTTGCGCATGCCGCGAGCGGCCCGCTCGGTGAAGAGCGCCGGTTCCTCGACGCGCCGCCGCACGAAGAACGACACCACGGCAGGCAGCAGCCCGAGCGCGAACATGCCGCGCCAGCCGATAAGCGGCAACAGAAGCGGCGTCAGCAATGCGGCCGCCAGTACACCGAGTTGCCACCCGAGGCCCACATACGACGACACTCGCGCGCGCTGCGACGCCGGCCACGCTTCGGCCACGAGTGTCATGCCGATGCCGAACTCTCCGCCAAGCCCGATACCCGCAATAGTCCGGTAAGCGAGCAAGTCGGTATAGCCTTGTGCGAGAGCGCACAGGCCGGTGAAAACCGCGAACACCAGGATGGTCCAGGTGAGCATGCGCACTCGGCCCCAATAGTCACTCAGCACGCCGAAGATCAAACCGCCAGCTACCGCGCCGATCAGCGTCCATGTGACGAGTGAGCCGGCCTGTGCAGAACTGAGGTGGAGGTCCGCCGCGATCACCGGCAGCATGAAACCGAGGATCAGCAGATCGAAGCCGTCCATCGCATAGCCGAGCATCGATGCAATCAACGCACGGGCGGCGTAACCGTTCCGGGTGGTGACGGGACTGTCGGCGGCAGAGGAAGCGGGCGTCATGGAAGCAATCCGAAGGTCGGTGGGAGGACAGCGGCGGCCGGCGGCCGAGAAATCCGCGTGAGTGTAAAGGCGCGCAAAGCCGCTCACAAGCTAGCCAAAAAGCCAGTCGATCAAGCACGAGACCGCGCCGTGACGCCAGGCAGAAAGCCGCGCCAAACCTCGCCGTTGAATGCCTGCCCGACGCTTTCGACGCAGCGACGGCCGCTGCGGTTCGTGGCGGCCGCTCCGACGGCCTCCTCGGAAGGGTCCGTTTCGGGTAAAATGTCGGCCTACGCGCGCAGCAAAAACCGGCCGGCATCCACTGGCTGCATATTCCGCCCAGCACGGCGCGGCATATCCCGCTTGCTGCGCCATCGGGCTTAGCGCCCGCTTCTCCCGCTCATACCCAAGGATCCGCCCATGACAGGCTTCGATCGCCAGACGATCTCCGACACCACCGCCAAGATGCTGCTTGAAGTACAGGCAGTGCACTTCAACGCGGAGAAACCGTACATTTTCACGTCCGGCTGGGCGAGCCCGGTTTATATCGATTGCCGCAAGCTGATTTCCTACCCGCGCGTTCGTCGCGGCCTGATGGAAATGGCGGAAAGCACCATTCTGCGCGACGTCGGTTACGAGCAGATCGACGCGGTGGCGGGCGGTGAAACCGCCGGCATTCCGTTCGCGGCATGGCTGTCCGACCGCCTGATGGTGCCGATGCAATACGTGCGCAAGAAGCCCAAGGGCTTTGGCCGCAATGCGCAGATCGAAGGTTTGTTGACCGAAGGTCAGCGTGTACTGCTCGTCGAAGATCTGACCACCGACAGCCGCAGCAAGATCAACTTCATCAACGCGCTGCGCACTGCAGGCGCGACGGTGAATCACTGCTTCGTGCTGTTCCACTACAACATCTTCAAAGAAAGCGTCTCCGTGCTGAAAGACATCGACGTCGATCTGCACGCGCTCGCTACGTGGTGGGACGTGCTGCGCGTCGCCAAGGAAAACAAATACTTCGACTCGAAGACGCTCGACGAAGTCGAAAAATTCCTGCACGCACCGGCTGAGTGGTCGGCAGCGCACGGCGGCGCAACGTCAACGCCCCAGTAAGCGTCACTGCGAAATACCGTTCGAGTAAAAAGGCCGCCTGCTTTTCACAGGCGGCCTTTATCTTTTTGCGGCAAAAAATAGCTGCGAATAGTTAAGGCGGATCGCCGCCATTTCCCGCCGAATGCGACGACAGATTCAGCAAGCCATTGCTTTGCGCGTACTGGAACAACTCCGAATCGCGGTCAATGCCGAGCTTGCGCATCGCCGTGTTCTTCTGTGTACTGATCGTCTTGATGCTGCGATTCAGTTGCTCGGAGATTTCCTTGATGGTCATTCCCGACACGAAGAGCCGCACGACTTCAAGCTCGCGCCTCGATAGCATCACCTCGTCGCTCTTGCCGCCGGCATTCATGCGCAACGCGTCGAGCGACGCCTTTACCGACGGGCTCATGTATTCCAGGTTGCGGCTCACGTGCTGCACCGCGAGTCCGATGTGGCTCAGATCGTCCGACTTGTTCACAACCGACGTCACGCCGAGCTCCCGCAAGCGTTGCAGCAGCGCGGCGTTCTCCAGCATCGTCAGTACGACGATGGGAACCTTGGCAAAGTTGCGGCGCAAGTAGCCGATCAACGGCAAGCCGTCGCCGAACTGGCCGCCCGGCATAGCGAGGTCGGTGACGAGCACGTCGCACTCGACCGTTTGCAGGATCTTGATCAGTTCCGTCGACTGCCGCGCACGCGCGACCACCTGCATCCCGGGAAACTTGAGCAAGGCCTGTTCTGCGCCGAATAGGATTACTGGATGATCGTCGGCGATGACGACCTTGACTACCTCTTGCATTGCCCGTACCTCGACAGGAAAACCCCTCTCCAAAACTTCAGACATGCTTCTTATTCTTAATGTTTACGCTTATATGAACGCCGCCCGGCTTGCAAGGTAATAACGCTGCGACGTTCGACAGGGATTTGGTTGCAGGCTTATATCCGGCATCTGCAGGCCGAGCCTGCGTGCCCTGATGGAATTCGCCAAGAACGACCTCTGCTATCTAGCGCGCTCGAAGCGCTCAGCGTCAATCAGGTTTGCGTTCTTGCGGACCAACCTGTCTCGCCATCACATCATTACCAACCTTCGCAACCTTTCTGCATGGCTCGCGCGATGCGGAAATTTTTCAGGCTGTCTTTTGTAGTGCGTAGTCTTTTTGATACGTGCGGTTGTTCGCCAGCAGCGACCACGCTGTCCGCGCCATCTTGCTTGCCAGTGCGACTGCAACCACGTTCGCAGGTCGACGTCGCGACAGTTGCTCGCACCAGGCCTCCTTGCTCCTGCTTTTGAAGAGGACCGCACGTGCACCGTGGATCAGCAGCATCCGAATATAGCTGTCGCCGCGCTTGCTTATGCCGCCCAATCGCACCTTTCCGCCGGTACCGCTTTGCCTGGGCACCAGGCCGAGGTATGCGGCAAGTTCTCGTCCCGATTTGAACGCGGCGGGATCGCCGATCGTCGCGACCAGGGCTGTCGCCGTCAATGGCCCAATACCCGGGATCGTCGAAAGCCGTCGACATGCTGCCTCTTGCCGCTGCCAGACAACGATCTGCCGCTCGAGCTTGCGGATCTCGGCTTCGATGCGTTCAATGAACTGAAGCTGGTCGCGCAGCGCACAGAACAATGTGCCCGGAACGATCTGCTCAATTTCACCCAGTCGCTCGCGGACCTCGGCCAAGCCCGCGAGACGTCCCGCTCTCAGCGTTACGCCAAATTCATACAGCAGGCCGCGCAACTGGTTGACCTGCATGGTACGTGACTTGACCAGCAGTGAACGGATGCGATGCAATCCGAGCATGGCCTGCTGATCTGCGGTCTTCGGTGCTACGGACCGCATGCCGGGTTGCTGCGCTGCCGTCCAGATTGCACGAGCATCTGTTGCGTCGGTCTTGTTATTCTGGACGAACGGGCGAATGAACCGTGCATGCAGCAATACGACTTGATGACCTAGCGCCGCAATCTTGCGCGCCCACCAGTGCGCACTCCCGCAGGCTTCCAAGGCCACCCGACTGGCCGCTCGCTGGCCAAGGAATTCTATAAGCTGTTGCTTCGTGAATCGCCGGTTCACAACCTCTCCGGTTTCCGCTTCGATCCAATACATCTGGAACGTGCGCTTTGCAATATCGAGCCCGAACGTCGTAGCATTCATGATGGTCCCTCCGTTCCCTCAAGTGGTCGCGACAACTTCCACTAATGGGATGGTCCACCCCACCTCGCTGGACAGGTTAGGCTGGCAGTGTTCATACCGAACTGGAGGCCACCATGGACGACGTTACGCTCGTTGGTATCGATCTTGGCAAACACAGCTTTCACCTGCATGGGCAAGATGCGAAAGGCAAGGCTTTGTTTCGTAAAAAGATGAGCCGCAAACAACTGATCGAATTCTTCGCGACTTTCCATGCCTGTACCGTCGTCATGGAGGCCTGCGCCGGTTCGCATCATATGGCGCGGAAGCTGGCCGAGTTCGGGCACACGGTGCGCCTGATCTCGCCGCAGTTCGTCAGGCCATTCGTCAAATCGAACAAGAATGATTTCGTCGATGCAGAGGCGATCTGCGAAGCTGCGTCGCGCCCGGCGATGAGATTCGTAATTCCGAAGACTGAGTCGCAACAGACGCTTTCGGTGCTGCACCGTGTACGTGAATCGATGGTGCGCGAGCGGACCAGAACCGTCAACCAGATGCATGGCTTTCTTCTCGAGTTCGGCATCAGTCTGCCGGTAGGCAACACTGCCGTCACACGTCTGCCGTCTGTGCTCGCTATGCATGAACTGCCGCCAAGACTGGTTGCGATCCTCGAACGCCTCCATCAGCACTTCAAGTACCTTGAAGAACAGATCGGTGAGATTGACCAGGAGCTTGCACGTCAGCTCGCCGACGACGAGGTCGGACAGCGCCTGATGAGCATCCCGGGAGTCGGCCCGGTCACCGCAAGCGCGTTGGCCGCAAAGATGGGCGACGCAAGGCAGTACCGATGCAGTCGCGATTTTGCGGCATCGGTTGGGCTCGTGCCCCGGCAATTCAGTACGGGCGGCAAGACCAATCTTCTTGGGATCAGCCGGCGCGGCGACAAAAATGTCAGGCGTCTGCTCGTCCTGTGCGCCCGAGCCTACATGCGAGGGTTGGAGAAACGAACCGGTCGCCTGGCAGACTGGGTCCGCGCAATGCTCGCTCAACGACATTCAAACGTGGTGGCGTGTGCGCTCGCCAACAAGCTGGCCCGAACGGCCTGGGCGATTGTTGCGCGCCGAACCACATTCGACGCCAGCTACGCAACTCACCCGATCTGAACGAACACAGCTTCATCTTTACTTAACACAATCACCCAACTGGTTTTGCGACGACTGAAAATTGATGACGTGAACGGCGCAGCGGCCTGCCGAAGAACCTGAGTGCCAAAGAGGCTTTTCGAAGCCGATCCACTGTTAAGGATCGTCAGGCGCGAATCTCATCGTGGCGCGGGGAGCGATCCCCACAATGACGCCGAATAGATTTAAGCAAGCCAACTCGCCATCGAAGATCATAGTTGCAAAAACGGGGTGGACCATAGATTTGGCACATTGATGCCGTTGCGTTCTGGAGGGACCCAGTACCTCCAAAGGCACTTCAGTGTTCAGAGCCGAAACGACCGCGACGGGAGGGTGGCGTTCATACCATCTACCTAATAGGAACACGGGCCAGTGCACGCGAAAATTCTTCCGACTATAGCCCATTTTCAGGCGCGCAATCCGCTTACGCACAACAATGATGCATCGTAGAGCTAATGTTAGACTTGATTCGACCTTCGGGGACAAAATAGGGACAAAATCCGCGCGAGTCAGTCAGCTCGCGCCCTCGCAGCTACCTTGTGCTGCATAGGATCCGAGTAAGCGCTTTGCGTAAGGTCGAGCAGGTGCGAAGCGCCAGCCTCACCGACAGCAGCAGCCGCTCTGGTCGACACAGGAGAACCGGCACATGCACTTGCGTTGCCTGGTTGTTTCGTACGCTTCACCGTTTCGCCGCACGCCGTTTTTTGTCTGCGCCACACTGGGCCTCGCGCTCTGGCTTGCGCAGGGGCCACGCGCTTTCGCCCAAGGCGCATTCTCGCTGACCAGCGCCAGCTTCCGGGCCGGTGGCACGGTCAATACTCCGCAAGTTTTCGATCAGGGCGACTGCAAGGGCGGTAACCGCTCCCCGCAATTGACGTGGCATGACGCGCCGGCCGGAACACGCGGTTTTGCCATCACCATGTTCGATCCCGATGCCCCTGGCCGCGGCTGGTGGCATTGGGCCGTCGCAGGCATCCCGGCGACTGTCGCAAGCCTGCCCGAGAACGCGAGCGCTTCGGGCTTTCTCAGGAAACTCGGCGCGGTGGAATCGCGCAACGACTTCGACATCGACGGCTATGGCGGCCCCTGCCCGCCACCCGGCAAACCGCACCGCTACGTGATTACGGTGTATGCATTGAACACCGCGGACCTGCGCCTCGCGCAAGGCCGACCCGCACTGATGTTCGATCACGAGATCGGCACCGCGGCGCTCGGCAGCGCGAGGATGGTGGTCAATTACGGTCGATAGCGCGGCGCGCGTCGAAGGCTCCTGTCGGCCGGGAGGCCGATTGGCGTATGGCTTGCATGCGGATCCGACGTACAGTGTGCGTTCTGCAATCCACGCAGGTTTACGTGCTTTGAGCCTACACACGTTGGGGCCACCGGCACTGCATCAGTCAGCCAACGCATCGGCATCGTGCGTCGTTCAATTCCTCTTCTTTGCAGGAGCGTCTTATGTCGAAGATCGTCATCGTTTATCACAGCGGCTACGGCCACACGAAGAAAGTCGCCGAGTCCGTGCTCGCGGGCGCGCAGGAGGCGGGCGCAGACGCAAAGCTCCTGCCGGTCGGCGACATCGACGAAGCTGCATGGGCCGAGCTCGCCGCCGCGGACGCGATCATCTTCGGCGCGCCGACGTACATGGGCGGACCGTCCGCCGACTTCAAGAAGTTCGCCGACGCGAGCTCAAAACCGTGGTTCGGCCAAACGTGGAAGGACAAGATCGCGGCCGGTTTCACTAACTCGGCGACGATGAACGGCGACAAGTTCCTGACCATCCAGTACTTCGTCACGCTCGCCATGCAGCACGGCATGATCTGGGTGGGTACCGGTTTGATGCCGTCCAATACCAAGGCTGCGACCCGCAACGACCTGAATTACGTCGGCGGTTCCACCGGCGTGCTCACGCAGTCTCCGGCGGATGCGTCGCCGGAAGAGGCGCCGCCTGCAGGCGATCTGGAAACGGCGCGCCTGTTCGGCGCACGCGTCGCGCAGGTGACAGCCCGCTGGATATCCGCCGCAGGCTAATACTTCGCGTTGGCCGGTTCGTCGCGCGGTGCCTGCTTGCTACGCCACGCCCGCGTCATGCCGCTGTCACCTTGAGCGAGCATCGTCATTTTTCTGCTGTTTTTGTGTCCATTTCCAGCGCTTTTGCACGCGCGTGGCGATGAGGTTTTAAAATGGCGTTTTCGCGCGGCCAAGTGCGCCGTTTTCAAAGAAGCCAGTGAGATCGAGATGAGCACGAAAGTTTTTGTCGACGGACAGGAAGGCACGACCGGCCTGAAGATTTTTGAGTACCTGTCGCAGCGCGCCGACGTGGAGATCCTGCGCATCGACGAAGCGAAGCGCAAAGATCTGGAAGAGCGCCGCCGCCTCATCAACGCGTCGGACGTGACGTTTCTGTGCCTGCCCGACGTTGCATCACGCGAATCGGCTTCGCTGGTTGAGAACGAGCGCACGGTTCTGATCGATGCCAGCACCGCATTCCGCACGTCCGCAGACTGGGCTTACGGACTGCCGGAACTTGCCCGTTCGCAGCGCGAGCGCCTGCGCACAGCCAAGCGTATCGCCGTTCCCGGCTGTCACGCATCGGCTTTTGTGCTGGCCATGCGCCCGCTCGTGGAAGCGGGCGTGGTCGCGCCTGACTTCGACGCGCACGCCTATTCGATCACCGGCTACAGCGGCGGCGGAAAAAAAATGATCGCCGACTACGAAGCCGGCGGTAACGCGAAGCTGAAGAGCCCACGTCCTTACGCGCTGGGTCTCACGCACAAGCATCTGCCGGAAATGGCGGCGCACACCGGGCTGACGTCGGCGCCGATCTTTACGCCGATCGTCGGCGACTTTTACAAGGGTCTCGCGGTCACCACCTACTTCTCGCCGCGCCAGTTGGCCAGGAAGACCACACCGCAACAGGTGCAGGCACATCTCGCCGAGTACTACGCGGGTGAAGCGTTCGTGCGCGTCGCGCCGTTCGACGCCGAAGCGAATCTCGACAGCGGTTTCTTCGACGTTCAGGCGAACAACGACACGAACCGCGTCGATCTGTTCGTGTTTGGCACGGCGGAGCGCTTTGTAACCGTGGCTCGCCTTGACAACCTGGGCAAGGGTGCTTCGGGCGCGGCAATCCAATGCATGAACCTGGCAACCGGTGCGGCTGAGGAAAGCGGTTTGAAACGCTAACAAGGTTAAATAGTCGCCTCGATTTTCCGTTTGTCAGCTTTGCGAAAGCCGGTCTCAAGAGACCGGCTTTTTGTTTTAAAACCCCCTTCGCCGAAACATTTATTTACACATATTCGAAAGTAGCTCCCGTTATTTGAAGCTACTCAATCGCGGTTTCCATTTTTTCGGGTAACTCTTCCCAGCCCGTCACTCGATCAGCATAGTTTTCCGCATAGGGAAATTCCGGATTTTTTGTCGAACGATCGTTCGCAGATCATAGAGCCATTTTGCTCTAAGGCTTACCTGGCAAGGGTGTGCCGCCGAGCAACGAAGCGCCCTTTCGCGTCCAACTCACGTTTTTGTTTAAATGCGCCGCGTGCGCCCGCTCACTGCGTGCATAGCGAAAATGCCGCTGTTTGAATCGGCTTTTTTAGACGGCTCATTCAATTGACAGGCGTTAATCGCGCAGCGAAATTAGCTCGCACAATTACAGGAAGGGAGACAACAGTATGGCGGACGCCATTATTCGAGGCTTGGCAATGGCTATTGCCACGACGCCTTTACTAATAGCTTGCGGCGGCGGCAAAGCCGATAATCCCGGCCCGATCAACTCGCCGCAATGTTCAGGTTCCAGTTGCGGCGTGCAGGGTCCGCCTGCTTCGAACGGCACTGCGGCTGCGCTTTGCCCCGCCACTGCGGACATCGTCAAAAGCACGTTCCTCGGCGGGGCCGGCAGCGGCGAGGTGGTGCAAATCAATATCGACGCCACTGCGATGACCTACACGCTCAAGTGGCTCGAGTCGCCGATTCCGCTGCGCACCGGCACGGTCACACCCACGCGCGCCGGCACCCAGATCACCGGCGCGGTGATTCACCCGCCCACCGGCACACTGCCGACCGCCGAGCAAACGCGCTGCGCGTTCATCCTCGGCGCTGGCACCGGCACCGCGGCCGGCGACGGCCAGCCCTACACGACGCCCGGCTTCGCCAACAATCCAAATCCGCCGATGATCTTTGTCGGTCAAGGCGTGGCGGGCGGCGGCATTCCAGGCGCGACGGTCCAGTTCGACGGATTGTCGATTCCCCTCATCGGCTCGGGCATTGGCGCGGTGCCGAACCGGCATTTCGACTTCTACCCGTTCCTCGGCTTCGCGAGCACGACCACCGACATCACGAAACTGCCGGGCACGTACAACGGCCTGCTGTATCACCTGGCACCGTCGGGTAACTACTCGACGGTCGCGACCAACACCGTCGAAACGTTCGATGCAAGCGGCACCTGCACGAGCAGCAACACGGCCAATCCGAATTACTCGCCCAATGCCGGCGGCTGCCTGACCACCGGCAACCCGTTGACGCTCAACAGCAATGGGTACTTCGACAGCCAGCAGGCGCCGCAGATCGTGCAGCAGTTTCAACTCCCGCTGGTCGGCGCGACCGGCAAGTCGGGGACCGCGCACATGATTCTCGGCCAGGTGAACGGCGCGACCGTGCCGCTCGTCGTGCGCACCGGCTACATCAACCTGGGGACGGCGCCGCTCCATCTCGACGCCAAGGTCGACGACGAGTCCGGCATCGCGATGCTCGCCGCGGCGACGCCGCTCGCATCCGGCGGCTTCGACGGCGGCTACGTCGGCGCCGATTCGAACTTCAAGTACACGGCGACGCTGATTCAGGGCGCGGTCGGCACGTTCATCAACCCGAGCACTTCGGCGGGCGAAAGCGGCTTCGGCCTCGGCTACGGATTGCCAAGCCCCGGACTCGTCGGCGTGCAGGACACCAACGGCAAGACCGGCCTCGCGATCGCCTCGGGCGGCTTATACGCGATCGAGATCCAGGGCGCGGAGAACAACGGCATTGCATCGACGTCGGCGAACGCGGACACGCCAAGCACGCCGTACTTCGGCATAGGAGCCCAAATCAGCAAGTAGCGGGAAAGCAAACCAGTCGGCAGGACGAGACATAAAAGAGCAAGCGGTGGCTGGACCGGGAGCCGGCCACCTACAACGAAAAAATTCTGGAGGCGGTATGAAATGGAGATTCCTGTCGGTGCTCGCACTTGCGGCACCGTTACTGGCGGCATGCGGCGGTGGTGGCGGCGGCGACGGACCTATGACGGAAGTTCGACTGTGTCCCGCGTCGCTCGACTACAGCACGGTGTACACAGGCGGCGGCGGTGACGGCGAACTGGTCAAACTGCAACTCGACACCGCAAAGATGACGTGGCAGGTGACCTACGTCGAATCTCCGATTCCCGCGACCACCGGCACCGTCGTCCCAACACGTGCGGGTCAGGTCGCGAGCGGCACACTGACCCAGGAAACGCTGCTGCCGACCAACAAGCTTAACCAGTGCGCGTTCCGCCTGAACGGCGCAAGCCTCGATCCGAACCGGCCGGCAAGGATCTTCGTCGGCGAGGGCGTTGCGGGTGGCACCATTCCCGGTGCAGAAATTTCATTCGGCGGTATTCTCGGCGTCGGCGCCGTGCCGGACACCAAGTTCCCCTACTACCCGTTCATCGGGTTTTCGTCGATCGAAACCGACCTCACGAAGGTAGCCGGCACCTACAACCAGCTTGGCTACCACCAGGTGCCGTCGCAAAATTTCGCGCCCGTCGCCGTGGATACCAAAATTACGATCAACGCCGACGGCACGTGGACCGAGTGCGACAACTCCGGTGTCAACGCGGGCAAATGCCAGCAGCCGGGCAGTAACTTCGCGCCGGCGGCCGACGGCAGCGGCGCATTCCAGACCAATAACTTCCAGGGACAGGCGAAGCCCACGCTCGCCACTACGCCGAAAGCTCGCGGCTACATGATCGTCGGCAGGCTGCGCAACCAGTTGGTGCCGATTCTCGTGCGCACCGGCGCGGCGAACTCGTCGGTCACGGTGCCGCAAAACGGCGCGCTTGGACCGTACGCGGACGACGAATCGGGTATCTCGATTCTCTCGCCGCAGAGTCCGATAGCGGTCAACTCGCAGAACGGCGAGTACATCGGCGTAGATAGCCAGTTCGACTATCGCACGACCGCACTGGCGGGCACTCAGGCGACGCTGCTCGATCCGTTCAACGCGTCGCAGGCCTCGCTTGCTACCGCGCTGAATCTCGACTTCACGCAAACAGTGCCGGGCGTAGCCACGACGACGCATGTCGGCGCATCCACGGGCAATACGGCGACCGGAAAGATGATTTTCACGGGCGGCGTATTCGGCTACCTGGATCTGACCAACGCGGCCTCGCCGTACTTCACGATCGGCGCCTTCGTTCAGTAACGGGCACGCCCGCGCCGTCAATACGCAATGGCCTTTGCGCCGAGGTCGCCGCCGCTCCTGCCGCGCGGCGACCCGGTTAGCGACGATCATGCACGCCGGCCTTGCGGCCTGCGGCATCGCTCGACGCGCGCCTCGCGCCTGACGAGCGCCCTAGAGGAGCAACAATATGAAAAAAATCTATCTCGCGATGCTGGTCGCGTGCCTGTCCGCCAGTGCGCACGCACAACATGCGGGCGACAACGTCGCCGCGCTAGGCTGGTTCCACGTCATGCCGCAGGATTCGAGCACGCCGCTGACCACCCATGTGGCGCCCACGCCGATCAACACGCCGCTGCGGTTGCCAAGTTCGTTCACCTCAGAAGGCACGAGTCTGTCGACGAACAACGCCGACACGGTCGGCCTTGTGTTCAGCCATTACCTGACCGATCACATTGCCGTGACGACGGTGGCGGGCGTGCCGCCTGTGTTCAAGATCTACGGGCACGGCACGATCAAGCCGCCGGGACCGGCCGGCGCGCTCGGCCAGCAGGACATTGGCGATCCGCAGGTGAATCCGATCGTAAAAAGCGTGCGCCAATGGAGCCCGGCGCTGCTCTTCCAGTACTACTTCAATGCGCCGACGGCCAAGTTCAGGCCGTTCCTGGGCATCGGCGTGTCGTACAACTGGTTCTCCGACATTCAGCTCAGCCCGAACTTCGTGCAATCGACGCAGGAAAACCTGGGCGCCATCCTCGCGGCCGGCGCGGGCAAGCCGGGCAAAACACAGGTGTCGGCGAAGGCTTCGTCCTCGTGGGCGCCGGTTTTCAACGCGGGCCTCGCGTACAACATCACGGAACATTGGGGCCTGGTGGCCTCCGTGACCTACATTCCGCTGAAGACGACGTCGTCGGTCATCATCAAAGCCGCGGACGGCACGGAACTGGGCGTCTCGAAAGCCGAGCTCAAGGCTGACCCGATCATCTCGTTCCTCGCGGTCTCGTACAAGTTCTAAAAGAAGCGACGCGCGACCGAGCCGGCCCACCGCGTGCGGAGAGCCGGCTTTTTGCTTGTGGGGACGGAAGAAATTCGAGGCAAAAAAAAGCCCGCCTAAGTTGGCGGGCTGAATCCATATCAGAGGAGACATGGAGGAGACAAGACAAACTATAGCAAAAGGTTTGGTGCGACGCAACATCAAAATCAGGGTTGTCCCCTCTTGTTGCAGTTTCGCCACATGTGCTTAAGCAGGGGGCCAATGCGCTGCGGTCAGTGCCGCACTAACGCCATCATGGCGCCAAAGCCGACGAAAACGCCGCCCGTCAGGCGATTGAACAGGCGCGCGACATTGCGGCTCTTCAGACGGCTGCCGATGCGCGTGCCAAACCCGGCATAGACGAAATACCAGCTCACCTCGAGAACGGCGAACGTCGCCACCAGAATGCCGAACTGCGGCAGCTTGGGCAGCGAGGCGTCGATGAATTGCGGCAGCAGCGCCGCAGCGAACAGAATCGCCTTCGGATTGCTGCCCGACACCAGGAAACCGTTGCGAAATAGCGCGAAAGGCGAGCGGACCGGTTTCGCGGCCCGGTCGTCGGCATTGGTCGCAGCCTCGGTCCCCGCGGTCTCATCAGCGGGCGCGCGCCATGCCTTGATACCGAGGTACACCAGATACGCCGCGCCGATAAAACGCAGCGCGTTGAAGAGAGCCGGCCACGCCTCGAGAAACACGCCGAGCCCCGCCGCCGACACCGCCAGCATCAGCACCAGTGCCGACAGACATCCGGCCATGGTAGCGCCTGTCCGGCGCAGGCCGTGGCGGGCGCCGTGCGTCATGACGAGCAACATGTTCGGGCCCGGAATGGCGCACACGACAAAGACAGTGGCGGCAAACAGCCACCAGGTATGCAAACTCATGGCATCACCGCGAAAAGATTGGGCGACTATTATGCACGTGAAGCGTCACCGCCCGTACGGGCCGCGTTGGTCAACGGCCGGCCCGGCGGGCTGCCACTTGGCCCAGCACCGCGAAATCTTTCTCGCCGTCGCCATGCGCGACTGCCTCCAGCAGGCTGTCCCGAACGACGCTCGCGATTGGCAGCGGCGTCGTGACTGCGTCGGCTGCGGCAAGTGCAAGCCGCAAGTCTTTCAGCCCCAGACGCGCCTTGAAGAGCGCCGGCTCGTAGCTCTGCTCCGCGATCATCTTGCCGTAGCCTGCGTAGACCGGGCCGGGGAAAATCCCGCTCGTGATCACGTCGAGGAAATCCTGGATCGCAAGGCCATGCCCCGACACCAGCGCGGCAGCTTCGCCCAGCGTCTCGACCGCCGCGCCAAGCATGAAGTTCGCGGCAAGCTTGATGACGTTCGCCTGTTGCGGCAGCGAACCGATGCGCCAGGTTTTCTGCCCGATTGCGTCGAAAACAGGCTGCACGCGATCGATCGACTCCGCCGGCCCGCCGGCCACGATCGTCAGCTTGCCGGCGGCGGCCACGTCCGGCCTGCCGAGCACCGGTGCGGCAACGTAATTGACGCCGCGCGACGCATGCGCGGTCGCGAGTTCTTCGGCAAGCGCCACTGAGATCGTCGCCATGTTCACGTGAATCAGGCCGCGCGGTGCATGCTCCAGCAGCGATGCGGTCACGACCTCGCGCAAGGCGGCGTCGTCGGCGAGCATTGAAAACACGGCGTCGCCGGCGAACGCTTCGGCAGGCGTCGCGACGATTTTCGCGCCTGCGTCTACGAGAGGCTGCGCGCGTTCTGGCGAGCGGTTCCATACACGTACCTGATGCCCTGCTTTCAGGATGTTTGCAACCATCGCGGCGCCCATTTCGCCGAGACCGATAAAACCGATGTCCATCTGAGGCTCCGTCTTCTAAAGAACTGGAAGTAAAGCACACCCGTGGGACATATGCAGGAAAACGACGCAACGGCGGCACGCAACCGGGCATGTCACTGCGGCACGCAATGGCGCACGGTGCGATACTTCTGCGATGGTCACCGCGACTTTCCGCTTCTATGAGGAGCTGAACGATTTTCTCGCCCGGCCGCTGCGCCGGCGAGCGTTCGCCTACGCATGCGCGCGCGACGCCACGACGAAACACGCGATCGAAGCGCTCGGCGTACCGCACACCGAAGTGGAACTGATCCTCGTGAACGGCGAGTCGGTGGGATTCAATCATCCTCTTGCCGAGGGCGACCGGGTCGCCGTCTATCCGAAATTCGAAGCGCTCGACATCCGCCCGCTGCTACGAGTGCGCGAACGGCCGCTACGCGTAGTGCGCTTCATCGCCGACGCGCATCTTGGCGGCCTTGCCCCGCTGCTGCGACTGGCGGGATTCGATACGCTCTACGACAACCACTATCCTGACGCGGATATCGAAGCACTCGCCGCCGCCGAGAACCGCATCGTCCTCACCCGCGACCGCGAGCTATTGAAACGCCGCTCGATTACGCATGGCTGCTACGTCCGCACGCTCCGTCCGCGCGAGCAGTTGCGCGAAGTGTTCGAACGGCTGGATCTGGCGGGCAGCGCGCAGCCGTTCCGTCTATGTCTGATGTGCAACGCACCGCTGCGGCGCATTCCACGCGACGAAGTCGGCGACCGCGCGCCCGACGGCGTGCTGCAGCGGCATAATCAGTTTGTCACTTGCGACGTGTGCCGCCGCGTATTCTGGGAAGGCACACACTGGCAAAGAATGCGCGCGCTGATGGACAGCGTGGCCGCAGCACCGGTCGACGCCGACGCTCGCGATGCAGATGCGTCGGCCGCCTCGCCTTGACGTGCAACGCCTTCGCTCGCGCGACGCAACGCGCGGTGCGTACAATGCGGGATTACCTATCTGGCAGAGGCCTGACGTATGGCGATGAAAAAGACCGACCTTGAAAAGAACAAGGCACTCAAGCTGAACAATGCAATGAAGCAGTCCACCGCCGAACGCTTCGGCAAGGCTTCGGCTGCGGAGCCGAAACTGGATCGCCGGGAGCAGCGCAAACTGGATCAGGCGCAAGGCCTCGTCGCGTTCGCATGCAAGCTGAACGGCGACTTGGTTGCAGAGCTGAAAGTGCGTGCCGCGACGCATCCCGAAGGGATGACCGGACTACTGAACGAAGTGATCAAACGCGGCCTCGCGGGCTAAACACCGCTAACGCGAATGCGCGGCGCGGTATGCGAGCGCGCTCGACGAAGATCGCTGCGAATCGCCGGGACTCGCGACAAGCGCGACCGGAATGCAAAAAGGCCAGAGCAGGAGCTCTGGCCTTTTTGCTTGCGGCGCGTGCAGCAGGCGAAGCGGCTCGCCTGACGAAGGTCGCCAGCTTAGTTCTGCGTGCCCTTGTCGTTCGTGCCGGCAGCCGACGCTGCTGCAGAGACCGGAGCGCGCTTGCCGTGCGTGCTCAGCTTCTTCACGTGATGCTTCTTCGGTGCGCTTGCTGCAGCGGCCGGAGCGGCTGCGTCCGATGCTTGTGCGAAAGCTTGAACCGAAACCAGCGCGATCGATGCTGCTGCGAGCGAGACGATAACTTTTTTCATGTGTTGTTCCCCAAACCTCAACGACTGAGTCAGTGTGAATGAAATAACTGCGCGGTGAAGCAGGGAGCGCTGCGGGCGCCTTACCGCTTCCCGCGGGAGAGTATTACCTGGCGTAGGCGGTTTGTCATGCGCAAAACGGGATATGTATTTTCCGGGAGACAGCTGCCTTTCGAGCCGCTTTCGCTCATAAACAGCCGATATCAGGGATATCCCTTAGGTCTTTCTACACCAGATTGCGCAGCAGGCTAGCGGTCTCGAGCAGCGTCGGCAGAACGCGGTGCAGCGCGGCGTTCGCCGACTCCTGACCGATCGGCATGCTCACGCTAATCGCCGCGACGACCGTGCCGTGCCGGTCGCGCAGCGGCACCGCGACGCCGCGGACACCGAGTTCCAGTTGCTGGTCCGTGACCACATAACCATTGCGCCGAATCTCACCGAGCACTTCGCGCAGCCGTTCGATGGTGGAGTACGTGTGCGGCGTGAACACCTTGATCGGATACGACGCGAGCCATTGTTCGATGTTCTCCGGCGCCTGGAAGGCCAGCAACACCAACCCCGCGGACGATAACGGCGCCGGCGCGCGCGAGCCGAGCACGAAGCCGACCGCCATCGCCCGGTTCACACCGTTACGGGCGACGTAGACGACGTCGTGTTCGTCGAGAATCGCGACGAGCGCGGTCTCCTGGAGCGTCGCCGTAATCCGTTGAAGGAACGGCTGCACCGTGCGCGGCAAGCGCGCGGAGTCGAGATAGGACTGACCCAGCCGCAACACGCGTGGCGCGAGCCAGAAGAGCTTGCCATCGGTGTCGACATAGCCGAGTTCGCGCAGCGTCAGCAAATAGCGGCGCGCCGCCGTGCGCGACAGACCGGCGCGTCCGGCCACCGCGGTCGGCGTCATCCGCGCGTGCTCTTCGTCGAATGCCTCGATGATCGCGAGCGCTTTCGCGGCGCCGGCGATCCAGTCTTTGTCGTCCATCGGGTTGCCTGCGATTCGGGCTGCGAGCGAAAGCTCTGCCGGCGGCTCGCTGCTGTCTACGCCGCTGGCGCCGCTCGTCGCGTGATTGTGCCCGAAGCCGTCTCACTCTTGCGCGATTGGCGCGCGCGGAGCGTTGGATCAGACGATGGTCGGCTTTGCGGGCGCATGAATCGGCGCTTTAACGAGCACCGGAGCGTGCAATAAACACGGTGGGAAAAAGCGGCACGCTGGGCGCGCCGTCAAGCGGCGCGTGGATGCGCGTACAGGCGCCTGGCGTCGCCGGTGGGTGGGAATACGCACCAGCAGCCGTCGTCGTGACGGAAAAAGAACAGAGCGCGCGAGCCGGATTCCGCCGATGTCTCCACGCGCACGTAGCGTCGGCCGCCAACTCGGGTGCGACTGAATTCGGTGACGTGCACAGCCGCAGACGGAGCGGGCGCCAGCCATTTCTCGACGAGAAAACGCAACGACTGTTCGCTCAAGGCTCTCATGATCCGCTCCGGGCCGGCTTGCTCTCGCGAACCTCGCGGGTCGTGTCGGCGCTTTCGTTGCCTTCGTCGCGTTCGGGACTCTCTTCCAGCCCCGCATCGCGCTCGGCCGATACGATCGCGATTTCCCGGTTGGTAGCCGCCGCCCGCAACGTGCTGCAGTGGGCAGCATGCCTGATATCCGATAGAAGACGGACCAACTGTCGTGCTGTTCTGCGCTTCATCCGACACCCCCGCACTGCACCAAGAACCTCAGAAACCACTTTAACTCTATGCCCGGATCGCGCATTTACCAACCTTTTTTGGCTAAATAGCAACGGTCGCGCTGCAGAAAGAGAGACGCAAACTTCGTTCCGCCTGCCTCAATCTGCGCGCGACGGTGCGTGCGATCTGTACGCTCGCGAGCCCTCGGTCGCAAAAGGAGCCGTCCTTCGCACGCGCCCCATGTAGCAGCGCGCTGCGGTACTTATCCACAGCGGCCTTTGCATAACGTCGGGATAGCGCATGGAACAGCCTGTGCGCGAAATCTTGATAAAACGGAGAAGGCGTCGCCGGCATGAAAAGTTATCCCGGCCTTGTAGATTTTCTACAGCGGACAGCCCCACGGTTATCGCGACCGCATTACTTTGATCTAACGGAAGAATTCGCGGTTATCCACAGACAGGACTAACCCTTGTTAACTACTACTACATATGTATACGTCTTAAGTAAAAGACCTAAGAGAGCTGCGGCTCCGCGCTGGTTTTGCGGGCTGCAACCGCCGTGAGCGGCGACAGCCCGACGACTTATCCGGTGTGACTCAGCGTACTAAGGCTGCTTCGCTCGCCGGTTGCACCGAAGCGGCTTTGCCGATCGGGTCGGCGATGTCGGGCGAAGGCGAAGGGGAAGGCGCCACGGTCTCGACCGGCATCGGCAGCAGATGTGTCTCGATGCGGTCGTTGACGACAGGCTGAGTGCGCACCACCGTCTGCAGATAGTGGCCGACGAGACCAAAGAACCGGTCGTAGAACTTGCCCGAGGGAATGGTCTCGCTCGAGATCTTCACCATCGCGTCGCTGTTCGAGCGGATTGGCAGTGACAGCGAACCGAGCACACTCAATCCGACACTTGCCGACGTATCGCTCTTTTTCAAAGCGAAGCCGTTCTGCACGGCGTTCACATAGACGATGCTGCTACTGCTCGCCTCTTCGCCCGGCGTGCACACCACGTGAAATTCGACGACCACGTGGGTGTCGCCGGTAGGCTGGAAGTTCTTCGTGCCGTCGACGGTATCGTTGCGGGTCATCGTCGTCAGATAGCCCTGGCTCAATAAGGCTCGACGCGCAGCTTCACATGTGTCCGTGACGCTCGAGTTGAAATTGCGCGCATAGGGGCTCGCGCCGGTTTCGAATAGCTCTTGCTGAAACTTGGGCGTCGGCGCGCTGCTGCAGGCGGCGAGAATCAGCAGGCCGCACAGCGAAGCCGCAGTGGTCTTTAGAAGCGAGGTGGACATGGTCAATCAGAAACGCTGCGTGAATGCGAAAGAAATCGCACAGGAAACGCATTGTAGAGCGGTTGTCGCCGGTGCGTAAAAAGCGAGCAGCGAATCGGCCGACGCGCGAGTTGCGCCGTCTTTCACCATGCATCCAGCGATGCTGACAACCGTCGCCCCGCACAATTGGGTTGCGACGAAGAAGAGTGGACGTTCAGTTGGACGTCGTGGGAAGGGCCGCTGACGTTACCGCCCTGCTCGGGCCCGCGCCGCCAACGCCGGTCGAAGGGACAGTGAACGCGTCGGACCAGCTGCCGGATGCCGGGCAACCGTCGGTCGTGCGAGCGTCGCAGGAAACCATTCGGCCGTCCGGATTTTTGGCTGAGTCTTGAGGTGTCGCGACGCCGGCAAAATCGCCCGCACGCAGGCTGACTTTTTGCGCGTAGGCTTGCGAGCCGCCGTAGCTCCTGAGCGCGGCGTTCATATCGCCGTTAGCCGAGCGCATGTAGCCGTACAGGATCGCGGAGCCGGCTTCGATGTTGGCCGTCGGCTCCGTGAGATCCTTCACGTTTCTCAAAAGCCCGCGATGAGCGCTCGGCACGACCTGCATCAGGCCCGTTGCGCCGTTGGCGCCCTTGGCCTTTTCCTTGAAGCGCGACTCGATCGAGATAATCGCCAGCAGTAGCGCGGGCGGTAACGAGTATTTCGATGCGGCGGACTGCACGGCATCGGATATCTTTGCAGCCTTTTCCTTGGCGAGGCCGAACTTCTGCGTCAGATAGACGGACATGCGGTCGCCGTTCTCCTCAGCCAGCGCCGATTGGGCGAGGCCGAGCGAAAGCAGTATCAGGCAAAGTAACCGACTCATGGCATAGGTCTGAGGAAAAAGTTTGCGCATTATAACCCTGCCTTAAAAATAGGCATCGGTCCGCTAAACGCAGACTCTCAGGTCCAGACGCCGCCTAAAGTGCACGTATCCCTCGCTGTATGTGTCGGCGGTGCGGTTGCACGCTGCGTGTCTAAATGCAAAAGGTGATCCGTTAGTTGCGATTGTTGACGTCTATGCGTTCCTCGTCGCACACATTGGAACGTGAAACAGCCTCGCTTCCGCGGATTTGAGACAATGACGGTCGCCGGCGATCTTCCGTCCGCGACAATCGCAGGTTAATCGAACACGAGATGTCCTCAGCATGAGCAAGACCGCATTTGTTCCCAGCGTCCCCGCCGCATCGGAGGACGATTTCGAAATATCGGCGAAGTCCAAGCTCGCGGGCTACCGGCGCTTCTACGGCGTATTGAAAGTCGTTCGAACGACCGACGGCCGCGTGCTGTTCCCGTTCGATGGCGCACCGGAACTCGGCCCGTATCCAACGAAGCTGGAGGCGGTCGCGGCCGCGCAGGTCTACGGCGAACACATCGCGTTGTCCGACCTCGCCCGGCCAGAGTTGTGAGCACAACGGGGGCGGTGACGAGCCTCGCGGGTAGCCATCAAGGGCAGACGCTGTACAAACGAAAAAAGCGCCGGCTATATAGCCGGCGCTTTGGTCTGGTGAGCTACCTGAATCTACAGCAACAAAGCTCCGCCAGTCCCTCTTACTCCACCGTCACCGACTTCGCCAGATTCCGCGGCTTATCCACGTCGGTGCCTCGCGCGCAAGCCGTGTGATACGCCAGCAGCTGCAGCGGCACCACATGCAGAATTGGCGACAACAGACCGTAGTGCTCCGGCATCCGGATCACATGGATGCCCTCGTCGTTGACGATCTTCGTATCCGCGTCCGCGAAAACATACAGCTGGCCGCCACGCGCGCGCACTTCCTGGATATTCGACTTGAGCTTTTCGAGCAACGCGTCGTTTGGTGCGACGGTCACGACGGGCATTGCCTCGGTGACGAGGGCAAGCGGTCCGTGCTTCAGTTCGCCAGCCGGATAAGCCTCGGCGTGAATGTAGGAAATTTCCTTCAGCTTTAACGCGCCTTCAAGCGCGATCGGATAATGCATGCCGCGGCCGAGGAATAGCGCATGTTCCTTGCGCGAAAACTCTTCCGACCACGCGATGATCTGCGGCTCAAGCGCCAGCACGCTGTTCAGCGCGGCGGGCAAATGGCGAAGCTGCCGCAAGTATTCGGTTTCCTGCTCCGGGCTCACGCGCCCGCGCTGCTTTGCGAGCGTGACGGCCAGCACGAACAGCGCGACCAGTTGCGTCGTAAACGCCTTCGTCGACGCAACGCCGATCTCGCGGCCCGCGTGCGTGAGAAACGCCAGTTCCGTTTGGCGCACCATCGCGCTGGTGCCGACGTTGCACACGGCGAGCGTATGCCGATGCCCAAGCGCCTGCGCATGCTTGAGCGCTGCAAGCGTGTCCGCCGTTTCGCCGGACTGCGATATCACGACCACGAGCGACCTGGGATTAGGCACCGACTCGCGGTAGCGATACTCGCTGGCAATTTCCACCTGCGTCGGGATCTTGGCGATCGACTCGAGCCAGTATTTCGCGGTGAGCCCCGAGTAGTAGCTCGTGCCGCACGCGAGGATCAGCAGGTTGTCGATATCCGCGAACACGTTCCCGGCACTTTCGCCGAACAGCGACGCATCGAACGAATCCGATTGCGGGATCGTGTCGGAAATCGCGCGCGGCTGCTCGAAGATTTCCTTCTGCATGAAGTGACGGTACGGGCCAAGTTCCACCGCGCCGCCGTATGCCGCGACCTGACGCACCTCGCGGCGCACTTCGTTACCCTCGCGGTCGGCAATGCGCACACCCTCGAGCGTCAATTCGCAGACATCGCCTTCTTCCAGAAAAATGAAGCGCTCCGTGCTGCCTGCGAGCGCAAGCGCGTCGGAGGCAAGGAAGTTCTCACCGTCGCCAAGTCCCACCACGAGCGGCGAGCCCTGGCGCGCGCCCACCACGGTGTGCGGCTGGTCTTTATGCAGCACCGCGATCGCATAGGCGCCGTGCAGTTGCGCGACAGCCTCGCGTACAGCCGCAAACAGGTCGCCCCGATAAAGGCTGTGAATCAGATGCGCGATAACCTCTGTGTCGGTCTGCGAGACGAACGTGTAACCCTTGTCACGCAATGCTTCCCGCAGCGATTCATAGTTTTCGATGATGCCGTTGTGTACCAACGCGAGCGCATCTTTCGAAAAGATCGGGTGCGCGTTGTCGGTGACCGGCGCGCCATGCGTGGCCCAGCGCGTATGGGCAATACCGGTGATGCCGCCCAGGTGGCTGTCGCGTACCTGATCGTCGAGATCGGCGACGCGCGCCACGCTGCGAGCGCGCGCCGGGCCGCCTTCGCCCAGCACGGCCACGCCGCATGAGTCGTAGCCGCGATATTCGAGGCGCCGCAGTCCTTCGATCAGGACGGGGACGATATTACGTTGCGCTGCCGCGCCAACAATGCCGCACATGGTCTGTTCCTCGTTCAGTGCTGGAAGCTTGCAGGGCGCACGTCGCCCCACGGCCGTTCCATCAACTCTTCTTTTTAGTCGGGCGTACGTAGCCCGTCTTGCTGGTTTGCGTTTTGTCGTTCAGGACCAGCGAGTCTGCCTCGACGTCCTTCCAGACCGTGGTGCCCGCCGCGATCGTCGCGCCCCGCTTCACAAGCACCGGCGCAACCAGTTGCGTGTCTGAACCGACGAAAACGTCGTCTTCGATGATCGTGCGGAATTTGTTCGCGCCGTCGTAATTGCACGTGATGGTGCCCGCGCCGATGTTCACCCGCGCGCCGATATCTGAGTCGCCGATATACGTGAGGTGATTGGCTTTCGAGCCACGACCGAGCACCGCGTTTTTCACCTCGACGAAATTGCCGACATGCGATTCGTCGTGCAACGACGCGCCCGGGCGCAACCGCGCATAAGGCCCGAGCACGACATTCGCGCCGACTTCCGCGCCTTCGATATGCGTGAACGCATCGATCCGCGTACCTGCGCCGATGGTCGCGTTGCGGATCACGCAGTTCGGCCCGACCGTCACGTTATCAGCCAGCGTTACGCGGCCCTCGAACACGCAGTTCACGTCGATCGACACGTCGCGGCCGCACTCCAGCGTGCCGCGCACGTCCACGCGCGCCGGATCGGCAAGCGTCACGCCGGACACGAGCAGTGCGTCAGCCACGTTGCGCTGATGAATCCGTTCCAGTTCGGCAAGCTGCTGCTTGCTGTTCACGCCCAAGGTTTCCCATTCGTCCTGAGGCTGCGTGGTGACGACTTCCAGGCCCGCTTCGATTGCCATTTCGACCGCGTCGGTCAGATAGAACTCGCCCTGCGCGTTGTCGTTCTTCAGCGCGGCGAGCCAGCCCGCAAGACGCTCCGTGGGCGCGACGATAATGCCCGTGTTGATCTCGGCAATCAGAAGCTGATCGGCGTTCGCGTCTTTCTGCTCGACGATGCGCGACACCTTGCCCTGCGAATCGCGCACGATGCGGCCGTAGCCGCTCGGGTCGGCAAGCGACACGGTGAGGACGCCGTAGCCATGCTGCCCTGCGCGTTCTACCAGCGCCCGCAGCGTGCTGGCACGCGTGAGCGGCACGTCGCCATAGAGCACGAGCGTGGGCACGGACGGATCGAGAAGCGGCAAAGCCTGCTGCACCGCGTGGCCCGTTCCGAGTTGCTGTTCCTGCACGGCGAACTGCACGTCGGGCGCGGCAACGGTTTCGCGGACCAGGTCCGCGCCGTGACCGATCACCACGACGAGCCGCGTGGGCTTCAGTGTGCGTGCAGTCTCGATGACATGAGCGAGGAGCGGCCGGCCGGCCAGGGGATGGAGCACCTTGGGAAGCGCGGACCGCATGCGCTTACCGGTGCCTGCCGCCAAAATCACGATGTTCATGGCGTCGGCGTATAGACGGAGTTTGGAGCCGTCGATTCTATCATGCACGCACTTGTCAAAATGACCGCGAAAGCGGCCATTTTGCGAGCGAAAGCCCGCACGCAGACGCCTTTTTTGCGAGCGTTCGAATCAAAGATCGTCGAACTGGACGATCGAGATCGGCCGCGCGGCGCCAAGCGGCGCGCCGTTATCGGCGTCGGTCGAGCACGGTTCTTCGTCGAATGCGATGTCGCCTTGCGGATCGGCCTCGCCGGTCGCGCGCAGGCCCGCGAACGGAAACAGATTGTGATCCATCAAGTGCGACGGTACGACATTCGACAACGCGTTGAACATATTTTCGATGCGCCCCGGGAAGCGCTTTTCCCAATCGCGAATCAGCGCCTTCATCTCAGCGCGTTTCAGATTCGGCTGGCTGCCGCACAGATTGCACGGAATGATCGGGAATTCACGCAATTCCGCGTACTTTTCCAGATCGGTTTCCTTCACGTAGGCGAGCGGACGGATCACGATGTTCTTGCCATCGTCCGATTGCAGCTTGGGCGGCATGCCCTTCAGCTTGCCGCCGTAGAACATGTTCAGCAGCAACGTTTGCAGAATGTCGTCGCGATGATGGCCGAGCGCGATCTTGGTCGCGCCCAGTTCGCCCGCCACACGATAGAGAATGCCGCGCCGCAATCGCGAACACAGCGAGCAGGTGGTCTTGCCCTCGGGCACGAGCCGCTTGACGATGCTATACGTGTCCTGGTTTTCGATGTGAAACGGTATGTCGAGCTGCTTCAGATACTCTGGCAACACGTGCTCGGGAAAGCCGGGCTGCTTCTGGTCGAGGTTCACCGCAACGATGTCGAAGTTGATCGGTGCGCGTTCGCGCAGCCGCATCAGCACGTCGAGCATCGCATAGCTGTCCTTGCCGCCGGACAGGCAGACCATCACCTTGTCGCCGTCCTCGATCATGTTGAAGTCGCCAATCGCCTCGCCGACCTGGCGCGCAAGCCGCTTGAAGAGCTTGTTGTTCTCGTACGCTTCCTTCTGCTCGCGGCGTGTGAGTGGCGACTTCTGACGGGTCGCGGGCGTGGTGTCGTCAATGATTTCCGGAGCATTCATGGCTCAATCCTCTTTGATACGGAAAACTTCGACGCCCACCGCGTCGCAGTCGGGATAAACATCCGGCTTTTCTGTCGAAACGCGCGCGGCCCGCACTTGCGGATGTTCGAGCATGGCCTTGACGAGGTCGTCGCACAGCGTTTCCTGCAAGTGAATATGGCCTTGCTCGACGCGGCGCGAAATGGTCGAACGCATAAAGTCGTAGTCGACCACTTCATCCAGCTTGTCCTGCACCGGCGTGGAAAGCGCGAGCGGCACAAACAGCTCGACATTGATGACAACGCGCTGTTCGCCGCGCTTCTCGAAGTCGTGCACGCCAATGTTGATGTGCACTTCGTAATTGCGCAGAAAGAGCCGGCGGCAGTCGGCGAGCCGGGGATGCGAAAGAGCGGCAAACATGTTCGTTCCAGTCCAAAAGAGCGTGGGGGCACGCAAAGGGCGCTTCAGGCGCCCATTGGAAACCCATTAAAAACCCGTTAGAAACATCACGTCGCGCGGCAGCGGCACGAGGTGCTGCCCGCCGTCGACCACCAACGTCGTTCCTGTGACGCCGGTTGCGTCTGCGAGATACAGTGCGGCGGCCACAATGTCCTCCGGCCGCGACGCACGGCCCAAAGGCGTAACCCGATGAGCGGCCGCGAAGCTCTCCGCTGTTTGATCGGCGGATTGCATCGTCAGACCAGGCGCGAGTCCGACTACGCGCACTTTCGGCGCCAACGCCTGCGCGAGCGCGATCGTGGCTGTCTGCAATGCTGCCTTCGACAGCGTATACGACAGGTAGTCCGGATTCATGTTGTACAGCTTCTGGTCCAGCACATTGATCACGACGCTGCGCTGCGTTTCGTCGACAAGCGCGGCTTGCGGCGTCGTGTCGAACAGCATGCGAGCCAGCACGAGCGGCGCGCCGAGGTTGATCGCGGTCAGCTTCAGCAGCAGTTCGTAGCCGACGTTGCGAGCCGTGTCTTCCTCGAAACTCGACGCATTGTTGACGATGCAAACCGGCCGGCCGAGCGCCGCGGCGCAGGCCGGCAATAGTGCCGCGACCTGAGCCTCGTCGCTCAGTTCCGCATGCAAGGCCACCGCGCGGCGGCCCATGCCCGCGATTTCCGCGACCACCTCTTCAGCTTCCCCGCGCGACGCGCCGTAGTGGACGGCCACGTCCCAGCCCCGCGCGGCAAAGCCGAGCGCGAGCGAACGTCCGATGCGGCGCGCGGCGCCGGTAATCAGGACGACACGCGGCGTTTCGGGCTCGCGGGCGGCGGCGGTGTCGATAGAAGTGGTCATTTACAATGCGGGAATGAATCCGAAAGCTCACCAACCCGATAGTTTACCTGCTCCCGGCCCGAGCGCGCTCGCGCAGTCCGAAGCGCTCGTCGCGCTCATTCGAGCAGAGCTTGAAGAGGCCGGCGGCTGGTTGCCGTTCGATCGCTATATGGAGCGCGCGCTGTACGCGCCCGGACTCGGCTACTACAGCGGCGGCGCCCGCAAGTTCGGCTTGCGCGGCGACGACGGCAGTGACTTCGTCACGGCACCCGAACTATCGCCGCTCTTCGCGACCACGCTGGCGCGTCCTGTCGCCGAAGCGCTGCACGCAAGCGGTACACGCAACGTGATGGAGTTCGGCGCCGGCACCGGCAAACTCGCGGCAGGCTTGCTGAACGCGCTCGTCGCGCTCGGCGCTGAATTCGACAGCTATTCGATCGTCGATCTGTCGGGAGAATTGCGTGAGCGTCAGCGTGAAACGATTGAAGCCGCCGCGCCTTTACTCGCGGGCAAAGTGCGCTGGCTGGACGCACTGCCGGAGCGCTTCGAGGGCGTGGTGATCGGCAACGAAGTGTTGGACGCGATGCCGGTGCGGCTTTTTGCTTCCGTCGACGGCGCCTGGTGCGAACGCGGCGTTGCATGGCGCGACGGGTGGTTCGCATTCGAAGACCGCCCGGTGTCCGCATCCGCCGACATGGCATTGCTGTCCGAAATCGACACGACCGGCGGCGACTACCTTGCCGAAACGCACGACGCCGCACGCGCCTTCACGCGCACCATCTGCACGATGCTCGCACGCGGCGCGGCGTTCTTCATCGACTACGGTTTCCCGCGTCACGAGTACTACCATGCGCAGCGCGCGCAAGGCACGCTGATGTGCCACTACCGGCATCGCGCGCATGGCGATCCATTTGTCTATCCTGGCTTGCAGGACATCACCGCGCACGTGGAATTCACGGGTATCGCCGAAGCCGGCGTTGAAACCGGAGCCGACCTGCTGGGCTTCACGTCGCAAGCCCGTTTCCTGCTGAACGCGGGCATTACGGATGCGTTATCCGAAATCGATCCCGCCGACACAGCGCGCTTTTTGCCTGCGGCGAACGCGGTGCAGAAGCTGTTGTCGGAGGCCGAAATGGGCGAGCTATTCAAGGTGATCGCGTTCTCGCGCGGACTGGAAGACACGCTGCAGGCGTTTTCCAGCGGCGACCGGTCACACACGCTGTAATGCCGGGGTACGCACAATGATCCGCTGGCTGTTGACTACTTTCGTTGCCCTCGCGGTGCTGTCGGCTTGCTGGCCGTGGCTTCGAAAGCTCGGCATTGGACGAATGCCCGGCGACGTCAGCGTGCGTCTGTTCGGACGCGAATATCACTTTCCGTTTATGTCGACGTTGTTGCTGTCGATGTTGCTGTCGCTTATCGCGAGGCTCCTGTAAAGCCGCCGAGCGGTTGACTGCGCGATTGATTGCGACAGCTCGGAAAGCTCTTTCACGAAAGACCGTCGGTGCACTACCGCCCCACTTCGCTCACTCAAGCGCCGCGGCCACAGCACGCACGCGTTCTTGATGCACGGCGTCCTTGATGCCGGCCGGCGTATCGGCGAGCCGTTTGGCGACGGCGCCCGCGTCCACGCCCCGCGCTGCGACGAGCGCGACTCGCAGACGCTCCGCCTGCGGATACTCCCGCGCTTCGAAACCGAGCCGGCCGCGCGCGTCGGCCTCGCACGCCTGCAAGGCTTCTGCGAAACGCGAAGGCTTGCGTATCGCGTCGCAGCGCTCGAGCAGCCTCACGAGCGCAGCGGCGCCCATTTCCGTCACGCGATGGATGTTGCCGTGTTCGCGCGCCACCAGCACCGCGAGGTCGCGACATTCGTTCGGAACACGTAAGCGCTCGCACAGAGGCTTGAGCAGATCCACGCTGCGTCCTTCGTGGCCGATATGCCGCGGCAGAATATCTTCGGGCGTGGTGGCTTTGCCGAGGTCATGCGTGAGCGCCGCAAACCGCACGGGCAGCGCATAACCCTGCTGCGCGGCGTGGTCGAGCACCATCATTACGTGCACGCCCGTATCGACTTCGGGGTGATAGTCGGCGCGCTGCGGCACGCCGAACAGCGCGTCGATCTCCGGCAGAATCCGCACCAATGCGCCGCAATCGCGCAGTACTTCGAACATGCGCGACGGCTTTTTCTCCATCAAACCGCGCGACACCTCCTGCCATACGCGTTCGGCGACGAGCGCGTCCACTTCGCCGTCCGCCACCATTTTGCGCATCAGCGCGAGTGTCTCAGGCGCAACGGTGAAATCAGCAAAACGCGCGGCGAAGCGTGCAATCCGCAGGATACGCACCGGATCTTCGAGAAACGCGTCGCTGACGTGGCGGAACAGCTTTGCCTGCAAGTCGCGCTGACCGCCGAACGGATCGATCACCGGGCCTGTCAGTTCGCCTCCCGGACGCACCTCGCGAGCCATTGCGTTGATCGTCAGGTCGCGGCGCGCCAGGTCTTCTTCGAGCGTCACGTCGGGTGCGTAGAAGAACTGGAAGCCGTGATAGCCCGCCGCGGTTTTTCGCTCTGTACGCGCGAGGGCGTACTCCTCGTGCGTCTGCGGATGCAGGAACACGGGGAAGTCCTTGCCGACCGGACGGTAGCCCTGCGCGACCATCTGCTCGGGTGTTGCGCCGACCACCACGTAATCGCGATCCTGAACCGGCACGCCCAGCAATTCGTCGCGGATGGCGCCGCCCACTGCATAGATGTTCATCGGCATTCGTCTAGATACGCAACGGCGTGCGTCTCGCTGAGCGCGCCGTCGATCCAGGCTTTCACGGCGGGCACGGCCATGACCCGTCGCATATACGCCGACGACGTCTCGGACAACGCCGGCTGCCACGTGTTGAAGCGCATGACCACCGGTGCGTACATCGCGTCCGCAATAGTGAACTCGCCGAACAGGAAAGGACCGCCATATGTGTCCAGACAGTCGCGCCAGATCGCCTCGATACGCGCGATGTCGGCCAGCACACCTGGCGTTGCGTTCTTGCCGGGGAACGACGCGCGAATGTTCATCCACATATGCGAGCGCAATTCGCCAAAGCCGGAATGCATCTCGGCGCTCACACTGCGGGCATGCGCACGCGCCGCCGGGTCGCGCGGCCAGAATGCGTGCCGAGGAAAGCGCTCGGCCAACGTCTCGGCAATTGCCAGAGAATCCCAGATGGCACGGCCCGCGTCGTCGATCAGACATGGAATCTTGCCCGGGCCTTTCGGCGCATGAGCCAGCACGGCGGCATTGGTGCCGGGCTGGTCCAGATGAATCAGGATTTCGTCGAACGCAATCCCAAAATGCTTGAACAGCAGCCACGGACGCATCGACCACGACGAATAGTTCTTGTCACCAATAAGCAGCTTCATGCGGGTTCGTATGAGGAAGAAAATAAGAAGGTTCAGCGCCCCGCGCTCGCGCGAAACGCATCGAAACGCGAGCGTGCCGACGCCCCGCTCAGATAGACCGGCGCGATGGTTTCGAGGCTGGCCGGCTCAAGACCAAGCTCGGGTGCGAGCGGCCGGGTCAGCACGTTATCGACTTTCATCGAGTCGAGATTGTCGCGTGTGAGGACAGGTTCACCGGGTGCCATTTCGAAGGTCATTGCCTGCATGCGCGCCAGCATTTGCGGCAAACGGATGATGCTCGCGTGCCTGCCGATCACATCGCCGCAATATTTAACGAGCTCTTCGAGCGAATAGACGCTCGGGCCGCCAAGCTCGTAGGTCTTGCCGCTCGCCGCATCGAGATCGAGCACGTTCACGATCGCCTTCGCGACGTCGCCGACATAGACCGGCTGGAATTTCGCGTCCGGCATTGCGAGCGGAATCACGGGGAAAATGCGCTGCAAGAAAGCGAACTTGTTGAGAAACTGGTCTTCCGGACCGAACACGACGGATGGCCGAAAAATCGTCCACGCAAGATTCGAAGCGTGCACGGCTTTTTCGCCGTCGCCCTTCGAGCGCGCGTACATGCTCGGGCCGTTCGAGTCGGCGCCAAGCGCGCTCAGATGAATTAGCCGATGCACGCCCTTGCCTTCGCAAGCCGCCGCAATTCTAGTCGGCAGTTCGACGTGAGCGCGCGCGAATTCCGGACCGTATGGTGTGCGTCGCTTGCCGTGCAGCGTGCCGACCAGATTGATCACACAGTCGGTTTCCTCGACGAAGCGAGCGAGTTGGACTGGATCGAAGACGTCGGTCTCGATCACGTCGATAGGAAGCAGCGTGAGGTGGCGCGCGTTATAGCGTCGCCGTGTGGCGATGCGCACGTCTTTGCCCATTTCAACGAGGGCGTTGACGAGATGGCTTCCGATGAAACCGGAACCGCCAATGATCGCAATGGCTTTGTGTCGCATTTTCGACTCCCTGGTGGAAGCCGCGGCAACGGCTGGCGTGGCGCACCGCTGCCTCACACCGAGGCAGCGGCGGCACGGCGCTTACGGTGCGATGTAACCCAGACGCGCCTTCAGCGATTGCGGACGGCCTTCGAACAATGCCGCGTAGTAGACCGTGTTGGACAACACATTCTTCACGTAGTCACGCGTTTCCTGGAAGGGAATCGCTTCGGCGAAGATCGCGCCTTCAACCGGATGCTGCAACGTCTGCCGCCAGTTACGCGGACGGCCCGGCCCGGCGTTGTAACCCGCGGTGGCCAGCACGGCGGAACCATCGAACTGATTGTAGATCATCGACAGGTAGTTCGTGCCCAGCAGGATGTTGGTGTTGATGTCGTTCATCTGCTCGCGCGAAATCGGGCCGAGGCCGATCTTCTTTGCGACGAGTTGCGCGGTGCCCGGCATCAGCTGCATCAAACCGCCCGCGCCGACTTCCGAGCGCGCATTAATGATGAAACGCGATTCCTGGCGAATCAGCCCGTACGCCCATTCCACGTCCAGGCCGCTCGACTGCGCATCCCGTTCGACGATATCGCGGAACGGCGACAAATAACGCAGCGAGAAATCGTGTTCGGTTTTCGTGCGGTCGGCGGTGTTGACGGTGCGGTCATACAGCTGGATACGGCGCGCGTATTCGGCGGCGGCAAGCAACTGACGGTCGCTCATGGTGCGCAGCGGCCAGTTCCACTCGCGATTGCCTTCGAGCCGCAAGTTCAGCGCGTAGAAGCGCTGCGCCAGATCGAAACCAGGCGTGTTGCCGGCCTGCTGGACTTCGGAATCGGTCACCATGGTTTTCGGCGGCACCGAAATCTTCTGCCCGAGTTCTTCAGCGGCCAGTTGCCCGTAGAAGTTGAAACCCTGCGAGATCGACTCGAATTCCTGGTTGGCCGTGGTCGTGTCGCCCGCCTGCTTGAGCGCACGGGCATGCCAATAGACCCACGACGGCTGATTGCGCAGCGCCACCGGCATCTGCTCGATCGACCAGCGCACCATGTTCCAGTCTCCCGCAAGCAGCGCGGTGCGCGTGCGCCATTCATACGCTGGATTCGAGAGCGGCGCGTTTGCCGACAACCTGTACCAGTCGGTGGCGCTCGGCATCTGCTTGGCTGCCGCCTGATAGGCAATGGTGCCCCAGCCGATCGCGCGTTCGGGCGAATTCAGCGACGGCGCGACAGACGCGAACGTGGCCGCGGCCATGGCCGGATCGTTGCGTGCCATGCGCGTGATGGCGAGCAGCGCAAGTTGATGCGATTGCGCGTCGGGACTCACACCGCGCGCCAGCAACAATGGCGGTGTACTGGTAGCCTGGCCGAACAGCACCGGATCGGGCGCCTGGTCGCCCAGCGCGTCGACCAGCTTGCTGCCGGTATTCGGATAGTTCTGTTCGTAAGCGAGACGGATTTGTTGCCAGATGTCGTCGGTGCTGAACTGCTTGTTCACGCCGAGCACCGTGATCAGATCGACGCAGCCGTCGCCGTACCATTTCGGATCGACGAGCAGCGCGCGCGCCGCGTCCGCGACATTCTCGCCGCGCGACGCACGCGATTCGAGCGCATAGCACTTGACCTGCGTATCGTCGTTCAGCACGAAGCGCGCATATTGCTGGTCGAAGTTGCGCCAATCGTGGCGCGTGCCGAGCACCGTGAGGTAGTCGTTGCGCATGCGGTCGGCGATCGCCTGGCCGTCGTACTTCTGCAGGAACGCGAGCACCGGCGCGTCTGGCGCGTCGACGCGCGCATGGCCGCCGGAATCGAAGAGTTGCGGCTTGATCTGGAAGTACTCCAGATACGAAGGCGCTGGATAGCTCGGGATCATGCTTGCCAACTGCACCGCACGAGCCGCGTCGTTATTGCGGGCGGCCTCGCGCAACTGGACGAAAATCTGATCGTCGTTGTTGAGCTGCGAAATGGGAAGAGGCTTGACGGCTGACGCCGTGCTGCATGCGACGAGCGCCGCTGCGGCTAACGCCATGCCTGCCGCGCGATATACTCGATAAAGACTTTTTGACATCGTTGTTTCTGGAGCGCGAATTGAACCCAAGCATAGCATGCAACCCTGTCGCGGAATCGAAAAAGGCGCTGCGTCGAATGCTATTGGAAGCAAGGCTACAAGCGGCTTCCGAGCCGACGAACAATGCCGCGCTCGGACGTTGCATTCTCGATGCGCTCAAGCATTTCGACGTGCAAAGCGTCGGGTTCTACTGGCCGCTCGCAGGCGAATTCGATGCGCGTGCAGCGATCACCATCTGGCTCGCGGGCAGCACGCAGCGCGAAGCCAGCCTGCCGATCATCAAGGAACGCGGGTTGCCTCTCGAGTTCCACGCATGGTCGCCGGATACGCCGATGAAGATCGGCCACCACAAGATCGCGGAGCCCACCACAGGGCGAATGGTGACGCCCGAGCTACTGCTCGTTCCCTGCGTGGGTTTCGATGCCGACGGCTACCGGCTCGGTTATGGCGGCGGCTACTACGACCGTACGCTCGCCGGCTGGCCCGGAGCGAAGAAGCCGATTACGGTGGGTGTGGCGTATGAAGCATGCCGCACCTCTGCACTGGAGCGCGAGGTGCATGACATCCCGCTCGACATGATCGTGACCGAAGCGGGGCTTCATGCGCGGACCGTCGGCTAGATGCGTGTGAAGAGCGACCGGCAACACACCGCTTAGCGCGGCTTGCATGCAGCCAGGAAACTCATACCCCGCTGGCGCGCGTCCCAGCGCCTCACATTTATAACGACGCCGCCGCGCGCGCGGCTGTGTCGTACATCCCAGACGCGTTTCTCATCAATTGCGCCGCGTCGCCAATCTGTTCGTTGGTGAGGCCGCTTTCCTTCAGCGTCGAGATGAGGCAACTCTCGCGCACCTCCCGATACTTCAGACACAGCGCACGGCCCGCTTCCGTCGCCGAAAAAAACACTTCCTTGCCGGTCTTTTCGCTTTTTACATACCCTCTAGCTACGAGCTTCTTCAACGCATAGGTCGCGACGTGCGTATCTTCTATGTTGAGGACGAAGCAGATGTCGGCCAGTTTTTTGCGGCGCTCGCGATGACTCACGTGATGCAGCAGCGAGACCTCGATTGCGGTCATGTCCTTGTCCCCGGCCGCCGACATGCAGCGCACCATCCATCGGTTGAATGCGTTGCCGGCCATGATGAGCGCGTACTCGAGCTCGGACAGTTCCGCGCTCGTGTCCGACACGAGATGTTCGGACGAGACGATCTTGGTGGGATGCCGCGACATGTGAATTTCTCAGGAAAACGGGATGGAGAGTGTCGGGAGTGTACGACGAGCGGCTCACGGCGGCGAGCCTGGCGAAAACTCTTATTGATAAATTGTTGATATTTTATTGACAATGTACGCTTCAAACGTCGCGTAACCATGCCCCATGGTTTCCGACGGCGTTCACAACGCAGAACTCTTCGACATCTTCGGGTCTTCAAGCCATGAGCCAACCCAGAATTTTTCCGCTCGGCGACGCCGCGCTTGTCTGCGAGGCGCCCCCGCCCGCGACGCTGGATTGCCAGCGCCGCGTGTGGGCGGCTGCCGAAATGGCGCAGCACTGGCCTCATGTGCTCGAAGTCGTCCCGGGCATGAACAATCTGACGCTTGTGTTCGATCCCGTCGAAGCCGACCGCGACGCGCTAACGACGAGGCTGCAGGAGGCCTGGCAAGCAGTCAGCGCAGCGCCCGCGCCGGGCCGCGAAGTCGAAGTCCCCGTCCAGTACGGCGGAGAGTTCGGCCCCGACCTGGGTGCAGTGGCGAACCATACCGGTTTGAGCGTGCGCGAGGTGATCGAGCGGCATTCGGGTGGCGAATACGTGGTCTTTTTCCTCGGCTTCCAGCCGGGCTTCGCCTATATGGGCGGACTGGAAGAGGCGCTGCATACGCCGCGCCGCGCGTCGCCGCGACTCGAAGTGCCGGCCGGTTCGGTCGGCATCGGCGGGGAGCAGACGGGCATTTACCCAGCTACGTCGCCCGGCGGCTGGCAACTGATCGGCCGCACGGAACTGCCGCTGTTCGACCCAACGCGCCGCCCGCCCACCTTGTTGCAGCCGGGCGACCGGGTGCGCTTCACGATTGCGGGGATACACGCATGATCGACGTGATTCGCGCAGGTCTGCTGACCACGATTCAGGACCTCGGCCGTCACGGCTACCGGCATCTGGGCGTCGCGATGGGCGGGGCGCTCGACCGCCTGTCGCTGGAAGTCGGCAACCGGCTCGTCGGCAACCGGCCCGACGCCGCAGGTCTCGAAATCACCTTCGGCCCCACCGTGCTGCGCTTCCTGCGCGCGACGCGAGTGGCCATCACCGGCACTGAATTCGGCGCGACGCTCGACGGCAAGCCGGTCTACTCGTGGTGGAGCCTGCCCGTGAAGGCCGGCCAGGAGCTGGTACTGAACGCGGCGAAGCGCGGCATGCGCGGCTACGTGTGCATCGCGGGCGGCATCGACGTATTGCCGATGCTCGGTTCGCGCAGCACCGACCTTGCGGCTCACTTCGGCGGTCTCGGGGGCCGGGCGCTGCGCGACGGCGACCGCCTGCCGGTCGGCGCGCCGCCGCAGCGCGCTCACGTCGGCTTCTCTCCCGAGGCGCCGGAGTTCGGCGTCAAAGCGCCTGCGTGGTGCAAGTTCGTGCTCGTGGACGAACCGCTGCGGCGCGGCCGTCATCCGACAGGCGTGCCCTGGGCGGTCCCGATTCGGGTGTTGCGCGGCCCCGAGTACGAAAGTTTCACCGACGAAGCACACGAGTCTTTCTGGTCCGACGAGTGGCTGGTCACGCCGAACAGCAACCGCATGGGCTACCGGCTTGCCGGCACGGAACTGAAGCGCAAAGTCAAAGCGGATCTGCTGTCACACGCGGTGCTGCCGGGCACGATCCAGGTGCCGCCGAACGGCCAGCCGATCGTGCTGATGAGCGACGCACAGACTACCGGTGGCTATCCGAAGATCGGCGCGGTCATTCAGGCCGACTTGTGGAAGCTCGCCCAGGTGCGGCTGAATGCGGCGGTCCGCTTCATTCCGACCACGCCCTACGAAGCGCGCCACGCTTTACTGGAAGAGCGCACCTATTTGCGGCAAATCGACGCCGCCATAGCAATGCATGAAGAACGTTGCGCACGGCAGATGGCCGCCGCAGCGTTGTGACAATGACCGCCCCCAAGCCTGGCGCGTCGCGCCCGGCCTTTCGAGGGGCAAGAAAACTTGGGGCGGCCCGGCGTTTTCTTGAGAGTAGAGGAACATCATGGAAATCGATCTGAACGCCGACCTCGGCGAAGGCTGCGGCTCCGACGAGGCGCTGCTCGACCTCGTCAGCTCCGCGAATATCGCGTGCGGCTGGCACGCCGGTGGCGCCAACGCCATGCGTGACTGCGTGCGATGGGCGGTGAAAAAAGGCGTGTCGATCGGGGCGCATCCGAGCTTCAACGATCCGGAGAACTTCGGCCGCAAGGAGATGGACTTGCCGGCGGCCGACATTTACGCGGGCGTGCTTTATCAACTCGGCGCGCTGTCGGCAATCGCGCAGGCCGAGGGCGGGCGCATCGCGCACGTGAAGCCGCACGGCGCTCTCTACAACCAGGCCGCGCGCGACGCGAAGATCGCCGACGCGATCGTTTCGGCCGTGCATGACTTCGATCCGTCGGTCGCGGTTTTCGCGCTTGCCAACAGCGGTCTCGTGACCGCCGCGCGCAACGCGGGGCTGACCGCCATCGAAGAAGTATTCGCCGATCGCGGCTATCGCGCCGACGGCTCGCTCGTGCCGCGCAAGGAGCCCGGCGCGCTACTCGAAGATGAAGACGAAGTGCTCGAACGCACACTTGCGATGGTGCGCGAGCAGCGGGTGCGCGCCGTCGACGGTCAATGGGTGCCGCTCAACGCGCAGACCATTTGCCTGCACGGCGACGGCCCGCATGCGCTCGCGTTCGCGCGGCGCATCCGCAGCGCGCTGCAGCAGGCCGGTATCGAGGTGCACGCGGCCGGCGCAGCAAGCGTCTGAAGTACGCGCCGCCGCATCCCGGTCATGTCCTGAACGCCCTGAACGCCCCGCTACATGCGGGGCGTTCGCCAGGTGCAAGAGGTAATGCAGAGATTTGCAGTATCCGCAGTCGATTCATCGCAGTGAATGCTGGTGCAGGTGCAATTGCAGTGCGTAGCAACGCGGCCATCAAGAGCCGCGGAAACAAAACGGCGCGCGGATCGCCACGCGCCGGCCCATGTTAGCCGTCACAAGCGGCGACGTTGAAACCTGTTTGGAGATCCAGATGCAGACAACAGTCAGTCTATGGCCGCTCATCGGCGTGGCCGTCATCATCGTTGGCTTTTTATTGCGGTTCAATCCGATGCTGATCGTGGCAGTCGCCGCGATCATTACCGGGCTGGCCGCGCACTTTCCGGTCGAGAAAATCCTCGCCGAAATCGGCACTGGCTTCATCAAGACGCGCAACATTCCGTTGATCATTCTTCTGCCGCTCGCGGTAATCGGCTTGCTGGAACGGCATGGCCTGCGCGAGCGCGCGCAGACGTGGATCAGCGGCATCAAGGCCGCCACGGCCGGGCGCCTGCTGATCGTTTATCTGCTCGTGCGCGAGCTGACTGCGGCAGTTGGGCTGACCGGGCTCGGCGGACATCCGCAGATGGTGCGCCCGCTCATCGCGCCGATGGCCGAAGGTGCAACCGAAACCCGCTTCGGCAAGATCAGCGACGCCGTGCGTTTCAAGCTGCGGGCGTTTTCAGCGGCAACGGACAACGTCGGCCTCTTCTTCGGCGAAGACATTTTCGTTGCGTTCGGTGCGATCGTGCTGATGACCACCTTCCTGAAGGAGGCAGGCATTATCGTCGAGCCGATCCACGTCGCGGTCTGGGGCATTCCCACTGCAATCTGCGCATTTCTGATCCACGGCTTCCGCCTGTATCTGCTTGACCGCAAGCTCGACCGCGAATTGCGCGGCAACGCCCGCGCGGGCAACGCCGCCGTATCGCCGACGCAATCCGCTGCAGGAGACAAAGCATGACGCTCTCGATTACCTATCTCTTCTGGCTGTTGGGCGTGGTGCTGCTGATCGTCGGCGGCATGATCGTCACGGACAAGGAACATCCGCGCCGCCTGACGGCCGGCGGCTTCTGGATTCTTTATGCGCTGATCTTTCTGATCGGCGACAAACTGCCTCCCGCAGTGGTCGGCGTCGCGGTGATCGTGATGGCGCTGATTGCCGGCTTCGGCGGGGTCACCGCCGGCAAGCCGAGAGTGCTGTCGCTTGAAGCGCGCAAGGCGAGTGCCGCGCGCCTTGGCAACAAGCTGTTCGTGCCCGCGCTCACGATTCCCGTGATCACCGTGATCATCACCTTGTCGGCGAGCCACCTTGTGTTCGGCGGCGTTCCGCTGATCGAGAAGGCCAACGTCACGTTGATCGGCTTCGGCATCGGCTGCGTGATCGCGCTCGCGGTTGCATGCGTGCTGACGCGCGACACCGTCGGGCAGTCGATGAAGGAAACGCGCCGTCTCGTCGACGCGCTCTCCTGGGCCGCCGTGTTGCCGCAAATGCTCGGCATGCTCGGCCTCGTGTTCTCGGACGCGGGTGTCGGCAAAGCCGTCGCTCACGTGACCACCGCGTATATCAGCCTCGACTACCGGTTTATCGCAGTGGCCGTGTATTGCATCGGCATGGCGCTTTTCACGATGGTCATGGGCAACGGCTTCGCTGCGTTTCCGGTAATGACGGGCGGCGTCGGCGTGCCGATTCTCGTCGGCGTGTTCCATGGCAATCCGGCCGTGATGGTGGCAATCGGCATGTTCTCGGGCTACTGCGGCACGCTGATGACGCCGATGGCCGCGAACTTCAACATGGTGCCGGCGGCCTTGCTGGAACTGCCGGATAAGAACGCCGTTATCAAGGTTCAGATACCTACCGCGCTGACCTTGCTGGTCGTGAACATCTTCCTGCTCAACTTCCTGATGTTCATGTAAAAGCGTTCGCAAAAGCGTCCGTAAAAGCAGCAATTTCCGATGTCTCGCGCGACGCTTTCGCGGCACATCGGCGAAGCACCTCAAACAGGAAAAAACTGCAAGGGAAATAGGATGCGTCCGATCGTCGGTCCGTGATGCCGACCATAAGATGCTGGACCATCTCCTATCCACACCCGCCGGCGCGTGCAACGCGCGCCGCCGGAGCCTTTCCCGCAGGTTTCCATGGAACGTCAACCTCAGCGCGCCGGCGCGCATTCCGCGCCGCCGTCATCCAGCGTTACTTCGCTCGTGAATGCCGCGCTTGGCGCGCATCAGGCCGGCCGGCTCGACACCGCCGATTCCATCTACCGCGAGATCCTGGCGCTCGCGCCGACGAATTCGCAGGCTTTGCATTATTTCGGGGTACTGCATTATCAGCGCGGGCAATTCGCGGACGCCGCCGCGCTGATGAGCAACGCGCTCAAATACGACCGTCACGACGCCGCCTGCTGGAGCAACCGCGGACTCGCCGCCGCCGCGCTTGGCCATCTCGACGAAGCCACCATCTGTTACGACCAGGCGTTGCAACTACAACCCGATTTCGCCGACGCGCGCAACAATTTCGGCACTGCGTTGCAGGCGCAAGGCGCGTTGAACGAAGCCGTCGAACAATATCGGCTTGCAATCGCGTCGAACCCTGCACTGGTCGATGCCCATCTGAATCTGGGCACGGCGCTCGGCAAACTCGGGCGCTTCGCGGAAGCCCTGGCGTGCTATCGCGACGCCTTGCGAATCGATCCGGCTTCAGCGGAAGCCCACTTCAACGCGGGCAATGCCTACACAGCGCAAGGCGAGCGCGAGGCGGCCGTCGCGAGCTTTGAGCGCGCGCTCGCGTTGCGCCCGGATTACGCCGAGGCGCACATCAACCTGGGTAGCGCGATCGGCAAGCATGGCGACTACGCGGGCGCGGAGTCGCACTACCGTCGCGCGGTTGCAATCGCGCCGAATCCGACCAACCTCGTGTGCCTGGGCGGCTCGCTCGGCGCGCAGGGGCGGCTCGACGAAGAGGAGACGTTCTATCGTGAGGCGCTCGCGCGCGATCCGCACTACGCCGACGCCCATCAGAACCTTGCCTGGCTGCTGCTTAAGCGCGGCGATTTCAAGCAGGGTTGGGCCGAGTTTGCGCTGCGCTGGCGTAAGAGCGATTACGAAGCGCTCGCGATTCCGGGCGTGGCCGAATGGCGCGGCGAACCGCTCAACGGACGTCGTGTGTTGATCGTCGGCGAGCAGGGTTTCGGAGATCATTTCCAGTTCCTGCGTTTTGCGCGCTTGCTGCACGAACGCGGCGCCACAGTAGACGTCTGCGTGCGCGAGCCATTGCTGAGTCTTGTTCAACGCATGCCGGGCGTAGACAACACGTTCAGCGGAAAACCGGAGCAGAACTACGATTTCTGGGTGCCCATGACGAGCGTGCCGTCATGCGTGGGCACTGAGTTGTCCACCATCCCGGCCGAAGTACCGTATCTGTTCGCGGACCACGCCAAGGTCAAAGCCTGGCGCAAGAAACTGAAGAAAACCGGCGATGCGAAGCGCAAGGCGGGCCTCGTGTGGGCGGGCAGTCCGGCGTTCGGCAACGACCGCTACCGGTCAATGGCGCTTGCCGACCTGCACGCGCTCGCCGATGTCGCCAATGTGGACTGGTATCCGTTGCAGAAGGGTGCGGCGCACGCGCAACTCGCCGCCGCGCCGCAAGCCTTCCGCATGCACGATTTCACCGGTGAGTTGAACGACTTTGAGGACACGGCCGCGCTGATCATGAACCTCGATCTGGTGATCGCCGTCGACACCGCCGTCGCACATCTGGCCGGCGCGCTCGGCAAGCCGGTCTGGCTTCTGCTGCCGGCCAATTCAGACTGGCGCTGGCTTGAAGAACGGAGCGACTCGCCGTGGTATCCGGGAATGCGGCTGTTCCGGCAGAAGGTACTAGGCGAATGGGCGGAGGTGGTGAAGGAAGTGATCAGCGCAATCGGTCCCGCGACGTAAATCGCGCATCGCTTCAGCCCGCGTCCACCACGAACCCATGCTGTCGCAAAAGCTGCAGAACGCCTTTGCGGCCACCAAGATGCAACGCGCCAATCGCCACGAACACCGGCTTGTTCGGCGCGGCGATCTGCAGCATCCGCGAGACGAAGCGCCGGTTGCGCGCGTACACGATCCTGTCGTCTATCGAGTTGGACACCTGCTTGTCGCGCGCGAGCTTTTCGGTTTTCGCGGCCTCCCAGGCGGCGATTGCATCGGCGTCGCCAACCCGCCACAGGCGGTGCAAGGTCCGCACGTCCTCGACGTTTTGCGCGGGCGTCTGCATCAGATCCTGCGCGAGCATCTCGCGTTGCTGGGCGAGCGTGAGCCCGGTGAAGGCGCGCATCTGCTGCGGCAGGGTTTCAAGGCCGATGATCTTGCCACGTGTGCGCAGATATACGTTCTGCAACTGCGCTTCAGTGCCGTACTCGGTCTGCAAGCCGGCGCTGAGCGAGTCGTAGGTTTCGACCAGCAGCGAGGCGAGCCACGGGCGCATCTTTTTGATTTCATCCAACGCCGCGGGATTGCCGCGCAGACGAAACGCGAGCTTGCGCCACAGCGGCTCCGGCAAGAGGCCAGGAAGGCAGTCGCGGCGGCACACACCGTACTTCGAAACGTCGTCTTGCGAGACGAGTAGCTCGTCCGGCGAAAGTTCGAGCGCAAGGGTCGGCGAAGCAGCCAACGCGCCCATGATCGGCGGACGAAAAGGCTGAGCCGGCGGGTAATCGGCGGGATCGCCCACGTGCAGCGTGCCCAGAACGTAGATGGTGGTAGCACCGCGAGTCGCGACGTAGAACGGCATACGCGCCGGTTGCAGGCGCACGGGTCCGCTCGCAGTCGTACCGGGTGTGGCAGGTGGCGGGTTCAAACCCGGCAGCGCGGCGCGTGGCTCCGACGGCGCGTGCGGCACCGGCAATGCGGGACGCACACCTTGCGTGGTTGAATTGACGCCAGCCGTGGGCGTATTGGCCGCGGCGCCGGCAGCATGCGCGCGGCCGATCAGTGCGGCGGAAAAATACAGAACGGAACAAACGCCGACGAGCGCGGCACCAGTCAGTGCACGCGCCCGCAAGCTTCGCATGAAGGCAGCGCGGCGGCCGCCTTCACGTGAGCGGCGCGCAAGACGACGCGCCGCCAGCGCATCAGGCATCCACGTCCCCCACCTCCTCGGCGCGGTGACACGACACCTGACGGCCATCCACTTCACGCAGCTTCGGCTCTTCGCTGCGGCAACGGTCGATCACATACGGGCAGCGCTGATGAAACGTGCAGCCCGAAGGCGGATTCAGCGGCGAAGGCATCTCACCTTGCAGCTTGATCTTGATCGTGCGATCCGCCTCGAAGATCGACGGCGTCGCCGACATCAACGCGCGCGTGTAGGGATGCCGCGGCTTCGAGAAAATCCGTTTCTTGTCGCCGAGTTCGGCCACGCCGCCGAAGTACATCACCATCACGTCGTCGGCAATATGCTCGACCACTGACAGATTGTGCGAGATGAACACATAGCTCGTCTTGAACTCCTGCTGCAGATCCATGAACAGGTTCAGAATCTGCGCCTGGATCGATACGTCGAGCGCCGACACGGGTTCGTCGGCGACAACGATCTGCGGGTCGAGAATCATCGCGCGGGCAATCGCCACGCGTTGACGTTGACCGCCCGAAAACATATGCGGATAGCGCTTCGCATGTTCCGGACGCAGGCCGACGGTACGCATCATTTGAGCGATGCGTTCCGCGCGTTCCGTTACGCTCAGTTGGGAGTTGATCGCGAGGGGTTCGCCGAGCGTCTGCTCCACGGTCTTGCGCGGGTTGAGCGACGCAAACGGGTTCTGAAACACCATCTGCACGCGCCGCCGCAGCGCCGCGATTTTCGCGTGATCGGCGCCAGCCACGTCTTCACCGTCAATCAGCAAACGGCCCGCACTGGGCGCTTCGATCATGGTCAGCTGGCGCGCGAGCGTGGACTTGCCGCAACCGGATTCGCCGACCACGGCGAGCGTCTTGCCGCGCTCGAGCGCGAACGACACGCCGTTGAGCGCCTTGACCGTGCCCGTCGCGAACATGCCGCGTTTGACCGTGTAATAGCGCGCGAGCTTGTCGGCGACCAGCACGTGATCGCCCGCATGGTCCGACTGGCGCCGCGTTTCAGGTACTGCGTTCATCGTGCGCCTCCATGTGTGTGAACGTTCGCGTCGCCGCTCAGGTTCAAGGGTTTGATGCAGCGCACGCGCGCGACTTCGGCGTGACCTTGCATGGGCGCGAGCGCGGGGCGTCCCTTGTTGCAGTCGTCGACCATGTACTTGCAGCGCGGGGCAAACAGACACCCTTTCGGGCGATCGTCGCGTCCCGGCACCATGCCCGGCAAAGCAGCGAGTCGCACGGCACCCACGTTATGCTCGGGAATCGCGGCCAGCAACGCTTCCGTGTACGGATGATGAGGCGCGGCGAAGATATCCGGCACCTTGTTTGTCTCGATCACTTCGCCAGCGTACATGACCGCGACGCGCTGCGCGACCTCGGACACCACCGCGAGATCGTGCGAAATCAGCACGAGCGCCATGCCGCGCTCTTTCTGCAAGCGCATCAGCAGTTCCATGATCTGCGCCTGGATCGTTACGTCGAGCGCGGTGGTCGGTTCGTCGGCGATCAGCAGTTTCGGGTTGCAGGCAATGGCCATGGCGATCATCACGCGCTGGTTCATGCCGCCCGACATCTGATGCGGAAACGCGCCAATGCGGCTCTTCGCGTCCGGAATGCCGACCTGATCGAGAAGTTCGAGCGCGCGCTTGTCGAGCGCGGCGCCGCGCAGCCCTTCGTGCAGCTTCAGCACTTCCTTGATCTGATAGCCGACCGTGTAGCTCGGATTCAGACTCGTGAGCGCGTCCTGGAACACCATCGCGATATCTTTGCCGATGATCTTGCGGCGTTCCTTCGCCGATGCCTTCAGCAGATCGCGGCCGTTGAACGTGATTTCGTCCGCCGTGACCTTACCGGGGGCGTCGATCAGTCCCATCAAAGCCATCATTGTGACGCTCTTGCCCGAACCCGATTCGCCGACAACGCCGAGCACTTCGCCCGGCGCGACGTCCAGATTGATCCGGTCGACAGCAGGTAGTCCGTTGAAGTTGACCGCCAGATTGCGGATGGTCAGTAGATTGTCCATTTATGCCATCCGTTTCAGTTTGGGATCGAGTGCGTCGCGCAGCCCGTCGCCGAGCAGATTGATGGCGAGCACCGAGATCAGGATGGACAAACCAGGCATGGTGACGATCCACCATGCGCTGTCGATGTAGTCACGCGCCGAGGCCAGCATCGCACCCCACTCCGCCGAAGGCGGTTGCACGCCGAGGCCGAGGAAGCCGAGCGCGGCCGCATCCAGAATCGCCGACGAGAAGCCGAGCGTTGCCTGCACGATCAGCGGCGCGGTGCAGTTGGGCAGCACTTGCGAGAACATCAGACGCAGCGTGCCGGCGCCGGCAACTCGCGAGGCCGTCACGTATTCCTTCTGCAACTCGCCTTGCGCCGAGGCGCGCGTCAAACGCACATAACCCGGCAACGCGACGATCGCGATGGCCAGCATCGTATTGACGAGGCCCGGACCGATGATCGCGACCACCGCCACTGCGAGCAGCAGCGACGGCAACGCGAGCAGCACGTCCATGACGCGCATGATCGGCGTATCGGCCCACTTCTCGAAGAATGCCGCGATGAGACCGAGCACGACACCCGGAATCAGCGCGAGCACCACCGACACGAAGCCGATCCAGAACGACAGCCGCGCGCCGTACATCAGACGCGAGAGGATGTCGCGGCCGGCTTCATCGGTGCCGAGAACGAACCGCCAGTTGCCGCCTTCGAGCCATGCAGGCGGAATTTTCACGAAGTCGCGGTACTGTTCGATCGGGCTATGCGGCGCGATGAGCGGCGCGAAAATCGCCACGACGATAAGCAGCAAAACGACGATGCCGGCGCCAACCGCACCGCGATTGCGCGAGAAATTCGCCCAGAATTCGCGAGCGGCAATCGCGCGGCCGCTGGGCGGCGTCACTGCTGTGGGAACTGTATTTTGTATGTCTGCCATGCTTGATCACCTCGTATGGCGAATGCGCGGGTTGAGCACGCCGTACAACAGATCGACGACGAGGTTCACGAAGATCACCAATGTGGCGATCATCAGGATGCCGCCCTGCACGACCGGATAATCGCGGCGGCCAATCGCATCGATAAGCCACTTGCCGATACCCGGCCACGAAAAGAGGGTCTCCGTCAGCACCGCGCCCGCAAGCAGCGTACCGACCTGCAGACCGATCACCGTCACCACCGGAATCAACGCATTGCGCAATGCATGAACGACGATCACTCGCCCCGGCGATAATCCCTTCGCGCGCGCGGTGCGGATGTAGTCTTCCCGCAGTACTTCGAGCATCGACGAACGAGTCATGCGCGCGACGACCGCGAGCGGGATCGTTCCGAGCACGATGGCGGGAAGAATCAGATGGCTGAGTGCGGACTTAAACGCGCCTTCGTCGGTGGACATCATCGCGTCGATTAGCATGAAGCCGGTCACGTGCGGGATGTCGTATTCAACCGCGATGCGGCCCGACACCGGCGTCCAGCCAAGCTTGACCGAGAACACCATGATGAGGATCAAGCCCCACCAGAAGATCGGCATCGAATAGCCGGTCAGCGCTGTACCCATCACGCCGTGATCGACCGCCGTGCCGCGCCTGAGCGCCGCGAACACGCCTGCCGGCAAGCCGACGATCAGCGCGAACAGCATCGCGCAAATCGACAGTTCAACGGTTGCGGGGAAGCGGGCGAGAAATTCGCCCATGACGCTCGTGTTGGTGATGATGGAAGTGCCGAGATCGCCGTGCAGCGCGCGACCGATGTAGTGGACGTATTGCATTGGCAGAGGCTCGTCGAGCCCTAACCGGTGCATAGCCGCGGCATGCATCGCCGGATCGACGCCGCGCTCGCCCATCATCACTTCGATGGGGTCGCCCGGTATCAGGTGAATCAGCGCGAATGCAAGGATCGTGATGCCGATGAATGTCGGTATCACCATTCCGATGCGGCGCAAAACAAAGCGGAACATGGTTCGTCCCTATGGTCTTGATGAAGAAAAAACGCAACCGGCGACGAGGGCTTGTGACCCCGGTCGCCGGACCATTTCGACCAGTTTTCTAACCGTGCGAAAAGCGTACTGCGCGAATTTTACGACTTGCCTGACTCAATATCGGGCGCCTTACTTGACGCTGACACCGTCGAAGCGAGCGTAGCCGAGCGGCTCGATACGCATGTCGACCACCTTCTTGCTGACAGGCTGGTAGACCGTCGAGTGAGCGATCGGCGAGAACGGCAGTTGCTGCGCGAAGATTTGCTGCGCCTGCGTATATGCCGTCGTGCGCGCGCCCTGGTCGGACGTAGAACGACCCTTCTGGATCAGATCGTCGAAAGGCTTGTAGCACCACTTCGAGAAGTTGTTGCCGTTCACCGCGTCGCAGCCAAGCAGCGTGCCGAGCCAGTTGTCCGGATCGCCATTGTCGCCCGTCCAGCCGATCAGCATCGTGTCGTCCTCACCTGCGTGGGCGCGCTTGATGTACTCGCCCCACTCGTACGTGACGATCTTCGCCTTGACGCCGATCTTGGCCCAGTCAGCCTGGATCATTTCCGCCATCAGACGTGCGTTCGGGTTGTAAGCGCGTTGCACCGGCATTGCCCACAGCGTGATGTCGAAGCCGTTCGGATAACCGGCCTTTGCGAGCAGCGCCTTGGCTTTATCCGCGTCGTACGATGCGCCCTTCAGGTTCTTGTCATAGGACCATTGGGTCGGCGGCATCGGGTTCGTGGCGGCCTGGCCTGCGCCCTGGTACACGGAGTCGATGATCGCCTTCTTGTTGATCGCCATGTCGAGCGCCTGACGCACTTCGACCTTGTCGACCGGCTTGTGCGTCACGTTGTACGCGAGGTAGCCCAGGTTGAAGCCAGGCTGCGACGGCATCGCGAGACTCGATTCGGCTTTCAGCGGTGCAATATCGGCCGGGCGCGGATAGCTCATCACCTGACATTCGTCGCGCTTCAATTTCTGCACGCGCACGCCAGCGTCCGGCGTGATCGAGAAGATCAGCTTCGAAATCTTGACCGCGTTCGGCTTCCAGTAATCGGGATTGCCGTCGAAACGGATGGTCGCGTCTTTCGTATAGCTGCGGAAGATGAACGGACCCGTGCCGACCGGGAACTGGTTGATGTCGGCGGCTTTGCCGGCCTTCAGCAACTGGTCGCCATATTCAGCCGACAGAACCGACGCGTATTCCATGGCCAGGTTCTGGATGAACGGCGCGTTGACTTCCTTCAGCGTGAACTTGACCGTGTACGGATCGACCTTTTCGACCTTCGTGATCAGCTTGTCCAGACCCATGTCGGTGAAGTACGGGAACTGCACCGGGTAGGCCTTGTGGAACGGCTGGTTCGCGTCGAGCATGCGCTCAAAGGTGAAGATGACGTCATCTGCGTTGAATTCGCGCGTCGGCTTGAAGAAGGACGTGGTCTGGAACTTCACGCCGTGACGCAGATGGAACGTGTACGTCTTGCCGTCCGCGGAGACATCCCACTTTTCGGCGAGGCCCGGCTCGACCTTGGTGCCGCCACGCTCGAACTCGACGAGGCGGTTATAGACGGTGAACGTATTGGCCGTGAAGTCGGTGCCCGTGGTGTATTGGGCCGGATCGAAACCCGCAGGGCTGCCTTCTGAGCAGTAAACGAGTGTCTTGTTCGGAATCTCGGCGCGAGCGCTTTGCGCACCCACCATCGATGCCGCTGCAGCTGCGACGAGCGTCGTAACACGCGCGGCGCGCAACAGGTTGTTTTGCTTCATGTTTCCTCCAGGTTCGGGGCTGGCTGACGCCAGCGTAGCGCGATATTACTGAGCTTTCCCCGGTGTCACAAGCAGAGGAAATTATCCGCCACGCCGCAGCCGGCGCGCCTGCGCGGATATTTCAAAGACCTCTTTCGAATGACTTTCAGAGTAGGCCATCGCAGCGATTCTTGTGGAATCGTTTCGAGTTGTTCTGAGTGGAAATGTGGGAAAAGTGCTGGGAAGAGACAATTCACCAGCGCCGCCGCGCATGAATCCGCACGGCGGCCTGGGACAACAATCGGCAACAAAGGCCAGCACAACGGCCGGAATCAACGGCCAGCACCAACGACGGGTCAGCCGTTCAACCGCCCAGGCGCTGGCAGATCGCCGTGGTCGCGGCGGCGCCGTTGAGCGTATAGAAATGCAGACCCGGCACGTTCGCGCTGATCAGACGCCTGCACAGGTCCGTCACCACGTCGAGCCCGAACGCGCGAATCGACTCGCGGTCGTCGCCGAAACTCTCCAGCCGGCGCGCGATCCAGCGCGGCACTTCGGCGCCGCACATCTCTGAAAAGCGCATCAGCTGCGAAAAGTTCGTGATCGGCATGATACCCGGCACGATTGGCACGTCGACGCCGAGTTTCCTGGCGTCGTCGACAAAGCGGAAATACGCGTCTGCGTTGAAAAAGTACTGCGTGATCGCCGAATTGGCGCCGGCCTTCACCTTGCGAGCGAAGTTTTCGAGATCGTGACGCGGTGAACGCGACTGCGGATGATATTCCGGGTAGCCTGCCACCTCGATCCAGAACCAGTCGCCGAACTCGGCGCGGATAAAGCTCACCAGTTCAGACGCATAACGCAACTCGCCGACTTCGCCCATGCCGGACGGCAAGTCGCCACGCAGCGCGACGATATGGCGAATGCCATGTGCGCGGTACTCGTTGAGAATCGCGCGCAAGCTCTCTTTAGACGAGCCGATACACGACAGATGCGGCGCCGCCTCGAGCCCTTCCTTCGCCATATCGACGACGGTGTCGAGCGTGCCCTGTTGCGTCGAGCCGCCCGCGCCAAACGTGACGGACACGAACTTGGGCTTGAGTAACGCGAGTTGCGCACGCGTTGCGCGCAGCTTGTCGACGCCTTCCTGCGTTTTCGGCGGGAAGAATTCGAATGAAAGTTCGATCGGGTTCATGGTTCAGTATGTCAACCGAGACTACGGTTGCCGAAAATGAGCGCGGACAACAGCCATGACACGATGCTATACAGAATCGAGCCGAAGAACGCCGACCAGAAACCCGACACTTCAAAACCCTTCAGCAGCGACGCGCACAGCCAGAAGCACAGCGCATTGACCACCAGAATGAAGAGCCCGAGCGTGACAATCGTGACGGGCAGCGTCAACAGAATCAGCACCGGCCGCAGGACCGTGTTGATCAGTCCGAGCACTACCGCGACGATCAACGCGGTTCCGAAGCTGCGGATATGAATCGACGGAACGAGGTAGGTGATGATCAGCAGCGCCAGTGCATTGATCAGCCAGGTCAGCAGAACGGTCATGTAAAGCTCCTTGCAGGCAGGATGTCCGTTGAACGAAAAGGCAGGCATGGCGAGCAAAGCGGCGCCTAAGCGCCGCCCCGTCGTCACACCATCATGTTTTCAGGCTGCCCTCGGGCTTACGCGCGAAGGGCATACCGGAACGCGTACTTAGTAGCGGTAGTGGTTCGGCTTGAACGGACCGTTCTTGTCCACGCCGATGTAGCCCGCCTGCGCGTCCGACAGCACGGTCAGGTTTGCACCGATGCGCGCCAGATGCAGACGCGCGACCTTCTCGTCCAGATGCTTCGGCAGCACGTACACGCGGTTCTCATACTTCTTGCCTTGCGTGAACAGTTCGATCTGCGCGAGCGTCTGGTTCGTGAACGAGTTCGACATCACGAACGACGGGTGGCCCGTCGCGCAACCCAGATTCACGAGGCGGCCTTCAGCCAGCAGAATCACGCGCTTGCCGTCCGGGAAAATGATGTGGTCGACTTGCGGCTTGATGTTGTCCCACTGGTACTGACGCGTCGAGGCCACGTCGATTTCCGAATCGAAGTGACCGATGTTGCAGACGATCGCGTTGTGACGCATCGCCTTCATGTGATCGTGGTTGATCACGTGGTAGTTGCCCGTTGCCGTAACGAAGATGTCGGCTTTGTCCGCCGCGTATTCCATCGTCACCACGCGGTAGCCTTCCATCGCCGCTTGCAGTGCGCAAATCGGATCGATTTCGGTGACCCACACGGTTGCGCCGAGACCGCGCAGCGATTGCGCGCAGCCCTTGCCCACGTCGCCGTAACCCGCCACCACGGCGATCTTGCCCGCGATCATCACGTCGGTCGCGCGCTTGATGCCGTCGACGAGCGACTCGCGGCAGCCATACAGATTGTCGAACTTCGACTTGGTGACCGAGTCGTTGACGTTAATCGCCGGGAACGGCAGGCGGCCTTCTTTTTCCATCTGATACAGACGATGCACGCCGGTCGTGGTCTCTTCCGTCACGCCCTGGATGTGAGCGAGACGCGTGGAATACCACGTCGGGTCAGCGTCCAGATGACGCTCGATCGACTTGTACAGCGCGACTTCTTCCTCGTTGGTCGGCTTGGCGATCACCGAGCGGTCTTTCTCGGCCTTCGAGCCGAGGATCAGCAGCAACGTCGCGTCGCCGCCGTCGTCGAGAATCATGTTCGCGAACTCGCCGTTCGGCCATTCGAAAATGCGGTGCGAGAACTCCCAGTATTCGTCGAGCGACTCGCCCTTGAACGCGAACACCGGCGTGCCGGCCTTGGCGATTGCCGCAGCGGCGTGATCCTGCGTCGAGAAGATGTTGCACGATGCCCAGCGCACGTCCGCGCCGAGCGCGGTCAGCGTTTCGATCAGCACGCCGGTCTGGATAGTCATGTGCAACGAACCTGCGATTCGCGCGCCCTTCAGCGGCTGCTGCGCCTTGTATTCGTCACGCGTTTGCATGAGACCGGGCATTTCCGTCTCTGCAATGGTGAGTTCCTTGCGGCCCCAGTCGGCAAGCGACATGTCGGCAACGATGTAATCCTGGGAAGCTTGGGAATCGATAACTGCGGCGTTCATCACGCCCTCCTTTCTAAGAAATTGACTAGAAATTTGACGTGAGCGCGGTTCGATGCGGTGGACAGGAAAGCGCGATGCGCATCCGTTCCTTCCGATTGAAGCCTTCGAGCCTGGCGGGCGGCCGGCGAATATATGCTGATTCGCGGTACCCGTCGCAACGCTCCTCGAAGACGAGCGGCGATTGTAGCAAATCGAGATGGCTTCGGGGCGTGAGGATCGGTTTGGGGTGGGCTCTGGGGGCAGGCTTATTGGAGTAGCGTTGCCTTGCGGTCGCCTTTGGCGGCGTCAGGCGGCCGGCTCTTGCGCTGGTTACGCAACGGCCGCGCCGCCTGCCGGATGCGCGCCGGCTTCGGCGGTCATCTGCGCGCCGTGCAACTGGACGATGCCCGCTCGTGCTCTGTCGAGGAACTGCCGTGAAAAGTGGAAAGCGTCGGCGACGTCGGCGGGATCGGGCGTCAGCCAGCCGAACGCAATGCGGAAGTAGCGCTCAGCGTGGATGCCCGGGTGGTAATGCATGCGCACGCGCTTCGCGTCCGCGAGCCGCGGATTGCCGAAAAGCTCGCGGAGCGCCCACGAAAATGCGCCGTCCTCGCCGCCGATGCGGCGAAACGCGTCATCCATAGGAAAGCCGCCGAGCGCCGCGTACGCCGCCCGACGCACGATGAGACTGCTCGGCACCGTATTGCTGAGCGTCGACGCATGATGGGCGAAGTCCTGGTGACCGGCGATTTCGCGAGGAAAACCCACGTACTCGACGTCGAGGCGCACCGACACCTGTTTCCGGTTCTGCGCGAGGAACGCGCTTGCGGCAGCCAATGCGCCGGGCAGGTATTCGTCGTCGGCATCGAGGAAGGCGAGCAGATCGTGCGACGCATGCAGCGCGCCCCAATTGCGCGCCTGTGCTGCGCCGCCGTTGCAGGGCATGCGCAGCAACGCGACGCGCGAGTCGGCCCGCGCGTAACGAAGGACGAGTTCGGCGGACGAATCGGTGGAGGCGTCGTCCACGACGATGATCTGCGCCGCCTCCGACTGCAGCCGGCAGCTTTCGAGAGCCCGGGCAAGCGTCGAGGCGCCGTTGTAGCACGGGATAACGACGGAAATGGGGTGAGCGAGTGTCATGGACAGAAGCCGTGGCTGGCGGCGGGCGCAGCAAAAACCGGCGATGGTAGCGCGGGCGCCGGAAGGCTCATCTCGAAATCGCGCGGGCTTCGTGCGCTGTCCACAAGCGACCGTCATCAACCTCGCCGCTATAAATTTGATGACTTACAATCCCCGGATTCATTCCAATATGGAATCCGGAGCCCGATCGTGGAACTGCGTGCGCTGCGCTATTTCGTCGAAGTCGTTCGTCAGCAGAGCTTCACTGTCGCCGCCGAGCAGATGTTCGTCACCCAACCGACCATCAGCAAGATGGTGAAATCGCTCGAAGACGAGGTCGGCTCCCCGCTGCTGCTGCGCGACGGCCGCCAGATGGTGCTCACCGACGCCGGCCGCATCGTCTATCAGCGGGGCCAGGAAGTGCTCGCCGCGCACGCGCAGCTGCAAGCCGAACTCAACGACCTCGGCACGCTCGGTCACGGTGAGCTCACCATTGGTATTCCGCCGATGGGCGGTTCGCTCTTCACGCCCGCTATCGCCACGTTTCGCCAGCGCTACCCGAAAATCGAACTGAAGCTTTTCGAGCAGGGCTCCCGTGCGATCGAGACCGCGCTGATCAACGGAGAGCTGGAACTCGGGGGCGTTCTCCAGCCGGTGGACCCCGACAATATCGACGTGCTGCCGATTACGCGCCAGTTGCTCTGGCTCGTCGCGCGCGCAGGCTCCCGGTGGGACGAGCTTCGCGTAGTGCCGCTCGCCCAGCTCGCCGACGAACCGTTCGTGTTCTACGGCGAAAGCCTCGCGCTCAACGACGTAGTGCTCGGCGCCTGCCGCAGCGCGGGATTCGCGCCGACTATCGTCGGGCGCAGCGGACATTGGGATTTCATGGCGGCGCTCGTGCTGGCCGGCGTCGGCATTGCGCTGCTGCCTGCGCCCTATTGCCGGCGGCTGGATGCCGCGCAGTTCACTTGCCGGCCGGTCGCGGAGCCGGAAATTCCATGGGAAATGGCGATTGGCTGGCGCCGCAATGGATATCTGTCGCATGCTGCACGCGCGTGGCTGGACGTGGCGCGCGAGACGCTACCCGGCCGGGCGGGCGACGATCTGATGCTCGGTCTGACCGGCATTGCCGCGCCGCTTCAAACACCGCGTTCCGAATGACGACGCGCCGCCCGGCGGGTCGCGGGGGGCATGTCGCTAACGTACTTGCAAGCAGCGTCTAACTCATTACTGTGCAACGAACTCGATGCGGCGGTTGGCAAAGCGTCCGCTGGCGGTGTCGTTGGGTTGAATCGGGTGCGCCTGGCCGTAGCCTTGAGCACTCAGCGAATCTGCCGGAGCGCCGGTTTTAACGAGATACGTGCGAACGGCCTCGGCGCGCTGCTTCGACAGTTGCAGATTGGCCTGTTCGCCGCCCACGTTGTCCGAGTATCCCGCGACCTCGAGCTTCGCCGCCCGGCCGTTGCGCGCACACGCGTTCAGCACGCGCGCGGACTGGTTCAAGTCTTCCGCTGCCGACGTGGGCACATGCGCGCTCGCGCTCGTGAAATTGATCACTTGCAGGTTCAGCACCTTGGCCACATCGGCTGCGGCGCAGGTAGCACCGGGCGCGAGCAGCGCCTTGATTGCACTGCGAAAGTTCGCCGTTGCCTGCTGGATCGCGTTGTCTGCGTCGAACGTGCCGATCTCGTAGGGAGCACCGAACAGCGATTTCAGCGTGTTCAGCCAGCCGAGCCTAGCATTGGCGGCCGCGCCGCTCAGTTCGACATGCGTGCCGTCCAGTCTCAGTTCCGCTCCCGGCACGCTCATCAGCGGCATCAGGCCGTCGAGGCGCGGGAGCCAGCCAGCGGGCTTCGTTGCCGGATCGACGGCGATGTTTGCGGCGTAGTTGTACTGCCCGAGGCGCTTCGTCAGTTCATCCACGAGCTGGGTTTTTTCTGCTTCGCTGCCGACCGTCGCCGTGAGCGTCGGCTTGCCGCTTTCGGCGACCGCGAAAGCAAGCTGACTGTCTTTCGTCGGCGGGACGGCCGCGCCCGGCTGACGTGCGGCGCTAGCAGCGCTGGCGGCGCTTGCTGTATCTGCGGAACTTGCGCCGCCCACTGGAGTTGAACCGGCACCCGCAGCCGAGGCAGAAATCCCAGCCGTAGAACTCGCGGCATCGAGCGCGTGAACTGCACCTGCTGCATTAGACGCTGACGAATCGCTCGACACGCCCACCGCAGTAAGCTCACCGGGCGCCGAAGCCGACTGAAAGTCCGCAGACCGTTCTGCGCCCGAAACCGCCGCCCCGCCGTTCCACTGTCCGCGCGGGAAGCCGCCCGGAAACAGATAGACGAGGGCCATTGCGGCGGCAATGATCGCCAGTAGCGGCCACCACAGCCACGCGTGCGAACGGCGTTTTTCGCCGACTACTGCGTCTGCCGGGACCTGAACCGCAGCAGTGACTTCCGGTGCGGGCTTTGCCGCTGGCGTGGGCTGCTCGATATGCGCCGACACGGCCTTGAGTTGAGCGAGCACGCTGCCGGCGAAAGCGCCGACGCTGCCCAAGCCGAGCGCGGCAAGCAGACGATCGTTCAGATACGGTGCGATGAGCGGCATCTGATGGCTCAGCAGCACGGGCAACTGACCAACATTGCCCTGGCTCTTGAGCAAGTGCTGCTTCAGCACGCCCAGCATGGTTGCACCGACGATACCCGTGATGGCATGCGTGGCGTGCGCCGGCACGCCGGTTTGCGCGGCGACTTCGTCGCTGAGCGACTCGGCGCGGCGGTCTAGCGAACGTTCGAGCAAACCGCGCCCCGCGCTTTCGAGTTCACTGACGCCGCCCGTACTCCCCGTCAGATGCGGCAACTGTTCGGCGATTCTCGCGTTCACGTCCGGCGACACGACAGTGGCGAACAGCGAGCGCGCGCCTTCGAGCGTCGCAGCCCTCTGCATGAGACCGGCGAGCAGCGCGGGCGCGGCCGTGCTCATCACCGAGCGCGCCGCCTCAGGAGGCAATCCGATGCGCGCTCCGAGCTGCCCGACTACCTCGTCCGTCAACGCCGACTGAATCGCGTGAATCAAGTTGATGCTCATGCCTTCGCTTCCTTGAGTTTCCGGACTCGCCACCTGACGCGCCCGTTTTTGCGCGGCGATTATAGGCAGCGGGAAATCTCATAAACGGAATGGCACAATTTATGACGATTTAGACGACGTTTGGCCGACTTATCTCCTATTTGACATCGAGATGCTGGTTGTTCGACTTTGGCGGCAGAGCGCGCGGAGTTCGATTCATGCCGCGTTGCCCGCAGGCGCCATCGCGGGCGCCTGAACTGTCACCGTGTGCGGCTTTCGACGGCTTGCCGCGATCAACTCCGCTGCGCGTTCGCCGATCATTACCGTGGGCGCATTCGTATTGCCGCCGATCAGCGTCGGCATCACCGATGCATCGACGATTCGCAGCCCGGTGACCCCTCGCACCCGCAACTGGGGATCGACTACGGAGCCCGCGTCGCCGCCCATCCGGCAGGTGGCGACCGGGTGATAGATCGTGTCCGCATGGCGTGCGATGGTCTCGCGCAATTGCGCGTCGGTCTGGCCCGGCCGCGTGTAAAGCTCGCGACCGCCGTGCAGTGCGAGCGACGGCGCATCGAGAATGCGCCGCGCCATCTGCACGCCTTCCACCAGCAGGTCGAGATCGCGTGAATCGCTGAAAAACCGCGGATCGATCACGGGCGCCGTGCGCGCATCCGCGCTGGCGAGCGTCACGGTGCCGCGGCTGAACGGCCGCAGCACGCATACATGTAGCGAATAGCCGTGCCCCCAATGCATGTGACGGTTGTGATCGTCGACGAGCGCCGCGCAGAAATGCAGTTGCAGGTCAGGTCGCTCGAGCGTCGGCTTGCTCTTTAGAAAACCGCCCGCCTCCGCGACATTGCTCGACAGCATGCCGCGTCCATGCCGGATGAAAGTGACGAACTGCGGCGCCATTCGCGCGATGCCACGGACCGAAAAGCCCGTCGGCTCGATCGACGACACGCGTTTGTTGATGGTGAAATCGACGTGATCGATCAGGTTCTGCCCGACTTCCGGCGCATCGTGCAGGACCTCGATGCCATGCGCCTGAAGATGCGCGGCCGGCCCGACGCCGGAGCACATCAACAGTTGCGGCGAATTGAAGGCGCCCGCCGCGACGACGACTTCCGCGCGCGCTTTGAGCATTTCCCGACGACCGCCGCGCACGATTTCGACGCCACAAGCGCGCTTCTGCTCGAACACGACGCGCAACACCGTGGCATCCGCGATGGTATGCAGATTGGCACGCTCGCGGTCGTAGACATACGCGCGCGCCACGCTGCAACGGCGCCCGTTGCGCTGCGTGACCTGATAGAAGCCGATCCCTTCCTGGTCCGGGCCGTTGAAATCGTCGTTCGGTTTGTAGCCGGCTTCCATCGCGGCCTGCACGAACCGCCTGGAGAACGGATTGCGGTAGCGCAGATCCGACACGGTGAGCGGACCGCTGTCGCCGTGCCACGCGTCGGCGCCGCGTTCGTTGCCCTCGGCGCGGCGGAAATACGGCAGCACGTCGTGCCAGGACCAGCCGTCGCAGCCCAACTCCGCCCATTCGTCGTAATCGAGCGGATGACCGCGCGTGTAGATCATCGCGTTGATCGCACTCGATCCGCCGAAGCCGCGCCCGCGCGGCTGATAGCCTTGGCGTCCGGCGAGACCCGGCTGCGGCGTGGTCAGATAGCCGTAGTTCGTTTTGAGCTTGTTCGGCACAACCGCCGCGACGCCGACCGGCATATTGACCAGCAGGTTGCGGTTCGTGTGCGGCCCCGCTTCGACGAGGGCAATCGACGCGTCGGGACAGTCGTCCGCAAGACGGCTCGCGAGCGCGCAACCGCCCGATCCGGCGCCTACGATGATGTAGTCGTATTCCATCGCTCCTCCTGATCGCCCGCGTTGCTCGCGGACCCTGTCTCGTGCACACTTGTCTACGTGTGTTTCACCGGCATTGTAGGGAGCGTTGTGCGGCCACGGAGGCTTCGCGTCAGAGCGATTACTCTAAACATGGGCGGCGCCGCGACCCTATGATGAAAGGTCCCATACGCGCCCGCCGGACGGTCGCGCGGGGCATTCGAACAACGTCCGCGGACGTCGCGCTTTTCCCGCGCGGCAGACACGCAGCGGTCAAACGTCGCAGCGCCGATTTGCGCCGCAGACCCGTCCGCGAAGGCGGCGGCCTGTCGCGAAGAGCGAGGTCAAAAACGTGCCACGAACGAGCCGTCGATGAGCCGTCAATCAGCCGTGGACGACCTTGAAGCGGAACGTGGACCAGCGACGCGAAGGCCACCGACCGCGCGATGACCCGGCACGGGCAGACCGCCGTCGAACTCACGGCGAACGGAGACAGCAGATGCAACGCCATAGCTTCGGCCAGACCCACGAGGTCACCAACCAGGTCCCGCCGCTCGCGGACTACAACCTGTTTTCCAGCGACGTGGCGCTCTCAGCCGCGCTCGAACGCGACGGCGCCGCGTGGCATCGCGATGCATTGCTGCGTCACGGCGCGGCGCTCACCACGCCCGAGACACTCGCGCTCGCCGAACTCGCCAACCGCCACACGCCCGAGCTTTCCACGCACAACCCGAGAGGTGAGCGGATCGACGCGCTCGAGTTTCATCCCGCGTGGCATGAGCTGCTATCGCTGCTGCGTCGCGAGGGGCTGCACGCGTTGCCTTTTTCCGATCCGCAGCCCGGCGCGATGGCCGCGCGCTGTGCCGGATATTTTCTGCATGCGCAGATCGAATCAGGGTCTCTTTGCCCGTTGACCATGACGTTCGCCAGCATTCCGGTATTGCAGCGCGAACCGCAATTGTTCGAGACCCTCCGCGACAAACTCTACGCACGTGAGCACGATCCACGCGACTTGCCGCTCATGCAAAAAATCTCCGCGATGATCGGCATGGGCATGACCGAAAAGCAAGGCGGCTCGGACGTGCGCAGCAATCAGACGCAAGCGCGTGCGATCGCCGCCGGTGGCCGCGGCGGCGCCTACGAACTCGTGGGCCACAAGTGGTTCTTCTCCGCGCCGCAATGCGACGCACATCTCGTACTCGCGCGCACGCATGATCACGCCGGTCTTTCGTGCTTCTTCGTGCCGCGCTTCGCGCCGGACGGCAGCAAGAACGCGGTGCAGATCCAGCGTCTGAAAGACAAGCTCGGCAACCGCTCGAACGCCAGCAGCGAAGTCGAATTCCTTGACGCGTTCGGCATCATGATCGGCGACGAAGGACGCGGCGTGCCGACCATCATCGAAATGGCGAATTACACGCGGCTCGATTGCGTGATCGGCAGCGCAGCGCTGATGCGCGCGGCGCTCGTGCAAGCCATTCATCACGCGCGCCATCGCAGTGCGTTTGGCCGCAACCTCGTCGATCAGCCGTTGATGCGCAACGTGCTCGCCGACCTCAGCCTGGAATCAGAAGCGGCGACCGTGCTGTTCATGCGGCTCGCCCACGCGTTCGAGCAATCCGCGGATGCAGATTCGGCAACGTCTGCCGCGAATCCGACGGAAGCATCCGCCGAGCGCGCGTGGCGGCGCATCGTCACGCCCGCGGCAAAGTACTGGGTGTGCAAGCGCACGCTCGAATTTACGGGCGAGGCAATGGAAGTGTGGGGCGGCAACGGCTATGTCGAAACCGGTCCGATGGCGCGCTTTTATCGGGAAGCGCCCGTCAACTCGATCTGGGAAGGCTCAGGCAATGTGATGTGCCTCGACGTGCTACGCGCCATGGAGCGCGAGCCTGAAGCGGCGCAAGCGCTCTTCGCACAGTGGCAAGCGGATGCCGCCGCGCATCCGGCGTTGAGTGCCGCCCTCGGCAAGCTCGCCGCGACGCTCAATGGTCCCGCCGAGCATCGCGAAGCCTCCGCGCGGCGCATCGCGCAACAGATCGTATTGATCGCGCAGGCCACGTTGCTCATCAGGCATGCGCCCGCTGCTGTCGCCGAGGCTTTCATCGCCACGCGTCTTGCCAGCGGCTGCGGCGAAAGCGGCCGGGTCTACGGCACGCTGCCCGCCACGTTCGATCATGCGGCGATCGTCGAGCGGGCTTTTCCAGGCTGATGCCAGGAAGCCGCAGACGAACCGCAGCAAACAGCAAGCAACGACGCCAATAGCCGCGGCGCGACCGCGCATCTTTCATTAGGGAGTGGTGAAGAATGAAAAACGATCTGCCCGAGGTCGCCGCGCTGGAGGCGTTGCTTCACGACCAGCGTCACGCCTGGTTGCGTGCGCCGTATCCGTCATGGGAAACGCGCGCGGCGCATCTTAAAGCGCTGCGCAAAGTCCTGCTGGACAACCGCGACGCGCTCGCCGATGCGATGAATGCCGACTTCGGCAATCGCGCGAAACAGGAAGTGCTGCTCGCGGAATTTCTGCTGGTGAAGGAGGAAATCGACGCCGCGCTGCGGCACGGCAAGCGCTGGATGAAGCCGCAGCGCCGCAGCACCAACAAATGGTTGCTGCCGGCCCGCGCGAAAGTGGTGCCGCAGCCGCTCGGCGTGGTCGGTATTATCGTGGCGTGGAATTATCCGGTGCTGCTCGCCGCTGGACCGCTCATTAGCGCGCTGACCGCCGGGAATCGCGCGATCGTCAAGATGTCCGAGTTGACGCCGCGTACGTCGGCGTTGTTCGAGCAGCTGATCGGCCAGACTTTTGCCCGCGATCACGTTGTCGTAGTGAACGGCGACGCCGCGCTCGCCGCCGCATTTAGCGCGCAGCCCTTCGATCATCTCCTTTTCACCGGCTCGACGAAAATCGGCCACGAAGTGATGCGTGCCGCCGCCGAGCATTTGACGCCGGTGACGCTGGAACTCGGCGGCAAGTCACCGGCAATCATCGGCGCGCATGCGCGGTTCGACAATGCCGTGGACAACCTCGTCGCCGGCAAGACGCTCAATGCCGGGCAAACCTGTATCGCGCCGGATTACGTGCTCGTGCCGCGCGGCAAGGAACAGGCGTTCGTCGAGCGGGCGCGCAAGCGGATGGCGAAGATGTACCCCGGCTTCGCGCACAACCCGGATTACACGTCGATCATTTCGCCGCGCCACTTCGCGCGGCTCCAGCGTCTCGCCGACGAAGCGCAGGCCGCTGGCGCGCAACTGCATCCGCTGACCGACAGCGCGCCCGACGCGGCAAGTCGCCGCTTTCCGCCTATCGCCGTCACCAACGCGCCGCAGGATTGCGAACTGATGCAGGAGGAAATCTTCGGCCCGCTGCTACCTGTCGTGCCATACGACACCCTCGACGATGCGATCGCGTGGATCAACGCCCGGCCACGCCCGCTTGCGCTCTACCTGTATGCGGACGACGCAGCCACCATCGAACGGGTCACGCACGAAACCATTGCGGGCGGCATGGCGGTCAACGAAACGCTGATGCATCTGGCGTGCGAAAGCCTGCCGTTCGGCGGCGTCGGCGCAAGTGGAATGGGCGCGTATCACGGCTATGAAGGCTTCGTGACCTTCTCGAAGATGAAGCCCGTACTGACGCAAGCGCGACTGAACGCGCGCGCATGGATTGCGCCGCCGTATGGCAGGCGCGTCAACGCGCTGCTGAAACTGATGATGCGGTTTTGAGCGAGGGCAACTGCATGGCTTGACCAGGCGGATGCCTAGCGCGCGCCTGTTGCTCCCTCGATATCGACCGCGACCACGTCGGTGACATCGTCCGCGCCGGTGCGCGCACCGTCCGGCGCTGGCTGCGCCGGCTCGCTTTCCAGCCGATGCAGCCACGCCAGCAGTTCCGCCACCGCCTGATAGAGCTGCGGCGGAATGCGCGCGTCAAGGTCCACCTGCATCAGCAGTGAGACCATTTCGGGCGCTTCGTGCACATAAAGGCCGGCTTCCTTGGCGCGCTGCACGATCATCTCGGCGAGCATGCCGTAGCCCTTGGCGATCACGCGTGGCGCCGGATCGCCGCCTTGTGCGTCGTAGACGAGCGCAGCCGCGCTGCGACGATGTTTGCGGCTCATCACATGTCCCAGTCGAAATCGTCGAGCGGCGCGGTCGCTGCGTTCGACGCGTGCGGCGCGCGACGGCTCTTTCCGGCGGCGGCACCGGCCGGCGCCGCCCCCGATGCGGCAGACGCGGCAGACGCCGCGGCGTCCGCCCGATTCGCCGCCGAAGCCGACCGCGCATACGCGGAAGCCGCTGCCTGAGCCGCAGCCGCGGCGCCCGCTGCAGCCGCCCCGGTGGCGGGCGCGCCGCCGCCGATCTCACGAATCGTCAAACCGTTCAGCTGGATGCCCGCCGCCGCGAGCCGCTGGCGAAAACTTTCACCCTGCATCGCGAGACGCGCCGCGCCGCCGGGGCTCGCCTGCACACGCGCGACGAGGCGCATGCCGGTCAACGTCAATTCGGCGTCGACGGTGCCGAGCGTCGGCAGCGACAGCGTAAGGCGCGTGCGCCAAGGCTGATCGTCCTCGCTATCCGCGCCGCCGCCGCTGCGGTCCCACTCGTCGCCTTCCTGCTCGATGGTCCAGTCGAGCTTCGCGCCGGGCCATGCTTCGCCGGTCCAGCGGAACTGGCCGGTTGCAAGCAGATCCAGTTGCTGGCGCACGAGCGGCACCGTTGCGGGATGGACGGCGGCGGCCTGCGGATTCTGCTGCGAACCGGCGTCAGCCGCCGGCGAGGCAGCGTTATGCAGGCCCGCATGGGACGTCTGGCCGTTCAGGTCGGACAGGGAACTTGCCAGCACTTCACCGGCGACGAAGCGCGCGGCCTGCACGGTGTCGATCGACGGCATCGGGCGGCCGGCGGTGTTAGCTGCATTCGGGTTCGCGGCATTCGCGCTGCCGGCATCGGCCGCGCCGCCTGAGCCGTGCGGCGTGGCGCCCATGCCTTGCCTCGCGGCAGCTTGCGCCGACGACGCGTCGCCTCCATCGCTTGCCCAGTTCAACGGCAATTGCGCGGCGGCGGCGACGAGCTTGTTCTGTGCTTCGCCCGCGAGTGTCTCCGGCGAGCGCTGGCCGCTCAGCCATTGAGCGAGGTGTGCTTCGTAGAAAAGACCGCTGTCGCCGACCGTGTGCGCGAGCGCGGCCGCGAGCGCCGCCACCGGCACCTGGGCCGCCGCGACATTGGCCGTGGCGGCGGAAGCCCCGGCATTGGGAGCGGTATTGGAAGGAGCAGGCGCGTCGAAGAGCGGCAAAGCGCCTACCTCGACGTCGAGTGCGGGAGCAGCGGGCCAGATCGGCAACTGCCCGACGATCGCGGGCGTCGCCTCGCCGCCTGAGCGCACGATCGCGTTGAGCGTCAGTGCGACGGCGGACAGCGCGGTCTGCGCGGAAGGCTGCGGCGCAGCAAGAGTGGCCGGAGCCGGCGTTGTCGGCGCGGTCTCGACGTCGGCCGCGCCCGTCTGGGCGGTGGCCGCGCTGCCGGGGGCAATGTTGAGCAGGCTGTCGACGCGGGTCGCGAGGAGCGATGCGACGGCCGTGTCGATTCCGTTCATGCCGATTCCTTGATCACATTGGCGGCAACGCGCTCAATTCACACAATCTGACGCCTTGCGGCCACCCTCAGCGCGCCCCGTACAGCTCCTTGAGCACCCGGGACGGCCGGCCGCCGAACAACGCCGACAGTTTGGCGAGGCTCGGATTGGCCAGGTCGCGGATCGCGGCGTCGTCGGCGAGGATTTGCCGGATCAGCGCGTATTTGCGCAGGCGTTCCGTCTCGTCAAGTTTGACGCCCGTCTCCGCCTCTTTCAGCGCGTCGACGAGCAGCCGGTATTCATCCTGCAAGTGGACCAGGTCGTTCCACAGGGCGCGTCGGGCAGCCATCAGCATGCGGCAGGACAACGCTGCAATGGCCTCGTAGCGGGCAAAGTATTCTGCGTTCGATGTCATCTCATGCTTTCCGCGACCGGCTGAGCAGCCATTCGCGCTATCTCCGGGGCAATCCCGATCCATGCCTCTTCGAGCGTGGCCAGCAGACCATCTACCTCGACCAGCATTGCCTCGCTCTCTTTTATGTTGGCTTCGAGCAGCCGGCGCGACATATAGCTATATAGCGCGTTCAGCCGCTGTGCAATCTCACCGCCCACCTCAAGGTTGAGCGACTGTTGCAGCCCGCTTTCGACGATCTGAATCGCCTTGCCGATCGCCTCTCCACGACCGGGCACATTGCCCTGCTGCAAATGCATCCGCGCTTGCGCGATTGCCTGCCGGGCCCCCTGATACAACATCACGATCAGACGATGCGGACTCGCGCCCATCACCCCTGTCTCGACGCCCACGCGTGCATACGCATTGGCTCCAGAGTGTCCTGGGGAAAACATCGGCGCTCCTCCTCAAATGCAACTACGGTTGGTCGTGGCGGCCCATCGCGATGCGTAAGCGCACCCCGATTCATGCCTGTATCTGGTTATCGGATACGCAGCGAGAAAGCTTTAGGCCGGTGTAAGGAGGATTAAGGGGTGCAGGTTGCACGCGCCCCCAAGGGCGCGCGGCGTGTGTCACGCGGGCAGTTGCAGCCGGGCGGGCGGAACATTCTTGCCGCCATGGCCGCAGCCTCGATCAGACCTGCATCTGCATGATGTCGTTATAGGCGGACACCAGCTTGTTGCGGACCTGCAGGCCGAACTGGAAGCCGACGTTCGCCTTCTGCATGTCGACCATCACGTCGTTCAGCGAAACGTTCGACGCGCCAAGCTCGAACGCTTGCGATTCGCCGACCGCCTTGGTCTGATCCCCGCTGATCTTGTCCAACGAAGCCTTCAGTGCCGACGCAAAACCGCCGGCCGTAGCCGCACCGGACTCACCTGCGGCCGAAGCGCCGGCAGCGGCGGTGCTGCCGCCGGCGGCCTGCGCCGCCATCGACTGCATTTGTTGCAGCGCCGACGAAAGCGCGTTCACGGGCAAAGTCATGTTCTCTCCAGGAATGACGAGCGGCACGACCAAACCGTACCGATCTGGACGAAAGCATAGCAGCGGGCTCTCCTGGAAAGCCCCGAAACTAGGGGGGAAACCCGGCTCTATTCAAGCAATCGGGCGCGCCTGCCGTGCGGATAATTTCAGTCGTGAAAGTATCTGTCCATACTCCCGCCGAGCCTCGGTGCGGTTGAGCGGCAGAACGCAAAAGGCTTCCCGGAGAAACCCGACGCATGGATTCGTCAGCCAACTCTTTGATCAACCCCGACGCCCGCATGGGCCTCGCCGGCGCACAGCCCGGCGCGGCAGCGGCGGGCGCCGGTCAGCCCGGCGGTAACGCAGACCTGGGCGGCCTCGGTGGCGGCCTCGGCGGCAATTTCGGCCAGCGCCTGTCAGGCCTCGCGCAAATGCGCGGCAACCCGCGCGCCCCGCTGATTTTCGCGGTGGCGCTGCTTGTCGCCGTGGTGGCGGGCCTGTTCCTGTGGTCGCGCGCCCCGGACTACAAGGTGCTTTACAGCAACTTGTCCGACCGCGACGGCGGCGCGATCATCACCGCGCTGCAGCAGGCCAACATTCCGTACAAGTTTTCCGAGTCGGGCGGCGCGATCCTCGTGCCGGCCGAACAGGTGCACGAGATGCGGTTGCGCCTCGCGTCGCAAGGCCTGCCGAAGAGCGGCTCGGTCGGCTTCGAACTGATGGACAACCAGAAGTTCGGCATCAGCCAGTTCGCCGAGCAGATCAACTATCAGCGCGCGCTGGAAGGCGAACTGGAACGCACGATCGAATCCGTTTCGTCGGTCAAGTCGGCGCGCGTCCATCTGGCGATTCCGAAGCCCTCCGTGTTCGTACGCGACAAGGAAGCGCCGTCGGCGTCGGTGCTCGTCAATCTCTATCCGGGCCGTGCGCTCGACGAGGGCCAGGTGCTGGCAATCACGCACATGGTGTCTTCCGCGGTGCCGGAAATGCCGGTCAAGGGCGTGACCATTCTCGATCAGGACGGCAACCTGTTGACGCAACCGTCGGTTGGCGGCGGGCTCGACGCGTCGCAACTGAAGTATCGCCAGCAGATCGAGCGCAACACGCAGCAACGCATCGACGCGATCCTCGCGCCGCTCTTCGGCGCCGGCAATGCACATTCGCAGGTGAGCGCCGACATCGACTTCTCGCGCACCGAACAGACTTCCGAAAACTACGGCCCGAACGGCAACCCCCAACAGGCGGCGATCCGCAGCCAGCAATCGAGCACCGCGACGGAAATGTCGCAAGGCGGCGCGTCGGGCGTGCCGGGCGCGCTGTCGAATCAGCCGCCGCAGCCCGCCTCCGCGCCGATCAATGCGCCCAATGGCGCGAGCGGCGGCGTGACGACGACGCCCGTCAGCGATCGTAAGGACATGACTACGAATTACGAGCTCGACAAGACCGTGCGTCACCTTGAGCAGCCGATGGGCGGCATCAAGCGTCTGTCGGTGGCCGTGGTGGTCAACTATCTGCGCGTGATCGACGGCAAAGGTCACGCGACGATGCAGCCGGTCACCGCCGACAAGCTCGCGCAGGTCAACCAGCTCGTGAAGGACGCGATGGGCTTCGACGCGCAGCGCGGCGACTCGGTCAACGTGGTCAACAGCCCGTTCACCGCCGATGTCGACCCGAATGCGGACCTGCCGTGGTGGCGCACGCATGACATGCTGGCTCTGTACAAGCAGATCGCGACGTATCTCGGCATTGGCGCCGTCGCCCTGTTCCTCTACTTCGTGATGGTGAAGCCGGCGCTGCGCCGCGCCTTCCCGCCGCCGGAACCGGTCGTCGCCGCAGCGCTGCCGTCGCCGGACGAGCCGATCCTGCTGGACGGCATCCCGACCGCGGAACGCGCCAACGGCAACGTCGAAATCGACTCCGGCGACAGCGAACTGCTGGCGCTGGAAAACGCGAAACACAAATATGAGCGGAACCTGGAGTTCGCACGCAGCATCGCGCGCCAGGATCCGAAGATCGTTGCAACAGTCGTCAAAAATTGGGTGACCGATGAGCGCTGAAGGCGTAATGAAGAGCGCGCTTCTGCTGATGTCGATCGGCGAGGAAGAAGCCGCGCAAGTGTTCAAGTTCCTTGGACCGCGTGAAGTTCAGAAGATCGGCGTCGCCATGGCCGCCATGAAGGCCGTGACGCGCGACGAGATCGACGTGGTGCTGCACGAGTTCGTGCGCGAGGCGGAAAAGCACACCGGCATGTCGCTGGACTCGAACGAGTACATCCGTTCGGTGCTGACGAAGGCGCTCGGCGACGACAAGGCCGGCGCGATCATCGACAGGATCCTGCAAGGCAGCGACACCAGCGGTATCGAAGGCCTGAAGTGGATGGACTCGCCGGCCGTCGCGGAATTGATCAAGAACGAGCACCCGCAGATCATCGCGACGATTCTCGTTCACCTCGACCGCGATCAGGCGTCGGAAATCGTCGCGTGCTTCACGGAGCGTCTGCGTAACGACGTGCTGTTGCGAATCGCGACGCTCGACGGTATCCAGCCGGCCGCGCTGCGCGAACTCGACGACGTGCTCACGCACCTGCTGTCGGGCAGCGACAACCTGAAGCGCAGCCCGATGGGCGGCATTCGCACGGCGGCGGAAATCCTCAACTTCATGTCGAGCAACCACGAGGAAGGCGTCATCGAGAACGTCCGCCAGTACGACGCGGAGCTCGCGCAGAAGATCGTCGACCAGATGTTCGTGTTCGAGAACCTGCTCGACCTGGAAGACCGCGCGATCCAGCTGCTGCTGAAGGAAGTCGAATCGGAAGCGCTGATCATCTCGCTGAAGGGCGCAGCGCCTGCACTGCGTCAGAAGTTCCTGTCGAACATGTCCCAGCGTGCAGCCGAGCTGCTCGCGGAAGACCTCGACGCGCGCGGCCCGGTTCGCGTCTCCGAAGTCGAGACGCAACAGCGCCGTATCCTGCAGATCGTGCGCAATCTGGCAGAAAGCGGCCAGATCGTGATTGGCGGCAAGGCGGAAGATGCATATGTCTAATCGCAACTCCGCGGCAAAGGAAAGCCTCTCGGCCTACCAGCGCTGGGAGATGGCCTCGTTCGATCCGGTGCCGCCGGCACCGCCGACGTCCGAGATCGACGAAGCGGCTTTTGAAGCCGAGCTCGAGCGTCTGCGCGAAGCCGCGCACGCGCAGGGCATCGCATCTGGCCACGTGGCGGGCCAGGCGCTCGGCTATCAGGCGGGATACGACCAGGGCCACGCACAAGGTTTTGAACAGGGCCGAAGCAAAGCGCGCGAGGAAGCTGCGCGACTCGCCGCGCTCGCCGAAACCTTCAAGGCCGCGCTCGACGGCGCGCAGGGCGCCATTTCGGAGACGCTCGTCGCGCTCGCGCTCGACATCGCGCAACAGGTGGTGCGTCAGCATGTGCAGCACGACCCGACCGCGCTGATCGCCGCTGCCCGCGAGGTGCTCGCGGCGGAACCGGCGCTGATCGGCGCGCCCGCGTTGATCGTGAGTCCCGCCGATCTGCCGGTGGTCGAAGCGTATCTGATGGAAGAACTGCAAACGCGCGGCTGGACCGTGCGCACCGATCCGGCCGTGGAGCGCGGCGGCTGCCGCGCGCAGGCCGGCAGCGGCGAGGTGGACGCCGGCATCGATACACGCTGGGAACGCGTTGCCGCAGCGCTTGGCAAAGTGAGTACATGGTGAAACCGACGCTCGAGGAGATCCGCGCAAGCGACCTGACGCCGCTCGAACGCGAACTGGCGCTGGCGTCGTTCGGCGCCGAGGCGCTCGCGGACGCGCCGTTCGCGGACGCAGTCTCGACCGCAGCGACGGCCGCTGACCTGGATCAGGCTCATCCGGTGACGGGCGCGGCCGCAAGCCGCGAGTCGGCGCCGGCTGCGGGCGCTGGTCTGGGTGCGGGTCCGGCCGCCGCCAAGGCAGCAAGCGCCGCGGCTCCTGCTGCGTACGATCCCGCGCTCGACAGCAATCCGCATATGCAAGCCTGGCGCGGCCGGCTCGACGCACTGCGCGCGCGCAACGCGATCGCGAAGCCGATGCGCGCCTGCGGACGCCTGACGCGCGCCGCCGGTCTCGTGCTCGAAGCGGTTGGATTGCGCCTTTCGGTAGGCGCCGAAGTGATGATCGAACTGCCGCCGGGCAGCTCGCTGCCGATGGCTGAAGCGGAAGTTGTCGGCTTCTCCGGCGACAAGCTGTTCCTGATGCCCACCACCGAAGTAATCGGCCTGCTGCCCGGCGCGCGTGTCTACCCGCTCGAAAGTGCGCCGATCGCCGATCCGATGGCGGGCGCGAAGCGTCTGCCGGTCGGCTGGGAACTGCTCGGCCGCGTGCTCGATGCGTCCGGCCGCCCGCTGGACGGACTCGGCCCGCTCGGCGCGCATGCCGACGCGCCGCTGTCCGCGCCGGTCATCAATCCGCTGAACCGGGAGCCGATTCACAAGGTGCTCGACGTTGGCGTGCGCGCGATCAACGCGCTCCTCACCGTGGGACGCGGCCAGCGCATGGGACTGTTCGCAGGCTCGGGCGTCGGTAAATCGGTCCTGCTCGGCACGATGGCGCGCTACACCAGCGCCGAAGTGATCGTGATCGGCCTGATCGGCGAACGCGGTCGCGAAGTGAAGGAATTCATCGAGCAGATTCTTGGGGAAGAAGGCCTTGCGCGCTCGGTCGTGATCGCCGCTCCCGCCGACGTTTCACCGCTTTTGCGGATGCAGGCCGCGTCGTATTCGACGTCGCTCGCCGAATATTTCCGCGATCAGGGCAAGCACGTGTTGCTGCTGATGGATTCGCTGACCCGCTACGCGATGGCGCAGCGCGAAATCGCGCTGGCCGTCGGCGAGCCGCCCGCGACCAAAGGCTACCCGCCTTCTGTGTTCGCGAAGCTCCCGGCGCTCGTCGAGCGAACTGGCAACGGGCCGGCGGGCGGCGGTTCGATTACTGCGTTCTACACCGTGCTGACCGAAGGCGACGACCAGCAGGACCCGATTGCGGACTCGGCGCGTGCGATTCTCGACGGCCACATCGTGCTGTCGCGCTCGCTCGCGGAAGCCGGCCACTATCCGGCAATCGACATCGAAGCGTCGATTAGCCGGGCAATGACCGCGCTGATCGACGATAACCATCTGGACAAAACGCGTATGTTCAAGCAGATGCTGTCGCGCTATCAGCGCAACCGCGATCTGATCAACGTTGGTGCTTATTCGAGCGGACGTGACGCGTTGCTCGACCGCGCCATCGCGCTATATCCGCGGATGGAAGCCTTCCTGCAGCAAGGCTTCCGTGAGTGCGCGAATTTTGAACCGAGTGTCGAGATGCTGGACGCGCTGTTTGCCCAAGGAGCCTGACGATGGCGAAACACTTTCCGATCAAGACATTGATTGGGCTCGCGCAAGACGATGTCGACGCCGCCGCGCAGCGTCTTGGCCGCGCACAGCGCGAGCGTAACGAAGTGGAGGCGCAGCTTCAGTCGCTCGTGCAGTACCGCGACGAGTACCACGCGCGTTTCACGGCAACCGCCCAGGCGGGAATGCCCGCCGGCAACATGCGCAATTTTCAGGCGTTCATCGACACGCTCGACGCGGCCATCGAACAGCAGCGCAATCTGCTCATGACGGCCAATGCGCGAGTCGAGGCGGCCAAACCCGACTGGCAGCGTCAGAAGCAAAAGCTTGGCTCGTATGAAGTGCTGCAGGCGCGCGGCGAAGCGGCCGAGGCCAAGACCGTGGCGCGGCGCGATCAACGCGACGCCGACGAACACGCTGCACGAATTCTGAGGATGCGCGCGGAAGGCGCCTGACGCCCGCGCCGTCCTCGACTGACTGAACACCGTACCCTTTGACGGATTGACAGGACACTTATGTCGCTTCTTTCACAGATCGGCTCGCTGCCAGGTTCTACCGGCAGCGCCTCTACCAACGGTTCGAACAGCGCAGCGGCGCTGGCCGCCGCAAGCGCGAAACCGTTCTCGCAAACCCTGCAGCAAAGCATCAGCCTGCAGAACAGTGCGGCTGCAAGTGCGGCTGCAAGTGCGGCTGCAAGTGCGGCTGCCAGATTCAACGCGAGCGCGAGCCAGTCGGCCGCAACGCCGACACCCTCCCCGACGCCGGCCGATGCTTCGCAGGCGTCGTCGTCGAGCGTGCACGACGCGCCGCCGTCGGACGATTCCGCGACTAAAAACGCCGACGACGCGAGCAGCGACACTAAGGACATCACCGCGTCAGACGCGGCGGCGTCTGCGCCGGCGGACAAGCCGCAACAGGCATCGACGGACAAGACGGGCGCCACGCCTCCGAAGTCGGCCAACGCCGCCAACGCGGCGAGCAGCAGTGACGCAAGCACCGCGGCGGCAGCCGCAGCGGCTCAGGCGCAAGCCCAGGCTCAGGCCGACGCAAGCGCTGCGGCCGATGCGGCCAACGTGAACATTCCCGCAGCGACGGATGCCGGCACGACCGCAGCCGGCGCGGCCACCGACGCCGCCACGGTCGGCCTGCCTGGCAAGAAGGCGCCTACTGATCCGAAGTCGCTGCAGGACGCATTGCAGTCGGCTCTAGCGGCGCTCGCGAACGGCCAGGCCGTGGTGCCATCGCAGGCGCTGGCAAGCGGCGCGGCCGCGGCTGCGGCCGCGAACGGACTGGCGAGCGCGAACGCGTCGCTAAACGACACAGACGGCAAGACGCTGGAAGCCGGTCTCTCCGGTGGCGGCAAGGGCGCCGCAGCCGCCCGCGGCGCATTGACGACGACCGCGACCGTGGCGGACCCGACGGCGGCTGCGTCGGCTGCTTCCGCAGCGGCGGCCGGTGCGTTGGCATCGGCGGGTGCGGCAGGTGCACAGGCGGACGATCTGGCGGCGTTCAAAAACGCAGCCGACGCGGCGAGCGCAGCGCTGGCCGCGTCGCAGGCAGCCGCTAACGCAGCCAGCACGACGGCCGCCGTGCAGACGACGGGCAACGCGGGCGCGGCTGCAGCGGCAAATGCGTTGGGACCGCAGGTCGGCACGACCGACTGGGAGGAAGCGCTGAGTCAGAAGGTCGTGTTCCTGTCGAACGCTCATTCGCAGAGCGCCGAGCTGACGCTGAACCCGAAGGATCTCGGGCCGCTCCAGGTTGTGCTGCAGGTCGCCGATAACCATGCACACGCGTTGTTTGTTTCGCAGCACCAGCAGGTACGTGAAGCCGTCGAGGCAGCTTTGCCGAAATTGCGCGAGGCGATGGAAGCGAACGGCATCGGACTCGGCAGCGCGAGCGTCAGCGACGGGTTTGGTCGCCAGGGCGGGCAGCAGCAGAACGCCGAGTCGGGACGCTCCGGCTCTGGTAGCCGCTCTACGGCGGGTAGTGGAAGCGGCATGGGCGGTGCGGCTGGCGCCGGCGTGGCGGCGGACGTTGCCGTGCGACGCAGCGTCGGGTTGGTCGATACGTTCGCCTGACGGGATTTTGCGGGTTGCGGCTTTGTTTGGTGGTTGATTCGAGGTGTTGGCCGTTCCTCGATATCGCGGTGCCCTATTGGCGCTGCCCTTGTGCGGGGCAATGCCAGTAGAGCACCGCGATTTCATTTCAGGGAAGGGCCAAAAACTAGAGATAGCCCGCATTAACCCTTCTGTTCGACCCATCGCGCCGCAGGCAAATCAACAACAATCACTATCACCAGCACTAACGGCAAGCAAGCAAACCTCATGGCTACCACTCCCGCAAATCAGCAAGCCGCGCCCGTGTCTCCGGGCCCCTTGAAGCGCATCATCCTGATCGCCCTCATCGCTATCGTCGCCGCTGGCGGCGCTGGCGCAGGGGTGTGGTTCTTCATGTCCAAACGCGCCCCGGCCGCCGCAGCTGCCCCGGCCCCGGCTCCCGCTCCGACGTTTTTCCCGCTCGAATCGATGACGGTCAACCTGCAATCGGACGACGGCCAGCAGCACTTCCTGCGTATCGGTCTAACGCTCAAGCTCACCGATCCGAAGACGCCGCAGGAACTCACCGAACACATGCCGGAAATCCGCAGCCGCATCCTGCTTGCGCTGTCGAACCATCATCCGGATGAACTCGCTCCGCTCGAAGGCAAGCATGCGCTTTCCACCGAACTGCGGACGCTGATCGAGCAACCGACGGACAAGGGTGCCGCGCCGATCCACGTCCAGGACGTGTTGTTCACCGAATTCGTCGTGCAGTGACGTCGTTGTGACGCTGTCCCGCACTGCCATCATCAACCGTCACGGTATGCACGAGGAATAAGGAATGGGCCACGAAGAGTTCATGTCCCAGGAGGAGGTCGATGCCCTCCTCAAGGGCGTAACCGGCGAGTCCGACTCTGAAGCCGAGCAGAGCGAACGTGTAGGCGTACGTCCCTACAACATCGCGACGCAGGAACGCATCGTCCGCGGCCGGATGCCCGGCCTCGAAATCATCAATGACCGCTTTGCGCGCCTCTTGCGCGTCGGCATCTTCAACTTCATGCGGCGTTCGGCGGAAATTTCCGTCGGTCCGGTGAAGGTGCAGAAGTACAGCGAGTTCACCCGCAACCTGCCGATCCCGACCAACCTGAACCTGGTCCACATCAAGCCGTTGCGCGGCACGTCGCTGTTCGTGTTCGACCCGAATCTGGTGTTCTTCGTCGTCGACAACCTGTTCGGCGGCGACGGACGTTTTCACACGCGTGTCGAAGGTCGCGATTTCACGCAGACCGAGCAGCGCATCATCATGAAGCTGCTCAACCTGACGTTCGAACACTACGCGGCGTCGTGGAAAAGCGTGCGTCCGCTGCAGTTCGAGTACATGCGCTCGGAAATGCACACGCAGTTCGCCAACGTCGCGACGCCGAACGAAATCGTCATCGTCACGCAGTTCTCGATCGAATTCGGCACGACGGGCGGCACGCTGCATATCTGCATGCCGTATTCGATGATCGAGCCGATCCGCGACATTCTGTCGTCGCCGATTCAGGGCGAGGCGCTCGAAGTCGACCGCCGCTGGGTCCGCGTGTTGTCGCAGCAGGTGCAGGCGGCAGAAGTGGAACTGACGGCCGACCTCGCGCAGGTGCCGATTACGTTCGAACAAATCCTGAACATGCGCAAAGGCGATGTTCTGCCGATCAACATTCCCGAGCACATCACGGCCAAAGTCGACGGCGTGCCGGTGATGGAATGCGGCTACGGAATTTTTAATGGTCAATACGCGTTGCGCGTGCAAAAGATGATCAGCGCAGCCGACACGATGAAGGAAGGTGGATATGAGTGATCTGAACGCAAAGCCCGCGGACGAGCTGACCGCCGCCGCCGCGCAAGTGGCCGCCGACGCGGCGAGCGCGGAAGACGAAGCAGCGCTGGCCGACTGGGCGAGCGCGCTCGCCGAGCAGAACGACAACCCGAGCGAAATCAGCGCCAGCACGGCCGGCGTGTTCCAGCCGCTGTCGAAAGTCGCGTCGACCTCGACGCGCAACGACATCGAAATGATTCTGGACATTCCAGTTCAGATGACCGTCGAACTCGGCCGCACCAAGCTCGCGATCCGCAACCTGTTGCAACTCGCGCAGGGCTCGGTGGTGGAGCTCGACGGCATGGCCGGCGAACCGATGGACGTGCTGGTCAACGGCTGCCTGATCGCCCAGGGTGAAGTGGTGGTGGTGAACGACAAGTTCGGTATTCGCCTGACCGACATCATTACGCCGTCAGAACGCATCCGGAAGTTGAATCGATGAAAACCGCAGTCCGCCGCGCCGTGTTCTCTGCGTCGCGTCACGTCTTCTCCCGCGCAATTGGCGCAGCGCTGTCGGCAACGGTGTCTTTGTGCGCACCGCTCGCTGCACACGCAGCCGACATGAACGCGGTCAATAACGCAGCGAAGATGGCGTCGAGCGTCGGCGCGGGGACTGCGGTTCCGGCGCTTGGCGTCGGCGCGGTATTGCAGACGATCGTCGGCCTCGTCGTCGTGATCGGTCTGGTGTTCGGATGCGCGTGGCTCGCGCGCCGCTTCGGCTTGCAGCCGGGCAGCCGCAGCGGGCTCGTGAAGACAATTGGCGGCGCGTCGCTCGGCGGTAAGGAGCGCGTGGCGGTGGTCGAGATCGGCGACACGTGGCTCGTGCTCGGCGCCGCGCCCGGCAACGTGCGTCTGCTTCATACGATGCCGGCGGGATCGGCCGCCGTCGACACAGTCGGCAATGCCCCGGCGGGCACACCTGGCGTATCGGGCGGTAGCAGCGCAGCAGGCAGCACCGGATTGCCGGGCAGCTTCGGCCAGCGCTTTCGCGACGCCTTGAAGGGCGAAGTGAGCAAACGTTTCAACGGGCAAGGCAACGGGGTTCGGTAATGCAGTTCAGTCTTCAATCGGCGCCTGGCGCGCCCTCCACCCGCACCTCGCGCGCCGCCTCTGCAGTGCTTCGCGGTTTGCATCGCGCCGCGCCCGTCGCGTCGCTGGTTGTGCCCGTGGCATTGCTCGCGCTGCCGACGCTTTCGTTCGCGCAAACCGCCGGCTTGCCGGCCTTCAACACGAGCCCGGGCCCGAACGGCGGCACCACGTATTCGCTGAGTGTGCAGACGATGCTGCTGCTCACGATGCTGTCGTTCCTGCCTGCGATGGTGCTGATGATGACGAGCTTCACGCGCATCATCATCGTGTTGTCGCTGCTGCGCCAGGCGCTCGGCACGACGACCACGCCGCCTAACCAGGTGCTCGTCGGTCTTGCGCTTTTTCTGACGCTGTTCGTGATGTCGCCGGTGCTCGACAAGGCCTACACCGACGGCTACAAGCCCTTCTCCGAAGGTACTGTTCCGATGGAGACGGCGGTGAGCCGCGGCCTCGCTCCGTTCAAGACGTTCATGCTGCGTCAGACGCGCGAAAGCGATCTCGCACTGTTCGCGCGCATCTCGCACGCCGCGCCGATGCAAGGCCCAGAAGATGTGCCGCTGTCGCTGCTCGTGCCTTCGTTCGTTACTAGCGAACTGAAGACCGGCTTCCAGATCGGCTTCACGATCTTCATTCCGTTTCTCATCATCGATATGGTGGTGGCGAGCGTGCTGATGTCGATGGGTATGATGATGGTTTCGCCAGCAACGATTTCGCTGCCGTTCAAGCTGATGCTGTTCGTGCTCGTCGACGGCTGGCAACTGCTGCTCGGCTCTCTTGCGCAGAGCTTTGTCTGAGCGTGCTCGCTCGGTAGTCCGTGTTTTCAACGTTGTGCCAGTTTCCGGTTGAATCGCCATGAATCAAGAATCCGTCATGACACTCGCGCACCAGGCCATGTACGTCGGCCTGCTGCTCGCCGCGCCGCTTCTTCTCGTGGCGCTGGTGGTCGGCCTGGTGGTGAGCCTTTTCCAGGCTGCCACACAGATCAACGAATCGACGCTGTCGTTCATTCCGAAGCTGCTCGCTATCGCGGTCACGATGGTGATCGCCGGTCCGTGGATGCTCACCACCATGCTCGACTACCTGCGCCAGACGCTTACCAACATTCCGACGCTCGTCAACTGAGCGCCGCGATTTTCTCCCTGCATCGAGCCTCGCCGCCGCCATGTTTTCCGTCACCTACGCGCAATTGAACGCCTGGCTCACCGCGTTTCTGTGGCCGTTCGTGCGGATTCTCGCGCTCGTCGCGACCGCGCCGGTGCTCGGCAACCGCTCGCTGCCGCTGCGCGTGAAGATCGGCCTGGCGGCTTTCGTGACGATCATCGTCGCGCCCACGCTCGGCGCGCTGCCGCAAGTCACGGTGTTTTCCGCGGAAGGCGTGTGGATCATCGTCAACCAGTTTTTGATCGGCATCGCGCTCGGCATGACCATGCAGATCGTGTTCCAGGCGATCAGCGCGACCGGCGACTTCGTCGGCCTCGGCATGGGCCTCGGCTTTGCCACTTTCTTCGACGCGCAGGCGAGTAGCTCGAGCCAGGTGCTGTCGAGCTACATGAACACGATCGCGATGCTCGTGTTCCTCGTGATCGACGGTCATCTTCAGATGGTCAGCGCCCTCCTCGCATCGTTCAATTCGCTGCCCGTCTCGGCAAATATTCTGGGCTCGCCGGGCTGGCGCACGCTCGCCAATTTCGGCAGCACGATTTTTTCAGCGGGACTGCTACTCTCTCTGCCGGTCGTCGCCGCCCTGCTGATCACCAACCTCGCGCTCGGCATTCTCAACCGCGCGGCACCGCAGATCGGTGTGTTTCAGATTGGCTTTCCACTCACCATGCTGATCGGCATGCTGCTTTTGCAGTTGATGATTCCGAACATGATTCCGTTCTTCGGACGGCTCTTCGCGGTAGGGATCGACCAGATGGGGCGGGTCGCGCTGGGATTCAGGTAGCTGCAAATCGGGGCCGCCGCCCGCTTGCCGTCAGACGTGACTTTGAAGCCGACAGTTCATGTCGGCTTTTTTCGTTTGGATGCGCGACTGCTGCTACCGGTGCTCCGCGTTGAATCTGTTGATGGTCGGGTAGCAGCGGCGCATTACTGCGCCACCGCCCCCTGAGAACCGGACGTGCAGGTCACCCCGCATCCGGCTCAAGCCATTCTTCAGCACCATGGTGTGGCACCGAACAACTTGACGGAACGTTTCGCAGTTCGACGGCGAGCGAAGTACGTGGTCCAAACTTGATCAAATGGATTAGCCAGTCCCCGGACCTTGACGTGTCTCGTAATCGGGATCGTCATTGCGCGGAAGAGCCGAAACCCCCTGGTGCTGCCATCAGCGGGGCCCTCCGTAGCAAAGTCCCAGGACCGGTCTGCATCTGCCCGGAAGTACCGGTTCTTCACCCACCGTGCTCCTTTCATGGGATGTCGGCGCCTTGCCCACTTCCAGAGCAGCTGCCAGATGTGCGAGTCTATCAATGAGAAGCTCGCTTTCGCCACGACGTGACGGTGATACATGGCCCATCCCCGGATAACCGGGTTCAGTTTCTGGATCAACGCCTCCTGCGTAACGCTCGCGTTGCCTTTGATGATTTCCCTGACCTTGTCGAGGAGCGACTTCACGCTCTTCTTTGCCGGCTTGATCAGCAGCTTGCCGTCGTACTTGCGCACGTTCTGGCCAAGGAAATCGAAACCCTCCGCAATGTTCGTGATCCGGGTCTTCTCTTCCGAGAGTTCCAGACCTCGGGCGGCCATAAACTGCCTGATCGCCGGAAGCACTTTGAGTTCGAGCACATCTTTCGATACGCCGGTCACAACAAAGTCATCGGCATAGCGGACGACATTGAGTTGGGCCTTGCTGCGCGCGAGTTTCGATGATCCCACGCTCGCATAAACTGCGGCCTCAAGTCCATCCAACGCCATATTCGCGATCACCGGCGAGATGATTCCCCCTTGCGGGGTACCCGCTAGAGTCGCGAACAGGGTTCCCTCATCGATATATCCGGCCTGAAGCCACCTGCGCAGGACATCCTTAGCCATCGGTATGTGCTTCAGAAACCAGGAGTGACTGAAGTTGTCGAAACAGCCCCGGATGTCACCTTCCAGAATCCACTCTGGCGAAGCGCGCTTCGCCAGAGTGATAAAGCACTGTTCGATGGCGTCGGCCGTCGAGCGTTCGGGCCGGAATCCATAAGAATTCGGGTCCGCCAGAGTCTCTGCCACGGGTTCCAGAGCGAGCTTCCATAACGCCTGCATCGCACGGCACCGCATACAGGGAATTCCCAGCGGACGCTTCTTGCCGTTACTCTTGGGAATGTAAACACGTCTCAGCGGCATCGCGCGATAGCCGCGATGTCGAAGCGACATCATCCCGTTCCATCTGGCCGCCGGGGATGACCATATCTTGCCGTCCACCCCCGGCGTTCTCTTACCTCGATTCTCCGTCACTCGCTTCACGGCCAGCATCTTGCCGCTATGCGAGCGGGTCAGCAGACGTTGCAATGCTTGCACCTTGCCCCATCGGCTTTCCCGGGTTGCCTTGGCGATACGCACCTGAAGTCGTTTCACATCGGCCTCAATGTGCGACCAGTTCGCCTGATCCCACATCTGCGCAGTGCGCGAGGACGCACCAGCCTCGGGCGCTTCCGCGCCGATCGCCGTCATCTGCCTTTCCTCGTATAACGATTGGTCAAAGTTCTCTCGCCATGAATGACCGCACGGAAGTCTGCCCGCTTTCGCGTCGAGCGATGTTTCAGCCCGTATCCCGTCCATTACAGCCGGGCGTTCGCTTCTTCCGCATTCCTTTACCCACAGCGCCGACAGCGTTCCTTGCGGTTCGCTTGCCGTTGCCGGCAGCACTATGGGCTTACCCTGTTCCGCATGAATTTCCGAGCGGGGCGGACCCTTCCTCTTCGCCGGCGGCTTATTGTCCATGGTGGCCCAGTATTCAAAGACCACTCCTCACCGCGTACCGTTTTGGTTCAAGCCTGTCAGCACGTTTGGCTTGTTAAAGCTCACGACGTTTAACGGAAGTTCACATACGTTGGTCGTATCCACTCATCCCTTGCTCCTCTCCGCCTTCGTGCTGGCAGATTCCGCCTTGCCTCGCGGCTTGGCGTACCGGATGTCCGGCGGCTACGTTGTCCCCAGAGCTTCACACCGAGCTGTTACCGGCTCCGCATGTCCGGGTAGGGAACGGCTGATGGAACAGCCGGTTTCATCAGGCCATACCTTCTCCTTTGAAACAGAAACTCAAGCGACTTGCAGGTCGCACGAACATGTGCTTCGCCTACCTCGCACGCCCCAAAAAACAAAAGCGCGGTAACCAGTCTCCCCGGTTACCGCGCTTGTCTATCGAAACTGATCCAGCAGCAGATCTATCAGTTCAGATACTGAAACAGCGACATATTCTGGATCTTCACGAACGCCTGTTGTGCTGCCTGCAACGCGTTCTGCGCCAGCGTGTATTTGCCGACCGTCTTGATCATGTCTGTTTGCGTCAGGTCCGACAGGTTGCTGGCCGTTTGCAGCGTATTGGTCTGCGTGACCGCCTGCAATGCCTTGACCTCCTGTGAGCGGCCACCCACAGTCGCTTGCGCGGTCGTGATGTTGTTCATCGTGTTCTCAAGCTGCGTCATGCTGGTCGTGAGCGCGCTCTGGAAGCTCGCCGTCGACGCACCGCCCGAGATCGGCGATTGCAGCGTGCTGATCAACTGGCTCAGGTTCGCGAACACATCCATGCTGCCCTGGGTCGCGGGAGTCACCGAGAAGCTGTCGCCCGCGTTCGGCGCGCCGCTGATCGTCACCGACTGGCCGCCGAGCGTGATTGCCGTACCTGCCGTGAAGGCTTGCGGTGCGCTCGTCGTCACCGCGCCGGTCGCCGGATCCGTCTGGCTCACGGTGTAAGTCGTCGACGACGTAAAGTTGATCGCGTATTTGTCGGCGTTTGTCGGATCGGTCGGGTTGTTCAGGCTCACGGTGCTGATGACACCCGTGCCCGTATTGCCCGTTGTCGCCGCAGGAACCGCGCTTGTGCCGATGGGCGCGACGCTGCCGAAGATCGAAATGCCCGTGTCGCCGGTCTGCACTACGTGCGAGTCGGTGATCTGCACTGCAGGCGTGCCGGTATCGCCCGAATACGTGACCACACCGGCCGAACTCGTCGTGTACGGCTGTGCGCTGCTTTGATAGCCGGCGAACATGTAGTTGCCCTGCGGGTCCGTCGCGTTCGCGAGCGTTACCAACTGGCTGCGCAAGCTCTGCAGTTGCGTCGCGATGGAGCCGCGGTCGCCATTGTTGAGCGAACCGTCGCCGGCGTGCAGCACGAGCGTGTGGATACTTTGCAGCACGTCGTTGACGCTGCTGAGCGTCGTGTCTTCGAGCTGCAGCGACGCAAGCGCCGTGTTCTGGTTGCTCGTGTACTGCGCGAGGCTCGTCGCGGTCGAACTCAACTGCACGGCCTGCGCCGCGCCGAGCGGATTGTCTGACGGCGTCGCAAGGCTCACGCCGCTCGAGATTTGCGCGTAAAGCTGCGACAACTGAGCTTGCTGATCGCTCATCGTCGCCACGTTCATGGTGAAGTACTGCGTGCTGGAGATGCGCATGTTCAACGCCTCACTGGAAGATGCCGAGCAGCGTCTGGAACAGGGTCTGCGCGGTCTGAATGACCTTGCTGTTCGCCTGATAGAGCTGCTGATACTGAAGCAGATTGGCTGCTTCCTCGTTGATGTTGACGCCCGAGACGGACTGCTGCGCGGTGGTGATCTGCGTCACCAGCGAAGCCTGCGCCGTGCTCGAAGTCTGAATCTGATTCGTCTGGTTGCCGATGTCGTTCACGTAGTTCGCGTACGCGCCCGTCAGCGTGACCGTGCCGCCATTCATCGATTTCGCGGTCGACAGGTTCGACAGTGCAAGCGCGTTGCGGCCGTCGTTGTTCGCGCCGGTATTCGGCCCGATGGTGAACTTGTCGCCGGCAGCGGGCACGCCGCTGATCGTCACCGACACCTTGTTCATCTGGCCGGCGGTCGTGTTGTTGATCGTCAGACTCGCGCCGTTGCCCGACGAATACGGCACGACGGTCGCCGCGCTCGTAATCGAATAAGTGGTCGCCGGCGAGCCCGCCACGGTCACCGTCGAGCCGACCGGGAAGCCGGTGAGACCAGTGCCGTCGTACGTCAGCGTGGTCGTCGAGTTCGGCATCGTGTAGCCCGCCGCGACCGTGCCCTTCGTGATGGCGCCGGTACCGGTGTTGGTCGACGCTGCCGCGCCGAGAACGGGCGCTGCGGCCGCGATCGCCGAGGCGTCCGTCGTCGCAGTTGCAAAGCTGTTCAACGCGCCGCGGGTCGGCTGGACCGTGAACGAGTCACCGGCGTTCATCGTGCCCGTGGTCGAAAAGTTCAGGCCGTTGATAGGCTGGCTCAGATTCGTCGCCGAACCCACCACGCTACCCGTCGAATTGTCGGTCAACGTATAGGTGGTGCCGTTGAAGGCGAGCGTGTAGTCACCAGTGGTCGGCTGTGCAGGATTCGCGAACGACACGTTGAGCGACGCATTGCCGGTGTTCTGCGTGTTCGCATAGACGGTCGGGCCGCCCACCGAGAACAGAGCGCCGCCCTGAACGCCCGCGAGCGTGATACCGAGCGCGTTCTGCGCGTTGACCTGCGACGCGAAGCTCACCGCAATCGCGCCGAGTTGCGCTTCGGCCGGATCGAGCGTCTGGCTGCGGAATGCGACGAGACCGCCGAGCGTGCCGCCCTCGATCTTGCTGTCCGGCAAATCCTGCGGCGCGGCGGCAGGGTTTGCGCCCGCCTGCCCGAGATACTGCACGGACAACTCGCTGGAGTCGCCCGTTGAAGGCGTGGTGCCCAGATTGAAGCTGTTGCCACCCGACACGAGCGGCTGGCCATTGCTCATGAAGACGCCATAGCTGCCATTGCTGTTCACCACCTGCACGCCGATCAGTTGCGACAGATTCGACACGGCGAGATCGCGCTGATCGAGCAACTGGTTCGGCGGCTGGCCTTGCGTGCTCGCGGCGGAAATCTGGCCGTTCAACTGCGCGATTTGCTGCGTGTAGCTGTTGATCTGCGAAACGGTGTTGGTCAGTTGCGTGTTGACGCTTTGGCGCAGCGCGTCATATTGCTGGCCGGCGGCGTTGATCTGGTTCGCGAGCGTCTGCGCGCCGCTCATCGCCGTCTGGCGCGTGGCGAGGCTCGAAGCGTTGTTCGAGACGTTCTGCAAGCCGGTGAAATAGCTCGTGACCGCGCTGGCAATACCGGCAGTCGGGCTGCCGATCAGATTGTTCAGTTGCGAGATCAGCGTGTTGTAGGTCGAGAGCGAGCTGCTCGACGACTGCGCGTTATTGAGCTGGGTCGTCAGATACTGGCTGTATTGGCGAGTCACCGTGACGGTCGAGACCCCTTGCGGCAAATAGCCGGAACCCGTGTACTGCCCACCCGTTTCCGCGAAGACCGGCGTTTCAATGGTATAGCCGGGCGTCGACGCGTTGCTGATGTTCTGGCCGGTCGTCGTGAGTCCCCACTGGGCTGCATTCAGTCCGCTGAGGCCGAGATTGATGAGATTGGACATGCGTCATCCTGAAGGGCGACACCACACATGCCGCCGCGTTACTTGAACTTAGTGTTTAACGGCTTCAGCGACGGAAAATTGAGGCCATTCACGACGCTTGCGAGAGTTTGTTTCAACGTTTGCGAGGCCGATGCGCCGGGCCTTCGCCGGCGCGTCACGTCTGGTCCGCGCGCGGTCAGCGAACCAGCGAACGGCGCTTCATTTCGAGTTGCGTGATGAGGCGCTGCAGCGTGTTCTCCGCGTTGCCGGGCAGCGTCAGAAAGCGGAAACCGAGCTGATACCGCTGGGTGCCGTTGGGCAGCGCGAGCGAGCGATGCGACACCAGTTGCAGATCGAGCGAGAGGCGGCCCAAGCCGCCGAGCGACAATTCACAATCGTCGAGACGCGTGCCCATAGGCAGTTCGGCGACGCGTTCGTCGGAGGTGCGCATGCCGACGCCGCCCAGCGAGAGGTCGTGCACTTCGAAACGGAACGAATCGCCTTCCGGCAGACGACCGCTGCACACGTACGGATCGAGAATCGGTGCGTCGACGCGGAAATACTCGCGGCGTTGCACGTAGTACAGCACTTCCGGAAAGTCAGCTTCGAATGCCGGCATTCCCTCGTAACGCGTTTCGCGCGGCGTGCTGGTGACGAACTCCATGCGCACGCCCTCGGGCGCCGCGTGGAACTGACAGCTCGACGCCGCAAGCAGACCGCGGTTCTGATCGGACAACGCGCCCCAGTCGAACGTGAAGGTGCGTCCGCGCACGTCGACGTCGAGCAGGCGCGTAACGAGCTGGCCGCCGGCATATTGAACGGTGAGAAAATCGCCCCGATTGACGAGATTGCGCAATTGAACGCCGATTTCGAGCGGATTGCGGCGGCCAAAATCGAGTGCACTCTCGTCCAGCGGAACGTGCGGCTGAAGCGTGTCGGTTTGGCCGTTCGACTGATTGGTTTCCATGGGCTTGCCGGTATGCATGTTCTTGCGGGTACGTGCCAGAGCTCCTGACGGGGGCTTTCACGCGGTCTCTCATTCCCGGCCGCGGCACGCACATTCAACCGGACATGAACGCTTCCGGTATGGGGTCTAACGGATTAGCGGCAGTATCGAGCGAAAATTTAGGGGCGACAAATAATATATTTAGAATAATCTCGCGCAAACGTTAAAGCCCCGGTAACTCGCCGATAACGCGTCTTTAAATCGCCCGCCGTTTTCGCCGCGTGTTTGTCGCCTGGACGTTTGTTGTTCGGCGCGCCCCGCAGAACCGCCTCTCACGGCCAATCCGCGCCGACCGGTCGCAATCACGGCCGCTCAGCCCATCTTTTGCATGATGGACATTAGTTTCTTCGCGTAATGCGGATCCGTTGCATAACCGGCGCGCTGCATGCCGGTCGCAAAACCCTTCACGTCGTGCGCCGAATTGATGACCTGCGCGTAACGCGGATTGCCCTTCAGCATGCTCGCGTAGTCGGTCATGGCTTCCTGATACGAATCGTATGCGCGGAATTTCTCGACCACGCGCTGCGGCTTGCCGTTCACATACTCGGTGGTGAGTGTGGACACCGTCTTGCCGGTCCAGTCCTTGGTCGCCTTGATGCCGAATACGTTGTGACTCGTGCTGCCGTCAGCCTTTTTGATCTCGCTCTTGCCCCAGCCCGATTCCAGCGCCGCCTGGCCGATGATGAAGCGCGCCGGAATGCCGGTCGCCGCGCTGGCAGCCTGCGCGGGAGCCGCGAGCTTGTCGACGAAAGCGTCGACCTTCGGCGAGCTGCCGTCACCCTTCAACGGCGGCGTCAGCGCGCTATTGGCCGAGTAGCCCTTGCCCATCGCGAGCTGGCCGTTCGCTTGCGCATTGCCGTACGCCTTGGCAAGCGCGTTGAGCGCCGCGGTCTGGCCTTCGTCGCCGCCACTGCCGCCGCCGAGCGCGTTGGCCATGCCGGCAAGTCCGCCCGCGCCGCCTGCTCCATTCGGGCCGCTCACTTGCATGCCCTGGTTGCGCATCAACTGCTTGAGCATCGCATCGGCCACACCGATGCCTTTCTGCGACATCTGCTGCGACAACTGCTGATCCATCATCGACGTAAACGTCGCGCTGTCGTGCGAGTCGAACGGGCCGTCCTGCGGCGTCGCATCGCGCATGCTCTTCAGCATCATCTGCGTGAAGACTGCGTCGAACTGCTGCGCGGCTACCTTCATGCCGGCTTGCGGCGACGCCTTCGCCTGCGCGCTCAGCTTCGCGAAACCCTGCACGTCGAGCGCGAAGCGCTGGCTAAGATCGTTCGCCGCGGCGGCGGAATTGGTCGTATCCGAATTCATCTGCTGTCGTCCTTAGATGATTTCCAGGTCGGCGCGCAAAGAGCCCGCCGCTTTCATGGCCTGCAGGATCGACATCAGATCCGCGGGCGTCGCACCCAATGCGTTGAGCGCCTTCACCACGTCGGCGAGGTTCGCGCCGGCGGTTACGAGCTTCAGCGCGCCGTTGTCCTGCTTCATCTGAATCTGCGACTGCTTCGCCACGACAGTCTGGCCGTTCGAGAACGCGCCCGGCTGACTCACCACCGGCTGCGTGTTGATCACGACCGACAGGTTGCCGTGTGCGACCGCGCAGTTCTGCAGCGTGACCATCTGGTTCATCACGATCGAGCCGGTGCGCGCGTTCAGGATCACCTTCGCTGCGGCCTGTGCCGGCTTCACGTCGAGATTCTGCAGTTGCGCCATGAAGGCGACCTGCTGTTCGGGATCGCTCGGCGCGCGCAGTTGAATCGTGCGGCCGTCGAGCGCCGTGGCTGTGCCGCCGCCGAACGCGTTGTTCACTGCCGCCACCACGCGTTGCGTCGTGTCGTAGTCCATTTCGTTCAGGTCGAGCTGCATCGTGCCAGCTTGCGACACCGACGTCGGCACTGAGCGTTCGACGATCGCGCCGCCGGCAATACGGCCGGCAGCAAGCGTATTGACCTGCACCTTGCTGCCGTTGGCGCTCGCGCCAGCGCCGCCAACTGCGAGATTGCCCTGGCCGAGTGCGTACACCTGACCGTCGGCGCCCTTGAGCGGCGTGAGCAGAAGCGTGCCGCCTCGCAGGCTCTTTGCATTGCCGAGCGAGGACACGGTCACGTCGATCTGTTCACCGGGGCGTGCGAACGGCGGCAGCACCGCCGTCACCATCACCGCGGCAACGTTCTTCAACTGAACGTTCGACAGCGACGATTGCGAGTTGCTCGAACCGGCGGCCTGGTTGTTGATCGAGATGCCGAGGTTCGCCAGCATGTTGGCGAGCGTCTGCGTGGTGAACGGGGTCTGCGTGGTCTGGTCGCCCGTGCCGTCGAGACCGACGACGAGGCCGTAGCCGATCAGCGGATTGTCACGAACGCCCTGGATCTGCACGAGATCCTTCAGGCGCTCGGCGTGCGCGGGCGTCGCCGCCGGCAGCGCCGCGCAGGCGAGCGCGACGAAAGCCAGCGCCCGGCCGATCCGGCCGGCTCGCGCGAGAAAGCGGAAAGAAACAGTACCCATGATCACCACGGCGACACATTGAGGAAGAAGCGTTGCAGCCAGCCCATGTTTTCGGCCTCGTCGAGATAGCCTTTTGCCGAATACTCGATCTTTGCGTCGGCCACCTGCGTGGAGTACACGGCATTCAGACTGGAGATCGTGTTCGGATTCACCACGCCCGAGAAACGCACGAACTCGTTGCCCTGATTGATGAGCATCTGCTTTTCACCGCTTACCATCAGGTTGCCGTTCGGCAGCACACCGGTCACCGTCACGGTGATCGTGCCGTTGAATGTGTTCGACGCGTTGGCGCCGCCGGTGCCGCTGAACACGTTCGCGCCTTTGGCGTTCAGACTCGCCCTGCCGAACAGTCCGGCAAGGAAGCCCGCTGTCGGCACCGTCAGGTTGGTACTGCCCGAGCGGTTTGAATTGGCACCCGAGGACTTCGTCGCGTTGACGTTTTCCTGGATCACGATGGTCAGGATGTCGCCGACATTGCGCGGACGCTGATCTTCGAACAACGGCCGGCCCGCGTAACCCGGGTTGTAGATCGAGCCGGGCGACTGCGCTTGCGGCGGCATCGGCGGCAGCGCCGTCATCGGCTGCTGCGTGATCGGCTCCTTCGGCACGAGGCCGCAACCGCCAAGCGCGACGAGCAGCGTGAGCTGCGCGAGCGCGACGGCAGTACGCGAATGAACCGGATTACGAGTGAAGTGCGACATCTTGATTACCGCCTGATTTACAGCCTGTTAAGTACCAGTGACTTCAGCGTCAGACTTGCATCTGGCTGAGCGTCTGCAGCATCTGGTCGGACGTCGTCACGGCCTTGCTGTTGATTTCGTAAGCACGTTGCGTCTGGATCATGTTCACCAGTTCCTGCACCACGTTCACGTTCGATGCTTCGACGTAGCCCTGATTGAGCGTGCCCGCGCCGTTCAGGCCAGGCTGAGCGACGTTAGGCGCACCCGACGACGCCGTTTCCGCAAACAGGTTCTCGCCCTTCGCGTCCAGACCGGCCGGGTTGATGAAGGTCGCGACCTGCATCGAGCCGAGCTGCTGGCTGTTGGTCGAGCCGGCGACGGTAATCGACACCACGCCGTCGCTGCCGATGGTGAGCGACGTCGCGTTGTTCGGCACCGTGATGGCCGGGATCACCTGATAGCCGCTCGACGTCACGAGCTGGCCTTGCGCGTTGGTCTGGAACGAGCCGTCGCGCGTATAGGCGGTCGTGCCGTCGGGCATCTGCACCTGGAAAAAGCCCTGGCCGTTAATGGCGACGTCTTTCGAGTTACCGGTCTGCTGCAGATTGCCCTGCGTGTAGAGGCGCTCGGTGGCGACCTGTTGCACGCCCGTGCCGAGCTGGATGCCCGACGGCAATTCCGTTTGCTGCGTCGAGTTCGCGCCCGGCTGGCGGACGGTCTGATACAGCAGATCCTCGAACACTGCGCGCGAGCCCTTGAAACCGTTGGTGCTCACGTTCGCGAGGTTGTTCGAGATTACGTCCATCTGCGCCTGTTGCGCATTCATGCCGGTGGCGGCGATATAAAGCGAGCGATTCATATTCCTTCTCCTATGTCGACCGGAGTGGGCGCTTCAGCTATGAACCCGAAGTCCGCGCTTAGGCGTTACTCCGGTTCCATGCAAGGCACTTACTCTGGTCCCATGCAACATGTTGGCGAGCCGGCACGAGCCGGCGGCCCGTTAGCTAAAGCTGAGCAACTGGTTAGCCGACTGATCGTTCTTGTCGGCGCTTTCCAGCAGCTTGGTCTGCATCTGGAACTGGCGCGCGTTCGTGATCATCGAGACCATCGCGCTGACCGGATTCACGTTGCTCCCTTCGAGCGATGCAGGCGCGACCGTCACGGCCGGATCGGCGTCGGCGGGATTGCCGTCAGCGGTGCGAAAGAGGCCGTCGTCGCCGCGCGTCATGGTTTGCGGATCGGGGTTGACCAGCTTCAGCTGATCGACCGTCACCACCGCGGTCGGCGGATCACCCGGTGTGAGCGCCGACACGGTGCCGTCTCGGCCGATGGTGATCTGCGCACCCGGCGGCACCGAGACCGGCCCGCCGTTGCCGAGCACCACCTGATTCGTGGCGTTCACCAGCTGGCCGTTCTGGTCGATATGCAGATTGCCGGCGCGCGTGTATGCCTCGCCGCCGTCAGTGGTCTGCACCGACAGCCAGCCCGGACCTTCGATAGCGACATCGAGAGGATTGCCCGTCTGCTGGATCGGGCCGGGCGTGTAGTCCGCACCCGGCGTCGACGACAGCACGAAAGTGCGCGTGGTGTTGTCGTTGATCGAACTGCCGTCGCCGAACGCCATCGGCACGGCGCGGAAAGTCGCCAACTGGGCGCGAAAACCAGTGGTCGATGCGTTCGCGAGATTGTTCGCAACGATTGCCTGCTGTTCGAGCGCTTGCGCGCTGCCCGACATCGCGGTGTAGATCAGCCGATCCATGATGGGTCCGTCCTGCTCGCTTACAGGTTGATGAGCGTCTGGTCGACGGTCTGCTGCGTCTTGATCGTCTGCGCGTTCGCCTGATAGTTGCGTTGCGCGGTGATCAGGTCCACGAGCTGGCTCGTCAGATCGACGTTCGAGTTTTCGACGGCGCCGCCTTGCAGCACGCCGTGATTCGTGGAGCCCGGTGCCGAAATCTGCGCGGCGCCCGATGCGTCGGTCTGCTGGAACTCGTTATTGCCCAGGTTCACGAGACCGTTCTGGTTCGCGAAGTTCGCGAGCGCGATCTGGCCGAGCGCGGCTGTCTGCTGGTTCGAATAGTTGCCGGTCAGCATGCCGTCGGCGCCGATGCTGAAGCTCGTCAGCGTGCCGGCCGGATAGCCGTCGGGCTGCAGCGAATTCACGCCGTCCTTGCCGCCGTACTGCGTGGTGCCGCCAATATTCAGCGTCAGTTTCTGAGGCGTCGCCGAACCGTCGGTGGTCGGCACCGAGAAGTTGAAGACGAACGGCGTGGCAGTCGCCGCGCCGGAAGCGTCGGTCGTGCCGAGCAGCGTGCCCGACGAGTTGAAGTTCGCATGGCCGACGAGCGCCGCGGTGCCGGTGGAGACGCCGGCATACACGTCCCACGTGCCGGCGGCCGTCTTGGCAAAATACATGTTGACCGTCTGCGAGCCGCCGAGCGTGTCGTACACCGTGGTGCTCGTCGAGTAGTTGTACGTCGTCGAACTGTTCTGGTTGAACGCCACCGGGGTCGGTGTGACGCTATAGCTGTCGCCCGTCGCCGGCACGCCGTTGAACGTGATCGTCTGGCCGTTGCCGAGCGAAATCGGCGAGCCGGCCGTGTACGTGCCGGTCGTCGAGGTGCCGAGCGTGGTGTCGGTCACCGTGTATCCCGTCGCGCTGGTGAACGAGACGGTGTAGTTGTCGTTGTTCGTTCCCGACGCCGTGTTGGTGATCGTCGCGCCGGTCGTGCTCAGCGTGCCGGAATTGGTGCCTCCTGCCGTCACCTTCGGCGTGCCGAGCATCAGCGGATCTTGCGCATTCAGGTTCAGGCCGGCTGCGATGTTGGTCGTCGCCTTCGGCGCGATGTTCGCGGTCGGCACGCTAAGCGGCACGGTCTGCGCGGTATTGACGATGCCCGAGCTGTTCGCCGCATAGCCCATCAGTTGCAGGCCTTGCGAGTTCGTGATGAAGCCGTTCTTGTCGAGCTGGAATACGCCGTTGCGCGAGTACACGAGCGAACCGTTGTTCGACAACTGGAAAAAGCCGTTGCCGTTGATGGCGACGTCGAGCGCCTGGTTCGTGCTGGTGATCGTGCCTTGCGAGAACTGCTGCTGCACCTGTGCGAGCTTGGTGCCGATACCGACCTGGTTGCCGACAGCCGTCGCCACCGAATTGGCGTACATGTCGGCGAATTGCGCTGCGCCGCTCTTGAAGCCAACCGTATTCGCGTTGGCAATGTTGTTGCCGATCACGTCGAGATCGCTCGACGATGCGGACAAACCACTCAAACCTTGTTGGTAACCCATGACGGTCTCCGTGTCTGGAAAGTCGTACTGACTGAATCGAATTAGAGGATCGCGGCCACGCTGGTCAGCCCGACAGTCGAGCCGTTCGAGAGCACGAGGCCCGGCGTACCGTTGTTCTGCATGACGACGCTTTGCACCGTTGCGCCTGCGAGCGTGGTGGCCGTGGCTTGCTGGCCGTTGATCGTGCCGACCGCGCTGATCGTGTACGTGCCGTCGGGCAGCGCGTTGCCGGCCGAGTCGGTCGGCGTCCAGCCCACCGGAATCGTGCCCGCCGACTGCTTGCCGAGATCGATCGTGTTGACGATCTGGCCTGCCGAGTTCTTCACGACGACCTGCAGGTCGCTCACCGAGTTCGCGAGTTGCACGCCGAACGCGCCGGCCTTGCCGCTCGCGACCGACACCGAGTTGCCCGGCGCGAGCACGGTCGAGCCGATCAGCAGCGCCGCTTGCGACTGCTGACCCGCCGACATCTGCGTCGCGAGCGAGCTCAACGTCGTGTTCAACTGGCTGATGCCTGACACGGTGTTGATCTGGGCGAGCTGCGAGGTCATCTGCGAGCTGTCCATCGGATTGGTCGGATCCTGGTTCTTCAACTGCGCGACGAGCAGGCTCAAAAAGGTGTTTTGCAGATCGGTCGCCGAAGTGCCCGACGTGCCGGACGTGCCGCCCGTCGAACTGCTCGAGCCCGAGGCACTGTTCGTGCCGTTCATCGTATCGAGCAGCGTTTGCGACACGGTCGTGCCGTTGTTGCCGATGGTGGTGCCAGTAGTCAAGGGGCTCTCCTCAGGTTCCGATCGTGAGCGTTTTCAGCATCAGGGTCTTGGCGGTGTTCAGGGTTTCGACGTTGGCCTGGTACGAGCGCGACGCCGAAATCATGTTCACCATTTCCTGCACCGGGTCGACGTTGGGCAGCGTCACATAGCCGTCAGCGTTGGCCGCCGGGTTGCCGGGGTCGTAGGCGGTCTTCATCGGCGTCGGGTCGTCGATCACGCCGGTGACCTGCACGCCGCCAACCTGCTGGCCGGAGCCGCTGCGCGCGCCGCCGAGCGGCGCAACGCCGAACACGACCTGCTTGGCCTTGTACGGCTGGCCGTCCGGACCGGTGGTGCTGTCCGCGTTGGCGAGATTCGACGCCGTCACGTTGAGCCGTTGCGACTGCGCGGACATCGCGGAGCCTGCAACACCAAATATGTTCATCAAAGAAGGCATGTTTGCTGACCTTTCCCGCCGGTTCGAGCCGGCTTCAAGTTAGTTCCCGTAGCGATTGTTCTTGCGTACTGCGTGTTTCTTTGCGTGCAGACCGTTACCCGGTTACGAGCCCGACTGGATCGCCGACAACATCGCCTTGATCTGGCTCGACAGCATCGTCATGCCCGATTCGAAGTGCAGCGTGTTGTCCGCGAACTGAACGCGCTCGGTGTCGATGTCGACCGTGTTGCCGTCGAGCGCGGGCTGCGTCGGAACGCGGTATTGCAGGTTGCCGTAGTCGTCGGGCCTGCCGCCCGCCGGGCTCAGCGTCGATTTGCCGGACATGTGGCCCGACGTGGTCGACGCCATCGACATTCCGCTCGTCACGCCGGCCGGCTGCGCCATCGGAAGCGTCGCGGTGTTCGACGCCGTATGCGCGGCCACACCGGTCTTTTTCAGTGCGCCCGCGAGCGACGAAGCGAAGTCGACGTCGCGCGCCTTGTAGCCGGGCGTGTCGGCATTGGCGATATTCGACGACAGGAGCTCCTGGCGATAAGCGCGCACGTCGAGCGCTTCACGTCCAAAGGCGAATTCGGCATCGAGTTTGTCCAGCATAAGAATCTCCGGAGAACGGTCCCGAGGCTTCCCGTGCGCCTCGCGTGAGGACTGCATCAGACGGGAAGACCTTTTTGCATGAGGTGCATCTTATGGGCCGAGTGCAAGCAGCAATCGGACGAATAACCGGGAAAGGGGGCTTCTATTCAACGTTTGCGCGAAGGGGGCTCTCAATAGAATGCAAGGCGTACCAAATGCATTCGATGGAGAACCGCAATGGACCAGCACACTTTCGATCCGACGCACCGCGCGCAACGCGCGGCGGCGCATCGCCTGTGTGCGGCTGCGCTGCGCGTCGCCGCGCGGCTCCTGTTGAGTTCGTCGCTGGGCGTGCCGGGTGTCGGCGCCGCCGCGCTATGCGCGCCTGCCGCCGCCATGTTGATCGCCAATGCCGCGCACGCGGGCGAGGCGGACGGTCCCATCGTGATTGCCGGTCCGAACGAAAAGGATCCGGCGGCACTCACCGAGCTTGCCGAGCATATGCAGGCGACGCCGGCGAAACGCGCCGGCTCTTCGGCGACGCTCGCCGCCGCCACCGCGCAATCGCTGACGCGCGGTTCGGCCTCGCGCGACGCCGATCCTTTCAGCCGCGCCGCCAATGCAAGCGGCTCGATCGTCATCGCGGGCTCGGGCGAAGCGCCGGCCGCGCCGCAAATGATCCGCACCAGTTTCAAGCCCGACGCGAACGGCGTGGTGACCATTCCTGCGCCAGGCCGTGCCGGTTCTGCCGCGACAAGCGCCAGCAACCTGAATCCGGCCGACGCCGCCCGCCTCAATGAGATGCCGGCCCCGCGCCGTGTCGTTCCGGTCGTCGTGACACCGGCGCCGCAAGCGAACGGCGTGCGTCAGGCCGCCGGCGTTCAGCCGGTGGCGGCCAACGCGCCGGCCAGCGTGACGGGTCGCGCCGCGGCTGCGGCGTCGCAAGCGTTGGGAGCATCGGCAACCGACTCGTTCGACACGCTCGCTTCGCGCGGCGAGCCGCCGCAGCTCGGCGCGGACGGCAAGCCGGTCCCGGCGCGTTCGAACGCCCTCGCCAATTCAACTCGTGCCGCCGCGGCGTCGCCGACGGCGCGCGTGGCCGCGACGCGGCCCATCGCGGCAGCGCCGGCACCCGCACAGCAGAATCAGCGTGCGGCAGCGCCGGCCCAGCCCGAGCCGCTGCCGGGCCAGCAAGACCCTGAAGCAATCCGCACGACCGCGCTCGCGTTCCTGCAGCAGCAGTCGGCGGGATTGCCGGGGAAAGTGGACATCACCGTCGCACCCGCGTTTCCACGCGGTCTCGCGGCCTGCATGGTGCTGGAGCCGTTCATGCCGAGCGGCGCCCGACTGTGGGGCCGCGTAACCGTCGGCGTGCGTTGCGCGGGCCAGCGTCCCTGGACCATCTATCTGCAGGCGCGCATCTCGCTGCATGCCACCTACTATCTCGCCGGCCGCGCGATGTCGCCGGGCGAGGTGCTGACGGCCGCCGACCTCGTCGCGCGCGAGGGCGATCTGACGGGCTTGCCGCAGGCCATCGTGACGGACCCGTCGCAAGCGGTCGGTTCTGTCACGTTGACGCGCGTTGCCGCAGGCATGCCGCTGCGCCGCGATATGCTCAAGAGCGCGTCGGCTGTGTCGATCGGACAAACGGTGCGCGTGGTCGCCGCCGGTGATGGATTCGCGATTTCGTCGGAAGGCAGCGCGATGAACAATGCGTCACCGGGTCAGCAGGTCCGCGTAAAGACGCCCAATGGTCAGGTTATCTCGGGCATCGTCAAGGACGGCGCGACCGTGGAGATTCAACTGTGAGCCGCGGGCTTTCCGGGCTGGCGGCCGATCCGCATGCGTCCGCCGTGTCAGGGCCGGATCGTATTGACAGACAAGGGAAAAGCAGCAGCGATTGCGCTAAAGTTTTGATGGACGCCTGCCGTTATCAGGATCAAATCGTTCAGGAAGCCAATCGTGAAAGTCGATTCCAAAACCAATTCGAATCTGCCGACGTTGAAAGATGGCGTGTCCCGCTCGCAACAAAGCGACGCGGCGACGGCCAACCCCGGCGCGCAGACCGCGAGCACCGCCTCGCAAGCCACTCCCAGCAGTTCGGGCGACGCCAGCGTCAGCCTGTCGGGTCTGTCGCAGCATCTGCGCAGCCTCGCGGCGTCCGGCTCGGCCGACATCGATACGGCGCATGTCGAGTCGATCAAGCAGGCCATCAAGGACGGCACGCTGCAAATCGACTCGGGCAAGATCGCCGACGGCGTGCTGAGCACCGCACGCGAACTGTTGCAAAGCAAAACCCCGTCGACCGGCAATTAATCGGCGCATCGAAGTACGGTGAATGGCCGGCGGCGTTCGACAAACCCGACTCGCGGATCATCTGCGAGCCGTCGTTTTCAGCGAGTTGTTGAGATGAAAGACGCCCTGCTTGCCACCCTCATCGAAGAGTATTCCGCCGTCGAGGCATTCGCCTCCGTTTTGACGCTGGAGACCAAGGCATTGACCGCCTTGTCGCCGGTCGAACTGCTGCCGCCGGTCATCGACAAGAAAACCGAACTGATCGGCGAGCTCGCGCAGCTCGAAACCCGCCGCGACGAACTGCTCGCCGGCATGGGTTTTCCGGGCGGTTGGGCCGGCATGGAACTCGCGGCCAGCACCGACGAGCGGCTCGCCGCACAATGGTCGCTGCTGCAAAAAGCCGCCGAGCGAGCGCGCCGCTTCAACACGAGCAACGGCGAACTGATTCGCGTGCGCATGGATTACAACCAGCGGGCGCTCACGGCGTTGCAGGTGGCGTTGCCGCAAAAGGCCAACTTCTATGGCCCGGACGGACGCATTCCGGCGCGCGCAGCGGTGTGATGCCGGGTGACGCTGGCGCTCAGCTTCAGCGTCGCCTGTTCGCTACTGTGAATGCTGCTTATCGCGATGCGGGCCTCGCATTGCTTTGCGGTGTTTGACACCAACGCCTGACTCGCCCGCAACTTCGTGACGTGTGGCCAGCGTCGCCGCAGCAACGCAGCCAACTGAAGCAGCCTCGCATGAACAGAAGGGTTCGTCGTCTCGACGAGCCCTTTTTGTTTTCTATCTCCTCGCCCTTCGCTCCCCGCATGCCGCAGCCATTCGGCCAGGTGGCGCGAATCCGTCGCGCACGATCAAATCTCCTCTTTTCCCTAACGAAGTTGTTCCGTGCTAGCGGGTGTCCACGCGTCGCGGTGAACGGAAGCTAACTTCATCTAGCGAGAGTGTGTAATCGTGTGTATGATTCGAGGAGTGCAATATGAACAGTGCCGAAGTCGTCAAACTGATTCTGGCGAACGGCTGGCGGCTCGTCCGCATATCGGGCAGCCACCATCATTGTCGGCACGCATTCAAAGCCGGGCTCGTGACCATCCCCCATCCCAGGAAGGATCTGCCGGCCGGCACGCTGAACAGCATCTTGAAACAGGCAGGGCTGAAATGAAAAATCTGATCTTCCCGATCGCAATCGAGGCGGGCGACGCACAGCACGCGTTCGGCGTCGTCGTGCCGGATATTCCGGGCTGTCACTCGGCGGGGGATTCACTGGAAGAAGCTTACGCGAACGCAAAAGAAGCGATCGAGGCGCATCTGGATACGCTGCTCGACGAAGGCTTGCCGATTCCCGAAAGGCTGACGCTAGACGAGCATCGGCGTAATCCTGACTACGCGGGTCTCACGTGGGGTTTCGTGACAACCCGGAATATTCCCGCGCTGAAGAAGGCGGTACGCATCAACATTTCGTTGCCCGAAGCGCTGGTGCATGAAATCGACGAATACGCGCAGGCGCGTGGCATGTCGCGTTCCGCTTTTCTGGCGCTCGCGGCCGAGCATGAAATGGCGGACGCATGACTGAAGGCGCGGGTAACGCCCTCGCTTCACAACTCATTGCCCCGCTGAGCGCCAACTCACGAGGCAAGCCGCTCAGGTTGCCTCGGCGTTCGCCCACGCCATCTCGCGCAAGCGCGTGCGCAAACGCGCTACCGCCTGACTGTGCAACTGACACACGCGCGACTCGCTGACTTCCATCACCGCGCCGATTTCACGCAGGTTCATGCCGCGCTCGTAGTAGAGCGACATCAGCAACTTCTCGCGTTCCGGCAAGCGGTCGATCGCCTCGACCAGCGCCGAGCGCAGACTGTCGTCGAGCAAGGCGGAAAGCGGGTCCGAGTGATCGACGCAGTAGCGGTCGAGAAACGGCTCGTCGTCCGCGGAACGGTCGAAGTCTTCGTAGTAGATCAACTGGCTTCCGTGCAGATCCTGCAACATCGACTGATACTCGTCGAGTGGCATGTCCAGGTGTTCGGCAATCTCGGTTTCGCTCGCCGAGCGGCCCAGATTCTGCTCCACCTTGTGCACGGCCGTCTCCACTTCTCGCGACGTGCGTCGCAAGCTACGCGGCAACCAGTCGTTGCTGCGCAGTTCGTCCAGCATCGCGCCGCGAATCCGCTGGCTCGCGTAGGTTTCGAACTGCGCGCCCTGATCTTCCTTGTAGCGACTCGCGGCATCCAGCAAGCCAATCATGCCCGCCTGAATCAGATCGTCGAGATCGACGCTGGCCGGCATTTTTGCAACGAGCTGCAAGCCGAGTCGACGCACCAGCGGTGCGTACTTCGTCAAAACCTCGGCTTGGGAAATCTTTCCCTGAGCGTTATACATCGTGCTCCCCTTGTCCTTGTGCCGCCTCTCAGGCGTGCTGCGCAGACGGTTGGTCGGCGTGTTGCGCCGCTGTAACTGCCGCAGGCGCCATCCATGGCGTTTGCGACGACATCGCTGGCCGCATCGGCCAGTACTGCAATTCGGCTGCGAGGTGACGGAAGTCGCGCGCTGCCGGTGTCGACGGAAATGCGTCGACGACACAACGCGACAACTCCTCGGCTCGCGCCATCCGCGCATCCGCGGCAATGCAACCGGCGTCTTCCAGCGCTACCGCGAGGTAACGCCCGGCCACGCCGGCCAGGTTTGCAAAAGCAGCGCGCGCGTCTTCCACGCTCTGCACGTGATTCACCAGTACGCGAAACTGCGCGATGGCGTGCGCGTAGTGCAGACGCTTCATGCACGCATACGCGTCGGTGATCGCCTGTGCCGCCATGCGCGTGACGATCATCACGTCATGGGCCTGCGTCGCGAGCGCCGACAGGTGCCCTTGCTGATCCAGTTGCGCGTCGATCAGCACGATGTCGGCCGAACCGTGCAGCACCGCGCTGAACTGCGCCGCGCCATAACCTTCGCGATGCGCACGTGAGGCTGCGAGCACCGAGAAGCCGAGCGCGTGACGCAAAGCGGCTTCGTCGAGGGTCATCTCGCCGCGCATCACGGCGGCAAAGTTGCCTGCACCGCGCACGCTGCCGAGCATCGCGCTCACTGACTTATCGCCCACGCACTCGTCGATCACGAGCACATCCTTTCCCTGCTGCGCGAGCGCCACCGCAAGGTTCATCACTGTCGCCGTACAGCCGGCGCCCAGCGAACCGCCCGTCACCGCAATCACGCGCGAGCCGCTCCGCGCGAGAAGGCGCCGCAGTCCTTCTGCCTGATCGGAGACGAGCTTATCCAAAGCGGACCTCGTGCAATTCGGCCGTCGAGCGCGCGGACAGCGCGGACAGCAATGCCGGAACATCTTCGTCATGCGGCACGAATGGAGAGTGATCGCGCGGAATGCAGAACGCGCTCTTGATCAGAAAACGCTTGGTCGCGACGTACAGGTTCTCCGGCACTTTCTGACCGGTCGACACGTAGTGCACCGGCAGCTTGTAGCGGATCACCGTATCGAGCACGCCGCCCAGGTTGGTCGCCTCGTCGAGCTTGGTCAGAATGCAGCCGGCGAGCGGCTGTTGATCCGGTCCGCGCTGATAGGCCTGCACGACTTCATTGAGCGTGTCGCCGTGGCTCGTTGCGTTGAGCAGCAACAGGCGCTGCACGGGCTGGCCCGCGCGGCTCAGCATCGCGATCTGCTCGGAGACAAGGCGATCGCGTTGGCTCATACCGATCGTGTCGATCAGCACAATGTGCTTGTTGCGCAATTCGGAGAGTGCGAGCTGCAGGTCGGCGCTGTCTTTCACCGCGTGAACCGACACGCCGAGAATCTTGCCGAAGATGCGCAGTTGCTCGTGGCCGCCGATCCGGTAACTGTCGGTGGTGAGCAGCGCCACTTTGCTGGCGCCGAAACGCATCACGCAGCGCGCCGCGAGTTTTGCCGTGGTCGTCGTCTTGCCGACGCCCGTCGGGCCCATCAGCGCAAAGACGCCGCCGCGCTCCATCAGCGTGTCTTCATCTTCCATGACCGGCAGGTTCGATGCGAGCACCGAGCGCACCCAGTCCATGCCGTCGTCCATGTTGTCGACTTCGTCGGGCAGGTTTGCGACCATCATCTGCACGAGCTGCGCGGAAAAACCCGCGGCGAAGAGATGTTTGGTGAGCGACGCGTGCGCCGGGTTCCGGCGCTGACGATCGCCCCACATGAGACCGGCGAACTGTTCTTCCATCATGCCGCGCATCGAAGAAAGCTCGTTCATCACGGTTTCTTTGACGACCTGCTCCATGCGCGCCTTGATCGCTTCGGCGACAGCAGCAGGCGTGCGCGAGTCGTCGGTCGGCGACAGCGTGGTCGGTGCGGCCTTCTGCGCGGCGCGCCGTGCGGCGACCTGCGCGGCTTCGCGGGCCCAATCAGGCGTGTTGTCCTCCTGCGACGCAGCGGCCTTGCCCGGTTCCACAGCAGCGCCAAGACCCTTGGCCATCGCGGCGGCCGGCGTCATCGCGCCCGGACGTGTGTTGTATTCGCTTTGCGGCTCGTGGTCGGCGGCGATGCGTCGAGCGTGATCGATCAGCCAGGGATTCGATTCGGCCATCGTACGCGGTGCGTGGAGATCAGAGGCCGGTGCTGCAGAGCCGGACGACACCCCGGCGGCCTTCAGCAGATCCGCGCGAATGTCTTCGTTCAAACGAGCGGCTGCTGCGCGCGCGCTCGGCTGGCCAACGTGAATCTGTTGCGATTGCGGCGCCGACGCGGGCTTAGTGGCCGTGGCCGGGGCGCCCGGCAATGCAGTCTTGCGCGCGTCGGCCTGCCCGGCCGACGCCTTAGCTGCATTCATCGCGGCACTCATGGCCGCGCTCGGAACGACCTTCGCGGCGGGCTGTGCATCGTGACTGGCGGCCAGCGCTGAGTCGGCGAAGCTGCCCGTCGTTTCAATGCCGGCTTCCGGGCTCGCGCCGAACACCGACGAGAACACGTCCGGCATGCCGCTCGCGTACGGATTGGCCTGCATCGGCTGCGCGGCGGACATTGCGCGCGGCGCATTCAGCGCACTCGGCGCGGGCTGTGCAGCCGCTGCATTCGTCGATGCGAATTGCGCTGCGCTCGCGTCTGCGCGCGGAGCCTTCGGCGTGATCGCCGCGAGGTCGCTGTCGGCCAGGGCGACGATCTCGACGCTCCCGTCGTCCATCGTTCGATTGGACAGGACGACCGCGTCGGCACCCAGCGCTTCGCGCACGAGACGCAGTGCGTCGCGACTGGTAGCACCGATAAATTTACGAATGTTCAAGCTGGACCCCCGATGAGGTATACGGACTGACGGACCGGCAACACACCGCTTCCCATTGAGATCATTATTGCGAAACGTGACGACCGACGATCGGTGGATAAGGGCTGTTAAACGTGGGTAATTCGAACGATGGACGGATGCCGCGATTCGCAGCTCCTGCACCTATCGAATGACCCGCGCGCCGGACGATTGCTTCCGGGTCCCGCAGGCGAAGCATGGACGAGCCAATACGTGGGCGGCACGAAAAGTCAGGCGCGGAAATGAAAACCGGCGCCTTGGGGCGCCGGTCAATATAAAGGTCATAGTCGAGTCGATAAGCAAACGCACTTGCCCGATCGCAGTCGCGCTCGTAGAACGCGCTCTAACCGTGCGCGCCGATCAGATTCACGACCTTGATGTTGCGCGTGTCGGGCACTTCCGCATACGACAGCACCTTCAGTTGCGGCAGGCTGCGGCGCAGGAAGCGCGCGAGCATCGGCCGCAATGCATGTTGCACGAGCAACACCGGCGCGAGCCCAAGGTTCTGCTGGCGATTCATCGCCTTCTGCGTTTCGTTCATCAGCGTATGCGCGAGGCCAGGTTCCAGACCCGGGTTGGAGCCGGTCGAAAGCGCCTGCGAGAGCACGCGTTCGAGATTCGAGTCGAGGCCCATCACCTGCATGTCGCCGGTGCCTGGGAACCACTGCTGCGTGATCGCGCGGCCAAGCGCAAGGCGCACGGCGGCGGTGAGATCGTGTGCATCGGTGATCTTCGGCGTGTGTTCTGACAATGCTTCGAGAATCGTGCGCATGTCGCGGATCGGCACGCCTTCTTCCAGCAGGTTTTGCAGCACCTTTTGCAGCGTGGTGAGCGGCAGCGTCTTCGGCACCAGATCGTCGACGAGCGACGGCGTGTCTTTCTGCATCCGCTCGAGCAGCGCCTGCACTTCCCGGCGACCGAGCAGTTCCGACGCATGCGTGACCACCAGGTGATTCAGGTGCGTCGCGACGACCGTGCTCGAATCGACCACCGTGTAGCCGTACACCTGCGCCTGTTCGCGCAGATTGGTATCGATCCAGATGGCTGGCAGACCGAATGCCGGATCCTGTGTCGGCGTGCCCGGCAGCGCAGCGGAAACCTGGCCGGGGTTGATTGCGAGCCATTGACCCGGATACGCCTCGCCGACGCCCACTTCCACGCCCTTGAGCGCGATCCGATAACCATTCGGACGCAATTCCAGATTGTCGCGAATATGAATGACAGGCGGCAAGAAGCCGATTTCCTGCGCAAACTTCTTGCGGATGCTTTTGATCCGCTTGAGCAACTCGCCGTCGGAATTCTTGTCGACGAGCGGAATCAGCCGGTAGCCCACTTCGAGGCCGAGCGTGTCGATCATCGTCACGTCGTCCCAGCTTGCTTCCGCGTTTTCGATCGGCGTTACGGCTGCCGGTGCGACATCCACGAGCGCAGTCGTGTTCTTGCGTTCTTCGGCGCGCTTTTTCATCGTGCGGCCGAGCTGGATCAAACCGCCGCCGAGAATCAGAAACGCGAAATGCGGCATGCCCGGAATCAGGCCCATCAGCACGAGAATGCAACCTGTGATTGCCAGCACGCGCGGGTTCGTGAAAAGCTGCCCCGTGAGCTGTGTGCCAATGTCTTCGTTCGTCGCGACACGCGACACGATCACACCGGCAGCGGTCGAAATCACGAGCGACGGAATCTGCGCGACCAGGCCGTCACCGATGGTCAGCAGCGTGTAGTTCTTGCCCGCCGACGCGAAGTCCATGCCGTGCTGAACCATCCCGACGATCAACCCGCCGAAGATGTTGATCACCATGATCAGCAGGCCGGCAATCGCATCGCCGCGCACGAACTTGCTCGCGCCGTCCATGGAACCGTAGAACTCGGCTTCCTGCGAGACTTCCGCGCGACGCTTGCGTGCCTGTTCTTCGTTGATGAGCCCGGCGTTCAGATCGGCGTCGATCGCCATCTGCTTGCCGGGCATCGCGTCGAGCGTGAAGCGCGCGGACACTTCCGCGATACGCCCCGCGCCCTTCGTGATCACCATGAAGTTGATGACCATCAAAATAATGAAGACGACGATACCGACCGCGAAGTTGCCGCCCACGAGGAAGTGGCCGAACGACTCGATCACCTGGCCGGCCGCGTCAGGACCGGTGTGGCCTTCGAGCAGCACGACTCGCGTCGACGCAACGTTCAGTGACAGCCGCAGCAAGGTCGAGAACAAGAGCACGCTTGGGAAAGCGGCGAAGTCGAGCGGTTTCATCGTGTACATGCTGACGAGCAGCACCATCACGGAAAGCGCGATATTGAAGGTGAACAGCAGATCCAGCAGGAACGACGGCAACGGCAGAATCATCATGCCGAGGATCATGCAGATCAGCACCGGGCCGGCCAGGGCGCGTAAATTGGTGCCGCTCAAGGCATCGGGCCGTCGAGCGAGGAAACCGGCGCGAGCGTTCATGCGGAGGCTCCGTTATCGTTAGCGGGGTTAAGCGTATCGGCGGCTTCCTGATCGGCTTCTTCATCCGATACACCGCCCTTGTCGAGTTCAGCGGGCACGTCGAGCTCGGTCGGTGCGACCGGCACGTCGCCGCCGTCGGTTTTGAAGCGCCGCAACTGGTACACCCACGCGAGCACTTCGGCGACCGCGCCATAGAGCTGGCCGGGAATCTCGCGGTTCAGTTCGACGTTGTGATACAGCGCGCGGGCAAGCGGCGGCGCTTCCAGCAGCGGCACATTGTTTTCGGCGGCCAGCTCGCGAATCCGCGCGGCCACCAGGTTCACGCCCTTGGCGACCACCTTCGGTGCGCGCATCTCGCCGTCCGTGTATTGCAGCGCGACCGCAAAGTGCGTCGGGTTCGTGACCACGACGTCGGCCTTCGGCACTTGCGTCATCATGCGGCGGCGGGCAATTGCGCGCTGCTGCTGGCGAATCCGGCCTTTTACGTGCGGATCGCCTTCGCTTTCGCGATGCTCGCGCTTCACTTCTTCCTTGCTCATGCGCAGCTTCTTGTGGAACTGCCATAGTTGATACGGCACATCCATGGCGGCCACGACGAACATGCCGGCCACCGTCATACCGCAGCACACGGCGATCAGATGCACGGTGTTCGCCAGCGCGAGTTGCAGCGGCTGCGTGGCCAACGCGAGAATTTCCTCGCGTCGATTCCAGATCGCGGTGCCGCCGATCACGCCCACCACCAGCGTCTTCGCGAGCGACATGACAAGCTGGATAGGTCCGTTGATCGAAAAGATCTTGCCGAGGCCGGCAATCGGATTGAGACGGTCGAACTTGGGCTCGAGCCCTTTCGTCGACAGTTGCCAGCCGCCCAGCGCCATTGGCGCGAGCAAGGCCGCGGCGCCCGTGATCGCGAGGATCGGCAGCAATGCGGCGAGTCCTTCGCGGCTGGCGGCGCCTGCGCCGATCAACATGCGACGGGTCTCGAAAGCGGACGCGTGATCGAAAGTGAAGGCCGCGCGCAGCATGCCCTGCAAATGTTCGCCGATGCTGCCGGACATGCCCCACACGCCGAAAAAGCCCGCCGCGAGCAGCGCGAACGTCGACAGCTCCCGCGAACGCACGATCTGCCCTTCCTCGCGCGCTTTCTGCAAGCGCCGGGGAGTGGCTGATTCGGTTTTTTCGAGGTCGCTTTCCTCTGCCACAAAGCTCTCCAGTCGGCCGAGGCACAACGCCTCTTTCCAGTGAGAGCGATTATTCCCGCTCGGCGCAAGCACCGATCGGCGGATAAGGAAGGGGAAACGGGGGCTTTTCGAGGGATGGGCAAGCGCGGTGTGAACCCGCGCGAGGCCGAAAAAAGAAACGCCCGCGCGCGGTCGCGCAGGCGTTGTGGACAGCCGTCAGGCTTTGCGTGGCGGCAGGTTAGCTTGCGTAAGCCACGAAAGGCGCCTGGGTCCCGCCGATCGGCCGCAGGTCGAAGCCGTGATACACGTGGCGTCCGTAGAAGAACGGCAAGCCGAGGTCAAATGCCGCGAGACCGCCGACCTGACCCGCCAGATCGTTGAATGCGTAGTTGTTGCCGTTGCCGAACAGCGTCGACGCACTGACGATGCCGATATTCGCCGTCGCCTTCACGTTGTTCAGGCCGGCCAGCGTGATGGAACGGGTTTGCGCGGTGGACGGGCAGTAGAAGCCCGAGAAGTTGCTGCCGCACAAGGTGAGCGAGCTATCGGTGAAGAAATAGCCGTTCGAGCCCGAATCCAGGAACGCCGTCACCGTGTTGCCGTTGAACACGCTGTTGGTCAGATCGCCGAAGTTATCGGTCGTGAAGGTCTGTGCCGATCCGAGCGCATTGTTCGACTGCGTGCCGATGCCGAACACCAGCGTGCCGGTGGCCGACGGCGCGCCGCTGTTCGAGATGGGCGGCATCTGCACGATCACGCCGTTGTTGTCGACCGGGAATTTGGCGACCGGATTGGCCACCTGATTCGCCAGCGTAACCGCGGTACGAGCGCAAGACGTGCCGTTCGGACACGCGAAATAATTGCTGTAAGTCGACGCAAGGGACGGGTCAACGCACGTGGAGCCGCAATCATAGAGCGCGGTGCCGATGCCGATGATGCCGTTCGCGCCCAGGTCGCTCGCCGTGTTTTCCGCCGAGCCGCTGCCGCAACCGGCTGACGGCACGGTGCTCGCGTCTTTATCGCCGATCACCTGGATTGGAACCGCCGATGTCGTGGTTTCGCCGCCGATGGTGACGGCAGCCGTACGCACGGTGCCCCACGTGAAGCCGTCGGCGAACGTCGCGCATTCGGCAAGCTGAGCGCCGCCCGAGGTCGCGGTGACCGGCAATGCGGCTTGCATCGCCGCATTCAGCGCCCCGCCGACGATGCGCAGGCCGAACGAGCCCGTGTCGACCTGAATGTTGTTGATGGTCTGGCAGGTCGTGGTGCCGGGCGCGCACAGCGTCACGCTGATCGTGGGTATGTTGATCACACCCGTGGCGCCGTGGGCGACCGTAATCGGCACGGTGTTCGCGGCTGTCGCGGCGATCGGCTGCTGGGTTGGGCTGGCTGGCAAGGAGCCGCTGATCTGACTGCCTGACGAGCCGCCACTGGAGTTGGAACTGCCGCCGCTGTCGCCGCCGCCACCGCACGCGGCGAGCGCCGACACCAGCGCGACGGTCGCCACAACCTGCATCCAGTTCTTGAGTTTCATCGCAATATGCATGGTTCGCATCGTTCGTCCTCGCCGTTACTGGATGTCTGAGCCGCTGACGCCGGCCGGCAGCGCGGGCGGCAGCCATGCACGGCCGCTAAAAGCGCCCATATGACCGCCGGACTGCACGACGAGCGTGCTCTGATCCACCGCGACCGGCCCACGAGCGCCGCCGCGCGCCGCGCGCGCCGCCTTCACACCCGCGACGTACTGCGGAAAGTAACTGCCGAGCATTTCATTCAGATCGGGCATTTGCGGACCGCTCCACGCAATGCCGAACACGGTGCCGTCAGCGGACAGATATTCGCGCACCACCGTGCCGTTGCCGAGCGTGGTTTCACGAACGGTATAGGACGCGGAAGCCGAAGTGGAAGAAGCCGCACCGGATGCCGAGCGCATCACGGCGTTCGCCGCGGTGTCGGCAGGCTGGAACTTACGGGACGAAACCGACGCATCTGCCGGAGGCGACATTGGGGCGCCGCCGAGCGCCGCGTGAGCGGACTGCACGGCCGACAACGAACAGGGCAAAACAAGCGCCGTAACCACACCGGCGCGACGTACACGACTCCACATAACGAGACTCCTCCCTGGCTGCTAGCCGGCGCAAGCTCATGCCAACCGGCCGCAAATAGGCAAATCATAGGGCGCGGACGGGGCCGCATTGCCGAGGAATACCTCGTCGTGCAGGCCGCGGGTGATAGCGTTCACCTTCGGCCGCGCCGCTGCTTGACCTAGTAGTATGCCTGCGGTTTGTGTCGATAGACAGCACTCGCGCGCGGGAGCGCGCCTTGCTATTCATACTGGCTGGCCTCGCGCCGCAAGGGCGCGGGCCGCTCAGAAACCGAGGCTGGCGAGCAGATCGTCGACCTGTGACTGGTCCTGCACGACGTCGGTCTTGCCTTCCGGATTGATCTGCGGACCGTTCAGCAGATGCTCCGGGCTGCCGGTCGGAGATACTTCGGCTACCAGCGCGGCAGCATGCGCCGCGAACTGTTCACGCCGCTCGAGCGCGATGTTTTCGACGAGCACGCCGAGCAACTGCTGCTCGATCAGGTACACGACGTCAGTGATCTTCTTGATCACCTGACCGGTCAGATCCTGGAAATCCTGCGCCAGCATGATCTCCATGAGCTGCGAATTGGTCGCCGTGGTTGCTGCGGGCACGCCGCGCAGGAATTCGCGCGTATCGTTCATCAGCGCGCGCACTTCCGCGCGTTCGATCGGCGCCGCGTACCATTGCTCCCAACGCGCGTCGAGTTCGCCGGCGTCTTTCTGCAACTGCTCCTGGATCGGCTTCGCAACATCGATCGAGCCCAGCACGCGCTCGGCGGCCTGCTCGGTCATGTTCGCGATGTACTTCAGACGGTCGCGTGCGTCGGGTACGGCTTCGGCCGCGCGCTCGACATGCTTGTCGAGCCCCAGCTCGCGCATCGAATCACGCAGCGTACGTGTCAGTTGTCCAATGCGGGCAAGAATGCGGTCTGACGCGAAGTCGCCGCTCTCGTTGACCGCTTCAGCGCCTTGTGCATTGGTCGGCAGGTTCACATCAGCTCCCGGTCTTGGCCATCTTTTCGAGAATCTTGTTGAGCTTCTCGTCCAGCGTCGCGGCCGTGAACGGCTTTACGACATAACCGCTCGCGCCGGCCTGGGCCGCCGCGATGATGTTTTCCTTCTTCGACTCGGCCGTCACCATCAGCACCGGCAGGTGCTTGAGGTTTGCATCGGCGCGGATCTCCTTGAGCATGGCGAGACCGTCGAGGTTCGGCATGTTCCAGTCGGAGATCACGAAGTCGTACGTGGCGCCGCGCAAACGGGCGAGACCGGCCTGGCCGTCTTCGGCTTCGTCCACGTTGCCGTAGCCCAGCTCTTTCAGGAGGTTGCGAACGATCCGGCGCATCGTCGGAAAATCGTCAACAACCAGAAACTTCATTGCCTTATCCATTTGATTCCCTTTACTTGATTCACGGTGCGGCGTATGACCGCCTCAATTCGAACGGCGCATCATACCCGCTGAACGCGATCGCCCATCGACGCAAGCCGCGCCATTACGCGCCGGCACATGTCCGGCAGCGACGCGATTTCGTCGGCCGCGCCCAGCGCAATCGCTTCGCGCGGCATGCCGAACACAATGCAGCTCGCCTCGTCCTGCGCAAGGGTGTAAGCCCCTGCCTTTTTCATATCCAGCAGACCTGCGGCGCCATCGCGCCCCATTCCTGTCAGGATCACTCCGACCGCATTCTTGCCCGCGTGCTGCGCGGCGGATCGGAAGAGCACATCCACCGAAGGACGATGCCGGTTCACCGGCGGATCATCCGACAGATGCGCGATGTAGTTCGCACCGCTACGGGCAAGCAGCAGGTGAGCGTGGCCTGGGGCGATATACGCATGTCCCGGCAGCACACGTTCTCCATGCTCTGCCTCTTTAACGGTAATCCGGCACAAACCATTGAGGCGTTGCGCAAAAGATTTTGTGAAACCCGGCGGCATATGCTGTGCAATCAGCACCGCGGGTGCATCCGGCGGCAGCGGCACGAGCACTTCGCGGATGGCTTCCGTGCCGCCCGTCGACGCGCCGACAATGATCAGCTTCTCGGTACTCAGCAGCGGATTGTTGAAAAGCGGCGCGGCGCCGACAGGCGCGTGTCCGGCGGCTGCCGGCGCATGATGCACCGGCGCGGCCTGGCGCACACGAGCGCGCGCCGCGGCGCGGATCTTGTCGGCGAGCTTTTCCGAATAGTCGAGCATGCCGTCGCGAATGCCGACCTTCGGCTTCGTCACGAAATCGACCGCGCCGAGTTCCAGCGCGCGCAGCGTGATTTCATTGCCGCGCTCCGTCAGCGAGGACACCATCACGACCGGCATCGGACGCAAACGCATCAGCTTCTCGAGGAAGTCCAGACCGTCCATGCGCGGCATTTCGACGTCGAGCGTCAACACATCGGGATTGTGCTGCTTGATGAGTTCGCGCGCGACCAGCGGGTCGGGAGCGGTTGCAACGACGGTCATGTCCGGCTGGCTATTGATGATTTCCGTCATCAAGCTGCGGATCAGCGCCGAATCGTCGACGCACAATACTTTGATCTTTTGCACAGCGCTCACGCCTCCTCTGCGGTTCTGGCGTTTGTTGAATTAGTCGGGCGCGGGGTCGAGCCGAACAGTTCGATGCGCGATCTCGGCGCGCCCGCGCCATTCGCTGTTGTGCTGCCTGAGCCGTTGCCCGAGCCACCGCTTGAGCCAAACAGTTCGATCTTCGGCTTCGTGGCGGCTGGCGCTGAAAACAGTTCGACCCGCTTTCTCGCGGCGGCAAGCCGCTCGGCGCGCGCTTCGGCGGTTTGCCGCACGAGCGCCTGTTCGCGCTCGGCCACACCCGGGTCCTGCTGCAGACGCAGCTTCTTCACCATGACCTGGCCGGTGCGCGGCATGAATGCCACCTTGCGCGGATGCGAGCCTTGCAAATCCTCTGCGACGATGCGGATCTTTTCGAGCGCGAGATAGCGGCGCACGAATTCCGAATTGCGATCGCCGATGTTGATCGTCGTCATGCCCGCGAGCACCGCGCCGCCGCCGAACACCTTCGCTTCAAAACGGTCGCGCCGGCCGCCGGCCTTGATCAGTTCGTTGATCAGCACTTCCATCGCGTAAGCGCCGTAGCGCATCGAATCGGACGCGGCCTGACCGACTTCCGCGCCGTCGTCGGGCAACATGAAGTGATTCATGCCGCCGATGCCGGCCGTGCGGTCCTGAATGCAGGCCGCGACGCACGAACCGAGCACGGTGACGAGCACCATGTCGTCATGCGTGGTGTAGAACTCGTTCGGCAGCAGCTTCACGCCTGGGCGTTGGAAGTGGTTGTCGTAATAGAGATTGGTCGCGATAGGCAAGGCGCTGCTCATACCGTCACCCCGCTCGTCGCCGGCGTGCGTGCCGGTGCGCGCGCGCCGGCAGCATCGCGCGTCAGTTCATAGACGGTCTGACCGCGCAGCTTGAAAGCCTGCGTGACGTAGGTGAAGTTTTCCGAGTGGCCCGCGAACAGCAGGCCGCCCGATTTCATCAACGGCTCGAAGCGGCTCAGCACCTGAGCTTGCGTCGGCTTGTCGAAATAGATCATCACGTTGCGGCAGAAGATCGCGTCGAACTGCGTGCGCAACTGATAATCGCGGTCGGTGAGGTTCAATTGCTCGAAGCGCACCATCGCACGCACTTGCGGACGCACCTTGACCATGCCCGCATGCGCGCCCGTGCCCTTCAGGAAAAAGCGCTTGAGCCGCTCGGGCGAAAGGTGCTTCACCTGATCGAACTGGTACATACCGGCTTCGGCTTTCGCGAGCACTTGCGTGTCGATGTCGGTCGCGAGCACTGTTGCCTGACGCGCGCCGGTCTCGCCGAGCGCTTCGATGAGCGTCATGGCGATCGAATACGGCTCCTCACCGGTCGATGCCGCCGAGCACCACACCGAAACGGGCTGCGCGCGGCGCGGCACAAAATCCGCCAGGATCGGAAAGTGATGTGCCTCGCGGAAAAACGCGGTCAGGTTCGTCGTGAGCGCATTCGTGAATGCTTCCCACTCGGCGGGATCGTTTTCCGCTTCGAGCAGATCGAGGTATTGCTTGAACGAGTCGAGGCCGCGGGCGCGCAGCCTCCGGGCGAGACGGCTATACGCCATATCGCGCTTGTGATCGGAGAGCGAGATGCCGGCGCTGCGGTGAATCAGTTCGCGGATGCGTGTGAAGTCCGCCGAAGTGAAATCGAAATCACGTCCCTGTTCGCCGGATCTGACCGGTTCTGCCCGGTCGGTGCGTTGCTGTGCGCGCGTTGCCATCATGAAAGTTCCTGCCTGCGATACGAGCCATCACGCTTGCGCGACGGAACTGCCGGCGAGCAAGGGATTGTTTTTGCGGGGTCGCGCCCGCCCGCAAGTTCCACCACCATGCAGTCGGCCCGCGACACGCTGTAAGAGCGTGCTCCGATGATTCGCGCCATATGGAGCGAGATATCGAATGACTGCATGTTTCTTCGTCATTTCTTAAAACGTTTCCCAGTCCGCGTCCGAGCCCGCCGAGGCTACGCTGGCGGCAGCCGGCCGTGGTGCGGGTACGGATGCCGCAGGCGGCGTCTTCGGCTTGAGCGCCGGTTCGACGCGCGCCGCGCCTGCTTCGTGACTGCCTGAAGCAGAAGCGTTGCCGCCTGCCGTTGCTGCATTTGCCGTTGCTGCTGCGCTTGCTGCCGCGCCTGCTGCTGCATTTGCTGCGGGCTGCGCCGGTCGCGGTGCGCTTTTCGCCACCGTCTTGCTCTTGCCCTCCACCGCCCGCGCCTTAACCTGCGGCACGGCCTGCGCGGCGAAACTGCGAGCCGGGCTGCTCGCGACTTTCCAGCCGCTCAGCACCGCTTGCAACTGACGCGTCTGATCTTCGAGCGACCCTGCCGCTGCCGCCGCTTCTTCGACGAGCGCGGCGTTCTGCTGCGTCACCTCGTCCATCTGCACGACCGCGCGATTCACCTGCTCGATGCCGCCCGATTGCTCCTCGGACGCCGCGCTGATTTCACCCATGATGTCGGTCACGCGGCGCACGGCCTGCACGATCTCGTCCATCGTCGTACCGGCACGTCCGACGAGTGCCGAGCCGCTTTGCACCTTGTCGGTCGAGTCGCCGATCAGTTCCTTGATTTCCTTCGCGGCACTCGCGCTGCGTTGGGCAAGGCTGCGCACTTCGCCGGCCACGACCGCAAAGCCGCGGCCCTGTTCGCCTGCACGCGCCGCTTCCACCGCCGCGTTCAGCGCCAGAATGTTGGTCTGGAATGCAATGCCTTCAATCACGCCGATGATGTCGACAACCTTGCTCGAACTGCTCGCGATGTCCTGCATCGTCGTGACGACCTGGCTTACCACCTCGCCGCCGCGCGTCGCGATGTCGGACGCGTTCACAGCGAGCTGGCTTGCCTGGCGCGCATTCTCGGCGTTCTGGCGCACGGTCCCCGTGAGTTGCTCCATGCTCGATGCGGTTTCCTGCAACGAGGCGGCTTGCTGTTCGGTACGCTGCGACAGATCGGTGTTGCCCATCGCGATTTCGCGCGCGCCGGTGTCGATCGACTCGGTGCTGCTGCGAACCGCGGTGACCATCGACGCCATGCTTTCCTGCATCTGTTTGATGCCGGCAAAGAGGCGGCCGATTTCGTTGCGGCTTTTTACTTCGATCGCCTCCGACAGATCGCCCGCGGCGATCCGCTCGAAGCATTCGGTTGCGTCCTGAAGCGGCTGAACGATGAGGCCACGCAGCGCGAAACGCAGACCGATCACGAGCAGCAGCGCGAGTATGGCAAACGCGATGATCAACGTCGTCATCAGCGAGATGTTCGACTGCGCGTCTGCCTGCTGGTCCACTGCCTGTTGCTGCAAGCTCTTGACGACGAGCGACGCCGCGTTGTCGTACGAGACGAACATCGGGCTGATCTTCGTATCGGCGATCGCGTGGTACGCGGCCATATCGTTTGCGCGCAGCGCCGCGAACTCCGGCTCCATGCCGTCGCGCACGAGCGCCGTGCGGCGCGCGAGCAGTTCGTCCATCTGTGCCTGGTCGACGCCGGTCTTCGGCGCGTCGACGTAGGTCTGCCAGTTCTTGTTGCTGAAGCCGTACAGTTCCACCGCACGGTCCAGGACCTTCTTGGCCGTTTCAGTATCGCCAGCGGCTGTCAGCGCGGTGAAGCGGTCCAGCGAGACACGCGAGCGCAGCAGGTATGCCGAAGCGTCGTCGAGCGCATGAATCGCCACCAGATCGCCGCGCGCGATGCGGTCGAGCGACTTGCTCGCGCTGCCGAGCGCCGTCAACCCAAGTACGCCGACCACCATGGTCAGCGCGACGAGAATGATCCCCACTAGCGTGAGCGATGTGCGAATCGACCACCTGCTTAGCATCTCAATGCTCCCTGTCACTAACTGTTCTGAACGCCGCGGCTGTTAGACGCCGAGCGTTTCGATGAGCGCCATCTCGCGGCTCGTCATCAGCTTTTCGATGTCCATCAGAATCAGCATGCGGCCGTCGACGGTGCCGAGACCCGTGAGGTACTCAGTCGTCAGCGTCGCGCCGAATTCCGGCGCCGGCATGATCTGGTCGATGGCAAGCGTCAACACGTCGGACACGCCGTCCACCACCATGCCGACCACGCGATGCGCGACGTTCAGGATGATCACGACGGTCTGGTGGTCGTACTCGACGCGGCCCAGATGGAACTTGATGCGCATGTCGACGATCGGCACGATGATGCCGCGCAGATTGATGACGCCCTTGATGAACTCGGGCGCATTCGCGATGCGCGTCACGTTGTCGTAGCCGCGGATTTCCTGCACCTTCAGAATGTCGATGCCGTACTCTTCGGCGCCGAGCGTAAAGACGAGGAATTCCTGACCGCCGGCGTCGGCCTGCTGCGCATCGCGGCGACCATTCGTCGCGTTCGCGACGCTCGAATTGATGGATTGAACTTCTGCCACGTTAGCCCCCAAACGGTTGGGATAAGTTAAGTTGAGTGAGTGTTACGACGGATTTGACGGACATCATGCGAGACTCATTGCGCCATGCGCGTTGCGCGACTCGCGGTTCAGCGCCGCCACGTCCACGATCAGTGCGACGCGGCCGTCGCCGAGAATGGTCGCTGCGGAAATGCCGCGTACCTTGCGGTAGTTCGTTTCGAGGTTCTTCACGACCACTTGCTGCTGCCCCACCAGCTCGTCGATCAGCATCGCAAAGCGACGCCCTTCGGTTTGCATGATGGTGACGATGCCTTGGGTCGGCTCCTGCTTTGCTCCGTCGACGTTGAACACTTCGTGCAATGCGACGAGCGGCAGATATTCACCGCGCACGCGCACCACGCGCTCGCCGTTGGCGACCGTGTAAATGTCCTCGGCTTGCGGCTGCAGCGACTCCATCACGAAGTTCAGCGGCAGAATGAAGATCTCGTCGCCGACCTTGACGGACATGCCGTCGAGAATCGCTAGCGTGAGCGGCAAAACGATGCGCGTGGTGCTGCCCTTGCCGGCATGCGATTTGATTTCCACGTGACCGCCCATCGACTGGATGTTTCGCTTCACCACATCCATACCGACGCCGCGACCCGACACGTCCGTGACCTGCTCCGCCGTCGAGAAGCCCGGGAGGAAGATCAGGTTCCAGACTTCCTCGTCGGTCATCGTTTCGCTGACCTGCATGCCCTGCTTCGCGGCCTTCGCGAGAATCTTGTCGCGGCGCAGGCCGGCGCCGTCGTCGCTGACTTCGATCACGATGTTGCCGCCGTGATGCGCCGCCGACAGCACGAGCTGACCGGTCGAAGCCTTGCCCGCTGCGCGCCGCGCGTCCACGGTTTCGATGCCGTGGTCGAGACTGTTGCGCACGAGGTGGGTCAACGGGTCGATGATTCGCTCGATCAGGCTCTTGTCGAGTTCGGTGGCTTGGCCGAAGGTGACGAGTTCTACTTCCTTACCGAGTTTGGCCGCGAGATCGCGCACGAGACGCGGGAAGCGGCTGAATACGTAGTCCATCGGCATCATGCGGATCGACATGACGGCTTCCTGCAGATCGCGCGCGTTGCGCTCGAGCTGCGCCATGCCGTTGAACAGGCGATCGTGCAGCGCCGGATCGAACGTGCTGGTGGTTTCCGCAAGCATCGCCTGCGTGATAACCAGTTCGCCGACCAGGTTGATCAGCTGATCGACCTTCTCGACGCCCACGCGAATCGAGCTGCCTTCCGCGCCGCCTGCCGCCGCTGCCGGACGTGCGGCCTTGCGGTCCTGCTCGCCGGCTGCCGCGCCAGCGGACGCCGAAGCTGCTGCCGATGCGCTGGCCGCAGGCGCTTGAGCCTGAGCTGCCTTGGCGGGCTCGGCGGCCGGCGCCGGAGCAGGCTGCGCGACCGTCGCGGCAGGCGCCACGGGTGCTGCGGTATTAGTGGCGGCCGAAGCCGCCGGTGCTGCTTGCGCCGGAGACGAAGGCTCAGCGTCGGGCGTTCCAGGTTCGCCTTGCTGAGCACCGTCCGCCGGTGCGATTCCGCGGCCGATCGAGATCTGACTTTCGTCGATCACGAAACAGCACACGGCGATGATGTCGTCGGACGTAACATCGGTCTGAAGCCACAGCGTCAAATCGCCGCCGCTCTTGACCTGCCCGACGATATTGCCCAGGTTACCCAGCTCTTCGGCAAGGAGTTCCTGGTCCTTCTCATCAACGCCCCGTAGCGTAATTTTCAGGTGCGGACCGGCGGCGTCGTCCGCGTCGCCGGTTCCTTCGGCTTGCCCGGTCTGTGCCGGTTCGCCGTCATTCCATTCGCCCGCCGCCTGCACCGCCTGTTCGACGACGTGTTCCGGCGGACTGCCTTCTTCTACTGTTGCGAATTCCTCGATCGGCGCGGTCACCGCGACTTCGACCGGCGCTGCAGCAGCCGGCGCAGCCACGCCGCGGCTTTCCGCGTGCAACTGTTCGAGCTTTGCGCAGATCGCCTTCGCAACCGCCGCGTCGGGCTCTGCGCTCGCGCGGTAGTCGGCGAGCTGGCCCGACAACACGTCCTTGGTTTCGAGGAACGTGTCGATCATGTCCTTGCGCAGCACGAGTTCGTTGTTGCGCGCACGGTCGAGCAGCGATTCGAGGATGTGGGTCGTCTCCGTCAAGGCTGTAAAGCCGAATGTCGCCGCGCCGCCCTTGATCGAATGTGCCGCGCGGAAAATTGCCGCGAGGTCTTCGGGGTCTGGGTGCGCGATGTCCAGATTGAGCAGCAACTGCTCCATCTGCGCGAGCAGTTCGTCCGCTTCGTCGAAGAACGTCTGATAGAACTGAGTGATGTCGAGTGTCATGCCTGGGTCACCGCGAGAGTTCCTGTCTAGGCTTGGGCTACCGTGCCGCAGCGTCGAGAGCTTCTATAACTTGTCTAAGGTTGATGCTTATGCCTGATCTGGCTCGGCCAGCGCCGCCACCAGCTCGGTGAGCATGTCGGGGTCGAGCGGCTTTTCGATCCAGCCGGTCGCACCTGCTTCGCGCGCCGCGGCTTTGAACGACTCGCCCGATTCCGTCGTCAGGACGAGGATGGGCGTCGCCGCGTAAGCCGGATTGCCGCGCAGTTCGGAGATCAGATCGAGGCCGGTCTTGCCCGGCATGTGCTGATCGGTCAACACCAGGTCGAACGGCACGGCGAGCGCGTTTTCGAGCCCTTCCGCGCCGTCCGCGGCGAGCGTCACCTCATAGCCGGCCGCCGTCAGCGTCGCGGAAAGAATCTGCCGCATCGATGCCGAATCGTCGATTGCCAGGATATGCCTGATCATGAAAACCTCGCTGCACTTACGCTATGTGTCGCCTCGCTGTCCGCGCCAGTGAGGCGCATGGAGCAGCGGGACGACCGCCTTCTGTTACTGTGCCGCCGGCGCTATCGCCGGTACCTTGGGCGCGGCCGTCGCCGGCTGCGCCAGTTTTTGCAGCAGCGGCTTCGAGCCGGCTGCATCGTCCGACAAGGTCGTCGTAGTGGAGTCGTCGTGGTCGAGCGCCTCCTCTGACTTCCTGTTCAGAACGATGATGCTGATGCGGCGGTTTTCCGGATCCATCGCGTCCGCCTTGTTCAGGTTCTGCGTCGACGCGAGGCCGAGTACACGCATTACCTTTGCTTCGTCCATGCCCCCGGCAATCAGCTCGCGGCGCGACGCATTCGCGCGGTCCGCGGACAGTTCCCAGTTGCTGTAGCCCTTCTCGCCGCCCGCGTACTGCGCGGCGTCGGTGTGTCCTTGCACGATGATGCGGTTCGGCACATCGTTCAGGGTGTGGCCGATCTCGCGCAGAATGTCGCGCATGTACGGCTCGACCTGATCTCTCGCGGTCGCGAACATCGGCCGCTTTTGCGAGTCGACAATTTCGATGCGCAAGCCGGTCAGCGTCGAATCGATTCGTATCTGCTGCTTGAACTGGCGCAGCACGGGATTCGCTTCGATCGCGGCCATCAGCTTCACTTGCAGATCGTGCAGCCGGACCTGCTCGCGTCGCTCCAGTTCACCTTGCAACTGCTTCATCGAGTCTTCGCTGCTGTGCGAGACGGTGCGCTCGGCGCGATTATTCGTACCGTCCGTTGCGCGCGTCACGCCTTGCGCGTCCGTCGAGATATCGCGGCCGCCGCCCTTCAGAATGCTCGAGTCTTCCGCGCTGCGGTCGCCGCCCCACAGCGTGATCTTCAACGGCTGGTTGAAGTACTCCGCGATGCCTTTCAACTGCACCGTGGATGCCGAGCTCAGCAGCCACATCAGCAGGAAGAACGCCATCATCGCGGTCATGAAGTCCGCATACGCGAGCTTCCAGGCGCCGCCATGGTGGCCGGCCTTCTTCGGCGCAGCGCGCTTGACGACAATGGCGCGGTCTTTGTCCTTGCTCATCGGTTCGTTCCCGGCGCTCTTACTTGGCCTTCACGCGGCGCACGTGCTCTTCGAGCTCGGCGAACGACGGACGCTCGGTCGAGAAGAGCACCTTGCGGCCGAACTCGACGGCGATCGCGGGTGCATAGCCATTCAGGCTCGCGAGAATCGTCACCTTGATGCACTGGAACATCTTGGTCGACTCGGTCACGCGCTGTTCCGCGACGCTCGCAAGCGGCCCGATCAGCCCGTACGAAAGCAGAATGCCGAGGAACGTACCAACCAGCGCCTGCGCAATCATTTCGCCGAGTACTGCCGGCGGTTTGTCGGCGGACGCCATGGTGTGCACCACGCCCATCACCGCGGCCACGATACCGAACGCCGGCATTGCGTCGCCCACCTTGTTCAGCGCATGAGCGGGCGCTTCGCCTTCCTGGTGATGCGTCTCGATCTCCTCGTCCATGAGGCTTTCGATTTCGAACGCATTCATGTTGCCGCCCACCATCAGGCGCAGGTAGTCGGTCAGAAACTCGATGATGTGATGGTCAGCGAGAATCTTCGGGTACTGCGTGAAGATCGGACTCTTCGACGGATCGTCGATGTCCGCTTCCAGCGTCAGCGTGCCTTCCTTGCGCGCTTTGGCAAGCAGGACGTAAAGGAGCGCCATCAGCTCCATATAGACGTCCTTGTTGTACTTCGCGCCCTTGAACAGGGTCGGAATGACGCGCAGCGTTGCCTTGATCGTCTTCATCCCGTTTCCGAGGATGAACGCGCCTACGCCGGCGCCGACGATCATCAGCACTTCAACGGGCTGCAACAGCGCGCCGAGATGGCCGCCTTCCAGCGCGTAACCGCCGAAGACGGACAAAAGCGTCACGAGTGTTCCCACGAAAATCAGCACTGCGGAGCCCTCACAAAGAAGCGACGGTGACCGTCGTTAAACTGGTTTACGGCAACGCACCAGAAAACTTTGACGGAAAAGCGGCTAGCCGCGCCGGTGTAAACCAGAGGCGGGCGCGGCCGGTGAGAGACGCGATGCGCGAGGCCCGGCGCGGTAATCAGCCGGGCGGCAGCGCACAGTGGGCGGGGAGTTGGACGAGGGCCGCACGGCGGCGGCCCGCTGGCGGTCAGGCGGCGAGCGCAGCGAGGCTCTCGCGGGCGCGGGCGTCGGCAACTTTCTTTGTCTTACCGGCGCGCGAAGGCGGCTGGCACAGCCCGCAGATAAAGCCGTGTTTCGGGTCGTGAGCGTGTGCGACAAAATGCCCGCCGCAGCGGCAGCAGGGCGTAATTTGCAGCATCCCCGAATCGAAGAAACGCACGAGCGTCCATGCGCGCGTGAGGCTGAGCACGGGTTCGTCTTCGTGCAACTGCACGTGCTCGAGATAAAGCCGGTAGCTCTTGACGATCGACTGGATCGTCGCGCAGCCGCCATGGTCGGCCATGAAGCGGTAGATGTTGTAGAACAGCGAGGAGTGAAAGTTCGGCTGCCACGTCATGAACCAGTCGGTCGAGAACGGCAGCATGCCCTTGGGCGGCGAGACCCCTTTCAGTTCCTTGTACAGCTTGATGAGCCGATCGCGCGACAGGCTGGTTTCCGCCTCGAGCAGTTGCAGACGCGCGCCGAGTTCGATCAGTTCGATGGCCAGGGTGATTTCCCTGACTTCGAGCACCACACTTTTATAGGCCATCCGCTTTACGTTCCCGTCCCGATTGCTTGCCTTGTGCGGACCGCCATCAGCCGAGTTGCTCGACAGGCTGGCTTGCCATCAGGATCGCGGAGTGCGCCTGCGCAACGGCGCTTGATTTGCCCTTGTCCGCGAGCGCGGACAGCACGGCGTGATCGTCGAAACGGAAGCGGCACAGCACCTGATTGGACGCCGCCAGCTTCACGGTCTGCGCCAACGAAAGGTTGGCGAGCACGTCGGCCAACTGGTCCGAAATCCCCATGCGGAACATGCCCATCGGCTTGTCTTCGCGGAGCAGGCGCTGCGCGAGCAGGAGATAAGACAGGTTGACTTCTCTGATCTCATTGAGCATTTCGCTTGTCGCGCTCATGATTCCCCCGGGGTGTATCTGGCTGGTCAGGCCGTTACGGAAACGTTTGCTCGAACGCGCGCAGTCAAACCACGCCGGTCGGCTCGTTTGTAGTCTTGCAAGCATTGTCTCGAAAGGGGGGGCGAAACGAAATCGGACAGACACCCAGCTTGTTTGACGGATTAGTCCGTCATTCGTGTAGGAGTTTTTCCTACAGCGCTGTGATTTTGGGGCGTTTTAAGCAGATTGACGGACGTGGAATTCCGGGCCGCTATGCGCGGGGAATATCAAATTCCCCGGGGAACAGACAATGCGGTGAGCAGATTAAGAGGTCGAGCTGCACCGCCCAACGGTGAGTCAAATTATAAGACCTTTTCACCACCATGTAATTTTCCGACTTTTCGGTGGCAGGCTCGGCGCTTGCTATATCGAAGCACGGCGGTTCGAGGAACGTTCGTCATCCCCCGCCAGAACCAGTTTAAAAGCGCCGAAAGCCTGCCTGAGCGTGTGTAACGTCTCGTGTTTCGCGCTGTAACAAGGTTAAGCGTTTGAAAAATAACTCGAATTGGCGCGGCCGATCCCGATAATGAGCCTAAGGGATAACCCGATGCAGATTCGGAGCACCCCCGGGCGGCGGCTACCGCGCCCAACCGTCCGTCAGGCATTCGCTCCTCGCTCCGCCCGAGCGCCGCTGTGCGAAGCCGTACTCAACAGGAGAAACGCATGCGAATCGCACAAATTGCGCCGCTGTATGAAGCAGTCCCGCCGAAATTGTACGGTGGCACCGAACGTGTCGTGTCGTACCTCACCGAGGCACTGGTGGACGACGGTCACGACGTCACGCTGTTTGCGAGCGGCGACTCGGCGACTTCCGCGAAGCTCGACGCGTGCTGGCCTCGTGCGCTGCGCCTCGATCCGACGATTCGCGACGCGCTGGCCCCCCATATCCTGATGATGGAAAAGGTGCGCCGGGTCGCACACGAGTTCGACGTGCTGCATTTCCACCTCGACTACATGCCGTTCCCGCTGTTTTCGACGATGGACACGCCGTTCGTGACCACGCTGCACGGCCGCCTCGACCTGCCTGAATTGCAGCCGGTGTTCGACGCGTTCTCGGGCGCGCCGGTCGTTTCTATTTCCGATTCGCAGCGCCTGCCGCTGCCGCAAGCAAACTGGTTGAGCACGATTTACCACGGCCTGCCCGAGCAGTTGCTCACGCCGCAGGCGCACAAGAAGCCGGAATATCTCGCGTTCCTGGGCCGGATCTGTCCGGAAAAGCGTGTCGACACAGCCATCAAGATCGCGGCGCAAAGCGGTTTGCCGCTGAAGATCGCCGCCAAGGTCGACAAGGCCGATCAGGACTACTTCAAGCGCGAGATCGAGCCGCTGTTGTCGCAGGCGCATGTGGAGTTCGTCGGCGAGATCAACGAGGCGCAAAAGCCCGAGTTCCTGTCGGGTGCCAAGGCGCTGCTGTTTCCGATCGACTGGTCCGAGCCGTTCGGGCTCGTCATGATCGAGTCGATGGCGTGCGGCACTCCGGTGATCGCGTTTAACCGCGGTTCGGTGCCGGAAGTGATCGACCATGGCGTGACCGGCTATATCGTAGAAGACGTGCAGGGCGCGGTAGCGGCGCTTCAACGTCTCGACGAGTTGTCACGCAGCGAAATCCGCGCACAGTTCGAACGCCGTTTCAGTTCGAAGACGATGGCACGCAACTACGTTGACGCGTATTCGGCGCTGATCGAGGCTTCGCGTCGGCCGATGCTGCGCCAGGTTGCGGTGGGCTAAAGCGTGGCGAGCCTGCAGATGGCGGCGCCAGCGGGATACTGGTGCTTTAAACGGGCCAGTACTCTGTCGCCATCCACGCTCACATGCCTCAAGCGCTTTTCGATTGACGCACGGAATGCAGGTATTTTTTCCAGGTGAATCGTTTGCGCAAACGGTAACTCGGACTTATCCCGCTTCATTTACAGAAAAGCCGCCTCTCAAAGGCGGCTTTTTTAATGGCGACGTGGATACGCTTCCATGTCCGATTAGAACAGCCCACTAAACCCGGACTCGCGCCGATCCTTCAATCCGCTTTCGTTCACTCGCGAACGACTCAGCTTGCACCAATCAAAAAGCGTTCACGGTTCTTGCCGACGATCCACTTGGGCGGCTTTCCGCGGCCGCTCCAGGTATTTCCCGTTTTCGGATCTTGATATTTAGCCGGCAGCGGCGCCTTCTTGGGCGGGCGTCCCCGCTTGGCGGCTACTGCAAAGCCGAGGTCCTGTGCAGTCAGGCCGTATTCGGCGATTTTTTGGCGGATGTCGGCTATCACATTGTCGATTTCCGTGCGGCGGGCTTCTTCTGCTTGTGCCTGCAATTTGGCGATCTGCGCCTTGAGGTCTGCATATTGAGACATTCCGGTTCTCCCCTTTTAGATCTCATTCGCTTCGCAGACTAACTGTAATTATAAAAATTCGCAATGGATAACATTACTGATTTAGGACGGTATCTTCTGATAATTATTAAGGTTGATGAATTGCAAAACGGCTTTATCCCGGAATAATCGGTAATGCCGCCCGGCATTGACAATTCTTGACACCCGATTGGCGAGTCTTTCCCTAGAATTGGGCGCTCAAAGGCACGCGCCCGCGCGGAGCGTGCGAGAAGACTCCGTGCTTTCAGAGCATCAACTATTTTAGGATTACCAATCATGCAGTTGTCAAAGCGCCTTGCTGCCGAAGTGTTCGGCACCTTCTGGCTCGTGCTGGGAGGCTGCGGCAGCGCTGTCCTCGCCGCCAACTTCGCCGGTCCAGTGCATGGCCTCGGCATCGGCTTCGTCGGCGTATCGCTCGCGTTCGGGCTGACGGTGCTGACCATGGCGTATGCCATCGGCCACATTTCCGGCTGCCATCTAAACCCGGCAGTCAGCGTCGGCCTGGCGGTGGCCGGCCGCTTCCCGGCTCGCGACCTGCTTCCGTACATCGTCGCGCAGGTGATCGGCGCCGTGCTGGGTGCGGCGGTGCTGGCATTGATCGCCTCGGGAAAGCCTGGTTTCGAACTCGTCGCGAGCGGTTTCGCGAGCAACGGATATGGCGAGCGCTCGCCCGGCCATTATTCGCTCGCCGCGGCATTCGTCTGCGAGGCGGTAATGACAGGCTTCTTCCTTTTCGTCATCCTCGGAGCGACTGACAAACGCGCGCCGGCCGGTTTTGCGCCTATTGCCATCGGCTTGTGTCTGACGCTGATTCACCTTGTCTCGATTCCGGTGACCAACACCTCGGTGAACCCGGCGCGCTCGACCGGGCCGGCGCTTTTCGTCGGCGGGGCTGCGGTGGATCAGTTGTGGCTGTTCTGGATCGCGCCGATCATGGGCGCCGTCATTGCCGGCGTGCTGTATCCGCTGGTCGCGGAAAGCCGCGGCGGTAAAGCGGGGAAGCTGGCACTGGACTAGCCGGAACAGGTTGGCTGCCGGTTCGAACGGGCGCTACGGCGCCCGTTTTTTTATGAAGGCCGCGTGCCGGAGAGGTCGAGTAGCAGCTTTCGCAGTATTTATAGAGTGGGTCTTCGCGGCCGTTTCACGCCCGGCCATCTCAGCGGATTCGAAAGGACCAGATTAATCCGTTATACAGATGTAAGCCGCCATTACGCGCCATGCCGGCAAACGCCTGTCTCAGTTGCCGCTAATTCGATGCGCGCGCCGCTCGCCTGCCCCAACGCCCCGCTGCGACAGGCTTTCCGTTCAATGAGTGGCGCCGATCCGACCCACAGCAGGCGCGACTGGATGCTTTCGAGCCCTGCGACGATGCTTGCAGTCCGTAACATCTGGTCGCAGTACTCATGAGGCGCAATGCGTAGATTGAACCTGTGCGACAAACACTCGTCGCTTCAAAGCAGGCTCTTGCATGGAGAACAACATGAAACGCATCGTCACTCAATTGCTGGTTGCCGCAGGTCTTGCAGCGGGCGCATGCGGTGTGGCCCAGGCACACACGGATCTGAACGTCGGACTGTCGCTCGGCGCCCCGGTCTACACTCGCCCCGCGCCGGTCTACGCAGCACCGCAACCGGTGTACTACGGCAATAGCGGCTGGGGCCGTCGCTACGATCGCGGCGACTATTATCGCGGCGACCACCGTTACGAGCACGGTTGGAATCGGGACGACCGCCGTTGGGGCCACGACGACCGGCGCGATCACGGCGACCGCCGTGGCGGATGGCGCGACTAATGGTTACGACTAGTAGTTAAGTCGGCAACGAGAGCCGGAGAGACTCCGGCATGTAGTCAACCGGCCCGCATCTGCCACCGTGCGCTGCGGGCCGGTCGCATTCAGGACTTCGGTCGTCAGGCCGTCAGTTCGTCGTCGAGTGAAAACAGCTTGCGCAAGTGATGCGCGACGCCCGCCTCGAAATTGTTGCCTATACGCGGCACGTTCGGTAGCCGTGTGATCAGATCGGGATTCGCGTTGTTCATCATGAAAGGATGGCCGGCCGTTTCGAGCAGGTCGATATCGTTCATGTTGTCGCCGAAAGCCACGCAATGCGCGGCGTCCACGCCTACGCGCTCGAGCACGATTTGCAACGCGCGTCCCTTCGAGACATTCGACGTCATCACCTCCAGGCAGTCCGGCAGCGAATACGTCACATAGAGGGCGTCGCCGAACTCGCGTGCGAGATTGTCGGCCACTCTGGCCAAATCTGCCGGATCGCCGATATAAAGAACCTTGGCGATATCGACGCCGTCGTGCGCGAGCAGTTCGGCGACTTCGTAGGTGAAGCCAGAATCCTGATGAAACTTCAGCAGTTCCGGCGCGTCCCGGTCGATCAGCCATGCCTGGTCGGCGAACAGGTTCACAATGACGCGACCGTGCTCGCCGACAATTCCGGGCTGCACGAGACGTTGCACGATGGCGGGTTGCAGGTCGTCGGCGTGGATCACAGTGTTGTCGGGCGCATGGATGCGCGCGCCGTTCGACGTGATCAGGTAGGGCTTGATGCCGAGAATGTCGCGAATACCCGCGACGTCGCAGAAATGGCGGCCCGTTGCGATCACGAATTGCACGCCGTCGCTTTCCAGCTTGCGCACGGTGGCGACCGTGAACGGGTCGACCTGATGGTCGGCATTGAGCAGCGTGCCGTCGAGATCCGTGGCGATGACTTTATACATAGTAAGCAGGCGAGCAGCGTGGAAGGCGCTATTTTACCGTCGATGACGAGAGGGGCCCCGAACGCTTCCCGCCGGCATTGAACGTGCGGCGCCCGCGCCCATATCGGACGCGGGTCAGACACTGGCTCACGCGTCGCCCACAAGCCGCGCGGCTTGACGTTGCGCCAACTGCAAACCGCCATGTGCGGAGTCAGACAACGGTTCGCGCAGCCGTGCCTGATAGATCTGCGGCACATACTCGCGCAGCGGCGCCCCGAGGCCGCCGCACAAGGCTATGGGCAATGCCCCAGATGGATCGAGCGCGGCAATCATCTTGCCGATCTGAACACCCGCTTCGCCCAGCAGCCGCGCGGCGAATGGATGCGCGCGGTGCGCGATCACGATTCGCGCGAGGCTCGCATACGCGGTCTGATTGGCCTCGCAAAGCCACACGACGAGTTCGTCGCGATCACGCGCACCGACATGGGCGAGGAGCGCCTGCGCGAGGTCGTCGTTCGGGCCGCGTCCGTCGAGCGCGTGCTGTGCGTGAACAATGGCTCGCACTCCGAGCCAGGCGCCACTCGCTTCATCACCCGACGGAAAACCATAACCGCTGACGGTCCGGTATTCGCCGTCGTCCCGGTCGGCCGCCGCCGCAACGCTGCCCGTGCCGAGCGCGACAATCACGCCATACGCGCCGCCGTGCGCGCCGAGCAATGTTGTGTAGGCGTCGCTTTCTACGGCGAGCCCGGCCAAAGCTGGCGCCTGCGCGAGAAATGCCGCCAGCCAGTCGCGATTGTTTACGCCCGCGAGACCGCAACCCAGTACGCAGCGTGACCAGTCGAGCGCGGCGCCCGCCCGCGCGAATGCATCGACACAGGCGGCCGCGATTGCTTGCCACGCACGTTCGACGCCCAAGCCAAGACCCGACGGCCCACTTGCCGCCTGCGCCAACTCGCGCCCGTGCGCGTCGGCCAGCACGATACGTGTGCCGGTGCCGCCGCCGTCAACGCCGATCAGAAATAGGTCTTCGTTCATTGGGAGAGGTGCGTTTCGTGGGAAATGTGCATAGCGTGGCAGGTCTGTTTCAATCCGGCAATTGGCCGAACGGCTAGCTTGCGACGCCCAGGCGTTCCGCTATGCTGGCGAGCGACATGACTACCGGGAGCGCCACATGACACAACGATGCAATTGGGTATCGAGCGAAGCGCTCGCACAGTATCACGACACCGAATGGGGCGTGCCGTCGCGCGAGGATCAGCATCTCTTCGAAATGCTCGTGCTGGAAGGCGCGCAAGCCGGACTATCGTGGTCGACGATTCTCAACAAGCGAGCGGGCTACCGGCGCGCGTTTGCCGACTTCGATATCGACAAGGTCGCGCGCTTCACGCCGCAGTACGTCGACACGCTCGTGGCGGACGAAGGCATCGTGCGCCATCGCGGCAAAATCGAGTCCGCCATCACCAATGCGCGCGTCGTGCAGCAGATCCGGGCGGAACACGGATCGCTCGCCGACTTCATCTGGTCTTTCGTCGACAACACGCCGATTCAGAACGAGTGGGCGTCGTACAAGCACGCGCCGGCATCGACGGAGGTTTCCGATGCACTTAGCAAAGCGCTGAAGCGCTACGGCTGCAAGTTCGTCGGATCGACCATCTGTTATGCGTTCATGCAGGCAGTCGGCATGGTGAACGATCACGAGGTGACTTGCATGTGCCGCGCGCGCTGCGCCGCCCTCGGCAAGAAGGGACGGGCTCGCAAGGCCGGTTAGCCGCAGGGACTATACGGTGACGGTGCCGGGCGCGTGAGAGTCAGCGCTCGCCTGCCTACACGGTCCTTACGCATCGGTCGAAACCGCTATCCGGTAAAGCCCTGCTGCGCTTATCACGGATCCCGGTCGTTATACGGTTATGAGCGCCGCTGCGTTTGCCGCAGCCAGTCGCGATTGGAGCCTGCTTAAGGCTGCTCGTGCTGTGCTTGGGCGCCGCCTGAGGCACGCGGCAAAGTCGCGGGGCAAAGCCCGGAATTGAAGGCTTTTCGCCATGCTAGTCGGGGCTTGGCCAACGAACGCAGGCTGGATACTGATATCAGACGCTCATCAACGAGTAACCACCGCGCAGCATCGCGAGACCAACCATGAAAACCGTAACCTTCCTCACCCATCAGGACATTTTCGACCGGGCCGTGAGCCACCTTTTCGGCCAGAAGCGGGCAGCACTGCTGCCACGCGGAGGTGGCGCCTATCGTGGCTATTGTGGCGGCTGCCCTGTCGGCAACTTCATCAAGCTGCGCGACTATATGACGGCTATGGAAGGCGTGCCCGTGCGCTATATCGGCAAGACGCCCGCCGCGGCGCCCGCGTATATGGACGTCGGCGTGGCGGCACTGAGGAAGGCGCTGCTGCGATCGCGCATCAATGTGTACGATCAGGCCACCGTCGATCTGCTCAGTTGCCTGCAAAACGTGCACGACGTGTTTGGCACGTGGGAATGGGACGAGCGCCTGAACTCGATCGCGCGTCAATTCGGGCTCTCCGTGCACAAGTTGCAGAGCGCGGCGTAACCACGCGCGAGGCGTCATTGGGCGACGCCTAAGCACGGCGCCGTGCTTGACTGCTCCGACACGGTAAAGCCGCGTCAACCGCGGCCACAAAGCAAAACGGCGGTGTGGCTTCTTCCGAAGCTCACACCGCCGTTCTGACGAGCTGAGAAGCTTGCTTAGTGCAGCTTCTTCGGCAGCATCTGGCTGCGCAGGCGCTTGTGCAGGCGCTTCACAGCAGCAGCCTTCTTGCGCTTACGTGCCGTGGTCGGCTTTTCGTACGATTGGCGCTCACGCAGTTCTGCGATCAGGCCGTTCTTTTCGATTGCGCGACGAAAGCGGCGAATCGCCACTTCGAACGGCTCGTTTTCCTTCAGAAGAATCGTCGTCATGTAATTCCTAACTCAATCACTTGATATGGGTTGATTGCGTGGCGGAGACCGCTCACGCGCCGGCCCTCCGGTCGTTTCGATTCATGGCCAGTAACAGGCAAACGCGGGAAGAACCCGGCCAAACCACGAATGAAACGAGAGGCAAAGCGGCCACGGAGGCCGGAAAAGAGAGGTGCGGAGCTCACCGCGGAACGCGGACAGACGTACTGCAAAGCCGCGTCTGCTGCCGTTTCGCCAACCTTTCACCAACGGAAAACCGATGACGAAACAGGCAAAGATCTCAATTCACTCCCGATGATATCAGGAAACTCTCCATGCTACCAGGGGTTTAGGGATTACGCCAGGCCATCCGGGCGATTCATGCGCTCGCATCGTCCAGTTCGCGGATGTCGGTACTCGTGAGCGTCAGATGAACCGCGGCGACAAGGCTTTCCAGCTGCTGCAGCGACGTCGCGCTCGCAATCGGCGCCGTCACGCTCGGGCGCGCGATCAACCATGCCAGCGCGACGCTGGCCGGCGTGCTACCGTGCCGCGCCGCAACACGGTCGAGCGCCGCAAGAATCTGCAAACCACGTGGGTTCAGATACTTTTCGACGCGGCTACCTCGCGCCTTATTGGCGAGATCCTCCTGCGAACGGTACTTTCCCGAGAGGAATCCGCTCGCGAGGCTCCAATACACGACCACCCCCAACTGATGGGCCACCGCGACCGGCTCGATGTCGGTCTCATATTCGGCCCGGTCGTACAGATTGTATTCCGGTTGCAACACCTGATACTCGGGCAGCCCGTGCTGGCGGGACACGGCGAGCGCCTCCTCGACGCGCGCACCGCTGTAGTTTGATGCGCCAATCACTCGCACCTTGCCGGCTTCGATCAGCCGCTGGTACGCGCCGAGCGTCTCGGCAAGCGGCGTTTCGGTATCGTCTTCGTGGGAAAAGTACACGTCGATGTAATCGGTCTGCAAGCGGCGCAGCGAGTCTTCGACCGCCGCCTGAATGTTCGCCGCCGACAGTCCCTTACGCTGGGGATGCTTCGCCACTTTCGTCGCCAGCACGATCCTGTCGCGCTTGCCGCTCTGCCGGAACCACTTTCCGATGACGGTTTCCGACTCGCCGCCCTGATTGCCGGGCGCCCAGGCGGAATAGACGTCGGCCGTATCGATAAAGTCCAGGCCAGCGTCGACGAAGGCATCCAGAATCGAAAACGACGTCGCTTCATCGGCGGTCCAGCCGAATACATTGCCACCGAACATAAGCGGTGCCACTTGCAATTCCGAGCGTCCAATGCGGCGTCTTTGCATGATTTCTTCCAGCTTTATTCACAAGAGAAAAAGAGAATACGCCGCCTTTTCAAATCGTGCAGCGCACCCATGCGTCGCACCGCAAACCCTTGTCGGGCGGGGCGCGCAAGCCTCATCCGCGATAGCGATTGGAGCGCGGTAAAAGAAAGTCCCTCAAGTTTTTTTTAGGGGGGCCGTCAACCTTCACTGAGGCGGCCAGCAATGAACGAGTGCTTCCGCCGATGCCAACGTGGCGTATTGGGCTCAGGCTTATTTAGGAGATTTTCCATGCTCGGAATCAATAGCAATATCAACTCGCTGGTTGCACAGCAAAACCTCAACGGCTCGCAAAGCGCCCTGTCGCAAGCTATCACCCGCCTGTCGTCGGGCAAGCGCATCAACAGCGCGGCTGACGATGCAGCAGGTCTGGCGATCTCGACGCGTATGCAAACCCAGATCAACGGTCTGGGCCAAGGCGTGTCGAACGCGAACGACGGCGTTTCGCTGATTCAGACGGCGTCGAGCGCGCTGTCCTCGCTGACGTCCAGCCTGCAGCGTATCCGTACGCTGGCTGTGCAAGCTTCGACGGGCACGATGTCCTCGTCGGACCAGGCAGCACTGCAGAAAGAAGTTGCGCAGCAAATCCAGGAAGTGAACCGTATCGCGTCGCAAACGACGTACAACGGCACGAACATTCTGGACGGCTCGGCTGGTATCGTGGGCTTCCAGGTTGGCGCGAACGTCGGTCAGACGATCAACCTCGACCTGTCGAAGAGCATGTCGGCAGCTAGCCTGGGTAGCGGTTCCCTGGCAACCGGCCAACTGGCTGGCACGATCAGCGGTCTCGACATCGACAAGGCAACCGGCGCAGCAGCAACCACCACGCCGAGCGCAAACATCATCACGTCGATCAACGTGTTGTCGGATGGTCACGGTGGCTTCAGCTTCACCGATCAGAACGGCTCGGCGATCAGCTCGACGGTTGCTGGCACGATCTTCTCGGCAGGTGCCCAGACGAACGCCACGACGGGTGCGCCGGTCACGACGCTGACGATGAACACGGCTGCCTACGACCAGACGAACGCTGCTCTGGACTCGTCGGTCCTCGCCGCAACGGCGCAAATCGGTGCAGTCAACGCATCCAACACCACGGTTTCGAGCCTCAACATCAGCACCGTTAGCGGCGCGAACGTGGCAATGGTCGCAATTGACAACGCACTGACCGCTGTGAGCAACCTGCAGGCAAGTCTCGGTGCGGCTCAGAACCGCTTCACTGCGATTGCAACGTCGCAGCAAGCAGAAGCAACCGACCTGTCGTCGGCACAATCGCAGATCACCGACGCAAACTTCGCGCAGGAAACTGCTAACCTCTCGAAGGCTCAAGTGCTGCAACAAGCCGGTATCTCGGTTCTGGCGCAAGCCAACTCGCAGCCGCAGCAAGTTCTGAAGCTGCTCCAGTAATAGCTTCTGAAGTTTGACCGGGCTTCGCGCGTAAAGCGCGTTGTCCGGTTTTTAGCTATCCGATGGAAGGTTCGCCTTCCATCCTGCATTTCTGTCACGTCAATCACGCATCAAAACGGACGCACGGAGCATTTCCATGTCAACGATTACGAGTTCATCGGCGGCAAGCGCAGCCTCGGCGACAGTCGCAGCCGACAACGCAGCCCTGCAGCAGGCCATGCAGTCGGTCATCAGCGGCGCGACCGGCAACAGCTCGCTGGATGTCAACTCGCTCGTCACGGCGCTCGTGAATTCCAAAACTGCTGGCCAGGTTGCAGCATTGGCAGCCAAGCAAAGCAGCGACAACACCCAGATTTCCGCATTCGGCACGCTCTCGGCCGCGCTTGGCGCGCTGGAGACCGGCCTCAGCTCGCTGTCCAACGGCGGGCTTGCATCCACTTTCACCGCCACCATGACCGGTGGCAACGGCATCACCGCGACGGCCAAAACAGGCGCGGTCGCGGGCAGCTATAGCGTCGCCGTCTCGCAAATCGCAACGGCGCAGGCGCTGACGTCTTCCAAATTCACCGCGAGCCAGACACTTGGCTCCGGAACGCTCGCCATTTCACTTGGCAGCAAGTCGTTCAATGTATCGATCGACAGCAGCAATAACACCGTGGCCGGCATCGCCGCAGCGATCAACGGCGCGACCGACAATCCTGGCGTTACCGCGACGGTCGTCAACGGCACCGACGGCGCCCACCTCGTGCTAGCGTCTTCCGGGACCGGTGCCGCGAGTACGATCAGCGTCGCAGTCAACAACGTGACCGGCGATAACGGTCTGTCGAGCCTCGGCGTGACGTCCACTGCCAGCACGACGGGCGGCCAGTCGTCTATTGTGTCGGCGAACAGCTCGAACGCGTGGACGCAAAGCTCTGCCGCGCAGGACGCTGAATTCACCATCAACAGCGTGGCGGCATCCAGTTCGACGAACGCGGTGACCAGCGCGATCGCGGGTGTCACACTGAACCTGACTTCCGCAGCGGTTACGACTCCGGCGACCACGCAGACGCTGACCGTGGCAACCGACACCGCGACGCAGGCCAGCACGATCAACAACTTCGTGTCGCTCTACAACACCGTCGTGACGACGATGGGCACCCTCGCGCAGTACACGTCTGGCGCGACCACGCAAGGCCCGTTGCTCGGCGACTCTACGCTCAACACGATCAAGAACACGCTGGCTTCGATCATTGCAGGCGGTGTGAAAGACGGCAGCACGACCAACAGCCTCGGCTCGATCGGCATCTCGCTGCAGGCCGACGGCACGCTGCAGGTCGATAGCACGGCGCTCAACAACGCGTTGACGAACAACTCGACAACCGTAGCGTCGATTTTCAACTCGACCAACGGTATCGGCGCGAAGCTCAGCAGCAGCATCACGAACTTCACGCAGACGGGCGGCATGATTGACGCGCGAACCAGCGCGCTGAACTCCGACCTGAAAAGTCTCACGACGCAGCAGTCGAGCCTGAACGATTACATCGCGCAATTGACGAGCCAGTACTCGGCGCAGTTCACGGCGCTCAACACGCTGATGGCCACGACGAGCAACAACTCGGCTTACCTGACGCAGCTCTTCGGCGGCACGAACAGCGCCGGCGCGCTCGCGACCAACAAGTAACAGTACGGAGAACCGCGAATGGAGCAATCTGCCCTGATCGAGAAAGTGCTGGCACTGACCGGCGAAATCGAGCATGCGGCCGCGCTGGCCGACTGGCCCGAAGCCGCGCGACTTGCCGAGCTGCGGTCGCCGCTCATCATGTCGCTCGACGCTCAGCGGGTTCAGGGCTCGCTCGATGTGATCCGCTCGATCGTCGCGCGCAACGACGCGATCATCGCCGACGCACAAACCACGCAGGTCGAATTGCAGGCGGAATACACGGCTGCCATGCGCCGCGTGAGCGCCGCGAATCAGTATCAGAAGGCAGCACAGCTCTAAGCTTTACGAACGGCCCGCCGGTTGAGCGAACCGCGGAACGACAGAACAGAAGAACAACAACACGCGCGCCAGCATTAAGGTGTGCACGCTTCACCCTCGCCCGCCTTGCGCGGGCGTTTCTTTTTGTGCTTCTAGCAAAGCACATGGGGACGGCCTTCGCCCCTGGAAGCCGCGCGCGAAGGCGTCGCGCAACCCGTGTCGACACGTTGCCGAAAGGCCCGCGAGCGGCGTTCCATGGCTGCGCCGCCGGCGTCCGTAATCAGGTGAATTGGTGGCCATTTTGCCGTCACTTCCACCCTTCAGGCTGCGAATTCCGAATTGATAATCCAACGTACAGCTTCCTCGTGCGAGCATCATGTCCATCCAATTCGACTTCTCGGCTCCCCAGCCTCTCTCTCCTGAACAGCAACGCGCTCAGGACATCGCTCTCGTCATGCAGAGCGCCATCGAGCAATATCATGCGGGCGAGATCGACGACGCGCGGGCGCTTTTCGAAGCGATCGTCGAAGTGGTGCCGAATCATGCGGACGCGAATTACAACCTTGGTGTCGTTAAAGTCCAGACAGGCTATCCGGCTGAGGCTGTTCCGCACTTTGAGGTGGCGTTGGGCAGCAGTCCGGCCAACGGCCAGTACTGGGTCGCCTATATTAATGCCCTGTTCGAAAGCGATCAGGTGGCCGCAGGATGGACGGCGGTGGAGTTGGCACAGCAGCAAGGCGTTCATGGGCCCGCGTTGAACAGCTTGATTCATCAGTTGGCGCAACCGGAAGAGCGGCTGGCGGTCAAGATCCATGATCGCCGGAAAACCTCAGATGATGTGAACCTGATTGTCAGCGAAGCCGCGAACGAGCCGGCTAAAAATCCGGGCGCGGCGATTAACGTGGCTCAACATCGGCGCGCGTCGACCGTAGAAATCCAAAAGCATAATGCGCTTGTGCACAAAGGGAATTTTACGGAAGCGATCAAGCTGGCACGCAAGCTAACGGTTCGCTATCCGAATGACGTCCAGAGTTGGCGTGCACTGGCCATCTCGCTGCACAAAGCCAATCGATTCCAGGAAGTGATGGAAGCGTCGCGCAAAGGCGTTGAATTGGATCCGGGTGACGTGATCTGCCGATTACTGCTCGCCGACACATCGCGCCACCTCGGTGCGCTGCAAGAAGCTGAACGCCAGTCGCGAGAACTCATCGCCATTTCTCCCGATCACGCGGAGGCACATCGAATTCTCGGTGTTACGCTTGTCGCGCTCGGGCGGCGCGCGGAGGCGATTGCATCATGCACACGAGCCGCACAACTTGCGCCGCACTCCGCCGCTGTACACAGTTCGCTCGGGAACGTCTACTTGGGCATCGGCGCGATCGCTGAGGCCGAAACTGCGTTGCGCACGGCGCTCGCGATCGAGCCCTCAGATGCAAACGCGCGTACCAATTTGCTGTTCTGCCTGACCCACAGCAGTACGATTGACAAGGCTGCGCTGTTCGAGGAACACCGATTGTTCGGGGAAGTGCACGGCGTTCCCGGCATCGTTGCCAACCGACGCTACGCCAATCAGCGTGACCCTGAGCGCAAGTTGCGAATTGGCTTTGTTTCCGGCGACTTTTGCAATCACGCAGCGGCTTACTATCTTCTGCCTGTCGTCCAGCATTTGAGTCGTGATCGCGATCTATCGCTCCATTTTTACTACAACTTCGGGGTCAATGATCATTTCACTGAGAAACTTCGCTCTCATGCCGACTCGTGGCACGCCGTGGCGAATCTGAGCGATGCAGAGCTGGTCAAGAAGATTTCTAGTGATGGCATAGATATCGTCGTAGACCTTTCCGGGCATACGGCACATTCACGAATCATCGCGCTCGGGCACAAGCCCGCGCCCATCCAGGCCTCGTGGATCGGCTATCCCGCCACCACTGGGATGACTGCATTCGATTACTACATCTCCGATCGCTTCATCACGCCTCCGGCACATTTTGAAGACCAGTTCGTCGAGAAGCTGGCCCTGTTGCCCGCGATTGCTCCGTACATGCCACCGCCAAACTGTCCGCCGGTGAACGCGCTGCCTGCGCTGCACAAGGGCTACGTTACCTATGGAAGTTTCAACCGGCTCAACAAGCTGAGTCAGGAAGTTATCGCACTCTGGAGCGTCATTCTGCGCGCAGAGCCGTCGTCACGAATGGTGATCGGCGCGATTTCGAGCAAGCTGGATGAGCCGACGTATCTCGAATGGTTCGCCGCGGAAGGCATTACCGCCGACCGGCTCACGTTTTGTCCTCGCGGGTCGCTGCCTGTGTACATGCAGCAGCACCATCAGGTCGATCTTTGCCTCGACACCTTCCCGTACACAGGCTCGACTACCACGCTCAACGCCTTATGGATGGGAGTCCCGACAATCACGATGCCAGGCACATCGATGCCGAGCCGCGGAGGTGCTTGCTGGCTCGAGCACGTTGGACTCGAACAGTTCATTGTGCGGAACAAGGAAGAATTCATCCGCAAGAGCATCGAACTGACACGAGATCTCGATGCTCTCAATGAACTTCGCATCGGGATGCGCGAACGATGTGTGAACTCAGTTCCTTTCCAGCCAGAAAAAGTAGCAAGCGGCTTCTCGATCGCGGTACGCACCATGTGGAAGCGTTGGTGCGCAGGCGATACGCCGACGACCTTTGAGGCGACATTGCCAGCGGACTGGTCGCCCTCGCTCGCTGCACTTTCGACGGACGCCGTGATCTGATCGTCCGTGACGCACCGCCCTTAACTAGCGAAGAACCGAATCATGAACGCAAGCCTACCTGCAGAAGCAGTGTCCGCGTTGACAGAGGAAACCATCTTTGTCACGCAGCCTTATTTGTCGCCGCTGGACGACTTTATTCCCTATCTCCGCGAGATATGGGAGAGCAAGGTACTGACTAATGGCGGCCCATTTCACCAACGGCTCGAGGCGGCGCTCGAAGAGTACCTCGGTGTTGACCATCTCGCGCTTTTCTCGAATGGCACGTTAGGTCTGGTTACTGCATTGCAGGCGCTGCGCATTACCGGTGAGGTGATCACGACCCCCTATTCGTTCGTGGCAACAGCGCACTCGCTGCTTTGGAATGGAATCAAGCCGGTTTTCGTCGACGTAGATCCGCACACGCTCAATATGGATCCGCGGAAGATCGAGGCAGCCATCACGCCCCAGACCACGGCGATCCTGCCCGTGCATTGCTACGGCTATCCTTGCGACACCGACGCCATTCAGAAGATCGCCGACAATTACAACCTGAAGGTTATCTACGACGCGGCTCACGCATTCGGCGTGCGCCGCGAAGGCAAGAGCATTCTTCGCCACGGCGACCTCTCCGTCTTAAGCTTTCACGCAACGAAAGTCTTCAATACGTTCGAGGGTGGCGCAATTATTTGTCCAGATGCAAAGACCAAACAGCGGGTCAATCACCTGAAAAACTTCGGTTTCGTCGACGAAACGACCGTCGTCGCGCCTGGCATTAACGGCAAGATGAGCGAAGTGAATGCCGCGTTCGGGCTTCTGCAGCTGAAGAATATCGACGAAGCCCTTGCCCGCCGGCGTGAAATCGCCTCGCAGTATTGCGCACTGCTTTCCGATGTGCCTGGAATCCGTTGCCTGCCAGCTTGCGACAACCCCATTGCGAATCGCGCGTACTTTCCAATTCTCGTGGAAGACGACTTCCCGTGTAGTCGCGACGCGTTGTTTGAGAATTTCCGTAGCCACAACATCATCGTGCGCCGCTATTTCTACCCGCTGATTTCGGATTTCCCGATGTATCGCGGCCTTGTGAGCGCCAGTCCTGCCAACCTCCCGGTCGCAGCCGATGCCGCGAGGAAAGTGCTGTGCCTGCCGATTTACCCGGGGCTTTCGTCCGGAAACATAGAACGGATCGTCGACATCATCAAAGCCTATTAAAAATAGCGCGTTCACTCCCAAATCACGTACTAAAAAGCACTTAATGCATGGTTGCATTAAGTGCTTTTTTTCATTGAGGGCGAAAACCGCTAGTGGTCAGGACACCTTCGCGACAACCTTGTTCGCATTAGCCAGTTCAGCAGTTTTGTCCCGCTGGAGCTCCCCGAGTACTTCCAGCGCACGCCCCTCATCTGCCGTGAGATCGACGAGGAAAGCGTCGTTGTTCCTCTTGATCCACTGAAGCGGCATGTCCCACCACGCCAGATCCAGCAAGCGCTCCCGCACCCTCTCTGAAAAACGGAAACGCACGAGCCGCGCCGGCGAGCCGACATAAATGCCGTACGGTTCGCTTCGGAAGTTCGGTGGTATCAGGGTGCGCGCGCCAATGACACACCCACTTTCGACGACGCTGCCACCGAGAAACAATGCCTCATCTCCGATCCATACGTCGTTGTGGATAACAGTGTCTGCGTATTGCGGCATGACAGCGTTGGTGAGGCCTTCACCGTAGATGCTAAACATGGTTGTCGATATGGTCTTCATTTCATGCTGCGCATTAAGAATGAATTTGAGACCCATACCACCAGCGACGTTCTTTCCAATGACCAGTTTTTGCGCATTGCCGTCGTACCTCGCTACCGAACCCACACCCAATATTGTGCAACGGCCAATATGGAACGTTCCCTGCGTGGCCTCTTCGTCCAGCCAATTCCTGAAGAAGTTGTTAGGGATGGTTGAGTAAGCTCCGTCCCGGTAGCCGATGACGATGAAATGCTTCGAGAGCGGATGGGTCGGCACAACGCCGACGCTGTCGTCCGACGTAACAACGTTCATATTTATCCATTTACATTCAGGTTATTGCGGGGTGAGCGAATCGTTTCACTCACTGGTAGATTCCTGTCGCGCGCCCTAAAGCCGTTGGCTGGTTCGGAGTAACGACGCGAGCAAGTCGTGGATATAATGAATCGATCGCCTGCATTCACAGGTAGCGCGCCCCGGGAACCCTGTCGCTGACCTTTTTGGCAGGGCAGCCGTAGGCGACCGTATATGCTTCGATGTCCTTCAGAACGGTGGCACCCGCGCCAATTACACTGTGTTCGCCGATCGTAATGCCGTGGCGAAGTACGGCGCCGATGCCGATCGCGGAGAACGCGCTGATTCGGCAATTGCCACCGGTTATGGCCCCGGGTGCAAGGCTCGAATACTCGTCCATGACGGAATCATGATCCAGTGACGAGTTCGTGTTCAAGATGCAGAACGAGGCCACCCGACAGTCAGGATTAACTATCGCTCCCGCCATCAATACGGTACCCGCCCCGACAGTGGTGCTGCGAGCGATCGTCGCCCGCGGATGAACGGCATTCACAAACGGTAGTTGGGGGCAATACTCGCTGACCTTCGCCGCGACTTTCGAACGGACCAGATTGTCGCCGATAGCAACAATTACCCCTCTCAAATCATATTCGGCAGTCAGACGTGGGAGATCAGCTTCAGAGCCGAGCACCTGATAGTTCAGCGTCTTCTCACCTACGTTGCGGTACCCGTCGATTAGCCCGGCAATTCTGTACTTCGCTTCCTGTTCAACGATGTCGATGACGACTTTCGCATGGCCCCGCGATCCGACTATGACAATGTTGCTCATACCGCACTCCTTGGACTTGCCCAACTGGTTCTGTGCCTCTTCACGCGTCCACGGCATGCGCGAATAGAGCGCGGCGCGGCGGCGCAGCCGTTGGCAGCGCCCCACGAAATCCGCGTCTTAACATTCTGGGAAATTATGCCGTCACTCTCCACTGGGTGATCCCGAGAGTTAGCCGGGGAAAAGCGTCTAAATCGACGCACTCCGACGACGGCGCGCCGCGACGCCTAGCGGCTCAGCGTAATGGCCAGATAAGCCACATAAAGCGCACCGCACACGAGCAGCGCCCACACCGGCGCGCCGCGCTCCCGCGCGTTGACGCGCAGCCACGCCGCCGCGGCTAGCGTGATGACGATGCCCGTGACAACCTCGATTCGCGGCGTCCACGGCGTCAGAAGAATGCCGATCGCCGGTAGCAACGTGCCCTGAAACACCATTGCACCGGTGATGTTGCCGAACGCCAGCGTGTCCTTGCCGCGGCGAATCCACAGAATGCTGTTCACCTTCTCCGGCAGTTCGGTGGCGATCGGGATGATCAGCAGGGAGAGCAGCAGCGGCGAAACACCGAACGCTTCGGACACGCCCCGAACACCGTGGATGAAACCTTCGGCACCCCACACCAGCAAGGCGACGGCGAGCGCGAGCTGGATGGCGATCGTCGCCAGGTTCGTCGACACGCCGAGGCGCGCGAGCAGCATCTTGCCCGGCGCCTCCGTGCCGTGGCCGGCATCCACGAGACTGTTTGACGCGCGGAAAGTCGCCACCACATAGGCGACGTAGACGCCCATGAGCGCAATGCTGAACAGCGCGCGGACGATTTTTTGCTCGTGCGGCACATACATGGCCGCGGCCGCCAGCAGGAACGCGAAAAGAAAATAGTTGAGGTCGCGCGTGAAGCCCGAGCGTTCAGGTGCGACCCGTCCTCCGATGCCGCGTGAACGCAGGACCGCGAGCGTCATGAGGAAGGTGGACAGCGTGGAAAGCATCAGCGGCGCGCCGAGGATGGCGCCGACACCGATTTCCTCATTGACGGCATGATCAGCCGTGCCGCCGATGATCGCGATCAGCGGCACCAACGTCTCTGGCAACGCAGTACCCACCGCGGCAAACAGCGAGCCGGTGACGCCTTCCGAGATTTTGAGGCGCTCGCCGAGATGTTCGAGCGCGTTGGTGAAAAGCTCAGCCGCCACCAGAATGACGACCAGCATGACGGCCAGTTCGATGATAAGACCGGTCATGCACGGCTCCCGTCGACGGGAAACGCGCGGCGCGGCGCATGGTGCAGGAGGAAATTGGGTAGGGGACAACGTGATTTCACAGCGGCTCCGCGGTCGGACGTTAGACGAACCAATGACGCACCGCCACCCGTCCGACCAGAACGAAGCAGTGCGCCAATGGTCTCGCCAAACCGACCCGGTCGAACGCGCCATGACCTGTCAGGTCAAGTATGTTGACGCGCTCCCCTTCATGCGATGCGTGAAGGAAGGCTACTCCCCAGTGACCGGAGGATTCTAGCGGGAGTGAGCGCGGCGGACAAGCCTGGGGATGAGGCGCCGAATGGCGCTACATTGAGGGCGTGGGAAATAAAAAAGGGCTTAGGCGTTGTTTGCCTAAACCCTTGATTCCGAGCCAATGTTATTGGCGCGCCCGGCTGGGATCGAACCAGCAACCCCTGCCTTCGGAGGGCAGTACTCTATCCATTGAGCTACGGGCGCTTTGACACAAGAAACGCGAAAGCGCGGCAAACTGAGCGGATGCGGCGCCAAAGCAAGACCGAAAGGATACCCGGTTTCCGCCATACCGTCCACCGGACGGCCTCCGGGCCCTTCCCCCGTGGTTTTGCGCACCTTTGCAGGACTTCGCGCGATGCGGGTAAACGCCTGCTGAACAGCACGCTGCGGCCCTCGCCGCCGCCGAAAGCTTGCGTCTATAATCGTCCGTGGCCGATCAAGAACAAGAAGTTGCCGTCGCGCTGTACCGCTCACATACCCACGGAGACGAGACAAGCATGAGCGAAGCACCACACGGAGCCCCGATCAAAACCCCAGGACAGCTCATCGCCGCGGTCATCGCCGGGTTTGCTGTGCCGATCATCATCATCGTTCTGCTGGCCTATTACGTCGACAACTCGACGCGCACCGGCGCCGGCACCGACAGTCTCTCCCAAGCCGAGGTCACTGCCCGCATCAAGCCGATCGCTCAGGTCGACATTCGCGACGCCAACGCGCCACGCGTCTACAAGACTGGCGAAGAAGTCTACAAGGCGGTCTGCTCGGCCTGTCACGCGTCCGGCGCGGCAGGCGCACCGAAGTTCACCAATACTGCCGATTGGGCACCACGCATCTCGCAAGGCTTCGACACGCTGCTGCACACGGCGCTCGCCGGTAAAGGCGCCATGCCTCCGCGCGGCGGCACGAGCCCGGACGACTACAGCGACTTCGAAATCGCTCGCGCGGTGACCTACATGGCGAATAACTCGGGCGGAAGCTTCGCTGAACCGGCGCAGCCGGCATCGGGCGCGGCGGCCGCGTCCGGCGCCGCTGCCGCTTCTGTCGCGGCCGGCGCTTCTGGTGCAACGGCTGCCGGCGGCGCTTCCGATGCTGGCGCGGCACAAGCCGCCGCCGCAGTGGCGGCAATGGCGAGCGTCCCGCAAGCCGCGGCGCCCGCATCCGGCGCCACGCAAAGCGCAGATGCATCGCAAGCGGGCAAGGCCTTGTACCAGCAGGTGTGCCAGGCATGTCACGCTGCCGGCGTGCTCAACGCACCCAAGTTCGGTGACAAGGAAGCTTGGGCGCCGCGCCTGAAAGAGCCGATGGACACCGTCTACAACTATGCGCTGCACGGCAAGGGCGCGATGCCGCCCAAAGGCGGCTCGAACGCCTCGGACGCCGACGTAAAGGCCGCCGTCGACTACATGGTCAGTGCCGCGAAGTAACACCAAGTAGCGCGCATTGGCCGCGCGCGAAGACAATTGCGCGCCGCTTATCCGACAACCCAATCCCTGCACCGCAACCACCCGGGCAGGGATTTTTTATGCTCGACAGATTCTGCGCGCGAGTGCCGCCTTATTGCTCGCCGACGGGACGAGCGAAGGCGTCGACAAACGAGAGCGCCGGCGTACTGCGCGCAAGCTCGGTGAAACGCGCGTGCAATTCCGCCGGCGGAAGCCACGGATAACTCAAGCCTTCCTGCAACGCGTCGAGCAACGCGCCATCCGTATCCGGCACGACGTCCATGCGTGCGATGTGGATATGAAAGCGGCTGACGGCTGGCGTTTCATCGAAAGTCCAGCGATAGACGCCGTGGCCCACGCGCAACGCGCCGGCGGCGGGTTCACGCATCAGCACGAGCCACGGCAGCGCATCGATCGCACCGTCGCGCACGTTCAGCGAGTCGCACACGTAATACGTGCGGCATCGCGTGTACGTCGCACCGAAATCGGTGACGAGCGTCTTCGTGATCGCGTCCAAGCCGACCGTGCGCGCGGGGAAGGTGATTGTCGACGTTGCAAGAGAAATGGTGAGCTCGGCGTCGGGAGCAAACGCATCCGGCATGCGTTGCGCGCGCGTGTTGTCTTTCGCGTCGATGTAGGCTTCGAGGGCGCGGGTGTATGGCGCGAGCGTCGGCGAGGTCATGCGGCGGTCTCCAGTTGGCGGGCTCGAAGGTGCGCGAAGGCACGCGAAGATACATGACCGTGCGACCGACCAGCCGCGCCACTGTAGCGCGCCTTTCCACGAAAACCGGTGAAGCACCTGAGGTCAGCGGGGTCTTGCCACGCACCCGCCAACCGCGGTGTTCAAGGCTTCTGCAGCAGCGCCTTGAGACTCGCGAGCCGGTCTTTGGGCGACATCGGCGCCTCTTCGGGCGTCGGCGGCGGCGCGTCGTCGAGCAGCATCTCGGGGATGAATCGCGACGGCTCGCAAACCACCGTCTCCCGTGCGCGCTTGCGCTTTTTGCACCAGTTCAGATGCAGACTGCGTTGCGCGCGCGTGATCGCGACATACATCAGACGGCGCTCTTCCTCGATGCGCGCGTCGTCGATCGGCTCGTCGTCCGCGCCGCCTCTATGCGGCATGATTCCTTCTTCGACGCCCACGAGAAACACGTGCGAATATTCAAGCCCCTTCGACGCGTGCACGGTCGAGAGCCGCACCGCGTCCGGATCTTCCTCGCGGCCTTCGAGCATCGACATCAGCGCGACCGTCTGGATGAGGCCGAGCAGGTTCTTGCCCGTGTCGCCAAAGCCGTCCGCCGTGTCGTAGCCGGTTGCCTGCTGGTTGCCCGAACCAGCGGATTCATCCGAGCCTTGGGGCTCCGCCTTCGTGCCCTTGCGCTTTAACCATTCGATGAACTCCAGAACGTTTTGCCACTTGGATTGCGCCTGACGTTCGTCGAATGCGTCGTACAGATACGCTTCGTAGTGGATCGCGTCCATCAACTCGTCGAGCAGCGTGCCCGCCGCGTCCTTTTCGGCTCGGTCGGTGAGGCGCTGCATGAAGTCGCAGAACACGCGCATTGGCTCGATCTGACGCGGCGACAAGCGTGCTTCAATGCCGCCCATATACACCGCCTCGAACAGCGACACCTTCGCTTGACCCGCGAACGAGCCGAGTGCTTCGAGCGTCGTGTTACCGACACCGCGACGCGGCGTGGTGATCGCGCGGATGAATGCGGGGTCGTCGTTAGCGTTCGCAATCAGCCGCAAGTACGCGCAAATGTCCTTGATTTCAGCTTTATCGAAGAATGACTGGCCGCCTGACAGCACATACGGAATCCGCTCGCGGCGCAGCACCTGTTCGAAGATGCGCGCCTGGAAGTTGCCGCGATAGAGAATTGCGTAGTCGCGAAAATTCGCACGTCGCTCGAACTTGTGCGCGGACAGACGAAACACTACGGACTCGGCTTCGTGCTCTTCGTCGTTGCACGGGGTGACGGTGATCGAATCCCCCATGCCGTGCTCGGACCACAGCTTCTTTTCGAAGAGCTTTGGGTTGTTCGCGATCACGTTGTTGGCGGCCGTGAGAATGCGCACCGTCGAACGATAGTTCTGCTCGAGCTTGATCACATGCAGCTTCGGGAAATCCTTGCCGAGCTGCGCGAGGTTCTCGAGCGTCGCTCCGCGCCAGCCGTAAATCGCCTGATCGTCGTCGCCCACCGCCGTGAATGCCGCGCGCGGGCCGGCCAGTTGCTTGAGCAATTCATACTGGCAGGCATTGGTGTCCTGATATTCGTCGATCAGCAGATAACGCAGCTTGTTTTGCCAGCGGTCGCGCACCTGCTCATTGCTCGCGAAGAGTTCGGCGGGCAGGCGGATCAAATCGTCGAAATCGACCGCCTGGTACGCGTGCAGCGTCGCCACATAGTTGCGATAGACGATCGCCGCCTGGTGCTCGTCCTCATTCGCGGCGATCGCGATCGCCTGCTCGGGCATGATGAGTCCGTTCTTCCACAGCGAAATGATCGACTGGATCTTGCGGATAAAGCCCTTGTCCGTCGAGCCGACCTGCTCCTGGATCATGCCGAAGCAGTCGTCGGAATCCATGATCGAGAATTGCGGCTTGAGGCCGACGTGTTCCGCTTCCTGCCGCAGAATCTGCACGCCGAGCGAGTGAAACGTGCACACCGTCAACTGATTGACGGGCACTTTGCGGCCTTCCTTGCCGGGCGTGGTCAGCGTCTTGCCTTCGAGCAGTTTTCCCACGCGCTCGCGCATTTCCGCCGCTGCCTTATTCGTGAACGTGACCGCCGCGATGTGGCGCGGCTCGAAGCCCTTTGCCTCGATCAGATGCGCGATTTTCTGCGTAATCACACGCGTCTTGCCGCTCCCTGCGCCGGCGAGTACGAGACACGGCCCGTCAAGGTAACGGACCGCTTCATTTTGAGCGGGATTCAGGCCTGCGGACATCGTCTGTGGATGGGGTAGTGCGGGTTGAAAAGCGGCTGTTCAGACGGAGCACTCGAACGCGCCGTTTGATAGCGGCGCTTGAGGCGCCGCAGCGCAGTATTGCCGGTCGCGAAGCCGGCGCATGCCGCGCGGCGCGCGCTCGGGAATGCATGCCACGCGTTGCGAGGCTCGCCCGGCGCGCCTCGGTTGGCGCGAGAGGAGCGATGTTAACACGGATGAAATCGGCGGATAGATTCGCTCGACGAATCCCGCGGATGAACCGGCGCCCACCGCGCCGCGAGAAAAGGCGGAGCTTCGGCGCCTGGCCTGCCGGCGCAATCCCGGTCCCGGCCATGCCACAATGACGGCGTTGCGCGCCGCCGCCGCGGTGGCAAAGCGGCGCGCCGTTTTTGCAGGAAGACACGCATGTCCGCATCGCTGAAAATTGGATTGATGGGTTACGGATTCGCAGGCGCGACGTTTCATGCACCGGTGATCGAGCACTGTGGCCGCGCCAGCGTCGCCGCCATCGCGACCGGTAGACCCGAGGCCGCGCTCGCCGACTATCCGCACGCGAAGGTGGTGGCCGATCTCGACGCGTTGCTCGCGCTCCCGGAGATCGACTGCGTGGTTATTGCCACGCCGAACGACACGCACTTCGATCTCGCGCGACGTACGCTCGAAGCAGGCAAGCATGTGGTGGTCGACAAGCCAGTCACGCTCAGCGCTGCCGACGCTCGCACGCTCGCCAACATTGCACTCGCGCGGGGCAAACTGTTCGTGCCGTTTCACAACCGTCGCTGGGACGGCGATTTCATGACCGTCCGCGATCTGCTCGCGAGCGGCGAGTTAGGACGCATCACGCACTATGAATCGCATTTCGACCGGTTCCGGCCTGAAGTGCGTCAGCGTTGGCGCGAGGAAGCGTCGCGCGGCGGCGGGCTGCTGTTCGATCTCGGACCGCACCTGATTGACCAGGCGCTGGCGTTGTTCGGCGCGCCGCAGACCGTGTCCGCGACCGTGCGCACCCATCGCGATGACGCGAGCGCGTCTGACTACGTGCATATCCAGTTGGGCTACGGCGAATTCGAAGTCGTGTTGCACGCAAGCGCGCTGACGGCGATCGTTGCGCCGAGGTTCGCCATTCACGGCACGCGCGGCAGTTACGTAAAGTACGGACTCGACACGCAGGAAGACCAGTTGAAAGCCGGCTTGCGTCCGGGCGACGAGGGCTTTGCGGCCGGCAATGCCGCAGGCACGTTGCGCGTGCTGAAGGGCGACCGCGAAGTGGAGCGCGAATTACCGACGCGCAATGGCGATTATGCGGGCTTCTATATCGCGCTCGCCGAGGCGGTCCAGCACGGCGTGAAGTTTCCCGTGAGCCCGCAAGATGCCGTCGACGTGATGACCATCATCGAACTCGCGGCGCGCAGTTCCGACGAGGGCGTCCGCCTGCCGTTCCAGCGGGTTCGTTGAACCGCGTTACAGGTTATTGAGGCGTTGCCGGCGCGGCGCGAAGTGCCGCGCCGGCAAAACTGACAAACCGGAAAGCAATATAACGTTACAAAAGAGCGGGCCGTCCGGGTCAGCGCTCGTCTGCCGTGATCCGTTGCTACGCCTGTAGCACCGCAAAACCACAACGACTTCACGGAGAGTTCATGTCACGTCCCATCCGCGCCCTCGCCGCATGCGCATTACTGAGTTCGCTCGCCGCCTGTGTGGTAGCACCGCAGACCGAGCCGGCGCCGCGCCCAAGCCCGCAACAGATCGCCGACAAACGCCTGCATCAGGTCGACGGCCGCATCGACAATCTGAGCCGCCGTATCGACAATCGCGTCAATCAAGGCTATTACCCGCCGCCACAAGGCGATGCGTTGCATCATCGGCTGGATGTGATCCGGCGCGAGGCGCATGAAATGGCCGGCCAACATGGCGGCGGCTTGTCCGCCGACGAACAGCGCGTGCTGAACCAGGAACTGGACGGCGCGGCGCATGCTATCGGCGAATAAGGGCCAACCAGGACGAATCAGGGCGAACGAGGACGAATAACCGCGAATAAACCGCCATTTGACAAGCCTCCGGCCCTCGCGTACATTCGCCGCACGCGTCGGGAGAGCGCGCGGGCCGCTGATTTTCGCAGGCCGCGCCGCCGAAGGGGCACACCCGCAAACTCTCAGGCAAAAGGACCGAACGCGTCGAAAGACCGGCCGCCAGGTAACACACGCAACATCAAGGCGCCGTTTTTCGCACTCTGGAGAGCGGCAGTAGCCGTCTGCATCGCAATGTCGTGCAGATCCGGCAAGCTGCCCACCGAAGGGGCGCGCGTTCCGCCGTGACGAATCAACGTCGCCGCGGCAGCGCAATCTCTCAGGTATCGAGGACAGAGGGGCCATGCAGAACCACGCTCGCAGCCAGCAGGCCGCGAGGCGCGGCTCTGCATGGCCTTTTTTGTTTCGCGAGACGCCCGAGGCCCCATGACCGAACTCAAACACACTCCGCTCAACGCCACCCATCGCGCGCTCAACGCTCGCATGGTCGATTTCGGCGGCTGGGACATGCCCGTCAACTACGGCTCGCAGATCGACGAACACCGCGCCGTGCGTACCGACGCCGGCATGTTCGACGTCTCGCACATGTGCGTCATCGACTTCACCGGGGAACGCGTGCGCGGCTTCTTCGAGCATGCGCTCGCCAACAACGTCGCGAAGCTGCAAACGTCTGGGCGCGCGCTGTACTCGTGCCTGCTAAACGCGGACGGCGGCGTCATCGACGACCTGATCGTCTATTACTTCGGCGAAGATCATTTCCGCGTGGTGGTCAACGCGGGCACTGCCGACAAAGACATCGCGTGGTTCAAGCAGTTGAACGAAGGAGGCTTTGGTCTGACCATCACGCCGCGCCGCGATCTCGCGATCGTCGCCGTGCAAGGTCCGAACGCGCGTGAGAAGGTTTGGCAAACCGTACCGGCCATCCGCTCTGCCACCGAAACACTCAAGCCCTTTAACGCCGCGCGCGTCGAAGCGACGCCGTTCGGCGAATTGACCGTTGCACGCACCGGGTATACCGGCGAAGACGGCTTCGAGATCATCGTCCCGGCCGATCACGTCGTCGCGTTGTGGAATGCGCTGCAAGCACAAGGCGTGCGCCCGGCAGGTCTCGGCGCGCGCGACACGCTCCGTCTCGAAGCCGGCATGAACCTGTACGGCCAGGATATGGACGACAACATCTCGCCGCTCGACGCCGGCCTCGCGTGGACCGTCGACCTGACCTCCGCGCGCGACTTCGTCGGCAGGAGCCGGCTGGAAGCGGACGGCTCGCGCGCGGCGTTCGTCGGTCTGATCCTGCTGAAGGAGAACGGCAAGGCCGCAGGCGTGCTGCGCGCGCATCAGAAGGTCGTCACGCCGCACGGCGAAGGCGAAATCACCAGCGGCACCTTCTCCCCGACCATGCAGGAATCCATCGCCTTCGCGCGGGTGCCGAAAGGCGTGCAACCTGGCGACACGGTTCATGTTCAGATTCGTGACAAATCCGTGCCCGCAAGCGTGGTAAAACTGCCGTTCGTGCGCAACGGCAAAGTACTCGCAGTGAGTTGAACCATTGTTAGCAGCCGGCGCGTGCGTCTTTTTCCAGCTTTTAGTCCATATCGAATCACACCGCATAGGAGCATCCGATGAGCATCCCGGCCGATCTGAAATACACCGAATCGCACGAGTGGGTCCGCACCGAGGCGGACGGCACGCTGACGGTCGGCATCACCGACCACGCGCAGGAAGCGCTTGGCGACATCGTCTTCTTCGAAGTGCAGGAATTGGGCAAGACCGTCACGGCAGGCGATACCGTCGCCGTGATCGAATCGGTGAAAGCCGCTTCGGATATCTACGCGCCGGTTTCCGGCGAAATCATCGAAGCGAACACCACCGTTGCTGACACGCCCGATTCGGTCAACAGCGCCCCGTATGAAAGCTGGCTCTTCAAGATCAAGCCGGCCTCGGACGCAGCACAGGATCGTTTGATCGACGCGGACGCGTACTCGAAGTCGATCGGCGCCTGATTCACTTTTATATAACCCGACAGGTGCGGCGCGTCCCTCGTGAAACACACGGGACCGCGCCCTGAAGAAAATCCCTTTGGGATTGCTCCTTCAGGAGACCTTGCGCACAGCGCGAGGTTTCGAACGGTCCAGCACGGACAGCCGCACCGCCAGGAACACCATGAAGCTCGAACACCCGGATCGTCTGATGAACCGCACTCCTCTCTCGCTCGCCGCGCTCGAAGTGCATGACGCCTTCGCTGAACGGCATATCGGCCCGGATGCGGCCGACCAGGAAGCGATGCTCGAAGCCTTGGGCTTCACGTCGCGCGCCGCGCTGATCGACGCCGTCATTCCAAAGACGATCCGCCGCACCGAACCGCTGCCGCTCGGCCCCTTCGCACAGCCTAAGAGCGAAGCGGAAGCGCTCGCCGCGCTGCGCGAACTCGCGGACAAGAACCAGGTGTTCCGCTCGTACATCGGGCAGGGTTACTACAACGCCCACACGCCGACGGTGATCCTGCGTAACGTGCTCGAGAATCCGGCGTGGTACACGGCGTACACGCCGTATCAGCCGGAAATCTCGCAAGGCCGCCTCGAAGCGCTGCTGAACTTCCAGCAAATGATCGTCGACCTGACAGGTCTCGCGATCTCGAATGCGTCGCTGCTCGACGAAGCCACCGCCGCCGCTGAAGCAATGACGTTGCTGCAACGCGTTGGCAAGCCGAAGTCGAACGTATTCTTCGTCGCTGACGACGTGCTGCCGCAAACCATTGAAGTGGTGAAAACGCGCGCCACGCCGGTCGGCATCGAAGTGAAAGTGGGCCCCGCAGCGGAAGCCGCGAACGCAAATGCATTCGGCGTGCTGTTGCAATATCCGGGCGTGAACGGCGACGTGCGGGACTATCGCACGCTCACCGAGGCGATCCATACAGCGGGCGGCCACGTGGTGGTCGCCGCCGACTTGCTCGCGCTGACCGTGCTTACGCCGCCGGGCGAGTGGGGCGCGGACGTGGCCGTCGGCAACACGCAGCGCTTCGGCGTGCCGGTCGGCTTCGGCGGCCCGCATGCGGCCTACCTCGCCGTGCGCGACGAATTCAAGCGCCAGATGCCGGGCCGTCTCGTCGGTGTGACCGTCGACGCGCAAGGCAATCCCGCGCTGCGTCTCGCGCTGCAAACGCGCGAACAGCACATTCGCCGCGAGAAAGCGACGTCGAACGTATGTACGGCGCAAGCGCTGCTCGCGATCATGGCCAGCATGTATGCGGTGTACCACGGCCCGCGCGGTCTCAAGACAATCGCGTTGCGCGTGAACCGCATCGCCTCGTTGCTCGCGGAAGGCGCGAAGCAGCTTGGCTACGCGCTCGTCAACGAAACGTTCTTCGATACGCTTACGTTCGACACCGGCGCGCGCACGCAAGCGTTGCACGACGCGGCCAAAGCGAAGCGTATCAATCTGCGCCGCGTGAGCGACACGCAAGTCGGTGTGTCGATCGACGAAACGACATCGCGCCGCGATCTCGGCGATCTGTTGGCTGTGTTCGCCCAAGCCGCAGGTGCGAAAGACGCGCCGCAAGTCGACACGCTGGACGCCGCGATCACGGCGTCCAGCACGGCCTCGGTGCCGGCCGCGCTCGAACGCACGAGCGCCTATCTCACGCATCACGTGTTCAACCGCCATCATTCGGAAACGGAAATGCTGCGCTATCTGCGCAGCCTGTCGGATAAGGATCTCGCGCTCGACCGGTCGATGATCCCGCTCGGTTCGTGCACGATGAAGCTGAACGCGACGTCGGAAATGCTACCGGTCACGTGGCCCGAGTTCGGCCAGATTCATCCGTTCGCACCGGCTGAGCAAACCGTCGGCTACCGCGAAATGATCGACCAGCTCGAAGAAATGCTGGTCGCCGCAACCGGCTACGCAGCGGTTTCACTGCAGCCGAACGCGGGCTCGCAAGGTGAATACGCCGGCCTGTTGATCATCCACGCATATCACGCGTCGCGCGGCGAAGCGCATCGCAACGTCTGCCTGATTCCCGCTTCGGCGCACGGCACGAACCCGGCGTCGGCGCAAATGGCCGGCATGCAGGTCGTGGTCGTCGCGTGCGACGCGCAAGGCAACGTCGACGTCGAAGATCTGAAGAAGAAGGCCGACCAGCACGCCGACAAACTCGCGGCGATCATGATCACGTATCCGTCCACGCATGGCGTGTTCGAACAGAACGTCCGCGAAATTTGCGAGATCGTGCATGCGCGCGGCGGTCAGGTCTATGTGGACGGCGCGAACATGAACGCGATGGTCGGCTTGACCGCGCCGGGCCAGTTCGGCGGCGACGTCTCGCACCTGAATCTGCACAAGACGTTTTGCATTCCGCACGGCGGCGGCGGACCGGGCGTCGGTCCGGTTGCGGTCGGCGCGCATCTCGCGCCGTTCCTGCCGAACCAGATTTCGTCGGGCTACGAACGCGCGCCCAACGGTATTGGCGCAGTGTCGGGCGCACCGTACGGCTCGGCGTCGATCCTGCCGATCTCGTGGATGTACATCGCGATGATGGGCGCGAAAAACCTCACCGCCGCGACCGAGACCGCGATCCTCAATGCGAACTATGTCGCGAAGAAACTCGCGCCGCACTATCCGGTGCTGTACTCGGGCCCGGGCGGACTCGTCGCGCATGAGTGCATTCTGGATCTGCGTCCGATCAAGGAAACGAGCGGCATCACTGTGGACGACGTTGCGAAGCGACTCGCCGACTATGGTTTCCATGCGCCCACCATGAGCTTTCCGGTGCCGGGCACGCTGATGGTCGAGCCGACCGAATCGGAATCGAAGGAAGAACTCGACCGGTTCATCGAAGCGATGATCGCGATCCGTGACGAAATTCGCGCTGTGGAAGAAGGCCGCTCGGACCGGGAAGACAATCCGCTGAAGCACGCCCCGCACACGGCCGCAGTCGTCATCGCGGACGAGTGGAAGCATGCGTACGCGCGCGAAACCGCCGCCTATCCGCTGCCCACGCTGATCGCGAAGAAGTACTGGCCGCCGGTCGGCCGCGCGGACAACGTCTATGGCGATCGCAACCTGTTCTGCTCGTGCGTGCCGGTTGCGGATTACGAGTAACACCCGGCCGTCACCGCGCGCCGCCCGCAGCCTGTAGCGTGCGGTGCGCGGTTCTGTCGCTGGAGGCCGCAAACGGCTAACATCACACACCGAATCAGCCCAACGAGGAGTTTCGCATGGTGCGAAAGGTGCGATTGATGCAAAGCCCGGCCGGGGCAACGCGAGTCCCAACGTGGCGGTACGCATGCGCATGCCTGCTTGCCGGCGCAGCCGTGTTGCTGCCGCTTCGCCATGCGCAGGCGGCGATGAATTTTTGCGCAGCGCCCGCCTGGCAAACCAGCGAGCGCACGAATGCCGATCCCGGCGTCAAGGCATTGGTGAGCAACGTGCTCGCGCATCTGAACGACAAGCCTCACGCGCAAGCCAAACTGCACACGGAAGGCACGCTGCCGCATGAGGGCGTCTACGACCAGAGCGTCGAAGCCGAGAAGGATCTCGACCTGTTGCGGGACGCGGCGCTCGCATGGCGCGCCACCAGCGACGACCGGTATCTGAAGCTGGTCGACCGTTTGCTGTACGCGTGGGTCACGACTTATCAGCCGAGCTTCAATCCAATCGACGAAACGCACTTCGAAGGGCTGATCCTCGCGTACGATATGACCGCGAGTGCGCTGCCTGTGAAAACGCGTAACGCGTCGATGGCGTTTCTGACGAAGCTCGCGAACGGCTACATCGCCGATATCGACGACCAGCCGCGTCCTTTGAAAGGCACTTACCGGAACAACTGGCAAAGTCACCGGATCAAACTGATAGCCATGGCGGCCTTCACGCTCGACAACCGCAAAATGATCAATGCGGCGCAGCGTCTTTTTGCCGAGCATATTGGCGACAACATCGAGCCGGACGGCTCCACGATCGATTTCAGCGAACGTGACGCGCTGCACTATGTCACTTACGATCTGCAGCCGCTCGTTACCGCCGCGCTCGCCGCCCGCCGCCACAACCGCAACTGGCTGCCGGAGAAGGGTGCGAACGGTGCGTCGCTGCAAGCGGCACTGAACTGGCTCTCGCCGTATGCGGACGGCAGCAAGACGCATGAGGAATTCGTGCATTCGAGCGTCGCATTCGATGCAAAACGCCGCGAAGCCGGCTTGCCCGGCTACTCGGGTCAGTGGGATCCGAAGAACGCGACGGAACTGTTTCATCTGGCGGCGCGTCTCGACGGACGCTATACGCCGATCGCGCTGCGGCTCGCGCCGACGCCACCCGCGTGGCTCGCCGTGTGTTTGCCGATGCCGGCGCGCTAAACCAACTTTCATCAGCAGGGAGCAGTAATGGCAGTCAGCGTGTTCGATCTCTTCAAAATCGGCATTGGTCCGTCAAGTTCGCATACGGTCGGGCCGATGCGCGCGGCGCTGATGTTCGCCCAAGGGCTCGAACGCGATGGGCTGCTGCCGAACACCGCGTCGGTGAAAGTCGATCTTTACGGGTCGCTCGGCGCCACAGGCAAAGGGCACGGCACGGATCGCGGCGTGATGCTCGGCCTGATGGGCGACGCACCCGACACGGTCGACCCCGACACGATCGCGCAACGGCTCGAAGCCGTGCGCACCACGCGCAAGCTCGCATTGCTCGGCACGCATGAAGTGCCGTTCGTGCAGAAGGATCACATCTCGTTCTACCGGCAAGCGCTGCCCGAACATCCGAACGGGCTCAAGCTGCGCGCGTTCGACGCGCAAGGCGAGACGCTGCGCGAATCGACGTATCTGTCGGTGGGCGGCGGTTTCGTGGTAACGGCCGGCGCACCGAACACCAAGGTTCTTGCCGCCGTCGACCAATTGCCGCACTCGTTTCGAACGGGCAACGAGTTGCTCGCGCTGTGCGGATCGACCGGCAAAAGCATCGCGCAATTGATGTGGGAAAACGAGCGGGTTTGGCACACGGAAGAAGAGACCCGCGCGGGCCTTCTGAAGATCTGGGACGTAATGCAGTCATGTGTGTCGCGAGGCTGCGGCATCAACAATCCGGACGCGGACGGCAACTTGCCCGGCCCGTTTCAGGTGAAGCGCCGCGCGCCGCAGTTGTATCGAGCGCTATCCGGCAACCCTGAGCTGGCGCTGCGCGATCCGCTGTCGATGATCGACTGGATCAATCTCTATGCAATCGCGGTCAACGAAGAGAATGCCGCCGGTGGCCGCGTCGTCACCGCGCCCACCAACGGCGCGGCCGGCATCATTCCCGCCGTGCTGCATTACTACACGCGGTTCATGCCAGGCTCGAACCAGCAAGGCGTGATCGACTTCCTGATGACCGCGGCTGCGATCGGCATTCTGTACAAGTTAAACGCGTCGATTTCCGGCGCCGAAGTTGGCTGCCAGGGCGAGGTAGGCGTCGCCTGCTCGATGGCTGCAGGCGCACTCGCCGCCGTGATGGGCGGCACGCCGAAGCAGGTTGAAAACGCGGCGGAAATCGGCATGGAGCACAACCTCGGGCTCACGTGCGATCCGGTCGGCGGCATGGTGCAGATTCCGTGCATCGAGCGCAATGCGATGGCGTCGGTGAAAGCCGTCAACGCAGCGCGCATGGCACTGCGCGGCGACGGCAGTCATTACGTGTCGCTCGATTCGGTCATCAAGACCATGCGCGAAACCGGCGCGGATATGAAAACGAAGTACAAGGAAACGTCGCGCGGCGGTTTGGCGGTGAACATCGTCGAATGTTGATGGGTGACTGCACGATGTCCGGTGCTGATCGTTGATCGGCAACGCGGCGTGTTGCGAAGTGGAGGAGACGCGGGCCCCAGCGCCCGCGTTTTCTTTGTATGTTTGCGTATTTGCTGGCCGCGCCCGCTGCATGAGCGCGCATTGCGCTGCGCCGTGACACCGGGTGCGCTCCCAGCGTAAGCTGTCGGGGCGCCGGTCGGCCGATCATGCAGTCGATACCGACGCAACCGCACTCATGCACTGTCTGGAGGCCTCATCGCAATGTCGCAGCCGAATGCTCCCGTTTCCGATACTGCCGCCGCTCGAACCACTGGCGCGCGCCTTGTTGTCGACGCTTTGCTCACACATGGTGTCGAACGTGTCTTCTGCGTGCCCGGTGAGAGTTTTCTCGCCGTGCTCGATTCATTGCACGACGAAACGGAGCGCATCCAGACCATTGTCTGCCGTCACGAAGCGGCGGCCGCGAACATGGCCGAAGCGATCGGTAAGCTGACCGGGCGCCCGGGCGTCGCGCTCGTCACGCGAGGACCGGGTGCGACGCATGCATCGATTGGCGTGCACACCGCGTTTCAGGACTCCACGCCGATGATCCTGCTGATCGGGCAATGCGCGCGCGAGCATCTCGATCGCGAGGCTTTCCAGGAGATCGACTATCGGCGCATGTTCGGTCAGATGGCGAAATGGGTCGCGCAGATCGACGATCCGAGGCGCATTCCCGAATATCTGAGTCATGCGTTCTACACGGCGACTTCCGGTCGGCCGGGCCCCGTGGTGCTTTCCTTGCCTGAAGACGTGTTGAGCGATGCATGCGACGCCGTACCGGGCGCGCCGCGTTATCAGCGCGTGGCCGCGTCGCCGTCGACCGCGCAGATCGGCAAGCTGCGCGAATTGCTGGCGCGCGCGCAACGGCCAATGGTGATAGCAGGCGGAAGCGGTTGGACGCCCGCGGCCTGCGCGGACTTGCAACGCTTCGTCGAGAACTGGCAATTGCCGATCGGCCTTGCGTTCCGCTTCCAGGACACGCTCGATAACGAGCATCCGAACTATGCCGGCGATGTGGGACTCGGCATCAATCCCGCGCTGGCCCAGCGTATCCGCGATGCCGACCTGCTGCTCGCGCTGGGTCCTCGCCTCGGCGAAGCCACGACGAACGGCTATACGTTGCTCGACATTCCCAAGACGAAGCAGACACTGGTTCACGTGCACCAAGGCGCGGAAGAGCTGGGGCGGGTGTATGCCGCCGATCTGCCCATCGTCTCCGGCATGCCTGAACTTGCGGCGGCGCTCGCGGCGTTGGAACCCTCCGCCCGCACGCTGATGTGGGCGGGCGCGGCGGAAGAAGCGCATCGCGCGTATCTCGAGTGGCGCAAACCTCGGCCCATTCCAGGCGACGTACAAATGGGCGAAGTGATCCAGCAACTTCGCGCGCATCTTCCGGATGACGCAATACTGACCAACGGCGCCGGCAATTACGCGACGTGGTTGCATCGGCACTTTTCGTATCGTCAATACCGCTCTCAACTTGCGCCCACGAGTGGCGCAATGGGCTACGGCGTGCCGGCGGCGATCGCGGCGAAGTCGCTCTATCCGCAACGTGCGGTGGTCGCGCTGGCGGGCGACGGCTGCTTCATGATGGCCGCGCAGGAACTTGCGACGGCGATGCAATACGACCTGCATGTGCTGTTCATCGTCGTGAACAACGGTCACTTCGGCACGATCCGCATGCATCAGGAGCGGCACTATCCGAATCGCGTACACGGCACCGGGCTCACGAATCCGGACTTCGCGGCATTCGCGCGATCGTTCGGCGCGCACGGCGAAACCGTTGAACGCACCGAAGATTTTCTGCCGGCGTTGCAGCGTTCATTGGAGGCGAAATGCGCGGCCGTGATAGAGATCCGTATGCCGCAGGAGGCGAGCACGCCCGGCGCGACTTTGGAGCAGATTCGGGAGCAGGGGAGGAAGTTGCGCGGGGAGTAAGCGCAACGGTGCGGGGGAGAAGCGCCTTCTACGGCAATCCATAAAAAAACCCCGCCGAAGCGGGGTCTTCAAGATCGGATCGATCTGCAAAGAAAGGCTTACTTGCCGCCCACGCTTTGCAGGGTCGTCCACTTGCCGTCGACAACCTTGTACAGCGTGATGCCGCCGTTCTTCAGATCACCCTTGGTGTCGTACGAGAGGTTCGACGACGTCACAGCGGGCATCGACGTCTTGGCGAGCACCGGCAGGTACTTGGCCGGGTCCGTCGAGTTAGCCTTCTTCATTGCGGCGAACATGGCCATTGCGCCGTCGTAAGCATACGGCGAGTACGTCTGCACGTCTTCGTTGAAGCGCTTCTTGTACTTGGCGACGTAGTCCTTGCCGCCCGGCATTTCTTCCAGCGGCAGGCCGGCGAGCGATGCCACCGTGCCATTCGCTGCGTCACCCGCGATCTGGATGAACGTCGGCGTGTGAACCATTTCGCCGCCCATCAGCGGCGCCTTGATGCCGAGCGCCTTCATCTGCTTGACCATGGGTGCTGCTTGCGAATCCGCACCGCCGTAATAGATTAGGTCCGGATTGGCGGCCTTCAGCTTGGTCAGGATCGACTTGAAGTCCACGGCTTTGTCGTTCGTGTATTCACGATCGACGATCGTGCCGCCCGCTGCCTTCGCCGCCTTCTCGAACTGATCCGCCAGACCCTGGCCGTAAGCCGTGCGGTCGTCGACGATCACGATCTTCTTCACGCCAAGCGTCTTGACCGCGAACGTGCCCGCGACCGAACCTTGCTGCGTGTCCGACGTCATCATACGGAACGTGGTCTTGAAACCTTGTTGCGTGTATTCAGGCGCCGTTGCCATCGCGATTTCGGGAATGCCCGCGTTCGCGTAGATGCGCGAAGCCGGGATCGTGGTGCCCGAGTTGAAGTGGCCGAGCATGCCTTTGATGCCGTCGTCCACCAGCTTCTGCGCGACGGTGGTGCCGGTGCGCGGGTCAGCCTGGTCGTCTGCCGAGTCGAGCACGAAGCGAACCGGCTTGCCGCCGATCACCGGCTTCGTTGCGTTCATGTCTTCCACAGCCAGCGTGATGCCGTTCTGGAAGTCTTTGCCGTAGTGCGCCTGCGCGCCCGTCATCGGACCGGCGAAACCGATCTTCACGTCGTCCGTCGATTGAGCGTTGGCCGTCCCCGCCAGCGACATCGCCGCAAACAGCGCTGCGCCTGCCAGCTGTGTCATCTTGTGTTGCATATCTTCTCCTTGGTACCAGGTGTGGATGGAGCGGCTTTCGGGATCGCCGTTACCGCTTCCGTTCTAATGACCGCCCCCAAATCCTGGCGCATCGCGCCAGGCCCCCCGAGGGGGCGCAAGAAAACTTGGGGCGGCCCGGCGTTTTCTTGCCAGTAATCGATGAGGTTCGCTCAACCGATCGTCATCAAATTCGCATTACCACCGGCAGCTGCCGTATTCACGCTGACCGAGCGCTCCGTCAACAGACGCTCGAGCGCGTAGTCTTCGTCGCCGCTCTCCAACGCGCGCGACGCGACGCCTTGCACCGACACAATCGGTCCGGGACGCTTCGCGACTTCCTTCACGAGCGTCAGCAATTCGTCGCTGTCGCCTTCGAACAAAACGGCGTCGAACGGCGTCTCCGCGTTCTTGCGCACGCTCGCATAAGACTTCAGCGATGCGGGCAACTGCGTTACCAATTGTTCACCAGCCGGGCCTTCGAACAACGCTCGATTTCCCGTAGCCAGCACGGCGGCAAACTGCGCGCGCGCACCGCTCGCGGTCGATGCGATACACAACACCGTGCCGCGCGCGCCCAGCGTGTAAGTGTTGCGCTCGCCAGTCGGCCCCGACAACACCGCAGTCGCGCCAGCCGGCATGTGCGACAGATAACCGTCGCAACGCGCAGCAAGTTGAGGCTCGCGCTCGGCAATCAGCCAGTCGCGCAACGCCGTCAGCGCGGCGGACGGATTGTCGCCTTTTTCGGCTGCTTGCGGTACATCTACGATCAGCGCCTGCGCGAGCGACTTCGGCAAGCCCGCCGGACGCGTCGCGAGCAAGCGCTGCAGATACAACGCACCGCCTGCCTTCGGCCCCGTGCCCGACAAACCTTCGCCGCCGAACGGCTGCACGCCGACCACCGCGCCGATCACGTTGCGATTCACGTAGATGTTGCCGACATGCGCGCGGCTGATCACGTGAGCAATGGTTTCGTCGATGCGGGTATGGATACCGAGCGTCAGGCCATAGCCCGTCGTGCGGATCTGCTCGAGCAACGTGTCGAGCTGACTGCGGCGGTAACGCACCACATGCAGCACGGGCCCGAACACTTCACGCTTCAATTCGTCGATGCTGTCGAGCTCGATCAGCGTCGGCGGCACGAACGTGCCTTGCGCGCAGCCCTCGGGCATCGGCAGTTGCTCCACCTTGCGGCCCTTCTCACGCATTGCCGCGATATGCGCGTCGATGCCGCGCTTCGCGTCAACGTCGATCACCGGGCCGACATCGGTCGACAGGCGATCCGGATTGCCCACCGTCAGTTCGCGCATCGCGCCCGTCAGCATTTCCAGCGTGCGGTCCGCAACGTCGTCCTGCAAACAGAGAACGCGCAGCGCCGAACAACGTTGACCTGCCGAATCGAACGACGACTGCATCACGTCGGCCACCACCTGTTCAGCGAGCGCCGACGAATCGACGATCATCGCGTTCTGACCACCCGTTTCAGCGATCAGCGGAATCGGTTTGCCTTCCGGGTCGAGACGGCCCGAGAGCGTTTTGTTGATGAGGCGCGCGACTTCGGTCGAACCGGTGAACATCACCGCACGGGTGCGCGGGTCGGCGACGAGCGCCGCACCGACCGTTTCGCCATCGCCCGGCAGCAGTTGCACGGCGCCGGCAGGTACGCCGGCTTCGCGCAGAATGCGTACGGCCTGAGCGGCGATCAGCGGCGTTTGCTCAGCCGGCTTCGCGAGCACGGTGTTGCCGGCTGCAAGCGCGGCGGCCACCTGGCCCATGAAAATTGCGAGCGGGAAATTCCACGGGCTGATACACACAACAGGTCCAAGCGGACGATGCGTGTCGTTTGAAAATTCGCTGCGAATCTGAGTCGAGTAGTAGCGCAGGAAGTCGATCGCTTCGCGAATTTCCGACACCGCGTTCGCGAGCGACTTGCCCGCTTCGCGCACCACGAGGCCCATCAACGTATGCATCTGCGCTTCGAGCAGATCGGCGGCACGCGCGAGGCAATCGGCACGCGCTTCTACGGGAGTTGCTTGCCAGATCGGCGCTGCGGCAACCGCGTGCGTCAATGCGGCGCTCACATGTTCCGCGCTCGCTTCGACCACCGTGCCGACGAGGTCGCGATGATCCGCCGGATTGCGCACGTCGCGCGCATTGCCCAGCACGATCTGATCGTCGGCGAGCATCGGCGCAGCGCGCCACGGATGATTCGCGCTCGCCAGCAACGCCGACGACAGCGACGCGAGACGATGCTCGTTCGACAGATCGAGACCCATCGAGTTGAGACGCTCCGCGCCGTACAGATTGCGCGGCAGCGGAATCTTTGCGTGCGGCGCACCGAGCGGAACGATTTTCGACGCTTCTTCGACCGGATCGGCGATCAGATCCTGGATCGCAACGTTTTCATCGGCGATGCGATTGACGAACGACGTGTTAGCGCCGTTTTCCAGCAGACGTCGCACCAGATACGCGAGCAGCGTTTCGTGCGTGCCGACCGGTGCATACACGCGGCACGGACGGTTCAGCTTGCCTGCTGACAGCGGGCCCGTCACTTCTTCGTAAAGCGGCTCGCCCATGCCGTGCAGGCACTGGAACTCGTACTGACCGGGATAGTAGTTGTTGCCCGCGAGGTGATAGATCGCCGACAGCGTGTGCGCGTTGTGCGTGGCGAATTGCGGGTACACCGCGTCGGGCGCGCCGAGCAGCTTCTTAGCGCACGCGAGATACGACACGTCCGTATAGATCTTGCGCGTGTAGACCGGATAGCCTTCGAGGCCGTCCACTTGCGCACGCTTGATTTCGGTGTCCCAGTACGCACCCTTCACGAGGCGCACCATGATGCGGTGACGGCTGCGGCGCGCGAGGTCGACAATGTATTCGATTACGAACGGGCAGCGCTTCTGATAAGCCTGCACCACAAAACCGATACCGTTCCAACCGGCGAGCTCAGGATCGAAGCACAGCGCTTCCAGCAGATCGAGCGAGATTTCGAGGCGGTCAGCTTCTTCGGCGTCGATGTTCAGGCCGATGTCGTAACGGCGCGCGAGGATCGCAAGCGAACGCACACGCGGCAGCAACTCGCTCATCGTGCGCTCCTGTTGCGAGCGCGAGTAACGCGGATGCAGTGCGGAGAGCTTGATCGAGATGCCGGGACCTTCGTAGATCCCGCGGCCGCCAGCTGCCTTGCCGATCGCGTGGATCGCCTGCTCATACGACGCGTAGTAACGTTGCGCGTCCGCTTCGGTCGTGGCGGCTTCGCCAAGCATGTCGTACGAGTAGCGGAAACCGCGCGCTTCGTATTTGCGGCTGTTCGCCAGCGCTTCCGAAATGTTCTCACCGGTGACGAACTGCTCGCCCATCAGGCGCATCGCCATGTCCACGCCCTTGCGGATCAGCGGCTCGCCGCCCTTGCCGATCAGCCGCGTAAGCGCCGACGAAAGGTTCGTCTCGCTATTGGTCGTGACCAGCTTGCCCGTGATCATCAAACCCCAGGTCGCGGCGTTGACGAACAGCGACGGCGCCTGGCCGACGTGCGATTTCCAGTCGCCCTTGCTGATCTTGTCGCGGATCAGCGCGTCGCGCGTCGCGCGATCGGGAATGCGCAGCAAGGCTTCGGCGAGGCACATCAGTGCGACGCCTTCCTGACTCGACAGCGAGAATTCGTGGATCAGCCCTTCGACGCCGCCGCCCTTACTCTTGCCGCGCAGCGTTTCGACGAGCTTCGCGGCGAGCGCTTGCACGTCGCCCGCGAGATTGGCCGGCAAGCGCGCCTGACCCAACAGGAACGGCACGCATTCCGGCTCGGGCCGGCGATATGCCGCCGTGATTGCCGCGCGCAACACCGATTGCGGTTGCACGTTCTGCGCGAAATCGAGGAACGGGTGCGCCGCACCGTCCTCGTCCGGTTCTACCGACGCGCCGTCAGCCATGTCGGCGGAGCCTGCCACGCCCGACAGTTCCGGCGGCAGTTGTCCCTGCTCGATCTTTTCCAGGTACGCAAAAATCGCCTGCTTGATCAGCCAGTGCGGAGTGCGTTCGAGGCGGGTGGCGGCATCTCGCAGCCGGGAACGCAGGAGGTCGTCGACCTTGACGCCAAGGGTGGTGCTAGCCATGTTTCCTTCTTCGGATACCAGACGAAATGCTGGCGAAAGACAAAAGTTGGCCGAATCGTACCCCTCCCAATAAAAAGGTGCAACCGACATAGCGAAACGGTTGCACCTCACTCAATCCCTTGCCCGTCGGGGCTTTCCGCCCAGTCCCCGTGAGAGGGCGAACGCCGGTAAGGATCGGTATTTTCCCTGGCCATATTTCTTTTCTTCGAGCCCTTATCAAACCGGCAGGCGCGCCGTTATAGAAGACATAGCGGGCGCGGGGTCATGCGCGCACAAAAACGGTACGGGGTGAGGACAAGCGAAATGGAAAAGTGGCTGGTCGTATTGGGCATCTGGGCGATGTGCGCAGCCTGCGTTGTGCTGTTTATCCGCGGCGCGACGGGCGGCTCAGACAAACGCGATGCGTCCGAAGGTCGGGGACGTGCGACGTCGGCCGCATCATCCGGTGACGCGCAGGCGGCATTGAACGATTGAGTTCGGCGGCGTGGTGATTAGCTGTGTGGTGGGCGGATACCTGTTCCGGCTGGCTTGACGGGCGCGGGTTTGCGGAAGGGTTTGCGGGAGTTGCCGGCCGTTGCTGCCGGGAAGTGAGAAGTGAACACTGTGAGATCCACCATGCTTTGTTCCAGCGACTACAGATCTTCCGCACGCTATCGACAACTCGCGGCACGTGGCGCGCACGTTTCGTCGCGGGCATCGGCAGTGTTGGGTACGCGGACACGCACGCGCACCGCGACTTCTGCCGCAAGCTATTCGAACACGGTCCGAGCACGCGCCCGGAGCGCGCGCAGCCGCTGTCGATAGTGATTGTTTGCTGATCCGAGTTCCGCCGACGCAAACGGGGAGCAGAGACGCCGACTCAAATATCGAGCGGGTCGACTTCGAGGTTCCAGCGAAGCACGCCTTTCAAACCGCGCAATAACGGCTGCCACGCGCGCAACGTGGCCTGCAGCGCCGCGCGCGACGCACTTTCGATCAACAACTGCGCGCGGTGGACGTGCATCACCTTGACGATGGTGAGCGGCACCGCGTCATAGACGGTCACGCGTTCGGCAGCTGCAATGCCCGTCAGTTCAGCCGCGGCCTGCTGCAGAAAAGCGAGCGCAGCCTCGAGCGTGCGGCCTTCAGCACGCAGCAACGCCTGATACACGAACGGCGGCAAATGCGCGTCGCGCCGCTCGGCCAACGTCGAGTTGGCGAAGCCGACGTAATCGTGGCGCCCTAGCGCGTGATAAAGCGCATGGCGCGGATAACGCGTCTGCACCAGCACTTCACCGGGCAAACCTGCCCGGCCGGCACGGCCGCTGACTTGCATCAGTTGCGCGAAGAGGCGTTCGCTCGCTCGAAAGTCGTGCGAAAACAGTGCGGTGTCGGCGTTCAGCACACCAACTAGCGAAACGCGCTGGAAGTCGTGTCCCTTCGCGATCATCTGCGTGCCGACCAGAATGTCGACTTCGCCGGCGTGCACGTCGGAAAAGAGCGCCTGCGCGCTGCCTTTGCGGCGGGTGCTGTCGGCGTCGATGCGCAGCACTCGCGCGCCGGGCACCGCGCTCGCCAGCGTTTCTTCGACGCGCTGGGTGCCGCGACCCATGGGTGCAATGTCGACATTGCCGCATTCGGGACATGCACGCGGAATTCGCGCCTCCCAACCACAGTGATGACAGCGCAGCGCGCGCTCCGGCTTATGTAAAACGACATAAGCGCTGCAACGCGGACAACCGGCGACCCATCCGCAGGCATCGCAAGCAAGCTGTGGCGCGTAGCCACGGCGGTTCAGGAACACGAGACTCTGTTCACCGCGCTCGAGCCGCGTCTTCAGCGCGGCAATCAAAGGGCCGGACAATCCTTCCACTGAAGCGCGTCCGCGCCGCCGCTCGTCCTCGAGATCGATCAGGCGCACCGTGGGCAGCACTGCATCGGCGACCGCGCGGCGCGACAACGTGAGCCGCTTGTAGCGCCCCTGATCCGCCTGCCACCAGCTTTCGAGCGACGGTGTGGCCGATCCCAGCACGACCGGCAGGCCAAGCTGCTTTGCACGGTAGATGGCCAGGTCGCGCGCCGAGTAGCGCAGCCCTTCCTGCTGCTTATACGCCGGATCGTGCTCTTCATCCACGACGATGATGGCGAGCCGAGGCAGCGACGCGAGCACCGCGAGGCGCGTGCCCAGCACGATGCGCGCGTGGCCCGCATGCGCCGCGAACCAGTTGCGCGCGCGCTCTCCCTCGGCAAGACCGCTGTGCAACGTGACGATGGCTGTGTCCGCAAGCGCCGCGAAGCGGGCGCGGAAAGCCGCTTCGAACTGCGGCGTCAGGTTGATTTCGGGCACGAGCACCAGCGCTTGCGCGTCTGCATTAGCGGCAAGAATCTCGGCGAGCGCTCGGAGATAGACTTCCGTCTTGCCGCTTCCCGTCACGCCATGCAACAGGAAGGGCGCGAAGCCGTGCGCGTCGCGAATGGCTTCGACGGCGGCGGCTTGTTCGTCTGTGAGTGTAGGAAGCGTCTGCGGCGGCACCGGCGTGGCTGCGGTGGCAGGGGGCGCCGTGGCGGCATCGACAACGTCTAGCGCGACCCAGCCTTCGGCTTGCCAGGCGGCGAGCGTGGAGACAGCTTTAGGGTGCAGCCCGCGGGCGTCGGCGGCGCTCAAAAACTCGCCGGCGGCAAGCGCTTGCGCAAGATTTCGCAGCGCAGTCGCGCGCGCGGGCAGAGCGTCGGGCAAGGCCGTGCGGCCTTCCGGCGTGAGCCTGTAGCGCTCTTCCGGCGCGAGCAGCCGTGACCAGCGCGAGGCGTCACGCAGCGCCTGCGGCAGCGCCGGTAACGCCACTTCGCCAAGTCCACGTTGATAGTAATCGGCAGCAAACGAAGCAAGCGCGAGCCATTCAGCCGACAGCGGCGGGCATGCGGTGCAAATGCCATTCACCGACCGAAGACGATCGGCGGGAACCTCACTATGACCGGTTACTTCGCAAACGAGGCCGACCACGTCGCGTTTGCCGAACGGCACGCTCACGAGCGTGCCCGGTACGGGCAACCGCGACGAATCGCAGCGGTAATCAAACAGGGTCGGCAGTGGATGATCCAGTGCGACGCGGACGAACGCTTCACTCATTCGGCTGCGCGAATGCTGGCAAGGGCGAATGGCGTCATTGCGGCGCAGGTGGCAGTCGAGATTGCCGCACTCTGAGGCGAGCCGCCGAAGTTAAAGTAAAGCTTCAATTTCGCCGCTAAGTTTTGGATTCCGCTGAACAATTACTCTCGACCCCGGCTGCCTGTGGATAACTTTGTTGAGAACTTCGCTCTGAAAGCCCGGAAACCGCGCCGCAGCGGCGTTCTGTGGGGTTCCGCACACTTCGTCGGGAAGCCGCCAAACCCTTGCCACGTAAGGCCGAGATCAAATAAATGCGCGTTTTGCAAGGGTCAGGACAGGACTAAAGCTTCTACCGCGCCGCAGCGTGATAAATGTGTATAAGTCAAGTCTTGACAACCGTGAGACCGCCATCTGACGGCCCGCACGGTGCGAATTTTTCCTGAGCGGCAGAGCCCAGCGCGCTGCAACGCAACATAAAACGGCAACTATTACCGCATTAAGCCGGTGCATGCGCGCCGCTGCGAATGGCGCGGCTATGGCGATGGACCTCGTCGACGAGCTCCGCAACGTTTTCCGGCGGCGTGAATTGCGAGATGCCATGACCGAGGTTGAAGACGTGGCCCGGATGATTTCCGAAGCTGTCCAACACGGCGCGCGCTTCCATGCGGATCGCCGCTGGCGGCGCGAACAACACGGAAGGATCGATGTTGCCTTGCAAAGCCACCTTCGCGCCTACCTGTTCACGCGCCTTACGCAGGTTGACCGTCCAGTCGAGACCGACGGCGTCCACGCCAATGTCCGCAATCTCATCGAGCCAGAGTCCGCCGCCCTTCGTGAACGTGATCACCGGCACTTTTTCGCCTTCGTGCTCGCGCTTCAGCTGACTGACGATCTGCTGGATATAGTGCAGGGAGAAGCGCTGATAGGCACCGTCCGCGAGCGCACCGCCCCACGTGTCGAAAATCATAACGGCCTGGGCGCCCGCTTCGATCTGCGCATTCAGATAAGCGGCAACCGAATTCGCGTTGATCTCGAGAATGCGATGCATCAGATCAGGACGTGCGTACAGCATGGACTTGACCGTGCGGAAGTCGGCCGAGCCGCCGCCTTCGACCATGTAGCACGCCAGCGTCCACGGGCTGCCCGAAAATCCGATGAGCGGCACACGTTGGCGGCCTTGAGCGTCGGTCAGCGCGGTGCGGATCTCGCGCACTGCGTCGGTCACATAGCGCAATGTGGCGTCGATGTCGGGCACCGCGAGTCGGTCCACATCGTCTTCTGTGCGCACAGGGCGCGCAAACGTCGGCCCTTCGCCCGTGACGAATTCCAGACCCAAGCCCATTGCGTCGGGCACGGTAAGAATGTCGGAGAACAGAATCGCGGCGTCGAGCGGGTAGCGCTCGAGCGGCTGCAACGTGACTTCCGTTGCGAACGCGGGGTTCTTGGCCAGCCCGAGGAAGCTGCCGGCGCGAGCCCGCGTGGCGTTGTATTCCGGCAGGTAACGACCCGCCTGCCGCATCAGCCAGACAGGCGTGTAGTCAGTGGGCTGGCGCAGCAGCGCGCGCAGAAAGGTGTCGTTCAGAAGTTTATGGGCCACGTTGCGTGCGACTAGGAGCAAAGGGGCATTTTACCGGACAGCGCGCGACGCATCCTGCTTGATGCGGCCAATAACTGTGATTCGCGGACGGTTTGAAACCCATTGTCCCGGTCCGCGGCGAGCGACGCAACCTGGTCAAACGGCCAATGTTCAAGCGCAAGTCTCCTGGCTATTATCCTGCGGCCTAACCATAACAATGCACAATTAAGGAGACTCAATGAATAAGGCAGCAGTCGCATTGCTAAGCGTCCTGACGGGCGCACTCATGCACACCGGCGCGGCGCAGGCGCAAGCATCGGCCACAGTCGCGACACCGTCCCGGCTCGATGAAATACCCGCCCGCGGCACATTGCGCGCATGCACGACCGGTGACTACAAACCGCATTCGTTTTATAGGGCAGACGGTCAGTTCGAGGGGATCGACATCGATATGACCGAATCGCTGGCCAAGTCGCTCGGCGTCAAAGTGGAATTCGTCAAGACTTCGTGGTCGAACCTGATGAACGACTTCGTTGCCAGATGCGACATCGGCGTGGGCGGCGTCTCGCCGACGCTGGAGCGGCAAAAGCGAGCCTTTTTCACCCAGCCATTCATGGTGGACGGCAAGACGCCGATTGTCCGATGCGACGACGTCGACAAATACCAGACCGTCGCACAGATCGATCAGCCGGGAACGCGTGTAATCGTCAATCCCGGCGGCACGAACGAACGTTTCGCAAAGCAGTTCTTGTCGCACGCCTCAATGACTGTCTATCCGGACAACGTGACGATCTTCAAGCAGATCCTCGCCGGCAAGGCCGACGTCATGGTGACCGACGCGTCCGAAACCCTGCTGCAGCAAAAGCTGAATCCCGGCCTGTGCGCCGTGCATCCCCAGAAGCCGTTCCAGTATGGGGAAAAAGCGTGGCTGCTGCCCCGTGGCGATGTCGCGTTTCAACAGTACGTTGATCAGTGGCTGCATTTCGCGCGGGCAACGGGTGAATATCAAGCCGTACTGGACAAGTGGCTCAAGTGAGCCATGCCGCTCGGCCGCATTCTTTCCCGGCGTGATTGAGGAAGGTGGGCGGCCGCGCCGCTTTATGTAGCGACGATTTGCTGGCCGCATCATGTAACGGCGGCTCGGGAAAGCGCGGCTAGAGGTAAACAAGGTGAGCGTAGGGCGAACTGGTGAACCGGCCCTTACTTTTTTGAAGGTTACGCGGCGTATATTGCGTCGCACTCAACCTCGCCGGTCACTGCACGCGATTTTTGCGCACCGCGAAGCAGTTGTAACAACAACGGTTTATTGTCAGAAAGATGAAGACGCAACTATTTCATGCGGAATCGACTTAACGCTTTATGCGGCGCTATGCCTCGCGAATATCATTAAACAGTCGTATTAAATTGCCGCGTAGTCATCGGTATATATTACTTTTTCGGCCGTTGAATTCCGCAATAAATCCCTCGGCGCCTTATCTGGCGGGCGTTACAACCTGAAACACTTTGTTACGGCGCTCCTTTGTTAATTCGCCCACAATGCCCTCAACGGTTTCAACACGGATGTGGCTGCGTGCATGGTGTGAGCGGATACGATGCACTTGCCGGTCGGCGTATGCCGAAGCCCTGTAAAGGGGCATCCCTGCTGGGACCGTAGTCGACGCCGGGTCGTCGTCTCAGTCGGTTCCTACATTGGTCTCCTCGCGCTAACCCCGTAGCGTGTGGTTTTTAGCGGGCTCCAGGCCCGCTTTTTTTTCGTCCAGCCAAACGTTTGCGCAGTGCAAGATGGCATCTTTTACATGCTTTTGCGCGCAATTGCGGTTTGGCGGTGCATGCGGCGGTTGCCATCGGCAGCACAAAAGTACGCCAGCTCGCTCGGAAGCTGGCTGCCGCTTATCATGCGCACTTACACTCCGGCCGGGGCGCCTCAGGCTGTCTTCCCTTCCTGCAACTTCAGTTCGCTGATCATGCGCTCACGCATGACGAACTTCTGCACTTTGCCTGTTACGGTCATTGGTAGCTCGTCGACGAAGCGGATGTACTTCGGCACCTTGTAGTGCGCTATCTGGCCATTGCAGAACTGCTGGATCTCCTCAGCTGTCGCCTGTTCACCTGGGCGTAGGACCACCCACGCGCACACCTCTTCGCCGTATCGGCTGTCCGGTACGCCGAAGACCTGCACGCTCTGGATCTTCGGGTGGCGGAAAAGGAACTCCTCGATCTCGCGCGGATAGATGTTCTCGCCGCCACGGATCAGCATGTCCTTGAGGCGACCGACAATGTTGCAATAACCCTCGGCGTCGATCGTAGCGAGGTCGCCAGTGTGCATCCAGCCGTCCACGATACTTTCACGCGTTTTCGCCTCGTCGTCCCAATAGCCTTGCATCACCGAATATCCGCGCGTGCATAGCTCGCCGGTTTCGCCCACCGGCACGATGTTGCCTACCGGATCGACAATCTTCACTTCGAGATGCGGCTGAATGCGTCCGACGGTGGTCGTGCGCTTGTCGAGTGGGTCGGTGGTCGAACTTTGGAACGAGACAGGGCTAGTCTCCGTCATGCCGTACGCGATCGTGATTTCGTTGAGATGCATCCTCGACACGACTTTCTTCATCGTCTCGATCGGGCACGGCGAACCTGCCATGATGCCAGTGCGCAAGCGTGAGAGGTCGAAGGAGGCAAAGTCCGGGTGATCCAGTTCAGCTATGAACATGGTAGGCACGCCATGCAGCGCCGTGCACTGCTCCTGCGCGACGGCCGCGAGTGTCGCGGCGGGGTCAAACGCCTCGCCCGGAAACACCATGTTCGCGCCCACCGAGACGCACGCGAGAACCGCGAGCACCATGCCAAAGCAGTGATATAGCGGGACCGGAATGCACAGCGCGTCCTGCTCGCTGAGGTTCATGGCCATCGCGATGTAGCGAGCGTTGTTGACCACGTTGCTATGGGTGAGCGTCGCCCCTTTCGGATTGCCCGTTGTACCGCTGGTGAACTGGATATTGATCGCCTCGTGGCACGAGAGCGTCGCGCCGATCTCGTCGAGCTTCGCGACGTCGAGCGTGGCGCGCCCCTGCTCGATCACGTCCGAGAACGTGAGCATTCCGGGCGTTTCCGTGTCGCACATGCGAATCACGTAGCGCAAATCAGGCAGTCGTGCCGCGTGCAGATCGCCGGGCGCGTGCGTAGCAAGCTCGGGCGCGAGTTGCTGCAGCATTTCGAGGTACATCGACGTCTTGAAGCGCTCCGCCGCGACAATCGCCTTGCAGCCCACCTTGTTCAGCGCGTATTCCAATTCCGCAAGGCGGTAAGCCGGGTTGATGTTGACCAGCACCGCACCGATACGCGCGGTCGCGAACTGTGTCAGCAGCCACTCAACCCGGTTCGGCGACCAGATGCCGACGCGGTCGCCCTTCACGATGCCCAGCGCGAGGAAACCGGCGGCTAATATGTCGACTTCTTCGGCGAACTCCTTCCAGGTCCACCGGATCTGTTGCTCACGAAAAACCACCGCAGGCCGGTCGGGAAAGCGCTCGGCGGTGGCGCGCAAAAACTCGCCGATCGTCGCTTCGCTTAACGGAATCTCTGTCGAGCCGCGGACATACGAGAGTCCGTCTTTCGGTTCAATGATTGCGCCTTCGCCTGACACTTGCGTCGCCATGGTGCTGTCTCCGTGAGCAGATCGCCCTATTGAAATGAATTTGAAACCGATTGTGCCACCGGCGGTTGCACGCGCGGCATCAAGTCTTACCCGCAGCAGCCCGACGTATTGGATGGCTGTCGATTCTTTGCGGTGGTCCGAACGGCCTCACAATCTCACTTACCTTTCCGTAAACGTCAAGTGAAGGATAAAAAAAGGCAGCCACGCGGGCTGCCTTTTCTCTGATACGTGTTGCTTAGCTCTGACCGCGCAATTTGCGCAGACGCTGGATCGCAGCAAGCTGAGCCGTCGCGTACGCCAGTTCCGCTTGGGCGGTCGCGTATTCGAGGTTCGAGCCCGTGTTCTGCAGCGCTTCTTCCGCACGTTTGCGCGCGTCTTCGGCCTTGGCTTCGTCGAGATCCTTGCCGCGAATTGCCGTGTCGGCGAGAACCGTCACTGCACCCGGCTGAATTTCGAGGATGCCGCCGGCGACGAACACAAACTCTTCTTCGCCGTTTTCAGCTTCGATGCGCACTGCACCCGGACGGATCCGGGTGATGAGCGGCGTGTGGCCCGGCAGAATGCCGAGTTCACCTGCTTCGCCCGGCAGCGCGACGAACTTCGCCTGGCCCGAGAAGATCTGCTCTTCCGCGCTGACGACGTCTACTTTAATGGTTGCCATAAGTGTCGACTCCTGTGGCGACCAGCGTTAGCGCATTAGCACTCACTCTGGCCCCGTGCAAGGCTGGGTTAAGCGTAGTGAGAGGCACCGGCTTTGCGGACAACTACCGTGCTGGAGTCATCGCGCGCGAGGCCGGCGCCCGCTTCGTTACACCCGACCTTTACTGGATCTTCTTGGCCTTTTCGAAGGCTTCGTCGATCGTGCCGACCATGTAGAAGGCTTGTTCCGGCAGGTGGTCGCACTCGCCTTCAACGATCATCTTGAAGCCGCGGATCGTTTCCTTCAGCGGAACGTACTTGCCCGGCGAACCCGTGAACACTTCAGCAACGTGGAACGGCTGCGACAGGAAACGCTGGATCTTACGAGCGCGCGCCACGGCGAGCTTGTCTTCCGGCGCGAGTTCGTCCATGCCCAGAATCGCGATAATGTCGCGCAGTTCCTTGTAGCGCTGCAGCGTTTGCTGCACGCCGCGCGTGATCGAGTAATGCTCTTCGCCGATCACGTTCGGGTCGATCTGACGCGAGGTCGAATCGAGCGGGTCCACTGCCGGGTAGATACCCAACGAAGCGATGTCACGCGACAACACGACGGTAGCGTCCAAGTGGCCGAAAGTCGTAGCCGGCGACGGGTCGGTCAAGTCGTCCGCAGGGACGTACACGGCCTGAACGGACGTGATCGAGCCGGTCTTGGTCGACGTAATGCGCTCTTGCAGCTTGCCCATTTCTTCAGCCAGCGTCGGCTGATAGCCCACTGCCGACGGCATACGGCCGAGCAGTGCCGACACTTCGGTACCGGCCAGCGTGAAACGGTAGATGTTGTCGACGAAGAACAGCACGTCGAGGCCTTCGTCACGGAAGTGCTCAGCCATCGTCAGGCCGGTCAGCGCAACGCGCAGACGGTTGCCCGGCGGCTCGTTCATCTGGCCATACACCAGCGCGACCTTGTCCAGAACGTTCGAGTCCTTCATTTCGTGATAGAAGTCGTTCCCTTCACGGGTACGCTCGCCAACACCGGCGAACACGGAGTAACCACCGTGTTCCTTAGCGATGTTGTTGATCAATTCCATCATGTTCACGGTCTTACCGACGCCGGCGCCACCGAACAGACCCACCTTACCGCCCTTGGCAAACGGGCAGATCAGGTCGATAACCTTGATGCCCGTTTCGAGCAGCTCGGTCGACGGCGACAATTCGTCGAACGCCGGAGCCTTCTGGTGAATGCCGCGAACCACGTCCGAGTTGATCGGACCGGCTTCGTCGATCGGACGACCGAGAACGTCCATGATACGGCCAAGCGTCGGCTTGCCGACCGGCACGCTGATCGGATTGCCGGTGTTCTTGACGACCGTGCCACGACGCAGACCGTCCGATGCACCCAGACAGATGGTACGGACAACGCCGTCGCCCAGCTGTTGCTGGACTTCGAGGGTCAGTTCCGAACCTTCCAGAATGAGCGCGTCGTAAATCTTCGGCATGTCCGAACGCGGGAATTCCACGTCGATCACCGCGCCGATGCACTGTACGATCTTGCCTTCTACCAAAGCAGTAGTACTCATCGCTTTTCCTTTAGATACTCAATTCTTCACTCGCGCAAAGGCGCTGTTTCGATGGAATCGCCCAGACCGGTTGCCTGGACGGTGCGCCTCACGGGCGCACGCAAGGCGACACGCTGACCATGAAGGTCAGACGGCCGCCGCGCCACCGACGATTTCCGACAGTTCTTTCGTGATCGCGGCCTGACGGCTCTTGTTATACACAAGCTGCAGTTCGTTGATGACCGTCTTCGCATTGTCCGAAGCGGCCTTCATTGCGACCATCCGGGCCGACTGCTCCGACGCCATGTTTTCCGCGACGGCCTGATAGACCAGCGCCTCGACATAACGCACCAGCAGTTCGTCCACCACTGCCTGTGCATCCGGCTCGTAGATGTAGTCCCACTGGGTGGTCGGCGTCGCGCTCTGCTCATCCTTGCGCTCGAACTGATCTGCCGCCAGCGGCAACAGTTGCTCGATCACCGGCTCCTGTTTCATCGTATTGACGAAGCGCGTGTATGCGAGATACACCGCCGAAACCTTGCCTTCCGAGTACAGGTCGAGCTGAACCTTCACCGCGCCGATCAGCTTTTCCAGATGCGGCGTATCGCCCAGATACACGACATTCGATACCACCTTGGCGCGCAAGCGGTTCAGGAAACCCAAGCCCTTGGTGCCGATCGCAGTTGCTTCGATCGTCTTGCCCTGGCCTTCCAGTTCCTTGAACTTCTGCAGCGCTGCACGCAGCACATTGGTATTCATGCCCCCGCACAGACCTTTATCGGTCGTGACGAGGATGATGCCCGCCGTCTTCGCGCCTTCGTTCGACACCATGAACGGGTGACGATACTCGGGGTTCGCACGGCTCATGTGCGCAGCGATATCGCGGACCTTGTCGGCATACGGGCGAGCAGCGCGCATGCGCTCCTGAGCGCGGCGCATCTTCGATGCGGCCACCATCTCCATCGCTTTCGTGATCTTGCGCGTGTTTTGCACGCTCTTGATCTTGCCGCGAATTTCCTTCATTCCAGCCATTGCTTGCTCCTTGTCGGCCCGAGTTAGTGCTTCAACGCTTACCCGGGTCCCATGCAAAGCGATCGAAGCAGCGCGGGAGCATTCGCATGCGGCCCGCGCCGCTTCAAGGTCCGTTTATGCCTTGCGGATCACTCGCAGATCAATAAGCGCCGGACTTCTTGAAGTCTTTGACGGCCGTGTGCAGCAGGCCTTCGTCGTCCTTCGAGAGTTCCTTGTTGTCTTCGACGCGCTTGACCAGGTCAGCGTGGCTCGACTTCAGATATTCGCGCAGGCCCTTTTCGAACGGCAGAACTTGCGACACTTCCAGATCGTCGAGGTAGCCGTTGTTCGCGGCGAACAGCGAGATAGCGAGTTCCCACACTTGCAGCGGCTGGTATTGCGGCTGCTTCAGCAGTTCCGTCACGCGGCGGCCGCGCTCGAGCTGCTTGCGGGTTGCTTCGTCGAGGTCCGATGCGAACTGCGCGAACGCTGCCAGTTCACGATACTGCGCGAGGTCGGTACGAATACCGCCCGACAGCTTCTTCACGACCTTGGTTTGAGCCGCACCACCGACGCGCGACACCGACACACCAGCGTTAATTGCCGGGCGGATACCTGCGTTGAAGAGGTCGGTTTCAAGGAAGATCTGACCGTCGGTAATCGAGATCACGTTCGTCGGAACGAATGCGGTCACGTCGCCGGCTTGCGTTTCAATGACCGGCAGTGCCGTCAGCGAACCGCTCTTGCCCTTGACTTCGCCATTGGTGAACTTCTCGACGTACTCTTCCGAGACGCGAGCAGCGCGTTCCAACAGACGCGAGTGCAGATAGAACACGTCGCCCGGATACGCTTCACGGCCCGGCGGACGGCGCAGCAGCAGCGAGATCTGACGATATGCCCAAGCCTGCTTGGTCAAGTCGTCATAAACGATCAGCGCGTCTTGACCGCGGTCACGGAAATATTCGCCCATCGTGCAGCCGGCGTACGGTGCCAGGTACTGCATGGCAGCCGATTCCGACGCCGAAGCGGCGACGACGATCGTGTATTCCAGCGCGCCGGTTTCTTCCAGCTTGCGGACCACGTTCATGATCGACGAAGCCTTCTGGCCGATCGCGACGTAGATACAGAAGAGGTTCTTGCCCTTCTGGTTGATGATCGCGTCGACTGCGACTGCGGTCTTGCCGCACTGGCGGTCGCCAATGATCAGCTCGCGCTGGCCACGGCCAACCGGCACCATTGCGTCGATCGACTTCAGACCGGTTTGGACCGGTTCCGAAACCGACTTACGCCAGATCACGCCCGGAGCGATCTTTTCGATCGCGTCGGTTTTCTTCGCGTTGATCGGGCCCTTGCCGTCGATCGGGTTACCGAGTGCATCGACCACGCGGCCGAGCAGTTCCGGGCCGACCGGCACTTCCAGAATGCGGCCCGTCGTCTTGACGATGTCGCCTTCCGAAATGTGCTCGTACTCACCCAGAATCACGGCGCCGACCGAGTCGCGCTCGAGGTTCAGCGCGAGACCGAAGGTGTTGCCCGGGAATTCGAGCATTTCGCCCTGCATCACTTCCGACAGGCCGTGAATACGCACGATACCGTCGGTCACGGAGATCACGGTGCCCTGGTTGCGAACGTCTGCGCTCGCTTCAAGGCCCTGGATCCGGCTCTTGATCAGCTCGCTGATCTCAGAGGGATTGAGTTGCATTATTCGCTCCTGATAGTCAATTCTGTTGCGTGCCAGCCGCTTCAGCGCGAGGCGCTTCAGGCCGTCAGAGCCGTTTGCATGCTGGCAAGCCGCGCGCGGACCGAGGTATCGAGCACTTCGTCGCCGACCGTCACGCGCACGCCGCCGATCAACGACGGGTCGATCTCGACCGTCGGCTTCAGCTTGCGTTTGAACTTGCGTTCGAGACTTGCGACGAGGTCGTTCAACTGCGCGCCCTCAAGCGGGAATGCGCTGACGATCAGCACATCGGCCGCCCCTTCGCGGGCGTTCTTCAACTCTTCGAACTGCACGGCGATTTCCGGCATCAATTGCAGGCGATGGTTGTCCACCAGCATTTGCACCAGATTCTTCGCTTGCGCGTTGTCCTTGAGCGGCGACTTGACCGCAGCCAGCAGCAGTTCGCTGACCTGGGCGCGGCTTACTTTCGGGCTCGAGGCGATCGACAGCACTTCGGGCAGACGCGCAACCTGTGCCAGCTCCTGCACGAGCGTGGACCAGGCGGCGATGTCACCAGCTTCGGCCACGCCAAACAGCGCTTCTGCGTACGGACGGGCGATGGTTGCAAGTTCGGCCATGATCAGAGCTCGGCTTTCAGTTGATTCAGCAGGTCAGCATGCGCTGCCTGGTCGACTTCGCGCTTCAGGATCTGTTCAGCGCCCTTCACGGCGAGCGCGGCGACTTCACCACGCAGCGTTTCGCGCGCCTTCACGACTTGCTGCTCAGCGTCGGCCTTCGCTTGCGCGATGATGCGAGCGGCTTCAGCCTGTGCTTGAGCCTTGATTTCGTCAGCGACTGCCACGGCGCGTTTTTCGGCGTCAGCGATACGCTGCTGACCGTCGTTGCGTGCCTGAGCAAGTTCCTGGTCGACGCGTTTGTGAGCGGCTGCCAGTTCTGCCTTGCCCTTTTCTGCAGCCGACAAACCGTCGGCGATCTTCTTCGAGCGCTCGTCGAGGGCGTTGATCAGCGGCGGCCACACGAACTTCATCGTGAACCACGCGAGGATCAGGAACACGACCATTTGCGCAAACAGGGTTGCGTTGAGATTCACGGTGTTTCCTTAAACGTTGCTAGTTCGGAAAGTGAAACGGCAAGGCGCTCATCGATTCTGTATTCGATCAGCGCCTAAGTGCCCGTTCCGCCCTGCGCCTTTACCAGTTATAGCTCAGGCGCAAACTTCCGAGGAACCTCAGCCTGCCAGCTTCGACAGCAGCGGGTTCGCGAACGCAAACAGCATTGCCACACCAACGCCAATCAGGAACGCCGCATCGATCAGACCAGCCAGCAGGAACATCTTGGTTTGCAGCGGGTTCATCAGTTCCGGCTGACGAGCACATGCTTCGATGTACTTGCCGCCCATCAGGCCGATACCGATACAGGCGCCGATTGCACCCAGGCCGATGATGATGCCGATACCGATGGCGGTCAGACCCTGGATGTTGGCGATGAAAGCTTGCATGATCACTCCTTTGTGAAAAGTCTTTTAGAACTGGTTGGAACTGGGATTTGAAAAACTACGATTCTTTAACGACTGCGCGGTTTAGTGCGTGTCGTGTGCCTGGCCGATGTACACCAGCGTCAGCATCATGAAAATGAACGCCTGCAGCAGAACGATCAGGATGTGGAAGATTGCCCACACGCTGCCGGCGATCACGTGGCCGATGAAGCCAAGCACCGTCGTGTCCGCGCCGAAGCTCCAGATGCTGCCGAGCAGGGCAATCAGCAGGAACAACAGTTCGCCCGCGTACATGTTGCCGAACAGCCGCATGCCGAGCGAGACCGTCTTCGCGACGAACTCGATGATGTTCAGTGCAAGGTTCGGGATCCACAGCAGCGGATGCGCGCCGAACGGAGCGGACAGCAGTTCATGCACGAAGCCGCCGGCGCCCTTGATTTTGAAGTTGTAGTAAATCATCAGCGCGAACACACCGAGGGCGATGCCGAGTGTGCCGTTCAGGTCGGCGGTCGGCACGATGCGGTGGTGCGGGATGACTTCGGACAGACCAAGCCAGCCGATAACGTGACCCGGCAGGTCGACAGGAATAAAGTCGAGCGCGTTCATCAGCGCGACCCAGACGAACACCGTCAGTGCCAGCGGCGCGATGAAAGTACGCGTGCCGTGGATCATCGACTTCGATTGATCCTCGACCATCTCGACCAGCATTTCGATTGCACATTGGAAACGGCCGGGTACACCGGACGTTGCCTTGCGTGCAGCCATGTGCAGAATGAAGATGGTGGCCAGACCGCAAACGATCGACCAGAAAAGGGTGTCCAGATTCCACACGTGGATGTCGAAAATCGACGTCTGGTGTGCGGTGGAAAAGTTCTGCAAGTGGTGCGCGATGTACTCGGACGGATCCATTGCGCGCGTGCCTTCGCTAGCTGCCATATCGTTAAAGCCACCCAAATTGTCGAAAATCGTCTGAGGCCGCCCCGCCGCAATGCTGTATTGCGGGAACGCGCCGGGTGCGGATCCTGTCTTATCCGCACGCTCTCGCCGGCGCCGCGCGCCGGCTTTTGAATCTTGCTGTTACCTGTTGCCTCTTCAGCGCCACGCCAAAGCGATCCAATACGTCTTGAGCGCGATGAGATAAGTCACGAGCAGCGGAACCCAGCGTACGTCGTGATACCAGAAGGCGATGGCTACAAACATCGCGATCGTTGTCCCCATCTTGAGCGCTTCGCCGATCATCCAGCTCATTGCTGTTTCGGCGCCGCTCAGCGTTCTCAGCCGCGCCGCGAACAATGCGGCCGGCACCCAGCATATCGCCCCTCCCAGGAAGGCAGACAGCGCAGCAGCGCCCGGCGGCTCATAGAACAGCCACCATACCAGCGTTGCGCCTAGGGACAAGACCATTTGCGCTGCCACGACCCTTAAAGGGGTGACGCGCGATGGACGGTTCACACTGGGACCAAACAGCTTTTCAGCCTCAGCCCGCGTGAGCGGAACGATATTTTCCTGCTCGGCGTCCCACGGTTCGTCATGCGTGACTTGCTGAGCGGTAGACGCCTCTGAAACGCTGCGTTTTTCGCGGTGCCCGTCTCGCCCATTTTTCGGCGCTTGATTCGACGTTTTGACCGCCATCGCAGTGTTCCGAAGTCTCGTTCCGGTCAGCGAGCTTTCGCTGCGCTTACGGGGTTGCCGTGCAATTAAATCCGGGCGATTGTAAGCGATAGTTGCAGGCAATTCAAGACTTTAGGCCGTTCAATAAACAGTGCGAAACGACTCCTCGCGATGCGGAAAAGGCTTCCGACGAATGGTCAGCCTGTCAACTGTAAGGCGGTCCTGCAAATGTAAAATGTGCGTGTTCGTTGGACCGCTTTTACTATCGTCAGCCAGCCTCGCAACCGTTCGAGCGGCCGTGTCGAAAACGCAACAGAGCAGCATGAGCCGGCCAAGCCAGCGCAACGCATCGCCTCCTTTGCAGGCTGTTCTCCACAGCCGCGCTGCCGCTTGCACGCGTCGAGCGCGCGCTTCGCCATGGCCGACAAAGTGCCTATTAAAGAATCAAAATTAGTTAGGATTCCATGATATTTGGTCCCTACTTCACTGTCCAAAACCTACGTCTGGCCGAGCCCACGGGCTCAACGCTCGGGAGTGCAATTGAGCGGCGCGCGACCATCTTTTGCGGCGCCGCTCACCGAAGGATCTCCGGTCGTCAGAAGCTCAAGCCGTGGCGTTTCCGCGCAACCGCACAAGAATACCCTCGAGCGCGTCCAGATCACCGAAATCGACCAGCACCTGACCGCGACCGCGTCGGCCGAGCTTGATTTTGACGGTTGCTGCCAGCAAATCGGACAGTTCTTCTTCCAGCCGTCTCGTGTCGCGGCCGCCGTCGGCATTGGCGCGCGCCTTGACCGCGGGAGCCGCCTTCGTGGTCGCCGTCACCAGTTTCTCGGTTTCGCGCACGGACATCCGCTTGTTGACGACTTGATTCGCCAGCGTGATCTGCGTCGCTGCGTCGACCGCCAGCAGCGCGCGCGCATGCCCCATGTCGAGGTCGCCGGCAAGTAACATGGTTTGAACCGGTGTCGCGAGGTTGAGCAGACGCAGCAGGTTCGACACGGCGCTTCGCGAGCGGCCGACCGACTCGGCGGCCTGCTCGTGCGTGAAGTTGAATTCATCGAGCAAACGCTGAATGCCTTGTGCCTCTTCCAGCGGATTCAGGTCTTCGCGCTGGATATTCTCGATCAGCGCCATCGCGGCGGCGGCCTGGTCAGGCACGTCCTTCACGAGTACCGGGACTTCTTCCAGCCCAGCCAGTCGAGCCGCGCGGAAACGCCGCTCGCCCGCGATGATCTCGTATTTGTCCGCCGACACCGGCCGCACGAGGATCGGTTGCATCAAGCCTTGTGCACGTATGCTGGCGGCCAACTCCTGCAGCGCGCCTTCGTCCATGCGCGTGCGCGGCTGATACTTGCCCGCCTGCATTTTGCTGAGCGGCAGCACGTTCGGCGCGCCTTCAATTACCACCGCCTCGGTGATGTCGGCGCTGCCGCCGAGCAACGCTTCGAGGCCGCGGCCCAATCCCTTCTTTCTTGCTACTGCGTTCATCGTGCTTCCTCGATCCACTTAGGATGCTTGTGGCGCGTCATTCAGTGCGCGCACCCGTTCAATCATTTCCGCGCCGAACTGCACATAGGCTTGCGCACCTCGCGATGCCCTGTCGAACACCACGCCCGGCAGACCATAGCTGGGCGCCTCGGCGAGGCGCACGTTGCGCGGAATTACCGCGTCGAACACCTTGTCGCCAAAGTGCTCCTTCAATTGATCGGAGACCTGCTGCTGCAGCGTGATCCGCGGGTCGAACATGACGCGCAACAAGCCGATCACTTTCAGGTCACGATTCAGATTCGCATGCACCTGCTTGATGGTGTTGACCAGATCGGACAGCCCTTCGAGCGCAAAGTACTCGCACTGCATGGGAATCACGACGCCATGCGCCGCGCAGAGGCCATTGAGCGTCAGAAGCGACAGTGCGGGCGGACAGTCGATCAACACGAAGTCGTATTCGCTTTCCACTGTCGCAAGCGCGACCTTCAATTGTCGCTCACGATTCTGCACGCTGACCAACTCGACTTCCGCTCCCGCAAGTTCGCGGTTGGCAGGCAGTACGTCATAGCCGACGGCTTCGGGACGCATCCGGGCGTCAGCCACCGAGACCCCGTCAACTAGCACTTCATAGACGGTGTTGGCGCACGCTGCCTTGTCGATGCCGCTGCCCATTGTGGCGTTGCCCTGCGGGTCCAGGTCGATAAGGAGGACTCGCTGTCCCTGCGCTGTCAGGCTGGCCGCCAGATTGACTGCCGTCGTCGTCTTACCGACTCCGCCTTTCTGGTTCGCAACGCAGAAAATTTTTGCCATCGTTGGAGTGTCCCTTTGCTGCTTGAAGAAGTGATTACGTCGTCGTTTCGGAATGGCGTTGTGCGCGAGCGAACGCAGCTACCTGCCTTCATCCACAAGTACCGTGACGAGGTGGCGCTCGGCGTCGAGGAACGGCACGTCGAGGCGGATGATCTGCTCCACGTGGGCGCCCGCAAGCAACCGCTCGATTTCGTCATCGGGACGCATGCCCTTCATCGCGAGAATGGCGCCCTGCTCTGCCACCAGATGACGGGCCAGTGTAACGAAATCGGCGAGCTCTGCGAATGCTCTAGACACGATTACGTCGAACTTTGCCGACACTTCGGCGCCCGGCCGCAGCGTTTCCACACGCCCGGTCACGACCGAAAGGTTCGTCAGACCGAGTTCGGCCTTGGCCTGAGCCTGGAAGGCCGTTTTCTTGTGGACGATGTCGTTTACGGTCACGCCCCAGTCAGGCCGGACGACCGCCAACACAATGCCGGGCAAACCGCCGCCCGAGCCGACGTCCAGCACCGTGCTCGGGTTGCGCTGCACGAGGTGCGGCACGATGGAAAGGGAGTCGAGTATGTGTTGAATCAACATCTGCCTGGGATCGCGAATGGCCGTCAAGTTGTAGACGGCATTCCACTTCGCCAGCAGCGCCACATAGTCGAGCAGCTTGCCGAGTTGCACATCGCTTAGCTCGAGTCCGAGTTCGCCTACGCCATCGGTGAGGAGTTGGTACAGCGCTTCCCGGTCGGCTCCGCTACTCTTGACCGTCATTGCACCACCGGCTTGTTGTTATCCGGGTCCGGCGCGGCCGTCTTTGCAGGACGACGACCCAAGCCACGCTTGAGATGGACCATCAGCAGGGAAATGGCCGCAGGAGTGATCCCCGAAATGCGCGACGCCTGACCGATGGTTTCGGGACGGAATTGCATTAGTTTCTGCCGGGCCTCGAACGACAAACCTCTCACCTCGGCATAGTCGAGACCTTCTGGGAGACGCGTGCTTTCGTGCGCCTCGTTGCGCTCTATTTCGTCCGCCTGCCGGTCGATGTAGCCCTGATACTTGATACCAATCTCGATCTGCTCCTTGATCTGAGCCAATAGCACGGCGTCGTCGGCCAGTGTCTCCGGCGCAGCGCAGGCGCCGTTTCGCAACGCTGATACGCCGTCGTAAGTCACGCCGGGTCTGCGCAGCAAGTCCGCGAGGCTGTATTCGTGGTCGATTGGTTTGCCCAGCAAGACCGTCGCCTCATCCGCCGACAGCGTTTTGGGGTTGACCCAAGTCGTGCGAAGCCGCTCTGTTTCACGTGAAACAGCATCGCGCTTGCGGCTGAATGCATCCCAGCGCACATCGTCGACGACACCAAGCTCGCGGCCAATCTCCGTCAGCCGCATATCGGCGTTGTCTTCCCGGAGACTCAGCCGGTACTCTGCCCGGCTCGTGAACATGCGGTAAGGCTCCGAGACGCCGCGAGTTACGAGATCGTCAACCAGCACGCCCAAGTAGGCTTGATCCCGACGCGGGCACCACGCTTCCTTGCCCTGAACGAACAGGCCAGCGTTGATACCGGCCAACAGGCCTTGCGCCGCCGCCTCTTCATAGCCGGTGGTGCCGTTGATCTGCCCCGCGAAGAACAAGCCGTTGATTACTTTGGTTTCTAGCGACGCCTTAAGCCCACGCGGATCAAAGTAATCATATTCAATCGCATAGCCGGGACGGAGGATATGCGCGTGCTCCAAGCCGCGCATGGACTGTACGAGTTCGAGTTGCACATCGAACGGCAGGCTCGTTGAGATCCCGTTCGGATAGAACTCGTTCGTGGTCAGTCCTTCCGGTTCCAAAAAGATCTGGTGCGATTCCTTGGACGCGAAGCGGTGAATCTTATCCTCAATGGAAGGACAATACCGTGGCCCCACCCCTTCGATCACGCCCGTGTACATGGGCGACCGATCCAGTCCGCCCCGGATGATGTCGTGCGTACGCTCATTGGTATGCGTGACCCAGCACGGCATCTGGCGCGGATGCTGTTCAGCGCGGCCGAGAAACGAAAAGACCGGCACTGGGTCGAGATCGCCAGGCTGTTCCTCGAGTTGCGAAAAGTCGATGGTCCGGCCGTCAATCCGGGGAGGCGTGCCGGTCTTGAGGCGCCCTTGCGGCAGATTCAATTCCTTCAGACGCGCTGACAACGACACAGCCGCGGGATCGCCAGCGCGACCGCCGGTATAGTTGTTCAGTCCCACGTGAATCTTTCCGTCGAGGAAAGTCCCCGCCGTCAGTATGACGGCCCGCGAGCGAAAGCGGATTCCCACTTGCGTCACCGCGCCGACCACACGGTCGCCCTCAACCATGAGATCGTCCACGGCTTGTTGAAAGAGCCACAGGTTCGGCTGGTTCTCGAGCCGGTGACGGATCGCTTGCTTGTAGAGCAGCCGGTCAGCCTGAGCCCGGGTGGCGCGCACAGCCGGGCCCTTCGAGGAATTGAGGATGCGGAACTGAATACCGCCCTCGTCCGTCGCGGCCGCCATAGCACCGCCGAGCGCATCGACTTCTTTGACCAGATGACCCTTGCCAATACCGCCGATGGACGGATTACAGCTCATCTGACCGAGCGTTTCGATGTTGTGAGTCAGCAGGAGCGTCTTATTGCCCATGCGTGCGGAGGCCAGAGCGGCCTCGGTGCCGGCGTGGCCGCCGCCGACGACTATTACGTCAAATTCTGTGGGAAAAAGCATCGGGGATCTCACGCCAGATCGTCGCGTGAGCCTTCAAAGGAAAAAGTATGGGCGAATTATAACGGGTTCGGTTTTGTCCCGAATTAGGCCAAACCGACAAGCAATAAAAAAGCGGCGTGTTTCACGTGAAACACGCCGCTGAAAACTTTCGGTGAATTTGACTAGGCCGCCTTTTTGGCCAGCCCCAGATAGGTTTCGATAACTCGAGGATTCTGCGCCAAGTCCGACGCCGCGCCCTCCAGCGCTAACTCACCGGTCTCAAGAACGTAACCGTAGTCCGAAATTTGCAGAGCCGCACGAGCGTTTTGTTCGATCAAAAGCGTCGCCACGCCGGTCTGGCGCAGAGCGCTGATGATGTGAAAAATTTCTTTCACGATCAGAGGCGCCAGCCCCAAGCTAGGCTCGTCCAGCATGAGCAGATCCGGCTTGCCCATCAAAGCGCGCCCGACCGCGAGCATCTGCCGCTCGCCACCGGACAACGTTCCGGCTGCCTGCTTGCGGCGTTCCTTCAGACGCGGAAAGAGCTGGAACACCGGCTCCATCTGGTCAAGAAAGTTGCGCTCACCCGCCCGCTTGCGTCGATAGGCGCCGAGAACCAGGTTGTCCTCGACGCTCATCGACGCGAAAAGCTCGCGCTTCTCAGGCACCAGGCACATGCCGCGAGCCACGCGCTTCTCGACCGGCACAGCACTGACGTCCTCGCCCTGATACACGACCGCGCCCTTAGCATGACCAGTGGTCGGCAAGGCGCCCATGATGGCGTTCAGCAGCGTGGACTTGCCCGCACCGTTCGGACCGATTACCGACACAATTTGCCCGGCTCGTACCTTGATGGCAGCGCCGTGGAGCGCCTCGACCTTGCCGTATCGGACAGACAAGCCAGTCACGTCGAGAATGGGTGCAGCTGCATTCATGAGGTTTTCCATTACTCCACTCCGCCAAGGTACGCTTCGAGCACCGCCGGATCCTGCTGCACTTCCTGTGGCAAGCCTTCGGCGATACGCGTCCCGAATTCCATCACAACAAGTCGATCAGTCAGATTCATCACGAAATCCATATCGTGCTCGACGAGCAGCACGCTCATCCCTTCCGCCTTCAACCGACGAAGTAAATCGGCCAGTTGCAGCTTTTCCTGATAGCGCAGGCCGGCGGCCGGTTCGTCCAGCAGCAGCAAGGTCGGATCGCAGCACAGCGCCCGAGCGATTTCCAGAATCCGCTGCTGACCCAACGCCAGACTTCCGGCTTCGTCGTACATGTGCTGTTCAAGGCCGACGCGCCGAATCTGGCGGGCGGCTTCGGCCATCAAGCGCGCTTCTTCCACGCTGTTCAAACGCACGATGCTTCGCCAGACGCCCGCATGCCCGCGCAAGTGCGCGCCAATCGCGACGTTCTCCAGCACCGTCATGCCGGGCAGCAGCTTGACGTGCTGGAAGGTGCGGCCAATTCCTCGCTTGACGATTTCACGTGAGCTAAGCGCGTCGATACGCTCGCCGCGGAACGTGATCTCGCCGCTCGTCGCCTGAAGCACACCGGTCACGAGATTGAACGTGGTTGATTTGCCGGCGCCGTTTGGTCCGATCAGGCCAATGATCTGCCCTGCTTTGACTTCAAAGCTAACGTCGTTCACCGCGACCAGCCCGCCGAACTGCTTGCGAGCCTTGTTGACGGTCAGCAGGTTCTCGCCGCCCGTCGGCTTGCTGCGCTGCGGCAAAGCTTCCGCCTGATCCGGCAAATGCGCGCGCGGGCCGCGCGGGAAAAAGCGCGCGACGAACGGCCACACGCCCTGCCGCGCATATTGCAGCAACAGCACCATCAAAATGCCGAACACGATCACTTCGAAGTTGCCGTTTTCGCCCAACAGTTTCGGCAGCAGAGTTTGCAGATAGTCCTGCAGTACGGTGAGGATTGCCGCCCCGAGCACCGCGCCCCAGACGTGTGATACACCGCCCACCACGGCCATGAACAGGAATTCGATGCCGTGATTCAGTCCAAAAGGCGTCGGGTTCACCGCGCGCTGTAAATGCGCATACAGAAAGCCGGAGACCGACGCCAGCACTGCGGCGTAGACGAAAATGACCACGCGCATCCACGCCGTATTCACGCCCATTGCTTCAGCCATCATGCCGCCGCCGCGTAAAGCGCGAATCGCCCGCCCCGGCCGGCTATTCAACAGATTCTGGACCGACACGACCGCGCCGAGCACGACGAGCCAGATCAGGTAATAGATATGACGGCCGGACTCCAGATCGATGCCGAAAACATTCAGCACTGGAATTCCGTTGATGCCGTCGTACTTGCCCAGCATCTCCAGGTTACCGAACAGATAGAACAGCGACAGCCCCCAGGCGATCGTGCCAAGCGGCAAAAAGTGGCCGGAGAGGCGCATGGTCACGAGGCCGAGGATCAGGGCGATCAGCGCCGTCACCAGCACCCCGGCGATCAGCGCAAGCCAGGGCGACACACCGAAGCGTGTCGTCAGGTACGCAGTTGCATACGCGCCGATGCCGACAAATGCGGCTTGCCCGAAACTCGTCATCCCGCCGATGCCGGTGAGCAGCACCAGCCCGATTGCCACGATCGAATAGAGGCCGATGTAGTTCAGCAGCGTGACCCAGTACTCGGGCACGTGAATCGGCTGCGGCAACACCGGCAAGGCGAACAGAACGACGAGGAATAGCCAGAAGAACTTGTTTTTCATGATCCGTTTCATCGCTTCACTCCTCGTCCTCTTCAGCGTGCGGGCTGGCAAGACTGCGCCAGAGCAGCACCGGGATAATCAGCGTGAACACGATCACTTCCTTATAGGCACTCGCCCAGAACGACGAATACGACTCCAGCAGGCCGACCAGGATCGAGCCCGCCGCCGCCAGCGGATAGCTGACAAGGCCGCCGATAATCGCCCCCACGAAGCCCTTCAGACCGATCAGGAAGCCCGAGTCGTAGTAGATGGTAGTCAACGGGGCCACGAGGATTCCGCACAGCGCGCCGAGGCCCGCTGCGAGCGTAAACGCGAGGCGCCCTGCTTGCGTCGTGCCGATGCCGACCAGGCGCGCACCGAGCCGGTTCACCGAGGTCGCACGCAACGCCTTGCCTGAAATCGAGCGGTCGAAGTACAGGTACAGCGCGCCGATCAGTACAACCGCTGTCCCGACGACCCACAGGCTTTGCCCTGAAATCGACAGGCTGCCGACGTTGAACGTCGCGTCCGAAAACGCCGTGGTGCGCGAGCCTTCCGCGCCGAACATCACGAGGCCAAGGCCGACCATCGCAAAGTGCACCGCCACCGCAACGATCAGAAGCAACAACGTGGTCGCTTCGGCGATCGGCTCATACGCGAGCCGGTAAACGAACGGGCCCATCGGAATCACGATCAGGAGCGTCAACGCGATCTGCGCGATCATCGGCAGTGGATGCAGGAAGACGCCTTGGGTGAGCGCGTACACCGCAACCGGAAACAGCAGATACTTGCCGACCAGCAGAGCCAGCGTGCGAGCCGCATGCCGGCGCCGCTCGGCGTGCCGTACGAGCCCCGCCACTTCGACCACGAAGCACGCAGCCCCCATTGCCATCAGCAGCCAGCAGGTGGCCGGAAATTTCTGTGTTTGCAACGCGGCGAGCGTGAGCGCGCCATACGAAACAAACTCGCCCTGCGGGATAAAGATCACCCGCGTCACGGAGAACACCAGCACCAGCGCGAGCGCAAGCAACGCGTAGATAGCGCCAGTGGTGATGCCGTCCTGCGCGAGGATCGCCGCAATTGATAGATCCATACTTCCTCGTCCTGAAGCGTCGAAATCGAAACTGGAAACAGTCGTGGCGGCGAAACCCGCAGCCGTCCATCGAACCGCAATGCCTGAAAGACGACCGCCGCGCTGAAGCACGGCGCGGCGGTCGGTGCCATTGTCGTTGAACACAATGGCAATGCGGCGTCATATGCCGCACTTTGCGAGAGGCGCGTACCGCTTTTGTATTAGTCGTTCTGCAGCTTCCACTTGCCGTCGACGATCTGCACGATCACGCGTGCGCGCTTGTCGAGGCCGTTGTGGTCGGTTGTCGTCGTGTTCATGATGCCGTGCGAGACCGGCAGTTCCTTGATGCTTTCGAGCGCGCTGCGCAGTGCCACGCGAAATGCCTCGGTGCCCGGCTGTGCGGTCTTCAGCGCTTCGGGAATCGCACGCTGCAGCATCTGGCCGGCGTCCCATGCGTGACCGCCGAACGTCGCGACCGAACCCGCGCCATACGCTTTCTCGTACGCAGCCTTATAAGCCAGCGAGGACTTCTTCACCGGATTCGATTCGGGCAATTGATCAGCGACGAGGATCGGACCAGCCGGCAGAATCTCGCCTTCGCAGTCCTTGCCGCAAACGCGCAGGAAGTCATTGTTGGCGACGCCGTGCGTCTGATAAACCTTGCCCTTGTAGCCGCGCTCCTTGAGCGTCTTCGCCGGCAGCGCCGACGGTGTACCAGAGCCCGCGATCAACACTGCGTCGGGATTAGCGCCCATAGTCTTCAGCACCTGGCCGGTCACCGACGCGTCCGTGCGATTGAATCGCTCGTTGGAAACGATCTTCAGATTGTGTGCATTCGCCGCGGCGGTAAACACGTTGTTCCAGCTGTCGCCGTATGCATCCGCGAAGCCGATGAAGCCCACCGTCTTCACGCCGTGATGCTCCATGTAATCAGCAATCGCGTCGGCCATCAGACTGTCGTTCTGCGGCGGTTTGAAGGCCCACGCACGCTTCGCGTCCATTGGCGAAATGATCGCCGCAGACGCGGCGAGCGAGATCACCGGCGTCTTGCCCTCGGAAGCGGGATCGAGCATGGCGAGAGAATTCGGTGTGACGGTCGAGCCGATAATTGCGTCGACGTGGTCTTCGTCGATCAGCTTGCGCGTGTTCTGCACGGCCTTGCCGGTGTCCGATGCATCGTCGAGGATGATGTACTGCACCGTCTTGCCGCCGATCTCCTTCGGCAGCAACGCGATCGTATTCTTTTCAGGAATCCCGAGCGATGCAGCCGGTCCCGTGGTGGATAGCGTTACGCCGATCTTCACCTGAGCGATGGCGGCGCCCGCGCCGCACATCAACGCCATCGCGATGCCGGTGCGTACCCATTGTTTTGTCTTTGTCATTGCAAGTCTCCAAACGCTGCGAAGCGCGTATCTGTTATCCGGCACGTGGGCCGGGTGTCTGAATCTAGTTATCGGATCCGGGCGTGCCAAGCATGGTTTTCCCTGCTGAACACGCAAGCCTTCTCCGTCTTTTATGTCACTCCCTGCTGCCTGCCGTCACTGCCTGCTGCTGCGATTCCTGAGTGCCTCACCGAACCAGCGGGCACAAAACACTAACATGTTAGTAGTATTGCTTTGTGAATCGTTGACGGTCAATAGACTGCAACGCAAATGCGGGTTTGTCCTGAAGCCGCATAGCCGCATGTCTCGTGCGACGCGGGCAATAAAAAAGACGCGTCGGACTGCACGCGTCTTTTGTTATGAGGTCCCCTATCGCTTTGCCTTCGCTCAGTCGCCGGACAACTTCCACTTGCCGCCGACGATCTCCACCATGACGCGCGCCCGCTGATCGAGACCGGCATGGTCGTTCGCGCTCATGTTGAAGATACCGTGCGACGCCGGCAGCTCTTTGGTTCCTTCGAGCGCTGCGCGCAGCGCCTCGCGGAACGCCGGCGTGCCGGGCTGGCCTTTCTTCAGAGCGAGCGGAATAGCGCGCTGCAGCAGGAGGCCAGCGTCCCATGCGTGACCGCCGAAGGTGGACACTGAGCCGGCGCCATAAGCGGCTTCATACGCCCGCTTATAGGCGAGCGCGCTCTTTTTCACCGGATTCGAATCAGGCAGTTGCTCAGCGACGAGCAGCGGGCCGGCGGGCAGATAGGTGCCCTCACAATCCTTGCCGCACACGCGCAGGAAATCGTTATTCGCGACGCCGTGCGTCTGATAGTACTTGCCCTTGTAGCCGCGCTCGCGGAGCGTTTTCTGCGGCAACGCGGCAGGCGTACCGGCGCCTGCGATCAACACCGCGTCCGGGTTCTGCGACACGATCTTCAACACCTGACCGGTGACGGAAGCGTCATTACGCGCGAAGCGCTCGTTCGCGACAACCTTGATCTTTGCCAGATCGGCGGCCTTGCTGAATTCCTTGAACCAGCTCTCGCCATAGCCGTCGGAGAAGCCGATGAACGCCACCGTCTTCACGCCATGATTGGACATGTGCTGTGCGATGGCGGTAGCCATGAGAATGTCGTTTTGCGGCGTCTTGAACACCCACGCGCGCTTGGCATCCATCGGCTCGACAATGCTGGCCGCAGCCGCGAGCGAGATCACCGGCGTGTTGCTCTCAGCGGCGACGTCCATCATGGCGAGCGAATTCGGCACGACGGTCGACCCGATCAACGCGTCTACATGGTCTTCGCTCGTGAGCTTGCGGGCGTTCTTGACGGCCTGAGTCGAATCAGTCGCGTCGTCCAGCACGATGTATTCGATCTTTTGACCGGCCACTTCCTTTGGAAGCAGCGCGACGGTGTTCTTCTCCGGAATGCCTAGCGATGCGGCCGGGCCGGTTGCCGACACGGTGACGCCGATTTTCACATCTGCAAATGCATGGCTGCTCCATGCAGCCGAAATGCCCGTGGCGACCAATGCCGCACTGATCCAACGCAATGCCGACTTCATCCCGCTCCTCTATGCCCCGTTAAAACAATTCGGATTAAATTCGTGATTTAAATCCCGACCCAGCGGTCGGTGAATAAGGAGTGTAGCGGAGGCGAGCCGCGCGCGGCAAGCACTTTGCAAGGTGCCCGCGTGGGAAATTGAGCAATTATCGGAGACATAAAATGGTCACCGACTTAGCAAAGGAATTGAACGAGGTAATTCAAAAAACCAAAATAAAAAGCGCTGTTGGATATCAATCCAACAGCGCTTTCGTGTGGGCACTTAGTGCCTCATGTCTCCTCGTTCTCCACCTGCAAATTCGTGGTGCATCAGAACTGCATGAAGGTTAAACGAGCACCCTGCGTGCCACAACTAGCAATTACCCTAGTGGTGCACTGCGGCACTGAATTGGGGCAAGTTTAACCGGCGATGCGACGCAATACGTAAAAATAAGGGCTCAAGCGGTTTGCCGACGTCATACTGCACAGCAGCGAAATTAGATCGGATGTCGAATCAATTATTCGTGGGACCGCTGTCTCACGCGCGCAGCGGCCGCACGCGCGCGATGATCTCGCCGACAATCCCGCGCCGGAACGCGAGCACGCACGCAATAAAGATCACGCCCGTCACGATCGTCACTGACTCACCCAGCGAACGGAACCATTCGATGCCCGTTGTCGACGCGAGCGCGCCACCGATATCGCCGAGCCGATCCTCGAGTGCGACGATCAGTGCCGCGCCGAGCAGCGGCCCGAACAGCGTGCCCATGCCGCCGACAAGCGTCATCAGCACCACCAGGCCGGACATGGTCCAGTAAGCGTCGCTCAAAGTCTCGAAGCCCTGCACCACCACCTTTAGCGAGCCCGCGAGTCCCGCGAGTCCGGCGGACAGAATGAACGCTAGCAACTTGAAGCGATCTGTATCGTAGCCCAGCGATACCGCGCGCGGCTCGTTTTCCTTGATCGCGACCAGCACCTGACCGAACGGCGAATGCACGATCCGCACGATCAGCAGGAAGGCGAGCACCATCACCGCCAGCACAACAAAGTACAACGCCACGTCCGACGAAAGATCCAGCACGCCGAAGAGCTTGCCGCGCGGCACGCCTTGCAGGCCGTCTTCGCCATGCGTGAACGGCGCTTGCAGGAACACGAAGTAGACCATCTGCGCGAGTGCGAGCGTCACCATCGCGAAGTAGATGCCTTGACGCCGGATCGCGAAAATGCCGACGATGAAGCCGAGCAGCGTCGCCGACGCCGTGCCGGCAAGCACACCGAGCTCAGGCGACAAGCCGAGCGTCTGCATCGCATAGCCGGTGATGTAGCCGGCCGAGGCTAGGAACATGGCGTGCCCGAACGAGAGCAAGCCGGTGTAGCCAATCAACAGATTGAACGCGGCCGCAAAAAGCGCAAAGCACATCACCTTCATTATGAAGAGCGGATAGATGCCGAGCACGGGCACCGCGAGCAGCACCACCAGCAGCAAACCGTAGAGTACTTTTCTCTGCATCATTTTTCCTTGCCGAAGAGACCCGCCGGACGCACGAGCAACACGAGCGCCATAATGACGAACACGACGGTCGCCGACGCTTCCGGATAGAACACGCGAGTCAGTCCTTCGATTACGCCGAGCATCAGTCCGGTGAGAATGGAACCCATGATCGAACCCATTCCGCCGATCACGACTACCGCGAACACGGTAATGATCATCGGTTGGCCCATCAGCGGCGAAACCTGGATAACCGGCGCGGCCAGTACGCCCGCGAACGCGGCGAGCGCCACGCCGAAGCCGTAAGTGAGCGTGATCATCAGCGGGACGTTGATGCCGAACGCCTCGACGAGCTTGGGGTTCTCAGTCCCGGCGCGCAGATAGGCGCCCAGCCGGGTCTTCTCGATCACGAACCACGTCGCGAAGCAAACGATCAGCGACGCTACCACCACCCACGCGCGATAGTTCGGCAGGAACATGAAGCCGAGGTTGGTCGCGCCCGACAGCGCGGACGGCACGTCGTACGGCTGGCCCGACGAACCATAGATAGAACGGAACACGCCCTCGACGACGAGCGTGAGCCCGAACGTCAGCAACAGTCCATACAGATGGTCGAGCTTGTAAAGCCAACGCAGCATCGAACGTTCGATCGCCACGCCGAACAGGCCGACGATCAGCGGTGCGAGCACGAGCATCGCCCAATACGGCACGCCGAAGTATGAGAAGCCCATCCACGCGAGCATCGCGCCGAGCATGAACAACGCGCCGTGCGCGAAGTTGATCACGTTCAGCAAGCCGAAGATCACCGCAAGACCAAGACTCAGAATTGCGTAGAACGAGCCGTTCACGAGCCCGAGCAGCAACTGGCTCAACATCGCGGGAAGCGGAATGCCAAAGATGTCCATTGAAGCCTTAACCCATCGTCAGGGTGAGATCGGTTGTGCACGATCCGGCCGGCGCGCGACAAGCGCTCGTGACGCCGGCCGCGCACGGCATATGAAAAGAACCGAAACGGACGGCTGCCCGCCCGCGCGCGGACAGCCAGCCGTCAGTCAGCTCTTCAGACCGCGTTTATTTCCACAGCGCGCAGCGGGTTTCCGACTTCGTCGTGAACGCCTGCTCGCCGGGAATCGTCGCGGTGATCTTGTAGTAGTCCCACGGCTCTTTCGACTCTGCCGGCGTCTTGACCTGCATCAGGTACATGTCGTGGATCATGCTGCCGTCCTGACGGATGTAGCCCTTCGCGTAGAAGTCGTCGATCTTGGTCTTTTTCAATTGCGCCATGACCTTGTCGGCGTCCGTCGAACCGACTGCCTGCACGGCCTTCAGATAATTCATCGTCGCCGAGTAGTCAGCGGCTTGCAGACTGGACGGCATCTTGCGCATTTTGTCGAAGTAACGCTGTGCCCACTTGCGCGTGTTCGCGTCCTTGTTCCAGTACCAGCTGTCCGTCAGCACGAGGCCTTGCGTGGTTTCGAGACCGAGGCTATGCACGTCGTTGATGAACATCAGCAACGCAGCGAGCTTCATGCTCTTCGTAATGCCGAATTCTTTCGCGGCCTTGATCGAGTTGATCGTGTCGCCGCCCGCATTGGCGAGGCCGAGAACCTGCGCCTTCGACGACTGTGCCTGCAGCAGGAACGACGAAAAGTCCGACGCCGACAGCGGGTGGCGCACCGTGCCCAGCACCTGGCCGCCGCTCGCTTTCACGACGTCCGACGTGTTCTTTTCGAGCGCCTTGCCGAATGCGTAGTCGGCGGTCAGGAAGTACCACGTCTTGCCGCCCTGCTTCACTACCGCGGAGCCCGTGCCCTTCGCGAGCGCCGTGGTGTCGTACGCATAGTGAATCGTGTACGGCGTGCATTGCTCGTTGGTCAACGTGTCGGCGCCCGCCCCGATGCTGATGTACACCTTGTGCTTCTCGCCGGCGACGGTGTTCATCGAAAGACCCGTTGCCGAGTTCGTGCCGCCGACCAGCAGATCGAGACCTTCACGATCGAACCATTCGCGCGCACGCGAAGCGGCGATATCCGCCTTGTTCTGGTGATCGGCATACAGCACCGTGATCGGCTTGCCGTTCACCTTGCCGCCGAAATCCGCAACGGCCATGCGAATGGCTTCAAGGCCCCCCTGACCGTCGATATCCGCATACAACCCCGACATATCCGTGATGAAGCCGATCTTTACCGCATCGTCAGCCGCTTGCGCGCTGCTCATCGTGATGGCGGCGCCGGCGGCGACCGCAAAACAAACTGAAGCAAGCCGCGCGAGTGGGTTCTTTTTCATTCCTGTCTCCTGGTTCATCGCTTGTGGTTATCAGAGGCAATCGGGCGCGCGCTGTCTATACGCCCAGTAGATCGTGCAGTGTCGGCATCTTGCTTTCGAGTTCACTTGCCCCGAAGTGCTCGACGATCGCACCGTGCTCCATCACATAGAAGCGGTCGGCAAGCGGCGCGGCAAAGCGGAAATTCTGTTCGACCATAACGATCGTGTAGCCGCGCGCCTTGAGCGTCACGATCATGCGCGCAAGCGCCTGCACGATGACAGGCGCCAGTCCTTCCGAGATTTCGTCGAGCAGAAGCAGGCTCGCGCCGGTCCGCAAGATACGCGCTACCGCGAGCATCTGCTGTTCTCCGCCGGAGAGCCGCGTGCCCTGGCTCATGCGACGCTCCTGCAAGTTCGGGAACATCGAATAGATTTCTTCGAGCGACATCATGTGCGCCTTGTCGCCAACGGGCGGCGGCAGCAGCAGATTTTCTTCGCACGAGAGGCTCGAAAAAATCCCGCGCTCTTCAGGGCAATAGCCGATGCCGCAATGCGCGATGCGATGCGTGGGCAGGTTGATCGTTTCACGTCCGCCGATGCGGATCGAACCCGTGCGCCGTCCGGTGAGACCCATGATCGCGCGCAATGTCGTGGTGCGGCCCGCGCCATTGCGGCCAAGCAGCGTGACCACCTCGCCGCGGTCCACTGTCAGATCGACGCCGTGGAGAATATGGGACTCCCCGTACCACGCCTGCAGACCCGCGATCTCCAGCGCGGGCGCACCCGCCGCGGTGCCGCTCACTTCGAGGCTTTCGCGCTCGGCAATTGTATTCATGCGTGGGCTCCGGCGAGCGCCGCGTCAGCACTGCCCATATAGGCTTGCATCACGAGCGGATTCTTCGACACTTCTGCATAGCTGCCTTCTGCGAGCACCTCGCCGCGTTGCAGAACAGTGATGGTGTCGGAGATGCCTGCGATCACATTCATGTTGTGTTCGACCATCAAAATGGTGCGACCGCTCGACACTTTTTTGATCAACGCAGTGACACGGTCGACGTCTTCGTGACCCATGCCTTGCGTCGGTTCGTCGAGCAGCATCAGCTCGGGCTCCATCGCGAGCGTCGTGGCAATTTCCAGCGCGCGCTTGCGACCGTACGAGAGCTCGACGGTCAACACATCGGCGAAATCGGTCAGGCCGACCTGCGTAAGCAGGTCCATTGCGCGGTCGTCGAGCTGGCGCAGCGTGCGCTCGCTCTTCCAGAAATGGAACGCGGTGCCGAGCGAACGCTGCAAACCGATGCGCACATTCTGCAATGCCGTCAGATGCGGAAACACAGCGGAAATCTGAAAGGAGCGGATGATGCCGCGCCGCGCGATCTGCGCCGGCCGCTCATTCGTGATGTCCTCGCCGTTGAAGACAATCTGGCCCGCTGTCGGCTCGAGGAACTTGGTGAGCAGATTGAAGCAGGTGGTCTTGCCCGCTCCGTTTGGACCAATCAGCGCATGGATCGAGCCACGGCGCACGCGCAGGTTCACGCCGTTCACGGCAATGAAGCCCTTGAACTCACGAGTGAGGCCGCGCGTTTCGAGAATCGTATCGCCGAGAATCATGTTCCCTTCCATACGGAGTAAGGCGAAGCACTACGATCTTACGCGCGAAACTCTGCGCGACTTTTTTGGACGGCGGCACCCCGTGCTCGCTCGTTGGCGTGGTGCACCAATCCGGACGGTAATCCATGGGGCAACACGCAGCATGGCTGCCATTGTCGCGCCAATGATGCAGCGCATTCATTGGGATTTGCACTTAGTGGATGACGCGTGTGAGCGATTGCGCACCGTAGTCTCCAACTGGAGACAGGCGCGCGCAGACAAACCTGCGATGCAAGCACGGAACGAGACACGCAAAGCGTGCCGCGCTCGTCACCACGCGTGTCACACAGCCGACATCGACACGGCCTGACCCGCATGCGCAGCAAGGCTGCCCGCCACCCGCGCACGCCGATCCTCGCGGATCATGTCGCTCGCGCGCTCGGCGATCATCAAGGTGGGCGAGTTTGTGTTGCCCGATGTGATGGTAGGCATGACCGATGCGTCGACCACGCGCAATCCGTCGACACCGATAACTCGTAGCCTGTTGTCCACGACCGCGCCTGGGTCGTCGGTCGTGCCCATCCTGCATGTGCCGACCGGATGGAAGATCGTCGTGCCGACCAGTCCTGCTGCGCGCTGCAGTTCTTCCTCGGTTTGATATTCGATACCCGGCAATATTTCCCGCGGCTGATAACGGGCCAATGCCGGTGCCGCAGCAATGCGACGCGTGAGGCGCAACGCGTTTGAGGCGACATGGCGGTCGTAGTCGGTGGATAGATAATTCGGCGCGATCAGCGGCGGCGCAGCAGCGTCTGTTGATTCAATATGAATGCTCCCGCGCGAAGTGGGCCGCAACTGGCACACCGACGCCGTAAATGCATTGAACCGATGCAGCGGTTCGCCAAAGCGATCCAGCGAAAGAGGCTGTACGTGATATTCGAGGTCCGGGCGCGTCAGCGAGCGATCGTCGGGGTCCGACTTCGCGAATGCACCGAGTTGCGACGGCGACATCGACATCGGGCCGCTTTGAAAAAGCGCGTACTGCACGCCGATCATCAGCTTGCCCCACCAATGCGCGGATGCGGTATTGAGTGTGCGGACACCGTCGACCTGATAAGCCATGCGCAATTGCAAATGATCCTGAAGATTTTCGCCGACGCCGCGCAGGTCGTTGACTACGTCGATACCAAGGTTCTGCAAACGCGCACCGTTACCAATGCCGGAGAGCTCCAGCAACTGTGGCGAGTTAACTGCGCCTGAGCTCAGGATCACTTCGCAACGGGCTTTGGCAACGTACTCCGTTTCGTTACCACGGTATTCCACGCCCATGCAGCGGCGTCCGTCGAATACCACGCGCTGGGTTTGCGCGCCGGTGATGATGGTGAGGTTCTGGCGCTTCATCGCGGGGCGCAAAAACGCTTTAGAAGCATTCCAGCGAATACCTCGCTTCTGATTGACGTCGAAGTAGCCAACGCCCGTGTTGTCGCCGCGGTTAAAGTCGTCGGTGGCAGGAATGCCGGTCTCTTGCGCGGCCTTCGAAAACTCTTCGAGAATCTTCCATTTGAGGCGTTGCTTCTCAACGCGCCACGGTCCCCCGGCGCCGTGTGATTCGCTCTCGCCCGAGTAGTGATCTTCGCTGCGTTTGAAAACCGGCAGCACGGAGTTCCATGACCATGACGCGTCGTTCGTGACGCGCGCCCACTCGTCATAATCTTCGCGCTGACCGCGCATGTAGATCATGCCGTTGATCGACGAACAGCCGCCCAGGACGCGGCCGCGCGGATACGAAAGCGCGCGACCGTTCAGGCCCGGTTCCGCCTGAGTTTTATAAAGCCAGTCAGTACGCGGATTGCCGATGCAGTACAGATAGCCGACCGGCACGTGAATCCAGTGATAGTCGTCTTTGCCGCCCGCTTCGAGCAACAACACCTGCACATCCGGATCTTCGGTCAGGCGATTGGCGAGCACACAGCCCGCTGTCCCAGCGCCGACGATGATGTAGTCGAATTCGCCTTCGAGACGCCGCCCGGAAGACGCGGCTTGCGCGTTGCTCATTGTTCCGTCTCCTAATCATTTTTCCTGGCCTATGTAGGTCCGGTTTTTATCGATGCCTTCGGCGTGACAGGATCGTCGCCGCCGAAGGCGAACATCTTTAATTATTTTGCAACCGGCATGGTGAACTCAGCACCCTTCGCGATACTGTCAGGCCAGCGCTGCATGATGCTCTTGTAGCGTGTGTAGAACCGCACGCCTTCCTCGCCGTATGCGTGGTGATCGCCGAATAGCGACTTCTTCCATCCGCCGAACGAATGCCACGCCATCGGCACGGGAATCGGCACATTGATGCCGACCATGCCGATCTGAATCTGCCGTGAGAAGGCGCGCGCAATGCCACCATCCGACGTAAAGAGCGACACGCCGTTGGCAAACTCATTGGCGTTGATCAATTCCACCGCGGACGCAAAGTCCGGCACGCGTACCACGCATAACACTGGTCCGAAGATCTCCTCGCGATAGATCTTCATATCAGTCGATACATCGTCGAACAGCGTACCGCCAAGAAAGAAGCCTTTCTCATGACCGTCCACTCGATGACCGCGGCCATCGACCACCAACTTCGCGCCAGCTGCGACGCCGGCTTCGATATAGCCGACCACTTTCTCACGATGCACGGCGGTCACCAGCGGTCCCATTTCGGCAGCCGATTCCATGCCGTTCATAATCTTCAGGCTCTTTACGCGAGGCGTAAGCCGCTCGATCAGTTCGTCGGCGATATGACCCACCGCAACGGCGACGGAGATCGCCATGCAGCGCTCGCCCGCCGATCCATATGCGGCACCGATCAAAGCGTCGACGGCCTGATCGAGATCGGCATCCGGCATGACGACGAGGTGATTCTTGGCGCCGCCCAATGCCTGCACGCGCTTGCCGTGCTTCGTGCCTTCGGTGTGAATGTACTCGGCGATCGGCGTGGAGCCGACAAACGAAACAGCACTTACGTCGGGATGCACGAGCAGCGCATCGACCGCGACCTTATCGCCGTGCACGACGTTGAACACGCCGTCCGGCAAGCCGGCTTCCTTCAGTAATTCCGCGAGACGGTTCGACGCCGACGGATCGCGCTCCGAAGGCTTCAGCACGAACGTGTTGCCGCAAGCTATCGCGACCGGGAACATCCAGCACGGCACCATCATCGGAAAATTGAATGGCGTAATGCCGGCGACCACACCGAGCGGTTGACGCAGGTTCCAGTTGTCGATGCCACCGCCGATCTGGTCCGTAAAGTCCGTCTTCAACAGATTCGGAATGCCGCATGCGAACTCGACCACTTCAATGCCGCGCATCACCTCGCCCTTTGCGTCGGAGAACACCTTGCCGTGTTCGCGCGTGATCAGTTCCGCGAGTTCGTCGTGATGGCGGTCCAGCAATTCCTTGAACTTGAACAGCACCCGCGCCCGCTTGATCGGAGCGGTCTCGCTCCAGGCGGGAAACGCGGCGTAAGCGGCGGCCACCGCGGCATCCACTTCGGCGACGCTTGCCAGCGGCACACGCGCGGCGACGTCGCCCAGTGCGGGATTGAAGACGTCGCCGAAACGGCCGCTCGTTCCGTCAATAGCCTTGCCGTTGATGAAATGGGTTAGCGCGCGTGTGCCGGCGTGCGCGCGCACGCCTTCTTCCTGATATGTCTCGCTCATGTTCTGTCCTCTCGGTGGTAGGCCATTCAGAGATGGCTGCTGAGACTCTTCCGCCAAGATGCTGGCGTGCTCAAACGCCAGCGTAAGGCGCTTCGCCTCGCGAAATCCAATGAGTAATGCTCAACTGGACCATAAGCGGCGTTAATATCAGTGGATGGATCTCACTCTGTTACGCGCGTTCGTCACCGTTGCACGCGAGGGCAACCTCACGCGTGCTGCGGTGCAACTGCATTTGACCCAGCCGGCCGTTAGTCTGCAAATCAAGCATTTGCAGGAGACGCTGGGCGTGACGCTGTTCACGCGGACCTCGCATGGACTCTCGCTGACCCGCGACGGCCAGGCGCTTCTGCCGCACGCCGAACGTGCGCTGGCCGCGGCGGGCGACGTGCGACGAGCGGCGCAATCGCTGCGCCAGGAAGTGCGCGGACGCCTGCGCATCGGCACGATTCTCGACCCCGAGTTTCTCCGGCTCGGGGGATTCCTCAAGCAACTGGTGGAGACGTGGCCGCACATCGAAACTGCTTTGCGGCACGGCATGTCGGGCTGGGTGCTCGATCAGGTCCGCGCAGGCGAACTGGATGTCGGCTACTACATTGGCGTGCCCTCCGAAGACGACGCGCGCGATGGGCCCGCCTTCCACACACTGACGCTCACGCAGTTCCAGTATCGCGTGCTCGCGCCCGCCGGCTGGAAAGACCGCGTGAAAGGCGCGCGCGACTGGCGCTCGCTCGCCGCCTTTCCCTGGATCTGGACGCCGCCCGCTTCCGCGCACAACCGCTTGCTGTCCCGCGCTTTTGGGGAGGCCGGCGTGAAACCGGTGAAGGTCGCGGAAGTGGATCAGGAGCCGTCGATGCTGGATCTCGTCAAATCCGGCGTGGGCCTGACGCTCGCGCGCGATGCGATTGCGATCGCCGAGGCTCACGCGCACGCGTTGACCATCGTCGAAGGCATTACCGTGCCGACGCAACTGAGCTTCATCACGCTCGACGAACGCAAGGACGAGCCGGCGATAGCCGCCGCGCTCAAGCTCATCGAACAGCAATGGACCGGCTGAACGCTTTGCGGCTGCGATATGAGCGGTCCTCATGACAGCGTTCGCGTGAATTCCACCGGACCACGGCGGGCTTAAACCGCGGCGTCACCAAGTTTTTGTTAGATTGACGGTTCTCTCACGCGCGCACGCCGTCGGCAGCCGCCCTCACCGCTTCCGTTCCAACCGACTCTGTCCTTCCCGGCAGCTTGGCGCCGGTCACAGCGCAAACCGCCGACCACTCAATTCTTCGACAGGAGCCTGACATGGCACGCAACATCGAAATAAAAGCCCGCGCGCAGCATTTCGAGCAACTGCGCGAACGCGCGGCGCAGCTCGCGCCGGACACACCTTTAATCTTCCGCCAGCAGGATTTTTTCTACGACGTGCCGCGCGGGCGCCTCAAGCTGCGCCAGTTCGACGACGGCACGCCCGCAGAACTGATCTTCTATCAGCGTGACGACCGCGACGGGCCGAAGGCGTCCTATTACACCCGCAGTCCTGTGACGAACCCCGAAGCCATGCACGCGCTGCTTGCCACTGCGCTGACAACGCGCGGCATCGTGACCAAGGAGCGGCATGTGTATCTTGCGGGGCGCACGCGCATTCATCTGGATCGCGTCGACGGTCTTGGCGATTTCGTGGAACTCGAAGTGGTGCTCGCGCAAGACGACAATGAAGAAGACGGTCAGGCAGAAGCGCACGCAATGTTCGCGAGCCTCGGCGTTCCGGAATCGGATCTGGTTGCGGTCGCCTACGTCGATTTGCTGAGCCCGGACAGCGCGCCGAAGCAAGTCGCATAGCCGCGCGCGCGGCCGCCATGCGTGCGTCAGGCGGCGGCCGTTCCCGGCGACAGATGCCCAAGCGGCAATGGCCCGTTGCGCTTGAACGTAGTGAGTACGATGTTCGAGCGCACGCTGTCGACGCCCGGCACGCGCATCAGCTTCTTCATCACGAAACTGGACAGGTAGTTCAGGTCTGGCGCGACGATGCGCAGCAGATAGTCGGCGTCGCCTACCACCGCATGGCATTCGAGCACTTCGGGCAAGGTGTCGATCTGCTGCTGGAATTGCTCGATGATCGAATCGCCATGATGCTTGAGCTTCAGGCTCGTAAAAGCCGTCACGCCGAGGCCCAGCTTCTCGGGCCGCAACACCACCCGATAACCGTCCACCACGCCGATCTGTTCCAACCGCTGCAATCGCCGGCCTATTTGCGACGGCGACAGCGGCACCTGTTCCGCCAGTTGCTGATGCGTTGCGCGCCCGAAGCGCTGCAGTACGTCGAGGAGTGCAAGATCGAAGTGATCGAGTTCTAGCATGTAGGGAATTTCATCGACTGTATTACCGCGTGTTAAAGAATTCGTCGTATTGAAAGGGCTTTGCAGGCGACGCGGGGCTCAAACCTTCAGTTCTACAGGCCATTCTTAAGGCGCACGTAAGAATCCCACGCTTGCTGCGCAAACGCGTCCAAACCATCACGCGTGAGCGTGTTCTGACGCTGTACAATCAGGAGCGCATACGGCTTGGAGAGCGCGCTTGCCTCCTTGCACAGAACGAGTTCGTCTCCGCTCGAAGGTGAGCGGGCGCGCCAGAAGTTGATCGCGGCTTCCAGTTCGTGAATGCTTATCTCGGACATGGCTTCGATTACCGGTGTGCGCCAGCAGGCTGCTCGACGACTGCTTCGTGGCCGGTTACGCCAGTTGGGCACAGCCACACTACGCGCGGTCCGTGTAGCAGATCTGTGCAGCAGGCGCCCCGGCGAACCGCTTGCCCAAACGCCTAAACCCATTGTACTTGAGCGAAATCCATGCGACTCCTTCTGATCGAAGATGACCGTCCCATCGCGCGCGGCATCCAAAGCAGTCTCGAACAAGCCGGCTTCACCGTCGACATGGTCCACGACGGCATTTTCGCCGAACAGGCCCTCACGCAAAACCGGCACGAACTGGTGATTCTCGACCTCGGCTTGCCGGGCATCGACGGTATGACGCTGCTTTCGCGCTTCCGTCAGAGCAATCGCCACACTCCGGTGATCATTCTCACCGCGCGTGACGAGCTGAACGACCGTGTGCAAGGCCTGAATTCCGGTGCCGACGACTACATGTTGAAGCCGTTCGAGCCCACCGAGCTGGAAGCGCGTATTCGCGCGGTAATGCGCCGTAGCGGCCCGCACGGCGACATGCCGCGTCCGGAAGTGTCATTGGGCGGCGTGCGTTTGTCGGGCGTCGATCGCCGCATTTTCAACGACGACAAGCCGCTCGAGCTGTCGCCGCGCGAATTCGCCGTGCTCGAAATGCTGCTGCTGCGCCACGGCCGCGTGGTCAGCAAGGCGCAACTGCAAGACCACCTCACGCATTTCGGCGGCGATCTCGGCGACACCGCAATCGAGGTCTATGTGCACCGTGTGCGCAAAAAGCTCGAGAACTGCCGTGTCGAAATCGTCACGGTGCGCGGCTTCGGTTATCTGTTGCAGGAAATCCGCCAGGCCGCATAATCGTCGTGAAGGCCGCAATTCGATTGCGGCCCGACGGCGCCGGGCCGGCGCAGCGCAGTGCTTGCGCGATTCGCCGGCATCCGGCGAAACTTCACGGCGCGTTGCGCCTGCACTCTTCCCGCGCGTTCGATCATGCCCCAGCCGGCCGCCAATAGTCTGCGCCGCACGCTGCTGCGGCGCCTAGCTGCTCCTCTTTCGCTGCTCGCGCTCATGAGCGGCCTGATCGCCTACTGGCTCGCGTGGCAGTACACGCAGCACGTGGTCGACCGCTCGCTCGCCGACCTCGCGACCGCCATCTCCAAGCAGATCCAGATTGCGGGCCCCGAAGCGCCGATCACCGTGCCGCCGCTTGCGCAGGCCATGTTCTCAGATCCGGTCGAGCATCTCGTCTACCGGATCAGCAATGGCGAAACCGAAATCGCGGGCGATAAGAGTCTTCCGCTGCAAGGTGCGAGCGTTCGGCGCATGCATTACGCGTATGTGTTCGAAACCCAGCACCAGGGCGTCACCGTGCGCGTCGCGCAAGTACGGGTCGATCAGCCGGTCGGCAATCCGATCGTCGTCGAGGTCGGGCAGCCGGTGCACCACCGTTTTCGTATTGCGGCCGAATTCCTCGTCGCCATCATGATGCCGCTGCTGTTGCTGCTGCTTGCCGGCTGGGTGATCGTATGGCGAGTGGTCAATCAGCAGCTCAATCCGCTAACTGATCTCGCAGACTCGCTGAACCGGCAAACTCACACGTCGCTAGAACCGGTGGACGAAACCTACGTGCCCGTCGAAATCCGGCCGCTGACTGGCGCTGTAAACGCGCTGCTTGACCGGCTGAAAACCGCGCTCGACGGTCAACGCAAATTTATCGCCGATGCCGCGCATCAGTTGCGCACGCCGCTCACTGCCGTGAAGTTGCATGCGGAGCAGGCGGCTACCGCCCGTGATCCTCGGCAAACGCTCGCAGCGGTGCGCGAATTGCGTGCCGCGGCCGACCGCGCGGTGCGTCTGTCGAATCAGTTGCTGTCTCTTGCGCGCGCGGAACCGGCCGAGCAGGCTGCACGCTTTGTGAACGTGGATATGGCCGCGCTCGCGTTCGATACCGGCGCGGAATGGGTGCCGCGCGCATTGACCTCGCACATCGACCTAGGTTTTCAGCGGCTCGACGACCCGACCAACGACCATCCGTTGATCGCGCGCGGTAATCCGGTTCTGCTTCACGAAGTGATCGCGAACCTGCTGGATAACGCGCTGAAGTATGTGCCGCCGTCGCGCTTCGATGGCGGGCGCATCACGGTCACTGTCTCGCAAACTGTGATTGGCGACGTCCGCATGGCCGAAATCGTCGTCGAAGACAATGGAGCGGGCGTGCCTCACACGCAGCAAGCGGATCTGTTCAAGCGGTTCTTTCGCGGCGACGGCCAGAGCGATAACGGTGTGGACGGCGGCGCCGGTCTCGGCCTCGCGATCGTTCACGACATCATGGCGTTACATCACGGCAGCGTGCATTACGAAGACGCATTGGAAGGCGGAGCGCGTTTCATCGTGCGTATTCCGCTCGTGCATGCCGCCGTTCCGGCCGGCAAGAAAGATGACATGGAGCGCCACGAAAAAAAACCGGCGCATTCAGCGCCGGTCGATCTGTAGCAGTGTGTCTCGCGAACGGGTTGCCTTGCCGTCATTCACATGACGAACGGGGCAACTCAGGCGCTACTTCTTCTTGGCCTTCTTCGCCACCTTCGTTGACTTCGCCGATTTAGCAGACTTGGCGGTTTTGGCCGCGCCCTTCTCTTTCTCGGGCGGCGCGAGCATCGTGCCGCGGCATTTGCGCGAGCCGCAACGGCATTCGTATTCCTTCTTGAGCTTCTTGGTCTGACGCGCGTCGATCACGAGGCCGTAGTCGTAGAAAATCTCCTCGCCCTCGGCGATGTCGCGCAGTGCGTGCACATACACGTGACCGTCGATCTCTTCGGCTTCGCAGTTCGGCGCACACGAGTGGTTGATCCAGCGCGCGCTGTTGCCGTTCACCTTGCCGTCGATCACCTTGCCGCTGTCGAGCGCGAAGTAGAACGTGTGGTTCGGTTCGTCAGGATTATGCGGATGCCGGCGCAACGCTTCTTTCCAGGAAATCCGCTCGCCCTTGTATTCGATTAGCCGCTCACCGGCCGCAATCGGTTCGAGCGCAAACACGCCTTTGCCGTGCACACCTGAACGACGCACGGCGATCCTGCGTGAACTCATTGAATGAATCCTTGTGAAGAACTGGGGATGAAGTCCGGCAGCCGTCGGAAAACGCCCGCGTCCGACGCGCTGTTTTTTCTGGCGCAGATAGCAAACGCGGCGCCCTGCGAGCGCCGCGTCGACTTGCGACGCTCATGCGCCACATCCGGCATCCTACACGCTGAAGACGGCTTCGTTCAACCGTCAAAAACGTGTGGCCGCATCGTGCCCTCGTGATGCCGGCGTTATGTCCGCGTCATGGCGATGTGCGGCTTCATCTTTGTCCGAACGAAATCTCGCCGAACAGCGCCTTTTGCTCGCGCGGTTGTGAGCGCCAGTACTGCGGAGGCGCTTCAACCGTCGCGCCAAGTTGTGCCGCGGCGTGCCACGGCCAGCGCGGGTTATACAGCAGCGCACGGGCCAGCGCGATAAGATCGGCGTCGCCCTCTTCGATCAGTTGCTCGGCATGAAGCGGATCTGTGATGAGCCCGACGCCAATGGTCGTGAGGCCGGTCGCTTTTTTGACCGCCTTCGCGAACGGAATCTGATAGCCGGGTTCAAGCGGGATCTTCTGCAACGGCGACACGCCTCCGGACGATACGTCGATCCAGTCGCAACCGCGCTTTTTCAACTCCTGCGCAAACGCGATCGTGTCTTCGAGCGACCAGCCGCCTTCGACCCAATCCGTCGCGGACACGCGCACGCCAACTGGTTTGTCGGCGGGAAACGATGCGCGCACGATGTCGAAGATTTCAAGCGGAAAGCGCATGCGGTTTTCGAGCGAACCGCCGTAGTCGTCGTCGCGCTGGTTCGCGAGTGGAGACAGAAACTGATGCAACAGGTAGCCGTGAGCGGCATGCACTTCCAATGCATCGATACCGAGGCGCGCCGCGCGGCGGGCCGATGCGGCGAAGGCTTCGCGAATGCGGTTGAGCCCCGGCGTGTCGAGTGCCAGCGGCGGCTCTTCGCCCGCCTTGTGCGGCAATGCCGAAGGCGCATGTGGCAACCATCCGCCTTGCGATACGGGAATCAACTGACCACCTTCCCACGGCGCCTGGCTCGAGGCCTTGCGACCCGCATGCGAGAGCTGCATCGTCACGTTGATATGCGAATGCTTGCGAATCGCGGCGAGCACCGGTGTGAGCGCGGCTTCAGTGGCGTCGTCCCACAAACCGAGATCCGCCGGCGTAATGCGGCCGTCCGGCTCGACGGCTGTCGCTTCGATGCACAACATGCCGGCACCGGATAACGCAAGACTGCCAAGGTGGATCATGTGCCACGCGGTAGCCTCGCCGCGTTCGGCGGAATACTGGCACATCGGCGACACGACGATGCGATTCGGAAGCGTCACGCTACGCAGCGTGAGTGGAGAAAATAGCGCGCTCATGGATCACCGCCCAGTTAAAACCCGAGAGCGAACGAGCATAGCACCGCAGGTCGTTTGCTGCAGGCAGCGAGGTGTCGATAACAGCCGGCGTTGCGACTGCCGATCGCGTTCAGGCGGTCGGACGGACGGGACGCTCGAGCCGCCGCTTGGGCATGGCAACGCGGCGCCAGCTTCAGTCCCGAGATCTCCTCCCGCTCAGGGCTTACGTTCCACCTGATCCAGCCATTCGCCGAACATGCGGCAAGCGGCGGCTTCCAGAGCCGGACCGAATTGCGCAGTCTCCGCGCGCAACTGGCGTGCGTCGATTCCATGGCCGACGAGCTCACCGGCGTTGCCGATCAGCCAGGGCTCGAAGCGGTCAGCGCGAATCTCGGGATGACATTGCAACGCGAGCACATGATCGCCCCATGCGAACGCCTGGTTTTCGCACGCGCTCGTGGATGCAAGACGCGTGGCGTTGGCGGGCAGATCGAAGGTGTCGCCATGCCAATGCAGCATGGATGTCTGCGCGCCATCGAGATGACGCACCGGCGATGCGCGCCCAGCGTCGGTAAGCGTAAGCGGCTCCCAGCCCAGTTCGACATGTCCCGCGGGATAAACCCGCGCCCCAAGCGCACGCGCGATCAACTGGGCGCCGAGACAGATGCCGAGTGTAGGCAGCCCCGCCTCGATGCGTCTTTCGATCATCGAGAGCAGCGGCACGAGGGTGGGATAAAGCGCGTCGTCGGTGGCGCTGATCGGGCCACCGAGCACCACCATCAACGATGGCGAGACGGGATTCGGCGCTTCAATGCGCGCAAAGCCGACGTCGAGATAACGGACCGGACGCCCACGCTCGCCGAGCACCAGTTCGAGACTGCCCAGATCTTCGAAGTACACGTGGCGAATGGCCAGAACTTCCTGATTCATCAGCCTCTCACTTCGCGGTTGACTGGAGACCTGCCGCTACGCGGCGCCAACGGCTGGGCGGGCGGCGAAGGCCGCCCGCCGGAGCCGGCTTTGCAGTGTAGCGGATTGTCAGGAAAGCAGCCGCCTTATTGGGCGAAGATCTTCCAGGTCTTCTTCTGCGTAGCGGCGTCAGCAGTTTCATGCACCGCGCAATCGAGACGCAGGTCCGTGTCCGCCATGTTCAGATCGAGAAGCGCGCAGTGATGCGGCGTCTTCTTCGGATTCTTGCTGGGCTCGAAATGCGTACAGCTCAGACACATGCGGTGGGGCGGAATGTGGCCCTGCGCTTCCAGTTGATGAACCGTCTTGAGCAGCGTGCGGTAGAACATGGCTTGCTCGTCGTCGCGCAAGGTGCCGACTGCTTTGGCCAGGAAGTCCGGCCATTGCGCAGCGCGCTTGGCGGCCGTGCGGCCACGAGCGGTCAGGCGGACGGCGAGCGCGCGGCCGTCGTCGAGTGCGCGGCGCTTTTCAACAAGCCCCTTGGTTTCAAGCGTGCTGACCGCGTCGCTCGTGGTAGCGGCGGTCAACGCCGTTTCACGCGCGATTTCTCCGAGCCGCATCGGGCCCTTTCGCTGCATCAACAGAACCAGGATTTCGCCCTGCGTGGGTGTGAGACCCGCGCCCTCCGCCCACTCCCAAGCCTGGCTTCGCATGGCCGTGCTCAGTCGCAAGAGACTGTGGGTGACTCGCCCGGTTGCCTGTTCTCCGTATACGCCTTCGCTCATAATCTTCGATTCGTTTATTTACAGCTTTTGTGCGGTGCCGGCCTTATTCGCCGGGAACGCCCGTAGCCTGTGTGGGGTAGCCCCGCCCAAAACAGGACGAGACGGATTCGACTATCTCAAAAATTCACCGCCTTGCAAGCCAAAGCAGTTAAGACGACATTCTATGCGAGAGCGGCGAATCGTACAGCTAAGTTATCCCATGCAAGTTGTGGATAACCATGGGACAACATGGGGGAATACATGTGCGCCGATTCTTGATAAGCGTCTGCTGCAAGTTTGCCGGTCTTAAGTTGTCCTCGCTTACCGCCGCCCGCGCACTGCTCAACGGCCTACTTATGGTTTACGCAGCGCCTTGACTTTGCAGGGAATTATTCAGTTGTCCACAGCCCGTGGCAATGCTTGTTAACTACTACTACGTATGTATACGTACAAATTCGAAAAACCTTAAGGGCCCCGAACTGGAAAATTTAATTACGAAAAAAAACCCGCCGACGGCGGGTTTCTTACGTTTGAATACGAAGCGGGCCCCGCGCCTCGTTATGCTCGCCACTTCAGACACTGCTGGCGGACCGCCTCATGCAGCGACTTTTCCTCTTCGACCACGCCTCTGAGCCACGTTGCGTCGTTGACCTGGCCGCGTGCAATCGTGCCGATCTCGGCCAGCGCGTGGCCCGAGGCCAATGCCTCTCCGTGCGGCGCGATCAGATCGAGCGTTTCCAGAATGTCTTCGGCAATCGTTTTGCGTTCGCCGGTTTGCGGATTGATGCAAGTGCCCGCAAGTCCGAAACGGCATGCTTCGAAACGGTTGAACGTGTAGACGAGGTAATCGTCTTCGTGCGGTGTGATCGGTTTGTCGAGCAACAGATGGCGCGCGAGCGTCTGGATGTAGCACGCAATTGCCGCCGCGCGATCCACCGACAGCGGCGTATCCATCACGCGTACTTCGATGGTGCCGAAGCCGGGCTTCGGCCGGATGTCCCAGTAGAAGTCTTTCATGCTGTTGACGACGCCGGTATGGACCATCTTCGAGAAGTATTCCTCGAAACTGTCCCATGTCAGCACGAACGGCGCGCGGCCCGAGAGCGGAAAAGCGAACACGGAATTCAGGCGTGCCGAATGAAAACCAGTGTCCACGCCCTGCACGAACGGCGACGATGCCGATAACGCAATGAAGTGCGGGATGAAGCGTGACATCGAATGCAGAAGGAACAGCGCGCTGTCCGGATCGGGGCAGCCAATGTGCACGTGCTGGCCGAACACCGTGAACTGCTTGGCCAGATAGCCGTACAGCTCCGAAAGATATTGAAAACGCGGCGTATCCACGATCTGCCGCTCGCTCCATTGCTGGAAAGCGTGCGTGCCGCCGCCGCACAGGCCGACGTTCAGATGATCGGCTGCCGAAACGAGCGTATCCCGGATCTTGCGCAGATCGGCGAGCGCCTGTTCGTGTGACGTGCAAATGCCGGTAGACAGCTCGATCATGCTCTCGGTGATTTCCGGCGTGATGTTGCCGGGGATCTTCTGATCCTTGACGAGGCGCAGCAGATCCGAGCCGGCTTTGGTCAGATCATAGTCATGCGTATTGACGATCTGCATCTCGAGTTCGACACCGAAAGTAAACGGCTTCGAATCGATGAAGGGTTCGAGTGACATAGCGTCCCCTGAGTGAGGTCGGCCAGGCAGTTGTCAGGTGCCCAGCCGTTTATTTGAGCAATATGAGGATTAATGCGCGGCCAAAAACGCGAAATGTTTATTCTTCGCGCCGTTCGGCGACCAGCGCGAGGCTGCGATAGACGAGCCACGGCCCGAGAATTTGCAGCACGACGATCGAACACATGACAATCGCCCGGAGTTGCGGATCGAAGTTCGGATAAAGGTTGTATGTGTCGTCGACCAGCAAATAGGCCAGTGCCGACATCGGCGACAACGACAGACCGAGCGCCATGCCCTGCTTCCAGTTCAGACCGCTCGGCTTCGCAAAGGCGAGCACGCCGACAAGTTTCGCGACAAGACGCGCAACAATCAGGCCCAGCGCGGCAACACCGCCGAGCGCAATGTCTTTCCACTCGAACGACGTGAGCGTCAGCACGAACAGAATCACGGTGAGAAGCCACCCTGCGGTGCCGAAATGCTGAGGCCACAATTGCGGCCGCGCCTCGAGATTTTTCACAATAATGCCGGCGGCAAGCAGCGCGAGAATCGTCGACAGCTTGAACAGATGCGCGACCGCAATCGCGAGCAGCACGAGTCCGAACAGCGCGACGAACGAATGCTCGTCCTGCATGTTCATCCGGCGATAAAAGAACGTACAGGTGCGCGCGAGCAGATACGCGAGCACCAGCGAGCCGGCAAGCAGATAAAGCGGCTGAAGGATTGTCGCAAAGACGTTGCCGTAGGCTTCCTGATGCAACCAGCTCGATACCAGTTTTTCGATTACCACCGCATACATGCTGTTCAACGCAGTGAGCGTCAGCAAACGCTGCGTGACCTGACCTTCTGCGCGCAGTTCGGTCTTGAGCTGGATCACCATTGCAGGCGACGTCGCCATGGCGATTGCGGCGAGCACAGTCGCCACCATTAGCGGCACGTTCAGGAACAGCAGCACCGGCAAAACCAGTGCGAAAGTCAGTGTCGCTTCGGCGACGCTCGACATGACGAGCCACGGGTTACGGCGAATCCAGCGCAAATCGAGCCGGCTCCCCAGTTCGAACAGCAGCAAGCCGAGCGCGACATCGAGCAACGGCCGCGCGGCCTTGGCCGATTCGGCGTCGATCACACCGGATCCCGCCGCGCCGGCAATCAGACCGATGACCGCATAGCCGGAAATACGCGGCAAACGCCACGCGCGATAACAGAGTTCGCCGCATAAACCCGCGGCAAGCAATGCGAGCCCCGCCCAGAAAATGGCGTCGGGTGCGAGCGGCCAGGCGGGGAAAAATGAAAACGCCGAATTCATCGTTATGGGTTCTCCTTTGCAGCAACGGCAGATGACACGAACCGGCGCAAACCGGCGCGAACACCGGCAAGCGGGTGCGCGCACAAGGCGCTCACTTTCGCAAACGATTCGCGTATCCGCGTTGCGAGTTTTTCAACGAGCAGATGATTCGAACGCGCCGCAGTCGCAGGGAGCCGGCGCATTCAGGGGTGCGGCCGTAGCAACCAGCACGGCACGGTGAAAGAACGCCATCGACGTTGAATCAGAGTCTGATTGAACGGCACCGTTCCGTTGCTGCGGGTACTGCGAGAGCAGGCACCACGCGGAAAAGAACGGCGATTGTGCCATAGCTTTTTCGGCTTTAACCGAAAAGACGCCAACATGCAGGCAAAACGGTAAAAACATACTTTATCTTGCCGCTGTGTGGAAAAAGCGACCGTTTTTCCCGCTCACTTTGGACTCATCGCCGGCGGTGTTGCGACCCCTGCCGACGAAGTTTGCGCCGTCCGCATGTGTTTTTCAGGACAGCGATTAGACAGAGTCGCGCACCGCGCAGGGATGGTTTGGTCCGGGTGTCAACGCGTGAATCAGCTCGGGCCTTGCTGTTTACGTGTTTACTGTATGTATACGTAGTAACAGTTAACAAGCTGCACCGGATTCTGTGGATAACTGGTTTTTAGCGAAGTAAATCAGCGCTTTGCAAACTTCATAACGGCAAGCACAGCGTGTGCGATGGGAGCGCGGATACGAGGGTAACTTTTTGCGGATTTCGACGGCGGTGGAGTTACCCCGTTTACATCCACAACGGTTCCACACGAGTTGCGCAGGTAAACAATGCGGTTATCCACAATTCGCGGTGGATAACCGGCCGCACCCAAATAACCCACTCAGACAACCATTAAGTCGCGATGCTTCCCTGCCGCAACGCGCGCAACAGAAAGCGTGCCGGGTCGATGTCTTCAGCGAGATCGCGCTCCAGTGGCCAAGGCTCGCCTTCTATCTGCGAGGCGATCAGTTCCGCGCCAAGCGCCGCCCACACGAGACCACGCGAGCCATAGGCGAACGCGCTGTATAGGCCTTCCGTGCGTGGCAAATCAAGCGGCCATGCGCCGCGCAACCGCTCAGCGTCGCGCGTGGCGAGGGCTTCATCGGCGACGTTGCCGACCATCGGCATGCGGTCGCTCGTCACGCAGCGAAATGCGACTCGGCCGGTGAGCGCTGCCCGATCGGCACTCGCGGCAATATCCGCGAACGCGGGCAACATCTGCGCAACGCGCTCGATATTTTCCAGATGACCGCTTGGCCGAAGCGACGTATCGGCGTCGTCGAGTTCATACGTGGCGCCCGTCAGCGTCACGCCGTTGGGTAGCGGTATCGCGTAGCCGTCGCCGATCACCGGCAACCCGAGCGAAGGCGCCGAGCCCGCGGGCAGCAAAGTGAGTTGCCCGCGTATGCTGCGGGTCGGCGCATGCTTCAATCCGGCGATGCGAGCCGCATCGTGCGCCCCGGCGACGATCACCACCGGCGCGCGCACTAGCTCTTTACCGCTGGTATCGAACACGGCCCATTGGCTACCCAAACGCTCGACGCGTCCTACGTCTACGCCAAAGCGCCGTTCGAGCAGATCGCCCGCCGCGGCGCACTGCGCGGCACAAAGAGATGCCGGGTCGATCCAGCCGCCGTGCGGAAACAGCCAGCCGCCCCGCGCGAGCGGCACGCCGGCGAGCTTTTGCGCATCCGCGGCGGAGACCGGCGTGACGAATTCCGGCGGGTAGCGCAACGCCGCGATGGCTTCGCTCATGGAGCGTGCTTCGTCGTCGTTTTCGGCGATCTGCAGCAGACCCGGCGCGCCGCGCGACGGCGCGTAACCGAGCCGTTCGAGCGCGGCCCAGCGCCTGAGCGCATACATAAAGCCGGCGCGTGTGACGCGCGAAGCGACGCTGTCGTCGCGCGAAATCATTGGATGGAACACGCCGGCCGGATTGCCCGACGCGTCTTGTGCAACCGACGCGTGCCGTTCCAGCGACGTCACGCGCCAGCCGCGAGCGGCGAGCCGCTCGATCACCGAGCATCCCGCCAGACCGGCGCCGATCACGACCGCATGCCGCTCGCCGGACGCCAATGGTCCGATCGGCGTCGGCGGTTCATGACGGCGAACGCGCCAACGCGGCGCGAAGTGGCCGACCAGCATTGCCCGCTTCCAGCCGAACCCTTCGACCTTGCGATACTCGAACCCGCACTGGGTTAGCGCGCGCTTGATGTCGCCGGCGCTGCTGTACGTCGAGAAAGTCGCGCCCTCGCCCGCGACCCGCGCCAGCGACTTGAAGACGGCGGGCGTCCACAGTTCAGGGTTTTTCGCTGGCGCGAAGCCGTCCAGGTAGAACGCGTCGGCGCGCAAGCGCAGAGTCTGCAAGCTTTGCTGGGCGTCGCCGAAAGCCAATGTGAGGACCACGCGTCCATCTTCGAACTCGATCCGATGCGTGCCTGGCACGAGCATCGGCCATTCGTCTGCGAGCGTTTGCGCGAGCGCTGCTATCGCCGGATCGCCGATGGTCGCGGCGTAAGCCCGGCGCAGATCGGCGAGGGTGAAAGGATGTTTTTCGGTGGATACGAAATGAAGTCGCTCGCAACGCGACGGATCTGCGCGCCATGCAGCCCAGGTCATCAGGAAGTTGATGCCCATGCCAAAGCCCGTTTCCAGCACGGTGAAGATGCGCCGCCCTTGCCAGCGTTCGGGCAGCGCATTTCCGCGCAGAAACACATGGTCGGCCTGCTCCAGACCGCCGACGGCGCTGTGATAGATATCGTCGTAGAGGGGCGAAAACGGTGTGCCGTTGTCCCGGAACGAGAGGACGGCGGGGATTAGCGGATCGGTCATGCGTGACGCAAAGTGACGCCCGCGACGAGCGGGTCGAACGTTACCGCCGGCGCGCGGCTCGCCGGGCGGCGAAGAAGACGCGTTGAGCGTTGGCAAAAACCAACGTCAAAGCCCCGTCCGTGCTGGGTTTCGGCGCTCGCGGCGTGCCCAGATACGAAAAAAGTACCGTTTCCTTGCTGTATCTGTTCTAAAACCGCGTAATTCTTCGAAACCCTTGTCCTGATTGGGTTTGCGCTGCGCTATCATAGCAAGCGCCGCGAGAGGAGCGGCAGCACGGCCGACGGACACTTGCTGTCCGGCGCTTTCGATCCGGAGGGGCTCCGGAGCCGCAGCTGCTTAACGGCGTGGCGCGCGCACGTATAATCGGCGCGTTCGCGCTGTTCGTGTCAACCTAAACTCAGAAAGGAACCTTAATGAACAAACAGGAACTGATCGACGCCGTCGCAGGACAGACGGGCGCCAGCAAGGCTCAAACCGGTGAAACGCTGGACACGTTGCTTGAAGTGATCAAGAAGTCTGTGTCGAAGGGTGACGCGGTCCAGTTGATCGGCTTCGGCAGCTTTGGTTCGGGCAAGCGCGCAGCGCGTACGGGTCGCAATCCGAAGACGGGCGAAACCATCAAGATTCCGGCCGCAAAGACCGTTAAGTTTACGGCTGGCAAGGCGTTCAAAGACGCAGTCAACAAGCGCTAAGCAGATTACTGCCAGGCAGTTGACACCCGCCAACGGCGGGTTTTTTTTCGTCTGCGCTCCGCCGGCGAAGGTTGCGCGAGACGGGCGCGGTGCTGTGCCGCGGCCCGGGTCGCGGCTTTCACTGTGATAACCGAGACTGCTCAGTCGTGGCGATGTGGAATCTCGCCGTGACCGTGGTCATGGTCATGGCCGTGGTGGTGGTGATCGTGATCGTCTTCGTCGAAATCCCACGCTGGGAACGGGTCGGCGAACTGCTGCCAGCCTTGCGGTCCCAGCGCATATTCGGCGTCGGTAAGAAGGCACGCGTCGAATTTCGCGGACCACAGCGCCGGGTCGATGCCCACACCGATCATCACCAGCTCCTGCCGACGGTCGCCTATGCTTAGGTCGTCCGGCGCGCCGTACCAGTCGGCGGCAATTTCGGCGGCCAGTTCGTCGTCAGCTTCGGGCCATTCGCTGCGGTCCTGGGCCGCCCACCACATGCCCGCGGGACCGTGCCGGCAAGCGCCGCCCGCCTGAGACAGCGAGCCGGCAATATCGTTACGCGTCGCGAGCCAGAAAAACCCTTTGCTGCGCAACACGCCCTTCCACTCTTCATGCAGCAGCGCCCACAGGCGTTCCGGATGAAACGGACGACGCGCGCGATAAACGAAGTTGCCGATGCCGAACTCGTCGGCTTCACTCTGATGGCTATGCCCGTGCGCGTGCCCATTTTCATGGCTGTTGAGCGCCGCAAGCCAGCCAGGCGCGCTCGACGCCTCGTCGAAATCAAAGCGGCCGGTGTTCAACACCTGATCGAGCGGCACGGCGCCGAAGCGGCTCACCACCTGCACCGCCCGCGGATTGATTCGCGCGAGGATGCGTTGCAGACGCGTGAGTTCGTCGGCGCTGACCAGATCGGCCTTGTTCACCACGAGCACGTCGCAGAATTCAATCTGCTCGACCAGCAACTCGACGAGCGTGCGGTCGTCCTCTTCGGTGGCGGCAATGCCGCGTTCGGCGAGCGCATCCGCCGAGCCGTAATCGCGCAGGAAGTTGAATGCGTCGACCACCGTCACCATCGTATCGAGCCGCGCGACGTCGGATAGCGACGCGCCGTCGTCGTCGAGGAACGTGAATGTCTCGGCGATCGGCATGGGTTCCGCCACGCCGGTCGACTCGATCAGAATCGCGTCGAAGCGTTTTTCCGCGGCGAGGCGTTTGATCTCGACCAGCAGATCGTCGCGCCGCGTGCAGCAGATGCAGCCGTTCGACAATTCGACTAGCTTCGCTTCCTTATGCGAAAGCGCGGCGGCGTCTCGTACCAGCGTCGCGTCGATATTGACGGCGGCCAGATCGTTGACGATTGCGGCGACCCGCAAGCCGGCGCGATTGGCGAGAATGTGGTTCAGGAGCGTGGTCTTGCCGGCGCCCAGAAAACCGGAGAGCACGGTGACGGGCAATGGCGGCTGGTTCATCGCAGTAAGGGAAAGCTGGAAATTGGAGGGCTTGCCGGGCGCAGCATTGCTGCGTGAGCGTCGAAACGGGGGCGACGCTCGAGCGCCGGGGGCAGCACGAAGCCGCATTGTGCATCAAATCTGGGAAGGCAAGCGGACGGTGGCCGCCAGCCGACTATGGACCGGACCGCTCCCGCAGGCGGAGTAGCCGGCAGTCACGGGCTAATCAGCGTACCGCCCAGTGGCTTAATCAACAAGCCGATCAACGTGTAGCTCAGCGAGCAGCCGGCATCAGGTTCCACTTGCGCAGAATCGCGGCAATCTGTTGCGCGTACTTGTCGCGCAACGCGGGCGTCTCCGAGTGATACGCACCGATCGCTTGCCACGTATTGCCGTACTTGTTCATCTGACGGCGCAGATGCCAGGCCGCGATATAGACGTTCTTGCACGGCTCCATCAGCGTGCCCTGCGAAATGCCGTATTGAGCAAGCGTGGGCAAGTGGATCGAGTTGATCTGCATGACGCCGTAGTCGGTCGAACCATTCGCGTTCTTGTGCTGCGCGTCTGGCCGGTTATGCGACTCCTGCCACGCGATCGCGCGCAGGATGAGCGGATTGACCTTCTGATACTTCGCTGCCTCGTCGAAACAATCGGCGCGCGCCTGCCCGGCTAAAGCCAACAAGGTAATTCCTGCCAGGGCGGTAACGAGGGATCGATTCATCGGTCAAGCTGACTTGGCAAAACCGCAAGGGTAAGGCTTCGTAATGCATTGCGTCGGCCATTGTTCAGACGCAGGAAGCCGGAAACCGCACTGTGCTCGGGCGTTGACGCAACATCCGGGAAAACCCGTGTTGGCAACAGCGAACCGGCGGCTCGAACGGCTCGTATGATACCGGCAGGCCGATACCCGTCAAGTTGGCTAACAGACATAAGAGCGCGGAACACGAAGTTCCGGCGCGGTTTTCGGTCCGCATCGTCCGCCTTTCAATGTCCCGACGATCCGGCTAGATGCTGGAGGAAACTCTCGGCGCCTTTCCATTTGTGACAAATCCGACATGAAAAACTGTTACTGTTCACCTTTTTCGGACATTGGATGGCCGGCATTTTAGGGCGGGTTCCCGCCTACCTGGCCCGCCAGCAGACCGACAGACCGGCGCTCTGCTCCCATGTCCGCGCTGCATGACCGCCGGCGGCTCGAGCTGCCGGCATCGACATTACATTCCATGAGAAGAAATCGTATGGCTTTGCGTCGCGTCGCAACGGCGTTGCTGGTGGCTGGACTGATCACTGCGCAGGCGGCGGACGCACAGGTGACCCTCAACTTCGTCAACGCCGATATCGACCAGGTGGCCAAGGCGATAGGCGCTGCGACCGGCAAGACGATCATCGTCGACCCGCGCGTCAAAGGTCAGTTGAATCTCGTGTCAGAAAACGCGGTGCCCGAGGACCAGGCGCTGAAGACATTGCAATCCGCGCTGCGCATGCAGGGCTTCGCGCTGGTACAGGACCACGGCGTACTGAAAGTCGTACCCGAAGCCGACGCCAAATTGCAGGGCGTTCCGACCTATGTCGGCAACGCGCCGACTGCGCGAGGCGATCAGGTCGTCACGCAGGTATTCGTGCTGAAAAACGAGTCGGCCAACAATCTGTTGCCGGTGCTGCGCCCGCTGATTTCGCCGAACAACACGGTGGCCGCTTACCCTGCCAACAACACGATTGTCGTGACGGACTACGCGGACAACGTGCGGCGCATTGCGCAGATCATTGCCGGTGTCGATACGGCGGCTGGCCAGTCGGTGTCGGTCGTGCAACTGAAAAACGCGAACGCCCTCGACATTGCCGCGCAACTGAACAAGATGCTCGACCCGGGCGCGATCGGCAGCACGGACGCTACGCTGAAAGTGTCGATTACCGCCGACCCGCGCACCAACTCGCTGCTGATCCGCGCGTCGAACGGCGCGCGTCTTGCCGCCGCGCGAACGCTCGCGCGCGAACTCGACGCGCCAACCAGCATGCCTGGCAACATGCACGTCGTGCCGTTGCGCAACGCCGAGGCGACAAAGCTCGCGAAGACCTTGCGCGGCATGCTGGGCAAAGGCGGCGAAAGCGGCTCGTCGGGAGGAACGAACGAGGCGAACGCCTTCAACCAGAACGCCGGCGGTGGGCTCGGCGGCAACAATTCGACGGGCACATCCGGCACTCCGCCGCTGCCCTCGGGCGGGCTCAACAGCAGTTCCATGTCCTCGCCGATGGGCGGCTCCGGTGCGGGCGGCTATGGTTCCAACAGCGGCAATGCTTCGGGCGGGCTGCTCGGCGGCGACAAGGACAAGAACGAAGACAATCAGCCGGGCGGCATGATCCAGGCGGACGCCGCGACCAATTCGCTGATCATCACCGCGTCGGAACCTGTATACCGCAATCTGCGCACGGTGATCGACCAGCTCGACGCGCGCCGCGCGCAGGTTTATATCGAAGCGCTGATCGTCGAACTGAATTCGAACACGAGTGGCAATCTCGGCATTCAGTGGCAGGTTGCGAACAATTCGATTTTCGCCGGCACCAACCTCGCAACCGGTTCGAGCAACAGCATCATCAACCTGACGGCTGGGGCCGCGGCGGCTGGAGCCACAGGCGGTCTCGCCACGGCGCTGGCCGCGCAAAACGTGCAGCAGGGGTTGAACATCGGCTGGCTTCACAACATTTTCGGCGTGCAGGGTCTCGGCGCTTTGTTGCAGGCGCTCTCGCAGACCGCCGACGCGAACGTGCTGTCCACGCCTAACCTGATCACGCTCGATAACGAAGAAGCGAAGATCGTCGTCGGCACGAACATACCGATCCAAACGGGTTCGTATTCGAACTTGACGAGCGGAAGTGCAAGCTCGGCTTTCAACACATATGACCGCGTCGACGTGGGCCTGACGCTGCACGTCAAACCGCAGATCACCGACGGCGGCATTCTCAAGCTGCAGCTCTACACGGAAGACTCGGCGATCGTGAACGGCACGACCAACGCGGCGACGAACCCGGCCGGCCCGCAGTTCACCAAGCGTTCGATCCAGTCGACGGTGCTCGCAGACAACGGCGAAATCATCGTGCTCGGCGGTCTCATGCAGGATAACTATCAGGTCAGCAACAGCAAGGTGCCGCTGCTTGGCGATATTCCGTGGATCGGCCAGCTGTTCCGTTCCGAGCAGAAGAACCGCAACAAGACGAACCTGATGGTGTTCCTGCGCCCCGTGATCATCAGCGATCGCGACACCGCGCAGGCTGTCACGTCCAACCGTTACGACTATATTCAAGGTGTGCAGGGCGCGTACCGGCAGGACAACAACCTGATGAAGGACAAGGACGACCCGGTGGTTCCGCCGATGCCCGCCGGCCCGAGTCAGGGCGGATCGCCGTTGAATCTGTTCGATCTCGACCAGATGCGCCGTCAGCAGATGCAGCCTCCTCAGTCAGGTTCGTCCGCGCCGCAGCCGAATACCGGCGCGCCCTACACTGCGCCCGCCGCCCCTGCGGTGAACGGCGCCGTGCAGAGCAACCCAGTGCCGGTTGCGCCGTCCACCGCATCGCCAGGAGTTCAGCCGTGAATACGCCGTCCATGCCGCCGTCAGCCTCAACGTCGCCGGCATCGTCGCGGGCCGCCGGAGTTGCATCGGCGGCAATGACAGAGCACGCCGATCATGCGGAGCGCGCGGCGCCGTCCGCGATCGCCGCGAGGCTCGTGCCCTATGGCTTCGCGCGCAGCGGCCAGATCCTGGTCGCGCATCAGCACGCCGACAGCCTCGAAGTGTGGATCAGCGAGCGTACGAGTGAAGCCGCGCTCGCCGAAGTGGCGCGCAATTTCGGCGCGGTGTCTGTGGTGCGTATTCCCGCCGACGAACTCGCGCAGGCGATCAACCAGGCGTATGCGCGCCAGGACGGCAGCGCGGCGCAGGTGGTCGGCGAAGTGGAAGGCGAAGTGGATCTGTCTCGCCTCATGCAGGACATTCCCGAGGTGGAAGACCTGCTGGAATCCGAAGACGACGCACCGATCATCCGCATGATCAACGCGCTGCTCACGCAGGCAGCGCGTGAACAGGCGTCGGACATTCACATCGAGCCGTTCGAAACGTCGTCGGTGGTGCGTTTTCGCGTCGACGGTACGTTGCGCGACGTCGTGCGTCCAAAGAAAGCGCTGCATGGCGCGCTGATCTCGCGGATCAAGATCATGGCGCAGCTCGATATCGCCGAGAAACGTCTGCCACAAGACGGCCGTATCACGCTGCGCGTGGGCGGGCGTCCGGTCGACGTGCGCGTCTCGACTCTGCCGACAGGCCACGGCGAACGCGCGGTGCTTCGTCTGCTCGAAAAGGATGCGACGCGCCTGAATCTCGAAGCGCTCGGCATGGGCGCGGACACGCTCGGCAAGTTCGACAAGCTGATCGGCAGGCCGCACGGCATCGTGCTGGTAACGGGCCCGACCGGCTCGGGCAAGACAACCACGCTATACGCATCGATGTCGCGGCTCGAAACGGCGACCACCAACATCATGACGGTGGAAGACCCAATCGAATACGACCTGGCGGGCATCGGCCAGACCCAGGTGAACGAGCGGATCGGCATGAACTTCGCGCGTGCGCTGCGCTCGATTCTGCGTCAGGACCCGGACATCATCATGATCGGTGAAATCCGCGACCTCGAAACTGCGCAGATCGCGGTGCAGGCTTCGCTCACCGGCCACCTCGTGCTGGCTACGCTGCATACCAACGACGCCGCGTCCGCCGTCACGCGTTTGACCGACATGGGTGTCGAGCCGTATCTGCTCGCGTCGTCGCTGCTCGGTGTGCTGGCGCAGCGGCTCGTGCGGCGTTTGTGCCCGGTGTGCCGCGAAAAGCGCGTCGAAGAAGACGGTCGCGTGCATTGGCATCCGGTCGGCTGCGACAAATGCGGCCAGTCCGGTTATGCAGGCCGTCGCGGCGTGTATGAACTGCTGCTGATCGACGACGAAATCCGTACGCTGATTCACCGCAATGCGTCCGACGCGGACATCCTCGCGGCAGGCCGCGCGCAAGGCATGCTCACGCTGCGCGAGGACGCGGAGCGCTGGCTCGCTTCGGGGCTGACGTCGCTTGAAGAAGTGATCCGCGTGACGGGCGGAGCATAAGCGCATGCCGGCATTTCGTTTTGAAGCGATCGACGCGGCGGGCAAGGCGCAAAAAGGCGTGCTCGACGCCGACAGCGCGCGCGGTGCCCGCACCAATCTCCGTTCGCAGGGACTCACACCGCTTGTGGTCGAACCTGCGGCCACGCGCACGCGCGGCGAGCGCAATCAACGTCTGTCGTTGGGACGGCGGTTGTCACAGCGCGAGCAGGCGATTCTCACGCGTCAGCTGGCCAGCCTGCTAATTGCCGGTCTGCCGCTCGACGAAGCGCTCTCGGTGCTCACCGAACAATCGGAGCGCGACTACATTCGCGAACTGATGGCCGCGATTCGCGCGGAAGTGCTCGGCGGCCACTCGCTCGCGAATGCGCTGACGCAGCATCCGAAAGACTTTCCAGAGATTTATCGCGCGCTGGTTGCAGCCGGCGAACATACCGGCAAGCTCGGACTCGTGCTGTCGCGGCTGGCCGACTACATCGAGCAACGCAACGCGCTCAAGCAGAAGATCGTGCTCGCGTTCACCTACCCGACCATCGTCACGATCATCGCGTTCGGCATCGTCACGTTTCTGCTGAGCTACGTGGTGCCGCAAGTCGTCAACGTGTTCGCGAGCACCAAGCAGCAACTGCCCTTCCTCACGATCATGATGATGGCGCTGTCCGGTTTCGTGCGGAACTGGTGGTGGGCCGTGCTGATCGCGGTGGCGATTCTTTTTTATGCAGTGCGTTCGACGCTCAGACAAGCGGGCCCGCGCCTCGCGTTCGACCGCTGGCTGCTCACCGCCCCGCTACTCGGCAAACTCGTGCGCGGCTACAACACCGTGCGTTTTGCGAGCACGCTCGGCATCCTGACGGCGGCCGGCGTGCCGATTCTGCGCGCGCTGCAGGCCGCGGCTGAAACGCTCAGCAATACGGCCATGCGTGGCAACATCGACGACGCAATCGTGCGTGTTCGTGAAGGTACGTCGCTCTCGCGCGCGCTCGGCAACACGAAGACGTTTCCGCCGGTGCTGGTTCACCTGATCCGCTCGGGCGAAGCGACCGGCGACGTCACGACCATGCTCGACCGCGCGGCCGACGGCGAAGCGCGCGAGCTCGAGCGCCGCACGATGTTTCTGACGAGTTTGCTGGAGCCGCTGCTTATTCTGGCGATGGGCGGCGTGGTGCTGGTGATCGTGCTGGCGGTGATGCTGCCGATCATCGAGTTGAACAACCTGGTGCAGTAGCGCGGTGCCGCGGCGCCTTTGTGCGGCGGCAAAAGCGACGGACCTATGCGAAGTAGCCGGTGCAATGACGCATAGCAATCCGGCGGGTGCGGTGCTGCGGGTCGATGCGAAGCGGCGTGCCTGTCGCCCGGCTCTGCTCCGTTTAGCGAACGTAGATCGTGGGACCCGCCGCGTTGGCCGGCAGGAATACTTCGGAATGCGCGCCATTGCGGTCGATAACGATCGAACGGGCGCGGACTTCGGAGAGTTTGGCGCCTTGCATCAGTGTGCTGCCGAGCGATACCGCACGCGGAGGTTCGCCGCCCACGCTGACGATGGCCGCGGCGCCTTCACGCAAAGCAAGAATGCCGAACAGGTGCACGTCCTGGTTCGCGGTGCGCGTGAGCTGGCCGCCGAACAGCGTGGCGGCCTGGTCGGTCGAGACCTGCGTGTGCGCGGCTGCTGCGGGCAACGGTGCGCCCGACGTCGTGGTGAGCGTGATGATCCAGTAGGTCAGCGTCGCGCAGAACACGGCGAACAGCGCAAGCGACAGAAGGCGGATTTGGATGGCGTTCATGCGCATCATTGTACGGACTATTGTGAAAATTGCGTTGGGTTGAAACCCCGCGATTACATGACATTAAAATGACCGGCCGGGCGTGTTCAATGGCACCGAAAGTGCTGGACGCGAATCCCGCCCAGTCGAAAATTCACCTGAAAAGAGGTAGCAAGCTATGCAACTGTCGACCACTCGCCGCACAGCAATCGCGGGTCCGCGCAGCCGTCGTCAACGCGGCTTTACGCTGATCGAAATCATGGTCGTGATCGCGATTCTCGGCATTCTGGCCGCGTTGATCGTGCCCAAAATCATGAGCCGTCCGGACGAAGCGCGGCGCGTTGCCGCGAAGCAGGACATCGGCACCGTGATGCAGGCGCTCAAGCTTTATCGTTTGGACAACGGCCGTTATCCGACTCAGGAGCAGGGCCTGCGCGCATTGATCGAAAAGCCGGCCACCGATCCGGTACCGAACAACTGGAAAGACGGCGGCTACCTCGAACGTCTGCCGAACGATCCGTGGGGCAATGGCTACCAGTATCTGAATCCGGGCGTGCACGGCGAGATCGACGTGTTCAGCTACGGCGCGGACGGCAAGGCGGGCGGCGAAGGCAATGACGCCGATGTGGGCTCGTGGCAATAGACGACAGTAAAGCACGCGTGACGACCAAGCCGCCGCTCGCCGCGGCCGGCACGGCTACGCACGCGCGTGGCTGCCGCCGTTCGACTGCATGGAGCGCAAAAGGCGCAATGAGCGCAATGAGTGCGAGAGCCGGCCGTCGACATGCGGCGGGTTTCACACTGCTGGAAATGATGGTGGTGCTGGTGATTGCGGGCTTGCTGGTGTCCTTGACCGCATTGACGATGACGCGCAATCCGCGCACCGATCTCAACGAGGAAGCACAACGTCTCGCGCTGCTGTTCGAGTCGGCCGGCGACGAAGCGCAGGTGCGCGCGCGTCCCATCGCATGGCAACCACTGGACGGTGGCTTTCGTTTCGACATGCGTACCGAAGACGGCTGGCGTCCGTTGCGCGACGATCTGCTGAAGCCCCGTCAGTGGGAAGGCGGCGTGACCGGCGTGACGATCGACTATCCGGGTTCGAGTTCGCAAGCGAGCCGTGTTGTATTCGGCACCGAGGCGATCGACGTGCCCGTGCGCATCACGCTCTTCTCCGCTGCGGGGCGCGCGACGATCGTCGGCACCGGCAACGGCCGCTACGAGGTTCACTGACATGCGTCGTTGCAGCAGCACGGCGGCGCGCAAGGCCGCTAGCCGCCAGCGCGGTTTCACGATGATCGAGGTGCTCGTTGCGCTCGCGATCATCGCGGTGGCGCTCGCCGCATCGCTGCGCGCAGTAGGCAGTCTCGCGAGCGGCGAAGCCGATCTTCATCGGCGCCTCCTGGCTGGCTGGAGCGCGGACAACACGCTCGCGCAATTGCGTCTTACGCATGCATGGCCGAACGTCGGCTCGACGAGCTTCGATTGTTCGCAGGGCAACTTGCAGTTGATCTGTACCGAGCATGTGACATCGACGCCAAACCCGGTGTTTCGTCGCGTGGAAGTCATGGTGACGATGCCTGGGCGTTCCGGCAACCTCGCTCAGATGGTCACGGTGGTCGCGAATGAAAACAACCGTTCGCTCTGAGCGCCGCCGCCGCCGTGCGGGCGCGCATGGCTTCACGCTGATCGAGTTGCTGGTCGCGATTGCGATCATGGCGGTGATCGCGGTGTTGTCGTGGCGTGGACTCGATCAGATCATTCGCGGCCGGCAGACCATCACGAATGCAATGGAAGACGAGCGGGTCTTCGCGCAGTTGTTCGACCAGATGCGTATCGACGCACGCCAGGCCGCCTCGGACGACGAATCCGGCCAACCCGCGGTGTCGCTTGCGGGCGGCGGCTTGCAGATCGTGCGGCAATTAACCTTGCCCGGCTCTGCGCCGCGTTTGCAGGTCGTCCGTTACCGCGTCACCGAAGGACGCGTGATTCGCTATGCGTCCCCGCCGCTTGCGAGCGTCGGCGATCTGCGCTCGGCGCTGCGCGGCGGCGAGAGCGAAGGATGGACCGGCCTGCCTTTGATGGGCGGCGTCGGCGCGATTTCCGCGCGCCTCTACGTGCCGAGAGTCGGCTGGACTACGCAGATGAAAGACGTGCAGGGTGCGATCACGGAGGCCGACAATAACCTGAAGGTGCCGCAGCTCGGCAATGCGCCGTTGCCGCGCTCGGTGACCGGACTTGAAGTGAGCGTGGCCGCGAAGTCGCTCGCGCGGCCCATCACTCGCGTTTTTCTGATTGGAGAATGACATGAGATTCTCCTCGCTTCTTGCGCGATGTTCTGCCGTTTGTTCAGCCTCGATCGATGCGTCGCGTGGCGTGGCTCAACGTCGGGCGACGCGAGGCGGACGGGGCGGCCAAAGACACGGACAACAGCGCGGCGCGGCCATTATCAGCGCGTTGCTGGTAGTGGCGCTGTCGGCCATTCTGGTCTCCGGCATGCTATGGCGCCAGCAGGTTCAGGTTCGCCGAATCGAGAATCAGCGCCTGCTCGCGCAGGCCCAGTGGGTTTCGCGCGGTGCGCTCGACTGGACGCGTCTGATTCTTCGCTCCGAAGGCGATACCTCCGCAGGCATCACGTATCTGGGCGGCGTGTGGGGCGTGCCGATCGCAAAGACGAGGCTCTCCGATTTCCTCGGCCAGATCGGCGAGGTCCGGGCTCAGCAAGGCGCCGCCACTTATCTGTCGGGATCCATTGAAGACGCTCAGGCCAAGTTCAATCTTCGCAACCTCGTTGCGAGCCCCGCGCCCGGGGTGATGCAACTGGACACGGAGCAGATCGGCGCATACCAGCGTCTGCTCGTGTCACTCGGCTTGAGCGGCCAGCTCGCCAAGAACACCGCTGTGCAGGTGCGTGCGAGCCTCGCACAGTCGGCAACGCGTTTTCAGACTGTCACGTCGACGTCCGGCACGACAGCGACAGCGCCCATTCAAGGCGGCGCAACGAGCGGCGGCTTTACCGACAAGCCCGGTATCGAAGACGGCGACGACAGCGCGGCGCACGCGCCATTGCAAATGACCAGCGTCGACTCGCTGCTCGACATTCCCGGCTACACGCCGGAGATGGTCGCGCGCTTGCGGCCCTTCGTCACCGTGCTGCCTACGGTGTCCGCGGTCAACATGAACACGGCCTCCGCGGAGGTCATCGCCGCAATTGTGCCAGGTATGAGTCTGTCGTCCGCGCAGGCATTCGTCGCGCGCCGGCAGACAGTGTTTTTCCATAATGCCGGCGACGTCCAGCTTGCTTTGCGCGGCGCGGGTGTGCAGACCGTCTCCGTCGATCCGAATCAGTACGACGTCAATACGAACTACTTCCTGATCCACGGGCGCGTGCAGCACGAGCGCGCCGAGGTGGATCGCACGACGCTCGTCTATCGCGATGCTTTGACTCACACTACACGTATCGTGCGAGTGCAAGACCAACTATGAATAACGCCTTTCCCAAAGAGAGTGGCCTTTGAGCACGCTGATCGTCTTATTGCCGCCGCGTGATCCGGCGGTGCCGTCGCAGGAATGGCAACTGCCGGACTTGCCATTCGTGCTGCTCGACAAGTCGGGACGCACGCAACGCGCCGGCCGCTCGGCGCTTGCGCTGCTGCCGCGCGCCACGTCGACGGTGCTGATGGTTGCCGCGCGCGACCTGCTGATGATGCCCGCCACGCTGCCGCCGCTGCGCGGCCCGAAGCTGCGCCAGGCATTGCCGAATATCGTCGAGGATCAACTGATCCAGGACCCGCAAACCTGCCATATTGCCGTCGATTCGCAATCGGCCGCAGGCGGTCGTCAGGTGCTGGCGATCATCGACCGTGGATGGTTCCGCTTCATCTACGAGGCTTTTTCCGCAGCTGGCCACCGGAGTCTGCGCGCCGTGCCGGTCACGCGTTGTCTGCCGGAAGCAACGCTGCCCGCCGTGCCGGCCGAAGTCGCCGAAACCGTGAGCGCGACGGAGCCGGCCATGGCGGGCGCGTCGCTCGCAGACGCGGCGCCGGTGCCGGTTGCGGCCGGCGCCGCGCCCGAAATCGTGCCGATGGTGGCGGCGGTGCTCGGCACCGTGGTTCAGACTGCGCCCGCGATGTTGCTGGAAGGCGCCGTCGAAAGCGGTATGCCGCGCGTGGAGCTGGCGATTGCCCGCGGCGCGCAAGGCGAAGGCCTTGCCGTGCCTGCGAATGCGGTGAACGCGACGCTTGCCGCGCTCGCCGGCGCAACGCCGGTTTCGCTCTATATGCTGACCGAGGTTCCGGGCAACGAGCCGAGTCTTGGTGCTAGCAGTCCGGCACGTCTCGGCGCGCTGGTGCATGGCGCGAGTCCCCTGCCCTTCGAGCAGCTTGCGCGCCGCGCGCTCACATGCCGCTTCGATCTTTGCCAGTTCGAATTTGCGTCGCAGCCGTGGCGGCTCGACCGCGCGACGCTGCGCCGTTTGCGCCTGCCGGTGCTGCTGGCGCTCGGCGCGCTGGTGGTCGCCATCGTCGGTGCAAATGTGCAGTGGCTGATGCTTTCGCGTCAGCGCGACGCGATCAGTACGCAGATGACCGAGCTTCTGCTGACCACCTTTCCGAAGACGACGGTCGTGCTCGATGCGCCCGATCAGATGTCGCGTCAGTTGCAGCAGCTGCGCGTGGCCGCCGGTGAGCTTTCGCCGGGCGATTTTCTGTCGCTCGCCGATGGCCTCGCAAGGTCGCTCCCGCCTGTGCCGGTCAACGGCATCGCCGCGCTGGATTATCACGACCGGCGTCTCGACGTTACCTTCAAACCCGAAGTGAAGCTCGACCCCGACTTCGCCAAACGCCTTGCGCGCAACGGACTGAGCGGCGCGATCGACAGCAACACCGGCAAGTGGACCATCAGGAACGGACAATGAAAGCTGAACTCGCGCAAACCTGGGCAGGCTTCTGGTACCAGCGAACCGACCGCGAAAAAGCGTTGCTGACGTGGGGCGGCGGCGTGCTCGCAGTGGTGATCGCGTGGTCGGTGCTGTGGGCGCCGGCGCAGGAGGGCCGCGCGCGTCTGCGTGAATCGTTGCCCACCTTGCAGCGGCAACTCGCGCAGATGACCGCGCAGGCCAACGAAGCGCGCCAGCTTTCCGCGGCGGCACAGGGCGTTGCGCCGACCGGCGGTGCGTTGAAGGACGCGCTCACCGCGTCGCTCAGCGATCATGGCCTTGCAGCCACGCAAGTGCAGGTGATCGGCAACGCGGTGCAGGTGCAGATGAAGAACGCATCGTTTCCCGCGTGGACGGCCTGGGTCGACGACGTTCGCCGCCAGTTCAAGGTGCAGGTCTCCGAGGCGCACGTGACCGCGCTAAAAGAAGACGGCCAGGTGGATGTCACCGCGTCCTTGCAGCCATCCACGGCGAAATGACCGCGCTGTCACGGGATCTCGCATGACTTACTGGATGCGGCGCGTGCGCGCCGTGCTGCCCTGGGTGCTGGTCGCGGTCTTCTCGAACGCCGCCGTGATGCTCGCGCTGCTACCCGCTGCGTGGATCACACCGCAATTTGCCCGCCAGAGCGGCGGCCATGTGAACCTTGTCGACCCGAGCGGTTCGCTGTGGCACGGCTCGGCTACGCTGATGCTGGCGGCCGGCTCGGACATGAGCGCCGCGACGCTGCTGCCGGGACGGATCGAATGGCGCACGGCGTTCTGGCCGCTCTTCACCGGCCGTGTGCGCATGACCATGCGCCATAGCGAGGCAATGCCCGATCCGATTACCATCGACGCGACGCCGCGCAGCGCGAACGTCACCCCCGGCACGATTGGCGTGCCTGCTTCGCTGCTAAGCGGCTTGGGCGCGCCGTTCAACACGCTGGATCTACAGGGCGACGTGCGGCTTTCGTGGTCCGACTGGCGCAGCTTCAACCGCGAGGCGTTTGGCCAGCTGACGGTCGCGCTGAGCGACGTGAGTTCGCGTGTATCGCCGGTGAAGCCGCTCGGCTCCTATCAGCTTGTGTTCCAGGCGGAGGGCGTCTCGTCGACGATCGAGTTGCGCACAATCAAAGGCCCGCTGATGCTGAACGGCCGCGGTGTCGTGTCGCCGGCGTCCACGTCATTTCACGGAACGGCGACGTCCGCGCCCGAGGCTCGCGACAATCTCGCGGGACTGCTGAATTTGCTGGGGCGGCCGAGCGGACCGGACACCGTCACGTTGTCTTTCGCTCATTGATCGCGGTGTGGCACGGCAACGGGGAGGCCGCGCTTACGTTACGCCGCGCGAGTTCTCAGACAGAACGAAAAAGAGGTATGCCCGGCTCCGTTAGCCGCTCATGCCTCTTTCGTATTTCAGCGCCGTGCGGCGCTTGCTCACGCCCGCGAGTTCTATTTGCTTTGCGCTTGTATCTGCGCCTGAGCGGGCATTGACGTTCGCGGGGCATCGCTCTGTGCAACCGGCGTCGTCGGTAACGTGGATGACGCTGGCAATGGCGCTGGTGCGGCCACATCGCCGGTTTCGCGGTTCATCTGCGTGACGTCCCAGCCGCCGCCCAGCGCCTTGACCAGACCGACCGATGACACCATCCGCTGACCTGCGATGGTCTGCAGCTTCTGTTCGGCCGTGAACGCCGTGGTTTGTGCGGTGAGGACGTTCACGAAACCCACCGTGCCGGCCTTGTATTCGTTCGTCACGATGGCAAGCGCCTGGCGCGCCGATTCCACGGCCTGCTGCTGCACCACGATTTCCTGCTCAAGGATGCGCTGCGACGCGAGGTTGTCCTCAACGTCCTGGAACGCGGTCAGCACCGCTTGGCGGTAGGTCGCGACGTTCTGGTCATAGGCGGCCCGGGCGGCTTCGGTTTGCGCACGGCGCAGCCCCGCGTCGAACAGGGTCGCCGCGAGTTGCGGCCCAACGGTCCAGAAGCGTGACGGCGCGGTCAGCAGTTGCGAGAACAACGAACTCTCGAAGCCACCGCTCGCCGACAACGTGAGCGACGGGAAGAAGGCGGCAATTGCAATGCCGATCTGCTCGTTGGCCGCCGCGGCCTTGCGCTCCGCAGACGCAATGTCGGGCCGCCGTTCCAGCAGCGCTGATGGCATTTGCGCGGGCACCGCGGGGGGCGTCGCGGTGAGCGGCATCGGCGGAATTGAAAACGTGGAAGCCGGTTCGCCCACGAGGACTGCGATCGCGTGTTCGTCCTGCGCGCGCTGAACGCCGTTGTCGATCGCGGCGGCCTGCGCCGATTGCAGCTGCGTTTGCGCCTGGATGACGTCGGAGCGCGCGGCCACGCCCGCGGCGTACTGGTTCTGCGTGAGTTGCAGTGAGCGTTGATAGGCAGCGACGGTTTCGTCGAGCAGCTTCTGGTTGGAATCGAGCGAGCGCAGCGCGAAGTACGTCTGCGCGAGCGTAGCCTGCGCGGACAGACGCGCGTTGGCCAGATCGGCGGCCGCGCTTTGTTGGCCCGCTTTCTGCGCGTTCACGGAACGACCCACCGAGCCCCATAGATCGGGTTCCCAGCTGGCGTCGAGTTTCAGGTTGTAGCTGTTGACGACACCGGAGCGGTTGCTGCCGCTCGCCGCAACCGCATTCGACGAAACACCGCTGCCGGAGCGCGTAGCGCCCGCCGACAAGCCGACGGTTGGAAAATACGCCGCGCGCGCCTCACCGACCAGCGCGCGGGCCTGACGGTACGCAGCCGCAAATTGGGCGACGGTCTGATTCGCGGTGTTCAGCTTCTCTTCGAGCGCATCGAGCTGCGGATCCTGATAGACCGTCCACCATTCGCCGCGATCCTGCTGATCCGAGGGTTGCGCGACCTTCCAGCCGGGTGCGGCTTCCTTGTACGAGGCGGGAATCTCGGCGTCTGGGCGCTTGTAATCTGGACCGACCGCGCACGCGGCCACGAGGCCCGCGACGGACACAGCTACCGCGAGGTTCAGGACGCGCGGCGCAAAGGTCCGCGCGGACGAGATTCGGTCAGACTGCATGCATTGATTCCTTCTGGACGCCGCGATGCCGCCGATGACGGCGCCGGCCGGTATGGTTTGCCGGCATGTTAGCGTAAGAGCCCGCTGGGCGCGGGAAACAGAAAGGTTAATGCGGCGAGCGATGTAGGTGTGTTACCGACGGTGTCGCGAAGGTTACGTGCTGTTACTGGCGAGCGGCCTGGTATTCGATGAAAGCGGCGAAACCGCCCCGGTCACGCCCGCGAGTCGACCCGCGATTCCGCCGATGCCGGCTTGCGCGCGAGCTTGCCCGCGGCTGCCCGGCATGGCGCGTCGCCGCGCAACTGGCAAGCGCTCGCCACGTGGTGCGCGCTGGTCGCTACAGCAGTGCCGACCAGCCGCACCGGCTCGGCCGCGATTTCGACAGATGCGCTGCTGCTCGAACTCTTGCGCCCACGTCGATGCTCGACCCACGCCAGAATCGCAACCCCTACCGATCCGCCGGGCAGTACGAACAGCACGGCAAATAGCGCGAGCTTCCACCAGCGATGCGGGCCCTGGAAGCTGTGCAACGCTGAATCGGTCAATGAGCGGCCTAAACCGCCGAGGGTATTTTTGAGGTACAGCATGGGAGGAACATCCTTGGGTCACGCCGCATTCGACGGCGGACAAAAAAGCGGTCAGAACATAGTCTCGGGTGGCGCGGATCGCGTAACTCGTTGCTTCGTATAATATTGACTATGCAAGTAAATTTCAAGATACTGATGCGCGATTTGTGGGTGCGCTGTTGTTTTTTCGGCGGCTCCTCCGTGGCGGTCTACGAAAATCGCCATTGATCTTCCTGCTTAGGCAGCTAAGCTTTGCTTGCCCAGCGATGTTCCGGATACACGATGACAGACGGCCCCTACAAAGCAGATGAAATCCGGCTGGAGTCCAGTCTCGGCTACTACCTGTCGAAGGCTCGCAACGTGCTGGTTGAACGCACCGACCGCGCGGTGAAGCCGCTTGGGCTGACCGCCCAGCAGATCGGCGTCATTCTGATGCTGGCCGCCGGCCGGGCGAACACGCCGTTCGAGTTGTCTCGCGTTATGTCGTACGACAGCGGCTCGATGACGCGTCTTCTGGATCGGCTTGAAAACAAAGGCTTTGTGTTGCGCACGCGCAGTGACGCCGACCGACGCATGATCAAGCTGGAACTGACGGCGCGAGGTCACGACGCGGCTCGGCAGTTGCCGGACATTGGCGCTGCGGTGCTGAACGAACAGTTGCGCGGCTTCACCGCCGCCGACCTTGCCACGCTGATCGATCTGCTTGCCCGTTTCATTGCGAATGGCGTCGATCCGGATTCGAGCGCCGGTTGCGGCTTGTGTTCGCCGGGCGAACTGCCCGACGAGCCGCCTCAGGATTCATCGCCGGAAGACGGCAAGCAGTAGCTGGAGCCCGGATTACGGGCTGTACTGCGCATATATCTCTGTCTGGGCAGAGTGTGATCGTGCATATATGCGCGACGGCTAAAACGACGCGATAAACGTGGCACAACAATCTTTTCCGCGCTGAGGAGAAAAACATATGGACGCTACGGCATCCAACGCTACTGGACCGGCGGCCCGACCCGCCACGCCGCCCGCAGCCGAACCGGCGCCGCTTACGGGCGGCGCGCTCGCGCTGCTGACGGTGGGGCTCGCGCTCGGCACCTTCATGGAGGTGCTGGACACGTCGATTGCCAACGTGGCCGTGCCGACCATCTCCGGCAGTCTCGGTGTGGCGACGAGCCAGGGCACGTGGGTAATCTCGTCGTATTCGGTGGCCTCGGCGATCGCTGTGCCGCTCACCGGATGGCTGGCGCGGCGCGTCGGCGAAGTGCGGCTCTTCACTCTGTCCGTGCTGCTCTTTACGATCGCGTCGGCGCTGTGCGGTTTTGCGCAGAATTTCGAGTCGCTGATCATGTTTCGCCTGGTTCAAGGCCTTGTGTCCGGGCCGATGGTGCCGCTTTCGCAGACCATTCTGATGCGCTCGTATCCGCCGGAAAAACGCGGGCTCGCACTCGGCCTGTGGGCGATGACCGTCATCTGCGCGCCGATTTTCGGGCCGGTAATGGGCGGCTATATCACCGACAACTACACGTGGCCCTGGATCTTCTACATCAACGTGCCGATCGGCCTTTTCTCCGCGGGCTGCGCGTTCGTGCTGCTGCGCGGCCGGGAAACGAAGACCACCCAGCAGCGTATCGACGCGGTCGGTCTGACGTTGCTCGTCATCGGCGTGGCGTGCCTGCAGATGGTGCTCGACCTCGGCAAGGACCGTGACTGGTTCAACTCGACATTTATCGTGACGCTTGCGGTGATCGCGGTCGTGTCGATTGCGTTCATGCTCGTGTGGGAGATGACTGAGAAAGAACCCGTGGTCGACCTTTCGCTGTTCAAGGACCGCAACTTCGCGCTTGGCGTGCTGATCATCTCGTTCGGCTTCATGGCGTTCTTCGGCTCGGTGGTGATTTTCCCGCTATGGCTGCAAACCGTGATGGGCTACACCGCGGGCCTCGCCGGTCTTGCCACCGCGCCGGTCGGCTTGCTCGCCCTGTTTCTCTCGCCGATGATCGGCAAGAACATGCATCGGTTGAATTTGCGCGTGGTGGCGAGTTTCGCGTTTATCGTGTTCGCGTTCGTGTCGTTCTGGAACTCCACTTTCACGCTCGACGTGCCGTTTAACCACGTCATCTGGCCGCGTATCGTGCAGGGCATCGGCGTGGCGTGCTTCTTTGTGCCGATGACAACCATCACCCTGTCGAGCGTATCCGACGAGCGGCTCGCAAGCGCGTCGGGTTTATCGAACTTTTTCCGAACCTTGTCGGGGGCGATCGGCACTGCGATCAGTACGACGTATTGGGAGAACGATACGATTCGCCATCACGCGATGCTGATCGACAACGTGAACGTCTACACGCCGAATACGAATGCGTACACCGATGCACTCGCCGGCGTCGGCTTTTCCGGTGGCAGCATTACCGCGCAGCTCGAGCAGGTGGTGACTGCGCAGGCTTACATGCTCGCCACGAACGACTTCTTCCGCATATCGTGCGCGGCGTTCCTCGTGCTTGCGGTGCTCGTGTGGATCACCAAGCCGCGCAAAGGCGTTGGTCCTTCCATGGGACATTGACCGGCGCCCAACGCTCGGCTCATTGACTGACTGCTTCGCCAGTCGTTGGCGTCACCGACTGCCCTTGCAACGCGTCGGGATGCGTGGCGGTAGGTGCGGGCTGCGACGGCTTCACATCGGATTTCTGAGTGTCCACCGCAGATCCTCGAACGTATTGCTTGAAGTCGGCGCCCGCTTCCCATGGGTTCGGCGTGCAGCCAAGCGATCCATCGCAATGTGCGGCGAAACCGATCGTCGCGGTGCCGTCGGGATTCGCGGTGCGCGTGATCTGATACGCGAGGGCGCGTTTGCCGCCATCGGGGCCGGTCGTTTGAATTAGCGTGTCGGTCGCGGATTCGACTTTGTATTTTGAATTGTTCGTGACCCACGTCTGCGCGCGCTGCCACCAGAGGTCGCACTGCGCTTTGTTCGAACACGTCAGGGGCGTGGTTGCTATCTGCATAACATCGGGATCGACTTGTCCTTGCGTTGAACATGCGGTCGCGGCAACCGCCGCCGTCGCAATGCACAGTGCGGCCAACAGACTTTGCTTCATCACGTTGATCCTCCCTCTCGCTAGCGTGTCGTAACAGTTTGGACCGTTACGCGCGGAGGGCGTTTCCTCTACGTCAAAGAAACGTCGAAGTCGTGAACGTTTTGCCGACGCACCCGCTGTTTTGCGCATCAATTACGTAGCCGTTACCGCACATGCCCCGCGCAATAAAAAAGCGGCTACTCAAGCCGCTTTCGTACGTTGCTTCGCGCACGTGAGCCGGTTCGCTCAGACGCTGAAACGATTCAACGTATACGCCCGATAAGCGGCGACAAATGCATCGAACGAGCCTACTTCTTCGCGTTCGAGCTTCGCCTGCTCCTCGAGCGATTGTTCGGCCAGTTCTGCAAACTTCTTGGCCTCTCCCGGCTCCAGCGGACGCGCGCGGAAGTAGGCCGCGTGCGCTTCGCTTTGTTCCAGACCGAATTCGAGGAAGCTCTGCTGCTTGTCGCGCATCGTTTGCAACACCCGCGCCGATGGCGTAAGCGACGGATCGGCAAGCTTCGCCCGCTGAACGGCAACCGAGCGCGCGTGCGCGTCACCGCCCTGCAGTGCGTCGAGCGTGGCTGCCGCGGCCTCGATCTTGACGAATAGCTCTTCGGCCCACTCGGCCATCGCGACCGGATGGCCGTCACGGATCAGTTCGAGGCCGGGCTTGCGCCCTTCGGTCGTTACGCGCGCGAAGTTCTGGTTGGCCTCCGCGTAGGGCTGCGGCGGCAATGGCGCGCTGTCGTCGAGCGCGCACACAAGCAGATAGGCGTCGAGAAAGCGTGACGTCTCCAGAGAAATACCAACCGGCTCGAATGGGTCGATGTCCATGCAGCGCACTTCGACGTATTGCACGCCGCGCGCAGCCAGCGCATGCAAAGGACGCTCGCCCGGATACGTGACGCGCTTCGGACGGATCGTCGAGTAAAACTCGTTTTCGATCTGCAACACATTCGTGTTGATCTGCACCCACTCGCCGTTTCGCTGCGTACCGATTGCCTCGTATGCCGGATACGGTTGACTGACGGCCTTCGCAAGTGCGTCGAGATAACCGGGCAGCGTGTCGTAGTCGGCATGAAGCGCCGCTTGCGCGGTGGTGTTCGAGTAGCCGAGATCGCTCATGCGCAGGCTGGTTGCATACGGACGGTACAGCGTGTCTGCGTCGAAGGTTTCGAGCGTATGTTTGCGCCCGCGCAAGAAGCGGCGATCGAGCGCCGGCGACGCGCCGAACAGATACATCAGCAGCCAGTTGGTGCGGCGGAAATTGCGGATCAGCGCGAGATAACGATCCGACTGGAAATCGACGGCGCTCGCGGTGGATTGCTGATCCGCATGCAACAGCCGCCACACTTCCTCGTTCATCGAATAGTTGTAGTGGATGCCTGCAATGCACTGCATCGTGCGACCGTAACGCAGCGCAAGGCCGATCCGATAGACGTACTTCAGCTTGCCAATATTGGAGGTGCCGTAGTTCGCGATTGGAATGCCGTCGTCGGTATCGGGCAAGAGGCCGGGCATTGAGTTGTTCCACAGAATCTCGTCGCCGAGTTCTGCGTACACGAAGCGATGCAACCGGTCGAGCTTATCGAGCGTCAGCGCGACGTCCTGCTCGGCCGGCGTGATCAATTCGAGCAGCGCTTCGGAATAGTCGGTGGTCAGCGAAGGATGCGTGAGCGCCGATCCGAGCGCGCGCGGATGCGGCGTCAACGCGAGTTCGCCGTTGTGCGTCACGCGCAGGCTTTCTCTTTCTATGCCGCGCAGGCCGTGCAGCAGCGCATCGCGTTGCGGGCCAGAAGTCAGCACGGACAGGCGGTGCGAGAACGCGTCGGTCGTGCGGGATTGTGTGATGTTTGGCATTGATGCGAGTCGGGCGTTGTCGGCCGCCATGTGCCGCTTCGCTGCTTGCTGGCAGCGTGATGCGGTCGACAACGTTCGGCGGAATTTTCAGTAGCGGGCACTTTAACATCTCGCCACGGCGCCTGCTTGAGGCCGCCTCGGCGGGCTGTTCCGGCCGGTCTGACCGACTGTTTTCACGCCGGATTCACGAATCTGGCCACGGGAATTCGGGTTATTGCGGGCATTGCGGCGGTAAGGTTTTTAGCGGACGACGCCGCGTGCCGCGCGCGGTCGATGCGGCGCGACGGGAAAACGGCAAAACGGGAAAACGGCTGACCCACGCGAGCCAGCAAGCAAAGCTAGCCGCCACGCGCGGCACCGGCGCGGTCCGCTACTTCATTCCACAGATGCATCGCCGCGTAAGCACGCCACGGTCGCCATGCGTCGGTGCGCGCGCGTTGCTGGGTCGCCCGCACGAGCGACGGGTCGCGCGCGGAGATCGACTGCATCAACACGAGGTCGAGCGCGGGCCACGCGTCGGCATCGCGCCACGCGCGCATCGCGACGTACTCGACAGTCCACGGGCCGATGCCCGGCAAGGCGAGCAATTCCGTGCGCAGGCTGCGCGCGTCGGCGGTCGCGCTGTCGAGCGGCACGTCGCCGCTCGCGACGGCGCGCGCGAAACCCTGCAGCGCCGCGACGCGTTTGCCCGGCATGCCGATTTGCGCGAGATCGACTGTTGCCAGGGCGTCTGGCGTCGGAAAACGCCACGCGGTGCTTGCGTGCGGATGCCCTTCGATACGCTCGCCGGCTCGCTGTACCAGTCGTCCGATGATGGTTGTCGCGGCCTTCACGCTGATCTGCTGGCCGACGATCGCGCGCACCACCAGTTCGAAACCGGACCACGCTCCCGGCACGCGCAGACCCGGCGCCGCTTCGATGAGCGGCGCGAGCCAGGGGTCGGCGGCCAGGGCGGCACCGATCTTCTTCGGTTCGGCGTGCAGATCGAAGATCCTCGCGATGGGGGTTGCAAGTGCGTCGGCGTGACGGCTCACCGGTCCCTCGATGGTTGCGACGAGGCAGCGCTTGCGTGCATGCTGGCGCACGCTGAGCGTGCCACTGTCGCCGTCCCATTCGATTGCGCGGCGATAGGCGCCGTCTTCGACTGTCTCGACGCCGGGCGTCGCCCGTCCGCCGAAAAAGCGCAGCAGGCGTGGCCAGTCGAATGGCGATTTGTACGGCAGTTCCAGGGTTGCAACTTCGTCAAGCGTGCTCACGCGGCGTGGTCCAGTTTAGTAGCGACGGTTTCAGTAGGACCCGTCTGGGAATGGCTGGGTTCATCTGCGGAAACGTTGCGCGCGTGCTGCGCCTCGTTGTCCAGAAGAGCAGCCTTGCGCGGCAAGCCCCAGCGATAGCCCGCAAGCGCCCCGCCCTTTTGCACGACGCGATGACACGGAATGGCGAGCGCAACGGGGTTCGTCGCGCAGGCGCTCGCCACGGCGCGCACGGCGCGGGGCGCGCCGACCGCTTCGGCGATCTCCGTGTAGCTGCGCGTCTGGCCATACGGAATGCGCCGCAGCGCGTCCCAGACACGCTGCCGGAAGGCGGTCGCGGCAATATCGAGCGGCAGGTCGAAGTCCTGACGTGTGCCGCGCAGGTACGCGTCGATTTGAGCGATGAACGGTGCGAGCCGCTCGGGATCGTCGAGCAGGGCCGCGTTGGCAAATTCGCCGCGCAGTTCGTCGACGAGGAAGGCGGCGTCGTCGCCGAACCCGATTTTGCAGATGCCTTTGTCGGTCGCGGCCACCAGCACGAAGCCGAGCGATGTCGGCGCGCTCGTATAGCGGACCGTCAGTCCCGCACCCTTGCGGCGATATTCCGACGGCGCCATGCCCAATTCCGCCGATGCGCTGTCGTACATCCGCGAAGGCGAGTTGAAGCCGGCGTCGAGCGTCGCACGCGTGACGTCCGCGCCGCTCTTGAGCGCGTCGCGCAACGCTGCGCCGCGCTGCGCGGCCTGGTACTGACGCGGCGACACGCCCACCACGCGTTTGAACAGCCGCTGAAGATGAAACGGGCTCACGTGCACGGCGTCGCTCAATTGGGCGAGCGTGAGACGTTGCTGCGGATCGGCGTCGAGCGCGGCGCACGCGCGGTTCACGATCTCCAGTTCGCGCGGCAATCCTCCCGGCTGGCAGCGCTTGCAATCGCGGAAGCCCGCGGCGCGGGCGCCGCCGGCGTCTGCGAAGAAGGCGACATTCTCACGACGCGGCTGGCGCGAAGCGCAGGACGGACGGCAGAACACACCCGTCGTCTTCACGCCGTAGAAGAATGCACCGTCCGCGAGCGGATCGCGGCGAGTGACGGCTTCCCAGCGCTCGTCGTCGGAATTCCAGATGGCGGTGTCGGCGGTTAGGTTAAGGTCAGCGGGCTTGGCAGCGCGGTTCATGATGGTCCCGGATAGGTGCTCTCGATGCTCACCAATGTAGGCCGCATGCCGACACACTACGCTCCGGTTCTTGCTGTGTCATTGCGGTTCCTCATTGGCGGACGGCCGTGCAAACCCCGCCAGGCGCTCGTTCGCCGCAAAATGCGACAAATTTGCACGATATCGGGTTTTCCCTTAAAAAGTTATTGCGTCGCACCAACCCCGTGTGTATATTAGTACTTGTCTCCTCCATGTCTCCTCCTGATATGGATTCAGCCCGCTCCACGTAGAGCGGGCTTTTTTTCGTCTATACGTTCCGCATCTGGCCCTCACCGCAAGGCTTTCAGAGCCGCCGCTTTCTCATAAACTGGTGGTTCATCCGTCCCATAAGCCGGCCAGAGGAAACGTCCCAAATGAAAATCCATATTCGCGAGATCGACCACGTGGTGATTCGGGCGTCGAATGTCGAGGTCATGGCGCGCTTCTACTGCGAGGTGCTCGGTTGCAGCCTCGAGAAGGAGCAGCGCGAGCTGGGCCTCACGCAGTTGCGCGCGGGCCGCTCGCTGATCGACCTGCTGCAGGTGGGCGCGAAGCTCGATCGCCCGGAAAACGGCGCGGTCGGCGCGGGGCGAAACATGGATCACGTGTGTTTGCGCGTGGAACCGTTCGACGTCGACGCGCTCAAGGCGCATCTAAGCGAGCATGGCGCACGGCTTGGCGAGCAGGCGCTGCGCTACGGCGCGGACGGCTACGGACCGTCGCTGTATCTGTTCGACCCGGAGGGCAACATGGTCGAACTGAAAGGGCCGCCGGAAGCGGCTCGGGTCACGTCGCTTTAAAGGCGAGCCCCGGCGTCAGCCGCGAGTCGCCGACGTTTCAGGTGTTGGCGGGCGCCTTCAACACCGTCCACTCGATTTTCACCGCGTCGGCTTCGGCGCTGCCGAGCCACGCTTCGCCGTCCTGTACGGTGCATTGAAGCCGCATCGTGCGTTCGGCAAGCGCCCCCAACTCTGCCGCGACGTTCTCGCCAAGCGACCAGACCGTCACATTGCGCATGCGCTCAACCTTGTTGCGCACGCCCTGCCACCAGATATCCGAAGTACGTCCGCCGTACGCAATCACGATCACGTCGTTCGAACGGCCGCTCGCCTTTGCGATGCGCCGCTCGTCGGGCTGGCCGACTTCGATCCACGTTTCGATCGCGCCGGTCAGATCTTTTTGCCACAGATCGGGTTCGTCGACATCCGACAATCCCTTGCAGAACTCGAGCCGTTCCTGTGCAAAGAGCGCGAACGCAGCGACGCGGACCATCATCCGTTCGTCGGTTTCCGACGGATGACGCGCGATGGTGAGCGAATGGTCGGCGTAATAGTGCCGGTCCATGTTGGCGATCTGCAATTCCGCCTTGTAAATCGTCGATTTGAGAGCCATGCCGTTGCTAAACCAGACGCTCGCTCCAGCGGAGCGAACCGAAAATGAGTCGTCGACGGCGCGCTGCCGTCTTCCGTGTTTGTTGTACATTTTGTCTCCCTCCCGTGCCGTCCGCCGGCCACCACATAGATGGGAAGAAGCATTTAACGAGCCAAGGCCTGCTCTGCGGGAGCGCCGTAAACCTCGCCGGCCGCCTCGCGCAACGCGTCGAGCACCACTGAGGCCGCGGGAGAAAGCAGGTGCGACTGGCGCGTGATGATACCGAATGTATCCATCCTGCACGGTAAATCGATCGGCAAGCGCTTCAACACGCCGTACTGTTGGTACTGACGCGCCACTTCGTCGGGCAATACCGCCAACATGTCGCTTTGAAGCAGCAAGCTCGAAATCGCGAGGAAGTTGTTGGTGTTCACCACGTTCTGCGGCGGATTCAGGCCGATCTGCGAAAACATCAGGTCAAAGCGATGCCGCAAAACACTGCCCGGCGGATGCAATACCCAGCTCGCGTTGACAATGCCGCGCAGCGTCAGGCCCGCTTCGTTTTCCAGAGGATGGCCGGGCCGCGCCACTACGCACAGCGGCTCGTCGGCGAGCGGTTCGTAGCGAACTTCGGTTTTGAACTGGTTCTGGCGCTCCAGCACACGGCCGATCATGATGTCGAGTTCACCTTCGGCAAGCCGCGGCAACATCACATCTGACGTTTCGACTTCCGCCCAGATCTGCAACTGCGGATAACGCTCCTTCACACTCGCAATGGCACGCGGCACCATGGTTGCAGCCGCCGCTGCGATCACGCCGATGCGCACCTGCCCGGCGAGTCCCGCGCGCAGCGCCGAGATTTCGTCGTGCGCGTGGCTGAGATTGGACAGCACCATGCGCGCGTGACGGATCATGACCTCGCCGTACAGCGTTGCATGCATGCCGTGCGGCGTTCGGTCGAAGAGGCTCACGCCGAGCATGTCTTCGAGTTCTTTCAGCAGGCGGGAAGCCGCCGGCTGCGTCATGCCGAGCACGTCGGCGGCGCGCCGCACGTTGCCCTCTTCTTCCATTGCGGCGAGCAGCAGCAACTGCCGCGTCTTGAGTCGCGCACGGACGAACCAGTTCGAGTAGCTACGCGTCATCGCCTGTCTCCAAAGCATTTTTTTCGAATCGCCCCAATGATGCCATACCGAAATTGTTATCGGGGTAGCTCAAAAAGGGATTGGAAAGTTATTGCGCGCACTCATACCATTCGTGGACTTTAAGCTTCTCATGTGGCGCCTTTCCGTCGATGAACCGCGATCCGCTCGTCCCGCTCGTTGCCAGCCCGCTGCGCCATTACATCAATGGCGGATGGGAGACGGGTGCGACCACGGGTGTCTCGCTCAATCCGTCGGATCTGGACGAACCTGTCGGCGAATATGTTCGCGCGGACGTCCGCCAAACCGATAGCGCGATTGAAGCGGCAAGCGCGGCCTTCCGCGAATGGGCGCTCGGTTCGGCGCAGCGTCGCGCCGACGCGCTCGACGCAATCGGCAGCGAAATGCTGGCGCGCCGCGACGAACTCGGCCGACTGCTCGCGCGCGAAGTCGGCAAGACGTTGCCCGAGGCGTTGGCCGAGGCGACGCGCGCAGGTCAGACGTTCAAGCTGCTCGCCGCCGATGCACAGCGCGCGCATGCCGAACCGCTTGCGTCGGCGCGCGCGGGCGTCGAAATCGACATGACGCGCGAACCGCTCGGCGTGGTCGGCATCATCGCGCCGTGGAGCGCGCCGCTCGCGATCGCCGCGGCGAAGATCGGCGCGGCGCTGGCGCACGGCAATTGCGTGGTCTACAAGCCGGCTGAATCGACGCCGGCTTGCGCAGCGGCGCTCGCGTCGATCGTGAGCCGCGCCGGTTTGCCTGCGGGCGTCTTCAATCTCGTGATGGGCAGCGGCCGGCAGGTCGGCGCGCGAATCGTCGCTCATCCGCTCGTTGCGGCGATCAGCTTCAGCGGTTCTGCGGAAACCGGCACGCGTGTGCTGCAAGCTGCTGCCGCTCGCCAGGCGCGCGTGCAACTGGAAATGGGCGGCAAGAATCCCTTTGTCGTGCTGGCCGACGCCGATCTCGACAGCGCGGTCGATGCCGCATTGACAGGCGCGTACGGCTCGACCGGCCAGCGCAGCACGGCGGCGGCGCGGTTGATCGTCGAACGTTCGATGTTCGAGCCGTTCGTCGACGCATTGCAGACGAAGCTCGCCAGGCTCAACGTGGACCACGCGCTCAAGCACGGCGCGGACATGGGCCCGGTAGCGAACGCCGCGCAACTCGAGCGCGATCTCGACTACGTGGAAATCGGCAAGCAGGAAGGCGCGCAATTGCTGCACGGCGGCCGTCAGCTGGAACGCGTGACGCGCGGCTACTTTTTCGAGCCCGCGCTGTTCGTCGGCGAGCCGGAACATCGCATTGCGCGCGAGGAAATCTTCGGTCCGCTCGCCGTCGTGCTCCGCGCCGACGACTACGATCACGCGCTGCATCTCGCGAACGACACCGCTTACGGTCTATGCGCCGGCATCTGCACGCGCTCGCTCAGCCGCGCGCGGCATTTCCGCCGTCACGTGCATAGCGGCCTCGTCGCGATCAATCTGCCGACCTCGGCCGTGGAGCATCACGCGCCTGGTGGCGGGCGCAAGGCGTCCGCGTACGGCTCGACCGACGCAGCATTCTGGACGGCCGTGAAAACGGCTTACGTCGCGAGCTGATCGTGAAGAACTTTCTGCGCGCGGCCGCCCGCCTCGATCCCATAGCCAAGTTTTTACGCCCCGGCTAGCGCCGCCGCGTATCGCCTCGCTGCACATAAACGAAATCAATGCAGCTTTTCAACCTCAGGAGACAGAAATGACCAGCAAGCTTCGCCGTTTGACGCTAACCGCGATCGCCGCCGCCGCAATCGCCGCGCCGTTCGCCGCCCAACTTTCCGCGCACGCGGACCAGCCGCTCAAAGTAGGCTTCCTCGTGAAGATGCCGGAGCAGGCGTGGTTTATCAACGAGCAGAAAGCCGCGACCGCGCTCGGTCAGAAGGACGGCTTTTCGGTGGTGAACATCGGCACGCCGGACGGCGAGAAAGTGCTGTCCGCGATCGACAATCTCGGCGCCCAGGGCGCGAAGGGTTTCGTGATCTGCGCGCCTGACGTGCGTCTCGGACCGGCCATTCAGGCGCGCGCCAAGCGCTACAACATGAAGTTCGTCACCGTCGACGACCAACTGGTTGATTCCAGCGGCAAGCCGCTCGCCAATGTGCCGCACCTCGGCATGTCCGCGTTCAAGATCGGCAACCAGGTCGGCCAGGCAATCAGCGACGAAATGAAGCGCCGCGGCTGGAAGCCCGAGGAAGTCGGTGCACTGCGCATCACGAACTACGAACTGCCGACCGCGAAATTGCGCACCGACGGCGCGACTGAAACGCTGCTCGCCGGCGGCTTCAAGAAGGAAAACATTTTCGACGCCCCGCAAAAGACGACCGACGACGAAGGCGGCTTCAACGCGTCGTCGCCGGTGTTGGCGAAGCATCCGAACATCAAGAAGTGGGTGATCTTCGCGCTCAACGAGGAAAGCGTGCTGGGCGGCGTGCGTGCTACCGAGCAGTTGCATATTCCGGCGGCGGACGTGATCGGAGTCGGCATCAACGGTGCAGGCGAGGCATTCGCCGAGTTCCAGAAGAAAGAGCCGACGGGCTTCTACGGCACGATCGCCGTCAGCTCGACGATGCACGGCAAGGAGAGCACCGAGAACCTCGTGGAATGGATCAAGGACGGCAAGCAGCCGCCCGCCGATACGCAGACCACCGGCAAGTTGATGGTGCGCAGCAACTGGCAGGACGTGCGTAAAGAACTCGGCATTTAAGCCGCGTTCGACATTGCACGCGGCGGGCCGCGCCTCGCATTTTGCTGACGCGAGAGCGGCCCGCACAGCTTGTCCACCATTGAGGTTTTTTGATGACGTCCTCACACACTGCGACATCCCTTAGCGGTGCCGACGCGCCGCTACAGACGCACTCGTCTGTGCCCGCTTCGACCGAGCCGTATCTGCAACTCGACGGCATCACCGTGCGCTTTCCCGGCGTGCTCGCGCTCGACCAGGTGTCGCTCGAAGTGCGTCGCGGCGAAGTGCACGGCCTCATGGGCGAAAACGGCGCCGGCAAATCGACGCTGCTCAAGGTTCTGTCCGGCGTGAACCAGCCGGCGGCGGGCACGTTGTCGCTCGATGGCGTGGAGCAGCAGTTCACCACGACGAAGGCGGCAATCGCAGCGGGTGTCGCGATCATCTATCAGGAACTGCATCTGGTGCCTGAACTGACGGTGGCCGAAAACCTGATGCTCGGCGCGCTGCCCAACCGCTTCGGTGTGCTGGACGAAAAGGCGCTCGTCGCGCGTGCGGTGCGCGAACTCGAACGCCTCGGCGAGAAGATCGATCCGTCGCAGCAGGTGAAAAATCTGTCGATTGGTCAGCGTCAGATGATTGAAATCGGCAAGGCGCTGATGCGCGATGCGCGCGTGATTGCATTCGACGAACCGACCAGTTCGTTGTCGTCGCGCGAGACCACGCAGCTGTTCCGGATCATTCGCGCGTTGCGTGCCGAAGGCCGCGCGATCATCTACGTCACGCATCGGATGGATGAAGTCTACGAACTGTGCGATCGCGTCACCGTGTTTCGCGACGGCCGTCGCATCGACACGTTCGACGCAGGCGCAGGCCTCGACCGTGACCGTCTGATCAGCTGCATGGTGGGCCGTTCGATCGCCGACGTGTACGGCTATCGCACGCGCGATGTCGGCGACGTGCAACTCGACGTCAAAGGATTGATGGGACCGGGCCTGCGCGAGCCCGCCACATTCTCCGCACGCAAAGGCGAAATCGTCGGCTTTTTCGGGCTTGTCGGCGCCGGGCGCTCGGAACTGATGAAGCTCATCTACGGTGCGGTCAAACCCACGGCCGGCGACATCACGCTCAAAGGCAAGCAGGTGCGCTTCGCCACGCCGCGCGACGCTGTGCGCGCGGGCGTCGCGCTGTGCCCCGAAGATCGCAAGCAGGAAGGCATCGTTTCGATCGCTTCGGTTTCGGACAACCTCAACATCAGTTGCCGCCGGCACTTCAGCCGCTTCAACGTGCTCAACGGACGCAAGGAAGCGCAGACCGCGAAAGAGTTCATCGGCAAGCTCGCGATCAAGACGCGCAACGGCGAGACGCCGATCGGCACGCTCTCGGGCGGCAATCAGCAGAAGGTGATTCTGTCGCGCTGGCTCGCGGAAGACATCGACGTGTTTCTGATGGACGAACCCACGCGCGGCATCGACGTTGGCGCGCGCAGCGAAATTTACGGTCTGCTGTATGGGCTCGCGGACGCGGGACGTACGGTGATCGTGGTGTCGAGCGATCTTGCCGAAGTAATCGGCGTAACCGACCGCGTGATCGTAATGAAGGAAGGCCGCCTGGTTGGCGATCTGCCGAAAGCACAGGCGACACCCGATGCGCTCATCAAGCTCGCGCTGCCTCGCTAGAACACATGCTGGCCGGTCGCCAGACAAATGAAGGCCCCTGAAGAAGGCACCTGAACCGAACGCAACTGAATCGCGCCGTCGAATTGAACCACGCGGCATTGAAACGGAACACACATCATGCACACACCATCGACCGACCCCTCCACGCCAGCCGTCGCTTCCGCGGGCTTGAGCGCGCGCGCCGCGCGGACCTGGGATCTGATCAACAAGTCCGGCATCGTGATGGTCTTCATCATCCTGTTTGCGGTGCTGTCGTTCACCGTGCCCGACTTCTTGAGTTCACGAAACATTCAGGGCCTGCTGCTTTCCGTCACGCTGATCGGCTCGATCTCCGTGACCATGATGTTCGTGCTCGCGCTCGGCGAGGTCGATCTGTCGGTCGCGTCGATCGTGGCGTTCGCGGGGGTCGTGGCATCCACGTTGATCACCGTGACGCATAGCGTATTGCTCGGCGTTGCCGCGGGCGTGCTGGCAGGCGGCGCGGTCGGACTCGTGAACGGCGTGCTCGTCGCACGCTACAAGATCAATTCGCTGATCGTCACGCTCGCGATGATGGAAGTCGTGCGCGGCCTCGCCTTCATCACGTCGAGCGGCGACGCGGTGATGATCTCGGAAGAGCGCTTCTTCGACCTGGGCGGCGGCTCTTTCCTCGGCATTTCGTATCCGATCTGGAGCAACATCATCGGCTTCGTGGTGTTCGGTTTTCTGCTGAAGAAAACCGTGTTCGGCAAGAACGTGCTGGCTGTCGGCGGCAACAGCGAGGCGGCCCTGCTCGCGGGTCTGCCCGTCACGCGCATCAAGATCACCGTATTCGTGCTGCAAGGGCTCGTCACCGGCTTTGCGGGCGTGATGCTTGCGTCGCGTATGAGTCTCGGCGATCCGAAGACGTCGGTCGGTCTCGAACTCGGCGTGATCTCCGCGTGCGTGCTCGGCGGCGTGTCGCTGACGGGCGGCGTCGCGACGATTTCCGGCGTGCTGGTGGGCGTGCTGATCATGGGTTCCGTGCAGGACGCAATGAGCCTGATGAACGTGCCGACTTTTTATCAATACCTGATTCGCGGCGGGATCCTGCTGCTCGCGGTGCTGTTCGACCAGTTCCGTCGCAGCAAGCGCGTGCACTAAGCGTGCAATGACACGCGCCCTGCCCTACATGTTTGCCAACAGGAGATTTCATGGCTGATTCCAACCAGACAAAAAAGCCGCTGCGCAGCCAGGCGTGGTTTGGCCTCAAGGACCGCGACGGGTTTCTGCATCGCTCGTGGATGAAAAACCAGGGCATTCCGCACGATGAATTCGACGGACGTCCTGTAATCGGCATCTGTAATACATGGTCGGAACTGACGCCCTGCAACGCGCATTTTCGCGAGCTGGCGGAATACGTGAAAAAAGGCGTGCATGAGGCGGGCGGCTTGCCGCTGGAGTTTCCGGTGATGTCGCTCGGCGAGACCAATTTGCGACCGACGGCCATGCTGTTTCGCAACCTGGCTTCGATGGACGTCGAGGAATCGATTCGCGGCAATCCGATGGACGGCGTGATTCTGCTCGTCGGCTGCGACAAGACCACGCCTGCGCTGCTGATGGGCGCGGCGTCGTGCAACCTGCCCGCGCTCGCGGTGTCGGGTGGCCCCATGCTGAACGGCCGGTTCCGCGGCAAGCATATCGGCTCGGGCACAGGCGTGTGGCAGATGTCCGAGGAAGTGCGCGCCGGTTCGATGACGCAGGAAGAATTTACCGAGGCGGAGTCGTGCATGAACCGCTCGCGCGGCCACTGCATGACGATGGGTACGGCGTCGACGATGGCTTCGATGGTCGAATCGCTCGGCATGGGCTTGCCGCACAACGCCGCCATTCCGGCAGTCGACGCACGACGCCAGGTGCTCGCGCATCTGGCCGGCCGGCGCATCGTCGACATGGTTCGCGAAGATCTGACGATGGACAAGATTCTCACGCGCCAGGCCTTCGAAAACGCGATCCGCACGAACGCGGCGATTGGTGGCTCGACCAACGCCGTCGTGCATCTGATCGCGCTCGCGAAGCGCATTGGCGTGGAGCTTTCGCTGGAAGACTGGGAGCTTGGCTCCAACGTGCCGTGTCTCGTGAATCTGCAACCGTCAGGCGAATACCTGATGGAAGACTTCTACTACGCGGGCGGTCTGCCGGCGGTGCTCAAGCAACTGGGTGAGCAAGGTCTGCTGCATCGCGAGGCGTTGACCGTGAACGGCAAGACGATCTGGGACAACGTGCGCAACGCGCCGAACCACGACGAGAAGGTCATCACGACGTTCGCCGAGCCGTTCAAGCCGAAGGCGGGCATTGCGGTCCTCAAGGGCAACCTCGCGCCGAACGGCGCGGTGATCAAGCCGTCGGCGGCCACTGCCGAACTGCTGAAGCACCGAGGCCGCGCGGTCGTGTTCGAAAACATCGAAGAGCTGCACGCGAAGATCGACGACGAGTCACTCGACATCGACGAAAACTGCATCATGGTGCTCAAAGGCGCGGGGCCGAAGGGTTATCCGGGCTTCGCCGAAGTGGGCAATATGCCGTTGCCGAAAAAAGTGCTGCAAAAAGGCATTACCGACATGGTGCGTATTTCCGACGGACGCATGAGCGGCACGGCATACGGCGCGGTGGTGTTGCACGTGTCGCCCGAAGCAGCCGCGGGCGGTCCGCTGGCGTTCGTGCAGACCGGCGACATGATCGAGCTGGACGTCGAAGCGCGGCGCCTGCACCTCGACGTCAGCGACGACGAACTCGCGCGCCGGCGCGCCGCGTGGCAGGCGCCCGAGTCGCCGAAGCGCGGTTACTACAAGCTCTATGTCGAACACGTGCTGCAGGCGGATCAGGGCGCGGATCTCGACTTCCTGGTGGGCTCCAGCGGCGCGCCGGTGCCGCGCGACTCGCACTGACCGCGCGAGTCGTTTGAAGAGTTAAACGGTTGTTCCTGCGCTTTGCGAGAAGGCGTGCTGCCGATGCGGTTCGACATAACCGCATCGGCTTTTTTACGCGCGTCGCGCGTACGTGTCGCACAAACAAAAATCGGCCGGACATTTAAAAATGTCCAACCGATTTTTTTTAAGCACAAGCTCACAGCCTCCGGCTTTTAAAGCCAGAGATTTCACTGGAGCGCATGTCGTCCCGGCAGCTCGCCGAAAGTCTGCGCACTCAGTGTTCTATAAGATCATTGCTTGATGAAGCGATCGTTCGCCCAGAGGCCTTGCGTGTCGCTATTACTCGCATTCACGAACTCGAAGTCGTGACCGACGACACGCACGACGCGGAAGCTCGAATTCTCCGGCGTCGAAACGCATTGATACCCGGAGAAGAACTCCTGCATCTTCTGCTGTTCACCGGCTTGCGCGTGCTCATTAACGGCGTCGAGCTTGTCTTTCGACAAACAGCCGTACGAGTTGGCTTTGAACTGAATGGTTTGCTGCGGCTTGATCATGACGTCTTGCGCCTGAACACTTGCGGCAGCCAGACTTGCAACGGCGAAAACAAGGGCGAGTCGAGTTTTCATATGTTCCTCCGGGTGCGGGCCGAATGCTCAGGTTAGCTATGTATTTAACTCCATCGTCTAGCCCGCACCTTGCACTTTAGGAGAACGTGCAAGAACCACAAGCACATCTTGTGTGCGGTCGCAACAGTGGCAGATTGTCGCACTGCGCGCCTCGCATGACGGATGCTTCGCCGACGCATCAAAGACGCAAGATTACGCGGGATGACTAAGCGACTTCGCCCGCGCACGGCTTTAACCAGTAGTGCTTTGTGGGGCGTATTAGCGTTAACGCGATATTCGATTAAGCGATTTATTAGTAACCACGGGAGCGCTTGGTGCATTGCACACAAAGTCATTTCGCAGACTTGTTAAAGCGGCGGATATAACGGTGTAAATGCAGAAGATAAACGATGCCAGGCGCCGCTCAGCATTATCCGCCGCACCTGGACAATGACTGGCCCACATTGCAGGTACGTGCGGTGCTCTACAATAAAAACCATGCAACGTGAGAACGGAGGCCGCCGTGACCGAGCATCTCATATTGGGCGTTTTTCTCGTCCTGCCGCTGCTGATCGCCGCGTTTCTTTTCTCCGACGAATTGTGGCAGGAACACCGGCATCTGCACGACACGCGCCCCATGCAAGCGAGACCGCGTCGCGTCGACTGGCGTCATCCGCTGCGCCGCTCGCGGCATCGGTTGTAATGCGGAGCCCGCACGGTCCCGTCAGCGGACTACACGAGCGCGCCGCGTGTCACCAAAGACCGAAGACTCGCGGCTCAGTCCGCTCGCCAATGCGCGCGAATGCGTTTGGCCAGCGCTTCGAGCGTGTCCGCGTCCGCGACGTCGCGCGCGTGCATGCGTAACGGCTGACCTTCCCAGCGCGGAATCACGTGAAAGTGCACGTGCGGCACCGTCTGCCCCGCAGCCGTGCCATTGAACTGGCCGATGAACACGCCGTCCGGACGCAACGCCGCGCGCACGGCGATGGCAAGCTTTTGCGTCATGCGCATGCATGCCACCGTCGCCGCGTCCGACAGGTCGAAGATCTCCGCAGCCGCTTCTTTCGGCACGACGAGCAAATGGCCGTCGGCTTGCGGCATCAGGTCCATGAAGGCGAGCGCGGCACCGGTTTCTGCGACCTTGATGCACGGTAGCTCGCCGCGCAGAATCTTCGCGAAGGGATTGCTGTCGTCGTAGTTCATCGCTTTTTCTCCTGATTCCTGTTGCACGCTTGTCGAGGGTAAGTTGGCGCACGCCGTCGCGCCTATTGTCGGCCACCACTATTACAGCAACGCACCGCTTCGGACGCAGCGAGGCGCGGTGACGCGTCAGCGCCAGTCGGTCGCCACGTCGTCCGGGTCGGTCAGCGTCAATCCAGACGAGGGCAGTGGCAGCGCCGTCTTGTAACGCACCTGCTTGAGTGCAAAGCTGGAGCGGATGTTGGAGATGCCTGGAATCTTCGTCAGATGATCGACGATGAAGCGTTCCAATGTCTGCATATCGGGCATCACTACGCGCAGCAGGTAGTCGGCATCGCCCGTCATCAAATAGCACTCCATCACCTCGGGGCGCTCGGAAATGGCCTGCTCGAAACGCAGCAGCGCATCCTCCACCTGTTTTTCCAGACTCACCTGAATGAATACGTTGATGCGTAGCCCGAGCGGCTCGGGGTTCAGCAGCGTGACCTGCTGCTTGAAGAGACCGAGCTTTTCGAGCGCGCGCACGCGGTTGAAGCACGGCGTGGGCGAGAGATTTACCGAGCGCGCCAGGTCGGCGTTAGTGATGCGCGCGTTTTGCTGCAACTGGCTCAGGATCCCGATGTCGATCCGATCGAGCCGTCTGGTTGGCGTGGTCATAGATGAAATATTCCGTGAGTGAGGCGAAATCCGGAATAAATAGCCTATCGCAGCGCGTGATGGCAAGCAAATGAGACGCTCATTTTGCAAGCTCGTAAGTACCATTGACTCACTCGATCTTGAACCGGCGTGTCGATGCGGAGTGGTGCTATGACAGATTTGTCCAGCGGTAGTGAGCAGGTGCGGAGCCTCGGTCTTCCGCGCACGGAGGCGGCGGACGCCGATCCGCAGGAGACCGAGGAGTGGCTTGAGGCGCTCGACGCTGTCGTCGAGCACGTGGGCCGCGAGCGCGCGCAGTTTCTGTTCGACCGGCTGGCCAGTCACGCGGTGTCGCTCGGCGTCGAATCGGCGCGTACCAATGTCACGCCGTACCGCAACACGATCGCGCCCGAAGATCAGCCGCGCTATCCGGGCAATCTCGAACTCGAGGAGCGGCTTGCCGCTGCGCTGCGCTGGAACGCGCTCGCGATGGTTGTGCGCGCGAACAAGGCGTACGGCGAACTCGGCGGCCACATCGCGAGCTATGCATCGGCGGCCGATCTGTTCGAAGTCGGGTTCAACCATTTCTTTCGCGCGTCGATGCCGGGGGCGGGCGAGGGCACGGGCGATCTCGTGTATTTCCAGCCGCATTCGTCGCCGGGTGTGTACGCGCGCGCGTATCTGGAAGGCTTTCTTTCCGAGGACAATCTGCGGCATTACCGTCGTGAGATCGGCGGGCCGGGGCTCTGTTCGTATCCGCATCCTTGGCTGATGCCGGACTTCTGGCAGTTTCCCACTGGCTCGATGGGCATTGGGCCGATCAATGCAATTTATCAAGCGCGCTTCATGCGCTATCTCGCGAATCGCGACCTCGCGCTCACTGAAGGCCGCAAGGTGTGGGGCTTTTTCGGCGACGGCGAAATGGATGAGCCGGAGTCGACCGGCGCACTGTCGCTGGCCGCGCGCGAAGGGCTCGACAATCTGGTGTTCGTCATCAACTGCAACTTGCAGCGCCTGGATGGTCCGGTGCGCAGCAATGGCCGGATCATCGACGAACTGGAGGCACATTTCGTCGGCGCCGGCTGGAACGTGATCAAGGTGATCTGGGGCTCGGACTGGGATGCGCTGTTCTCGCGCGACCGCAGCGGCGCCTTGCTGCGCGCGTTCGCGAATACGGTCGACGGCCAGTTCCAGACGTTCTCGGCGAACGACGGCGCGTACAACCGCGAGCGCTTCTTCGGCCAGAACCCGGAATTGGCCGCGCTCGCCGCACAACTGAGCGACGAGGATATCGACCGCTTGCGGCGTGGCGGTCACGACGTGCGCAAGCTGCATGCGGCTTACGCAAAAGCGCTCGCGCATCGCGGCCAGCCGACCGTGATCCTCGCAAAGACGATGAAAGGCTTTGGCATGGGCACGGCTGGCCAAGGCCGCATGACCACGCATCAACAGAAGAAGCTCGATTTTGACGACCTGAAGGCGTTTCGTGACCGCTTCCGTTTGCCGCTCACGGACGCGGACGTCGAACAGGTGAAGTTTTACAAACCCGCGGAAGACAGTCCGGAAATGCAATACCTGCATGCTCGCCGGGCCGCTCTCGGAGGCTATCTGCCCAGAAGGCGGAGAGTTGCGTCGGAGGGGCTGATCGTCCCGCCGATGTCCTCCTGGAGCCAGTTCGCGCTTGATTGCAACGGCCGCGAAATGTCTACGACGATGGCGCTCGTTCGCATGCTGACCGCGCTGCTGAAGGACGCGGGTCTCGGCCCGCGCGTCGTACCGATTGTCGCCGACGAGGCGCGCACCTTCGGCATGGCGAACATGTTCCGTCAGGTCGGCATCTACTCGCCGTTGGGTCAGCTTTACGAGCCGGAAGACCTCGGCTCGATGCTCTACTACCGCGAGGACACGCAAGGACAGATTCTGGAGGAGGGCATTTCGGAAGCGGGCGCGGTGTCGTCGTGGATCGCAGCAGCGACGTCTTACAGCGTGCATGACCTGCCGATGCTGCCGTTCTACATCTACTACTCGATGTTCGGCTTTCAGCGGATCGGCGATCTCATCTGGGCGGCGGCCGACCAGCGCGCACGCGGATTTTTGATCGGTGCGACGTCGGGCAAGACGACGCTCGGCGGCGAGGGCTTGCAGCATCAGGACGGCACGAGCCATCTGGCGGCATCGACCATTCCGAACTGCCGCGCGTACGATCCCGCGTTCGCTTACGAAGTCGCGGTAATCGTGGACGAAGGGATGCGGGAGATGATCGAGCGTCAGCGCGACGTGTTTTACTACGTCACGGTGATGAACGAGAACTACGCGCAGCCTTGTGCACCGGACGGCGATGTAGCTGCAGTGCGCGAAGGCATTCTGAACGGCATTTACCCGCTCGCCGCCGGTGCGGAGAAGGGCGCGCCGGCGCAAATTCAGTTACTCGGCGCCGGAGCCATTCTTGGCGAGGTCATCGCCGCGCAGCACATGCTGAAGGACGACTGGCAGATCAACGCCGCAGTGTGGAGCGTGACCAGCTTCAGCGAACTGCAGCGCGACGGCATGGCAGCGGAGCGGCTCGCGCGTTATGGCGATGCGTCGTCTCCCGTGCCTTATGTCGCGCGAGTGCTGGGCGAGTCAGAGGGGCCGATCGTCGCCGCAACGGATTATGTTCGCGCCGTGCCCGAACTGATTCGCGCATACGTGCCGCGTCGCTACGTGACGCTCGGCACGGACGGTTTCGGTCGCAGCGATACACGCGAGGCTTTGCGGGAGTTTTTCGAGGTGGATCGCAAGGCGATCGTCATGGCCGCGCTCAAAGCGCTAAAGGACGAAGGCGTGCTTGAGGGGCATGTCCTGAGCGATGCGCGTCGGCAGTATTACGGCGATGCGCCGGTGCAAGCGGCGTCGTGGGAACGTTGATCCGACTGGCTGATGGTGGTGGTTACACAGGTAATGTGTCGTTACCACTTGCAGCATCTATTTCTGCGCGCGTAGCCGACAATTCGTTCCGTGCCTGAACGGCGGGAGCGAAAAATGAAAAAGTTAGCAGTGGCGTTGGTGATGGTGGGCAGCTTGAGCGTTGCTGGACAAGCGTCGGCCCATGGCCATGGCGGTGGCGGTGACGGCGGCGATGTAGTGGGGGCATTGATCGGCGGCGCGGTACTGGGCGCGGTGGTTACTTCGATATTGAATCCAGCGCCCGCGGTGGCCTATCAACAACCGGTCTATGCGCAGCCTGTCTATGCACAGCCGATGTACCAGCCGGCACCAGCTTATGCGGGCCCGCCCCCGGGCTACTGCTACGACCGGTACCAGCGCGGCTATGTGGCGTGCGGAGCGCCGCAGCAGCAGTACGAATATGGTGAGCCTGCGCCCAGGTGGTAAATGGTAGGCGCGCCGTAACTGCACGCTGCAGACAGAAAGGCCGTCGCTCACTGCGACGGCCTTTTGTTTTGGCGCCGTAAGGCGCGGGCTTCAGTGCCTGTGATGCAGCCACTCGGCGTAATGCGTATCGAGCCAGCGCTCGAGCTTTTGCGGTCCCGCCTTGTGGTGGTAGCGGGAGGCCGCCCAGATTGCCCCGCCGACCAGCAGCATCACGGTCGGCCCAAGCAGGTAAGCGATCAACGATTCAGACATGGCAGCCTCCACGAAAAGGTTGCATCGTTGCTCCAGTGTAGGCGATCAGTCGCAGGAGAGAAGCGCCACGTGAAAGGAGGGTATGGCTTGGCGCTTTCGTGCTAGTGGCGATGTATTAATAACCTCGTGAACTACGCTCGTTTTCTTTACCGTACAGTGGATTGGAGTGGGGAGCCGTGTCTTTGTGTACCTAAAACTGCACGCCGCGTGCATTCCACCGTTACGTGCGTTTTGCGCCCTCGATCAGCGCCCGCCCACCGCTCTTTTCCGCGCTGCGTCGAGCTCTGCATCGACGAAGTCCGCCCACTGCTGCGCGATTTGCCGCTGCTCGGCCGGAGCGGATTCAGGCTTGCCTTGCGACTCGCTTTGTCGCGTTTGCACCGATGTTTTGTCCTGTTGTGCATGCTCCGTCATCTCGCGCAGATGAGCCCAAGCCGTTCGACGGAAGTCGTGAAGAACGAAATGTTCGACTTCCAGGCCAAGCGCCTTCACCGCCTGGTTGAGCGTGCTCTTTGCAATCGGCCGGTCGTCGCCCCTTACGCTCGGAAAGACGAAGGTTTTGCTTGCTCGCGTGCGGTGCAACTGTTGCAGCATCGCGACCGCTTGCTGAGGCAGGTAGACGATTCGATCCGTATCTTGATGCAGACGCGCGGCGGAGATGCGCCACAGCGCGCGGTCGAGATCGAACTCGTCCCATGTCGCCTCCACGAGGTCCGATTTGCGTACCATCGTCAGCACGAGCAGATGCAGCGCCATCTTGAGCGGCAGGCGGATGCTCGACGTTTCGATTGAATGCAGCATCGTGCCGATTTCCTCGCCGGAAAGCACGCGAGTGCGGCTCTCGAAGGTGGCGATGGAGCGTGCCGGCACGACTTCGGCTGGGTTCGCGGTTGCCAGCTGGCGAGCGATCAGATACTCGTAGAGACGCTTGATGACATTGCGGGTATGCAGCGCCATCTTCGGCGAGCCGCGGCTTTTGATCGCCTCGCAGATGGCGACGACGTGCTCCGCGGTCACCGCCTTGACTCGCATGCCGCCGATTGCAGGCAACACATCTTTGTCGAGCGCGCGGCGCGTGGTGCGTCGATATTCATCCGACTTCCCGGCCATCTCGGTCGCCATATAAAGCTCGGCTGCTTCACGCAGGACGTCGGCTTTCGCTTCGGCCCCCCGGTCGCGGCGCGCAGTGGCGACGGGCGAAATGCCTTGCGCAACGAGCTCCGCGTACTTCTGCGCCTTCGCTCTGGCGACGCGCAGCGAAATCATCCGGTAATCGCCGATGGTCGCAAGCGGCTGGCGCTTGCCGTTCAGCGAATAGCGGAAGCGCCAGACCTTCGTGCCTGTAGTCATCACTTCGATCACGAGGCCGTTGCCGTCGGCGATGCTGTAGCGCGCGGCGCGCGGTTCAAGTGCGCGTATCTGTGATTCGGTGAGCGGGGCGGCTAGGCGAGGCATGTTGTAGTGGTGGGTACGCGACAGAGCGAGTTTAAACTGTCCGCGTCTGTGTACCAAGACAAAGCGGAATTATTGGTCTACAAAGCACGTTGATCCATTTCGCTCATACCGCGCCGAAGCGGCTTATAGCCATGGCTTTCGGCATTTCGAGGCGGTTTGCGTGTCCGCTTCTATTTGCCGATGCAAAACCTACTGAAAATCACTCCCAGCAGATCGTCGGAACTAAATTCGCCAGTGATTGAGTTAAGCTGGTCCTGTGCGAGTCTCAGTTCTTCGGCGAAAAGATCCAGCGCCTGGGAGTTTTGATCGGCATGCGCGGCGGCCGTGGCAAGGTGGTCCTGCGCGGCGCGCAACGCAATCAGATGACGTTCGCGCGCGAGATAGACGCTCTCGGCGCCCGCCTGCCAACCGGCAATGCGCAGGAGTTCGTCGCGCAACAAGCTCACGCCGTCTCCTTGTTTCGCCGACAGCCGGACTTCGCTCAGGTCGAAATCGGCGTCGAGCGCGCGAGCCTCCGGCGGCAAGCCGACAAGGTCGGTCTTGTTCAGCACGCGCACGACGGGAACGCCGGCCGGAAAGCGCCCGGCGATGGCTTCGTCTTCCACGGTCATGCCCGTGCGCGCATCCAGCAGGTGCAGCACCACGTCCGCGCGCTCGATCTCGCTCCACGTCCGCGCAATCCCGATTTTCTCGACTTCGTCTTCGGTATCGCGCAGTCCGGCGGTGTCGATCACGTGCAGCGGGATGCCTTCAATCTGGATGGTCTGTGCGACCTTGTCACGCGTCGTGCCCGCAATCGGCGTGACGATAGCGAGTTCAGCGCCGGCAAGTGCATTGAGCAACGACGATTTGCCGACGTTCGGCTGACCGGCCAGCACCACCGACAATCCCTCGCGCAACAGCGCACCTTGCCGTGCCTCGGCGAGCACGTGCGCGAGACGCTCGCGAATGCGCGTGAGCTTGCCGCGGGCGTCGGCAGCTTCGAGGAAATCGATCTCTTCTTCGGGGAAATCCAGCGTTGCTTCGACCAGCATGCGCAGCGTGATCACTTCTTCGACCAAAGCATGGATGTCGCGCGAAAACGTGCCGTCGAGCGAACGGCCTGCCGAGCGCGCAGCGGCCTCGGTGCTCGCTTCGATCAGATCGGCCACCGCTTCAGCCTGCGCGAGGTCCAGCTTGTCGTTCAGAAATGCACGGCGGGTGAACTCGCCCGGCTCGGCGAGCCGCAGGCCAAATCCGCGCCCTGCGTCGATGCAACGTTGCAGCAGCAGTTGCAGCACGACCGGCCCGCCGTGGCCTTGCAACTCGAGCACGTGTTCGCCGGTGTACGAATGCGGCGCGGGAAAGTAAAGGGCAATGCCGCGATCGAGCGCGTTGCCGCCGTCGTCGAAAAAAGGCACATAACTCGCATGACGAGGCGCGAGTGCTTGTCCGGTCAGTACCTGCATCAGCGGTTGCGCTGCGGCCTCGCCCGCGCGTCCAAATGAAATGCGCACGACGCCGATGCCTCCTCGGCCGGGCGCGGTGGCAATGGCGACGATGGGATCGGAATCGGTGGTCAGCATGAGTGAGGCGGCGGAATCGGAAGAGTGGGACAGGGCGGCGCGGACATTTCCGGGGCGCCGGGCATTGTAACGCGGGCTATGTGCCGGCCGGTCTGCGCGTCGACTGACCACCAAAACGCGTCTCCCAGGTCCATGTTGAGATTGATCCTAAACAAGCTAGGATTTCTACCTGATGCATAGGACAGATCCGGACTTAACCGAAACACGATGCCGTGCAGACGCATGTCCTGCATGGAAAAGTCGCAAAAATTGACATTGGGCTGAATCGCCGTCGCGCTGTGGCCCGCAAGCTAAAATTATCTCAAATACGTTCAACATGAGCCTGATCAGTTGTCAACTGGGAGGACGCTGAATTGCACAATCTGGCCGATGCCGACCCCGAAAGAAAAAGCTGCCTTCTCGAAGAGGCTGAAGGAAACATTGGAGCCGCTGAAGATCCGCGGCGGGACCAAGCTCGCCGAACAGTTCAACCTTCGCTATCGCGGTGACCGTCCGGTTACTCCACAAACCGCGCACAAGTGGCTCACGGGTACGACGATCCCAAAGCCCGATAAGTTGCGCACGCTTGCCGAGTGGTTGAACGTGAAGGAGCATTGGCTGCACTACGGGCCTTCACCCGGTGCGAGCGCCAGACCGATGGCGCGCGGCGAGAAATATCCGCCGTCGCAGGAAACGATCGAACTGGCTTCGAAGATCGAGTCGTTGACGCCGAAAGACCGTTTTCTCGTCGAAGAAATGATTGGGCGCTTCTACGGTGAGGATACCGAAGAAGAGTAGCGCGTGCCCCGTCTGCCCACGCAGATCACATGAAAAAAGCCGCCCGGTTCGTTTGAACCGGGCGGCTTTGTTTTTTGCAGGTGAGTCGACTGCTCTCAGCGCTTCATGCAGGCATCAGGCCGGCTTCGCTTTCGACTGACCCATCATGCGCGTGATGTAGTACTGCTGCGCGATCGACAGCACGTTGTTCACGACGTAGTACAGCACCAGACCAGCCGGGAAGAAGAAGAACATAACCGAGAACGCGATCGGCATGAACATCATCATCTTCGCCTGGACGGGGTCCGGCGGCGTCGGGTTGAGCTTCGTCTGCAGGAACATGGAAACAGCCATCAGTACGGGCAGGATGAAGAACGGGTCCTGCTGCGACAGATCGTGAATCCACAGAATCCACGGCGCGCCGCGCATTTCGACCGACGACAGCAGCACCCAGTACAGCGAGATGAACACCGGAATCTGCACCACGACCGGCAGACAGCCGCCGAACGGGTTCACCTTCTCGGTTTTGTAAAGCTCCATGAGCGCGGCGTTCATCTTCTGCGGATCGCCCTTGAAGCGTTCGCGCAGCGCCTGCATGCGCGGCGTGATCGCCTTCATGCGCGCCATGGACTTATAGCTGGCGGCCGACAGCGGGAAGAACACTGCCTTGATCAACAGCGTGAGCAGCACGATCGCCCAGCCCCAGTTGCCGACATAGCTGTGGATCTTTTCGAGCAGCCAGAAAAGCGGCTTCGCGATGATCGTCACCCAGCCGTAGTCCTTCACCAGTTCGAGACCCGGCGCGATGCCTTCGAGCATGCGCTCTTCTTCCGGACCGGCGAAGAGGCGCGCGGACACATCGACCGTCTGTCCCGGCGCGATGGCCGCAACCGGCTGCTTAACGCCGACACGATAGAGCGTCGGATCGATCTTCTCGACGTAGATGTCGCGCTTCACGCCCTGCTGCGGAATCCACGCCGACGCGAAGTAATGCTGCACCATCGCGATCCAGCCGTTGTCGGCTTGCTTCGTGAAATCTTCCTTGTTCTTGTCGATGTCGCCGAACGTCATCTTCTGGAAGTGGTGCTGGTCGGTGTAGACAGCCGGGCCGATAAACGTGTGCGAGAAGCGCGGCGTTTCCACCGGCTGGTCGTCACGCACCAGTTCCATATAGACCGACGGGCTCACCGGCGCGGTGCCGACGTTCTGGATCTTCGTATCGACGCCGATCACATAGCTACCGCGGGTGAACGTGTAGGTCTTGATGACTTTCAGCCCGCCCTTAACCGGCGACTCGAAGCTGAGCTGGAACGATTTGGCGTCGCCCGTCAGGTCGTGCGGCTGGTTGGGCAGCGGCGTAAAGACGTCGTTGTGATTCGGGAAATCGCCGCCGAGCAGACCCGTACGCGCCAGATACGTGTGATTCGCGGTGCGGTCGAACAGCGTGATGACGAGATCCGGCTGCTTGCCGTCGCCTTGCTTGACGAGCGACAGCTTCGACAGCGTGCCGCCGCGAGTGTCGATTTCGCCGCTATAGACGTCGGTGCTGAACTTGACGAGTTGCGATTGCGTGGCCGCGGGCGTGTTGGCCGGGGCTGCTGCGTTGGTGGCCGGCAAATCGGCGGGCTGGGTTCCCGGCGTCGTGGTTCCCGGTGCGGCGCTACCGACCGTCTTGGTCGGCGTAGCGCTCGGGAAGAACATCGACGGGCGTCCGTGGTCGCGTTGCCAGTTGTCGAACAGCATGACCGCTGACATGAAGAAGATGACCCATAGGACGGTGCGTTTGATATCCATGCGTTGTCTCAGTGTCGATGGAACGGCGCGTCAGCGCTTTTCAGAAGTGGGAGGCGGGACGAGATCGATGCCGCCCGCGGAAAACGGGTGGCAACGGCAAATACGCCTGGCGGCGAGATAAGTCCCGCGCGCGGCGCCATGATACTGGATTGCTTCGCGCGCGTAATCAGAGCAGGAAGGGTAAAAACGGCACCGATTGCCGAGCATTGGACTCACGGCAAGCTTGTAAAAACGCAGTAAAGCGATGAGTACCGTTTGCATGGCTCGTGCGGCCGGACAGCGCCGCGCAACGTGAAGTACCGGACGACGCCCGCTGTTCAAGGCTGCCGGAGCTGCTGCAGCCTGAGCGAAAAAGCGGGCGGTCACCTGAGCGTCATTCCGTCTTGGGCGCGTCCGCGGGCGGCGCCTGACGACGGGCAATTTCGCGTGCTGCCTTGTCGAGCAACGACTCGATTTCGCTGCGGCACAACGCCTTCAAGGGCGGCGACGCGGCGCTCGGCAAAGCCTTTTTGTCGAAGCGCGTGTGCAAACGCAGCAGCACGTCCCAACCGCCGAATTCCGCGCGACGCACCCGAAAGGCTTCACGCGCGACTCGACGTACCAGATTACGCGTGGCCGCGCGCGGCGCATACTTCTTGCCGATCACTAGGCCGAGGCGAGCCTCGTTGCCGGTAGGCCGGCCGTACACCACGAAGTGCGAAGTGCGGCGCCACGGGCGCAAACGAAAAACGGATGAAAATTCATCCGTTTTCAGTAGCCTTGCGGCTTTGGGGAAGGCGGCTTGCGCTCGCAACGGTACCGAGCCCTGCTGCGGCGCCTCTGCCGGTCCCGCTTCGCCACCGGTCTTGCCCGGTACGGACAGAGCGCGCAATCCGCTCGCCTGCCTTAGATGGCGAGGCGCTTGCGGCCCTTCGCGCGACGTGCGTTGATGACCTTGCGGCCGCCAGCGGTCTTCATGCGAACGCGGAAGCCGTGGGTACGCTTGCGACGGGTAACGGAAGGTTGGTAAGTACGTTTCATGTTGCTCTCACTTGATCGAAAAAAAACCGCGCGATCATCGCTGAAAGCGCAATGGCCGGAGGTTTGCTGAATTGGTTTTCGCGGAACCCGCTATTTAAACCCGTTTTTCGTTGACCGTCAATACTTTAGCCGGTCCCGTCCGGGCGGGCGGTGCGTTTTGCAGAGTTGATCCGTCCCTGTGGATAACTCACTTTCGGCTCCCGTTTGGCGTTAGAATCTCGCCTTACTTCCCAAAAATGATGCACGCCGCTCCGGCTCGCTTGCCCGCAAATCCTTTGTGGCACAGGCGCCTGGGGCTGTTACGCCTGGCTGCTTCGGGCCTTGTTGCGTGCGCGCGACGGGGGCACCGGCGAACCTCGTGCACACCATAACGACAGCAACTCGATGAACGAATTCTGGCAACACTGTTCCGCATTGCTGGAGCGTGAACTCACGCCCCAGCAGTACGTGACGTGGATCAAACCGTTGGCCCCGGTCGCCTTCGACGCCGCTGCGAACACGCTCAGCATTGCTGCGCCGAACCGCTTCAAGCTCGACTGGGTCAAGAGCCAGTTCTCCGGCCGCATCGCGGATATGGCCCGCGATTTCTGGCAGGCCCCGGTCGACGTGCAATTCGTACTGGATCCCAAAGCCGGCATGCGCGCCCCAACGGCAGCCGCGCCGGCTGCGCCGCGTCCGGCTTCGGCGCCTCATTCCATGGGCGGAAGCGCGGGCAACGGCGCTGCCGTGGACGCTGCCGTTGGCGCCGTACAAGCGGCGCACGCCGCGCGCGCGAACGGCGCCAACAGCGCGATGGCGAGCCTCAACGCGAACGCCCGCGCGGCAGCTGAGCACAATGCAAACGCTCGCGCCACAGCCGAAGATTCCGCCGACCTGGACCTGCCGAGCCTCGACGCGAACGAAGCCGCGGCCGCCCGCCGCACATGGCGTCCGGGCCAGAGCGCGAGCTCCAATGGCAACGGCGACAACGACTCGATGTACGAGCGCTCCAAGCTGAACCCGGTCCTGACTTTCGACAACTTCGTGACCGGTAAGGCCAACCAGCTGGCGCGTGCAGCGGCGATTCAG